>NZ_JABBPE010000014.1 GCF_012927455.1 Polaromonas sp. | reverse complement strand
CTCAACGCTGGGCTATGTCAGCCCAATGACGTTTGAACAACGCTGGATCGCGGCACAGCAGCAAGACAGAAAGTCCGCATAGGTAGCAGCCTATGGAGTATGGAATTCAGGGGCATGGTCACATGGGGCCAGCAGCGCACCCTCATGCCCAAGCTACCCGATCACCTAGCACGCATGTCATTGTTCATTTTGAACAGCGGCGTGCGCGATGATGTGGCCTGTAGCCTGCGCTGGGATTGGGAGATAAAGGTTCCCGAGCTGGGCATATCGGTCTTTGAAGTACCCCGCAGCAATGTAAAGGGACGCAAGCTGGTGCGCGTGGTTATCTGCAACAGCGTGTCGCAATCGGTAGTTGAGTCGGTGCGCGGTCAGCACCCGGAGTATGTGTTCGTGTACAGGCGCGAACGTGTCAAAAACACCGACATGCCGCCAATGATGCCCTACCGGCGCATCCAGACCATGAACAATACCGCGTGGCAAAGGGCGCGGACTGCAGCAGGACTGGGTGATTTGCATGTGCACGATCTGCGTCACACGGTGGGTATGCGGCTGCGGGAGGCTGGCGTATCAGAGGGCACCCGGTCAGACATCCTGTGGCACACAACGACCTCGATGACCCAGCACTATAGCGTGGCCCAGATCGTGGAGCTACACGCCGCGCTGGAAAAAATCAAGGATGACACTGGCCGCTGGAACAAGAGTCTGGCAACTCTGAGGATGGAGCAGGAAGATGCCATAAGGGAGCTGACTTACCCAAAAGCTACCCAGGCAAAAAAAATAGCCTAGAGGCGTTGCCTCTAAGCTATTGATCCTCTTACTAAAAAGATGGTGCGGCTGGCAGGAATTGAACCCACGACCCCTTGGTTCGTAGCCAAGTACTCTATCCAACTGAGCTACAGCCGCGAAGCCTTTAATTATAGCTTATCTAAGTGGTGGGGCGTGAAGGACTTGAACCTTCGACCAAAGGATTATGAGGGCAACTCAAAGACTGCGTGGGTGTCTTTACCAAGCAATGCCTAGCAAAATCAAGCACTTACGCGCGCTCAAGAGCATTCACGCGCACCTACTTGCACCCGTTTGCAAACCATTTGTCATAAATTTGGCATAGCCATCGGTTTGCAAACGCACGCGAATCCTACCGTGCACAAGCAGCCGATGCAAGCGGCTCACATGGCCCTGCCCTGTTCTCATGGAAATTCGCAGACGCTCCGGCGTATAGCAATGACGACAGAAAACCGAAAGCGTTGTCGAGAGAATCATCTTCTTCGTCCGGTTTGTGGCCCAAAGCGGTCCTCTGAATCTCCGTAATCGCGGCCTGATAGCGGACATTAGCCCAACACGGCACCTTGATAACGCGGAGCTGGGTTTGGCACCCACGGGGCGCCGCTATTCACCGCCGACGCTTCGAACCGAGGTGCGGGCAGCAGTCTGCGATGGTCGTCTAGGCCCCATTTGGTTACGATAATGTGGGTGGGCTCGCCTACACAACACTGAAGAGAAGGAGCAACCTTGAATAGTCCGACCGAAGCTGAGTTCATTGACCACTGGCGTGAGATGCGACCCAACGTCATTGACGGTTTCATCAAGTTAAAGCTTGTCCATGCCGAAAAGACGTCATTGCTCGTTCCGGAACTGCTTGCGGCCGACCTTGGCGGAATGCGCTGGTTTCAACCTAAATTCTTCTATGCCCCACAGCTGTCGTTTTGGGATGGCTTTTCAGCAGCCGACATTGGCATCGAGGTCAGCGGCGGCCCTTTGGTGAAGGTCGGCTTCACCTCGGGCGGATTCGTGGCTTCTCTGAGTGATTCATCTCAGGTGTACCGTTGCGTGATTTCCGCCCCGGCCGACCTCGCGCGGAGTGCTGACGGAACGTGCTCACTTGAACCAAGCGGCGATTTCCGGCTAGACCTCTTTCATCACACTACCGACCAGGCCGCGCAGGCGATACAGTCCTCCGGCCACTTTCGCGGCTCTGACTGGAATATGCAAGGCACTCGCGCGCTGAAGAACGTTGCTTACGCATACTTCACCAGCCTTCAGCGTATTACCTCAGAGCAAGACCTAGCCAAGATTGCGATGGCGTCAACTGGCTTTATTGGTCTATTGAAGACGAACACGGCGTCGGCAAAAGAGGACATCCGTCTCAAGGTGTATCGCCAATCGACTTTGGACCGAACGGCCACCGTGCCTGTCTCGGTGCCGGCGAGCTTGGTGGCATCGCAGCACGTATATCTGCACTCGGCAATAGGGCAGGCGGTCTACTACGAGGCCTGCAATCCCGACATCTATCGGGTAGGGCTGCAACCTGGGAAGGTCGCACCGTTCATGGATGGCGTGTTGAATGTGCCAGATGCGGACAGGAAGCGCTTCGAGTACCTGGTGCTCGGCGACGCCGACACCGAAGCTGGGCTGATTGCTCCGTATGATGAGGAAGAGACGAAGTCGCTCCTTCACATCGAGGCTTGCACTCAGCAGACCCTCTTCGATTTCTGGCGCTCTCATGCGAACAGCGACCAGATGGCCGGTCGTGCACCAGAGTTGCTTGTGTTCAATGACGGCGGCCAGGCGTAAGCCTGACCCAGTTATGGTTTGTTGCGCCGCAAGTTACTGGCGGCCCACAGCACTCACAGGTCACCCAGCCGAGCCTGCTTGACCCACAGTGAATGAGCTTCTGAACGTCGTTGCGGGCATCCTGAAGACAGGGTCAGAAGTTGGGAAATCGCCAGCCAACCTTTGTCCAAACGACTGCAACGCTGCATTGCGCCCTTTCACTGATTGCAGAGAGCATTATTGGATGCCGTACACCGGTCATTGGTTAATGACTGGAACTGGTCGAAAACTGCCGCTCCTCTCGATGCGTTATAAGAATTTATAGCGAATTCTTATAATTATATTTTTCTGAATAACTTTTTATAACGATGACTGATTTTGGTCGTTAGCCGAAAATAGTCTGCACTTAGCAAACAACATTCCACCGACCATGCGCAAATTTGTCCATGGTCGGTGGAAAATGGGTGCGCCAACAGCTCAAGGTCTCGAATCTATTTGACTGTCCGCAGTTGGTCGGTCACTGACGCAGACCGCTGGAAATAGCTCAAGGTCATGGAAACTTTTCGATGCCGGAGTACCCCAGCACTGCCTAGAGTTTGGCGCAATCAAAATTGGACTGATACCTCAAAGATGGTGGCTTTAACCAGTTATCCGTTTCGGCCAGAACAACTTCTAATTGAAGTTGTGTGACTCCAACTAAGAGTTGTCTAACTTGGTAAGGGTAGGCCTTAGCCGCGCTAGACCTGATGCTGTCTGCAGAACACTGCACCGCGCTGGATGTCGTGAGTGCTCCGGAGCCGCGCATGCTGTAAAGCCTGTTTACTCCGGCCGTTCGTCAGCATGCGGTGTTTGGGGAAGTAGCGTGATGGCTTGGCGGCCCCGACCGTTATCACTTGAAGTCAGCAACTGTTCAGGTTGATGTTTTGTTGACTTAAGCCGGCGGCATTGTTTGCGCTGAGCGAAGCCCGTTAAACTTTGGCCCCGAACGGGTATGCCAACGGCTCGAGGTACGTAAACATCTGTTTGAATGTCCGCTGCTGGTCGGCAGCCAACGTAGGCTTCATCGCTCAAGCCAAAAAAATCAGCCAGTTTGGCATACTATGCCATGCACAAAACCTGGGGGATTACGATGCCGACGCGTAACGTGGTACTAACCGAGCACGAAGCGGCTCTGGTGGAAGATTTGGTCGCTGGCGGGCGTTACCAAAACGCAAGCGAGGTCTTGCGCGAAGGATTGCGTCTCCTTGAAAAGCGCGAATCTGATAATTCCTTGCGCCTTAAAGCACTACAAAATGCGGTCCAAGTGGGCCTTGCAGATAGCGCCGCAGGCAGGTACACAAGCTTCAACTCTTCAGAATCTCTCACGACCCACTTAAAATCGCTTGCGACAAAGGCAATTGCGAGCGCATGAAAGCGCATGCAGTGTTCGACTCCATTTAGGCTGAGGTCGCGCGGAAACCAAAGGATGGCATTAACGCCACGTCGTGCCGTCGGGCTCGCGGCCTCGATTTTGTGGCGTGCAAGCACTCTCGAATTCATCAGCGACGCACGCGAAGCTGTTTGCCCCTTACCAACCGGGCGGTTCGACTGGATAGTTCATAACCCCCGTGTCAATGACTGCTCCTGGTCGGCAAGTGCCGGTCCGACGGGTAGCCTCGACACAGGTGCGCTTGGCCATAGGCAGAAAGGACTTGGAGACGCCGTTGGACTTGCGACGGAGTGAGGTGCTTGTCTTTGGCCGGTGTGCAGGGAAGAATGCTTTTTTGGACATCTAGGTCGTCAGAGACATTTAAGTAGCCGCCCCGGATGCGTCGTAAACCAGCGAACCTACCCATGTGGCCAAAATTGGGAGAGGAACAGACATGAAAATTAATCGTGAAGACTTATACAAGAGGGTATGGGAAACGCCACTCACAAAACTGGCGAAAGAATTCAACATTTCTGATGTGGGCCTTGCGAAGGCATGCCGCCGGTCCAAAATTCCAACACCTCCAGTCGGCTACTGGGCAAAGGTTGCCCACGGAAAATCTGTTCCAAAGCCGCCGCTGCCCTCCGCATCTGATACGTCTCTGGTGCTCGAGCCCGAACGCCATCGGCAGGAAAACAGTTCTTTGGCGCTCACAGCAGAGGAGTTCCCGGGCCTCCAGGTAGAAGTTCTCCAAGACCTTGATGGATTGGCGCCATTTACAGCTGCGACCTACGCCCATCTCTCAAAGGGGAATGCTGATTCCGCCGGCTTCTTGGTCTGTGGGTCTTCAAGCCTTTTCAGCTGCGCAAACAGCGCTGGCTCAATTGAGCGCACAGCGTACATTCTCAATGCTATAGAACGCGCACTGCCCCTCGTAGGAGCAAGACTGGTACGCGACGCGGAAAACAAGCGGCTGAGCGTGGATGTCGACGGGGAAAAAATCACATTTTCCATAGCCGAAAAATACAGCCGGACCGAACATGTCATCAAACATGCCCAGTACGCATGGATGAATCAGCGCACTTATGAGTATCACTTCAAGGGAGAGCTCAAGCTTACTATCGATGGAAGTTACGCGGGCCAAAAGGGATGGTCGGACGGGGCACGAGCGCGCCTCGAAGAGAAGCTCGGAAACTTTGTAGTTGGTCTAGTGGGTGCCGCTAGAGCCACCCGAAAGCTCCGTGAGGAACGCGAAGCGCAAAGGCTTCGCTGGGAGGAAGCAGCAAAAATCCGACAACATAAGGATGCCCAGTTGCGAAAGCTGCGCGCCTTCAAGAATCATTTCGCGGCTGAAGCTGTTGCCTGGCATCAATACAACCAAGCCTACGAATACCTTGAGCACTTGAAGCAGTCGCTCGCTGGCAATGGGGAGCACCTCGCCGAATCCAGTTCAAGCTGGCTTGCCATTGCCGAACAGTCAGTTGCCGACCTCGACCCTTCTCAGAAAAGACTTCACCTTCTGCGTACAGGGTTCTCGCCTAGCGAATGGGAGGCACCCTTCGGCGGAACCCTGGTTCACGAGCCAAGCGCTGCATAACCGGAACGCGAAAATGACCTTTTCACGCCAACTTCCCGCCATGACCACCAAGCAGTCAAATTGGCTTTGTGCAGGAAGTTGGGCTCCCAGTGCAGTCTTAGCAGTCATGCCGCGCCTTCGTCTTCGGAGCCATGAGCAGGTCGTGGCAAAAAAACAGCGAGGCCTAACCTCCGTTGAATCGGAACTTTGACGCCATGCTATCTGTTCAGCCAGGTGTCGGCGGAGTGCCAGAAGCAGGTGAATAGCCGGTGGGTTGTCACCCCAGGAGCCTTTGCTGCAATGTCCGCTGTTGTCCGGAAGTTGTCTATCGTGACTAGCGCCTTACATTACAAAAAAAGCGCCTTTCCAAGGAAAGGCGCGAATAAATAAATCAACGGAAAAATTCAGAAAATGGAGCGGCTGTCATGTGACTGCTTGCGCAGGACTTCCAGTTCCAACTGTCCTTCAACATTGCCAGTGGCGGCCTGATGCAACGCATGCAGCCATCGGGAGCTTGATTTGCGGGAGGCACCGTCCTCATGAAGTTCATGAAACATGAACGCGGCAAAAAGCTTTACCGACGGTGAAGCGGCAGCCAGTTCCTTGGGGACAAACGGGCCGATGCAAGGGTCCTGCCGCATTCTCTCAAGCTCTCGCCCAATGCGGTCTTTAAGCGGGTCCTTGCAGGGCCAAACAAAATCGTTGAGCCCGGCAAATCCAGCCATTAAAAAAATCAGCATCGTTGGAAGTCCCAGGTACGTCGCAGCACTTTCGTGCACTGACCTGTGCGCCGTCGCGATGAGCGCGTCATTGCGCCTCCACTGCGCCAGTCGCTCATAAGTCACTCCGAGTTCCTTGGCCAAAGCAGCCAAGGTGTCTCCGCGTCGTGTGGCTTCGAACACCAACGCGCGCAAAAGCGGCTGCTCATCCCGCGTTATCGGAGGCGGATTTCGACGCTTCGCGGGGCTCGTTTCCTTTGTCGTCATTTAGGGGTCCTATCAGGGTCAACAGCAAATCGCCGTCAACACCTATAGGTAGCTGCCTGCTGCGCACTGCCCGGCATGAAGTCACTCCGGCTTCGTACCCGTTTCCACTTCATGCCTTTCACACGCATAGTCACCCCTGTAGGAACCAGTAAGCTGGACATGCACTGCACTTTGACTATCAATTGCCCAACAGCAATGAACAAGCAGACTCTTTTTTCATGACCACACCCAAGCACTTCAAACCTAAGGCGGGCCCGACTGAAATTGCCGACACGCAACCCAGGTTCGCGCTCATCGCGATGTGGGGAGGCGTTTGGACTTGCGCGCCCGTTTCCGAGCGCCCGGAAGTGGTTCTTATTGACTGGCATGTTTTCGAGGTTAATCTTCCTTGTTCAGCGGAGCGCACCAGGCACTTTGCTGGCCAGAACACTACCGACTGTGAGGGTCGAGTAAGCTCCGCAATCGTCACGTTCGACGGGGCAACTGCCCGCGGCATTACCCAAAGCGGTCGCGTATATCAGCTGCAAGGAAGCACTTGTTTAACGGGCGACGGTGAGTACACCTGGAATCGCTGGAAAAGCATCAATTCAGTGACCGACGTCGTAGACGTGACAGCTGAAATCAAAGCATTGATGGAGCAGAGATGAAGGGCAGAGACGAGCTCATACTCTATTTGGACTACGACGGTGTGCTCCATCACGAAAATTGCTTGTGGCATCCGAAAATCGGCGCGTATTTGTCGGCACCTGAGGGATACGTGCTTTTTCAGCACGCGGCACTTCTCGAGCAGGTGCTTGCCCCTTATCCGAACGTGAAAATTGTGCTATCGACTTCGTGGGTTCGCCATTATGGTTGTTCAAAAACAGCCAAGAATCTTCGGCCGGGGCTACGCCTGCGCGTAATAGGCGCGACGTATCACAGCAACATGCGCGAGTATGAATTCACTGAGCTGTCGCGGGGGCAGCAGGTGTGCTCGGACGTTATGAGGCGCAGGCCACGCGACTGGCTCGCAATCGACGACGTCGATGACGGATGGCCGGAGCATGCGCTGCCACACTTTGTCTGCACGCATGAGCGCGAGGGCATTAGCGAGCCCGCGGTGCTGGCCGAACTCAAAGAAAAACTAGGGAGGATGTGCACGTGAAGTACCGGGAATACAAATGCCCGACGTGCCGCTGGGTGCATGCCGCGATACCGGTTTCTGATGCACAGGCACAGGTTGCATCTGCGAATGAATACTGCCAGTCCCAAGGCAAGCCGCAGACTGCGTCGATAGACCAATACCTCCGTTGTTTCAAATGTGGTGCACCGACTCATGGCTTTGTACGAGCCGGTCCAGGCGACGCTCCCGCGGGTTGCACCCTTCAGGGCGCCGTGGTGCCCGGAGTCAACCCATGACCCGACTGCACCGCATTCGACGCTACTTCGCTCTACACACCTACGAAACACGACAGGGCTGGCGGCGCTTCAAAAGCGAGTCGGGGGAGCTTTGGCAGTACTGGTGCTTCCGGCTAGAGATGCGGGTGCACCGGGCACGGCCGCTGCGAGTGCTCGCGTGGCTGCTCTCAAAACGTATGCCGAAAGGCCTGGAATTTGACAAGTTCGGACAAAGAGAAGTGGGCATCTACCTCCCCGCTGAACACTCACTTTTTGACCCCAAGAACGACCACCTCTTCAGCAAAGGAGCAGCGCTCAAGGCGTTCAAGGCGTTCAAGCATGTCAATGTTGAAGAAGAAAAAGTGCGGGAACGGCGGAGGATTGCAGATGCGTTTCTGATAGATGCGCAACGTGACGGCATGTCTTGTCGGTCGCGCTCAGACTGCGCATTCGAAGCCGTCTACCTGTACGCGCTCGCAGCTCTTGGAGAGCAAGCCGAACACTATGAGCACCCGGACGCGCAGGCACTCAGAGATGCTGCAGCAACGCAGGGGTTGACTGCTTTACAGATAGCCCCCGCAATTGATTATTTAGCAAACAAGTACGCCCCCTCCTCTACTGAGATTGACATCAATGCATACAGCCTGTTGATTTCAATAGCGAAAACACTTGGAGAAGCCGACGGTGATATCGAGCCACTGACGCCAGAGCAATATGCAGTCTTTGCTCATGCCGAGCCGGCCACGCGCGGGAAGGTAATTGAAAGCCTGCTGCCAGCCGATGTTATGGACTACGGGAACGAAGGCGGCATGCCACTCGAAGAGTCTCTTGCGAACCCGGACACCGCTCGTCGCGGCAATCGAACAGCTTGCAGAAAAACTTGATTTTGGGAGCTGACTATGACGATGCCTTCCGAGCGAACAAGTGCTGTGCTGAATACCCAGAAGTTTTTGAAAGAGCTGATGGACCCAGCAAAGACTCCCCGGGTCCCAAAAGATGTGAGGAAGACCGCGAGGTGGCTTCTTCGGCACTACCCGAGCCCCATGGAACTCGAAATAGCGCACACGGCGAGGCCTGACTGGTGGGGTCCCGTGCCGGATGGAAAGGACCTGTGAAGATGGCGGGGCTACGCCTTGAAAGAGCACGTGATAGAGTTATAAAAAACTATTAGAAAAAATATAATTATAAAAATTCACAATAAATTCCTATAACAATGTCTGCAACGTTCTGAATTCTGAATTCTGAATTCTGAATTCTGAGACTGAAGAAAAACGCCCCTCTGAAGGGGCGTCGAATCAATTGGCGAACTCAGCTGTGTCCGTCTCCCTCAATACCAACTCGCTGCCCAATCAGTTCTTTCAGTCCGATTCTTTCGAGAACAAACCGCTGCAGATATGGGCTGAAAAGCAAAAAGGTGGTTACGGAAGAGCGCATGCGTCTTTCGTCGCCGACCGCCATTGCAACCGCGGCTTGCTCGCTGGTGGACAAAACGCCGAAACTGGCTGGCTCGACGCCTGCACGAAGCCACTCATCCGCGATTGCCCCGAGCCTGGCCCGTTGATACTCATGCCATTGCTGTGTGGGGAGATGTCGGTGACTCATACTTTACACTCCGTCGCCGGCAATTTTGGTGCCGACAAAAGAGGTCATTCCCCGTTCCTTGAGAATCCATTTTTGGAGCGAGTCCTCGAGCAAAAGAAACGCCCCTAAGGGAGAGGCGAGCCGCTTTTCCTCCTTGACCGCTATAAAAATGGCGGCTCGCTCTCCGGAAGAGAGCACTCCGAGTATTTCAGGCTCAACGCCTGTGGTTCGCCACTGCGTTAGCACCGATGCAAGCCGGGCTATCAACTGGTCTGCCGCGGTCTTTCGTTCTGCCATGGTTGGGTAAGGCATAAAGTTCCTTCAAATTGTTGAAATGCTGGGGGGAATGGTCTCTTGGCTTTGTAGGCCCTCGAAACCGACATTGCCGCGCCTGCTGGTCAGCTCGCGGACTTCATGTCTAGCTAACGAAATTCTTTAGAGAGCGACCGGCACAAGCGCGCGTTTAGGCGGGGGCGCTGGTTGACCCCTTTCCCGGCTTGTTGACTCGCTTCATGAGCCGTGCCGCCTTGAGGGCATCTTCAAAGGCACTGCAAGCGGACCGAATGCGGTTTGTATGAATCTTGAGCAAGTCCATCTCGTTGGCGCACTTGGCAGTAGCGACTCCGGTAAAGCCCAAAAACCCCTTCGAAAGCTCAATGCCTGCGGCGCGCATTTGAGCTGCTTTAGCCTGCACCTCAAGCGCAGCCCGTCCCAGTACCGAGGCGGCGGCTTCGAGGTCCGACTGCTGGTCCGGGAGTCCAGCATCCGCAATTTCCGCAAGAACTTGCCGGCGCGCAGCCATCAATACCTCCAACGGCAATTCCGGCTTTTTCCCGAACGTTCCGTTTCGCTCCAGCCAGTCCCGGATTTCCGCAAGCATCGGCACGTCCAATCCCACACCGGGCCGCGTTTTGATGCCAACTGGCAACTGCGCCGGGTCAGTCGCGACATTGACGCTCCCGAGATACTCGGTTTTCGTCTTCCGCGTTTCCTTGTCGTAAAACTGGCGCACAAGTGCGCAGGTTGTTTTTCCCTTTCCCGGCGCTTTTATGAGAAAACTTTTCATTGATTTAATGCTCACGGTTGGTTGTAAATTCGCCGCGCGGATATTCGTTTTTTATCCGCGCTTACAACCGTGTAGCCACCATGCGTTCACAACCAGGTGCCTGCGCGAATGCATCGACCAACTCCGCGCGGACACGTCCCCGATGACAGCGCGGAAACACTTCAGCTCTCCGCGCGACCAGCTTGAAGTTCTCCGCTCGCGAGATGCGCAACAGTGTTTGAACCGAAAACTTTGAATCGGCCCATTTTTGGCAAAAATTGGCTGGTGATTTCCTTCAGAGGCCGCAGTCGCCCTGCACTGTCCCCATATCGCGCTGCCAGCTGTGTGTAGATGCCAAGCCATGCTCTGCGCACCAGACCCCAGCGACTCTCAGCTTCGCGATGCAGCTGCAGCACCTGGGAACGCACCCCTGAAAACAGCGGCCGGCGGCGTTGGAAGGCCAGCATCCCTCGAACGCCGTCCAATGCGGCGCCGTCATCACGGCCAAAATTTAGGGCTTTCACTTCCTGTTCGACGCTGGCCAGCGCCTGGCGGTAGGCAACGTCCGTCATTTTCCAAGTCCACGTCGAGCAGTCTTTGATGACTCGCTTGTCCTTTCCGGTCTTGGCATCGACGACGGTCCGGGCGTCTTTTTTGTGGGCATAAAGCAGCACGTAGTCCTCGAACACGATGTGCCCAGTCGCGGCTAAGGCGTGCTTGGCGACATGAGCATCCGGCACTTTTCTATCCGCGAGACCTCCTCGGCCTTCAGAAGTCAGCACCCACCAAGCGACTTCACCCCGCGTCGGGTAGGCCACGAAATGCGCGGAGGCCAGGCCCTTCGAGCGGTCGTAAGTCCGTGCGCGCTCATCGCGCAGGATGGGGTAGCGGGTGGCCATTTTCGCGGCCAAGGCAGGCAATTTGGAGAGGGCAACGAACCCTCCTATCCAATACGGATTGCCGCGCAAAACCAGCGTTTGGAGATGCTGCAGGAGAACGGTTTTTCCGGTGGGGACGCGCAAGTTCAGTACGTCGTGTGTAGTTTTCATCAGGGGTAGTTCCATTTGTTGGTAGAAGGTCCTGCGTATAGCGACAAGACCTGCAAATGGGGCGTGTGCCGGCATCAATGGGGCGTCTGCCTCGGTGAATTGCCTGAGTGGGGCGTCTACAGACGCCCTTTTGAGGGAAGACTATGAAGCCATAAAAAATTTTTGAACCGAAACGAGACCGATTGCTATACACAGGCATAGGACCAGTGATGTGCGTACCAACGCATTGAACGGGGCCAGGTGCGCCAACACCCTGAACACTTCTCGAAGTTCACAGGGGCGCGCCAACGCCCCGCACTTCATCATCATCTTTTCTTCCGGCGTGAGCTCGGGTAGTCCCCGAGTGCCACAGCGCCTGATGCCTTCTCAAACGAGGGCCTGTCGGGTGTCGGAAGGGGGGCGGGGAGTAATCCCGACAGCGAAAGCTGTCGGAGTAATCCCCCGCCTCTACTTCATACGCCCGGGTTGTGACCCGGGGTGTCAGGCACAGTTCCGTTGAAGGCGTAGAACTCTGCTGAGACCGTGCGATTGGGGAAGGGCTGGCCAGGGGTAATAACCTGTCCAAGGGCTAAGAAGCCTGTGACCCCCGGATTTGTCATCCGGGACGAGCGCCTGATATGCAAGATGATTTTTATAAGTCTGTCGGCTCGCTACCCTGCCCCCTGAATAAGGGCAGAGGCGAGACGATTACCGACATGCAGTCCAGCTGGGCGAGGCGAGGCACCGATTCGGTGTCGAAGTCCGCGACCGCACACGAGCCAGGGTCTGAACCTGGTGAGGGGTACGGGTGATAGCAGGGGGTGAGGTGGTTCGCACCATCAAGCCGTCAGCATCACTGGGAGCAAAAGCATGTAAAAGCCCGCGAGGGCAATCGGAAGAGTGTGAGCAAACTAGGGCCTTCAGTGCCTGGATTTCATGGAAATGAGCAGACAACAGTGCGATGAGTACCCACCCGCTTAATGGTTTCGGGGTGAGGGAAATCTGGAGACGCGCCAGAAAGCACTGCTGTTCGTGAGTGATTTGCGTTCTACTCGTTAAGACTTGCGTATCGAACCAAAGCAAAATGGCCCGAGGGGCGTGGATGTAACTACCACGCCAACCGGGGGCTATAAGCCAACTGCTGGGGTAAAGGGCGGGGAGCAATCCCCGGACAACATCCCAAGACCATCTGGTCTGCCTATGCGGTTGAGTGGCCGGCGAGAGCCGAGTCGGTTGAAAAGATGATGATTTGGAAGTGAACGGGCCTCTCTTTGGCGAGAGGGGTCCGGGAGAAGATGCCTTGGCGGGCATCTTTCGAGCCATGCGGCGCTTTTATTCGGTGAGCCAGACTTGGCGGTCTGGTGAGCCCGAGCGTTTGCACGGTGCGCGGAAATTTGAGGCTTGGCCTTAAATGAACCGCGGCGGATGGACAAGGTAAGGGAGTTATCCCTGATTGCGTAATTCGTTTTGATTCGAACCCCGGAGCTTTTTGCTTCGGGGTCTATTTAGCGACGCAATTTAACTAATGCCAGCAACTGGGGAGGCCTCCCGCAAGGGGGGCCTCTTTCTCAGCCACCTACTGACCAAACCTTTATGGCTAGCTTTGCCATCTCAATTTGTCGGCTATCAATTGCAGCCTTGTCCCATCGTTTGCTTGCAGACAAAGTGTTTGTGAAGTGAAAGCTCGACTTCTTATAAGCCGATTTTTTCGTTTCAAAGGGCTCATTTCCAAGTGAGGAGTTGATTTTGGCCGACATGATTGCAAGGTTGCCGAGCCTACGCTGATAGGCACGCGCGTCATCTGCAGACCAATTTTTCGACCACTCTTCTCCCAATGAAAGTGGCAAAATGTGCTCTAAATTCACACGTCCAGTGTCTTTGTTGGGCACTAACTCTCCGTCAGCAGGCATGGCGCCAAATTCTTCCAATTTCCGTAGGTAGTAGCGCGCGAGGCTCTGCTTGGAAACGGTCGTTATGATAAAAGCTAGTTGAAATGCCGAGTCGGTTGGGAGCGTCGAGAATGCCCTAACAACGCCCGATGCCGTTGTAAGTTTTTCCTCTGACACAGCCTTTGCTGTTTCACTGTATATCCGCTCTAAGGAGCCCCCACCTGTGCCTCCAACAATCAAAAATCTCACGGCGACTGCTTCTAGCTTTTCAAATGCTAATTTCACTTGCTTTGGTTCAAAGTGCGCCAATATAGCCAAAAGCAAGGGCCTAATTTGCACCATCCCCAGCAGATTCAATGCCCCCGCGCAATCGCGAACTTTTGAATCGTACCCCCCCCAGAAGTCGTGGTCAGTATTTATAAGAGCTGAATAGGTTTTTGAGTTGTCTCTGAGGTCTGTCGAAAACTGTAATGCCAATTTTTTGGTGGTGACCTTCTTCTTTATGAGTCCAAAGAGCTCCTTCTCCCGAACCAATCCGTACTTGGACATCGCGAAATGCCGAAGAAAGGGTACGACCAATGGGTCGTCTGATGCGCTTTCCAAAACTGCGACCATTGATAGCCAACGATTTTTGGTCTCCTCAATTTTGTCGCCAGAGCGATGGAATAAATAATTTTTCAGAAGGTCTGAAATCGCAAGCTCCAGTCCCCTGTCATTTAGAGTCTCAAAAATGATGAAAGCGTTGCTGTCATCTGGGGCAGTAACCATGATTACCTTGAGGTTGGACTCTAGGTAGTCAAGCCAATCGTGCAGGTCAGCCTCTGCATCTTTAGACTTTTTGCACAGCTCTTCAAAGTAAGCAAAAATAATGCTCGCAGCGTCTAATAGTCTTTTGTGTGACTGTCGCGCGAAGCGTGTATTTTCGACCTTTGGAATGGATTCAATGAGCTCTTGAAAAAGCTCATTATCGACTTCGTTTAGAACCAGCTTGGGCTCCTTCTCTTTCGTCTTTCTGTCAGTGCTGGATAGGTAGTCATTTCGAACTGACATGACTACTTCCATGTCGTTGTCGCGGACGAAAATATCTTTAATGGCAGCAATAACCAGGCTCACCGTGGTCAATCGCTGCTGCCCATCAACGACCTCGTACCTGTGGTCTACAGGGCCTGTAACGACAAGCGAGCCAAGAAAGTATTCCTTTTCTTTATTCTTTATCGCTTCGCTGACATCATTTAGAAGCGCCTCAATATGCTCTCGCTCCCAAGCGTATGAACGTTGATACGCAGGTACCCCGAAGCGCCGTGATTTGAGAACGGCACCAACACCCTCTAGTTGGATACGAATTTCCTGAATTTGTGACATTCCATGCTCTCCAATATGTGTTTCTGCTTCAGGTCCCCGTCGCCATTTCAGCTAGTACACCAGCCAACGTGGACTGGGTCTGGCGCGAATTTAGAATTTGGTCCCGTATTTGGGTGCACAAGACGCGTAATTGTTTTACGCAATGCACGATACGGACTTGCTCATTCAGAGGCGGCACGGGTATTAAGGTCGACTTGATTTTTCCAACGTTCAGATTCGGCTGCGCACCACCCGCCGCTTGAAGGCGAATCTCGTCATAGCTCTTCTCAAAAAACAATTTGACGTAATCGCGATGGCCTTCACTTTTGTCGTGGAGGACGATTGCAGCACAAGCTTGATTCGTTGCTGCCGGAATCAATAACTCAGCGACTTGGCCACGAGTCTTTCCCTGGCCGTACATAGCAACGATTAAGGTGCCAACCGGATATACCTTCAGACTTGTCTCGGTGAGAGCTAAGTTGGACACAAATTGCCGGGTTGCCCGTATGTGAGAGTTGCCTGTTTCTCCACTGGTGACCCATGGAACTTCGGGAGGGGAAAAAAATTCTGAAACCTCACGCGAAGGTGTGGTTCCGGTGCCTACCTGAGCAATCAATTCAAGCTTGCACCATTCCCAATTCCCAGGAGTCTCATACGGTGCATTTGCAAACCCGTCACAGGATGAATCAACGCTGCGCTTTTGAATCTTCATGCTACGCAAAAAAAGCTTGGCAGATGGCTCTGCTTCGTCCTGAGGTACCAACATCCCACGCACCGCCAACTGCAATACCGTCTGCTCCAGCGCATCAACCGCCCCGGGCCTGTCCAGTAACAGGTCAAAGCTCTCCGCCACCCGCTGCCAGTTCTCTGCCAGGGCCTGGGCGGATTCACTGGTCACCAGGGCATCAAACAGTGAGGTGGTAAGTCGGGCATGTTGCTCATCAGCCAGGCGTCCGTTTTGCTCCAGTGCATCGCAGAGCTTCATCAGCTCTTCGACGCGGGCGACGATGCGGGATTGCTCGGCTAGTGGTGGTAGCGGAATGGGAACAGTACGAACCTTGTCTGCATTTAAGTTCAGGACCACACCACCGGCGGCAGACGCCTCGAAAACCGTACGTATGAACCGGGATGAGAGCAACACATAGAGAAAATCTTTGTTCAAAGAACTTGGTGGACTAATGCGCAACCACCCGTCATGGATACACCCCTCAATTTGAGTTATGTACGGACGTCCGAAGCTCATTGAGTTCGTTAACAGAAAGTCTCCAGGGAAAACCATTCTAGTTTTGGACAAACCATCGCGCCGGATTTTTTCACTTGTTGACGTGATGTACTTGCCCCCTTTCTCGGTGTCGCCAATCTTTATCCAATTGAGGCTATCAGGTTCATTAGTCAAAAAGGACTGAATCGGGCGAGGGGAGCCGCCGCGTTCAATTCCAGCAATCACGCCGAACCTCTCCCACGCCCAGTTCACTGGCAACTCAAACGGCTTTTCCTTCTCTGCAATCTCGGCCAGCGGCTTGTCGCGTTTGATTTTTCCATCGACAATAAGTCGGTCTTTCTCCACACGAATCTTCTTTAGAAGTTCACTCGCGGGTTCATCGTTAGGGTCTTGGGGTATCAATTTGCCTTGCACCGCCAAGGTCAAAATCAATTCTCTTAACCTTGCTACCCCACCCGGGGCAGTGGCCAGTAGGTCAAAGTTTTTCAGCAACCACGACTCACTCATGCAGCGTTCCCAACGGATTGCGCCAGGATGCCCTTAAGCTGGTCGCGCATGTCCTGAATTTCAGCCTGTAGACGCTGGTAATCTCCCAGCATTTGCACCGGGTCATGGTTGGTCAGCTCTGCCGCATGGGGATTTTTCTGGTCAAGGTTAAAGCCGGCGGCCTTGATGGCATCGATGCCGACCTTCCAGGCAAATTCGTTTTCAATCCGGCTGGCAAAGCCGTCAGCCTCGCTTCCCCACCAGGCCTTTTCGACCTCAAACTCTTCAATGCGGATGGGCTTGGTCTTGTTGTAGTTTTTGACGCCTGCGGGGTACTGGTGCTCGTAGTACCAGATGTCCTTGGTGGGTTGGCCCTTGGTGAAGAACAGCAGGTTGGTCTTGATGCCGGTGTAAGGGCTGAACACGCCATTGGGCAGACGCACGATGGTGTGCAGATTGCACTCCTGCAGCAACTGCTCTTTGATGCGACTTTTGACACCCTCGCCAAACAGCGTGCCATCGGGCAACACCAGGGCGGCACGGCCCTGATTTTTCAGCAGATGCTTGATGAGCACCAGAAACAGGTCCGCCGTCTCCTTGGTCCGCACATCGGCCGGGAAGTTGTTTTCCGTACCCGGCTCTTCGACGCCGCCAAAGGGCGGATTGGTGATGATGATGTCCACCCGGTCCGCAGCGCCATAGTCGCGCAAGGGGCGGGTCAGCGTGTTGTCATGGGCAATCTGGCTGGGGACTTCCACCCCGTGCAGCATCATGTTGGTGGTGCACAGCATGTGCGGGAGCTGCTTTTTCTCGACGCCCCGTACGCTGCGCTGCAAGATGCCCTGGTCAGCCTCGTTTTTGACTTGCTTGCGGATGTGCTCGAGGGTGCAGACCAGAAAGCCCCCGGTGCCGCAGGCGGGGTCTAGTACCACCTCCCCCAACTGGGGATTGACCATGTCGACCATGAACTGGGTGACGGCGCGCGGCGTGTAGAACTCGCCGGCGTTGCCCGCTGATTGCAGGTCTTTAAGAATCTTTTCGTACAGGTCGTTGAACTGGTGCCGCTCGGCCTGCCGGTTGAAATCAATGGCATTTAGTTTGGTGATGACCTGGCGCAGCAGCTGGCCGCTCTTCATGTAGTTGAAGGCATCCTCAAACACGCTGCGCACCACATAGCCCCGGGGATTGCGTTTGGCATCGCCCACGATTGTTTTAAGCTTGGGAAAGAGCTGCCCGTTGACAAAATCCAGCAGCGCGTCGCCCGTGATGCCTTCGGCATCGGTGGCCCAATTACGCCAGCGCAGGTCCTCAGGGATGGGGCTTTTGAAGGCGTCCCGGGTGATTTCCAGTTCTTCTTCCTGGGCATCGAACACTTTGAGGAACAGTAGCCAGGTGAGCTGGGAGATGCGCTGTGCGTCGCCATCCACGCCGCTGTCTTGGCGCATGATGTCTTGAATGGATTTGATGACGGCGGAAATATTGGACATGCGGGTGTTCTGACGGGGGAAAAATTTATGCGGAGCGAGCGGAGTAAAGCTCGGTCTCGAGCAGTTGCAGGGCTTGAATGTACTGGGACTTACCCCCAAAGCTGCGGACCAACTCAACCGGGGAGCCCAGGTCGTTCAACGGGGGGACGCTGAGCACGTCCATGCTCTCGATGGTCTGCACACCCTGGTCCGCATATTTGTCGATGAGTGCGTCCAGCACGCGGCGGGCAACGGGGCCGTACTGGGCAAAAACATTGCGTTTTTTGACGCGGTTGGCCCGTTCACGTCGGGTCAGGGGCGGCATGCCCCACGCCACATACAGCAGCAAATCAAAGGGGTCGAGGTCCTTGCCGACCTCCTGGGCCAATGCGTCCAGCAGCACGCCCTGGTCCTCCAACTCTTGCAACAAGGCGGCCTTGCGCCCGGCGTCGTTCCAGGCTTGCAGGAACTGGTCCAGTGAACTGTATTTCGCCGCAATATTGATGCGGGTGTAGTCGCGCAGGCTCTCGGTAATGAGCTTGCCCTGAGCATTGAGGTACTGAACCCGCTCGCGCGCTACGGCGACGTTGACGGTGCCGTCGACGATATAGCGTTTGATTTCAACGCCCCCACATTCACCCGGCCCAGCAGTTGTCGAACCTCCGGGCAACTCCCACTCAGGCTGGTCCGAACCTTCGGCCACGCTGGTTGGATTGCCCTGCACAGGAGGGGGCTCCGGTGGCGCGACTGGCTCATCGCCCTTGGGCTCGTAAACCTGCACGGGGTCGCCGTCAAAATTCTTGTCGGCAAAGATGTCGGTGGCGCGCTTGAAGTCAAGGATGGTGAACCATGTTTTGCCCAAATCCTCCCTCAGCCGGGTGCCACGGCCAATGATTTGCTTGAAGAGCGTCATCGACTTGATGTTCTGGTCCAGCACGATGAGCTTACAGGTTTGGGCGTCCACGCCCGTGCTCATGAGCTTGGACGTGGTCGCAATGACAGGGTAGGCCCTCTCCGGGTTGATGAAGTTGTCGAGCTCCATCTTGCCTTCCGGGTTGTCACCGGTGATTTGGACCACGTATTTGGGATGGTCCTTGCAGATGTCGGCATTGGCGTTGGACAGGGCCTGGCGCATGCGGCTGGCATGGTCGATGTCCTCGCAGAACACGATGGTCTTGTCGAACCGGTTGGTGGCCTTGAGGTACTCAGTGATTTTGGCCGCCACGACCTCATCGCGCCGCTCCAGAACCAGCTTGCGGTTCATGTCGGTGGCGTTGTAGATGCGGTCTTCAATGACGTTGCCCAGCTTGTCGGACATGCCCTCGGTGGGGCGCCAACCAAAAGTGTCCTTGTCCAGGTCTATCCGGACGACTTTGTAGGGGGCCAGGTAGCCGTCTTCAATGCCTTGGCGCAGGGAGTACTCGTACACCGGCTCGCCAAAGTATTCGGTGTTGGAGATTTCCTTGGTTTCCTTGGGCGTGGCGGTGAGGCCAATGTGCGTGGCGGACTTGAAATAGGTCAGGATTTCGCGCCAGGCAGAGTCTTCATCCGCGCTTCCACGGTGGCACTCGTCGACGACGATGAGGTCGAAGAAGTCCGGGGAAAACTGTTTGTAGATGTTCTGCTCCTCCTCCGTACCGGAAACGGCTTGGTATAGGGAGAGATAAATCTCATACGACTTGTCGACCAACTTGGTGGACTTGTTGACGGCGATGTCCAGTTCTTCAAAAAACTGCTTTCCGCTGGCCGCATCAACCCGCTCCACACCCTTGGCATTGGGGCTCAGCTTGGCCATGGCGCCCTTGAAGGGGCGGAAGTCATTGACCATAGTCTGGTCAATCAGGATGTTGCGGTCTGCCAGGAAAAGGATGCGCTTTTTGGCACCGCTTTTCCAGAGCCGCCAGATGATTTGGAACGCGGTGTACGTTTTGCCCGTGCCGGTGGCCATGACCAGCAGAATGCGCTGCTGGCCTTTGGCAATGGCCTGCACCGTGCCGTTGATGGCGTTCATCTGGTAGTAGCGGGGCGTCTTGCTAGGGGCGTACGGGTACTCAGTGACCTTGCGTATGTCAGCGTTCCAGCCCTTCCAGGCGCAGTAGCGCTCCCACAGGTCAGCCGGCGTGGGGAACTGGTCCAGCGTCAGGTTGGTCTCCAAGGTTCCATAGGCCAACGTGGCGTCGCGGAACACAAAACCATCGCCATTGCTGGAAATGGAGAACGGGACGTCGAGCATCGCGGCGTAATTGATGGCCTGCGCCATTCCCGCACCAACCGCATGATTGTTGTCCTTGGCCTCAACGACGACCAGCGGGATACTGGTCTTGAAAAACAGAACGTAATCGGCACGCAGAATGGATTTTTTGTCGCGGGAAGCATGATTGCCACGGACGACAACACGACCAGGGCGCAGCGTGTACTCCCTGTATATCTGTTCGATGGTGTCCCAACCCGCCTGTTGGATTGCAGGGGTGATGAACTTTTCGCAAATGTCGGCTTCTGACAGCTTCTTCTTATCCACTCCGCTTCCTGACTCGTTCGGCACCCATTTTGACGATGCCGCAGTTACGCTTATTACCAATAGTGGATTATTGACGAGGAAACTGTCAGGATTCACTATTTGTCCTGGCCTGCCCACCACCCATCCAATCGCGTCGGTCGCGAAGCGTCTTTTTTTTGAGCCGCCGCTCAAACAGAGAAGACGGGGGCAGCCGTGAATATCGGAGTGTTATTTTTTGGTTTCCCGCGGGGGTTTACCTGATATGGCCTAAGTTAACCCCCCAGTTACCTATTGCAGAGTGTCCTGGAAAAAGTTCTTGTAGTGCAGGGAAAGGGTCGGCTTTGAACACCCGATGAGCTCAGCCACCTTGCCCATAGTCGGAATTTGGCGCTGCCCTGTGAGCTGGCCGATTGCAGCAATGATTTGTTGTTCGCGGCGTTCCCGCTTCACCTTCGCCGATGCCGCCGCCCCCCGGGCCCCCCGCCATGCCTGAAGCTCCCTGAATGCGGCGGTAAGAACTCGCTTGCCATGATTGGCCCATGCCCACCGCGCCACACTCTTCGCGATGCCTTTGCACTCAGCAAAGGGCAGCAGGCCTCGACCTGCCAAGAATGGGAGATGGTCGTAGCTGGCAGCATTGACACGCTCGGCAGTCGCGATGACAGATTGCTCCCAGGTTTCATACCCCGCGGTGCGGAATGCATCAATGTTGTCGTAAGCCCAAAAACGAACGGTGTCGAACAAGAAAACATTGCGCCCTATTTCCCCGCGTGGAGCGCGGTTGTAGGCTTGAGCTTTTGTGGTGGTGAGCTCTACATAATCGGCGAGCTCGTGTAAGTCCCGCGCTTGTTCCGGGCCTTTGTAGAGAACCCACTGTGCATTAATGGGGTTTTTGCACAGTTGGCCTGTAAAGCCAAAGTCTGCGCCAAGTTTCAGCGCCATGGCGCTCTCAATGGCGGCAAGGTATTGCTGGGGCTTGATGCGCGCATGTTCGTGCCTACCCACCGGTGTTTCCAGTTCGTAGCCAATATGAGCGCCGTTTTTCCCCGCCGAGATGGCTGCCCAATTCGGGGCCGGCAGTCCAAGCTCATTTTCCCATGCATGGGTGTCGGCGAGGTAGCGCAGCGGCAAATCGTGGAAACGATGGCGGTCCTGGTGCCAATCCAGGTCAAAGACGAGACGTGAGTAGGCCACCGGGCTGTTGGGCTGTATGTACGGGTGGGTCAGCGCGTGGGGCGCGGTGCGAACTCGGCTGTAATCCTTGGTTTGGCTGCATCGCGGCTTGCGAGCGAGACGGTCTTCGTCTGCGAACAGCGAAATGGATTGGGCACGTAATAATTCCTGGGGGTCCAGGTGTTGAAGGAGTGATGGCTGCGACACTTTGGCGGGCTCCGCTGCCGGAAAAACCGCACGTCGCTATACAGCGCACTACGGTCTACACCGGGGCGCCTTCGAATCCAAAACCACCTGCCAAGCTGATACCGGATACGAGGGCGTTGTTTTTTTGGACCCACCGCCCGGTGGGTCCTTGCCGCTCGTGTAGGTATCAAGCACGCCAAAGGCTGGCGTCTTTGCCAAATAAGCTTGGTCACCTTCGATAACTCGGGGGCACATGCGAGGAACTACTGGGGTTGGCACATCCGCGCAGCCCAGCGCACTGGCGGGGGCGGCGCAACGCTCAAATGCCTTAGCGCGACACCGAAATCGGGCGAGCCGGAGTCAAGACTTGATGCAGCCCTTGCCGCGGCGGAACAGACCCTGCGAGCGGCCTGCCCAAGGGTCTAAAGGGCAATACGAACCTAAAGACCAGCTAAATAAATCCGAAACCTACACGTCATACCAATCAACTGACAAGGTATGAAAATGAATGAGAATTCCGCGACTCTGACTCGAGAAGAAGTTTGCAAAGCAATCCACTGCTCCTCCCGGAAGCTCGGGTACATGCTTAAAAGAAATCAGTTCCCCAAGGGTGTGGGTTCGGGGAAAAACGACTATTGGTCTGCAACAGCGCTCGATAACTGGCGCAAGACTCAATTTGCAGCGCAGGAGGCTTGGCGACCCATCCAGGCAAGGTAACGCAGACCACCCCCAGAGGCGCCGAAACGGCCAGGGGGCGGCCCATCGCGAGTCTGCATAGAAAAACGGCCTGCCAGCACTCTCGCATTGAGTGCCGGCAGGCCGTAATGGTTTTTAAATCTCGGCGAGTCTTTACGGTGGAGGGCCCTGCTCCACCTTGCCGGGTGAACCCACACGCTCAAGCGCTTCCATTCCCTCGATGTCAGGTGCGCTGAGGCAGTACTGGGCTTGTTGAAGGAGCTGTCTCAGCCACGCCAGGTCGTTGTAGTGATGCCTCTCGCGATGCCCATAGGCCCGCCCCTGAAGCCGCTCGAGCACCGCCCCGGCTTGCCTAAGTCGATTCGCAGCTTCATCACTCCAATCGTCTTGTCGCAATTGGTCTGCAATCTCCAAGGGGCTGACAGCCTCTACCCACTTGGCCCAGCGGCTCAGGTCACTGTTCGCGGTGCGCAGGCCGGTATCAGCGCCATCTTCCGTCAGCAACTGCCAACGGGATTCGCCAGCAGCATCCGTAAGTGCCCATCGCCATGACTGCGGCGGCACTGTGCCCATCCGGGCACGCAACATCAGATGCCTCATGCTCGCCTCCGCGCACGTGCTTCCGCAAAGGCCTGCGAGCTGTAAACGACACATGTCCCGACCGCTGCATTGCTTGCGCTTTCAGGGACAACGCGATGACGCTTGACCGGCATGGGGGCAGCTGATATTTCCTGATGGAGTCCCTGGGCGATGGTAGCGCCGGGCAAATTCCGCATCCGTTTGGACACGTCTCTGGATTTAGGGTTAACGTAAATACGAAGAATCTCCAGCGACTTGATTCCGGTGACCTGCTGAAGAGTAAAAATATCCCCGTTAAACAGGTCGGCAAACATCGTCGCAGCCGTATGCCGTAAATCGTGAATATGCAGGTCCACAATAGCCGCCACTTCGCAAACGCGCGACCACGCACACGACAACGCACTTTCGGTCATTGGGAAAATTCGTTCATGCGGCGCTCCTTGCGGCAACTCTCCCAGGAGTTGTAGGGCAAATGGGGTGAGAGGCACTTCGCGACTGCCTTTCTTGGCGTCGAACAGTTTGAGCACATCTCCATCTTCCTGATTTCGGTCGATGTCACACCAGCAGGCCGTCCAGAGCATTTCACCGCGACGCATGGCGGTTTCCATGGCAAAAAGCAAGAAAATTTGAAATGGCTTGTTCCGGCAGTTTGCCAAGGCAACCCCCAAACGCTTGGCTTCCTCTTTACTGAGCACCCGGTCGCGCTTATCTCCTGTGGGCCATTTCACGGCAAGCGCTGGGTTTGCGGCGAGCGGCCAGTTCCAGTTTTTCATCGCATGCTCGAAAAATCCGCTCAGGATGGCGATTTCCTGCCTGCGCGTGGCGCCGGCGTAGGCGGACTCAAGCATCGCCGTCATCACCTTAGTCAGGTTAAACCCTCGAATGTCCGACACGGGCATCCGGGCAAGGTCCTCGCGAACGGCCTGCGGCGCGGCGTCCCGCGCGGCGTTGTCGCTAGACCGCTGGGCAAACGCCGCTTGCTGCGGTGCCTGGAACACCGGCGTTGACGAAACCTCCTCCAGCTTATAGAGCGTCTGCTCTATCTTCTGTTTGCTGGCCTGGGGCGTCCCCGCGTCATCGGTTCCGAACGTGCGTCCGCCCCGCACCAGCGTTGCGCGCAGAACAGGCAACCCGGCGGCGCGCAGGTACTTGTTGACCCGGCAGAGCGCCTGCACACAGCCCTTTTGCGTGACCAGCACGTCATAGGCATAGTCCCGCAGGGCGACGCCGAGCATGGTTTTTTGGGGCCCCATTCCTTTCATCGTCCCTCGGGAGGCGTTTTTGTACAAACCTTCTTGAATGTTTGCCCACTCTTTGGCGTCTGTCCTGTGGTCAAAGCCACATTTGTAGGCTTCGTGGCCGGCCAGGCGAATCCGGGCGAAGTGTTTTCCTGTTTTTTTGTTTTTTCCGAACGTGGCCATTTCAGAAGCCCTCCGTGGAAAGGCGCTGCTGCGCCGTGAGATACAACTCAAAGGTGGGCGCTGGGGCCCGAAAATTAATGTCCTGCATGTCTGTCTTTCTTACGTAACGCCAGAAACTGGCTTAACGTAAAGGCACCGGACTTTTTTTAGAGACTCGCCGCGCTTTAGGTTGCTGGAACCTGGTCGCGAAAAGCAGCATTCAAATGCACTGACGCGCATTGAAATGCAGGACGCTGGCAGAGATTTGGCATAAACCGCCGCCGAACGTCCCCAAAAAAAAGGACCTGCTCACGCAAGTCCTTGATTAAGTTCAACAATATCCTGGTGGGGCGTCACAGACTTGAACTGTGGACCAAAGGATTATGAGTCCTCTGCTCTAACCAACTGAGCTAACGCCCCCTGTTGACTGTTGGATTGTAAGGGGCTACTTGCTTTGGCTGAGAGCCGAGCTGACCAGCTTGGAAGTAATGTCGACAATCTGAATCATTTTTTCGTAAGGCATGCGCATCGGGCCTATCACCCCCAGCGTGCCGACGACCTGCCCATCGACCTCGTATGGCGCTGTCACGACCGAGAGTTCCTGGTAGGGAATCACCTGGCTTTCGCCGCCTATGTAAATGCGCACGCCCTCGGCGCGGCTGGAGACATCGAGCAAACGCACCAACTGCGCCTTTTGCTCGAACAGATCGAAGAGCTTGCGCAGGTTGCCCATATCGCTTGAAAAATCACTGACGGCAAGCAGGTTGCGTTCACCCGACACCACGACTTCATCACGCGACTCGATCGCCTCGGTGCTGACCTTCACCGCAGCCTGCATCAGGGCGGCAATCTCACCCCTGAGCGCGTCCACCTCATTCTTCAGGCGTTCGCGCACTTCTTCAATCGCCATGCCGGCGTAATGCGAGTTGAGAAAATTGGATGCTTCGAACAGCTGCGACTGGGTGTAGTCGGCTTCGGTAAAGATGACACGGTTTTGCACATCACCGTCGGGCGAGACGATGATCACCAGAAAACGTTTTTCCGACAAGCGCAAAAACTCGATATGCCGAAACACCGAGGTCCGGCGCGGCGCCATGACCACGCCTACGAACTGTGACAGGCTGGAGAGCATATGGGCGGCGTTGCTGAACACCTTTTGCGGCTGATCGGGCGCCAGCCTGGGCGCCGTGATGTGACTAGCCGACAACTGGTCGTGCTGTGTCGTCAGCATGGTGTCCACGAAAAGGCGGTAACCCCGCGCTGTAGGAATGCGGCCGGCAGAGGTATGCGGGCTGACGATCAGCCCAAGGTCCTCCAGATCGCTCATGACATTGCGTATGGTGGCCGGCGACAATTCCAGGCCGGATGCCTTGGACAGCGTGCGCGAGCCCACCGGCTGACCATCAGCAATGTAGCGCTCAACCAGCGCTTTCAACAACAAACGGGCACGGGCATCAAGCATGGGGCCATTCTACGAAGCTTGTCACGGATGTTGTGATGTAATTTGCCAATGAAATCGCAATTTCGCCATGTCGCACTGATCGGCAAGTATCACGCCCAAGGCTCCCGTTCGGCGCTGGAAGAGATCGCGCACTTTCTGGGCAAGCAAGGCTGCGAGGTCGCCATCGAGAAAGACACGGCCAGCAATACCGGCCTGAGTCAATTTCCCACGCTCGATGCGGCCGGGATAGGCGCTCATTGCGATCTTGCCCTGGTCGTCGGCGGCGACGGAACCATGCTGGGGATTGGCCGGCTTCTGGCGCAATTTGGCGTGCCGCTGGTAGGAATTAACCAGGGGCGGCTCGGCTTCATCACCGACATCGCGTTTGAAGATTATCAGGACACCCTCAAACCCATGCTGCGTGGAGAATATGAGGAAGAGCGGCGCTGGATGATGCAAGCCAAAGTCATGCGCGACGGCCTCTGCGTCTTCAGCGCCACCGCCATGAACGATGTGGTGGTCAATCGCGGCGCGACAGCGGGAATGGTAGAGCTGCGCGTGGAAGTCGATGGTCATTTTGTCGCCAATCAGCGCGCTGACGGCCTGATCATCGCCTCGCCGACCGGCTCCACCGCCTACGCCCTTTCCGCCGGCGGACCGCTGCTGCACCCATCCATAGGCGGCTGGGTGCTCGTCCCCATCGCCCCCCATACTTTGTCCAACCGGCCCATCGTTCTTTCTGACGCGGGAGAGATCACTATTGAAATGGTTGCAGGCCGGGATGCCAGCGCCAACTTTGACATGCAGTCGCTTGCCAGCTTGCTGCACGGAGACCGCATCACCGTCAGACGCTCTGAGCATCAAATGCGCTTTCTGCATCCCAAAGGCTGGAGCTATTTTGATACCTTGCGCAAAAAACTTCACTGGAACGAAGGTGTGGCCTAAGTGGTCACCAGCTGATTTATGAGCCTGAAAAGCATCTCGCTTCGCGATTTCGTCATCGTCCAGGCAATGGACCTGGATTTGTCAGCTGGATTTACAGTACTCACCGGTGAAACGGGTGCCGGCAAATCCATCTTGATAGATGCTTTGCAACTTGCCCTGGGCGCACGTGCCGATGCCGGCGTAGTCCGCGAGGGCGCCCCGCGCTGCGAGATCAGTGCGGAATTCGACAGCCCCGACGGCTTGGTGCCATGGCTGGAGCAGGCCGGCTTCGACGGGGGCGACAGCTTGCTGCTGCGCCGCACGATTGATTTGCAAGGCAAAAGCCGGGCCTGGATCAATGGCAGCGCGGCAACCGCCACCCAGCTCCGGGACATTGCCAACCAGCTGGTCGACATCCATGGCCAGCATGCCTGGCAAAGCCTGACGCGACCTGATGCGGTTCGGGGCTTGCTGGACTCTTATGCAGAGATATCCACCGAGGA
Organism: Polaromonas sp.; assembly: GCF_012927455.1. Lineage (GTDB taxonomy): Bacteria > Pseudomonadota > Gammaproteobacteria > Burkholderiales > Burkholderiaceae_C > Polaromonas. The sequence goes on along the minus strand of NZ_JABBPE010000014.1, from coordinate 13,259 downwards.
GTTGTCGCTGCGCTGGCAACAGTGGCGCCTGCGCCAGAAAGGATTGACGCAAGCGCGCGACGCGCAAGACAGCCTGCAGCGTGAACGGGAACGGCTGGCCTGGCAAATCGGCGAGTTGGGCAAGCTGGCGCCGGGCGCTGATGAATGGAACGAACTCAATGCCCAGCACGGGCGCCTGTCGAATGCGCAAGCCTTGCGCGATGCGGTTCAAAGCGCCGTCGATGCCCTGCAGGAGTCCGATGACAATGCCGCGACCCTGCTCGGCCGCGCCATCTCCTCGCTACAAAATCAGGAGCACATAGAACCCGAATTTAAAGGGCTTGTTGAGGTTTTAAGCGCTGCGCTGGCGCAGCTGGAAGACGCTGTCCATTCACTGCACGGCTATGCCAGGCACGCCGAGCTGGAGCCGCAGCGGCTGGCAGAGCTGGATGAACGTCTGGCTCTCTGGGTCAGCCTGGCACGGCGCTACAAAAGGCCGCCTGCGGAACTGCCGCAATTGCTGGCGTCCTGGCAGGCCGAGCTGCAAAAGCTCGATGAGGCGGCCGATTTGGTTCAGCTTGAGAAAAGCGAAAGCCTTGCCGCTGCGACCTATTTGGACGAGGCCCGCAAGGTCTCCAGATTGCGCAGCAAGGCCGCGCGGCGGCTCGCCAAAGCCATTACTCAGTCCATGCAAGGCCTGGGCATGCAGGGCGGCAGGTTTGAAGTGGCGCTCAACACGCTGGAGCAGCCGTCCCAGCATGGGCTTGAGCAGGTGGAATTTTTGGTGGCAGGTCATGCCGGCAGTACGCCAAGACCCGTTGGCAAGGTCGCGTCAGGGGGCGAGCTGTCGCGCATTGCGCTGGCCATTGCGGTCACCACCAGCCAGCTGGGACAAGCGCAGACGCTGATCTTTGACGAGGTGGATTCGGGGATCGGCGGCGCCGTCGCTGAAACCGTCGGCCGCCTGATGCAGCAGCTGGGCAGGGACCGGCAGGTGATGGCCGTCACCCATTTGCCGCAGGTCGCCGCCTGCGCCGACCAGCATCTGCTGGTGGCCAAGCGCACGGAACAAGGCGCTACCTTCAGCACCGTCGATCACGTCAGCGGCGAGCAGCGCATCGGCGAAATTGCACGCATGCTGGGTGGCGAACGGCTTTCTGGCACCACACTGGCGCATGCTAAAGAAATGCTGGGGCAACAATAATGGCCGCGCTCGAAGTTGTTTTAATTACCGGCATGTCGGGCTCCGGAAAATCCGTGGCACTGCATGCGCTGGAAGATGCCGGCTACTACTGCGTCGACAACTTGCCGCCCGAGCTCCTGACGCCTTTTGTAGCGCTGGAGCGCCAGCATGGCGCGCCTAAGGTAGCTATTGCCATGGATGTTCGAAGTGCTACCTCACTGCCTTTGGTGCCGCAGCAGCTGCGGCATTTGCAGGAGCAAGGCGTGGCCGTGCAGTCACTGTTTCTTGACGCCAGCACCGAAACGCTGGTGCGGCGCTTTTCAGAGACGCGGAGGCTCCATCCCCTGTCACGCATGGATGCGTCCGACAAGCACCGCGCACTGGTCGATGCCATCGAGCTGGAGCGAGAACTGCTTGGCGAGATGCGCGAGCAGGCCCACGTACTTGACACCAGCTTGCTGCGTTCTTCGCAGCTGCAGGGTTATGTGAAAGCCTTGATTTCCGCGCCGGCAACCCAGCTGACGCTGGTGTTTCAGTCGTTCGCGTTCAAGCGTGGGGTGCCGCTGGATGCCGACTATGTGTTTGATGTGCGCATGCTTCCCAACCCGCACTATGAATCAGGCCTGCGTCAGCTGACGGGGCTTGATCAGGCCGTTGTTGACTACCTGAAGGCGCATGAGGAAGTCGACGAGATGCGCAAGCAGATCGAACAATTCATCAGGTACTGGTTGCAGGCGCTGGTGCGGGACCACCGCAGCTATGTCACGGTAGCGATTGGCTGCACCGGTGGTCAGCACCGCTCGGTCTATCTGGTGGAGGCCCTAGCTGCGGCATTCGGCCAGCAGTGGCGCACCCTGAGGCGGCACCGCGAACTCGATGCGCACTGACGGCGCTTGAGCGTCGGGCCAATCGCCCGCCCATCGAACGCCTCAAGCAGAGCGATCCTGCGCCAGTAGTTTGCGAATGGGTGCAGGCAAGCCCAGGGCCGGCCAGGCAGCCGGACCAAACCAAGCGCCGCCACCAAGCCCTGGCTGCAACGCCTTGGGCATGGCCTGACCGGCCCGAAAGCCTGCAATCCACGGGGAAAGGTGCAAATCTTTGTGCGTCAATACATGGACAAAACGTGGCAGCGGCACAAGCCGTGCGTGCAGGGGTGACGGCAATTTGTCTTTCAGCGCGTCGTCGCTCTCAAACACCGGCAAACAATAAAGCCCACCCCAAATACCGGGTACCGGGCGCTTTTCAAGCCACACCGAGCCGTCTGGCTGCTGCGCCCACAGCAGGCTCAGCGCCTGTGCACTGCGTTTGAGTTTTCGCGTTTTGACCGGCAAGCTGACGGGGTCTCCGGCAGCCAGGCCGCGGCACAGCGTCTGCACCGGGCAGAGCAGGCATTTCGGCTGCCTAAGCGTGCAAATTGTGGAGCCCAGGTCCATCAGTCCCTGTGTGTAACGCGGCATGGTGTCCGGCAAATCCTGATCGGGCAGCAGCGCTGTCGCCTGGTCCCAGAGCGCGCGTTCGTTGGCGCTTTGCGCCAGGTCGGCGCCATAGCCAAGCACCCGCGCCAGCACGCGCTTCACATTGCCGTCGAGTATCGCGACACGTTCCCCAAAGCAAAATGACGCAATGGCTGCCGCCGTAGAGCGGCCAATGCCGGGCAAGCTCTGCAACTGCTCGGCCGATCCCGGAAACTGACCAGCGTGCAGCGCCATCACGACCTGCGCACAATGATGCAGGTTGCGCGCACGGCTGTAGTAACCCAGCCCACTCCACAAGGCCAGCACCTCATCCTGACTGGCAGCAGCCAGCGCGCTCACTGTGGGAAAGCGCTGCACAAAGCGCGCGAAATAGTCCAGCACGGTGCTGACCTGGGTCTGCTGGAGCATGATTTCGGACAACCAGACGAGGTAGGGATCTCGCGTGTTTTGCCAAGGCAGGCTGTTGCGCCCGTGGCTCTTTTGCCAGCACACTATCTCTCCGGAAAAAGCCGACAAAACGGTGGGCCGCAGCGCCGGCTTCTTGTCTTGGGTGCGCCGGACAGTCAGGACAGCCGCCAAGGTCACGCAGCCTGGGGTATAGCCGCAGGAACTGCGTCAGCCATCGGAACGTGCGTGCCTGACTGCAGCGACGGCCCCACCACCAAATGCGAAGTCAATTCCTTCAACTTGGCGTCCAGTTCATTCAACACATTCTCTTGATCGTCAATTTCCGCAATTCGCTCATCCAGGCCGGTGGCTGCTTGCTGGATGCGCTCTATTGCCTCAAGCCGACGCCGGAAGTTTCGACGCCTCTCACGCAATTGCGCATCGAGTTGTGAAGCCGCCGACTTGTTCCATAGTTCGATCTCGCCCATTGCAGACTCGTACACCATGCGCAGCCGGGTGGACAGCGCGCGCACCAGCCGCTCCGAAAACTCCGCCTGGGAGAGTTTCAACACATTGCTGACCCCCAGGTACTGCAGATGGCTGCGCTGTATCAGTTCCAGGTCATGCGCAAACCTGGTCAAAGCGGGCTCTTTGGGCGCCTGAAGCGAAAAACTGAATTCGGTATTGAGCTGCCTGAACGACGCGTTCAACATCGACTGGATATCGTCGCTGAGCAGCTGGGCTTTCTTCAGGCCTTCACGCAGCCGCGCAAAGGTTTCGCCATAAGCTCTCTTAATGCCCAGCTTGATCCCCGGCTGTTTCAGCGCATGCGTCAGTTCCGCCAACTCGGCCTTGAGCGTTGGCGTGCTGAGCAGATGAAACACTTCCCTGAGAAGTTTGAGGTGCACCGAGCGCACCGCATGGATTGTGGCGCCGCTGGCATCGAATTCGGCCTGCTCCTGCACAATGCGGTCGCGCATATGCTTGATGACCGATACGTTCTTGCCGCGCAAGCCGCGCAGCTCAAGCATCTGCTCGGCCAGATCGCGCCGGCGAATGTGCACGGCCCGGTCGGACTCGACTCTCAGCTCACCAATGCCGGCGGCTACCGCTGCTCGAAGGATTTTCTGGCGCTGCCCCATCACGCCCTGCCCCAGCACCAGCTCCAAGGCCGGCAACTGGCTGGCCTGCAAAAGCGCGTTGTCTCCCGTCACTTTGGCGACCAGTCCTTTTTGCGCAGAAACCGGGATCACCTGCGAGCGCGGCAAGCCCAGAATCGCTGCCGAGGTGGTGACCTGCCTATCAATTTGCGCCTGCACCTGCTCGGGGGTGCTCAAGGCATCCCACAGGGTGTCGATTTTGTTCAGCACGACAAGCCGCGTATCGGTGCCCTCGCCCTCAGTGATCAGGTGCTCGCGCCAGATTGCCAAGTCGGACTTTGTAACGCCGGTATCGGCGGCCAGGAGAAACACCACGGCGTGCGCCTGCGGAATCAGGCTTACTGTCAGCTCAGGTTCAGCGCCTATGGCGTTCAGCCCCGGTGTATCCAGAATGACCAGCCCCTGTTTAAGCAAGGGATGCGCAATGTTGATCAACGCATGACGCCATTTCGGCACCTCGATCATGCCGTCAGCCCTGACTGGCGGGTTGTCTTCGGGACAGTCGTCATGCCAGAAGCCGAGCGCGCGGGCCTGCTCCTGGGTGACATAGCGGACTTCCGACACTTTTTCCAGTGCCTGGGCCAGCTGCCCCGCATCATTGACGTCCAGATCGACGCGCGTCCACTGCTCGGGCACCGCGCGCCATTCCATCAAGGGCTGCGTCTGCAAGCGTGTTTCGATCGGCAAAAGGCGCAAGCAGGGTGGCACGTCTGCGTCATAACCCAGCTCGGTCGGGCACATGGTCGTGCGGCCGGCACTCGCCGGCATGATGCGGCGTCCATAGCCGGCAAAAAAGATCGCATTGATCAACTCGGATTTGCCACGGGAAAACTCCGCCACAAACGCCACCATGACCTTGTCGGAGCGCACCTGCAACTCCAGTCGGCGCAGCCGCTCTTCCACCGCCGCATTGAGCAGATCATGGTCTTTCATCCATTCGCCAAGCAGTTTCAGGCGCAGTGCAAATTCGCGCCGCCAGACGCCGTGCCGGTCAAATTGTTCGTTAAAAGACATCGGTCTTCCGTAAAAGTGGACTGAGCCAATATAGCATCGCCGCCCTCAAAGAGCCATCCGCGAGGGGCAACGTGTGGGTGCGGGGCCGACTTCAGGGTTTCTGGCAGCTGACGCAGTAAAAGCTCGAACGCTGGCCCTGCCGGATGCTTTTGACGGGCGTCGCACAGACCCGGCACGGCAAGCCGGCCCGGTCATAGACCATGGCTTCCAGCTGGAAATGGCCGGCCTCGCCGTTGGCATTGGAAAAGTCCCGCAAGGTGCTGCCCCCTTGTGCGACCGCTTGCGTCAATACCTGCCGGATAGCGCGGTGAAGCAGGGCTGCCCGGGCTTTGCTGATGCGGGACGCCCTGGTGGTGGGACGGATGCCAGCCAGAAACAGCGCCTCGGATGCATAAATATTACCCACGCCTACCACCGCCTCGCCGCCCAGCAGCACTTGCTTGATGGCAGTCTGCCTGAGCCTGAGCGCCTGGTGAAATACCGCTGCGTCGAACGCCTCACTGAGCGGCTCGACACCCAACCGGCCGAGCAGTTTGCGCGCCACCGGGTCGCTTTCGCCGCTGGCGTACACCACCGCGCCAAAGCGGCGCGGGTCGTTCAGGCGCAAAGTGCCCAGGCTGGTCAGCATCTCAAAGTGGTCATGCTTGCCCGCCGCCGGAAAATCTGCGCCAAAGCTCACGCTGCCCGACATACCAAGGTGAATCAGCAGCAAGCCCTCACTCAGGTCGACCAGCAGATACTTGCCGCGGCGCCGCACCGCCAACACGCGCTGGCCAACCAATTGCTGCGGCTCGCAGCCGAGCGGCCAGCGCAAGGGTTTGCCGACGGCTGCGGCCTCAATGCGGGCTCCGGCGATGCGCTCGGCAAAGCTCAGACGCGTCACTTCAACTTCAGGCAGTTCAGGCATGGGTTAGCAATAGTTCAAAGGTCGGGGCGGCAAAATATCAACATAGGACCGCAGCGCGGCCAACATCCCAAAGTCAAGGTGCATGACAGGAAGAACAGCACGGCTTGAAAGCTTCAATTATCATGGTCTGATGAAGAAAAAACTTGGTCTTGCTTTCGGTTGCCTGTGGCTTGCGGCTCCGCTGCTTCTGGCACAGACGCCGGCGCCCGCACCCGCCGCGCCACCCGCACCTCCCGGGCTTGCCGAGGACAAGGCAGCGCAGGCAGCGGCGCCTTCCTCGCTGCTCGACAGCGCGCTGTTTTACCAGTTGCTGGTGGGCGAGCTTACGCTGCAGGACGGCGAACCCGCCGAGGGCTTCGCGCTGATGCTGGACGCGGCCCGCAAAACGCGCGACGCGCAGCTTTACCAGCGGGCCAGCGATATCGCCCTGCAGTCGCGCTCTGGCAACTCGGCCTTGCAGGCCGCTCAGGCGTGGGCAAAAGATCAACCCACCTCGCGCGAGGCCAATCGCTACGTGCTGCAGATCCTGATTGCGCTGAACCGCATTGCGGAAACGGCAGCCCCGCTGCAAACCGAAATCAAGCTGGCGCCGGAGACCGAACGTATTGCGGTACTGACTTCGCTGCCTCGCATCTACGCCAGAGTTGAAGACAAAAAACTCGCCAGCAGCGTGGTCGAAGAAGCGCTGGGCGCCTACCTCACCAATCCGGCTAGCGCCAGCGCCGCCTGGACAACTGTGGGACGCATGCGCCTGGCCGCAGCCGACAACGCCGGCGCCCTGGAGGCGGCGAAGCGCGGTCTGGCGGCCCCCAAACTTGCTGACAGCCACAGCGAAGGCCCGCTGATGGTCGCACTGGAGCTGATGGACCCGAAACTGCCCGAGGCCGAATCCCTGGTTCGCAAATACCTTGAAAACAACCCCAAAGCCGTGCCGGAAATTCGCATGGGCTATGCCCGTGCCCTGCTCGACGCCCAGCGCTACGCGGAAGCCGGCGCCCAGTTGCAAATGGTGACGCGGGAGAAGCCCGATTACCCCGAAGCCTGGCTGGTTTTAGGCTCCTTGCAGCTGCAGGAAAGCCAGCTTGCAGCGGCCCAGACATCGCTGGAGCGCTATGTGGCACTGGCGCAGTCGCAGGCGCCGCAGGAAGAAAGCACCCGCGGTTTAGCCCAAGCCTATCTGTCTTTGTCACAACTGGCTGAAAAGCGCAAGGACTACGCGGCTGCGGAAAACTGGCTGAATAAAATTGAAAATGCCTCGGTCTTGGCCATGGCGCAAACCCGGCGCGCCTCCATTTTGGCCAGTCAGGGCAAGCTTGAACAAGGGCGCCAGCTGATACGCCAGCTGCCCGAAAAAGAGCCGGCTGACGCCCGGATGAAACTCAACGCCGAAGTGTCCCTGCTGCGCGAGTTCAAGCAATACCCGCTGGCGCGTGACCTGCTGGCACAGGCGCTGATCAAGACGCCTGACGAACCCGAACTGCTTTATGACCAGGCCATGGTCGTCGAAAAACTTGGTTCTCTCGAAGAAATGGAGCGGTTGTTGCGCCAGGTGATCAAGCTCAAACCCGACTACCACCACGCCTACAACGCGCTGGGCTACTCGCTGGCCGATCGCAGCGTTCGCCTTCCCGAAGCGAAAGCACTGATTCAGAAAGCTGTGGAATTCGCGCCTGCCGATCCTTTCATCAAAGACAGCCTGGGCTGGGTCGAATTCCGTATGGGCAACAAAGCCGAAGCCGTGCAGATTTTTGAAGCTGCTTACAAGGCCAAGCCGGACGCAGAAATTGCCGCGCATTTTGGCGAGGTGCTGTGGAGCATGGGGCAACGCGAGCGCGCAGTGTCCATCTGGAAGGAAGCCCGGCTGATCAATCCTGACAACGAAACACTGCTTGAGACGCTCAAGCGCCTGCGTGTCAAGCTATAAGCCAGGACGCCGCCCTTTGTACCGCCTGTTCTCCGCAGCCTGCCTGCGTTATGCCGTTTTTCCTGTTTGCCTTATCGCTATTATTTTAATAGCTGGATGCGCCCGTCCTATAAGGGCTACAGGTATAAACGATGCCGAAAATAAGCTTTGGACCGGTCGTCTCAGCCTGCAGGTGCAGAGCGAGCCCGTGCAGTCTTTCTCGGCAAGTTTTGAACTCAAAGGCAAGCCCGAACTTGGCGAATTGACGCTGATCAGCCCGCTCGGAAGCGTGCTTGGCGTGCTGCGCTGGTCGCCTACCGAGGCGGTGCTCGACTCGGGCAACCAGAAGATAGAGCGCTTTGCGTCCGTCGATGAACTGATGCAGCAAGCCACCGGTGCAGCCGTGCCGGTGAGCGCACTGTTCGCGTGGTTGCGTGGAGACATCGCCAACGTCAGCGGCTGGACCGCCGACCTGTCGCGCCACGGCGAAGGCCGCATTTCAGCCAAAAGAACCCAGCCGGCACCGCCGGCCGACCTTCGCGTCGTGCTGGATCAATAGAAAATAGGGTCTGGCAGCGCGCAGTCATGCCGTTTTCGAAGCTTTCAATCATGCGCCCCCTCAAAGCCCTGTACGACGTCCCCGCGCCGGCCAAACTCAACCTTTTTTTGCACATCACGGGGCGCCGGCCCGACGGCTACCATCTGCTGCAGTCGGTGTTCATGCTGATCGACTGGTGCGACACGCTGCACTTCGAGCTTCGCCGCGATGGGCAGATCAGCCGGGCTGACCTGGGCGATCCGGACCAGCCGATCAGCGGCGCCGCTGAAGCGCTGCCGGCCCAAGATCTGTGCGTGCGGGCGGCCAGGGCTTTGCAAGTGGCTTGCGGCACTTCGCTGGGCGTGCACATAGGACTCGAAAAACGCATCCCTGCGCAAGCCGGCATGGGCGGCGGATCATCCGATGCGGCGAGTTGCCTGCTGGCGCTGCAACGCCTGTGGGGGGTGACTTTGCCTGCACAAACGCTGCACAGCGTGGCACTTTCATTGGGCGCGGACGTGCCTTTCTTCCTGTCAGGCGGCCATGCATGGGTCGAAGGAATTGGCGAGAAAATCACTTCGATCCGCCTGCCGCCAGCGCGCTTTGTGGTGATCAAGCCGGCGGCCGGACTGTCCACACAAGAGATTTTCAACGCGACTGGTCTAAAACGCGATACTGACACTGCTACAATCGAAGGCTTTGCTGCATACGCAAAAACCCAGATTTTAGGATTTGGGCGCAACGACTTGCAGCCGGTAGCCCACGCAATGTGCCCGCAGATTGGTCAATCACTCGATTGGCTTTCGGCCCATCATTTGCAGGGGCGTATGACCGGCTCCGGAAGTGCTGTGTTTGCGCAATTGCTGCAGGATGTTGATTGGCCTGAAGGCTTTCAAGCCCCTGAGGGATGGAAAATCCGTACTTGCAGCAACCTGGATTCGCATCCATTGGCCGGTTGGTAACAAAACCGTCCCTTACAATGCGTTTCCAGGCGACGAGTCAGGTAATAAGTTTAGATAAAAAGTTATAGGTCGGTTGTTGGCAAGTTGGGTTGGCTGGTTTCAGCCGGCATGCAGACAACAACTGTCCTGTGTAGGGGTGTCGCCAAGTTGGTTAAGGCACTGGATTTTGATTCCAGCATTCGCAGGTTCGACTCCTTCCACCCCTGCCAAATTTTAAGAACCGCCGAGTGCGGCGTTGTGTGATCCCGGAGCGCGGTGTGCGTATCCCGGGACTTTCAGACCTGCGGCGTGGCGGGTCTGCATGTTTTGCAAACATGGCGACAGGCGCCGCTGCAAGCTCCCTCAGCAGCGTCTGTCAGCGGACATGTTTGCCTCGATAACCATTTGAACCACCTTCAAGTCCGATAGCAGCTGGGCCCCACATGCAAACGCAACACCCCGATTTCATGGTTTTCACCGGCAACGCCAATCCGGCGATGGCCCTTGAGATCGCCCAGTACCTAGGCATTTCCCTGGGTGCTGCCGAGGTGGGCAGGTTTTCTGACGGTGAAGTCACCGTGGAAATCCAGCAGAACGTGCGGGCTCGCGATGTGTTCGTGGTGCAGTCAACCTGCGCGCCGACCAACGACAACCTGATGGAATTGCTGATCATGGTGGACGCGCTCAAGCGTGCGTCTGCCGAGCGCATCTCTGCCGTCATTCCGTATTTTGGCTATGCCCGGCAAGACCGGCGCCCACGTTCAGCGCGGGTGCCAATATCGGCCAAGGTGGTAGCCAACATGCTGCAGGCCGTTGGTGTGTCGCGTGTCCTGACGATGGACCTGCATGCCGACCAGATCCAGGGGTTTTTTGACATTCCGGTGGACAATATTTATGCCTCACCGGTCTTGCTCGGTGATTTGCGGCAGAAAAATTACACCGACCTGATGGTGGTCTCGCCCGACGTGGGCGGCGTGGTACGCGCCCGTGCGCTTGCCAAGCAGCTCGGTTGCGACATGGCCATCATCGACAAGCGTCGCCCCAAGGCCAATGTGTCTGAAGTGATGCACGTGATTGGCGACATCGACGGCCGCAACTGCGTCATCATGGACGACATGATCGACACCGCCGGCACGCTGCTAAAGGCCGCCGAAGTGCTCAAGGAGCGCGGCGCCAAAAAAGTTTATGCCTACTGCACGCACCCTATTTTTTCAGGCCCGGCGATCGACCGCATTGCCCAGGGTGCAGCGCTTGACGAAGTGGTGATCACCAACACCATTCCGCTGAGCGTGAACGCGCAGGCCTGCAAAAAGATTCGCCAGCTCTCCGTGGCGCCATTGATCGCTGAAACAATTCAGCGCATCGCCAAGGGAGAGTCGGTCATGAGTTTGTTTTCGGATCAGGACAACCTGTTTTGATGTGAAGCAAAAAGTGGCTGCGCAGTTTGCAAAATTTGCCGACTGAGCAGCTTTTTTATGTCGGGGTGAGCTGGTCGCGGCACACCCCTTTTGGAGAAAATTATGAAATTCGTCGCTTTTGAGCGCGCCAAGCAGGGTACGGGTGCGAGCCGCCGTCTCCGCATCACGGGCCGCACGCCCGGTATCGTTTACGGTGGCACCGGTGAACCTTCGCTGATCGAACTCGATCACAACGCGTTGTGGCACGCCATCAAGAAAGAAGCTTTCCACTCATCCATCCTCGAGATGGACCTGGGCGGCAAGGCGCACAAAGTTTTGCTGCGCGATCTGCAAATGCATCCTTTCAAGCAGCAGATCCTGCACATCGACTTCCAGCGCGTTGAAGCCAAGACCCGCATGACCGTGAAAGTGCCTCTGCACTACAGCGGTGAAGAAGAGTCGCCAGCCGTCAAGACCGAGAACTGCCTGGCCAACCATGTGCTGACCGAGCTGACGGTTTCCTGCTTCCCGGCAGACATTCCTGAATTCATCGCCGTGGATTTGAGCGGCTTGAAAAAGGGCGTCTCGCTGCACCTGAAAGACATCACGCTGCCAAAAGGCGTGAAGTTTGTCGCCAAAGGCCAGGAAAACCCGGTGCTGGTGGCCGTCGCCGCCTTGCTGGTCGAAGCCGAAGTCACGCCTGAAGGCGCTGCCGCTGCCGCTGCTGCCGCAGCTGCGCCTGCTGCAGACGCGAAAGACGCCAAAGCCGGTGCCAAGCCAGCGGCTAAGACGGCTGCTGCCAAGCCGGCCGCCAAACCAGCTGCCAAGAAGTAATTCACTTCACGCAACAGCGTTAGTAGCGGCCTGAAGAGGCTGGCAAAGCGCAACGGCCCCTATCCTCTTGCAGGCTAGGGGCCGTTTTTCTGGATACTCGGCCCGGCCGTCGATAATCGCGCAGGCAGGGCCAATCGCAGCGGTTCGCTCCCGACCCTTTTCACTACACAACATGATCAAACTATTTGTTGGCCTGGGTAATCCCGGCACCGAATACGAAGCCACGCGCCACAATGCCGGCTTCTGGTGGACCGAAGCGCTGGCGCGCGAGCTCAAGGTGGCGCTGACGCTGGACAAAAGCTTTTACGGCCGGGTGGGACGCGGCACAGTTAACGGTAGCAACGTCTGGCTGCTCGAACCCATGACCTTCATGAATCTGTCGGGCAAGGCGGTGGCGGCACTGGCGCGCTTCTTCAAGATCGCACCTGAAGAAATTCTGGTCGCCCACGACGAAATCGACATCATGCCCGGACAGGCCAAGCTCAAGTTCGGCGGCAGCCACGCCGGCCACAATGGCTTGCGCGACATTCATGCCCAGCTCGGCACCGGCGACTACTGGCGGCTGCGCCTGGGCGTCGGGCATCCGGGCGTGAAGGCCGAGGTCATCAACTGGGTACTGAAAAAACCATCGCAGGAACACCGCGGGGCGATTGAAGACAGCATTGCCCGTGCGCTTAAAGCCGTGCCGGAGCTGCTGGCGGGCGAGATGGAGAAAGCCACGATGCTGATCCACACCAGCGTCGCGCCGCGACCGAAACCGCCGCGCAAGCCCCAGATCGACGAAAGCGACAAGACCGGCCAGACCGATAAAACTGAAAAAAAAGAGTAGCGCTATCATTTAAATAGCTTCTTGTGCCCGTAATCATTGGGCTACAGGCCTAAAAGACTACTTATTAGCGCGTCACCGCGCGGCACCTCGCTGCGTGTCGGCATGAGCAAGTAACCACGTTGCTGGGACTGAGGTCGATAGCACTCGATACGCGAAACACGAACTCAACTCCGTGAGACTGACAGCCTTTGCGGCATGTGATTGGAAGTATCGCGCGGCACCCGCATGGACAGTTCTGTCGCGATTGAGAAACTGCCCCCAGAGAGGCATACGTTGATAGGGATGGTCGACGGGCTTCAGACTAGTGGTTGACGACAATTACCCTGGCCGGCGTGTTGCCTCACGAAGAAATGTTACTCGATAGCTGTTTGACGTTTTCTTTTGATTTCTCCCTTTTCCATAGGCGAAGGATCGCCAAGGGAGTCAGTTCCCGTCGGCAGTCAAGACGTTTCATCATCAGATTTCGGCGGGCATGGCGGCTGATTTGCGCAGGCTGCCCAAGACCATTTCTTTGGCACGTTCAGTTCGCCATGTCTTGACTCGGCGTTGTAACGTCCGCAGCTGAGCTTTGCTGGCATACAGGTCTGGAATCATCGCGGCTAACCGATCCATCAAGTCGTTCGCCGAAACAGCGGGCTCAGCAATCAGCCAGCCTTCAATGGTCGACCAGGCGTCGGCAAACGGATCAACCCGTGTCTTCCACCAATGCTTG
>NZ_JABBPE010000015.1 GCF_012927455.1 Polaromonas sp. | reverse complement strand
GCCCATCGGATACATTCCCCCTGCCGAGGCTGAAGAAAATTACTATCGGCAATTAGCCAGTCAAGTTGCAGTGTCTGCCTGACTTAACCCAACGGGCCTCCACGGAACCCGGGGCGATTCAAGCGGCTGCTTTTAATGAAAAGTGCGGCCTGCGTAACGAGTTCCGGACCTCGGTAGATCAGCCCGGTATAAATCTGCACCACGTCGGCGCCGGCCTTAATTTTGCTCACGGCATCGTCGCCGCTCATCACGCCGCCCACGCCAATGATGGGAAAACCTGCGCCCAGCGCGGCGCGCAGCTGGCGTATGACGCGGTTGCTGGCTTCGAGCAACGGCGCGCCGCTCAGGCCGCCGGCTTCCTCCGCATGAGGCAGGCCCTTGACGGCGTCGCGGCTCAGCGTCGTGTTGGTGGCGACCACGCCGTCCATTACATGGCGCTTCAGGGTGGCGGCAATCACTTCGACCTGCGCTTCATCGAGGTCGGGCGCGATCTTGACGAAAATCGGCACGCGTTTGCCGTGTTGGCGGGCCAGTGATTCGCGGCGCTCGGCAATGCGGCCCAGCAAGGCGTCGAGCGCTTCATCGCTTTGCAGCGCACGCAGGTTTTTGGTGTTGGGGCTGGAGATGTTGACGGTGACGTAGTCGGCATGCGGATACACGCCGTCGAGGCAGATCAGGTAATCGTTTGCCGCGTTTTCAATCGGGGTGGCGGCGTTTTTGCCGATATTCAGGCCGAGCAGCAGCGGGCTTTGGGTCGTCTGGTTGCGAAATCTGGACTTCTTCACATTGGAGATGAAGGCCTGTAGCCCGTCGTTGTTAAAACCCAGCCGATTGATCAGCGCGCGGGCCTCGGGCAGACGGAACATGCGCGGCTTGGGGTTTCCGGCTTGCGCTTTGGGCGTAACGGTGCCGACCTCGACAAAGCCGAAGCCCATGGCGGCCAAACCGTCGATGCAGCGGGCGTTTTTATCTAGTCCGGCCGCTAGCCCGACGCGGTTGGGAAACGTCAGGCCGGCCAACTGGATGGGGTCGCTGACCCGGCCGCCGCAGTAGGTCCGCGCCAGCAGGGTGCCCTGGGTGCGTGCCAGTGAGTTCATCGTCAGTTCGTGGGCGGTTTCGGGGTCAAGCCTGAATAAAAAAGGACGGGCCAAGGCGTAGGGAATGAGTGACATCAGGGAGGTTGGATAATTCGGTGAGATGGCTTGGGAGGGTTTGGCGATTTTCAGGCCTGCCAGACAGACGCAGTGCCCCCAGATTGTCTCAAATACCGAGCCTCCATTTTTCAAGAACTGCCCGCAAGGACCCCCATGAATCAAGACGAACTCAAAACCCTGGTCGGCCAGGCTGCCCTGTACTACGTCGAGCCCGGCAGCATTGTCGGTGTCGGCACCGGCTCCACCGTCAACAAGTTTATAGACGCTTTGGCGACCATGAAGGACCGCATTGCCGGGGCGGTGTCGAGCTCGGTGGCGTCCACCGAACGATTGCAGGCGCTTGGCATCCAGGTGTTTGATGCGACGCAAGTCGAAGAATTGGCGGTGTACATCGACGGCGCCGACGAGATTGACCATGCGGGATACATGATCAAGGGCGGGGGCGCTGCCTTGACGCGCGAAAAGATCGTGGCGGCGCAGTCACGCAAATTTGTCTGCATTGCCGACGAGTCCAAGTACGTGGCGACGCTGGGCAGCTTTCCGGTGCCGGTTGAGGTGATTCCCATGGCCGCCAAACAGATTGCACGCCAGTTTGGTGCGCTCGGTGGCACCGCAACCGTGCGGCTTAAAGACGGGAATCCGCTAGTCACCGACAACGGCCAGCACATTCTGGATGTGACGGGACTGAAGATTACCGACCCGCTGGCATTTGAGTCATTGGTGAATCAATGGCCGGGCGTAGTGACGGTGGGGGTGTTTGCTTTCCAGAAGGCTCATGTATGCCTGCTGGGTGCGCCTGAGGGCGTCAAGACCTTGATGTTCTAAATCGGGG
This sequence comes from Polaromonas sp., assembly GCF_012927455.1. GTDB lineage: Bacteria > Pseudomonadota > Gammaproteobacteria > Burkholderiales > Burkholderiaceae_C > Polaromonas. Next base: position 638,436 of record NZ_JABBPE010000015.1, on the reverse strand, counting down.
TTTGCAACGCTGTTACTGTTTAGAACCGGATGCCCGATGGATTGTCGGGCTGTGCAGCGGGGCGGACCGGGCGCGCGGCCGGTGTGTTTGCGTTGCCGGTGCTGCCGGCGCCTGCGGCTGGCTTGGTTGTTTCGGGGGCGGCGGCTATGTTCACCAGCGCGGTAGGTGCCGGAGCGCGGTAGTTGGTCGGCAACGCCGAGGAGGCGGGGTAGCCGGCTGCGTTGAGGAACTGCGTCCACTCGGTATCTGAAAAACCCTTGAGTTGCTGGCTGCCAATCGTCATGAAGGGCAGTGATGAGTCTCCACTCAGGCGCTGCAGCGCCTGCGCATCTTCCGCAGTGGTGACGGTTCGTTCGGTAAACGGAATCCCGCGGCTGGTCAGCAGGGAGCGGCCGGCGCCACAAGGCACGCAGTTGTCGCCGCTGTACAGCGTCACCGGATATTTGCTGGCGACCTGTTTCAGCTCAAAGGGCAGGACGGAAGAGGCCGCGCCGCCCGTCGAGTTGCCCTTGCCGGCATTGACTTTTGCCGTGCCAGCCGCGGGCGGCGGTTGATCGGAAAAAGTCACCTTGCCGTCGGGCGCGACGATGCGGTAGACCTGCTGGGCCTGGGCCGACGGCGCCAGCATACTGCCCGCAACAAAGAGCAGTGCATTGAGGGCCAAAAACTTGACGGCGTTTGATTTCATGGGGTTCCAGTCGGTGGCTCGGTCGGTCTTCAACAAGGTCTGATCAGCGTAGCTTCGCGTGGCTCAGGCCATGCCCTGGTGCCGAAGCAATGCGTCAAGGGAAGGTTCGCGGCCCCGAAAGGCCTTGAACGACTCCATGGCCGGGCGGCTGCCGCCAGCTTCCAAAATGGCGTGCCGGTATTTTCTGCCGGTTTCTACCGTCACCGTGGTTTTGTCGGCGCTGTCCGATGCAACGCCTGCATCGGCCGCTTGCGCGCTTTCTTCAAAAGCCGCGTAGGCATCTGCCGACAGCACCTCGGCCCATTTGTAGCTGTAATAGCCTGCCGCATAGCCACCCGAGAAAATATGGCTGAAGGTGTGCGCGGTGCGGCTGTAAGGCGGGGCGGCAATCACCGCGACTTCCTGGCGCACTTCGTCCAGTAGCGCCATCAGGTCATCATTCGGGTTATGCGAGGTATGCAGCAACATGTCAAACAGCGAAAACTCGACTTGGCGCAGGGTCTGCATGCCGCTCTGGAAGTTTTTGGCTTCCAGCATCTTTTCAAATAAGGCGCGCGGAAGCGGTTCCCCGGTATCGACATGGGCTGTCATGTACTTGAGCACATCCCACTCCCAACAGAAATTTTCCATGAACTGGCTGGGCAGTTCCACCGCGTCCCATTCGACGCCGCTGATGCCCGAAACATCGCGCTCGTTGACCTGCGTCAGCATGTGGTGCAGGCCGTGGCCGAACTCGTGAAACAGCGTGGTGACATCGTCGTGCGTCAGCAGCGCCGGCTTGCCGGCCACGCCATCGGCAAAATTGCAGACCAGATGCGCCACCGGCGTTTGCAGCTTGCCGCTGTCGGGGCGCAGCCAGCGGGCGCGTACATCGTCCATCCAGGCGCCGCCGCGCTTGCCGGTACGGGCCGGCTGATCGAGGTAGAACTGGCCCAGCAACTGCTGGTTGCGCTCGATGCGGTAAAACTCCACGCCAGGCTTCCACACCGGCGCAGTGTCCTGGCTAATCGTCACTTCAAACAGCGTCTCAACAATCTTGAAAAGACCTGCTAGCACTTTAGGGGCGGTGAAATACTGCTTGACCTCTTGCTCGCCAAAGGCATAGCGCGCTTCCTTGAGTTTTTCGCCAATATAGCTGTAATCCCATGGCTGGGGATCGGGCTGGTTGAGCTTTTCAGCCGCAAAGGTGCGCAGGTCGGCGACGTCTTTTTGCGCGTAAGGACGGGCGCGGCGCGCCAGGTCGCGCAAAAAAGTGACGACTTCTTCGGGCGACTTGGCCATTTTGGCCACAACCGAAACTTCGCCGAAACTGCAGTAACCCAGCAGTTGGGCTTCTTCGAGCCGCAGCGAGAGAATTTCACGCATGACGGTGCTGTTGTCAAACTGGCTGAACTGCGCCGGGGCTTGGTCGCTGGCGCGCGTGGTGTAGGCCTTGTAAAGGGTTTCGCGCAGCGCGCTGCTGTCGGCAAACTGCATGACCGGCAGGTAGCTGGGCATTTTCAGGCTAAGCCGGTAACCGGGTTTGCCCTCGGCCTTGGCTTGCTCACGCGCGGTATGAAGCACGTCAGCGGGGATGCCGCTGACTTCGTCGGCACTGGCGTAGTAGGCGAAGGCATCGGTGGCGTCGAGCGCGTTTTCGCTGAATTTCTGGCTGAGCTCGGCCTGACGCTCCTGGATCTTGGCAAAACGTTCCTTGGCTTCCCCCGTCAATTCGGCACCCGACAAAACAAAGTTGCGGATGGCGTTTTTGTGCGCCTGCTGCTGCTCGGTATTCAGGGTGGCGGCATCGATTGCCTTGTACTTGGCATACAAACGCTCATCGGCACCCAGCCGCGCCCAGAACTCGGTCACGCGAGGCAGTGCGGCGTTGTAGGCAGCGCGCAATTCAGGCGTGTCGGCCACGCTGTTCAGATGGCCAACCACGCCCCAGGCGCGACCCAGATTTTCGGTGGCGACATCCAGCACGCGGGCAATAGCCGTCCAATCGGCCGGAAAATCGGCCGCCGTCACCTGCTCCAGCGCGGCCTCTGCCTTGATCAGCAACTCATCGACGGCCGGGCCGACATGCTCTGGCAGGATGCGGTCAAACAGCGGGAGGTCGGAAAAGTCGAGAAGTGGATTATTCATGACGTTTAGCTGTGGGCGAATGGGACGAATCTAAAGGGCTGAAGCGGCAGGAATGAGCAAAATTAGCTGGTTGGCCCTGCCAGAACAAGATGCCGACTAATGCGGCCAGCAGGTCGCAGTCTTCGCTTGGGGATGGACAAAGGCTTAATCCTGCGAGCTTTTCTTGATGCTGCGCTGCTTGGGCTTGGCGCGCTTGACGGTGCCGCCCGGTGTAAGGCGCTGGTTGCCGAGCACGCGCAGTGTTTTGACCTCTGGCCGCTGGCCGTACCGCGAGCTGTTTTTTAACACTTTGATATCGCGCGGACCGGGCATGCGGTCAAGGCTGGCCTTTTTTTCTTTTTCTGGCAAGGGCCGCCACAGCACCAGCAACTTGCCGATGTGCTGAATCGGGGCCGCGTTCAAGTCATTGGCTAGAGATTGAAAAATCTCTTCGCGACCGGGCCGGTCGTCGGACTGCACCCGCACCTTGATGAGCCCGTGGGCGTTAAGCGCTGCGTCGATTTCTTTCTTGACGGGAGCGGTCAGACCGTCAGAGCCAATCATGACGACAGCGTTGAGGTGATGCGCCTCGGCGCGGTGGTCTTTGCGCTGGGCAGGGGTGAGTTGTATTTGAGCCATCCTTCAATTATCGGTGCAGTCCATCAGACGACAATAGACCCCATGAAAGTAAATACCACGACCGATGCCAGGGCGGGCAGCAAAACCAACAAAAAGTCGACTGACAAGCTGAGCACCAAAGTCACACCCAAGGGGGACGCCAAGGGAAAAAAGCTCAACAAAGCGTGGTTGCACGATCACATCAACGACCCCTTTGTCAAGCAGGCGCGAAAAGAAGGCTACCGGGCGCGCGCCGCTTACAAATTGAAGGAAATTGACGAAACCTTCGGTTTGATCAAGCCCGGCGCCTGCGTGGTGGACCTGGGCAGCACCCCGGGCGCCTGGAGCCAGTATGCGCGGCGCAAGCTCTCGCCCACCGGCGCGGCCGCTGGTGCGCTCAACGGCCGCATCATTGGACTGGACCTATTGCCCATGGACCCGATTGAGGGCGTGGTCTTCATTCAGGGAGATTTTCGCGAGCACGACGTGCTACAAAAACTGGAGCAAGCTTTGGCCGCGGATAGGGGACATCCAGAGGTTGACTTGGTCATCTCGGATATGGCGCCGAATCTGTCCGGCATTCAGGCGGTGGACGCGGCACGCATCACCGATCTGGTTGAACTGGCGGTGGAATTTGCTCAAAACAGGATGAAGCCAGAGGGCACGCTGGTGGTCAAATTGTTCCACGGCACCGGTTATGACGAACTGGTCAAACTGTTTCGGGCCACCTTCAAGGTAGTCAAGCCCGTGAAACCCAAGGCCTCACGCTCCAATTCGTCTGAAACCTTTCTGGTTGGCACCGGTCTGAAAAAGCGGGCTGACGCGGCGCCATGAGTCAGCAGCCAGCCAGACCGTAGTGGTAAAAAGTAAAAAACGGGCCTAATCCCGCTTCAACCCAAGGGATGCGACCGGCTTTATAGGGTTTTGCCCTTGAAACGCCTAAAATCAGACGCATGTGTCATGCAATCGTTATGCAACAGGTCTTGGGTTCTTAACATCGGAGTAGTCCTTGAACAATCAGTGGTTTTCAAAAATTGCAATCTGGCTGGTGATCGCGATGGTGCTGTTCACCGTTTTCAAGCAGTTTGATACGCGCGGTGGCGCAGGTTCCAACTACCTGGGTTACTCCGAGTTTCTCGAGGAGGTGCGCGGCAAGCGCATCAAGACAGCGACCATTGCTGAAGGCCAGGGCGGTACCGAGATATCGGCCACTACTACCGACGACCGCAAGGTTCGCACCACCGCAACCTATCTTGACCGCGGCCTGGTCGGCGACCTGATCGCCAACGACGTGAAGTTTGACGTGAAACCCCGTGAAGAAGGCTCCTTGCTCATGACCTTGCTGGTTAGCTGGGGCCCGATGCTTTTGCTGATTGGCGTCTGGGTGTACTTCATGCGTCAGATGCAGGGCGGCGGCAAGGGCGGAGCCTTCAGCTTTGGCAAATCCAAGGCGCGCATGCTTGATGAGTCCACCAATCCGGTGACCTTCGCAGATGTGGCCGGCTGTGACGAGGCCAAGGAAGAGGTCAAGGAAGTGGTTGACTTCCTGAAAGACCCGGCAAAATTCCAGAAGCTCGGTGGCCGCATTCCGCGTGGCTTGCTGCTGGTAGGCCCTCCGGGCACAGGTAAAACGCTGCTGGCCAAAGGCATTGCCGGCGAAGCAAAAGTGCCGTTCTTCTCCATCTCCGGTTCTGATTTCGTTGAGATGTTCGTTGGTGTGGGTGCGGCCCGCGTGCGCGACATGTTTGACAACGCCAAGAAAAACGCGCCTTGCATCATCTTTATTGACGAGATTGATGCTGTTGGCCGCCAGCGCGGCGCTGGCCTGGGCGGTGGCAATGACGAGCGCGAACAGACGCTCAACCAGATGCTGGTCGAAATGGACGGCTTTGAGACCAATGTCGGGGTGATCGTGGTGGCTGCCACCAACCGTCCCGACATTCTGGATGCTGCCTTGCTGCGGCCCGGTCGTTTTGACCGCCAGGTCTACGTTACGCTGCCTGACATTCGCGGCCGTGAGCAGATTTTAAACGTGCACATGCGCAAGGTTCCGCTCGGCCAGGACGTAAACCCAAGCGTGATTGCCCGCGGCACGCCCGGCATGTCCGGCGCAGATCTTGCCAACCTGTGCAACGAAGCCGCGTTGATGGCTGCACGCCGCAGTGCGCGCGTGGTCGAGATGCAGGACTTTGAAAAAGCCAAAGACAAGATCCTCATGGGCCCCGAGCGCAAAAGCATGGTCATGCCCGAGGAAGAACGCAGAAACACTGCCTACCACGAGTCGGGTCATGCGCTGCTTGGCAAGATGCTGCCCAAGTGCGATCCGGTGCACAAGGTCACCATCATCCCGCGTGGCCGCGCGCTGGGCGTGACGATGAGCTTGCCGGCACAAGACCGTTACAGCTATGACCGAGAGTACATGCTCAGCCAGATCAGCATGCTGTTTGGCGGCCGTATCGCCGAAGAAGTTTTCATGCACCAGATGACCACCGGCGCGAGTAATGACTTCGAACGCGCCACCGGACTGGCCCGCGACATGGTGACGCGTTACGGCATGACGGATGCGCTGGGTCCTATGGTGTACGCCGAAAACGAAGGCGAAGTGTTTTTGGGCCGCTCAATTACCAAAACCAACAATATGAGTGAGGCGACCATGCAAAAGGTCGACGGCGAAGTGCGCCGCATCATCGACCAGCAGTATGCCGAGGCGCGCAAGCTGATCGAAGACAATCAAGACAAGATACACGCCATGGCCAAGGCCTTGCTCGAATGGGAAACCATTGATGGCGAGCAGCTTGACGACATCATTGCCGGCAAGGCGCCGCGCCCGCCTAAAGACTGGACACCGCGCAACCCATCCGTGGGTGGTGGCAACGGCCCGACCGGTGGAACCCCTGCCGTCAACACTGATCCTGCCACCACAGTGGCCTGACGATCGCTTAACGCGCAGTTTGCACGACATTAAAACCGGGGCCAGTCCCCGGTTTTTCTTTGCCGGTAGCTTGTTGAAGCAAGCTCAACGTAACTACAAAAGAAACCTCCATCCGTGATTTGGCAGACCTCGCGCTTTCAGATTGATTTGTCCCGCCCGCGTGTCATGGGCATTGTCAATGTCACGCCGGACTCGTTTTCGGACGGCGGCCGGTACTTCACGAAAAGCGGCGGTTTTGCGGCGGCATTGGCGCACTGCGAGCAGTTGATAAAAGACGGTGCCGACCTGCTGGACATTGGCGGCGAGTCCACCCGCCCCGGCGCGTCACCGGTGCAGCTGGCCGCAGAATTGGCGCGTGTGTTGCCGGTCGTGCGGCATGCCGTCAGCCTCGGCGTGCCGGTCTCGGTCGATACCTACAAGCCCGAGGTCATGCGGGCCGTGCTGGATTTGGGGGCCGACATCATCAACGACATATGGGCGCTGCGTCAGCCTGGTGCGCTGCAGGCCGTGGCCGAACATCCAAGCTGCGGGGTCTGCCTGATGCACATGCACCGCGAGCCGCAAACCATGCAAAGCGCCCCCATGGAAGGCGATGTGGTGGCGCAGGTGCTGGCTTTTCTGCAGCGTGCGGCGCGTGAGCTGCAAGACGCTGGCGTTGAGCAAACCCGCATCGTGCTGGACGTGGGCATCGGTTTTGGCAAAACCGTGGCGCAAAATTTCGCGCTGCTGGCGCGTCAGCAAGAGTTTTTGGCCGCCGGCTACCCGCTGCTGGCAGCCTGGTCACGCAAGTCGTCGCTAGCAGCGGTCGCCGCGCCTGAAATGGCAGACCGCATGGTGCCCAGCGTGGCCGCCGCCCTGCTGGCGGTAGAGCGCGGCGCACGCGTGGTGCGGGTGCACGATGTGCGCGAGACCGTACAGGCCCTGCAGGTCTGGGCTGCCGCGCGCTAGCGCTGCCAGCCTTGCCTGCCCGGTGTGGGTGAAGGCGCCGGGACCAGCGCCTAAAATGGATGCCAACCTCTCGCAACAACCCTGGCTACCAACATCCAAAACAACAAGTCCGTATCTGCCAAACCCCGAAACGGACTTCAAAGGGACAAACAACATGACCAGAAAATACTTCGGCACCGACGGCATTCGCGGCACGGTAGGCCAGCCGCCGATCACGCCGGACTTTGTGCTGCGGCTTGCGCACGCCGTCGGTTGCGTGCTACGCCGCACCGAGTCCCGTCCTACCGTGCTGATTGGCAAGGACACCCGGATTTCCGGCTATATGCTGGAAAGCGCGCTGGAGTCCGGCTTCAACTCGGCCGGTTGCGACGTGGTGCTGCTCGGGCCTTTGCCGACGCCCGGCGTGGCCTACCTCACGCGCGCCCAGCGCGCCAGCCTGGGGGTGGTGATCAGCGCCAGCCACAATGCTTTCCCCGACAACGGCATCAAGTTTTTCAGCGCCCAGGGAAGCAAGCTCGGTGACGACTGGGAGCGGGCGGTGGAGTCCGCGCTGGATGAGCCACCGGTCTGGGCCGATTCGGCCACACTGGGCAAATCGCGCCGCCTCGACGATGCGGCGGGGCGCTACACCGAGTTTTGCAAAAGCACTTTCGCCAACGACCTGACGCTCAAGGGCCTGAAGATCGTGGTCGATGGCGCGCACGGCGCTGCCTACCTCGTCGCGCCCATGGTGTTTCATGAGCTTGGTGCCGAAGTTATTGCGATAGGCTGCGCGCCCGACGGCATGAACATCAACCGCGACGTCGGCGCCACGCACCCCGACGCGCTGATCGCCGCGGTCAAGGCCAATCAGGCAGATTACGGCATTGCGCTGGACGGCGACGCCGACCGGCTGCAGATAGTGGACGCCGAAGGCCGGCTTTTCAACGGCGATGAGGTGCTCTACCTGATGGTTACCGAGCGGCTGGCGCGCGGCGAACTGGTGCCTGGCACCGTCGGCACGCTGATGACCAACATGGCCGTGGAAGTCGCCCTCAAGGCCAAAGGCGTCGAATTTGTGCGCGCCCAGGTCGGCGACCGCTATGTACTTGAAGAGCTTGACAAGCGCGGCTGGCTGCTGGGCGGCGAAGGCTCGGGCCACCTGCTGGCGCTGGACAAGCACACCACCGGCGACGGCTTGGTCAGCGCCCTGCAGGTGCTGCAAGCCTGCGTGCGCAGCAAAAAGACGCTGGCCGAGTTGCTCAGCGATGTCGTGCTGTTTCCCCAGACGCTGATCAATGTGCGGCTCAAACCCGGCCAGGACTGGAAAGCCAGCGCGCAGTTGGCCGCCGCCAGCAAAGCCGTCGCAGCCGAGCTCGGTGACAGCGGTCGCCTGCTGATTCGCGCCAGCGGCACTGAGCCGCTGCTGCGCGTCATGGTCGAGGCGCGCGACGCCGTGCAGGCCAGGGCTTGTGCCGAACGCGTGGCCGACACGGTGCGCTCCTAAAAAACCGTCCAGAACGCTATTTCCCAAATAAATAAGCCTCTAGCCCACTAGCTATAAGCGTAGCCAGCTATCAATTACATAGCATATGCCCGGCGTGAGCCGGCCGTCGGGCGTCGCCCCGGCGCCATCGTTCAGTCCAGCGTATTGGGCCGTCTTCACCGCCGTGAAGAACTCCTGCGCATACTTGCCCTGCTCGCGTGAGCCGTAGCTCGATCCCTTACGCCCACCAAACGGCATGTGGTAGTCGACCTGGCCTCAAGAAGTAGCCACGCGGCTGATCAGGTAGCCCGCAAGCCAGGCGTTGAAGCCGCAAAAGCCCCATCAATCCGACCCCGGCCGCCACACCCGCGCCAGCGCGGCGAGCTTGCCACGTACGCTGAGACGATCGTTTGACAGCGCGTCGATGAAGTCTGACAGCCGCTGCGACTTGATCATTGTGTACAGGGTGAGCCAGGTGGTCGCGATGAACACCACGCCGAACCAGATGGCCTTGCGCCACAGCGGTGCATCGGCCTCGGCCAGCAAATTCATGCCGAGAAAGCCGGTGGTGACGGTGCCGATCAATCCGAACAGCGTGACCACGGTAAGCCGCACTACGGTGCTGGCCTGGCGGCGCAAGCTGTCAGTGTCGAGATAGGTGTTCATGTCGGCAATACGTTCCTTGACCTCGGCGTAGAGCGGATCGAGTCCGAGGTGCGTGGTGCACAGGTGCGACAGCGCGCGTACCTGGGCCTGTTCGGATATTTCGTGGAACCAGTAGCGGTGGGTAAAGCGCAGGAAGCGCTCAAAGCTCGCGCGGATCGCGCGCTTGAAGTCCTTGACGCTGGGCGTGCTGTGGATGTCAAGCCGCTTGAGCGCCTCGACCAGCTGGTCCGAGAACATCAGCAGCGAGGCCTTTTGAAAGTGCGCGATCAGGAACAGCAAAAAGTGCTGGTGCCGGAACTGCGCCAGCACGCCGCGTTCGGGGCCGCAGAAATATTCCGAGCGCGCGTCGCCGACCACGATCAACGCATGGCCGTTGCACAGGTAGCGTGTGTTGGGGGCCGCGCCGGCATCGGACCAGAAGCGGTCGTAGCAGTAGCGCTGCTCGAAATCGGCGAGGTGCTGCTCGGCGTAGGGCAACTCGGCGTCGCTCGCGCCGGCCCCTGTCACCAGCCCGAGCCGGATGAAGTCGTTGCGCGTGAGGCGGCGCGGGTCGTCGAGCGCCAGATAGGCCATCACCGGCATCCGGTAGTACTCGATCTGGCGGTAGCGCAGCGCGCCGGGCGCGTCGGAATTGTCACTTACCAGCGGCTGCATCAGGTAGGACCAGTGTGCCGCAACGCGTGGCGCGCGATGCTCCGCGACATGCGAAAGGAAGGCATCGCGCTGCTGCGCGTCGGAACTCGCCAGCACGCTGCCGTCGGCGGCCATCCATTCGACGCTGCTCATGCAGTGCAGCGCGCCACCCTGGGCGTCCCAGCCGGCCGGATAGGCGCGGCCGAAGCGGTAGATCTGCTCTTGCGCCTGCGCCAGGGTCAGGTGCTCGGCGCTGACTTCAAGGTTGAGCAGCACCACGTCGACATCGAAGAAGAAATAGAGGTCGCAATGCACTACGTTGAGCGTGACGGGCACGTCCCCGGGCTGCGCCACGACCCGCAGCGCAGCGATGTCGTGGCGCCGGAAGATCCGCATCGGTGAATCACCGTCATTGCCGGCGCTGTTGCCGCTGCGGTTGCGCGAGCGGCCTTCTCCATACAGGAAGCGCTGCACATAGGGCAGGAAGCTCACAAACTCGTTGTAATGGCGCTCGTGAAAGCGGCTGCTGTCACCGCTGTACTCGTCAACCTCCTCGCGCCAAGGCGAGGCATCGCCCATGTCGCGCAGCACCTGCCAAGGGCGATGCGTGCGCTTCGTGCCGGCAATCGGCATCAGCCGCACGGGCCAGAGCAGGGCCTGGCGGAAATGCTGTACGACCGGTGCACTGAAGGCGCCGGCTGCAGCCCCTGGGGTGGAAGTGATCGTCGGTGAAATCGGCATCGCGCCAGTGTAATTAATAAGCGGGCTGGTGTACCAGGCAATCCCTGATGCTTCTGTCAAAGCCGTTGATGCAGTCAGTCACTCAGCAATCGGGCCAGCTCGCTCGCATCCACGTTGCGAGCGGCCCCGAAGCCCGCCACCTGCCGCGCACCGGTGGGCCGCAGCAGTACAAACATGAAATCGCCCAGCTCCGTCATAGGCGCCGCCTCGGGAAAGCGCGCGAGGTAGGCCGTGCGTGCGGCGGTCCAGGCTGGGCTGTCGCGCTCGGGTAGTTGCGCCACCGCATCGAATGTCACGCGCGGCAGGGCGTGCACCGGCTCGGCGTCGGCTTCGGCGGCCATCACCAGCAGCGACACCTGCGGGTGCGCCAGCAGATTGCGCGTGTGCGCCGCCAGGGCGCTGACATGGATCACCAGGCAGGCCTCAGCGCCCAGCCGCGCGAACGGCACCATGGAGACAAAGGGCTGGCCAGGGTCGCTCGCGTCCAGCGTGCCCAGCGCCGCCACGCGGCGGCTGTTGAGCAGATCGCGCAGGGCGCGGGTCAGGCGGGGTTCGTGGGTCATGGTGGGGTAGCGTTGAAAAGAGAAGGTCAGACTGATTCTGGCACCACGCGCGGCTGCGTGGCGCTGCAAACTTTGATGTGATTGGCCTTGCAGCAACCCGGCGGATTCAGCGCGGCGAACGGATAGCGCTGTGTTCAGGTATCAAATCAGTGCCTAGCCCAATGAATACGGGCGCATGAAGCTACTAATTCAATAGCAATCAGATTTCCGGTACTTCCGGCACTTCGGCAAACAACTGCGCTGCGCTCAGTTCCAGCGCCACGCTAGCCAGCGTTACCTGTTCACCGCGGGCAAAGAGATGCAGCACCCACAGCCCGTCGGCGCCTTTGCGATAGCTGTCGGCGCTGCGGCTGTCCAGGTCGATCAGCAGGTATTCCTCCAGGCTGGCAAGGCGGCGGTACTGGCTGAATTTCAGTCCCCGGTCAAAGGCTGCCGTGCTTGGCGAAAGCACTTCCACGATCAGTTTGGGCTCGGTCTTGACTATGGAACTGGCCAGGTCAAGCGGACTGCAGGTCACCAGCACATCAGGGTAAAAGTAACTATTGGCAGCGGCCACGTGCAGCCGCATGTCGCTCATGAACGTGCGGCACGGGCTGCCGCTAAGATGCTGGCGCAGCGCAAACGCGACGTTCATGGACACCGTCACATGCCGGTCTTCGGCGCAGGCCATGGCAACTACGTCGCCATCCAGAAACTCATGCCGATACAGTTGCCCAGGCTTCCAGGCCAGATAGTCGGCGGCGGTAAAAATGGTTTTTTGTGCGGCTTGTCCTATGGCTATGTCCGTTTGCGTGAAACGTGGCTCAGTGACTTATTGTGAGGCCGTGCCAGAGCTGCCAGGGCATCGGCGACAGGGCAGCCGAAGCGCTTCCCCGGAACGCCCACGGCGTCCTATCATCGGGGACATGAAAGCGCTTTGCTTCGAGCCGTTTGGTCCGTCATCCTTTCTGCAGTACCGCGGATGTCGCCGATCCCGCTGCCGCTCTGAACCCGGCAGTCGTGGTCACTCGCGCCATCGGTCTTGATTCGAACTTGGTCCTCTTTTTTACAAGGAGCAATCTCATGACCGTCAATGTAAACCTTTCCCAAGTCCTTCATCTCGCACCCAATACGCGATCAAGCTATCGAGCCGCTTTTCAAAATGGCCAAACTGTTTTGGATCAGCACAAAATATCGGAAACGCCGCTGCGCGTGGCCCATTTCATGGCCCAGGTGCTGCACGAATCGGGTGGCCTGGCCATCCAGTTCGAGAACCTCAACTACAGCGCTGAGCGCTTGCCTAAAGTCTGGCCGTCCCGCTTCAAGCCCAGGGGTCCACTTGATCCAGACAACTATGCCCATAACCCGCAAAAACTCGCCAATGAAGTTTATGGTGGCCGCATGGGCAATACCGCTCCCAATGACGGTTTCACCTATCGCGGGCGCGGCCTGATGCAACTTACCGGCAAAGATAGCTACCGGGAAGCGACCACGATCCTGCGCAAGGAAAACCCCGCTGCCCCCGACTTTGTCGCGCTGCCAGACCAAGTCATCAGCGCCGAATGGTGCTTGGCCGTTGCGGCGTCTGAGTGGGTTTCCAAAGGCTGCAATGCGTTGGCCGACCTGGACGACATCAGAAAAATTACGCGCGCCATCAACGGCGGACTGACAGGTCTTGCCGAGCGGATCGAATGGGCAAGGCGCACCAAAGCGGTTTGGCGGTGACTCTGCATGTTGCAACCATTACGAAAGGACTGGGGGCTGAACCGCAGTGCAGCGCTGCCCATACCCATCGGTAAAACCATCACGTGGGCATCAGCCGTCAAGAGCGCGGTCTGTTTTATTCCTCTGCTTCTGGGCAGCATGGCTTACGGCGCGCCAGCACATCATTGTTCAAGCGCCGCAACGGAACAAGCCAAGAAACTGCTGGTGTTTCACTTTGGGCCTGATGACCGCATGGAAGTTTCCAAGTCCATGAGAAAACTCGCTCCCATGCAAAACCCCGCAAACAAGAAGCAATTATTCGACGTGTTGGAAGTGTGGGGATACATAGCTAAAGGTCAGTACCGGATGCGCTTGATCTACGCACGACTGCCAGGCGAATGCGTACTGATGGGCCAAGAAATCATGGAGTCTGCGGACTTGTGATGTGCAGCGGTCATGGCGGGGGATTTCGTATCTGAAGCTTATGACGAGGACCGGGGTCAATCCATTTCCTTGTGCAAGACTGGTGGCGATATTCGGGCCTGGGCTGCATGAGCGAGGCGACAACCTGGCTACGCGCCGCCCAAATTCCTTTGTACGCCGGCACCGTATTCACGACGCCAGTCAGGCGGCGTTTCGGCTGTTTTAAGGCATCAAATTAGCTTGTAGCCCAATGAATACGGGCGCAAGAAGCTATCAAAAACATAGCACACAGCCCGGCCAAACTACTTCCCAAGCTGCCAGCCGCCGACCAGCGACTGGATCAGCGCCCCTGCCGTGGCCTGCCGGTTCGCCATGGCTTGCACCCGCTTGCGGTGTGCAGCCAGTGTGCTGCCGCTGGGTGGCGTCGAAAGTTACAGATAAATGCACGAATGCAAGACGTGTAAATAGTTCTGTTTTCCGCGGACGAGATGAGGGACATCATGCATAACCCCAATTTAGTCGGCCGAGTTGAACCAAGGCGGCATTCCCGGCTATTCAGGCGCCCAGCCTGAATTTGCGCCGAGCAAAAAATGGAAGGGAGAAAACAATGTGCCCAGCGAATTTTCTGTGGCTTGATTTTCGACGAAACCTGTCCACCCCGGGACTCTTCCATTTGCTGCTTCCGGGGCACGATGTGCGCAATTTGGAGCATCCTTGCGACGCCACCCCTTACATTCAAGCGTGTCCGCCGTATTTTCTGTGCTTTGAGTTTGACTTCCCGAACGCAAGCGATCTGGCTGTTTTGCAGCAAACCAAACGGCAGCACCCCGAACTGCCGCTGTTGATGATTACCGAAAGCCATTCAGAGTCGTTGGCCGTATGGGCATTTCGTTCAGGTGTGTGGGACTACCTGGTCAAGCCACTGACGGCGGGCGATCTCAACAGACGCATCGAAACCCTCGCTGATCTTTGTCTTGAGCGGCCTCCTGGTGATCTTCGCCTGCCGCGGCATGCATCCATGCCTTGCTCCGTGCAGTTGGAGACACCACGGGAAATATCACAAGGGCATAAAACACTTTTGGCGCGTCAATTCGTCGAAAGCCACTTCGCGGAATCGGTGCGTCTGTCTGTCGTGGCCATGCATTGCCACATGAGCGAATCGGAATTCAGCCGAGTCTTCAAGAAAGAGCACGGCCACTCTTTCTGTGAATACCTGTTGAAATTCCGCATCAGCAAGGCCTGCGAGTCGCTGGCGGATCCGTCGATTCAGGTCAAGACGGTAGCCTTTGACGTGGGCTTCAATGACGTTTCCTATTTTGCGCGCACCTTTCGCCGCTACACGGGTGCGACGCCATCGAGCTACCAGCAGGTGCTGGCCATGAAAATTCCTGCGTCCTTCCATTCGTTGCAACCGGCGGCAACGTTGTCCAATCCGATTTGACATGCGATTGAGCGGAGCTTCCATGCAGGCGCCAGGAAGGGCGCGGGTGCGCAATAGCGAGCCGCTCAGGGCCACAGAATGCACCCCTCCATCCACGGCATTTGCGCAAGATAGTTCCAGCTTTGCGCGGAATTATCCTAACTGCTTCTTGCTTCTGTTTTTACAATTCAAAATGACATTTCAATTCGACGAAGACAAGTAAGGGTACCAAGGCAACACCATCCTTGTCGTACTTTTGGGCACAAGGGAAAAGTCATTGGCTTCAACGGCGGCGCCCAAGGGAAACGTCAATCCTAGACTGCACGCTCAACCCTCCCGGGCCATGGCGTGAGACAAAAAAGGCACTCACATGTCGCATCAGATATTCCTCATCAGCCTCCACGTGGCGGAACAGGACAACGATGCCGCGCGTGATGACCTGGCCGAGACGGTGCATCGCATCGGCGGCTTCATCCTGATGGCGACGGGGGCCGGCGCGCTGATTACTGCGTTCGACGAGCAATGGATGCCCCTGTTCAAGCGACATCCGGCGGTCGAGACGTGCGGCGCCCTCACGCTCGATCCGCACGGCGCGGCGGCTGACAAGTTGCGCCATTTGTTCGCAGCCAACGTGGCAGCCCAGCTGGCCGGCCGCGCTGGCCTGCAAAAGGAATGCGAGGCGCCGCCGGCGCAAGGCCCTCGTTACCGTCCGCTGGTCTGGCACAGGCCGGCGCTTCAGTACCAACCGGCCTACGCCACCGGCATCAGCGTCTCCACCAACCAACCCACTGCGAGGAGTAATCAATCATGAGCATCGGTCAGGAACTTCTGGATGTCCCCTTCCCCGACATGATCTACAAGATGGCGAACGCCATCGCCCAGGGACAGCGCAAGCTGGACAAGGCGTCGCTGGACACGGCGCGCGCGCTTGCCAAGGCCAAGGTCAAAGTGATTCCCGACATTTACGAGATCGTCGAGAAGAAAAAGCTCTCCGACACGCTGGAAGCCGGCGCCACGCTGCCCGGCGTGACAGCGGGCACGGCAACCGACCCCGACACCATCGCCGTGCGCACCGAGAGCGCCAAGGCGGTTGAAATGACACTGATGCAGGCCGGCTTGTTGCCGACCTTCTATCAGTTCACCGAGTCGCTGATCGAGGTCAAAATCTCGATCAGCCACCGCAGTTCGTCTTCAAGCGAGTTCGAGGCCGGGGCCGAATTCGAGATCAGCACCGAGGCTGAAGCGCATGGCTCGCTGTTCGGCTTTGGTGGCTCGGGCTCGGTATCGACCACTTTTGCCTCGCACGTCAACTACAAGAGCTCGTCCACCTACTCCTTTTCGGCTGAGGGCTCCAGCCTGCTGCGCACCACGCTCAAGCCGGTGCCGGCACCGGCACGCATCATCCCGCGCATCGTGACCGTGGACGCCACTGTGACGCCGACCAAGGTGACCTTCGGCGCTTGATGATGAACGCGCAGCACCGCCGTCATTCGTTCATTCATGTCTAGCCCACGGCATCCGCAGCTGGTAAGGTCGCGCCTCGACGCGGCAGCGCGGGCACGCCGGGCGCCGCAGCAGCGCCCCGAGCGACAACAACGCATGGACCGTGGTGCCAAACGCCGGCCCGGTTTGCCATTGCCGGCTCGCCAGCCGGTCGCCTCGCGAGCCGAACGTGCCGCGGGCCGTTCGCCGTTGCTGCCGAAGCGCGCTGCATCGCGCCCGACGCCGGCGCCACGCGCGCGACCGGCGGCGCTCAAGAAAGCGCAAGCGCCCGCGAAGCCGAAGGCACGACGCGTCGCGCCCGAACGTGACAAGGTGGCGGAGCACAAAACACGTTTGATGCCGCGTCCGTTGCCGCCGCCATTGCTCAGGCCCGGTGACC
This sequence comes from Polaromonas sp., assembly GCF_012927455.1. Taxonomy (GTDB): domain Bacteria; phylum Pseudomonadota; class Gammaproteobacteria; order Burkholderiales; family Burkholderiaceae_C; genus Polaromonas. The sequence continues at coordinate 621,668 of NZ_JABBPE010000015.1, read as the reverse complement.
GGCCACCGCTAGCAGCGGCAGGCAAGGCGAGCGCGAGACAAGACCCCGTTCCTCGCCCGGCCCAAGGTGCTGGACGGCAGCGGGCTGCGCCGCGACTGGCCATCGAGATGGGTCGTGCGGCAGCGACAATCAGGCGCGCGACGCCTCCGGCGCCCCGGCCCTCTTCTTCTTCCACTGCCGCGCGACCTGTCTTGCGCAAGGCCGAGCGTCCTCGGCTCAGCGCCCGTGCCCGCGCGCTCACCCCGCGCCCCCGTCCCGATGCACGTCTCAATGCACGGCCTGCGATGACGGCGCGGCAGTCGTCGACCGTTGCCGCACCCATGCGGCCCAGGTTGAATGCGCTGCGCCGCACCGCCGCCGCCAATCGGGCCGAGGCGTCCAGCGACCTGGGCTGGCTCAGCGCCGCCGCCGGCAGCTTGCGTGGCGCCGACGGCGAGGCGGTGCGTTTGCTCGGTCTGCGCAGCCAGGGCGGCACGGCGGACGTCGATCTGCGCGATGCCGAGCTCCTGCTTGCCAGCGTCGCGCCGGGGCAGCGCTGTGTCGCCGTGTCGCTGGCACTGGTCGCGCAGATGAAGCCCGCCGCGCTCGCTGCGCTGGACGCGCGAATTGCCCTGCATGCAAGTGCCGGCATCTACACGCTGCTGCGCTTGGAGGCCCGCCTGTGGATGCTGGGGCACCACCTGCGGCTGGCGCGCCGCTATGCGCAGCAGCCAGCGGCGCTGTTCGCGTTGATCGGCCGCAATCCGCTCGCCGGGCGCTTGTGGGCCGCGGCGCAGACCTTGCGCACCGTACATCCGCGCGCCGTCGTGTGGCTGCCGCTGGAATCGGCCCATGTCGCGCTGGCCGCGGGTGCCGATGAAGGCGTGGGCTTGCTGTGGGATGCGGCGCGCCCCCAAGGCCCGCGCCATGCCGTGCTGCAGGGCACCTTGCGCCAGCCCGTGCTGCTCGATGGCTGGCAGCCTGGCGCCCACAACCCGATGGCGCACGACCGGCTGATCAGCCTGTGCCGCGAAGGCGGCGTCGGCTGGCTGGCGGCAAGCCCAAACGCGTGGCTGGTCAGTGAGCGCGGCACGCCAGTGCCCAGCCGCGCCGCGCGCGTGCTGCAACGCGCCGTGCACCTGAGCAACTTCGCGCCGTTCACTTAACCGATTCAAGGAGAGCTTCATGGCCATCGGACAAGAGTTGCTTGACCTCCCCATCGCCGACATGGTGCGCGACCTCGCCGCCGCGGTCGCTGAAGGGCAGTTGTCGCTGGATCGGGCGTCGATCGAGACGCTCAAGTTTTTGGCGAGCGACGCCAACGCGATTGAGCTGATCCCGCAGATCACGGAAGTGATCGCCCCGGCGCCCTCCATCGTGGTGGTGGGCGGCAGCAACGTGACCGTGCCGGGCTTCAGCGTGACGCAGCAACCGGTGGCCCCTGTCAAGACCACTTTGCTGCAAGCCGGACTGTTGCCGACCTTCTACCAGTTCACCGAAGCGTTGATCGAGGTCAAGCTGTCGATCACGCTCAAGGAAACCAGCGCCACGCAAACCGAGCGCCGACCCGGCTTCGCCAAGCGCGGCGTGATGGCGTTTGCGGCGCCGGTCAACTTTCGCAACGCGAGCACCTATTCGCACACGGCCGAGGGCTCCAGCCTGCTGCGCGTGACGATGAAGCCGGTGCCGGCGCCGGTGCGCCTGGCGCCTGACGTGGTGACGATCAACGCCACCGTGACCCCGCCCACGGTGACGCGCACAGAGCGCTGAACGCACAAGGAACTGTCATGGCCATCGATGTGAACATGGACGAAGTGCTGATCGCGCCGCTGTCGAGCATGGTGCGCGAGATCAGCGCCGGCGTCGCCGCCGCCCAGCGCGAGTTGGACGCCGCCGCGCTGGCGACCCAGACCCAGCTCGCCACCGAGCACCCCGAGCTGCAGGCGCTGGGCTACCAGGTGACCTGGTACCAGATCCCCGAGGCCACGGTCGAGATGCGCATGGCGCTGCACTTCGAAAAGAAGGATGCTGCCAGCCCCGCGCGCATGTACGTCGCGCCCTTCAACACCAAGTACCGCAACACCTTCAGCTTCAGTGCCGACGGCAGCAGCACCCTCAAGCTGAAGATCGTGCCCGTGCCCCCGCAGGGCCGCAGCGCCTGAGGCGCGAAGAAGGAATCAAGCTATGGCAACCACTTTCCTACCCTTCGAGCTCGGCGGGCTCACCGGCGACAACCTCAAGAACGTCGACCTGGTGCGCGGCAAGTTCAACGAGGCCTTGCAGGCCGTGAACGTGCGCGACGCCGAGATCCAGCGCCTGTCCAACGTCAACGGAGCGTTGCAGAAGCAGTTCACCGAGGCCAATCGCCTGGTGACAGCGCGCAGCGACGAGGTCACAGGTTTGCGCCAAGAGCTGGCGGTCCAGGCGGGGCGCGTGCAGGAGTTGAGAAACCAGCTCGAACAGCTCGCTATCAAGGTGCCGAAGATCGGCGTGCAGGATCTGGTGAGCCAGTTCAAGGGCAATATCGACCGCATCAACGCCGACGTCATCAGCCGCAAGACCACCGGCATGCTGGTCGACAGCGTCGAGGTCGAAGTGCGCGGCGGCATCGACGTGAGCGATGGCCTGCGCATCACGCAGCTGCCGCCGTCGGCACTCGGCGAGACAAGCGTCAGCGTGCTCAAGTTCAGCCTGCGGCCGACCTCGGCGCTGAAGATCGTTGAGGACGACGACGCGAGGCCGCGCTGATCGTTTGCTATTAATTTGATAGCTTTTAGTGCGCGCCAGCATGGGGTTGCAGGCTTTTTTCTTGAACTTGAAAAGCTTGCGCAGGCCCTTCCGGACAAACCGAACTTCAACAGGAGAACATCCATGTCGGACATTGATGTGAAATATGCTGCGCTCGGCGGCGCAGGCGGCTGGCTGGGCCCCGCGACAATAGCGGAACTGGGGGCGCCGGACGGCATCGGCCACTATCGGCACTACCGCAGCGGATCGATCTACTGGTCGCCGGCCAGTGGCGCGCACGAGATCCACGGCCGCATCCGCGACCGCTGGGCCGCTCTCGGCTGGGAGCGCGGCTTGCTGCACTACCCGGTCACCGACGAAACCGCCACACCGGGCGGCGGCGGCCGCTACAACCACTTCCAGGGCGGCTCGGTCTACTGGACCCCTGCCACCGACGCGCACGAAGTGCATGGCGATATCCGCGGCAAATGGGCCAGCCTGGGCTGGGAGCGCAGCTTCTTGGGCTACCCGCTGACTGACGAATCGACCACGCCAGACGGCATCGGCCGTTACAACCACTTCCAGGGCGGCTCGATCTACTGGACGCCCGTACTCGGCGCGCACGAGGTTCACGGCGCGATCCGCGGCAAGTGGTCGACCCTGGGCTGGGAGCGCAGCTTCCTCGGCTACCCGACCACCGACGAGTCGACCACGCCCGACGGTGCAGGCCGCTACAACCACTTTCAGGGCGGCTCGATCTACTGGACGCCGGCGACCGGCGCACACGAGGTGCATGGCGTGATCCGCAACCTGTGGGCCGGCATGGGCTGGGAGCGCAGCTTCCTCGGCTACCCGACCAGCGACGAGCTCAGCACCGAAGATGGCCTCGGCCGCTACAGCGAGTTCCAGCATGGCTCAATCTACTGGAGCCCGGCCACCGGCGCGCTGGCGTGCCGGGAAACCATGCGGCTGCATATCAAGTGCCTGACCGCGCCGACCCGCTTCAGCATCAACCAGATGATCTCCAACATGCGCCTGACCTATGCCACCGCGCAGATCGGCATCAAGTACGTGTCTTTCGAAGTGCTGAGCCTGCCGGCCCTGAACGACCTCGACGTGGGCGGCTGTACCATGGGCAGCGTGACGGCAGAGCAGACCGATCTGTTCTCGCACCGTAACTTCGTCAGCGGCAACGACGTGGTGGCCTACTTCGTTCGCAGCACCCAGCCGCCTTTCAACGGCTGCGCCAGCCACCCGGCAGGCCAGCCGGGCGCTGCAGTGGCCAGCGGCGCGAGCGCCTGGACTTTGGCCCATGAGATCGGCCATGTGCTCGGGCTCGCGCATGTCAACAACAACAACCGGCTGATGACCGGCAATGGAACCGACAACATCACCAACCCGCCGCCCGACATCGTCGCCTCCGAGAGCGCGACGATGCTGGCCAGCCCTTCGACCATCTAGTCTGGAGCCTCAAAATGTCCGTCACCATGCAACAAGTTCTTGCTGAGATCGACCGCGAGGAGCCCGTCTACGCGGCCTTCCCCAAACTCGGTCCCGAGGCTCTGCCACACCTGAAGATGATCATCGCCGCCAACGATCCACTGAAGGCAGCCAAAGCGGCCTATGCCGCCAGCCTCATCGGTGGCGCTGAAGCCATCGAGTTGCTGCGGGTTGCAGCCGAGCACCACGATCCGCAAGTGCGTATCGCCGTCGCCCACGGCTTGCAGAACCTGTCGAAGGCCGCGCCTGGCGATCTGGTCATGAAGGCGTTGAACGACGCGGATGCCGGCGTTCGCAAGCTCGCCTTGAACACTGCCGGCGTGCTAAAGCGACCCGAGTTCAGCGAGCGCGTGGCTCAGATCGAAAAAAGTGATCCGGCCGAGCACTTGCGCAGCGCCGCCACCGCCACCGCCAAGCAGTTGACACCCAGCGCACCGGCCAAGAAGGTGGCACCGAAGAAATAATAGAGAAAAGCGAAAAAGGGCAAGGCTCAAAATAAAGAGCGCCTTTTCTCTTTTTGACGTTCAGCGGGTGGCTAGCAAGTTTCAGGCATCAAATCAACGTACAGCTTAATGGGAATGGGTGCAACGCGCTATTAAAAACATAGCATTTGCCGGCACGTAGCGAAACTACTTCCCCATCTGCCAGCCGCCGCCCAGTGACTGGATCAGAGCCACTGCCGTAGTCTGCCGATCCGCCATGGCTTGCACCAATGCGCGGCGCGCATTGAGCGCGGTGGCCTGCGCGGTGATGACTTCGGTGAAGCTGACCTGGCCGCTGCGGTAGCGGTTGAGCACTTGCTGCTCGACCTGGTCGGCTGCGGTGGAGGCCTGGCGGCGCAGGTCCTGCTGGGTTTGCAGCACGCGGGTGGCGGCGAGCTGGTCTTCGACGCCCTGAAAAGCGCTCAGCACGGTTTGCCGGTACTGCGCCACGGCCTGCGCGTGCGCGGCCTGGCGGGCCTCTACGCGGGCGCCGGTGGCGCCGGCGTTGAAGAGCACTTGCGCGGCCGACAGACCTAGCGACCAGACGCTGCTGGAGGCGTTGAACAGGTCGGCAACGCGGCTGGCGCCGAATCCGGAAGACGCGCCCAGGGAAAGGCTGGGGTAGTAGGCGCTTTTGGCGATGCCGATCTGCTCGTTGGCGATGGCGACGCGGCGCTCTGCGGCGGCAATGTCGGGTCGGCGTTGCAGCAAGGTGGACGGCACGCCTACCGGAACCTCAGGCGCAACGGGGCTCCAGGCAGCGGGGGCGAGCGTGAAGTTGCCGGGCGCAACGCCTACCAGCACGGCAATGGCGTGTTCAAGCTGGGCGCGCTGGCGCTGCAGCCCGGCGTCGTCGGCCTGCGCATTGGCCAGCTGGGTTTGCGCCTGCAGCACATCGGTTTTGGCCGCAATGCCGGCGCTGTAGCGGTTTTGCGTGATCTCCAGGCTGCGCTGAAAGCCTTCAATGGTGGTTGTCAGCAGCGCTTTTTGCGCGTCGGTCTGGCGCAGCGACAGGTAATTGATTGCCAGTTCGCCCTGCGCCGACAGCCTGGCCGAGGCCAGGTCGGCGGCGCTGGCCTCGGCGCCTGCCTTCGCGCCCTCGACCGCGCGGCCCAGGCGGCCCCAGACATCGGGCTCCCAATTGCCGCCTATGCTGAGCTGGTAGCTGTTGCCGGTGCGCCCGCCGCTGCCGCTGCCGCTGCTGCTGGAACTGCTATGAGAGCGCGTGCCGCCGCCATCGAGCGTGACCACAGGAAACAGCCCGGCACGCTGCTCGCGCACCAGCGCGCGCGCCTGGGCGTAAGCGGCCACGGCAGCCGCCACATTCTGGTTGGACACCTCCACCCGCGCCGCCAGCTGGTCGAGCAGCGGGTCGTTAAACAACGACCACCAAGGGCCGCGCTCCAGCGCATCGGCGGGCGCGGCGGGAACCCAGCCCTCGGCTTCCTTGAAGGCGCTGACATCCACCGTGGCCGGGCGCTGGTAACTGGGGCCGACGGCGCAGCCGCTGAGCAGCACGGCCAATGCGGTGGCGCACTGGTAAGGGTGAAGGTTAGGGCGCATGGGCAACCTTATGGATTCGTCATTCCCGCGCTGGCAGAATCCAGCGCGCTTTGAACGAGGGGTGGGTGAGGTGCCGCGGCTTTTTGCCTGCGCGGCAATGACGGCAGCAGGGTGGTGACGCAGGCATGAGAACATAAATGACTCATTGCAGTTGCAGCGGCGGTCGCGGCGGTGGCTGGCTGGAATCAGCGGGGTGGCGGCTCAAATGGCGCTCCGAGGGATTGCGGCGGCGCAGCTTGTCGAGCAACACATAGACCACCGGCGTGGTCAACAGCGTCAGCAGCTGGCTGGCAATCAGCCCGCCGATGATAGCGATGCCGAGCGGGCGGCGCAGCTCGGCGCCCTCGCCAAAGCCGATGGCCAGCGGCAGGGCGCCCAGTATGGCGGCCAGCGTGGTCATCAGGATGGGGCGAAAGCGCAGCAGGCAGGCTTCACGCACCGCTTCAACGGCAGAAATGCCGCGCGCACGTTCGGCGTCGAGGGCAAAATCGATGATCAGGATGGCGTTCTTTTTGACGATGCCGATCAGCAGAAAAACGCCGATCAGCGCAATCAGCGAAAAATCGAGCTTGAACAACATCAGCGCCAGCACGGCGCCCACGCCGGCCGAGGGCAGGGTAGAGATTACGGTGAGGGGATGCACCAGGCTCTCATACAGAATGCCGAGCACGATGTAAATCACCACCAGCGCAGCCAGTATCAGCAGCGGCTGCTCGCCTTGTGATTCCTGCGCGCTGAGCGCCGTGCCTGAAAAACTGCCGCGCACATTGTTGGGCAGGCCAATGGCGGCTTCGGCCTGCCTGACAGCCGACTCGGCATCGCTGATGGTGCGGCCTTCGGCCAGGTTGTAAGAAACGGTGGTCGACAGCTCGCCGTCTTCGTGGCTGATGGAGGCGGCGGTGGAACCCTGGCTGAAGCGCGCAATGCTTGAGAGCGGCACCATGGTGCTGGCCGCTGTACTGAGCGACTGGCCGGAGGAGGGATCGCGCAGGGCCGGGTTCACCGGGATGGTGCTGGCCGCTGCGGGCGTGGCAACGGGCGATGTGGCCGCCGTGCCGTTGGCACTTGCACCGCTGTTGCCACTGACGTTTCTGGCCGGGATGTAGATGTCCTTGAGCGACTCGGGACTGCGCGTGAAGCGCGGCGCTACCTCCATGATGACGTGGTACTGGTTCAATTCGGCATAGACGGTGGCAACCTGGCGCTGGCCGAAGGCGTTGTAGAGCGCGTTGTCGACATCGCGTGAGCTGATGCCGAGTCGCGCCGCGCTTTCCTTGTCCACCGTGACCATGGTTTCAACGCCGTGTTCTTCCTGGTCGGTGTCCACGTCGGTCAGCGCCTCCTGCCGCTTCATCTGATCGGCCAACCGCGTGGCCCAGACCCGCAGGTCAGCGGCGTTGTCGCTTTTCAGGGTGTACTGGTAGGTTGAACTGCTCTGGCGGCCACCACCGCGCAGGTCTTGTACCGGGTTAAGGAAGAGTGAGACCCCGGTGACGCTCGCCAGCTGCGGGCGCAGCCGCGCAATGACGGCCTGACCGGCATCGCTGCGCTGCGCCACTGGCTTGAGGTTGATGAACATGAAGCCGCCGCCCGAGCGCGAGCCGCCGGTAAAGCCGACCACGGTGTCCACCGCCGGGTCACGCCGGATGATGTCGACCAGTTGTTTGAGCTTGCCCTGCGTGGCCTGGAAGGAAATGCTGCGGTCGGCGCGCAGGCCGCCGGCGATCTGCCCGGTATCTTGCTGTGGGAAAAAGCCCTTGGGTACCTTGACGTAGAGATAGACGTTGAGCGCGACAACGGCGAGCAGAATCAGCATCACCAGCAGCTTGCTGGCAAGTGCCCAGTCCAGCGCCACTTCGTAGCTGCGCAGCACGCGCTTGAAGCCGTTGTCAAACCAGCGGGAGATGCGTCCCGGCGGCTTGCGGTCTGTAGCGGGCTTGAGCAGCCAGGCGCACATCATGGGCGTGGTGGTCAGTGAAATCACCAGCGAGATCAGCACCGCCGCTGACAGCGTGACGGCGAATTCGCGAAACAGCCGCCCCATCTGGCCACCCATGAAGAGCAGCGGAATGAACACGGCTACCAGCGACAGGCTGATCGACAGCACGGTGAAACCGACTTCGCGTGCGCCCAGCAACGCCGCCTTGAAGCGGTCCATGCCAGCTTCGATGTGGCGGCTGGTGTTTTCCAGCACCACGATGGCGTCGTCCACCACAAAACCGGTGGCCACGGTAAGCGCCATCAGGCTCAGATTGTTCAGGCTGAAGCCGAGCAAATACATCACGCCAAAGGTGCCGAGCAGCGACACCACCGTGGCAACCGCAGGAATCAGCGTGGCGCGCGCGCTGCGTAAAAACGCGCTGACCACCAGCACCACCAGAGCAATCGATATCAGCAGCGTCAGCTCAATTTCGCGCAGCGAGGTGCGAATAGAGTTGGTACTGTCCGACGCGACCTGCAATTGCACGTCGGCAGGCAGCTGCGCCTGCAGGGCCGGCAGCAGAGCCCGCACGCCGTCCACTGTTGCAATCACGTTGGCACCGGGCTGGCGTGTGACCAATACGACGACGGCCGGCTCGCCGTTGAAAAGGCCCAGGGTGTTGGTGTTCTCAACGCCGTCCAGCACCTCGGCCACATCACCCAGCCGTATTGCCGCACCGTTGCGCCACGCCACCACCAGCCCCCGGTAATCGGCAGCACGACGCCCGCCGCTGGCGGTGTTGGCGCCCGAATAGATCTGCAGGCGCCGGCCGGCCCCTTCACCGCCTGCGTCGTTAACTTCAATGGCGCCCTTGGGCCGGTTGGCATTCGACGCCTGCAGGGCCGCCCGCACGTCCTCCATGCTGATGCCATAGCGGTTCAACGCCAACGGGTTCAGCTCAACACGCACGGCCGGCAGCGAACCGCCACCGAGTTCCACATCGCCCACGCCCGGCACCTGGGCAATCTTTTGCTGCAGCAGGTTGGAGACTTCGTCGTAGATTTGCCCGGGCGAGCGGCTTTTGGAAGTGAGCGCCAGGATGATGACGGGCGAGGCGGCCGGGTTGGCCTTGCGGTAGGTCGGGTTGCTGCGCAGTGTGGCGGGCAGGTCGGCGCGGGAAGCGTTGATGGCGGCCTGCACTTCGCGTGCGGCCGCGTCGATCTTGCGGTCCAGGTCGAACTGCAGCGTGACGCGGGCCGAGCCGGTGCCGCTGTTCGACGTCATCTCATTGACGCCGGCGATCACGCCCAGGCGCCTTTCCAGCGGCGTGGCCACGCTGCTGGCCATGGTGCTTGGGCTGGCGCCGGGCAGCGAGGCGCTGACCGAGATGACGGGAAAATCAACCTGCGGCAGCGGCGAGACGGGCAGCACAAACAGCGCGCCTATGCCCGCCAGCGCCAGGCCTATGGTCAGCAATACCGTGGCTACGGGCCGGCGGACGAAGGGCTCGGAGAGGTTCACTTCTTTGCTCCCACCTTGGCTGTCGTTCTTGGGTCCTGCTGCGCTGCTGAGGACTGCTGGCCGGGGGTAGCCCGGCGGCTAGTCACTTTCTTTTGCTTCGCCAAAAGAAAAGTAACCAAAGAAAAGGCGACCCTACTGTCTGCGTCCCTTCGCTGCGCTACGGGCAACCTGCGGTGCTCGGTCCAGTCGGGGTATCGTGCAAACTCGCTTCGCTCAGACAAGCACGATCCCTGATCCGTCTGGCCCTGCGCTCCTCGGCGCATACAGAAGGGCTTTGGGGTCGGATTCGGGTTCGAGTTTGGATTCGGGTTCAGGAATTTTTCGACTTCTTGCCAGCGCTGCCGGATCCGATCCCACCCCGTCCTGGCTGGGCCTGTGCTGCTTGAGAGAAGCGGGATCAGGGCCGGCACTTGTCTGAGCGAAGCGAGTTTGTGCCGGACCCTCGCTTTTCTCAAGCAGCGCAGGTTGCCTGAAGCGAAGCGTAAGGACCCAGACTGCGGGTCGCCTTTTCTTTGCTTACTTTCTTTTGGCGAAGCAAAAGTAAAGTGAGTCGCCGCCGGGCGACTCCCGGCCAACGCACCAAGAAAAGAAAGCACGCTATCAAATATATAGCTACTTACGCCCATGGATAATGGGCTAGAGCCATAAACAGCACAAGAAAGCATCAAACCCGCTCCCTTCCCCGAACCCGCCGCCCCAGCCGGTCAAACGCCAGATAAATCACCGGTGTAGTGAACAGCGTCAACACCTGACTCACGATCAAGCCGCCAAAAATTGCCAGCCCCAGCGGCCGCCGCAACTCGGCCCCTTCACCCCAGCCCAGCATCAGCGGCACAGCAGCAAACAGCGCCGCCAGCGTGGTCATCAAAATTGGCCGAAAGCGCAGCAGCGCCGCCTGGTGAATCGCTTCCTGCGCGGACTTGCCTTCGTTGCGCTCGGCGTCAATCGCAAAGTCGATCATCATGATGGCGTTCTTTTTCACGATGCCTATCAGCAAGATAATGCCGATGACGCCGATCACGCCGAGGTCAGAGCCGCTGATCATCAGCGCCAGCAGCGCACCCACGCCGGCCGACGGCAGGGTCGACAAAATTGTCAGCGGGTGGATGTAGCTTTCATACAGCACGCCCAGCACGATGTAGACGCAGATCACGGCCGCCAGAATCAGCCACAGCTGGTTGGCCAGTGACGACTGGTAAGCGCCCGCCGCGCCCAGAAAGGTCAGCGTGACGCTGGCCGGCAGTGCCATGTCATTGGCGGCCTGCTTGATCTGGTCAACCGCCTTGCCCAGCGACACGCCGGGCGCCGTGTCAAAGCCCAACGTGGTGGCCGGGTACTGGGCGACGCGGGTGATCTGCAGAGGCGCCGGGCGCTCGCTGATGCTGGCGATGCTGGACAGCGGCGTGGTGCCGCCCACGCCGGCTTTCAGTTGCAGGTTTCCCAGCGAAGCTACGGTGTTGAGCGGATCGGGCAGCGCCTCCAGAATCACGCGGTACTGGTTGGTCTCGGTAAAAATTGTCGAGACGATGCGCTGGCCAAAAGCGCTGTACAGCGCGTCGTCAATGGCCGAGGTGGTGATGGCCAGGCGTGCTGCGGTGTCGCGGTCTACCGTGATGAAAGCCGCGCTGCCGCTGGCGCCGGCGTCCGATGAAATATTGCTCACGCCGCTCAGTTGCTGCATGCGCTGTGCCAGCTGCGTGGCCCACTTCACCACCGTGGCGTTGTCGGAGCCTTCGAGCGACACGCGGAACTGCGTTGGGCCGGTTTCGGCGTCAATCGTCAAGTCCTGCGTTGGCTGCAGATACAGCGTGACGCCGGCGATGTTGCTGACGCGCCGCTTCAGCCTGTCCATGGTGGCCTGCTGGCTGCCGCTGCGCGTGGCCTTCAGGTTGATCAGCATGCGCCCGGTGTGCAGCATGGTGTTGTTGGCCGCGTCCACGCCGATGAAGGAGCTCAAGGTGGCGACGTCCGGGTCTTCCAGAATCGCCCGGGCGGCGGCCTGCTGCAGCTCGGCCATGCGGCCATAAGACACCGACTGGGCGGTTTCGATTCTGCCTTGCAACTGGCCGGTGTCCTGCGTCGGAAACAGGCCCTTGGGAATCAGCACATACAGCAGCACTGTGAGCGCCAGCGTGGCCAGGGCCACCAGCAGCGTGGCGGTTTGACGCGCGAACACCCAGCTGAGCGAGCGGTCGTAACGCACGATGACGCCCTCAAAAAGCTGCTGCAGCCGCGCGGCGACCGTGCGGTCAGGCATACCGGCTTCGGCCGCCAGCGCCGGGCCGCCCCAAGCCAGGCCAGCCCCTTCTTCCGATTCAAGGGGCAGCGCACCGCCGTAGGCTCGCGAAGCGACAAGCGTGGGGTTTTTTGCTTTGAGCCAGCGTGCCGACATCATGGGCACCAGTGTCAAGGACACCACAGCCGAGATCAAAATCGTGATGGCCAGCGTGATGGCGAATTCGCGGAACAGCCGGCCCACCACATCGCCCATGAAGAGCAGTGGAATCAGCACGGCAATCAGCGAGACCGTCAGCGAAATGATGGTGAAACCGATCTGTTTGGCGCCCTTGAAGGCGGCGGCCATGGGCTCTTCGCCTTTTTCGATGTAGCGCGAGATGTTTTCAATCATCACGATGGCGTCGTCCACCACGAAGCCGGTGGCAATCGTCAGCGCCATCAGGCTCAGGTTGTTCAGGCTGTAGCCCAGCAGATACATCGCGCCGCAGGTGCCTATCAGCGAAATCGGCACGGCCACGCTGGCAATCACGGTAGCGCGCAGGTTGCGCAGGAACGCGAAGATCACCAGCACCACCAGCAGCACGGCCAGCATCAGCTCAATCTCGACATGCAGCACCGACGCGCGTATGCCGGTGGTGCGGTCGCTCAGCACCTCGACCTTGATGGAAGCGGGCATTCCAGCCTGCAGCTCGGGCAGGCGCGCCTTGATGGCATCGACCGTGTCAATCACGTTGGCGCCGGGCTGACGCTGCACGTTCAGGATGATGGCTGGCTTCAACTGCTTGGCGAGCGCCCCCAGACAGTCATTTTCTTCCGTGGGCACGCGCGCAGCCGCCGGCGGGCAGTCACCGCCAGACCAGGCGCCGAGCTTGGTGTTTTCGGCGCTGTCCACCACCTGGGCTACATCGGCCACACGCACCGCGGCGCCGTTTTTGTAGGCAATGATGAGGTTTTTATAGTCGCTGGCGGCCAGCAGCTGGTCGTTGGAATTGATGGAATAGGCGCGCGTCGGGCCGTCTATGCTGCCCTTGGCGCCATTGGCGTTGGCCGCCGCAATGGCGGTGCGCAGCGCGTCAAGCGCCAGCCCGTAAGAGGCCAGCGCACGCGTGTCGGCCTGAATCCGTACGGCGGGGCGCTGGCCGCCGCTGAGCGACACCAGGCCGACGCCATTGACCTGGCTGATCTTCAGCGCCAGCCGCGTGTTGACGATGTTCTGCACCTCCGTCAGCGGCAGCGTGTCGGAGGTGATGGCGAGCGTTAGCACCGGTGCATCGGCCGGATTCACTTTGGCGTAGACCGGCGGCGCCGGCAGATCGGCCGGCAGCAGCGAGCCGCCGGCATTGATGGCGGCCTGCACCTGCTGCTCGGCCACATCCAGCGCCAGCCCGAGGTTGAATTGCAGCGTGACGATGGACACGCCGGCGGCGCTGGTCGAACTCATGCGCTGCAGCCCGGCCATCTGGCCGAACTGGCGCTCCAGCGGTGCCGTCACGGTTTGCGCCATCACCTCGGGGCTGGCGCCGGGGTAAAGGGTCTGGACCTGAATCGTCGGGTAGTCGACCTGCGGCAGCGCCGACAGCGGCAAGAATTTGAAACCGACCAGGCCCGCCAGCACGATGGCGAGCATCAGCAGTGCGGTGGCGACCGGCCGGCGAATGAAGGGACTTGAGGGGCTCATGTCGGGCGTGGGCTCGGATGGCTGGTAGTCCAGCGGCTGGTTCATGTGCCTTCGGCTTGCGAGGCGCGGCGGCGGCGTTGCGGTGCGGCCGCGCTGGCGGGTGCCTCAGCAGCAGGCGCGGATGCTGCCGCTGCAGCCGGCGGCGCCACGCCATCGGGCACGCCTTCGCGCTGGCCAGGGCGCTTGCCACCTTTTGCACCGCCCTTGCCACCGCCTCTTGCGTCGCTCGGCGCGTCGCCCGGCAGCACCACGCTGGCGCCGTCTTTCAGCCGGTCGGCGCCTTCAGTGATGACGCGTTCTCCGACCTGCAGACCGGAGGCGATCACGATCTTGTCCACCGTGGCCTGCCCGGGCCGCACCGGCCGCAAGGCCACGGTGCGTTCGGCGCTATTGAGCACATACACATAATCGCCGCTGCTGCCATGGCGTAGTGCCGTCACCGGCACCACCACGGCGTTTTCAATAGTTTTGACGAGCAGCTGCACATTGACAAACTGGCTCGGGAACAGCGCCAGCTTGCCGTTGGCAAAACGCGCCTTGGCCTTGACGGTGCCGGTCTGAATGTCCACCTGGTTGTCGAGCGAGGCAAACACCCCCGTGTCCAGCGTGCTGGAGCGGGTTCTGTCCAGCGCGCTGACCTTCATCGCAGTGCTGCCGCTGCTGGCCGCCTGCTGCAACTCGCTGGCCTGGTCCTGCGGCACGGCAAACACCACATCAATCGGCGTGACCTGCGTGATCAGCGCAATGCCGAGGACGTCGCTGCTGCTCACCACATTGCCGACGTCAACGCTGCGCAGGCCGACGCGCCCGCTGATGGGCGCCACGACGCGGGTGTAGCTCAGGTTCAGCCGCGCCGTGCCTTCGGCCGCCTTGTCAATCACCACCGTGCCCTCGAGCTGCTTGACCAGCGCGGCCTGCGTGTCGACCTCCTGGCGGGCAATCGAGTCCTGCTCGAGCAGGGTTTTAAAGCGTGTCAAGGTGACGCGGGCGCTGTCGAGTTGCGCCTCATCGCGCAGACGCTGACCGCTGGCCTGCATCAGCGCCATTTCAAACTGGCGCGGGTCGATGGTGGCCAGCAATTCACCGGCGCGCACCATCTGGCCTTCCTTGAACAATACTTTTTCCATCACGCCGGAGACCTGGGGGCGCACCCGCACGCTGGCTTGCGGCGTGACGGTGCCCAGGGCTTCCAGAACAATCGGAATGCTGGCGCGCTCTGCGGTGGCGACGCCCACGGTGGTGGCCGTTCTTCGGTTCGCGCCGCCCGGCCTGCCGGGACCGCTTGCCGAGCTGTCCGCCTCTGACGCAGGGCGCGTGAGGTGCCAGGCCAGCCAGCCGGTGCCGGCCAGCAGCAGCAACGCCAGTAGACTGCCGATCAAGGTCGCGCGGCGGCTCAATCGTTTGCGGGGCGTGGGCTGGGGGCCGGAGTAGGGAATTTCGGCGTTGGGGTCCATCAGCGGCGTCCTTGTTGCCTGCCGCGAAGGGGAATTGCGGCATTCTGGGTAATTGTTGTGGCGCCGTCTGCAACGCTTGCTGCAGAAGGCGGCGCATTTTTTTGAGCCAGCGCTGAATAATTATCACTGCAAGGCCACGCGAGCGGGTGTCGGCGTGGAAAGAGGTAAGTAAACGTGCGGTAAAGCGGCATCGTGGCCTGTGCCGCCCGCCGGGACAGACGAGCATGAGCGCCAGGTACTGGACGAAGAAGGACTTTCGTTGCAACAATCTGCCCCTAAGCTGAACTCAAGGAATCGGAATGAGCATAAAAAAAGACCAGAACGTGGGCCTGGTGGGCCTGGGCGCCATGGGCAGCGGCATGGCGCAGTCGCTGCGCCGGGCCGGCTACACGGTTCACGTGTTTGATGTGCGGCCCGGTGTGGCGCAGGCGTTTGCCCAGTTCGGCGGCGTGGCCTGCGACACGCTGGAGCAACTGGCCGCGCAATGCACGGTGGTGGTGTCGGTGGTGGTGAACGCCGCGCAGACCGAAAGCGTGCTGTTTGGTGACCCCCATGGCGCGAATCCCACCAAGGGCTGCGCCGCCGCCATGGCGCCCGGCAGCGTGTTTGTGATGTGCTCCACGGTGGACCCGCTCTGGTCGGTGGCGCTGGAGTCGCGCCTGGCCGAGCTGGGCCTCCTGTACCTGGATGCGCCAATTTCCGGCGGCGCGGCCAAGGCCGCGTCGGGCGAGATGACCATCATGAGCGCCGGCAAGCCGGCCGCCTATGCGCTGTGCGAGCCGCTGCTCAACGCAATGGCTGGCAAGGTCTACAAGCTCGGCGACAAGGCCGGTGCGGGCAGCAAGGTCAAGATCATCAACCAATTGCTGGCCGGCGTACACATTGCCGCCGCCGCCGAAGCCATGGCGCTCGGCCTGCGCGAAGGCGTGGACCCAGAGGCGCTGTACGAGGTGATCACGCACAGCGCGGGCAACAGCTGGATGTTCGAAAACCGCATGGCGCATGTGCTGGCAGCCGACTACACGGCGCTGTCGGAGGTGGATATTTTCGTGAAAGACCTGGGGCTGGTGCTTGATCTGGCGCGCGCCAGCAAGTTTCCGCTGCCGCTGTCGAGCACGGCGCACCAGATGTTCATGCAGGCCAGCACGGCGGGCTTTGCCAAAGAAGATGACAGCGCCGTGATCAAAATTTTTCCCGGCATCGAGTTGCCTAAAAAATCATGAGTAGCGAGCACAGCGAACGACGCGCAGCGGGGAGCGTAGGAGCGGTGGAATCGCCCGCGTCAGGACTACCCAAGCGAGGGCCGCAGAACAGGCTTTGCCGGGCTGCAGGCGCAGCGGCCCCCTCGGGGGGCAGCGAACCACACGCAGTGGGGAGCGTGGGGGCCCGCCTCCTTCTAGGCTGTATTGCCGACGATTTCACCGGCGCCACCGATCTGGCCAACAACCTGGTGCGTGCCGGCATGCGGGTGCTGCAAACCATAGGCGTTCCCGATGCGCCGCTGGACCGCGAAGTTGACGCTGTGGTGGTGGCGCTGAAGTCGCGCACCATCGCGCCCGAAGCGGCGGTGCGCCAGTCGCTGCAGGCCCTCGCATGGCTGCAAGCGCAAGGCAGCCGGCAAATCTACTTCAAATACTGCTCTACGTTTGACAGCACCGCGCAAGGCAATATTGGCCCGGTGACAGAGGCGCTGATGGACGCTTTGGCGAATGTGGAGGGTGGGGATTTCACCATTGCCACGCCCGCCTTTCCGGACAACCAGCGCACCGTCTTCAAGGGCCATTTGTTCGTCGGCGATGTCCTGCTGAGCGAAAGCGGCATGCAAAACCACCCGCTGACGCCCATGACCGATGCCAATCTGATCCGCGTGCTGCAGGCGCAGTGCCGCCGCCAGGTCGGGCTGATCGACTACCGCGTGGTGGCGCAGGGCGAGGCGGCAATCCGCGCGCGCATCGCCGAGCTGCGCGCGCAGGGCATCGGCATCGCGGTGGTCGACGCGCTTTCGAACGACGATTTGCTGCGCCTGGGGCCCGCGCTCAAGGAGATGGCGCTGCTGACGGCTGGCTCTGGCGTGGCAATCGGGCTGCCGGCCAACTTTGGTCTGGCGCCATCGTCGATCGCCAGCGCGCTGCCGGCGCCTACGGGTTGGCAGGCGGTGCTGTCGGGCAGCTGTTCGCTGGCGACCAATCGGCAGGTGCAGGCCTTCATCGCCTCTAGCCGACCGGCGCTGGCGCTGGACCCGCTGCGCATGGCCGAGCAACTGGCCGCGGGCGTCGATGTCGCCGCCGAGGCGCTGGCCTGGGCCACGCCGCTGCTGGCTGGCGGCCCGCTGCTGATTTATTCCAGCGCCGACGCCGAGGCCGTTAAATCGGTTCAGGCGCGGCTGGGCGCCGCAGAAGCCGGCACGATGGTCGAGCGCGTGTTGGCGGCCATCGCCCGCGTACTGGTCGAGCGCGGCGTGCGCCAGCTGGTCGTGGCCGGCGGCGAAACCTCGGGCGCCTGCGTGCAGGCGCTGCACATCACGCAAATGCAGATAGGCCCGCAGATAGACCCCGGCGTGCCGTGGTGCCACGCGCAGTCGGACGCCGCCGGGCAGGGCGGTTTGCACCTGACGCTGAAGTCCGGCAACTTTGGTGGCGATGACTTCTTCAGCAAAGCCTTCGCGGTGTTGCCATGAACGCGGCGCTGACAGAGAGCAAGGCCAGGGAAGAAATCTGCCGCATCGGCAAAAGCCTGTTCGACCGGGGTTATGTGCATGCCACGGCCGGCAACATCAGCGTGCGGCTGGGCGCGGCGCAGGGCGGCGGTTTTTTGATCACGCCCACCGACGCCTGCCTGGGCCAACTCGACCCGGCCCGGCTGGCCCGGCTGGACGACAAGGCGCAGCAGACCGGGGGTGAAAGTGCTAGCAAAACAATAGCGCTTCACGCCCATATCTATTGGGCTGCAGCATTATTTGATGATAAAATAAGCTGCGTTATCCATACCCACAGCGGCGCCTGCGTGGCCGCCAGCCTGCAGCCAGCGCAGCAGGCTGGCACCGAACAGCGCGAGTTGCTGCCGGCGCTGACGCCGTACTTCGTGATGAAAGTCGGCCATGTTCCGCTGATTCGCTACCACCGGCCCGGCGACCCGCAAGCCGCAGAACGGGTTGCGCAAGTCATCCAGCAGTATGGCGCCAGGGGTACGCCCATCCGCGCCGTCATGCTGGAGCGCCTCGGCCCCAACGTCTGGCACAACTCGCCCGCTGCCGCCATGGCCACGCTGGAAGAGCTGGAGGAAACGGCCAGGCTCTGGCAGCAGTGCCGAGCCAGCGGCCAGCCCATGCCCGCGCCCTTGTCGGCCTCGCAGATCGACGAATTGCGACAGAATTTTGGCGCGCGCTGGTAGCTTGCGCTGATAGCTCCTTTACGCTGCGTTTTTACGTTTCAACCCGCCACATCGAGGTCAAACCGCCATGCCCCAATTTGCCGCCAACCTCTCCATGCTTTACCCCGAGTTCAGTTTTCTCGACCGCTTCGAGGCCGCCGCCAGCGACGGCTTCAAGGCCGTGGAATTTCTCTTTCCCTACGACCATCCGGCAGCTGAAATCAAGGCGCGGCTGCAAGGCAACGGCTTGCAGCAAGTGCTGTTCAACGCGCCACCTGGCGACTGGGCCGGCGGCGAACGCGGCATGGCCTGCCTGCCCGGACGCGAAGCCGAGTCCCGTGACGGCATGGCGCGCGCCATCGACTACGCGCTGGCGCTGGAATGTCCGCGCATCCATGTGATGGCCGGTCTGGTGCCAGCCGGGGTAGCGCGCACCAGCCTGCAAGCCGGCTATATCGCCAGCCTGCAATACGCTGCGTCAGAAGCCGCCAAGGCCGGGCTGGATGTGCTGATCGAGCCCATCAACACCCGCAACATTCCAGGCTTCTTCCTGAACCGCCAAGACCAGGCGCATGAACTGATCGCGCTGATAGGCGCGCCCAATGTCAAGGTGCAGATGGATCTGTACCACTGTCAGATCGTCGAGGGCGACCTGGCCATCAAAATTCGCCAGTATCTGCCGACCGGCCAGGTCGGGCATTTCCAGATCGCCGGGGTGCCCGAGCGCTTCGAGCCCGATGTCGGTGAGCTCAACTTTGCCTACCTGTTCGACGTGATTGACGAGGTGGCACAAGCCTGCGGCTGGCAAGGCTGGATTGGCTGCGAATACAACCCGCGGCTGGGCGCGCAGCCCGGCGGCACCTCGGCCGGGCTGGGCTGGCTGAAAAAATTGCCTGGCATGGGCCGCTGATCAATCGCCCCGCTGGCCAGCAGAGTGGCGTGGTTGCTATCATTATAATAGCTACTTGCGCTCGCTGTTGTTGGGCTAGAGGCACTTTTAATGCCTTTTTTAGCTTCCCGGCTGACTGCAGGATGCGCTACGTGGGTCGCCTCAAAAAAAGAATATTCCGTGCACTTTGTCGGCTTCGCTAGCTATACGTCTGTACTGTCGTCGCTTCGCGTTCACGAATGATCTGGAAATGGAATGACCCCTTCAGCGCATCGCCGCACAGGTATCCAGAACAAGGCCGCGCAGCCAACGATGCGCTAAATCGGCATTCAGCCGTGGGTGCCATAGCAATGAAACCGTGACCTCGGGTGTGAAGAACGGAAGGGAAAAACTATGCATTTCGTCGCGCAGGTTTCCAGTGTGCCGTTCGGGGACACTGGCGATCAGGTCGGAAGCCCGAGCGAGAGCCAGCGCGGTCGAAAAGCCACCGACGATCGTGACGATCTCCCGTTCCAGCCCCAGCGTACTCAAAGCTTCATCAATCGGTCCTTTATCGAGACCTCGCCGCGAGATGCTGATATGCCTTCCAGCTGCATAACGGGAAAGGGTGACCTCGCCCTGGCTCAGCGCGTGCCCCATTCGCACGACGCCAATGAAACGGTCCCGGAACAAGGCCTGCGCTCGCACCTCCGGACCAGTCGCCATTCCGATAACTCCAGTTTCCAGATCGACAGCGCCGTCGCGAAGTGGCGTGCTGTCTTTGTTGGGCTTCTGCACAAAGCGCAGCCGCACGCCGGGTGCTTCCTTGCCGACGCGAGCAATCAGCGCCGGCCCGAAATTTTCCACAAAACCTTCACTGGTCCGCAGCGTGAAGGTTCTGACCAGCTGTTTGAGCTTGATCTTCCCGGCAGGGCGTAGAGCCGCTTCTGCGTCCTGCACCAGCTGGCTGACCCGCTCGCGGAGTTCGAGCGCTCGGGGTGTGGGAACGAGACCTCGTCCAGCCCTGACCAGCAGCGGATCGCCCGTCGTCTCACGTAATCGCGCCAGCGCCCGGCTCATCGCCGACGGGCTCAGCCGCAACCGCTGCGCTGCGCGCGCCACGCTGCCTTCCGCGAGCAGCACATCCAGGGTGACTAGCAAGTTGAGATCGGGTGTAGCCATGCATCGACCATAGCGCAGTTTGATCGTGATATGGCGTCAAACGCACGGATAAAGTGAAAACGGAGCGCCTTCCGCTATGTCAGACAAAGAACTACGCTTGCATATCAGCCATTTCGGGCGTCGTTAGAGGAAGGAATTCATGTTGAAGTCAATCATTGCAGGACGAGATGAGGCAGTCGCTGGAAGTGCCGGAAGTGCGCAACGGACATCTCCGGTTCGGTGGGCGCTTGCCAGTCTTTCGCTATCCATGTTGCTGTCCTCGCTCGGCACCAGCATCGCCAATGTGGGGCTGCCGACTTTGGCACAGGCATTCGATGCCTCCTTCCAGCAGGTCCAGTGGATAGTCCTGGCTTATCTGCTCGCCATCACCACCCTGATCGTCAGCGTCGGACGGCTCGGTGACATCATCGGCCGCCGCCGGCTGCTACTGGCCGGAAT
The DNA here is from genome assembly GCF_012927455.1 of Polaromonas sp. GTDB lineage: Bacteria > Pseudomonadota > Gammaproteobacteria > Burkholderiales > Burkholderiaceae_C > Polaromonas. The sequence continues at coordinate 600,748 of NZ_JABBPE010000015.1, read as the reverse complement.
CTTCCTGTTTACGGTGGCATCCAGCTTGTGCGGCGTTGCGCCCACACTCTGGCTGCTAATTGCCGCCCGGGCGGCGCAGGGCTTGGGCGCGGCCATCATGATGGCCCTCACCATGGCTTTTGTCAGTGAGATAGTGCCGAAGGCCAAGACCGGTAGCGCCATGGGGCTGCTGGCAACCATGTCCGCGATTGGCACCGCGCTCGGTCCATCGCTTGGCGGCGTTCTTATCGCCGGACTCAGTTGGCGGGCCATCTTCCTCGTCAACCTACCGCTGGGACTCCTGGCTTTTTCTCTCGCGCATCACTACCTGCCGGTGGATCGCCGCGGGCCGAAGACCGACAGTGCCGGCTTCGACAAGGTGGGCACGCTGCTGCTGGCTCTGACGCTCGCGGCGTATGCCCTTGCCATGACGATAGGGCGGGGCAGTTTCGGTCCGCTAAACCTGGCGCTGCTGTCCGCTGCGTTCTTCGGTGTCGGCCTCTTCGTGCTCGCCGAGTCGAGAGCTGCGTCACCTTTGATCCGATTGGCGATGTTCAGCGATCCCGCGCTGAGTGCGAGCCTTGCCATGAGCGCGCTTGTCTCGACGGTGATGATGGCGACGCTGGTGGTCGGGCCGTTCTATCTCTCTCGTGCGCTTGGACTCGATGCGGCCATGGTTGGACTAGTGTTGTCGGTCGGCCCGCTTGCCGCCGCGCTGACCGGTGTGCCGGCCGGTCGCATTGCGGACCGTTTTGGCGCACAACGCATGACCCTTGTTGGGCTCATTGGAATGGTGGTTGGATCCTTCATTCTGTCCATGCTGCCGGCGACGCTCGGCATCCCCGGCTATATCGCTCCCATGGTCGTCATCACCGTCGGCTATGCGCTGTTCATGACGGCCAACAACACCGCCGTCATGACCGATGTTCGCGCAGATCAGCGGGGCGTCATTTCAGGCCTGCTCAGCCTGTCGCGCAATCTCGGGCTTATTACCGGTGCATCCGTCATGGGCGCCGTGTTCGCGTTTGCATCGGTGACGGCCGACATCACCACAGCGCTTCCCGAGGCCGTTGCCTCGGGTATGCGGATCACGTTCGCAGTCGCGGCGATTCTGATCGTCGTAGCGCTCGCCATCGCAGTGGTAACTTACCGCCGCACATTGCGCAACTTGGTACTTGCTCCGGAAGCAGAGTTGTAGGTGAACAAGAAAAAGTCGGATGACCTAGCGGCGCTTTAATTCGCTCGGGCTCGACCTTCAAGATCAAGCGTGAGTGTCCGTGGACCTTCGTCATCTTCGCTATCCGGGGTATGCGGCAGAACCCCGGAAAATTCTCTCGGGAAACATCGACACTGAAAAGACCTCTACGTCAGCAAGGCAGCCACCGCCGCCAGCGTCGGAATACCCTCAATCGCTCCCGCACGCGTGACCGACAGTGCCGCAGCGGCATTGGCCCACTGCATGGCGCCGGCCAGCGCTTCGCCGCGCGCCAGGGCGGCCGCCAGCGCGCCGGTGAAGGTGTCGCCGGCGCCTACGGTGTCGCGCACAGCCATGGCCCTGCCCGCGACTTCGACCGGCGCCTGGTCGCGCTGATAAAGCCGGCAACCGGCAGCGCCCAGCGTGACCAGCACGGCGCCAACGCCGCGTGTCAGCAACTGCGCCGCTGCCGCATCAATCGACCCCGCGTGCGCCGCGCCCGCCAGCTGAAACAGCTCGCTCTCATTGGGCGTGAGCACGTCCACCCGTGCCAGCAATTCATCGGGCAGCGGGCGTGCCGGTGCGGGATTCAAAATGGTGAGGGCCTTGCCAGCGCTGCCGTGGGCCATTTGAAAAGCCTGCAGCGCAGCTTCAATCGGGACTTCGCACGACGCCATGACGACGCGGCAGCCGGCCAGCAAAGCGCCGGCCGCCTGCACCTGCTGTGCGCCCAGACCGGCGCCGGCACCCGGATAGACGGCAATGCTGTTGTCGCCGTCGGCGTAGACCAGGATTTGCGCCACGCCACTGCGCTCGCCGGGGGCGCATTCGACATGGCCGGTGGCAATGCCTTCGCCGTGCCACAGCGCCAGGCCCATGCGCCCAAACTCATCGTCTCCAATGCGCGCAATCAGCGCCACGCGGGCACCCTGGCGGGCTGCGGCGACAGCGGCATTGCTGCCTTTGCCGCCGGGGCTGATGCTGAAAGCACTGGCCATCAGCGTCTCGCCGCGCGCCAGGGGTCGGGCGACGTGGGACACCAAGTCAGCGTTCCAGCTGGCGACGCAGACCACGTCAACCGTTTTGCGGCTGGACGCGCTTGAATCGCTGGTCATTTACTTGCCCCCGTAGCCCATGGTCTGCGGCAGCCACAGCACGATCTGGGGAAAGAATGTCATGGCCAGCAGCAGCAGTAAGAGCATGACCAAGAAAGGCCAGCCTTCCTTCATCATCTCGGCAATTGGAATGCCGGTCAGCGCCTTGGTGACGAAAAGCAGCATGCCGAAGGGTGGATGGATCAGCCCAATCATCATGTTCAGCACCACCAGCACGCCGAAATGCACCAAATCCACGCCCAGCAGCTTGGCCGCCGGCAGCAGCATCGGCACGAACACCAGCAGCAGCACCGACACATCCAGGAAGCAGCCCAGCACCAGGAACATCACGTTGACCATCAGCAAAAAGCCGATCTGGGAGAAATGCATGCTGTCCACCCACAGCGCCATGGCCTGTGGCACGCCTTCGGCGGTGAAGGCATAGTTCAGGATGAAGGAGCCCGCCAGAATCATGGTGATGACCGCGCTGCCCCGAGTGGACTCCATGACGACGCCCCAGAAGGTGCGCCAGGTCAGCGCCCGGTACACGACGCCGGCCAAAATCAAGGCATGGAAGGCTGCCACCGCCGCCGCCTCGGTCGGGGTGAAGGCGCCCGAATAAATGCCGCCCAGCAGCACGATGGGCATGGACAGCGGCAGGGCGCCCCGGTAGATGATGGCCGGCCATTCGTTCAGGGGTATCTTGGCTTCGCGCGGCATGTTGCGCTTCACGGCAATGAAATGCACGACCACCATCATCAAGATGGCCATCAGGAAGCCCGGCACCACACCGCCCAGGAACAGCGCGCCCACCGACGCGCCCGACACCATGGCGTAAATCACCATGGGAATCGACGGCGGAATAATGGGGCCGAGCGTGGCGCTGGCCACAACCACGGCGCCGGCAAAACCCCGGCTGTATTCGGGCTTTTTCAGCATCTGGCGAATCGTCACCAGGCCCGGCCCGGCGGCGTCGGCAATGGCGCTGCCGCTCATGCCCGAAAACACCACGCTGACCAGAATGTCAACTTGCGCCAGCCCGCCGCGCATGCGCCCGACCAGGATGCGGCAAAAGTCGAAGATCCGCTCGCTGACGGTGCCGGCATTCATGATGTTCGCGGCAAACACAAACAGCGGCACGGCCAGCAGCACGTAGCTGTTGTACAGCCCGTTGCCGACCTGCTCGGCCACCAGGCCGATGTCCTGCTGCTTGGCAATCAGGTAGGCAATGCCGGCAGCCAGCATTGAAAAGCCGATGGGCATGCGCAGCGCCATGCCCGCCACCAGGACGAGGGAGAGAACCAGAATTCCGGACGTCATATGCGCAGCTCCGCTTCAAGACCAATACCTAAAGCCGCGTTCCAGATGGCTAAAGCCGAGCGAATCACCAGTGCCGCCAGCAGCAGCACGAAGGGCAGAAAGACCCACATGAAGGACACGCCCAGCACCGGTGTTCCTTCCCGGGCCATGAAATGCACATAGTCCCAGCTAGCCGGGATGCTGTACAACGCCAGGCCGCCGATCAGCAGGTTGCCGACGATCTGCATCACTTGGCGGGCACGCTGGCTGACGCTGTTCCACAGCAGGTCGAACACCACATGCTCGCGCTCGGGCACCACAAACGCGGCCGCCCACAAGATGACCCAGACATACAAAATCACGGCGGCTTCGTCGGTCCACGCCATCGGCTTGTTGAAGCCAAAGCGCGCTGTGACCTGGACCACAAATACGATGAACAGGGTCAGGAACAGTCCGCCGCCAATCACATTGGCGGATTTTTGGAACCAGCTTTTCATGATGATTCAAACAGGCGCGCTGCGTTTACTTGGTCGCATTGATGCGCTCAAGCAAGCCTTTGGGCCAGACCTTGGCGTAGTCGGAATTCTGGTAGGTCGTTTGCACCGACTTGCGGAAGGCGTCCACATCCGGCGTGGTGACCTGCAGGCCCTGCTGCTTGAAGAAATCCACCAGTTGGCCTTCTTCCTTCAGGCGGTTCTCGTTGTTGTAGCCTGACGCGGCCTGTGCTGCCGCCTTGACCTTTTGCTGTTGCACAGGCGTCATTGCGTTCAGGGCCTTGCTGGAAATGGCGATGAAGATGCCATCGACAAGATGGCTGGTCAGCACGATCTGTTTGGTCACTTCATAGAACTTGGCGGCGCGCACCGAGGGCAGCGGATTGTCCTGGCCGTCGATGGTGCCGGTCTTCAGGCCCAGGTAGACCTCGCCAAACGCCAGCGGCGTGGCGGTTGCGCCCAGCGCTTCGCCCAGGAACAGCCATTCCTTCGAACTGGGCATGCGCAGCTTGATTCCCTTGAGGTCAGCCGGAACCTTGACGTTGCGCGGGTCACGCAGGTTGATCTGCCGGGTGCCAAGGTAGACGGTGGACAGCGGCGTCACATCCATCTTCTCCGCCACGGCCTTGAACATCTCGGCACCGATGGGGCCGTTAAACACCTTTTGCTGGTGCTCCGGGCCCGTGATGACGTAGCCGGCGGTGAAGATCGAGAACTCGGGCACCAGCTTGGCAATGTCGAACGCGGAGATTGACGACAGCTCCAGGTTGCCGCGCGCCATGGCCGTCGGCTCGGTGCCCTGCTTGAACAGCGTGGCGTTCAGGTTGATTTGCACGTCGAATTCGCCGGGCGCGGACTTTTCCAGGTTGTCCTTGAAGACGGTCCACATCTTGGCATGCCAGTCGTCGGGCACGGCTGGGGTTGAAACGCGCAGCAGCACCTTGTTCTGGGCCTGGGCCTGTTGGGGGTAAAGCAGCAGGGCGCCCATCAGCACGATGGCCGAAGCAGTGGCCAGCAGGGTGCGGCGAAGCAGGGAATGGGTCATGGTTGTCTCCTTGTCGTTAATCGGTTGGCTAATTTGTCAAAAAAATCGGGGCCATCGGCAGGCCGGGTTCAGTCGGATTCGGGATCGATGCCAAATGCCCGGATAGACTTTTCCAGCGCCTTGAACTCGTCGGCGGTCAGCGCCACCAGCGGCGCGCGCACGCGCAGCCACGCGGGCTCGCCGCTCAGCATGGCCATGATGCCCTTGAGCGCTGGCATCAGCGAATAGCCATCGAGCAGGCCGATCAGCTGGACCACGCGCTGGCGTTCGGCCGGCGTGGTGGGCTCATCAGGCTGCGTCACCAGGCGATCAACCACGCGCGGCATGAAGTTGGCCAGGCCGCTGATGGCGCCCGTGCTGCCGCGCCGGCCCATTTCCGGCAGGTCGGGCTCGAAGCCAACATACACCGTCATGTCCTTCATGAAAGCCTCGGCCAGGCCGATGGAATGCGCGGTCGTGCAGGCGCTGTCCTTGATGCCCAGAATGGTGTCGGGGTACTGCTGCTTGAGCGCGGCAATGACATGGTGCGACAGGCTGACGCCCGTCACCTGCGGGATGTGGTACAGGTAAAGCTTGAGTTTTGGCAGGTCCTGGCCCATGCCGTCGATCACGTAGCGGTAGCTGTCGATGACGCCCTGGTCGGACACGCCCTTGAGGAAAAACGGCGGGAGCATCAGGCAGCCGTGTACGCCGGCGTTGACCGCATGGCGCGTCAGCTCAAGCGTCTCGGGAAGGGCGGCGCAGCTGGTGGACACCATGATGTGCGCGGCCGGGATGCCATTGGCAATCAGCTGCTCGATGGCTTCCTTGCGCTCGGCCACGGAAAACGACGGACCTTCGCCGGTGGTGCCGAAGGCCGTCACGCCAGGACAGCCCCGGGCGATCAGCGACTTGCAGTGTGCCGCGAACCGGGCGTGGTCGATGCCCAGGTCAGCATTGAGCGGCGTGAGCAGGGCAGGCCAGATGCCGCGAAAGGCGTCAAGCTGGGCGGAATTGGGGGGTGTGGTCATCCAAGGTTCTCCAAAGACCACGGCATGGCGGGCCGTGGCAGTCCAAGCACGCGAAGGTGCGCGCTTTCAATGTGGTGGCCGAGCCGCTCCAGCACGGCCTGCGCATCGCGCCGTTTGAGGGCCTCGATGAACCAGAGGTGCTCTTCCATCGCTGGAACCAGCACCTGCGGCGACAGGGTCGAGCATTCGAGCTTGATCAGGCGCACGCGCAGGCTGTTGATGCGGTACACCTCGGAAATCAGTTCGTTGCCCAGCGCGTCGATCATCAGGTCGTGCAGGCCCCAGTCCACGGCGGTGGCGTCCTTGAGCAGGTTGTCGTCAATGCGGCCGCTGCGCGCGCGCCGCACGATGTCCAGGTGGTTTTGCTCAATGACGGCCAATTCGCGGTCGGACACGGTGGTAACAAAGCGGCTGGCGGCCTCCCCCTCCATCAGCCGGCGCAGCTGGAAGGCGTTGTTGATCAGCTTGAGATCTACATGGGCGACCTGCAGGCCGCGCTGCGGCACGGTTTTAAGCAGGCCCTCGGCTTCCAGGCGCGGAATCAGTTCGCGCACCGCGCCCAGCGGCATGCCCAGCAGCTGCATCAGCTCACGCTGCGAGATGAATTGACCAGGGCGGATGTTGGCATCGACGATCTGCTGCTGAAAGCTTGCATAGGCCTGCGCGCGCAGGCTGCCGGTGGCGACGGAGGAAGCGGTGCTCATGGCGAGTCGCTTGCGATAACGCCCTTGCGCAGCACAATATTGCCGTATTTGCGCGAGTCGCCGGTGCGCAGGATCACAAAGGCCGACTGCGCGCGCTGGTAAAAGTCAAACCGCTCCAACGTCGCGGCCGGCGCTTCGCCAGCCGCTTGCAACGCAGCGGCGAATTCTGCCACCGGCCCGGGCACCGTGACTGCATCGCCCACCATCTGCATGGTCCAGGCCGCTTCAGGCACGAAATCGTCCAGCGGCAGGATCTGCAGCACGGCTATCAGGGCCTGCGTGGCGTTGGCGCCGGCCAGCTGCACCAGCCGCGCGCCGCCTTGGCGGGCCAGGGCGGCTGCAGGAAAGTTCGCATCGACGATGGCCACGTCGTCGCCATGGCCCATGCTGGCCAGTGCATGCAGGGCATCGGGTGTCAGCAGCGAAGGAATCTTTTTCAGCATGGAAAAGGCGTTGTTTCTTGGTCAGCGCAACGTTGTGCCAAGGTGTGAAGTGCGTGGAATTTGTAGTCCGGGATTTCCCGGTGTTCACGACTGACATGTTAGTTATAGGATAGGTAAACTTTTATCGGGATTTACCCTGAAATGACATCTTTCTTTCCTCCCTGTGCCGACAGCGGCCTGCGACTTGGCTTGGGTGGTGCGCCGCTGGGCAACCTGTTCGCTGCCGTCAGCGATGAAGATACCAGCGCACTGCTGGATGCGGCCTGGGCCAGCGGCTGCCGCAGCTTTGACACCGCGCCGCATTACGGCCATGGCCTGTCCGAGCATCGGATGGGCCAGGCCCTGCGCAAGCATTCGAGGAATGACTTCATGCTGTCGAGCAAGGTGGGGCGCTTGCTGACGCCCGATGCCGGCGCGCCGCGCGCTCAGAACGGCTATGTCGAGATATTGCCATTCCGGCAAGCCTGGGATTTCAGCGCCGCCGGCACGCGCCGCAGCGTCGAAGACAGCCTGCAACGGCTTGGCCTGTCGCGGCTGGATGTAGCCTATGTGCACGACCCCGACGTGGCGACACATGGCGCGCGCGCGCCCGAGGTGTTGCGCCAGGTGCTGGCTGAAACCTTGCCGGCGCTGCAGCAGCTCAAACGCGAAGGCCTGGTCAGAGCCATCGGGCTGGGCACCAACGATGTGGCAGTGGTGTTGCAGGTGCTGCGCCAGGCCGACTTGGACGTGCTGATGCTGGCCGGGCGCTACAGCCTGCTTGACCACAGCGCGCTGCCCGAACTGCTGCCGCAATGCCGGGCGCGTGTCGTGCGAGTTGCGCTGGGTGGGGTGTTTAATTCGGGCATTTTGGCCACAGGTACGCGGGGCGGTGTGGCGACCTTCAACTATGCACCGGCTGCGCGTGATTGGGTCGAACGCACCGCGCAGATCGAAGCGCTGTGCCAGGTTTATGGCCTACCGATGCGGGCGGCGGCGCTGCAGTTTCCGCTGGCGCATCCGGCCGTGGAGATTGTGATGCTGGGCGCGCGCAGTGCGGCCGAATGGGCCGACGCGCAGGCCATGCTGCAGCACCCGATAGCGCCCGAATTCTGGGCGGCGCTGCGTGCGCAGGGGCTGATTCCTCCTGAATCGCCCACGCCATGAACATAGATGCCATAGACGCGCACTTTCATTGCTGGGAGCTGGCGCGCGGCGACTACGGCTGGCTGACACCCGCGCTGGCACCGATTTACCGCGACGTGACGGTCGGCGACTGGCAGGCCCAGTCGGCGCCGCAGGGCGTGAGCGGCGGCGTGCTGGTGCAGGCCGCACCGAGCGAGGCTGAAACGCACTTCCTACTGGCGCAGGCCGACGCGCATCCGGCCGTCCTCGGCGTCGTCGGCTGGGTCGATTGGCTGGCCGTCTATGCGCCCGCGCGCATTGAAGCGCTGGCGCAGCACGCCAGGCTTAAAGGTCTGCGCCCCATGCTGCAGGACCTGGGCGATGCGCGCTGGATCCTGCAGCCCGCGTTGGCACCGGCACTGCAGGCCATGTCCGATTGCGGCCTGGTGTTCGACGCACTGGTGAATGCCGTGCACCTGCCGCACATCGTGACGCTGGCCCGCCGTTACCCCGAATTGCGCCTGGTCATCGACCACGCGGCCAAGCCCGACATTGCAGCGGGCCAGTGGCAGCCCTGGGCCGACGGCATCGCGCAGCTGGCCGCTGAAACTTCTGCCCTATGCAAACTCTCAGGTTTGCTGACCGAGGCTGGCCGCCACCCCGCCGCTGGCGCCGTGCGGCGCTGGGCCGATCATGTGCTGGCCTGCTTCGGCCCCGAGCGGCTGCTGTGGGGCAGTGACTGGCCGGTGCTGGAATTCTCAAGCAGCTACGCGCAATGGTATGGCGAAACGCAGCAGTTGCTGGCCCACCTGAGCGCGCCAGAGCAGGCCGCCATCATGGGCGGGAACGCCAAGCGCCTTTATCGGCTTTGAACTATCGGTTTTGAGCAGTCTTTAGAATCACGCCATCATCCTTGACGGGGAAACATCGCGTGACCAAATCCACCCATTCCTACCTGCGCGTCTGCCGGGCCGACTACCACAACCCGGTGCATGCCAGCGCGCTGATTTTGCTGCTCGATGCCTACGCACGCGACCCGGCCGGTGGCGCCGACGCCCTCAGCGCCTTCACCAAAAAAAACCTGATCAAGGAACTGGCCGCGCGTCCGCAAGCCTTCAGCGTGCTGGCGTTTGACGACGTGCAGCCGGTGGGCCTGATCAACTGCATTGAAGGCTTTTCGACTTTTTCATGCCGACCGCTGATCAATGTGCATGATGTGGCCGTGCTCCCCAGCCATCGCGGCCAGCGCGTGGCCGAGAAGATGTTGGCACTGGTCGACCAGATCGCCCGCGAGCGCGGCGCCTGCAAGCTGACGCTGGAGGTGCTGCACGGCAACGCCAGCGCGATCAAGCTTTACCAGCGCGTGGGCTTTGCCGCCTACCAGCTTGATCCGGCGATGGGGCAGGCGCAGTTTTTTCAGAAGTGGCTGGATTGAGGCTTGGCTAGCAGCCGGTACGCAACTGCGTTGTCGAATTCAGGTGTCAAATCGGGCTTTAGGCCAATTCAAGATACAACCTCAAGCTGTAAAAACAGGCGGAAAGACATGGACTGGCGCATGGCCCGAGTTTTTGTCATGCTGGTGATTTCTCGTACCAGCCCTTTGAAGCGTTGACCACCCGTACAACCAGCAGCATCGCCGGCACCTCAATCAGTACGCCGACCACTGTCGCCAGCGCTGCGCCGGAGTGGAAACCGAACAGGCTGATGGCGGCGGCCACTGCCAACTCGAAGAAGTTGGATGCGCCGATCAAGGCGGACGGGCAGGCGATGTTGTGTTTTTCACCAACGGCGCGGTTCAGCCAGTAGGCCAGGGCCGAATTAAAAAACACTTGAATCAGGATCGGCACGGCCAGCAGCGCGATCACCAAGGGCTGCTTCAAGATCGCTTCGCCCTGAAAGGCAAACAGCAGCACGAGGGTTGCCAGCAAGGCGGTAATCGACCAAGGGCCGATCTTCGCCATCGCTGCGTCAAATGCCGCTTCGCCTTTGGCCAGCAGCGCCTTGCGCCAAAGCTGTGCCAGTATCACCGGAATCACGATGTAGAGCACCACCGACGTGATGAGTGTTGTCCACGGCACGATGATGGCCGAGATGCCCAGCAGAAACGCTACCAGCGGGGCAAAGGCGACGACCATGATGCTGTCGTTCAACGCCACTTGCGAGAGCGTGAATAGCGGATCACCGTTGGTGAGCCGGCTCCAGACAAAAACCATCGCCGTGCAGGGCGCGGCGGCCAGCAGGATCAGGCCTGCGATGTAGCTGTCGATCTGGTCCGCCGGCAACAGGGGCGCGAACAGGGTACGGATAAACAGCCAGCCGAGGAAGGCCATCGAGAACGGCTTGACCAGCCAGTTCACGAACAACGTGACGCCGATGCCGCGCGCATGCTGGCGCACTTCATGCAAAGCGGAAAAATCAACCTTCATCAGCATCGGGATGATCATGACCCAGATCAGCAGCCCGACCGGCAGGTTGACATTAGCGATTTCCAGGCGGCCGATTGCCTGAAAGAGTCCTGGCAACAACTGGCCAAGGGCGATGCCGATGACGATGCACAGGAACACCCACACCGTCAGGTAGCGCTCAAATACGCTCATCGGCGCGCCCGACGTTTTTTTCATGATGATTGCACATTGGGCAGACAAAGCATTGGCCTTTTCAAGTTGTCGGTTGCGTGATGCAGCCGGCGAGTTTCAGCAGACGCTCAACGCCGACCGGTTCTTCTCTCAGAAGCGGCACAAGCGCATAGCGCTGGGCGTGGCGGGTGGCTACGGCGTCGATTTCCCGCAGCTCGTTGCGCGCACGCTGACGCAGCAAGGGGGCGTTTGGCTGCGCGGCTGCCACGCTGTTATTGATGATCCAGGCCCAGGGCTCGATGCCGGCCCGGCGCAAGTCGGCCTGCAGGTTGGCCGCTTCCAGCACCGGCGTGGTTTCCGCCAATGTCACCAAGAGCACCTTGGTCTGTTTTGGATCTTGCAACTGCATCATTGGCGTGGTGAAGTGCACGGAGGTAGAACCCATCTGGCGCTCTATTTCACGATGGTAGGAACCGGTGGCATCAAACAGCAACAGCGTATGGCCGGTGGGGGCCGTGTCCATCACCACGAACTTTTTGCCGGCCTCGCGGATGATGCGCGAAAACGCCTGGAACACGGCGATTTCCTCGGTGCAGGGCGAACGCAAATCTTCCTCCAGCAGAGCCCGGCCCGCCGCATCGAGCTTAGCCCCTTTGGTCGCCATAACGTGCTGCCGGTAGCGCTCGGTCTCAAGCTGCGGGTCAATCCGGCTGACCGTCAGATGGTCGAGTGCGCCAGGCAGCGTTTCGGCCAGATGAGCAGCCGGATCGGACGTGGTGAGGTGGACCGGCAGGCCGCGATGGGCCAGTTGCACTGCGACGGCTGCGGCCAAGGTGGTTTCGCCAACGCCGCCTTTGCCCATCAACATCAGCAGGCCATGGCCGCCTAAGGCGATCTCATCAACCAGCGCCGAGAGACTCGGTGCTGCCAGGGCAATGGGCGGTTCTTCGTGGACCGCCAACTCGGGGCCTGTATCGGCGAGCAATTGCTGCAGGGCATCAAGCCCCACCAGATCGAAAGGTTTGAGCGCCACCTGATCGCACGGCAAGGCCTTGAGTACATCGGGAATAGCCGACAAAGCGGCTTGTTCGCGCTCGCAGATCGCCGCAGCCAGCGCATCGGTCGCCGCTTCGCTGCGGGGGAGAATGCCGTTGATGACGAGATACTGCTGCGACAGGCCGATGGCAGCGAGTTCGTCATGCGTGCGGGCGGCTTCGCGCAAGGTGGCCGCTTGCGCACGAGCGACCAGCACCAGGCGCGTGCGCCTGGCGTCGGCCAGGGCATCGACGGCGGCCTTGTACTGACTGCGATGTTTTTCAAGGCCGGCCAATGGGCCGAGGCAGGACGCGTCGCCTTTGCCTTCTTCCAGAAAGTCGCTCCAGGCACCGGGCAGCTGCAGCAGCCGGATGGTGTGGCCGGTCGGCGCGGTGTCGAAAATGATGTGGTCGTAGTCGGCATTGAGGGCCGGATCGGTCAGAAACGACGTGAACTCATCGAAGACCGCAATTTCGGTGGTGCAGGCGCCGGAAAGTTGTTCTTCGATGCTCTTGACCACGGCTTCCGGCAGTACGCCGCGCACCGGGCCGACAATGCGGTCGCGGTAGGCCTGTGCCGCTGCCTGCGGGTCGATTTCCAGCGCGGACAAACGCGCAACGGCAGGAATGGCGGTAACCCGGTTGCCGATGCTGACACCGAATACCTGCCCGACGTTCGACGCCGGATCGGTGCTGACCAGCAGCACGCGCTGCCCGGCTTCGGCGAGCGCGATGGCTGTGGCACAGGCGATCGATGTTTTGCCCACGCCGCCCTTGCCGGTGAAGAAAAGGAAACGCGGGGGCTGTTCGAGAAATTTCATGACGGCGGCCCCTTGGTTCAGCAGCAATTGCCGCCGGAGCAGCAGTTGCTGGCAGGTTTCGATTCGGCCCCAGGCTGTGCAATGCCCGCCCAGCGGGCCAGTTCGGCACGGCTGGGGTAGCGGCCGGCCAAGGCAACTTCGCCATCCAGAAGAATCAGTGGCAGCGCCTCGTGGCCGGAGCGTTCCAGGAAACTCTTCACAGCCGGATGTTCAGCAAACGCCATTGGTTGCTGGGCCAGGTTGAAGCGCTGGATCTGCGCGCCATTTTGTTTGGCCCAATCCGCGTCGGCCGAGAAGCTGAGCAAAGCCTGATCGATCTCGACACCGCACACACCGGTGCTGCAGCACAGCGCCGGGTCAAATACTTGTATGGTTTTCATTTTGAGCTCCATCTAACGTTGAAATAATGATTTGGACACTGACCGTTTCATGACTGGCTCAGGACTGGGTCAGATCGCGCGCGCTGGTCTGCAGCATCAGTTTGCCGACGCCGCTGGGCGGCAGATTGACCAGCAGGTCCAGGCGGCGGCGCATGGCGTGCAGGGTCAGCCGGAAAGCCTCCAGCTTTTGCGCGTCGTCACCGCCGCCTTTGGACGGGTCGGCATAAGCCCAATGGGCCGTGGCAGGCTGGCCGGGCCAGCAGGGGCAGACTTCGCCCGCCGCGTTGTCGCAGACCGTGATCACCAGATCCATGTGGGGGGCGTCGGGATGGCCAAACTCATCCCAGGTTTTACTGTGCAGGCCCTCTGTCGAAATGCCTGCGTTTTGCAGCACCTGCAAGGCCAGCGGGTGCGGCTGCTGATTCTCGCGCGGGCTGCTGCCTGCCGAATACGCTTTGAAGCGCCCCTTGCCTATATGGTTGAGCGTGGCCTCGGCCAGGATGCTGCGGGCCGAGTTGTGGGTGCATAGAAATAACACGTTGATGGCTTGGTCGGACATGGCATTTACCTTAAGGGGTTGGTTGGACAGTCGTGAGGCCATGGTGCTATAAAATAAATAGCGGCTTACGCCCGTGTCTATTGGGCTAGAGGCCTAAATCGTTGTTATTCGTCATGAATTTTCAGCAAGCGGCCGGCTTCGGGCCGCAGACCTGGCCTTCGCAGCAATGCTCGGTCAGATAGGCCAGCAGCGCGTTCATCTGCGCGATGTCGGCGCGGTAAATCAGGTTGCGGCCGCGTGGCTCGCTGCTGACCAGGCCGGAGTGCGCCAGCTCCTTGAGGTGAAAAGACAGCGCGCTGGGCGCGATGCCCAATTGTTCGGCCATGACGCCAGGCGTCAGCCCGTCAAGACCGGCTACCACCAGCGCCCGGAAAGCGCGCAGGCGCTGCGCCTGCGCCAGCGCCGCCAGCGCCTTGACGGCGGAACGCTCATCGAGTGAGATCATGGCTTCAGTCAGGGATATTGTTTCCATAATTCAAATATAATTGAATAATTAAATCGTTGCAAGTTTTCCCAATTTTTTTGTCCGCGGGAAGCGCTTTCAAAGGAGCTTCAAACCATGTCCAGCATCACAATCTTTCACAACCCGGCATGCGGCACCTCGCGCAACACGCTGGCGCTGATCCGCAATACGGGCGCTGAGCCCGAGGTGATCGAGTACCTGAAAACGCCGCCCACACGCGACCAGCTGCTGGAGTTGATTGCGCAAATGGCCGTGCGCATCCGGGACGTGATGCGGCGCAAGGAAAAAGCCTATGACGAGCTGAATCTGGACAACCCGGCGCTAGGCGACGACGCGCTGCTAGATGCCATGCTGACCCATCCGGTATTGATCAACCGGCCCATTGTGGTGACGCCGCTGGGAACGCGTTTGTGCCGCCCGTCGGAAGCGGTGTTGGACATCCTGCCACTGCCGCAGCGCGGCGCTTTCAGCAAGGAAGACGGCGAGGCGGTCATCAACGAGCGGGGAGAGCGTGTTGCTGGACACTAATCCTTTTAATCTGGTTAATCCCATTTCATCCGATCTGCCGAATATTGACGCAGCCTCGTTTGAAGTGCCTGCCACGGCGCGGCCGCAAATGGCACCACCCAGCAGCCACGCGCCGCGCGTTCTGCTGCTTTACGGCTCTTTGCGCGAACGCTCTTACAGCCGACTGCTGAGCGAGGAGGCGGCCCGCCTGCTGCAGGCCATGGGCGCCGAAACCCGCACTTTTGACCCGCGCGGCCTGCCATTGCCCGACGACGCGCCCGACACCCATCCCAAAGTGCAGGAACTGCGACAACTGGCGCACTGGGCCGAAGCCATGGTCTGGACCTCGCCCGAACGCCACGGCGCCATGACCGGCCTCATGAAGGCGCAGATCGACTGGATTCCGCTGGCCGACGGGGCTGTGCGGCCCACGCAGGGCAAGGCGCTGGCGGTGATGCAGGTGTCGGGCGGCTCGCAGTCCTTCAATGCCGTCAACCAGCTGCGCGTGCTGGGCCGCTGGATGCGCATGCTGACCATTCCTAACCAGTCATCGGTGGCCAAGGCCTTCCTTGAATTTGACGAAGCCGGCCGCATGAACCCGTCGGCGTATTACGACCGGGTGGTGGACGTGATGGAAGAGCTCGTCAAGTTCACCTTGCTGACGCGCGACCTGTCGCCCTGGCTGGTGGACCGCTACAGCGAGCGCAAGGAAAGCGCCGAGGCGCTGTCCAAGCGGGTGAACCAGCGCGCTTTGTAGGCGCACATCAGCACTTTTTAGACACTCAGCGGCGTGTTGCCGGTCGTATGGTTGGCGCGCCTTGCGTGCTCAGGCCTGCATGCATTTTAGGCCTGTAGCCCATGACTGACGGGCGCAAGCAGCTCCTGATTTGATAGCAAATGAGTTGTTGTGCCGCGCCGGCGCTGTCACACAACTGCCATTGAACTGACACGCCCACGTCACCCCCGGCTTTCACAATCACCGCATGACTTGCACCAAGGAGCACGCGATGATGAATTTGAACCCGGTCGGTGGTATTGAAAAAAGCCTGGCGCACGTCGCCCACGCCGCACGCCTGGCGCTTCACGATTTCGACCAGCAACGCCTGCGAATTTTGCGTTGCACGGCGCACGCCATGGCCGCCAGCCCAGGTGGCTTGCGCTTCAAGGCGGGTACCAAACCCTGGCTTGAAGGTTTGTCGGCTGCAGCGTCTGGCCGACGCCAGAAAGGCGCTGAACAAGTCGCCGCTGCTTGAAGAGTCAAAGCCCCGTCGCCGGGGCTTTTTTACAGCGCGTTTGGTGTTGGTGTTGGTGTTGGTGTTGGTGTTGAAGTTGCCTGTGGGTTAGCAGGTTGTGTTGTGTCCGGACATCCAAAAAACAAGGAGTTATTCATGAAAGAACTGCCCAATCCAACCTTTGCATTGTCGCCAGTCGCAATGCCACGGGGGTCACTTCATCAAAGCTGTCATGCAATCATTCCAGCAGCCGCTTTTCAAAGGCCTGCCGTGGGCAAAATCGAGGTCACCTGGGCCCACCATCAAGACGAGGTCCGACAGGCGCAGCGCCTGAGGTACCAGGTGTTTGCGCTGGAGATGGGGGCCAAACTGTCCAAAAAACTGCCCGGCCATGACGTGGACCTGTTCGATGACTACTGCGAACACCTGCTGGTGCGCGACGCCGCCAGCCAGCAAGTCATAGGCACCTACCGGGTGTTGACGCCGACGCAGGCCAAGCGCGTGGGCAGCACTTACAGCGACACCGAGTTCGACCTGACGCGGCTGCGCGGCCTGCGCGAGCGCATGGTCGAGCTGGGCCGCAGCTGTGTGCATGCTGATCATCGGCATGGCGGCGTGATTCTGGCTTTGTGGGGTGCGCTGGCCGAGTTCATGGCGCGCAACCAGCTTGACACCATGATTGGCTGCGCCAGCATTCCGATGCAGCACCAAGGCGTTTCTTGCGGCCACGCGGCGGCCAGCATCTGGCGCCAGGTCAAGCAGACGCATCTGGCCGCCATCGAATACCGCGTGACGCCGCGCCTGGCCTTGCCGGTAGAGCAGCTTGATGATTCGCTGGAGGTGGAGCCACCGGCACTGATCAAGGGCTATCTGCGCCTGGGCGCCAAGGTGCTGGGTGCGCCGGCCTGGGACCCGGACTTCAACTCGGCGGATTTGCCGATGATGATGCGCATCGCCGATTTGCCGACGCGCTATTTGAAACACTTCTCCGGCAAAGTCTTGCCCGGCCACCCAGCGGTGGCGTGATGCGAAGCCTATTTGACGCCATGGGACCACTGGCTGCGGGCTTCGGTCCGGGGTTTGGCTCAGGCGATCAAGACCCGGACGATGATGAATCGCAGCGCCAGCGCTACCGCACGATTTTCATTTCCGACATTCATTTGGGCACACCCGGCTGCCAGGCCGCGGCGCTGCTGGACTTTTTGAAGGCTCACCCCAGCGACAACCTGTACCTGGTGGGCGACATTGTTGACGGCTGGCAGCTGCGCCGCAAGTGGTACTGGCCGCAAGCCCACAACGACGTGGTGCAAAAGCTGCTGCGGCGCGCCCGCAAAGGTTGCCGCATTATTTTTGTCCCCGGCAACCACGATGAGTTTGCGCGTGAATTTATCGGCCACCAGTTCGGCGGTATTGAGGTAATGGAGGAGGCCGTGCACACCACCTTTGATGGCCGCCAGCTGTGGGTCATCCACGGCGACTACTTTGATGCCGTGGTGCAGTGCGCCAAATGGCTCGCCTACGTGGGCGACAACCTCTATGAATTCACGCTCAAACTCAACCGCCACCTGAACCGGCTGCGCGCCCGCATGGGCTTGCCCTACTGGTCGCTGTCGGCTTACCTCAAGCACCGGGTCAAGAGCGCGCTCAACTACGTGACGGACTTTGAAGTGGCCGTCGCCAATGAAGCGCGCCGCCGCGGCCACCAGGGCGTGGTCTGCGGTCATATCCACCGCGCCGAAATGCGTGACATCAACGGCGTGCTTTACTGCAACGACGGCGACTGGGTCGAAAGCCGCAGCGCACTGGTCGAGCATTTTGATGGTTCACTGGCGCTGGTTTATTGGGCGCCGGCGCACGAAACGCAAGGCCGCAGTCATGCCGGTCTGGCGGTGACCGCATGAAAATCGCTCTTATCACTGACGCCTGGCTGCCTCAGGTAAACGGGGTGGTGACGACGCTGGTGGAACTGGTGCGTGAACTGGAGCAGGGCGGGCATAGCGTGGAAGTGATTCAGCCCGGCCAGTTCACAACCCGCCCTTGCCCGGGCTATGCGGGCATCGATCTGGCGGTGCGCCCCAAGCGCGCCCTGCGCGCAAAACTCGACGCGTTTCAGCCCGAAGCGATCCACATCGCGACCGAAGGGCCGCTGGGCTGGGCAGCCCGCCGTTATTGCTTGCAACGTCGCCTGGCTTTCACGACGGCGTTTCACACCAAGTTTCCCGAAATCCTCAACGCATACCTCAAAATTCCGCTGGCCTGGGGCTACGCGCTGTTTCGCCACTTTCACAAGCCGTCGGCCGGCGTGATGGTTCCGACCAACGGTGTGCTGCGCATGCTGGAGCAGCGCGGCTTTCGCAAACTGCGCAGCTGGACGCATGGCGTGGACACGCAGCTGTTTGCCTATCAGCCGCAGCCGCGCCTGTATCCACCGTTTGCCCCACCCACCGGAACGCTGGCGCGCCCGCTGTGGATGTTTGTCGGGCGGGTGTCTCACGAGAAGAACATTGAGGCTTTTTTGCGACTGGACCTCCCTGGCAGCAAGGTCGTTTGCGGGGTAGGGCCGTTGGAAGGAGCGCTGCAGCAGGGCTATCCCCAAGTGCACTGGATGGGTGTGCTGGCCAGGGATGAGCTGGCCAAAGCCTATGCGGCGGCCGATGTCTTTGTGTTTCCGAGCAAGTCGGAAACCTTTGGCCTGGTCATGCTGGAAGCCATGGCAAGCGGCACACCGGTGGCGGCCTATCCGGTCGACGGCCCGCTGGAGGTGCTTGGAAAACCCGACGGCAGCTGTCACGGTGGCGTCATGCATGCTGACTTGCGGCAGGCTTGTGATGGCGCGCTGGCCGTGCCCAGGCGCGAGGCCCGTTTGCGAGCCTTGGACTTCAGCTGGGCGCAGTCGGCACAGCTGTTTGAGACCTACCTGGTAGCGGCCCGGGCCGGCAGTGAAGCTGAAGGTGCTTGCCAGCCGCTCCATGCTGGTGCAACATCAGTCAAAAATACTGTCACACAATTGTCATCAAACCAGTAAATACTGGGCTTACTTTTGATAACAATAATCTCTTTTGTTGATACCCACTCCACCCGCTGCGCTGGCCTTGTCCGCGCCACCCGTTCAGTTTCTGGACCGCGATCACAGCATTCTTGCCTTCAATGAGCGGGTTTTTGATTGGGCCCGGCGCCCGAGCGTTCCTTTGTTGGAGCGGCTGCGATTTTTATGCATTGTGTCGTCTAATCTTGACGAATTTTTTGAGGTCCGCGCGGCGCCGCATCTGACAGCGGCTCTGAGCAATGAGCAAAAAGGCTCCTACACCGCCCAATCTTTCGAGACGCTAGCCTCTGCCGCGCACGACATGGTGGCACGCCAGTACAGCCTTTACAACGATGAGCTGCTGCCCGCGTTTGCGCGCGAGGGTATTCGCATCGTCGCGCACGGCGAGCGCAACGCTGCGCAGCGGCGCTGGGTCAAGGACTATTTCGAGCGAGAGGTGCAGCCGCTGCTGATTCCGGTCGGGCTGGATCCCTCTCACCCGTTTCCGCAGGTGGCCAACAAGTCACTGAACTTTATCGTCCGGCTCGGCGGGCGCGACGCCTTTGGACGAGAGAACGAAATTGCCATCGTCAAAATACCGCGCGTCCTGCCGCGCTTCATCCGCATGCCGGGCAGCGGCAAGGCCGCAAGCAAGGGCAGCAGCAAGGAGCGGCTGTTTGTCTCTCTGTCCAGCGTCATTCGCGCCCATCTGACCGAGCTGTTTGCGGGGCGCAGTGTCGGGCAGTTCTCGCAGTTTCGCGTCACCCGTCACTCCGATCTAGCAGTGGATGAAGACGACGTGAAAAACCTGCGCACCGCTTTGCGCCAGGGTCTGGAGCAACGTCACTACGGCCAAGCCGTTCGGCTGGAGGTGTCGGCTGGCTGCTCGGACTACCTCTCCGAGTTTTTACTCCAGCAGTTCAACTTGCCGGCGCTCGCCTTGTACCGGGTGCACGGCCCGGTCAATCTGGTGCGGCTGACCCAGCTGGTGGACCTGGTCAATGATCCCAAGTTGCTGTTTTCGCGTTACAGCGCCTGCTACCCGACCCAGTTGCAGCCCGGCCAATCTTTTTTTGAGCGGCTAAAGCAGGGTGACGTGTCTGCCCACCAGCCATTTGAGAGCTTTGACGCAGTGCTGGACTTCTTGCGCGAGGCGGTCAACGACCCCCAGGTGCTGGCGATCAAGCAAACCATTTACCGCACCGGTACTGATTCGGAACTGATGGCGCTGCTGCGCGAAGCGGTGCGCCGCGGCAAGGAAGTTACCGTGGTGGTGGAGCTGAAGGCGCGCTTTGATGAGGAGGCCAACATCAATTGGGCCGAAATGCTGGAGTCGATTGGTGCGCAAGTGGTTTACGGCGTGGTGGGCTTGAAGACACACGCCAAAATGCTGCTGGTGACGCGGCGCGAAGGCCGCAAGCTGGTGCGCTACGGCCACCTGTCTACCGGCAATTACAACCGGAACACGGCGCGCCTTTATACCGACGTGAGTTATCTGACGGCTGATCCTTTGCTGACGGCTGACATCGACAACGTGTTTGTGCATCTCGCCAGCCAAAGTCGCTTGCCCAAGCTGAACTATATTTTGCTGGCGCCGTTCCAGTTGCAACGCAAACTGGTCGAAAAAATTGACGCGCTGGGCGAGGCCGCGTTGCAGGGCAAAGACACGCGCATTGTGGCCAAGATGAATGCACTGACCGACGAAGACCTGATGCTGGCGCTGGTCCGGGCGGGGCAACGCGGAGTCAAGATTGATTTGATCGTGCGCGGCGCTTGTATGCTGCCGGCCCAGGTAGCCGGCGTGACGGACAACATCCGGGTGCGCTCGGTGATTGGGCGTTTTCTGGAGCATTCGCGCGTGTTTTATTTTCGGTGCGGCGGGGAAGAAAACCTCTACCTCTCCAGCGCCGACTGGATGAATCGCAACATGTTGCGCCGGGTCGAACTGGCCTGGCCGGTGACTGATCCTGTGCTGCGCCAGCGCATCATTGATGAGTGCCTGGTCGCCTATTTACATGACGGCGTTGACGCCTGGGACTTGCAGCCCGACGGCACTTATGCGCTCGTCAATCCGGCCGACCCCATGCAGCGCCTAGGCGCGCAAGCTGCGCTGATGGCCCGCTATTCACCCCTTCACAACACCGGAAAGTAAACCATGGACCTGATCTTGTGGCGCCATGCAGAGGCAGAAGACTGGCAGGAAGGGGGTGCGCATGGCGCCAGTGATCTTGAGCGTTCACTAACGGCCCGAGGGGAGAAGCAGGCCTTTCGCATGTCTGGCTGGCTGGACCGGCAATTGCCCGAAGGTGTGCGCATTGTGGTGAGCCCGGCGCGACGCTGCGAGCAGACCGCGATGGTGCTGGGGCGTAAATACAAGATCCGTCCCGAGCTGGCACCGGGTGCAACGCCGGCGCAATTGCTCGAATTAGTGCAGTGGCCCTTGAGCAAATCCCCGATTCTGGTGATAGGGCATCAACCCACGCTAGGGCAAACCATTGCGCAGTTGTTGGGCTTGCAGGCCCATGATTGCCCGGTCAAAAAAGGCGCTCTCTGGTGGCTACGTAGCCGGGACCGTGATGGTCACAGCCAAACCGTCGTGGTGACGGTGCAGTCACCCGAGGTGCTGTGATCAGAATTAATTTTTCGAGGCCGGGCGGCCGGTCTTGATGGTCGGAACCTGCGCCAAGGCTGTCAGCAATGCGGCGTCGGACAGGGTGGCTAAAATTTTGATGCCGGCACGCAGCAGTTCGCTCTTTTTTGCGGGGCGGCTCAGTTTGTCTGCGCGCTGCTTGAGCGCGTCGAGCACACCGTATTCGGCTTTGGGAATGGTAAAACTGTCTCGCACCAATTTGGGTTTCTTCTGCTTGACGGCCTGTTGGGGCTTGGACGGGACCATGGTTTTAAAGATAGGAGCCGTCAGAGCGGCTTTCCTGGGTGCAGCCTTCTTGACCGGGGCCTTTTTTACGGCAGCTTTTTTGACAGGAGCCTTGCCTGTTACGCCCTTGACGGCAGGTGATTTTGCCGCTGCTTGAGCCGCTCTTTTTTTTGCCGGCGCTTTGGGCGTATCGGCCGGTGCTGTCGTTGTTACGGCTATTGGGTTTGCGGTTGCCATGACGATGTCTTTCTAATATAAACGGTTCAATTAAACGGTTTATATAGTTTAAATCACCGCTGGAAATGCTGTCAAGTCCGCTGCTTTACAGGCCGCAAACGTTCAGCGTCCAGGGCGTTTTTTGCCAGGCCACGACTTCTTCGCGCAGCAAATGGGCTGATTGAGGAAAAGCTTCGCCCCAGCCTAGCCTGCAGTTGAGAACAAAAATTCGACCGGACTCGGTGCCTGATTCAAGCTGCAGGCCTTTTAGGTCCGGGTCGCGCCTGGCATGACACAAAATGACCGCCAAGCGCAAGCAGAGCAGTTGCTGCACAAAGCCCCGGTCTTCAAAGTCAACTTCGAGCTTGCGCAACTTGCCGCGGTGCCCCAACACAAGCTGGCTCAGGCGGTGCAGCTCGGGCTGCGCAAAGCCGGGTGTGTCGGCATTGTCCAGAATGTAGGCGCCATGCTTGTGGTAGTCGCTGTGTGAAATCTGGCTGCCAATTTCATGGAGCTGCGCAGCCCATTGCAGTTTGCGGTGAAAGCGTCCGGATCCGGTTTCTGATAGGCCTGCGCGCGCCATCAGCAAGAGGTGCCGCGCGACCTTACTAACGCGCTGCGCCTGCAAGGCGTCCGTATTGAATTTGCTGGCCAGGCGCTGCACTGCCGTGGAGCGCAGGTCGGTGCATTCCTGCTCCCGGGCAAGCAAGTCGTAGAGTGCGCCATGGCGCAGGGCGCCTTGCGCTGCCTGCATCCGCTCGATGCCGAGCAAGTCAAAAACGGCGCGCAGCACACTGACGCCGCCGCCAATTACAGCGCGCCGGTCGTCCTTCATACCATCGATTTTCAGGCGGTCAGCGCTTTGCGCCTTTAGCAAACGGTCAAGCAGCCAATCCAGGCCTTCTCGCGTGACCAAGCCTACTGGCGCGCCAGCGGCGGTAAGCACGTCGCTGACGGCGCCAATGGTGCCAGACGACCCGTAGGCCACCTCCCATGCGCCGGCTCGGTAGGTTTGAACCGCCTCGTCCAGTACCGCCTTGGCGGCAATTTCGGCTGTCTCGAAAGCGCGTGCGCTGAACTGCCCGTCAGGGAAATATTTCATCGACCAAGCCACGCTACCGACCCGATAGGACTCCATGGCATGTGCTTCCAGGCCCTTGCCTACGACCATTTCGGTTGAGCGACCGCCTATGTCCACCACCAGCCGGCGCTGGTCTGACTGCGGTAGCAGGCGCGCCACGCCCTGGTAGATCAGCCGGGCTTCTTCCCGGCCCGAGATTACGTCAATGGGAAATCCGAGGATCTTGCAGGCAGGCTTTAAAAATTCTTCCCGGTTGCGTGCTTCGCGCAAGGTTTGGGTGGCTACCGCCCGGATCTGCGCTCGTTTGAAGCCGGCCAGCCGCTCGCCAAAGCGGGCCAGGCAGTCCCAGCCGCGCTGCATCGCTTCGGCCGTCAGGTTGCGGTCTGCGTCGAGTCCGCTGCCCTGGCGCACCGTTTCCTTAAGGTATTCGGTGCGGTGGATACGACCGTGTTCAAAGCGGCCAATTTCTAGGCGAAAGCTGTTGGATCCTAGATCCACAGCGGCAAGCAGCGTTCCGTTTTGCATGTCTGGGTTTCTTTTCTCGCGCTCAGCATAGCATTCACGCGACACCCGTTTCATCGTTTTAGCCGCCTAACCCTAACCTATTAGACGGCCGTCCAGCGTCATCATGCTTTGCGTGACATAGGCGTTGCTTCGGCGCTGGGGGTTGAAGCTGATTCGAAAACCGCCCAGGTCGAGGCTGCTGCGCTGCTGAAAGGCCGTCAGTGCGCTCTGGCGTGTCAGCGGGCCCACCACGTCATTGAGCACCTCGTAGGTGTAGCGTGCGGCAATGAAACCAGCCAGGCTTAATGGGGTGGGCGGCTCATCAAACAAGCGCCCCAGCGTTTCTCGGTAGCTTCGGACTATGGGCATGCGCGCATTGACGAGCGGCACCGGCTGGGTCGCAATTACAGGCGTGTGGCGGGCAGCGCCCATTTGCAGCAAGGATTGCAGGTTAACGTCGGCGAGTGCCACGATGTAACGCTGGCGTGCCTGCTTTTCCAGCCCCTGGGTGAATCCGGCAAGTTCCGGCGTTCCACCGACAAAAATCAGTATTGCCGGGGTGCCCGACGTCAGCTTCTGGCCGAGTGCTCGCGCATCACCGGTACTTTGGAACGATTGCAGTTTGAGTTGCATGCCGCTGGCAATGCGTTCAAGCTCGCCGTGGTAGGCGCTGTAGTCCTGCGCGGTGCCGTAAACCGCGCCCAGATCCTTCAAACCCATGACGGACAGCGTTTTCAGCGCATAGGCGATCTGTTCCTGACGCGCAGCAAAAATCGGAAAGGTCTTGTCGTCTATTTCTAGGTTTGAGTTTTGCAGCCAGGGTGCAACGTGGGCGATGTTCAGATTTCCCTGACGCGACAAGGCGGCGACCTGGCTGGCGATCTGGTCGCCGGCGCTGCCGGACAGGACCACGCACGCCGGATTGTCCCTGACCGAGGCCAGCGCAGCACCCAGGCTGGCAGGCGTGCCATCGGTTTCGAGCGCCAGATGTTGCACTGGCTTGCCGCCAATCCCCCCGCGCAAGTTAATCTCCTGCCAGGCGGCACGCGAGCCGATCAGGAAGTCCTTGGACACGTCCTGCTGCGCCGGCGAAAAGTCAACGATTTGCGCAACGACAATGCTGCGTGTTGCGGCGACCGCTTTGCCCGGCTGCGCCCAGCCTGGCGTGGCGGCTGCCGCCGTCAGCGCGCTGGCGCGCTGCAGCATCTGGCGACGATTGAGAACTGGTTTTTGGAATGGCATGTCTGGATTGGTCAGCGGGGCAGCGCCCGCCGCTTTGTTTTGTCTGCTATTAAATTCATAGCTGTTAGCACTCGTACTTATTGGGCTGCAGCCTTATATTGTAACTTTTTAGGAATTTCGGCCGGCTATTACTGTCCGGCATTCCATTAGCGCGCAGCTGGAGGAATCAGAACGCTGTCAACAATATGGACAACGCCGTTGGTCGCGGAAATGTCGGCCGTTTGCACCATCGCATCTTCAACGGTGACGAAGTCGCCAGCTTTGGAGAGTGCTAGGTTGGCGCCGTTGACTGTTTTGCTGTTGCCGTTTTTGACATCGGCAGCCATGACCTTGCCGGGAACCACGTGGTAAGTCAAAACTGCCTTGAGTTTGGCCGGATCCTTGGCGAGATCGTCCATCGTTTTTGCCGGGACCTTGGAGAAGGCTTCGTTGCTGGGCGCAAAGACCGTGAAGGGCCCCGTGCCTTTGAGTGTGTCTGTGAGCCCGGTTTTGGCTACCAGCCCGTTAAGCGTGCTTAGTTGCGGCTTGGCAGCGATAGTGTCGGCTACCGACACCGGGCTGGTTTGTGTCGCGCAGCCCGTGAAGGCGATGGCGGCAAGCACAGCTGCGGTGATGGACAGAATACGGCGGTTTGGCATGGAGTTTCTCCGAGTTAAGACAGCGCCAAGCGTAGGAGGAATTAATGACAGATTAGTGACAGAAATTTGAAGGTTCTGTGACATGTTTTTTTTTGGGGCACTGCTTGAATAGGCGATAGAACGGCGGTTTGTCACATCTTTGTCACATAAGCTTCCTACAGTTCAAGCATCTTTCCTACCAACCCAAAAGGTGTCCCGATGAACTTGTATTTCAAAGCTTCCATCACTGCTGTGACGGGTGTTGCTGTTATGTCGTTTGCGACTCTGTCGTCTGCCCAGGACGTCACCGGCGCAGGCGCTAGTTTCCCCGCACCGCTTTATTCCAAATGGGCTTCTGACTACAACAAGGCGACTAACGTCAGGATCAACTATCAGTCCGTAGGCTCTGGCGCCGGCATGCGTCAGATTGAAGCCAAAACGGTGGATTTCGGCGCGTCCGACATGCCGCTGAAAGATGACGAGCTCACCAAGAAGGGCTTGGTGCAGTTTCCGACGGTGATCGGTGGCGTGGTGCCCGTTGTCAATATCAAGGGCATTGCCCCCGGCCAGCTCAAGCTGAATGGTCAGGTGCTGGGTGATATCTATCTGGGTAAGATCACCAAATGGAGCGATTCCGCCATCAAAGCCCTGAATCCATCGCTGCCATTGCCTGATGTGGCCATTGCGCCAGTTCGTCGCGCGGACGGATCCGGTACCAGCTTTATTTTCACCAACTACCTGAGCAAGGTCAATGCCGAGTGGAAGTCCAAGGTCGGCGAAGGCACGGCCGTGAATTGGCCCGTTGGTGCGGGTGGCAAGGGTAATGAAGGCGTGGCTGCGTTTGTCGGCCGCCTGCCCAACTCGATTGGTTTTGTTGAATATTCCTACGTCAAGCAGAACAAGCTGACTTTTGCCCAGATGAAAAACGCTGCCGGCAATTTTGTGTCGCCTGACGACACGGCCTTCAAGGCGGCCGCTGCCGGCGCTGAGTGGTCCAAGAGCTTCTACCAGATTCTGACCGAGCAGTCCGGCAAGGATGCGTGGCCAATCACGGGCGCAACCTTCATCATGATGCACAAGTCGCAAGACAAACCCGCGCAGGCCGCTGCATCGCTCAAGTTCTTTGAGTGGGCCTATAAAAATGGCGACAAGACCGCAGACAGCCTGGACTATGTGCCCATGCCCGACGGCGTCAAGACCATCGTCGAGAAAGCCTGGGGCGAGATCAAGGATACCTCGGGAAAAGCGGTCGCTTACAAGTAAGCAGGCTTCGCGTTTCAGCAACAAACCTTAGGGATTTTTATCGTGTCCTCTACAATTCCGGTCAGCCGGGACGCTTTTGACTCCCCGGGAAAAGTGACCGGACGCGACCTGACAAACCCCCCTCCCAAAAATACGGTACGCCGAAGCCCTCTGGCTGACCGGGTTTTTGGTTGGGCGGCACTGGCTGCGGCGCTGCTGACGATGGGTCTGTTGTTTGGCATTCTGGCCTCACTCGTTGTAGGCGCATGGCCGGCCATCACCGAGTACGGGCTCGGCTTTTTGACTAACAGCGTGTGGGATCCGGTCAAGAACGAATACGGCGGGCTGGTGATGATTTACGGCACCATCGCGACGTCTTTTATCGCCGTGGTGATCGCAGTGCCCGTCAGCTTTGGCATCGCGCTGTTTTTAACCGAGCTATCGCCGGCCTGGCTCAAAAGACCGCTGGGAACTGCCATTGAACTGCTGGCCGCTGTACCCTCCATCGTCTATGGCATGTGGGGTCTGATGGTGTTTGGTCCGATTCTCGCTTCCTATGTTCAGCAGCCCCTGCAAAACCTGTTTGCCGACACCCCTTACCTCGGTGCCCTGGTTTCAGGGCCGCCGGTCGGTATTGGCATATTGTCGGCGGGCATCATTCTTGCCATCATGATCATCCCGTTTATTGCCTCGGTGATGCGCGACGTGTTTGATGTGACGCCTGTGCTGCTCAAGGAGTCGGCTTACGGCTTGGGATCCACCACCTGGGAAGTGGTTTCCAAAGTGGTGCTTCCCTACACCAAGGCCGGTGTGGTGGGCGGCATCATGCTCGGACTGGGTCGTGCCATCGGCGAAACCATGGCGGTTACCTTCGTCATTGGCAACTTCAACCAACTCGATTCCCTGAGCCTGTTTCAGGCGGCCAACAGCATTACTTCTGCATTGGCCAACGAGTTCGCCGAGGCCGGCGAGGGCCTGCATCAGGCGGCGCTGATCTACCTGGGTCTGGTGCTGTTCTTTATTACCTTTGTGGTGTTGTCATTGTCCAAACTGCTGCTGGCTCAACTGAGAAAAAATGAAGGAAGCAAGACATGAGCGCCAGCATGCCGGATGCGCGCCTGGTGAAGTTCGCCCGCCGAAAAAGGGTCAACCAGCTGGCACTTTTTCTGTCCCTGGCTGCCATGTCCTTCGGGTTGTTCTGGCTGTTCTGGATACTGTGGGAAACCGTGCGGCTGGGTATCGGCGGCATCGTATGGGCGACGTTCACCCAGATGACGCCTCCGCCCAATGAAACCGGGGGGCTGGCGAACGCGCTGTATGGGTCTTTTTTGATGGTGATGCTGGCCACTTTTGTGGGCACGCCGATTGGCATCATGGCCGGCATTTACCTGGCTGAGTACAACACCAAGGGCGCGCTGGCTTCGTTAACGCGTTTCGTCAACGATATCTTGCTGTCCGCGCCATCCATCGTGATTGGCCTATTTGTATACGCTGTGGTTGTGAGCCGTTTTAATTCATTTTCTGGTTGGGCCGGTGTGCTGGCACTTGCGTTGATCGTTATACCCGTGGTGATCCGCACCACCGAAAACATGTTACAGCTGATTCCTGCGGGTCTGCGCGAGGCGGCATATGCCTTGGGGGCGCCCAAGTGGAAGGTGATTACCAGCATCACGCTCAAGGCCGCACGCTCGGGCGTGGTGACAGGCATCTTGCTTGCCGTGGCGCGCATTGCTGGCGAGACCGCTCCGCTGCTGTTTACGGCACTTAGCAACCAGTTTTGGACCTCGGACTTGAGCCAGCCCATGGCCAGCTTGCCCGTGATCATCTTCAAATTTGCCATGAGCCCCTACGAGAACTGGCAGCAGTTGGCCTGGGCGGGTGTGTTCCTGATCACGTTGGCGGTACTTGGTCTTAACATTCTGGCGCGCGTGTTGACGCGCAACAAACACTGATCGCGGATCAGTACCCATCGACAAGATAAGGTTCAAGATGCAAACCACTACCGCAGCCGCCGAGAAATCCAAAATATCGGTCAAGAATCTCGATTTTTATTACGGGAAGTTTCACGCGCTCAAAGCCATCAATCTGGAGATTCCCGAGAAAAAGGTCACGGCATTCATTGGACCGTCAGGCTGCGGCAAATCCACCTTGCTGCGTGTTTTTAACCGCATGTACGCGCTCTACCCGGAGCAGCGTGCGGAAGGCGAAATAATTTTCGACGGCGAAAACCTGCTGACGTCCAAAAAAGACGTGGCGCTGATTCGCTCCAAAGTGGGCATGGTTTTTCAGAAGCCCACGCCGTTTCCCATGTCGATTTACGACAACGTGGCCTTCGGCGTCAAGTTGTTCGAAAGCCTGAATGCTTCGGAGATGGAGGATCGCGTCGAATGGGCGCTGCGCAAAGCTGCTATCTGGACTGAGGTCAAAGACAAGTTGAACCAGAGCGGCTCCAGCCTGTCGGGTGGTCAGCAGCAACGGCTGTGCATTGCCCGTGGCATTGCCATCAAGCCGGAAGTGTTGCTGCTGGACGAACCCTGTTCGGCACTCGATCCGATTTCCACGGCCAAGATAGAAGAACTCATTGCCGAACTGAAAAGCGACTACACGGTGGTCATCGTGACGCACAACATGCAGCAGGCCGCCCGCTGCAGCGACTACACGGCTTATATGTACCTGGGTGATCTGGTTGAATTCGGCGCCACCGAAGACCTCTTCTTCAAGCCCAGGCGTAAAGAGACTGAAGACTATATTACCGGCCGATTTGGCTGACAGGGACGGAGAAAAGACATGCCTGATAAACATTTATCGACGCAGTTTGACAGCGAACTCAACGCCGTTTCTTCGCGCGTGATGGAGTTGGGCGGCTTGGTGGAGTCGCAGATCCGTCTGGCCATCTATGCGCTTTCGCAATTCAGTGCAGCGGACGCCAGCCAGGTCATCGAGACTGAGGCGCGCGTCAATGCCATGGAAATCGACATCGACCGCGAGTTGTCTTCCATCATTGCGCGGCGCCAGCCCACAGCCCGTGATTTGCGCCTGCTGATCGCCATCGCAAAAACCACTGCTAATCTGGAGCGTGCCGGCGATGAAGCCGAAAAAATCGCGCGCATGGTCAAGTCAATCATAGAAAGCGGTTCTGCCCGCGCTTTGCCTGCATCCGAGCTGAACGTCGCAGCGGAACTGGCATCAGGGCTACTGCGCAAAGCGCTGGATGCGTTTGCGCGGCTGGATACCGGTGTAGCGGTATCCATTTTGAAGGAAGACGACCAGATCGACCAGGAGTTCGACGGTTTTGTACGCAAGCTCATCACCTACATGATGGAAGATCCGCGCACGATTTCAGCCAGCCTGAATCTTCTTTTTGTGGCCAAGGCGATTGAGCGCGTGGGTGACCATGCCAAGAATATTGCGGAGTGCATCATTTACATCGTCAAGGGTGCGGACGTCAGACACAGTCCGATGGCGCAGATCGAGTCTGCCATAAAGTAATTGCTCGATGAAACATTTGCCACGTGTATTGATTGTTGAAGATGAGCCTGCCATTGCCGAACTGATTGCCGTTAACTTGCGGCATGGCGGCTTTGTTCCTGTGGTGGCGTATGACAGCGTGACCGCCCAGCGGGAACTGGACGCCGCGCTGCCAGATGCCATTTTGCTGGACTGGATGCTGCCGGGACAAAGTGGCGTGGCGCTGGCGCGCCAGTGGCGCAAGCAGGCGCGCACCAAGAGCATTCCCATCATCATGTTGACGGCCAGGGGAGATGAGCCGGACAAGGTGGCCGGGCTGGATGCTGGCGCCGATGACTACATCACCAAACCGTTTTCCACCCAGGAGCTGCTGGCCCGGATCCGTGCGGTCCTGCGTCGGCGTGCGCCCGAGTCGGTCAGCGACTGCGTCACCGTGGGTGCGCTGGTACTGGATGCCGCAACGCACCGTATTTCATACCAGCAGCAGGCCCTCAAGCTTGGCCCCACGGAGTTTAAGCTGTTGCATTACCTGATGAAACATGCTGAACGTGTACATAGCCGCAGTACTTTGCTTGACAAAGTTTGGGGCGACCACGTATTCATCGAAGAGCGTACGGTCGACGTTCACGTCAAGCGTTTGCGGGAGGCCCTGGGCGCAGCCGGCACTATGGTGGAAACCGTTCGAGGTGCAGGTTACCGGCTGACCGCAGTATCCGCCAGCCGTCCGCCCATCGCCTCTGACTCAGCACAATCAGCGAGATGATCAATCGGTGGGTCATTTTTACGGCCTGTACTTTGACCGGTGCCGGCTTGGGCTGGTGGGCAGCAGCGACAGATGGCCTCGGGCCGGGGCTGTTGCTGGGAGCTTTCGTCTGGCTGCTGCTTGACAGCCTTTACTTGGCGCGGCTCCTTAACTGGCTGCGTACCGAGCAAAGCAACGAAACGCCCGCCGTCATGGCTGCCGCCTTGCCCCGTCTACCCGGTGTCTGGGGCGAATTTGCAGACCGAACCCGCAGATTGCTGAAAAACCGCGATCAGCAATACCTGGACAGCCAAGCCCGCCTTGACGAGTTCCTGTCCGCCATGCAGGCCTCTCCCAGCGGTGTGGTGCTACTCGACGCGCAAGGGCGCATCGAGTGGTGCAACCAGACCGCGACGCAGCATTTCGGGTTTGATGCCAAACGCGATGTGCTTCAGCACATCGCCAATCTGGTGCGCGAGCCAGCTTTCAATGCGTACATGGCTCATGGCAATT
This sequence comes from Polaromonas sp., assembly GCF_012927455.1. Lineage (GTDB taxonomy): Bacteria > Pseudomonadota > Gammaproteobacteria > Burkholderiales > Burkholderiaceae_C > Polaromonas. The sequence goes on along the minus strand of NZ_JABBPE010000015.1, from coordinate 569,284 downwards.
TCTCGGGCGAGGTCGTCATTCCCGGCAGCTTCAGTTCGCCGGCACGACCCGTCAAACTATCGGTGCATGTGCACGCCTACGGCAAAGGGCGCAAGCTGCTGCTATCGCGCGACATCACTGCCGTTGCGCAGGCAGAAGCCATGCGCAGGGATTTTGTGGCTAACGTGTCCCATGAAATTCGCACGCCGCTGACGGTGTTGTCCGGCTTCATCGAAACCTTGCAGACACTGCCTCTGAAGGAGGCCGAACGCACCCGCTATCTGGCATTGATGGCACAGCAGTCCCAGCGCATGCAAACCCTGGTAAGCGACTTGCTGACCTTATCTCGACTGGAGGGCGGTCCGATTCCGGGCGCCAATGACTGGGTGTCGACCAGCGCGCTGTTTGCCCAGTGTGAGCAGGAGGCGAGGGCCTTGTCGTCGGTGCTTGTGCCGCGCGGGCAGCAACTGGCGTTTGAGTCCGGACTGGCTTGCGAAATTGCGGGGATACAAACCGAGCTCTACAGTGCCATGTCCAACCTGGTGAGCAACGCGGTGCGTTACACGCCCGAACTCGGACAGGTTCAGGTGCGCTGGGCGCTGCTTGACGATGGGCGCGGCGAATTCCAGGTCAAGGACACCGGGCCGGGTATTGCAGCCGAACACTTGCCGCGCCTGACCGAACGGTTTTACCGGGTTGACCGTAGCCGCTCCCGCGAAACCGGTGGAACGGGATTGGGTTTGGCCATTGCGAAGCATGTGGCGCAACGCCACGGCGCCGAACTGCGCATTGCGAGCCGGCCAGGGCAAGGCTCATGTTTTTCAATCGTCTTTCCGGCGGCACGCACACGCCTTTGCCAGCAGCAGCATCACACTGTCGACACGATTTCCACTTCGTTGTCGTAGACATCGACCCGTTTGTCATACAGCGGGATGGTGGTGCCATTGACGCGGTTCATGACCAGCTTGCCAAGGTCCACGTCGGCAATCACGATCTGCTCCATATTGGGCACGCCCTCGGCAGCAATGCCGTCGCGTGCAAAAGGAAAGTCTGACGGCGTGATGATGGCCGCCTGGCCATAGTGCAGACCTAGTCCCTCAACCGGGAGGTTGCCTACGGTTCCGGTGACTGCAACATAAACCTGATTTTCAATCGCCCGGGCATGGCAGCAATAGCGTACGCGCAGAAATCCCTGGCGATCATCGGTACACGAGGGAACGAAGATGATGTCGGCGCCCATTTCGCAGACTTTGCGGCTGAGCTCGGGGAACTCAATGTCATAGCAGATCAGAATGGCAATTCGGCCATGCGGCGTGTCAAATACCCGCAAATGATGGCCCGGATCACCCTTCCATTTTTCCTTCTCCCAGCGCGTCAGATGAATCTTGTCTTGGCTGAACACTTTGCCCTCGGGCGTGAACAGGTAGGCCGTATTGAGCAGTTGGCCGTCGCGTATGGTGGGGTGGCTGCCGCCTACTACATGCACCTTCCACTGCGCAGCGAGTTCCCTGAACAGCTCTATGTAGCGGGCGGTGTAGTCATTCATGTTGCGCACGGCCTGGCGTAAATCGCTGGTATCCATGAAGGAAAGCAACTGGGTCGTGAATATCTCGGGCAACAGAACGAATTGCGGTTTGTAGTCTCCGGCAGCCTTCATCACGAAGCGCACCTGGTTTTCAAAGCCGTTCCAGTCGTGGATGGAGCGCAGCAGATATTGCACTGCCGCGATGCGTACGGTGATTGGTTTCGGCTCGTGAACGCTGGATGGGGGGCTGCTGGTCATGTTGACATCTCCTTTGCGGCATCGTGCGCCAGGCCCAGCGCCGTTGGTCTCGACGCATCGTAGTCCGGATTGAGCCAGACGATCAGGGCGGCATTGCCATGCGATTGAAGATCATCGGCCAGGTAATTTTTCATGATGCCACAGTACCTGAAGCCTTCGCGCAGCTGAAAGCTCAGCACCGGATCGGTAATGTCCCCCCACAGCACCTTGCGCGCGTAAAGCTCCACTGACATCTGGTCTGCTACCGTGTGGTAGCCCGGCAGCCTGCCGCAGGCAATGACGCGGCGCAGATTCAAGGCCTTGCACACTTGCCGCCGCGCTGCGTAGAGGGCATGGCCCAGCCGCTGGCCGCGCAAGCGAGGCGAAACGAACACCTCTGCGCCATACAGCGTATAACCGTTCGGGTCGTGGGTGTCGAAGGTTCCTGCCGCAGTGATCTCGTTCCAGGTGTGCGCCTCGGCCCACTCATCCCATTTGATTACCAGGGAGCTGGCGCAGCCTACCAGCCGGTTATCGTAAAAGGCGGCCAACTGGCCCTCAGGGAACAGCTCAATCTGGTGTGCGACGCGGTCGTTTTGCCAGGCCGGAATATTCGGATAAACCTCGCGCTGCAGGCGCACCAGGGCGTCGATATCTTCAAGCTTGGTGTTGCGTAAGGTTAGTGTGGGCATGGTGATATTGTTGCGCAAGCGGTTTTAACAAGCGCGGTATGCTGACCCCAAGCAGCGTTGCCCGCACGCAAACTGGATGATTATTTGAATTCGCTCACGCTGGGGGTTGTTTGCTTGCTTGCCTAGGTATCTTGGCCGGGCTGTCGACGCTCACACGCCTAAATAGCAGGAGATTTTCGTTTTTATCAGTGGGCCGGCGCACGGTAGCCTGAAAAGCCCATTCTGGCAGCGTGACGGTACTGCTCAGGGTGGCTTGTGCATTGACATCCACAATCAAATAAGGGCAGCTTGCTTTAGCACTGGCTTGGCGCAATTCGAGCCGGCCGTGGTACTGCAGCGCCGCAGCCTGGGCGCTGTCCAGACCGTAGATCTCGACGCAGGAAGTTTGATCAACCAGGCTTGCCACTTGGCGCGACAGCGGCGCCAGGCTGCGCGCATAGTCGAGCAGGGGCAGCCACAGCGTCATCAGCAGCAGCCAGCACAAGGTGGCGCCACCAGCGGGCAGCACCAAGGATTTCCAGATAGCGGCGCGCTGCGCACCCGCCCGCCATTTCACCAGCCATGTCCATGCCAGTGTGGCCGCGACTGCCGCCAGAAAGGCGATCCATGAAAAACTTGGTTCAAAGCCCGGTGCCAGCTTGGCGACATTGGCTGCGGGTTGCCGGGGTACGCCGGTTTGCATCGCAATCCAGACCACCCATATGATGATTGCACAGCCCGTGAAAAACAGCAGCGTGAACCAGTCAATCAGCGAGGCCATGCTGCGTTTGAGTGTCGGCAAGGCAAAGGCGGCCAGCGCAGCCAGCGGCGGCAAACTTAGCAGCAAGCTGCGGTCAGATGCTTCGGTGGTCAGCGCGGCAGCCACGGCCATGCCGGCAAACCAAAGCGGCAGCGCCACATGACGGCTGGCCAGTTGCCGGCGCCAGCGCCAGAGCGTCCACATGGCCAGCGGCCATGCCGGCCAGGTAAACCACAGCAGCAACCGCCCCAGGTTGCGCCAGTCGTTCCAGGCCGACACATCGTCGGCGCCAGGCAGGTGAATTCGCCAGCGCCACAAATGCAGCTTGAAGCTCAGCAGGCCGACCAGCAGCGTGACGCAAGCAATCAGCACTATCCAGTGCCAGGACTGCCGCTTAGCTGCTGCGTCGAGCGGGTTGCCGCCCCAGCGCATGTGACTGCGCTCCACCAGCACGCCGCCAACACCCAGCAGCAAAGCCAGCGTCGGCGCGCCGCTCAAGGCCAGCCCGACCAGACCTGCCAGCAGGCCCAGCGCCGGGCCCAGAAATTGGGTAGCGCGGCGGAAGGGGCTGGCCGCCATCGCGTAAAAAGTTAGCGCTGTAAAGCCCAGTTGCGCCAACGCCGGGGTGGTTTCGTGCGAAAACTGGGCCAGACCCAGACTGGCGATGAGTGCCAGCAAACCGGCATCGGCAATCGCCCGGGCGTAGTCCACCGGGCCGGCTTCGCCGCCAAAGGCAAAGGCCACCGGCTGGGCTTGCGGGCTGCGCGCCAGATAGTAAACGGCGTACCAGGTGGCGAGCAGCGTCAGGATCAGCAGCAGGATAAAGGGAATGCGCACGGCCAGCGCCTGGTCCAGAAAAGGCAGTCCTTTGATGGCGATGGCGCCCAGCCAGTAGGGCACCAGGGCTTCGAATCCGTTGACCTGACCCAGCAGCTGGGGTTGCAGCCAGTTGGCGGCAGAGGAGGTGAGCGCGCGCATGACGCCAAACGACGCAATGTCCTCGTTCTTCCAGGGGCCGCGCCCCAAAAAGCCGGGCAACACGTAAGCCGCGCAAAACAGCAGCAAGGCAAGCCGCGGCAAGCGGCGGACGGCCGATTGGGCAATAAGGGCGGGGGAGGGCTTGTTCAAAACGGCGGGCTTATCAGGAAAGAGTCCAAGTCTGCCGGAGCGGCTGTTTCAAGGCAACTGTGACAGCGCTGATGCAGCGCGAGACAGTAATTTTTGCCAAAAAAAAGCAGCCTGAAATTCAGGCTGCTTCTTGCAGGCTGTCGAAAGCGGTTTTCGCCGCTTACTGGGCAGCTTCGGCTGCGGGAGCTTCTGCTGCTGGCACTGCGTCTTTGGCGGTGGTCTTGCCGAAACGATTGCGGAATCTCTCAACGCGGCCGCCCATGTTGTCCACGGATTTTTGCGTGCCGGTATAGAAAGGGTGCGATTCGCTGGAGGTGTCGAGCTTGTACAAAGGCAACTCGCGACCGTCATCCATTTTCACCATTTCTTTGGTGTTCACGCAGGAACGGGTCACAAACTTGAAGTTGTTGGACAAGTCCACGAAACAAACTTCGCGGTAGTTGGGGTGAATGCCTTCTTTCATGATCTTTTCCTTTTTCATTGTTTTGGTAGCCACCCGAACCAGTTCCAGGCACTTTCCATGAAGCCCATGATTATCGCATTAAATCAGTCAGTTCAGACTGCCGCAATATTGGTCCAGATTTAATGCAAGAAGCAATCGCGGCCGCAGCGCCGGGCCGCCCCAAGCAAGGCCAGCCCCTTCGTGGGGTAGCGCAGTACGCGAAGCGACAAGCGTGGGGGCGATCTAGCCGCCCCGACGCATCATGTCGAAAAATTCGTGGTTGTTTTTGGTCGCTTTCATGTTTTTCAGCATGAGTTCCATCGATTCGATTTCATCCATGTTGTACATAAATTGACGCAAGATGCGCGATTTCTGCAGAATTTCTGGCGCCAGCAGCAACTCTTCCTTGCGCGTGCCACTGCGGTTGAGGTGAATCGCCGGGAACACGCGTTTTTCGTACAGGCGGCGATCCAGATGGATTTCGCAGTTGCCGGTGCCCTTGAATTCCTCAAAGATCACCTCGTCCATGCGGCTGCCGGTGTCGACCAGCGCGGTGCCTATGATGGTCAGGCTACCGCCTTCCTCGATATTGCGGGCTGCACCGAAAAATCGCTTGGGCCGCTGCAGCGCGTTGGCATCGACGCCGCCGGTCAGTACCTTGCCGGAGGAGGGCAGCACGTTGTTGTAGGCTCTCGCTAGGCGGGTGATGGAATCCAGCAAGATGACAACGTCCTTGCCGAGCTCGACCAGGCGCTTGGCGCGCTCGATCACCATTTCAGCCACATGCACGTGACGCGCGGCGGGTTCGTCAAACGTCGATGAAATCACCTCGCCGCGCACGCTGCGCTGCATCTCGGTGACCTCTTCAGGGCGCTCGTCGACCAGCAACACCATCATCACCACTTCGGGGTAGTTGGCGGTGATGGCGTGGGCGATGTTTTGCATCATCACGGTCTTGCCAGATTTGGGCGGCGCCACCAGCAGGGCGCGCTGGCCTTTGCCGATGGGCGCGACAATGTCGATGATGCGGCTGGTCAGGTTCTCTTCGCCCTTGATGTCGCGTTCGAGCTTGAACTGCTCGCGCGGGAAGAGCGGCGTCAGGTTCTCGAACATGACCTTGTGTTTGTTGTCTTCGGGCAGCCCGTCGTTAACCTTGTCGAGCTTGTTCAGGGCAAAGTAGCGCTCGCCGTCTTTGGGGGTGCGCACCTCGCCTTCAATCATGTCGCCGGTGTGCAGGTTAAAACGGCGGATCTGGCTCGGGCTGATGTAGATGTCGTCGGTGCTGGCGGTGTAGCTGGAATCGGGCGCCCGCAGAAAACCAAAACCGTCGGGCAGCACTTCTAGCACGCCGTCGGCCACAATGGTTTCTCCCGTTTTCGAGCGCTTCTTGATGATGGCAAACATCAATTCCTGCTTGCGCATGCGGCCCACGTTTTCAATCTCGAGAGCTTCGGCCTGCTTGAGGACTTCAGACACATGCAGTGCCTTGAGTTCGTTTAAGTGCATGGAATTACTCCTGACGGAGTTCACTGAAAAAAAGACGGGGGAGGTTTGAAAAGAAGCCGCAAAGAACGATGGCTTACAAACCGAGTACTCGAACCAGCCTTCAGAAGCTGACTGGCGAATAAAAGCGATTATGACAGGAAAAGAAGGCGAGGAATCTGGAGTATTTGATGTGCCTGATGGCTGCCCGGAGCACCGCGACGAAAGCAGGAAGGGCCAGGCTGCCCTTCCTTTAAGAAAACGCTCAGACCAGTTGCTGGTCGATGAAGGCCGTCAACTGGGACTTGCTCATGGCGCCCACCTTGGTGGCGGCCAGTTGGCCATCCTTGAACAGCATCAGGGTAGGAATGCCGCGAATCCCGAATTTGGCGGGAATCTCGCGGTTTTCGTCCACATTCATTTTGGCGATCTGCAGCTTGCCGTCGTAGCTGCTGGCCACTTCGTCAAGAATCGGGGCGATCATCTTGCAGGGACCGCACCACTCAGCCCAGTAGTCGACCAGCACGGGCGTTGCGGCTTTCAGCACATCGGCTTCAAAGGTGGCATCGGTGGTATGTTTGATCAGTTCGCTTGCCATGGCGGCTCCTTGGGTCTGGTTACGGATAAGGCTAAAGTTGCGGTCATTGTGTCAGAAAGCAAGCGACCGGGGCGGCGGGACAAGGCCTATCGCTGTCATAGTGATACTCCCAATTCCCGTGTCAAGCCTTTTGTCACTGCTACGCACAAGCCCTTTTTTATGCTTCTTGCCAATCCTCCCAATCCCACGACCGTACCCCTGCCAGCCCGCTGCTGGCAGCAGGCGATGGCCCAACTGGCCCTGGCCCTGCAGGCGCGCCAGGTGCACCCAGCCGAGGCCGTGGTGGTTCTGCCCTATGCACAACTGATACAGCAGGCGCGCCAGGCTTGGGCCGCACAGGCGGGTGAGACATTTTTTGTTCCGCGCTTTGAGACCACCATGAACTGGGCCAGCAGTCTGGGCGGCACGCTCGGGCTGTTTACGCCCTCTGGCGACGATCTGCGCATGGACGTGGCAGTTGACATGCTGACGGCCGCTTCGCTGCTTGGGCGGGCCGGACTGGCAAGCCAACAAGACGTGCTGGCCGGGCGCTTGGTCGATGCCGCCTGGAGTCTGGCTCGGGTCGCTGCCGCGGTGCTGCCGTCTGAACGCCCGAGCTGGAGCGAGGGACTCGCCGCTTCGCTGGGCGCGGGGCTCGACTCCCCCGTGCTGGCGCTGGAGGGCGCGGTGGGCCGCATTGCGCTGGCCTGGGCGGCAGCGTCTGGCTATCCGTCTGACCGGCTTTTTCAGGCGCAGCCGGCGCTGTTTGTGGTGCTGGAAGGCTTTCAGGCCGAGCCGCTGAGCGAGGCGCTCAAAGCGCATTTTGGTGATCGAGCTATTTCCATTGCCCTTTGCCCTGAACTGGACTTGCCCGATTCAGGGTTGGCTGCGTTGCCCGCACTGCACGCCGCACTCGACGCAGAAGACGAGGCCGAGCAGGCAGCCGCTTGCGTGCTGGCGCATTTGGCGCAAGGGCGCAGCCCGGTTGCATTGATCGCCCAGGACCGCCTGCTAACGCGCCGCGTCGGCGCCATGCTGCAAAGGCGTGGCATTGCCATGCGCGACGAAACCGGCTGGAAGCTCTCCACCACGCGCGCAGCGGCCAGCCTGATGAGCCTGCTGCGCGCCATGCCCTGGGATGCCCCAACCGACGCCGTGCTGAACTGGCTTAAAAACGCCCCGGCGTTTGGCGCAGCGGCCGTGACTGCAGCCGAGACCGAACTGCGCAAAGCCGGTGTGCGCGCCTGGCGCGACCTGCCGGCTACGCCCTCAACTCATTTTGCCGCCACCCAGCCGCTGGCGCTGCAGGTCAACGCCTTGCGCGAAACCTTTGGCCGCACGCGCCAGCTGACGGCGTGGCTGCGCAGTCTGCGCGCTGCCCTGCAGTCAGCCGGGCAGTGGGACGCGCTGGCGATCGATGATGCCGGCCAGACCGTGCTCGACGTGCTGCGCCTGCACGAGGGCGCCGAGGCTGAATTCGAAGCCTCGTCGCAGCCAGCGCCACCGCCGATGAAGTTCCAGGACTTCACCAGCTGGATCAACCAGACTCTGGAAGCCGGCAAATTCTCGCCCGCCCATCCCCAGGCCGAGCAGGTGGTGATACTGCCGCTGGCGCAATTGCTGGGCCGGCCCATGCAGGCCGTGGTGCTGCCCGGCTGCGATGAAATTCGCATGCCGGTGTCGCCAGAGCCCGCCGGCATGTGGACGCCGAGCCAGCGCGCTTTGCTGGGCCTGCCTTCGCGCGACGAACTGAGTCGCGCAGCGCGCCAGGCCTGGCAATACGCGCTGCATTCCGCGCTGCAATTGCCGCATGTCGACTTGCTGTGGCGCTGCAGCGAGGCGGGCGAGCAGCTGATTCCCAGCGGTTTTGTGCAGGAACTGCTGCTGGCGCACGGCCCCGCCCTGGCGGCCGACCCGCGCAGCCTGCGCGTCGTCGCTGCCAAGCCGACGCCGCATCCCATGCCCACCGGCGAGGCCTTACCCGTGGCCAAGCTGTCGGCCAGCGCCTATGAAGATCTGCGGCGCTGCCCCTACCGATTTTTTGCGCTGCGCCAGCTCAAGCTGCAAGAGTCCGAAGAGCTGGAAAGCGAGCTGGGCAAGCGCGACTTTGGCAATTGGCTGCACAGCCTGCTGCACCACTTTCATGAATCATTAAAAGAGGCTCCAGCCCAGGATACACGGGCGCGAGTAGCTATGATTAACATAGCAGCCGAGCGGGCGACGCAAGAACTGGCACTGAGCCCCAGCGAATTCCTGCCCTTCGCCGCTGCCTGGCCAGCCGTGCGCGAAGGCTACCTGAGCTGGCTGGCCGGCCACGAAGCCGGTGGCGCGAGTTTTCAACAAGCAGAAACCTGGCGCGACATGCCGCTGGGCGAGCTCACGCTGGTCGGCAAGCTGGACCGCATTGACCGTATCGGCGGCATTGGCCACGAAGCCGACGGCCGCACGCTGTTGATCGACTACAAGACCGAGCCGCGCGGCACCACGGCCGAGCGCATCAAGAGCGGGCAGGAAGACACCCAGCTGGCGTTTTACGCCGCCCTGATGCCGGACGACACGCTGGCCGCCGCTTATGTCAACCTGGGCGAAAAGGAGCCGACCCGCAGCTACGAACAGCCCGACATCGTCGGCCTGCGCGATGAACTGATCGACAGCATCCTGACCGACCTGGCGCGCATTGCCCGGGGCGCCGCGCTGCCTGCGCTGGGAGAGGGCAAGGCCTGTGACTATTGCGCCGCGCGCGGCCTCTGCCGCAAGGATTTCTGGACTTGATGACCCCCACGCTTTTCACTTCGTGTAATGTGCTGCCCCCCGAGGGGACCGCCCGCCTGCGGCCCGGCAAAGCCGGTTCCGCGGCTCGAACTTGCATGACCGGGGCCACGGCGCTTGTCGCTGCGTCGCCTGCGCGGCTTGAATTTGTTGGCTTATTCACCCTTTCCCGCGAAGATTTTCTATGACTGCAGCCTACGAATGCAACGGCGAGCCGGTTTCCGCCGACGCGTTTTACGCGATTGCCTGCGACCCGCGCCGCAGTGTGGCGGTCGAAGCCTGCGCCGGCGCTGGCAAAACCTGGATGCTGGTGTCGCGCATCGTGCGCGCCTTGCTCGATGGCGCAGGGGGCGCTGCTGACAGCCAGGTCCGCCCGCACGAAATCCTGGCCATCACCTTCACGAAAAAGGCCGCCGGTGAAATGCGCGAACGGCTCGACGAATGGCTCAAGACCTTTGCCCATGCCGACGATGCCACGCTGCAGCGCGAGCTGGTGCTGCGCGGGCTTAACAGCCAAATAGGCCCGCAAGCCAATCAGGACGTGCGTAAGCAGCTATCAAATTTATACCGCTCCATGCTGGCCAGCGGGCGTTCGGTGCAGATTCGCACCTTTCACAGCTGGTTTGCGGCTTTGCTGCGCAGCGCGCCGGTGGCGGTGCTGCAGCGGCTCGGCCTGCCGGTCAATTACGAACTGCTGGAAGACGACGCGCCGGCGCGGGCGCTGGTGTGGCGGCGCTTTTATGCGGCGCTGCTGGCCGATGCTTCCTTGAAGGCCGACTTTGAAGCCGTGGTGCAGGCGCATGGCCGCTTTCAGACCGACAAGGCGCTGCAGGCCGCGCTGGACAAGCGAACCGAGTTCATGCTGGCCGACGAAAAAGGCGTGGTTGATGCCTCGGTGCTGCCTTTTGACCGGCAGTTTCCCGAGTTTGCCGGCCTGGCCGCGCCGCACGAATTTCTGTTTGCCATCGCCGCGCACCAGCAGACGCTGTGGGACGCCGCCAAGGCACTGGGCAGCGCCAGCGCGCCGACTTTTTCGGCCAAGGGCGTGGAGCTGGAGCAGGCCTTGACGGCGCAAGACATGGCGGCGGTTTTCATCGCGCTATTGACTGAAAAAGGCACACCGCGCAAGTTTGGTGAAAAGATCGTCGGTATCGAATGCGTGCGGCAGGCGCAGGAGCTGGTCTTGTTAGTGGCAGCGGCCTGCCAGCAGCACGAGGCGTGGGCGCACCAGCAGCGCATGGCGCGTCTGAGCCGCACCGTGATCGCCCAGTTCACCCAGCTCAAGCGCGAGCGCGGCTGGGTTGACATGAACGATGTCGAGCGCGCCGCGCTGGTCATGCTGAGCGATTCTGTCCTGTCGGGTTGGGTGCAGGAGCGGCTTGACGCGCGCATCAAGCATTTGATGATTGACGAGTTTCAGGACACCAACCCGCTGCAGTGGCAGGCGCTGTCATCGTGGCTGACCGGCTATTCGGGCGCCGGTTCGGCGCCCAGCGTGTTTTTGGTGGGCGACCCCAAACAAAGCATTTACCGCTTTCGGCGTGCCGAGCCGCAGGTGTTTCGCGCCGCGCAGGCCTTTGTGGTGCAGGGCCTGGGTGGCGACCTGCTCAGTTGCGACCACACCCGGCGCAACGCGCTGGCGGTGATTGACACGGTCAACGCCGCCCTGGGCGCGGCGCGTGACAGTGACGGCTACGACGGTTTTCGTGAGCACAGCACGGCCTCCACATTGGCCGGAAAAACCGCTCGTTTGCCACCGATAGCGCGGGTCAACGCTGCTGACGCTTCGCCGCTGGCTGCCGGCTGGCGCGACAGCTTGAGCACGCCGCGCGAACTACCGGAAGAAACGCTGCGCTCGCTCGAAGCACGCCAGGCTGCCGCGTGGATAGCAGAGCAGTTGACGGTTGGACTGAAACCGTCCCAGGTCATGGTGCTGTCGCGCAAACGCGCCGGTTTGCTGCCGCTGCAGGACGAGTTGCGGGCGCTGCACATTCCGGCGCAGATCGGCGAGAAAACCGAGCTGATTGATTGCTGCGAGGTACTCGATGTGGTGGCGCTGCTCGATGTGCTGGTGTCGCCGCAGCATGACCTGTCGCTGGCCAGAGCGCTGCGCTCGCCGCTGTTTGGCCTGCGCGATGCCAGCCTGGTGCAGCTCGCCCTGCTGCAACGTGAATCACACTTGCCGTGGTTTGAGTTGCTACAAAAAACAGAGCTGCTTACGCCCGATCTGCTTGGGCTAGCGGCTGTTTTGATGCGCTGGAAGGGCTGGCTGGACAGTTTGCCGCCGCACGACGCGCTGCAGAGCATTTATAGCGACGGCGATGTGCTGGCGCGCTTTGTCGCCGCCGCGCCTGCTGTTCAACGCCAAGCCGTGCTGGCGAATCTGCGCGCGCTGCTCGGCGTGGCGCTGGCGCTCGATGGTGGGCGCTACGCCACGCCCTATGGCTTTGTGCGCGCGCTCAAGGCCGGCGGTACGCTGGCGCCGGCCACGCTGAGCAACGGCGCCGTTCGGCTGCTGACCATCCACGGCGCCAAAGGGCTGGAAGCCGAGTCCGTGCTGCTGCTCGACACCGACACGGTAGAGCGCAACGCCGACAGCATGAGCGTGCTGATCGACTGGCCCGGCGAGGCCAGCGAACCGCGCAAATTTGTCTTTCTGGTCAGCGAAAGCCGCCCACCCGCCTGCGCCCGGGAGGCGCTGGCAGCCGAGCAGGCCGCGCGCAAACGCGAAGAGCTCAATGCGCTGTATGTGGCCCTGACGCGCGCCCGTCATACTTTGGTGTTGTCGTCGATCGAGCCGTACCGCCCAACTGCCGACAGCTGGTGGCAGCGCCTGCATGGCCTGCTGGGCGAGTTGCCTTCACCCCTGGAATTGCTGGCGTCGCCGGAAGATGCCCCCACGTGGGCCGGTGCCGCGCCTCGCGACGCCAGCGTTTTCCATCTGCCGGAACTGCCCGCCTTGCCTGAAATGATGGCGCCTCAGGCATCAGCCCCCGCGCCTGAAGACGAAGACTCCGCCAGCGCCCGCATCGGCAAGGCCATGCACCGCCTGCTGGAGTGGGGCGGCGCCGTGGCTCCCCCGCAGATTGCGGCCGTGGCGCGCGAGTTTCGCCTCAGTCCGGCGCAAGCCGTCGAGGCGGCCGCGCTGGCGCAGCGCATTCAGGTGGGGCAGGGCGCCTGGGCCTGGCACGCCGACGCGCTGGCGTGGCAGGGCAATGAGGTGGACTTGGTCTACCAAAGCCTGCCGCTGCGGCTGGACCGGCTGGTGCAGCGCAAGGACGCCGGCTTTGAGGGCCAGTGGTGGGTGCTCGACTACAAGTCCGCCAGCGCGCCGCAGCGCCAGCCCGCGCTGCTTGTGCAACTGCAAACCTACCGGGCAGCGGTGCAGCAGATTTACCCGGGGGCAACGGTGAAAGCCGCCTTTCTGACGGGGCAGGGAACGGTGGTGGAGCTTTCCTGAGTGGAGTGACGCAGCAGCGCCGCCGACAAGCCGGGTAGCTGGCGTCACCCTGCAATAATTGCGCTACACCGGCAGAGCGCCGCAAGCGTTTCCCGGCTGCAGATCTTGAACCAATTTTCTAGCAATTTAGCCTTGTAACCCATGACTGACGGGCGCTAGATGCTACTAAAAAGAGAGCAGAACTAGCCCGTCCGACGGCCCGGTCAGTGCCCCTACATACATCCATTTATTGCCCTGTGCAGACGGATATTTCCTTGAACACTTCACTCTCCCCCACAAAACCAAACCAGCCGCTGCGCGTAGCCGTCATCGGTGGCGGCCCCGCCGGCCTGATGGCCGCCGAGGTGCTGGCCGGCGCCGGCGCGGCCCTTGCAGTCACGGTTTACGACACCATGCCCTCGGTCGGTCGCAAGTTTTTGCTGGCCGGCAAAGGTGGGCTCAACCTTACCCATTCCGAGGCGGCGCCGGCTTTCATGAGCCGTTACGGCGAGCGCAGTGCTCAACTACAGCCGCTGATCGCCGCCTTCGGTCCCGCCGAGCTGCGCGCCTGGGCTGAGGCGCTGGGCGTGGAAACCTTTGTCGGCAGCTCTGGTCGCGTCTTTCCCAAAGACATGAAAGCCGCGCCGCTGCTGCGCGCCTGGTTGCAGCGCCTGCGCAGCGCGGGGGTGCAGTTTTCCATGCGCCATCGCTGGCTTGGCTGGGCCGATGACGGCGCGCTGAAATTTTCCTGCCCGACGGGCGAAGTCGAGGTGGCGTTTGATGCCGTGGTGCTGGCGCTGGGCGGCGCCAGCTGGTCGCGTCTGGGTTCTGACGGCGCCTGGGTGCAGCTGTTGGCAGCGCGCGGCGTGGCGCTGGCGCCGCTGCAGCCGTCCAACTGCGGCTTTGACGTGGCGGCGCGGCCCGGCAGCGAGGTGCACGAAAGCGCCCAGCCTGGCGAAACCCGGCGTGAGTTTTTCAAGGAACTGTTAGGCCAGGCCCCGACAACGCCCACCGGCTGGACTGCGCATTTTTCCAGCCGTTTTGCCGGCCAGCCTTTCAAGTCGGTCGCTATTAGTTTTACCGATTCACGCGGCCGCAGCTTCAGCCGCAAAGGCGAGTTCGTCGCCACCGCCACCGGGGTTGAGGGCAGCCTGGTCTACGCCGTCTCCAGTCTGCTGCGCGACGAGATTGCAGCGCACGGCAGCGCCACCTTTTTACTCGACCTGCTGCCCGACAAATCGCCCGAACAGGTGCTGGTCGAAGTGCGGCACCCGCGCGGTTCACGCTCGCTTTCCAGCCACCTGAAAAGCCGCTTGAATCTGGACGGCATCAAGGCTGCCATGCTCTACGAAGTGCTTGGCAAAGACGCGATTGCCGACCCGGTGCAGCTGGCCGCAGCCATCAAGGCGCTGCCGGTGCGGGTGCTGGCCGCCAGGCCGATTGACGAAGCCATCAGCAGCGCCGGCGGTGTGCTGTTTGAGGCGGTGGGCGCGCAGCTTCAGCTGCAAAAGCCGGCAGCGCTCAGTCAGCCGGTGTTTTGCGCCGGCGAGATGCTGGACTGGGAAGCGCCCACCGGCGGCTACCTGCTCAACGCCTGCCTTGCCAGCGGACGCGCCGCCGGGCACGGTGTTCTTGGTCATTTCGGCCTCTAGCCCAATAAATACGGGCGCAAGCAGCTATTAATTTGATAGCGATTCACCCTTCCACCATTTTCCGCGTCAGCATCTACGACAAAGAGGTTTGCCATGATCGTGCGTTTCCACATTGATCCGATTGAACAAGACCAGTACGAATACCGCGTCAGCTACGAAGGCGAAGAGCTGTTCGGCGACGCCGGACTGGACAGCATTGAAGAATGCATTGTGGCTGCCACCGAAGGCCTGGGGCAGGACGCGGTGGCCGCCGAGATCGCCTTCAAGAGCGTGGTCAGCGGGACTTATGCGCTGGCATCGCTGGCGCTGATGTCGGCGCAGATTGCCGACCACGCGCTGCAAACGACGACCGCCATTGAAGAGGTGATGAAGTAATTGACAGGCTGGGCGGAAAAACACACCGCCTTGGCCGCCAAGACTTTAGCGCGTGTGATGCACCTCGGCCTGCGCATAAACCGGCGTTGCAATATTTTCAAGGCGCGCCTTGATCTGTAGCGACAGAAACTGCGAATAGTGGCGGCTCTGATGCAAATTGCCGCCATGTATCCACAAATGCGCTACCCGGGTGGGCTTCCACATATTGCGCAGCTCGCCTTCCCACGGCCCAGGATCTTTCGGGGTGTCTGAGCCCAGGCCCCAGACCTTGCCGACGCGGTCGGCCACCTCGGGCGAGATCAAATCAGCCAGCCAGTTATTCATCGAACCATAGCCTGTGGCGTAAACGATCAGGTCGGCCGGCAGCTCGGTGCCGTCACTCAACACCACTGAATGCGGCTCGATGCGCTCGATGTCCACGCCACTCTTTAGTTTGATGCTGCCATTGGCCACCAGTTCGCTGGCACCCACGTCGATGTAATAGCCCGATCCGCGGCGCAGGTACTTCATGAACAGGCCAGAGCCGTCGGCGCCAAAGTCCAGCATGAAGCCGGCTTTTTCCAGTCGGCCATAAAGATCTGCCTCGCGCCGCTTCATTTCTTCGTAGACCGGAATATGGAAGGTGTGCATGATCTGGTAGGGCACCGAGGCGAAGATCAGGTCGGCCTTGTGGTGGTTGATGCCGTTTTTGACCGCCTGCTCGCTGTACAGGCCACCCAGTGCCAGCTCCATCAGTGCTGCCGAAGGCGCGATGTGCGTAGACGAACGCTGGATCATCGTCACATCGGCGCCGTTCTCCCACAGCGCAGCGCAGATGTCGTGCGCCGAGTTGTTGGAGCCCAGCACCACGCACTTCTTGCCCCGGTATTGTTCTGGGCCACTGTGCTGGCTCGAATGGTGCTGGTCACCCAGAAAGCCGTCGGCGCCGGGTATTTTTGGCACATAGGCATAGCCCGACACACCGAGGGCAATCACCAGTTCTTTGGGGCGCAGCACCACTTCTTTGCCGCCCTGCTCAAGCAGCACTTCCCAAGTCTGGCTGGGTTCGTCCCAGCGACACTTTTTCGCGGTGGTCGAGCCCCAGTAGTTGAGCTCCATGACCTTGGTGTACGCCTCCAGCCAGTCGGCAATCTTGTCTTTGGGAGAAAACACCGGCCAGTCGTCAGGGAAGGGCAAATAAGGCAGGTGGTCGTACCACACCGGGTCGTGCAGGCACAAGCTTTTGTAGCGATTGCGCCAGCTGTCGCCAGGGCGTTTATTTTTTTCGACAATGACGGTCGGCACGCCCAGCCGCTTCAGGCGCGCGCCCAGCGCGATGCCTCCCTGGCCACCGCCAATGATCACTACCTGCGGTTGCTGCGTGGTCCCGAGCGCGGCTTCTTCTTCGGCACGCAACTCGGCCCAACTTTTGCGGCCCGCCTGAGCGCCGTGCTCGGCGCCCTTAATGCGGTGCTCGCCTTTTTTTTCCTCAAAGCCCTTGAGTTCCACCATGGTGGTCAGCAAGGTCCAGCACAGGCCATCTTTCAGGCGCAAGTGCCCGCGCCCGCGCGCCACCCCTGTCTCAAAGGTAAACCAGGCATCCACAACGCTGGCGGCCTCGCTCACTTCGCCGTCGATGGCCCAGTTGGACGGCTGCACCTGGTCCAGTGTCGCCTCCAGCATGGCGCGGATCTGCGCCTGGCTTTCCATAGTCTTGATGTTCCAGGTCCATGTCACCAGATCGCGCCAGTAGCACTCGGGTGCAAACAGCGCAAGCGCGGCATTGATGTCGCGCCGGCCCAGCGCCGCTTCAAAGTTGGCAAGCCACTGCGAAGCCTGTTGTGTCGGTGTGCTCAGAGGTTCGGTCATGCTGTTTCTCCCTTGATGTTGGCGCCAATGGCGCTTAGCAAAGGTAAAAAAAGCAAGGCCTGTGCCGTCCTTGTGAAGCCTGAAAAAAATAGCAGCCACTCACATAAAAGCGGTCGCTACTGCTGGTTTTTCGCCTGCGTAATGTCCGACTGCAATGCAATACCTAACCGACGCTTATGCCGCTGCGAGCACAGTTGTCTCGCCTGGCGCGGGACAGGTGTACCTGCTGCGGCGCGACAAGTTGCGCGCTTTGGACTCAAGCCGGGACGGCGTCGATGTTGAGCCGGTCCCAGTGGCGGTGCAGGGCGATGGCGGCTATGAAGTCCTGCGATACCTGTCCATCAGCAACCTTGCGGGCATCGGCCATGATGACGCCGGCCGTCGGCACTGCGATCACGTCCGGGTTTTTGTCCAGGTTAAAGCCCAGGGTGCTGAGCAGCTGCACACCGTCGTTCAGCGCGCAGATGGTTTTGCAGTGTTTGTAAGCTTCCAGCACAAAGTGGACGGCTTCGCCCATGGCGCTCAAAGCGGCTGCACTCTGGCTGCCGCCCGGGATCAGCACGGCATCAAACATGACCGACGCCGTATTGGTAAAGGTAAAGTCGACCGCCAGTTGCCTGCCACTGGCGGTGCTGACGCTGCCCAGGTGCGGTGCGACGAGTTTGCATATGGCGCCGGCGTCGGCCAAGTCCTGCTGCAGGCGCCTGAGACTGGCCGCCTCCACGCCGTCGGCCACCAACATGGCGATTTTGCGAGTCTTCACGCTGGCCCCGGCCCGACCCAGCATGCTTAGCGCCGGGTCTTCGTTTACCTTGTTGCTGATGCGGTGATCGCGAAAGCCGAGGCGCCCGGCGGCTGCTTTGGGGTCAGGGGACTTGATGCCCAGCGGAGCGGCAACCCGCGTTGCCAGTTTCAGATCCACATGGGCAAGGTTGTCCACCATGCGCTGCCGAATCTCGGGCACGTCGACTTTGGACAGCTCGAACCGGAAGGCCGCCACGATATGGTCTTTTTCGGCAACGCTCTGGCTGTTCCAGAACAGCGTGGCCTGGGAAAAGTGATCGTCAAACGACGGGCTGCGGCGGCGAATTTTGGGTGAGTCCAACTGCTCCGGGTAGGACTGAAAGCCTTGCGTCCCGCCGTCGACCCGAAACTCGGTACCCTGCAAGCCATTGCCCAAGGTATTGGGCTCGTAGGCCACTCGCCCCTTGTTGATGGTCTGGCGGTGCAGGCCGTCGCGCTGAAAATTGTGCATGGGGCAGACGCCGCGGTTGATCGGTATTTCGTGAAAATTGGCGCCGCCCAGGCGCGACAGCTGGGTGTCGGTATAAGAGAATAGCCGCCCCTGCAGCAGCGGATCGTTGGAAAAATCAATGCCCGGCACCAGATGGCCGGGGTGAAATGCCACCTGTTCGGTTTCGGCAAAGAAGTTGTCGGGGTTGCGGTTAAGCACCATCGTGCCAATGATCTGCACCGGCACCTGTGCTTCGGGAATTAGCTTGGTCGGGTCCAGAATGTCAAAGCCCAGCTCGTCTTCCTTGCCCTCGTCGACGATCTGAACGCCCAGGTTCCATTCTGGGAAATCGCCGTTTTCGATGGCTTCCCACAAGTCGCGCCGGTGAAAGTCGGAATCCTTGCCGGCGATTTTTTGCGCCTCGTCCCACGCCAGCCCGTGCACACCCAATTTCGGTTTCCAGTGGAACTTGACGAAATGGGAATCGCCCCGCGCGTTGACAAAACGAAAAGCGTGAATCCCGAATCCCTCCATCATGCGCAGGCTGCGGGGCACGGCGCGGTCAGACATCGCCCACATCAGCATGTGGGTGGACTCCGGCATCAGCGAGGCAAAATCCCAAAATGTGTCGTGCGCGCTGGCCGCTTGCGGCATTTCATGGTGCGGCTCGGGCTTGACGGCATGAATCAGGTCCGGAAATTTGATGGCGTCCTGGATGAAGAACACCGGAATGTTGTTGCCCACCAGGTCGTAGTTGCCCTCCTGGGTGTAGAACTTGACGGCAAAGCCGCGCACGTCACGCACCGTGTCCGCCGAACCCTTGGAGCCGGCTACGGTAGAAAACCGCACGAACACCGGCGTCTCAAGGTCCGGGTCCTGCAAAAAAGCCGCGCTGGTGTATTGCACCATGGGCTTGTGCACCTTGAAAATACCGTGCGCGCCAGAACCCCGGGCATGCACGACGCGCTCGGGGATGCGCTCGTGGTCAAAGTGGGTAATTTTTTCGCGCAGGATGAAGTCTTCCAGCAGGGTGGGGCCGCGCACGCCCGCCTTCAGGGAGTTGTGGTTGTCCGGAAGCTGCAGCCCCTGGTTGGTGGTCAACATATTGGCGCTTCCGGCCGTAAAAGACTCAAGCTGGCTCTGCTTGGTGTCGGGGAGGGGTTGGGTGAGGCCGGCTTTGCGCTTGTTCGGTGGCATTGAAATTCCTTGGTTGCCTTTTGCAGATAAAAAAAAGAAGGTCCGCTCTCGCCAGGTTCGGTAGTCAAGGGGAGTTCGCCGAATTCACGCAAGCAAATCGCGGGGCGTCTCGCGCAAGAAACGCCGTCATCGCCGCAGGTTCTTAAAACGCTTCTACGCGGGGCGGCGAAATCGCCAATCGTTCAACCTTACTGGCTTACCGTTCAAATCCGGTAGCCCGATGCCGGATTTGGCTGTAAGGGCCGTCTGCACATCGCGTAAGACAATGCTGACCGCATGGAAAGCGGCAAGACATTTTTGCGTCGTCTGACGCCAGAAAAGCCACACTGCCTGGCGCCACTAAAAATCATGAGCACCCTACTACGCTGCGTCTGGCAGGGCTTTATCCTACATATGCACGCTGTTACTTCCCGCACCCCCGCTGCGCGCGATAAATTAAATTTTGAAAATGAATTACCTACGCGGACTGCATACAAGCATTGGGATAACGTCATGAAGATGAGAACCTTTGTAGTGGAAGACAATGCAACCATCCGCGAAAACCTGATCTGCACGCTGGAAGAGCTTGCTCCAGTGCAAACCGTAGGGATGGCTGATTGCGAAGAGGAGGGCGCTGCCTGGCTTAACGGGCATGACGGCCAATGGGACTTGGCCATCGTCGATCTGTTTTTAAAAAAGGGCAGCGGTCTACGGATTCTGGAAGCCTGCCGCAGGCGCGGCGCCCTGCAAAAGATGGTGGTTTTCACCAACTACGCGACGCGCGAAATGCGGGTGCGCTGTGCCCAACTGGGCGTAGACGCGGTTTTCGACAAATCAACAGAGATAGAAAACTTGCTGGCTTACTGCGTCGCTCAAAGTCAAATCATGGACTCTGCGGGCAATCAGGAAATCGGGCGTCAGCAGGCTTGACCTGCCGGGCAGTTCAAACTTCAAGGAGTGTTGCTATGCCGTCTTCTTCTTTTCACTCGTCTTATTCACCCACTGCTACGGCCGATGCGCAAGGCTTCCGGCAACTGAATGACGAGGTTCTGCAATCGGCAGAAGACGCGGTACTCGTTGAGGCAGCTGCGCCAGGCGGCGACATTTTTCCGACGACGACCGCTAGCCCGGATAGTCATGCACCAGTGCCTTACCCGGCCCCATCCTCTTACAAAAAAAATGTCGGCCAGTACGTCGCCACCAACCCGTGCCAATCAGCCTTGATGGCTGCCGCAATGGGCGCGCTGGCAGCCATGCTGTTGCGCTCCAGATTGCGCAAGCAAGCCATTTCGCGCGGATGGACACGACCAAGCTAGCGCTATAACGCTGTGTCGATCGCACTACTCTTCAAGGACAATTCAGATGTACGCCAATGGCTCCGTTCCGCAACCCACTCCAGGCACCTATATCCCCATAGAAATTCCGACGCCGGTCGTGCCGCCCGAACCAGGCTCACCGCCAGAAATAGACGACCCGACACCGACCGAACCCACCGCGCCTGT
Organism: Polaromonas sp.; assembly: GCF_012927455.1. Lineage (GTDB taxonomy): Bacteria > Pseudomonadota > Gammaproteobacteria > Burkholderiales > Burkholderiaceae_C > Polaromonas. Next base: position 548,488 of record NZ_JABBPE010000015.1, on the reverse strand, counting down.
GCGCGAGCCCGGAACCATTTCTCCGCCGCAGTCGGTCTAGCCAGTCCAGCCATGTGCGCGGACAGTCATACTGGGGCTACAGCCGGGGCCTGCTGACGCCGGTATTCGTCTTTCTTCATGGTGAGGTAGGCGTCGCGATTAACCTCGTGCAGCTGTTCGGAATATTCCTCGGTGGCATCGAACCAGTATCCCAGCCGTGCGTCCAGCTGTTGTACAGGAGGACGGCCAAGCGACGCCAGATAGGCCTCTATTGCCAGGTAGTAGCGCATGGTGTTGCGCTCGACGGCGCCGCGCACGCCACCCACATAAGCGGGTGGCTGAGTCGTCCCGATGGCGGTAAAACCTACTTTGCCTCGGCCCAGCGTCGCAAGATAGCCCTGCATAGCCAGGCGACTGGTCACGCTGTAGCTGTAGGAATAGCGCAAATGCATGAAGGTCTTGCCTTCTTGCAAAGGCACTGCGCTCAGTTCCATGCGGTAGTTGCTGGTGCCCAGCGGCCCCTTTTCGGCATTAAGCTGCGCTGCCATGTAGTCCGGTGAAGCTGCGGCCTGCCGGAAGGCAAATTCGAGTGAAAAGGCGTCGATGAGCGGTTGCGCCGTTTTTTTGCCGATGTTCACTTTCAGCGTGTTGGGGTTGGCGCCAGCACTGGCCCGGCAATACTTGGTGTTGATATGCAGAATCAGTACTTCACACCATCGATTCGGGCTTTTGAAGGTGGCGCTGACGGTGCCGAATGGCGAATCCAGCACGGCATAGGCGTCGCCGCTGACCGTGCTGGCGCTTTCCGAGGACTCCAGAACCAGCGGCCGGCGATACGGGTTTTTTGCCAACTGCCCAGCCAGCGCCGCGTGCTTGAGCAGCAGCGCGGTTGCGTTTGAATCCTTGGCGGTGGTGGCAGGCGTCTGGGCCAGTGCAATGCCAGAACTGGCGATGACGGCTGCCAAAGTTACGACAGCAGTCAGGCAGTGTTTCAAAATGGCACTCGGGATTTTTTGCATCCCACCAGTTTGCCCACGCGCAGGAGGCGTTTTGACAATCCGCTCTGCCGTCCTACAAGTAATCGTCTTGCCGGGGAGGGGCCACTCAGATTGATTCCCGTCTGTTGCCGCACGTATCGCGCACGCCGGGAAAATGCCCATGTGCTGCCTAGGCCAGATACTTGCCGCCGTTGATCGACAAAGTGATGCCGGTGATGAAACCGGCTTCGTCGGAGGCAAGAAAAACGACGCAGCGGGCAATCTCCGCGGGCCTGGCCAGGCGACCGGACGGCACGGCCTTCAGTATCTGATCGAGCACCTCCGGCCGCACCGCGCTGACCATGGCGGTGTCTGTGTAGCCCGGCGCGATGGCATTGGCTGTGATGTTGCGGGAGGCACCTTCGAGTGCCAGCGCTTTGGTGAAACCAATCAGCCCGGCCTTGGATGCGGCGTAGTTGGTCTGCCCCGCCTGACCGGACAAGCCATTAACCGAACTCATATTGATCACACGGCCAAAGCGGCGTTCCCGCATGCCCTCTATCACCACCCGGCACATGTTGAAGCAGCCGCCCAGGTTAACGTCCAGCACCTCTTTCCACTGCCCGGCCGTCATCTTGTGCAGCACGGCGTCGCGCGTGATGCCTGCGTTATTGACCAGCACGTCGATCGGGCCAAGCGCCGCCTGCACGCGTGCGACACCTGCTTCGCACGCCGCCAGGTCGGCCACATTCCACTGAAAAGCCAGAATTCCTGTGCGCGCAGTGAACGCCTCGGCAACTTGCTGGTTGCCCCCGTAGTTGGCGGCAACGCGGTAGCCGGCCGCCTGCAGCGCTTCCGCAGTGGCCGCGCCTATGCCGGCGGTACCCCCGGTAACCAGTGCGGCGCGCATGGTCAACGCTCCGCGAAGAAGTTAGTTGCTGCCGCAGCAGCACCGGGGGTGCGTTGCACGGCCAAGAACTGAGGGTGGGTCATGGTCTCGGTTTTCATGAGAGTGCCTTTTCTGATGAGTCCTGCGAACGCTTTCAGGATAAGGAAGACACAAGTGCAGGATGTTGATTTATGTCAACCCGCTGCCCCGCCAACTTACCGACCTGCAGACCGGGGAGGGGAGAGCTCAGTGCGCCGTTGGCCGGGAAAAAAGCTGTTGGCCACAGGTAACCTGCGCCTTGCTTGTCGATGCGCAGCAACTAGCGCTGAATCGCCAGCAGTCCGGCGGGCTGAAAGGCGATGGTCAGATAACATGGTTTTATCCTCCGGGGCCGGCTGTGTTTGATATGACGCAACCGGTGCGGCCGGTGGACCCGGTAAGCTGATTGCGGACGTTTCCAAGCCGCTTGCAGGCGCATGGATGTAACAACCTTTACAAGGATTGACATGAGCGTACGCAACCTCGAAGCCCTGTTTGCCCCCGCCTCAGTGGCCGTCATTGGCGTTTCCGACCGCCCGGGCAGTCTGGGCGCCATCGTGCTGCGCAATCTGCAGCTGGCAGGGTTCAAAGGCCCGCTGTGGCCGGTCAACAAGCACCACCGGAAGGTGGCGGGCCAGCAGGCCTGGCTGGATGTCGCGTCGCTGCCCGGCGTGCCGGATCTGGCGGTGATCTGCACGCCGGCGGCTTCGGTCCCCGAAGTGGTCACTGCGCTGGGCCGCAAAGGATGCAAGGCCGCCATCGTGTTGTCTGCGGGCCTGAAGCAAGCGGTGCGCGAGGACGGTATGACGCTAGAGCAGGCTATGCTCGCGGCCGCCCGGCCGCATCTGCTGCGTATTCTCGGGCCGAACTGCATCGGTCTACTGGTCCCCGGTGCCGCCCTTAACGCCAGCTTTGCGCCGGGTAGCGCCTTGCCTGGCAAGCTGGCTTTCGTGACGCAATCGGGCGCGCTGGCCACGGCCATGCTGGACTGGGCCAATAGCGAAGGCATCGGGTTTTCGCATTTCATTTCGCTGGGCGACAGCTCTGACGTGGATTTCGGCGACGTGCTGGACTACCTGGGCAGCGATCCCGGCACCCGGGCCATCCTGATGTACATGGAGTCGGTGAAGGCCGCCCGCAAATTCATGTCGGCCGCGCGCGCAGCGGCACGCAACAAACCCGTCATTTTGGTCAAGGCCGGGCGGGCTCCCGAAGGCGCCAAGGCCGCCGCTTCTCATACCGGCGCCCTGGCCGGATCTGACGTCGTCTTCGACGCCGCCGTGCGGCGCGCTGGCATGCTGCGCGTCGACACCCTGGAAGCGCTGTTTGACGCCGCCGAAACACTGGCCCATGTGCGGCCACGAAGCGGTGAGCGGCTGGCGGTGCTCACCAACGGCGGCGGCGCCGGCGTGCTGGCGGCCGACGCGCTGGCCCTGGGCGGCGGCAAGCTGGCCGAGCTTGGCGCGGACACGCTGAAAGCGCTAGACCAATGTCTGCCGGCCACCTGGTCGCGCGGCAATCCGGTGGACATCATTGGCGACGCGCCAGTGGCCCGCTACCAGGATGCGCTGCGGCTGCTGCTGGCGGCGCCTGAAGTCGATGGCGTGCTGTTCATGCATGCGCCCACAGCCATCGTTGCGGCTGGCGAGATTGCGGCGGCCTGCCTGCCGCTGATTCATGACTCGGCCAAGACGGTGCTGACCTGCTGGCTGGGCGGGGCGGTTGTGGCTGCTGCGCGCCAGGCCAGCGCCGCAGCGGGCATCGCCAGTTACCGCACGCCCGAACGCGCGGCTGCGGCCTGGCTGCAGCTGGTCAGCTATGCGCGCAATCAGGACGCCTTGCAACAGCTGGCTGGCGCCACACTGGAAGATTTCACGCCAGATCGGCAGGGTGCCCAGGCGCTGCTTGAAGAGGCGCGCCTGGCGGGTCGCGAATGGCTCGATGACGCGCAGGCTCAGGCGCTGCTGCGTGCCTACGGCATCGCCACGGTGGTCACGGTGCGGGTGCGCGACGAAGCAGAAGCGCTGCGCGCGGCCGGGCAAATCGGCTATCCGGTGGCCCTGAAGATCGTCTCGCCCCAAGTCATCCACAAGTCAGATGTGGGCGGTGTGGCGCTCGGCTTGGCGTCAGCCGAGGCGCTCCAGCTTGCTGCCGGGAAGATGCGTCAGCAGTTGGCGCGCCTGCAGCCGCAGGCGGAGGTGCAGGGTTTTACCGTGCAGGCCATGGTGCAGCGTCCCGGCGCCCAAGAGCTGATCGTTGGCATCGCCACCGACGCCGTCTTTGGCCCGGTGCTGCTGCTCGGCGAAGGCGGTATTACCGTCGAACTGCACAAGAACCATGCGGTGGCGCTGCCGCCGCTCAATGCCTCTTTGGCGCACGACCTGATCGACAGGAGCCGGCTCGCGCCCCTGCTGGCCGGCTACCGCGGCCGTCCGCCGGCGGACGAAAAGGCACTGCTGGCCACGCTGCTGAAGGTGTCACAAATGGCCTGTGAACTGCCCTGGCTGGCCGAGCTTGACATCAACCCGCTGCTGGTTGACGCGCAGGGCGTGCTGGCGCTAGATGCCCGGGTCAGGCTGCGGCCGGTGGCGCAAGAAGAGGCTGGCCGGCTCGCCATTCGCCCCTATCCGGCGGCGTTGGAGGAGCGCGTTCAGCTGGCTGGCCACGAGCTGTTGCTGCGCCCGATCCGTCCGGAAGATGGCCAGCGCCTGATGGCCTTTTATGCCAAGGCGGCGCCGGCCGACATGCGGCTGCGTTTTTTCATGTCGCGCCGCGAAGTGCCGCACTCCGAGCTGGCGCGTTACAGCCAGATTGACTATGAGCGCGAGATGACCTTCATTGCGCTGGCGCCGCAGGCGTCTGGCGAGCAGATCATGGCGGCCGAGGTACGTGCCGTATGCGACCCCGACAACTTGCGGGCGGAATTTGCCATTCAGGTGGCGTCTGGCTGGCAGGGCAAGGGTTTGGGCCGGCTTCTGCTGGACAAGCTGACGCGCTACCTGCGCGAGCGCGGCACCGCCGAAGTCGTGGGGCAATGCCTGCGCGAAAACACCGGCATGGCGTCGCTGGCACGCGCTGCCGGCTTCGAGGTATCGGTCGGGCCCGGGCAGGACACCATGGCGATGAAGCTGCAGTTGCGTTGACCTTCGGTTTGAGGGTTGTATTGGCCTCTAGCCCAATGAATACGGGCGTAACTAGCTATCTATATAATAGCAAATTTAGCTTTTCACAGTTCGTGGACAGGGATGAAATCTCTGTGCTTGGCCCTTGACACGCCACCTCAATTTCCAAAAACATTCATCATTTTGGAAATTTCCATAGGTTCGGTAAAATTTGGAAAATGAGCAAGTTCACCGACCCCTGGCATTTTCCTCGACCCGAGCTGGCGCAGGCCTATCTGCAAGGTTTCGACCTCGGCCTGACCTCTGCTCGGGGACTGTTTGCGCGTCGTCGCATGGGGAAGAGCGAATTCCTCAAGCACGACCTGGTGCCTGCGGCCATTAGCAGCGGCTACCTCGCCGCCTATACCAACCTGTGGGACGACACCGATCACCCTGGGCAGGCGCTGGCCACGGCTATCTTGCAGGCTACGCAAGCCAAGGGCCTGGACAAATTCTGGGAAGATATCAGCCGGCCAATCAGCAAACTCAAGGGCGGCGGCAAGCTGCCCCTGGGGATAGAAGCAGCGCTTGAAGTGAGCCTGGCCGAGAAGGAAAAACTGGCGGTACCGGCGATCCAGGCCGCGCTCCAGGCAAGCGACAAATCCAGCAGAAAGTTGCTGCTGCTCATCGACGAGGCGCAAGTGCTGGCAGCTCCCGAACACAGCGGCGTCGCGCACTCCCTGCGGGCCGGGCTGGACATTCGCAAGGCTGGCATCAAGGTGCTGTTTGCCGGCTCGTCGGAAGCAGCACTGCGTCAGATGTTTTCCAGGTCTGCCGCACCGTTTTACAACTGGGCGCCGCTGGAGCCATTCCCGCTGCTTGGCAGCAAATTCGTCGCGGCCATGGTCAGCCAGGTAGCCACGGCCGCCAAGCAGCCGCTGGGCCTTGACGAAGCCCAGCAGGCGTTTACCGCCCTGAAGGAAACGCCCGAATTCTTCCGCTGGTACATCGAACGCTATCTGATGTACCAGCAGCAGGGCGCGGCCGAGGCGCTGCGCTACACCCAGGCGCGGGTCAACGACGACACGGGCTACGCCAGGATCTGGAAGGAACTGTACCGCCCGGACCGCGCGGTGTTGCTGCTTGCGGCGCGCGGTGTACAAGACCTTTTTGGCGCTGCCACCTTGAAGCAGCTCAAGGAATTGCTCAATGATGAAGACGTCGCGGCCACCGTGCCGCGCGGTTCATTGCGGCGTCTGACAGGTCCGAAACTGCAGCTGATGGCCAGGGTTGACCACGGCGCCTACCGCTTTGAAGACACCGAGTTCCAGGCCTGGGTGGCGGCGCGCCGCACCGTCGATTAGTCCCTGAGCGGCAGTTGACCCGCGTAATAACGTGGCGTCTGGACGTGGTGTCGGCTTGAACGGGCCCGCGCAGCACCCCCAAGAAAAAAGGCCGGCAGTCAGTCGTGGGGTGGAGGACTGGCGTGAGCCGGTTGCCAGGACATGAGGCCATCCCAGGAATCTTTCATTTAACATAATATACATCGTGGAATATCAAAAGTTGATCAGACAACCCCAGAAATCCACGCTCCGCTGTCAAATCTCCACACCTTCAGAAAATCACCATTGCCCGGCGGGCTGCTTGCTGCGTATGTAGGCACCGATGGCTTCGGCCGCATCTGGCCGTTTGCCGCGCTGGGCAAAGTCCAGCGCGCTCAGGCCTTGCTGGTTCTTGAGTTGGGGATCGGCGCCTTCATCGAGCAGCAACTTGACGGCCGCTGTTGTGCCGTACATCGCCGCCATCATCAACGGCGTCGTGCCATTGGGAGATTCGGCGTCGATGTAGGCGCTGTTTTCCAGCAACTGGCTGATGATGGCCAGTTGGCCACTGCTGGCGGCGTAATGCAAAGGCGTCCAGCCGGTCTTGTTGACGTCGGCGCCCTTTTTGATCAGCTTGTCGGCCACGTCCTGCTGGCCTTTGAGGATGGCCAGCATGAGCGGGCTTTCACCTTTGGCGTTGAGGATATTCACGTCGGTTTTGGGCCAGTCGATCAGCACCTGCGCCGCCTTGAGCGAGGGTTCGCGCATAGCCAGATACAGGCCGTGCTGACCTTGCGGGTCCAGGGTATTGGGGTCAAAACCGCGCGCCAAAAGCGCCTTGATGGTGCCCGGATCGTCGCGTTTGATGGCCGTGAAAAAATCTTCAAACGAACCTGCATTCGCCGGATTTGCCAGATTTACCAAACTAAATCCAGCAAAAACAAAGAGATATAGAACTTTCTTAATGTGCTTTATGACGTGCTGTTTCATGCGGTGACTCCGGTAAACAGCCGCTCAAAATTACGACTGGTCGCCTCGGCAATTGTTTGCAGCGACATTTGCTTGAGCTCGGCAATTTGCTGCGCCACCAACGGCACATAAGACGGATTGTTGGTTTTTCCGCGGTGCGGCATAGGCGCCAGGTAGGGGCTGTCGGTCTCTATCAGCATGCGGTCCAGCGGCACGAAGCGGGCCACTTCGCGGATGTCGCCTGCGGTTTTGAAGGTCAGAATGCCCGAAAACGAGATGTAAAAACCCAGGTCGAGTGCGGCCCGCGCCACCGCCGCGGTTTCCGTGAAGCAGTGAAATACGCCGCCGGCCGGCCCTGCTCCTGTTGCTGCGCCCTCACCCTCTTCCTTCAAAATCGCCAGGGTGTCGCTGGAGGCGCTGCGGGTGTGGATGACGAGCGGTTTGCCGCTCTGGCGGGCCGCGCGGATATGCACGCGAAAGCGTTCGCGCTGCCATTCCATGTCGGCCAGCGTTCGGTCGCCCAGACGGTAATAGTCCAGCCCGGTCTCACCAATGCCCACCACCTTGGGCAGGCTGGCGCGCTGCAGCAGGTCGGCCACGCTGGGTTCGCGCACGTCCGCGTTATCGGGGTGCACGCCCACGGTGGACCAGAAATTGTCGTAGCCGGTGGCAAGCTGATGAACGGTTTCAAATTCTTCGAGCGTGGTGCAAATGCACAAGGCCCGGTCAACCTGGGCGTTTTTCATGGCCTGGCGAATCTGCGGCATCTGCGCCTGCAGATCCGGAAAGCTCAAATGGCAATGGGAATCGGTGAACATGCGGTGAAACCGTGTTTAGGGGGTAAATCGGGCTGTAGCCCAATAGATACGGGCGCTAGAAGCTATTAAACAAATAGCATAAATGACCCGTGCAGCGCCTGATCCTGCAGCTGGAACGTTCAATCTAGCCAGTCTAGATGGTCTGGGTTGGGCGATCTGACGCCAGATGGGCGCCCAAAATCTCTTCAATCTTGATCTTGAGCAGACGAGATTTCTCGTCGGCAGGAAAACGCACACCGACACCCTGGGTTCGGTTGCCGGCGGCCCGGGGCGGGGTCACCCACGCTACTTTTCCGGCCACCGGGTAGCGCTGGGTGTCCTCGGGCAGCATCAGCAGGACGTAAACATCGTCGCCCAGCTTGTACTCGCGCGAGGTCGGAATGAACAAGCCACCTTCCTGAAACAGCGGAATGTAGGCGGCGTAGAGTGCGGCCTTTTCCTTGATGACCAGCTGGACCACGCTGGGCCGGGCGGCGGTGGTGTGGGTACTGGGGGCGGTACCAGCGGGTAAACTGAAAGAAGGCTTTGAACTCATGGCGCTAGTTTATCGGGTTGACCGGAAGAAAGTTTATTCGGCAGCCCCCGCAGCGGCTATTCGGCAGCTATTCATGATCTATTTGGCGTTCAGCGCCGCGCGCGCGCGGCTGACCAGCGATTCCAGCATCAGGCCCGGGTTGTACGGATGCTCGACGGTCCGGGCAAGCGTGCTCAGCTCCCTGGACCAGTTGGCCAAGGCATAAAGACCGGGCCGTGATTCGAACGCGTTTGCAGGCCTGCTAGCCAAAGGCACAGGCAGGTCACCGGCACTGAAAAACCGTGGCAAGGCCCCTACCCTGAGCGCCAGCACATCGTGACAAAGCTTTTGCAGGGCATCGACGGCTTCAGCGGGCGCCCAGCCCGTCAGCGCGCTGACATCGCCTCGCGCCATGGCTTTGGGCAGGTCCTGCCAGTGCTGGGCGGCATCGGCCGGTAGACTGCCTTGCGCCCAAGCCAGCGCATCGGCAGGGCGCCCACCGGCTGCCACCAGCAGGGTCTGCAGATCGGCGGCATCCGGAAGTTTGGCGGATTTTTTGGAACTGCTCGCGCCTTCCGCTGCTTCGCCGGGGCGGCTGATTTCCTGGCCAAGCCAGGCCAGCGCCTGCGCAAAATCGGGCCACAGCATGGTGTGGCCCAAGCAGCGGCTGCGTATCGTTGGCAGCAGCTGGTGCGCGGCCTCGCTGGCTAAAATGAATTTGACGGCGCCTGGCGGTTCTTCCAGCGTTTTGAGCAGGGTATTGGCGGTGATGTTGTTCATGCGCTCGGCCGGAAACACCAGCACGACCTTGGTGTTGCCGCGTGAACGCGTGAACTGGGTAAACGACACGGCTTCGCGCGCCGCGTCCACCTTGATTTCCTTGCTGGGCTTGCGTTTCTTGCTGTCCAGGTCGTCCTGCGTTTTTTCGTCCAGCGGCCAGCCCAGGCTCAGGGACAAAGTTTCAGGCATCAGCATGCACAGGTCGGCGTGGGTGTGCACGTCGACCGCATGGCAGCTGGCGCAACGGCCGCAGGCGCCCTGCGGCGTAGGCTGGTCGCACAGCCAGGCGCGGGACAGCGCCAGCGCCAGCTCAAACTGGCCCAGACCCGATGGCCCGCTGAGCAGCCAGGCGTGACCGCGCTGGGCCAGCAGGCTTTCGAGCTGGGTTTGCAGCCAAGGCGCGAGGCGCTGCTTGTTCGCATCACTCATGACAACCAGCCTTTGGCTACAAACACCTGACGCACCGCCTGCCAGACCACTTCGCGGCTCGGCGAAGCGTCAATGCGGGCAAAGCGCTCGGGGTGGCCGCGCTGGCGCTCGGCATAGGCGGCGGCCACGCGGCTGAAAAATTCCACGGGTTGCGCTTCAAACTTGTCAGGCACACGCGCCCCGGCCAGCCGCAGCGCGGCTTCCTCGGGCGGCAGGTCAAACCAGAGCGTCAGGTGCGGCTCGATGACGGTTTCCACCTCGGGCTTCATCGGCGAGTTGCCGGCCGGGTCGCCCAGCAAGCCTTCGTCAGACTGCACCCATTGCTCCAGCGCGGCCAGCACTTTCAAATCAAAGCCTCGGCCACCGCCCTGGTAGGCAAAGGTGGCGTCAGTGAAGCGGTCGCACAGCACCACGTCGCCGCGCAGCAGTGCCGGCGCAATCACGCGCAGCAGGTGGTCACGCCTGGCCGCAAAAATCAGCAAGGCCTCGGTCAGCGCGTCCATGGGGTCGCCCAGCACCATGACGCGCAGCTTTTCTGCCAGCGGCGTGCCGCCGGGTTCGCGCGTCAAAGTCACCGCCCTGCCCTGCGTTTTGAAGGCGTCGGCCAGACCCTCGATATGAGTGGATTTTCCGGCGCCGTCGATGCCTTCAAAACTGATGAAAAGTCCGTGCATGCTGGCTACTTGCCCCGTATGTATTGGTTAACTGCACGGTTGTGCTCTTCCAGGCTGGCGCTGAAATGGCTGCTGCCGCTGCCGTCATTGCGCGACACAAAATAAAGTGCGTTAGTCGGCGCCGGCTGCACGGCAGCGAGTAAGGCGGCTTTGCCGGGCATGGCAATCGGCGTGGGCGGCAGGCCGACGCGGGTGTAGGTGTTGTAAGGCGTGTCGGCCTGCAGGTCGCGCTTGCGCAGGTTGCCGTCAAACTGCAGGCCCAGTCCATAAATCACGGTGGGGTCGGTCTGCAGCGGCATGCCGATGCGCAGGCGGTTGGTGAAGACACCGCCAATCTGCAGCCGGTCTGCAGGTTTGCCGGTTTCCTTTTCGACAATACTGGCCAGAATCAGGGCCTGCTCCGGCGTTTTCAGGGGTGTATCCGGGCTGCGTTGAGCCCAGGCGACGTCGAGCCGCTTGTCCATGGCCCGGGCAGCGCGCTTGAGGACGGCCAGATCGCTGGCACCTTTGGCATAGGTGTAGGTGTCGGGAAAAAACCGGCCTTCCGGGTGGAGGCCCGGCTTGCCCAGCTTTTCCATGATGATTTCGGGGCTTAGCCCAATTGAGTCGGGCGCAAGCTGCTCTGATTTTTGTAGCGCTGTACGCAACTGCTTGAAGGTCCAGCCTTCAACCAGCGTGACGCTTTTAAGCGTTTCCTCGCCGCGCACCAGCATGCTCAGCAGCTTACGCGGTGTGGTGCCGGGCAGCAGTTCATAACTACCGGCCTTGATCAGGCGGGCTTGCCCCGACAGGCGAAACCAGGCCTGCAGCAGCAGCACCGGCACATCGGCGCCGCTGGCCACGATCACCTCGGCGACGCCGTTGGCCGAGGTGCCTGGCTCGATTTCAAGGTCTACCACCTGGCTGCCCGGCTGCAGGCGCAGCGGGATCGGTTCGTGCAGCCACCACAAGGCTGCGCCAAACAGCAGCAGCACTGCTACCAACATCGCTATCAGCAAACTTGTAAAGACACGACGCACAGGCAAACTACCTTTTCAAGACTAAACAAAAATCTACCGGGCTATGATAATTCAGGCCACCTTCACCATACTGCCAACACCCAAACCATGACCCGTACTGACACAGCCATTCCAGCCACTTCAGAAATTTCCGGTGTCGCCCCGCTGACGCATTTCGGCGTGATTCGCGTGGCCGGTGCCGAGGCCGTGAAGTTTTTGCAGGGCCAGCTGACACAGGACGTGGCTTTGCTGGGGTTGTCAGAAGCCCACCTGGCCGCTTTTTGCAATGCCAAGGGCCGCATGCAGGCCAGCTTTGTCGTCTTCAAGCGGATGGCGGGTGCGGACGAAGAAATCCTGCTGGTATGCAGCCGCGACATACTGGCTGCCACGCTAAAGCGCCTATCGATGTTTGTGCTGCGAGCCAAAGCCAGGCTCAGCGACGCCAGCGACGAGTTCGCCTTGTACGGGGTGACGGGCGGCGCTCTGGATGCTATTGAATCGATAGCTAGTGGCGCCCGTCCTGCTTGGGCTAAGGTCGATTTTGATGCTGCAAACCTGGTATTTTTGTACCCCGGGGCCGGTCAGCCGCGCGCCTTGTGGTGTGCGCCCGCCGGCGCAGAGCCACCCGCCGGCGCGCCGCTTGACCTGGGCCTGTGGCACTGGCTGAGCGTGCAGTCCGGCATCGCCATGATTACCCAGCCGATTTTTGAGGCCTTTGTGCCGCAAATGCTCAATTACGAATCGGTAGGCGGCGTGAACTTCAAGAAAGGCTGCTATCCCGGCCAGGAGATCGTGGCGCGCAGCCAGTTCCGCGGCACGCTGAAACGGCGCGCTTATCTGATGCATACGGCCGCAGCGCCCGTTGTCGGGCAGGAAGTGTTTCACGCCTCGGATACGGAGCAGCCCTGCGGCATGGTGGCGGCCGCCGCTGCCCATCCTTCGGGCGGATTTGACGCGATTGTGTCCATGCAGACCTCGGCCGCTGCCAATTCAGCGCAGGGCCAACTGACGCTGGGAAGTGTCGGAAGTGCCCCCGGCGCTGCCTTGACGCTGCTGTCCCTGCCCTACGCGCTGCTCGAAGACATCTGAGTCGCGCAAATCCCGAATCGCAAATCCAGTTACTCTGCTTCAAGGGCTTTAGGATGTGCCTCGTCGCCTTCGCTATCAACAGCTCGGCGCGCTGGCCGCTGGTGATTGCGGCCAACCGCGACGAATTCCTGAATCGCCCGACGCTGCCGCTAGGCCGCTGGCACAGCTCGACCGGGCAGGAAATCATCGCCGGCCGCGACCTGCGTAGCGGTGGCACCTGGCTGGGCATCACCCCCGGCGGGCGCGTCGCGTTTCTGACCAATGTGCGTGAGGCCGAGCCGCCGACCGCACCCCGCTCGCGCGGCGAACTGGTGACGCGCTGGCTAGAAGCCAGCGGAGACGCCAGGGACTTTGCGCTGGCGCTGGAGCAAGACGGCGCGGCCTACGGCGGCTTCAATCTGGTGCTGGGCGATTTTCAGACCAATGCCTGGACTTGGCTGACCAATCGGCTTGGCGCCGCCTCGACCTTGCACATGCAAGCGCTGGCGCCCGGCGTGTACGGCCTTTCCAATGCGGCGCTGAACACGCCATGGCCCAAAACCACGGCACTGCAGCGCGTGCTGGCGGATGCTCTTACCGCTCAAGCCCATGCGCCCACCGACGATACGCTGCAAGACTTGTTGTGGACTGCGCTGGGCAACCGCGAGCGCACGCCGCACGAGCAGCTGCCCGCCACCGGCGTGCCGCTGGCCATGGTGGCCATGGAGGAGGCCTTGTCCAGCGCTTTTGTAGACTTTCCCGAGCGCGCCTACGGGACACGCAGCAGCACCTTGCTGCTGGCCTGCGCGCGGGACGACCGGGCAGACTTGCGGCGCTGGGATATGACAGTGCAAGAGCGCACGCATCTGCATCTGCAACGGGCAGACAAAACGGGCTCCTCCCGCGTTAACGGTGCCGATACGGCCCTGGTCAGCAGCGACCTGGTCAGCTGGCGGCAAAAGGCAGCGCTTTAAAACGGCTCGATTGGAGGGTTTCAAATGTCCTGCCCGTTCCGCCAAGGGGTTGGTGTCGGTCAGTGAGAGACGGCCTAAAGCGACTTGAACATTTCAATGTGCGCAATGCCTACTTCATCAAAAGGCTGGCCGCGCGGCGCAAAGCCCAGGCGCTGGTAAAAGCCTTCGGCGCCGCGCTGTGCATGCAGCATGACCTCGGCGTCACCACGCTGTTGGGCGGCTTGCGTCAGCGCCTGCAGTAGGGCCTGACCGAAATGCGCACCACGCAGCGCACGGTGGACGGCCATGCGGCCTATCTTGCTTACATTCTTGCCAGCATCGCTGTTGTGCCGGACCAGCCGCCCGGTGGCGACGCCTTGCCCCAGGCCGTTGTAGGCCACGGCGTGCAAGGCTGTATTGTCGGCTTCGTCCCACTCCAGCTCCGGCGCAATGCCTTGCTCCTGCACAAAAACGGCGGTTCGGAGTTTCGCGGCATCACTGCCCAAGGTGCTCCACTCGCCGGTCTGGATGTCCACCATGGACTCGCCGGCTTCATAGCGGGTCAACAAGTTGCGCAGGCCATCGGGCACCGTTCTGGATGTTTGCGATGCCAGGTCGGCAAACACATAAACCAGCTCGCAGCTGACGAGCAACTCGTCACCGCGAAAAATGGCGCCTGAAAAAACCAGCGACGAATTGCCGACGCGGGCACAACGCAGCGCCACTTCAAGCCGGTCGTCAAAACGCGCAGAGCCGTGGTATTCGACGCTGGCCTTCTTGACGAAGAGATCGCCACCGAGTTGCACCATGGCCTCTTCATACGGCAGCGCCAGCGCGCGCCAGTAGTCAGCGATGGCGGTGTCGAAGTACATCAGATAGTGCGCGTTGAAGACGATCTTTTGCATGTCAACTTCGACCCAGCGCACGCGCAGGCGGTGAATAAAGCGAAAGTCTTGTCGTGTCATGGCGAGGCCGATGGTAAGGCTGTGGTTCAAATTGATAGCGTGCCAAATGCCTGGCGCAGGGCGCGCGCCGCGTCGGCGTGGGCTTGTCGGGCTTCGGGAATAGCGCGACCCATCTTGATGAACTCGTGCGTCACGCCGCGGTAGATCTCCAAGTCTACCGGCACGCCGGCAGCTCGCAGCTTGTCGGCATACAGCACGCCTTCATCAACCAGAGGATCGCATTCAGCCAAGCCGATCCATGTCGGAGACACACCCTCCACATCGGACGCATTGAGCGGTGCAAAGCGCCAATCGTCGCGCTCGGCCGGGCTGCGCAGGTACTGGCTGAAAAGCCAGCTGATGCCGGCATCTTCAAGAACAAAGCCCTGGGCAAACTTTTGATGCGAGGGCGTGTCCTGATGTGCGGCGCATCCCGGGTAAAACAGCAGTTGCAGCGCCAGCGGCAAGCCGGCATCGCGCGCCAGCACGGCGCACACCGTGGCCAGGGTGCCGCCCGCGCTGTCCCCGCCCACCGCCAGACGTTGCGCGTCCAGCCCTTTACCGTTTGCATGGGCCACCAACCATTGCAGGGCATCCCAGGCATCATTGGTGGCAGTCGGGAATTTGTGTTCGGGTGCCAGGCGGTAGCCGACCGACAGCACGGCGCAGCCCGCAAGATGGCTGAGCTGGCGGCACAGCACATCGTGGGACGCGATACTGCCAATCGTGAAGCCGCCACCGTGAAAGTACAACAGCACCGGCAGACGTTCGTGGGATGGTGCATACAGACGAAGCGCCAGGGCATGGCCGTCGCGCGCCGCCATGCTGAAGTCCTCAACCCGCGCCAGCGCCGGCTGAGGGATTTCCAGAACGCCAGCACCGGCTTCGTAGGCAGCGCGGGCCTGCGCAGGCGTCAGCGTATGTATGGGCGGGCGTTTGGCGCGAGCCATGCGGCTGATCACATCGCGCATGGTGTGCGTCAGCAGCGCCTGTGCAGGGCGGGAGCGCATTTATCGGGCAGCCGCTGGCGTCGGCACCTTTACCGATCTCGGCAGAGCCTGCAGGTCAGCTATCGCCGAGGTGACGATGATCAGGGTTCGCTTGCAATTCATGAATTTTTTCAGCTAGTAAAGTGAAGGGCAGCCGATTCGGGCAAGATGGGGAAATCAGCGATAGCCCGCATCCTACAACGCAGAAAGACAGCAAGCCATGGCCTTTATCTACTACATCACCCAGGTCCAGTTTGAATTTGGTGCCATCCAACTGCTCAAGCAGGAATGCGAGCGCGTCGGCATCAGCCGGCCCCTCATCGTGACCGACCCCGGCGTCAAGGCCGCTGGCCTATTGCAAAAAGCGCTGGACGCCCTGCCCGGCATGACAGTGACCGTGTTTGACCAGACCCCCTCCAACCCGACCGAAGCGGCGGTGCGCGCCGCCGCAGCGCTGTACAAAACCAGTGGCTGCGACGGCCTGATTGCCGTGGGCGGCGGCTCGGCGATTGATTGCGCCAAGGGTGTGGCGATTGCCGCAACGCACGAAGGCCCACTAAAGACCTATGCCACGATTGAAGGCGGCTCGCTCAAAATCACCGAGCGTGCCGCCCCGCTGATTGCCGTGCCGACCACCAGCGGCACCGGCAGCGAGGTGGCGCGCGGCGCCATCATCATCGTCGACGACCACCGAAAGCTCGGCTTTCACTCTTGGCACCTGGTGCCCAAAACCGCGATCTGCGACCCTGAACTTACGCTAGGCCTGCCCGCCAAATTGACCGCGGCCACCGGCATGGACGCGATTGCGCATTGCATGGAAACCTTCATGTCAGCCGCCTTTAACCCGCCGGCCGACGGCATCGCACTGGACGGCCTGGAGCGCGGCTGGGCGCACATCGAACGCGCCACCAGCGACGGCAGCGACCGCGAGGCGCGCTTGAACATGATGAGTGCCTCCATGCAGGGCGCGATGGCCTTTCAGAAAGGTCTGGGCTGCGTGCATTCCCTGAGCCATAGCCTGGGCGGCGTTGACCCTCGGCTACACCACGGCACGCTGAACGCCATGTTCTTGCCGGCCGTGGTGCGCTTTAACGCCCAGGCCGATTCGGTGCAGAAAGAGCACAGACTGCAGCGCATGGCCCGCGCCATGGGACTGGCAGCAGCCAGCGACATCGCTGAAGCAATCAAAGACATGAACGCCCGCCTCGGTTTGCCCACCGGCCTGGCCGCCATGGGCGTGCAGAGCGACCAGTTCAGCCACATCCTTGAAGGCGCTCTGGCCGATCATTGCCACAAGACCAATCCTCGGCTGGCGAGTGCCGAGGACTATACGGAGATGTTGAGAGATTCGCTTTGAGGCACTTGATCAAGAGTTTCAGCCGTTTGCGAATAAATATGGTGAGCAGTCTGCTCGTGCGGCGCGGAGAAGATTTACGTTGCCCTGCGCTTGACTTGAACCGGCAGGGGCCACGGATTGAGCACTGACGAGGGTCGGTACAGGGTTTCGACCTCGCTGGCCAGACGATAGCTGGCGCCGCGCTCAGTGATGATCAACTTGGGGTTGGCCGCATAAACTTCGATCTTGAGTCGCAGCCTCAGAATCCGCACATTGATCGCACGGTCATAGACCTCGGCTTCATGCAGACAGAAGTGGCTGCGCTTGTTTGAACAACTTTCCCCGATTTATAAGTGGACTGCGGGCGGGGTTGCAAACGATGCAAAGTTGTCTACGGCGGCGAGCGTCGCTTGCGACTAACGCATAGCCGCGGTGGGCAACTCGGGGCGCACCGGGGTGTGGTGGTCAAGTTATTTCGGGCACATCAATAGGTTGCTGAGTTGCCGATTCACGCTCGAAAGCGTTGGGTGACAAGTTCCCCAGTTTGGAATGCAGCCGCGTGCTGTTGTAAAAGCCGACGATGTAGTCAAACACATCTGACTTGGCTTCTTGGCGGGAAGCATAGATGCGTCGTTTGATTCGCTCCTTCTTCAGGCTGCTGAAGAATGACTCGGCAACCGCGTTGACGCTCCTATGTCAAGCAGGAGATACGGAGTCTTTCAAATTGGCCAGGATGAGCGGATACAGCTCGCGAACGATGTAGCGCTTCAGACAGCGGTGAATCTCCTTCTTTGACAGTCCTTCACCCGTGCGTCGTGCCACGTATTGCCTGGTGCGTACGTCACTTCGCATGCGAACCATTGCAATGGTCCACAAGGCGTTGTTGGCCTGGCGATCTCCGCCACGATTGAGCCGGTGGCGGTGGACCTTGCCAGAGGATGCCTGCAAAGGACTGGTTCCGCAAAGCGCTGCCAGCGCTGCTTCGCTGTGCAAACGGGTGGGATGGTCACCCGCAGTGATCAGCAAAGTGCAGGCGGTTTGCGGGCCGACGCCGAACCGAGACAGCAGCCTGAGAGCTGCCTTTTTGGTCAAGCGAGCCAGTGTTGCATCGAGTTCGCGCAGCTCATCATTCAGGGCTATCCAGCGCTTTGCCAGAAGGTGGAGCGCTGTCTGCAGGCTTGCCAGTGTCGCCGAGACACTGTTCTGTGACAGCCCAGCACACGCCGCCACGCATTTCGATGCATCGGGTTTGTAGGCAACATCACGGATCGCCTGCGGCGTACTTACAAGCAAGGCCCGTATTTGATTGATGGTTTGAGTCTTTGCCTTGACTGCGCTGCGGCGCACCAGGTTCAAAGTGCGCAATCCCTCCGCCAACCCGTTGTGGGCCTTGGGAATGGATGTCGCATCGCCCGCGAGAACGGATCGTGCGGCACTCTCTGCATCGGTGGCGTCACTCTTTCCGCGGCCACGCCGGCGTGAACGGTCAGGTCGGTTGATCTCGATGACTGTGATGCCACTAGTCTGAAGCATGTGCGTCAGAGCTGCACCGTAGGAGCCTGTGCCTTCAATGCCAGCGCGGCGCAGCATTCCGAATTCCTGCGCCCAGCAGAGCAGTTGTCTGTACCCATCATTATTGGTACCAACCGAGAGGGTGCCCATCACACGGCCAGCTGTGTCTATGACGACACCGACGTGAACGTCGAGATGGGTGTCAACGCCAAGAATGACTTCTGGGCTTTTTAGGTATTCCATGCGACCTCCTTATGCTAAGAAATGGTGGCATCACCAAACCATGCAGAAGGACAGGACACTCAGGGTGCAGAACAAGGCTCCTATTAGGTCACTTGCAGCAGGCCCGGCTTTGCCGAGATGAGCGCTGCAATCGGCCGACAGGTCAACGCAAAGACATCTCGCCAATCCCAGCACGGGTCAGGCCGAAAGCGACGCTCAGCGGAATATTAGACTGAGTGTCCCAACAGTTCCCACGACGGCTCATGCTGGGAACCAATCCGTACTTTTTCAGCAATCCTTGATGCTGCGCGCCGGCGTACTGCGTTCCCCGGTCCGAATGCACCACCAGACCCGCTGCGGGATTGCGCTGCACGATAGCCATTTGCAGGGCCGTGCACACCAGCGTTGCGGGCATTTCTGGCGCCATCGCCCAACCCACAACCTTGCGCGAATGCAAGTCCAGCACTGCCGCCAGATACAGCCAGCCACTGCGCGTGCGAATGTAGGTGATGTCGCAGACCCAGGCCTGATTGGGCAACGGACTGCCAAACTGCCTGGCCAGCACATTGGGGGACACTGCCATGGTGTGCTTGGCTGTCGGTGGTGTGCACGAACTTGCGCTTCCAAACCGAGCGCAGCCCGTTGGCGCGCATCAAGCTGCGTACCCTGTGGCGGTCCATCGTACGCCTAACCTGCGCAGTGCAGCGCACAGCCTGCGACTGCCGTAGGTACGCCCACTGGCCGCGAAGGCTGCCCTCAAATGAACGCTGGCGGCACACACCACCGGTGCTGTGCTCCGCCGCTTGGATGCTGCGTAATAGCCTGAGCGGCTGACCTCAAGGACGTGGCACGCCTGGCTGACGGTTATTGCGGGCACGGCCTTCTTTTGCAAGTCTTCAACGAGCTGGTAGCTCATCTGAGTTCTCGGGCAAAGAAGGCCGATGCTTTTTTCAATATCTCCACGTCGCCTCGCAGTTGCCTGTTTCCAAGCTCCAACTGCCTGATGCGGTGGTGCTCTGCCGTGAGCGGTTTGCCGATGCCGCTTTGGCCCTGCTGCTCCGCGTCAAACTGACTGAGCCAGCGCCTGACGGCGCTTTCACCAAGCTTCATGTCTTTGCATACTTAACTGATGCTCAAGCCTTGAATTTTGACCATCTGCGCCACCTGGAGCTTGAAGCTTGCGTCAAACGTTCTTCGGGATTTCTGATTGTTCACTTCTGTCGCCATTTAGTTTTTAAAAAACCTATCGTTGTGTCTTTTTAAATTAGACCACCACAGATCAGCAACTGCCATAAAAGCCTTAACCTGTGATGCATCTACCGGCCAAATCCGATACGACAACTAGAAGTGAGACACAAAAAAGCCCCCAGAATTGCTTCAGGAGGCTTTGATTTTTGCACCCACACAATACACCCAAATACCGTGTAAACCCGCATGGATACTGGGTTTCAAATACTGGGGTGGCTGATGGGGCTCGAACCCACGACAACAGGAATCACAATCCTGACTTTTTTCTATTTCGCTTTGTTGACCTGTGTTGTATAATCTATATAAATCAACAGCTTACAGTGTTTGTGCTGGGTTTACGAACAGTCCGAGTGTTGATCTGAATGCACCATTGTTGGGCTAATTTGCCTACAGATTGCCTACAGATTTTAAGGGCGCCACAAAAGGACACCATGACCTTAATAACAAACCAAACAAACCGCGTAAGCCTGACCGCTGGCCGGGTGGCCGCCTTTTCCTGCCCGCCCGGCAAAACACAAGCCTTTTTGTGGGACACCGACACCCCGAGCCTGGCGCTCAGAGTCTCGCCAACCGGCCGCAAAACCTACGTTTTCGAGGCCCGGCTGAACGGGGCAACCATCCGCATCAATATCGGCACGGTGGCCGACTGGCCGATCAAGAACGCCCGCACCGAGGCGCAAAAATACAAAATGCTGGTTGACGCTGGAACGGACCCGCGTGAAGTAGAGCGCGACCGGCAGGCCGCCGCAACAATAACCAAAGCCGCCGCAGCCGCCAAAGTTCAATCCGACAAACTAGCCGCGCTTACCGTGGGCCAGGTGTGGGATGCCTACGTCGAGGAGCGCCGTCCGCATTGGGGCGCCCTGCACTACCGGGACCACATGGACAAGGCAAAGGCTGGGGGCTTGAAGTCTGGCCGCCGTGGTGGTGGCAAGGCGCTGACAAAGCCGGGGCCGCTGGCCGCATTGATGCCGCTGGCGCTCAAAGACCTCGACCAAACCACGATTGAGCGCTGGGCGGCCGATGAAGGCAAGACCCGCCCATCGTCTGCCCGGTTGGCATGGCGGCTCCTGACCGTGTTTTTGACGTGGTGTGGCGAGCAACCCGCCTATGCCCAATTGCTGCCTACCAAGAACCCGGCCAAGACAAAGAAGGCCCGCGAGTCGCTGGGCAAGGCCGGGACCAAATCGGACGTGCTGCAGCGCGAGCAACTGGCCCCTTGGTTTGCCGCGGTGCAAAAAATCCAGAACCCGGTGATTGCCGCCTGCCTGCAAATGATGTTACTAACGGGCGCGCGGCCGGGTGAAGTCCTGGCGCTGCGCTGGGAGGACGTGAACACCCAATGGAAGGGCATCAGCATTCGCGACAAGGTTGAGGGAACCCGCGAGATACCGGCCACACCCTATATGCTGCACCTGCTGGCTGCCCTGCCCCGTCGCAATCAATGGGTGTTTCCCAGCTTCACCAGTGCAACCGGTTGTCTGACGGAGCCTAACAATCCCCATACCCGCGCCTGCAAAGCCGCCGGGTTGGAGGGCCTGACCTTGCATGGGTTGCGCCGTTCATTTGCCAGCCTGACTGAGTGGCTGGAAACGCCCGCCGGAGTGGTGGCACAGATTCAAGGCCACAAGCCCAGCGCCACGGCTGAAAAGCATTACAAGGTGCGCCCGCTGGAGCTGCTGCGCCTGCACCATGAAAAGATTGAAGCCTGGATTCTGGAACAGGCCGGCATTGTGTTCGATGCCAAGGCCGAGCCGGGCAAGTTGCGTGCTGTGTCGTAAATCCCAAAAACGAAGACACTTCGCCGTATATCCACAAGTGTTAGCGGCAGTCTGAAAGCGCGCAAAAATGGCGGTTGCACATTACACCGTAAGCCGAATGCCACAGCGGCTTAGTGGTTGCTTAATTGACGCCAAGTGGATTATTCGTCAAAACTTGCTTTAGATTCCCAGAAAACCTGACTTTCCTGGCTTCGCTCTGAAGTTCGTTGCCATCAGTTCACAGGTGTCTTCGACATCCCCGTTGATGACGAAGTACTTCGCCTCGCCGCTATCTGGCTTGAAGCTAAATACCCTGTAAATCCAATAACTCAGGGGGTCTTCACGCGACGCAAGTACTTCATTGATTGAGATGAAGAACGGAGCGGATAACGGCCCCTGCGTTGTCTTCACTTCTATCCGCTTCGGTGTCCCATCGGGTGCAAAAGATGCAATGTCATAGCCTACCGCCGAATCAACCAAAGCGATGTGTTTCACTTTGGCCGCAAGGTCCGACTGCCCACCAGCGGTAAGTTCGTCGATTTCCAATTGAAAAATCAGCTTCTCACCTTCAAGGCCAAGCCGCCTGTTTCGAGCATCGCGTGCGGCCCAGTCAACGCTCTTTTTTGGGGCAACAACCTTTCGCCGAGTGCGTGCTGCAGAGGCTAAATCGCGTGGCAGGCTAGGTGGATCGACTTGGACAAGCCTCCCAACCTTCGGCGTCTGAGTTGTCGGGGTGTATGAAGGATCAAGCGGCGCTCTGAGCGTGATGCCTAGGCTCTGGAGCAAGGTCTTTTCGAAGTCCCAGTTAAGAATTCGCCAAATGAAATGAACAGGTTTGGTTGAATTCGGGTCGTGTGAGAAGTACTCCAGTAAGCCAAAATACGTATAGTCCGAGGCGGCGTTTCCACGCAGAAACAAGTGGATATTGTTCTGCTCGAGATCGTGACCCAACATTTCTTGGATCGCGGGCGAATCTAATTCATGCCGTGATTGGGACTCCCAGATCAAGTACCCGTCTTCCGTGAGTGCGTCCTGGTACGGATTGCCTTCGTGAGGCTTCTCCAGGGTAACAAGGAAAACAAAATTTCCACTCCTCTGTGGTACTTCGACGATGCCTGAAATACCCCACCGTCCTGCGCCACGTGTGAAATTGCAACCTGGCTCAAAGATCTGGGAAACATCGAAGCGGTCGTAAGTCTTCCCGCGCACGAGTCCTGCGACTAACGATTTGCCTTGCAGAGTTGGTTTCTTATTGACAATTTCAAACCCCAGGAGCCTCAAGATGAGGAAACACGGTGAGCTTTCACCTCCTGAGAACTCATTTGCACTGAGTGTCCGGCCAGCGATGCGCTGTGCCGCAAATCCAAAGATCGCCTTGGGAGGGTAGGCGTGCCCCTCGTGGATCAGGTCGTAATCCGTTGATTCGCCGTATCCACTGTCTTGCGCTGCTTCCGGCGAGAAGGCTTGCAAGGCCAGCAAGACATCTTGCCGAGTCATACCTACCAGGAGTTCCCGCAGACCCCGAATACGGCCCGACGGACCCTTGTCAAGCGTCATAACCATATTTAATTCCCTGACGGTCCGATTTTGCAAACGTCAACCGGTATGGCGGGCAAGAAGCCCATAGCGTCCGTCGCCGACCACACCTGTAAAGACTTCGATATACGCCAGTTCCTGGATCGCAGCCGGCGGGTCGGAGTTTTCTATGACGATGACCTGAAGCTTCTTCTCTAAGCTGGCGAGATGCTTGTAGAACTTCTCGGCGAGGCTTGTTGCCTTCAGCGCTTTCTCGTCGTCCGACAGATCGCCATGCTTTGATTTCAGGGGCTCACGATACGTCAGCAGGGGAGTGTCGAGCAGCAGGAAGCCGGGATGTGGTAGACCCTTTTCGATGCAGTGCACGGCGACGGCCACGTTGAAAGCCGCATGCAGCACCGCGCGGACACCCTTGCCATTTGCGTCCCTGACCTTGCCGGCGACGGCGATGTCGTTGGCCTTTGCGTCAAACTGGACCTTGTCAGCATCCGGGAAACCCCACTCGGTCAGGACCGCTTTGACGGTTTCGCCGAACTCGAAGAGCACCGTGGATTCAGGACCCACAGGAAGAGGGGTACGGTCGCTCTTCGTGGATGCCACGTCAATCTCTGCTCGGCGGCTGGCCAGCTTTTCACGCCGCAGGTGCAGGTCGATTTGCTTGCCGAGTTCAGCTCGCTGTTCGTTGAAGTTTTCGAAGCTGCTTCGCAGCGACGCTTCCGTGGGGCGCAGGCCCAGAGCGTGCTGATCGAATTCTTCAATCTGGCCCTTGAGCGACGCGATGGAGTTCGCGAGCTCCAGTGCCTCTGCGTGCAACGAACCGACGACGTTAGCCAGTTCGCGCTGCTCACGTTCGATCTTGCGGGCTTCGGCTGCTGCGGCCGTATGCGCTATGGAGATCTCTTCAGCGGCGTGCTGGTGCTTATGCGCCCCGGGCGGAGCGCCGCAAACCGGGCAATCACGGCCGGCCATGGCGGCCAGCAGGCTGCCGCCCTCCTCGATGGAATGCAGCCGGTCAAAATCGGAGCTGTAGACCGCTTGAAGCTTGGCGAAGCGCTCCAAAGTGATGTCGAGTTCTGCCGCTCGTGCGATGAGTTCGTGGCGGCGGTCAACCGCGGCCCGCCGCTCGGCCGCGTTGTCATCCAACTTGGCCTGCACGGCCTGTAGCTCCGCTGTGGACATAGCGCCGTTAGCTTCCAATTCCGCGAGCTGGCCGTCCACCTTCGTGCGGTCTGCCGGGAAGTCGCCCAGTTCCCTGTCGAGCTGTGCCAGCAGCTCATCGACGAGCTCCAGTTTGGCCGCTTTGGCGGCCATCCGCGCAGGCTCGGTGGGGACAGTCACGGCGGTCGCGTCGTCCTGACCGGTGAGGAGCAGCTTGAACAGGTTTTGATCGAGGGTGCGCTCCGTATAGCTGTTCGACACGTAGATGGGGCTGCGCTTGGACATGATGTCCTCCTCCCCAACCACGGCGAACTTCGCCAGTACGCGGAAGGCCAGCTGCTCTTTCTCACCGCTAGCATTACGCACGATCCACCTGTCCTGCAAGCCCAACGTCTCAAGTATCCGGTAGGAGACAGAGTTGGTTGCCTTCGCGCTGTGCTTCCCCGACAACACCTCGCCCTTGCCGGTCGGGTGGGAGGAAATGAGACCCGGAAAAAGCTTGAGGTTTCCACCCTTGGCAGGGCGATAGAGGGTGAACGCTCCTTGGTCGCCAAGGGTTAGGCCAAGCCAGACCGCGTCGTAGAGCTTGATTTCATCTGTCTTTGGAAGCTTGGAAACCGCGCCGAGCACGAAGAGCAATGCTTCCGATGCTAACGACTTGCCGGTGTTGGACGCGCCATAGACGATGTTCAGGCCGTCGACGAATTTAAGTTTGGCAGGCTCAATGTTTGGACCGGTGAAGGCTAGGTGGCGCAGCCGGATACCGTTCATGCGCGTGCTCCGGCAAACGGCTCTTCAACGCGGAAGTCGGCGGTCCACCGCCCGATTCGATTTTCCATCTGCTCGCGCATTTCTGCGGCCGGCTTGTTGGCAAAGCGATCGGCCATCCACTTCGCTCGCTCCTTTAGCGCGACGGAATATGGTGCCTGCAGCAGGTCGAGGTATATCGGGGCGTCGTCGCTCGCGCCGAAGGTGATGCCGTCTTCAGTCTCGAAGACGTCGACGAGGTGCAGCTGCTGCATCAGCCGAAGGCTCTTCTCAACCAGCGGCCGCCTCACCACGAGTTCAGCTGCGCGGTTGGGCAGGTCCGGGTGCAGGCTGCTCGGGGTATCTTGGTCGTCCAGATCCCCTGTGTGCACGACCAGGTGATCGAGCCAGGTCATCTCCAGCAGGTCACAACGCCGCGGATAGAAGGCTTCCAGCACGACCAGCGCGCGGATGCCAGTTTCGAGCGTGCTATTAAAAGGGTGCGCCCTGGGCGCCGGCCTATCTACCGATCCCATGGCATGACCCCCTCGTTGGCAAGCAGGTGGCAGGTGCCCTGCTTGACCTGCGGTCCGGCGTGCCGGCCCAGCACGCCAGAAGCTTGCAGCACGGCGGCCTGCTGCATGATATTGTTCAGGCGGGTGAACTTGTTGGTGTGATCGGCCTCGTGGACGTCGACGACGCCGTGGTGGACCTCGTCGCGGAAGGTCTGTACGAACTCCTCTGGCGTTGAGTCACGGTAAAAGCGGTCGAACGCCGTGGCGTCGAAGAAGCGGGTCCGCTGGTTCTTGAGATGTGGCCCCACATGGGGGCAGACCAGCGCAGCCTCGGGGTCGGGGTAGGTGCCCGGCCCCCGCTCCTCGTACACCTTCAGTAGTTGGCCGAGGTAGGCTGATTCGCTATGGTGGATTGCGGTGGGCACGACGCCCCTAGGGCTCTGACCGGGGTCGGCATCGAACCATTTGACCACCGCCGGCATGCATGCCGGATCCTTGGCCAGCAGTCTGGCGTCTAGCCAGTGGACCTTCGCAAAATCAAACGCCTTGATCTTGGCCTTGATCTCCGGCGTCAACTTCACCGTCGCGTTTTCCACCAGGTCACCCTCGATGTACGTGTCCCAGCGATCCAGGAATGCCTGCTTCAGTCGGTCCGGATGCGCGACGAACTCGCGCACCTTGCGCACGACACCCCGGGGTGCCACGAAGGTGTAGGTCCGCGGTAGCGCGTACGCTCCTGCCGCCGAATGCATGAAGATCTTGCCCAGTTCTACGAACAGTGCCTTCTCGGACAGCGGCTTGCTGAGCTGCTTGCATTGGAAGTTGTCCCATGCCCCGTTCATCCGACGGTCGGTGACGTAGCCCGTGACATCGCGCCCCAGGTCGCCCGTTCCGCTCCACCGCTCGTGCGAGTAATAATCCTTGCAACGCTGGTGCAACCAGTCGTCGACGAAGTCCTCGAGCTCCGCCGCGGTCAGCACGGAGATCAATCCGGGGTAGTTCTTTTGCAATGGGGCTCCTCCCAGGTCCGATCGTTTATATGGAGCGTCGATACCTAGAGTACCAATGATAGCGACTCGTGAAGCTTTCCACGGCGCCAGCCCAGCGCCTAGCTTCAACCAAGAGAGTCTATCCAAAATCGGTTCGGCGGCCGCACCCCATCGAGTACCCGGTCACCGGCGGTAGTCTTACGAACCGCCGCACCTCAAATGTCGGGTAGCGAACTCAGCGGTCGCTTGGACGGTCTGCCGCGAATGACTCTGACCAGTCTGTAGCAGACAAAAATTGGTTGATCAAAACACCTTTGATTATCCGCAAGGTGAGTTGCCTCCTTGCGCGCAATCACATTCGCCTAAGTGGACCTTCAATGCCAAGCCGCCCGATCTATGCAAATGGATTTTTAACTGTCTTGGTCACCTTCAGCTCATCAGTCTCCGGCAACTGCTTTTCCGCCTGAAGCGCATCGACGATGCGCCCGATGAGCGACTGCAGCTCCGTGGCCAGCGCCAAGCCAGCCTTGTCCTTGGTGAGCACCACATCGCCGGTGAGCGTCACGCGGTCAACCCGGTTTTCGATCTCCAGGTCGCCGATGCGCAGCACATCGGCTTCGTTGGCATACGGCTTGAAATCTTGACTCATGGGATGGGTTCCTTAAAGTTGGCTGGCGCGCTTGAGCGCGTTGAGAATAAATTTCTCCTGCGCCGGGCTTTTGCGCGACTTGGCTCCACGCCGGGAGGTCGGCATTGGCAGCTCCATACCGTTGTCTCGGACCTTGCGGGATAGTCCGGGCAGCAGGCTGACACCGATCATTTCCTCCAGATCGGATACCGTGACCGCTGAATACTCGCGGGTGTCGTCGTTGGTGATCACATAGGCGCCGGCGCGTCTTTGAGCAGGACTGTAGAGCACTTTCCAGAGGTGTGTCGGCACCAAGACGTTGCCGATGCGCTGGATGTTGCTCCCAATGAAGGCCGGGCCCGACACCACATAGACCTCGCCCTCGTCAAGAGCCAGCTGCCGGGCCGCTCCCTCGATGCCGGCCCAAACACCGGCATTGTTGGCGTGCACCTGCGGCACCATGTTGGCCAGGCTGAAACTCTCGGCCTGCGCGAAACGGTTGGGCATATCGCCATTGGGCGACATGTGGCCGCGGTCGTAGCCCGAGCGCGCGTAGTCGCTGAGCTCAGCCCTGTCCTGGGCCGGCAAAGAGTTTTCAGGGTGGTATGAGTCATGCCGCGAGAGCGTCTTCGCCGCCTCTACATCGGCCCGGGTCAGGTGCTCGGCCGAATAGAGCGGGGTGCGGCTGATGCCGGAGTGCAGCACGGCATACGACTCGAAGCAGATCTCCTGCGTGCGAGCTTGCAGCTTGACGTTGGTGATCGCGGGGGCAACGCCTCCGACGAAATGTTCACTACATTTGGTGGCGCCCCAAGTGGGCGTTAAAAAGCCAGCTGCGAAAAATAAAACAAACGCGAGAGTACGTGACATGCGCGCGAGTATCGCGTACTGCAGGTGCGAGTTGTACCCGCGAACTGTGTCCTACGCTGTTGATAACGTCAGGGACAAGTTCCCAGAACGGCGTCGATCCTGCGCTGGCGAGCGGTGCTTAAAAAGCAGGCATTGACGATGCACCTGGCAATGAGAGGTGGGGCAAAGACATATACTGGATAAAAAAACAGTATTCATATGTCGACCCTCTCACCAAATTTCGTCACTCCCACTCCGATTGCACACCTGCCCATTTGGGTCAATGCACTGCCTTGCCGGGTGGCGGCGGGCTTTCCGTCACCTGCCGAAGACCATGCCGTGAAGCGCGTGGACCTGATGGAGCAACTCATCAAGCACCCGCAGGCCACGTTCTTGCTGCGTGTGCGCGGGGAATCGATGAGGGATGCAGGAATTTTCGACAATGATGTCGTGCTGGTGGACCGTGCCATCAGGCCGCACTCGGGTCATGTCGTGGTGGCTGTGGTCGATGGCGAATTCGTCTGCAAGACCCTGTGGCAACGGGCCGGCCGCGTAAAGCTCAAGGCTGCCAACCCGACCTTTGCCGACATCAGCCCCAAGGATGGCCAGACCTTGGAAATCTGGGGCGTCGTGGTCGCCGCCATCAAGCAGTTTCGGACCTGAGCGATGCAACCGCCTGTCCGCCCTCCCCCCCATGTTTGACCAAGGCCCGTCTTGCGAACACCCTACGCGCCGGTGGGAACTTATCGTCGCGCTCGCGCCCGTGCGCCCACCATGCTTTCCCATCCTTAGCAGGTCGGTCGACGGCATCTCGCTTTGACTCGGTAATCGCCATGTACGCGCTGGTCGATGGCAACAACTTCTATGTGAGCTGCGAGCGTGTGTTTCGCCCCAGTTTGAACGGCCGCCCGGTGGTCGTGCTGAGCAATAACGACGGGTGCGCGATTGCCCGCAGCAACGAAGCCAAGGCGCTGGGCATCGCTATGGGCGCGCCCTGGTTCAAGATCCGGCATTTGGCAGAGTCGGAAGGACTGGTGGTCTTGTCGGCCAACTTTGCTTTGTATGGTGACCTGAGCGATCGCATGATGAGCATCGCCGCTGGGCTTGGCCCACGGCAGGAGATTTACTCCATTGATGAATCGTTCATCGATCTGATCGGGGTGCGCGGCGACTTGGTGGAGCGCAGCCACAAAATTCGTGCCCGCATCCTGCAGTGGGTTGGCATCCCGTGCGGGATCGGCATCGGCACAACCAAGACCCTGGCCAAGCTGGCCAACCACGTCGCCAAGACGGCAGAGCGCAAGCCCGGCACCTATCCCGAGCAATTGGCGCAGGTGTGCAATCTGGCGGCACTGACACCGACCGAGCTGGACGCTGTATTGGCTGCAACCGCCGTCAGCGAAGTCTGGGGCGTTGGCCGGCGCATCAGCTCACAATTGAACGAGGGTGGTATCCACACCGTGCTTGATCTGGCCCGGCTTGATCCGGCGATGGTGCGAGGTCGCTGGTCGGTGGTGCTAGAGCGAACCATCCGCGAGTTGCAGGGGACGCCCTGCTTTGAGCTGGACCACGCGCCAGCGCCAAAACAGGAAATCGCCTGTACCCGGTCATTCGGCCATCCAGTAACAGATCTGGCGGATCTAAGTGAAGCCGTCACGGAGTTCGCCACCCGGGCCGCTGAGAAGCTCCGCAAGCAAGGCAGCAACGCCAATCAAGTGCTGTGTTTTATTCGCACCAGCCCGTTCAGGCAAGACCCTCAATACAGCTGCTCGACCAGCGTTCCGCTGCGCCGACCCAGCGCAGATACCGCCGAAATCGTCTTCGCGGCTCTGGCCGGGTTGCGTGCCATCTACAAGCAGGGCTTCAAGCTGGCCAAGGCCGGGGTCATGTTGCTTGATCTGCAGCCGGACACGGTTAAGCAAGGCGAGCTGGATCTGCAGGATGACGATGCGCCCGATAGACGAGGGTTGATGACAACCCTGGATGACCTGAACCAGCGCTACGGCCGGGGCACAGTGCTGATGGCCAGTGCCGGGCTGGCGGGAGACAGGCGGGCATGGACGATGAAGCAGGAGCGACGGACGCCGGGCTACACGACATGCTGGGCTGACATGCCTGTCGTGAGGGCTTAGCGGTCGGGCAGATGCTGACTTGCTGAAATTAAGATTGCTGGGCGTCGGCAACGCAGCGAGAGCCGACATTCGGAGTCGTGGTCCACTGGGTTACATTTGCACCACTTAAAACAGTAAAAATTCGCCTTAAAAGTCTTAATTCGCGACAGCTAGACGAGGCCTATCATTAAGGTAATAGAAGTGCAGTCAATATTCTCAGGTTACTACCCACCAAGTGCCGATCAATACCAACAGCTATGGGATGAAGGTCTAATTGTCCTGGATACTAATGTTTTATTGAATTTGTACAGGCTCCCGACGACGGCTCGAGATGAACTGTTGCAAGTCCTGGATTCATTGAAAGACAGGCTTTGGATTCCTCACCAAGTAGCGCTGGAGTTTCAACGAAGACGACTTACTGTCATTGCAAGCGAGAGGAAGTCTACTGAAGATGCTCTTCAGGCAGCGAGTGACTTGGTAAGCGAATTAAAGCGAAAGGTCGACACACTTCAAATAGATAAGCGTGGTCTAGGGATTGAATCCCAACCCTTGTTGGACGATCTTGAAAAGGCTAACGCAAAACTGCTGGATGCCATAAAAGCTGTTCATCGAAGCCAGTTGGATATTTCCTCGTCAGATGAAGTGAGAGAAAAGCTTGATGTGATTCTCTTTGGAAAGGTCGGAGTTGGACCAAAAAACCAAGGAGAACTCGATTTATTGGTTTCTGATGGGGACAATCGGTATAAGGAAAAAATACCCCCTGGATTTGCTGATATCGACAAAGATAAAAATCCGAACGAAGCTAGCTTTATTCACGATCATATAAAGTATCCGCGTAAGTATGGCGATTTGATTTTGTGGCGTCAGCTTTTGAATCACGCAAAAGAAAATGGCATCAAGCTAGTTTTGCTTGTTACTGCAGATAGGAAAGAGGATTGGTGGTGGCGCGAGCAAGGAAAAACTATTGGTGCTCACCCAGAACTTGTCAGAGAAATTCAACGAGAAACCGGCGTGGAACTATTCTGGATCTACTCGTCGGTTCAGTTTATGGAGCATGCCAACAAGTACACCACTGTAGCAGTATCTTCTGAGTCGGTCGCTGAACTACAACAGGTTGCCCTTTCACCTACAATTCGTTATCCAACGACTAGGTCTTTTATTGCTGAGGCTGCTCCATTTGAGGCGCGATCAATCCGACTTAATGAGTCAACGCAATTTATTGACAGACCCGATTTAAGAGGAATTGAAAGATCGGTTGGATTGTGGCTTTCTCAAACAAACGAGCGCGTTGAATATAATTTAAGGGGGTTTCCTGATTTTTTGGTTAATTCCGATAATGATATTGAGGGGTTTGAAGTCAAATACCTTAGAGACTTCGATAGATTGATACTCTCCTCATACATTGTTAACGGACTTCTTCGGGGATACATGGAGATGAAAGAAGGCCGACTTTCAGCGTTCACGATGGTCATCGTAATGCCTGAGGCCTACTTTTTTGACCTCCGAAATTCAGATCGCATTCACGGGCTCAATCATCGAATTGAGCGATTGCTTCGCAAGTACCCAATCACGGGAATAGTAATGGGAGTAGTCCTTGGTGAAAGTTTTGAACCGCTGGCCCATCATCGACAAAGCGATTTGATTGAAAATTCTTCAAACTTCGACGAAGACTCCTGACTGGACTGTTGATTGGACCTTTTTCGGGAAGCTCCGGTTGGTCGAGCTCAACTCTGAGCGTCCGCTGTCTGGAAAGTTGATAGTCGGCTTGCAGTCTATTGAAGTCAGTAGCCAGGGAAATCGGCATTTACAAGCTCGGTGACTCCACGAAACCCGTTTCGGCCCGTCGTGGATGACTGGTTACTGGAAATCAATCAGCAGCAGTGCCCCCTTTGCTACGTTGCGCTGGCCGCTGACGATACCTGGCAGAGCCCGGCCCACCGCCGTGCGAATATTGGGAAACAAGGAAACGACCCCATGGACACCGAGGAGGCCTACAAGGAATTTGGCCTGGACCCCAGCGCCAGTGATGAACAGCTCAAAGCCACCTGGCGACGCTTGGTCGCTACCTGGCACCCCGACCGCAACGGGGCGGCTGGCGCAGGCAGGCGCATGCAACTAATCAACAAGGCCTACCAGCACCTCCGACAACTGCGTGATGGCAATGGTGATGGCTCGGATGATGCAGGTGGAGAAAGTGCCGAAGCTGCTTCTTCCGCCGCCTGCGCGACACCTGAAGCCGAGACCCCCGGAAACAGGCATGTCCGCAAGGTGCGCCTGTCCCTGGAGGATGCCATCCTGGGCTGCACCCGTAGCGTACGAGGCCACTTTACGCAAACCTGCAATGATTGTGTCGGCAAGGGGCAGCGGGTGCTGGCGAAGGCGTGCAGCACTTGTCGTGGCAACGGTGCCGTTCGTAAGGCGGCCTTGTTCGGCTGGTTGTGGAATTCAGAGGCGTGTGAAGATTGTGGCGGTGACGGACGACAGCGCGCGCCCTGCGACGCCTGCGACGGCAACGGTGAAAGGTTAGTGGCTTACCGGCGCCGGGTTCGTTTTCCTGCCGGCCTGCGCGAGGGCAATGCGTTAAGCGTCCCGGCTTCGCGCCATGGTGACATGGAGATTGACCTGGAACTGCAGGTGGAGATCGAGCCTCACCCGTTTTTCACATTGGATGACGACGGCGTGCTCCGTTGTGAGATGCCGGTCAACGGCTACGCCTGGATGGCGGGTCGTTGGGTGGACGTGCCTACGCCGGACGGCGCCCAGCAGTTGCGTCTGAACCGTGATGCGCTGGTCTACAGGTTTCGCGGTCAGGGCTTTCCGAGCGCGGTGCGTGGCCCCCGCGGTGATTACCATGTGAAAGTGGTTCCTGTGTTTCCGACACAGGAAGATCCGGTGCAGGAAGCGCTGCTGGACCAGTTGATCGCAAGTTCCACGAGCACGGCCGAAGCCGATCACTCCCAGCCGCTCGGACAATGGCAGCATCAAATGAAACGCTGGAACTCCAGCAAAAAGGAGCAGGCGCGGGACCATTGACAGCAGGTTATCGCGCTCGGACTCAGCCGCTGGACCAGTGACAAAAGTTGACCCCGCCATGCTCGACAACACGCTGGAGCGGGTGAATATCAGCCCGCCGCGCCGCGCCTTGCACCGCCTGGATGCCCGCGCTTGCAGCGCCGGTGAAACACGTTCAGGGTTCATTGCCCGTATGGCTGTTGACGCGCCCCAACCCACCACGCAGAACTGACCGAGACGGCGATGGGTCGCATAGAATATTTTTGCCCTGCCTACCCTACGACTAATTACCAAGGGGGAAAAGCCGGATACCTTCACCGGCCTGGCTGGGACCTTTGATGAAGGGCACTTGAAGGAGTGCCATGAACGACAACCTGACCGCCTGGGGTTTCAGGGCCACATTCACCTCGCAGGAAGCCGCACTCGCCATCGTAGGCGAACCGCCGAGTATTGATGCCGCTGCACTTGTCAAGGCCGCGCCCGCGCTGGAGCAGTTGCAACGCGCTTACGAGGGCACACGCAAATGGCTGATCGAAGCTCCGGTGGACGACGATGCGCCAGCAGGGATGCTTGTGAGCGAGGAAATGGCGAATGCGCGGCGCCTGGTCCTGACCGATGATTTAGCCGCTGTGGCCGGTAGCGATTTTCGATTTCAAAGCTGGTTGCGCAGCCCCGCCGCCGACTTCGAGCGACAACACTTTTCGCCAGAAACGATTGCCCGGTGGCTACAAGAAACCGGCTTGCCATCGGAGTACGGGTTTCGAGCGCCTGGATCAGACGCACCGGAGCCCCGGCAAGCCGACACCCAACCCCAGGCAGCGACCATGATGGCTGCGAGCGCATCCGATGGCGTGAAACATGCGCAAGCCAAGCGCCAGACGTGGCGCGAGGTGGCATGGCCCTACATGGAGGAAGTGTTTAAGACAGGTCAATACAAAACCGCCAAAGAGTTTTACCGAGCACTTGAAAGCAAAGCCGGAACCGCTGATTCACCTTTTGACCGTGGAACAGGCCAACATAGAGCCAGTCTTTTTATTCGTGAAATCAGCGCAACCTTGACAATGAAAACGGTGCAAAACTACGCATGGAACATGCTTAAGGCAAGCCGAAAATGAGGTTTATCGACTCCAACAATTCCCGCGAATCCCGCCGGTAATCCGGGGAACGTAGGGAGTAAATGATTCACCACCGAGCGCGGATCAACGCGTTTGAAAGGTGAACATGAAAGTTAAATCGACATTTTGTCCGCCAGAACCGCTCGTAGAAAATGCGGATCGGGAAGCCCAACGACCACCCCCGCGACAGTTCCCACCGCTGGAAAACGTGACCAAACCAAACCTCACGACCGAGGAACTGGCTTTCTACTCAAACATGGCCGCGCAAACATGGCGCGTAAAAGCCTGTTACGACTGCGCACCAGAGGGACTACGCCCCCTCCGAGTGTGCGGGAAATTGGCATGGCCTACCGCTGGTGCAAAAAAGTTGTTGGGCGTGGAGATCGCCAAATGATCGCGCAAAGCGAAACCCCGGCTGGCGGGCCGGGGCTTCAAAACACAGAACACACGAAACTGTCGCAAGCTGCTACGCAAACTATAGCGCAGCCCGCTCTTTTCGACAACCTGCAAACGCCTGCCACGCCGACCGAATGCACTTACTCCAAGAGCTTGCTGCTGGCCTTCCAATGCGGAGCTGGCGGAATTCAGTTCCGATCATTCTGCCGCGTCTGCTGGAAGAATTTGCGCGGCGCTATTTCGCACCCCATCGCGCTGCGTGAGCTGGGCGGCTCTGAGCCGGTTTTCGGCGAGCTGGAATTGCTCTACCGCGCGCGAGCCGCTTATCTTCGGGGGCAGCGGTCATGACCGCCCTGCCAACCCTCGACCGGGCCGCAATTCTGACCGCGCTTGGCGTGTTGTTCGAGCCCGACGACGTTATCGAGCTTCGCGCGCTGCACAAGGGCCGCAAACGCACCGACGCGGGCTATTTCGATTCGGCGCACTGGGCTGACCTGGCCGACCATGCGGCGCGGCTGAG
Organism: Polaromonas sp.; assembly: GCF_012927455.1. GTDB lineage: Bacteria > Pseudomonadota > Gammaproteobacteria > Burkholderiales > Burkholderiaceae_C > Polaromonas. The sequence goes on along the minus strand of NZ_JABBPE010000015.1, from coordinate 513,391 downwards.
CGCCTTGGGCGCGTCCGTGTACGTCACGCTCAATCCGGTTGACCCGCAATTGCTGGGCCGCTATCACAACCGCGTGCAGGGCTGCGCCGACACGACGACCACCGACACGCAGATTCTGCGACGCCGGTGGCTGCTGATCGACCTGGACCCGGTGCGCCCTGCAAAAACAAGCGCCACCGATGCTCAGCTCGAAGCGGCACGAGTCAAGGCGCGGGCCATTTGCGCCTGGCTCAAAAAACAGGGCTGGCCTGCGCCCGTGATTGCGCTGTCTGGCAATGGCTTTCATTTGCTTTACGCGATTGATTTGCCCAATGACGACGCAGCGACGGCGCTGGTGAAGGGTGCCCTGCTGGCGCTGGCTACGCGGTTCGATGATGTTCATATCAAGGTTGACCGAAGCGTTTTCAATGCCGCGCGAATCTGCAAAATTTACGGCACGGTGGCATGCAAGGGAGACAACACCGCTAAGGCGCCCTGGCGCCTGTCCAAGCTGCTGAAAACGCCGCCGCGCATGCTGGTGGCGCAGGCGCAACTGAGCGCCCTAGCGCCCGTGCTAGAGCCTGCGGTGAATGCCGCGCACACGCCCGCTGCGCAGTCCTTCAGTCTCGAAGCGTTCCTGAGCCGGCACGGCATCGAACACACCGTTGATGTGCATGAAAACAGCGAGCGCTTCAAGTTAGCGGCGTGCCCGTTCAATTCGGAGCATGGGCACGGACAGGCCGCGATTTTTAGGCAGCCGACCGGCGCGCTGGGCTTCAAGTGCCAGCACGACTCTTGTAGCAGCAAAAGCTGGGCTGACGTTAGGACGCTCCTTGATGGGCCACCCAGGGAACGGGCACCGGCAGCTGTCAAACCGTTAGCAGATGATGATCAGCCCGGCGATCGAGTAACGCTGCTAACTACAGAAAGGGGCGTGCTTGTCGCGTGTGAACACAACGCAAGGGTGCTGATGTTCAGGGCGGCGCGTTACGCTGATCTTTACTTCGACACATTTCTGTCGCGCATGAGAATCGGCGATAGAGACTGGTCCGATGCTGATGACCTGGCGGCGGTCTGCTGGTTGCAATCTGAAAACGACGCACCGCGATTTACGCTGGCGCACACGCGCAACGCGGCCAGGTCGCTGGCCTACACACGGCAACGAGACACGCTGCGCGAGTTTGTTGAAGCGCTACCGGTATGGGATGGCGTGCCGCGCATCAAAACGGCCTTTCACGACGCCTGGGGTGCGCCAGACAACGCGCTGATGCAGGCTGCAAGCTCGAATTTTTTTATTGCGATGATCGCGCGTGCGATTCAACCTGGGGCACAAGTTGATTCCCTATGGACCTTTGAAGGGCCACAGGGATCTCTGAAATCCAAAGCGTTGCGGGTGCTCGGCGGTGCCTTTCATGCTGAGGTAAGCGCTGGTGTTGGAACCACGGACTTCCAAAGAGAGTTGCGCGGATTGTGGCTGGCCGAATTGTCGGAACTCGACTCACTACGCGGTCGTGAAGCGTCAACGGTCAAGCGGCTTTTGTCGGCACCGGCTGATCGATTTGTCCAGAAATATGCCCTGCACGCCGAGTCCTATCCGCGCCGGGCGATTTCGGTGGCGACTACCAACGAAGCGGCTTACTGGAGAGACCCGACTGGAGCCCGACGCCTGATCCCGATCAAGTGCGGCGAGATACGTCCTGATCTGATCGCGGCCAGACGCCTTCAATGGCTGGCTGAAGCCCGGCAACTGCAGGCTGATGGCGCTACCTGGTGGGAGTTTCCCGATTCCATCCGGGCCGAGCAGGAAGCCCGGCAATGTGTGGACAGCTGGGAGGATGCAATCGCCAACCACCTGACGACACCGGCATGCAAGGATTCATTCGATAAAGACGGACGCGTCCCCTCGGCCATCGTCCTGCGGGATTGGTTGGGGCTTGAACCTTCTCGCCAGGGTGGCATGACCGGCCCACGGCTCGGAACAGTGATGCGCAGGCTCGGGTTTAAACCCGTTCAGTACGGTACAAACCGGATTCGTGGCTGGCAGCGCACCGACACCGACGCCCGTAACCAGATCGAAGTGTTCTAAATGGATCAAGTGTTCACCCAAGTGCTCACCCCACTTTCCCCAATGACAGACCACGTCAATAGAACACATGAACACATAGAACACATAGGTATGTGCTACGTATACGCGCAGGTGCGCACACGCACACACAAGGGTGTTGGTAATCCCCTGTTCACCCTGTTCTAAGCGTTCAGGTGTTCACCCTGGCAGTTAACGAAACAACCGAAACGCTGGCACCGGGCATCAGGTGCGTTTTACCTGGAGAACTCCCGATGACCATAACGATGACGTCCCGCGAACGCGGCGACCTTGCGCAACTGATGCGGCGGCGGGAAAAAAAGGCCGCCAAGTCCGACGCCGTGGCGCGGGGCGCGCAACTGATGGCGGACTTCGAGGCGCAGATGGCGACTCGGTACAGCTATGACGACGATGAGGTCTGGCGCGAGCTCAAAAGCACGGCGGATTGCCACATCGCCGAAGCGAGGGCGGCAGTGAGGCGCCGGTGTGATGAGTTGGGCATCCCGCGTCGGTTCCAACCAAGCCTTAGCGACACCTACTGGTTCTGTCGCGGGGAGAACACGATCCCGCAACGGCGCGTCGAACTGCGGCGCGTGGCGCAGACTGCAGCCAACGCAAGCGTGAAGACCGCAATCGCGGCGATTGAACGGCGATCGCTCGAGAGTCAGACGCAACTACTCGCCGGTGGGCTGACGACCGACGAGGCGCGGCTGTTCCTCGAGCAGATGCCGACCGCGCTACAACTGATGCCGGCACTGCAGGTGGACGCGATCCAACTGATGCTCGAGGCCGAGCGGGTGCAGCGGTGAATTGGCCGGGTGCTAGTCGTGGAGCGCGCTACGGGTTGCGCTGTGGCCTTGGCGCGGCGCTGTGGAACTCATACCGGAGCGCGCCATGAGCCTGATCGTATTGGCCAGCGGCAAGCTGATAAAGCCGCCGACCACTCGCACGGCAAAGAACGATGAACCCTACACCGTGGCCAGTATGCGGGCCGCCAGCGACGACGGCGACGTGCTGGTGAGCCTTATCGCCTTCGGGCCAGCAGGACGGATACTGGCCGCTCTGGGCGCAGGCGACGCCTTGTGCGTGACGGGCCGCGCCAAGCTGAGCCACTGGGCCAAGGACGGGCAGGAGCGCCACGGGCTGAGCGTCACAGCCGACGCAGTGCTGACGCCCTATCAGGTGAGCCAGCGCAGGCGCCAGATCAACGATGACGAGAAACCTCTTCCTTCAGGGCGGGAGGCTGTCAAGCCTGCTTGATGGTCAGGTGAATCACGGGCGCGGCGGGTGCGGTCAGGTCCTTGCCATCACGGCCAGACATTTCCACGGCTTGCAGGCGCGGGTGGATATAGGGAGCCGCCGCCTTGGCCGCGTCGAGTGCGCCCGCCATGTCTTTCTTGCGCCTGCATTCGTACATCACTTCGAGGATGACTTCGAGCGGCGTGACTTTTCCGCTTTTGAGAATGTCGTTGGCCACCTCACGGATTGTTTTGTTGGCAATGCTTGTTTTACGGCCCGAGTTGGCCCTGCTTCCCCCTCTGGAGGGAGCCTTTTTTTTGTAGCGTCCCGGCGCCGCATACTTTTCCGTCATGGATGCCATTGTTGGTCAAAGTCGCACCAGGCGCGGATTCTTGCGAAAAAATGCGGAGGGTGGCGCAAAAGGCAAGGCAGCGCAAGGAAAGCACGCCCCCCGCGACGGAGAGCGGGTCACCCTATTCCCAAGTCATTCAATGCCAGCGTCTCGCGCTCCCATTCCTCGACGGTCTGGCCCGCTGGCACGACCAGCACGCCGTACTGCTGGCCACTCAATTTGCCAGTGACTTCATGCCTGTTGGTGAACATGCCCAGGTGCTTGCCCAACAGCTCCCAACCTCTAAGGACGGCCATGGGCTCGAAGCGGTAGGCGGGCGCCAAGTCGCCAGCAGGTGTCGTCACCATCACGGGCTTGCCGCTGGCGTCACAGACTGCCTCGGCTTGGTTGCAGCGGCTTATGGTCTCGCGTATCCCCCTGATGACCTCATCCTGGCTTAGCTCAGTCCGCTCAGCTAGTTTCTGGCGCTCTCTCTCGATAGCGGCTTGAATGTCAGGCTTTGTCAGGTTCTCGTTCGCAATGGAGCGCGCCGTCTTGGGGCTGTAACCGGCGCGAATGGCCGCCTGGGTTGCATTCAGGTCAACCAGATATTCGCGAACAAAATCGGCCTGTTTGCCTTTGAGTTCCATGCACCGATTGTCGCGCCGAACCACTGATGTCGGCAATTTCCGAGGGCCAAGATTCACCAGGACTGCAACCAATGAACATTCCCAGACATGGGCTGCTTTACTCATCAGGGCGACTGAAATTCTCTAAGATGGCGCCGTGATCGGTAGACACCAGCTGGTAATTGTCGAAGCATCAATCGACGATTACCTGCCTCAGTACTGCAAGGTCACCGCTGCTGGCTACTTCTTGTCCGACAAGGCTGACCCTTTGATGGGCAGCGTAATCACTTGACAGGGTTTGAGCAAGTACGGAGCCGGTGGCGTGTAAGTCCCCAATTGCGGAAACGGCTGCCCGTTGGGCATCAATGGCGGCCTGTCCCGTCTGGCTTGGGTCAGGTCCGTTATCAGGCAGATTTCGACTTTGCGATCGTCGGGGTATGTGCGATTGGGTGCGTTTTTATTGTAGGTCGTGCCTGACTTCCGGCACCTGCGCCATCAACCCCAGGCCGGAAACCCCGCAGTCAAAACACCCCGCCGCATTTCAGCGGACAACCTGACCCCATGCACCTCGTACAGCTGCTCATGCGCGCCATCCGGTACAAAATGTCTTGCATCCTCCAGTGTCGGTGCCGTCCACAATAGTTCGTTTTCCGGCGTGTAAACCTCGTACCCGTTTTCAGAATGTTTGATGCTGAAGTTGGCAGGTACAAACACCCCCAGCATCTCGCACAATCCACCATACGGTTTGATCATCCGGTTGACCTCGCGCGGCAGGGTGCGGTCATACAACTCGGTCAGTCCGGTTGCGCCCACGCCCTTATACCGGGTTACTTGGTGCGCGCCACGTGTCCAGGCGACGGCATCGTAGCCCTGATGGGCGGCGTGCAGCAAAACCAGCTTCATTGCCAGGGCAGACCATTCCTTGAGGAATGGGGGGCACTCGGCGGCATCCGGCCTCATGTCTCCGGCGCTAATTGCCCGGCGCGCGTCTTGAGCCCAGTCGCTTTGTATTTCCTGCAGCAGAAGTACTCGTTCTCCATCAGCCCCTTCACGCAGGTCGCAGCGAACATGCGCCAGCACGTTGCGCACATTGAAATGCCTAGAGAAGTAACTGGCAGGGTAATGCGGCAAGGTAATCAGCCACTCCCGATATTCATCGCCGCCGGTCCATGCATAGCTGCTCCAGCGTCCCAAGGCTAAGCGTTTGGGAAAGCGGAGTTTTGCATCATTGGCAGCAAGCGCCTCAGCCGACTCCGCCGTGAATAGCAGATTTTGATTCCTCTCATTGCTAACCACCCGTCCGTCATGCGCCACGGCCTGCCAGTGACTTTCCGGTCCCCATAGCGCCTGGTGTTCCACTTCCTCAATCCGATAGCCCAAGATCGGATCAAATTCGACTGCAGTGCGTGTCTGCCCCGCTTGCGCCTTGGGTAGCTTCTTGGCGCGCTTTACATTCCGTGCGGGCGTTGAGGTAAAACGCAACTGCCGCTTCGCATCATTCAGGACGGGTATCACGGAGAATCGCAAGCGCGCAAAGATACACAGGCTCGCCATCTGCGCCGCCGTGGCTTGCTCGCCAGTGTCATTTAGATCAAGCAATTCAGCAGTCACATTGGAATGTTCTATTTCTGCAGCCCGTAGCCCTTTTTTCTGAAAATTCTCAATAGTGCTCATCCATTGCTGGGCGGCGGCTTTGGTCTTGCCCATGCTCTGGAGGCGACGCCGCAGTGTGCTGAATACAAACGGCACGCCAAAAACATCTTCTGTTTGAGCTGGCGGTAAAAAGTTGTGATGCTGATTGCGCGTAGCCTGTCGAATTGAACACAAGTTGAGATGCTGCTCCACCATCGCCACAAAAGCTTTTACCTCGGGCGAGCCGATAATTTCGGACGCGTCGGTGAGGTCGGCCGAGATTCGACGCGTGCGCGGGCCGCCAGCAATAAATTCGGCCAAGGTGAATCCAGCGAGTGAAAAAATGCCCCGGTTAATCCGCACTACGTCGATAAACGCCGTAGGACTAATTGACACTTGCCGCGTGCTGATGGCTTGCCCGAATACATTGATCTGGCCTAGCTCCGTGTGCTCCCACAGGCGGCGTGCGGACAGCCCATAGTCATCGCCCGCAACTCTCAGCTCCAGCGTTTCAGCGCCCAGTGTCACGATGCCGCGCCTATCCAGACGGACGTATCACTCATCCAACGCCGGCTTCGCACAGGTATCCGGTTGATCCCCCGCTCCCCATCATTCACCATCCTCAAACTCAGCGTTGTTGAACCGCAGCACATTGCAGTTTTCTTTCACGGCGCGCTGTAACCCATCATCGAAGCCGACAGCCGACTCGGCCTGAATTTCAATGGCAATCTTGACCTTTACCCCAGGGCGAGCCGTAAATTGCAGGATCACTTCGTCAACGAGATCGGCGAACTGTTTTTTGGCCAGAATCGCATCAAGTTCGATGCTGCCGTAGAACTGCTTCTTGAGGGACGGAACAGGTTTGGCATCGGTAAACGCAGTGCCAGAGGGCTCAGCGTCCTCAGCACGATGCGGCTTGAACACATCTCCGGCAGCATAAGCTGATAACTTTGGTCGCGCCGCATCTTCAGCGGCACGTTGCAGATTGGCATATTCAGCGGCAGTCACAGGCTCTATCAGCAAAAGCTCGGCGTCGAGAATTAACGTCGTGCGCTGGTCAAAGCTGAACCCGACATAGCGGTCATCGTCCTTGCCTTGTGCAAAGCCAAAAAAGTCCTTGCTCTCCGTACCCATCGCCATGGTGTGTTGAAACGCCGTGTCGTCCTTGAGGCGCGGCAAATAGAGCTGCTGGCAGCTTTGCTGCCACACATTCAGCGCGCTGACCTGTTTGACATCGTCTTTCCAGAACCAGTCCCGCAAAACCTTGGCCAGGTGTATAGGCGCCCACTGATTGATCAACAGTTCGTTCTCTGTCAAGACGCGCTCAATTTCTTGAGACAGGTTGGGCGCGCCGGCGTTGACCTGGAAGTGCTCCCACTGAATGTCGGACAAGCCCTTGCCGGGTTTCGCTTCCTGCATGGGCGCCAGCAACCATTTGTATGTTTCGCGCACCATTCGACGCAAGGCGTCATTGGCATCGTCCAAACTGGCACTCGCTTGCCGCGACTGGTACTGATCCAGATTGAGCTTCATTTCCTTGATGTCGCTCACGATGGATTGCCACGCCAGGGTAGAGCGCACTTGGTCCTTCAGGCGGTTCACGCTGTCAAAGTCGGCCGCCAGAAAAATCAAACGGTTTTGCTTGAAGCGCGGCTGGTCGCCACGGTTCTTCAAAATGCTCGCTGCATGGGTGATGGCCAGACTCTGGCCGCTACGGCTGAAAGCTGCGTCCGGCGGCAGCACGACCAGCCGCAGTTGGAAATCGTCTGGCACGTCGCCGCTGGCGGTGAAGATGTGGGTGCCTCCAAACACGCCTGATGCAAAGCTGCGCTGCATGCGATCACGGATGGCCGGGAAAACATCTTCCTTGTCCTGAAAGCGGCGCTTGCGGTCTTCCATTTCCCGGCGCAGGTTCGGACGGGTGTCAAACCAGAAACGGTTGTTGCCGCTGTTCAGGTAGTGCAGGCGGTCGCCCAGGCGGCGCAGCGCGTCCTTGTAGATGCCGACCTGCTGGCCCGGCTGGGCCACGCCCAACACAATCCGCTCCAGTTCCAGGCCACGCACCATCTGGGCGGTGGTGGTGGGCGCACTCCCCAAAAAAATCGTCCGCGCCGCACGGCGACACGCTTGCACGCTGCCAAGGCGGGTGTCGCGGTTTTCAATCTCGGTAGTTTCGGCGCGCTCGCCATCCACATCGCGTTCAACCACCGGATCCCAGCCCTGCGGCAGGTAGTAAATCAAGTCGTTGCGCGTTTCTGCATCCTGCAGCGGAAAGCTGCCCGGCATGATGAGCGGGTCTTTGTCGTTGTCTTTCCACAGGCGGTGAATCACCTTGGCCATCAGTTTGAGTACACCCCGGGTGCGCTGAAAGTTATCCAAGGTGGACCAATCTTCATACAACCGGTCAAACACTTCCGGGTGAATCGGGTAGGCGTGCATCAGGCGGTCGAAATAGCGGCTTTCCTGCGTCTCGCGCGGCAGGTCGGCACCGTTTGCCGTGTAGAAATCGGCAAAAGCCCGGCACACCGATTCGGCAGCCAGTTTGTCATTGATGCTACTGAACAAACGGCGACGCACGATCTCAAACGCCTCCTCGGTGCCCACCGGTTTCCACAGCGCCTGAATCCGCCCAAAGTAGTGCGACAGCGAAGCCAGCGCATTGACACCGCGCTGGCCGCCCGCCTCTTTGTCTGACTCTGGCAACGAAGCCAGAAGCACGGCCGTGGGCACGGCTTTCAGCGCCTCGGTCAGCGCCTGCACAAAGCTGAGGTTGGAATCAAAACTGCCACCTGTCAGCGTCTTGCCCTCTTCAAACTGGCGCACGTAAGCCACCAGCTCGTCGAGCAAAATAACGCACGGCGCATAGCGGCTCAGCAGTGTTTCCAATACCGCCTTGCCGGGCGATGTGCCCGAGGTATCTGCATCCGCCACCAGCGCATAACCCTCGGCCTTGCCCAATTGCCACGCCAGATCGCCCCACAGGGTGCAAATGACTTGCTTGACATCGCCGTCCACGCGCAGCACCGGCTGATTAGGCGACAGCTTGATGCCGTCCAGCACCGCAATGCGCACGCGCGGCAGTTCCGTTACCCCGGCAGCATCCAAAATGGCAGGCACACCGGCCAAGTCAATGGCCAGGGCTTCGCCCCCGGCCCGGTTCACCAGATGATAGACCGCCAGCATGGTGTGCGTCTTGCCGCCGCCGAATGCGGTTTGCAACTGAATGACCGGGTCGCCTCCTTTGCCCGACAAGCGCTTGACTACCGAGTCGAGCAATAAACGCATGCCCTCGGTGATAAAGGTGCGCTGGAAAAACAGCGCCGGGTTTTGGTATTCCGGCGTCGCCGTGCCATCGTGGACACGGGACAAATCGGCGGCGAACTCGGCTTGCTGGAAAGTGCCCTTCAGGACATCTTCATGCGGAACGGCGATTTCGCGCCAGGGTTTGAGGCTCATGTTCTGCTCTCCCATTAAATTTCGAGTTGCGTTTGCGAACCGACAACGCCTGCTTCGCTGGATGCTTGTTCAATGCTGGTCCACGCCGTCACCAGCTCGTTGTAAGCCCGTGCGTCTTCGGCCCAGCTTTTGCGCTCGCACAGGGTGTAGAGGCGGTAGGCCAGGGCGCGCATCGGCTCGGCGCGCTCGGGCATGCGGGCCAGCAAGCCGCCGGCCGCCGATTCGCCGTCTTGGTTGAGGGCGCGGATCAGCTGGTGCAGTGATTCCCATACCGGCGTGCGGGCATCCTGCTCAGGTGCCCAGTCCTTGGCCAGTTCAGCCCAGCGCATCAGGCGCAAGCTTCCTGCGCTGCTGGCCACCACGCCGGACTCCACCAAACCACCCACGCTGGTGCCCTTGGCGCGTGCCAACACGTCGGCATCACCAAACTTGCCGGTGGCCCAACCTTGCTGGTCGAACCAAGCCAGGCAAAACTGGGTGTCGTGGTCGAAGTCGTCTTCGGCAAAAAAGCGGTTGATGAGTTGCAGCGCGGTGCGCACGCTCATGGGCTTGCCGTCGGCTTCCAGCACGGCGGTGTACTGGCTGAAGATGGCCATGCCGGGGCCGATGATGGCCTGACTCAAGTCCACCGGGGCGACGGGTGAATTGACGCCGCCACGTGTCATGTCCAGCAGGGCCTCGGGCAGTGCGGAATTGAGTTCGCGGATGAATTCACGGCGGCTGATGGTGGGGGCGTCTGCGGCGCGCTGGCGGCAGACCAGTACGATGCTGGAGGCCAAGGCGTTGGTACCGGAGCCAATCATGCGGTTGCCCAGTTCAGTGCGCATGGGCCAGGTGCCTGTGAGGGCGAAGCCGGCGCGCAAAACGGCTTCCAGAAATGTCACCCAACCGGTGCTGTGGGTGCCGCCGTCGTCCTGGGTGTCAGACTGCTTGAAGGCGTAATAAATGGTGACCGGGAAGGCAGGGTGCGCCTGTTCAGCCAGGTTGTGCATGGCTTGCGTCATGCCGTCCAGAAAAAAGGTTTCCGCTTGAGTCTTACCACCATGCCGGTAGGGGGAGGCTACTAGCTCTTCGACCTTAGGTACGGCCAGCGTTGCATAGAGCGAAGGAAGAATAGGACGCAGACTTTTGCGCAGCCAGACATAAAAATAATCAGACAGATCGGCGTAACCAATGTTGTCGTAGTAAGGTGGATCGGTGGAAACAACTTTTCCGGCGCTGATGGACTGAGTTTGAGCATCGGCCTGTACTGCCCCGCCATACTTTGGATTCAGGACAAATGTTTTCGCTATCACCTCTGACATCAATGTCACTTGGCGAAAGAAATTTCCGCTCGAATCTGAAAGCGGATTTCCTTCAGCGAAATCCCACGTCATCGGTAACGCTTGCCGTCCAAATGTTGCTCGGATTTTCTGATGTGCTGCACCGTTATGCCAAGTACATACAGAAGATGCGTTGTCGGAAAACTTACCGACAGCCATTGCCAAATACACCCCCACAGCCTCTGCATATGCCGTGGCACCATTGCCTCCGGCATTCAGTTCCTGACCATCGTCGGCCATGCCTGCGGCCAGCGCATCGGCGCGGACACGGGAAATGGCTTCGGGCACCAGGTCCGAAAATGTGGTTAGTGCGACTAGCTGCCGGGGAGTGAAGAGATCGCCGAACTTTGTTAGTCCATAAAGCGGCGTGAACATTGAGCGTTTGTCTGGGGGAATGTCTGTTTCGGGTCTCCATTCAGGATAGACTTTCGCTGCAATTTCCTCTTGCTCCGTCGTAGGGGCGATATAGATGCGGCTACGTACCCCTTCAGTCACAACGGCCATAAGTCGCTGTTTCAAACGACCAGCTATTCCTTCGGCCTTGATAAACGCTGGTTCAATGGGAGTGTCTGACATGATGCAGCGAAAATTAGCCCCACGTGCCAGCTTTGTTCCTTTCTCGGCACTCTCCGGCGGCGTACCCGTACGCACCTCAAAGTGGTAGCCGTCGCCATCCACTACTGGATGCACATAAGTTTCTTTCCCCTCTTTTTTTGAAAGAATAAAAGTGCTAGCCAACGGCACGTCCACATGGCTGAAAGCCGGGTTGGGGCTTTTCACCGTGCGCGCCCACAGCCAAGCAATCACGGTGAGCTTCTGGCCCGTTTGCAGGCCCGCCAAGCCGGTGTTGTGGAGATTGTCAGAGTCATTTTGGCCGCTGTCCCTCGTGGAACGCGCGTTGGCGGCTATCAATTCAGGAGTGACTTCAATCTGTGGGTACAGGTGACCAATGCGCTGTTGCGCCTCGCCGCGCATCCACGCGCCATAGCGGCGCACGTCTTCGGCCAGGCCTTGCGCACCCTGCCACTGTTTGTTAAACATCTCCTGGCTGGCCTTGCCTTTGAGTTCGGGCGCAGGCCCCACCGGTGAACGACCCGCAAACTTCGGTGGAATCTCGATCATCGCCTTGTTGATGGTCACGGCCACCGGGTTCAAGTCGCTGGCATAACTCTCCAGCCCCAGGCGCTGGGCTTCCAATGGCAAGGCACCACCACCGGCAAACGGGTCGTGAAAGGCGGGCAGCTTGTCGGGGTTGAACAGCTCGGCAGCCTGCGGGTGCGCCTTGTTCAGCTCACAGGTCTCGCGCCAACTGCGCACAATCTCGGCGCGGGCGGCGTTCAGCACTACCTCGTTGTTGGTGTTCTCCCACAGCACCAGGTCTTCAATGATTTTGAACAGGCGCTCGCGCTCAATCGCGGCCTTCTCCTTGTTCATGCCGCGCCGGAATCCGCCACCCTGCTCAAAACCAGGGTCATTGACCATCTGGGCGAAGATGACGGCACGCGCTGCGGCAAGCGGGCGACGTGCCCACCACAGGTGCAGCGTGCTGGGGTGGCCGTGGCGGATGGATTTTTCGCGGGCGCAGGCGATGTTGATGGCATCCAGTGGGAGCGCGACTTCGATGAGTTTTTTTGGGGTTTTGATGGGGGGCATAGTCTTTTAGCCGTTCTTCTTGGCTGCGCTCGCTCGTTCCCTTTGCGGGGTCGTCGATTTGAGTGCCTGCGCCGGCTCAGCAAGCAATTCGTTGTGAATAAGGTTTTCGACGATGTCGATAACGACGTTGATATCGTTAGCGCTGGGACAGTGGCCGCGATGCGCCGACGCGTGTCCAGCGTCAACCGCGGCATCGATGATTTCCTTATTTCTCTCGCTGATGAGTCCCTTTTCAACCAGCTTCTTTAGTCCTTTGCCGAAGTCGCCTTGGTCACCAACACTTCGCGTGATAACTGCATCTATCAGCGCGCGAGCACCCATCATTGCGAGCCTGCGGCTGTCCGCGTGAAGCGCTACGTAAATCTCATCCAGCAATCCCGCGTATTCGCTGGGTACGTCAAGCCTGTCTACCCACGCGGGTTTGCGCCGCGATACCCGGGGCGGAAAGTAAGTGCCGGGATTTCGCCCATCCATCGGATGGTCTTCAGAACACCATTCAGTGCGGCACAAACTTACGTCTTCACACCCTCTGCACTCAAGCATCGAATACGTTTTCGACCAACGGACTTCAATTCCCTGGTACGGGTCAACCACCTCCGAGTCGTGGTGGGTACGCTCCATGACGACTTCGTGCTTTGTGTCATGACCGCACTTGTTGCAGTGGGCGCGAACGATCTTCGGTTGCGCGCTCATCGCAGCCCCCCTTGCGGCCGCTCCGCTCTGGCGAGTAGCTGATCGAGCTCCATATTGATGCTGGTGACCGCCCAATCCGGTTCTTGCGTGAAGGGCTTGGTCACGTAGAACGGACCCTCAAACTGATCACCGTCGACCAAAACGATGGCCAGGATGAATTTGTCCTGCTGGTTCAGCCCGTAGAGAATCTCGTTGCGGGTAACGGTGACCGTGCTGCTGCCTTTGGCTCGACCCTTGACCTCAATGTGGCGCGAGGGCGGCAACTTGCCGTCTACCGCTTTGGGCAGGCTGGTCACGTCCCAGCCGCACTTTTGGGCGGACACGTCGATGACCTCATGGCCCAGAGCACGCTCGGCGTTCATAACGGCGTGCATGGCCGCCCACTCGATGCGGGATCTAGCGTCGGCATCAGCCGTCCACACTGCGGCCGACTCCGGCACACCTGCACGTTGGGCCAGCAGGCCTGCGGGGATGACCAAGGCACCACCGGCAATAAGGGGCGTGGCCGAGATGACGTGGCGCATGGCCAACAGTTCCTTTTCTCGCGATTCGCGGCGGGCCGTCAGGTCGTCAATGGTGCGGCGGACGTTCTCCAGGGGCAGGCGCACGTCCTTGCCTGCGGCCATGTCGTCCGAGAGCTTGATGTAGCGGTCCGACCAGTAGTTGATCTCCTTGACCAGTCGCTCGTGGACGGCGGCCAGCGTCTTGTCAACATGTTTCTCGCGGCGCTGGCGCACCTCGTCAAAGTGCTCAGGCACGATGTGGGTGGAGGCGTGCGCCAGCGCGAGCTGTTCCAGGTTTTGTGCATCGGTGCCGTTGAGCCATGGCGCGGCAAACACGTCCTGGATCAGTGCCAGATCGGCCGCGCTGATTTTCTCCATATCCAAATGCGGTGCCCAGCCTGCGTTGATGGCGCCGCCCTGCGGGTCGATCTCCACAAACTGCATGCGGCGGGACACGACTTGTGTCGGGTCGCCTCCTTCTTTGACAGAGTGGTCGATGATGAACATGACCTTGGGGGTGATGCCCATATCGCCGGGGTCCACCAGCACCGCGCCTTGCTTGAGCTTGTTGCGGTGCTGCTCCAGCACGAGGTCGGTCACCGATTGCATGAGCGGGTGGGCTGGGTGCATCAGGCTGGCCATGGGGCTGCCTGCGCGTTCGAGCAGGCGGACGTATTGCTTCTCAAAGCAAACCCGTTCGTAGCGCCGCAGCACGGTGTCGGCGTTGCGGCGGTCACGCCCGGTGATTTGCCTGTCGCGTTCACGGATATTGGCGGGAACGTGGGTAATCTCGTAGCGGCCCTGCTCGCGCGGGCGCAGTTCGCCGCCGAGTTGCTGGAAGGCCTGGTTGAAAAAGGCGCGAATGAAGTAGGGTTGCAGCTTGCGAGCCTCGGCTTTTTCCAGTTCTTCCTTGACGGCAAACAGACGCTCGATGCTCATCACCTCTTCGCACAAGGCGTTGCGCTGGATGATGTGTTCAAGGTGGGCGGTGTCGAGTGCGCCTTCGATTTTGCGCATGAGGCGTGAGCGGACTTCGGGGTCTTCACCGTAGCGGATGGCCTCAATCAGCAGGTCTTTGAGGCTCTTGTCCTCAAACACCTCGCCGAGGATGTCGAACACGCGGCCACCCAAGGCTTCGCGCTCGACTTCAAGCTTTTCAAACAGGCGCTGGAAAACATCACCCTCGCGAGTTTCGGAAGCGACCATGTTCCACAAATGGCATACCTCGGTTTGACCGATGCGGTGGATGCGGCCAAAGCGCTGCTCCAGGCGATTTGGGTTCCAGGGCAGGTCGTAATTGACCATCAGGTTGGCGTTTTGCAAGTTGACGCCTTCGCCTGCTGCGTCGGTGGCCAGCAACACCCGCGTGGCCGGGTCGTTGCGGAACAGCTCTTGCACCTTGCGACGCTCTTCCCGCTTGACGCCGCCGTGAATCATGGTCACAGCGTCTTCATTGCCTATGAGCCCGCGGATTTTTATGGCCAGGTAACTCAGCGTGTCGCGGTGCTCGGTGAAAATGATGATCTTGCGCTGGCGGCCACTGTCTTCGCGCATGGCAGGTGATTGCAGCAGGCTGGACAGTTCGTCCCACTTGCGGTCCTGGCCGGAGTGGACAAGCTTCCTGGCCTGTTCTTCCAGGTCGGCCAAGATAATAATTTCGGCCTCAAGCTCTTGAATGGTCTGTGCGGCGGTGGCTTGGTCCACCACGGTTTCTTCAAAATTCTCGTAATCGTCGGGAGAGAGTGCGTCGGCGGATTCCCAGATGTCTTCTGGTGCGCCGTTGACGTTGAACGTCTCTGCCAATGAATGGCTTGCCGACGATCCACGCGCTTGCCCGCGCTGCTGCAGTTTTTCGTCTTCTACGCGACGCTTGAGCTTGTTGCAGCGGCGTTTGAGCGACTGGTAAATGGCCTCCGGGCTGGAGGCGAGGCGACGCTGCAGGGCGGTTAGGGCAAACCCGACCGTGCCTTTGCGCTGGCCGTCCAGTTTGTCGGCCCGGTTCATTTCTTCTTTGACGTAGTCGGTGACCGCCGCGTACAGCTCCGCTTCCGATGGGGAAAGTTTGTAATTGGCGGTGATGGCGCGCCGGTCTGGGAACAGCTTGGTGCCGTCAAAGCGCAGCATGTCTTCCTTGACCGTGCGGCGCATCAGATCGGTGACATCCACCTTGTGCGCACCGTCGCGGAACTTACCGAAAAAGCGGTCGGAGTCCAGCAGCGACATGAACAGCTGAAAGTCTTCTTCCTTGCCGTTGTGGGGCGTGGCCGTCATCAGCAGAAAGTGGCGCGTAACGGAGCCCAGTAGCTCACCCAGCTGAAAGCGCTTGGTTTTTTTGACCTGGTTGCCAAAGTAGCTGGCCGACAGTTTGTGCGCCTCATCGACCACGATCAAATCCCAATGGGAGAGTCGCAGCTTGTCTTGCAGGTCTGTATTGCGGGAGAGTTGGTCTACCCGGGCGACCATCAGGTCGATATCGTCAAAGGGGTTGCCAGAACGCGATGCTTCGACCTGCTCACGCGAAAACAGCGTGAAAGACAGGCCGAATTTCTCGAACATTTCGTCCTGCCACTGCTCGACCAGACTGCCGGGCGCGACGATCAGCACGCGCTTGGCGTCGGCCCGCATCAGCAATTCGCGAATCAGCAGGCCGGCCATGATGGTTTTGCCTGCGCCCGGATCATCTGCCAACACGTAGCGCAGGGGCTGGCGCGGCAGCATCGATTCGTAAACGGCGGTGATCTGGTGCGGCAGCGGCTCCACGTTGGAAGTGTGGACGGCCATCATCGGATCGAACAAATGCGCCAAGTTGATGCGGTAGGCCTCGACCGCCAGCTTGAACTCCTCGCCCGGCGCATCAAACGCCCAAGGGCGGCCGGCCTCGGCCAAAGACAACTTGGCCTCGTCGGCGCGAAACAGCATCCGCTCCAGCAGTTTGCCGTCTGAGGTCTTGTAGTAAACGGTGAGGGCGTTGTCGCCGACGGGCTCCGTGGTGACGATGCGCACCACTTGTCCGGGTTCGATACCGGAGATAACAGCGCTGTTTTTGATGTCTTCCAGCTTCAGCATTTTTTTGGCCCTCCCCTAAGCCTCGTACCCCGGCCCAAGCTCGAGGGCGTTCACGCAATACGCCGACCGGACACTTTTTACTGTCTGGAATTTGGGCAAGTTGCCTACAGATTGCCTACAACCCACCAAAACAAAAAAAGCCTGCTATCTTTTCAGTAGCAGGCTTTCGTTTATCTATATGGGGTGGCTGATGGGGCTCGAACCCACGACAACAGGAATCACAATCCTGGACTCTACCAACTGAGCTACAGCCACCGAGGAACCAATTATAGCGTCAAGCTGACACTATTGCGTCACCGCTTCTTCCGTATTTAGCTTGCCGGTTGAAGGCTTGCTCACCAAGATCTCAGACTTGAAGCGTTCTTTCAGTCCGTTGTAATAGGCCAGATTCTCGGCCGAGGTCCACCACTGGGTGTATTGGTCGCGCTCCTGTTTGGCTGTGGCCTCCAGTGGCGCATCACGGGGCACTACCTTGCCAATTTTGACTATGGCATAGCCCTGGGCACCCAGATCAACGCCGGCAAAGGCAGGCAAAGCGCTCGCATCGGCGCGCAGCGCGGCATCAACGATTTGCGCGGGCAGTTTTTGCGTCTGCTCACGCGACACCAGCAAAGTTTCAGACAGCGCGGCAGAAGCCGGTGCGGCTTTCCAGGCAGCCAATTTCGCGGCGCCTTCCTTGCGCGCTGCTTCTGCGCCGCGCTGGGCCAGCCAGCGCTGGCGCACTACGTCTTTCACTTCGGCGAAAGGCTGGGTACGTGCCGGCGTGTACTGGACGATACGTCCAGAAGCCAGTTGGCTGGGGGCGACTTCAACGGCTTCGGTGTTACGTTTATTCTCAATCGCGTCGGGTGCAAACAGCGCGTTGAGGAATTTCGGGTTCGCCAACACGCCTTTGGCTCCTGCTACTGGCTGACGCGTCACATTGGCTGCGGATATGACTTCCAGTTTGAGGCGCTCGGCCATTGGCTTCAGGCTATCGGACTGCTCATAGACGCCGTTGGTAAATGCTTCGGCGGTTTCAGAGAATTTCTTCTGCGCTTGCTGCTTTTTCAGATCAGCTTCCAGTTCGGTCCTCATTTCTTCAAAGCTGCGCTGCTTGGGTGCCTTGACGTCGGTCAACTTGATGAGGTGGTAGCCAAAGTCGGACTCCACCACCGCGCTGAGATCACCTTTCTTCATGGAGAAAGCCGCATCTTCAAAGGGCTTGACCATGGCACCACGGGCAAAGAAATCAAGATCTCCTCCGTTGGGCGCGGAACCTGGGTCCTGAGAGTTGTTGCGTGCAACATCGGCAAAGGTATCGGGAGCCTTCTTGACAACCGCGAGCAACTCTTCTGCCTTGGCCTTTGCCTTTTCACGCTCGGCCGCTGACGCTGTCTTGGGGGAGGTAATCAAAATATGACTGGCGCGACGCTCTTCGGCACCGCTCAGCCGTTGCGCATTCTGCTCGTAGTAGGTTTTGAGGTCCGCTTCATTGACGCTGATGTTTTTCTTGACCGCGTCTACATCCAGCAGCACATACTCAATATTGGCTTGTTCAGGTGCCTGAAAAAGTTTTTCGTTGGCTTTGTAAAATTGTTCAAGCTCAGCATCTGTCGGATTGAGCTTGGCGGCCAAATCGGCGGTATTGAAACGAGCCACCTGAATTTCACGCTTTTCGAAATAAGCATTGAGCGCCATGTCTGCGGCGGGCGCAGAAGAAAATCCGCTGGCACCGACCCCCGCCAACACCTGACGGCGCGACAGATCGGCGCGCACGTTGGCTTCAAACATCTCGGGGGTCATGCCCTGGCTGCTCAGCAGTTGGCGATAGCGTTCCATATCGAGCGTGCCATCAGGCCGACGCAAGGCAGCAATTTCGGGGCTTTGCTGGAGCTCGCGCGCGAGCCGCTGATCACTGGTGGTGAACTTGAACTTGTCCGCAGCAGCGGCAATCACACGGTCACGAACCAAGCGCTCCAACGTGGCGTAACGGGCTTGCGGCGAGTCAAGCAATTTGGCGTCCAGCGTGGGCATGGAAGTGCGCAGCCGGTCAACCTCATTCTGGTGCGCTCTGTCCCAGTCCGACTGAATGATTTCCTTGCCATCCACTTTGGCAACCGCGACGCCTTTTTCACTTGAGCGGTTGTAGCCATCGAGGCCAAATAATACAAAGGACGGAACGATCAGCAAAAACAGCAACGCCATAGTGACTTTGGTGTGCTTGCGAATGAAATCAAACATCTCGAATTTCCTGTACAACTATCAAATGAGGCCAACAACAAAAAAGGCGAACCCAAGTTCGCCTTTTTTCAGTGGGTGGTGGGTGCTGACGGGCTCGAACCGCCGACCTACGCCGTGTAAGGGCGCTGCTCTACCAACTGAGCTAAGCACCCCACTTTAAACGTTCACATCAATTCAAGGCGTCTTTAAGCGCTTTGCCCGGACGAAACTTTGGAACCTTGGCGGCCTTGATTTTAATCGCTTCGCCAGTGCGTGGATTGCGGCCCGTACGCGCAGCGCGTTTGCCCACCGCAAATGTACCAAAACCCACTAGAGACACCGTGCCTCCTTTTTTCAGAGTGGTCTTCACAGCACCAATGGTTGACTCCAACGCACGCGTGGCGGCAGCTTTGGAAATATCAGCATGTTTGGCAATGTGTTCGATCAGTTCAGTCTTGTTCACAAGGAGCCCTCGTTAATTGATAGGTATCAGGTTGTCTCTAAAAAAGATTTCCCGGGACACTTTGGTGGAGGTGTCAGCAGGAGCGCAGTGTGCAGATTTTCTGCTGAGTACGATTAGAGCCATGGACTACCAAGCTGTCAATACAGCTTCGGGTTTTCACAGCGCAAGAAACGAAATTCTAGTCCCTTTTGTCACTCTTTCACGACTTAAGCGCAAGCATGCTGTGCAATATTCACGCTTGACAAAAAGCGCCCCTAACCTTCAGCCAAAGCCGCAGCAATTGCCTTTCCCACATCGGCGGTATTGGCCTGACCGCCCAAATCAGGCGTACGTGGCGCCCCGCTGCGGGGTTGCAATACTTTCTCGATGGCTGCAACAACTCCGTCGTGAGCGTCTTTGCGCCCCAGAAACTCTAGCATCATCGCGCCGCACCAAATCTGGCCAATGGGATTGGCAATGTTGCGCCCGGCGATGTCGGGCGCCGAGCCATGTACAGGCTCGAACAGCGAGGGGAACTTGCGCTCAGGATTGAGGTTGGCGCTCGGTGCGATGCCGATGGTGCCAGTGCATGCAGGACCCAGGTCGCTCAGGATATCGCCGAACAGATTGCTGGCCACCACGACGTCAAAAAAATCGGGGCGCTGTACAAAGTGGGCCGTGAGGATGTCAATGTGAAATTTGTCCAGCTGAATGGTCGGATAGTTTTTTGCCATCTCGACCACGCGCTCATCCCAATAAGGCATGGAGATTGAAATGCCATTGGATTTGGTCGCGCTGGTCAGGTGTTTCTTGGGGCGCGACTGGGCCAGTTCGAAGGCAAACTTGAGTACGCGGTCCACGCCAATGCGGCTGAACACCGATTGCTGCAACACAAATTCCCTATCGGTTCCAGGAAACGCCTTGCCACCAATGCTGGAGTATTCGCCCTCGGTGTTTTCACGCACGATATAAAAATCAATTTCACCGGGCTGGCGCGGGCTGCCGTCCCGCCTGACCACCGGCGCAATGATGCCGGGCATCAGCCGGGCCGGCCGCAAATTGATGTACTGGTCAAACTCGCGCCGAAACAGCAGCAGCGAACCCCACAGCGAAACATGGTCGGCAATTTTTTCCGGCCAGCCTACCGCACCAAAGTAAATCGCGTCGTGTCCACCGATCTGGTCTTTCCAGTCGTCCGGCATCATCTGGCCATGCTTTTCACAGTAGTCCCAGCTGGAGAAATCAAAGTGATCGAATTGCAGATCAATACCGAACTTGACGGCTGCAGCCTCCATCACCCGAAGGCCCTCGGGCATCACTTCCTTACCAATGCCATCCCCCGCGATAACCGCGATTCTTTTCTTGCCGATTTGGTTGCTCATGGTTTTTCCTGTGATCCTGGATATAAAAGTTTAGGGTGTAAAAAAGTGAAAAGCTTCTGCCAGCAGCAGCGCTGGCGCTTCTTCCGCAATGTAATGTCCGCAGGGTAAGGTGCTTCCCGACACGTCGTTAGCGCGTTGCTGCCAAAGGGGAAGCACGTCAAAACACTGGCCCACCGTGCCGTGCTTTCCCCACAGCACGCGCAGCGGCTGCGCGAGTCGCTGGCCCGCCGCCACGTCAGCGCGGTCATGCAGCAGGTCAATGCTGGCAGACGCCCGGTAATCTTCGCAGATGCTCATGGCCGTGCCTGGAATCTGCACGCAGCGTTCGTACTCGGACAGCGCGGCCGGCGCAAAGGCGGCCAAACCTGCATGCCGTTTGCCCATCACGCTACGCAGATACCGCACCGGATCGGACTCGATCAAGGCCTCGGGCAGCGGCGCCGGCTGGATCAGAAAGAACCAGTGCCAGTAGGCGCGCGCAAAAGCATCCGAGGTGTTGTCGTACATGGCCAGCGTGGGTGCAATGTCCAGCAGCATCAGCCTTTCAACTGCTTCTGAATGATCCGCCGCCAGACGGTGCGCCACGCGGGCACCGCGGTCATGGGCCAGCACTTGAAAGCGCTCAAACCCGTGGTGCCGCATCACGGCAACGGCATCCAGCGCCATCGCGCGTTTGGAATAGGCCATGTGCTCCGCGTCGCTGGCAACCCGCGCCGAATCGCCATAACCGCGCAAATCCATCATGACCACGGTGAACGCCTTGGCCAGTTCATCGGCGACCGCATGCCACATCACATGTGTTTGCGGATGACCGTGCAGTAGCAAAAGCGCCGGGCCACGGCCACCGCGCAAAGTGCGCAGCGTACCGGCCGGGCCTGCGACATCGCACGACACAAAATCATTGAACATTCGTCTCTCTTGTTTCGCCAGCATGGAATGGATTCTGTCGCAATGGCTTGCCTGATTCAAGCAATAATGCGGCAATTGATTATTGCTTTAAAGGAATGAATGGATCGCAGTGACCTGGAACTGGTATTGGCCGTGCGTGACCACGGCAGCCTGACGGCTGCCGCGCTCAGCCTCGACGTCGCGCCGCCCGTCGTGACCAAGCGGCTTGCCGCTTTGGAAGTACGACTGGGCCAGCGCCTGTTTCAGCGCACCACCCGGCGCGTCAGCCCGACCGCCGAGGGCGAGACCGTGTGCCAGCGCGCGCGGGTATTGCTTCAAGGTTTCACGGCGCTTGAAGCCGAACTGCAAGAGCGCAAGGCCGAACCCACGGGGCTGATCCGGCTGGCCGCGACCTTCGGCTTCGGACGTCTCTGGCTGGGGCCGGCGCTGGCCAGCTTTCAGGAGCGCTACCCGCGCATCGAGATCCAGCTGCAACTGACGGGGCAGTTGCCGGATCTTGCGCTGGAGGGATTTGACGGGGCCATCTGGCTGTGGGAGGTGCAGGGCCGGCAGGCGGCGCAATGGGTTTCGCGCCGCTTGGCGCGTAACCAGCGCGTGCTGGTGGCCTCGCCGCGTTACCTCAAGCAGCACGGCGCACCCGCCAGCCCGGAGGCCTTGCAGCAGCACAGCTGCCTGATCGTGCGCGAAAACGGCAACGCCACGGCACAGCGTTTTGATGTCTGGGCCTTGCACAAAGACCGCGACAAAACCGCCACGCGTGTGCGCGTGCGCGGGGCGCTGTCAAGCAACTCCGGTGAGCTGGTGCGCGACTGGTGTTTAGCGGGCCGCGGCATCATGCTGCGCAGCCTTTGGGATATTGCGCCGCAGCTGGCATCGGGCCAACTGGTGCGCGTGCTGCCGGGCTACGCCATGCCCGACGCCGATATTCACTGGCTGGCGCCCTACCGCGCGGACTCACCGCGGCGTATCCGTCTGCTCATCGACTTTCTGCTTGAACAGTTTCGCAGCACACCCTGGAAGACTATGCCGCCTGCGGCTTCACGGGCCGCACCACCAGGCTCACGCCCAGCGCAGTAAGCGCGGTCCCGGCGACGGTCATCAGCGTGATCGATTCATCAAACAGCAGCCACGCCATCACCGCTGTCGTCGGCGGCACAAGGTAAAGCAGGCTAGTCACCGCGGTCGCCGCACCGCGCTGGATCAGCAGGTAAAGCAGCGAGCTGCCGCCTAGTGTGAGTGCCAGTACCGCCCAGGCCATGGCGCTCATGAACTGCGCGTTCCAGGCAATGGTCTCGCTTTCCATCAAGGCAAATGGCAATGTCACCAGCAAAGCCGCCGCCAGCTGAATGGCGTTGGCGCTGCGTACGTCCGTTGGCTGCACAAAACGTTTTTGGTAGAGCGTTCCCACCGTGATGCTGAGCAGCGCAAACACCTCACAAGCCAAGGTCAGCGCCGTCACTTCGCTGCCAATGCCGAATTTGCGCGCCACCACCAGCAGCAGACCTCCGAGCCCCAGCAGCAGGCCCAGCCACTGGCGCGGCGTGACATGACTTTGCCCGTGCGGCTGGCCGCCTGGCAAGCCGATCCACGAAATCCACAGCGCCGTCAGCACCGGCTGCAAGCCCACAATCAACGCCGCAAGGCCCGATCCCATGCCGTTTTTAACCGCCACCCAGACACCGCCCAGATAGCCGGCATGCATCAGCACCCCGGTTAGCGCCAGATGCAGCCACTGCTGGCGCCCCTGCGGCCAGGCTGCGCGGGCCAACACGATCCAGAGCAGAAAACAGGCGATGGACAACGCATAGCGAATGGCCAGAAAGCTCAAGGGCGGCGCGTAAGGCAGGCCAAACTTGGCGACGATGAAGCCGGTGCTCCAGATCAGCACGAACACTGCGGGCATGGCCTTTACGGTAATAGACATGGCAGGCATGGTGGCGGGGGGACTGGGTACAGAACTCACGAACAAGCCACTTCAGAAAAGATTCATTTCGCGCGCGCGCGAATTTCTGGAATGGCTTTTTTAAGGTAGTAAATCATGGACCAGACCGTCAAAATGGCGGATATCCAGATCAGCCAGGAGCCCCACAGGTGGGTATCGATGGCACCGAACAGCGTGCCGTCAAACAGCAGAAAAGGAATCGCCACCATCTGGACCGTGGTTTTGATTTTGCCCAGCATGTGCACCGCGACACTTCGTGTGGCGCCAATCAGCGCCATCCATTCGCGCAGCGCCGAAATTGCAATCTCGCGGCCAATGATGATGAGCGCCACAAACACATCGGCGCGCTGCAGGTGCACCAGCACCAGCAAGGAAGCACACACCAGAATCTTGTCGGCCACCGGATCAAGAAAGGCGCCGAACGCTGAGGTCTGGTTGAGTTTTCGCGCCAGATAGCCGTCTAGCCAGTCGGTCGCCGCGAACACAATAAACATCACGGTGGCAATCAGGTTGCGCTCGGCTGCGGCGATGTTCAAGTAGAAAACCCCCACAATCAACGGAATCGCAATGATGCGAGTCCAGGTCATCATCGTGGGAATGGTCAGGAACATTGTTAGATTTTCGCATGCGCCGCATAGCCCTTGCCTCTGGAGCGGTCAGCGCAGCGCAAAATATCTCCCTTAGTTGCCCGCAAACGTCTGAATCCGCTGCCGCCACGCAATTTAATACAGGCAGCTCAATGCAAGGCGCGGTAGATTTCTTCGGCCAGCTCTTTTGAAATACCGTCCACTGTGGCGATGTCTTCGATGCCGGCTGACGCAATGCCGCGAATGCCGCCGAAGCGCTGCAGCAGGCTGGCGCGCCGCTTCGGACCAATGCCCGCGATGTCTTCAAGCTTGCTGCCGCCGACGCGTACCTTGGCCCGTTTGGCGCGCATGCCGGTGATGGCAAAGCGGTGCGCCTCGTCCCTGATTTGCGCGATCAGCATCAGCGCCGCCGAGTCGCGGCCCAAGTAGACCTTGTCGCGGCCATCGGCAAACACCAGCTCTTCCAGACCAACCTTGCGGCCCTCGCCTTTTTCGACGCCGGCAATCAGCCCCAGATCCAGGCCGAGTTCGACAAACACCTCACGCGCCATCGAAACCTGGCCCTTGCCGCCATCGACCAGCACCAGATCGGGCAGTCTGGCTGCGCCGTTGTTTTCAGGATTGCGCACGGCTTCGGCCAGTTTGGTGTAGCGACGCGTCAAGACCTGGCGCATCGCGGCGTAATCGTCGCCCGGGGTGATGCCTTCGATGTTGTAGCGGCGGTATTCGCTGCTTTGCATCTTGTGCTCATGAAACACCACGCAAGAGGCCTGGGTCGCTTCGCCCGCCGTGTGCGAGATGTCGAAGCATTCGATGCGTAGGCTGTCCAGCTTGTCGAGTGGCAGCTCCAGCGCTTCGGCCAGCGCCCGCGTGCGAGCCTGCTGCGAGCCTTGTTCGGCCAGCAGGCGCGCCAGCTGAAGCGCGGCATTGGTCTGCGCCATCTCCAGCCAGATGCGGCGTTGCGCGTGCGGCTGATGCAACGCCGTGATGCGGCTGCCGGCCTGCTCGGCCAGCGCGTCTATCAGCGCCCTGTCAACTGGCTCGCTGCACACCAGGGTGGGCGGCACCGGCACGTCGATGTAATGCTGGGCGATGAAGGCTTCAAGAATCAGCGCCTCCAGTGATTTGCCGCGCGGCTGAGCCGCCTCTGCACCGAGCTTGACATCGGGCTCGGCATCCAACGCGGCCGCATCCGTCGCATTTTCCACGTGAATCGGAAAGTAGGGCCGATCGCCCAGGTGACGACCGCCGCGCACCATCGCCAGATTGACGCAGGCTTTGCCGCCCTGCACTTTCACCGCCAGAATATCCACATCCTTGTCACCGCCGATCTCCATGGACTGCTGGTGCAGCACCTTGGACAACGCCGACATCTGGTTGCGCAGCTCGGCCGCATGCTCAAACTCCAGCTTGTCGGCGTGCGCCAGCATCTGCTTTTCAAGCTCGGTCAGGATTTCGTGGGTCTGGCCCTGCAAAAAGCGCTCGGCGTTGGCCGTATCCAGTGCGTACTGCTCAGGCGACACATGGCCCACGCAGGGAGCGGAGCAACGCTTGATCTGGTACAGCAGGCAGGGCCGGGTGCGGTTATTGAACACCGTGTCCTCGCAGGTGCGCAGCCGGAACACTTTTTGCAGCAGCAAAATAGTGTCTTTCACCGCCCAAGCACTCGGGTAAGGGCCAAAGTAACGGTGCTTTTTCTCGACCGCGCCGCGGTAATAGGCGATACGCGGGTAGGCCAGCCCTGACGGGGCGGCGCCCTGCTCCACTGGGCGCGCCGCAGTGAGCTTCAGGTAGGGGTAGCTTTTGTCGTCCCGAAACAGGATGTTGAACTTCGGGTGCAGCGTCTTGATCAGGTTGTTTTCAAGCAGCAGCGCCTCCGCCTCGGAGCGCACCACCGTGGTCTCCATGCGGACGATTTTGCTCACCATGTGGCCAATGCGTGTGCCGCCGTGGGTTTTTTGGAAATAATTGCTGACCCGCTTTTTCAAGTTGCGGGCCTTGCCAACGTACAGCACACAGCCCTCCGCATCGAAGTAGCGGTAAACACCCGGCAAGGCCGGCAAGGCGGCCACTTCACTGAGCAGTTGGGGATCGAATTCGTGGGCTTTGGTCATGGGGACAACAAATGGAGCTGACGCTATTGTGGACAATCCTTTCATGAATCGCCTGCAATGGGACATTTTTTGCAAAGTCATCGACAACTTCGGGGACATTGGCGTGTGCTGGCGTCTGGCCACCGATTTGGCGGCGCGCGGCCAGCGCGTGCGGCTATGGGTGGATGACGCGTCTGCGCTGCACTGGATGGCCCCGGCCGGTTGCGAAGGCGTTCGCGTCCTGCCATGGGCCGAGCCGCTGGACCTTTGCGCCGCGGCGTTCGATGCGCAGCCACCCGACGTGCTGGTAGAGGCTTTCGGCTGCGAAATTGCTCCTGAATTCATAGCTGCCTGCGCCTGTATTCATTGGGCTAGAGGCATAAAGCCTGTATGGATCAACCTTGAATACCTGTCTGCCGAGCCTTATGTAGAACGCTGCCACGCCATGCCCTCGCCGGTGCAAAGCGGCCCGGCGGCGGGCTGGACCAAATGGTTTTTCTACCCGGGCTTAACAAAGGCTACCGGCGGCCTGCTGCGCGAGCATGACCTGACAGAGCGGCAAGCCCGCTTTGACCGGGACGCCTGGCTGGCAACGCACGGCATCGCCTGGAGCGGCGAACAACTGGTGTCGCTGTTTTGCTACGAACCGCCAGCGCTGCCGTGGCTGCTGGGCCAACTGGCGCGGCACGGATTGGCCGGCCAGCCGGTTAGGTTGCTGGTGGCAGCCGGACGCGCCGAAACTGCGGTTAAAGCCATTTTTACTGATCAAATAGGCCTAAAGCCCAATAGCGACGGGCGTGAGCTGCTATCAATTTCATACCTACCGCTGCTCACGCAAATCGATTACGACCACTTGCTGTGGGCCTGCGACCTCAATTTTGTGCGCGGCGAAGACTCCGTGGTGCGCGCTGTGTGGGCCGGCAAACCGCTGGTCTGGCAAATTTACCCGCAGCACGACGATGCGCATCTGACCAAACTGCAGGCCTTCCTCGACCGGCTGGACGCGCCGCCCGCGCTGCGCGCCCTGCAGACCGCATGGAATGAAAAACCTTCGGGACACTGCATCGCTGACGGCCCGATCGCCGACTTGGCAACGTTGCAAGCGTGGCGTGGCAGTGCTCTGGCGGCGCGGGCCAGCCTGATGCGCCAGGACGACCTGACGACGCACCTGATCAAATTCGTTGAAAAAACCCGTTAAAATCAGCGGCTAAGCGGACAAACCCTGATGGGGCAAGCCGCATAATTCCTCCACAAAATTGGCCACAAAATTGGCCATAAACCCGCCGCAGAACGCGCACTCAGGTAACCACCAGTGCCAAGATTCAGCGGCCTACTCTCAGTGAAACTGCTATGAAAACCGCTCAAGAAATTCGCGCCGGTAATGTCATCATGAACGGCAAAGACCCGATGGTTGTGCTCAAGACCGAATACAGCCGCGGCGGCCGCAACTCCGCCACCGTGCGCATGAAGCTCAAAAGCCTGATCGCCAGCTTCAACACCGAAATCGTGTTCAAAGCCGACGACAAGATAGACCAGGTCTTTCTGGACAAAAAGGAATGCACCTATTCCTACTTTGCCGACCCGATGTACATCTGCATGGACGCGGAGTTCAACCAATACGAAGTCGAAGCCGAGAACATGGGCGACTCGCTCAATTATTTGCAAGACGGCATGGACCTGGAAGTGGTGTTCTATGACGGCAAGGCCATTTCGGTCGAAGTGCCCACCAGCGTACAGCGCGAAATCACCTGGACCGAGCCTGCCGTCAAGGGCGACACGTCGGGCAAGGTGCTCAAGCCTGCCAAGATTGCCACCGGCTTTGAAATTGGCGTGCCAATTTTTGTGGCGCAAGGCGATGTCGTTGAAATCGACACCCGCACCGGCGAGTACCGCAAGCGCGTTTAAAAAAATGGGTTGGAGCGCCGGCTCCAGTTCCACTTTTAAAAGGCTCCTCTCGGAGCCTTTTTGCGTTGCCAGACCATGCTGATTCCAGCTCGGGGTGACTTTTTCGGATGCGCGGTCAGGGTCATCGCGAGCGATGCGCCCAATCGTCGACAATGACTTATGAACCAAACTGAAGATTTATCCGGCAGCCGCCTGGCCAACGCCTGGGCGGAACTGCATGCCCTCTCCAATGACACCACACCGCTGCAGGCCAACGCCTACCGCCTGGCGTTTGCGGACCCGGAGTTTTTGCTGCGGCGCGAAACGCGCGGCATCCGCTTCCAGCTGGAAATGCTCAAGCCCGACATCGATCAGCAGGAACAAGGCATCGAGAACACCGTGGTGGTGTTCGGCAGCGCCCGCTTTCCCGATCCCGAGCAGGCCAACACGGCGCTCATGCGGGCCGAGGAAAGCGGCGACGCTGCGGCGCTGGCGCTGGCGCGGCGCGGTGCGCGCAACGCCCGCTATTACGAGCAGGCGCGCCTGTTTGCGCGCCTGGTGGCAGGCTACAGCAAATCACGTCCAGCGGCCGAACAGCTGTTCATTTGCACCGGCGGCGGACCAGGCATCATGGAGGCGGCGAATCGCGGCGCGCATGAAATGGGCGCCCTCACGGCCGGGCTCAACATCGCGCTGCCGCACGAACAGTCGTCCAATCCCTATGTGTCGCCCTCGCTGAGTTTCAAGTTTCACTACTTCGCCCTGCGCAAAATGCATTTCATGATGCGCGCCAAGGCACTGGTGGCTTTTCCCGGTGGTTTTGGAACGCTGGACGAGCTGTTTGAAGTCATCACGCTGGTGCAAACCGGCAAGGCCAAGCCGGTGCCCATCATTTTGTTTGGCTCTGACTACTGGAAGCGGCTCTTCAACTTTGAGGTACTGGTTGAAGAAGGTGCGATTTCGCCCGACGACCTCAAACTGTTCCAGTATGTCGATGAACCGCAGGACGCCTGGGACGCCATCAAGACGTTTTACCAACTCTGAAAAGAGTTGCCTCACCACTTCTCGCCTGTCACTTCGAAGGTGGCTCCCGGACTTTGTGCGCGGCAGGCGCAAGACTGTCTTTAAGTAACCACGCCGCGCGTGAGCCCAGCCCCACCACGGCGCCAGTGACCCAGAAGACGCCGGCGATTCCGACCAGCGCGCCGGCCGAGCCAAACAGCAAGGGCATCAGCACACTGGAGCCGTTGATCGCCATCAGCCGCAGCCCGAGCGCTTCACCATGACGCGCCTCAGGCGTGATCTGGTGCAGCATGCTCATGACCATCGGCTGCACCATGCCCAGCGCCAGCCCCAACAACACCGAACACACGCCCATGCCCAGCGCCGAGCGCGTCAGCGGATAGACGGCAAACAGCACGGCAGTTGCCAGCATGGATGCCGCCAGCACCCGCCACTCGCGCAGATGCGCTGCCACCAGCGGCATCAGCAGGCGAATAAAGGCGGCGGCCACGGCAAATGCGCCCAGTATCGAGCCGATGCTTGAGGCGCTGAGGCCGCGCTCAAAGCCCAGCACCGGCACGACAAAGGTGTGCACATCCCAGGCCGACGACAAAAACCAATTCACCAGCATCAAGCGGCGAAACATCGGCTCGCGCAGCAGGTCCAGGGCCTTGGGCCGCGTGCCACTGTTGGCGGAAATCAGCGCAGGCAGCTCGCGCGTGGGACGCACCAGAAACCAGCTGGCAAGCGGCAATACCGCCATCAGGAAAAACGCCGCCCGATAGCCAAACAGGCTGCCGGGGGCCGCGCCAGCGTGGTCAATCAACAGCCCAGCCGAAAACGGCCCGACAAAATTGGAGACCGCCGGGCCAATCGACAGCCAGCTGAACACCTGTCGCAGCTGCAGCGCGCCGGCCGCGGCGCGTCCGACGTGGCGTTGCAGCGCGATCACCGCCGCGCCGCTGGCGCCGCCCGTCAGCAGCGCGGCCAGGCACAGCACTGGAAACACCGGAAAGGCCACGGCCGCACCGGCACCCGTCACCGCGGCCACCACGCTGTAGCTGATGGGCCGGCGCAGCCCATGCCGATCGGCAAAGCGGCCAGCCGGAAGCGCCAAAAAGACCTGCATCAGGGCGAACAGCGCCAGCAGCACGCCCACAGCCAGCGGGCTGTAGCCTTCGCGCAACGCCAGCAGCGGCGCCGCCATGCGCGTGCCGGCCATGCAGGCGTGCAGACAAATCTGCGCCAGGATCAGGCGCGCCAACTCACGGGTCATGACGCGCGCCTCAAACCATTCTGATTGCCGATTTGATACGAGATCAAGCGTCGCGCTGCGGGCAGTGCAACGACATGTCGGGTGAAAGCAGCAAGGGGCGTAATAAAATCAGCTTTCGTTCGTATCTTGGTCCAGCGGGATCAAGCGAGCCGAATCGAGCTCCGTCAGCGCCTCGACGTTGCGCAAGGCCTTGCCCATGACCCGGCTGCGCTGCTCGGCGCTGCTGAGCGTGTTGAGCACGCCTTCGGTTTGCGACTTTACCTTGGCCAGCACGTCACCGAACTTGCCAAATTCGGTCTTGACGGCGCCCAGCACCTGCCACACTTCGCTGGAACGTTTTTCCAGCGCCAGCGTCCTGAAGCCCATTTGCAACGAGTTCAGCATGGCCAGCAGCGTGGTCGGGCCGGCCAGTGTGATGCGGTAGTCGCGCTGCAGGCACTCCATCAGGCCGGGGCGACGCAGCACCTCGGCATACAGGCCCTCGGTGGGCAAAAACAAAATGGCGAAGTCGGTGGTGTAAGGCGGCTCGATGTATTTTTCAGACATCGATTTGGCCTCCAGCCGGATTCTGGCCTCCAGCGCCTTGCCCGCCACTTCAGCGCCAGTTGCATCGGCGCGCTGCTGCGCGTCGAGCAGGCGTTCGTAGTCTTCGTTGGGGAATTTCGCATCGATAGGCAGCCACAGCGGCTCGCCTGAATCAGAGCGGCCCGGCAACTTGATGGCGAAATCCACCGGGTTTTTGCCGCCGCGGCGGGTGATGACCTGGGCTGCGTACTGGTCGACGGTGAACACCTGCTCCAGCAAGGCCGACAGCTGGGCTTCGCCGAAGATGCCACGGGTCTTGACGTTGGTCAGCAAATGCTTGAGGTCGCCCACGCCTTGGGCCAACGTTTGCATTTCGCCCAGGCCCTTGTGCACCTGCTCAAGCCGGTCGGCGACTTGCTTGAAACTTTCGCCCAGCCGCGTTTCCAGCGTGGTCTGCAGTTTTTCGTCAACCGTCTTGCGCATCTCATCGAGCTTGGCCGAATTGGTCTGTTGCAGTTGCGCCAGCTGCTTTTCCAACGTTTCCCGCACTTCACCCATGCGGCGTGCATTCGACTCACTGACCGATTGCAGCTGCGTGCTCAAGGTGTCCGACAGGGTTTTCTGCAGCAGCGTGAGTTGCTGCGAGAACGCATCAATCTGCGCGTTCTGCGTGCGGATGGCCTCGGCACTTTGCTGCACCAGCGTTTGCTGGAAGGTGGCAAAGGTGCTCGCCAGCTCCTGCCGGCTGCTACGCGAGTTTTCGCTGATCTCGCGCCGCAATTCGCGCTCCACCTTGTCATTGCCGGCGGCCATGCCGGCCAGCAATTCAGTGCGGCCGGTGTCAGCCGGTTTTCGCAGCAGCAGCCAGACCAGCAACAGCAGGTTGACCAGCAGCAGGCCGGCCAGCAGCCAGAATTCCATCAGAGTCATAACTTGTTGCTACTTATTTAATAGCTAACACCGCAGTATTCAAGGGCGTCAGCGGCCTTTTATCATTAAAAAATGCGATCAGGTTGGCAGCCGCAAGACTGGCCATGGCGAGCCGCGTCGGCAGCGACGCACTGGCGATGTGCGGCGTCAAGACGACATTGGACACGGCCAGCAGATCGGGGTGAACCATGGGCTCGCCTTCAAACACGTCCAGCCCGGCAGCGGCGATGCGCTTGTCGCGCAGCGCGGCGGCTAGCGCAGCGTCGTCCACAATGCCGCCGCGCGCGATGTTGACCAGCGTCGCGCTCGGTTTCATCAACGCCAGCTCGGCCGCACCTATGGTGTGGTGCGACGCTGGCGAGTAAGGCAGCACCAGCACAACATGGTCGGCAGTTTTGAGCAGTTCTTCCTTGCTGACATAACTGGCCTTGCATTCGGCTTCGAGTGCGGCGTCCAGCCGGGAGCGGTTGTGGTAGATCACCTTCATGCCGAAGCCGTGGGCGCCGCGTTTGGCAATGCCCTGCCCGATGCGGCCCATGCCCAAAACTCCTAGCGTGCTGCCGTGAATGTCGGAGCCGGCAAACATGTCGTAGCTCCACTTGGTCCATCGCCCGGCCCGCAAGTAGTGCTCGCTCTCGGTGATGCGGCGTGCCGTGGCCATCAAGAGGGCAAAGCCGAAATCGGCGGTGGTTTCGGTCAACACATCGGGTGCGTTGGTGGCTAGCACGCCGGCCGCCGTCATCGCATCAAGATCAAAATTGTTATAGCCCACAGCCATGTTGGCGCAGATTTTCAGTTGGGGGCAGGCTGCCAGCACTTCGGCATCAATGCGGTCGCCACCGGTTGTGAAGGCGCCGTCCTTGCCCTGCAGCCGGGCTATCAGTTCGGCCTTGGGCCAGCTGTCGTCGGCCTGGTTGGCTTCGACCTCGAAATGCTGCTCAAGACGTGCAATCACTTCAGGAAATACGGCGCGCGCAACGAGGATTTTGGGTTTGCTCATGGGTTGTTCCTTACTTGTTTTGAACGGTGAAAAGAAAAAAGAGCCGAATCTATCTGAACCAGATGAAGGTCATAAGGATGAACAGCGGAATCAGCACGCCGCCCGACCAGGCCATGTAGCCGAAGAAACTCGGCATCTTGACGCCGCGGTCTTCTGCAATCGCCTTGACCATCAGATTGGGCGCATTACCGATGTAGGTGTTGGCGCCCATGAAAACGGCGCCGGCGGAAATGGCCGCCAGCGTTGGCGCCAGCGCCGTCATCAGCACCTGCGGGTCGCCGCCGGCTGTATTGAAAAACACCAGATAGGTCGGAGCGTTGTCCAAAAAGGAGCTGAGGGCCCCGGTGGCCCAGAAATACATGGCGGGGTCGGGCGAGCCGTCCGCTCGTGTCACGGCTGACACCACGGCGCCAAATGGGCCGCTGCTGCCTGCCTTGAGCATGGCAATCACCGGAATGATGGTCAGAAAAATGCCGGCGAACAGCT
This sequence comes from Polaromonas sp., assembly GCF_012927455.1. GTDB lineage: Bacteria > Pseudomonadota > Gammaproteobacteria > Burkholderiales > Burkholderiaceae_C > Polaromonas. The sequence continues at coordinate 480,145 of NZ_JABBPE010000015.1, read as the reverse complement.
TGGCTACCTCAGCCATGGGGTCCCAGGAAAACTGGTTGTCGGCATGCACCTTGGCCGACGTGATTTTCAGCGACATAAAAGTGATGAGGATAAGGCCCGCATCGCGCACCAAGCCGGGCAGGCCGATCTCGGTGCCGGCGATGTTGAACACCACGGACGACTTCCACAAGCCGCTGAGCAGCACCAGCGCCGCCACGCCAGCGAGCAACCAGAAGTTGCGTGCGCCGTCGAAGCCGATGCGCGTCGGGTCGGGTGTGAGGCCTGACCGCGTGACTTCTTCCTTGTGACGGTAGAACCACCAGTCAAGCGCGTAAAACAGCGCCAGCAGGGAACCCACCAGAAACAGCGTTTCCGGAAAGATGTGGCTCACGGTCCAGAAAAAATCCACCCCTTTGAGAAAGCCCAGAAACAGCGGCGGATCGCCCAGCGGCGTCAGCGAGCCGCCGGCGTTCGAAACGATGAAGATGAAAAACACCACCACATGCGCTTTGTGCGCCCGGTTTTCGTTGGCGCGGATCAGCGGGCGAATCAGCAGCATGGAAGCGCCCGTGGTGCCCATGAAGCTGGCCAGTACGGCGCCGATGGCCAGGATGGCCGTGTTCAGCCCCGGGCTGCCGTGCAGATTGCCCCGGATATGAATGCCGCCCGCCACGGTAAACAGCGCCGTCAGTAAAAAAATGAAAGGAATGTATTCGGCCAGTAAAGCATGCACAAAACTGACGGACGCCAGACCGGCGCCGTGGATCCCTGCAAAGGGCAGCAGGAAGGCCAGCGCCCAGGCCGCAGTGATTTTGCCGAAATGGTGGTGCCAAAAGAAAGGCGCGACCAAAGGCAGCAGCGCAATTGAAAGCAGCAAACCGGCAAAGGGAACACCCCACAGCGCGGAGAGCTGGCTGCCATCGAGTTCGGCCGCGAACGACACACCGGGCCAGACAAGCAGCAGGCCTAGGGCGGCCGTCCAACGTAAAGCTTTCATTGATGTCTCCTGGCTATTATTTTTTGTGTTGACTCCGGCGGCGCGCGCAGCCCGCCTTGGTCGGGCTAGTGCCTCATGCCGTCGTGGGTATCTCAAACACCTGGCGCAGATAGGCCAGGTACTTTTCGTCTTCGCACATGTTTTTGGAAGGCGTATCCGACAGTTTGGCCACCGGCTGACCGTTGCAACGCACCATCTTGATGACGATCTGCAGCGGCTCGTAACCGAGGTCATTGGTCAGGTTGGTGCCGATACCGAATGCCAGCTGACAGCGCCCCTTGAACCGTCGGTAAAGCTCAATGGTGCGGGGAATCGTCAGCGCGTCGCTGAAAATCAGCGTCTTGGTTTGAGGGTCGACACGGTTTTTTGCGTAGTGCGCAAGCATGCGCTCACCCCACTCGAACGGATCGCCACTGTCATGGCGGGAACCGTCAAACAGCTTGCAAAAATACAGGTCAAAGTCGCGCAGAAAGGCACTCATGCCGTACACGTCCGACAGTGCAATACCCAGATCGCCGCGGTACTCTTTTGCCCACGATTCAAAGCCAAACACCTGGCTGTCGCGCAGTCGCGGCCCAATCGCCTGGCAGGCCTGCAGATACTCGTGCGCCATGGTGCCCAGCGGCGTCAAGCCCAGCTTCATGGCCAACAGCACATTGCTGGTGCCAGCCAATTGCCCGGCAGCGCCTGCACCCAACCGGGTCGTCAGCGTGCGCAACACTTCTTCATGCCACACTCTGCCAAAGCGCCGGCGCGTGCCGTAGTCGGCAATTTTCGGCTCACCTTGACCGTGACCTGCGGCCTGCAACTGCTTGATTTTGGTATCCAGCCGTTGCCGCCCCTCGGTCACATCGGGCTGCTGTTGCGTGTTGCGAAAGTAGACCTCGTTGATGATGGCCAGCACCGGAATTTCAAACAGGATGGTGTGCAGCCACGGCCCTTTGATTGACACTTCAATCTCGCCCGAAGGCAGGGCAGTGACACTCACATATTTTTCGTTGAGCCGAAACAGGCCCAGAAAATCAACAAAATCGCTCTTGATGAAGCGCATCGCTTTCAGGAAAGCCAGTTCGGTATCCTGAAAATGCAAACTGCACAGCCCGCGAATTTCTTCGCGAATCTCGCTGACAAAAGGCGCCAGGTCACCGATGCCGGGGGCGCCCGCATTGCGGCACTTGAAGCGGTACTCCACCTCGGCACCCGGAAACTGGTGCAGCACCACCTGCATCATGGTGAACTTGTACAGGTCGGTGTCGAGCAGGCTGGTGATGATCATGGGCATTTCCGTAAATTCATTTTTTGGGCGAATTGCGGCGCTGCGCGAGGGTTATTGGGGTGCGACACCAATTTCGCTGCGGTGCATTGCACCGTACCCACTGGGCGAGCCCAAAGCTCGGCGAATTTGGGCTCTGACCCCAAAAACCCCAAAGTACGCGCCGCTTGCTGCGCTCCGTGCGCCTTGCACTTCATCCGGAAAATCTGAATTTCCAGAAGTGCCCATCAGACGCAGACCCGACAGCTTCAGCCCAGGAAATCCACCTCAAACAGCAAGGTGGCGTTAGGTGGAATCGCACCACCCGCGCCGCGTGCACCGTAGCCCAGTTCTGCCGGAATGATCAGGCGGCGCGTGCCACCCACCGACATGCCCTGCACGCCTTCGTCCCAACCCTTGATCACCTGGCCGGCGCCGAGCGCGAATTGGAACGGCTGGCCGCGGTCTTTGCTGGAGTCAAATTTGGCCCCCTGCACGCCATCATTGAAAAGCCAGCCGGTGTAATGCACCTTGACTTGCTGGCCAGCCTTGGCAATGGCGCCGGTGCCCAGCACGGTGTCCTCGTACTGCAATCCGGATGGCGTCGTAGTGGTCGTCATGGTGTGTCCTTTTTGAGAAAATGGGATGAAAATGAAACAGGAAAAAACGGACAGGAAAAAGATTAACCGCCCCTGAAGGCCGGTCCTTTTTCATGAACCTCTGACTTTACCCGCAACCAGCACCAGAAGACGATCAGCCTTGGCCGCCAGCAGGCGGTTTTGCTCCACCACCAGCATGGGCATGCCCTGGTCCTTGAGTGCCAGCAAGGCATCGCGAATCGATTCGACAAGCACCGGCGCAATCCCTTCGCACGGTTCATCAAGCAGCAAAAGCCGGGGCTCGGTCATCAGCGTGCGGGCAATCGCCAGCATCTGCTGCTCGCCGCCGCTCATCTGCGCGGCGGGGCGATTCAGTTTGGTCTTGAGCGCGGGAAACAGATCGAGCACGCGCGCTTGCGTGGCTTGGCGATGCAACGCATCAGGGCCTGCCGCAATCTGCAAATTCTCGCGCACCGTCAGCCCGCTGAAAAGCCGGCGGTCTTCGGCCACGTAACCCAGGCCGGCGCGCGCGCGGCGGTGGGTCTGCCAGCGTTCAATGTTCACCAAGCGCTTGTCCGCAGGGTCTGACTGGTAGCGAATCTGCCCTTCACTGCGCAGCTCCAGCCCCATCAAGGCCTTGAGCAGCGTCGACTTGCCTGCACCATTGAGCCCCTGCAACACGACCAGTTCACCGGCCCTGACTTGCAGCGACACCTCGAACAAGGCCTGCGCCTGGCCGTAAAAGGCGTTGAGCTTTACCACCTCAAGCATGGCCGCTCCCCTGATCCAGACCTTCACCTAAATAAAGCCGGCGCACCATGGCGTCGCGTGCAATCTCTTCAAACGTGCCCTGCGCCGCCAGTCGCCCTTCAATCAGCACCAGCACGCGGTCGGCCACACCTGCGACTGCGTCCATGTTGTGTTCGGTGTACAGCACGGCCATGCCCTGCCTCGCAAGCTTTTTCACGAGTTGCATCAGGCTGGCACGCTCGTGCTCATCCAGGCCGGCCGCCGGCTCATCGAGCAGCAAGAGCTGCGGTCTGGCCGCCAACGCCACGGCCAGTTCCAGCCGTTTCTTAGCACCATAAGGCAAGCTCAGCGCGTCCTCGCCAGCCAGCGCGTGCAGGCCGGTTTGTTCAAGCAGCGCCAGCGCCGCTTCGCGCGCTTGCGCATTCAGCCCTTTAAATGCCGAAATGGCCTGCAGCCCAAGCCTGGCCTGCGTCGCCAGCTGCACATTTTGTAGCACCGTGAGGGCTTCAAAGACTTGCGCAACCTGAAACGTGCGCGCCACGCCAAGGCGCAATCGGGCGTTTGGCGCCAGCCGGTCCAGCGACTGGCCCTGCCACGCCAGGTGGCCACCGGTAACAGCGTACTGGCCGGCAATGCAGGCAAAGCAGGTCGATTTGCCGGCGCCGTTTGGCCCGATCAGCGCCACGCACTGCCCCGCCGCAACTTCGAAGCTCACGCCATCGACAGCCCGGATGCCACCAAAATGCTTGACCAGCTGTTGCACTTGCAGCATTAGCCGGCGCCCTTCACGGCACGCTTCAACGGACGCGGCCTGCCAATGCGCCGCAATCGGTCTAGCAAGCCCAGCAGACCTGATGGCGCGGCCACCATGATCAGCATGATGAACAGGCCCAGCAAGCCGCGCCAGTAGGTCACTTCACGGCCCAGTTCTGCACCCAGATAACTCAGCACCACGCTGCCCACCACCGCGCCCCAGAGCTGGTGCACGCCGCCCAGCAACACCACCAGCAAGGCATCGACCGAGGTGGAGACGGCCGCCAGCGAAGGAAACACTGCGCCCTTGTGCGCGGCAAACAGCCCGCCGGCCAGCCCGGCCAACACGGCGCTTTCAACAAAAATGCGGTAGTTAAGCCAGCTCACCGGCAAGCCCGATGCCGCAGCGCGCAAAGGCACATCGCGCCCGGCCTGCAGCGCCGCACCCGTGACCGAGCGGCTCAGAAAGCGCAGGAAAAAAACTGACAGCAGCGCCAGCGCCAGTAGCAGCGCATAAAAAAGCGGCCTGCCCGCCTCGCTTACCAGCGTCAGCCCGATCAGGCCGTTGTCGCCGCCGGTCAGGCTGACCCATTGCGTCGCAGTGGCCCAGATCACTTGCGCCAGCGCCAGCGACAGCATGGCCAGATAAACGCCGGCGCTGCGCACCACCGCAGCGCCAAACACGGCCGCCACCAGCAGCGCAGCGCCGCAGCCCACCGCCAGCGCCAGCGGCAACGACGCCCCCCACAGGCTGTGCGACAGCGCGGCGCCATAGCCACCCAGCGCAAAAAACGCGGCATGGCCAAAACTGACCAGGCCACCGAGCGCCATCATGGCCTGCAAGCTGATGCCAAAAATCATCAGGATCAGCGCATCGGCCGCCAGCGTTTGCCAGTATGGCCCGCCCAGCCAGGCCAGGCCCGCCAGCAGCGCCAAAGCTGCAGCCATCGCCAGCAACCATCGTCGCCCCAACAGCAAGCCGCGAAACTTCTGCGCCGCCTCGCGCACGCCGCCAGCGCTGTCGAGCGTCGCCAGCGCCACGCCATGCAGCCCCTGCGGTCTGAACACCAGCACGACTGCCATCGTCAAAAACACAATCACCAGGGTGGCTTGCGGGAAAATAGCGGTGCCAAACGCATGCACCAGGCCAATCAGCAAGGCCGCGACGAACGCGCCGCCTATGCTGCCCAGCCCGCCCGTCACGACCACCACAAAGGTCTCGACGATCACGTTCGTGTCCATCTGCAAATGCGCCGGTTCGCGCGGCAGCTGCAGGGCGCCACCGAGCCCGGCCAGCGCGCAGCCCAGCACCACCGCACCCAGCATCAGCGGTTTGGGATTGACGCCGAGTGCCGCCAGCATGCCGCGGTCTTGCGTGGCAGCGCGCAGACGCTGGCCAAAGCGCGAGCGCTGGAGCAACAGGTGCAGGCCGCCCCAGACCAGTGGCCCCAGCGCAATCATCACCAGCTGGTAGACCGGAAAAAACTCTTCGCCGATTTGCACCGAACCCTTGAGCCCAGGAAAACGCGGCGCAAACACCTCGTCAGGCCCAAAGCCCCACTGCATCGCATCATGCAGCGCCAGACTCAGGCCGAAGGTGGCGACCAGCTGGTACAGTTCGGGCGCACCTGCCAGTCGCCTTAGTAAAAGAAATTCGGCCACAGCGCCCGCCAGTCCTGCGCAAGCAGCTCCTAAAAGCATAGCAATCAGGTACAGCGGCGGGCTGTCGCCCCAGGCCGGAAACCAGTTGGTGACCCAGTGCGCCGTGAATAGCGCGCCCAGCATGAAAAAGCTGCCATGCGCGAAATTGACGATGCGCGTCACGCCAAAAATCAGCGTCAGCCCCGCCGCCATCAGGAACAGCGTGGTGGCGTAAGACAGGCCGCCCAGCAGCTGGACGACGGAAAAGGTCATGCCTTCAAAGCCGACCCGCTGGCAAAAAAATCATGGCCTGCAATGAACAGAGCGTCGAGCGTGGACACCAGCGGCCGCCGCGCCGGGCCGCCCCAAGCAAGGCCAGCCCCCTCGGGCGGCAGCGCATTACACGCAGTGAAAAGCGTGGGGGTCTCATCAATCCAGCCATTTGGTGAATTCCGCTGCGCTCACACGCGGGGTACAAAAAGTATTGACCAGCGCCGTTTCGTCGGCAAAGCCCAGCGACATGCCGCAAACCAGCATCTCATCGGCACCGGCACCGATGTGCGGCAGGATGATTTTGGCAAAGCCGTTCCAGGCCGCCTGCGGGCAGGTATGCAGACCATGGCTGCGCGCGGCCACCATGATGTTTTGCAAAAACATGCCGTAGTCCATCAGCGAACCGCGGCCCATGACCCGGTCAATCGTGAACATCAGGCCCACCGGCGCGTCAAAAAAGCGAAAGTTGCGCTGGTGCTGCGCGTGCATCTTGTCCTTGTCGCCCTTGGTGATGCCTAACAAGCCGTACAGGCTCCAGCCGTTTTCCCGGCGCCTGTCGATGTAAGGAGAGACCCATTTTTCAGGGTAGTAGTCGTATTCTTCCCGGTGCTCGGCGGCCAGCGCCGGGTTGGCGCGCAGCGCGTCGTGGGCCTGACAGACCTTGGCGACCAGCGCATCCTTGCTGGCGCCCTGCAGCACATAGGCTTTCCACGGCTGAGTATTGGTGCCCGAGGGAGCTCGGCTCGCCACTTCCAGCAGCCGCTCGAGGGTGGCGCGAGGCACAACCGTAGGCAGAAATTGCCGCGTCGACTGGCGGCTTTCTATCGCCTGCTCGACCGGGTTGGTGGCCTCGTTGCGGAAGGCTTCACCCACCGGATGGGGGGCCACTGAGGGCGGGGCAGCGGAAGAGGCTTGGTTCACTTCAGGGTCTCCAAAACAGCAAGTAATTCGGGGGGCAAGGCGGCCGGGCGGCGCGTGGCGCGATCGACATACACATGAATGAAATGGCCTTTGGCCGCGCAGGGCTGGTCTTGATCGGCCGCAAACAAGGCCACTTCATAACGCACGCTGGACGAACCCAGCTGCGCCACGCGAATGCCCGCGACCACCGGCTCGGGAAAAGCCAGCGGCGCAAAGTAGTTGCACTGGGTTTCAACCACCAGACCGATCACGCCACTGGCCTGAGGGCCAAGCAACTGCAGTGCGCCGCGCTCGATTAACAGGCCGTTGACGGCGGTGTCAAACCAGCTGTAGTAAACGACATTGTTGACATGCCCGTAGATATCGTTGTCGGACCAGCGCGTGCCGATGTTGCGAAAAGCCTTGTACGCGCTGCGAGGTTCGGCTCGGGGTCGGGTGGACGATGTCATGAGGGTGTATTTTGCCAGTCCGCAGTTGATGCCGTGGGGCGTGAGCTACTACGCTGGCCCGTTCCAGTGTTGCCAGCGTTGCCAATATTCCAGCGCCACCCGCCAGGTGTTCATCTGCACCTGCACGGTGTCGTCAATATTCACCCCGTAGCCGCCCGCCATGGCAAAGGCCAGCGGGATGCGGCGCTGCCAGGCCCAGTCAAAGACGCGGCGGTCGCGCGCCTCCAGCCCGTCAAATGTCAAGGCCAGACGCCCCAGGCGGTCACCCTCAAAGGGGTCGGCGCCCGCCAGAAACAGCACCAGCCCGGGCTCAAAGCGCCGCTCCAGTTCATCGAGCGCCTGCTCCAGTGCCTGCAAATACGGCGCATCGGTGCAGCCATCGGGCAATTCGACATCCAGGTCACTGGCTTCCTTGTGGAAGGGGAAATTTTTTTGGCCGTGCAGCGACAACGTAAAGACGCTGGGGTCACGGGAAAAAATGCTGGCCGTGCCGTTGCCTTGATGCACGTCCAGATCAATTACGGCAACCTGCAAGGCCTGGCGCCTTTGTTGATGCGCCCTGCCCCATTCCGTCTGCATCAGCCGGGCCGCCACGGCCGAGTCGTTGAACACACAAAAACCGCTGCCCTTGTGCGCATACGCATGGTGCGTGCCACCTGCCATATTGGCCGCGATGCCTTCCGGCTTTGACCCTTCAGCCAGGCCCGCAGTCAGGCCCAAAGCCAGCCGCGCCGCTGCCACGGTGGCGCCGGCTGAGCGGCGCGCCCGCTCGGCCATGCCCGGGCTCCAGGGAAAGCCGATTTCGCGCTGTGCGGGAGCCGGCAGCGTGCCGCGCGAGATGGCCTCTATATAAAAGGGCGTGTGCACCAGCGCAAGTTCGCCGTCGCTGGCGGCGGGAGCCGGGGCGATGCGCACTTGCGGTAGTTCCCGTACCACGCGGTCGCGTAGCAGTGCGTACTTGCCCATCGGAAAGCGGTGCCCGGGCGGCAGCGGCAGGACGAAGTTGTCGGCGTAAAAAGCTTGCACGGTGAACCTGTTATGAGGAAAAAGGTCAAAACAAAAAAAGAAAAGCCAATGCCGGCGCCAATTAGGGGGTCACTTCTAAAATGCTGCACTGCAGCAAAAAACATTTGCAATGGTATGAACAGGCGGTATAATTCATCCATGTTGCAGTGCAGCAATTCAGCGCAACGCAACTATTCTCGTTTACAACCTATTTGGAGATTTTTATATGCTGACCGCTGAACAAGTTATGGCCGCCCACAAAGCCAACATCGAAACCCTGTTTGGTTTGACCCAAAAAGCTTTTGAAGGCGTTGAAAAGCTGGTCGAACTTAACGTGCAAGCCACCAAGGCCGCCTTGGCTGAAACCGCCAACCACGCTCAAGCCGTGATGGCCGTCAAAGACGCGCAAGAGCTGATGGCCCTGCAAGCTGGCATGGTTCAGCCGCTGGCTGAAAAAACCGCCGCTTACAGCCGTCACCTGTATGACATCGCTACCGCTGCTAGTGCCGACATCAACAAGACCTTTGAAGGCCAGGCTGCTGAAGCACAAAAGAAATTGGTTAGCCTGGTTGATAACGCTTCCAGCAATGCACCTGCCGGCTCTGAAACCGCAGTGGCCATGATGAAAAGCGCCGTGACTGCTGCCAACACCGCTTACGAGTCGGTGCAGAAAGTTGTCAAGCAAGCCAGCGACATGGCCGAAACGAATTTCAACAACGCCACTGCCTCCGCAGTGAACGCTTCCAAAAGCGTTGCCAAAAAGCGTTAATTTGCATTGATCGGTGCGGCACCTTTGGGTGTCACCCTGTTCAGGGAGCTCGCTACAAAATCCTGCTTGAATGAGCCGGATTTTCAAAAAATGCAGTTGTCTCCTCGGGTCCTTCCAGAAATTCAGTTTCACGGACCCGCTTAAAGCCCGATCGCAAGATTGGGCTTTTTTTTCGTCTAATTAGCCTCTAGCCCAATCAGAACAGGCTTAGGCAGGTATCAAAAACAGAGCACACCAGCACGCTCGTTAGCGCGCCAGCGCGACTCCGGTTGCCAGCCTGGCCTTAAGCGCGGGCAGCGCCGCCAGCATAGCCGCCCGACCGGCGTCTATGGCGCGTTGCCGGGCCGAGAAGTCGGCACTCTTCAATCCAACCAGCGAAGGCCTCACCACAATATCGGCGTCCTTCAATTCATACTGGTTGATGCTTTTGCCCATGATGGCGAAAGTCTGCAACAGGATCTGCAGCGTGCCATCAGACGGATTGCCTTCGGGCGGACTGGAGATATCGACGGCAATCACCAGATCGGCGCCCATTTGCCGCGCGAAACGCACCGGCACCGGCGACACCAGGCCGCCATCGACATATTCGTGGCCATTCACCTTGACTGGCACAAACACCGCCGGCACGGCACTCGATGCGCGCACCGCCGTGCCGGTATCGCCGCGCTGGAACAGCACGGCTTGCCCGCTGTTCAGATCAGTTGCCACAATGCCGAGCGGAATCGCCATGTTTTCAATCAGCCGGCCCGCCACCAGGTCGTTGACATAGCGCGCCAGCGCCTCGCCGCGAAACATGCCGCGGCCGAAAATGGGCAGCATCCAGTCGGTGATGGCGACCTCTTCCATGTTGAGCGCAGTCTGCTGCAACTGGGCGCTGCTCTTGCCGCTGGCGTAAAGCGCCGCCACCAGGCTGCCGGCCGAGGTGCCGACGACCAGCTGCGGCTTGAGCCCGGCTTCTTCGAGCACGGCAATCACGCCGACATGGGCAAAACCGCGCGCCGCGCCGCCGCCCAGCGCCAGGCCGATTTTTAGCGGTTTTTTGACGGCGGTTGCGGCTGGAGCGGCCAGGACGGAAGCCCGGTCAGCCGGTGGCGAAGCGCAACCCGCCAGCAACCAGGCGGGCAAGACCAGCAGACAGAGCGCGCGCCGCACCGGCTGCCGGCTGCGGATGGCCAGCAATTGGGCCGCCAAAGCGCTGGCCGCCCCTTCACATGCGCTAAAAAGTAACACTGCCTCCAACTTATTGCGAATAGTTCGCGTTTGCATTACACTCATTTCACACCAACTTTTCAGGGTTTTCAACATGTTCAAAAAAGCTCCGTCATTGACTTGTCTTGCGCTGGCTTCCGCAGCCTTGCTGGGCAGCGTGGGCAGCGCCAGCGCCCAGGAACAGGTTGTCAACCTGTATTCTGCACGCCACTACCAGACCGACGAAGCGATGTACAGCGACTTCACCAAAGCCACCGGCATCAAGGTGAACCGCGTGGACGCCGACGACGCAGGCATTTTGGCGCGACTGAAAGCCGAAGGTGCTGCCTCCCCCGCCGACGTGATTTTGCTGGTCGATGCGGCCCGCCTCGGTAAGGGCGATGTAGAGGGTCTGTTCAAGCCCATCAAGTCGCCGCTGCTGGAAGCCGCCATTCCGGTCCGGCTGCGCGCCAAGGCATCTGCCGAGGGCACGACCTGGTTCGGCTTTTCCACCCGCGCGCGCGTGGTGGTGTACGACAAGGCCAGGGTCCCGAAGGCCAACGTGGACACCTACGAAGAGTTGGCCGACCCGAAAAACAAGGGGCTGCTGTGCACCCGCTCGGGCTCGCACCCCTACAACCTTTCGCTGTTTGGCGCTGTCACCGAGCATCTGGGCGAAGCCAAGGCCGAGCAGTGGCTCAAGGGCCTGGTGACCAACATGGCGCGCGACCCCAAGGGCGGCGATACCGACCAGATCAAGGCGGTGGCCAGCGGCGAATGCGGCGTGGCGCTGACCAACACCTACTACCTGGCGCGCCTCATGCGCTCCAATGCGCCTGAAGACAAAGCGGTGGCTGAAAAAGTCGGCGTGGTGTTTCCCAACCAGCAAAGCTGGGGCACACATGTGAACATTGCCGGCGCCGCGGTCGCCAAAAATGCCAAGAACACAGCCAACGCCGTCAAGTTCATGGAATACATGGCCAGCCCGGAGGCGCAAAACTATTTCGCCAACGGCAACAACGAATGGCCCGCCGTCGCCAGCGTGAAAGTCAGCAACCCGGCCTTGCAGGCCATGACGGACGATGGCTTCAAGACAGAAACCATCCCCATCAGCGCGGTCGCGGCGAACCAGCTGAAAGTGCAGCAGATGCTTGATCGCGTGGGCTACAAGTAAACCGCAAAGCTTGCTAAAAAGGCCGGCCATCGCAAGAGGGCCGGCCTTTTTCATGGGCGATAATTAATGCTCAAACTGACGTAGACATTGACGCTGAGGTTAGCGCCAATTTCATCAGTTTCGTCGCTTCGTTTTTTTGACTTTCAACCCTCTACATCAAGGAACACCCCATGGAAATCGCAGGCAAGGTATTTATCGTCACCGGTGGCGCATCAGGGCTGGGCGAAGGCACGGCGCGCATGCTGGTCGCCAACGGCGCCAAGGTGGTGATTGCCGACATGCAGGTTGAAAAAGGCGAAGCCATTGCCAAGGACCTCGGCGAAGGCAAAGCCGCTTTCGTGAAATGCGACGTCAGCCAGGAGGCCGACGGTCAAGCCGTGGTGGCCAAGGCCGTGTCCATGGGCAAGTTGATGGGTCTGGTCAATTGCGCCGGCATTGCACCGGCCGAAAAAACGGTCGGTAAAAGCGGCGCGCACACGCTGGCAACCTTCACCAAAACCATCACCGTCAATCTGGTGGGCAGCTTCAATATGATCCGCTTGTCCGCAGAGGCCATGAGCAAGAACGAGCCCGAAGCTACCGGCGAGCGCGGCGTGCTGATTTCCACCGCTTCGGTGGCGGCCTATGACGGGCAAATGGGCCAGGCCGCCTACAGCGCATCCAAGGGCGGCGTGGTTGGCATGACGCTGCCGATTGCCCGCGATCTGGCGCGCAACGGCATCCGCAACATGACGATTGCCCCCGGCATCTTCGGCACGCCGATGATGTTTGGCATGCCGCAAGAGGTGCAGGACTCGCTGGCCGCGTCGGTGCCCTTCCCTTCGCGCCTCGGTACGCCACAAGACTATGCCAAGCTGGCCAAGCACATCTTTGAAAACGACATGCTCAATGGCGAAGTGATTCGCCTGGACGGCGCGATTCGCCTGGCACCACGCTAAGGCCTCAAGACTTTCAAGCCATCAGCAACAAGCGCCGCCGGCAACGGGCGGCGCTTTTTTTTGCTCTTTTTTTGATAGCTGCTTGCGCCCGCCCCTATTGGTCTAGAGGCCAAAATGACCAATAAACAGCACAAACAGCGTAAATAGCACGGCAATCTTCTCAGACCACGCTGCCGCGCGTACCATGGCTGCTCATAACTTCTTGAGGAGATTGCATGAAACGCCTGTTGACCTCTGTTGCCCTTGCCGCCTTGCTGGCGGCCTGCGCCAATTCCCCCCCAAGCCAGTTTGCGTACAACGCGCCCACGCAGCAGCCTGAAGGTTCTTCCGGCTTCACGCCCAAGCCCGGTTGGTCCGCGACAAAGTTTGCTGTCGCTGCGGCCAACCCGCTGGCAACCGACGCGGGCTACCAGATCCTCAAAGCCGGCGGTTCGGCGATTGACGCGGCCATTGCGGTGCAAATGGTGCTGACCCTGGTGGAGCCGCAATCGAGCGGAATCGGCGGCGGTGCGTTCCTGCTGCATTCGAGTGGCAGCAAGGTAGAAGCCTTTGATGGCCGCGAAACGGCTCCGGCAGCCGCCGATGAAAAACTGTTTCTGGGCGCTGATGGCAAGCCCATGGCGTTTTACGACGGCGTGGTCGGTGGCCGCTCGGTCGGCACGCCCGGCACGGTGCGCGTGCTGGAAATGGCGCACAAGCAATACGGCAAGCTGCCGTGGGCGCAACTTTTTGCGCCCGCCATCCAACTGGCCGACAACGGTTTCAAGGTCAGCGCGCGACTCAATACATTGCTCAAGGATGAAAAATACCTTAAGAACGACAGCACCGCCGCCGCCTACTTCTACAAAGCCGACGGCACACCGGTCGATGTAGCTGCGACCTTGCGCAACCCGGCGCTGGCCGACGTGCTGCGACAAATTGCCAGCAAAGGCTCGAGCGCGCTGATGACCGGTCCGGTCGCCCAAGCCATCGTCACCAAGGTGCAAAGCCACCCGACCAACCCGGGCAAGCTGGCGCTGAGCGATCTGGCCAGCTACCAGGCAAAAAAGCGCGAACCGATCTGTGCCGACTACAGCGCAAATTCGAAGGCTTACCGCCTGTGCGGCATGCCGCCGCCGAGCTCGGGGGCGATTGCCGTCGGGCAGATCCTGGGGATTTTGAACAACACGCCCGCAGCCACGCTGCCGCTGGCAAGCGGCATCGGCGGCGTTCCCGGCACCACCAGCCCCGCACCGTCAGCCGACTGGCTGCATCTGTACACCGAAGCCTCGCGCCTGGCCTTTGCCGACCGTGCCCAATACCTAGGCGATCCCGACTTTGTGACGCCGCCCGGCGGCAGCTGGATGACTTTGCTGGACCCGGGCTACCTGAAGGAGCGCGCCAAGCTGATTCAGGTCGCCGGCCCGAGCATGAAGACCGCCAAGCCCGGCGATCCCAGCGTCATCAAAACGTCCTATGCGCCGATGCCGGAGCAGCCCGAACACGGCACCTCGCACATCAGCATCGTTGACAGTTTTGGCAATGCGATTGCCATGACGACGACGATTGAAGACCAATTCGGCTCGCGCCTGATGACCGATGGCGGCACCGGCAAGGCGGGCGGATTTTTGCTGAACAACGAGCTGACCGACTTCAGTTTTGCGCCTAGCGACGCCGACGGCAATCCGGTGGCCAACCGCGTTCAGTCCGGCAAGCGGCCGCGCTCGTCGATGTCGCCCACGCTGGTGTTTGACAAAGCCAGCGGCCAGCTCGTCATGAGTGGCGGCAGCCCGGGCGGCGCGCTGATCATCCACTTCACCGCCAAAACGATTTACGGCGTGCTGAACTGGGGCCTGATGCCGCAGCAGGCGATTGACCTGCCCAACTTCGCATCGACGAACGGCCCCTCCATGCTGGAGGAGAAACGTTTTCCGCCGGCCACCGTTGAAGCCTTGCGCACGCGCGGTGCCGAGGTGCGCGAGGTGCCTATGACCAGCGGCCTGCAGGCGATCACGCGGGGCCAGGCGCACGGCACGCCGTTGTGGCTGGGCGGCGCCGACCCGCGGCGCGAAGGGTTAGTGATGGGGGATTGAGGTAGCGGTGCGGATATTTCCTCTCGAGTAGTCCCCTAGGGCGGCTTGTCGCAGCGTGGGCAGACAGCAGCTGTTACAAGCGCCTATGCCGGGTTACGCCTTCGACTAACCCGACCTGCTTGGGATCGACGCATCGGCGCTAAAAAATGGAAAAATCCGGCTTATAGCCGTACAGGACGGGCGCTAGCAGCTATGATTGTAATAGCACTCAGCGCCCTTCTTCAAGTCAGAGCAAGGTGCGCGGCTAATCTGTCCGCATCGCCGGGACCGGCGCATCCGGCGCAACGAGGCCGATGCGCTCGTATTCCGAGATCACCTGCGCGCCCAGCAGCAGCAGCGTGGCGGCGATTTCCAGGCTGAGCAAAACCACAATGGCGGTGGTCAGCGAGCCATACACCAGACCGACCTGCGACAGCGAGGCAAAGTACCAAAGCAGGAGATGGCGCGTCAGCTCCCAAAGCAGTGCCGCAGTAACGCCGCCAATCAGCGCGTGGCGCAGCCGCAGCTTGCCGACCGGCATCACCATGTAAACCGAGGTCAGCATGAAGATCTCACCCACCAGCCCGAGCAGGTACAGCAAGGCACCGGAAAAGCCGCTAAGCGACCAGCTGTAGCCCAAAAATTCGATGGTTTTGTCGCCCAGCGCCTTGAAGCTGCCCGAGACCAGCGTGACCAGCAGCAAACCCACGCCCAGCGACAGGATGTAGCAGTAGGGCAGCACCGCGGACACCAAAAAATGGCGGCGCCGAACGGCCACGCGGTGCAAAAACACCACCGACATGGCGTTTTCAAGCACAGTGAAGGCCAGCGAGCTAAAAAACAGCATGGTTGCCAGCAGCACCCAGCCCAGCACTTCGCGATGCGCCAGAAAGTTTTTAAGCTCGCCCACAATAAAGCCTGATTGCCCGGGCGCCAGCCAGCCGATGTAGCGGCCGAGTGCTTCGAGCAGCGCCGCTTGGTCAATCACATGCGACAGCGCAATGGCAATCAGAATCAGCAGCGGAATGAGGGACAGCAAGGCGTAATACGCCACCGCCCCGGCCAGCAGCAGCCCCTGGTTGGCGCGAAAGCCCTTGAGTACCTGCAGCGCGAAGGCGCCCGGATGCGCCAGCACGTAAGCAGCATGCCGCCCTATGGTGAACATGATGAAATTTTTTTATTCATGATTAAAAGTGCTTGTAGCCCAATGAATACGGGCGCAAGCAGCTATGTTTTTAATAGCAAATTAGCCATCCGTCAAGGGCATAACCGCCTCATTGCGCCTTATTGGGCCTCATTGCATTTCAGAAAAACAGCTTAGCCCATCAGACGTCAATCGCTGCCGCCGAACCGGCCTGCTTGCGCAACTCAAACTTCTGGATCTTGCCGGTCGAGGTTTTGGGCAGCTCGCCAAACACCACGGCGCGCGGCACCTTGAAGCCGGCCAGGTGTTTTTTGCAGTGCGCCACGATGTCCTGCTCGGTGCAGGTCGCGCCCGCCTTCAACTCGACAAAGGCGCAGGGGGTTTCGCCCCACTTGGCGTCGGCCCTGGCCACCACGGCGGCGGCTAACACGTCGGGGTGCCGATACAGCACGTCTTCAACCTCGATCGAGGAAATGTTTTCGCCGCCGGAGATGATGATGTCTTTGCTGCGGTCCTTGATCTTGATGTAGCCGTCGGGGTACATCACGGCCAGGTCGCCGCTGTGAAACCAGCCGCCAGCAAAAGATTCTTCGGTCGCCTTGGCGTTTTTCAGGTAGCCCTTCATCGCTATATTGCCTTTGAACATGATTTCGCCCATGGTCTCGCCGTCAGGCGGCACCGGCTGCAGGGTCAGTGAATCGAGCACGCGCACATCGCGCTCCAGGTGGTAGCGCACGCCCTGGCGCGCGTTGAGGCGGGCGCGCTCGCCGATGTCCAGCGCCTCCCAGCCGTCTTGCTTGGCGCAGACGGTGGCCGGGCCATAGACCTCGGTCAGGCCATAGACATGAGTTAACTCGAAGCCCAGCGCCTCCATGCCCTCGATCATGGAGGCGGGTGGCGCCGCACCGGCCACCATGGCCTTGACACCGGCTGGCAGGCCCTGCTTCATGGCGTCAGGCGCATTGACCAGCACGCTGTGCACGATGGGTGCGGCGCAATAGTGGGTGACGCCGTGCTGGCGAATCGCGTCAAAAATCGCCTTCGCCTCGACCCTGCGCAGGCACACGTTGACACCGGCGCGCGCCGCCACCGTCCACGGGAAACACCAGCCATTGCAGTGAAACATCGGCAGCGTCCACAGGTACACCGAATGCTTGGGCATGTCCCATTCGAGGATGTTGGACACGGCATTGAGCGCCGCGCCGCGGTGGTGATAGACCACGCCCTTGGGGTTGCCGGTGGTGCCACTGGTGTAGTTCAGCGCAATCGCGTCCCATTCGTCGGCCGGCAACTGCCAGGCAAAGCCGGCGTCGCCGCTGGCCAAAAACTCGTCGTAACTGATGCTGCCGATGCGCTGCAGCGGGCCGGTATAGAGCGCGTCTTCCACATCAATCACCAGCAAGGGCGTGCTGGACTTGCGCAGGCTCAGGGCTTTTTGCATGATGCCGGCAAACTCCGGGTCGACGATGACGACTTTGGCCTCGCCGTGGTCCAGCATGAAGGCAATCGTTTCGGCGTCGAGCCGGGTGTTCAGCGCATTAAGCACCGCACCCGTCACTGGAATGCCGAAATGGGCTTCGACCATGGGCGGCGTGTTGGGCAGCATCACCGCCACGGTGTCGCCCTTGCCAATTCCGCGCTGCTGCAGCGCACTGGCCAATTGGCGGCAGCGCGTGAAAACCTCGGCCCAGCTGCGGCGCAAGTCGCCGTGCACCACGGCCAGCCGGTTCGGGTAGACCTCGGCGCTGCGTTCAATGAAGGACAGCGGCGACAGCGCGGCGTAATTTGCCTCGGTGCGCGGCAGGTCCTGGTCAAAAATGCTGGAAGTGGCGGACATCAGGGGTCTCCGGTAGTTTTTCGAGTGTCTGTGCAGCCATATTAGCCCCGTAACGTTTCTACCGGCGGCCCCCGAATCGCTGGTCAAAACTTTGTCGCGACGCCGCGATGCACTGATTCACGGACTGGAAATTTCGCGGGCCACGCTCAAACGCTTTCTGGAGGTGCTGCGCGACCGCATGAATGTGCCGGTGGTGTACCAGCGTGATTCAAACACCTACGCATTCTCGGTGCGGCGCAGAGCAAGGTGCCCAGCCGTTTCTTTGAACGGGTGGACCTGGCCCTGACGCATCGGCGCAGGCTTCAGGTCACCTACTTCACGCGCAGTCGCAACGAGGTTGAGCGGAACGTCAAGCTTGCGCCATGACGCGACCGCCGCGCCGGGCTTGGCAGCGCTGGGTGAAAAGCTGTCGTTTTGTGCCGCCATCAACGTCGTGTAAAAAAACAGGAATCGCAACCAGCTTTGACGGAGCCGGTGGCGCTAACGACGCGGGTAGCGCTGGCGACGGCGGAACAAGGTTGTTGGGCATGGCGCCAGCACATACCGGCTGGGGCTCAAAGCATGGGCCATCCCACGCATGAATGCAGTAGATGTGTCGCTATACTTTTAATAGCTGCCAGCGCAGGTATTACCTGGGCTAGAGCCCTGTTTCGTGCCTGAAAAAGCACCCAAACAGGCTTACACCCGGTCGCGGTGCGAGATTTCGACCACCAGTGCGCGTGCAGCCAGTGCGGCGACCAGTTGCTCGGCGCTGGCGCGGTTTTTGGCGTCAAGGTTGGCGTCCCACTCGTCGAGCAGGTACACGCGGGCCTGCGTGCGGCTGGCAATTTCTGCGAGGGATCTGAGCTGTCGTTCGCCCGAAGAAAATCCGGCGTAGTTGCCGGTGCCCACCGGTGCTTCTTCCACCGCGTCGTCTGTCTCGTCCGTTGACCGCACAGCGGCAAACGCAAACGCCAGCTTGTCGCTGGTGGGCCAGTAAAACGCCTCCACGCCAAGCCGGCCTTTCAGCGCCGCCAGCAGGGTTGACTTGCCGGAGCCGTTGCTTCCGCGCACCAGCAGGCGACCCTGCGGCCGGGCCTGCACCAGGGCCAGTGCCTCGTCCACGCTGGCGCACGGCAGACGGGCGGTGCCGTCGTGCAGCGCCACGCCGTCAAACCGGATGCGCTGGTCAAAGCCGGTATCTGCCTGGGGTCGCATGGCCTGGCAGGCGCCGCCCATGCGGGTCCAGACGGCCAGCAAGTCGTTCCAGCCCGACGCCAGGCCATGCAGATTGAAAGACAGGTCGATCTGGCGTGGCAGCGTGGCGGCCAGCCCGATCAGCAGGCCGGTATCCGTTACGTTGCGACCAGCCACCCAGGCGAGATAGCTGAACACCGCCACCAGCGCAAAAATTCCGGACACCGCCGCGATCCCCTCGCGCGCCAGAATGGCGCGAATCTGCGCACCGAGCGCATCGCGCAGGCGTGCCTTGAAGCCGGCGTGCCAGAGTCTGAAGTTGTAGCGATTGCCGGTGGTGATGTTGTCCCAGGCGGTATAGGTGTGGGCCGTCATGCGGTTGGTGGTGCGCTGCTGGTTGAGGTAGGCAGCGGCCACGGGCCGGCGAACGGCCCATTGCACCAGCAGCAACACCACAAACACCGCTGCATAAACGCCCGGCAGTCCCACGTCAATGGCCACGCCAAGCACGATGGCATTGAAGATCAGGCCGAAAAACAGCTTCAGATCGGCTTCAAGTTCATAGGTCAGCTCGAAGAAAATGTGGAAGGTTTCGTTGGTAAGAAACGGTTCGGCGCGTTCGCGTTCGCCTTTGTCGGTCAGCAGTGCGGGGCTGTGGCGGTTGTCGCGCGCAAAACGCAGCATGTAGCGGCCGTACGCACCGAAACCGGCGCGCTCAGCAAAAATCCAGCTGACCGCACCCAAGACGTAAGACGCTGACTGGGCCACGACGATCCAGACGAAATCGGAAATCAGAAAGTCCTGCTCGGCCACATCGCGCCCGGCCGCAATGATGAGCGCGGTGGTGGTGGCCGCCAGCGCGGCTTCCACCACCAGCAAGGCCAGCATCCAGTAGAACGGCGCGCACAGTAAAAAACGCAGGAAATCGCGATGCCGGTAGGCCGCAGCGAGCGTTACCGGAACAATCGAAAGTGGCGTGGCGGTCGGTGGCGAGGAGTCGGAAACAGGTGTCATGGCTCAAAAAGTTACGGCACAGTGTACTTTTTGTTGATGCCTGTCAACGCAGGGGTGAGACGCTCCGTTATGGATTGACTTGGCATGTTGCGGATCTCTGCAGCGGGGCAAGGAGGCGGTTCGGGGTTTGTCGCAAACCCGAATATTGTTTTAATTTTAAAAACGGGAAATCGATCATGATGAACGCAACCAGCAAACCAAAAAAGAGCAAAAAGCCCGTCAAGAAGATGCCTGCCAAGTAATTGGTGGTCTTCACTGACGAAAAGCCCGCGTAAAAGCGGGTTTTTTTTCGTCCCGACTGTTCTGCGCCCGGTCATCCGCGCCTACCGCCCAACAAAAGCGCGCCGCTTATCGGTGAAAATGAACAGGTGGCTATCCCCTCATCATTCATTCAGGAACTGCTCGCGCGGGCCGACATTGTCGACATCGTGGGCCGCCACGTGCAGCTTAAAAAGGGCGGCGCCAATTTCATGGGCCTTTGCCCTTTTCATGGTGAAAAATCACCGTCGTTCAGCGTCAGCCCCTCCAAGCAGTTCTACCATTGCTTTGGCTGCGGCGTCAGTGGCGACGCGATCAAGTTCCTGACCGAACACGCCGGCATGACATTTATCGAGGCGGTGAAGGATCTGGCCCAGCAATACGGCTTGCAGGTGCCTGACGACGATGTCTCCCCGCAAGACCGGGCCAAGGCAGCGCAGGCGCGCGAGCAGCAGGCTACGCTGACCAGCGTGCTCGAAAAAGCCGCTACTGCTTACATCAAGCAGCTGCGCGGCTCCGAGCGAGCCATTGAGTACTTCAAGGGACGCGGGCTATCGGGCAAAATTGCCAAAACCTTCGGCTTGGGTTACGCACCGCAGGGCTGGCGCAACCTGGCCAGCGTATTTCCTGACTACAACGACGCACTGCTGGTGGAAAGCGGGCTGGTCATCACGGGCGAGGCGGACGACGACACCGCTGGCGCCGGCGCCGCCGAGGCCAAGCGCTACGACCGCTTTCGCGACCGGGTGATGTTCCCTATCCGCAACGTCAAGGGTGACTGCATAGGGTTTGGCGGCCGCGTGCTGGGCGATGACAAGCCCAAGTACCTGAACTCGCCCGAAACCCCGGTGTTCAGCAAGGGCCGCGAGCTGTACGGCCTGTTCGAGGCGCGCACTGCCCTGCGCGAGCACGGCTACGCGCTCGTCACCGAGGGCTATATGGACGTGGTGGCGCTGGCCCAGCTGGGCTTTGCCAACGCCGTCGCCACGCTGGGCACAGCCTGCACGGCCGAGCATGTGCAAAAGCTGTTTCGCTTCACCGATTCGGTGGTCTTCAGCTTTGACGGCGACAGCGCCGGACGCCGCGCGGCGCGCAAGGCGCTGGACGTCGCCCTGCCCTTTGCCAGCGACGTGCGCACCGTCAAGTTTTTGTTTTTGCCGGCCGAGCACGATCCGGACAGCTATATCCGCGAGCACGGAAAGGACGGCTTTGCCGCCTATGTCAGCAAAGCCGTGCCTTTGAGCCGTTTTTTACTGGAAGCGGCGGCAGAGGGCTGCGACCTGGACACCGCCGAAGGCCGCGCCCACATGGCCAGCAACGCCAGACCGCTGTGGAGCCTGCTGCCCGATGGCGCGCTCAAGCCCCAGTTGCTGGCCGAGATTGCCGACCGGGTGCTGATTGACAGCCGTGAACTGCTGCAGCTGTGGCAACCGGCTGCCTTGGGGCACAAAAATAGCTATAAAAAAAATAGCAGCTCACGCCCGTCAGGCAAGGGCTACAGGCCTGAATTGCCTCCAATTTCGGGACAAAGCCGGGATTCTGCCGAATTTGCCGCTTATCCCGTTCATCCGGGCGATCAGCGCGAGGAATCTGATTACGCATCGTCCGAGCCGCATTTCCCACCGCCTGCGGACTCGGCGCGCAGCTTTGGCCGGCTATCGGCCAGCGCCGGCCGGGCACCGCGTCGCGTGGCCGGTCGCATTTTGCCGGCCAGCCGGGAAGACCGGGTGCTCAGGCTGCTGCTGATCGAGCCGCAAAGCTGGGACCGGCTTGGCACCGATGAGCACCAGTTGCTGCTGGCGTTGCCGGCGCCGCATGGGCCGTTGCTGGTTTGGCTGGAAAGCCAGCTGCACGAGCACGGGCAGCAGCCCTGGGCGGCCCTGCGTGAAGGCCTGCGCGGTCACGCGCATGAACATTACGCAGTCGCCCAGCTGGCGCAAATCCCCGAAGGCGTGCAGCCGGATTGGGACGAAATGCGCGCCATCCTGCGGCAACTGCTGGATTTGAAACTCGCCCAGGAAAAAGCCGAGCTGGCCGCGCGCGCCGCCACCGACCCGGCCGCCCTGCAGCGTCTGCGCGAATTGATCGAGCAATCCAGGATCCAAAAAACGGCCGAAAAGCCGGCATAAAGCGTGCACTAAGCAGGCGGCAAGCGGGCAAAAAACCAGGTCAAATGGTATAATCCTATCTTTTACGGCTAGCGCGACAGCAATACCTCCGGCACCGGCCCCCGACACCCAAGGGAACTCACACACGAGACGGCCACCTCCCGCAAGGACTGCATACCAAATGTTCGCCCAAACAGCTCGCCCGAAAAACAATTCTTTGCGTGAAATCATTCGCGCCTTAGCGCTTAGTTGCGTTCAGGCGTTCCGGTGTCTTTGCATGGGTTGTTTGCAACCGTCTCGTTTTGAGTTCTGAATCTTTGTTGCTCGTGCTTTTGACTGCTAGTCGGGGTGCTGGTCACAATTTTTGCAGGTTTGTTGACTGGTCGCCGACCAGTATTTAAACCAGTTGCCGATCTCTGGAGGTCCCATGCCTACTGCCAAGCTCACCAAGTCCGCCATGTTGCTCAAAGCAGCACCCAAACCGGTGTCCAAGACGGAAGCGAGAACAGCGCCGAAAACGAGCACAAAACCCACTGAACCCACTGGAAAGCCCGCTGTCAAGCCGCTTGTAAAGAATTCAAAGCTTGAAAAAGCCGGAAAACCCGTCATATCCATTCCATCCCGGACCCAGGCTGCTCCCATGAGCCAAGTCCTTGCGAAATCTGCCATGCCCCTGAAGAAAGTTCCTGCCGTGCCCACTAAGTCCAGTCCTGAAGCCAAGCCTGTTGCCGCTGTCGCCTCTACCGCCGTCTCCGACGTGCCGGTAAAAAAGAAAGCCGGCCGGCCGCCGAAAAACCCAGCAGACGCCGACAGCGCAGCCGCAACGGCTGGTGCCAAACGCGGCCGCAAGCCCAAAGCCGCCGACAAGGGCGAAGGCGACGAGGACCTGTCGGACGTGGTAGCGGAATTTGCCGAAGAACCCGCAGTGGAGACCACTGAAAAGGTCAAGCCGCTGCGCATGAAGATCAGCAAGGCCAAAGAGCGCGCCTTGATGAAGGAATTCGGCCTGGACGAAACCGTTCTGTCGGAAGAAGACATTCTCAAGCGCCGCCTGCGCCTGAAAACCCTGATCAAGCTCGGTAAAACCCGCGGCTACCTGACGCACGGCGAAATTTCCGACCACCTGCCCGACAAGCTGGTAGATGCCGAGACGCTGGAAGTCGTCGTCAACATGCTCAACGACATGGGCGTGGCCGTCTACGAGCAGGCCCCTGACGTTGAAACCCTGCTGCTGAACAACACCGGCCCAACCGTTGCCACCGAAGAAGAGGCTGAAGAGGAAGCCGAAGCTGCGCTGTCCACCGTCGACAGCGAGTTTGGCCGCACCACCGACCCGGTCCGCATGTACATGCGTGAGATGGGCACGGTCGAGCTCTTGACGCGCGAAGGCGAGATCGAGATTGCCAAGCGCATCGAGGGCGGCCTCATGCGCATGATGGAAGCCATCTCGGAAAGCCCTGCCACGATTGCCGAGATCATGCGGCTGGGCGAGGAAATCCGCGAAGGCAAGATCGTTATTTCAACCGTGGTCGACGGCTTTTCCAACCCCAACGAGGCCGACGACTATGTGGCCGAGGAAGACTTTGACGAGTTCGACGAAGAAGACGATGACGACGGCAAGGGCGGCTCCAAGGCGCTGACCAAGAAGCTTGAAGAGCTCAAGAAGGAAGCGCTCAGCCGGTTCGACAAAATTGCCCTGCTGTTCGAAAAAGTCCACAAGACTTACGACAAGGAAGGCTACGGCACACCGACCTACACCAAGACGCAAAAATCCCTCAGCGACGAGCTGATGACGGTGCGCTTTACCGCCAAGACCATTGAAAAGCTGTGCGACCTGCTGCGCGCACAAGTGCTGGACGTGCGCAAGAAAGAGCGCGAACTGCGCCGCATCATCGTCGAGAAATGCGGTATGCCGCAGGAAACCTTTGTCAAAGACTTTCCGCCTAATCTGCTCAACCTCAAGTGGGTCGAAAAGCAGGTGGCGTCCGGCAAACCGTGGTCTACCGTCATGGCGCGCAACATTCCGCCCATCCAGGAATTGCAGACCAAGCTGGCTGAGTTGCAGGCGCGCGTCGTGGTGCCGCTGGGGCAGTTGAAGGACATCAACAAGCGCATGAACGAAGGCGAGACCAACTCGCGCGATGCCAAGAAGGAAATGATCGAGGCCAACTTGCGCCTGGTCATTTCGATTGCAAAAAAATACACCAACCGCGGCTTGCAGTTCCTGGACTTGATCCAGGAAGGCAACATCGGCTTGATGAAGGCGGTGGACAAGTTTGAATACCGTCGCGGCTACAAATTCTCTACCTACGCCACCTGGTGGATTCGTCAGGCGATTACGCGCTCCATCGCCGATCAAGCCCGCACCATCCGCATCCCGGTGCACATGATCGAAACCATCAACAAGATGAACCGTCTGTCTCGCCAGCACTTGCAGGAGTTTGGCTTTGAGCCCGACGCCAGCATCCTGGCCGAGAAGATGGAAATTCCTGAAGAGAAAATCCGCAAGATCATGAAGATTGCCAAAGAGCCGATCTCCATGGAAACACCGATTGGCGACGACGACGATTCGCACCTGGGTGACTTCATCGAGGACGGCGCCAACACCGCACCGCTGGAAGCGGCGATGCAGGCCGGCCTGCGCGATGTGGTCAAAGACATCCTCGACAGCCTGACGCCGCGCGAAGCCAAAGTGCTGCGCATGCGTTTCGGCATCGAGATGTCCACCGATCACACACTCGAGGAAGTCGGCAAGCAGTTTGATGTAACGCGTGAGCGGATTCGCCAGATTGAAGCCAAGGCGCTGCGCAAGCTCAAGCACCCTAGCCGCTCGGACAAGCTGCGCAGCTTTATCGATACGCTGTAACAAGCGCTGCGCCGCCAAGCGGCCACCATCCGTTCCTCGGGTGGTGGCCGCTTTTTTTTGGGGCGGACGCTTGGCGGTATCAGGGCTGCATGCTGATGAAAAAATAGGTCTTTTCTGCCTCCAGCCGATATCCTGCGCGTGCCAGCAGCTATATTTTTGATAGCGTTAAAAAAAGCGCTGCTACACACGCTGCAGCGGCACCGAAAAGCCACGCGCCACCGCCGGCCACGCCATCATGGCCTGATGCCAGTGCTGCACATGCGGGAAATCGGCCAAGGCAACCTCGTGCCGTTCGTGGGCCAGACCTACCCCAGAATGGCGAAATTGGCAATCGACAGCGTGCCGGCAAAGTTGGCGTGTTCGGCCAAGCGGCTGGCCATCACGCCGTACTGGCGACGGGACTACTTTAGAAATATCGACGACATGCACGCGTCAATAGATGTATGGAATATTTCAAATATATATCCGAATTCTGAAACTGTAATTTTTATTTGCTTACACATTGTTACGTAAATGCGCAATTCGGCCTATTATCTAACCAATTTCTTTTCTCTAATATTTGTATAGGACTCGACAAATTGTCAGGACCTAGGGGCGTGAAATGCAGCGCTCTATCTTTTGGTTACAACGTTTAGGAGAAGGTTCATGACAATACATCGCAGCCTAAAGGCCCTCTTTATGGCATTTTTTATGTCGCTACTCGCCGCTTGCGGCAGCGGTGGTGACGGCGGGGGGGGTGGGCCGGTCGTCGAGGCGCCCAAACTGTTGTCCATCCAGATTGCGCCGGCAACTATCACCAAGGCAGTCGGCCTGACGCAGCAATACACCGCGACGGGCACTTTCACCACCGGCCCAACCCAGGACATCACCGCCTCCGTGGTGTGGGCGTCCAGTAGCCCCACTACGGCAACCATCAACGCCAGCGGTCTGGCCACGACGAAAGCGGTTGGATCGGCCACCATCAAGGCATCGCTCGGGGACATCAGCTCTCCTGCAGCGACCCTGACGGTAAACGGCGCCACGCTGCGATCGATTTCGATCTCACCGGCGGGCGCGAGCAAGGCTGCAGGCCTGACGCAGCAATTCACCGCCACGGGCACCTTCGATGTCGGCCCCACGCAAGACCTGACGAGCTCTGTGACCTGGACCTCCAGCGACATCACCAAGGTGACTATCAACGCCGCCGGTCTGGCCACCACCAAGGCTGCCGGTGCATCGTCCATTTCGGCATCGCGCAACGGGGTCAATTCCAACGTTCAAACACTCACTGTGACCGCCGCCACGCTGGTTTCCATCGCTGTGACACCGGCCGCTGTCAGCAGGCCTTTGGGTTTGACGCAGCAATACAAGGCCACAGGCACCTATTCCGACGGTACGACGCCCGATATCACTACCAACCCAACGGTCACCTGGCTTTCAAGCGACACCAGCAAAGCCACCATTAATGCCGCCGGTCTGGCGACTACGGTGGCAGCAGGTGTTACCAACATCACGGCGTCGCTCAGCCCAGTCACATCTAGCGCCGTAACGCTCACGGTCACCGGTCCAGCGCTGGTGTCCATCCAGGTCACGCCGGCCACCGCCAGCGATGCCGCCGGTTTCTCACGGCAGTTCACCGCCATCGGTACGTTTGCATCGGGCCCGCCGCAAGATGTCACTACCTCGGCGTCGTGGGCCTCGAGCACCGCTGCAGCCACCATCGGCGTTAACACCGGTCTGGCAAAAGCGGTGTCGGTTGGTACGCCCTCCATCACGGCGACGCTCAACTCGATTTCCTCGAACGCCGCAACCTTCACCGTGACGGCAGTCACCCAATGGACAGCTGCGGCTTCGTTGGCCACTGGACGCCGCTTCCACACGGCAACCGCGCTGGTAGACGGCACGGTGCTGATGGCTGGTGGTAACGTCACTAACTCAACACGTACGGCCACGAGCGAAACCTATGTGACGGACGCCTTTACCACTCGCGGCAACATGGGGACTGCGCGCGGCTTGCACACCGCCACCCGGCTGGGCAACGGCACGGTACTGGTTGTTGGCGGAGATGACGGAACGAACGCCCTCCTCAGCAACGAGCTTTACGCGCCCTCGACAAATGTTTGGACTGCGGCGACGTCAATGGTCACCGCGCGCACCAAACATACTGCAACCCTGCTGCCAGACGGCAAGGTATTGGTAATTGGCGGCGTTACCGGGACGACCGTCGCTGGCGCATCCACCGCCACCGCCGAAATCTATAACCCGGCCGGGGCCGGCACATGGACGCCTGCGGCTTCAATGACCATTGGACGTTCGGCGCACACCGCCACCTTGCTGGCCAACGGCAAGGTAGTGGTCATAGGCGGTGAAAGTGCTCAGGGCAAACGGGCCAGCATTGAAATCTACGACCCGGCATTGAACACATGGACGACCCCAAGCGCTGTATTGGCAACCGGCCGTTCCGATCACGTGGCAACCGTGCTTGCAGACGGTAAAGTTCTGGTGACCGGCGGGTTCAACTCCACCAGCGCGCCCATCACGGAAAGCCAACTTTACGACCCGACGGCTGGCACTTTCGGTTCTGCAGCCTCGCTGGCGACGGGTCGCGTTTTCCACTCAGCAACATTGCTCAACGGCAGGGTGCTGGTGACCGGCGGCTTCGGCGGGGCGGGCCTGGTGGGCAGCAGCGAGGTGTATGACCCGGCGACCAACGGGTGGGTGCTCACGGGTGCATTGGCTAACCCGCGTGCAGCGCACACGGCAACCTTGTTGTCGACCGGCAGGATTCTGGTAACCGGCGGTCTGGATGTGGGGGGCGCCAGTGCTTCCTCCATCACCAGCGAGTTGTATTGATTGAGGCGCTAACCCAGCGTTAATCCAGCGCTAAACGACAAAAAGCCGGAGCAATCCGGCTTTTTGCTTTTTCGGGTTCCGCCTATTTGATGGACCGCCGCATCAACTTGGTCGCATTCCCTCTCTGCATGCATGATGACTCAGGAGTAGCTGCTTTCACCCCGGCGTAAATCTGGCCGGTGTAGGCATAGACCGAATCGACCCGCAGGGTCGTCCGTGAGCTCTGGATAACGAAGGCGACGCTGCGGAGCTGGTCCACCGGCGCAACGTTTTGCTATTATTTTAATAGCTGTTTACGCAGGTGCTGATTGGGCTACAGGCCTTTTTTATCCTAAAATCACCGTAAAAACCGACAGAAAAGCCGGATCAGGCTTTTGGCGACAACCAGCATGACAAGTTTGGTTAGCCAAGATGCCTCGCCAGCCCCACCCCAAAAAAAAATCAGGCCTTGGCCACCTGATGGTCGGCCATTAATTCGAGCGCGCGCACCAGCGCCGAATGGTCCAGGTCTTGCATGCCGTTGGCGCTGCAGACCTGCATCAGCTGAGCTGCGCCGGCAGTTTGTGGCAGCGCCAGGCCAAGCGTACGCGCGCCGGCCAAGGCCAGGCCCAGATCTTTTTGGTGCAGGCCGATGCGAAAGCCGGGATTGAAGGTGCGCTTGATCATGCGTTCGCCATGCACCTCCAGAATGCGCGACGCGGCAAAGCCGCCCATCAGGGCCTGGCGCACCTTGGCGGGGTCGGCGCCGGCCTTGCTGGCAAACAGCAGGGCCTCGCCGACTGCGGCGATATTCAAGGCCACGATGATCTGGTTGGCCACCTTGCAGGTTTGCCCGTCGCCATTGCCGCCTACCAGCGTGATGTTCTTGCCCATCAGCTCGAACAGCGGCTTGACGCGCTCGAACACCGCGTCGGGACCGCCCACCATGATGGTCAGGCTGGCGGCCTTGGCGCCCACTTCGCCACCCGACACCGGCGCGTCGAGGTAGTCGCAGCCCAGGGTGTTGATTTTTTTGGCGAATTCCTTGGTCTCCATGGGCGAAATGGAACTCATGTCCACCACGGTTTTTCCTTTGCCGAGGCCGGCGGCCACGCCGTTTTCAGCAAACAGAACGGTCGCCACATCGGGCGTGTCGGGCAGCATCAAAAAGAGGATGTCGGCCTTTTCTGCAACCTCTTTGGCCGACTTGCAGGCCCTCGCCTGGCCGGTCAGCAAGTCGGCAGGTACCTTGCTGCGCGTGTTCAGAAATACCTCGTGGCCGGCTTTCACCAAATGCGCGGCCATAGGCGCACCCATGATGCCCAGACCAATAAAACCCAGTTTGCTCATGGCAACTTCTCCAATCGTTGGTTAATAGTTGGTTTAAAGACGGTTTGTTCAATCAATCCCGGTAGCGCTCACGCAGGCCCTGCATGGCCGCGCGAAAGCCGCCCAAATCACTTCCAACGCCGACAAAGGTCGCGCCCATGGCGATGTAGCGGCGCGCATCGACCTCGACCGGCGCCAGAATGCCGGTCGGTTTTCCGCAGGCTTTGGCATCGGCAAATACGGAGGCAATGGCGGCCTGCACATCGGGGTGGCCGGCATTGCCCAGATGGCCGAACGCCGCGGCCAAATCGGACGGGCCGACGAAGACGCAGTCGACACCGTCCTGCGCGGCAATCTCGCGCGCTGCCGCCACGCCGGCTCGGCTTTCGATTTGCACCATCACGCAGATCTGCTCGTTGATGCCCTTGAAGTAGTCCGGCACGGTGCCGTAGCGGTTGCTGCGCTGCGCCACCGAGACGCCGCGAATGCCCTGCGGCGGGTAGCGCGTGGCCGCCACGGCGCGGCGTGCTTCGTCAGCACTTTCGACAAACGGCACCAGAAAGTTGTAAAAGCCGGCGTCCAGCAGCCGCTTGATTTCCACTGCGTCGTTGCTGGAGGGACGCACCACGGGCGCGCTCATGCTGTCCTTGAGCGCCATCAGTTGCGGAATGAAGGTGGCTACGTCGTTGGGTGAATGCTCGCCGTCCAGCAAAATCCAGTCAAAGCCGGCCACGCCCAGCACCTCAGTGGTGATGGCGTTGGACAGCGAGGACCAGCAGCCGATCAGCTTTTTTCCGACCAGCAGATCGCGCTTGAAGCTATTGGGAAAAGATTGGTAAGGGGTTGCTTGTGTCATGAGATTTCGCTTTAAAAAAGTGATTGAAGCGGATGTTCAGGTAACCGGCGCCGGGTTAAACAGCACCAGCGCGTTGTGCAGCTTCCAATGTTCGGCCCAGGTTTTCTTGCGGCCGCTGGCTACTTCGAGCATGAAAGTAAATAGCTCCCAGCCCACGTCTTCTATCGTGGCGTCGCCGTCGGCAATGCGGCCGGCGTTGATATCCATCAAGTCGTGCCAGCGCCTGGCCAGATCGGTGCGGGTAGCGACCTTGATCACCGGCACCTCCGCCAGACCGTAGGGCGTGCCGCGACCGGTCGTGAACACATGCAGGTTGATGCCGGCTGCAAGCTGCAAGGTGCCGCAGATGAAATCGCTGGCGGGTGTGGCGGCGTAAATCAAACCTTTCTGCCTAACTTTTTCGCCCGGCGCCAGCACGCCGTTGATGGGCGCGCTGCCGGACTTGACAATGGATCCCATGGCTTTTTCGACAATGTTGGACAGTCCGCCCTGCTTGTTGCCGGGCGTCGTGTTGGCGCTGCGGTCCACCTGCCCTTTTTGCAGGTAAGCGTCGTACCAGGCCATTTCGCGGATCATCGCCTGCGCCACTTCCGGGCTGCTGGCGCGCGCGGTCAGTTGGTCAATGCCGTCGCGCACCTCGGTGGTTTCGGAAAACATCACCGTGGCACCGGCCCGCACCAGAAGGTCGGTGCAAAAACCCACAGCGGGATTGGCGGTGACGCCGGAAAACGCATCGCTGCCGCCGCACTGCACGCCCACCACGAGTTCGCTGGCGGGCACGGTTTCGCGCCGGCGCGCATTGAGCCGCTGCAGATGCGGCAAGGCTGCCTGCATGATCGAATCGATCATCGACATGAAACCGACATGATTTTCAGATTGCAGACACACCACATCGAGCATTGCATCGGCATTGACGCCCACATCGGCCACATTTCGTTCATCAACAATCTGAATGGTGCCGGGCGGCAGCAGGCGCTCGGGCTGCAGCTTTTCGCAACCCAGGCTGACCACCATGACTTCGCCGCCAAAGTTGGGGTTTAACGTGATGTTGCGCAGCGTGCGGATCGCAATGATGGCATCGGGCGCGTCAATCGCCACGCCGCAGCCGTAGCTGTGCTCCAGCCCCACCACATCGTCCACATTCGGAAAGCGGGGCAGCAGTTCTTCCTTGATGCGCTTGACGGCGAACGCAACCACGCCGGCTACGCACTGCACGGTGGTGGTGATGGCCAGGATGTTGCGGCTGCCTACCGAGCCATCGACATTGCGGTAGCCCTCAAAACTGTAACCGACAAGCGGCGGCATAGGCGCTGGCTTCACGGTCGCGATGGGCAGGTTGTCCAGTCCGCGCGCCGACGGCAACTGCAGCAACCGCTCATGCACCCAGTTGCCAGCCGAAATATCTTTCAGTGCGTAGCCGATGGGTACGTTGTAACGCAGCACCGCAGCGCCCTTGGGAATATTCACCAACGCGAGCTTGTGCCCCTGCGGCACACGTTCGCACAGCCTCAAGCCGTCAGCAAAAATTGCGCCGGCAGGCAGGCCGCCATCGTTGGCAACGATGGCCACGTTGTCGTTACCATGCATGCGGATGTAGAGTGGATCGGTCATGGTTCAGCTTTTTTGAACGAGATGTCAGGCTCATTTGTACAGCGACGGCAACCACAGCGAAAACGCCGGCACGTAAGTCACCAGCAGCAAGCAGATGCCTAGTGCGCTGTAGAACGGGGCAATCGAGCGCATCACCTGGCCGACGGATATCTCGCCGATGGCGCAGCCGACAAACTGCACCGAGCCGACCGGAGGCGTGTTGAGGCCAAGCGCGCAGTTGATCAGCATCACGATGCCGAACTGCACCGGGTCCATGCCGAACTGCATCGCAATCGGCATGAAGATCGGGGTGCAGATCAAAATGGTTGCAGCCATGTCCAGGAAGGTTCCGAGGATGAACAGCAGCACATTGATCATCAAAAAGATAACCCAGGGCTCGCTGCTGACCGACTTCATCAGCTCGCCGGTCAGTTGCGGCACTTCATACAAGGCCATGAAGTAGCCAAACGCGGACGAGATGCCAATCAACAGCAACACCACGCCGGTGGTTTTGCAGGCCTTGGCGCAGGCCTTCATGAAGTTGTGCCATGACAGTGTCTTGTAGACCACCGTCGTGATAAATAACGCCCAGGCCACCGCAATCGACGCCGATTCGGTGGCGGTGAACGCACCCGACAAAATGCCGACCAGGATGATCACCACCACCAGCAGGCCTGGCAGAGAGGCGCCAAAGGCCCGCAACACCTCACCCCAGCCGGGAAAGGCGCCGCGCGTCGGGTAGCCGCGCTTGACCGCCACATAGTAGGCCGCGCCGAGGTTGCACAAGGTCAAAATCAGCGCTGGAATCAGGCCTGCGAGGATCAGGCTCAACACGCTGACCGACGCAATTCCCGAGGTCGCGAGCGTGAAGATGATCATGTTGTGTGAGGTCGGCATGATGGCGCCGACCAGCGCGGAATGGGTGGTGACGTTAACCGCGTAGTCGGCGTCATAACCTTCTTTTTTCATCAGCGGAATCATCACTGAACCCATGGCTGACACATCAGCCAGAGGCGATCCGGCAATGCCGCCGAACAGCGTGCAGCCGATCACATTGCTCATGCCGAGGCCGCCGCGCACATGGCCGACCAAGCTGTTGGCAAAGCGCACGATACGGTCGGCAATACCGCCGTAGAGCATAAGCTCGCCCGCGAAGACGAAAAACGGAATCGCCAGGAACGAAAACACCTGCATGCCGCCAACCATCTTCTGAAACACCACGGCAATCGGCAGGCCTGCGGCAATGATGGTGGCCACCGACGACAGGCCAATGGCAAACGCGACCGGCACACCGATGACCAGCAAGAGCGTGAAACTCAGGGCGAGTACCGTCAATTCCATGCCGGCTCCACTTTTTGGCCGCGCAGCAGCGCAATCACATGTTCAATCGAAAAAAGCACGATCAGCACGCCGGCAATCACCATCGGCAGGTAGTCGATGCCGTCAGGCACGGGCAGCATGGGCTTTTTTTCGTCCCATTTGGCAACCATCCACAACCGGCCGCCGTACACCATCAAAGCGCCAAAGGATCCGACGAGAAAATGGATCAGGATTTCGATGCGGTGCTGCCATTTTTCAGGCAGCAGCACGACCAGCGACTCAAGGCCGATGTGGCCAGCGTCGCGCACACCCACCGCCAGGCCGAACGCGGTGACGAACAGCACCAGCAACAGGGCCAGCGCCTCAGCCCAGGTCGGTGTGTCGTTAAGGATGTAACGCCCGAACACCTGCCACTGTACGCACAGGACGACCGCGAGCAAGCCGATCACGGCCAGGATCAAACTGAGCTTGGACAGCGCCGTGCAAAATTTTGTGTACATGGATATTTTTTGGTCGACCACTTGCAGCGGCGCTCACCCTCGCGCGAGCGAGGAAATGGCCCGTATCCTCTCCCCTGCAGGAGCGGATCAGGCCGCATTAACAGTTTTACTTGGTGTCCTGGACGGTCTTGACCAGACGCTTCATGTCGGGCGTGGTCATGAACTTGTCGTAAACCGGGCCCATCACGGCCTGAAACGATTTCTTGTCCACCTCGACAATCTCGGCGCCTGCGGCCTTCACATTTGCCAGCGACTTGGCCTCCTGCTCGTCCCACTTCTGGCGCTCGAATGCGACCGACTCCTTGGCTGCAGCGCGGACCATGTCCTGCTCGGCCTTGGGCAGCTTGTCGTAGACGATCTTGGACATGACCAGAATCTCGGGTGCCATCGAATGCTCGGTCTTCGAATAAATCTTCACGGCTTCAACATGCTTGGCCGTGTCGAACGAGGGGATGTTGTTCTCGGCGGCGTCGATCAACCCGGTCTTCAGGCCGGTATAGACCTCACCGTAAGGCATGGGCGTGGCGTTGGCGCCCATCGCGCTGACCAGCGCTACCCAGAGGTCCGATTGCTGGACGCGGATTTTCAAGCCCTTGGCATCCGCCACGGTCTTGATTGGCTTCTTGGCGTAGATCGAGCGCGCGCCGCTGTCGTAAAACGCCAGGCCGATGAAGCCGGCGCTTTCGCAACTCTTTAAAATTTCGTCGCCAACGGGGCCGTCAAGCGACTTGCGCATGTGTGCGATTGAGCTAAAAAGAAAGGGCATGGTCGGTACCTGGGTCAGCGGGCAGATGGCGTTCATCGGCCCGACATTGACGCGCGTGAAGTCGAGCGCGCCGATCTTGACCTGGTCAATCGTTTCCTTTTCACTGCCCAGCGCCTGCTTGTTGAAGACCTTGATCTTGTGCTTGCCACCGCTTTTCTTGTTGAGCAACTCGCTCATGTACTTGACCGCGGCTACCGTGGGGTAGTCGTCGGCGTTGTGTGTATCGGCCGAGCGGAACTCGGTTGCCTGGACCGCCAGCGGCGCCATGGCCAGGGCAGTCGCAACAGCAAACAATGTCTTTTTGATCGTCATGTCATCCTCAGGAGTGGTGGTTGGAAAACTTTTAATTTTGAAACGCTGGCTCAGGCAGCCCGCGCACGCCGGGCCTGAGCGCAAACACCCCGCCGGCCAGCGGCTGGTCGGACAGGTCTATCCCTTCTGGGCGTATCGATGTGACAAACAGGGTGTCGAGACCGGGGCCGCCAAAAGCGCACATGGCTGGTTTCTTGACCGGCACGGACAGTGAACGGTCTAGCTTGCCGCCCGGCGTGAAGCGGTGAACCAGGCCGGCGTCGTTGCCGCAAATCCAGTAGCAGCCGTCGGCATCGACCGCCGCGCCATCAGGCCGACCGGGCAGCGGGTTCATGTCGATGAACAGCTGGCGATTGGACGGCGTTCCAGTGGTCGTGTCGTAGTCGAAAGCCCACACCGATTGGACCGATGGGTGGGAATCAGAAAGGTACATGGTGCGGCCATCGGGGCTGAAGGCCATGCCGTTGGGCGTGATGAAACCGTCCAGCAGCTTCGTCATAGCACTATCTTTTTGATAGCTGTAGACGCAGCCTGCACGGGCGCCAGCGGCCATATTTATCAACATTGTGCCGGCCAGAAAGCGGCCCTGGCGGTCACAGCGGCCGTCGTTGAAGCGCATGCCTTGCAGGGCATGGCTGACAGGTGCGAGACTTTCAAAACCGAGTTGTTCATCGGCTTGCGGCGTCAGCTGAAAAATGCCGCTTTCAGTGCCGGCGATCCAGCCGTTCGCAGCCGCCATGGGCGCAATGCAGGCCAGCATTTCCGGCGCCAGCCAGCTGGTCTGCTGTCCCGTGGCCAGCGTCCAGCAGTTCAGCTTGCGCGCTGGAATATCGACCCAGTACAGTGCCTGCTCCGCCGCATGCCAGACCGGGCTTTCGCCCGTTGCGTTGCGCGCATCCAGAATCAACTCAGCCTTTGACGTGTCGCTCATGATGCTCACCAGCCAAACGGGCCAGCCATCACGAAAGCACCGCCCTGATACTGCGCCACCGGATCTTTCAAATCCGGCGCCTTGGTGCGTGCATAAATGGCATCGCGAAAAATATCCGAGCTGTCTTGCGGCACATAACCGATATGTCGCGCCCGGCTGTTGTCCCACCAGGTGACGGCGTTGTCGGACATGCCGAAAATGATGCTGTGGCCCAGCACCGGCGTCGTTAAACAGGCGGTGATCAGGCGGTGCAGGTCGTCAAAACTCAGCCAGGTGGCGAGCATGCGGCGGTCCTTCGGTTCGGCAAATGAGGAGCCAATGCGAACACAGGCGGTTTCGATGCCGTAGCGGTCAAAGTAAAAGCGCGACAGGTCTTCACCAAACGCCTTGCTCAGCCCGTACAGGCCATCGGGGCGGGCCGGATGGTCGGCGGTGATGGTCTGATCCTGCCGGTAAAAGCCGGTAACATGGTTGGAACTGGCGAACACCACGCGCTTGACGCCGCGCTTGCGCGCTGCCTCGTACAGGTTGTAAAGCCCCAGGATATTGGCCTGCAGGATGGGGCCGAACGGGCCGTCAACCGACATGCCGCCCAGGTGAACGATGGCGTCCACCCCCTCGACCATGGCGTCAACCGCGGCCGCATCGGACAGATCGGCCAAGATGATTTCCTCAGCGTCAGCCGCTTCGCCAAAAGCCTGAATATCGGACAAGCGGAGCATCGAACAATTGGCCTTCAGGCGCTCCCGCAAGGCCTTGCCCAAGCCGCCTGCGGCGCCGGTTAACAGCAGTTTTTCATGGACTTTGTTCGTCATCTTGGTATTTCGGGCCTGGCGTTTCTAATGGGAGGGCAACTACTGGACTAGAGTTTTGCTGGACATTTTTTTTAAGCTTGTTAAAGTCGCTCCAAAAGCTCAAGTCATCAGTTGTCTGATGACTTGGAATTCTCCCTATTGCTCTTTTACTTGTCAACGATTTTTCATGCCCTCAAGGAAAACCCCTAGTCAACCTGAAACCAGCCCGACGCCCGGCCGTGCCGGGGAGCCGTTGCGCACGCGCCGACCGCGCGGGCTGGGCGCAGAGATCGTCGACAGCCTGGCCGCCGGCATCCGTGACGGGCAGCTTCAGCCGGGCGACAAGCTGCCTACCGAAGCCGAGATCATGGCGCGCTTTGACGTCAGCCGCACCGTGGTGCGCGAGTCGCTTTCCCGGCTTCAGGCGTCCGGCCTGGTCGAAACCCGTCACGGCATCGGCACCTTTGTGTTGGCGCCCCAAGATGCCGGCAATTTCAAAATCAGCGCGGAAGACTTTGCCACCGTGGCCGATGTCATTGCGGTGCTGGAACTGCGCATGAGCCTTGAAACAGAAGCCGCCGGGCTTGCCGCCCAGCGCAGAACACCCGACAACCTGAAGGCCATGGAAAACGCCCTGCACGCGTTCGACGACTCCATCAGCCGGGACTCCGACGCCGTGCCGCCTGACTTCCAGTTTCATATGGAAGTGGCCCGCTCCACTGGCAACCGGCATTTTGCCGACCTGATGAACTACCTGGGCACCATGATCATTCCGCGCACCCGGGTCAACACGGCCCTGAGCGCGCCCGAAGGTCGCCTCAATTACCTGCAGCGCATCAATGCCGAGCATGAAAGCATTTACAACGCCATCCGCGACCAGGATGCAGAGGCGGCGCGGGCCGCCATGCGGACCCACCTTTCCAACAGCCGGGAACGCCTTCGCAAGGGCAACAATGCCCACACCATGCAGCCACAGAACGATCCCGCAGCCGCCCAGATCCCAAGGCCGCAGGCCAACGCCACGGGTACGCAAGAAGGCATCAAGTTGTACGACAACTGACCAATAAAATTATCAACCCTTCCGCAAACCTCATGCCTGCCTCAAACACTTCCAACATCTCACCGAGCACCGCACGTCAAACACCACGCATCACCCAAGTTCAGGTGATTCCGGTAGCCGGACGGGACAGCATGCTGCTAAACCTGAGCGGCGCGCATGGCCCTTTTTTTACCCGCAACCTGTTGATCCTGACGGACAGTTCCGGGCGCACCGGTGTTGGCGAAGTTCCGGGCGGCGAGAAAATCCGCAACACGCTGGAAGATGCGCGTGGACTGATTGAAGGGCAGTCGATTGGCAACTGGAATCAAGTCCTCAACACGCTGCGCAGCAGCTTTGCCGAACGCGACAGCACAGGGCGCGGCAACCAGACCTTTGACCTGCGCGTGACCATTCACGCCGTTACGGCGGTGGAATGCGCCCTGCTCGACTTGCTCGGCCAGTTTCTGGGCGTGCCGGTGGCGGCGCTGCTCGGTGAAGGCCAGCAGCGCGATTCGGTCGCCATGCTGGGCTATCTTTTTTACATCGGTGATCGCCAGCAAACCGGCCTGGACTACAACTCAGAGCCCAACGCCAGCGATACCAGCGACGACTGGCTTCGCTTGCGCCACCAGCCCGCCATGAACGCCCAGGCCATCGTAGCGCTGGCCGAAGCGGCCTATCAGCGCTACGGTTTCAAGGATTTCAAACTCAAGGGCGGCGTGCTGCGCGGCGAGGAAGAAATCGAAGCCATCATTGCCCTGCATGAACGCTTTCCGGACGCCCGCATCACGCTGGACCCCAACGGCGGCTGGCTGTTGAAAGACGCCATTCGGCTGTGTCGAGAGCGCCACCGGGAACTGGCCTACGCCGAAGACCCCTGTGGCGCCGAAGGCGTTTTCTCGGGGCGCGAGGTGATGGCTGAATTTCGCCGTGCCACCGGCCTGCCGACGGCGACCAATATGGTGGCGACTGACTGGCGCGAACTGGCTCATTCGATTCACCTGCAGTCGGTCGATATTCCGCTGGCTGACCCGCATTTCTGGACCATGCAGGGATCGGTTCGCGTGGCGCAGATCTGCCAGACCTGGGGGCTGACCTGGGGCTCACACTCCAACAACCACTTTGACATTTCGCTGGCCATGTTTACTCACGTAGCGGCAGCCGCGCCCGGCAAGGTCACGGCCATCGACACGCACTGGATCTGGCAGGACGGCCAGCGCCTGACCAAAGCGCCGCTGCAGATTGTGGCTGGCCGGGTCCTGGTGCCGCAGCAGCCCGGCCTGGGCGTCGAGCTGGACATGGCCGAGGCGGACAAAGCGCATCAGCTTTACCGCGCGCACGGACTCGGTGCGCGCGACGATGCCCTGGCGATGCAGTCGCTGATTCCAGGCTGGAAATTCAACCCCAAGATGCCTTGCATGGTTCGCTGAGCAGCCGAGGCTCTTGTCGGGTCGTGCCTGCGTTGGCAGAAAGCTTCTGGCACGTAACTTGCGCCACTTTGGGCGCCTCTCCGCATTCGGGTTTCACAAGGTTTTTGGCCGCTAGTCCACATCCAGCGGGCGTTAGCAGCTATTAAACTTGTAGCAGTTCCAAATTTGCGTTATATTTGGTTCAAGCTTTCCGCTTACCGACCAACTGTGACCAGAGGAGATAAACAGATGAGTGCCAAAGAAAATGTAGCTGTAGGCCAGTTGCTTGAGCTGCTGGAATCGCGTTATGCACTGCGCGTGCTATGGGCCCTGAAAGACGGCCATCCCCAAACCTTTCGCCTTCTGCAAGACAGCATTGGCAACATCACGCCCAATACCCTGAACACTCGCATCAAGGAATTGCGCGCGGCCGGCCTGCTCGGTCACGGTAGCGATGGCTACAACGTCACCTCGCTGGGCGCGGACCTGCTTAAGCGCCTGAACGAGTTGCAGGCGTTTGCCGGCAAATGGGCCGCCAGCCAGACCAAGGTCAGCGCCATCAAGAAAAAATAGTTTTTTGTCGCGTTCAACAAAGACAGGCCGAGCGCCTGTCTTTTTTTTGAGCCGTCAAGACAGCGTTGCGGTTTCGAAAAATTTGGACAGACCGCCTGAGCCGCGGGATGGCATCGATTGAGCACCGGGCACAGCCCCTACAATTCAAAGCCGACTGCTTCAGGCCACCCGATCTGACCGGTGTAAGCGCACATCCGGACGCCACACCAGACAACGGTTAAAAAATTCCGGCCAAAAGCGAATCCCCTGCCTTGAAAAGGGCTTTGAAATCCCAAGCTACTCATTCTTACTAGCCCAATCTTATTGCTACGCATGTCTGAAAATAACTCACCCGAACGAAAAGAACCCTTTTTGCGTGACGCCAGCCCCGAAGAGCTCGAAGCCGCACAAGCGGCCAACGAGTTTGATGCGCTGATCGAGGCCCAAGCCGAAGTGGCGAGTCTGCAGGCCAAAAACACCGAGTTGTCCGACAGCTATCTGCGAGCCAAGGCCGAAACTGAAAACGCCCGGCGCCGCGCCGATGATGAAGTTGCCAAGGCACGCAAATTCGCCCTGGAAAGCTTCGCTGAAAGCCTGTTGCCCGTGACTGACAGCCTGGAAGCAAGCCTGGCCCACCAGGACGCCACGCCCGAGCAGATCCGCGAAGGCGCTGAGGCCACGCTCAAACAGCTCAAAAGCGCGCTTGAACGCAACAAGGTCATCGAGATCAACCCCGCCAGCGGCGCCAAATTTGACCCGCACCAGCACCAGGCCATCAGCATGGTGCCCAGCGAGCAGGAAGCCAATACGGTGGTCAGCGTGCTGCAAAAAGGCTACTTGATAGCCGACCGCGTGCTGCGTCCCGCACTGGTAACGGTAGCTGCAGCTAGATGACTCAATAGCGGCACAAAAATAGGTTCAGGCACTTGAAGTTAAGTAACTTATCCACAAGTTATCAGCAGCTAAATTAATAAGACGGTTGGGCCATCAGCTTGACCATCAACAATAGTTAACGAATCAAAAAATCAGGAGTAAATCATGGGAAGAATCATCGGTATCGACTTGGGCACGACCAACAGCTGCGTATCCATCATGGAGGGCAACACGCCCCGCGTCATTGAAAATTCGGAAGGTGCTCGCACCACGCCGTCAATCGTCGCTTACCAGGAAGACGGCGAAGTGCTGGTCGGCGCGTCGGCCAAGCGCCAGGCGGTGACTAACCCGCGCAACACGCTCTACGCCATCAAGCGTCTGATTGGTCGCAAGTTCACCGAGAAAGAAGTCCAGAAAGACATCGGCCTGATGCCCTACAAGATCGCAGCCGCCGACAATGGTGATGCCTGGGTCGAGGTTCGTGGCAAGAAAATTTCTGCCCAGCAAGTTAGTGCCGACATCCTGCGAAAAATGAAAAAAACCGCTGAGGACTACCTTGGCGAGCCCGTCACCGAAGCGGTCATCACGGTGCCTGCCTACTTTAATGACGCCCAACGCCAAGCCACCAAGGACGCCGGCCGCATTGCGGGTCTGGACGTCAAGCGCATCATCAACGAACCGACCGCTGCAGCCCTGGCCTTCGGCTTGGACAAACAGGAAAAAGGCGACCGCAAGATCGCGGTGTATGACCTGGGTGGCGGCACGTTTGACATTTCCATCATCGAAATTGCCCAAGTCGAGGGCGAAAAGCAGTTTGAAGTGCTGTCCACCAATGGCGACACCTTCCTGGGTGGCGAAGACTTCGACCAGCGCATCATCGACTTCATCATTGCCGAGTTCAAGAAAGAGCAAGGCGTGGACTTGGGCAAGGACGTGCTGGCCCTGCAACGCCTGAAGGAAGCGGCTGAAAAAGCCAAGATCGAATTGTCCAACAGCGCGCAGACCGACATCAACCTGCCCTACATCACCGCGGACGCCTCAGGCCCGAAACACCTGAGCATCAAGATGACGCGCGCCAAGCTGGAAAGCCTGGTTGACGAGCTTATCGAGCGCACGATGGCGCCTTGTCGCGTGGCCATCAAGGACGCCGGTGTCAGTGTCGCCGACATTCATGACGTGATTCTGGTTGGCGGTATGTCCCGCATGCCCAAGGTGCAGGAAAAGGTCAAGGAATTTTTCGGCAAGGAGCCGCGCAAGGACGTCAACCCTGACGAGGCCGTCGCCGTGGGCGCTGCGATTCAAGGCCAAGTGCTATCGGGTGATCGCACCGACGTGCTGCTGCTTGACGTCACGCCGTTGTCCCTGGGCATAGAGACCATGGGCGGCGTGATGACCAAGATGATCAAGAAAAACACGACCATCCCGACCAAGTTTGCCCAGACCTTCTCGACCGCAGAAGACAACCAGCCCGCCGTGACGATCAAGGTGTTCCAAGGTGAGCGTGAAATCGCCTCCGGCAACAAGGCGCTGGGCGAGTTCAACCTCGAAGGCATTCCGCCAGCATCTCGCGGAACGCCGCAAATTGAAGTATCTTTCGACATCGACGCCAACGGTATTTTGCATGTGGGCGCCAAAGACAAGGGCACCGGCAAGGAAAACAAGATCACCATCAAGGCGAACTCCGGCTTGTCTGAAGCAGAAATTCAACAGATGGTGAAAGACGCCGAGCTGAACGCCGAAGACGACAAGAAAAAGGTTGAATTCGTGCAGGCCAAGAACAATGCCGAAGCCATGGTTCACAGCGTGCGCAAGTCGCTGCTTGAGTATGGCGACAAGCTGGACGCCGGTGAGAAGGAGAAAATCGAAACCGCCATCAAGGACATGGAAGAAGCACTCAAAGGCGAGGACAAAGCTGCCATTGAAGCGAAAAACGCAGCCTTGATGGAAGCCAGCCAGAAGCTGGGCGAAAAAATGTACGCAGACATGCAGGCGTCGCAAGCCGGTGCCGGCGGCCCAGCAGCGGCTGCGGGCGCTACGGGTGCTGAGCAGGCGCAAGCCCAGCCAGCCGACGACAATGTGGTTGATGCCGAGGTCAAGGAAGTCAAAAAGGCTTAAGCTCCAGTCCCGATTGGCGCCATATCGGTAAGTAGACGGCACGCACGAGCGAAGCTGGCGCAAGAGCGGAAACCAGGTCAATCCCGGATTTCCGCTTTTGCGTTTTTGTCAGTTGCTCGCAGCGGCCAGTTGCCGCGCCCAGGGCCACCAGCCCTGACCTTTTTTTGACCTTAGAGTCCCTTTAAAAAGTCCTCCAGATTTAACCGCCATGGCCAAAAAAGACTATTACGACACACTCGGGGTTCCCAAGAACGCGAGCGAAGAAGATATCAAGAAAGCGTACCGCAAGCTCGCGATGAAACACCACCCTGACCGCAACCAGGGGGATAAGACCAAGGTGTCGGAAGATAAATTCAAGGAGGCCAAGGAAGCCTACGAGATGCTTTCTGACGGAAACAAGCGCGCGGCTTACGACCAGTATGGTCATGCGGGCGTGGACCCCAACATGCGCGGTGGTGGCCCCGGCGCAGAGGGCTTTGGCGGGTTTGCTGAAGCCTTTGGCGATATTTTTGGCGATGTCTTTAACGGCCAGCGCGGTGGTACCCAGCAACGCGGCGGCCGCCAGGTTTACCGGGGCGGCGACCTCAGCTACGCCATGGAAATTACGCTGGAAGAAGCCGCTCACGGCAAAGAGGCGCAAATCCGCATTCCAAGCTGGGACGACTGCCACACTTGCCACGGCAGCGGTGCCAAGCCGGGCACCAAGGTGGTCAGCTGCACCACCTGCCACGGTCACGGCGTGGTGCAGATGCGCCAGGGCTTTTTCAGCGTGCAGCAGACCTGCCCGCAGTGCAAGGGCACCGGCAAGCTGATCCCCGAGCCCTGTGTGGCCTGCCACGGCGTTGGCAAGACCAAGAACAACAAGACACTCGAAGTCAAAATCCCCGCGGGCATTGACGACGGCATGCGCATCCGTTCGACCGGCAACGGTGAGCCGGGCACCAATGGGGGTCCACCAGGCGACCTCTATATAGAAATCCGGCTTAAAAAGCACGAAATCTTTGAGCGCGACGGCGACGACCTGCACTGCGCTGTCCCCATCAGCTTTACCAC
Organism: Polaromonas sp.; assembly: GCF_012927455.1. Taxonomy (GTDB): domain Bacteria; phylum Pseudomonadota; class Gammaproteobacteria; order Burkholderiales; family Burkholderiaceae_C; genus Polaromonas. The sequence goes on along the minus strand of NZ_JABBPE010000015.1, from coordinate 436,753 downwards.
GGCCGCGCTGGGTGGCGAGATTGAAGTGCCGACGCTGGCCGGCAAGGCGGCCATCGATATCCCCGAGGGCACCCAACCCAGCAAACAGTTCCGCTTGCGCGGCAAGGGCATCAAGGGGGTGCGCTCCAGCTACCCCGGCGACCTGTATTGCCACATCTCGGTGGAAACGCCGGTGAAGCTGACCGAGCACCAGCGCAAGCTGCTCAAGGAGCTCGATGAGTCCTTGAAAAAAGGCGGTGCGAAACACTCTCCCGGTGAAGAGGGTTGGGCGGACAAGCTGAAGAGCTTCTTCACCACCTGATCGGCGACTGCGCTGCGCCTAAGCTGACCGGAGACCGGCACTGATCGGCCCCATGCCAATGCCGGACTCGTTCCGGCATTGGCACATCTGCATGCGCCACGGCGGCTGCCAACGCCCTGCTTAAAACTGGGAACACGGCATCTGGAACACGCCGACATGCAGTCTGTTTTTTCTGAAACGGAACGTATCTGAACAGATGACCGGAATTACGCTTAGAGATTCCCAGTATGCTATTTTTTTGATAGCTAATAAATCTCACAAATACTGAGCTAGTGGTTTTTTCCATTAAAACATTTTGACAATTCTAAAAATCTTTAAAGAATTTATCTTGATTCACTTCTTAACTCAAAAGTGAATTTGTTGCATTTTTCAAAGAACCATCAGAGAGTGATGGCCGATGCTCCAAGTGCACAACACGGGGTTGATGCTCTGCACCACGCGGCATGGCAACGCTCTTCGGGCCGGTTTTCTACCTCACTCACGCCACGAATCTGAAGGACTTTTAGTATGAAAGCTTATATAACTTTGTTGTGCTCGGAAACTTACTTGCCGGGCGTGCTGGCTTTACACCAGTCTCTTCGCAACTCAGGTACGGCTTACCCGCTGGTAGTGGCCCTCTCTGCCGATTTCCCTTCCGCCGCAGAGACGCCGTTGCTGCAATCCGGCATCCTGATACGCAGACTCCCCGAGAGCGCAGCCATACCCCAGGAAATGCTCGGGGGCAACGGGCATTGGGGACCTACCTTTAACAAAATACAGCTGTTTGGACTGATCGAGTTCAGCAAGCTGGTCTATGTGGACAGCGACATGATGGTGCTCAGCAACATCGACGAACTGTTCGACAGACCTCATATGTCCGGCGTTCCCGCAGGGCGCCTCGTGCATCCTGACTGGATTCGTCTGAACAGCGGGATTTTGGTCATTGAGCCGCAAGAACAGCTAGTGGAAAGGATTTTCGCGACACTGCCGCAGGCGCTTGCAGAAGTTGCCGCGCTGGGCGGAAAAAACAGCGGCGATCAGGATTTGCTGAATGCTTACTACCCGGCGTGGCCGAACATGCCAGAACTGGAGCTTGATCAGGGTTACAACGTTTTCCAGTGCTTCCTGGATATTCATATTGAAAAGCACGGCTACCGGCTGCCCGACGACAAGTCGGGAACCGGACCTGCCGTCAAGATCGTGCACTTTGTCGGTCCGCACAAACCCTGGATGAAAGGGGCCGTCGTCAGGCATTATTTGAGAAGGCTTAGACGGGGGCAGTCTGTAAAGTGGGAGGCTCAGCTTTTCTCGGCGTACAAAAAACTTTTGAAAGACAGTGCTGTGCCAGCGCATTGAAGCAAGGTCGTTGCCAGGAAATTTTTTACCTTCACCGGCTTCTGGAATGCTACATTATTAATAGCGATATCCGCTTGAATCCATTGGGTTCTAGGCATTTTTATGCAAAAACAGCGGCCAACAGAGGCGCCATGCGGGACGGGTGGCGAGGGGCGATCAAAACTCGCTGGCCGGCCAGCCGGGCTCGTCCCATGCGTCCGGCTCATCAGTTTTTCTCAAAATAAGACACTCGCACAAGCCGCGCCACATCGTCTGCGCTTTGCTCAGGCCGGCTCTAATTTATAGTGCTTGAAAGCGGTGTAGAACGCTTTTTAAACACCTTTTCAATTACCAAAAGAGGAACTGTCATCATGAAAACAAAAGCTGCTGTTGCCTGGAAATCAGGCGAACCCCTTACGATTGAAACGGTTGACCTGGATGGCCCCAGGTTTGGTGAGGTGCTGGTCGAGATCAAGGCCACCGGCATCTGCCATACCGACTACTACACCCTTTCTGGCGCCGACCCCGAAGGCATTTTTCCCGCCATCCTCGGCCACGAAGGTGCGGGCATCGTGGTGGATGTCGGCCCCGGCGTCACGTCGCTCAAAAAGGGCGATCACGTCATTCCACTGTACACGCCCGAATGCCGCCACTGCAAGTATTGCCTGTCCCGCAAAACCAATCTGTGCCAGCTGATTCGCGGCACGCAGGGCAAGGGCCTGATGCCTGACGCCAGCAGCCGCTTCAGCCTAGACGGCAAGCCGATCTTTCACTACATGGGCACCTCGACTTTCAGCAATTACACCGTGGTGCCCGAGATTTCCCTGGCCAAAATCCGCGAAGATGCGCCGTTTGACAAGGTCTGCTACATCGGCTGTGGCGTGACCACCGGCATTGGCGCGGTGCTGTTCTCGGCCAAGGTCGAAGCTGGCGCCAACGTCGTGGTGTTTGGCCTGGGCGGCATCGGCCTGAACGTGATTCAGGGCGCCAAAATGGTGGGCGCTGACAAGATCATCGGCGTGGACATTAACCCGGCACGTCAGGAAATGGCTCGCAAGTTCGGCATGACGCACTTCGTCAACCCCAACGAAGTCGACAACGTGGTCGATGCCATCGTGCAATTGACCGACGGCGGCGCCGACTACAGTTTTGAGTGCATAGGCAACACAAAAATCATGCGCCAGGCGCTGGAGTGCACGCACAAGGGCTGGGGCCGCAGCATCATCATCGGCGTGGCTGAAGCCGGGGCCGAAATCAGCACCCGGCCGTTCCAGCTGGTGACAGGCCGCAAGTGGGAAGGATCGGCCTTTGGCGGCGCACGCGGCCGCACCGATGTACCAAAAATTGTCGACTGGTACATGGAAGGCAAGATCAACATTGACGACCTGATCACACACACCATGCCGCTCGAAGATATCAACAAGGGCTTCGATTTGATGAAGCGCGGTGAATCGATTCGCGGCGTCGTGATTTATTAGCCCCCACGGTCGCTCACTGCGCGTAGCTCCCTGCCCCCCCAGGGGCCGCTGCGCCTGCGGCCTGGCAAAGCCAGTTCCGCGGGCCCTGCTGGTGAAGACGCAACCTCCAAGGGCGCTGTTAGAGCCCCTGCTTGAACTGAAAGAGCCCATGACAACACATTTGGAACTTCTAAGCGAACACGTCTGTTTTGGCGGCACGCAGCGTTTTTATAAGCACGATTCGCGCGAAATCGGTCTGCCAATGCGCTTTTCGGTTTTTCTGCCGCCGCAGGCCGCGCAAGGCAAGGTGCCAGCCTTAATTTACCTGGCTGGGCTGACCTGCAACGAAGAAACCTTTATGACCAAGGCGGGCGCTCAGCGCATGGCGGCCGAGCTCGGTCTGGCGCTGATTGCGCCCGACACCAGTCCGCGCGGCGCCAATCTGCCGGGAGAGTCCGACAGCTGGGATTTTGGTGTGGGCGCCGGTTTTTACCTGGACGCCACGCAAGCGCCCTGGTCTGGCCACTACCGCATGGAAAGCTACCTTACGAAGGAATTGCTGCAGCTGTTGACGAGCAGCTTGCCTCTTAACGCCGAACGCGTCGGCATCTTCGGCCATTCGATGGGCGGCCATGGCGCGCTGACGCTGGCGCTTCGGCATCCGGGTCTGTTCAAGTCACTGTCGGCCTTGGCACCGATTTGCGCGCCCAGCCAATGCCCGTGGGGGCGCAAGGCGTTCAGCGGCTACCTGGGTGCCGACGAAGCTGGCTGGCTAGCGCACGACGCGACGGCATTGATGACCTGCTTGCGCGGCGCGCCCTACCCCGCCGGCATTTTGCTGGACCAGGGCCTGGCCGACAAATTTCTGGAGGAGCAGCTGCACCCACATCTGTTTGAAGCCGCCTGCGCTGCCGCAGGCCAGCCCCTGACGCTACGCCGGCAGCCGGCTTATGACCATGGCTATTATTTCATTGCCACCTTCATGGCCGACCACCTGAAGCACCACGCCCGCCAGTTGCTGGCTTGAGCGAGTACCTCTGGCGCATCAGCCGGCTTTAAGCCGGTCACAAGCCGTCAGAAATACAATGAGGAGCTATGCCGCCGCACCCGCTCAAACCCGCTAAAAGCACTTTAACGCCCGATTCCTCGGCCCTTCCCCGGAAAAATCCAAAAACTTCCAAGCCAGAGTCCGCCGGCATGCGACAACTTTGGCTTGTCGTGGTGGCAAGCCTGTGGATAGCCACGATTTGCAACATGGCCCTGTGGCGCGCCCTGGCCCGCCTACCGGAGCTGAACACGAGCCAGGTCTTCACCATCAGCATCGCGCTGTCGCTGGTGATTGCGCTGGCGACTGCGGCGCTACTCAGCCTGCTGGCCTGGCACTGGACTCTCAAACCAGCCATCACGCTATTTTTGGTGTCAGCCGCCCTGGGCAGCTATTTCATGATGGCCTATGGCGTGGTCATTGACCAGACCATGATGGTCAACACCCTGCAGACCGATGTGCGCGAGACGCGCGATTTGCTGAACGGGCGCCTGCTGGCCACCGTGCTGGTGCTGGCGGTGCTGCCAGTTTTTTTCCTGTGGCGGCAAACCGTCAGGCGAAAAACCGCCGCTCGGCAGACGCTTGCCAATGCCCTCACCCTGATCAGCGCCTGTGCCCTGCTGGTGCTTGTCGTGATGGTGTTCTTTCAGAGTATCGCCTCGGTGATGCGCAACCATCCGCAACTGCGCTACCTGATCAATCCGCTCAATTCTTTTTACGCGTTGGGCTCCGTGGCAGCGCAACCGTTTCAGCGTAACGAATCAGTCGTTTTGCCATTGGGAGAAGACGCCAGGCTGGGCGCCAGCTACGCGGCCCAAGGCAAGCCGCCGCTGTTGCTGTTGGTGCTGGGCGAGACCGCGCGCAGCGGCAACTTTGCCATCAATGGCTACCAGCGCCCGACCACGCCCCAACTGGCCCTGGAAAACATTGCCAGCCAGCGCAACGCCTGGTCCTGTGGCACCAGCACCGCGGCTTCGCTGCCCTGCATGTTTTCCCATTTTGGGCGCGCAGCCTATGACGCCCGCCCCGCCAATTACCAAGGCTTGCTCGATGTGCTGCAGCATTCTGGTCTGGCCGTGCTCTGGCTGGACAACCAAGCGGGTTGCAAGGGCGCATGCGACCGTATTCCCAACGTCGACACCTCGCAGCTGAAGGTGCCCGAACTGTGTGATGGTGGCGAATGCCTGGACGAAGTGATGCTGCAGGGCCTGGACCAGCGTATTGCCGCCCTGCCCGCTGAACGGACAGCCAAAGGCGTGGTGCTGGTAATGCACCAGATGGGCAGCCACGGCCCGGCGTATTACAGGCGCTCGCCGCCGGCCTTCAAAAAGTTTCTGCCCGAATGCACCAGCAACTCACTGCAAAGTTGCGAGGGTGACGGGCTGCTCAATGCCTACGACAACAGCATTGTGTACACCGACCATTTGCTGGCGTCCGCCATTGGCTGGCTCAAGACACGGCAGGCGCATAACGCACCCGCCATGCTCTACCTGGCCGACCATGGCGAATCACTGGGCGAAAACAACCTTTACCTGCACGGCATGCCCTACAGCGTGGCGCCCGACGTGCAAAAACGCGTGCCCTGGATCACCTGGCTCTCGCCCGAGTTCGAGCAGCGCAGTCAGGTCAGCACCAACTGCCTGAAGCAGCGGCTCGACGTTCCCATCAGCCACGACAACTACTTCCATTCGGTGCTGGGCTTGATGAACGTGCAGACCAGCGTTTACAAGGCGGCGCTTGACATCTATGCCTCTTGCGCCAAACCGTAGGCTTTATGAAAAAGGAGAACGAAGGAGTTCTGGCAGCGCCGGGCCAATTTTCCTTGGGATGAACAGGGTTTTCAGGGCGACTGGCCGGGTTTCTACGTATGCAGGTTTAATATTCATTTAAAATCTTAACATCCACATTCTTATGCAAGGATTGAATATGAATATTCGAAAATCGCTAGTTGGTGCTCTTTTGCTCACGCTGGCTCTCGGCGCCAGCGCCGCTGACCTGCTTGATACAGTAAAACAGCGCGGCACACTTAAAGTGGCGCTGGAAGGCACCTACCCGCCCTTCAACTACAAGGACAACGGCGAGCTGGCCGGTTTTGAAGTCGAGCTCGCCAACGCACTGGCGCAAAAAATGGGCGTCAAAGCCGAGTTCAGCACCAGCGAGTGGAGCGCCATCCTGGCCGGTCTGCAGGCCGGTAAATACGACGTGGTCATCAACCAGGTCGGCATCACCGACAAACGCAAGGAGACCTTTGACTTCTCCGAGCCCTACACCGTCTCCAGCGCCCAACTGATAGTCCGCAAGGATGAAAAGCGCGCCTTCAAAACCCTGACGGACCTCAAAGGCAAAAAGCTCGGCCTGGGCCAAGGCACCAACTATGCCGACATGGCCAAAAAGGTCGGCGGCATTGACATCAAAACCTACCCCGGCGCGCAAGAGTACCTGCAGGATCTGGCGCTGGGACGCATTGATGCCGCGCTCAACGACAGCCTGCTGATTCCTTACATCGTCAAGCAGACCAAGCTGCCGCTCAAGCCCGGCGCCCCGGTCGGTGAGCTGGAAAAATCCGGCATCCCCTTCGTCAAGAACAATCCCAAATTCGAGGCCGCCTTGAATAAGGCGCTGGCCGACCTGAAGGCCGACGGCAGCTTCGCAAAAATCTCGACCAAGTGGTTTGACCGCGACGTAAGCAAGCCGCCAGTGGCCGTCAAATAATTCCGGTTCCAGATCATCCGTGCACTTTGTCGGCTTCGCTAGCCGTACGTCTGTACTGTCGTCGCTTCGCCTTCGCGTTCACGAACGATCTGGAACCGGAATAAGCGGCCAGCAACGAAGTAACATTCCTTCAGCCGTACGCCCCACTCCAGCGGGCGCTTGAAGCAACCCCGGCGAGCCGCCGGGGTTTTTATTTGTGGAGCCCTTATGGACCTGCCTGGCCTGACCCAGTTATTGCGCGATGCCTTGCCGCTGATGCTCAAAGGTGCGGCGTGGACGCTGCTGCTGGCCGTGGCATCGGTGTTCTTTGGCGCCATCGTTGGCACCGTCGTCGCCCTCATTCGGCTGGCCAAGCTGCCCGTGCTGTCGCAACTGGCCACGCTGTATGTCAGCTGCATGCGCGGCACGCCGCTTCTGGTCCAGCTATTTGTGATTTACTTCGGCCTGCCCAGCATAGGCCTGCAGTTTGACCCGATCAGCGCGGGCATTCTGGGGCTTAGCCTGAATGTCGGCGCCTACCTTTCCGAGACCCTGCGCGGAGCCATCAACGGCGTCGAGCACGGGCAATGGAACGCCGCCAGAAGCTTGGGCCTCACGCAGACCCAGACGCTGCGCTACGTGGTGGGCCCGCAAGCGCTGCGGCTGGCGGTGCCCAGCCTGTCGAACAGCCTGATCAGCCTGATCAAGGACACCTCACTGGTCTCGGTGATTGCCGTCGGTGAGCTGATGCTGGCGACCAAGGAAGTGATTGCCACCACCTTTCAGCCCTTTCCGCTGTACTTGGCTGCGGCCGGCATCTACTGGGCCATGAGCGCGTCGTTTGAGACACTGCAAAAAAGGTTTGAGCTGCGGCTTAATCGCAGCTATCTGCGTTAGCCAAACGCAGAACGCCTGGATTAAAAATAACTGCTCTGCTCTGCTCTGCTCTGCTCTGCCCTGCCCCGCGCGGCGGCCTGTACCGGCTTAAACCCAGTCCAGTGCGCTGCAGTCCACCAGATTCAAAGTTAAAAAGGCTCCCGGTATCACTCTCTTGCGCAGCCTGTTTTGTTCCAAGGGTTGATGCCGTTGACCAACACGACGCGAGGTAAATCACCGGTCGGCGTTGACATACGGTCATCCGCGCTTCCCGTGTCCGACAATCAATGCAGTGCCTCCCGAAGTTTTCAATAAAAAACGTCGCTAGGCATGGCAGATATTGCCCAAGCAGCTATATTTTCAGGAGCACTCCAGCGAGGCCATTCGCAAAGACTAAACTGCAGCCATTGAATCGCGCCGAAGATTTTTAGTCGGTACAGGAGACATCATGACCCTAGGGAAAAAAGACAAAAGCAAAAGGCAAACGGTGCCGGCGCCCGTGCCCGTTTCCATTGATGCCAAGGCCATTGAGGTGCAAAAGACGGCCGGCACCGACATCACCGGCTTTCCGATTGTGGGTATTGGCGCGTCTGCCGGTGGGCTGGCAGCGTTTGAGGCTTTCTTTTCCGGCATGCCGCCTGATGCCGACCCCGGTATGGCCTTTGTGCTGGTGCAGCATCTGGCGCCGGACCACAGCAGCATTCTTACTGAACTTATCCAGCGCAGCACCCATATGAAAGTCTTCGAGGTCGAGGACGGTATGGCCGTGCAAATGAACTGTGCCTACATCATTCCGCCCAACCGAGACATGGCGTTTCTGAACGGCACACTCCAACTGCTGGAGCCCGCCGCGCCGCGCGGCCATCGCCTGCCGATTGACTTTCTGTTCCGCTCCCTGGCGCAGGACCAGCGCGAGCGGGCGATTGGCATCGTGCTCTCCGGTACCGGCAGCGACGGCACGCTGGGTGTGCGGGCTATCAAGGCCGAGGGTGGCATGGTCATGGTACAAAATCCTGCCTCCAGCGAGTTCGACGGCATGCCGCGCAGCGCCTTGGCCACCGGCATGGTGGATTACGAGCTCGCACCGGCCGAGATGCCGGCCCAGCTCATGGCTTATGTGGCCCACACCTTTGGCAGACCCCCTCGGCCTGCCACCATCACAGAGCCTCTCGACGAGAATGCGTTAAAAAAAATCTTTATTCTGCTGCGTACCCAGACCGGGCACGATTTTTCCCAATACAAGATCAGCACGATCTACCGCAGAATTGAGCGGCGCATGGCCGTTCACCAAGTCGATGCGATTGACAATTACGTCAAGTACCTGCAACAGACGCCCCTCGAGATAGAGGCGCTGTTTCGGGACCTGCTGATCGGTGTGACCAATTTTTTCCGTGACGCGGAAGCCTTTGAGGTGCTTGAAAAGCAGGTCATACCCAGACTCTTTGATGACAAGCCGGCGGGTAGCACCATTCGAGCATGGTCCACCGGGTGCTCCACCGGGGAAGAGGCTTATTCCATCGCTATCTTGCTGCAAGAGCGCCTGGAGTTGCTCAGGCAAGGCTACAAAGTGCAGGTCTTCGCCACCGACATCGACAGCCGTGCCATTGCCACGGCCAGAGCCGGTATTTATCCAGCCAGTGTTGCCGCTGACATTTCGCCAGAGCGATTGGCGCGCTTTTTTATCGCCCAGCCCGATGGCAGCGCCTACCGCGTGCACAAAAACATTCGCGACATGCTGGTTTTTTCCGAGCATGACCTGATCAAGGACCCGCCATTTTCCAAACTCGACCTGATCAGTTGCCGCAACCTGCTGATTTACATGCGCACAGATTTACAAAAAAAGCTGATTGCCCTGTTTCACTACGCCCTGATGCCGGGCGGTATGCTTTTTCTGGGCACGTCGGAATCCGTGGGGGAGTTTGGTGATCTGTTCGCCGTGCTGGACCGCAAGTCCAAGGCCTACCAGCGCAAAGAGGGTTTTCAGGGCGCGAAGCGCGCAGCACTGGGTCGCTTTCTGTCGCACTTGCCGCCCATCGCAGGCAGAGATGTAGCGCTGCCACTGCTTGCCGGAAAAGGAGCCAGTGTCTCGAAGCTGTCCTTGCGTGAGTTAACCGAACAGGCGCTGTTGCAGCAGGTCACCCCGACCGGCGCGCTCGTGAATGGTCAGGGGGACATCCTTTATCTGCACGGCCGGACCGGCATGTTTCTGGAACCGGCGCCGGGCGATGCGGGCATTAACAATATTCTGAAAATGGCGCGCGAAGGGCTGCGGCGCGATCTGACCACGGCACTGCACAAAACAGTAAACACCAAAGAACGCGTACGTGCCCTGGGCCTGCGCGTCAAAACCAACGGCCACTTTACGCTGGTTAATCTCACTGTGTGCCCGGTGGCGCATGGCCCGGTCGCTGCGCTTGCGTCGCCCCTGTTCCTGGTCATTCTGGAAGAAGCGCCTGCACTTGACAGCCAAGCGGGTTCGCTGGCCGCACTGCCATCCGTCGCCAGCACTGAAGACCGCACCACTGACGCCAGCGTGCGGATTGCGGAGCTTAATGAGGAATTGCAGGCCAAGGAGGAATACCTTCATGCAGCCAATGATGAGCTGGAAATCTCCAACGAAGAGCTCAAATCCTCGAACGAAGAAATGCAGTCGGTCAACGAAGAGTTGCAATCCACCAACGAGGAGCTGGAAACCTCCAAAGAAGAATTGCAATCCATCAACGAAGAGTTGGCCACCGTCAACGCCGAGTTGCAAACCAAGGTGACGGACCTGTCGCGCGCCAATAATGACATGAACAACCTGCTGGCGGGTACCGGCATTGGCACCGTCTTTGTGGACCACAACCTGCGCATCCTGCGCTTTACCCCTGCCGCTACCCTGATCATCAACCTGATCCAGAGCGACGTGGGCAGGCCGGTGGGCCACATTGTCTCCAATCTGGTGGGCTACGACCATCTGGTGGCAGACGCGCAAACGGTGCTAAAAACGCTGATACCCAAAGAGGTCGACGTGCTGACTGCGCAAGGCAAGTCCTTCACCTTGCGCATCCTGCCCTACCGCACGCTTGACAACGTGATCGAGGGCGTGGTCATTACCTTTGTCGACGTTACGGAAATTGTTTATACGCGCGAAGCGCTGCGCAAAGCCAATGAGCTGCTGCGTCTGGCCGTGGTGGTGCGGGATGCGTTTGACGCCATCACCGTGCAGGACCTGGAGGGCCGCATCATCGCCTGGAACCCAGCTGCGGAGCGAATGTACGGCTGGACAGAGCTTGAGGCTTTGAAGATGAACGTGCACCACCGAATTCCGGCAGCGCTGCAAGAAAAAGCCCTGGTTAGTGTGCACCAGCTCAGCCAGGCTGAAACGCTGGAGCCTTACCAAACCCAACGAATAGCCAAAGACGGCAGCATCAAGGAGGTCTGGTTGACGTCCACTGCTTTATTCAACGAGTCGGGCCAGATGTATGCCATTGCCACAACGGAGCGGTCAAAACAGGCAAAAATCACAGCAGCGGCGGAGGCGCACGATGCAAGACCCGGCTAAACCGGCCGGCAAGGACGCTGCAGCGGCCAGCTCGGGACAGGCGCTGCGCCAACGGGCTGAAGACATCGCTCGTAAAAAAATCTCCCTGTCGTCGAAAAGCCTGCAAGCACTGTCGCCCGAAGGCATGCTGCAAACGCTGCATGAACTGCAAGTGCATCAAATTGAACTGGAGATGCAAAACGAAGAACTCCGGCATGCGCAATTGCAGCTGGACACCGTCCGGGCGCGCTATTTCGACCTCTATGACCTTGCCCCGGTGGGCTACTGCACGGTCGGCGAACAGGGGCTGATTCTGGAAGCCAATATCGCCGCCGCCACGCTGCTGGGCATGGCCCGAAGCACCCTTGTCGGGCAGCGGTTCAACCGGTTTATTCTCAAATCGCATCAGGACAGTTTCTACCTATACCGCAAACAACTCCTTGCGTCGGGTGAACAGCAAGGCTGCGAGTTGGAGATGGTAAAAAGTGATGGCTCGCCGGTTTGGGTCAATTTGCAGGCGACCACCGAGGATAATTTTGAGGTCGTTCCGGTGCTCCGCATCGTGATGAGTAATGTCACCGAGCGCAGGCTGGCCGACGCCGAGCGGGCATTGCTGAATCAGAAACTCCAAAAGAACAACGCCGGACTGAAGCGCGCGATGGTCGTTGCGGAAAAAGCCAATCGTGCGAAATCGGATTTTCTTTCCAGCATGAGTCATGAGTTGCGTACGCCGCTCAGTGCGATTCTCGGGTTTGCCCAGCTCATAGAGTCGGGCTCGCCGCCGCCAACACTCTCCCAAAAACGCAGCGTTGACCAAATCCTTCAGGCGGGGTGGTACCTGCTGGAACTCATCAACGAAATCCTCGACCTGGCGCTGGTCGAGTCCGGCAAGTTGTCGCTGTCGCAAGAAGCGGTGCCGCTGTCTGAGGTCATGCAGGAATGCAGATCCATGATAGAGCCGCAAGGGAACACACGCGGTATCAGCGTGACTTTTCCCGCGCCTAAAATACCTTATTTTGTCAGCGCCGACCGCACACGGTTGAAGCAGATTCTTGTCAACCTTCTATCCAACGCGATTAAATACAACAGGGTGGGCGGAACGGTCGATGTGAAATGCATCAAGGTCTCGGCAGAGCGCATTCGCATTGATGTCGAAGACACCGGCGAAGGCTTGACCCAGGAGAAAATTGATCAACTGTTTCAGCCATTCAACCGACTTGGACGAGAGGCGTACGCTGAAGAAGGAACAGGCATCGGCCTGGTGATGACCAAGCGGCTGATCGAACTGATGGGAGGGACTATCGGAGTGCAAAGCACTGTCGGCAAAGGCTGTACTTTCTGGATTGAAATGGATCTGATGACTGAACAACCGGCTTCCGATGCCGCCGCTCAAGCTCAAGCTCAAGCTCAAGCTCAAGTTCAAGTTCAGGCGGTGGCCGATTCGCAGATACACACCCTGCTTTATGTCGAAGACAACCCAGCCAATTTGATGCTGATTGAGGACCTCATGGAGCGTCGCCCTGATGTGCGATTACTGTCTGCAAGGGACGGCAACAACGGAATGATGATCGCGCGCACTGCGCTGCCGGATGTCATCTTGATGGACATCAATCTGCCCGGCATCAGCGGCATCGAAGTGCTGAAACTTTTAACTGAAGACCCGGCGACCGCACACATTCCGGTGCTTGCCCTCAGCGCCAATGCCATACCCCACGACATAGACAAAGGCCTGAAGGCCGGATTCTTTCGTTACCTCACCAAACCCATCAAGATCAATGAGTTCATGATGACGCTGGACGAGGCGCTGGAGTTTGCAAAATCGCTGCCTGGTCGCGCAGCTGAAAAGGAAGGTAAATGACAATGACTGAATCCGGCAGTCTTGGAGTCAAGATTTTGCTCGTTGAAAATCAGGCTTTTTAAATGCCACGTTCGACCAATCAGAGGAGCCGTTGATGAAAAATTTCCCTATCGTTTGCGTCGGCGGTTCGGCCGGTGGCCTCGACGCCTATATTCGGCTATTGCAGAATCTTCCGGCTGACATGGGTGTGGCAATCGTGATCGTTAATCACATCACCATCATGCCGACCCAGCTTCATGAAGTTCTTCCTCGCTTCACAACCATGCCGGTTGATCTCATCACGGAAAGCTTGCTGATCGAGCCTAACCGTGTATTTATCATTCCGGCAAATCGGGATTTGCACATTGGCGACGGCGTTTTTCTTCTAAAACCCATATCAAAACCTCGGGGCTGGCCTGATGTCATCACGGTCTTCTTGCGCTCACTGACTGATTGCTGGGACGGTAAGCTTATTGCAGTTATCGTCTCCGGCTTTGACGGCGACGGGGCCGCCGCCTTGTGCGGCATCAGGGATGTAGGCGGCATCACCATCGCGCAAAAACTTAGTACGGCGAGCCAGCCAGACATGCCGGAAAGCGCCATTGCCAGTGGATGCATCGACTTTGTCCTGTCGCCAGAAGATATTGCGCAAGAAATTGTGCGAATTGCGCGTGGTGAAGTCAGCCCACACCAATAAAAAGGGAAACAATGACAATGGTTACTACCGTTGATATTCTTAAAGCCAACATCCTGATTGTTGACGACCAGGTCGCCAATGTGCAGTTGCTTGAGCAATTGCTGAGTGATACGGGCTACACCTGTGTTGCCTCGACCATGAATCCAGCGGGGGTTTGCGCGCTTCATGGAAAAAACCATTACGACCTGATTTTGCTCGACCTCAAGATGCCTGGCATGGATGGGTTCCAGGTCATGGAAGCCCTCAAAACCCAGGCCGCTGACAAATACCTCCCGGTCATCGTGCTGACTGCCGAGCCCGGTCACAAATTGCGCGCGTTGCAATCTGGTGCCAAGGATTTCATCAGCAAGCCGTTTGATCTGATGGAAGTCAAGACGCGCATCCACAACATGCTGGAAGTGCGGCTGTTGTACAAAAAACTTGAAAACTACAACCAGGCGCTAGAGCAAACGGTGCAGGAACGGACCGCCGAGTTACACGCAAGTGAATCTCGTTTTCGCAGCTTGACCGAGCTGGCCTCCGACTGGTACTGGGAGCAGAACGCGACGGGGGAATTCACCACCGTGTCTGGCCCGGTTCTGGAGATTCTGGGAATCCGGGTGACAGCGTTTTTTGGCGACCAAACCGATGACGAGATAACGGGCTGGAATGGGACCGAGCGAGAAGAGCTTCAGGCCATGATTGCGGCCCGCAGGCCCTTCCTGGATTTTCCATTCAGCCGCGTCAATGCCGATGGCTCAAACCAACAGTTTCGGGTAAGTGGGGAGCCGATGTTTGACAAGGCCTGCCGCTTCATTGGCTTTCGCGGCATCGGCGTGGAAACCACCGCGAAACCATAGCTCGAAAAAAAAGAAGGACGTTAGCGGTCAACGATGTCAATCCCCTTTTCACCACCCCACAGCCCGCGGCAGAATCATCTGCTGGCCGCCCTGCCGGAGGCGGCGTTCGAGCCCTTGCTTGCACATCTGGAATTGGTTCCCCTGTTGCTCGGTGATATTCTTTACTCACCGGGTGGACGGGTGCAGCACGCCTACTTTCCCACCACCGCCATCGTGTCGCTGCATTACGTCATGGCATCTGGCGCAACGACCGAAGCCGCAGGAGTGGGCAATGAAGGCGTGGTCGGCGTTTCACTGTTCCTCGGAGGAGACACCACGCCCAGTTCGGCCGTAGTGCAGACCGCAGGCCACGCCTACCGGCTGGAACGCCGCCTGCTCATGCAGGAATTCAAGCGTGCAGGCATGATGCAGCGTTTGTTGCTGCGCTATACCCAGGCACTCATCACCCAGATGACGCAGAGCACCGCCTGCAATCGGCACCATGTCGTGGAGCAGCAGCTCTGCCGCTGGCTGCTCATGGCCCTTGATAGAGTCCCCTCACTCGAATTGATCGTGACGCAGGAACAGGTCGCCAGCATGCTCGGTGTGCGCCGGGAAGCGGTGACAGAGGCCGCCGGGAAACTGCAGAATGCCGGTCTTATCAGTTACCGGCGTGGCCACATTACCGTTCTTGATCGGGCAGGACTTGAGACCAACGCATGCGAGTGCTATGCCGTGGTCAAGAAAGAATTGAACCGCCTGCTGTGCGATGAGCTCTACCGTTCTACCGGCATCCGATAATCGCGCCCGGCCAACGAACTCATCGCCTTCATGTTTTTTTGCACAAGCTGCAAGGCTCAAGGTCAAGCCAATCACCGAAAATATTGAGCCACCGTCTAGAAGAAACGCCGGGAATTTCAGCATCTCAAAAAAGGCTGCCCTGACCTGCTGCCGGCGGCCTGAACTGGCTCAAGTCCAGCTCAACGCGCTGGCGGTTAAAGCCCAGACGCTGGCAGGCTTTTTCAAAGCGCTGACCAATCAGTTCGGCCCACAGCCCACTGCCTTTCATGCGCGTGGCGAAATCGCTGTCGTAGTCCTGGCCTCCGCGCATATCGTGAATGCGCGCCATGATGCGGGCGGCGCGCTGCGGGTAATGCAGCGCCAGCCATTCCTTGAAAATTGGCGCGACCTCCCAAGGCAGGCGTACCACCGTGTAAAACGCGCTGCGCGCCCCGGCTTGCCACGCGGCCTGCAGCACTTGCTCCATGTCGTCGTTGACAAACGGTATTTGCGGCGCCACGCTGACGCCGACGGGAATGCCCAGAGCCGCCAGCGTTGCGATGGTGCGCAGGCGCCGCTGCGGCGCCGCGGCGCGCGGCTCCAGCTTGCGCGCCAGTTCGCCGTCAAGCGTGGTGATGGTTACGTAGACAGCGGCCAGCCTGTCAGCCGCCATGGTCGCGATCAGGTCCAGGTCGCGCTCGACACCGCTTGATTTGGTGACCAGTGAAAAAGGATGGCGCGCCTGCTGCAAGACCTCGATCACGCTGCGCGTCAGCCGCAACTCGCGCTCCACCGGCTGGTAGCAATCGGTGACCGAGCCGATGTTGAGCAGCTTGGGCAGGTAGCTGCGCTTGCCCAGATCGGCACGCAGCGCCTCGGCAATGTTGCGCTTGGCGATGATTTTGGTTTCAAAGTCCAGACCCGGCGACAAATTAAGGTAGCTGTGCGTGGGCCGCGCGTAGCAGTAGACACAGCCATGTTCGCAACCGCGGTACGGGTTGATGCTGTAGTCAAAAAAGATGTCGGGCGAGTCGTTGCGCGTGATCGCGCTGCGCGCGTTTTCCAACATCACTTCGGTCTGCAGCGGCACAGTGACGTTTGCGCCAATTTCTTCCAGGGTACCCCAGCCATCGTCATAGGCCTGGCGCGCCACTTTCTCAAAGCGGTGGGCCATGCGCGTGGCGCTGCCGCGGCCCTTGATGGCGCTGGGAGGAATGTGAAATTCGGTCATGGGCTTGCCCCTTGCAGTCACGCGCCGCTTCAAACTGATAGTTAATAACTGTTTATTTATACAGTATTTTTAAACCTCAGTTGTATGAAAGGTTGGCGGAACTCAGCCGCAGAAAGCAGCTGGCGCAAAAAAATCCGCGCTTCACACCCCGCTCCATGCCGCCATGATCTTGAACAACAGCGGCGGCGGGGTTTCGCCGTATAGCTGCGGCGCGAGGGTCTGCCAGATTTTTCTGGCCTCGGCAGCACGCTTGACAGACAGGTTGCCAAGCATTCCCAGCGCCAGCAGATAGCGCTTGCGGGCAGGCGTCGTATCCAGCCCGGCGCCCAGCAATGCGTCCACAGATCCCGCAATGCCTTGGCCATCGCGCTGTCCGACCGCGTCCATGAGATTGAGCCATAAACGTTCCGGCTGTTTGAGCATCGTCACGCACGCCAGCTTGCTGATGGCCTGCATCAGCCGGGCGTTTTCTTCAGGCCGCAGATAAGGGATCGCGTCAAAGGCAAAATTCAGCAGCGCATGGACTGCATCTCCGTTTGGCGGCGCGTTGCAGGCCTCGACGATTTGTGTCGCGCCCGCCACTGCGTTGTGCCAATCGCCTGGCCGCATGGCGGGCGGCATCGTCAAGGGGACTTGCATCAGCAGATCGCGCAGCACCATTGCACCCACGGCCGGGTGGGGTCGCTGCCAATGAGGGGCTGAAGACACGGAGGTTTCGCGCCATGGCAGACGGGCTCCCAGCATCTCGACCAGCGGCAGTGAGGCCATGGACAGATTGACCAGCTCAAAACTATTGGAGCCCATGAAGCGGTCACGGCTGGCATGCTGGTCAAGATAAGGGTAATAGTCCGAGTTGGCGGGCGTGGCCGATTTTGCCAGCCACGGCGCAAACAACTTTTTGCTGCCCAGCTTGCGGATAGCCAGATCCTGGGGCGTGATGATGTCCAGTCGTTTGAGCTCAGCGCGTAGCAGCGGCATGTCGGGCAGTGTGGCCGGGATTTCCGGCAAAGCGCCTTTCGGGGTGGCGATGATGACGGCGTCGCCGAAATTGGTCGCGTAAATGGCGTAGTCGCTAAAATTTTCGTCCAGTGCCTTCATCACGGACACGACCCGCTCCATATCGATCTCGTAAAGCTGCAGCCACTGCACGAACAGGCCGTCTTCGGCCAGATGACGTTTGAGCAGCCGGTAAAACTCCACCGAAAACAGGCCGGACACGCCGCTGACCCATGGGTTGGACGGTTCTGACACGATCAGGTCGTAGCGCTGCCTGTGGCTTGAAAAATAGGTCTTGGCATCCTCGATGATGATCTTGCTGCGCGGGTCGGCAAAAGCGCGGTGATTGCGCGCCTTGAAGGTTTTTGCGCCTTCGCGGACGGCAGGTTCAATTTCAATCGTATCGACGCCGGACACCGCAGCGGAGGCCAGCAGCGTATGCGTCGTCATGCCCGATCCAAGACCGATATTGGCCACGGTCCGGGTGTCGGGCTTGAGCACCAGGGGCAGCGCAGCAGCCAGAGCCATGGTGGTTTCGTCGATCTGATACGAATCCGGCTTGAGGTCGATGGAGGCATCGGCTTTTCCATTGGTACGCAATGCCAGGACGTTGTCGGCGCTGCGTGTCACCGCGATGCTGGAGGTCTTGCCGTCCTGATAGAAGGCGATGTCATTGATCCGTTTCAGGGTCTGGTTGTTGCGAAAAACGCCCGCCGCCATTTGTTTCTGATCGAGCCCGGTCAGGGAAAGGGCCACCGCAAGCAGAACGGCGGCGCTGAGCGCGCCTAGCGCACGCGGCGCGAGTCGTGGCGTCTGCCAGCGCCAGAGCAGATAGATCCCCAGCGCCATGTCGATGACTGCTCCGCTCACGATCAGGCCTTTCAGGCCAATGAGGGGCAGCCCCACATGCACCGCCAGCAGAACCCCGGCAATCGCACCCAAGGTGTTGGCGCTGTAAACAAAGCCGATGCTGCGCTCGCCAGTACCAGCCTTGATCAGGATGTGGGTGATCAGCGGCAGGGTCATGCCGGCAAAGAATGTGGCTGGCAGCATGATCACCGATGCGATGGCGTGGCTGGCCGCGTTAAACCCGTTGTAGCCGCTGCCGGTCTTGGGCAAGGCGGCAATCAGCCATTCCATGATGCCGAAAGACTGGCCGTAAAGCGGCAGCGTGGCGAGGGCCAACACGCCCATGGCAATCTGTATCCAGCCCAGCGTGCTCAGCGGGGCGGGGATGCTGTCGATCTTGCGGCTGACCCAGAGGCCGCCGAGGGCCAGGCCGGTGATGAAGGTGCTCAACATGAGCTCAAACGCATGGGTCGAGCTGCCCAGCACCAGGCTCAGCATGCGGATCCAGCTGATTTCGTAGGCGAATGACGAGAGGCCGGTCAGCAGGGCAACGCTTAGAAGCACGGGCAAAAATAAAGGGGCTGGCCGGGACCGCGTACTTAAAGGCAAAGGCACAGGCACAGGCAGGGACGCGGCATCGGCCTGCCTTTTGCACATTAGCCAGACCGCTGCGGCCAGGGCCAGGTTGATGGCGCCAGCCGCCATGACGGTTCCCGGCAAGCCAATCGCCTTGATCAGCCAGAAACCACTGGCCAATACGCCGATCGCCCCGCCGATGCTGTTGGCGAAGTAAAGCGTTGCAATGGTTTTTCCGCTGCTCTCGGGGAAGCGCCTGATCATGCCGGCGCTCATCAGCGGGAAAGTCATGCCGAGCAAGACGGATTGCGGCAGGATCAGCAGTGCCGCCAAGCTCCATTTGGCCAGCAGCACCCCAGCAGGCGCTCCGATGGCAGGGCTGACGCTGGTAAAAAACCAGTCTGTAAGAAACACGAAGCCGCCGGGAAAAACCATGGCGCAGAGCCCGACAATCCCTTCGACGGCGGCGTACCCGACCAGCAGATTGCGCCAGCGGCCGGACATCTTTGCGCACAGCCACGAACCCAACGCCATGCCGCCCATGAAGATGACCAACACCAGCGTCTGCGCGTAGGCAGCATGGCCGAGAAACAGCTTGAGGTAATGCGTCCAGATCGATTCGTAAATCAATCCAGAGAAGCCGGACAGTGCAAAGACAAGATAAAACAGGCTACGCGTCGGGCGAAATGGCGGAGCTGAAGTCATCTGTTCACCGTTTTATCTGATCGAGCTGGTTTTGTTGGTATTGGACAGCTCGTCAGAAAGTCGCAGGCTCTCGTCTGATCATGTGCTTTTTTAATTTTATCTACCTGCCCACCCGGAAAAATTCGCGAATTCCGTCTTCGAAATTAAGGCGGGACAGGCCGGCGTCGTTCAGGCGCCAGTTTGCTATTAATATAATAGCTGCTTGCGCCCGTCCCGTATGGGCTAGGGGCCTATTTACTTAAACAATGGGAATACGCAGGCAGGTTGACTCGCCGCGTTGCGCCTTTGCGCCTTCGCGCCTTTGGCGGCTTGGGATGGCGGCCTGGCATCCACGAAACGCTTTTTTTGCATCAAAGTGTGATGTCCTGCCCCTGCGCTGGCCTGCCACGCTATCGTATGGCCATGACTATCATCAAGCGTCTGGCAGCTGTTGTCGCGTCGGCGCTTGCGCTCGCGACGGCCCCCGAAGCGGGCGCATGGAAGCCACGCTCAGATTTACCACGTATGCCGGTCAAACCGCCGGCGGGCGCTCCGCCGCCACCCACGCCAGATCAAGCCAATGCAAGTGTTCAGCCGCCGCCCGTGGCGCTGACTCCCCGGCAGCTGAAAATTTTTGCATCGGTTCTTGTGCTTGCGACCGCTGCCTCAATGGGCGCATGGATGCTCATGCGCTCAGATTCATCAGCCCTGCCTGACAAACCTAAAACCAGTGGTTCGGCGCCGCAAGCCATGGCGCTGGAGCCCGGCCAGACCGCCGCTTGCCCCTTGCAGCCCGCTACGGTTGTGGCTGGCGAGAAAGACGGGCGGTTTCCTTTGCAGGCCGGTGTGGCTGGCTTGGTAGCGGCCGATATCGCGTCGTTCTTTGTCATTGGCAAGGAGGCCGTAGCCGCCGGCCGACCACGCGATGCTGAAGTTGCTTTCCTGATGGCATGCCAGGTTGCCGACAAGCTCAAGGGAATCGATTCGGTCGAATCTGCTCAGGCGAGGTACGAACTGGGCTCGCACTATGCGAGGCTTGCCCTTGACAACAGGTCCGTGACGGCGGCCAATGGCGCCGAACTGCGCAGCCGCGCCGAGCGCCTCTCGACGGACAGCTTGCAGCTGTATCACTTCAAATATGGGCAGGGCCGCGAGCAGTTGGCGCTTGCAAGCCAGGAACCGGTGCCGCCGCAGCAGACCTTGGCACAGGGGGAAAGCCTGCAGCCTGTGCCTGTGCCTGTACTTGCGCCTGTACTTGCGCCTGTGCTTGCGCTGGCCGCTCAAGAGAATGCAGGCCAGACCACCGAGCCAGTCATACCGGCGGCTAAAAGCACGCCAAACCCGCCTGAGCCAGTCGTGGCCCAAGCCCAGTCCCGCAAAGTCGTTGTCGCAAAGTCTGCTTCGCCTGCCCCGCAAGGGCCTAGAGCGGCAACGCGGCTCCGGCCAGGTTTCGATTGCACCAGGGCGCGCTCGATGTCCGAGAAGATGATTTGCTCCGACGCCGAACTTGCCCGGCTCGACCGCGAACTCGGCCGCCTGTATACAAGCGCGAGAAACGCGACGACCGACCGCGCGGCCTTCCGGCGCCAGCAAGACCAGGAGTGGCGCAGACGCGAGGCGCTATGCCAGGACCGCGAGTGCCTGCTGCGTTGGTATGCGCAACGACGCTATCAGCTGACAGCGGTTATAGAGCGGCGGGAACAGTGGCCACCCCAGGCGCCGCGCTGGGGCCGAATACCAGATGAAACGGCGGGTTTGTACAAGGGGCGTTAGGGCCGGCATGCAGAGTTAAGGCCCCTGGAGTCCTGCTGCGAAGGCGTAAAACTTGCTATTATTTTGATAGCTGCTTGCGCCCGTTTTCATTGGGCTAGAGGCATATTTTATAGCTACACCACATTCCTGCACTTCAACACACGGGACTGCAGTGCCCGCCGCGATTCAACGCCCCAATACAGCGCCGCGCCGGCCAGCAGCGACAGCGCGAAGGCGGTGAGCAAACCGATGGCGTTGGCCAGCAGCTGTGTCGGCCAGAAATGGCTAACCAGCGCATTGACCAGCAGGCCTACCGAAAAGTGAATCAGAAAAATTGAATATGACATTTTGCCGAGCAGCCCCAGTTGACGACGCGGCAGCCAGGTCATTGCCAGCGCAGTCCAGACGCGCTGCTGAAGCCCCACCAACACGAACGCGGTAACCAGCGCGACCACCAGCCTTCCCCTGAAATCCAGCGCCAGGGCGGCGGCGCCCAGCACGGCGATGACCAGCAGCCAGCGGCGGCCTGACCCGGTATTTGCTTTAACCGCCGTTGACGCCCAATAAGCCAGCATGCCCAAGGCGTAGTAGCCAAAGAAGTACAGCCCGGTCATGTCCAGCTCTTCTTCTGCGTTGAAGAACAACAGTGACAAGACGGCCAGCAGCAAAATTACCCCCAAACCCAGCGAACCCAGCGGCGCGGGCGCGCCTGGCCAGCGGCAGCGCAGCTGCCGTGTCGCGCTGAAAACCAGCACGCTCATGGCAAACAGCTGCAAATCGATGGCCACATACCAGATGCCGGCGGAAAGCGCTTCGAGGCCCAGCACATCTTGCAGCATAAACACATGGGCCAGCAGCTGCCACAGCGCCGGCGCATCGGGCACGGACGGGTGGTCAAACCACGGCCGCACCAGTGCGGCGACCAGCACGGTCACGGCCAGCGCCACCAGGCAGGGCTGCCCCAGGCGAAGATAGCGGCGAAAGATCAGGCGACCCGGCTGGCTGAATGCCGCCGCGCCCTGCGGCGCCAACGAACTGGCCGCCAGAAAGCCGCCGACCACCAAAAACACCTGGACCGCCATGCGGCCGTAATTAAACAGCCAGCTAGTGAGGCCAGGCACCAAGGGTTGAACCACGTCCCACATTGGGCCGTAAAAAACCAGGTGGTGCCAGATGATCATGACGCAGGCCAGGCCCTTGAGCGCGTCAACACCGCGCAGTCGCCCATCGGGCAGTTTTACAGGCAGGCAGCCGGGCGCCTGACCGGTGCGCTGGCCCGGGGTGTCGTCGGCTACGCAGCCACCCGTTGCCGCGCTTCCTGGTATTCGCGCCTGAGCTGGGTCACAAAAGCGGCGGTGCTTTGCACTTTACGCACCGAGCCTATACCCTGGCCGCAACCCCAGATGTCTTTCCAGGCCTTGGTTTTGTCGCTGCCAAAACTCATCTTGCTGGCATCGCTTTGCGGCAAGTCGTCGGGGTCCATTCCGGCGGCGCGTATCGACGGCGCCAGGTAGTTGCCGTGCACGCCGGTAAACAGGTTGCTGTAGACGATGTCGTCTGAACAGCCGTCAACAATCGCCTGCTTGTAGGCGTCCGATGCGTGTGCCTCGTCAGTGGCGATGAAGGCTGAGCCGATGTAGGCAAAGTCGGCGCCCATGGCTTGCGCGGCCAGCACGGCGCCGCCGGTTGAAATGGCGCCGGACAAGGCAATCGGGCCGTCGAACCACTGGCGAATTTCCTGAATCAGGGCAAACGGACTTTTAACGCCGGCGTGGCCACCAGCACCGGCGGCCACCGCCACCAGGCCGTCCGCGCCTTTTTCGATGGCCTTGTGCGCGTGGCGGTTGTTGATGATGTCGTGCAGCACCACGCCGCCGTAGCTGTGCGCCGCGGCGTTGATGTCTTCCCGGGCGCCCAGGCTGGTGATGATGATGGGCACCTTGAATTTCACGCACAGCGCCATGTCGTGCTCCAGCCGGTCGTTGGACTTGTGCACGATCTGGTTGATGGCAAAGGGCGCGGCCGGCTGCCCGGGGTGCGCCAGGTTGTAGTCGGCCAGCGTCTCGGTGATCTCGGCCAGCCAGTCTTCGAGCTGCGCCGCCGGCCGGGCATTGAGCGCGGGCATGGCGCCCACCACGCCGGCCTTGCACTGCTCGATCACCAGCCGGGGATTGCTGATGATGAACAGCGGCGAGCCGATGATGGGCAGCGGCAGGTGATTGAGTGCGCCTGGCAGTCGGGACATGGGAGCTCCGTGATCGAATTAAAGAAAGCGACGAAAAACCATCAAATAGCCGCCTAGCCCATATAGGACGGGCGCAAGCAGCTATTGTTTTGATAGCAAAGCGTTTTAGAAAGCTTCCAGCGCCAGGGCGTTGACGCTGCCTGCGCCTTCGACAATGCTGTCGCGCAGGCCGGGCGCCTTGGTCAGCAGGTGGTCGGCGTAGAAACGCGCCGTGGTGATTTTGGCTTGCATGAAAGCCGCGTCCACGCCCTGGGCCAGCTGCTTTTGGGCAGCCAGCAGCGAGCGCGCCATCTGCCAGCCTGCCAGCACGTTGCCAGCCAGCATGAGGTAGGGCACGCTGCCGGCAAACACTGCGTTCGGGTCGGTTTTGGTCGTGGCGGCGACAAATTCGACCACGTCGACAAAGGCCAGCCGAGCGGCTTTCAGGCGCTTGGCCACGGCCACCGCGTCGGCGCTGCCCTGCGCCAGCAATTCGTTTTCGGTTGCTTCGATCTGGCTGGCGATGCCCTTGGCCGTCTGGCCGCCGTCGCGCGCGGTTTTGCGGCCGATCAGGTCGTTGGCCTGGATCGCGGTTGTGCCTTCATAGATCGTCAAAATCCGGGCATCGCGGAAATATTGCGCGGCGCCGGTTTCCTCGATGAAACCCATGCCGCCATGCACCTGCACGCCGAGCGAGGTGACTTCCTGGCTCATTTCGGTGCTGTAGCCCTTGACCAGCGGCACCAGGAATTCGTAGAAAGCCAGGTTTTGCTTGCGCACATCGGCGTCGGGATGATGATGCGCCCCGTCGTAAGCGGCGGCGGCCACCGCGGCCATGGCGCGGCAGCCTTCGGTGTAGGCGCGCATCGTCATCAACATGCGTTTGACGTCGGGGTGGTGAACGATGGGCGCGCTGGCCTTGATGGAACCATCGACCGGGCGGCTTTGCACGCGGTCCTTGGCAAAGCTGGCGGCCTTTTGATAGGCGCGCTCGGCAATCGCGATGCCTTGCACGCCGACGGCGTAGCGCGCCGCGTTCATCATGATGAACATGTATTCAAGGCCACGATTTTCCTCGCCGACGATGTAGCCGGCAGCGCCGCCGTGGTCGCCAAACTGCAGCACCGCCGTGGGCGAAGCCTTGATGCCCAGCTTGTGCTCGATGCTGACGCAGTGCACGTCGTTGCGCTGGCCCAGCGACAGGTCTGGATTAACCAGGAACTTGGGAACGACAAACAGGCTGATGCCCTTGACGCCCTCGGGCGCCCCGCTCACGCGGGCCAGCACCAGGTGGACGATGTTCTCGGCCATGTCATGCTCGCCGTAGGTGATGTAAATCTTGGTGCCGAACACCTTGTAGCTGCCGTCCGCCTGCGGCTCGGCGCGGCTGCGCACGGCGGCCAGGTCAGAGCCGGCCTGCGGCTCGGTCAGGTTCATGGTGCCGGTCCACTGGCCGCTGACCAGCTTTTCAAGGTAGACCGCTTTCAGTTTGTCGGAGCCCGCCGTCAGCAGCGCTTCAATGGCGCCGTCGGTCAGCATCGGGCACAAGGCAAAACTCATGTTGGCCGAGTTGAGCATTTCACCGCAGGCCGCGCCAATGGTTTTGGGCAGGCCCTGGCCGCCAAAGTCGCTCGGGTGCTGCAAGCCCTGCCAGCCGCCTTCGACGTACTGCCTGAAGGCTTGCTTGAAGCCGGGGGTAGTGGTGACCACGCCGTCTTTCCAAGTCGATGGATTCTTGTCGCCTTCCCAGTTCAGCGGCGACAGCACGCCTTCGCTGAATTTGGCGCACTCTTCCAGCACGGCTTCGGCCGTGTCAAATCCGGCTTCTTCAAACCCCGGGATTTGAGCAATCTGATCGATATTGGCCAGATGCTTGATGTCAAACAGCATGTCTTTGAGGGGGGCTTTGTAGGTCATTTTTTTCTCCAGTTTCAATCATCGGCTGCCCTTCATGACAGGCAGTTCAGATAAAAAAAAGGCGTCCTTCAAGACGCCTTTTAGCTGTTTTTTCTTTAAAGCGCCGCTACCAGTTCCGGCACAGCCGTGAACAAATCGGCCTCCAGCCCATAGTCAGCGACGCTGAAAATCGGCGCTTCAGGGTCTTTGTTGATGGCCACAATGACCTTGGAATCCTTCATGCCGGCCAGATGCTGGATCGCGCCGCTGATGCCGGCCGCGATGTAGAGCTGCGGCGCCACGATCTTGCCGGTCTGCCCGACTTGCCAGTCATTGGGGGCGTAGCCCGCATCCACCGCCGCGCGCGAGGCGCCTAGCGCGGCACCTAGCTTGTCGGCCAGCGGCGTCAGGACTTCATTGAATTTCTCGCTGGAGCCCATGGCGCGGCCACCGGAAACGATGATTTTGGCAGCGGTCAGTTCAGGCCGGTCGCTTTTGGCGATTTCTGCGCTGACGAATGAAGATTTTCCGCTGTCGGCCATGCCGTCCAGCTTCTCAATGGCGGCCGATCCGCCGGTGCTGGCGGCCGCATCAAAGCCGGTCGTGCGAACGGTTATGACTTTGATCGCATCCAGGCTTTGCACGATGGCAATGGCGTTGCCGGCGTAGATGGGGCGCTCAAAGGTATCGATGGCGTCGACCTTGGTTACGTCGGATATTTGCGCGACATCCAGCAGAGCGGCCACGCGGGGCGCAATGTTTTTGCCTGAAGCCGTTGCGGGAAACAGGATGTGCGAATAGCTGGCCGCCATCGCCAGCACCTGCGCGGCCATGTTTTCAGCCAGGCCGTGGGCGAATTGCTCGCCCTCGACGTGTATGACCTTGGCCACGCCAGCGATCTGGCTGGCGGCCTGGGCCGCCGCTTCGGCGCCCAGGCCGGCAACCAGCACATGCACATCGCCACCGCATTGGGCGGCCGCGGTCACGGTATTGAGGGTGGCGGGCCGGATGCTCGCGTGGTTGTGTTCAGCAATTACAAGTGCGGTCATTTAGATCACCTTCGCTTCGTTTTTGAGTTTGTCCACCAGGGCGGCGACGTCTGCCACCTTGACACCGGCGCTGCGCTTGGGCGGCTCGCTGACCTTCAGGGTCTTGATGCGTGGCTTGACGTCGACACCCAGCTCTTCCGGCTTGAGATTTTCAAGCTGCTTTTTCTTGGCCTTCATGATGTTGGGCAGCGTGACGTAGCGCGGCTCATTGAGCCGAAGATCGGTGGTGATGACGGCCGGCAACGTCAGCGAAAGCGTTTCCGAGCCGCCATCGACTTCACGCGTTACCTTGGCAACGCCACCTTCGACCTCGACCTTGGAGGCAAAAGTGGCTTGCGGCCAGCCCAGCAAGGCTGCCAGCATCTGGCCGGTCTGGTTGCAGTCGTCATCGATCGCCTGTTTGCCCAGAATCACCAGTTGCGGCTGTTCTTTGTCGACCAGCGCTTTAAGCAGCTTGGCCACAGCCAGCGGCTGCAGCTCCTCTAAGGTTTCGACCAGAATGGCGCGGTCTGCGCCAATCGCCATGGCGGTACGCAAGGTCTCCTGGCACTGCAGCACACCGCAGCTGACGGCGATGACTTCGGTAACGACGCCCTTTTCCTTGAGCCGTGTCGCCTCTTCAATCGCGATCTCGTCAAAGGGGTTCATGCTCATTTTGACGTTGGCAATGTCAACTCCCGAACCATCTGATTTGACGCGGACTTTGACGTTGTAGTCGACTACACGTTTGACGGGTACCAAGACCTTCATTGCAGGGCTCCAGAGTTGATTAATTGACGTTGACGTAAACGTAAGGGTAACTTTGCATTCTATGCTGCGGACTTTGACAGAGCGCACGCTGCATCAATGACGAGAAGTTTAGCTTCCTGAAATGCAAAAACGAACGATCGTTCTATTTAATTATAGTGGACCAGCTTCAAGCACCCGGCAGCGCGACCACCTCGGCGACTTGCGGGCTGCTGACTGTGTGAATGACGCGCTGCGGAAACGGAATTTCAATGCCGTGCTCACGCAGCGATTTGAGGATGGCAATATTGACCCGCGAGCGCAGGTTCTGCTGGCCGTTTTCCGGGTCTGTCATCCAGTAGTTCAGCGTAAATTCCAGCCCATCGGCGCCAAAATTGGTCAGATTGACGCCGGGTTCTGGGTCGCGCACCACGCGGTCCTGCAGCAGCGCCGCCTCGTTGAGCAAACGCATCACCAGGTCGATGTCGCTGTCATAACCCACCGACACCACGGTGGACTGCAGTACCCGGCTATCGGTCAGCGACAGATTTTCAACGCGGTTATTGATGAACATCTCGTTGGGCACGATGGATTCCCGGCCAGAGGTCGCGCGTATCACCGTGTAGCGCGCATTGATGTCGGTGATGCGCCCTTCAAAGTCCTCGATGCGCACGTTGTCGCCAATGCGCACACTGCGTTCAGCCAGCATGACAAAACCGCTGACATAACTGGCGGCGAGTTTTTGCAGGCCAAAACCAACGCCCACGCCAATCGCGCCGCCCAGTACCGACAGGGCCCGCAGGTCAATGCCGACTGACGAAAGCGCCAGCAGCAAGCCAACAAACATCAACACAGCGCGCGTTGCGTTGCTGACCGCCTTGCGCAAGGACAACTCGCCGCCGGTGGCCGAACGCAGCACACGGGCCTCAATGGCCGATGAGATCCAGAGCGTGATCAGCAGCACCACACCGGCGGTCAGCGCGCCTTCCAGCATGGTGCGCACCGAGATTTTCGAGCCGCCGACCTTCCAGGTGATGTTGTCCAGTTCCTCCAGAATCACCGGCAGCAGGCCGCTGATCCACAGCACCATGGCAATCCAGGCGAGCCAGGAAATCGTTCGCTCCAGCATCCGCACCACCGGTGCTGTTTTAAACGCCGCCTGCAGCACTTTTACGCCCAGGCGAATCACCGCCAGCGCCAGCAGCACCGGAATCGCCACCTTGAACACCGCCAGCGGCAGCAGCGGCGCCAGCAGCGCCTGGGCCGCATAGGCCAGCGACAACAGCAGCAAGGGAAACAGCACGCCATCGATCAAGCGCCGGCCAAAAAGAATCGACGATTCGTCGGCCCAGCGGCGCGCGCGGTGCGCCAGCAGCGTACCCACCCAGGCCAGCAAAACACAGGCGCAAAGCGCCGCCAGTTCGGTTAAAGCGGTGGGTTGGGTCAGTGCGGCAAACCAGGCATCCAGGCTGTCAAATCGGGCCGAAGAAGGAAGACCAAGATTCAGGGCGCCGGCTTTGGCCATTGCGGCTTCCTTTTGTCGATGAAGGCTTGCACGCCCTCCTGTGCCACGGGATGAATCATGTTGCAGGCCATGGCCTGGCCTGCCAGTTGGTAAGCGGCCTCGACGCCGGTTTCGCGCTGCCGGTAAAAAAGCGCCTTGCCGATGGCGACGGCCTCGCGCGGTTTGGAGAGCAGCGCCTGCAGCAGTTTTTCGACCTCTGCGTCGAGCGCATCGAGCGGCACAACGCGGTTGACCAATCCTCTGGCGCGCGCCTCGTCAGCCGTGATGAACTCGCCCGTCAGCAGCATTTCCATGGCCTGCTTGGCCGGCATATTGCGCACCAGCGGCACGCTAGGTGTGGCGCAAAATAGGCCCACATCAATGCCGTTGACGCCAAAGCTGGCGCCACTCGCAGCGACCGCCAAGTCACATTGCGCCACCAGCTGGCAACCGGCGGCAGTCGCCAGCCCCTGCACCCGGGCAATCACCGGAACCGGCAGCTGCTGAATGCTGAGCATCATGCGCGTGCATTGGGCAAACAGCTTCTGGTAGTAGGCCAGCTCCGGGTGGGCGCGCATTTCCTTGAGATTGTGGCCGGCGCAAAAGGCCTTGCCTTGCGCCGCCACCACCACGGCGCGCGCCGACGGGTCAAGCGCAACGGCATCGAGCGCGGCTTGTAGCGCTGCCAGCAGGTCTTCACTGAGTGCGTTGAAAGTGCTGGCCCGGTTCAGCGTGAGGGTGTGAACGCCCCGCGCGTCGTGCGTGTGGAGTACTGGCTGCTGAAGAACCGGCTGCGCCAGTTCGGTGGACGATGCACGCATCAAAACCCCCCTACAAATCGGCCAACACGCGGATATGCGCTTCGACGCTGCGCCCCAGCGCACTGAGGTTGTAGCCGCCCTCCAGCGAGGACACGATGCGGCCCTTGGCGTAGCGTTTGGCCACGTCCTTGATGCGCTGCGTGATCCAGGCGTAGTCCTGCTCGACCAGGCCCAGCTGGCCCAGATCGTCTTCGCGGTGCGCATCAAAACCGGCGCTGATGAAGATCATTTGCGGCTTGAACTCTTCGAGGCGCGGAATCCACACCATCTCGATCAGTTCGCGCACGTCCATGCCCTTGGTGTAGGCCGGCACCGGCAGGTTCACCATATTGCTGGCGTGCCCGTCAAAGCCGCTGAAGGGATAAAACGGATGCTGGAAAAAACTCACCATCAGCACCCGCTCATCGCCGCTGAGGATGTCTTCGGTGCCGTTGCCGTGGTGCACGTCAAAGTCAACCACTGCCACGCGTTTGAGGCCGTGGCGCTCCAGTGCGTATTTGGCGGCAATGGCGACGTTGTTGAAAAAGCAAAATCCCATGGCCTTGTCGTGGCAGGCGTGGTGGCCGGGCGGACGCACAGCGCAAAAAGCGTTCTCCATTTCGCCGGCCATCACGCTGTCGGTGGCGGCAATAACGGCGCCGGCCGCGCGCAACGAGGCGTTCCAGGTGTGCACATTGAGCGAGGTATCCGGATCGATCTGGGCATAGGCAGGTCCGCCCGCCTGAATGTCATCGGCCAAGCCGTCGCTCAGGCCGCGCAGCGCCGCCACCATCATGCGGCCATGCGCCAGCTCAATGTCGGCCAGTGGCGCCAGCGGGGCTTCGCGCCGCTGCAGCGCGTCGCCCACGCCGCTAATCAGCAGCCGGTCTTCAATGGCATCGAGCCGCTCCGGGCACTCCGGGTGGCCAGGTCCCATTTCATGCAGGCGACAGTCTTTGTGCGTGAAATAACCAGTGGCGTTCATGGCAGTAAATTTTTACGAAAAATTACGTTATGGTTGACAACATGCACGTCAAAGAAAAACTTCAAACGCTTCTTAAACAGCTTAACACGGTCATTGTCGGCAAGCCATCACAAGTGCAAGACTGCGTGGCCTGCCTGCTCGCGGGCGGCCATCTGCTGATTGAAGATGTGCCGGGCGTCGGTAAAACCACGCTGGCTCACGCGCTGTCGCGCTCTTTCGGCCTGCAGTTTTCACGGGTGCAGTTCACCGCTGATTTGATGCCCAGCGACTTGAGTGGCATCTCGATTTACGAGCGGCAAAAGGAAAGTTTTGTGTTTCACCCCGGGCCGGTCTTTGCTCAGGTGCTGCTAGCTGACGAAATCAACCGCGCCAGCCCCAGAACCCAGAGTGCGCTGCTCGAAGCCATGGAAGAAAAGCAGGTCACTGTCGAGGGCGAAACCCGACCGCTGCCGCTACCGTTTTTTGTCATCGCCACGCAAAACCCGCACGACCAGCTCGGCACCTACGCCCTGCCCGAATCGCAACTTGACCGCTTTCACATGCGCATTTCGCTGGGCTACCCGGACCGTGCCGCAGAACGCCAACTGCTTCAGGGCAGCGACCGGCGCGACATGGTGGAGCACTTGCCAATGCTGCTGGTGCCGCACGACCTGCTGGAACTGCAGCAACTGGTGCAGCAGGTTCATGCCGCGGAGCCGCTGCTCAACTACCTGCAGGATTTGATTGCAGCGACGCGCTCGGGCCGCTGGTTTTTGCAGGGGCTGAGCCCGCGTGCCGGCATCGCCATCATGCGGGCCGCGAAAGCGCAGGCCTTTTTAAGTGGGCGCGACTATGTCGCACCCGATGACATTGCGGCGGTATTGCCGCAAACCGCTGCGCACCGCCTGGTTCCCGTCAGTGACGCCGGCCGTGGCCCGGTCGAGCAGGTACGCGCCATGCTGGACGCCGTGCCGCTTGCATGACTGCGCGGGCGCAAAGAGGCAGGGCAACCGCTGCGGTCGCAGACGGCGCCACAGCGCGCGGCGCAACAGACGAAGTGGCAAGCGTGTGGATCACCGTCCAGAACTGGTTTGAGTCCCGTCTGCCACTCAGCGACAGCGTCACGCTAACCCAGCGCACGGTCTACATCCTGCCGACGCGCGCCGGGCTGATGCTGGGCCTGACTCTGCTGGTGCTGCTGATCGCCTCCATCAATTACCAGCTCAACCTAGGCTACCTGCTGACGTTCTTGCTGGCCGGCTGCGCGCTGGTGGGCATGCATGTCTGCCACGCCACGCTGCGCGGACTTGCTATGACTTTAATAGCGCCAAACGCCCGTCAAGCAAGGGCTACAGCCATTATTAAAGTAAAACTTACGAATGAGAGGCGCTCCCCGCGCCACGGTATTGGCCTGCGCGTGCTCAACCCCCTTGACGCGAACGGCAAAAAAAACAGCGAGCGCAACTGGGCCTGGACCGACGTACCGGCGCAAGGCAGCAGCGTGGTCCAAGTGGCTTTCACGCCAACCCGGCGCGGCCTGCACCGATTGCCGACGTTGATCGCCGAAACCCGCTTTCCGCTGGGCACCTTCCGGGTCTGGTCGGTCTGGCGGCCGGCGGCTCACATGTTGGTCTACCCCGCGCCGGAAGCCATGCCGCCGCCCCTGCCAGCGGGCGAACCGCGTGCCGCTGGCGCCAGCGCTGCGGCGCGCGCGCAAAACAGCGGGGAATTTGACGGCATCCGGGCCTACCGGCGCGGCGACCCGATGAAACTGGTGATCTGGAAGAAGGCTGTGAACGCCATGAATGCAAGCCAGCAGACGGCAGGTTATGACAGCGGCTTGCTGGTGCGCGACGCCCAGCAGACCCAGCGCCATGAGCTCTGGCTCGATTTCATGCAGGCCGGCACTTTTGACACCGAGAAAAAGCTGTCACGGCTGTGCGCCTGGGTGCTGCGCGCCGACACGCTGGGGCTGGACTATGGCCTGCGCCTGCCCGCGCTGCAGATCCGACCGGCTAGCGGCGAAGCCCACAAACGGCGATGCCTGGAAGCGCTGGCGCTGTGCTAAAACTAGCCCTGATCAAGCTGCGCCAGCTGCCGCGTGATGGCCGCGACACGCTGTTTTTGCTGGCTGTAATTGCCTGGGTGCTGCTGCCACAGGCCGGTAATTTGCCGCTGTGGTGCAGCATCGGGGCGCTGGCTGTCTTGCTTTGGCGCGGCTGGCTGGCGCTGCAGGCGCGGCCCTTGCCAAGCCGATGGTGGTTGCTGGCCTTGCTGGCCGTGACCATAGCCGCCACGTATGCCTCCCACCGTACGCTGCTCGGGCGCGACGCCGGCGTCACCCTGCTGGTGGTGCTGCTGACGCTCAAGACGCTGGAACTGCGCGCCAGGCGCGATGCCTTCGTGGTGTTTTTTCTCGGCTTTTTTTGCATGCTGAGCAATTTTTTCTACTCGCAGTCTTTGCTGGTGGCATTCAGCATGCTGCTGGGGCTGCTGGGTTTGCTGACGGTTTTGGTCAATGCCCACATGCCAGTCGGCAAACCACCGCTGGCCCAGGCCGCCAAAACCGCTGGCTGGATGACCCTGCTGGGCGCGCCCGTCATGCTGGTGTTGTTTTTGCTGTTTCCGCGACTGGCCCCCTTGTGGGGCGTGCCGAGCGACGCCATGACCGGCCGCAGCGGCCTGAGCGACAGCATGCAGGTGGGCAGCATCGCCAGCCTGGCGCTGGACGACAGCGTGGCCATGCGGATCAAATTCGAGGGCGAGGCACCGCAGCAACGCGATCTTTATTTCCGCGGACCCGTACTGTCGCGCTTTGACGGGCGCGACTGGCGGCCAGCGCGTTTCAGTTCGTTCTCTTCTTACGGCGGTGCTGGCAGTGCAGGAAGTGCCGGTGCCAACCTGGCAGTCTCGGGCGCACCAGTCAGCTACGAAGTCACGCTGGAGCCGACCAGCCGGCCCTGGCTTTTTGTGATGGAAGCGGCCACGCAAATCCCTGCCCTGCCTGGCTACCAAAGCGCGATGCAGGCCGACCTGCAGTGGCTGGTCAGCCGCCCCATCACCGACCTGGTGCGCTACAAGGCGCAAAGCTACCCCGCCTTCAGCCATGGCCCGGCCCAGCCCGTGCTAGCGCTGCGCGAGTTCGTCGAACTGCCGCCCGGCTTTAACCCGCGCACGTTGGCGCTGGCCAGTGAGCTACGCCGTGACCCGCGCCATGCCAACGCCGGCACGGCCGAGCTGGTACAGCTCGTGCTGCAGCGCTTGCGCAGCGGCGGCTTTAGCTACACGCTGGAGCCCGGCGTGTACGGCCAGCATACGGCTGACGAATTCTGGTTTGACCGCAAGGAAGGTTTTTGCGAGCACATCGCCTCCAGCTTCGTCATTTTGATGCGTGCCATGGACATTCCAGCGCGCATCGTCACCGGCTACCAGGGTGGCGAGCGCAATGCCGTCGACGGTTTCTGGGTGGTGCGGCAAAGCGACGCGCACGCCTGGGCAGAGGTCTGGCAGGCAGGTGTGGGTTGGGTCCGGGTCGATCCGACCTCGGCCGTGGCGCCAGGGCGTACCGGCGCCTTCCAGCGCCTTGCCGCGCCGCAAGGTCTGGTGGCGCAGGCCTTCGGCAACTTCAGCCCCACGCTGTCGGCGCAACTGCGCGCCGCCTGGGAAGCGCTCAACAACGGCTGGAATCAGTGGGTACTCAACTACACCCAGGGCAAGCAGCTCAACTTATTAAAGAACATCGGTTTTAAGTCACCTAGCTGGGCCGATTTGAGCTACCTGTTGCTGGCCATCCTAGTGCTGGCCGCACTAACCGGCGCAGCCTGGACCTTGTGGGAGCGCGCCCAGCATGACCCGTGGCTGCGTCTGCTGGCGCGGGCGCGCAAGCGGCTGGCGCAAGCCGGCATTGCCAGCACAGAGTCAAGCACGCCGCGCCAATTGGCCCTGCAGTTGGCGACACGAGTTGGTCAACCAGGTGGCCAACGGCAGGCGCTGCATGACTGGCTGATGACGCTGGAGCGACAGCGTTATGCCAACCCCGCGGCCAGCCGGTCAGTCGAGCGACAGCAGCTCAAACTGTTGAGGCGGCAATTCAGCCGCCTGGTGTGGCCCGTTTAAAATTGGGCTGCCGCCCACCTGATTCACCGAATGACACCTCCAGCTCTTTCCGTCCCGTCCGCTATCTGCATTCGTCCCGCAGTTCTTCTAGAACACCGATTTGCTATTTTTTTAATAGCTGCTTGCGCAGTAATGGCGGGCGCTAGCGGCGATACACAGGCAAAGCCCTTGAGGCGAACGGTAGCCGCCAAGGCAGCCACGACCGGGCCGATGTATGCCACGCGCGCTGAGGCCATGCAGTTTGCCGACGACCTGGCCAGCCGGCGCGACCTGGACCCGCAATGGGTGCGCGAGGCACTGGGCCAGGCGCGCTACAACCCCACGGTGGCGCGCCTGATGCAGCCGCCGACGCAAGCCTTCGTCAAAAACTGGCGGGTGTACCGCAGCCGCTTCATTGACCCGATCCGCATTGAGGCAGGCGTGCGCTTCTGGCGCGCCAACCAGGCCACGCTGGAGCGCGCTGAAAAGGAGTACGGCGTGCCCCCCGAAATCATCGTCGGCATCATCGGCGTGGAAACCATTTACGGCCGCGATACCGGCAGTTTCCGGGTGATGGACGCCCTCGCCACCCTGGCCTTCGACTTTCCGGCCAGCCACCCCCGCGCCGCCGAGCGCAGCGCCTATTTCCAGAGCGAGATCGAGCAGTTCCTGACCCTGCAAAACCGCCTGGGCACGGACCCTTTTGAGGCCAAAGGCAGCTACGCTGGCGCCATGGGCATGCCGCAGTTCATGCCGTCGAGCCGGATCAAGTACGCCGTGGACTTCGATGGCGATGGCACTGTCGATCTGTGGGGCAGCCCGGCCGACGTGATCGGCTCGATCGCCAGCTACTTCAAGGCCTTCAACTGGCAGAGCGGCATGCCGACGCATTACCCGGTGAGCTTTGACGCCAGCCGACTGGACATGGACGCGCTGATGGCGCCCGACATCTTGCCGACCTTCAGCGTTGCCAGCTTCACGGCCAAGGGCGCCGTGCTGGAAGGCGCTGCGCTGCAACACCCAGGCCCGCTGGCGCTGGTCGAGTTGCTCAATGGCCCGGACGCGCCGAGCTACGTGGCCGGCACCGAGAATTTTTACGCCATCACCCGCTACAACTGGAGCAGTTACTACGCCATGGCGGTGATTGAGCTGGGCCGGGAAGTGGCGGCGCGGGTCAAGCAGCAATAGCCCGACCCCACCGTCGCGGCCTTGCGCAGACCTTTGGAAAGCACTTTACCAATGCACCTCCCACCCCAAATCACGCTGCTCGACCACGCCGGCCATGCCTGCCTGCAACTCAACACCCGCTTCGGCACCGCCATTGTCGCGCTGCACGGCGCCCATCTTTTATCCTGGCTGCCCAGGGGTCACCGCGATGTGTTCTGGCTGTCACCTGAAGCCCTGCCCGAGCCGGCCGCGATTCGCGGTGGCGTGCCGGTGTGCTGGCCATGGTTTGCCAGGCAGGGCCAGCCCGACAGCGCGGCGCAGCACGGCCCGGTGCGCAATCTGCCTTGGCAAATCAGCGCCATTCACAGCAGCAGCGACGACGAAATCAGCCTGAGCCTGCAGCCCTGCGATGACGGCACCCTCATCAGCGCTGCACCTGGCCTGCAGGTCAGCTTGCGCATCACGCTGGGCCAGTCGCTAAATCAGACCCTGCAAACGCGTAACCTGGGCACCCAGCCTTTTCAGCTGACGCAAGCCCTGCACAGTTATTTTGCGGTAAGCCATGCCGCGCAAATCGGCATAAAGGGCCTCACCGGCCTGACCTACCAGGACCGGCTGCGCGACTTGGCGTTCGACGTGCAACGCACCCCGTTTGCGTTGGACTTGGCTTGCGACCGCACCTACGCTCATCCCGAGC
The DNA here is from genome assembly GCF_012927455.1 of Polaromonas sp. Classification (GTDB taxonomy): domain Bacteria; phylum Pseudomonadota; class Gammaproteobacteria; order Burkholderiales; family Burkholderiaceae_C; genus Polaromonas. The sequence goes on along the minus strand of NZ_JABBPE010000015.1, from coordinate 400,204 downwards.
AAGAAGCATCAGTGCAGCCGAGCCACACGAGCCACAGTTACTTGCTGCTGGACCCAGACTGGCAACGCCGCATCGTGATCGACACCCAAGGCAGCCAGTCGGTGGTGGTGTGGAACCCCGGCAACGAACGCGCCCGCAAGATGGCCGACGTACCCGACGACGGCTGGCAAGACTTTTTCTGCGTGGAGACCAGCAATGCCGGCCCAGACATGGTGGTTCTGGCAGCCGGTGCGGCGCACAGCCTGGGGCATACCATCAGCGTCATTTCGTAGGCTGGACCATACAGGACGGGCGCAAGCTGCTATCAATAGCAGAGCAGCCCGGGTTTGTGGCGGAGATTTCGGATTGCGCTCGCTGTATGGAATCGCGCCCGGTCCTGCAGCTCCCGGAGATCACTCATCAAACCGGCTCAATCCCGATAGTCACCGTCATGGTCTCCAGCCCACCGCCATGCCGTACGCCCTTGATCGGCGGGCAGGCGTTGTAGTCGGTGCCCATAGCCAGGCGCACATGGCGCTGGTCAATCGGGCAGCTGTGGGTCACGTCTATGCTGACCCAGCGCCGGGCCGTCACATCCAGGCAGACATCGACCCAGGCGTGGCTGGCCAAATCGGGCTCGTTGGCGGCGTAGAAGTAACCGCTGACGTAGCGCGCCGGAATGCCCAAGCTGCGGCAAATGGCCACCATCACATGGGCCTGGTCCTGGCACACGCCGGTGCCGGCATCAAACGCCTGCAGTGCCGTGGTGGTGACATCGGTACTATATTTTTGATAGCTGACTGCGCCCGCCACACCTTGGCTGAGGGCCAAAAGCATGCCTAAATCGGCGTAACCGGGCGTGGCCGAAGGCGTGACAAAGCGGCGACCGAAGTCAGCCAGCCGCTGGTTGGGTTGTGCCAGATCGGTGGCGCGTAAAAACAGATGAGGGTGCGGCATGCTTGGCGCATCGGTAAATTCAGCGATGCCCAGCGTTTCCACGTTGCCGGCGGCGTTGACCAGGCTCCAGCGCACGTTGTCTGCCAGCTTGCCGACAAAGGTGTAGGAGTTGATGGTGTTGCCAAAAACATCGCGCTGGGTAAAAAGTTTGCCGGGCGCGCCCAGCGTCCAGAAATGAACGTTTTGCGACGGGCCGGACTGCGGCGTGAGCCAAAGCGTTTGCAGCGCGTAACGCAGCGGCGCGGTATAGCGGTAGTCGGTGGTGTGCGTGACATGCAGCTTCATGGGCGGCACCGGTGGTGGCGGATCGTTGGCATGGTCAGTGGGTAGCCGGTCAGTGGGTAGCCGGCAGCAAAAACTCGCGGCTGATGTGCGCGCCGAGTTCGTTCACGCGGTCCAGAAACTGGGTCAGAAAAGCATGCAGCCCGGTCGCCAAAATCTCGTCAATGCGCGCGTACTGCAGCTCGGCCCGGAGCTTGCCGGCGCGCCGTTGCGTTTCGCTGAGCGGGTCGCTGGTGACCATGGCAAGGTTGCTCATGACCTCGTTAAGGCAGGCCAGCAGCGAACGCGGCATGTCGGCCCGCAAAATCAGTAACTCGGCCACGCGCTCTGGCTTGATGACGTCGCGGTACACCTTGCGGTACACCTCAAAGCCCGAGACGCTGCGCAAAATCGAACTCCAGTGGTAAAAATCGAATGCCTGCGTTTCTTCAGTGCCCTCGCCCGGAAACTCGTTTTGCGCGGTATGAAACTTCACATCGACCAGCCGGGCGGTGTTGTCGGCGCGCTCCAAAAACGTGCCCAGACGCAGGAAGTGAAATGCTTCGTCCTGCAGCATGGTGCCCAGCGTTACGCCGCGCGACAGGTGCGAGCGGAACTTGACCCATTCAAAGAACTGGCTCTGATCGCGCTCAAATTCGCCACTGCGCAGCATGCGGATGATTTCAAGGTAGGTCTGGTTTTGCGTTTCCCATACCTCGGTGGTCAGCGTGCCGCGCACGGCGCGGGCGTTTTCTCGGGCGTTGCGCAGGCACGAGATGATGCTGGAAGGATTTTTCTCGTCGCGCACCATGAAGTTCATCACGTCGCGCGGATTAATGCTGTCGCCGTACCGGGCGGCGTAGGGCGCTTTCAGCTCGCTGATGCTGAGCAGGCCGCGCCAGCCTTGCTGCACCAGGTCGGCCGATTGCGGCAACAAAGAGGTCTGGTAATTCACGTCGAGCAGGCGCGCGGTATTCTCGGCACGCTCGGTGTAGCGCGACATCCAGAACAGGTGATCAGCAGTGCGAGATAACATTTTCAGACTCCTGCGCTCTGTGACTGTGCTTGCGACTGTGACCGCTTCGGCGCGACGCGGCCTTCCTGCAAAACCCAGGTATCCTTCGTCCCGCCGCCCTGCGACGAGTTCACCACCAGCGAGCCCTCTTTCAGCGCGACCCGCGTCAGGCCACCTGGCACCATCTGCACCTCCTTGCCACTCAGCACAAAGGGCCGCAGGTCGATGTGGCGCGGTGCCACGCCGCTTTCCACATAGGTCGGACAGGTCGACAGGCTCAATGTCGGCTGGGCGATGTAGCCGGCCGGGTTGGCCAGCAGCGCCGCACGGAAGGCTTCAATTTCTGCCTTGGTCGAGGCCGGCCCCACCAGCATGCCGTAGCCGCCTGCGCCATGCACTTCCTTGACGACCAGGTCTTTGAGATTGGCCAGGGTGTATTGCAGATCGTCTTTGTTGCGGCAGGCATAGGTGGGCACGTTTTGCAAGATGGGCTTTTCGCCGAGGTAAAACTCGATCATTTTCGGCACATAGGGGTAAATCGATTTGTCGTCGGCTACACCGGTGCCGATGGCGTTGCACAGCGAGACATTGCCGCTGCGGTACACATTGAGAATGCCGGCGCAGCCCAGGGTGGACTTGGGCCGGAAGGCCAGCGGATCGAGATAGTCGTCGTCCACGCGGCGGTAAATCACGTCGACCTGCTTGGGGCCGCGCGTGGTGCGCATGTAAACAAAGTTGTCCTTGACAAAAAGATCCTGGCCCTCGATCAGCTCCACGCCCATTTGCTGCGCTAAAAACGCGTGCTCAAAGTAGGCCGAGTTGTGCATGCCGGGCGTCAGCACCACCACGGTAGGGTCGGCCGTGGCGGGCGGCGCCATCGCGCGCAGCGTCTCCAGCAGCATGTCGGGGTAGTGCGCCACCGGGGCTACCCGGTTTTCGTTGAAGAGGGCCGGAAACAGCCGCATCATCATTCTGCGGTCTTCCAGCATGTAGCTCACGCCGCTGGCCACGCGCAGGTTGTCTTCGAGCACGAAGTACTCGCCCTCGCCTTGCGCATTGCATGCACGCACGATGTCGATGCCGCTGATGTGCGAGTAGACATTGCCCGGCACGTCCACGCCCATCATCTCGGGGCGAAATTGCGCATTTTGAAAAATCTGATCCGACGGAATGACGCCCGCCTTGAGGATTTCCTGCTCGTGGTAAACGTCATGGAGGAAGCGGTTGAGCGCGGTGACGCGTTGCACCAGCCCGCGTTCCATGCGGGCCCATTCATGCGCCGGAATGATGCGGGGAATCAAGTCAAACGGAATCAGCCGCTCGCTGCCTGAACCGTCCTCGTCCTTGTCGCCATACACGGCAAAGGTGATGCCGACACGGCGGAAAATGATTTCAGCCTCGGCGCGGCAGGCCTGCATCGCATCAGCCGGTTGCCGCGCCAGCCAGCGCTGGTAGCCCTGGTAGTGCTCACGGACGCTGGACGCGGTGGCATTCATCTCATCAAACATCGGGGGGCTCATGGCTTGGTCTCCAGCAAAGTTGGCGCGTTGTAATGCACGACCAAAGCTTAGCAAGTTATGCGCCACGCCGGCGCCCTGGACCCTTTTTCATTTCGCCCTTTTTAAATTCGGGCTAAGGGGTGGCCATGTGGTGCCAGTAGCGCAGGCCTTCTTGCCGCTGGCAGGTAATGTCTGCGGGTTTCAAACTCTGCCAGGTGGCAGCCCCGCACAGCGGCGAGCGAATCAGCCGGATGCCGCGCGCCTGGTAGCGCGCCACCACCGAGTCAACCGGGTGGCCAAAGCGGTTGCGGTAACCCGCCTGGGCCAGCGCCAGTTGCGGTTGCACGGCATCCAGAAACAGCGCGCTCGAGGAAGTTTTGCTGCCATGGTGCGGCACCAGAAAAAAATCGGCCTTCAGCTTGGCGCGGCCCGCCTCGTTGGTGGTGGCGGCCAGCCGGAGCTCTTGCGCTGCCTCCAGATCGCCGGCCAGCAGCGCAGTCTGGCGGCCATTGGAAATGCGCAGCACGCAACTCATGGCATTGGATTTGTTCGCCACCTCGTAGTCGGCCGCCTGGGGGTGCAGCACTTCGAATGTCACGCCGTCCCATTCCCAGCGCTGGCCCGCTACGCAGCGGGTCGACTTGCGCAAGCTTTGCAGTTCGTGGCCGTCTTCGATGGAGCTCAGCAAGCTCGCCTGCGGCTGCATGGCCAGTATGGCGGGCGCGCCGCCGGTGTGGTCGCTGTCCCGATGGCTCAGCATCAGCATGTCGAGCCGCTCGCCCAGCGCGCGCAGCAGCGGCACCAGCACGCGGTGGCCGGCGTCGCTTTCGCGGGAAAAGCGCGGGCCGGTGTCATACAGCAAGGCATGGCCGGCGGTGCGCACCAACACCGCGTTGCCCTGGCCGATGTCAGCGGCCAGCAACTCGAACTGCCCCGGCGCCACCCGCGCCGGCAACCACAGCAAGACCGGCAGCAACAGCGGGATACCCATGGCGCGCCAATGCCATGGCAGGCGCATGGCGATCAACCCACCGCCCAACACGCCCGCCACCGCGCACCACAGCGGTGCTGCCGCCACACTGATGGAGGCCAGCGACCAACTGGCCAGCCACTGCAGAAACAGCGCCAGCAAGCCGACCGTCCACGCAGCAGCGTCCCAGATTGGCGCATACGCAACGCCCAGCATGGCCAGCGGCGTGACCAGCAAAGTTACCCATGGAATGGCCACTGCATTGGCCAGCAGGCCGACCAATGAAACCTGGTTGAACAGCAACAGCGACAAGGGCGTGAGCGCCAGCGTGACGACCCACTGCTCACGGAACATGGCCCCCACGCTTGCCGCTGCGCGTGCTGCGCTGCCCCCCGAGGGGGCTGTGCTTGCTCGGGGCGGCCCTTCGCTGCGCACGGCAGTCCCCACGCTTGCCGCTGCGCGTGCTGCGCTGCCCCCCGAGGGGGCTGTGCTTGCTCGGGGCGGCCCTTCGCTGCACACGGCAGTCCCCACGCTTGCCGCTGCGCGTGCTGCGCTGCCTCCCGAAGGGGCTGTGCTGGCTCGGGGCGGCCCTTCGCTGCGCACGGCGGCCCCAGCATTTTCCGAGGCAAACCGGCCTGTAGCCATTTCCTGGCGGGCGTTAGCTGCTCCTGAATCTGTAGCAAACAACACCCCCACGGCAACAAACGAGAGCCAGAAGCCCGCCTGCATCAGCGCCCACGGGTCCAGCGCCACCACCACGACCATAGCCAGCAGCCAGGTCTGCAGCCAGGGCCACTGCCTGCCGCTTTGCCGCAGCACAACAACAGTCGCCAGCATCCAGATGGTGCGCTGGGCTGGTACGCCCCAGCCCGAAAACAGTGCATACAAGGTGGCCAGCAACAAGCCACCAAGTGCGCCGGCGCTGCTGGCGGGCAGCGCCAGGCACAGCCGCGGCGTCAGCCCGGCAGAGCGCCGCCACAGCCTGCCGATCAGCAAGGACGCCAGCCAGGCAAACATGGTGATGTGCAAGCCCGAAATGCTCATGAGGTGGGCCACGCCGGTCGCGCGAAAGACATCCCAGTCGGCGCGTTCAATGGCGTTTTGGTCGCCCACCACCAAGGCGGCCAGCACGCCGGCAAGCTGGCGATTTTCAACGCGCGCAAAAATAGCTTCACGCACCGCCTGGCGGGCGCGTTCCACCGGGTGTCCCCAGCTGCTGGAAAGTTTTACCGGCGGCGCGTCATGCGGCCCGGCGCGCACATAACCGGTGGCCTGAATGCCCTGCTCCCAGAGCCAGAGTTCGTAGTCAAAACCATAGGGATTGCTGTTGCCATGCGGCGCCTTCAGCCGCACCGTCATCTGCCAGCGCTCCCCGGCGCGCAGCGCTTGCGGCTGCCGCTGCAGGGCCAGCCCCATCTCAAACGGATCGGCATCTTGCGGCGCCAGGTTTTTGGCTTCGCGTCCCGCAAAGCCCGAATACCAACCCAGCAGCATTCGAGGCGGCAGTTTGACGGCTTGCTCGTCCAGGTGGGCAGACTCGACATCAAGGCGAAAGCGCACGCCGTCTTCGCCCGATTGCGGCATGGCCTGCACCGAACCGATCACCTTGATATCGCGCCCTTCAAGCGCCGGATTGAGTATGCTGGACTGAAAATTACTGGCACGCCAGCCCGTCAGGGCAAAGCCCAGCAAGGCCGCGAACAGGCACAGCGCCACGCCGGCGCCGCGCAGCGTTCTGCTGGTCAGCGCCATGGCGCCAAACAGCGCAGCCATGAGCGCAGCGGCCAGCATTAGCAGCGCGGCATAGCGCCCGCCCGGCCACAGCGCCGACTGCTGCAGCTGCGCCGCCACACCAGCGACAAAACCACTAAAAACCAGCCCCGGGCTGATCGCGCGCGCCACAACCCTGGCTGAAACCGGTACGCCCACAGCCTCCCCCTTCATTATTTGTTAGCCCCCATGCCCCATTCCCTATGGTCAACGGGCCAGCGAGGCAAAAAGCCTACACAGGTTGCCCGGCGCAGTGTGACGCATAGGGCCGATGTGCCGTGACGGTTAACCCTCGAACCTTCGGGTTGGCAGCGGTTTTAACCGGTCAACCAGCCACCTTGCAACGGCGCCATGCGTTAAGATAAAAAGGCAAACGGCCGCCAAGTTGCTACGTTTTTAATAGCACACTGCGCCCGATACCGTTGGGATAATGCCCTATACGACCGATATTTTAGGCAGATCAACAGCCCAGGAGCGCCTCATGAGCACCAACCCCGCCAACGTCTACGACAAACTCAAAACACTCAACATCACCCTGCCCGCCGTCGCCACCCCGGCGGCGGCCTACGTGCCTTTCGTGCAGACCGGCAATCTGGTGTTCGTCAGTGGCCATATCGCCAAAAAAGACGGCAAGGTCATCGTCGGCCAGCTCGGCAAAAACATCAGCACGGAAGAAGGCAAGGCGGCCGCCCGCGCCATCGCCATCGATTTGATGGGCACGCTGCATGCCGCCGTCGGCGACCTGAACAAAGTCAAGCGCATCGTCAAGCTCATGAGCCTGGTTAACTCGACGGCTGACTTCACTGAGCAGCACCTGGTCACCAATGGCTGCAGTGAATTGCTGGGTGAAGTGTTTGGCGACGCCGGCAAACATGCGCGCAGCGCGTTTGGCGTGGCGCAGATCCCCATGGGCGCTTGCGTGGAAATTGAGCTGATTGCCGAGATTCAATGAGACGCCGCCCGGGGCCACCCCGGGCTTGAACGCTGCCGACAGGCGATTCCGCCCACATCCCACTGGTAGAAAGGTTGCCCATGAAAGCGCTCACCGGCCTGTTTCGATTCATCCATGCTTTGCTGGCAGCGCTTTTTAGCTGCGCCGCCATCATGCTCATCTTGATTGCTTCCCGCATCGGCTGGCAGGCCTTCCTGGGTGACCTGGACCAGGCCGCGGCGCAAGGCATCATCGAGGCGGTCGGGCTTCTGGCGGCAGCCGTCGTGGCCTTGCAAATCGCCGAAACCATAGTGGAGGAAGAGGTCATCCGGGATGCTGACATCAGTGCGCCCACCCGGGTACGCCGCTTCCTATCCAGGTTTTTTGTGGTCGTCATCGTCGCGCTAGCCATTGAAGGCCTGGTTGCCACGTTCAAGGCGCTGCATGAAGACCCGGCGCAACTGCCGTATGCCGCTAGCCTGCTGGCAGCAGTCGCAGTGCTGCTTGCCGCCTGGGGCGTATTCATTCGTCTTAATCGTTACGCCGAAGAACTGGAGCCAGAGGCAATGGCCGACGCAAAACGTGAAGACCGAAAACTCAAGTAGCCAGGAAATGGTGCGAAGCGCGCAGATCCAGCAAACTTCAGACTTTTCTACGCCGACCAATCGACCAACCCAGGCCGGTTTGGTCAGCGCAATACCGACGCAAGCGACGCAGCAATTTTCTTGTCAATGCCCCAGGTTTTTTTCAAGCACGCCCACCAGTTCCACTGCTGCGCCGGCAAAGCGCTCAACGCCAGCCGCAACCTCCGTCGCTTTGGATTCATCGTGGGTGTGGCTAATGGAATCACGCAATTCATTCCATTGCCGCCACATCTCAGGTGCGGCTACCAAACCAGCATCAGCCGCCTTGCGCAACAGATCGTTGAAAGACAGGTCGATGATTGCTGCCTCTGCACGCTCTGCCAAAACGCTTCTTAGCAGGCGCACTGACAGCGCGTACGTCACTTCAGACGAATGAATGATGGCTGAACACAAATGCAGCTTGAGTACAGAGCCTGCCGGCTCTGTATGCCATAGCTGCAAAGCCTCATGCAACTGGGCAAGCGCTTTGACGAGCAATGACAGGTCGGCGGAGGCGTTCATGGCTGAATTCCTTACGGTTGGTGGTCATCGTCAACGATCAGCGCTTATCTAATCACTATAAAAATCATAGCTGGTTACGCTTACCCCTATTGGGCTAGCAGCATATTTCATCATTCAACCCGGGTAATCCCGATCGGTTTGAAGCCCAGATCAGCCGCCTTGCCCTTGCGCGCCCTGGCAGCGCGTGCATTGTTCAAACTACGGATTTCCAGCGTTTCCTCGCGCGCCTTGGCGCCGCGGCCTATGCCTTCAATCTTCACGCTGCGGGTGTAGGCGGCAGCGCCAGCCAGCGTGTCCTTGGCGTCCAGATCAATCAACACCAGGCCGCGCCCACCCTTGTCCATCTGCTTGAGTTCGCTGATCTCGAATGTGAGGATGCGCCCGCCGGTAGAGGCGCAGGCCACATGGGTGGCCGGCAGCAAGGGCTGCGCACCGGAACTGCCCCTGACATGCGAGGGGCGGCAGAGCGTTTCGCCCTCGCCCAGGTCGAGGAAGGCCTTGCCGCCCTTATTGCGCGAAATCATGCCTTCGACCGTGGCCAAAAAGCCGTAGCCACCCGAACTGGACAACAACAGCGTGGCGCTGGCAGGCCCGGCAAAGTAATGCAGCAACTGCGTGCCCGATTCCAGCTCGATCAGCGTGGTGACGGGCTGGCCGTCGCCGCGCGCGCCGGGCAATAGGGCGACCGGGGCGGAGTATAGGCGGCCGTTGCTGCCAAACGCCAGCAAGGTGTCAACGGTGCGGCATTCAAAGGTGCTGTAGAGCGCGTCGCCGCCCTTGAAGGCAAAGCTGGCCGGGTCGTGGCCGTGGCCGCCGCGCGCACGCACCCAGCCCTTGGCGCTGACCACGACGGTGACGGGCTCGTCAAGCACCTTGACTTCGAGAACGACTTTTTTATCGGCCTGAATCAGCGTGCGGCGCGGGTCGGCAAACTGCTTGGCATCGGCTTCTATTTCCTTGATCATCAGGCGGCGCAGCGCCGTCGGGCTGCCCAGGATTTCTTCCAGCCTGCCCTGCTCTTCGCGCAGGGTTTTCAGCTCCTGCTCAATCTTGATGGCTTCGAGCCGCGCCAGTTGGCGCAGGCGGATTTCCAGGATGTCCTCGGCCTGCCGGTCGCTGAGCTTGAAGCGCTCTATCAACGCGGCCTTGGGCTCGTCGGCCTGGCGGATGATGGCAATCACTTCATCGATATTGAGCAGCACCAGGTGCCGCCCCTCCAGGATGTGAATGCGGTCCAGCACCTTGTCGAGCCGATGCTGCGAACGCTTTTCAATCGTGGTCTGGCGAAACGCGAGCCACTCCGTCAGCATCTGCCGCAAGGATTTTTGCGTCGGCTTGCCGTCCAGCCCCACCATGGTCAGGTTGATGGGCGACGAACTCTCCAGGCTGGTGTGGGCCAGCAAGGTGTTGATGAGTTCCTGCTGGCCGATCTTGCTGGTCTTGGGCTCAAACACCAAGCGCACGGCGGCGTCTTTGCTGGACTCATCGCGCACCACGTCAAGCACCGACAGCACGGTCTGCTTGAGCTGCACCTGGTCCAGGCTGAGCGCCTTTTTTCCGGCCTTGATTTTGGGATTGGTGATCTCTTCAATCTCTTCGAGCACGCGCTGGGTGCTGACGCCGGGCGGCAGTTCCTGCACCACCAGCTGCCACTGGCCGCGCGCCAGGTCTTCGATCTTCCAGCGCGCGCGCACCTTGAGCGAACCGCGGCCGGTGCTGTAGGCCGCCGCAATTTCTGCGGCGTTTGAGATGATTTGCCCGCCGCCCGGGTAGTCTGGCCCGGCGATCAGCGTATACAACTCCTCGTCGCCGAGCTTGGGCGTCTTGATCAGCGCGACGCAGGCGTTGGCCACTTCGCGCAGGTTGTGGCTGGGGATCTCGGTGGCCAGGCCGACGGCAATGCCGCTGGCGCCGTTGAGCAGCGTGAACGGCAGGCGCGCCGGCAACTGGCGCGGCTCTTCGGTCGAGCCGTCGTAGTTAGGCACGAAATCGACCGTGCCTTCGTCGATTTCTTCCATCAGCAGGCTGGTGATGCGGCTTAAGCGCGCCTCGGTGTAGCGCATGGCGGCGGCACCGTCGCCGTCACGGCTGCCGAAATTGCCCTGCCCGTCAATCAGCGGGTAGCGCTGCGAAAAATCTTGTGCCATGCGCACCAGCGCGTCGTAGGCCGCCTGGTCACCGTGCGGGTGAAAACGGCCCAGCACATCGCCGACCACGCGGGCGCTCTTGACAGGCCGCGCGCCGGTGGCGCCATTGGCGCCGCCAAAGCCCAGGCCCATGCGCGCCATGCTGTACAAAATGCGCCGCTGCACCGGCTTTTGGCCGTCGCAGACATCGGGCAGCGCCCGGCCCTTGACGACGCTCAGCGCGTATTCCAGGTAAGCGCGCTGCGCGTAGGCGGCGAGGCAATCCTCGTCGGCAGGTTCGGCGTTGGGGGCCACATCGGCCGGTGTGAAAAGATCCATCTTGAAATTGCTCGCTAGGACAGGTTAGGCCTTGCCCGCGCGCGCAAGTAGCGGCGGGAAGAAGGTGGGGAAGAAAGTCGGTAGGGTCTGGAAACAGGGGGTTGGGTCGGATCGATCCGTCGGGCGGCTTGATCTGCTGCAGCGCGGCGCACCGAGGGCCAGTTGAACAGCCCTCAATCCAGATCGGTCTTGCCCTCTGGCAGGGCGGAAGAAATGACCGTGGACGGCGGGATTGCGCTGCGGCCAGTAACGCCGCCCATCCCGCCCATCATCTCCATGCGCACCCGGCCTGAGGGGGCGGCCATCGCCGAGGCGGCGGCCCGCATGCCGGGCGGCTTGAGGTGGCTGTACAGCTGCATCACGGTCTTGACGTAATTGCGCGTTTCCGGGTAATTTGGAATCTTGTTGCCGGCGCGCTGCACCGCGCCCTCACCGGCGTTGTAGGCGGCAACCGCCAGTTCCAGCTGGCCGGGGAACATGCGGATCAGGTCGCTCAAGTAGTTGGCCCCGGCCCGGATGTTGGTCGCGGGGTCTGTGAGCTTTTTCTGGATGGCGGAATTCTTGTCGGCGCGCACGCCATAACGCTCTGCCGTCGGCGGAATCAGCTGCATCAGGCCGACGGCACCCTTGGGTGACACCGCGCGCGGGTCAAAGCCGGACTCAGTAGCAATCACGGCCTGCAACAGTTCGTAGTCCATCCCGTGCCTAGCCGAGGCTTCGCGCAGCAGGTGCTTGACCGCCTTGAAGTTGGGCGACACTTCAAAATAGGCCAGCAACCTGGCAGGCGCCGCAGCGGCGCCGGTGGCAAGCGCAGGGCCGCTACTTGACGCTTTTCCGCTATTACCGGCGCTGCCGGCAGTAAAACCGTCGCCGCCCCGGGAAAAAAGCTCATAGCGCTCATCCAACTGAGCCGCCGAAAAGTGCGCGATGCCCTTCGCATCGACATACCCCCATACATCGGCGCGGGCCGGCGTGATGTACAAAAAAGCCAGCGCTATCAGCAGCCAGTGCACACCCACCGCGCGCCAGCGGGCAACCCAGCGCGGCGCCAGCGCAGCCGCCAAGGCGGGCTGAGTCGGGTGCTGCCGAGGTGGCTTAGGCGGCTTGGCGCAAGGGTTCATCAAATGTCTATTTCCACGGCGTCGCCATGCAGTTCCATCAGTTCGCGGCGCGCCGCAGCTTCGCCCTTGCCCATCAGTTTGGTGATCAGGCTCTCGGTTTGCTGAAAATCCTGGTTGCCCAGTTGCACCGGCAGCAAGCGCCGGGTATCTGGATTGAGTGTCGTATCCCACAATTGTTCCGCACTCATTTCGCCCAGACCCTTGAAACGGCTGATGCTCCAGGCGTTTTCGCGGACCCCGTCCTTGCGCAATTTATCCAATATGGCGGTCAACTCGCCTTCATCCAGCGCATAGACCTTGGAGGCCGGCTTTTTGCCGCGCGCCGGTGCGTCAACGCGAAACAGCGGAGGCCGGGCCACATAGACATTGCCGGATTCAATCAGTTTGGGGAAATGGCGAAAAAACAGCGTCAGCAGCAGCACCTGGATGTGCGAGCCGTCCACATCGGCATCGCTCAGGATGCAGACCTTGCCGTAGCGCAGCCCGCTTAAATCCGGCGTGTCGTTCGGGCCGTGCGGATCGACCCCGATGGCGACGGCGATATCGTGAATCTCGGTGTTGGCAAACAGCCGGTCGCGCTCGACCTCCCAGGTGTTGAGCACCTTGCCGCGCAGCGGCAAGATCGCCTGGCTCTCTTTGTTGCGGCCCATCTTGGCGCTGCCGCCGGCCGAATCGCCCTCGACCAGAAACACCTCGTTGTGCGCCAGGTCCTTGCTTTCGCAGTCGGTAAGCTTGCCAGGCAGCACGGCAACGCCTGAGCCTTTGCGTTTCTCGACTTTCTGGCCGGCCTTTTGCCGCGTTTGCGCCGCCTTGATGGCAAGTTCGGCCAGCTTTTTGCCGTACTCCACATGCTGGTTCAGCCACAACTCCAGCGCCGGGCGCACAAAACTGGACACGAGGCGGACCGCGTCGCGCGAATTAAGGCGCTCCTTGATCTGGCCCTGAAACTGCGGGTCCAGTACCTTGGCCGACAGCACATAGCTGGCGCGGGCAAAGACATCTTCGGGCAGCAGCTTGACGCCCTTGGGCAGCAGCGAGTGCAGCTCGATAAAGCTCTTGACGGCGTTGAAAATGCCGTCGCGCAGGCCGCTTTCGTGCGTGCCGCCAGCGCTGGTCGGAATCAGGTTGACATAACTTTCGCGCACCGGCTGGCCGTCTTCTGTAAAAGCCAGGCACCATTGCGCGCCCTCGCCCTCGGCAAAACTCTCGTGCGCCGCATCGGCGAAGCCTTCGCCTTCAAACAGCGGAATCACCGGGTCGCCGTTCAGCGTCTGCATCAGGTAGTCGCGCAGACCGCCTTTGTAGGCCCAAGTCTGCACTTCTTTGGTTTTCTCGATGCTCAGCGTGACGGTCACGCCGGGCATCAGCACCGCCTTGCTGCGCAGCAAATGCGCAAACTCGGCCATCGGTAATGCCGAGGACTCGAAGTATTTGGCGTCAGGCCAGGCGCGCACCGTGGTGCCGGACTTTCGATCGCCCTCGCCGGCTTTGCGCAATGTCAGCGGCTCAATCACATCGCCCCCGGAAAATGCCAGCCGGGCAACCATGCCTTCCCGGTAGGAGGTGACTTCCAGTCGCTTGGACAGCGCGTTGGTCACGCTGACGCCAACGCCGTGCAGGCCGCCCGAGAAACTGTAAGCGCCGCCCTTGCCTTTGTCGAACTTGCCGCCGGCGTGCAGGCGCGTGAACACCAGTTCGATCACCGGCGCTTTTTCTTCCGGGTGCATGCCAAACGGGATGCCCCGGCCGTCGTCTTCCACGCTCACCGAGCCATCGCTGTGCAGCGTGACGCGGAGCTTTTTGCCGTGCCCGGCCAGTGCTTCGTCGGCCGAGTTGTCGATCACCTCCTGGAATAGGTGCAGCGGGTTGTCGGTGCGCGTGTACATGCCCGGACGCTGCTTGACGGGCTCCAGGCCCTTCAGGACGCGGATCGAGCTTTCGGAATATTCAGGAAGTAGTTTGTCGGCCATGGCAGTTCGGGGGTTTGCCCGGATTGTAGACCGATCCTCTAAAGTAACTGTACGAATATACAGGTTCGCCGCACCAGACCGACTGCCCCGTCATCCTCAGCAACTCTGAATTTACGCGGGCGAAAGCGGCTTTCTCCCGTTTTCGTTACAGTCTGCGGATGTCCTCCATCAGCTCGTTACCGACACACTCTCAAGCCAAAACCCTGTCCCTGTTTCAGGTGCTGGCCTGCGGCGCGGCGATTGTCACGCTGTCCATGGGCATACGCCACGGCTTCGGGCTTTGGCTGCAACCGATCACGCAGGCGCAGGGCTGGACCCGCGAGACCTTTGCCTTCGCCATCGCCATCCAGAATCTGGCCTGGGGCGTTTTCGGCATTTTTGCCGGAATGGCGGCCGACCGCTTTGGCGCTTTCCGCGTGGTAGTGGTCGGCGCATTGCTGTACGCACTGGGCCTGGCCGGCATGGCCTTGTCGCCCACCGGCTTGCTGTTCACGCTGACCGCCGGGGTGTTGATTGGCGCAGCCCAGGCGGGCACCACCTATGCCGTGATTTACGGCGTGATAGGCCGCCATGTGCCGGCCGAAAGGCGCTCCTGGGCCATGGGCGTGGCGGCGGCAGCGGGCTCGTTTGGCCAATTCCTGATGGTGCCGACCGAGGGCTTGCTGATCAGCAGCCTGGGCTGGCAAAGCGCCCTGTTGGTGCTGAGCGCGGCGGTGCTGCTGATCATGCCGCTGGCGCTGGGCCTGCGCGAAGGCGGCTTTGCGGGCGGGCACGCCGCCCGGCGTGAACAGACCATTGGCCAGGCGCTGCGCGAAGCCTTCAAATACCCGAGTTTTCAGCTGCTGATGGCGGGCTACTTTGTCTGCGGCTTTCAGGTGGTATTTATTGGTGTGCACATGCCCAGCTACTTGAGGGACAAGGGCCTGTCGCCGCAAGTGGCAAGCTACGCGCTGGCGCTGATCGGCCTGTTCAATGTGTTTGGCACCTACGCCGCCGGCGCGCTGGGCCAACGGATCGCCAAAAAGAAAATCCTGGCAACCATTTACATTGCACGCTCGGTCGTCATTGCGGTGTTTCTGGCCGCTCCGCTGAGTCCGGCCAGTGTTTACATCTTTTCCAGCCTGATGGGTCTGCTGTGGCTGTCGACCGTGCCCGTCACCAACGCTGCGGTGGCGCAAATTTTCGGCATCCAGCATCTATCTATGCTGAGCGGCTTTATTTTCTTCAGCCACCAGATTGGCTCTTTCATGGGCGTCTGGCTCGGTGGCTATTTGTATGACCGCAGCGGCAGCTACGACATCGTCTGGTATATCGCGATCGGGCTTGGCGTGTTTGCGGCGCTGGTGAATCTGCCGGTGCGCGAGGCACCGATTGCGCGGCAACATCGCGTCAAACTGCCGCAGGGAGCCTGAAGTGATGAAAAAAGTGGCCGTGTGGACGCTGGCGATCATCGCGTCTTTGGCGGTGTTTGCCCTCTACACGCGGCCCGATTTCATGCTCACACTCGCCAATCAGGTCTGGGCCTGCTTCTAGGTTCCGGCCAACCCATTTATAGGGTAATTTAGGCCTCTAGCCCAATAAACACGGGCGCAAGCAGCTATGAAAATAATAGTGATTACCGGTGCTTCCGACGGCATAGGCGCCGAGATGGCGCGGCAACTGGCGCAAACCCATGGCGCTGGTATAGCCCTGGTGCTGGCGGCGCGCAACGAGGCCCGGCTCAGGGAAGTGGCCGAACAATGCGCGGCGCTCGGCGCGCAGACGCTGGTGCTCAAAACCGATGTAGCGGAGCAGGCGCAATGCCGCCGGCTGATGGCAGCTGCCATCGACAGCTTTGGCCGCATCGACGCCCTGATCAACAACGCGGGCATGTCTGCGCAAGCGCTCTTCGCGGACGTCAAGGCCGATGACTTGGGCTGGTACGAGCAGCTGATGCGCATCAATTTGTGGGGCAGCGTCTGGTGCACGCATGCTGCCTTGCCGTTTTTGAAGCAAAGCCGCGGCAGCATCGTGGCCGTGTCCAGCCTTGCCGGGCTGATTGGGGTGCCTGGTCGCACCGCCTACAGCGCCAGCAAATTTGCCATGACCGGCTTCTTCGAGGCCTTGCGCGCCGAACTCAAGGGTGCAGGCGTCAGCGTGACGACGGCCTTCCCCGGCGTGGTCGCCACCCGCACGCGTTACCGCGGCTTCAACGCGGCAGGCGTTGCCGCTGGCGCCAGCGGCCTGAAAGAAGACGACGCCATGAGCGTGTCAAGCTGCGCCCGGCTGATTTTGCAAGGCCTGGCACGGCGTGACCGGGAAGTCGTCATGACGGCCAAGGGCAAGCTGGGCCGCTGGCTCAAGCTGCTGGCACCGGCCCGGGTCGAGGCTATGGCGCTGGCCGCCTTGAAAAACGAAGTGAAACCACGTTGAAGGAAAAGCCATTTTGAAAGAAACCAAGTTGAACCAGGATGCGTCATGCAGCGCGCACGGTAGCGAGACACCGTCGGCCTGGGTGCAACGCTGGTCGCATCTGGTCGCCGCTCGCGGTGTGGTGCTGGACGTGGCCTGCGGCCAAGGCCGCCACGCCCGCTGGTTTTATGAGCGAAATCACCTCGTAGTCCTTGTAGACCGGGCGCAAGCTGCTATCGAATCGATAGCAGTTCCAGCACATGCCTGCGAAGCCGTGGTGGCCGACATTGAAAATGGCCCGTGGCCATTCGCCGGCCGGCAGTTTGCCGCTGTGGTTGTTACAAACTACCTCTGGCGCCCGCTGCTGCCGACGCTGCTGGACAGCCTGGCGCCCGGCGGTGTGCTGATTTACGAAACTTTTACGCAAGGCAACGAGACCGTGGGCAAACCCTCCCGGCCAGATTTCTTGCTGCACACCGGCGAGCTTCTGGAGCTCTGCAAGGGCCTGCGTGTGGTGGCTTTTGAAGACGGTTTTCAAGAGGCTGGGCCTGGACGTCTGCCGCGCTTTATCCAACGCATCGTGGCTGTGCGCGAGGCGGCCAGCGCGGCAGATGTGGACCGGCCATTCAACCCCGAGTCCGGCGCACCAATGCGCTACAGCCTGGATTAGGCTCTGGGTAGAATGGAGGATTGGCTCTTGAGCCGGGCTCCAGATGATTGAACCCAATCATCACTTCGGCCATCAACGTTACAAGCACGACATGAAACCCATTACCGGCAGCATCGTTGCACTGGCAACGCCCTTGCATGAAGACGGCAGCGTCGACTACCCCACGCTGCGCAAATTAGTAGACTGGCACGTTGCCGAAGGCACCGACTGCATAGGTGTGGTCGGCACCACCGGTGAGTCGCCTACCGTCAACGTCGAAGAGCATTGCGAAATTATCCGCGTCTCAGTCGAGCAGGCCAAAAAGCGCGTGCCCATCATGGCCGGTTGCGGCGCCAACTCGACCGCCGAGGCGATCGAGCTCGCCCGCTTTGCCAAACAGGTGGGCGCCGACTGCCAGCTGCAGGTGGTCCCCTACTACAACAAGCCAACGCAAGAAGGCCAGTACCGCCATTTCAAGGCGATTGCCGAGGCGGTCGGTGACTTGCCGACCGTGCTGTACAACGTGCCGGGCCGCAGCGTGGCCGATATGCAGCATGCCACCGTGCTGCGCCTGGCCCAAGTGCCCGGCATTGTTGGCATCAAGGAAGCCACCGGCAACATCGAGCGCGCCCAGTGGCTGATCAAGGAAGTCCCCCGGGGCTTTGCCGTGTATTCAGGCGACGACCCGACTGCCGTGGCACTGATGCTGTGCGGCGGCCAGGGCAACGTCAGCGTGACGGCCAATGTCGCCCCCCGGCTTATGCATGAGTTGTGCGTGGCCGCAGTGGCCGGAGACGTCAAACGCGCCATGGAACTGCAGTTCAAGCTGCTGCCGCTGCACAAAAACCTGTTTGTCGAAGCCAACCCCATTCCCGTCAAATGGGCGATGGCGCGCATGGCGCTTTGCGGCGGCACGCTTCGCCTGCCCATGACACAGCTGGAAACATCGAACGAAACTGCCGTGGAAAACGCCCTGCGCGACTGCGGCCTGATCTGATTTTTAAGGGACCCCAAGTGAAGACATTGCCGACACCCGCGACATTTACAAAACTACCGAAGCATTCTGCATTCCTGACATCCCATAGCGCTGCAGCCGTCGCCGCTCTGCTCGCCATCAGCGTGCTTGCGGGCTGTTCCTCACTGCGCGACACCATGGAGGGCGAACGTGTCGATTACAAATCGAGCGGTGCCAAAGCGCCGTCGCTCGACATTCCGCCGGATCTGACCCAGCTCACCCGCGAAAGCCGCTACGTCGTTCCCGGCACCGCTGTGACCGCCAGCAGCTACCAGGTGGGGCAAGCCGCGCCGACCACCGTCCCAACTGCGGCCAACACAGTGGGCGACGTGCGCATCGAACGCGCCGGCAGCCAGCGCTGGCTGGTCATCAACCGGCCAGCCGACAAGCTCTGGGGACCGGTGCGAGAGTTTTGGCAGGAAAGCGGTTTTTTGCTGACGCAAGACCAGGAAAACCTCGGCATCATGGAAACGGATTTCGCCGAAAACCGCGCCAAGCTGCCGCAAGACTTCATTCGCAACACCTTGGGCAAAGTGATTGACTCGCTGTACTCCACCGGAGAGCGTGACAAGTTCCGCACCCGGCTGGAGCGCAGGCCAGACGGTGGCACCGAGGTCTACATCAGCCATCGCGGCATGGTTGAAGTGATTACGGGCGCAAAAACCAGCAGTTCCAACACCGGCGACAGCACCGTCTGGCAGCCACGCCCCGCCGATCCGGAACTGGAAGCAGAGTTTTTACGCCGTTTGATGGTTAAGCTGGGCGTGACGCAGGAACAGTCCAAAGTCTCGGTGGCCGCTGGCGCCACCAAGCAAACATCGCGCGTTGCCGTCGTCAACAACCTGCCGGTCTTGCAGATAGACGAAGGGTTTGAGCGCGCCTGGCGCCGCGTTGGCCTGGCACTGGACCGCACCGGCTTTACCGTTGAGGACCGCGACCGCAGCCAGGGCACCTACTTCGTGCGCTATGTCGAGCCCGCGACCGGCAAGAGCGAGCCAGGCTTCCTGAGCAAACTGTTCAGCAGTGCTTCGGCCGCTCCGGCTCCGCTGAAGTATCGCATCGCAGTGAAAAGTCAGGGCGAAAGCACCACGGTGTCCGTCCTCAATGGCCAAGGCGCGGCCGAATCGTCAGCCAACGCCCAGCGCATTGTCCAGGTCATTGCCGACGACCTGAAATAAGGTCCAGCCGGTTTGCTGCCAGCCGCTCGCTTTTTACTGCCATGCTGAGGTTTAAAAGCCTGGGCAGCGGCAGCACTGGCAATGCCACGCTGGTTGAAGCTGGCGGCCTGGTGCCGTTTCGGCTGCTCATTGACTGCGGTTTGGGCGTGAAGCAGCTGACCCGTCGCCTCGGTGAAGCCGGGCTGCAGCCTGAAGACATCCACGCGGTTTTCATCACCCACGAACATAGCGACCATATCGGCTGCGCCCTTTCGCTGGCCTTGCGCTACCGCATTCCGGTGTGGATGAGCCGCGGCACTTATGAAGGCATAGGCTCGCCCGACTTCGACGGCCTGCTCCATATCGCCCGCGACAGCCACGCGATTGACCTGGGCGGCTTGCAGATCATGCCTTTCACGGTTCCACACGATGCGCGCGAACCCTTGCAGCTGACCTGCACGGACGGCGCGACCAAGCTTGGCGTGCTGACCGACCTGGGCCATGCCACGGCGCACTTGTTGGCCCATCTGGCGCTCTGTGACGCCCTGTTGCTGGAATGCAACCACGACAGCGAACTGCTGGCCCAGTCAAGCTACCCACCGTTTCTCAAGCGGCGCGTCGGTGGGCTGTACGGCCATTTATCCAACAGCGCTGCGGGCGCGATTGCCGGCTCGATTTTGCACGGCAGACTCAAGCATCTGGTGGCGGCGCATTTAAGCCAGCAGAACAACCGTCCGGAACTGGCGCATCAAGCCATGTCGAATGCACTGGGAGGCGCAACCGAATTGGTGATTGCCGACGCGGCTTGCGGCACGCGCTGGCTGACCATTTAAGCTCGTCCTGTGTCTGTTTGCGATGTTGCGGAGCAGCATACAGACATAAAAAAGCCGCCCGAAGGCGGCTTTAAGCCAAACAGAAGAAATTACTTCTTCATTGCGTCTTGGGCAGCGCTGGCAGCTTGGGCAGCTGCGTCAGCGGCGCTGGTTGCGGCACCGGCGGCGGCGCCAGCAGCAGAAGCTGAACCGGCGGCATCGGAAGCAGAACCAGCAGCGGCAGAAGCCTCAGGCGCTGGTGCAACCACGACAGGTGCGGGGGTCACGACGACGGGCGCTGGAGCAGCGGCTTCTTCTTTTTTACCGCAGGCAGCCAGGGCAACAGCAGCAACAATAGCTGCCAAAACGAGTGACTTGTTCATTTTTAACGATCCTTGATGAATTAAGAAAACAATTTCCGGAAATTGTCAAAAGAAAACCCAAACCAAAATTCAAGTTATGTTCTGACTGGGGAAAGGACTCGAGCTCTTTCTACCCAGCCTTAAATTATATGCCGGTTAAACCACCCCTGAAAACCCTTGGTAAGCAAAAAATGGCATAAGGCGGCTGCCACTCCAAAAAAACCACACGCTGACTCAAAGACCCAAAGTGCTCGCGGCAAACGCGGGCGAGCTTCGCAATAGCTGTTCTTTTAGGCGTTCCTTCAATTCGACGCGCCGGGCGACCCCAGAACCTGCCAGTCCCGTACAACGCTGCAGGTCCCGCCGTTCAAAGACCCAGCCCGGGCTCCACAGCGCACTGGACATGTCGTCCGCCGCAGTAGCAGCACTTGCCCGGCATTCAACAATGTGCGCCCACGTTTGCCGCCAGGTTACGAAGCGCGCATGCCTTCGCTGCAAGTCAACGAAGCTTTTCGCGAGGATAGTCAATTTGCGACCGCTTTTTGACCAGGCGTTCAAGGACTGCGTCACTGCCCGCTCGCCCAACGGCCAATCTTCAAAATTGGCATCGCACAGAATGATTTCACGCCAGCCCTGCGCGGCCGCCGCTGCAAAAGCTTGACGGACCAAATCGGTGAACTCGCTGCGGCCGGTGAAACAGCCTTCCCGCAAGGAAACAGGCGAAGCGGGTGATATCTTGTCGTCCATCGGGTGGTTTCCTTGGAATTTTTTTGGAGGCAACAGCAATCACTTTAGTGGTCTGCACCCGGCAGCACTTTCGCCAGCCAACCCGCGTCGTGCCAATCGGCCAGCAGCGCGATAGCGGATGCGCTGGCCTTGCGCAACTCACGCGCCGAAAGAGCGCGCTGGTCTGCCAGCCGGTGCATCAGCGTGGCGTCGGCGCCTTTGCCGCGGTAGCTCTCACCATTGATGAACACATGCGCACGGTCATACATCATGCGGGTACGCGGATCGAGTTGAATACTGCTCTGTCCTGTTGTCGCAAGATCGGCGTGCCAGGCTTGCAGGGGCGCCTCAAACCAGACGGTGGGTTTGGGTCCAGTCATGTACTCGCCCAAGGCGCAGCCTATCGCCAGCGGATCTTTTAGTGCCTCACGCACAGCCTGCTCTGCAAACGCTGCCAACGCAGCGGGCAAGGCCGCTGGCGTCGCCGTTGCACTTTCGCCAGGATCGCGGTACGCGCGGGGCAGGCCACCGGCCCGGCCACTCGCTTCAGTTGGCGCGGCTTCTTCCTCATCCTCGGTGAACTCGGCCAGGCGGCGCAGCATTTCGACGGCCAGTTCGCTACGGCCCGGCGCCCGAAAGCCAATGGAATAAGTCATGCACTCGGCGGCCTTGTCGTCGTTGCCCAAGGCAGCTTCGGCGATACCATCATGCGCATAACGAGGCGGCAGGTAGAGCATGTCGCCCGCTTCCAGCACAAACTCTTCCTCGGGCTCGAAGTTTTGCAAAATCTTAAGCGGAACGCCAGGCTGCAGGGCAAGATCTCTTTGTCGCCCGATCTTCCAGCGCCTGCGGCCACTGGCCTGCAGCAGAAAAACATCGTAACTGTCAAAGTGCGGCCCCACGCCACCGCCTGTCGTGGCAAACGAGATCATCAGGTCATCAAGGCGCGCATCGGCCACAAAACGAAACTGCTGCAGCAAAGCGTGGGCGCCCGCATCGTGCGTGTCGACCCCCTGCACCAGCAGGGTCCAGCCCTGCTGGTTAAGCGGCGGCAGGCCACGGGGTGCAAAAGGCCCCTGCTTCATGCGCCAGCCCTTAGTCTGCTGAACAATCAACCTGGACTCGACCTGCTCGCGCCCGGCCAGCTTAAACAGCGCGGCGCGGCTTAACAAAGGCTGGAACCCGGGGATGGCCTGGCGCACCAAAAGCGGCTTTTTTTGCCAGTATCGACGCATGAATTGTGCGGGGCTTAGCCCTGCCAGAAGGTCTAGAGATTGGTTTACATCCATGGGACAATTGTCTGATGAAAATCACCCTGCAATGCGTCGTCGCCCTGACATGGACGCTGAAAGACACCCTGGGCGATGTGCTCGACGAATTAGACCAACCGGTGGAATTTTTGCTTGGAGGCGATGACTTGCTCGCCAAGATTGAAGAAGCCCTGCAAGGCCACGAGGCTAAAGACCAGCTCGAACTGCACCTGGAGCCAGAAAGCGCTTTCGGTGACTACGATGAAAACCTGGTATTTCTTGAGCCCCGCGGCCTTTTTCCGGCAGAGCTGGAAGAGGGCATGAGCTTTGATGGCGCGGCATTGCCGGCCGGAACCAGCGGACCCATTCCGCCTGACCACCTTTACACCGTCTCGGAAATTTATCCGGAGCATGTAGTGCTTGACGGCAACCACCCGCTGGCTGGCATTGCATTGCGTCTGGCCATCAAGGTCGAATCCGTTCGCGAAGCCACCGAGGCGGAAGTTGGCGAGGGCTCGCTCGGCGCCGGCTTCTTCAAGCTCGCGCCGCTGGCGCCTGGCAACGACACACTGCATTGAGAAAACGGAATTCGTTCAGCCCAAAAAAGCGGCGTGGCAGAAAGACTGCCACGCCGCTTTTTGGATTTTGGAGCTGATTAATTGCGAAACAGCTGCCCGTTCTCAATTCTCACGCGTTCGCCAACGCGCAGGTCGCCTGACGATGACAGGTCGTAGGCCCGTACGCCGCCACGCTCAAGCTGCACAGAAACCCGATAGGTTTGGCGAACACCGGCATTACGGTTTTTCTCGATGGCATTGCCAGCCACCGCACCACCGACTGCGCCGGCCACGGTAGCCACATCTTTTCCGGTACCGCCGCCGATCTGTCGGCCAACCACCGCGCCGGCCACGCCGCCCAGTACCGCGCCTAGTCCGGTACCCTGACCTTGTTCCTGATTCTGGAACACTTCCACATTGGTCACGCGGCCGTATTCAACATAGTTGCCTTGTTGATTTTGCCCGGGGTATTGGCTTTGATTAGGATATTGGCTAGGGTATTGGCTCTGAGCCGGATATGGATTCTGGTTAGGGTACTGAGATGAGGGATAGGGAGCCTGGGAGTCCATTGGCACCGAACCGCAGGCGACCAGGCCGAGTAACACAAACAATGAAGAAGCAGCTGTAAGAAAGCGGGTAGCTTGGCGCATGGAAATCTCCAGTTAATAAAATATCAGGCCTTGGCGCATCTAATTCACTTTAATGAAAATATGTATGCCCTAAAACAAGCCTAATTAAAGGCCGATTTTTCCAGTTCCTGGGTGATGCTCTGTGCTGTCGCTGCGTGGGAAGCTGCAGCCGGCTGCTGTAGGACAAAGCTGACCCGTGACCCGAGGGCAGGCGACCTCACGCCTTACCGGTAGATCCATAACCGCCCTCGCCTCGCTCACTGACGGGAAACTCGGCGACCACATTGAATTGCGCCTGCACCACCGGCACGATTACCAGCTGTGCAATGCGCTCCATCGGCTCAATTGTGAAAGGCACATCACTGCGGTTCCAGGCGCTGACCAGCAGCTGTCCCTGGTAGTCGCTGTCGATGAGGCCCACCAAGTTGCCCAGCACGATGCCGTGTTTGTGGCCAAGCCCAGAGCGCGGCAAGATCAGTGCGGCGTAACCGGAGTCACATAGATGGATCGCGATGCCCGTGGGCACCAGCTGCCAGGCATTGGCTCCCAGCGTGAGCGGCGCATCGAGGCAGGCGCGCAGATCGAGGCCAGCACTGCCAGGCGTGGCGTAGTTCGGCAGATTGTTTTGCAGGCGTGAATCCAGTATCTTGAGGTCGATTTTCATGGCTTGTTTTTATGCTGAGGTGGCTGGGATGGCTTAAGTTACTGGGCTATTTTTGTTTTTTCGGCGGCGCGTCTGGCCAACTCGCTCAGACGTTCTACCAGCGGGTTTACATCAGATGCTCCGGCGCTGATGGCCGCCGCACGGCTGACCCAAAAAATGACCCAAACCGCATACACCATCAGGGCGGGGATAAACAACTGGCTGGCAGCCGGCACCAGTTTGGCAAATGCCTGCGTGGCTATCCACAAAGCGACTACCCACTTGACGTGCGTCCAGAACGACATGCCGTGCAGCGGCGCCTGCGCCGCCTGTGCCGCCCTGATGGAGGGCTGGCCGGAGCTTGCCGCAAACGACGTACTGCCTGGGCCAGCCTCCCTGGGCATGAACAGGTCTTCGCGCACGGCAGGCACTGCCGTGCTGCCGGTCAAACGCTCCACGTAGCGCACGAAATCGCCATCAGGCGGGGTGTTCGAAGCATGCATCATGAGGCGCTCACTTTCCCGCTGGTGCTGAGCTGCGCGGGCGTGCGAGCCCCCATCCGGGTCGCAATCTCCTGCACCAGCCGCCGCGCCAAGACCAGCTTGGACGCTCTCGGCAATTCGGTACTGCCCCGCTCGTCCAGCAGCAGCAGCGCGTTGTAGTCCTGGCCAAAGGTGTCGGGCCCGATGTTGCCGACCAGCAGCGGCACTTTTTTGCGCAACCTCTTGGCCTGGGCGTTTTCCAGCAGATCGTGGCTTTCTGCCGCAAAACCCACGCAAAACAGTGCGCCGGCCTGCGCGGCCGCGGACTGGGCAAGCGTGGCCAGGATGTCCACGTTTTCGGAAAACTCCAGTTGCGGCGCCTGACCGGAGCCATCTTTCTTGATCTTGTGGGCCGACGGCGCCGCTGGGCGCCAATCGGCGACGGCTGCCGTTGCTATAAAAATAGTAGCTGTCTGCGCCCGCTCCATAACGGCTTCAAGCATATTTAATGCTGATTTCACATCAGCACGGGTGACCCCGCGCGGCGTGGGCAGGCTCACCGGGCCGGCGACCAATGTGACCTCCGCACCCGCCTCCCGCGCCGCCCGCGCAATGGCAAAACCCATTTTTCCGCTCGATAAATTGGTGATGCCGCGCACCGGATCAATCGCCTCATAAGTCGGGCCGGCCGTTATCAGCACCTGTTGGCCCGCCAGCACCTTGGGCGCAAAGAACGCGATGATGTCTTCAAGCAGTTGCTCGGGCTCCAGCATGCGGCCGTCACCGGTTTCCCCGCAGGCCTGAAAGCCATTGCCCACGCCCAGCACGGTAGCCCCGTCGGCCTCAAGCTGAACGAAGTTGCGCTGCGTGGCTGGGTGGGCGTACATCTCGCGGTTCATCGCCGGCGCCACCAGCAGCGCCACCTTGCCGATGGGGCGGGCCAGGCACATCAAGCTGAGCAGGTCATCGGCACGGCCATGCAGCAGTTTGGCCATGAAGTCGGCGCTGCAAGGTGCAATCACGAGCGCGTCGGCCTCGCGCGACAGGTTGATGTGCGCCATGGTGTTGGGTTCACGGCTGTCCCACTGGCTGGTGTACACCGGTCGGCCACTAAGCGCCTGCATGGTCACCGGCGTTATAAACTGCGCGGCCGCCTCGGTCATCACCACCTGCACGGTGGCGCCCGCTTTAATCAGGGCCCGGCACAACTCGGCCGCCTTGTAACAGGCGATGCCGCCCGTGAGGCCCAGCACCAGATGTTTGCCGGCCAGTTCCAGCGCTTCACTTTCACCTGTGGCATTTGCTTGATTCGTCATGTTTTGCAATGTAGCAGCAAAGGTCAAGAGCCCACCAAGCTGGTCACTTCGTGAGCCTGCGGCGCTTTGCTCAACCCTTATAATCTCCGTTTACCACCTCAGCGAACTTGCGGTTCGTATCTGACATGACCAAATTTGTCTTCGTCACCGGCGGTGTGGTGTCTTCCCTGGGCAAGGGAATCGCCTCAGCCTCCCTAGCTGCGATCCTTGAGTCGCGAGGCCTCAAAGTCACGTTAATCAAGCTCGACCCCTACATCAATGTGGATCCGGGCACCATGTCGCCGTTTCAGCACGGAGAGGTGTTTGTGACCGAAGACGGGGCAGAAACCGATCTGGATTTGGGCCACTACGAGCGTTTCATTGAAACGCGCATGCGCAAGTCCAACAACTTCACCACCGGCCAGATTTACAAAAGCGTGCTCGAAAAAGAGCGCCGCGGCGACTACCTGGGCAAGACAGTGCAGGTGATCCCGCATGTCACCAATGAAATCCAGGATTTCATCAAGCGCGGTGCGCGCTACGACACGCCTGAAGCGGTCGATGTGGCGATTGTTGAAATTGGCGGCACCGTTGGCGACATTGAATCACTGCCCTTCCTGGAGGCGGTGCGTCAGATGAGCCTGCGCATGGGCGCCAACAACACGGCCTTTGTCCACCTGAGCTATGTGCCCTGGATTGCTGCGGCCGGTGAACTCAAGACCAAACCTACCCAGCACACGGCCAAGCAGCTGCGTGAAATCGGCATTCAGGCTGACGTGCTGCTATGTCGCGCAGACCGCCGCATTCCGGCCGAAGAGCGCGAAAAAATCTCACTGTTCTCCAATGTGCCCGAGTGGGGCGTGATATCGATGTGGGACGTCGACACCATTTACAAGGTGCCGCGCATGCTGCACGAGCAGGGCCTCGATGGCCTGATCTGCGACAAGCTGCGCCTGAACACGCCGCCGGCAAATCTCAAGCGCTGGGACGATCTGGTGTACGAAACCGAGCACCCGGCAACTGAGGTCAGCATTGCCATGGTCGGCAAGTATGTGGACCTGAGCGACAGCTACAAATCCCTTAACGAGGCCTTACGCCACGCCGGCATGAAAAACCATGCCAAGGTTGTCATTGAGTACATTGACTCTGAATCCATCACGCCCGAAAACGTCTCCCGACTCGCCCAATTTGACGGTATTCTGGTGCCCGGTGGCTTTGGCATACGCGGCGTTGAAGGCAAAATTTGCGCCGCCCGCTTTGCCCGTGAAAACAAGATACCCTACCTCGGCATCTGCCTCGGAATGCAGGTAGCCACCATAGAGTTCGCACGCCATGTCTCCGGCCTGAAAGACGCCAACAGCACCGAGTTTGATCCGGCCACCCCGCATCCGGTGATTGCACTGATCACTGAATGGAAGGATGCTGACGGCACCATCAAGACGCGCGATGCCCAATCCGATCTGGGCGGCACCATGCGGCTGGGCGCGCAGAGCTCGGATGTCGCCAAAGGCACGTTGGCCCACAAGATTTATGGCGATGTGGTGACTGAACGTCACCGCCACCGTTATGAAGCCAACGTCAATTACCTCGATGCCTTGCGCAAATCCGGCTTGGTGGTCTCAGCCTTGACCCAGCGTGAACATCTGACGGAAATTGTTGAGCTGCCGCAGGACGTTCACCCCTGGTTCATGGGCGTGCAGTTCCACCCTGAATTCAAATCCACCCCGTGGAACGGTCATCCGCTGTTCAACGCCTACATCGCTGCGGCGCTTGCGCAGCGTGCCAGTTCTACGCTGGCAGCTTCCGCAACTCAGCCGGGTCAGGATCAAAAATCCGCCGTAAAGCCGCTGAAGGCAGTGGCCTGATATGAAGCTTTGTGGTTTTGATGTCGGCCTGAACCTGCCTTTTTTCCTGATCGCCGGGCCCTGCGTGATTGAATCCGAGCAGTTGCAGATGGACACGGCGGGCACGCTGAAAGAAATCACTTCGGCGCTCGGCATTCCATTCATCTTCAAAAGCAGTTTTGACAAGGCCAATCGTTCCTCGGGCAGCACGTTTCGCGGACCCGGCATCGACAAAGGCCTGGAAATTCTGGCTAAGGTCAAACATGATCTGGCACTGCCGGTGTTGACCGACATTCATGACGAGTCGCAAATTGCCCAGGTCGCCAGCGTGGTCGACGTGTTGCAGACGCCGGCTTTTTTGTGCCGCCAGACCGACTTCATCCGAGCCGTGGCGCAATCGGGCAAGCCGGTCAATATAAAAAAAGGCCAGTTTTTGGCGCCGGGCGACATGAAAAACGTTATCGACAAGGCGCGCGCCGCGGCTCGCGAAAAGGGCCTGGACGAAGACCGCTTCATGGCCTGCGAGCGTGGCGCGAGTTTTGGCTACAACAATCTGGTGT
This sequence comes from Polaromonas sp., assembly GCF_012927455.1. Taxonomy (GTDB): domain Bacteria; phylum Pseudomonadota; class Gammaproteobacteria; order Burkholderiales; family Burkholderiaceae_C; genus Polaromonas. The sequence continues at coordinate 371,749 of NZ_JABBPE010000015.1, read as the reverse complement.
CAGATATGCGCAGCCTGGCAATCATGCGCGAAACCCATGCACCCGTGGTGTTCGATGCCACCCACTCGGTGCAGCTGCCTGGCGGCAACGGCACCAGCAGCGGCGGCCAGCGTGAAATGGTGCCGGTGCTGGCGCGGGCTGCCGTGGCGGTCGGTATTGCCGGCATCTTCATGGAAACGCATCCCGACCCCGCCAAAGCCATGAGCGACGGCCCCAACGCGGTGCCACTCAAGCACATGAAAGCACTGCTGGAGACTCTCCTGGCGCTAGACCGCGTGACCAAGAAAAACGGTTTTCTTGAAAACGATTTCAATTGAACGCACGCGAGAACACCATGCCCGCCTACATCATTGTTGACATGCAGATATCCGATAGTGAGCAGTACAAGCAGTACATGGCCGCAGCGCCCGCCGCCGTCGCAGCAGCAGGCGGCGAGTACCTGGTGCGCGGAGGCCGCTTTGAGACGCTGGAAGGCCAGTGGCAGCCAAGCCGCATCGCCATGCTGAGATTTCCGAGTTACGAGACGGCCAAAGCCTTTTACGATGGCGAGATGTACCGCGCAGCGCGGGCCAAACGCCAAGGAGCAACCGAATTTTTTAACATGGTTTTGGTCGAGGGCGTAGCCGCTCCGGTCTGACACATCCTTCTACTTCCCAAGGAAAATAATGAGCGCAATTGTTGATATCGTCGGCCGCGAAATTCTCGACAGCCGGGGCAATCCCACCGTGGAATGCGACGTGCTGCTGGAGTCGGGCGTCATGGGCCGCGCGGCGGTGCCTTCGGGCGCGTCCACCGGTTCGCGCGAGGCCATCGAATTGCGCGACGGCGACAAATCGCGCTACCTTGGCAAAGGCGTTCTCAAGGCCGTTGAACATATCAACACCGAAATCTCTGAAGCCGTGCTCGGCCTCGACGCCAGCGAACAGGCCTTTCTGGACCGCACGCTGATTGACCTGGACGGCACCGACAACAAATCGCGCCTGGGCGCCAACGCCACTCTGGCCGTCAGCATGGCCGTGGCGCGCGCAGCGGCTGAAGAAGCCGGCCTGCCTCTGTACCGCTACTTTGGCGGCAGCGGCGCCATGCAAATGCCAGTGCCCATGATGAATGTGGTCAACGGCGGCGCCCACGCCAACAACAACCTGGACCTGCAAGAGTTCATGATCATCCCGGTCGGCGCACCGAGCTTTCGCGAAGCCGTGCGTTACGGTGTCGAAGTTTTTCATGCGCTTAAGACCATCCTGCACGACAAGGGCATGAGTACCGCCGTCGGCGACGAAGGCGGCTTTGCGCCCAGCGTCGCCAATCATGAAGCGGCCATTCAGCTGATTCTGGAAGCGATTGACAAGGCCGGCTTTGTGGCGGGCGGGCAGATTGCACTGGGCCTCGATTGCGCGGCCTCCGAGTTTTACAAGGACGGCAAGTACGTGCTGGCCGGCGAAGGTCTGAGCCTGGACGCCACCGAATGGACCAACATGCTGGCGACCTGGGTTGACAAATACCCCATCATCAGCATTGAAGACGGCATGGCTGAAGGTGACTGGGATGGCTGGAAGCTGCTGACCGACCGCCTCGGAAAAACGGTGCAAATCGTCGGCGACGACCTGTTTGTCACCAACACCAAAATATTGAAAGAAGGCATCGACAAAGGCATTGCCAACTCGATACTGATCAAGATCAACCAGATCGGCACCCTGACCGAGACCTTTGCCGCCATCGAGATGGCCAAGCGCGCCGGTTACACCGCCGTCATCAGCCACCGCTCGGGCGAAACCGAAGACTCGACCATTGCCGACATCGCAGTCGGCACCAATGCCGGCCAGATCAAGACCGGCTCGCTCTCGCGCTCTGACCGCACCGCCAAATACAACCAGTTGTTGCGCATCGAAGAAGACCTCGGCGAAATCGCGACCTACCCCGGCCGCGCCGCCTTCTACAACCTGCGCTAAACCTTAGATCAGCGCACCTTTTTGGCCAGCCCCGTGGGAAATCGCCTCATCCCCGCTATCCTGATTGCGTTGCTGGTGCTATTTCACGCGCAGCTCTGGATCGGCCGGGGCAGCATTCCGAGCGTGCGTGAGATGCAGCAAAGGCTGGACGAGCAACTGGTGAAAAATGCGCAGGCTCAGCTGGGCAATGACCAACTGGCAGCCGAAGTCAAGGATTTGAAGGAAGGCCTGCAAATCGTCGAAGAAAAGGCCAGAGGTGAACTGGGCATGGTCAAGCCCAATGAAATCTTCGTGCAGATCAGCCCTTAAGGGATTTGATCAGAGACTTGATCAGCGACCTGTTAAGCCGCTGGAACGCGGCTCATCTCACTTATTCGCTTTATTGCACCGTTGAACTGGGCGGTGGCTGCCGGCTCTGGCTGGTAAAAATCTGCGCCGCATCGACCGGGTCAAACGCATACTGCGCGCCGCAAAACTCGCAACCCACGTCCACCTTGCCGCGTTCGGCAATGATGCTTTCAATTTCTGCCGTGCCCAGGCCGCGCAGCATGTTGCCCACACGCTCACGCGAGCAGCTGCAGGCAAAACTGGGCTTGAGCGGCTCAAAGCGCGTTAGCGGCTCTTGCCAGAACAGACGGCGCAAAATCGTGTCGGTGTCCAGGCTTAACAACTCTTCGCGCTTCAAGGTGCCGGCCAGCATGGCGATGCGCTTGTAGTCCTCATTCACGCCAATTTCGTCTTCATTGGCGTCCCGGTCCAGCTGGCCCTGCAAATTGCCCTGCCCCTTGACCGGCAGGCGCTGGATCAGCAGGCCCGCAGCAACATTCCCGTCGGCAGCCAGAATCAGCTTGGTATCGAGTTGCTCGCTTTGCAGCATGTAGTGCTCAAGCACCTCGCCAAGTTTTTCTATTTTTTCGTGCTGGTCGCCAAACAGCGGCACCACGCCCTGGTAAGACTGCTGCCCAGGCAACTTGTCTTTCGGGTCCAGCGTGATGGCGCAACGCCCCTGGTTGCCAACATTGACCAGTTGGCTCAGCGAACTGCCGGCGTCGACGCTGCCCGTCACCGTCGCGGTCGCGCGCAGGCTCAGATCGGGCTGCACTTCGGCCACGGCAAGCTTGACTGGACCATCGCCAAAAATCTGCAGAATCAACGCACCATTGAAGCTAATACTGCTTTGCATCAGCGCAGCGGCCGCCGTCATTTCACCCAGCAGGTGCATGACCTCAACCGGATAGGCGCCGGCAACGCGACGGCGCTCAAGAATTTCCTGCCAGGAACCGGTCAGGCGCACCAGCATGCCGCGCACCGGCAAGCCATCGAAGATAAATTTATGAAGTTCAGACATCACGAGCCCCCACGCTTTTCGCTTCGCGTAATACGCTGCCCCCCGAGGGGGCGCTGCGCCTGCGGCCCGGCAAAGCCGGTTCCGCGGCCCCTGCTTGCGAATGCGGGAGCGATGCAGCGCGAAGTCCGACCTTCGCGCTTGTGGCCCCTGCTGGTTTATGTGTGCTTTGAAAAGGCTGTAGGTTCGAGGTGGTCATGCTGTTGGTGTCGCTCAGGCCAGTTTTTTGAGCCCGCTCCTATAGCGCCGGGCATTCTCTATATAGTGGTCCGAGATCATTTTTAAACCCTCAATCTGTTCGGCCGAAAGTTGCCGCACCGCCTTGGCCGGGCTGCCAAAGATCATCGAGTTATCCGCAAACTCCTTGCCCTCGGTGATCAGCGAGCCCGCGCCCACCAGGCAATTCTTGCCAATTTTGGCGCCGTTAAGTATCACCGCCTGAATGCCGATCAGGGAGCCATCGCCAATGGTGCAGCCATGCAGCATGACCTGATGGCCTATCGAGACATTGTCGCCAATGGTCAAAGGCACGCCGTGGTCGGCATGCAAAACACTGTTGTCCTGGATGTTGGTGCCCCGGCCCACGCTGATGGCGTCCATGTCGCCGCGTATCACCACCCCGAACCAGACACTGCTGTCTTGCGCAAGCCGGACATTGCCCAGGACCTGCGCGCTGTCCGCCACCCAAGCGGTTTCATGGATGGCAGGGGTCAAATCGTCCAGTTGATAAATGGCCATGGGTGTCCTTGATTCAAGAAATTAGGGTTTGGGCAGGAAGGTGGCTGGCGAATCTCCGATTGTAAGGAAGCGCCTGTTCCGCTGTTTGTCAGCGGGTTGCCAGCGCGCCCGGCTCAATCGCAGACAATTCAGCCATGACGGCCACCCCACCCTCCGCCGAACTGCGCCAGCGCGCCCTGCAGGCGCTACTGGAGCCAAATCCACTACAAAAAGTGCTTCTAGCCCAGTATCTATGGGCGCAAGAAGCTACTATTTTGATAGCACCCCAGCTGCATCTGGTGGCACCCGCTGGCCTACCCGGCTGCCCGGCGCGGCCGCAATTGCGCTCGCACCTGGACCTCCCCAAGCGCTCGCCCTTCACGCCCGAAGGCTTGGCCGCCCTGCTGCACGCGGTGACGCACATCGAGTTCAATGCGATCAACCTGGCGCTGGACGCGGTCTGGCGCTTCGCCGGCATGCCGCCTGCCTACTACCTGGACTGGCTGAAAGTGGCTGCCGAAGAGGCCAGGCACTTCAGTTTATTGCGCGCCGAGCTGCAAAGCATGGGCTACGACTACGGCGACTTTGCGGCCCACACCGGCTTGTGGGACATGACGCAGAAAACCGAAGGCGACTTGCTGGCACGCATGGCGCTGGTGCCGCGCACGCTGGAGGCCAGGGGCCTGGACGCGACGCCGCCCATGCAGGCCAAACTGCGCAAGGTAGGAACGCACCATGCGCTGCGTGCGGTGGCGATTCTGGACATCATCCTGCGTGACGAAATTGGCCATGTCGCCATTGGCAACCACTGGTACCGCCTGCTGTGCGCCCAGCGCGCGCTGGACCCGCTGGCCACTTATGCAAAGCTGGCCCAACAATACGGCGCACCGCGGCTGAAGGGCCCACTGAACCTGCAAGCGCGCCGCCTGGCCGGCTTTGACGAAGCCGAGTTGGCGCTGCTGGGCGCTGACGCCTAAAGCTCCGGGTTTAATCCGGCTTTGGCCATATGAGGGGGCACTGGCGAAAATGGTTAACGGGCGCTAGACTGTAAAATAAAAAGCAGTCACCGAAAAGGAGTTTGCCCATGATCCGGCACCTGGTTTCCGACACGGCACTGCGCCCGCCGCAATTGCCCTCGGACATCGCATTGCAGCTGCCACACGGCCAGCTGTTGGGTGCCGCCAACGCCCGCGTCAAGCTGTCGTTTTCCAACTGGTCCAGTATTGCCCGCCTCAAGGCTGGCCAGATTGGCGCCCTGGCGGAAGACTACGTGGAGGGCACGCTGCAACTTGAAGGCGCCATGCGCGACGTGATGCGCGCGGTCACCAAGCTGCTGCAAGGCAACCCGGTGGAAAGCGGCACGAGCAAGTGGCCTGGCTGGCTGCGGCGGCTCAAATCGCTGACAGCCCACACACCGGCAAAAGACGCGGCGCAAGTGCAGTTCCATTACGACGTGTCAGACGCCTTTTACGCGCTGTGGCTGGACCCGCGCCGGGTCTATTCTTGCGCTTATTACCGCGACTTTGCCGACCCGCCGATGACGCTGGCGCGTGCCCAGGAGGCCAAGCTGGACCATATCTGCCGCAAGCTGATGCTTCAGCCGGGCGAGCGCTTTCTGGACATTGGCGCTGGCTGGGGGGCGCTGCTGCTGTGGGCGGCCGAGCATTACGGCGTGAATGCCACCGGCATCACGCTGTCGAAGAACCAGCACGCGCATGTGCAACGTCTGATTGCGCAAAAAGGCCTGGCTCAGCGCGTGCGCATCGAGCTGCGCGACTACCGCGACCTGGCCGAGGACCAGCCTTTCGACAAAATCTCTTCAATCGGCATGTTTGAGCATGTAGGCCAAGCCAACATGAGCGCCTACTTCGGCAAAATCATGCGCTTGCTGGCGCCCGGCGGTCTGGTCCTGAACCACGGCATTACCGCGGGTGGGCTTGAAAACCGGCAGCTCGGCGCGGGCCTAGGCGACTTCATCAGCAAATACATCTTTCCGGGCGGCGAGTTGCTGCATATCAGCGCCGTGCTGGCGCATCTGGCGCGCGCCGGGCTGGAAATGGTCGACACCGAGAACCTGCGTCCGCACTATGCGCGCACGCTCTGGGACTGGTCAGATGCGCTGGAGGCCCAGTTGGCCGAGGCGCGCCAGTTGCTGGCCGCCGATGGCGGCGCCGCGCGGGCGGAAAAAACCCTGCGCGCTTACCGCTTGTACCTGGCGGGCAGCGCCATGAGCTTTGAGGAGGGCTGGATCTCGCTGCACCAGTTGCTGGCGGCCCGGCCTTCAGGCGATGTGCGAAATGCAGCGATCAAAGGCGCCCAGTCGGTCTACCCCTTCAGCCGGGACTACATGTACCGCTGAAGTAGTGCCGGGCTTTTCAGGCCGGGGCAAGCGAGTTAGCCGCGCGGATGGTGCTGCGCGTGCAGCGTCTTCAACCGTTCACGGGCGACATGGGTGTAAATTGTGGTGGTCGAAATATCGGCATGGCCCAGCAGCATTTGCACGGCGCGCAAGTCAGCTCCGTGGTTCAGCAAATGGGTGGCAAACGCATGGCGCAGGGTGTGCGGCGACAAGGGCGAGGTGATGCCGGCCAGCGCTGCGTACTTTTTCACCAGTATCCAGAACATCACCCGGCTCATGCCGCAGCCCCGCGCGGTAACAAACAGGTCTTCGGTCTGCTGGCCTTTCAGGATGTCCGGCCGCGCCTCGGCCAGGTAGACATTGATCCATTGCCGCGCCACTTGGCCGAAAGGCACCAGCCGCTCTTTATTGCCCTTGCCCATGACGCGCAGCACGCCTTCATTCAGCCCCAGGTGAAAAGTCTTGAGCCCGACCAGTTCGCTGACGCGCAGGCCGCTGGCGTACATCAACTCCAGCATGGCGCGGTCGCGCTGCCCGAGCGCCGTATCTTCAGCGGGCGCTGCCAGCAAACGCTCCACCTGCGCCTCGCTCATGAGCTTGGGCACGCGCAAGGCCTGTTTGGCCGATTGAAGTTTCAGCGTCGGGTCTGCCGTCGTGATGCGTTCGCGCAGCGCCCAGCGAAAGTAACGCTTGAACACCGTCAGCCGCCGGTTGGCAGAGGTAGCCTTGGTGCTGGCATGCTTGACCGAAAAGTAGCTGGCCAGATCGCTCTCGCCGGTGTCGTCAAGCGGGCGGCCGCCCTGCTCTTTGGCGCCCAGCCAGGCCGCGTACAACGACAGGTCGCGCCGGTAGGCTTCCAGCGTGTTGTTGGACAGACCGTCTTCTAGCCACAGGGCATCTATGAAGGAATCGATGCTGGACTGGCTTTGTGCTTGCATGGCTTGGACGATAACAAAAAAGGCAATGCGGCATGGGTCACGGTGAGCATGGGTTCCCGAGTCGGTAGGACCGTCTGCAGGTTTGCCCGATCCCGAAGGCTATGAAGAAGACTGAATTTGCTATAAATACAATAGCAGCTTACGCCCGTATTCATTGGGCTATAGGCCAATATATCCTTCAAATTGGCAAAAAAAACGTCCCGACAAGCCAAAGCCTGCCGGGACGCAACAAAACAGAAGGAAAAACCGCTGCGCTTATTCGAGCTTGAGCTTGGCCGATTCGACCACCTTCTTGTACACCTCGAACTCTGCCTTGATCTGCGCGGCAAACTGATCGGGCGTATTGCCAATGACGAGCGAGCCGGTGTCTTCAATGCGTTTGCGAACTGCCGGATCCTCCAACGACTTTTTCACGCCGGCGCTGACCTTGTCAACCACCTCTTTCGGCAAGCCCTTGGGGCCCAGAATGCCGTAATACGCCATCCGGTTCACAGGCTCCAGCCCGACCTCCTTGAAGGTGGGCACGTCGGGCAGCACGGCCAGGCGTTCGGGTGCCGCCACCGCTATGGCAATCAGGCGCTTTTGCTGGATGAAGGGCAGCGCCGAAGGCAGGTTGTCAAAAATAATTGGGATCTGGCCCGCCACCGCGTCGTTTAATGCCGGACCGGAGCCCCGGTACGGTATGTGGGTAATGAAGGTGCCGCTCAGGCTCTTGTATAGCTCCATCTGCAGGTGCGCGATGCTGCCTGTGCCCGATGAGCCAAATGAGTATTTTCCCGGGTTCTTTTTGAGCTCAGCGACAAACTCCTTGTAGTTGCGGGCCGGGAAGCTGGGGTTCACCGCGATCACGTTGGGGGTCGCTGCGATGTTGATGATGGGCGTGAAATCCGTCAGCGTGTTGTACGGAATCTTTGGATTGATGGCCGGGTTGGACGCGGTAGTGGACACCGTCGCCACGCCCAGCGTGTACCCATCGGGCGCCGCCCGGGAAGTCTCCAGTGCACCGACCACGCCGCCGCCGCCAGCCTTGTTCTCAACGACAACCGTCTGGCCCAGCGCCTTGCCCAGTGGGTCGGCAACCACGCGGGCCACAATGTCGGTGGTGCCGCCAGGCGCAAACGGCACCTGGAGCTTGATGACCTTGCTGGGATAGGCCTGCGCCAAGGCAGAGCCCGCAGCGGCAGTCAAAGCCAGCGCAGACAAGGCAGACAGGGCAAACAGAAAGCGACGTTGCATGATCAGGTCCTTCAAAAAAATCAGATTGCCAATGCTAAATGCAAGCGAGGCATTCGGCTCTTGTGGATTACGCATAAGGGCAAACCCGAAAGCTTTGCGGTTATTCTCGATCGGTGAATTACGCGCAGCTCCTTTTCCCCGACTTCTCCCTCATTCTTTGTGGTTACCTGGTCTGCCGCTACACCGCGCTGAACCGCACGGTCTGGCAGCAGGTCGAAAGCCTGGTGTATTTCTTTCTGTTTCCGGTCTTGCTGTTCCACTCGATTGTCAGAAGCCCGCTGGATTTGCATGCGGCCTCCAGCCTGATCGCTGCGGGCCTGTTGCTAGGGCTGTCGGGCATCGCGCTGGCCTACAGCCTGCCCTATCTGCCTTGGCTGGGCAAAAAAATAGACCGACGCGAGCATGCGGCCAGCGCGCAGGTCGCGTTTCGCTTTAATTCCTTCATTGGCCTGGCGCTGGCCGAGCGATTGGCCGGCAGCGAGGGCCTGCTGCTGATTGCGGTGTTGATTGGCGTGTGCGTGCCGCTTTTCAATGTGGCGGCGGTGTGGCCCATGGTCAGGCACGCGCAGCGCGGCTTTCTGCGCGAGCTGGTGCGCAATCCGCTGATTCTGGCGACCGCCAGCGGACTGGCGGCGAATCTGCTGGGCTTTACGCTGCCGATCTGGCTGGAACCCACAGTGACGCGCATCGGTGCCGCATCGCTGGCGCTGGGCTTGATGGCGGCCGGCGCCGGCATGCAGTTTGGCCATCTGGCGCAGGCCAGAACGCTGGCGGTGGCGGTGCTTTCGATTAAGCACCTGCTGCTGCCCTTGTTGGCCATGGGTTTGTCCAAGGCGTTTGGCCTGACGGTCGCGCAGACCGCCGTGCTGCTGGCGTTTTCGGCGCTGCCCACCGCCTCCAGCGCCTATGTGCTGGCGGCGCGCATGGGTTACAACGGCGCCTATGTCGCGGGCCTGGTGACCTTGTCAACCTTGTTGGGAGTGCTGAGCCTGCCGTTTGCGCTGGGGGTGTTGCGCTAGCTGGTCGGTAGCAAGTCACCCAGGTTAACCCGGCTCGCTCAAATTTTGCTATAAATAGCATAGCTACCCGCACCCGTCCCTCATGGGCTACGGGCTTATTTCATTGGGGATTATTGAGATTTACTGCGCTACTGATCTATTGCAAAAGAGCCCACGCCACATGCTCCCTGACCAGCTCGCTCGGATGACTGGCCCGCGTTTGCAGCGCTGCGCGTATGTCGGCACCGCCCGCAACCGCCGCCCGCAGCGCGTTGCCCATGGCCACGGCAATGTTGCGCAGCCAGCGCTCATGGCCGATGCGGCGAATCGGGCTGCCTTCAGTCAACCGCAAAAACTCATCTTCGTTCCAGGCGAACAGCGTGACCAGCTGCTGCCCGCTCAGGCCTTGGCGCTCATCAAAGTCGGGCAGGCTGCTGCGCTGGGCGAACTTGTTCCAGGGGCAAATCAGCTGGCAATCGTCGCAACCGTAGATGCGGTTGCCCATCAGCGACCGCAGCTCCAGCGGAATCGGCCCGGCGTGCTCTATCGTCAGGTAAGAAATGCAGCGCCGGGCATCAAGCTGGTGCGGCGCAATGATGGCCCGGGTGGGGCACACGTCGATGCAGGCCTGGCAGCTGCCGCAGTGAGGCGTTACCGCTTCGCTGGGCGGCAGGGCCAGGTCCACGTAAATTTCACCCAGAAAAAACATCGATCCGGCTTCGCGATTGAGCAGCAGCGTGTGCTTGCCGCGCCAGCCCTGGCCGCTGCGCGCCGCCAGCTCGGCTTCAAGCACCGGGGCCGAATCGGTGAAAGCGCGGTGTCCCAGTTTTTCGACATGCGTGGCAATCTGTTCACTGAGTTTTTGCAGTCGGCCGCGCATGACCTTGTGGTAGTCGCGGCCCCGGGCGTACACCGACACAATGCCTTCGGCGGGGCGCTGCAGGCGGCCGAACTCAATGGCCTGCCACTCACCGGGTTGCGCCGGTGTGGCGGCCGGCAAATAGTCCATGCGTGCCGTGATGACACTGACCGTGCCCGGAATCAGCTCTGCCGGCCGCGCCCGTTTAAGCCCATGCGCGGCCATGTAATGCATGTCCCCATGAAAGCCCGCAGCCAGCCAGGCCGATAATCCCGGTTCGGCTGACGATAAATCAATGCCAGCCACGCCGATTTGTGAAAAACCAAGCTCGCGCGCCCATGTTTGGATTTGACTGACAAACTGATGATTGAATTGATGACTGTTAAGGACCACCCACTGATTGTAAAAAAAATTACCTGGCCGGATGAGGCGGCCACCCAGGCCTTTGCGCTGGCCCTGGCCCGGCAGCCGGCGATTGGCGGCGCGTTAATTGAGCTGCAAGGCGACCTGGGCGCAGGAAAAACCACCCTGGTGCGCCACCTGCTGAAGGGCCTGGGCGTGCAGGGCCGCATCAAAAGCCCGACCTACGCGGTGGTGGAACCCTACACGCCGGCGGCAAGCCATCCGCATTCCAGTCTGCAGTCGGAGCTGAACATCTGGCATTTTGATTTCTTTCGTTTCAATGATCCGCGCGAGTGGGAAGAAGCCGGCTTTCGCGATATTTTTGCCAACCCCGGGCTCAAGCTGGTCGAATGGCCAGAAAAGGCCGGCGACCATTTGCCGCAGCCCGACCTGCTTATCCATATTGAAGTGCTGGCCGACGAATCGCGCGTTGTCACACTGACGGCATACAGCGCCACCGGCGCGGAGTTGCTGGCATGACAGATTCAACCCCACCCCTTTATCTGAGCCGGCGCGGTGCCTTGCAACTGGGCAGCCTGGTGCTTTTGCTGGGTGTGCAGCAGATCGCGCGTGGCGCCACGATTGTGGCGGTGCGCGTCTGGCCCTCCAAAGACTACACACGCCTGACCATCGAATCCGATGGCGAGATCAAGGCCAAGCAGTTTTTTATACCCGAGCCGCCGCGCCTGGCGGTGGACATTGAAGGCATAGACTTGATTCCGGCCCTGCGCGAGCTGGTGGCCAAAGTGAAATCGGACGATCCGAACATTTCAGGCATTCGCGTCGGCCAGAATTCACCCGGCGTGGTGCGGCTGGTGATTGATCTGAAAAAGCCGATGCGGCCGCAGGTTTTCACCCTGCCCCCGGTGGCGGCTTACAAATATCGGCTGGTGTTTGATCTCTACCCGGCGCAGGCCGAAGACCCGCTGGAGGCGCTGATCGCCGAACGACTCGCGGGCAAGCCGGCGGCGGGCACCAGCCCTGCGGCGGGAGCAGAGCGCGATCCGCTCGGCGACCTGATCACCCGGCAGGCAGACAAGGCGGCGTCAGGCGCGCCTTTGGCTTCGGCCAGACCCGCCGACAACCAGGCGGGCGGCAGCGCTTCCCCGGAAAAAGACAGTACGGCAGACGCCGACGACGACATCTCCCCGGCTGAACTGGCTGCCGCTGCAAGAAGAAAAAGAGGCGGCAAAGGCCAGGACAAGACCGACCGGCTGGTTATCGTGGCACTCGACCCGGGCCATGGCGGCGAAGACCCGGGCGCCATTGGCCCCGGCGGCACGCGTGAGAAGGATGTGGTGCTGCAAATTGCGCACCGCCTGCGCGACCGCATCAACCAGCAGCCCAATATGCGCGCCTACCTCACGCGTGACGCGGATTTCTTCGTGCCGCTGCACATTCGCGTGCAAAAGGCGCGCCGCGTGCAGGCCGATTTGTTCATCAGCCTGCACGCTGACGCCTTCTTCAACGAACGGCCCCAGGGCGCCAGCGTGTTCGCGTTGAGCGAAAAAGGCGCCTCCAGCAGCGCCGCCCGCTGGATCGCCGACAAAGAGAATTCCGCCGATCTGGTGGGCGGCATCAACGTCAAAGCCAAGGACGCGCAGGTGCAAAGAGCGCTGCTTGACATGAGCACCACCGCGCAGATCAGCGACAGCCTGAAGCTGGGCAAGGCCATGCTCGGCGAGATCGGCCAGGTTGGCAGGCTGCACAAGCCACGGGTCGAGCAAGCCGGCTTTGCCGTACTTAAGGCGCCCGACATTCCCAGCGTGCTGGTGGAAACCGCCTTCATCAGCAACCCCGATGAAGAAGCCAGGCTGCGCAGTGACGCCTACCAGATCCAGCTCGCGGATGCGTTGATGCGCGGCATTTCGCGCTACTTTGCAAGAAACCCGCCGATGGCGCGCAACCGCGCCTTGTAGACCCGGGGCTGCACCATCCCGCTGCTTCGCAAGGAAAAATCGGCACAGCAGGACGACAGTTTGCAGTGCCCTTCTCCTACAGTCCCAAATTCCTTTTCGTCTTACATTAAATAGCAGGTTAAGGCAATGGCACGACGACAATATTGGACATGAGTGTTATTGGCACAGAGCCTGAAACTCTTAGCAAAGGCAAAAAATATGATGCATACAAAACTTTTCTTATCGATCGCAACGGCTTCCCTGATTGCCCTGACAGGCTGCGGAACCAGCCCGACCAATGCGCAAATTGGTACGGCCACGGGCGCCGTGCTGGGCGGTGTCGCAGGCAGTGCCGTATCGGGCGGAAGCACGCTGGGAACGGTGGGCGGAGCAGCCGCTGGCGCGGTGATAGGTAACGAGGTTGGCAAAAAACGCTGATTTTTAGAACTGCCCCGAAATCAAATCGGGTAAATCAGCGAGTTGAGAACCATCTCGCTGTCATACACGCAAAGGCGATTCCTGAATTTCAGCGAGTCGCCTTTTTTAATGATCTCGTCGATGTAACGGCCCACGTTGTAGACCTCGCTGACGCCGCCCGGCTTGGTGCGAAACACAGCGTAGTTGGACTCCGCGCAAATCTCCTCGCCCTGCTGCGACACAATGCGCGCCGAGCTGATGATGTGGCGCATGTAATAAGGGCCATGAAAGATGGTTTGCGTCACGCCGTAAACCCGGTCCTTCATCATGCCGCGGCTCTCCAGCGCCATCAGCCCCAGCGGCAACCCCCGGTCAAAATTCTCGCGCGCCTGCACCTTGTAACGACCGTCTTCCACAAAAAAATCCGGCCAGTCGACAAACCGAGCCTGGTCCAGCGCCGCGGCATAAGCGGCATTGAGCTGGTCGACCTGCAGTTGCAGCAGCAGTCGCTCCATCGCTTGCTCATTCGCTGGTGCATTTGCTGGCGAATTTGCTGGCGGATTTGAAGTCACAGGCTCATCACTTTCTTCCAGTAGGCATACATGCTGCGGATCAGGGTTTCGGTGACCATGTGTTCGGTCGCCTCCGTGCCGGTGCCGCCGAGTTCGCATAGCGTGGAGCCGCCTTCGCCCCACTGGCGAAAGCCGCCCTGGCTGAACTCGATCACCTCCCCGTCGTCAGCGCTGACAAAGCCTGCCGGGCCGAACAGGTTGGCCTGGCGCAGCCGCCGCTGCGTCATTTCGGGGTTGTCGTCGGCAAAACCAAAGTGCGTCCAGACAAAGTCAAACTCGCCTTCGCCGCGCGGCACGATGTGACGTGTGCTCAAAGAATTCACCTGCTGCTGGATGATCAGGCTTGGGAACAGCGTGATCATGGTGACCGTGGGCGTGATGGCCTGGCCGGGGTTAGACGGGTCATCAATCGTCCACCACGGCTCGGCCACCACATCAAGTAGGCGGTCATCATGCAGCGTCATGTTGGCCTTGAAAGACGTGACACCTGCCGTCACGTCAGAGGCGGCTCCCGCCCCTTTCACGGCGGCTTGCCCTGCCTCATTCCTGCGCGAAATCATCACCGCATGGCGGCCCTGCTGGTCCATTACCATGCGGCTTTTCTGGTCGGCCCGCCACAGGCCAAAGGTGACAAACCAGGTATGCAGCAGGCCGGGATGGTAGGGGTCTTTGATGTTTTCCATCATCAGCTTCCAGTTGCCCGGAATGCGCTGGCGGTTGTAGCCCAGCAGCGTGAGCTTTCTTGCGCCGTCAGGCCCCTTGAAGATGCGGTCCAGCCACGGCATCACCTGGGGCCCCAAGTAGTCTTGCAACGGCTCGGTGTCTTCGCTAAAGCTGGCAAACACCAGTCCGTGCAGCGTGGCGACGCGCAGCTTGGTCAGGCCGTGGTCTTTGATGTCGAAGTCTGCAGGCATGCCGCCGTTGATGCACTCACCGTGTTCGTCAACGGATTTCACACCGTCTTTGAACGGCAAGCCGGCCAGGTCACCGTTGAGCTTGTAGGTCCACTGGTGGTAGGGGCAAACGAAGCTGCGCGCGTTGCCGTGCGGCTGCTGGCAAAAGCGAACGCCTCGGTGCGCGCAGCGGTTTTCCACCACGCGAATGCCGTCGTCGGTGGCTTTGTCGCGGGGCGCTACGCGGTCGCGCACCAACAGCACTTGGCGTTCGCCAATATGCGCGAGCTTGTAGTCGCCTGTTTGCGGAATTTCGACCTCCAGCCCCACATAAGACCAGTGCCCGCCGTAAAAAATTTTCTTAAGCTCGCGTTGATAGAGCGCGGCATCCGTGTATACCCAAAAAGGTATCCGGCTCGACCCCTCAAAGGGCAGCCGGGTTCCAGGCTGATGATCGCGCTGCAGCACAGCGCTGGGGGGAATGGCTGCGTTCATGGCTCCTCCGCTCTAAATCAATGGCAAGGAAAATATTAGGCCGGCTTGTTTATTCCGGACCGGCAGGCGTTTCGGCCAGCCGACGTTCAGCCTGAACGTCGCGGCGGGCCTTGAAAGCGCCATAGACCACCATCAGCCCCGGGATGATGATCATGGCCCAGATGATCTTGCTCAGATTGTCCTTGACCCACATGAAGTTGCCAAAAAAGTAACCGGCACTGGTCAGCCCAAGCACCCAGATCAGGGCGCCGATCACATTGAAAGCGCTAAATCTGCCGCGGTTCATCTCTGCAACCCCAGCCACAAAAGGTGCAAAAGTCCGAATGAAAGGCATGAAGCGCGCCACGATGATGGTGACGCCGCCATAGCGCTCGTAAAAATTATGCGCCTGGTTGAAAGCCCGCTTGTTAAAGAACTTCGAGTCTTCCCATTGAAACACCTTGGGTCCGAAATAGCGGCCTATCGAATAATTGCACTGATCCCCCAGAACGGCTGCGGCTACCAGGACGCCCATGGCCAGCGGCAGGCTGATCAAACCCACACCACACAGCGCCCCGACGATGAACAGGAGCGAATCACCCGGCAAAAACGGCATGACGACCACGCCGGTTTCGACAAAAATAATCAGAAACAGCAGGGCGTAGACCCAGGCACCGTAACTGGTGACAAAGGCCTCCAGATACCTGTCAATGTGGAGGATGAAATCAATGAAAAAGGCAGCGAGTTCCATGAGAGCAATTCTGACAGGTCTGCAATCGACCCGGCCAGCGCCAGGCCGTGGCAAGACCGGGTCTGCGCCTAGAATCATTTTTTTCATCTGATCTTTCATGAACTCCCAGACCCAGGCCCCGCGCCGCCCCATTCGCGACCTTCCCGACGAACTGATCAGCCAGATTGCAGCGGGCGAAGTGGTTGAGCGGCCCGCCTCCGTGGTGCGTGAACTGGTGGACAACGCGCTGGACGCGGGCGCCAGCCAGGTGACGGTGCGGCTGTCGGCCGGCGGCGTGCGGCTGATTCTGGTGGAAGACGATGGCCAGGGCATTCCGCGCGAGGAGTTGCCGGTCGCCTTGCGGCGCCATGCCACCAGCAAAATTGCCTCGCTGCAAGACCTGGAGGCCGTGGGCACCATGGGCTTTAGAGGCGAGGCGCTGGCCGCCATCAACTCGATTGCCGACATGAGTGTGCTGTCCAGAACCGGGGATGCCGAGCATGCCTGGCAGCTCGATGGCCGCACTGGCGAGCTGAAGCCGGTGGCGCGCCATCAGGGCACCAGCGTGGAAGTGCGCGAGCTGTTTTACGCCACACCGGCCAGGCGCAAATTTTTAAAGACCGACGCCACCGAACTGGCGCACTGCATAGAAGCAGTGCGCCGCCATGCGCTGGTGCGGCCCGATGTGGGCTTTGCCATCTGGCACGAGGGCAAGCTGGTCGAGCAGTGGCGCGCCTGCGGCAAGGAACTGGCGCCTGAACTGGCTCAGCTGCAGCGCTTGGCCGACGTGCTGGGCAGTGAGTTTGTAGCGCAGTCGGTCGCCATCTTCCATGAAAGCTCGGCGCGCCGCGCAGATGGCCGGCCTGCCGTGCGGGTTTGGGGCCGCGCCGGCACGCCAAGCGCTGCGCGCTCGCGCGCCGACCAGCAGTTTGCCTATGTCAACGGCCGCTTCGTGCGCGACAAGGTGCTCTCGCACGCCGCGCGCAGCGCCTACGAAGACGTGCTGCATGGCCAGCGCCAGCCGGTCTATGCACTCTACATAGAGATGGACCCGGCCCGGGTCGACGTGAACGTGCACCCCACCAAAATCGAGGTGCGCTTTCGCGACAGCCGCGAGGTGCATCAGGCGGTGCGCCATGCCACAGAAGACGCGCTGGCCGCACCACGCGCCGGCTTGGCAGCGCAGGTGCCCGAAGAAGGCACCAGCACTGTCACCAATGCTTTTTTGGAGACAAATAGGGCCTACGCCCAACAGGTATGGGCGCAACCAGCTATCAATTTCGGAGCAAACCGGGGCAGCCGTGCGTCCGACTTTGAGGCCATGTGGCCCACGCCTGGCGGCGCCGTGGCCTCGGCGGCGGTCACCCCTTCGCCGGATAACTTTGCCCCGATTTCAGCAGCAACTGCCAATGCCGTTTCAAACCCTACGAGCACTCTTCCCGCAGGCGATTGGCCACTGGGCCGCGCCATCGCCCAGCTGCAAGGCATCTACGTATTGGCCGAAAACACGCAGGGCCTGGTCATCGTCGACATGCATGCCGCCCACGAGCGCATCGTCTATGAGCGGCTAAAAAGCCAGCTCGACACCTCAAACAGCCCAGGCAGCACGGGTGCAGGCCGTATCGCCAGCCAGCCGCTGCTGATTCCGGCCACCTTTGCAGCCAGCCCGCAGGAAGTGGCCACCGCCGAAGCCAGTGCCGAAACACTAAACACGCTGGGTCTTGAGATCACGCCTTTTTCCCCCAGAACGCTTGCCGTGCGCGCCGTGCCCACCAGTCTGGCGGCGGGCGACGCGGTAGAACTCGCCCGCAGCGTGCTCGCCGAGCTGGCGCAGCACGAGGCCAGCACGGTGATTCAGCGCGCGCAAAACGAGTTGCTGTCAACCATGGCCTGCCACGGCGCTGTGCGCGCCAACCGAAAACTCACGCTAGACGAAATGAACGCCCTACTGCGCCAGATGGAAGCGACCGAGCGCTCCGACCAGTGCAACCACGGACGGCCCACCTGGCGGCAGGTCAGCATCAGGGAACTCGACAGCCTGTTTATGCGCGGGCGATGAACTTTCCGGCCGCCAACTGATCCATAAAGCACATGAAACGCTGGCGCATCTTTACATCCTTTTGCATCTCGCTGGCTTTGATGGCGGGCTGTGTCACCCTCGACGAGAAGCAGAGAAGCTGGATTTTTCAGCCGAGCGACCGCAGCTGGGGTGCGGGCGCCTCCGCCGCCGTGGGTATGGACGAGGTCTGGATTGATTTCCAGGCCAAAACCGGCGAGCCCCAGGCCAGGCTGAACGGCCTGTGGCTGCCGGCCAGCCAGCCGGGCACGGCTACGGCCCGGCACTCGCCGGTGCTGCTTTATCTGCACGGCGCGCGCTTCAACGTCACCGGCTCGGCACCGCGCATGCGCCGTATGCAGGAGCTCGGCTTTTCGGTGCTGGCCATTGACTACCGCGGTTTTGGCAAAAGTACCCCGATACTGCCGTCCGAAGCGTCGGCCTACGAAGACGCACGCGCCGCCTGGGACTGGCTGGCAAAAAAGTACCCGGACCGTCCGCGTTACATCTTCGGCCACTCGCTGGGTGGCTCGATTGCGATTAACCTCGCAACCGACGTACCTGACGAGAGCGGCACGATAGTCGAAGGGGCTTTCACATCCATTGCCGACGTGGTCAGCACAACCGAATGGGGCTGGGTGCCGATATCGCTATTGATCACCCAGCGTTTTGATGCGATCGACAAGGTCGGCAAAATCGGTTCGCCGCTACTGGTGGTGCACGGTGGCGAAGACCGCATGATTCTGCCTAACCTGGGGCGCAAGCTATTTGATGCGGCCGCGCAGCCCAAGCTGTTCATGCTGGTCGCTGGGGGCTCACACCACAACACCAACCAGGTCGGCCAGCCACAATACCGGCAGGCGCTGGCCCAGTTGTTTGACATGAAGTAAAGAGGTAAGGGCCTTGCCGCCGCAAAAGCCGGGGAGCTGGTGCGACGCCACCCAGGGCCGGGCAATCTGATACGCTCAAACGGATGTCTGCCCCCGCCCCGACTGCTTCAACGGCCCCCTCCAGCCCAAGCACTTCCTCTGCACCCGCTGCGGTCGCGCCGCCGGCCATGTCGGCTGGCCTAATAGTGCTGATTTTGTCAATGCTGCTCGGCATACAACCGGTCACCACCGACTTGTACTTGCCCGCCCTGCCCGCGCTGACCGAAGGCTTCGGCACGAACATGTCTCAGGCCCAGCTCACGCTCAGTGCTTTACTGCTGGCTTTTGGCACGTCGCAACTGATCTGGGGCCCGCTGTCCGACCGTTTCGGCCGCCGTCCCATCCTGCTGTGGGGGCTGGCTGGCTACACGCTGGCCTCGGTCGGCAGCACGCTGGCGCCTTCCATGGCGCTGCTGATTGTCTGGCGCGTCATGCAAGGCGCCGCCATGGGCGCGGTCGTGATGTGCGCACGCGCCATCGTGCGCGACCTTTACCTGCCCACAGAGGGCGCCCGCATCATGTCCAAGGGTTTGAGCGGCCTGGGTGTGTTGGCCTGCTTCAGCGCCCCGCTGGGCGGCCTGCTGTCACAGCTGTACGGCTGGCGTGCCGCGTTGCTGGCGGTCACACTCTTCGGCGTCTGTACGCTGGTGCTGATCAGCCTGCGCTTCAAGGAAACCTTGCAGCAAAAAAACCCGCAGGCACTGCGCCCGGCCACGCTGCTGCGCACCTGGGTGCATATCTGCGGCAACCCCACGTTTGTGGCGTTCTCAGCGCTGTCGGCGGCGTCGTACGGTGGGTTGTTCACTTTTCTGGCCACCTCGTCGTTTGTCTTCATCCAGGTGCTGGGTTTAAGCAAGACGCAGTACGGCCTGGTATTGTTTTCCATGTGCTTTTTCTACCTGACCGGCACGTTTGTCTGCCGCCGTCTGCTGCCGCGTTTTGGCGTGCGCAATTCGGTGGCAATTGCGGCTAGCCTGAGCTTGGCCGGCGGCACGCTGATGGGCGTGCTGGCCTGGGCCGGCGTGCAAAATGTCTGGGCCATCATGCTGCCCTACTACCTCTTCATGCTGGCCCATGGCATACACCAGCCCTGCGGCCAAAGCGGCGCGGTCGGTCCTTTTCCCGGAGCGGCCGGCGCGGCATCGGCGATAAACGGCTTTTTGATGATGGTGGTGGCGTTTGCCATGGGCGGCTGGCTGGGCACGCAGATGGATGGCACGGTGCGCCCGCTGACTAATGGCGTGTGGTTCTGGAGCGTGCTGATTGCCGCCGTGGCCTGGACGGTGGTCAGAAAATACGGAGAGCCCGCGCATGACGCCCCCGCAAAATCCTGACCAAGCACGAGAGGGGGCCAGCTTCACCGCCGGGCCGCCCCAAGGTAAAACAGCCCCCCCGCGGGGCAGCGCTGCACGCGAAGCGGCAAGCGTGGGGGCCAGATACCTTGCGCTGGCCGGCCCGACCGCGGCGGGAAAAACCGCAGCCGCCCTGGCCATTGCGCAGCACTACCCGGTGGAAATCATCAGCGTCGATTCAGCGCTGGTCTACCGCAGCATGGACATCGGTACAGCCAAACCTGCGGACGACGAACTGGCCGCCGTGCCGCACCATCTGATTGACATTCGCGACCCGCTCAACGCCTACAGCGCCGCCGAATTTGTCGCCGATGCCACGCGGTTGATTGAGGATATCCACGCGCGCGGCAAGCTGCCGTTGCTGGTGGGCGGCACCATGCTGTATTTCAAGGCGCTGTTTGACGGGCTGGACGACATGCCCAAGGCCGACCCTGCCGTGCGTGCGCTGCTGGCCAGTGAAGCTGTAGCCAAGGGCTGGCCAGCGCTGCACGAGGAGCTGGCGCAAGTGGACCCGGTGACGGCCAACCGGCTGGCGCCCAACGACGCGCAGCGCATCTCGCGCGCGCTCGAGGTGTACCGGCTGTCGGGCCAGCCGCTGGCATTCTTTCACCAGCGTAATGCTATAAAAAGCATAGCTTCTTGCGCCCATGAAAAAAGGGCTACAGCTCTTATTTCCCTAGAACCGGCGGACCGCGCATGGCTCCACGGCCGCATCGCCGAGCGTTTTGACGCCATGCTGGCGGCGGGCTTCATCGACGAAGTCAAAGCCTTGCGCGCACGCGGTGATTTAACGCCCGATCTGCCATCCATGCGCTGCGTCGGCTACCGCCAGGCCTGGGAACTACTAGACGCGCACGAGGCGGGCGGAGCGCGCGGTAATCTCCTTCCGAAAGAACTGAACGAGCTGCGAGACAAAGGCATTTTTGCCACGCGCCAGCTCGCCAAACGCCAGATCACCTGGCTGCGCTCGATGCCCCAGCGGTGTGTGGTGGCCTGCGACGACCCAAGCGCGCTGCAGCAGGTGCTGGCGCGGGTGAAGGCGCAAGTCGAGGCCTGGCCATGAGCCTGCAGATCAGGGGCCTGGCCAAGCGTTACGGCGAGACCGTGGTGTTCCGCCATGTCTCGCTCGACGTGGCGCCCGGCGAATTCGTCGCCATCGTGGGCGAATCGGGCGTCGGCAAATCGACGTTGCTTAACTGCATGGCCGGGTTGGACAGCTGGGATGAAGGCTCGGTCACGCTGCACGGCGCCGTGCTGGCCACGCTGTCGGACGATGACCGCGCGCTGCTGCGGCGCCGCCATGTCGGCTTTGTGTTTCAGGCCTTTCATGTGTTGCCGCATCTGGACGTGTCGCAAAACGTGGCGCTGCCCCTGCTGCTGCTCAACCAACCCGACGACGCCCGGGTGCAAGCCATGCTGGACGCGGTCGGCCTGGCGGGACTGGGCCGGCGGCTGCCGCAGCAACTCAGTGGCGGGCAACTGCAGCGCGTGGCGATTGCCAGAGCCCTGGTGCACCGCCCCAGCCTGCTGCTGGCCGACGAGCCCACCGGCAACCTCGACCCCAGCACCGCCGCCCGGGTGATGGACGCGCTGATTGCGCAAACCCGCGAACACGGCGCGTCGCTGGTACTGGTCACGCATTCCGAGGCTGCTGCCGCGCGGGCTGACCGCCGGCTGCACCTGAGCGCCGACGGCATCGCACCTTAGTCGTGCTTGGCGTTGCTTAACCTCAGTAAATATCGCAACCCGCCCGCCTCAGCACGCTGCCAGCAACTCGGCGTAGCGCGCCATGTCCACATTGCCGCCGCTCACGATCACGCCGACGCGCACACCCTGCATTGCCCGCTCCGCCTCACTCGCCTCACTCGCCGCGCAAGCCGCCGCAAAGGCCAGGCAACCGGTCGGCTCCACCACCATCTTCATGCGCTCCGCAAAAAAGCGCATGGCCTCAATCAGCTGCGCATCGCTGACGGTGAGGATGCCCGTTACATCGCGCTGGATGATGGCGAAGGTGTACGCGCCCAGGTGCTGGGTCTGCGCGCCGTCGGCAATGGTCTTGGGCGTTGCGATGTGCACGATGTGGCCGGCGCGCAGCGACTGCTGGCCGTCGTTGCCGGCCTCGGGTTCGACCCCGTAAACCTGGCACTGCGGCGCAAGTGCGCGCGCGGCCAGCGCCGAGCCGCTGGTCAGCCCCCCGCCTCCCAGGCACACGTAAAGGCGATCCAGCGGACCGGTTTCTTCCATCAGCTCTTTCACCGCCGTGCCTTGGCCGGCAATCACATCGGGGTGGTCGTAGGGCGGGATCAGCGTCATGCCGCGCTCTGCGGCCAGCCGCTGCGCCAGCGCCACGCGGTCTTCGGTGAAGCGGTCATACAACACCACTTCTGCGTCATAGCCGCGCGTGGCGGCCAGCTTGGCGGCCGGCGCGTCCTGCGGCATCACGATCAACGCGGGCATGGCCAGCAGCCGCGCCGCCAGCGCCACAGCCTGCGCATGATTGCCCGACGAGAACGCAATCGCACCGGCGCTGCGCTGCGCGGCGTCGAACTTGGCCAGCGCATTGAAGGCACCACGGAACTTGAATGCGCCGGTGCGCTGAAAGTTTTCGCACTTGAAAAAAAACTGGGCGCCCCAGCGCGCGTCAGCCGTGGCCGAGCGCAGCACCGGCGTGCGGTGCGCATGGCCTTCGAGTCGGTAGGCGGCGGCCAAAATGTCCTGATAGGTCGGTAAAGAGCGCATTTCGGGAGCTTAGCGCAATGGCTTTCAGAGCGCTGGCTTGCGCCAGTACTCATATGTCCATGCCAGCGAAAAACCGGCTCGTCCGTACAAAAGCCGGGCTCTGGTGTTGGCGGCCTCCACCTGCAAAAAGACCGGCTCGAAACCACGCGCTTGTGCTTCGCTGGCAAACGCGCACAAGATGCGACTGGCCAGCCCCAAGCCGCTATGGCCGGGCACGGTACGCATACCGTGCACACTGGCCCAGCCGTGGCTGAAACTGGCCGCCCCCGCTGCCACGGCCCGACCCTCCACATAAACCGTCGCAAACACGGCCTGCCTGGCACGGGCAAGAATCTGTGTCCGGCTGGCCCCATCGACAGGGTCAAAGCCCTCATTCAGAAAGACTGACACCCACGCTTGGTCGGGCACCGCCGTCAGGTTCACGCTCGCGCCAGCACCAAGGCCGCCGGGCAGTTGAGCCATGGCGCGGGCGGTGCCTACCTGAACCTGCGTCGGCTGATTCGCGACGAAGCCGCGTTTCGTCAGCTCATCACAAACGCCCTTAAAGCGGCTGTCCGTGGGAATACGAAACACCGGGTTAAGCTCGAACTCCATAAAGCGCCCCTCGATGGCAGCCACCGCCGCGCGATCGGGTTCGATGTGTTGCAGGGGTGC
This sequence comes from Polaromonas sp., assembly GCF_012927455.1. Taxonomy (GTDB): domain Bacteria; phylum Pseudomonadota; class Gammaproteobacteria; order Burkholderiales; family Burkholderiaceae_C; genus Polaromonas. Next base: position 348,232 of record NZ_JABBPE010000015.1, on the reverse strand, counting down.
GGCACTGTGCGCCCTGCCCACCCTACCCGGATCAAGCCCCAGCAGCCAACCTGGAAGTTCCTCCGTGGCCAAGGGGGGAAACGCGTCCTGGGTGGCGCGTTCAATCGATTCAACGTCAGGATTCATGCTGAAGATTTTGCCTTAGCCTATTGCACAAGGGAGATCGACCGCGCTGCACAATGTCTGTATGCGCGCTCTACTCCGTACTTTTTCCTGGCAAGAGCTTCGCCATCACCCCTGGCGCAACGCTGCCGCCGTGGTGGCCGTGATGCTGGGCGTGGCACTGGCGTTTTCGGTGCAGCTGATCAACGCGTCGGCACTCAGCGAGTTTTCGCAGGCGGTGCGCGCCGTTAACGGCCAGCCCGATCTGGAACTGCGCGCCGTGCAAGGCAACTTTGACGAAGCGGTGTATGCACGCGTGGCCAATCACCCGCTGGTTGCGCTCGCCAGCCCGGTGCTTGAAATCTCGACGTACGCGCTGACCGACCAGTCTTCACCAATTGAACAGCCAGCACGCCAGCCGCTGCGCATCATAGGCGTCGATGTGCTGGCGGTGGCGTCTATTGCGCCGGCGCTGATGCCGGTTCCGGCTGCTACCAGCGATCGCCTGGCGATCTTTGCGCCCGGCACGGTGTTTCTGAACCCGGCCGCCCGGCAGTTGCTCACTGCGCCCAAGCTGCGCCTGCAAAGCGGTCTGCAACTGCTCCCCGTGACGGTCGCCGGCACGGTGAGCGCAGGCGGCGGCCCGCTCGCCGTGATGGACATTGCAGCCGTGCAGGAGCTGTTTGGCAAGGCTGGCGAACTGTCGCGCATAGATGTGCGGCTCAAGCCCGGCAGCGATGCGCGCAGCTTCATTGCCGCGCTGCAACTGCCGCCCAATATCAGCGCCAGCGCGCCCGGCGATGCGGCCGAGCGCGTCAGCAACCTGTCGCGCGCCTACCGCGTCAACCTCACGGTGCTGGCGCTGGTGGCGCTCTTCACTGGCGCGTTCCTGGTGTTTTCGGTGCTGTCGCTCAGCGTGGCCAAGCGGGCGCAGCAGTTTGCGCTGCTCGGCGTGCTGGGCCTGACCGGGCGCGAGCGGCTGCAACTGGTGCTGATCGAATCGCTTGGGCTGGGGCTGATCGGCAGTGTGGCCGGCATTGCGCTGGGAACCGCGCTGGCGGCGCTGGCGCTTCGACTGCTCGGCGGTGACCTGGGCGGCGGCTACTTTGCTGGCGTCGCGCCTACGCTGCAGTGGAGTGGTTGGTCTGCGTTGACGTATGGCGCGCTAGGTGTGGCGGCAGCGGGCGTCGGCGGCTGGTGGCCGGCGCGGGCGGCGCAAAAGCTGCCACCTGCGCAAACCCTCAAAGGCTTGGGCCTGGCCACGGGCGCCGCTACGGCGCGCTGGCTTAGTATTGTTTTGATAGCTGCTGGCGCCCTGCTGGCGCTGCTTCCGCCGGTATTTGGCATCCCGCTGGCGGCTTATTTGGCAGTCGGGCTGCTGTTGGTGGGCGGCATCACGGCGCTGCCCTGGCTGATTGCGCTGCTGTACGACCGGCTCAGCCCCTGGGTCGCGCAGCGTCTGCTGCCTCTGCTGGCGGTGGAGCGCGCGCGCAGGGTGCGCGAAAGCGCGGCAGTCGCCGTCAGCGGCGTGGTGGCATCGCTGAGTCTGGCCGTGGCGCTGACCGTGATGGTGGCAAGTTTTCGCGATTCAGTCACGCATTGGCTCGACGTGGTGCTGCCCGCCGACCTGTACGTGCGCACCGCGCTGGGCAGCGCGGCCAGCGACACGGCGTATTTTTCGCCCGAGTTTGTCAAAGCGTTAAGCGGCGTGCCGGGTGTGGCGCGCGTAAGCGGTTTGCGCAGCACGCAGTTGCTGTTGGACCCTGAAAAACCAGCTGTCACGCTGATTGCACGCCCCATCGATGACCCGGCCAATTCCCTGCCGCTGGTCGGCGCTGCGCTGCCCGTGCCACCGGGCCACGTCGCCATCTACGTCAGCGAAGCAATGGTGGATCTGTATGGCGCCCGGCCGGGCAGCGTTTTTCAACCAATTTCACAAGCTTTTAGTGCTCTAGCCCAATCAGGAAGGGCGCAAGCAGCTCCTGATTTGATAGCACAGAGCAACCCAACATCAGCCCCGGTGTTTTTCGTCGCCGGGGTGTGGCGCGACTATGCCCGCCAGTTTGGTGCCATCACCATCGCGCAACGCGACTTTGAACAGCTGACCGGCGACCAGCGCGTCAACGATCTGGCGCTGTGGCTGAACGGCACTGCCCCGGATGCCCAGGTGCAACAAGCGATACGCGGCCTGGCCGAACAGCAGTCGGGCGGCGGTGCGCTGCTGGAGATGGCCTCGGTCAGCCAGATACGTGCCAACTCCCTGAAAATTTTTGACCGCAGCTTTGCCGTGACCTACTGGCTGCAGGGCGTGGCGATTGCGATTGGGCTGTTTGGCGTGGCCGCCAGTTTCAGCGCGCAGGTGCTGGCGCGCCGCAAGGAATTTGGCTTGTTGGCGCACCTGGGCCTGACGCGGCGGCAGATCCTCAGCGTGGTGGCGGGTGAAGGCGCGGCCTGGACGGTGATAGGCGCTTTGGCCGGCCTGGGCCTGGGTTTGGCCGTTTCCGCGGTGCTGGTGCATGTGGTCAATCCACAAAGCTTTCACTGGACCATGGACCTGCAGGTGCCTTGGCTTCGCCTGTTGGCACTGTGCGCCGCTGTGATGGTGGCCGGCACCCTGACCGCCTGGCTGGCCGGGCGCGCGGCGGCGGGCAAGGATGCGGTGCTGGCGGTGAAGGAAGACTGGTAGGCAAGCGACGGCAAGAAAGAGACAGCTCTGCTGCACCGCAGCAAATACTTTTTTACTTACATCAGTCACATTTTATGACGCAGATTGTCATCGCGAGGCCACATACGGCCCGTACCATGAAGGTCCACTACGACGAGGGCTTCATCATGGCTTACGCTAACGCGCCTCCCCACAATTACCGTATTGAAAGCAGGGACCCCTTGACGGGTAGCCTGTTGCCTCCCCCCACCTTCTCACATCTCTACGCGGACGCTTCACTGGCCGTCGCCGTGGCGGTCAAAAGCGTCGCCGACCCGACACGACAGGAAGTGCGGGTGGTACACATACCCAGCGGTGAGGTGGTTTTCAGAAGTACTTTTCGGTGAACTGGTTTTTAACCATCGTCACCCATCACGTCTTTTCAACTCGCAGGTTCTCAAAAACAGCGCCGGTGCGGCGTCTCTCGTACAACCTGTGTAATCTCATGTTTCCTGATCGGCAGCCTGACTGCATGAATTGGCGTCATGGCAGCTGCTCGACATCACCAGATTTCCAGCATAGCGAATGCGATTCCTCGATCGCCTCGTAAAAATGGTGCATGGTACGGTTTTTTCAGTTGTCCAGGCTTTTGGTTCCATTGGCTAACCGCTCGATAAGACTTTGATGCAGATCAGGCAGCGGGCTTGAGGTTTTTAACTGAGAATCCAGCAGATGCTTCTGCCACAGTTTCAGCCCAAGCCCCATAGCTTGCTGCGCCGTCGCTTGTTAATGGGCGGCGTAGCGGCGGGGCTGGCCGAATGGCACGACCACGCCAACGCCCTGCCCTCAAAGGCACTGGTCTTCCCGCGTGACAGGGGATCGCATCCCGACTTTCGCACCGAGTGGTGGTACATCACCGGTCAAGCCATGTCGGGCAACCGTCTGTTTGGTTTTCAGCTGACATTTTTTCGCTCAAGAGTCGATGCCACGCAAGGCATGACCTCAAAATTCGCCGCCAGGCAACTGCTCTTTGCGCATGCCGCCATCACCGATGTGCAGGGCAAGAAACTCTGGCATGACCAGCGCATTGCGCGCGATGGCTTCGGCGTGGCTTCTGCCAGTGAGCAGGATATGGGCGTCAAGCTGCGTGATTGGTTGCTGCAAGCGCAAGGACGGCGCTATACGGCTGAGCTGCCTGCCACCGACTTTGGCCTCAAGCTCCAATTTGATGAAACGCAGCCCGTTGTGCTGCAGGGCAAACAAGGCCTGTCACGCAAAGGGCCAGAAGAAAAACAGGCGAGTTACTACTACAGCGCCCCACAGCTGGCCGCTCGCGGCACACTGCAAATCAAGGGGCAAAGTTATGAGGTCAGCGGCAAGGCCTGGCTGGACCATGAGTGGAGTGAACAGGTGTTGCACCCCGACGCAACCGGCTGGGACTGGATGGGCATGAATCTGGATGACGGCAGTGCATTGACGGCCTTTCGGCTGCGCGACAAGGATAGCAACGCGCTCTGGGACGGGGGTTCATTCAGATCATCGAAAAACGAGCTCTATATCTTCAACCGTGGTGAGGTGATTTTCAAACCGGTGCGCCGCTGGAAAAGCCCGCTAAGCCAAGCCAGCTACCCGGTGGAATGGATAGTTCGCACGCCCGCCGATTTTTACACCGTCAGAGCCCTGATAGACAACCAGGAACTGGACAGCCGTAACTCTACTGGTGCGATTTACTGGGAAGGCCTGAGTGAGTTGATTGACAGCAACGGCAAGCGCGTCGGCAGCGGCTATCTGGAAATGACGGGCTACGCACAGCCTTTGAAACTATAGAGAAGTGAGAGATTGATAGCCGTAAAAAGCAAATTGGTGAAAGCCACGAAGCGGCTTTCACCAATTGAAGACAATTGCAGAATTTAGCGGCAGTGTCCTGGACGTCTAGGCCAACCCGGACACTCTATGCGCTCCTGCTGCGCGATAAGAACTTACTTCGCAGGAGGGACAACAATCACTGTGTCGCCAGTTTTTCCGGGTTCACCTTTGCTGCCGTCTGTACCCATTGCGCCAGTCGATCCGGTGGCGCCGGTAGAACCGGTGGATCCCGTGGCGCCAGTCGATCCGGTGGCGCCGCTAGATCCTGTGGCGCCAGTTGGGCCAGGTACGGCCACACCGGCACCGGTATCACCAGTAGCCCCGGTAGAACCAGAAGATCCAGTAGCACCCGTTGCGCCAGCGGGACCGGGAACCGTCACAACCGGTGCAGGCGTGGTGACCGTTTTTTCACAAGCGGTAAGACCCAGCATCGCGACCATTGCGGCCAACAGTAATGAATATTTCATCGTAATCCTTATTGAGTGAGAGAAAAATACGTACACAAGGGTACGTAGGCAGCTGCTTCCTGCCCGTCCGTGAGTTGCTTGAAAATTATTCCTGCCACGGACAACAGGATCAACCTTCAATCTATCCGAGAAGTTCAGCGCGCGCTGTAGGACGATCCCACGATTGAGTGTCCGCGCACGGGGCCAATGAAGGCTCCTGGCGTCTTGTAGCGGCCATTGAGAAAAAGATTACAGCGTTAATTCACCAGCGCTTGCTTGCAAGACTTCGCTTTTGAGCAGCCGTCGACAGCCGGGCAACAGCATGCCGGGATTGGCGCTGGTATTGAAGGCGCTGACCAAATGGTCTGCCGTCATCAGCGTGACCGTCCGATCCGTGACTCCCGGCATAAGGCACCGAAGCTTTCCGCTTACTGTCCAAGCTTGGGGGCGTTTTGCAACAAGTCCGCAAGGTGGCGCGCCCAGAGTTTGGCTTGTTGACCTGTTGTGCCATGGCCGGCAGTGGTTTCACTCGCCAGCAAAATCACGTAGCGTCCATTCGTCACGCGCTTGACCTCGTTTTGCAACAGGCCCAGCTCCGGCGGGTTGCGTTCGTCATCGGCCGAGTTGATGGCAAGCAGCGCCGCCTGAATTTTCTCCAGCCCGGGTGACGGGTTGTAGTCGCGCGAGGAATCCCACTGATACAGGTGGTCATTCGCGTCGCCAGCGAACGGCGCGTTCAGGCGCTGGTTGAGCAACTGGTCGGCCTTCTCGCGCGTGGGCGCCGCCTTATAAAGCGCCTGCGTTCCGCCGTTGCTTGCAAAGGCATAGAACACCGAAGCGAATTGCAAGCTTTTGGGCTGCTTGGTGTAGTTGCCGTTCATCCACTCCGGGTCGTTGCGAATCGAATCGACGATAAGGCGGCGCATGATCCAGTTGCGGCTCGCCATTTCGGTAGGCAGCGAGGCCATCGGCACCAGCGCGTCCATGAACGCGGGGTAGCGCTGTCCCCATATCCAGGTTTGCATGCCACCCATCGAGTTACCTATGACCAAGCGCAGATGCTTGACGCCCAGATGCTCTTTCACCAGCCGGTATTGCGCGTCAACCATGTCGTCATAGTTGTACTGCGGAAATTTGGCGCGCAGTCCGTCTGAGGGTTTACTGGATTTTCCGGTGCCAATTGCGTCCGGAAGGATGACGTAGTAACGGCGCGCATCCAGCGCTTGTCCGGGGCCGAACAGCTCACCGCCGAAGCCCGGCGTGATCATGCTGGCGCCTGAGCCGGTGGTGCCATGCAACACCAGCACCGGCTCGCCGGTGGGCTCACCCACCGTGGTGAAGTTCAGGCGCAACTCGGGCAGCGTTTCACCGGTGTGAAAGCGAAAGTCACGCACGACCCAACTGCCTTCTTTAGGTACGGGAAAGTCCGCCGCCCATATCGAAGAGCCAATCAGGCAAAAAACCGCGCTGCAAGCCGCACGGGCAAGCGCTTTAAAAAACATCATGGTGGTGTCCTTAACTTGTTGACTCGGTCAATGCAGCACCGTACTGCGCTGTGCAACGTTGATCAGCGCCGCAGCGTTGAGCAGCCACGTCAGGCCGCTGGCCTGCGGCTTTTTGATCACGTATGAGGCGACAGTTTCATCCATCACGATGCGCGCGATGCGGGGCATCATAGAAAGTCGAAAAAATCTCATTTTTGTCTCCGTATTTTTATACGTTCGCGCATGCGTCTGGCGCACCACGCACTGTTTGAGAAAGTGTATCGGATGGCATGAAAATCTGTCCATCGGCAACAGCCTGGGAAGGCAGGGAAATCCCGTGGTTCTGTATGCAGTACGGGGTCATGGCCTTTGGTCACTACCCACCACCAGAGCCCCGACCGCAGCGCGGGCAAGCGCTGCGCACGACAATCCATACCATGAAAGCACTAAAAAATATCGCACTGTCCATGCTTGATCTGGTAGCCGTCCGCGAAGGCGGCACGGTAGCCGATGCGCTGGCCCTTGCCCTGCGCACGGCGCAACATGCCGAGTCACTCGGCTTCGCGCGCTACTGGCTGGCCGAACATCACAACATGCCGGGCATTGCCAGTTCAGCCACCGCTGTACTGGTGGGCTATATCGCCGGAGGCACGCAGCGCATCCGCGTCGGTTCGGGCGGCGTCATGCTGCCCAACCACGCGCCGCTGGTGGTGGCCGAGGCCTTCGGCACACTGGCCGAGCTGTACCCGGGTCGCATCGACTTGGGCCTGGGACGCGCACCCGGCACAGACCAGGCCACGATGCGGGCGCTGCGGCGCGATCGGGCAGAAACTGAAAATGACTTTCCGCGCGATGTCGCAGAGCTGCAGCACCTGCTGGGCCCGGCGCAGCCCGGCCAGCGCCTGATTGCCATGCCGGGCGCGGGCACCAATGTGCCAATCTGGTTGCTAGGTTCCAGCCTGTTTTCTGCGCAGCTGGCCGCCGAGCGTGGCCTGCCCTACGCCTTTGCATCGCACTTTGCGCCCGGCCTGCTGCTGCAGGCGATTGCGCTGTACCGCAGCCGCTTCCAGCCCTCGGCCACGTTGGCCCAACCGCATGTGGCGATTGGCGTGCCGCTGATTGCGGCGCCCACCGACGAGGAGGCAGACTACCTGGCCAGCAGCACTTACCAGCGCGTACTGGGAATTTTGACGGGCCAGCGAAGCGGCCTGCCACCGCCGGTGGCGCACTTCATGGCGCAGCGCCATCCGCAAGAGCGTGCCGCCATTGACGACTTTTTGGCCGCCGCGGTGATAGGCGGCCCCGAGACGGTGAAGCGTGGCTTGAACGCGCTGGCGCAGGCTACGGACGCCGACGAATTCATGCTGGTGTGCGACATTTTTGACCCGGCCTTGCGGCTGCGTTCGCTGGACATCGCCGCCGCTGCGCGCGCCGACTGACGCGCCCGGCCCTTAATCCCGCCGGGCTTCGGTGTGTCCGATGCCCGATGCCTGCCTCGTTTTGCCGCCCGGCGCTGTCCCGGGGTTTGACCCACAGTACAAATCGCGCAGTGACCGGCCCACGGGCCCGCGCCCGCTCAGGCACAGCCTGTCGGGCTCAATAGTCCGCGCGCATCAGCCGCTGGGCGCGAACGCTCATATTGCCGCGGATGTCAGCAGTCAGCCAGGGAAAGCGCTGGTCGCTGCTGATATCCGGCACGACGGCCGGCGCTGTAAAGATCGCTTGCGCGGCGTTCAAAACCCTGCGGACCAGGGACAAAGCGGGCGACCTGCGTTTGCCTACGGACGGTGCGGTGGCATCGGCAGGGCCGGCGAACAGTGCGGTGCGGGTCATGGAGCTTCCTTTCAAAGGGCACGAACGGCAGAAGAAAGATTGCCGAAACAGTAGCCATGAAGCAAATGTAGGGTTAACTACTACAAAAGTAAAATGACTTATATTGCATTTCAGTGCAATTTTTTTGTTTTATAAATTGACTACAGTCGGGAGCCGACGACATGGATATCAACCTCGCCCGTACCTTTCTTGAGATCGTGTCAAGCCACAGCTTTGCCCAGGCTGCAGAGCGGCTGCATGTCACCCAGACGGCGGTCAGCGCGCGCGTGAAGACGCTGGAGGAGTTGCTGGGGCGCCAGCTTTTCGTGAGGAACAAGACCGGCGCATCGCTGACTGCGGCGGGTGAGCAGTTCCTTCGCCATGCCATGACGCTGGTACAGGTCTGGGAGCGTGCCCGCCAGCAGATGGCCGTGCCGTCCGGGCGCCGCGCGCTGGTTATGGTCGGCTGTGAAATCAGCCTCTGGCAACCCTTGCTGCTCGACTGGCTGCTCTGGATGCGCCGTGGCGCGCCCGACCTGGCGCTGCGCACCGAGATCGGCATTGCCGAAGATCTGCTTGAGCGCGTGGCCAATGGAACACTGGACATCGTCATTGCCTATGCGCCACGGCAGCGCCCCGGTTTGCGGGTCGAACTGCTGATAGAGGAAAAGCTGGTGCTGGTCGCCACGTCCCCCGGCCTGCAAGCGCCGCTGGCGGCCGATTATGTGTACGTGGACTGGGGCCGCGAGTTTGCGGCGCAGCACAGCCTGGCGTTTCCCGAGCTGTCAAGCGTCGGCGTGTCTTCTAGCCTGGGCCCGCTCGGACTGGAGTATCTGCTTGCAGTTGGCGGCGCAGGCTATTTCCGGCAAAACGTGGTGCACCAGCACATCAGCGATGGACGGCTGCACCGCGTGCCAGGCGCGCCTGAATTTCTATACCCGGCTTATGCCGTTTATGCGGCAGACGCGGATATGGCGGTACTGGCGCCTGCGCTGGCCGGACTGCGGCAGGCCGCTGCCGGGGCCGTGCGCCAGCAGAAGGCGCCAGAGGCCTTCAGGACAGCGAAAACAGGGAACAAGAAAAGCAGCAAGACCGCAACGCCTTCGCCTTAAAGGCTGCGCGCTCAATGCGCCCCGGCCGCCGCATCAGCACGGCCCGCCCCGGCTTTACCATGCCGGGTCAAAAACACCAGCGGAATCAGCAGCAGAAAAATCAGCGCCGACACATAAAACACATCCGACGCGGCCAGCATGTAGGCCTGCTGATCCACCAGCCGGTTGATGCTTCCGAGCGCCTGCTCAGGCGTCAGCCCGGCGCTGGCCAGGCCCGACAGCGCGCTGGTGGTGGCGCTGCTGCCCAGGTTAACGGATTCACTGAGGTGCGCATGGTGCATGGCGGCGCGGTCTTGCCACACCGTGGTGGCAATCGAGGTACCGAAAGAACCGGCGACGATGCGCACGAAATTGGACAGGCCAGAGGCCGCCGGAATCCTCTCGGGTGAGATGCCCGACAGCGTGATGGTGACCAGCGGAATAAAAAAGAAGGCCATGGCCACGCCCTGGATGATGGTGGGAATCAAGATGGTGCCAAAGTCGGCCTGCGTGTTGAAGTTGGAGCGCATCCACAGCACCAGCGCAAACACCACAAAGGCAAAAGCGGCAAAACGGCGCGGGTCAACCTTGCCGATGCTTTTTCCGACCACCGGCGACAGCAGCAAGGCCATGGCACCGACCGGCGCCAGCACCATGCCGGCCTGCGTGGCGGTGTAACCCATGTACTGCTGCAACCACAGCGGCAGCAGCACCACGTTGCCGAAAAACAGGCCGTAGCCCACCGACAGCGCGAGTGCGCCGGCCCAGAAGTTGCGGCGTTTGAACAGCGTGAGATCGACCACCGGGTGCTCTTCGGTGAGCTCCCAGATGACAAAGGCAATCAACCCCACCAGCGCAACAATACCGAGCGCCACCACTTCACCGGAGTGAAACCAGTCCAGTTCCTTGCCCTTGTCGAGCATGATCTGCAGCGCGCCAACCCAGAGCACCAGCAGCGCCAAACCGATCGAGTCAATCGGCAGTTTTTTGGTCTGGCTTTCACGTTTCCTGAAAATACTCCAGGTGATGAAGGCTGCACCAAAACCCACCGGAATGTTGATGTAAAAAATCCATGGCCACGAGATGTTGTCGGTGATCCAGCCGCCCAGCAGCGGCCCCATCACCGGCGCCACCAGCGTGGTCATGGACCACAGCGCCATCGCCAGCCCAGCCAACGCCTTCGGGTAACTCGACAGCAGCAGCGCCTGCGACAGCGGAATCATCGGCCCTGCCACCAGCCCCTGCAGCACGCGAAAGAAGATCAGCGTGGTCATATTGGGCGCCAGGCCGCACAGCCATGAGGTGATGACAAACAAGATGATGCTGGCCATGAACAGGCGCACCTGGCCGAAGCGCTCTGACAGCCAGCCGGTCAGCGGCACGGCAATCGCGTTGGCCACGCCAAAACTGGTGATGACCCAGGTGCCCTGGTTCGGGCTGACGCCCAGGTCACCGGCAATGGCCGGCAGCGAGACATTGGCGATTGACGTGTCGAGCACGTTCATGAAGGTGGCGGCCGACAGCGCCAGCGTGCCCCACAGGCGAGCCGAGCCGCTCAGCGGTGGCAGGTGGACATAGGCCGGCGGCGATGAGGTGGATGCAGGTTCGGAAGCCATGAAAGTCCTGGAAAAATAGCGCGGGAAAACTACAGCGATCGACAGCAATCGACAGCGAACAATTGCGATAGCGCGGCCGCTTTAGTGCACCTGCGCGACGCTACTGCTGACCGCGAGGGCGCTCGCCTTGACGGCCGCTTTTTCAGTTGTCTTGGTGGCTGCTTTGGTTTTTCCGTCATTGGCGGCAATCACGCGCCGCACATCGGCGTTGGCGGCATCCTCTGACGCAGCAATAGCCGGGGCAGGCGCCAGTGCGGCTGCGTTCGGTGCATCGGCCAGGGTCTTGCCGTCTTGCTTGCTCACGTCGACTTCCGCTTCCATCGACAAGCCCACACGCAGCGGCTTGTCGGCCAGTTGCGCGGCGTCCAGCGCAATACGCACCGGCACGCGCTGCACCACCTTGATCCAGTTGCCGGTGGCGTTTTGCGCCGGCAGCAGCGAAAAGGCGGCGCCCGTTCCAGCGCCCAGGCCGGTCACCGTGCCGTGGTATTCCACCTTCTTGCCGTACAGGTCAGCCACCAGTCTTGCGGGCTGGCCGATACGGATATGGCGCAGCTGCACTTCCTTGAAGTTGGCATCGACCCAGACCTGCCTGAGCGGGATGATGGACATCAGCGGCGTGCCGGCGGCGACGCGCTGGCCCAGCTGCACCGTGCGCTTGGCCACATAGCCATCGACCGGCGCTGTCAGCGCGGCCCGCTGCGTTGCCAGAAAGGCCTCGCGCACCTTGGCTGCGGCCATCTGCACGCTGGGGTGCTGCTCGATACTGGTGCCTTCGGTCAGCGCCTGGTTGCTGGTGAGCTGCTCGCGCGCGGCCAGCACACCGGCCTGCGCGGCGGCCAGCGCGCTGTTGGCGTTGGCCAGCTGGCTTTGCGCATGCTTGAGTTCTTCCTGGGACACGGCACCGTTGCCGCTGAGCGACTGGCGCCGCTTCAGGTCGTCGGCCGCCCGGGCAATGTCGCTTTGCGCCTTGACCACGTCGGCAGCGCGCAACGTAATTTGCGCCGCCAGCGTGCCGTTGTTGGCATACAGCGTGCGCACCTGGCGCACTGCCTGCGCCAGCGCCGCTTCGGCCTGATCGAGTGCCACCCGGGCGTCGGCCGGATCGAGCTGCACCAGCGCCTGGCCGGCTTTCACGAAATCGGTGTCGTCGGCCAGGATGGCCATGACCGTTCCGCCGATTTGCGGCGTGATCTGGATCACATGGCCCTGCACGTAGGCGTTGTCGGTCGACTCGTAGTGGCTGGCGACCAGGTACTCGTAAATCGCCCAGCCCAGACCGGCCACCACGACAACACTGGCCAACAAAGTGAGGGCCTTTTTGCGCCTGGGGTTGCCGGCTGGCGGGCGCGCTGGCGCGGCGGCAGGATTAGTAGCTGTGGAAGTGTTGGAGGGAGTGGATTCTGGATTCATGGTGTTTGATTGATTGGTGGCTTGCGCCATAGCGGGTGCAACGGGTGCAGCGCCCATTTATGGGATAAATAGGTCTCTAGCCCATTAAGGACGGGCGCCAGCAGCTATTATTTTGATAGCATTTTCAGACCGCGCCGAAGTTTGCGCTGCGCTGGATTCAGGCGCGTAGCCGCCACCGAGCGCTCGTATCAGCGCGACCTGCGTATCCAGCGCACGGCCCGCCAGGTCAACCGCCAGGCGGCGCTGCGCCAGCACGCTGGTCTCGGCCGTCAGCACATTCAGATAAGTGCCCAGTCCGGCCTTGTAGCGCTGCACGGCGATTTCATAAGCGCCCTCTGCAGATTCCTGTGCGGCGCGCTGCTCGGTCTGCTGGCGGGCTATCGCTTGCGAGGAAGCCACTTGGTCGGCCACATCGCGCACCGCGTCAATCACCGCGGCGTTGTAGCTTTCGACTGCGGCATCCAGGTCGGCGGTTTTGCCGCGCAAATTGGCGCGCAGCCGGCCCGCATCAAAAATCGGCAGGCGCAGCGCCGGGCCGACGCCCCACTGCTGGCTGCCCGCGTCAAGCAAGCGGCCCAGGCCTATGCTGGAAAAACCGGCGAAGGCGACCAAATTGATGTTGGGGTAAAACTGCGTTTTGGCATTGACCACATCCTTGGACGAGGCTTCGACGCGCCAACGCGCGGCTGCAATGTCGGCGCGGCGGCCCAGCAGGTCGGCGGGGATATTCGCCGCCACTGCTACGTTTTTAATAGCTTCTTGCGCAGGTACCACCTGGGCTACAGCACTGTTTGGCTTCCCAATCAGGGCGGCCAGCGCGTTCCGCGTGAGCGCCAGCTGTTCTTGCACGGTTTCGAGTTGCAGGCGCGCCTCGGGCAGACCGCCTTCGCTTTGGCGCAGTTCCAGCCGCGTATCCAGCCCCGCGTTGACACGGTCTTGCACCAGCTTGAGCGCCTCGGTGCGCTGCGCCAGGGTGCGGCGCGCAACGCCAGCCTGTTCGTTCAGCCGTACCAGCTGAAAGTAGCTGCGCGTCACGTTGCTGGCCAGCAGCAGGCGCGCCGCCTGCGCATCGGCCTCGGCGGCTTTGACGCTGCCCAGGGCGGCATCGAGTGCAGCGCGGTTTTTGCCGAAGAAATCAAGCTCCCAGCTGGCGCTGAGCTGCGCCGTGCCGCTTTCGCGGATGGCGCCGGCCAGCGGCGGCGGTACCGCGCCATTGGCAGTGTAGCGCTGGCGCGTCAGGTCAAGCTGGCCATTGAGCTGCGGCCGGGTGGCCGCATCAGCCACTTCGGTGACAGCTTGCGCGCGGGCCAGCCGCGCCTGTGCCAGCTTCAGACTGGGGTTGGCCTGCAACGCCTGGGCCACCAGCGCATTAAGCGGCTCGTCGCCGAAATCGCGCCACCATTCGGCAGCGACCGGCGCCTGGGCGTTAACGGAAGAAGAAGCAGACGCCGCAGACGGGGCCGCCAAGCCCAGCGAAGCGCCATCGCGCAGGCTGGCCTTCGGGCTGATGCCCGACATGTCAGCACAGCCGCTGAGGCCAGTGGCCATCAGCCCCGCAGCCGCCAGACCGGCAGCCGCAACGAGAGCCATGCGGAACGAGGCGCGCCACATCGGCAGCGGCTTGGGGCTGTACCCAAGCGCGGCAATTTGAACGTTTTGGACTTCTTGAACGTCTGCCAGGCCGGCAAGGGTATTGGGTTTATTTTTCATTTTTCTCTACCGAGGCTTGCAGGGTCTGCGCCGTATTGAGGATGCGGCGCAGGTAGCCCTGGAGGGTCTGCCATTCTTCGACCGAGAAGCCCGCCAGATGGGCGTTCTGCACATGGCAGAGGATTTTAGGAATCTCTTTGGCGGCAACGCGCCCGGCGTCCGTCAGTTCGATATTGACCACGCGCCTGTCGTCCGAAGAACGGACACGGCGGCACAGCTGCTTGGCCTCCAGGCGGTCCAGTAAACGGGTCATCGAGCCCGCGTCCAGATCGCATTCACGCGCCAGCTCGGCCACCGTCGAGGCGCAGCCCATGTGCAGCTTCAGCAGCGGCACCCACTGCGCGTTGGTCAGCCCGGCCGGTTCAAGTTCACGCTCAATGCCGTGCCCCACCAGCGAGATGATGCGGCGCATCAGGTAGCCGACGCTGTTTTCAGGCTTGTAGCCTTGCGCACGGTAAAACTCGACCAACGAACATGACGTCGCGCTGGTGGAAGGGTCGGAATCGCTTTTGGGTGGGGTGCTAATAGCCATGAAGCAGATATTAACTGCTTAGGCAATTATTGTCAAAGCTATCTTTGCAGAGGCAACCTAATTGCCGAGTTCAGTTGATGGCTGCATGCCCATCCCTGCATCTTCAGTTTTGCCGCCGAGCTTTGGAAACGTTGAACAGCGCGCCATCAAGAACCATCCGCAAGAGCGGACGCTTCGACGATGTTTGAAAAGCCACTTCAGCGCCTTTGCCTTTGATACGCAACAGGCCTACGCTTACCCCCAGGGGCCAAGGCGACCCCGGCTGCGGCGCCTAGACCAGCGCGAAATGAGCAGCACCATGTCTTGCCCCCGTCCGTGAGGATGAGCACCAACGACGCCACGATGAACAGAAACCATGAGAAGTCGACCATGGCAACTTCAGGGGAAGTTTAAGTTTTAAGGTCGCATTTGAGGCAGGCGTCGCTTTGCCCGCATGCGATTGTTTTTGGAATTGGTGCTCAAGCACGCGCAGCGTCAACGCTGGAGTTTGACTCAGCCGCCAGGGCTTCCGTGAAGTTCAGCGGCGCGGTGCCGGCGCGCGCCGCTGGAACGGCAAGTTGGACGCGGTCTCTTCGAGGCGCTCAGCAAGCCAAACCTTGATCACGGATTGCCGTGTGCCCCCCATCTTGCTAGCTTCGCGATCTAAAGAATCAATCATCCACGTTGGAAAATCGACATTCACGCGCTTTTGCTCTTGCAAAACGCGCTTGGCTTTGGATAAATCCAACGATGCAGAGGTCGACACCCTGGTCAAACTGCTGCTCGAAATTTTTAGCTTTCATATATGGCCGCCTCGTCTGTGGGTGCGCGACGAACGGATATCAATCGAATAGTTGTGCCTTGGTAAGTAATGACGGCTGACCAATGCCTCCTATCGATAAGACCAATCACCAAATATCGAGGTTCGTCCTCTGTTTTCGCCGGTATTTCCAGCAGCAGCGGGTCATTTCAGAGACGCTGCGCTCCCACGAAGTCAATGCTGTGCTTTGCACTGCCGTTGATCCGGGCTTGTCCAATAACCGGTTCAGATCGCGGCTGCGCTTTGCTTGCGCGATCTAACCTTATTCGTTAGGCGTCTGTGTTGGTGCTGTGAGCAGCCGCACGTAAATATCCAAGCTACTCATCCGAGAGAATTTCGTGCGTAAGGTTGTCAACCACGACGGGGCTGTCAAAGTAAGTGACCGATGGATCTGTACCGTACTTCTCCCGTACGAAAACCCTCCAGCTCTCGGTGTACATCGCCTCAGCTTCAGCGCGGGAGTTCCAGAGATAGATTCCGCCGGCTGTATTCCCGTCTTCGGACAGGATATAGCACTTACGAAAAAGGCCCGCTACGCCCTGATATTTTGGAGCTGTGCTCAGGAAAATGCTTCGTGCCTCTTCCCGTGTGATCGACTTTGGCAACTGAAACGTGGTGATGGCGGTGATCATTCGGACTCTCTTTAAGGGGTAATGGTGACTGTGAGAGACACTAACATTCGCGTACAGCGGCTGCCGAAGCCCGACCGCTGGAACGCGGGGTTGGGCATTATCACGTTGACTTCGCTGGGGGCGTACGGTTCTTGCGGTAGGAATTTTTCAAGTGGATCTTGCCGTCTCTGAGAGTGAACAGATCACAGCCATGAACTTCGACCCGAGTTCCGTCCGCCCGTGTTCCCGTGAACGTCCACTCCGACACTCCCCTGTCGCCATGGACAAAATGCCGCGCGTTGCCCCAGTGGGCATCGGGAAAGACTGCCCAGACCTCCGCGAAGCCAGCTCGCACTGCCTCGCTGCCTACGTATTGGGTTCCGCAGACGTCAGCACCGGCGGAGGACTCGAAGATACAGTCCTCTGTCATGAACGACATGAGGGCATCGACATCGTGGCGATTCCAGGCGTCGGCAAAGGCCTGCAACAGCTCTGTGGTCACATCAGAAATCACCGTCTGCATGATTGGGCACCTCCATATAGCCTCTGCACTGGCTTGCAGTGTACTGACGCCCTGCAATCAGCGTATATCTGCCGCCGCGCTAAGTTTTCGTAAATCATCGATTGCCTTCTGCGGAAGATAAACCTTGTTGGGCTGAACCCCGGCGAGGCAGTCGATACGGGGATTGAAATCTTCAAGCCCTATTGACCAAACCAATTATGGATTGGTGCCTGCGCCGTTAGCAAGCCAAAGCTGAGCCGGCACAGGCAGGCGGGTCATTTTTTGGGTAGAGCCCTTCACCGGAGCGATCTGCATGAGCCGCATGGCGATTGACAGACGTTGCGCTGGCACCCTGGCCCGCCTGAGACTGCCGCGCAAACGCGCCGCAGCACGGCTGGGGTGTGATGGATGGGCTCGGCCAAAAACAGAAATCTGGCGGTGTCTGCCGGCACAACAAGCCCGCTGAATGCGTTGATGGAGTAGCGCCATAAGCCACATTTTTGCTATTCTTTTTATAGCTGCTTGCGCACGTTCTACTTGGGCTAACTGCCCTATTTTCCACTTTAGCTGTAGCTGCGCGCCGTTCCAAAAGTAACTTGTGTTGGGCTTTGCTGGGCGACTACTTCGCTTAGCCGGCAGCGCCAGGACGCGATCACCGATGTCGGGTTACGCTGCGCTAACGCGACCTACCTGGGAGACTTGGGACAACTGAGGCAGCTGAACCTCGGGCTTCGAGTGAACTGGTATGGCCGCGGTTGCGCCCCCCATTGGCAAACCCGCGAGTCAGCGGCTGTTTCTTTCATAATGACTGGACCCAATTCCCCCCGCTGTTCGTGAAAAACCGCCGGCGCCGCGCACTCCCGGCTCTTTCAATGATGTTTCTTATCACCCTTCAATCACCCTTTTGGTTGCTCCTTATTTGATAGCTTCTTGCACCCGTCCTTTAAGGGCTACAGGCATTTTTACACCCTAAACAGCCAAAATCGGGCTGTTCGTTCTTCGCTCCACGCAACCCTACCCTCCCCTCCATGCCCACTGATCGCGCCAAAGCCCAAAGCCCCAAGTCTCTTTCGGGGCTGCTGCCGTTTTTGCGGCCTTACCGGGGCCGCATTGCGCTGGCCATTCTGTTTCTGGTGCTGGCGGCAGTGGCCACGCTGATTTTCCCGCTGGCCTTGCGCAGCCTGATTGATGGCGGGCTGGTTAGCGGAGTTACAGCCGGGGGTGGCAGCGACGCGGCCAAGGGCACGCAGCTGATGGCGCTGCGCGAGCACTTTGTGACGTTGTTTGCGGTGGCGGTGGCGTTGGGCCTTTTTTCGGCGGGCCGGTTTTATCTGGTGAGCTGGCTCGGCGAGCGGGTGACCGCTGACCTGCGCAACGCGGTGTATGCGCATGTGCTCAAGCAGAGCCCGGAGTTTTTTGAAACGACGCAGACCGGCGAGGTGCTGTCGCGCCTGACGACGGACACCACGCTGGTGCAGGCGGTTGTGGGCTCGTCGCTGAGCATGGGCCTGCGTAACGCGGTGATGGGCGTGGGCGCGCTGGCCATGCTGGTCTGGACCAACCCTTATGTGATGGTGCAGGTGCTGGGGATTTTGGTGCTGATCGTGCTGCCCAGCCTGTGGTTTGGGCGGCGCGTGCGAAAGCTGTCGCGCGCCAGCCAGGACCGAGTGGCCGACTCCAGCGCGATTGCCGCCGAAGTGCTGAACGCCATTCCGGTGGTGCAAAGCTATACCGCCGAGGCGCGCGAGTCTGCCCGCTTTGACCTGTCGACAGGCAGCGCCTTCAAGGTAGCGGTGCGGCGCACGCGGGCGCGTTCGGTGCTGGTGGCCTTCATCATCATTGCCACGTCGGGTGCGCTGCTGTGGGGGCTGTACCAGGGCACGCAGGCGGTCATGCGCGGCGACATCACGGCCGGTCACCTGGGGCAGACGGTGGTTTACGTGATTATTCTGGCGAGCGCGTTTGCGGTGCTGGGCGAGGTGTACGGTGACTTGCTGCGGGCGGCCGGCGCCACCGAAAGGCTGATGGAGCTGCTGGGCAGCCGCTCGCCTGTAGTTTCACCCTCAAATCCGGCTGTAGCCCCCGTCATACGGGCGGGAAGCGCTATCGATTTAGAAGCAGTGACGTTTCACTACCCATCGCGCCCGGCGCAAGCCGCGTTGAGCAATTTCAGCATGCGCGTGGCGCCCGGTGAAACTGTCGCGATTGTGGGCCCTAGCGGTGCCGGCAAGAGCACGGTGTTTCAGCTGCTGCTGCGCTTTTACGATCCGGCCGCTGGCCGCATCGAGCTGGACGGCGTTACTACGCGCGAAATGGCGCTGACCGACTTGCGCCAGCGCATAGGCATCGTGCCGCAGGACGCGGTGATTTTCTCGACCAGCGCGCTGGAAAACATCCGCTACGGCAAGCCTGGCGCCAGTGACGAGGAAGTGAAGGCTGCGGCACAAGCGGCGTTTGCGCACGAGTTCATCACCGCTCTGCCCGAGGGCTACGCCACTTTTCTGGGCGAGCGCGGCGTACGCCTGTCGGGTGGCCAGCGCCAGCGCATTGCGATTGCGCGGGCGATGCTGAAAAACCCGCCGCTGCTGCTGCTGGACGAAGCCACCAGCGCGCTGGACGCCGAGAGCGAACGCATGGTGCAGGCGGCGCTGGAGTCGGCCATGAAAGGCCGCACCACGCTGGTGATTGCCCACAGGCTGGCGACCGTGCAGCAAGCCGACCGCATCCTGGTGCTGGACCACGGCCGGCTGGTGGAAGAAGGCAACCACGCCGAGCTGGTGCGCCAGGGCGGCATTTACGCGCGGCTGGCGGCACTGCAGTTCAACGCCTGACCGGCCCGCCCCCTGCGGCAGGACCAGGCAGGCGGAACCCCCAGTCCTTAGCATAAAACGGCCCCCAAGTTAAGACGGATGTGCGCAGGATTGGAGCCACTCATGACGGCATCCGCGCGGCTTGATCGAGTTAAATTGCCAGATGTATGCGCGGTCGGCATGCGTCAACCCATTCACCATTAGCAAGAGGCAAGCATCCATGAAACCGGCGCTTCAAGAAATTGACGAACGCACCAACCTGACGTCAAGCAACCAGTTCGAATTGTTGCTGTTCCGGCTGGGGGAAGCTGCAAACTCTGGAAACCGGGAGCTGTTCGGCATCAATGTGTTCAAGGTGCGTGAAATCCTGGTCATGCCGCCCATCACCAGCATGGCCAATGCATCTGCCCATGTGATGGGCGTGGCCAACGTGCGCGGCCAGATCATCCCGGTCATCAACCTGTCGTCGGTGGTCGGCTGCAAACCCAGCAATGGCCTGGCCATCCTGCTGGTCACCGAGTTCGCGCGCAGCACCCAGGCCTTTGCCGTTGAGGAAGTTAGTGAAATCGTGCGCGTCGAATGGGAGCAGGTGCTGTCGGCCGAAGGTCATGGCGGCGGGCTGGTCACCAGCATTGCCCGGCTTGACGGCGCTGCAGAAAACACCCGGCTGGCCCAGGTGCTCGATGTCGAACAGATATTGCGCGACGTGATGCCCGCGCAAAACCAGATGACCACCATCGGCTCGGGTATCCAGGTTAGCCTGCCTGCGGGCACCGTGGTGCTGGCGGCCGACGACTCCGCCCTGGCCCGCTCGATGATCGAGGAAGGGCTCAAGTCCATGGGCGTGCCCTTCATCATGACCCGGACCGGCAAGGAGGCCTGGGAGCGGCTACAGGCCATTTCCGACGAGGCGGTGGCCGAAGGCAAGACGGTGCGCGACAAAGTGGCGTTGATCCTCACCGATCTGGAGATGCCCGAAATGGACGGATTTACCCTGACGCGAAACATCAAGGGCGACGCACGTTTCAAAACCCTGCCCGTCGTCATCCACTCGTCATTGACCGGTGCGGCCAATGAAAACCACGTCAAGAGCGTGGGGGCCGACGCCTACATCGCCAAATTTGCCGCCGATGAACTGGCCGCCGTCCTGACGGAAGTGTTGTCACGCCGCTAGCCCCGC
Source organism: Polaromonas sp. (assembly GCF_012927455.1). Taxonomy (GTDB): domain Bacteria; phylum Pseudomonadota; class Gammaproteobacteria; order Burkholderiales; family Burkholderiaceae_C; genus Polaromonas. The sequence continues at coordinate 327,614 of NZ_JABBPE010000015.1, read as the reverse complement.
GATCATGGAAGGCGCCAATGGCCCGACCACGCCCGCAGCCGTCGACATTTTGAAGGAGCGCAATGTCCTGGTGCTGCCCGACGTGATCGCTAACGCCGCCGGCGTGACCGTTCCCAAGATTGCTGGCCAGCGAAGCCTCGATCACCGGCGCTGCTGAGAGTTTCAAGCTCTTTTCGCCGGGGCCGGCTTCCTGAAGGCGTTAGTAGCTATCACTTTTATAGCATGTAAGCCTGCTTGAAAACCGCTGGAATTTACATCGGCAGCGGTGACGGGTTCGGCTGAGGTGGGCCAAGTGCATCAGCGACGTCTTGAGGAAATCTGTTTTTTCACGCACTTGGCAGCTGCGCTTCTTGTAATTTTTGGTAATTTATAACGCGCCACGCCTTGCTGGCAGCGTGCCACTTGCAACGGCACTTTCTGCACGCGCGCCTCCCGCAGGAGGCTGTCTTTCAGCGACAAGCCGACACCCACTGGCGTTGGTCTCAAATGCCCAGCCATCATCCTCCTCGCTCCACACAAGTCACGCGACTGACATCTCGCCCTCCTAATCTGCGATGACCGCTTGTCGTGGCATCACAGCGGTGCCGCTTCGTTCCCATATCGGCTGCGTTTTGGCATTCTTGCCTCAACTTCGTAGGAGTGATTTGTATGGATTCCAAACTCAATGTTCGCGGCGATGTGCCGCTTCAGCGCGGGGTACTTTCGCTGTTGTGCGCCAGCGGCTTTTTGCTTGCACCTGTCGCCAGCCTTGCCAACGAGGCCGAATTCAACCGCTACCAGGGCAACCTGGTCAAGGGCGAGAGCATTCCAACAGGTGTCGAGATCACGCCAGCGCTGGCCCGTGGCGCGCTGTTCCAGCCCTTGAACCCTGACCTTGCGAGCCGCCCCGATTTCGTCGCAGGCCAGGCGGTCACCAGCGTGACCAGCCCCGACGGCAAGACCTTGCTGGTGCTGACGAGCGGCTACAACCGCAACAACGATGTGGCCGGCAAGCGCATCGCGGCCGAGTCCAACGAATACGTCTTCGTCTACGACATCTCAGGCCAGACCCCGGTGAAGCGCCAGGTGCTGCAGGTGCCCAACACCTTCGTCGGCATGGCCTGGAACCCGAACGGCAAGGAGTTCTATGTCTCCGGCGGCCGCGACGACAACGTCCACATTTACGCCCAGGCAGGCGGTGCATGGGCCGAAGTGGCCGCCGTGGCACTGGGGCATGCCTCCACAGGCGCCGGCAACCTTGGCGGCCTGTCGATCAACAACCGGCCCAACGCTGCGGGCCTTGCCGTCAACGCCGCCGGCACGCGCCTGGTCGTCGCCAACCATGAGAACGACAGCATCAGCGTGGTCGACCTCACCACACGCACCAAGCTGGCCGAGCTTGACTTGCGTCCCGGCAAGATCAACTCCGCAGACCGCGGCAAGCCGGGCGGTTCCTATCCATTCTGGGTCGCGATCCAGGGCAACAGCAAAGCCTACGTGACCAGCCAACGCGACCGTGAGGTGGTGGCCATCGATATCGATCGCCTCGCAGTGCTGCGCCGCATCCGCGTTGGTGGGCAGCCTAATAAGGCGCTGCTGAACAAGGACCAGAGCCTGCTGTTCGTGGCCAACGGCAACACCGACACCGTGTCAACCATAGACACCGCCTCGGACAAGGTGGTCGCGGAGTTCGCGACGACCGCGCCCAAGGACGTGTTTGAAAACCCGAAGCGCCTCAAGGGCAGCAACCCGAACAGCCTGGCGTTGACCCCGGACGAGCGCTTTCTGCTGGTCACCAACGGCGGCTCCAATTCGGTTGCCGTGATCAAGCTGGCGAAGGACAAAGAAGACAAAGAGGAAAAAGATAAAGACGACAGTGAAAAGCTTGCTGATGGCCGCGCCGAGCGCAGCAAGGTGCGCAATCGCGTGGTCGGCCTGATCCCGACCGGCCGCTACCCGAACTCAGTGAGCCTGAGCCGCGACGGCGCCAGAGTCTACGTCGTCAACGGCAAAAGCAATGCCGGGCCCAACCCGGCTGCATGCCGCGATTCCAACTCGATTGCAGCCGGCTCACAAAACAACTGTAACGCCGCCAATCAGTACGTCTGGCAGCAAACCAAGGCGGGCTTCTTGTCCATTCCCATGCCATCCGGCGCTGAACTGGCGAGCCTGACCTGGCAGGTGGCCAAGAACAATTACTTTCCAAAAACCGTCGGCGGCGACCGCAATGAAGCAAAGCTGGCTCGCATGCGCGGCCAGATCAAGCATGTGATCTACGTCATCAAGGAAAACCGCACCTACGACCAGGTGCTGGGTGACCTGCCTAAGGGCAACGGCGACCCGCGGCTGGCGGTTTTCGGCGCTGCGACAACGCCGAACCACCACCGGCTGGCGAGCAACTTCGTGACGCTGGACAACTTTCTCGACAGCGGTGAAGTCAGCGGTGACGGCTGGAACTGGACCACCGCCGGACGCACCACTGACTACACCGAAAAGACGGTGCCGGTGGCCTACGGTGGCCGCCGGAGTTTTACCTATGACTGGGAAGGCGATAACCGCAACATCAACGTCGGCCTGCCCACGCTGGCCGAGCGACTGGCACTTAATCCCGCGCTGCCAAACGATGCGGACCTGCTGCCCGGCACGGCCGACGTGGCTGCGCCCGACGTGGAAGGCGCCGCGGGCTTGGGCTACCTGTGGGACGGCGCGCTGCGCGCCGGCCTCACCGTGCGCAACTACGGCATCTATGTGGACAACATCAACGCCGTGACGGCCACGCCGTTTGCGGACGGTGTGAAGCAAGCCGTGCCGACCAAGGCTGGTCTGCGCGACAACACCGACCTGTTCTTCCGCGGCTACGACCAGGACAATGCCGACTTCTATCTGTTCAAGGAGTGGGAACGCGAGTTCGATCAGTACGCAGCCCATGGGAAGCTGCCGAATCTTTCCTTTGTGCGTTTCCCGCACGACCACTTCGGTAATTTCGGCACGGCGAAGTTCGGTGTGAACACGCCCGACACGCAGATGGCCGACAACGACTACGCGGTCGGCCTGCTGGTAGAGAAAGTGGCTAACAGCCGCTTCAAGGACGACACGCTGATCGTGGTGATTGAAGACGACGCCCAGAACGGGCCGGACCACGTGGACGCGCACCGCAGCATCGTCTTCTTCGCGGGGCCGTTCGTGAAACAGGGCGGTGCGGTTGTCTCCAAACGCTACACCACGGTCAACGCGGTGCGCACCATCCAGAGCGTGCTCGGCATCACACCCATGGGTATTACCGACGGCCTGGCCGAACCGATGCTGGACGTGTTTGACGATGTGGCGCGCCCCTGGACCTATCGGGCCATCGTGCCCGAAGTGCTGCGCACGACGCAACTGCCGCTGCCCACCCGGACCGCCGAGAACAGCCTGCCGCTGACCAAATCAGTGGTGGCCCATTCCAGGCCGCGCGGCGACGCCAACTACTGGGTCAAGGCCATGGCGGGGCAGAACTTCGAGCGTGAAGACGCGCTGGACGAGCCGCGCTACAACCGCGCACTGTGGAAGGGCCTCAACGGCACGCCCTATCCGGCCGTTCGCCATGGGCGCGACCTGAGTACGCGGCGCGACTCGCTTTTGAATGGGAATATTCCGTTGCTTAAATAGGCTTGATCGGATCGGTGCTGCCCGGCTCTATCGACGGGCGGCATCGAGGCAGCAAACCACCTACTCCTGTTTTAATAGCTGCTAGCGCCCGTATCTATTGGGCTGGCAGCCGTTTTAATGCTGAGGAATGGTCGTTTCACGCCTTGTCGGCTGGACCGGTGAGCTGTTGATTGGCTGATCTTGCGCCCCCAACGACAGCCGTCTTTCAGGTATAAAAGTCCTACAGCCCTTTATATACGTGCGTTAGTAGCTATCAAATTAATAGCGTCTTGGCGGCGTTTGGCCAGACGCAGGTAAATGGGCAGCAGACCCCAAGCGCGCCCTACTGCAGCGTCTCTTTCAGCGCCGCAGGCAGCGGCAAGGGCATCACATCAATGCCTTCCTCCAGCAGCTCCACAGCTTCCCGCGCACTGGCCTGGCCGCGAATGCTGCGCGCTCTCACCTCGCCGTAGTGCATGCGGCGCGCTTCCTGGGCGAACTGCTCCCCGACGTCTTCGGTGTGGGCCACCACATGGCGCAAGGCCTTGAGGAAGGCGGCCTGCGCGGCAGGGCTTGCGCCGGCCGGGTTGCCCGCCCCAGCATCGGTAGCGCGGTCTAAAGCGACAGCGCCCTTGGGCGCACCGGCCGGCGTGGATGACGTGGTTGGTGGCGACTCCTGGCTGCCGGTGCCGGGTGCGCCCTGGCTTTGCTGTGCGCCAAAATTGAGACGCGGCGCGCTGGGCATTTTGTAAATGCTTTTGTCGGCACACAACGGGCACTCGATCAGGCCGCGCGACAGTTGTGCCACAAAGTCGTCCTCGGACGCGAACCAGCCTTCAAACGAATGCTGCTGCGAACACTGGAGATTTAGGACTTTCATAGGCAGATTATCGCGAGGGCGCTACAGCGCAGCGGGCTGCCAATCCAATGTCCATACGCCTGACAACACGTTTTGCAGCCACAGCATGCCAGTCAGTGTCTTCGCGTCAGTCACCTGACCGTTAGCGCACCAGGCCAGCAACTCGGCCGGAGTGGCGGTGAACACGTCCAAAAATTCACCGTCGTCGAGCTTGCGCTGGCCCGGGGTCAGTCCACGCGCAAACCAAATGTCGATGAACTCGGTGGAGTAGGAAATTACCGGGTGCAGCACGCCGGCTTTGGCCCATTCGCGCGCGCTGTAACCGGTTTCTTCGCGCAGCTCTCGTTGCGCACAAGCCAGCGAAGTTTCGCCTGGGTCAAACTTGCCGGCCGGGAATTCAAGCATGACGGCCTGCATGGGATAACGGAATTGACGCTCCAGCACGAGGCGGCCGTCGTCTAGCAGCGCCACCACCATCACCGCTCCGGAGTGAACCACGTATTCGCGCGTGGCCAGGCTGCCGTCGGGCAGCTTGACGCTATCGCGCATTACTTGCAGAAAATGGCCTTTGAGAATTTCCTGGGAGCCTAGCGTGGTCTCGACCAGATGGGGATGATCTGGCTTGCTGGCCTCGTCCGGACCATGCGCGGGTTTCATGTGCGGTGCTTGAACAGATATCGGTAGGTAAAACCGGGAAAGGCAAAGGTCACGAAGAGTGCGCCAGTGATGGCGTAGAACTCCCAGCCCTGCGGCGCAATTTGTCCGTTGCGCTGCTCCAGGTACAGCCCGAATCCACCTGCCAGAAGATAGCCGGCGAAAAGCTCTGCCAGCCGCAACGCCAGGCTTTTAGGGGTGTTGAGCGCCAGCACCGCGAACAGGCGCTTGCTGAAAAAAGGCAGATTGGCCAGCAACAGGGCCAGCAGCACAACCAGCCAGACCGAAGCGGTTTGCGTCATGAAGGGAAAGCTAGCTGCCCAGAGACCGGACGATGCTGCTGATCGATTCTGCGCACAAGGTCATCAGGCCGCCGGGCATGATGCCCAGGATCAGGATCAGCGCGCCATTGATTGCCAACACGACCTTGGCATCGGCGGGGGCCGAGATTGGCTGGGCGTTGTGGCGCTGGGGCACATCGAAGTACATCACCTTGACCACGCGCAGGTAGTAGAAAGCGCCAATCAGCGACATCAATACGGCAAAAATGGCCAGCACCAGATAGCTGGTTTGCTGCGATGAAATGAGCGCCTGCAAGACGGCCAGCTTGGCATAAAAGCCCACCAGCGGCGGCAAGCCGCCCAGCGAAAACATGCAGATGGCCATCACGCCGGCATACAGCGGACTGCGCTGGTTCAGCCCGGCCAGATCGGCGATTTCCTCGGACTCGTGTCCGGCACGTGCCAGCAGCAAGATGATGCCGAACGCGCCCAGCGTGGTGAGCACGTAGGTAATGGCGTAAAACATGGAGGCGCTGTAGGCTGATTCCGTATTGATCTGGTTGCCGTTGACGACACCGGCCAGCAGGCCGAGCAGCAAAAAGCCCATTTGCGAAATCGTTGAAAACGCCAGCATGCGCTTGAGGTTGGTCTGGGCGACTGCGGCCAGGTTACCGATCAGCAGGGAACCGATGGCCAGCAGCGCCAGCATCTGCTGCCAGTCAATCGCCAGCGGCAGCAGGCCTTCGACCAGCAAGCGAATGCAGATGGCAAAGGCCGCGAGCTGCGGCGCGCCGCCTATCAGCAGCGTCACCGCTGTGGGCGCGCCCTGGTAAACGTCGGGCAGCCACATATGAAAAGGCACAGCGCCCAATTTGAAGGCCAGACCTGCAACGATGAACACCAGCCCAAATACCAGCACCTGATGATTGACTTGACGGCTGGCAATGGCGTTAAAGACTTCATTGAGGTCCAGCGACCCGGTCGCGCCGTACAGCATGGACAGTCCGTAAAGCAGAAAGCCCGAAGCCATGGCCCCCAACACAAAGTACTTCATGGCTGCCTCTGTAGCGGTCGCATGGTCGCGGCGCAAGGCCACCAGTGCGTAGCTGGACAGTGTCAGCAACTCCAGTCCCATATAAAGCACCAGGAAGTTGTGCCCCGAGATCATCACAAACATGCCGAGCAGGGCAAACAGGCTGAGCGTGAAATATTCGCCGCCGCGCAGCATGCCGCGATCAAAGGCGTAAGGCCGGCCGTAGACCAGCGTGACCATCAACGCGATGCAGGAAAAACACTTGAGCCAATTGCCCATGGGGTCGCTGACCACCATGTTGCCAAAACCGTAGAAGGTTTGGCCGCCCAGCGCGTAAACCGCTTCCATCACCGCCACCACGCCCAGCGTCAGCAAAGTCAGGGCATAGGTGCCGGTGCGGCGTGGCGATTTCACCCCAAGATCGGCCAACAAAATAATGCAAGCCATGGTGACGAGAAAGATATCGGGAAAAACCGCGACCCAACTGAGTTTGTCAATCATCTGAATTCTTTGGATAGGGTTGCTTAGTTCAGTTTCGGGGTCGCCACGTGCGTGAGCAGGTCAGCCACCGAGGTGTTCATCACGTCGGTAAACGGCTTGGGATAGATACCCATGAACAGCACCGCGATGGCCAGCAAGGCGAGCATCAGGAATTCACGGCTATTGATGTCACGCAACGCTCTGACGTTTTCATTGGTAACAGGCCCGAGGTAAACGCGCTTGAACATCCACAGCGTGTAGGCCGCACCAAAAATCAGCGCGGTTGCCGCGGCTCCACCAATCCAGAAGTTGTATTTGACAGCGCCCAGGATCACCATCCATTCACCGACGAAGCCGGCCGTGGCGGGCAAGCCGCAATTGGCCATGGCAAACAGCAAGGCAAAGGCCGCAAACTTGGGCATGGTGTTGACCACGCCGCCATAGCTGGCAATCTCGCGGGAATGCACGCGGTCGTACAGCACGCCAATGCACAGGAACATGGCAGCCGAGACAAAGCCGTGCGCGATCATCTGCACAATCCCGCCGGACACGCCGAGGTCATTAAAGATGAAGAAACCCAGCGTGACAAAACCCATGTGCGCCACGGAAGAATAGGCCACCAGCTTTTTCATATCCTGTTGCACCAGCGCGACCAGCCCCACGTAGATCACGGCGATCAGCGACAAGGCAATCATCAGCCAGGCCCATTCGTGCGAGGCATCAGGCGCGATAGGCAAGGAGAAGCGCAGGAAACCGTAGGCGCCTAGCTTGAGCATGATGGCTGCCAGCACGGCTGAACCGCCAGTGGGCGCTTCCACGTGCACATCGGGCAGCCAGGTGTGGACCGGCCACATCGGCACCTTGACGGCAAAGGCCGCAAAAAAAGCGAAGAACAGCAGGGTCTGCACCGTGCCGCCCAGCGGCAGCTTGTGCCACACAAGAATGTCAAAACTGCCGCCAGACTTGCTGTACAGGAAGATCAGCGCAACCAACAGCATCAGGGAGCCCAGCAGCGTGTACAGGAAAAACTTGAACGCCGCGTAGATCTTGTTGGGCCCGCCCCAGACGCCAATGATCAGGTACATCGGGATCAGCGTGGCTTCAAAGAACACGTAGAACAAGATACCGTCCAGCGCGCTGAACACGCCGATCATGAGGCCACTGAGAATCAGGAAGGCGGCCATGTATTGGTTGACACGCGTGGTGATGGCTTCCCAGCTGGCGAGGATGACGACTACATTGATGAAAGCGGTAAGTAGCACAAACCACAGTGAAATGCCGTCGACGCCCAAATGGTAGTTAACATTGAAGCGCTGGATCCAGCTGCTTTTCTCGACGAACTGCATGGCCGACGTACCCAGCTCAAAGCCGCCGTACAAGGGCAAGGTCACGACAAGACTGACGACGGCACCGATCAACGCGATCCAGCGCACACTGCGTGCGTTTTCGTCACGACCGAGTGCCAGCAAGACGACGCCAAAAATAATCGGCGTCCAGATGGCAAGGCTCAACAAACCCATTCTTATTCTTCCTTCTTCGTTTCGACTGAATAATCGAAAGCTTTATTGATTGAGCCAGACGAAATAGGTCATCAGCACGAAAACGCCGATGATCATGCCGAAGGCGTAGTGGTAGATGTAGCCAGACTGCAAACGTCGCACCATGCTGGAAACCCAGCCCACCAGCTTCCACGATCCGTTGACCAGGGCACCATCGATCAGCTTCTCGTCGCCGCCCTTCCACAAGCCCATACCAAGTGCCCGCGTACCACGGGCCAGCACGTTTTCGTTGAACCAGTCTAGGTAGTATTTGTTTTCAAGCAGGGTATAGATTGGTTGTGCCTTGCGCTTGATCGCTGCAGGCAAGGCCGGGTTAACCATGTACATGTAGTACGCCAGCACGACGCCTGACAGCGCCAGCCAGAAAGGCGCAGCCGTCAAGCCGTGCAACGCCATTTGCAGCGGACTGTGGAACAGCTTGGCCAGTTCTTCCATGGCAGGATGCCGCTCCAGATTGACGGAAATAGACCCTTTGAAGAAGTCACCGAACAGCATCGGCTGGATCGTCATGAAACCGATGACGACCGAAGGAATCGCCAGCAAAATCAGTGGTACCGTCACCACCCAGGGGGACTCGTGCGGTTTTTGCGGCGCATGGTGATCGCCATGGTGAGCATGGTCGTCATGATGGGCATCCGGGTTCTGGTCGTAGCGTTCCTTGCCGTGGAACACCAGAAAGTACATGCGAAATGAATAGAAAGCCGTGACGAAAACGCCCGCCAGCACGGCGAAATAGGCAAAATCTGCGCCCATCAGATGGCTTTCATGAACGGCTTCGATGATGCTGTCCTTGGAGTAAAAGCCGGCAAATAACGGCGTACCGATCAGCGCCAGCGAGCCCAGCAGCGAGGTAATCCAGGTGATTGGCATGTACTTGCGCACGCCGCCCATCCAGCGGATGTCCTGGTTGTGGTGCATGCCGATGATGACCGAGCCGGCCGCCAGGAACAGCAGCGCTTTGAAGAAGGCATGCGTCATCAGATGAAACACCGCAACGGAATAGGCCGAAGCGCCGAGTGCCACCGTCATGTAGCCCAACTGCGACAAGGTGGAATACGCTACCACCCGCTTGATGTCGTTCTGGATGATGCCGAGAAATCCCATGAACAGCGCCGTGATCGCACCAATGATCATGATGAAGCTCAGCGCGGTATCGCTGAGCTCAAACAGTGGCGACATGCGCGCCACCATGAATATACCGGCGGTCACCATGGTTGCCGCATGAATCAGCGCAGAAATGGGGGTCGGGCCTTCCATGGAATCCGGCAGCCACACATGCAGCGGGAACTGGGCCGACTTGCCCATCGCTCCAATAAACAGGCAAATGCAAATCACGGTAATCAGCATCCAGCCGGTCCCCGGGAATACCAGGTTGGACAGCTCGTCGGCCTTGGCAAAGGCCTCGCCGTAGTTGAGCGTGCCGGCGTAAGCGGCAATCAGGCTGATGCCCAGAATGAAACCAAAGTCACCGACACGGTTGACGATGAAAGCCTTCATGTTGGCAAAAATGGCGCTCGGCTTGTTGAACCAGAAGCCAATCAGCAAGTAGGACACCAGGCCCACCGCCTCCCAGCCAAAGAAAAGCTGCAGCATGTTGTTGCTCATGACCAGCATCAACATGGAGAAGGTGAACAGGGAAATATAGGCAAAGAATCGGTTGTAGCCTTCGTCTTCTTCCATGTAGCCGATCGTGTAGATATGCACCATGAGTGAGACAAAAGTCACCACGCACATCATCATGGCGGTCAGGCCATCAACCAGAAAGCCGATTTCCATTTTCAGGTTGCCAACCGTCATCCAGTTGTAGAGCGTTTCATTGAAATACGCGCCATCCACCACCACGCTCCGAAGCGTCATGGCCGAGATGATGAAGGCCACCAGCACGCCCAGTATGGTCAGGCTGTGCGACATGCGGCGGCCTATCCAGTTGCCTCCAAAAGTCGTTCCAAGAATACCGGCCGCCAGAGCGCCGGCCAATGGTGCTAAAGGAACGGCCAGCAGCGCGGCGACAGAAAGGGTTTGGCTCATCTTTTTATTAACCCTGCAGCGTGTTGAGTTCGTCGACGTTGATACTGGACTTGTTACGGAACAGCAGCACCAGTATGGCCAGTCCGATGGCGGATTCGGCGGCAGCGACGGTCAGGATGAAAAACACAAAAACCTGTCCGGCCATATCGTTGAGATAGTACGAAAAAGCCACGAAGTTCATATTGACCGCAAGCAACATAAGCTCAATCGCCATGAGCAACACGATCAGATTCTTGCGGTTCAAGAAAATGCCAATGACCGACAGCGCGAAGAGCATGGCGCCCAGCGAAAGAAAATGTCCCAGCGTCAGCATCATGATTGTTTTTCTCCGGTAGCTGCGCCCGCAGAAGCGGCAATGGGTGCCGCAACCACAGACTTCATCTTGACCAGGCGAACCCGGTCGCCCGGCTTGACGCGGATCTGATCGGCCGGATTTTGGTATTTGGAGTCTTTGCGTTCGCGCATGGTCAGCGCGATGGCCGCGATGATGGCGACCAGCAGGATCACGGCGGCGATTTCCAGCGGATAGAGATACTCTGAATACAGCACCTTGCCCAACTCTTTAGTGTTAGAAACCTGCGCGTCAATCTGCCCTGGCAAAACGGCCCCGGATGCCAATTTGGGGGGCTCGCGGAACCCACCCATCAGCACATAGGACATTTCCAGCGCAATGATGGCCCCCACACTGCCGGCAAGCGGGAAATGCTTCCAGAAGCCTTTGCGCATACCGTCGATATTGATGTCCAGCATCATGACCACAAAGAGAAACAGCACCATCACCGCGCCGACATAGACCAGCACCAGCGTGATAGCCAGAAACTCGGCCTTAAGTAAAATCCAGATGGCCGCCGCCTGAAAAAATGCCAGCACCAGGTACAACGCTGCATGCACCGGATTGCGCGCGGTAATCACGCGGAATGCGGCAAACAGCAACACCGCGGCGAAGACATAAAAAAGACCTGTTTTAGCGTCCATGTTCTTTGGATTCTTTCTTGAGCCAGCTACTTAAGCGTATGAATTCAGCGGTACTTGGCATCTGCCGCGCGGTTGGCGGCGATTTCGGTTTCGTAGCGGTCGCCCACTGCCAGCAGCATTTCTTTGGTGAAATACAGGTCGCCCCGTTTTTCACCGTGGTATTCAAAAATATGGGTTTCGACAATCGAATCGACGGGACAGCTTTCTTCGCAAAAGCCGCAAAAAATGCATTTGGTCAGGTCAATGTCGTAGCGCGAGGTGCGGCGGCTGCCGTCTTCGCGCACGTCCGACTCGATGGTGATGGCCAGCGCCGGGCAGACCGCCTCGCAAAGCTTGCAGGCTATGCAGCGCTCTTCGCCGTTTTCATAACGGCGCAACGCATGCAGGCCACGAAAACGCGGGCTTAACGGGGTTTTCTCTTCGGGGAACTGAATCGTGATCTTGCGCTTGAACATGTACTTGCCGGTCAGGGCCATGCCCTTGAACAGCTCGGTCAACATGAAGCTTGAAACAAAGTCCTTGACGGATGCTATTGACATATAAGTTTCCTGACGCAGGCGTGTGAGCCGATGTTTTTCCGCAGGGCCGCCCCAAGGAAAAATGCGCCCCCTCGGGGGGCAGCGTAGTACGCGAAGCAACAAGCGTGGGGGCTCATATTCACTTCCAGATGTTGTAAGGGGTCTGCATCCAGGCCCCGACGACCACCAGCCAGACCAGGGTCACAGGTATGAATATCTTCCAGCCCAGACGCATGATCTGGTCATAACGAAAACGCGGGAAAGTTGCCCGTACCCACAAGAACATCGTGACCACCACAAACGCCTTGATGCCCAGCCAGATCCAGCCCGGAATCCAGTTGAAGAAGACACTGTCAATCGGGGACAACCAGCCACCCAGAAAAAGGATGACGCACAACACCGAGACCAGAATCATGTTGGCGTACTCGGCCAGAAAGAACATGGCAAAGGCCATGCCGGAGTACTCGACCATATGGCCCGCCACAATTTCGGACTCGCCCTCAACCACGTCAAACGGGTGGCGGTTGGTCTCGGCCAGACTCGAAATAAAGTACACCACGAAAATGGGGAACAAAGGTAGCCAGTTCCAGGACAGGAAGGTCAACCCCCTGTCCGCAGCCATGCCTTTTCCCTGACCCAGCACAATGTCGGTCATGTTCAGACTGGCAGATACCATGAGCACCACCACCAGGCAAAAGCCCATGGCAATTTCGTAACTCACCATCTGGGCCGAAGCCCGCATCGCGCCCAGAAAAGCGTACTTGGAGTTCGATGCCCAGCCTGCAATGATGACGCCATACACCTCCATCGACGTGATGGCCATCAGGAACAACAGGCCAGCGTTAATGTTGGCCAGCGCGATATCGGGACCAAAGGGCACCACCGCCCACGCCGCCAGCGCCGGCATGATGGTCATGACGGGACCGAGCACAAACAGCCCTTTGCTTGCGGCCGTGGGGATGATGATTTCCTTGGTCAGCAGCTTGAGCGCGTCGGCAATCGGTTGCAACAATCCCAGCGGACCCACCCGGTTGGGGCCCAAACGGATCTGCGTAAAACCGATCGCCTTGCGCTCCCACAGCGTCAGGTAGGCCACACAGCCCATCAACGGCGCCAGAAGGCAAACGATCTTGATCAACGCCCACAAGACGGGCCAGACCGTACCCGGCCAGACGCCGCCCATCAAGCCTTGGCCAAAGCCGTAAACTGCCTCAATCATGCGCCGGCTCCTTCGAGGCTTTGACTGGCATGGGCCTGCCGGGCATCTGCGGTCAACTGCAGCGATGTGGCTCGCCGCACCAGACTGTCGAGCTGGTAAATGCTGGCAACGGCAGGCGCCGCGCCGGCACTGGCTGACACGGTGATGCGGGCCGGGCTTGCACTGCCCTGCTGCTGATTCAAGCGATCTGCAGACATTTGGCTTGCGTCAACATCGGCAATCTGCTTGAGCACATCCTGCGAAGATTCAAACTCAAAGCCGGGCAGACCCAGCAGATTGGCCAACACGCGCAACACCTTCCAGGCCGGACGGGTGTCCCCCAAAGGTTTTACGACTGCATGAAAGCCCTGCACCCGCCCTTCGGCGTTGACAAAAGTACCGGAGGTCTCCGTGAAAGGGGCAATCGGCAACAGCACATCACTGATACTCATGTTGGCCTTGAAAGGGCTCAACGTGACAACCATCTGGACGGCATTCAGCGCAGCCATGGCGCTGGCACCCGAAGCCGAGTCAAATTCCGGCTCGTTATTCAGCAGGAAGACGGCTTTGAGTTGGCCCTTCAGCATCTGGCCGGCATGAAGGCCTTGGCTGCCTGGCATGGCACCGGCCAGTTGCGCACCGACGGTGTTGGCCGCTTCGGTCAGATAGCCCACCGTGGCGCCGGTTTGCGCGCCAATCCACTGCGCCAAGGCCAGCAGGCTGGAGGCATTGACGTGGTGCGCTGCGGCATTACCCAGCAAGATGGCCTTTCGCTCGCCGCCGAGCATGGACTTGGCGATGGCCTGGGCGGTGGCCGTGGCCTGACCAGCGGCCGGTGCGGAAACGCCCTTCTCTGTCGCGATTACCGAGGCCACATCAGCCAGGGCCTGGGCCCAGGCATCAGGCGCTGTCGTCAGCGCGTTGGCGACCGGCATGGCCCAGGCATCCGGAGCAGCCAGCTCAGCTACTGAATTGATAGCATTGAGCGCGCATCCCTTGCGGACTGACTGCCGAATGCGTTGCGCAAACAGCGGATGATCCTTGCGCAGGTTGGAACCCACCACCAGCGCGCGTTGCAACTGCGACAGCGAGGCAATCGAAGTACCCAGCCAGTGCACCGACGCGACAGGCGAAAATTCGGCGTTGCGCAAGCGGTAGTCGATGTTTTCGCTGCCCAGTCCGCGCATCAAAGACGCGGCCAAATACAGCTCTTCCAGCGTGCTGTGCGGGCTGGCCAGCGTACCAATACTGGCTGCACCGTGTTCGCTCTTGATCTGCTTGAGGCCATTGGCCACATATTCCAGCGCGGTTTGCCAATCGACGGTTTGCCACTCGCCCCCCTGTTTGATCATGGGACTGGTCAGGCGCTCATCACTGTTCAGGGCTTCATAAGAAAAGCGGTCGCGGTCGGCGATCCAGCATTCGTTGACGTCTTCGTTTTCCAGCGGAACGACACGCATGACCTTGTTGGACTTGACCTGAACAATCAGGTTGGCACCGGTGGAGTCGTGCGGGCTAACCGACTTGCGGCGCGACAGTTCCCAGGTGCGGGCGCTGTAGCGAAAAGGCTTGCTGGTCAGCGCGCCTACCGGGCAAAGATCAATCATGTTGCCCGACAGCTCGGAGTCCACCGACATGCCAACGAAGGTTTCAATTTCCGCGTGCTCGCCGCGATGCGACATGCCGAGCTCCATCACGCCGGCCATTTCCTGACCAAAGCGCACACAGCGGGTGCAGTGGATGCATCGGCTCATCTCCTGCATGGAGATCAGCGGGCCCACATCTTTATGGAACACCACGCGTTTTTCTTCTTCGTAGCGGGATTCGCCGGCACCGTAGCCTACGGCTAAATCCTGCAGCTGGCACTCGCCGCCCTGATCGCAAATCGGGCAATCGAGCGGGTGGTTGATCAGCAAGAACTCCATCACTCCCTTCTGGGCCTTGATGGCTTTGTCGTTCTTGGTGTGCACGATCATGCCCTGCGTGACCGGCGTGGCGCAAGCCGGCATCGGCTTGGGCGCCTTTTCCACATCGACCAGACACATGCGGCAGTTGGCCGCGATGCTGAGCTTCTTGTGGTAGCAAAAATGAGGAATGTAAGTGCCGGCTTTTTCAGCAGCGTGCATTACCGTGCTGCCTTCTAGCACTTCCACTTTCTGGCCGTCGAGTTCTATTTCAACCATATTTTTTCTTCTTTCCCCGGCTCAAGCCTGCGTTGCAGCCGGAACTGCGGCCTGGAGGGCTGCAGCCTGATGGATTTGTGGTTTGATCATGGCCTCAAACTCATGACGGAAATGTTTAATCATGGCGCGCACCGGCATGGCCGCTGCATCGCCCAGCGCACAAATGGTGCGCCCTTGAATGTTGTCCGCCACCGAATTGAGCAAATCCAGATCACTCTGGCGACCCATCCCGTTGTGGATGCGGTCCACCACGCGCCAGAGCCAGCCCGTGCCTTCACGGCAGGGCGTGCATTGCCCGCAGGATTCGTGCATATAAAAGTAGGACAGGCGTTTCAGCGACTCGACCATGCAGCGGCTGTCATCCAGCACGATCACGGCACCGGAACCCAGCATGGAGCCGGCCTTGGCGATCGAGTCGTAGTCCATGGTGCAGTCCATCATGATGGAAGCCGGCAGCACCGGCGACGAGGAGCCACCGGGAATCACAGCTTTTAGCGTGCGGCCCCCTTTGGCATTTTTCACGCCGCCGGCAAGTTCCAGCAGCTTTGAAAACGGCGTACCCATCGGCACTTCATAGTTGCCAGGCAACTCGACATCGCCAGACACCGAATAAATTTTGGTACCGCCATTGTTCGGCTTGCCGCATTCGAGGTAGGCCTGGCCACCGTTGCGAATAATCCACGGCACGGCTGCGAAGGTTTCAGTGTTGTTGATGGTGGTGGGCTTGCCGTACAAACCGAAGCTGGCAGGAAACGGCGGCTTGAAGCGCGGCTGTCCCTTTTTGCCTTCCAGCGACTCCAGCAGAGCGGTCTCTTCGCCGCAAATGTAGGCGCCAAAACCGTGCGAAGCATGCAGTTGGAAATTGAAACCGCTGCCCAGAATATTGTTGCCGAGCAGGCCGGCTGCGCGCGCCTCTTCCAGCGCTTCTTCAAAACGCTGGTAGGTGGCAAAGATTTCGCCGTGGATGTAGTTGTAGCCTACGCTGATGCCCATCGCGTAGGCAGCAATCGCCATGCCTTCAATCACGCTATGCGGGTTGAACTGCATGATGTCACGGTCCTTGCAGGTGCCAGGCTCGCCTTCATCCGAATTGCAAACCAAATATTTCTGACCCGGAAACTGGCGTGGCATAAAACTCCACTTCAGTCCGGTCGGAAAACCTGCGCCGCCGCGGCCGCGCAGGCTACTCGCCTTGACCTCGGCAATCACTTGGTCGGGCGTCATGCCCACAGCGACGGTGTCGCCGGCCGACTGACTGTCGCCCTGGGCCAAAATCTTGCGCAACGCCTGATAGCCGCCGCGCGCTTCATAGTCCTTCAGTCGCCAGTTGTTGCCATTAAGGTCGGCAAGAATTTGCGGATTGATGTGCCGACCATGAAAACTGGTCTGCACACCACTGGCAGAAAATTGCGACAACACACGCTGCGCCGCTGCGTTGATATTCGATTTGCTTACGGGCGTCATGATTTTTCAGCCTCAGCGGATTGGAGACCCACGATGAGCTGGTCCAGTTTTTCATTGCTCATAAAGCTGCACATCGTGGTGTCATTGACCAGCAGCACCGGCGAGTCGGCACAGGCCCCCAGGCACTCGGACTGCTGCAACGTGAAAAGGCCGTCCGCACTGGTTTCGCCCATGGCAATGCCGAGTTTTTGCTCCAGGTGCTTGAGTGCCCGAGCGCCGTCTCGCAACTGGCATGGCAGGTTGGTGCACACGTTGAGCTTGTACTTGCCTACCGGTTGCTGGTTGTACATGTTGTAGAAGGTCGTGACTTCGTGCACGGCTATCGGCGCCATGTGCAGATATTCGGCCACCAGCTTCTCGCTCTCGGCGCTGACAAAACCTTGCTCTTGCTGCACGATGGTGAGGCAGGCCATGACGGCCGACTGCCTCTGGTCCGTAGGGTACTTGGCAACTTCGCGGTCAAACCGGTCCAGGGACTGCGCCGACAACGCAGGCGTGCGCGCTTTGGCTTGTTCAGAATTCATGGGTGACATCGTGGGAATGCTCCTGAGAATTAGCGGTCAATTTCGCCGAACACTATGTCCATGGTGCCGATGATGGCGACGGCGTCGGCGATCATGTGACCACGCGACATCTCGTCCATGGATGCCAGATGCGAAAAACCGGGCGGACGAATCTTCAGCCGGTAAGGCTTGTTGGCGCCATCGCTGACGATGTAAATGCCGAACTCGCCCTTGGGATGCTCGACCGCGGCATAAGACTCGCCCTCGGGCACGTGAAAACCTTCGGTGAAGAGTTTGAAGTGGTGAATCAGCTCTTCCATGTTGGATTTCATCGACTCGCGATCAGGCGCCGCGACCTTGTGGTTGCTGGTAATCACGGGGCCGGGGTTGACGCGCAGCCAGTCAATACACTGCTTGATGATGCGGTTGGACTGACGCATCTCCTGAATGCGGACCAGGTACCGGTCGTAACAATCACCCGTCTTGCCGACAGGAATGTCGAAATCCATGCGGTCATAAACTTCGTAAGGCTGCTGCTTGCGCAAATCCCATGCGAAGCCAGAACCTCTAAGCATCGGTCCGGTGAAGCCGAGGTTAAGAGCGCGCTCTGGCGACACCACGCCGACCCCGACAGTGCGCTGTTTCCAGATGCGGTTATCGGTCAGCAGCGTTTCGTATTCGTCCACATACCCCGGAAACTTGCCTACGAAGTCGTCAATGAAGTCGAGCAGCGAACCCTGGCGGTTTTCATTCAGCGCATCAATCGCCTTGGCGTTCTTGACTTTGCTGACCCGGTACTGCGGCATGCTTTGCGGCAGGTCGCGGTAAACGCCGCCCGGCCGGTAGTAAGCCGCATGCATGCGAGCGCCCGAAACGGCCTCGTACATGTCAAACAATGATTCGCGCTCGCGAAAACAATAAATCAGGATATTCATCGCGCCACAGTCGAAACCATGCGCGCCCAGCCACAACAGATGGTTGAGCAGTCGCGTGATCTCATCGAACATCACGCGTATGTATTGCGCACGGACAGGCACATCGACGCCCAGCAACTTCTCGATGGCCAAGCAATAAGCATGCTCGTTGGACATCATGGACACATAGTCCAACCTGTCCATGTACGGCAGCGACTGGATGTAAGTTTTGCTTTCAGCCAGCTTTTCGGTGGCGCGGTGCAACAGGCCGATGTGCGGGTCGGCGCGCTGGATCACCTCGCCGTCAAGCTCCAGCACCAGGCGCAATACGCCGTGCGCCGCAGGATGTTGCGGTCCAAGATTGAGCGTGTAGTTTTTGATTTCAGCCATGTCGTCTTTATTTCGTCACCCGAGCCAGCGCGGCTTAATGAAGGCCGCCGTAGTTGTCCTCGCGAATCACGCGTGGCGTGATTTCTCGTGGTTCGATGGTTACGGGCTGGTAGATCACCCGCTTCTGGACGGAGTCATAACGCATTTCCACGTGACCCGTGGTCGGAAAGTCCTTGCGGAAAGGATGGCCAATGAAGCCGTAGTCGGTCAGGATACGGCGAAGGTCGTTGTGGCCTTCAAAGACAACGCCAAACAGATCAAACGCTTCGCGCTCAAACCAGTTTGCTGAGTTCCAAATCCCCTGGAGCGAATCAACGACAGGAAAATCGTCGTCACTGCAAAACACCTTAAGGCGTACACGCTGATTGAGGCTCACCGACAGTAGATGTGACACCACGCAGTAGCGCAAGCCCTCATGCTGGCCATCCTTGTATTCGGAATAATCCACGCCGCAAAGGTCTATCAGCTGCTCGAACTGGCAACCCGCCGTGTCACGCAACAGCGTTGCAGCCGCCAGATAATCGGCTGCAGCCACGGTCACCGTGACTTCACCCAGCGCAACTTTCAAACTTTTGACTTTGGCGCCAAGCACTGCAGCGACGGACTCGCCAAGCTGCTGAGCGGAAACGGGCGTTAAAGACGGCATCAAGCCCTCGCAATCGTGTTGGTGCGGCGGATTTTTTGCTGCAGCTGGATGATGCCGTATAGCAGCGCTTCAGCAGTCGGCGGGCAACCCGGCACATACACATCCACCGGCACGATACGATCGCAACCGCGAACCACTGAATAACTGTAATGGTAGTAACCGCCGCCGTTGGCGCAGGAACCCATGGACAACACCCAGCGCGGCTCGGCCATCTGGTCGTAGACCTTGCGCAAAGCCGGGCCCATCTTGTTGCACAGCGTACCGGCGACGATCATCAGATCAGACTGGCGCGGGCTGGGACGAAACAGCATGCCAAAGCGATCAATGTCGTAACGCGCTGCGCCGGCATGCATCATTTCAATTGCGCAGCAGGCCAGACCGAAGGTCATGGGCCAAAGCGAGCCGGTCTTGGCCCAGTTGACCACGGAGTCATAGCTCGTGGTCATGAAGCCTTCGTTGAAAACACCTTCAAGTGACATAACTGTACCTTTATGGCAAGGACCCTGTCGGGTCTTTTTCCAAGTTCTTTCTCATTCCCAGTCCAGAGCACCTTTTTTCCACTCGTAGATAAAACCCACGACCAAAATGCCCAGGAAAATCATGACCGACCAGAAACCTACCGGCCCGATTTCCTTAAGCGCAATCGCCCACGGGAAAAGAAACGCGATCTCGAGATCAAAAAGAATAAAAAGGATAGCGACGAGGTAGTAGCGCACGTCAAACTTCATGCGGGCGTCTTCGAAGGCTTCGAAGCCGCACTCGTAAGGGGAATTTTTCTCAGCGTCAGGGCGCACAGGCCCCAACAGACGACCAAGCACTTGCGGCGCAACACCTACACCCACGCCGACCAGAATAAACAGGAGAACGGGAAGGTATTGATCAAGGTTCATCGTGAATTCAATTTCTGGCAAGTTGCCTGCCAGGTGCCAGGGCAACTCATACCAGTTTGCCTTTGAATTGACGGCGGCGCTGGGCGCTACTGCCAATGCTTATCAATCTGGTGCGGACGGCGAGACTCGAACTCGCACAGCTTTCGCCACTACCCCCTCAAGATAGCGTGTCTACCAATTTCACCACGTCCGCGGTGCTTAACTGCCTGGAGTGCATGAGGAAACCTTGCGGTTTTTAGCTTTCCAGTCAGTCTTAGAGTTTACCCTGAAATTTGGCGACTCCCGCCCGGAAGCCGCAGCACAATGCCCTTATTTCGTCGGGATTTGCGCGGCACCCGATGCGGCAGGTACAGGTGGCGCCGGCACAGCGGCGCTGCTTGTCACCGGTGCGTTGGTTCCGGGAATTTGCGCTGCACCAGAAGCGGCTACTGCGGGCGCCGGCGCCGTGATGGCAGCACCTTCCAGAACGCTGGAACCGGAGCGCGGTTGCGCATTACCAAAGTAGGCCAGCAGCAAGGTAGAAGCAAAAAACACCGCCGCCAGGACGCCCGTGGTGCGCGACAAAAAGTTGGCACTACCACTCGCACCAAACAGGCTGCCCGAGCCGCCGCTGCCAAACGCGGCGCCCATGTCGGCGCCTTTGCCGTGCTGAACCAGAATCAGGCCAATCATGACGAGCGCGGACAGCATTTGTGCGGCGAGGATAAGGGTCAATACAACGTTCATGGTTACTCCAAAATTAATAGCGGTCTGCGCCCGTTAAACGTGGGCTGCAGCAATAATTGTCAAGAAATCCGGGGCTTTGAGCGCAGCGCCGCCAAGCAGGCCGCCATCAATGTCGGGTTGCGCCAGCAGCAAAGCCGCATTGGCGGCATTCATGCTTCCGCCATACAGGATTTTCACGCGCGCCGACTGATCGGTCGCGGCTTTGAGCTGGGCTCGCAGCACGGCGTGAACCGCTTGCGCCTCTTCAGGCGAGGCGGTCTTGCCGGTCCCGATGGCCCACACCGGTTCATAAGCCAGCACGATCTCGCTAATGCAGTGGCCGTTGGTATGAATCACGGCGGCCAGCTGACGCTTGACCACTTCCTCGGTACGACCGGCTTCGCGCTCGGCAAGGGTTTCGCCAATGCAGACGATGGGCGTGAGGCCCACGGCCAACGCCGCTTTGGCCTTATCGGCCACCAAAGCATCGGTCTCGAAATGGTATTGGCGGCGCTCGGAGTGGCCCACCGTCACATAACGGCAACCCATGTCCTTGAGCATGGCTGCGCTCACCTCACCGGTGTAAGCGCCAGCGGCTTGCGCCGAAACATCCTGCGCGCCCAGCTCAATGACGGACAGGCCAAGATGGGCAGATTTCAGCGCTTGCACCTGAGCCAGGTAAATCGCCGGCACGCACACCGCAATGTCGCAATCCGGCCTGGTGCTCAGCCCCTGAGCCAACGCAAGCATCAAGGCTTCATTGGTGGCCAGGCTACCGTTCATTTTCCAGTTTCCTGCGATCAGCTTTTTCATGGGGTTACCAAGTTAAAACAATTTTGCCGACATGCTGGTTGGATTCCATCAGCGTGTGCGCTTTGGCCGCATCAGCTGCAGCAAAGGTGCTGTGGATCACCGGTTTGATGGCACCGCTGGCAATTAATGGCCAGATTTTTTCCCTCAGCGCCTTGGCGATCGCAGTCTTGAACTCCAGCGAACGCGGGCGCAGGGTCGAGCCGGTAATCGTCAGCCGCTTGCGCAACACCAGGCCGGCATTGACCTCCGCCTTGACGCCGCCCTGCACCGCAATGATGACCAGGCGGCCGTCCTCGGCCAGGCATTGAACTTCGCGCGCAACGTAGCTGCCAGCGACCATGTCCAAAATGACGTTGACGCCCTTGCCGTTCGTCAGCTTATTCACCTCTTCAGCAAAGTCACTGGTCTTGTAATTGATCGCATGGTCGGCGCCCAGTGCCACGCACGCAGCGCACTTGTCGTCGCTGCCAGCGGTCACCAGCACCGTGGCGCCCAGCGCTTTGGCCATCTGTATGGCCGACACGCCGATGCCGCTGGAGCCACCTTGAATCAGCAGGGTTTCACCGGCCTGCAGGCGGGCCCGTTCAAAGACATTGCTCCACACCGTGAAAAAAGTCTCTGGCAACGATGCCGCCTGCACATCACTCAGGCCAGGCGGCACCGGCAGGCATTGACCGACAGGTGCGACGCACAACTCGGCATAACCGCCACCGGCGACCAGCGCGCAGACCCGGTCGCCGATCTTGAAACCGGCTTCGGCCATCGCTCGCGCATCGCCAGATACGATTTCGCCGGCGACTTCCAGTCCCGGAATGTCCGAGGCACCGGGCGGAACCGGATAGTTGCCGGTACGCTGCAGCACGTCAGGCCGGTTTACGCCACTGGCGCTCACGCGTATCAGGATTTCGCCAGCGGCTTCGACCGGTGCCGGACGCGTGCCCAGACACAGCACGTCAGGCGCGCCGTACGAAGTAATTTCAATGGCTTTCATGATTTTTACTAGTAGTTTGTGCCGTTAGCCCAATAAAATTGGGCGTCAGCAGCTACAAAATAGATAGCAGATGCAGATCAACCGTTGTCCTGATTTTGACCAGGACGGTCCAGTAAAGCCTTCATCGACAGCTTGACGCGGCCTTTTTCGTCGGTTTCCAAAACCTTGACTTTAACGATCTGGCCTTCCTTGAGGTAGTCGGTGACTTTCTCGACACGTTCATGGGCGATCTGGCTGATGTGCAGCAGTCCGTCCTTGCCGGGCAGCAGGTTAATCAGTGCACCGAAGTCCAGAATCTTGGTGACCGGGCCTTCATAGACCTTGCCGATTTCGACTTCGGCGGTGATCTCGGCAATGCGGCGCTTGGCCTCGTCAGCCTTCGCACTGTCGTTCGACGCGATGGTGATGGTGCCGTCTTCCTCAATATTAATCTGAGTGCCAGTCTCTTCGGTCAGCGCGCGAATCACAGCGCCGCCCTTGCCGATCACATCACGGATTTTCTCGGGGTTGATTTTCATCACGTACAGGCGCGGTGCGAAGTCCGACACTTCGGCCTTGGCTTCGCCCATGGCTTCCTGCATCTTGCCCAAGATGTGCATGCGCGCTTCCTTGGCTTGCGCCAGTGCGACCTGCATGATTTCCTTGGTGATGCCTTGAATCTTGATGTCCATCTGCAATGCGGTGATACCGAAAGTGGTGCCAGCAACCTTGAAGTCCATGTCACCCAGATGATCTTCATCGCCCAGGATGTCGGTCAGAACGGCAAAGCGGTTGTCTTCCTTGATCAGGCCCATGGCAATCCCGGCCACGTGCGCTTTCATGGGAACGCCAGCGTCCATCAGCGACAGGCAGCCACCGCAGACCGACGCCATTGACGACGAGCCATTGGACTCGGTGATCTCACTGACCACACGCATGGTGTACGGGAACTCTTCCTTGCTTGGCAGTACCGCCATCAGCGCGCGTTTGGCAAGACGGCCATGACCAATTTCGCGGCGTTTCGGGCTGCCAACACGGCCGGTTTCGCCGGTAGCGAACGGAGGCATGTTGTAGTGCAGCATGAAGCGGTCTTCGTAGTCGCCCGACAAGGCGTCGATGCGCTGCGCATCGCGCTCGGTGCCCAGTGTGGTCACGACCAGCGCCTGGGTTTCACCACGGGTAAACAGGGCCGAGCCGTGCGTGCGTGGCAACACGCTGTTGCGGATTTCGATCGGGCGCACGGTGCGGGTGTCTCGGCCGTCAATGCGCGGGTCGCCGGCCAGAATCTGGCTGCGCACGATTTTGGCTTCGATGTCGAAAAGCATGCCGTCAACGGCCACGCTGTCAAATTCAACGCCCTCGGCCTTCAGGCCCATCTTGGTCCAGGTGGTCACTTCACGTGTGGCGTGGGTGCGGGCCTGCTTGTTGCGGATCTGGTAGGCGGCAACCAGCTTTTCTTCAGCCAGTGCAACCACTTTGGCGATCAGCACATCGTCTTTGGCTGGCGCTTTCCAGTCCCAGACCGGCTTGCCGGCATCCCGCACCAGTTCGTGAATCGCGCTGATGGCAATATTGCCCTGCTCATGGCCAAACACCACGGCGCCCAGCATGATTTCTTCGGACAGCTGCTTGGCTTCGGACTCGACCATCAGCACGGCGGCTTCGGTACCAGCCACCACCAGATCCATGGTGGAATCCTTGAGCTGGGTCTTGCCGGGGTTCAGCACATACTGGCCGTCGATGTAGGCCACGCGGGCGGCGCCAATCGGGCCGTTGAATGGAATGCCGGAAATTGCCAAGGCTGCGCTCGAAGCGATCAGCGCCGGAATGTCACCTTCGACTTCAGGATTGAGCGACACCACATGAATCACGACCTGCACTTCGTTGAAGAAGCCTTCGGGAAACAGCGGACGAATGGGGCGGTCGATCAGGCGGGATGTCAGCGTTTCAAACTCGCTCGGACGGCCTTCACGCTTGAAGAAGCTGCCGGGAATGCGGCCGGCGGCGTAGGTTTTTTCGAGGTAGTCAACGGTCAGGGGGAAAAAGTCCTGCCCCGGCTTGGCTTCGGTCTTGGCCACCACGGTAGCCAGCACCACGGTGCCGTCCATGTCCAGCAGCACTGCGCCGCCAGCCTGGCGTGCCATTTCGCCGGTTTCCATCGTGACCTTATGCTGGCCCCACTGGAAGGATTTGGTGACTTTGTTGAAAATACTCATGTTTTTCTCTCTATGGTTTCAGGCACCCGTGAGGCACCGAATTAAGCACATAAGGCAGCGCAAGGAGCCCGAAGGTGTGGCAGATTGGGCACGATGCCATTCCACAAAACGCCTGCCTTTCAGGCTACCTGGATTGCAGGACGTATCTTGTGGAATGACACAGCGCGTGCTTGTCTGGCCTTGCTCCGAAGTAAGTCAGTTATGCCGGGGGGCACTTCTGAAATTTTTTGCATATTTAAACTGCAAAACGCCTGAGCTAGTGAACTAACTCAGGCGCTTCCTGTTGGATTTACCGTTTATTTACGCAGGCCAAGCTTGGCAATCAGCGCAACATAACGGGAAGCATCTTTGGATTTCAGGTAGTCCAGCAGCTTGCGGCGACGGCTCACCATGCGCAGCAGGCCGCGGCGGCCATGGTGGTCTTTGGCATGGGTTTTGAAGTGGGGCATCAATTCATTGATGCGACCGGTCAGCAGGCCAACTTGAACTTCAGGACTGCCGGTGTCCGTGGCGGAACGGGCATTGTCTTTAACAATCTCGGCCTTGATTGATTTTGCGATCATGGATTTTCCTCTTGCAACTTGTGTTGCACTTGCGAGCGAGGCAGTGTTTCCCACTATTGGGAGGTGACCACCTTCGTCGTGATATCTGCCAAAAAGCCTGATGCTTCTTCGGTCCAAGCCCTTTGTAACGCAGAGCCTTGGATTATAGCCCAAGCCAACGCCTGAGCCGGCCCACGCCCTGCTCCAGCCTGGCGACATCCCGGCTGGCAAAACACCAGCGCAGCCAGCCTTGCGCCTCGGCTGTGGGGTTGACCATGAAAGCGTTGCCCGGTGCCAGCCCCAGCCCGGCCTCCACGACCAGCCGCTTGGCAGTCTCCAGCGAGTCGCCAAAGCGCTGCTGGTCCACCAGCCTGAAAAAGGCGTACATACCGCCTCTGGCCGGCGCGACCTCGACACCCGGCACAGCCTGCAGCTGTGGCACCAGCGTGTCCCGGCAAATTTTGAGGTGTGCCACCAGCTGCGGCGTGACGTCGCCGGTTCTTTGCAGCGCGACCAAGCCCGCCCGCTGAATAAAAACCGGTGCGCAGGACGTGTTGAACTCCACCAGCTTGCCCACCTGCGGCGTTATGGCCGGCGGCATCACCAACCAGCCCAGGCGCCACCCCGTCATCAAAAAGCTCTTGGAAAAACTGTGCACAACGACCAGCCGGTCCTCGGGGTTGGCGATGTCCAGAAAACTCGGCGCGCAGCCATTGATGGTGTCTTCAAAGTAAAGCCGCTCATAGACCTCGTCCGCCAGAATCCAGCTGCCGGTGCGCCGGCAGTGCGCCAGAATCGTCTCTTGCTCGGCTCGGCTCAAGGTCCAGCCGGTCGGGTTATTCGGCGCGTTGACGATCAATAGCCGGGTCTTGTCGGTGATTGCGGCCAGCAGCGCGGCCATGTCCAGCTGCCACTGACCAGCCACCGGTTTGAGGCTCACGCATTTGACGACCGCCCCCATGATGGCGGGCTGGGCAATCAGGTTGGGCCACACCGGCGTCACTACCACCACCTCGTCGCCCGCATCGACCAGCGCCTGCACGGCCAGCATCAGGGCGTTCACTCCACCGGAGGTGACGGCGATGCGCTCGGCGCCGATGGCTGTGGCGCCCGGGGTGCGCAGCGCCGTCGCGTAGCGTGCGATGGCTTCGCGCAGCTCAGGCAAACCGAGGTTGTGGGCGTAGAAAGTCTCGCCCTGCTGCAGCGAGGCGACAGCGGCATCGCGGATAAACGCCGGCGTGACCTCATCGCTCTCGCCAAACCAGAACTTCAGCACATCGCTACGCCCCATGCCCGCATTGGCCACCTGGCGGATCATCGATTCTTCAAGATTCAAAACTGCCTGTCTCATGCCAGCCTTTCGTTTTTTTTGAACGGGTTCGATGAAGCTTCAGGGCCGCACCATCTTGCAGCCGTGCGGCTGCTCGGCACGCTCGGGTGCAATCGTCTTGATGACACGAAATCCGTAACCCGATCCTTCAACGTCAAACTTCACGCCAGGCGCGCCCTGCCGCCCCATCAGCGCCACCTGCAGCGGCTGCTGGAACTGATGATCAGCGGCACGCATCGTGCCGCGCTGACCTGAAAGACTGACGGTGGCCCGCTCCAGCTGTGCAGCCACGGCAGTTGCATCGCTGACGCCGGCCCTCTCGAAACTTTGCGCCAGCGCTTCAATCATCAGCTGCATGCGCATGTGCACGTAGTCGTCCTGCGGCTTGGGAAAGCGCTGGCGGAACGATTGATAGAAGGTCTCCGATGGCACGCCGTCAGCATTGGGAAACCACTCGGCCACCGCGATCACCTTGTTGACGCCGGCATCGCCCAGTGCGGCCGGCACGCCCAGCGCATTGCCGTAAAACGTGTAGAACTTGCCTTCGTAGCCGACCTCTTTCGCCGCCTTGATCAACAGTGTCAAATCGTTGCCCCAGTTGCCTGTCAGCACCGCCTGCGCGCCGCTGGCCTTGATTTTCACGGCATAGGGAATGAAGTCCTTGACGCGGCCCATCGCGTGCAGCTCGTCACCGACGATTTGCACGTCAGGCCGCTGCGCGCCTAGCTGTTTGCGCGCCTCCTTCAGCACGGCCTGGCCAAAGCTGTAGTCCTGGCCAATCAGGTAAACCTTTTTGACGGCCTTGTCGTCTTTCAGCACCTCCATCAGCGCGGCCATGCGCATGTCGGCATGGGCGTCAAAACGGAAATGCCAGTAACTGCATTTTTCATTCGTCAAGATGGGATCGACCGCCGAATAATTGAGGAACAGCACGCGCTTGCCTGGCTCGCGCTCGTTGTGTTTGTTGATGGCATCGATTAGCACCGCTGCAACGGCCGACGAATTGCCTTGGGCAATCACCGTCACGCCATCGTCAATTGCTGAGCGCAGTGCCGCCAGCGCGTCCTCGGCCTGGCCTTTGCTGTCATAGCGCTCAACCAGCAGTTCGCGCGCACCGGCCTTGAGTTTGACGCCACCGCGCGCATTGACACGTTCGCTCGCCCAGACGAGGTTGCGAAACACGGCTTCACCGGTGTTGGCAAACGGCCCGGACAGGCTTTCAATCAGCGCAATACGAAGGGGTGGAAGAGGTGAAAGGATGGGCTGGGTTGCCGGCTGCGCCGCTGCGGCCAGCGCGGCGCCCAGGCCTAGGGCCAGCAGCGCAGGTTTCAAGAGCTTTCGCATTAAAAAATACATTCCAAATCCATCCTTCTTTTCACTTGAATAAATCGTTCGCACACTTAACTGAGGTGCAAGCGGCAATCACGGTGAGCGCCGCGCATCTTAGGGGAAGCAGCGGTTTAACGCAGCCGTTTAATTTAGCTTTTCCCCTTGTTCACCCATCAAGGAAACAACCATGTTTTATTCAGTCGCGACCCGCCCTGCCCGCAGTTTTAACGGCAGCTACGCGCCCGCCGCAAGCCATCAGGCCCTTCAAAAATTTCTCAGCGACACCGTCTCTTCTCTCGCCGGTACCGGCGCGGCCCAGCCCGCTGAAGTGCAAGACTTGGAGAAAACCTACAGCCTGCAACTTGATGTTCCCGGCATTGCCAAAGAGCAGTTGGACATCGGCATTGAAGGCGACGTGGTGCGCGTGTCCAGCAAGGCTGACGCCGCCCGCAGTGTCAAA
This sequence comes from Polaromonas sp., assembly GCF_012927455.1. Lineage (GTDB taxonomy): Bacteria > Pseudomonadota > Gammaproteobacteria > Burkholderiales > Burkholderiaceae_C > Polaromonas. The sequence goes on along the minus strand of NZ_JABBPE010000015.1, from coordinate 299,068 downwards.
GCGGCCTGGCGTTTTCCGCTGGAGATTGACGTGGCGAGCAGCAGCGCCAAACTCGAAAACGGGGTGTTGACGCTCAGCCTTGGCAAGAAAATACCAGTCAGCAACGTCAGCCAGCTTGTTGTTGAATAGAGATTGAATCAAGCAGGCGAACAGCAGATCAACCGGCAAAGGCCGGTTCAGCTTGCAGTTCAGCAAGATTCCAGCGCGGCCTCACATCAAAAGTGTAGCCGCGCTGCGGCTTGTCCAATTTCACTAGCCCCGCCTGCAGGCGCATGCCCGCGGCCAGGGCAATCATGGCGCCGTTGTCGGTGCAAAATTCCAGCTCGGGGTAATGCACGCGCACACCGCGCTGCTGGCAGCCGGCGTTGAGCTGGCTGCGCAGCAAGGCATTGGCGCCCACACCGCCCGCCACCACCAGTCGCTTCAGTCCGGTCTGCGCCATGGCGCTCAATGATTTTTTAACCAGCACCTCGACGATGGCCGCCTGCGCGGAGGCCGCCAGGTCGGCCTTGCGGCTTTCCAGTTCAAGCCCGAGTTTTTTAGCCTGCGTCAGCACTGCGGTTTTCAGGCCGGCAAAAGAAAAATCCAGGTTGCCGTTGTGCAGCAGCGGGCGCGGCAGCTTGAAAGCCGCGCCGTCACCCTGCAGCGCCAGTTTGGCCAGATGCGGCCCACCGGGATAAGGCAAGCCCATCAGCTTGGCCGATTTGTCAAAGGCCTCGCCGGCGGCGTCGTCAATGGTTTCGCCCAGCAATTCGTAGCTGCCCACCCGGTCAACCCGCATCAACTGGGTATGGCCGCCTGAGACCAGCAGCGCCACAAACGGAAACTCCGGCGGGTCGGCGCTCAGAAAAGGCGACAGCAGATGGCCCTCCAGATGGTGCATGCCCAGCACCGGCTTGCCCAGCGCAGCGGCCAGCGCGCAGGCCACGCCCGCGCCCACCAGCAGCGCGCCCGCCAGGCCGGGCCCGCGGGTATAGGCGATCAAATCGACTTGGCCCAGCGCGCGCTGCGCCTGCGCCATCACCTCCTGCGTCAGCGGCAGCACACGCCGGATATGGTCGCGGCTGGCCAGTTCGGGCACCACGCCGCCGTAGGCTTGGTGCATGACGATCTGGCTGTACAAGGCGTGCGCCAGCAGGCGCGGCACCGCGCCGCAGGCGGTGTCCACCAGCGCCACACCCGTTTCGTCGCAACTCGATTCAATTCCCAGTACAAGCATGCGGCAAGTGTAAGGTTTGGATTGTTGGCAGAATCTGCAGCGCATTGCTCTGGCCGCAACACCGCCCAAGTGTGCGGTGCAACTTCAAGGCGCTACGACGACCCGGGAAGGCTGGATTTGCTCGAAGCTCAGGTACTTCGCTTGGCGACGTCCCTCAATGCTGACGCGATGGTTTTGCGCCTGCTGAAAGGTCGCGACCTGCTCCGGGGTTGGTGAGGCGATCTTCCAGACGCGCCCCTTATCGTCCGTCACCGCCCACCAGGCGCCCGGCTGCGAACCTTTCAGCGTTAAATGGCCTGAGACGCTGACATCGGCACTGTCGCGGCTCGGCTTGCCGGCACCGTTGCCACAGGCGGTCAGCACCAGCGCCGAGACTAGCAGCAGGCAGTGCAGGCCGGCCACAGCACGCGCAGAAAACGCTGGCGCTTTCATTGGATGACCAGCGTCAGCGTGGTGCGGGCCGGCACCAGCACGCCATTGCGGACGTAGCTGGTTTTTCCGGCGGCGATGGTGTCGCGCTGGTAGGTTTGGGATGTTGCGGTGTAGCCCGAGGCAAGTGCGGCAGGCGGCCGCGGGCCTGAAGCCGAAAGGTCATTGGCTTGCAGCGTATAACCGCCTGCCTTCACACTGGGGTAGCCATAGCCAGCGGGTGCACCAGCAGCGGGAAGCTGGCCAAAAACGGTCGCGCCAAAACGGGAAAATTCATCGCTAAAGCCCGCGCCTCCATTGGCCTTGATTAATCCATCCAGACAGTCATAGCTGGTCCGCGCCGGCGCCGAGGCAGTGGCGGGCGCGTCACTGCAGGACGTGATCAGTTGCTGGTAAATAACCAGACCGTAGCGGCGATTGAGGAAAGCGCCAAACCCGCCGCCCAACCCGTAGTGCGGTGAGGAGTCCAGCAGCGCCGTCGGCCAATTGAGGTAGCTGACATTGCCTCCGGCCTTCAGATAGGCCGGTAGCCGAACGCTCATGATTTTGTTGTAGCCGCCAACAATGACTGCAGGTGCCACGATGTCCTCTGTCATCATCGCTGCAGTCTCTTCCAGCCAGGTGTCGTGGGCAACGCCACGCACCACCGCACGCTGGTAAAAGTTCACCATGTGGGTGGATTCATGCAGGAGTGTGGACGTCGTGAAATTAAGGTCGATTTTCAATTGGTCAGCGTTGACAAAAAACGCGAGCGCTTCGTTTGAACTGGCGCGAGAAGTTTTAAGCAGGTTGTTGCCGGCAAAGAAATAGCCCGCCCAGCCGATGTTGGGGGGGACATTGAGCAGCACGACATTGACGTCTTGCAGGGAAGGCGTGTCTTGAATGACGTCAATGAACCTAGACGCGGCAGAACCCCAAACGTCATTAAGCAGCGCGGGCGCGGTAAGTTGTGCCAGGCCTCCACCACTACCGGAAGGGCCGCAGTACGAATCCTGCATGGCTTTCAGTGCGACATCCAACGCAGGCTGGGTGAATTTTCCCGACGCTACGATGTTCGGATCGACCCACCACACCACCTTGCGACCGGTCGGCAAGGCGCACACAAACTGCGCGCTGGTTGGGTAGGAAACAGGCGTTGCCGGAAAGTTGTCGATCCAGCTTTTGTTCGTTCCCACCGCCGGAGAAAACGACAACCGCGCCACGCCGGGCAAGCTGCTGGCCAGGTCGCTGGACGCGTGGGTGGTGGTGCGCGACCGTATAAGCCCGCTTGCCACCGCGCGGTTTTTATCCAGCATTTGCGTGTGTGCATCGTCGTGACCGGCTGGCTTGGCCGCTGCGCCGGCAAAACTAGCGGCCTCGGCGCCCGCTGATGCAGGTGCCAACGCAGGCGTGACCGGCGATGCAAGCACGCCCGACGAGGGCGGGCTCGCCGTCGCCTGCGAGCCATTGGAAAAAACCAGCGTGGCGGTTTTTCCGGCCGGCACGCCGGCGATGTCGACATTGAACCTGACGTCGGCGCCTGAGGTGTTGTTGAAGCGCCAGACGCCAATGCCAGAGCCGCTGTAGGTATTGGCGTTGACGGCTGCGCAACTGCCCCCGCCGCACTCTGGCGTGAGCGCGCCTGCCAGTGCAGGCTCAGGGGCAGCATTCGGGCCGTCGCCCCCTCCTCCTCCACCGCAGGACACCAGGGTCAGGCAAACAAGCGGGACGAACAGGGACTTGATGGACAAGGTGGTCAAGGGCTTCATGTGAGCTTGGAAGTTGTTGTTGATGGCGAGTTCCCCAGAGTGGGGAATAACTGCGCGGGGTATCTTGCCTGGCACTCTTTTTCATGGCCGCCGATTCATTGGGTCGCGCGGTTCTCCGTACGCAAGGGTTATAGCATTGTTGGCATTCGGCGCTGCCATGCTGCGAGAGGGCGCGCCGCACCTACCTGTCCCAAATATTTGGCTCAAATCTTGCATCGATGGCGCATGACTTCCTCCCAGTCCCTGCGCCTTGTCGTGATTGCCCCCGATCTGGTGGACGCGGCAGCTGACGACGCCCCGGCAAGCGCGCTGGCCGAACGCTCGCGCAAGCTGCGCATTGGCTTGCTGGAAAACGGCTACAACATCGTCGCGGTGTTGCCGGTGGACACTTTTCTCTCCGAACGTCTCGCCCAGTTGCAGCCCGACATGATCATCGTGGACGCGGAGAGCGAAGCCAGAGACGCGCTGGAGCATGTGGTGATGGCGACCCGCGAGGCACGGCGACCAATTGTGCTTTTTACCAATGACAGCGACACCAGCCACGTCAGGGCTGCCGTGGCAGCGGGCGTTTCGGCCTATATCGTGGCCGGCCTGTCGCCCGAGCGCATACGTCCGATTCTGGATGTGGCCATGGCGCGCTTTGAGCACGAACAAGACCTGCGCAGCGAACTGGCCAGTGCCAAAACCGAGTTGCAGGACCGCAAGGTCATAGACCGCGCCAAAAGCCTGCTGATGCAGCGGCAAAACCTCGATGAGGCGGCGGCCTACGCCAGGCTGCGAAAGGCCGCGATGGACAAGGGCCTGCGGCTTGGCGAAGTGGCGCAGCGCATGCTGGACGCCGCCGATCTGCTGGGCTGAGCTGGCTTGCTACCGTTTCGGTTCGACGCTGAAATGGTGCACCGCACAACTACGGTGCGTCTGGCCGTGCGTCCGTAGCCTTTTGGACGCTTCCAAATTCAGACAATTCAGCCTTCCGCGTTGCTATTTTTTTGATAGCTACTTGCGCCCGTCTCTATTGGGCTAGAGGCACATTTAATCATTTTTTTTGGCCATTTCCTCAATCCCCGGTTGCTTGGCACAGGTATTGCACTGAGTGAGCCAAGAGGCAGTTCACTTCAACGGCGAAGCGAAAGGCCTCCAGGAACAACGGCGTTCGCACCGGGCAATCACGACTTCAAAGTGACCCAGGTCGAGCGCCTTTTTTGTTTTCAGTTTTCTTTTTTCGGAGCCAACGCCATGACAGACCTGCTTAGATCCTCGTTGACACGCCGTACCGTTCTGCAAGCTGCCACCGTCGGTGCCGTCGGTATCAACCCCGCGCTACGTGCCGCCGTGTACGCCCAGGGCTCAGACGCGCCGGAAAAGAAGGAAGTGCGGATCGGCTTCATTCCGCTGACCGATTGCGCCTCGGTGGTGATGGCGTCGGTGCTAGGCATAGACAAGAAATACGGCGTCACCATCATTCCGACCAAAGAAGCCAGCTGGGCCGGCGTGCGCGACAAGCTGGTCAATGGCGAACTTGACTTTGCCCATGTGCTCTACGGCCTGGTCTACGGCGTGCACCTGGGCACGGCCGGCCCCAAGAAAGACATGGCCGTCTTGATGACGCTGAACAACAACGGCCAGGCCATCACCCTGAGCAAGAAAATTGCCGACAAGGGCGGAGTTGACGGCGCGGGCCTGGCCAAACTGATGGCTTCCGACAAGCGCGACTACACCTTTGCGCAGACCTTCCCCACCGGCACGCACGCCATGTGGCTTTACTACTGGCTGGCCGCCAACGGCGTCAACCCTATGAAAGACGCCAAAGTCATCACCGTGCCGCCGCCGCAAATGGTGGCTAACATGCGCGTCGGCAATATGGACGGCTTTTGCGTCGGAGAGCCTTGGGGCCAGCGCGCCATCATGGACGGCATCGGCGTGACCGCCATCACCACGCAAGACATCTGGAAAGACCATCCGGAAAAAGTGTTGGGCACGACCGCCGCCTTCGTCAAGGAGTATCCCAACACGGCGCGTGCCGTCACTGCCGCCATTCTGGAGGCAGGCAAATGGATTGATGCCAGCCTGGCCAACAAGAACAAGATGGCCGAAACCATTGCCAACAAGAGCTATGTCAACACCAGCGTGGACGCCATCAACCAGCGCATTCTGGGGCGTTACCAGAACGGCCTGAGCGGCTCACTTGCCAAGACCTGGGACGACCCGAACCACATGAAGTTCTCAGGCGACGGCGCGGTCAACTTCCCCTACTTGTCCGACGGCATGTGGTTTTTAACGCAGCACAAGCGCTGGGGCCTGCTGAAGGAGCACCCCGACTATCTGGCCGTGGCCAAACAGATCAACCAGATCGACATTTACAAGCAGGCCGCCAGCGCCGCCAAGGTGAGCGTACCCAAGGACGCGATGCGCAGCAGCAAGCTGATGGACGGCACGGTCTGGGACGGCAAGGAGCCCAAAAAGTATGCCGACAGCTTCAAGGTTCACGCCTGAGCCTGCCGAACTCTCACTTGAACTTCCACCTGAATAGCCACTTGAAGAGGTGCCACCATGGTCAGTGCCGTAGCCCATTCCCCGCGCAGTTCCGCCCTGCCCACAAGCCGCAGCAGCCCCCGAGATGCTACACATTTAATAGCTAGCAGCGCCCTTGAAACGGGGGCTGCAGGCCTGAATGATGGTAAAAGCAGCACCCAGACGACGACGCAGGCGGCCGCTGCTGCAGCGGCGGCACGTCGGCCCTGGGACAGCACCTTTATCTGGCAACGCCTGCTGCCGCCGCTGCTGGGCCTGGGCCTGCTGGCGCTGCTCTGGGAACTGGTTTCCCTGGGCACGGCCGCCAGTATCCCCTCGCCCAGGGACACGTTCTGGCAAGCGGTGCAGATCTTCAGCAACCCGTTTTACAGCCAGGGGCCCAATGACCAGGGCATTGGCTGGAACATTCTTTCGTCGCTGAAACGCGTGGCGCTGGGCTTTGGCCTGGCGGCCATCGTCGGCATTCCGGTCGGTTTCCTGATTGGCCGCTTCACCTTTTTGGGCCGCATGTTCAACCCGCTGATCAGCCTGCTGCGCCCGGTGTCGCCGCTGGCCTGGCTGCCGATTGGCCTGCTGGTGTTCAAGGGCGCCAACCCGGCCGCCATCTGGACCATCTTCATCTGCTCGATCTGGCCCATGATCATCAACACCGCCGTCGGCGTGCAGCGGGTGCCGCAGGACTACATGAACGTGGCGCGCGTGCTCAATCTGAGCGAGTGGAAGATCGTCACCAAAATCCTCTTCCCCGCCGTGCTGCCCTACATGCTGACTGGCGTGCGGCTGGCCGTAGGCACCGCCTGGCTAGTGATTGTGGCGGCCGAAATGCTGACAGGCGGCGTCGGCATCGGCTTCTGGGTCTGGGACGAGTGGAACAACCTCAACGTCAAGAACATCATCATCGCGATTTTCGTGATTGGCGTCGTCGGACTGGTGCTGGAATACGCGCTGATCCGGCTGGCCACGGCGTTTACGTTTGAAGAAGTCAAGAACTGACCTGGACCCAATCAACCGGGGAACACAACCATGAAGACCTCCATGCACAACCCAGTCAACGCCAGGTACATCAACATCCAAGGCGTCGAGCAAACCTTCAAGACCAAGAACGGGCCGTTCTGCGCGCTGCAAAACATCAACCTCACGGTTGCCAAGGGCGAATTTGTTGCGCTGATCGGCCATTCGGGCTGCGGCAAATCGACGCTGCTCAACCTGCTGGCCGGCTTGAGCATGCCTACCCAGGGCGTGCTGCTGTGCGCCAACCGCGAAATCGCTGGACCCGGCCCGGAGCGCGCCGTGGTGTTTCAGAACCATTCGCTATTGCCCTGGCTAACCTGTTTTGAAAACGTCTATCTCGCGGTGGAACGGGTGTTTTCCGCAACGGAAAACAAGGCCCAGCTCAAGGCGCGCACCGATGCGGTGCTGGCCATGGTCGGCTTGAGCGCGGCGGCGCAGAAACGTCCGGGCGAGATTTCGGGCGGCATGAAGCAGCGCGTCGGCATTGCGCGCGCCCTGGCGATGGAGCCCAAGGTGTTGCTGCTTGACGAGCCCTTCGGCGCGCTCGATGCGCTGACGCGCGCCAAGCTGCAGGACGAGCTCTTGCAGATCGTCGCCAACACGCAAAGCACGGTCGTGATGGTGACGCACGATGTGGACGAAGCGGTGCTGCTGAGCGACCGCATCGTGATGATGACCAACGGCCCGTCGGCCACGATTGGCGAAGTGCTGACTGTGCAGCTGCCGCGTCCACGCAATCGCGTCGCGCTGGCGGAAAGTGCGCCCTACCAGCACTACCGCAAGGCGGTCATGGACTTTTTGTACACGCGCCAGGCGCATGTGGAAAAGCTGACGGCCTGAAGGGCTGGGAGCCGGAGTCATTGCCGGCGCTGGCCGCCTTGCCGCGCGTTAGGGCGCACCCTCCGGCATTTTGTGTGCCATCAAAAACGTAGCAAACAGTTTCCGTGGCTCATGCACCAGGGGCGTATTTCATTACCAGAATAGCACCAGACGCGGACAGTGCCGGGCGGAGTCGCGCCATGGTTCATGGTTGGGAGCGATGCAGACGGTCACCGCTTGCCTCCGCCACCTCCGCCGCTGCCGCTGCCGCCCGATGAACCGCCGCTACCCGACGAACCACCACCGGAGGAACCACTGCCGGACGATCCCGACGAACCGCTGCCGGAACCACTGCCTGATGATCCCGATGAACCGCTACTGGAACCACTGCCTGATGATCCCGATGAACCGCTACCGGAACCACTGCCGGACGATCCCGACGAACCGCTACCGGAACCACTGCCGGACGATCCCGACGAACCGCTACCGGAACCACTGCCGGACGATCCCGATGAACCGCTGCCAGAGGAACCTTTGCCTGACGATCCCGATGAACCGCTGCCGGACGAGCCGGAGCCGGAGCCGGAGCCGGACTTCGAGCCCGAGCCATCGTCGCCGCCCGAGCTGCCTTTGCCGCGGCTGCCGTCCGAACTGTCCGAACTGCTCCCCTTACCGCTGCTCGAGGTACTGCTTCTGCCGCTGCTCGCACCGTCCGCGCCCGAGCCGGATCCACCGCCCCTGACATCAACCCGATCCACCGTGATGCGCTGATCCGCACCGACCCGGCCCCTGACCTGGACCCGCTGATCAATCGCCAGCGGACTGCCACTGGGGCCCGAAATCTGCACGTTGGGCGCCAACGTCATCAGGTTGCTGCCCAGGCTAAGTTCGCTCCCGCTCAAGGCATGCACGTAACCTTCCAGAACCACGTTGTCGACACGGCCCACACTCTGGCGCGTCGGTTCAAGCTCAATCGCCTGGGCGAGCAGTCGGGTGCCGGTCCAGCTGCCGCGCACCACCACTTCGGAGCCCGTTACCGCGCCGCCCGGCAAGCTCAGGTTACCCAGACCAACGCGGGTACCGTGCAGCGTGAAGCCACCAACATCGACCTCGCCGATCTGCCCGCTGATCTGCGCCCGCGCCCGCGCGGCAGTCGGCTCAACGCGCGACGCCGCCACCTCACCCGACGCCAGCCTGTACCCGCTCACCTGTACCCAGTCACCCGGTTTCAGGTTGGACAGATCGCCGGGATTGTTGACACGCACCGATTGGCCCAGCAGTTCGAGCTGGCCCGTGGCTGCATCAGCCCGACTGACCGGACCGACGACGACATGAATCACGGCGATGTTGCTCGCCGAGAGTTGCGCCCCCGCGCCTGCGGCCCGCACCGCAACCACTTGGCCCACCGCCAGTTCGCCCGCCGTGGCACCGCGGCCATCGGCGAACACTGGGGTGCTGGCGTCATACTGGACTTCCAGCCCGTTGACACAAATGCTGGCAAACCCGGTGATCACACCGACGATGCCGGTGCCGCCCATGCCGCCCGTAACGCCGTTGCGGATGCCGGTACCACCAATGCCCGGGCGACCTCCCGCCACTGCTTCGTCACGCCGCGCGCCAGTGCCTCCCATGCCGCCGCTACTAATACCCGAACCACCAATACCGGGGCGTCCCGCGACCGCCTCGTCACGCGGCGCACCAGTACCACCCATACCGCCGCTGCTGATACCTGAACCGCCGACGCCGGGACGGCCCGCGACAGCCTCATCACGCGGCGCACCAGTGCCGCCCATGCCGCCGTTGCTGATGCCGGTGCCGCCAATGCCGCCGGTTTGCCCCGTGATGACGTCGGTACGCGGCGCACCGGTGCCGCCGAAACCAGGAGATAAGGCCGCTGCCGGGTTGACCAGCGACGCTTGGGAGTCGCACATGTTTTGCGCCTGCACGGGCGAGCAGAAAATGACTGCAGCGACCAGCGCTGTCACTGAATATCGCATGACACCCTGCGGCAAGGAGTGAGAGTTGGAATTCACGGCGCGTTCCTTAATGCCTGCCCTGCGGTTGGTAATTCGTCTTTGGCAGGCGTCGCCGGCTCAGCATAAAAGTAAATGCCAAAGGTCATGCGCTGGCGCGGCGCGCTGCTGCTCGCGTCGGCCGCTTCCAGCGCCATGGCGCTCTTGTTGATAGCCAACAGAGCTTCCATGCCGACCTGCCCCGACTGCGCGGCCAGTGCCGCCACCGAGTTGGCGCTCAGCGCGTCGTAATGCACGGTTCGCTCAAGAAACGGCTTGCCGGCGCCAATCAGGTTGTGCGCCGCTGCGGCCGCGTGGTCGTGCAGGTTGTGGCCAAAGTAGTAGGCTTTTTCATCGAAGCCTTCAGCTGGAATAAAGGCTTCAACATTCAGGCAGACGCGGTGCGCTTCGTCGAAACGCACCACCCCCAGGCGCAGCCACTCGTCAAGCACGACGCGCGGCCGGATGTCGCTGTTGACGCCGGCAACCAATGCCTCGAACGACATACTTCCGCCTTCGCTGACAAACCGCGTCAGCGGCTTGGGCCGGTTGTTTTCATCCAGATACTGGACAGACCCCAGCCAGACGGCCACCAGTTGCGCGCCCAGCGACACCACAGAGGGCACGATTTCGGCGTCAGAGGCCATTTCCTGGCGCAGCCGATTGACCTCTTTGCGATGCACGCCCGACACCAGGCTGACGCGGCTGTCGGTCGGTAGTTTCTGGTCCAGTCGGAAATCCTTGTCGGACACGTCCACAAAAAGTGCTTTTAGCAGATCGGCAAGGTAGGGGTAAGTGATGCCGCGCGCGAGCATCAACCTGACCATCGGGCGCAACACACGACGCAAGGCCAGAACGAGCGCCGGCGAAGGCGTGGTGGCGGGAGTTTGCGGAGTCAGCATTTGGATAAATGGCCTTGTGTTAACTCACTATATCACATGACGTGGGAAAATATTCCACGTACATTGCCTGCCGTGCAATTCACCCCATGAATTCCCTTGAAATGACCGGCTATCTCGCTGCGGAGCAAGCACCTATGCGTCCGAACTTCAGCGGCAGTGCACAACAAATTTATTTTAACTACAAAACAGCGCGAGTTCCCATATCTGTTGCGCAAGCAGCTATTGAAATTATAGCAATAACGCTTTGCTGGGCGTGTTAAGCGGCGGCTCTTCTGAACTGAAAAAGTTTGTTTGGCGACAGGGCCGGCAGCTGCCAGCAAGTCAGCGTGCAAGCGAAGACCGACTTTGCAGATCGCTTTAATTACAGGCTGCAAAATTAATCTGTGGGAAATAGTTACACAAATATTCTTGACGTAGTGTTTTTTTCGAATACATTCGAAGTGTGCGTGGGAAATAATCACACACAAACGCGGAGCAAAAGAAGAGATGGCGAACGCAAACCGGCTTTTCGGCCAGCGCTTGCTTCAATCGACCAGGATTGACTTTTTTATGTTTCTGGTGGTTTTTCAAACTTTTTATTCAGGAGAATCTTTCATGTTCAACCTCAGAAAAATTGCAGTGGCAATAGCAACGGTGGTAGCAGTTGGTTTGGTCGCAACGCCGGTCATGGCTCGCGGCGGTGACGGCGGTGGAGGCTCGGGTAGCGGCGGCGGCGGCTCGGGTAGCGGCGGTGGTGGCAGTTCGGGCGGCGGCAACTCCGGAGGAGGATCTAGCAGCGGCAATTCCGGTGGCGGATCTAGCAGCGGCAACTCCGGTGGCGGATCTAGCAGCAGCAACTCCGGTGGCGGATCTAGCAGCAGCAACTCCGGTGGCGGATCTAGCAGCGGCAACTCGGCCGGCGGCTCGTCCAATGGCGGCAACTCTGCAGGTAACTCCAATTCAGGCGGCGGCAAATCCGCGAACAGTGGCTCGGACAGCCGTGGCGGCGCAAGCGCCAGTGACAACAGCCGAGGCCGCAGCTCAGACAATTCTGTAGGAAGCCGTGGCCGCAGTGCTGACGATTCGGTAAGCGGTCGCACGCGTAGTCGCGGTACCGATGACGCGCCTGGTCATGTACGTGGCGCTGACGACGCACCTGGTTACGCCCGCCAGCCCCGCGCCGCTGAGGACGCACCTGGTTACGCCCGCCAGCCCCGCGCCGCTGAGGACGCACCTGGTTACGCCCGCCAGCCTCGCGCCGCTGAAGACGCACCTGGTTATGCCCGCCAGCCCCGCGCCGCTGAAGACGCACCTGGTTACGCCCGCCAGCCTCGCGCCGCTGAAGACGCACCTGGTTATGCCCGCCAGCCTCGCGCCGCTGAAGACGCACCTGGCCGTGTCCGCGGTGCCTATGATGCTGCCGGTCGCGCCCGCCAAGCTGACAACACGCCTACCGGCCGCCTGTAATAGCGATATCCGGGCGGTGAGGCGCTGCAGTCCTGCAGTTTCTCATCGCCCGGGCAAATTAGCTGGCTGTGCTGGCAAAGTAATCAAGGCCTTGCCAGCCGGGGCTTACCGCCCGGTCCCCAACACAATTGCAGGCGGGCCAGCACATGGCTCGCCCCCAACAACACATCCATCACAACAACGCTGACCGGCAAGATCGCGCCGCTCGCGTCCACCTGGTTTAGGTGAAAAATCAGGCGCTAGCCCATTATTTACGGGCGCTAGCAGCTCTCACTTTGATAGCAACATCAAATCGATGCGCCGCCTCACAAGTATGGCCCGGCGAGCCCACGCGAAGCGGGCGACGACGCCTCAACGGCCAGTGCCCCAACACCACTCCTATCGCGCCGTGGTTGCAGCACCGGCCGGCACGTCGCCGACCATGCAGCTCAGCACGAAGCCATGAACGGATTTGGTGCGACGCACCATAGCTGGCCCAGATGTTGCAGTACTTAGGTGCAAATCGTTCTTCCCACCTCAACGCAAGCACCGTCCTAGTGAACTTCTTCAAAACATTCCTCAAATCAGGGCACTCCCCCACCCTGTTCGCTGCGTTTTTGTATTTTTCATTTTCGTGCTGCATTTGGGTGCTCAACGGGGCCATGGCGCCCTTTATTTCCGAAACCTTCAACCTCAGCCCGGCGCAAAAAGGGTTGATGCTTTCGATTCCGATCATTGCCGGAGCGCTGATGCGTTTTCCGCTGGGGATTTTGTCGCAATACATTGGCCGCAAAAATGCCACGCTGGTCGAGATGGGCCTGATTGCCGTGGCCATGCTGTTCGGCTTCTTTTTCGTCAAGAGCTTCAACGACCTGCTGGCGATGGGCGTGTTGCTCGGCATTGCGGGCGCCAGCTTCGGCGTTGCGCTGTCGCTCGGTTCGGGCTCGTTCCCGCCCAAAAACAAGGGGCTGGCGATGGGCCTGGTGGGCGCCGGCAACGTCGGCACGGCCATCTCGGTGTTGATCGCGCCGCCGCTGGCGCAGACTTTCGGCTGGATCACGGTCTATGGCTTTGCGGCAGCCGCCATCAGCATTCCCATGGTCGTGATGATCATCTTTGCCAGGGAGCCACCCGATCTGGACAAACACGCATCCTTTCGCGAGCATGTCGCCTGCTTGTTCGAGAAAGACGGCTGGGCCTTCAGCCTGATCTACGCGGTGACGTTCGGCGGCTTCATCGGCCTGGCGACTTTTTTGCCGACTTATTACTACGACCAGTTCGCCGTCAGCAAGGTGCAGGCCGGCCAGCTCACCATGCTGGCGGCCTTCATGGGCGCAGCCCTGCGCGTCTTTGGCGGCTGGATTTCAGACCGCTGGGGCGGAATCAACACGCTCACCGTGGTGTTGTTGACGGTAGCTGTCACGCTTACGCTGTGCGGCCTGGCGGGCGGCTCGCTGGTAGCCACCACGCTGCTGGTGATGGCCTGCTTTGCGGCGCTGGGGGCCGGTAACGGCGCCCTTTTCCAGCTGGTACCGCTACGCTGGCCGCTGGCCACGGCCGTGGCGGGCTCGATGATTGGTGAGGTCGGCGCCTTGGGTGGCGGCCTGGTGCCCAGCACGATGGGCCTGTCGCGCCAATACGCCGGCAGCTACGCCTGGGGCTTTGTGTTCTTCGCCTGCCTGGCGCTGGTGATGCTGGCGATGCTGCGCTTGATGCAGATACGCTGGACCCGGACTTGGGCTGAAAAAGGCGGTCGTGCACGGAGTGCATGAGATTTTTTGCGCAGCTAAAAGTGGCGGGCGCGACCCGCGCGTCACCGCCCTTTTCAGTGCAGGCTAACTTTGATCTAAACCAAAACGGAGCAAGGATCTGCTATATTTTTAATAGCTGCTAGCGCCCATCCCTATTGGTCTATAGGCATTATTTTATCTACGAATCGGATGCAAGGCGGATGACGGACGATTGCCCCACTCAAGGACTCGCCGCGTGGACGCGGGCCTTACGGCATCAAATACCAAGGCGCGCGCCGCGTCTGGAGTGACAGCCAGGGCCGCATCCGGGTCGCTGAATGGCTAAGTGGCAATCTCTCAATGCATAACCCGCTTGGCAAGCGCTGGCGCAGCTCGAAAGCGCCGGGAAGCACACCGCGCCCCTATGCGGTATGAGTGGACGAACGCGACCAGGTCTGGGTCAGCGAATTAGGCGGCGATGCGGTCTGTTGCTTAGGGCCGGGCAGAAAGCAGTTTGAAAATACTGGTGAATACTCAAATCACGCGCTGTTCACGCAGCGCGTCGATCTGCGCCGGTGTGTAGCCAAGTTGTTCCAGCACCTCGACGGTGTGCTCTCCCAACAGCGGCGAGCGCGTCACTTCCGTCGTGCTGTCTGACATCTTGATGGGGTTGCCCACTGTCAGATACTTGCCACGCACCGGGTGGTCGACCTCGACAATGGTGCCGCTGGCGCGCAGCGAAGCGTCCTCAGCGATCTCTTTCATTGACAGGATCGGGCCGCAGGGGATGTCGTACTGGTTCAGTATCTCCATCGCCTCGATCTTGTCCTTGGTCATCGTCCACCGCTCGATGCGCGCGAAGATGGGTTTGAGGTGCAACAGCCGCACTGCCGGGGTAGCGAAGGCTTCGTCAGTGATCCAGCCTTCCTCGCCAATCACGCGGCACACTGCCGGCCAGGCGGCCGCCTGGGTAATGAAGTAGATGTAGGCATTGGGATCGGTTTCCCAACCCTTGCATTTCAGGATGGAACCCGGCTGGCCGCCGCCCGAGGCATTGCCGGCGCGCGGCACGGCGTCGCCGAACTTGCCGTCGGGGTATTGCGGGTACTCGTGCATCGTGCCGGTACGCTCCAGGCGCTGCTGATCGCGCAGCTTGACGCGGCACAGGTTAAGCACCGCGTCCTGCATAGGCGCCAGTACCTTCTGGCCGCGGCCGGTGCTGTGACGCTGCAGCAGCGCAGCAAGAATGCCCAGCGCCAGATGCAGGCCAGTCCCACTGTCGCCGATCTGCGCGCCAGTGACCATAGGCGGGCCGTCGTCGAAACCGGTCGTCGAGGCCGAGCCGCCGGCGCACTGCGCGACGTTCTCGTAAACCTTGCAATCCTCATACTGACCGGGGCCAAAACCTTTGATTGAAGCCACCACCATACGCGGGTTGAGTTCGTGAATGCGCTCCCAACTGAAACCCATGCGGTCGAGTGCGCCGGGCGCAAAATTCTCGACCAGCACGTCGCATTGTTTGATCATCCGCTCCAGCACTTCCTTGCCGGCGGACTTTTTTGCATCAACGGTGACCGAGCGCTTGTTGTGGTTGAGCATCGTGAAATACAGGCTGTCGGCATCCGGGATGTCGCGCAACTGCCCCCGCGTGGCGTCCCCCTCGCCAGCGCGCTCGACCTTGATCACATCCGCGCCGAACCAAGCCAGCAACTGCGTGCAGGTGGGGCCCGATTGCACATGCGTGAAGTCGAGAATCCGGTAGCCTTCAAGTGCCTTGCTCAAGTCAATCTCCTGATATTCATAAGACCCGTCACTTCGCCGCGCCTAATTGGGCTTCCAATTCGGTCAGCCGCTTGCGCAGCGCGCGATCGTCGTTGAAACGGGTAGTCTCGTCGCGAATGACGGCGACGACGGCACTGACCTTGTGCTCGGCATCGAACAGCATGGCCACGGTAAAGGCGATCGACATGGCGCGACCGTCCTTGTGCACGGCCGGAACGCGCAGCAGGTCGCTGCCGTACTTGGTGGTGCCGGTTTCCATCGACTTGTGATAGCCGTCCCAATGACGTTGGCGCAAACGCTCGGGCGTGATCAGGTTCAGCGAATTGCCCAGCGCCTCGGCTTCGGTATAACCGAACATGCGCTCGGCGCCCGGGTTCCACAGCGTGATGGCGCCGCTGGCGTCGGACGCAATGATGGCGTCACCGACGGAGGCGACAAGCTGGCGGCAATCAATGGAAGTGTTCACGATGCGCTCCTCTACGAAAAATCGGCTGACTCTAGCATAAATCACAAACAAAAAAAACGGCACCCGTCGGGCGCCGTTTCTCTGGCAGTCGGGACTTTTTTAGACGGCCTGTGCCGCGTGCAGTGCTTTGATCTGCTCTGGCGTGTAGCCCAGATCTGCCAGGACTTCGTCGGTGTGCTCACCCAACAACGGCGAGCCGGTGATCTCAGGCTTGAGGTCCGAAAACTTGATCGGGCTACCCACCGTGAAGTAACTGCCGCGCTCCTTGTGGGGCACTTCGACAATAGAGCCGCTCTTGCGCAAGGACTCGTCGTTCAGCAGTTCTTTCATGGACAACACCGGCGCGCAGGGGATGTCGAACTTGCGCAAGATGTCCACGGCCTCGAACTTGGTCTTGTCCTTGAGCCAGTCTTCGATTGCGGCGAAGATGTCGGTGATGTGCGGCTGGCGGGCCTTGGGTGTGGTGTAGGCCGGGTCGGTCTTCCACTCGGGCTTGCCGAGCGCGTCGCAGATCGGCTCCCAGGCATGGCCCTGAACCGTGAAATAGATGTAAGCGTTGGGGTCGGTTTCCCAGCCCTTGCACTTCAAAATCCAGCCGGGTTGCCCCCCGCCGCCGGCATTGCCACCGCGCGGAACAACGTCCGAGAAAGACTCGTGCGGGTATTGCGGGTACTCTTCGAGATAACCCAATTTTTCCAGACGCAACTGGTCTCGCATTTTTACGCGGCACAGGTTCAGCACGGCATCTTGCATGGCCACGGCCACCTTCTGGCCCTTACCGGTCTGCAGGCGCCCGATGTAGGCCGTCAGGATGCCGATGGCCAGGTGCATGCCGGTGTTGCTGTCGCCCAGCGCGGCGGAAGAAATCATGGGGCCGGCTTGCTCGCCCTTCCACCAGCCGGTGGTAGAGGCGGCACCGCCAGCACATTGAGCCACGTTCTCATAGACCTTGAGGTCTTCGTAGTGGTGGCCGTCGCTGAAGCCTTTGACCGAGGCCAGGATCAGCTTGGGATTGAGTTCCTGAATGCGTTCCCAGGAAAAGCCCATCCGGTCCAGCGCGCCCGGTCCGAAGTTCTCAACCAAAACATCGCTTTCTTTGATGAGCTTTTCCAGAATGGCCTTGCCCTCCGGCTTCTTCGTGTCCAGGGACAGGGAACGCTTGTTGCTGTTGAGCATGGTGAAGTACAGCGCGTCGACATTGGGAATGTCGCGCAGCTGGGTGCGGGTGACGTCCCCGGCGCCAGGGCGCTCGACCTTGATCACGTCGGCACCAAACCAGGCCAGCATCTGGGTACAGGCAGGGCCGGCTTGAACGTGGGTGAAGTCGATGATCTTGATGCCGTTTAGCGGTTTGTTTGACATTTATATATCTCCTTTAATGTCGCTGGTTAACTTATTTATTTTTCGCCGCGCTTTGCGGGTTCAGGCTGGTGATGCGGCCGCTTTCAGTGCCAGCGGTTTCATCGATGACGGCATTGATCAAAGTCGGCTTGCCGGACGCGACCGCCTCTTCCAGGGCCTTTGCCAGTTCCGCAGGGGTGGTGGCGTGGACGCCGACACCACCGAAGGCCTCCATCATCTTGTCATACCGAGCGTTCTTGACGAACACGGTGGGTGCCACGTCGGCGCCGCCGGATGCATTCACGTCGATGCCGCGATAAATGCCGTTGTTATTGAAGACGATCACGCAGACCGGCAGGTTATAGCGGCAGATGGTTTCGACCTCCATGCCGCTGAAGCCGAAGGCGCTGTCACCCTCAATGGCAATGACAGGCTTGCCCGTCACCACGGCTGCAGCAACGGAGAACCCCATGCCAATGCCCATGATGCCCCAGGTGCCGACGTCCAGACGCTTGCGCGGCAGGTACATGTCCACAATGCTTCGGGCGAAATCCAGCGTGTTGGCGCCTTCGTTGACCACGATGGCTTCCGGGTTGGCCTTGACTACATTGCGGATCACATTCAGCGCGCTTTGAAAGCTCATCACTGGCGGATTTTTAGCCAGCGTCTCGGCCATCTTGGCCACATTTTTGTCTCTGCGCTCGTAAATCGCGCCAGTCCATTCGACCGGTGGTTGGGTCCAGTTCGAACCCATGCCAGCGAGGAGCGCTGACACGCAAGAGCCGATGTCACCTATCAGCGGCGCCTCAATGGCCACGTTGCTATCGATTTCAGTTGGCGCAATGTCGATCTGGATAAATTGCTTTGCACCCTTGTCCTGCGCCCAGGTTTTTCCCTTGCCGTGTGACAGCAGCCAGTTCAGGCGGGCGCCGACCAGCATGACGACGTCGGCCTCGGCCAGCACATAAGAGCGTGCGGCAGATGCACACTGCCCGTGGTTGTCGGGTAGCAGGCCCTTGGCCATGGACATGGGCAGGTAAGGAATGCCGGATTTCTCAACCAGCGCGCGGATGTCGGCATCGGCCTGAGCGTAAGCCGCCCCTTTGCCGAGCAAGATCAGCGGACGCTTCGCACCTTTGAGCAGGTCGAGCGCACGCCGGACCGAGTCCGGTGCCGGGATCTGCCGCGGAGCCGCATCGACGACCTTGATCAGCGACTTCTTGCCTGAAATGGCATCCATGGTCTGCGCGAACAATTTGGCGGGCAAGTCAAGATAGACACCGCCGGGACGACCTGATACGGCAGACCGGATGGCACGGGCGATGCCCACGCCGATATCTTCAGCGTGGAGGACACGAAAGGCCGCCTTGCACAAGGGCTTGGCGATGGCGAGCTGGTCCATTTCTTCGTAATCGCCCTGTTGCAGATCGACAATCTCGCGTTCGCTCGAGCCGCTGATCAGGATCATCGGGAAACAATTCGTTGTCGCATTGGTCAGCGCGGTCAGACCGTTGAGGAAGCCCGGCGCTGATACCGTCAGGCAGATACCGGGCTTCTTTGTCAGGAAACCTGCGGCGGCGGCGGCGTTACCGGCGTGCTGCTCATGACGGAACGAAATGACACGCATGCCTTCGGCTTGTGCCATGCGCGTGAGATCTGTGATGGGAATACCCGGCACACAGAAGATCGTGTCGATTTCGTTGAGTTTCAGCGCGTCGATTACAAGATGAAACCCGTCGGTCAGCTCTTTTGATTGCGTGTCGTTTGTCATGATGAAATGTCTCTTCGTTTGACTTCAAAAAAGATCGATCAATGCGGCTGGCAGTAACTGATAACCCTGGGGAAAACGCTAATCCAGGGCGTACGCCGTGAAGGACAGCAACGGTGGATTTCTCCGCCTCGCTGGTATTCCCAAACGGGTCACTTACACCGTCGGGGGTATCATAGGAAACGATTCAGATTCCGCCATTGACCACGGTCAATTTTCGAGATATCAGCTGTCGCTGCATGATCATTTCCCCACTCTTTTTTACTTATGTCTTCAGTTGAAAATCATCCTGGGAAAAACATCATTCGCGTCCAGCTCAGACAAAATTTTTTACTGAAGGATATGAGTGAGAGCCAGTGCGCTGAACTCGAACCGCATTTGATCGTGGTGGATTGCCATAAAGGTGATGTCTTGCTGCACCAGGGCGTGCATGAGATGGAGCAGTACTTCATTCTTGAGGGAATTTTGAAGCGGGTGGTCACGAATCAGCAAGCCAAGGAAATGATCCTGCGCTTCGCGGCCGAAGGCGACATGGAAACCAGTTATGCCGCGTGGTGCCTAAAGACGCCAACGCCCTACAGCATTGTTTGCGTCACCAAAGCGCAGGTTGCAAAGCTACCTCTGCAGCAGTGGGTGGCCTTCCTCGATCGGCATCCGGAGATCAAAAAAACGTTTGAATTCTGCGTCATGAGCCTGATGAGCGAAATCATGGCGCATACCATTACGCTGCACCTGCTCGATGCACCAGGACGAGTTCATCGCCTGTTGCGCAAACATCCTGACCTGTTTGATCGCGTCCCCAAGAAAGAACTGGCGTCCTATCTGAACCTGTCGGCAGAAACGCTGAGCCGGCTGAAGCAGCGCGGCAAAATCTAAATTCCGGTGGTCGAGGCGTACAGCCGTGACCTGGCCATCAAGCCTAACTGGTTGTCGACGCTGCTGACGCCGGCCACCGTGCTGACAATCCCGGCGACTTCCGCGCTTTCCTGCACATTGAGCACAATCCCGCGAAGCATCACCCTGCCGCTACGTGATTCGATATGGATCTTGATGTTGCGCGTTGCGTCGTGGTCCTTCAGCGCTGCGCGGATGCGCGCATTCAGCGCCAAATCGGCCAGCATGGCGCGCGACTCGGCGGTTTCCTGAAATTCCGGGCGGCCCGCCAGCTGCTGGATTTGCGCCACGCAGCTTTCCACCGAGATCCTATCGGTGTTCAATACCAGGTCATAAAGCAGCGGATCGCCCCAGGTCACGCCGAACTGGTCATGCATCTTGGTTGCGTGCGCGTCGTCGCTGCGGCGCACCTCGGCTTCGGCAAACGCCACATCGTCGGTTTCCAGGTTGCCCATCAGCCATTCAACCCGCTTTTTGAACGGGCCGGTCACCCGCACCGTCACCACATGCTGAACGGGGCGCAGCAGACAGGTCGCGCCCCAGCCGCGCAACACGACATTGCCCTTTTCGGCCAGCGTGAAAAGCTCTTGGGCGGTGTACACCGCCACGCGTTCATGGTCGGTGGTGAAGCGCTCCACCAGGCCGGCCTTGCCCTCACGCAGCCGACTGATCAGGCTGCTGGGCACATGCATCTTTCCGGCGACGTGCTCCAGCACCTCATGGCGCATCACGGCAAGACTGGACGACTGGGCAAGCTGCAGGGCAACATCCTTGGCGAGGGAACCCATTTCATGGGTGATGGCGACTACTGGCATCGTGTTTGTCCTCGATTAATCTACGGGCTGCTCAACGGCAAAATCCTTGGGCTTGGGCGGACGGATTTTGGCCAGCACGCGCGCCAAGAGTGGCCACAACAGCAGGATAAGGGCCAGCGTGGTGATGCTGCCGACCAGCGGGTTTGACCACATGATGGAGACTTCGCCCTGCGAAACCAGCATCGCCTGGCGGAACGAGTCTTCGGCCTTGTCACCCAAAACCAGGGCCAGGACCAGCGGCGCCAGCGGGTAATCCAGCTTCTTGAAGAGGTAGCCGACCACGCCAAACAGCATCATGAACCAGATGTCCAGCATGGCATTGTGGACGGTGTAAGCGCCGATGGCGCAGATCACCACGATCACCGGGGCGATGATGGAAAAGGGGATGCGCAGGATGGACGCAAACAGCGGCACCGTAGTCAGCACCACGATGAGGCCGACGAGGTTGCCCAGGTACATGCTGGCAATCAGGCCCCAGACAAAGTCCTTTTGCTCGACGAACAGCAGTGGCCCGGGCTGCAGGCCCCAGATCAGCAGGCCACCGAGCAACACGGCAGCCGTCGGCGAGCCCGGAATACCCAGGGCGAGCATGGGCAGCAAGGCGCTGGTGCCGGCGGCGTGGGCCGCCGTTTCAGGAGCGATCACGCCCTCAATCTGGCCGGTGCCAAACTTGGCGCCATTTTTGGACATTTTCTTGGCCAGGCCGTAGCTCATGAACGACGCCGGGGTAGCGCCCCCAGGGGTGATGCCCATCCAGATGCCGACCAGCGCGCTCCTGATGGAAGTCATCCAGTACTGTGGCAGCTTTTTCCAGGTTTCAAACACGACCTTGGCATTGATCTTGGCGCTTTTACCGGAAAAGGCCAGACCCTCCTCCATCGACAGCAGAATCTCGCCTATGCCGAACAGGCCGATCACGCCGATCAAGAAGTCAAACCCTCGCATCAGGTCGGGAATGCCGAAGGTCAGGCGCAGCTGGCCGGTGACCGTGTCCATGCCCACAGAGGCCAAGGCGAAGCCGATCGCCATGGAGGCCAGTATCTTGAATGGCGAGCCCTTGCCCATGCCCACGAAACTGCAGAAAGTCAGCAAGTAGACGGCAAAGAATTCTGGCGGACCGAACTTGAGCGCGAACTTGGCGACCAGGGGCGCCATGAAGGTGATCATCACCACGGCGACAAAAGCGCCAATGAAAGACGAGGTGAACGCCGCTGTCAGTGCCGCGCCGGCCTGCCCTTGCTGGGCCATGGGGTAACCGTCAAAGGTGGTGGCCACCGACCAGGGTTCACCCGGAATGTTGAAGAGGACTGAGGTGATTGCGCCGCCGAAAAGAGCACCCCAGTAGATGCACGACAGCATGATGATGGCCGAGGTCGGCGACATGGTGAAGGTCAGCGGCAGCAAGATGGCCACGCCATTGGCGCCACCCAGTCCGGGCAGTACCCCGATCAGCACGCCCAGGATGATTCCCACGAACATCAAGACGATGTTCATCGGCGTCAGGATGACGCTGAATCCGTGAAAAAGCGAGTTTAATTCGTCCATGTAGTGTCCGGTCGGTAAAGTTTCAGTGGGCCAGAGGCAGATCGGCGGGCTCAGTAGCCTAGAAAACTCAAAAGGTCGAGTTTTCCCTTGAACAGAGGCACCTTGAACCAGACCTCGAACATCAAGAAAAACAGCACGTTTACGGCCAGCGCGGTGATGACGCTCTTGATCCTGGAGTACTTGCCCAGGATGATCATGAACAGGGCGATGTACAGGGCCGAGGCCACGTACAACCCCAGAAACTGGACTGCCAGCACATAGACCAGCGCCGGTAGCAGCACCGACAAAACGCGCCTGAGCTGCTCGCTGTCGACAAATATCTCGGTGTTTTTATTCTTGCCGAGCAAGGCTTGAAACATGGTGCCCGCGCCGGAAATGCACAGCAGCACCCCGATATAGAACGGGAAATAGCCGGAGCCCGGGCCGTCGCTGGTCCAGCCCGAGCCAAGCGCCCAGCTGCCCTGAATGACCACAGCCCCCAAGACCAGGATGAGAAAGGCAACTATGGCCTCGATGACATTGGTGGCGACGCCCGTGCGTTGCCCGTCGCCGGAATGCTCGATTGGTTCCATCAGGAACTCCTGCTGAATTGAATAGCCCTGGAATCAGGGTAAACAGTTGCTGGGTGGCCGGGCCGACAAGAATTGCCGGCCCGGAGGTGTAGACGCAGAACCCTTGCGGGACCATTCCTTACTTGGCGATGAAGCCGGCTTCTTTCATCAGGTCGCGATGCCTGTTCTCGGCGATGCCGAGCCACTTGCCGAATTCCTCGCCGGACATGGTGGTCTGGTTGAAAGCACCTTTTTCCATGTAGTCCTTCCACTCGGGTGTCTCGCGCACCTTTTTCAGCAAGTTGACGTAGAAATCGAGCTGGTCCTTGGACACGCCTGCGGGCATGAAGATGCCGCGCAGCATGGTGTAGTCGGTCGGCACACCGGATTCCTTGCAGGTAGGGATATCGGACCACGACAGAGTGTCAGTCACCTTGGTTTTGTAGCTCATGCGTTTGTCGTCGAACACGCACAAGGCGCGCAGCTGGCCGGCACGCCATTGGGCAACGGCTTCAATCGGATTGTTCACAGACGAGTCAATGTGCTTGCCAACCAGTTGCACCGCGACTTCGCCGCCGCCTTTGAAAGGCACGTAAATGAACTTGGTACCGCTGGCGCGCTCCAGGCCCACGGTCAGGATCTGGTCTTCCTGCTTGGAACCGGTGCCTCCCATCTTGGTCTTGCTGGGCCCGGCGGTTTTCACCGCAGCCAGGTAGTCCTTGGCGGTCTTGCTGGGATTTTCGGCGTTGACCCACAGCACAAACTGGTCAAGCGCCATCATGGACACCGGCGTCATGTCGCGCCAGTTGAAGGGCACGCCAGTCGCCAGCGGGGTAGTGAACAGGTTGGACAGCGTGATGACGATCTTGTGCGGATCACCCTTCGCGCCCTTCACCTCAAGAAAGCCTTCCGCACCGGCGCCGCCGGACTTGTTGACGACAATCAGCGGCTCTTTCATCAGCTTGTGCTTGATGACAATGCCCTGGATCAGACGTGCCATCTGATCGGCGCCACCTCCGGTACCGGCGGGTACTACAAACTCCACCGGCTTGGTTGGCTCCCATGCGGCAAGAGCCGGCGCTGCCGCTGCCAGGGCCGCCACGGCCAAGCTGCAGGCAGTTGCCCGGCCAAATTTAGAAATGAATCCTGAGCGAAGCGTTTTCATTATCTTGTCTCCATTAATTAGTTGTTTGTGCAGCATTCGTTGGAATTGCAGGCGCACTGCCAACGTAACTTGATACGTATCTTCTGGCGATTCAGCGAGAAATCTCTTGATGGGGGTCAACAACACGGGCAAACCCCTATCAATATGGTGGCGCTTTAATGTGGCAACATTCGGTCAGGAGATCCGCCATGAACGCCCCCGAACCCCAAGCACTTGCTGCTACTGCGCTGATGTCCGGCAACGACTTTCGCGAATCGCTGCGCCGCTACAAGCCTCGCGTGTTTCTGGATGGCCGGCAGGTCGCCAGTGTGGTGGACGAGCGCGGCTTTGGACCCGGCATCAATGCCATCGCCCTGACTTACGACTACGCCCTCAAGGCGCAATACGCGCCTGTCATGACGGCGCTGCAGAACAGCAGCGGCAAACTGGTGAACCGGCTCAGCCACATCAATACCAGCAGCGCTGACCTGCTCAACAAGCTCGAAGCGGTGCGCCTGGTGTGCCAGGAAACCGGTTGCGCCCAGCGCTACCTGACACACGACGCGCTCAATGCGATAGGCCAGGTGTCGGCGCGCATCGACGACGCGCGCGGCAGCACCGAGCACACCGCGAAATTCCTCAACTACCTGCACCGTGTGCAGGACCAGGACCTGACGCTGGGCGTGGCCATGACCGACGCCAAGGGCGATCGCAGCCGCCGCCCGCACGAGCAGGCCAATGTCGACAGCTATGTCCATGTCGTCGAGCGCAACGCACTGCACAACGGCCAGCGTGGCATCGTCATCAGCGGCACCAAGGCCATCGTCACGGGCGCGCCTTACGTGCATGAACTGCTGGTCATGCCCTGCCGCAACATGGGACGCGAAGACGCCGACTTTGCGGTCTGCTGCGCCGTACCGATTGACGCGCCCGGTATCACCATCGTCGCGCGACCGGCAGGTCGCCCCGGTGAAAAGGTCGAGCACGGCGAAGCGCTGTTCAGCCGCAAATACGGCCAGAGCACCGGCGTGGTGATGTTTGACAAGGTTTTTGTGCCTTGGGACAACGTGTTTTACGCTGGCAATGATGGGACTTGGGAACACTCGGGCCACCTCACCTACAGCTACGCCACGCACCACCGCCACACCTGCATTGGTGCGCGCGCCGGCTTTGGCGACCTGCTGATAGGCGCCGGCGCGCTGATGTGCGAGGCCAATGGGTTTGATCCGGGCAAGGAAACGCATCTGCGTGAACAGATGGTCGAGCTCATCACCATCACAGAAAGTTTTTTTGCCTGCGGCGTGGCGGCGAGCGTCTATGGCAAAGCCGATCCGCATAGCAAAACCTTCATGCCCGACCCGGTGTTTTCCAACATTGGCAAGCTGCTGCTGGCCACCAAGATTTACGACATGCACCGCATTGCGCATTACGTCAGCGGCGGCCTGATCGTCACGCTGCCCGGCCCGGATGAAGACCACAACCCGGAAACCGGCGCCAAATTGTCCGAGGTGCTGCGCGCCAACCCGGACGTGCCCTACGAGCAGCGCATCGAAACGGCCCGCTTCATTGAAGACCTGACGGCCGGCTACCAGGGCGGCTGGTACAGCGTGATCAGCCTGCACGGCGGCGGCTCACCGGCCGCCATGAAGCAGGAGATTTACCGCAACTACCCGATTGGATCGAAAGTGGAACTGGTCGAGCGCATCCTGGAACGCGGCATAGGCGCAGACGGCTCGCCGGCCGCTGCGCCGCATGACCCGAAGCGCGCCATCACGAAAAACCGCCAGCCCGGCAAATGCTGCGACACCGGCTGCACGACGCCGGGCCAGCCAGTGATGGTGGACTTGCCTGCGGTTGAGGCGACTTTGCCTTCGCGACGGCTGAAGTAGTTCCGGCAACCACACTGCTATACTTTTAATAGCTGCTTGCGCCCGTGCTACCTGGGCTACAGGCACTTTTCATTGATATTCTGGGCTTGGGAAGGCTACCCGCCGGGTAAATCGCCAAACTTGAGCACGCGCGTAGCCAGCAGCGTTTCAGCCAGAAAACACAAGAGCGCCAGCAGAAAGCAGGTCACGCCGGACAAGAAGCACACGGTGGCGATTCTGAGAATCGGCAGCTCGGTGGTCTCCCCCAAAAACAGCAGCATGATGGTTGTCCCGATCAGAATCGCACAAAAGGTCAGCAAGGCAATGCAGCCGTTAACCAGCCAGCCACGGTGCCGGAGTTCGCGTAACTCGGCGTACATCCTGGCGCTTCGGGGTTCGTCAACACGGCCGGCCTCCAGCAGGTTTTCCAGAAAGCGCGC
Source organism: Polaromonas sp. (assembly GCF_012927455.1). Taxonomy (GTDB): domain Bacteria; phylum Pseudomonadota; class Gammaproteobacteria; order Burkholderiales; family Burkholderiaceae_C; genus Polaromonas. Next base: position 272,627 of record NZ_JABBPE010000015.1, on the reverse strand, counting down.
GCGGTCAATGATGCGGCCCAACCGGCCCGCCACCGCCGCGATCATTCCCGAAACTGCAGTCAGCAGAAACACCGGTGCCACGGCCAGCTGAATGCCGTGAGTGACCGCCGCAAGGTCGGGCGCAAAGTTCATCCGGGAACTCCAGTTGGCGAAAGGGTGGGTGATGCGGTATTTTGTCACGCACTGCCGCAGCCCCGAGACAGCTGCCAGAAGCAGCCGCAGCGGCTTATGCCCTGGGCTTACATGAATGTCGTCGCAGTCCGACATCACGCGTCCATGCTGAGTCGCATAATGAAATTTGCCGTTGGGTTGTGAACACCGCGACCAGCCAGTCAACGCTTTTCCATCAACGATTTCAAACCAAAGGATTCCCATGCTGACCAACAAGGAAGGACAACGCGTCCCCAATGTCACATTCAAAACACGCCAGGACGACAAGTGGGTCGAAGTGAGCAGCACGGATATTTTCAAGGGCAAGCGCGTCGTGCTGTTCGCACTGCCAGGCGCCTATACACCGACCTGTTCCTCGACCCATCTGCCGCGCTTTAACGAGCTCGCTGGCACCTTCAAGGCCAACGGCATAGACGAGGTGGTGTGCCTGTCGGTCAACGATGCTTTTGTCATGAACGAATGGGGCAAGGCGCAGGAAGCCGAGAACCTCAGGCTGATCCCGGACGGTAACGGCGCCTTCGCCGAAGGCATGGGCATGCTGGTTGACAAAAGCGATCTCGGATTTGGCAAACGCTCCTGGCGCTATTCAATGCTGGTCAAGGACGGCGTCATCGAAAAAATGTTTATCGAACCTGAAAAAGACGGCGATCCGTTTGAAGTGTCCGACGCTGACACGATGCTCAAATACGTCGCGCCCAAGGTTACTGCGCCAGCACCCATCACGATATTCACCAAGCCAGGTTGCCCTTTCTGCGCCAAGGCCAAGTCCCTGCTCAAGGAAGCAGGACTGACTTATGAAGAGATCACGCTGGGCCACGGCATCACATCGCGCACGCTCAATGCCGTGGCTGGTGCCGGCACGACGCCGCAAGTTTTTGCAGGCGGCAAGAAAATTGGCGGTTCTGAGGAGTTAGAGACTTGGCTCGCCAAGGCCAAGCACTGAGACCGGCTTAACACCGACCGCTTAACCAAACTTGCGCCTGGCGTCCAGCGCCAGTCCGGCGCCAATGCTGCCAAACAAGTCGCCCTCCACGCAACGCGCCTGCGGTGTCAGCGCCAGGATGCGCTGGCGCAGCAGAGGCACGCTGCTGGAGCCGCCGGTAAAAAACACCGTGTCTATGCCTGCGGCGGCAACCCCGGCGTCGCTCAGCAGGCGCGCCACGGTCTGCTCGACCGACGCCACCAGCCCGTCAATCGCGCGGTTCAGGTCGGCGCGGTGCAGGCTGATGCTTTCGCCCGCTGCAATGCGGCCAATATCGATCTGCGCCACGTCCGCATCGGACAAGGCAATTTTGGCCGCTTCCACCTGCAGCGCGAGCCAATGGCCAGCGCGCTCGCGCACCACGCCCAGCAGCCGCTCCAGCTTGGCTTTGTCGCAGGCTTCGCGGTGCAGCGCGCTGAGTTGTGACCAGGCTTTTTTGGTGTAAGCCAGGTTGATGGTGTGCCAGGTCGCCAGGTTGAAGTAGTGCGCCGACGGCACTTGCAAGCCGCTTTGCAGCAGGCTGCCCAGCCCCAGGGTCGGCATTACGCTGACCAGGCTCAACGCCTTGTCCAGATTGGTGCCGCCAATGTGCACGCCACTGCTGGCCAGAATATCCTCGCGTCGGTCCAGCCCGGCCTCGGAGCGGGCGGCACGCTCGGGTCCAAGGCGAATCAAGGCAAAGTCCGAGGTGCCGCCGCCAATGTCCACCACCAGCACCAGTTCTTCACGCGAGATTTGCGACTCGTAGTCGAAGGCCGCGGCAATCGGCTCGTACTGAAAGGCGATGTCGCGCAGGCCCACCGAATTGGCAATCTGCGCCAGCGTGTCCTGGGCGCGCTGGTCGGCCTTGGCGTCGTCGTCAACAAAAAATACCGGGCGCCCTAACACGGCACGGGTAAACGGCCGGCCCGCCGCCTGCTCGGAGCGCCGCTTGATCTCGCCTATGAACTGCGCCAGCAGCGAGCGAAACGGCAGCGCGCGGCCGGCGACTTCGGTGTGGTCGTCGATCATCGAGGTGCCCAGCAGGCTTTTCATGGAGCGCATCAAACGCCCCTCGTTGCCCGTCAGGTAGTCGGCCAGCGCGGCGCGGCCGTAGCTGACGTGGCTGTCTTCGGCATGGAAGAACACCACCGACGGCAGTGTCAGCTTGCCGTCTTCCAGCGCCAGCAGCGCAGCTTGCGACGTGCTTTGCCCGGGCTGGCTCCAGCCGGCGGTGGAGTTGGAGGTGCCGAAGTCGATGCCGCAGGCGCTTGATGCGGCGCTCACCGCTCGGCCGGCCGGCTGAAATCGCTCTCGGCCCAGGCCACGGCGCTGACGCGGTTGAGCTTGAAGGACGGCGCCACGCGCAGTTCGGCCAGCAACTCGCCACCTTCGTCGTGCGCGCTCAGCAGCGCATGCGGATGCTCTTCGTCGGGCACGATGTCGAGTGACACCGTGACCCGGGCCGATTTGGCGCTGACGGTGATGCGCTGGTGCAGCGTCGCGTGCAACTGCTGCTCATGGCGGCGCACAAACTCTGCGGCGGTCTTGACCAGCGTGTTGAAAGCGTTGACATCGAGCGGCTTGGGGTTCTTTTTGTCGCGCCCCATGGTCCAGGGGCCGACCAGCGCGGGCTCGGGCTCGCCGTCCTTGATCATCGCCACGGCCCAGCCGTCATCGTCTTCATTTTTAAGAACGCGTGCCGTCCAGCCGTCGCCGCACCAAAGCCGCGGCTCTTGTGTCTTGGGAAGAGATTCGAAGGGGGAAGGGGCGGCCGAATCGGGCGGCGCGGTGCGGGGGTCGGTCAAGGCTCGTTCACTCTGGTCAAAAAATCAGATCAAAAATCAAGTCCGCGCAGCGTACTAAAAAACCTCGCTGCGAGTCGGGCGGGTATTTTACTGCCCCACAACAGCATCCGAACCACGGCGGTCAAAGCCCCAGATCGCTCAGCCCTGGATGTTCATCCGGACGACGCCCAGGCGGCCAGTGGAATTTGCGCTCGGCAGCCTGGATGGGCAAATCGTTGATGCTGGCATGCCGCACCGCCATCAGTCCCATGTCATCAAACTCCCAGTTTTCATTGCCGTAAGAGCGAAACCAGTTGCCTGCGTCGTCATGCCATTCGTAAGCAAAACGAACGGCGATGCGGTTTCCGCCAAAAGCCCAGAGCTCCTTGATGAGGCGGTAGTCCATCTCACGCACCCACTTGCGCGACAGCAAGCCGACGATTTCTTCGCGGCCCGAGACGAACTCTGCGCGGTTGCGCCAGCGGCTTTGCAGCGTGTAGGCCGTGGCTACCCGCTTTGGGTCTCGCGTGTTCCAGCCATCCTCGGCGGCGCGCACTTTCTGCACCGCAGTCTCAAAGGTAAAAGGTGGCAGCGGGGGTCTTGTTTCCATGACGTCTCCTGGGGGGATAACACGTTCAAGCAGACAGGTTTGTCTACTGGTTTAAATTCTGCCACCGGCAGGCTGCTCTGTCTGGCGCGCCTGCCGCGCCGGCCGGACTGCAGTTACTGCTGGAAGCACCGGATCCCTTAAAGAATATGAAGCCGCCTGGCGCGGAGCCTGGGCAGATTCGCCTTTTTCATAGCAAAACAGGCTGTAGCCCAATAGATACGGGCGCTAACTGCTATTGTATTTATAGCATCAAGGGTTTGACCCGCAAGCTAACCCGCGCCGTCCAGCCCTCCGAATCCCCGGCTCACGGCATGGAATAGCATGCGCGCTATTGGAGACCTGTGGCGGCTGGCGCATAGTCTTGTTTGGAATACTCGAAGGCAGTCGTGGCCTTCCTGGAGGCCTCAATGGCGTCAGTGCGCAAGTCCAACCCTTTATATGGCCGAGCAACGGCAGGCGCGCGCCTGTCCAGGCGTGCCATGTCGCTGTGGTTGGCATTGATTCAGGGCTTGGGACTGGCCTTGCTGCTGCTGGCGGCGCCGGCCGTTGGCGCTGCGCCGGTGCTGGTGCTGACGCTGCAGGGCGCCATCGGTCCGGCCAATGCCGATTATCTGGTGAGCGGTATCCACCGGGCCGAGAGCAGCGGCGCACCGCTTGTGGTGATCGAGCTCGACACGCCGGGCGGGCTCGACAGCTCGATGCGGCAGATCATCCAGGCCGTGCTGGCCTCTCGGGTGCCGGTGGCGGTCTATGTGCACCCCGAAGGCGCACGCGCCGCCAGCGCCGGTACTTACCTTCTTTATGCCGCCCACATTGCCGCCATGGCGCCGGCCACCACGCTGGGTGCGGCCACGCCGGTGGCCATCGGCCTGCCAGGGATGGAACGCAAAGCGCCCGGACCGGCCCACGACCCCAAAGCGGACCCCGAGCCAGGCAAAGGCAGCGGCCGTGAAGATCGGGCAGACCGGGCAGACGCGAAGCCGGCCGGCGGCCCGAACGACGCCATGACGTCCAAACAGGTCAACGATGCCGCCGCCTTCATCCGCGGGCTGGCGCAGCTGCGCGGCCGCAATGCCGACTGGGCCGAGCGCGCGGTGCGCGAGGCCGCCACCCTGACGTCCAGCGAGGCGCTGCGTGACCAGGTGATCGACGTGGTGGCGAAAGACCTGCCCGACCTGCTGAGCCAGATCGACGGCCGCACCGTGCGCGTGCAGGACGCAGACGTCAAGCTGGCCACCTGGGGCCTGGTTCATGAAAGGCGGCCGCCTGACTGGCGCCAGCGCCTGCTGTCCGTTATTGCCAACCCGGGGCTGGCGCTGATCCTGATGATGATTGGCATTTACGGCCTGATTTTCGAATTTGCGTCACCCGGCGTCGGCCTGGCGGGCATTGCCGGTGCCATTTGCCTGCTGCTGGCCTTGTTTGCGCTTCAAATGCTGCCGGTGAACTACGCCGGGCTGGCGTTGATCGGGCTTGGCCTGGTACTGCTGGTGGCCGAGTTGCTGGCGCCCAGCTTTGGCGTACTGGGCGGCGGCGGGGTGATTGCCTTCATCGCCGGCGGCCTGCTGCTGTTCGACCGGGACGCTCCTGGCTTTGGCGTGCCGCTGGTGCTGGTGCTGGCGCTGGCCGCCACCTCGGCAGCAGTCATTTTGCTGGGCGGCTCCATGGCGCTGAAGGCGCGCCGGAGGCCGGTGCTGGGCGGACGCGAAGGCCTGCCAGGCACCTTGGGCGAAGTGCTGGAGGTCAGCGACGGAGAAATTTGGGCGCAGGTTCAGGGCGAGCGCTGGCGCGTGAGTAGCCAGCAGCCGCTGGAGCAACTGAGGCCCGGCCAACGCATACGCGTGCTTGGGCTGCGCGGGCTGACGCTGGATGTGCAAGTTGAACCACAAGAACAAACCCAAGAAAAAACTTAAGGAGAACGTCATGAGCAGCAGTTTTAATCTCGGCCTGGGCGGTGTGCTGATCCCGCTATTGATCCTGTTCATCGTGCTGCTGGCCAGCGCGGTGCGCATCCTGCGCGAATACGAGCGCGCCGTGGTGTTCCAGCTCGGGCGTTTCTGGAAGGTCAAAGGGCCGGGGCTGGTGCTGCTGATTCCGGGACTGCAAAAGATGGTGCGCATCGACCTGCGCGTGGTGACGATGAACGTCGATCCGCAGGACGTGATTTCGCGCGACAACGTGTCTGTCAAGGTCAGCGCGGTGATTTTCTTTCGCGTCATCGATCCACAAAAAGCCATCATCCAGGTGGAAAACTACCTGATGGCAACCAGCCAGCTGGCGCAAACCACCTTGCGCGTGGTGCTCGGCAAGCATGAGCTCGATGAAATGCTGGCCGAGCGCGAGCGGCTCAATGTCGACATCCAGCGCATTCTGGACGCGCAGACCGACGGCTGGGGCATCAAGGTAACCAACGTCGAGATCAAGGACATCGACCTGAACGAAACAATGGTGCGCGCCATCGCCCGCCAGGCCGAAGCCGAACGCGAGCGCCGCGCCAAGGTGATTCACGCCGAGGGCGAAAAGCAGGCCGCCGCCGCCCTGCTGGAAGCGGCGCAGACGCTGGCGCGGCAACCCGAAGCCATGCAGCTGCGCTATTTGCAAACCATGACGCAGGTCGCCGGCGACCGCGCCTCAACCATCGTGTTTCCTCTGCCTATGGATTTGCTGGGCTCGCTCTTGTCCAAGGACAAGCCGGCGGCTGCCAAGCCCGATTGAGCCGTGGTGCGACACCTGCCAACCGCGCCGCCAGGCCTTCAACTGCTATTCTTTTAATAGCTGCTTATGCCCGTTATATATGGGCTTTAGGCCTATTGCTCTGAGGAAGCGAGCCAAGCTGCGCGCCTTATCCGCCAGTTTCAGCCTGCAGCCACTGCAGGTAATCGGCAGAACCTGCCGTTATCGGCAACTGCACGATCTCGGGCGTTTCGTAGCTGTGGTGGGCGCGAATGAAGGCTTCCAGCGCCGGGTAGCAGGCCTGGCGCGTCTTGATCTGCAGCAGGAACTCGGACTCGTCGCGCACCTCGTTTTGCCAGCGGTAAAAACTGCGGATGGGCTGCAGCTGCACGCAAGCGCCCAGGCGCGCGCCGACGATCAGCCGGGCCAGCGCCTCGGCCTGGGCTTCGCTTGCCAGCGCCGTCTGCACCATGCAATACGCCGTCGTTGTGGGCGAAGGCGAAGGCGATGGCGTTTCAGCAGACGTCTTTTCAGGCATTTTTCCGTTCCTGGTGTTCAGCCGGTAATTTCAAACTGCGCATCGCCCATGTAACGGTTCGGCCCCAATGCCGCAGTGACGGCCGCCGCCTCTGCGGCCTGCCACTGGCTGAAGATTTCCAGCTCGCCCGGCGACAGTGCATCTTCGGGCGGCGTCTCGCTGTAGCTCGCGACTATCTTGAGGTAGGCGGCATAGACCGGCGCGACCAGGCTGGCGTCGCCCAGCTCGGCCTCCAGTGCCGCTTTGAAGCGCTGCTCTGCCGCCTGCAGTTCCTGAGGCGAGACGTCTTCAAAGGCAAAAAGCCTGAGGGTATAACTCACTTGCTTTCCTTCACTGCCTCTTTCGGCGGCAAAGCGCTGGCAGGCGCATGCTCGGCCAGCGCGATGCGCCGGCGCAGCCTGGCGGCCTCCTGGGCATCACCGCCCTGCTCGGCCCGCTGCGCCTGCAGGCCCAGCCAGGCCAGCAGCGGGCGACGCCAGCCCTGGCTTGAGGCGCTGTCAATCGCCTGCGCAATCACGGCCGGGCTGGCCTTGCCGCTTTGCAGCAACACCCCGGCCGCGACCAGTTGCGAAAGCGGATCGGCCATGCCCTTGACCGCGCCCGCGTTACCGGCGGCGGCGGCGCGTTGCTGGGGCGGTAGCAGCGCGATGCCCTGCGGCTGCAGCTGGCCACGCAGGTAGTCGGCATAGGCGCGCTCGGCGGGCGCGGCATCCTGGCGCAGTTTTTCAAAACCAGCGCAGGGCTCAAACACCAGACTGGCGACGCGGGTGGCGCAGTGCAGCAGCTCGGCCGTGGCCAGCAGGTCGGCGCGGCCGGTGCGCGAAAGTTGGCTGCGCGCGCGCGCCAGTTCGGCCAGCTCGACACGGCTGTTGCCTTCCATATAGGCGGCCACCGAACGCTCCATGGCGCCCTTGGCTTCGAGTTGCCAGTCAGGAGTCTTCGGGCCGCTGGCGCAGGCAGCCAGCAGTAGCGTGGTGGCAAGTGGAACGGCGAATTTCGTCACGGTGGGCATCATGGCGGTTTTGGCAGTCTTCATGGCAGCTTCAACTCGGCATCGCGGGCAAACGGCCATTTGCGGTTGATCTCATTGACCAGGCCTTCAACCTTGCGCAAACTGGCTTCCACTTCGCCGCGCAACGCGCCCAGGTCATTGGTGGCGTCCTTGGCGTTGGCACTGATGGCCTGCGCATCGACCAAAATGGCATCGACCTTTTTCAGGCTGGTGCGCGCCTCGCCCAGCATGGCGTTGAGCTGCACGATGGTGGCGCGGGTCTCGGGCATCACGCCCTTGGCGCCAAATACCTGGGTGTCGGCCTTGGCGGCTAGACCGTCTAGCCTGGCCAGCAGAGAGTTGGTGCGCTCCAGCGTGAGCGCCAGTTTTTTGGACTCCGCCTCGCTGCCGAGCAGTACCGTCAGCGCACCGCCCGGGCCGTTAAGCCGCCCGGTCAGGGTCTGCAAATTGGCCAGCATGGTGCCGACCGAGCCGCTGCTGCTGGTCAGGTTGCTCAAGTTCTCTATCAGGTCTTTGGCGGCCGAAATCACTTTGGGAATTTCCGCGCTGGCGTCGCCCTGAAGCACGCTGCGCACGGCGCCATCGGGCAGCAGCGGGTCATTGAGCAGCCCCGTGTAGGCACGGATGTTGGGGCCGCCGACAATGCCGCGCACCAGCGTGAAGATGCTGCTGGTGCGCAGCCAATGTGCGTCCTTGGCGGCAACGTCGACCAGAATGCGCGCCTTGCCGTCCTGCGCCAACTCGATGCGCCGTACCCGGCCGATCGGAAAACCGGCAAACGTCAAGTCCATGCCGACCACCACTCCCTCAGAGTCTTCCGCCACCAGCACCAGTCGCTGGGTCGACTCAAACGCGCCACGGGCGTACAGCACGTACAGCGCCGAGGCGCTCACCAGCAGCAGCATGAAGAGCAGCAGCAGCCTGGCCTTGAATTCCAGGTTGGCGCCCTGCGCAGGGGGAGCCGTCATGGCGTCAGGGCCAGCCGCAGGCGGCGTAGGCTGCGCTAAGGGGTCGCGGGGAGAACTCATGGGTGTGCGGTGTCCTGGGTCAAAGCTGGTGTCAATAATAGTTGCCGACCAGCGAGCTCACTTCAATCAGCAACACCACGGCAAACATGCGGACCAGCCCGCGCATTTCAGCGCTGGTGCGCAAGCTGGCGCCGCGCATGCCGTACAAGGCCGAGGCCATGGGAATCAGTGAGACGGCCAGGCAAAACAGCAGAGTCTTGAGGACGAAGATCAGCGTCACGGCGGGGCTGAACACCTGGCCAAACAGCCGGGTGTAGCCCGCCACGCCCGACAGCGTGAAGCCGAACACCGCCACATACGCCACCACCAGCGCCACCACACTGCTTAGCGTGGCCAGCGTTATGCCCGAAAACATGCCGGCGACGACGCGCGGCAGCACCTCGCGCCGCACCGGATCAATGCCGCGCGCGCGCATCTCGTCCAGCTCTCCGCTGGACTGCATGACGGTAAGTTCGGCGCCATCGGGAATGGTGCAGCGCAGCGCCACAAACAGCGCCGCCGTCAGCGGAATCAATTCAAGCACCAGCACGCGGATGACCACCTGCAGCCCGTACTGCGACAGGCCATAGCTCAGCGCCGTCACCATCACGATGCGCGTCAGCACCACCGTGATCAGGGCACTCAGCACGGTAAACCAGAGAAGAATCGGCGCGGTATTGACGTAGATGTGGCGCGCCAGCACCAGGCGACTCTCGCGGCTGTAGCTCGACGGCGACAGCGTCAGCACCAAAATCATGGCGCCCAGCTGAATCAGCCGCCACCACTCGACCAGCCAGTGCTGCGCGGCTTCGCCGGTCTGCGTCAGACGGCTTTGCAATGAATCCCTGTAAGTCATGCAGGCATGATAACTGTGGGCCTTGCCAAGGCCGGCTGCGCGCCGTCTTAAGCTCTGCAACGGCCTATCGGCGCGGCGCGCGCCAGCGCAAGCTCTCGGACGCTATAAAAATCATAGCTATTAGCGCCCATGGCTACTGGGCTTGCAGCCTGATTCATGCTTTATTTCGGCTGAAGTGCCGGGGCGCAATGGACTGGCCGCCTCCGGTGAATCGTCAGTTCGGCTGCAAACGTATCAGCTTGCCGTTGTTGCTATCGGTCAGCACATAAAGCAGACCATCGGGGCCCTGGCGCACGTCGCGAATGCGCTCGCCCAATTCGACAAGCAGCCGGCTTTCGCGAAGCACCTTGCCGCCAAAGGGCTGGGACAGTTCGATGCGGTTGAGGTAACTGAACTTGAGCGAGCCCACAAACAGATTGCCCTGCCAGGCCTTGCCATAGCGCTCGCTGGTTAGAAAGGCCATGCCCGAGGGTGCAATCGAGGGCACCCAGTAGTGCAGAGGCTGCTCCATGCCGCTCTGGCTGGTCAGGCCCGCACCGATTTTTCCGCCGCCGTAGTTTTCACCATAGGTGATCACCGGCCAGCCATAGTTGGCGCCAGGCTTGGGATTATTGATTTCGTCGCCACCCTGCGGCCCATGCTCGTGCATCCAGAGCCTGCCGTCGGGCGCCAGCACGGCGCCCTGGCCATTGCGGTGGCCGTAGCTCCAGATTTCCGGCAAGGCCCCGGCTTTGCCGACAAACGGATTGTCTGCAGGCACGGAACCATCCTTGTTGATGCGAACAATCTTGCCGTGGTGGTTGTCGAGCTTTTGCGCGTCTTCCTTGCGCGAAAAGCGATCGCCCAGCGTTAAAAACAGCTTGCCGTCGGGCTTGCCGTTGGCCCCAGGGCTACGGCTTTCGACAATACGGCAGCCAAAGTGCGCCGAGCTGGCAACTTTCGGCTTCTGGCTAAAAATAATCTTGAGGTCTTCCAGCCGGGCGTAGTCTGCGCTCAGGGTGGCGCGCGCCAGCGCCGTACTGTTGGCGCTGCCAACGGCTGCGGGTTCGGAAAAGCAGAAGTACAGCGCGCGGTTGCGGGCAAAGTCGCTGTCCGGCAGCACATCGAGCAAGCCGCCCTGCCCACCGGCGGCAATGTCGGGCAGGCCGCTGACGGGCTGGCCCAGCTGGCCGTCGGGCGCTATCACCCGAAGCCGGCCGGGGCGCTCGGTCACCAGAAAACGACCGTCGGGCAAAAAAGCCAAAGCCCAGGGGTTTTGCAGGCCGCTGGCGAGCGTTTCAGGACGCAGGGCCTGAACTTGAGCATGAACCTGGGCTAGCCCGGCGCACAGCACATTAGCTATCAAAATAATAGCTTGAAGCGCCCGTCTCCGTTGGGCTGAAGGCATATTTAGCTCCTTAAATGAATAGGCTGGGCGCCCATTTTGCAGTTTCAGGGTTTTAAAGCCGGAATATCCCATAAGCCGCTGACGGCTGCCTACGCCAGCGGATGCCCATTGGTGGCGTGGCAGTTCCCCGGCGGCGTTGCTACCAGCGACTAAATGCTCCGTTACGTATTAATTCATTAAAAATCAAAGGTTTACTCGTGAAATCAAGAAACCCTCTGAGCTTGACGTAGGACCAATCCTTCAAGTAAGCTTGCCGCCATGCGAACGATTGCCCCTACTCTCCTCATTGCTTCTGCTTTGCTTCTTGCAGCCAGCGCTCATGCAGCCCCCGGCAATTCTGGCGATGACATGGACAAAATGCTCACCGACAAAGGCTTTTTAACGCAAATCGACCAGGTTCGCCAAAGCGTGACACTGAAAGCGTCCGAATTGGTGGTGAACGCCATGGGCTTTCTGGGTGTGCCTTACAAACGCGGTGGCAACAACGCCGAAACCGGCTTTGACTGCAGCGGTTTTGTACGCGCCATCTACCAGCAAAGCGTGGGAATGCTGCTGCCGCGCCGCGCTGAGGAACAAGCGGCCGCCACCCAGCGCATCGAAAAAAACGAGCTGCAGCCCGGTGACCTGGTGTTTTTCAACACGTTGAGGCGCACCTTTAGCCATGTCGGCATTTATGTCGGTAACAACAAGTTCATTCACTCGCCCAAGCCCGGTGCCGAAGTGCGCGTTGAAAACATGGGCATCAGCTACTGGCAAACGCGCTTCAACGGGGCGCGCCGCGTTACCGCTGCGCAACCTGCAGCCACAGCACCAGCCGCCGCGCAGGCCTTACAGGCCGTTCCGCTAGCGGTGGCGCCTGTCGCTTCGCCTTTTTCGGCCTTTGCCGGCGATTCAGCGCTGCGCTAAGCAACCCGCTTGCCAGCCGGCCTCAAGCCGCCGAGCAGCAACCCTGTAGCACCTGACACTACGCATCTAACCCAGCGCTTTCTACTTTTTTTTGCTATATTTTTGATAGCTGCTTGCGCCCTTCCCTATTGGGCTAGAGGCATATTTCGTGGGTAAAACCGGCCAGGAAGGTCACGCCGCCGCAACGCTGGACTGGCAGCGCACGCGAACGGCCAGGCCGCCCAGCGCCACCGAGCGCTCAATCTGAAGGTCCATATGGTGCACGGCAGCGATGCGCCGCACGATGGACCAGCCCAGTCCGCTGCCGCTATCCAAGCTGCCAACTACCCTGAAGAAGCGCTCACCAAGTCTTTGGCGATCGGCCTCGGTCAGACCGGGCCCGCTGTCTTCAATGCTTAAGACCACCTGCCCGCTCTCCCCGCTTTGCCCTTCCACGGCCTGCAGGCTTACCTTTATGCGCGCCGACGGCGGGCTGTAGCGCACGGCGTTGTCGACCAGATTGCGCACCAGCACGGCCAGCAGCGTCTCGTTGCCGGCAACGCTGCAGGGCTCCAGGGCATCGAAGTCCAGCGTCTGGTTTTTGCCGATGGCCTTGGGCGCCAGTTCGGCCACGACACGCTGGGTCAGTGCGCGCAGATCGACGGCAGCCAGGTCGGGAGCCGCAACGGCTTCGAGCCGCGACAGGGTCAGTAATTGATCGACCAGCCGGGTGGCGCGGTCGCAGCCGTCCAGCGTGAATTGCAGCGCGTGTAGTCGCAAGGCTTGGTCGGTCTCGCCGAGTGCCACCTGCGCCTGAATACGGATCGCAGCGATCGGCGTGCGCAGCTCGTGCGCGGCATCTGCCGTGAACCGGCGTTCGGATTCGAGCAGTGTGCCAATACGCTCGAACAGCGCATTGAGTGCGCTGACCATAGGGGCCATTTCCGAGGGTGCGCCGTCCAGCGCGACCGGGTGCAGCGCCTGCGCCTGGCGCTCGGCCAGCGCACTGCCAAGCCGGCGCAGCGGCGCCACCCCCAGGTAGACCGCCCACCACACGGTGAGCGCCAGCAGCGGCAGCGCCACGGCCATCGGCCACAGCGTGCTGCGCAGCACGGCCCACAAAATGGCGGCGCGCGAACTCGCCTGCTCGCCCACGTACACCTGCACGTCGCGCTTTGCGCCGCTGGTGGCAAACACGCGCCACGCCGTGCCGGCGATTTGCACGGTGTCAAAACCCGCCTCGAAACCCTTGCCGGGCTTGACCATGGGAAGCGTGGGCGCGTTGGCCGAGCGCAAGGTCAGCCGTCCTTCGTGGAAAACCTGGAACGCCACCTTGGGCGCATAGCGGTGCAACGTCGGTGCGTCGACGCCGCGGTCATCTTCCTCATCAATTTCCTGTGCCTGCTGAACCACCAGCAGCGCGGCCGCCTGTGCCAGGTGCCCGTCCAGCAGTTCGTCGAGCTCATGGCTTGCATCCAGCCAGGTCAGCGCGGCGGTGGCCAGCCAGACCAGCACCACCAAGGAAAGCACCAGTACCAGCAGCCGGCCTTGCAGTGAACGCGGCGGCTTCATCAGCCTCATGATTTAGGTGCGTCGCGCTGCAGCATGTAGCCAACGCCGCGCACCGTGTGGATCAGCGCGGCGCCCAGCTTGCGCCGCAGATTGTGGATATGCACCTCTACCGCGTTGCTTTCCACCTCCTGGCCCCAGCTGTAGAGTTGCTGCTCGAGCTGTTCACGCGAGAGCACGCGGTCGGCGCGCAGCATGAAGGCTTGCAGCAGGTCAAACTCCCGGGTTGACAGCACCACCAGCTCGCCGGCCTTGCGCACTGAGCGCGCTGCCGGGTCGAGCACCACATCCTGCGCGCTCAGGCATTCCTGCGGCTGACCGGCCGCGCGCCGCACCAGCGCACGCAGCCGCGCCGCCAGCTCATGCAGATCCACCGGTTTGACCACGTAGTCGTCGGCGCCCGCGTCAAGCCCGCGAATGCGCTCGGGCACCGCATCGCGCGCGGTCAGCACCAGCACCGGCGTCAGGATACCGGCGCGGCGAATGGCCGCCAGCACATCCAACCCGTCTTTGCGCGGCAGCCCCAGATCGAGCACGCAGGCGGCATAGGCCTGGCCCTGCAGCTCGCGTTCCGCAGCCTCGCCATCGCGCACCCAATCGACCTGAAAGCCAAGCTGTTTGAGCCCCGCGCGCAGGCCATCGCCTAGCAGCGGGTCGTCTTCGGCAAGCAGGATACGCATAGCAGCGATTGTCCCATGCAGGTCTGCTCAGTCGCCATCGCGAGCAGACTTGCCCTGCTGCGTCGCTGCAGCGGACCGCTCCTCAGGACCATTGCCCGAAGGCGCGCCCTGCCACTGCTGCCACCAAAAACCCAGCACCGCCACCAGCATCAGCGCGGCCACGCTGCGCCAGGCGCGACGAATCCCCTCTTCAGGCGTGCCGAGCTTGCGACCACTCAGCATGGCGAGCGCCAGGTTCTCGCGATGCAGCCAGCTGGAAAGTACAACGCCGACTATGTGCAAGCCGACGACGGCCAGCATCAGGTTGGCCGCTGCCTCATGGATGTCTTCCAGCCAATTGCCGCCAACTTCGTTGTAGCTGGCCCAGCCCGACGCGGCGACGCCCAGCGTCAGCGCCAGTAACGCGACGATGGCCAGCGCACCGGCCGGGTTGTGCCCGGCATGGTGCTCAGGTTGGCCGCGCAACAGGGCACCCAAGTAGCGCCCCACCGCTTTGGGGCCGCGCACAAAGCTTGCAAAGCGCGCGTAGCGCGTGCCCAGCAGGCCCCACAAAATGCGAAAAACCACCAGGCCCGCCATGGTGTAGCCCAGCGTCACATGCAGCAAACGCCAGCGTTCACTTTCGGCGCTCAGGTAAGCACCGGCAAAGCTCAGCACCATGAGCCAGTGAAAGACCCGCACCGGTGCATCCCAGACCAGGATCTTGCGGCCGGCTGGCGAACTCGCCGGCGTATTGAGCGGCGTATCGAGCGGATTACTTGCGGGGAATGCGGACTTTGTCTTCATTGAAATCTCCCTGGTTGGCGCCGTTGTGGCAGGCGACGCAATTGGCAGCGCTCTTGACGGCCGGCAGCTTCCAGCTGGCGGCGGACACTTCATCGTGCTCGCGGATGAACCACGTCGAGCGCGTGATGCGGTCTTGCGGCGGCTCTTCGCGCACGCGTTTGGTGTTGCCGGCGTTCGCGCTCAGCCAGCGCTGCAGTTCCTGCATTGTTGGCGCATCAAGCGAAGCATCGGTGCCGTAGTGGCTGTCCAGCTTGCTCATGAGCCGATTCCATGAGGCCGCTGGCAGCATGCCGGGCGGGTAGGCCACATGGCAAGCGCCGCACTCCTGCTGGTACTTCGGCAGCAGCGGCGCCGTGCGCTGGTTGCCTTCGGCGTGAGCCGAGTGGCTGAAGGCGGCGACCGCGATCAGGCCGAACAAGACCTGATAGACGGTGGCGTGAAGTTGAATCGACATGATTTTTATCCTTGGAGTTGTAGCGTGAAAGAAAGACGGCACATCAACGCTTGAGCGTCATCAGCCAGCTCAAAACATCGGCCTTTTCAACGGCCGAGCACTCGCGGCCCACCACGTCATTGCAGTTGCGGCGAAACCATTTCTCGGTCTTGGCCGCGTCGGTAAAACGTTCTGCGCTGAAGGCCGGCGCCAACGCGGTAATGGGCTTGCCGGTAGCCGCGTGCTTGCCGCCCTGCGTGGGCACGGCGCCATGGCATGACGAGCAGCTCCACTCCTTGCCGTGGCGTGTCGTAAAAAACTGCTGGCCGCGTGCTGGCACGGCCGGCGCGCCCGCTTGGGCGGTGTAGCCCGACAGCAGTTCAGCCGGAGCGGCGGCGTGGGCGGGAACCAAAGCGGCGCCAGCCAGCGCTGCCAAAGTAAGGAGAGATCGCAGCGGGGATCGGACTTGCGCTGACAGCTTCATGGTGACGCCTTGGTTGGTGATGGCTCCATGATGCTGGCGGCGTCTTAGCGCTTTCTTAAACGCGGATGCGCTTCTTTCAGATGCCGTTCAACCACCCTTCAGACGCAGTAAAGCTGCGGCGGCCAGGACGCAGGCGTCGCCATCCGCCATCGCGCGTAAAAAACGCAAAAGTGCGGCTAGGCCAAGTAATCGGCTGGCTCGGCTTCAGCGCCCACCGGCTTGCTTGCAGCGCGAGCGAGCCATTTCAGGACGATGGAAAAAAAAGCTTCGTGGTTAAACGGCTTGGAGATGAAGTCGTTCATGCCTGCATCCATGCAGCGTTCCATGTCCTTGGCAAACACGTTCGCCGTCATGGCCACGATGGGCACCTGCCTGCCCTTGGCCGAGGCCCGAATGATTCGGGTGGCGTCTACGCCGCCCATCTTCGGCATCTGCATGTCCATGAGTATCAGCGCGTAGTCACCGCGTGCCGCCATTTCAACCGCGCTGACGCCGTCCTCGGCGAAGTCAATGGTCAATCCGGCTTCTTCCAGCAAGATGCACGCAATCTCCTGATTCAGCAAATCGTCCTCGACCAGCAAAATTCGACGGCGTGCGAAGTCCCGCTTCAGCACCTGCTCGGCTAAAGCATCACTCGGCTCGCTGGTATTGGCTATCACGCAGGCCCTGCTCTTCTTGAGCCGTACCGTGAACCAGAACGTGCTTCCAGCGCCCAGCACGCTCTCAACGCCCGCTGTGCCGCCCATGAGTTCAGCCAGACGCCGGGTAATGATTAGTCCAAGGCCGCTGCCTCCGTACTTGCGCGTCGTTGAATTGTCGGCCTGCTCGAAGGCGAAAAACAGCTTGCCCAAAGTGTCCGGGGCAATGCCGATGCCAGTGTCCTGAACCTCGAAACGCACCAGCACGCTGTCGTCGGACGCGCCCTCCACCCTGCTGCGCAAATGAATGGTTCCAGCTTCGGTAAATTTGATGGCGTTGGTCAGGTAGTTCAGCAGCGCCTGCTGTAGCCGGGCGGCGTCGCCCAGCAAGAGCTGCGGCAGCGACTCGGTCTCAACAACTAGCGACAGGCCTTTCTCTTGCGCAGCAGTGACAAGCATGGAAGCTACTTTAGAGGTGATGGCCCCAACGTCAACCGCGGTTTCCTCCATGACAACCCCGCCGGCTTCGATTTTGGAGACATCCAAAATGGCGTTGATGACTTCCAGCAGATGCTGGCCCGAAGCATCAATCTTGTCGAGCTTTAAGGACTGCGCAGGTGTGACACCGGCGCGCCGCATCAGCTGCGCCATGCCGCTGATGGCGTTCATCGGCGTACGAATTTCATGGCTCATGTTGGCAAGAAAAGAGCTCTTGGCCACGTTGGCGGCTTCGGCGGCTTGCTTGGCGTGGGTAAGCTCGCGGGTTCGCGCTTCGACCAGCTGTTCGAGGTGGTCGCGGTGTTGATGCAGCTCCGCCTCGGCCAGCTTGCTGCGCGCATTGGCCTCACTCAGGTCGGACAAGGCACGCGACGCACGCAGAAAATAGTGAGCGCGATGACCGAGGAGCGCCCAGTTAATGGGCTTGGCGATGAAATCGGTGGCCCCCGACTGAAAGCTTGCCTCCACTGACTTGACATCGTCCATGCCCGTCACCATGACGATAGGCAGATATTCACCACCCTGAGCGCGCAATGCCGTGCAAACGTCTATTCCGCTCATGCCTGGCATGTCCACATCGAGCATGACCAGGTCAAACGAGTCACCAGCAAACTGGCGCAACGCGTCGGCGCCATCCACCGCCAGCCGGACATCGAAACCAGTTTGTTGCAGCGCAGCGCGCATCAGCAGCCGCGCCGTTGGGTCGTCGTCAACCACCAGGATTTTCGCAAAAGTAGTCATGTGGCCGTTTCCTCCAAAATTTCGTGAATACGCGCCACGGCCTGCTCATGTGCTTGGCGCAGCGGATCGAGCAGCGCGGGCGCCGCGTTGACTTTTTGCTCTCGCCCGAGCAGCTCTAGCTGACCATAAAAGTCCGAAAGCGTCTGGGCTCCGACGTTGGCCGCCGCTGATTTGAGCGTGTGCGCCGCTGCAGCCAAGGCCTTGCTGTCGGCGGCGAGCACGGCGTTTTCAACGCTGCGAAGGCCCGGTTGCGCCATCGTCAGAAAGGTTTGCAGCAGCTCTGCCGCCAACCCACCGCTTCCGTGCGGATCGAACTCGCGCAATGCCTCAAGCGTGGCCGGGTTGATGGCCGGCGTCTTGGGCGAAGCTGCTTGGGCCACCGATACCGCGGCGGGCACGGCAGGCAACGCGGCTGCGCTCGCGGCAAGCACTGCAGGGGGCTGCGGCAGCCAGCTCGCCAGCATGGCGCGCAATTGCGCCAAGGTAAAGGGCTTGGCAAGAAAATCGTTCATGCCGGCGTCCAGGCACTTTTGCTTGTCGCCCTGCATCGTGTTGGCCGTCAAGGCAACGATGGGCAGGCCTTCGCCACGCCCGTCGGGCAAGTTACGGATGGCGGCGGTGGCCTGGTAGCCGTCCATCACCGGCATCTGGCAGTCCATCAACACCAGGTCGAAATCAGATTGACGTGCCAGCTCGACAGCCTCCAGGCCGTCGCCGGCCTGGGCAACCTGCAAACCCAGTTTGCGCAGCATGGCAAGGGCCAGGTTCTGATTGACCGGGTTGTCCTCCACCAATAAAACGCTGCCCCTCATCAATGCCGCAACATGCGCTGGCGTTGACTTACTGGGCGTTGCCTGCGTTGGGACGGCGGCCACGGTGTCGCTGAGGACGCGAAACAGCTCGGCGCGGCGGATCGGCTTGTTCACATAGCGCAAGATGCCCGCCTTGCTGTGTGCCTGCCGGTCAGCGCTGGCGTAGGTCGATGAGAGCATCAACAGGCGCGTCACCTTGAGTTCGGGCCGTGCCTGGATGGCGCAAGCCAGCTGCAATCCGTCCATCCCGGGCATGTGCATGTCCAAAACAGCGACCTCGAAGGGCTGGTCATGGTGTGCCGCCAACGCCAGCAGGCGCAGCGCTTCATCGCCGCTGGCTGCGCATTGCACTTGCATGTGCCAGCGCGTGAGTTGCTGCTGCAGGATTTGCCGGTTGGTCTGGTTGTCTTCCACCACCAACACGCGCACGCCTTCAAGTATCTTTGACTCGGGGGCCTGCGCGGGCAAGCTGACTCCCCTGGGCAGACGCAGCTCGACGAAGAACCGCGCGCCTTGTCCCGAGGTGCTCTCCACGCGAATGCTGCCGCCCATCAGTGCCAGCAGCCGCTTGCAGATCGCCAGGCCCAGACCCGAGCCACCGAACTCTCGGGTGGTGCTGCCATCGGCCTGCGAGAATTGCTCGAAGATCTGGCCGTGCACCTCGGGAGCGATGCCGATGCCCGTGTCTTCGACGGACAGCCTGATGCCGACATCGGTGTCGGTGACCGCGTCGAATTCGACCCGCACCAACACCTCGCCTGCCTTGGTGAACTTGACTGCATTGCCAATCAGGTTGGCCAGCACCTGACGCAGCCGAAACGGGTCGCCACGCACGCCCCTGACGGTGCTGTCAGGCGGGAACTGAACCGCAAGTTCGAGCCCTTTGCGCTCGGCCTCCTGGGTGAACATGGCCAGCGCCTCGTCCACCAGTTCGGCCAGGTCAAAGTCAACCGACTCCAGCTGCAATTGTCCGGACTCGGTTTTGGAGAAGTCCAAAATATCGTTGAGCACGCTCAGCAAGTGCCGCCCGGATGTCTGAACCTCCTCAGTCCACTGGCGCTGCTGCGGGTTGAGTTCAGTGTCGAGCAGCAATTCATTCATGCCGAGCACGCCATTCATGGGAGTGCGGATTTCGTGGCTCATGGTTGCCAGAAACTCGCTCTTGGCGCGGCTGGCCGTTTCAGCCGCGTCTTTTGCCGCAAGCAAATCCACGGTGCGCCGGCTCACCTCTTCTTCCAGGTGCTCACGGTGCGCTTCAAGGCTGGCGTCGCGTTGCTGGATCTGCTCGAGCATGCGGTTAAAACCCTGGGCCAGCAGTTCAAGCTCCGAGATGTTGCTGGACCGCGCGCGCAGTCCATAGTCGGCATCCATTGAAACCCGTTGCGTGATTCGATTCAGCTCCACCAGCGGCTTCAAGACCGAGACATTGAGCCGTTTCACCAGCGCGCGGTTGGCCAGCAGAGCCAGCAGCGCAGCGCCCAGCGCCGCCAGCAACTGCCACAGCGTCTGCCAATAAAGCTGCGCCAGGCCGACTCTCAAATGGACAGTGCCGCGCAACTGCCCCGCGAAAACAATCTGCTCAACCACCTCAAGGTAGGCCGGGCCGACCGTTTGGCTTGGGGCCATCGATGCCGGAGACCCGTCGATCGACCTGTGCGTGTGGCGCTGGTAGTTCGCCAAGACCGTTTGCTGCACCGTGTAAAGAGCAGCGCTGTGCACTTGCGGCAAGTTGCGCAGTGGCTGCAGCAACAGGTCGGCCGCACTGGCATCGTTGAACATCATCGGGGCGGCCGCACCCTCGGCCAGCACCCTGGCTTGCAGGCGGCTGCTGTCCAGCAGACCGAACAGACCGAGCGTGAAGCTGCTGCAGACAACGATCACCAACATGATCGCAATGGAGACCCCCAGCGTGATGCGGTTGATCCGAAGCAGCCGCTCGCCCAGCGTGGTTCGTCCCGTAGCGACCGTGGCTTGCGTCATTGAATGACCTCCGTGGCCAGGCTCAGCATTCTGGCGCTGAGTTTGAGACCGGCACTGCGCGCTGTGACCAGGTTGGCTTCAAACGTAACGCGCCCCTGCGCCAGCTTCATGTTGAGGGCTGCGCCCAGGCGCGCGGCCCCTGGGCTGTCGGCCACGACCAGCACCGGCAAGCCACGCAGCGTGTCGAGCAGTCGAGGTAGTTGATCGATGTCAGCACCGGCAATGAAAACGATCTGGCAGCCTTGCAGGGCCGCTGGGCTGCTCTTGCGGTGCACAGCGAGCGTGCGCGATCCTGTGGCCTTGCCGTTCAGCCCGTCAATTTCCACGCCGAATGGATCGCGGCCGTAAATGCACAGGTTGAGCAGACTGCCCAACTGCGGCGGCCACTCGGTGAATGCTGCAAAGTTGTAGAGAAACGCAGCCTTCAGCTGGTACTCCGAGAACTCCTGGCTGCTGGCCGGGGGGGAAAAGCAAAAGCACATCAGGCCAAACCCCAGAAAGCGCCAGTACCAGCGTTTCTGCCAGGGTGGCGGGCCGGGGTGCAGCCCTGCGATGGCGTTGAGTGGTTTCATCAAGCTTGCTCAGAACCTGTAGGTGGCTTGCAGGCGCACACTGCGGCCGTCCTGCTCCAGCGCGTTTTGCCAATTGGTGTCGGCACCGGGGTGGGCGTAGCGCTTGTCAAACAGATTGCGGATGCCCAGGCCGACCTCCAGATCTTTAGCCAGCTTGCTCGTGCTGAGGTGCAGGTTCGACATTGCGTAGCCGTCTGTGTCGCTGCCGTCAATCGTTCGGCGCTGGCCATCGTATTGCAGCTCATAGCCCAGGCGCAGGCCAGCGACCGACAACGGTGCCGAGAAATTGAGTTTACCCAGCAGCTGCGGCGAATTTTTCAATTTGGCGCTGCTGGCGTCGCGCACTTGCTGCAACGAGAGGCTGCCGCGCAGGCGGCCGCCCCAGTCCCAGGTTTTGTCGGCGGACAGCTCCAGTCCCTTGGCCGTCACCCGGTCACCCGACTGGTATTGCGGCAAGCCGCTGACCGGATCGATGCCCAGTACCACCAGATCACGCATGCGCCACTGATAAGTCGAGGCGCGCAAGTTCAGGTCGCGTCCGACGCGATGGTCGGCCACCAGTTCCAGCGTGTCGATGCGCTCGCCTTTGAGCGCCGGGTTGGCGACCTGCGAGACGCCGTCGCTGTAGTCGCGCTCGTAGGCGTTCGGCGCGCGGTGGGCACGGCCGTAGAGCGCTTTGAGCGTTGCCCCGGGTGCGGCCTGCCAGATCAGCGCTGCGCGCGGGCTGGCCTGGGTGCCGGTGACGTTGTCGTGATCGACCCGCAGGCCCAGGGTAGCCGTCAGCGTATCGGCGATGCGCCATTCGTCCTGGGCATAGACGCCGACGCGCCGGCCCGGAGCTGTGAACAGCAGGTTATTCGCCGGGATCGTCACATCAAGCGTCTGCTGCTCGACCCGGGTATTTTTCTGCGCCTCCAGGCCGAACATCAACTTGTGATCGGCCAGCGCTGTGTAGAGCAGGCGCAGTTCGCCGCCGTGCCAATGGCTGGTCGCCGCGAGGTTAAAAGCCGTGCCATAGCTGAGAAGGCTGGTGTAGTCGTAACGTCCAGCAAACAGCCGCGCCTGCAACTGCAACGCGTCGCCCGGAAAACTGTTCTGATAGCGCGCTTGCGCCAGCGTGTAGCGGTCGCCCTGGTAGTGCCCCGTCACCAGCGGGTCCGAACGGTAGGCGCCGGTGGGGTCATCCTTGCGGCGATCGCTGGTAATCAGCTCGAAGGCCCAAGGGCCGCGGGCAATACTTGCGAAGAACTGCTTTTTGCGTTCGCCGTCCAAGCCGGTGGCCACGCCCGAAACACCGGCAGCGCCGAAGTTGAAGAAGCGGTCTTCGCCTTGCGCATGCAAAGCGGAGACCGAAACCAGCACATCGACATCGTTGTCCAGCAACTTACCGAAACTGGCCCGGCCCTCGCCCAGCGCCTGCGGGTCTTGCCAGGCCGCTGCGAATTCGGCGCCATCAACTGCTGCACCAGTGCGGGTGATCACATTGACCACGCCGAACATGGCGTTTTGGCCATACACCGCACCGCCCGGGCCGGGGATGAACTCGATGCGCTCAATCAAGTCGAGATCAAGCGGGAACTGCCGACCCGTCGGGCCGGAGTCGTAGACCGCCTCGTTGGTGCGGTTGCCGTTGATGGTGACCAGCACGCGGGTGGTGTAGTCGCCCGGCAAGCCGAATCCGCGCGTGCCGAGATAACTGTACTGGCGGTCGTAGGTGGTGTGGATGCCGGGCAGGCTGGCCAGCGCCTGGTCAAGCGTGCGCCAGCCAAAGGCGCGAATTTCGTCGCGCGTAATGATGCTCACCGCCGCCGCTGCCTCGGCCTGCTTCTGCTCGTACTTGGAAGCACCGATCACCTTGAGGTCCATCAATTGCTCAAGGCTGAGCGTGGTGAGGTCGCGGCTGGCGAGGGCAGGAAAAGCTGCGGCCAAGGCAAGGATGAGCAAAAGGCCACGAAGGCAGTGTGGCATGAGGCTGAAAGTAGCGGGCGTACGGTGAGTCATAGGGAATAGGAAATAACAGACAGGTACCCAAAAAAACCTGGTCGTCTTCCCCGCAAACCGCCACTTAGCGCGAACACCTCGGCCAAGCCGTTCAGATTTGGTCGCGCATCAGCAACTCGTCATGCACTTCGTGGCGCGCCAGCGCTCGCCACAGAAGTAGCGCCATTGTCACTTCAAGTAACAAATATGTAAATAAAACTATTTTTTGTAACTAAAAAATGGAGCTCATTTAGTTTTGAACCGTTCGAAAAATTTAAAAGCAGTGGCAAAAGCCTTGCAATTTAACTATGGCGTCTCGCGGCGTCATGTGGGCCAGCACAAGGGAGCTGAACACTCGCGGATGGAACATGGAAGCGACGCAGTCTGCAGAACCCGCCCTTAAGACACGCCCTTGCCGAGAGTTTCAATACAGGCAAGGACAGACAGAAAAGACGCCAACTCACCACGGCATAGCTTCCAATTCGCTTTTCCTGAACTTTTTTACTATCTTTTTTATAGCTGCTTACGCTTATGGAATAGAGGCTAAAGGCCGATTTTGTAGTTAATCAGGTCAGCTTGACCGGTTGCGGACCTTTTTTCCATCGCGCTTGCAGCCGGGCCCCCTGGCACGGGCTTGATGACAGAACGCCTAAAGCAGCCGGGGCGCTCGTCTTTGGTTCCTGACTAACTCAATGCAAAAAAAGCAGCAGCGCATCTACGCGTTGCTCTTTCGCTTGGAAGCCATCGGACCCGTGTTGCCTGCGTCTACAAAGGGGCAAAGGCATCGGTTTTGCCACTGATTGCGTTGCTTTAGGGCAACGGACACACCGCAGGGCCGGTTCACGTTTACAACGTTGACCGCCATCAATAAGGGTTTTCCTTTAGCTTCCTACTATGTGAGCACATGTTTCACAAATGGAGGTCTTGCATGCGTAATCAATTGCGGGTCACGGGGCTTGTTGCTGCCCTGACGTTGTTTGGCGGTGGTTTGCTGCTGTCGTGGTTCACCCACGGCAGCGGCGTGGTTCACGACGATCTCAAGCGCAATATCAGCATTCCCAAGCAGCTGACCGTGCCGCTGCAGGTACAGGCTGCCTACAACGGGACGGACATGTTTTTCCGCTACCGCTGGCCGGCTCAAAAACCCGGCATCTTTCATGATGTCGTGAAGTTCGAAGACGGCAAGTGGGTGCGCAAGGGCGCGGGCAACCCCGGCCCTGAATTAAGCGGACTGCAGGAAGATCGCGTGGCGATGATGCTGGACGATGGCAGCGTGCCGGAGTTTGCACGCTACGGCGGTTACCTGGCCATTGGCTCAGGCATTGCCACCTTCACCAAGCATGCCAACGGCGACGAGGTCAAAGCGCAACCTTATCTGGGTAAAAAGCTAAAGCAGGAGGAAGTCAGCAAGTCCCTGCCGGGGACCCGCACCGACATCGACGACTGGGCCAGCGTGCAGCCGGAAGAAAAGCTGAAAGCGCAACGCGAAGCCGGCTACTTTCTGGACCTGTGGCATTGGCGTGGTCATCGCTCCAACCCCATCAACATGTCCGATGACCAGGTGATCGCCGAAGGGCGCATGGGCGACGAAGGCAAAAGCGCCGCCGGAAGCAACTGGGATGGCGAAAAAAAGCAGCCCAAACTGATGTTCAATGCTGCAGCCACCGGCTACAAGGCACTCAAATGGGATGACGTCCAGCAAGGGAAAATCGACCAGGATTCCACCTACTTTCTGCGCGAAGGCGAGGCAGTTGCTTTTGATCCGGCCGCCGGCTGGGTCAATGGCGACACCCTGCCCAGACGCACGCTGCGCACACCCGAAGGCTCCATGGCCGACATTGCGGTGCAAGGCAAGGGGCGTTGGGCCGACGGCTACTGGGACGTGACGCTTTCACGCAAGCTCGATACCGGCCATCCACTGGATGACAAGGTCCTGAAAGACCAGGGCGCGTATTCCGTGGCATTTGCCGTCCACCGAAATGCAACGGGCGGTCGCTGGCACTATGTGTCGCTGCCTTCTTCGCTCGGCCTGGGACGCGCCGGCGACATCGTGGCGCAGCGCTTTGAAGGGGCCGCGCCGCAGCAGTGGAAGGACCAATGGTCCAACGTCACGCTGTTTTATCCTGGCCAGGTCAGCTGGCCCATGCTCAACAGCGCCAAGCATGCCGGTGCCGAGAACATCAAGAAAGGTGTTCCAGTGAAATATCGGCACAGCGAAAGCCAACTCGCCAACTACGGTGTTGAAGCCGAGTTTGCCGACGAAATCCGCCGCCAGTGGCTGCTGACGCTGGTTTCCGGCGTCTTCCTGATCGCCGCCTTCGGCATCGCCTTTAATCAGTTGCTCAAACGTAAAGAAGGAGTTTGACCATGGCCCCGTATCACGTAGTTCTTGTTCACTTTCCGATTGCCCTCTGGATGACAGCGACTCTGGCTATCTTGTTGCGCGCGTTTTCCGACGGTGCGCTGGCCAAGGCGATCGATCGGGCTCTTGTCCCGCTGCTGTCCATTGCGCTTGTCTTCGGCCTGGTGGCCTTCGGCATCGGTCTGCTGGTGTGGCCATGGGAAACGATTTCTTCAACGCCGCTTGGGCGCAACCACATGCTGATGGCCAGCTGGACAGTGGCTTTCTGGGCGATTGTCCTGTTCGCGCGCTGGCGCCGGGGTGAAACGGTGTGGGAGGGCATGGCGCGCTGGATCATGGCCGGCCTGGCACTGCTGGGCGGCCTGCTGGTGGGCATTACCGGCACGCTGGGCGGTCATCTGGTCGGTATCTACTCGGCCGTCTCAGACGGATTGCGCCTGCTGGGCTGGGAGGTCTACAGCACCTACTACGTGCCCGACGTGACCCTGGTAGCCCTCTGCGTCATGGCAGTTCTTCTGCTGGCTCTCGGCTGGTGGAGTCGCAGCAAGCCGCAGACCCTGTAAAAACCGCCGCCCCGCGCCATGCAGAGCGCGGCGGTGACCGGTCGGCCTCTGTGCGCTGGCGTACGGTGAAACGACCGGGATGAACATATATTGGAGCAATGTATGACGTAGAAGAAGATTCAGCTTCTTGCGTTCACACCATCTTAAGTAAATTAGTTATGAACAGAAAACTCGCTTTAGCCCTGGTAATTTTTCTTCTGGGGGCCGGCAGTGCCTCCGCCCAAGAAATCACTTTTCGCAAAGACATTGCACCCCTGTGGCACGCCAAATGCAGTGTTTGTCACAATGATTCGGCGCCTGAGCGCGCTGATTTCCTGCTCGACGAAAAGGGGTTTGAGGCCAAATTAAAGGGACCGCGCATGGACACGTACGAACGCTTTATCGCCTTTGTCGCCTGGCCTGATACCGGTGCCTTGATGCGCCGGCTAGACGATGGAACCAGCCCCAACGCTGGCGGAAAACCAGGCAATATGTATCAAAATCTCGGCTCGACGGACGCCGAGCGTGCCGCAAACCTGAAGATATTCAAAGCCTGGGTTGGAGAAGGCGCCTGGAACCTCAATCGCTGGGAAAAGCGCAAGGATGTGGCCGCCGTCACCAAAGACCAACTCGACAAAATCAAGATCAAGTATTGATCGGTTATTCCGTTACTAGATCATTCGTGAAGGTGAAGGTGAACGTGAACGCAAAGCGGCGACAGACGTACGGCTAGAAACCGCCAAAGTGCACGGATGATCTGAAATGGAATAGTTCTATTTGCTTAAGGCAGACCATCAGATCTGCTATAAAAAACAAAGCGCCTCACGCCCGTCTTACGTGGCCTGAGGCGCTTTTTTTTCGCCAATTGTGCATTCTGTGGAGTACATTGTGGCAAGGACTGCTTCGTTATGTACCTGATAGAAAATAACGCGCATGAACAAGCTCGCGACACAAACGATTGGGCAACCGGACCTTATGGCTGAGAAAAATGGCTCTCGGGCAGGCGGGTTCCGCCTGATGCACTACTTCACGTTAACCAGCCTTGTCGCCTTTACGGCTGTCGCATTGGCGCTGTATTTCCTCCAGCAGATGGAAGGCAAATTCTTCGAGAAAGTACAGCGCGAGCAAAACATTTTCTTCGCGCAAGTGCAAACAGAGTTCATGCGCCAGCAAAAGGCGACCGCGCGCGACGACTTGCTGATGCTGCACCAAGCCAGCCACGTCAATTTGACCCATGTGTTTTCAAATATGCTGTGGGACGCCGACTTCGCACCCTTCATTGCCCAGGCGCGGCAGATCCCGATTGACTACTGCCGCGCGATCGCCGCGCCTCAAGCCACCACTCAGCCAGACGCGCGCCTGGCATGCTTTGCCGAGGTGGGCCGCCAGATCATGGTGCTGCCGGGATTCGCAAAATTGGATGCCAAGGTGCATGCGACGATGCGCAAGAGCACTGTATTCAAGATCAAGGTGTTCGATCTGCGCGGGGTTACGGTCTATTCCTCGGAGCACCGGCAGATCGGCGAAGACAAGGCCGACAACGGCGGCTGGCAATCCGCAGTGAGCGGCCGGGCTGCAAGCGAGCTGACCCATCGCGACCGCTTCAGCGCCTTCGAAGGCGTGGTCGAGAACCGCGACATGATTTCTAGCTACATTCCAAAGCGGGGTGGCAATGGCGAGGTCATCGGCGTGTTCGAGATCTATTCGGACGTCACGCCTATCCTTAAACAGATCGAGAGCGCGTCAACCAAGATTGCGGATCTGACTGCCGAAAATCTGGCAAGGGTTGAGCAAGCCTCCAAAAAAAACCAGCACCAGGTCGATACGAGCTCCGAGCAATTTCTTCTGATCATGGGCGCATTGCTGGCATTGCTGTATGTCGCGCTGCTGGTCCTGGTGCGCAACGGCCAGCGCATCATCGATGTACAGGCGCGTGCGCAAGAGCTGTCAATTCTGCGCGAGGAGCGATGGTTTAAAGAAAAAATGGCAGCGCTGGCCACCATGGCAGCCAACGTCGCGCACGAGGTCGGCAACCCGCTGGCAACGATTGCCGCGTTAGCCGAGCAGATGGCCACCGAGCAGGCAAACAGCGGCTGCATCGCTTGTCAGCCAAAATCGATCCTGGAGCAAACACAGCGCATCGCGGGCATGATGCGCCAGATCGCCGACTTCGCGGCGGTCCGCAATGCGTCGCCCGAACTGGTCGATGTCAATCAGATGGTGAAGGCGGTCTGCGATTTCCTGAGCTTCGATCCCCGCTTCAGTGCAATCCACATCGAGTTCCAGCCGGATCACCAATTGCCTGCTCGGCTGGTTATTCCAGATCATCTGACCGAGGCGCTGATGAATCTATTGCAGGCGTGCGCGGAAGGCAAATCGGCGCACCACCCATTGCCACCGCGAATCCTGGTCGAAACCAGGGTACGCGGAGAAGACGTTGTGATTCGCATCGGTTGCGAATCAGCCGCCGTCGATGGTGTATTGGTACTTGCCGACGCGTTTCCAGATTCCCGCTTCGAGTCGGCACGGCGCCGGGTGGTGAGTATCGGTGGGCAGCTGTCATTGACCGGCTCGACCATCGAGATGACCTTGCCGACGCCTCCACCTGAGATCACGGCAAGCTGATCACGGGCCGCAGGCATAGCCGCTGACGGTGTGCCAATCCAATATTAATGGATGCCCACGCTGGCACTCAGACAGCAAAAAGCCCGGCATCTCAGAGGCCGGGCTTTTTGCAAAACGTCGCTACTTGCTTATTTGCGCGCAGGCGGCAAGTCGGTACAGCTGCCGTGCGCCACTTCCGCCGCCATGCCGATGCTTTCGCCTAGCGTGGGGTGCGGGTGAATGGTCTTGCCGATGTCGACGGCATCGGCGCCCATCTCAATCGCCAGTGCGATCTCGCCAATGAAGTCTCCGGCGTGCGTACCGACGATGCCGCCGCCAAGAATCTTGCCGTGGCCGTGCGCCTCCGGGCTGTCGTCAAACAGCAGCTTGGTGACGCCTTCGTCGCGGCCATTGGCGATGGCGCGACCCGATGCCGTCCACGGGAACAGCCCTTTTTTGACCTTGATGCCTTGGGCTTTCGCCGTGTCTTCGGTCAGGCCGACCCAGGCGATTTCGGGGTCGGTGTAGGCGACGCTGGGAATCACGCGGGCATTGAAGGCTGCGCTGGCCAGTTCCTTGTTGCCCTGCAACTCGCCGGCAATCACTTCGGCAGCCACATGCGCCTCGTGCACCGCCTTGTGCGCCAGCATGGGCTGGCCGACGATGTCGCCGATGGCGAAAATATGCGGCACGTTGGTGCGCATCTGGATGTCCACCTTGATGAAGCCGCGGTCCGTCACGGTCACGCCAGCTTTGTCGGCGGCGATCTTCTTGCCGTTCGGTGTGCGGCCAACGGCCTGCAACACCAGATCGTAAGTCTGTGGCGCGGGGGCACTGCCGCCCTCTTCTGCCGCCGCAAACGTCACTTCGATGCCAGCCGCCGTGGCTTTGGCGGCTACGGTCTTGGTCTTGAGCATGATGTTGTCAAAACGCGGCGCGTTCAGCTTCTGCCAGATCTTGACGAGGTCGCGGTCGGCGCCCTGCATCAGGCCGTCGAGCATTTCAACGACATCGAGCCGCGCGCCCAGCGAGGAATACACCGTGCCCATTTCTAGGCCGATGATGCCGCCACCCAGAATCAGCATGCGCTTGGGAACACTTTGCAGGTCTAGCGCGCCGGTCGAATCGACCACGCGCGGGTCTTCCGGCATGAAGGGCAGGCGCACCGCCTGCGAGCCGGCCGCGATGATGCAGTTCTTGAAGGCGATGGTTTGCTTTTTGCCGGTCTTTTCCTGCGCGGTGCCGCTGGTCTCTTCCACTTCTACATGGTTGGCGCCTACAAAAGCACCGTAGCCGCGCACGATGGTGACCTTGCGCATCTTGGCCATGGCTGCCAGACCGCCGGTCAGCTTGCCAACGACATTTTCCTTGTGCGTGCGCAGTTTGTTGATATCCAGCGTGGGTTCGCCAAAGGTCACGCCCAGGCTATCAAAGTGCTTAACCTCGTCCATTACCGCCGCCACATGCAGCAGCGCCTTGGAAGGAATGCAGCCTACGTTCAGGCAGACACCGCCCAGCCTGGCATAGCGCTCAACCAGCACGACTTTCAGGCCGAGATCGGCCGCGCGAAAGGCGGCCGAATAGCCGCCCGGACCTGCGCCCAGCACCAGCAGGTCGCAGTCCAGGTCGGCCGTGCCGCTGAAACTTGCGGCTGCCGGGGTCGGTACCGCTGCAGTGTTTGCTACTGTTTTTATAGCTGATTGCGCAGGTAGGGACTGGGCTGCAGCCTGCTTTTGCTCCTGAGCCGGGGCCGGGGCCACTGTTGCAGCACCTGCAACTTCAAGCGTCAACACGACGGAGCCCTGCTTGACCATGTCGCCCAGTTTGACCCTGAGCTCTTTGACCACGCCGCCCTGCGATGACGGAATTTCCATCGACGCCTTGTCGCTTTCGACGGTGATCAGGCTTTGCTCGGCCCGGATGGTATCGCCGGCCTTGACCAGCACTTCAATGACGGACACTTCGTCAAAATCGCCGATGTCCGGCACTTTGATATCGATCAGATTCGCGGGAGCGCTCATTTGGAGGCTTTCATTTTGAGGGTAAATATTTCAATCGGCGCCGCCGAATTTTTGTCGAACTCGCAACCGGCATGCAGGCCGGTCATGGCCACTTCTCTGGCCGTTTTTGCCTTGTCCCAGCAGGCGTGCATGGCGCCGAGGGCAAAACTGCGACCCGAGCCAATACCCCAGAACTCCTTGAACTCAAAGACTTCGCGGTAGCTGTACAGGCCAAAAATACCGCTGGCATTGGCAATCACCACGCTGAACTGGCTGGACTCATACGGGTCGTTGTCGTCTTCCTTGGTCTGCAGGAAAAACGTTTCCTTGAGCAGGGGGTGCAGCTTGACAAAGGTGTCGAACACCTCGTCGCGGCTGCCCAGCTTGAGTTGCTCTTTCGGGAGCGCCGCCATGGCCTTGCGCAGAACGGGAAAGTGCGCCACCGTGCCGGCCATACCAACATAGCTCAGGCCGGCGGGCGTGTCGACTTTGAACACTTTGCTGTTGGCCTCAAAACGGTGGCTCAAACTGGTATCACCAAAAGTCACCAGCGTGTCAGCGGCGATCGCCACCTGGCCGGCCTTTTTTACGACTACCAGCGTTGTCATAGGCTGGAGCCCGCACCATGAAGAACGGGAAGCAGCGGCGTCCCCAAGCAAAAGCTCGCTCCCTCGGAAGGCAGAGCACCACACGCAGCAAAAAGCGTGGGGATCATAGCATGGTGCGGCGAAAGTCTGCGAGGATCTGGCCCAGGTAAGCGTTGAAACGCGCTGCGGCGGCGCCGTCAATCACGCGGTGATCCCAGCTCAACGAAAGCGGCAGGATCAGCCGCGGCTGGAATGCCTTGCCGTCCCACACCGGTTCGATCTGGCTTTTACAGACACCCAATATGGCCACCTCGGGCGCATTGATGATGGGCGTGAAGTAACGCCCGCCAATGCCGCCCAGCGACGAAATGGTAAAGCCGGCGCCCTGCATGTCGGCCGGGCTCAGCTTGCCGTCGCGCGCCTTCTTGGCGAGTTCGCCCATCTCTTGCGAGATTTGCAGCACGCCTTTTTTGTCGGCGTCCTTGATGACGGGCACCACCAGGCCATTGGGCGTGTCAGCGGCAAACGCCACGTGGTAATACTGCTTGAACACCAGCTGGTCGCCATCGAGCGAGGCGTTGAACTGGGGAAACTTCTTCAGCGCAGCCACCGAGGCCTTGATCAGGAAGGCCAGCATGGTGAGCTTGATGCCGGCCTTCTCGTTTTCCTTATTCATCTGCACACGGAACGCTTCCAGTTCGGTGATGTCGGCATCGTCGTGGTTGCAGACATGCGGAATCATCACCCAGTTGCGGTGCAAATTGGCGCCGCTGATCTTCTTGATGCGCGACAGTGGCTGACGCTCGACTGGGCCGAATTTGGTGAAATCGACCTTGGGCCATGGCAGCAAGTCGAAACCTGCCCCAGCGCCACCCCCCGACGCCGCTGGCGCCTGGGCCGCTTGTGCCTGGGTGCGGGTGGCGCCCGCCATCACCGACTTGGTGAAGGCCTGCACGTCGTCTTGCGTGATGCGCCCTTTAGGGCCGCTGCCTTTGACTTCGGCCAGCGGCACGCCGAGCTCGCGGGCAAACTTGCGCACCGACGGCGAGGCGTGCGGGAAACCGCCCTGCGGTGGCGGCGCGGTGGGTTCATGCGCGGGGACGGCAACGGCCGCTGCGGCAGGGTCGGCGGCGGCGGCGGCGACGGCGGGGACAGCAGCCGGCGCGGCTGCGGCCGATGGCGCTGCGGCGGCGACTGCCGGTGCAGCGGCAGCTGTCGCCGAACCTTCCAGCATGGCCAGCAGGTCACCGATATTGACCACATCACCGAGCTTGACCTTGAGTTCCTTGAGCACACCGGCGGCCGATGACGGGATTTCCATCGAGGCCTTGTCGGACTCCACCGTGATCAGCGATTGCTCGGCCTTGATGCTGTCGCCCACCTTGACCAGCACCTCGATCACGGAGACATCCTTGAAATCGCCAATGTCAGGCACGCGCACTTCGATGGGGCCGGCCGCCGTCGACGCAGCGGCAGGAGCGGCAGGAGCGGCCACTGCAGGCGTGGCAACTGCTTCTTTTTTAATAGCAGCTTGCGCAGGCGCAGCGGGCGCTGCAGCCTGATTTGACCCGGATTCTGCGGCGCCGGCGACTTCCAGCGTCAACACGACCGAGCCTTGCTTGACCTTGTCGTCAAGCTTGACCCTGAGTTCCTTGACCACACCGGCGTGGCTGGACGGAATTTCCATCGAAGCCTTGTCGGACTCCACGGTGATCAGCGATTGCTCGGCCTTGACGCTGTCGCCGGGTTTGACCAGCAGCTCAATGACCGTTACTTCGTCGAAATCCCCGATGTCGGGAACTTGAATGTCTACCAATGCCATGTTGTTTTTCTCCTGGTGCGTTTTGTTTTTAGCGCAAGCTTCAGTTCAGGTTGACGCTCAAGCGTAAAGAGGGTTGATCTTGTCGGCATTGATGCCGTATTTCTGAATCGCTTCGGCGACTTTGGCGACCGGCACCGTGCCCTCTTCGCTGAGGGCCTTCAGCGCCGCCACCACTATGTAATGGCGGTTGATTTCAAAATGCTCGCGCAGCTTGCTGCGGAAGTCGCTGCGGCCAAAGCCGTCGGTGCCCAATACTTTGTAGGTGCGCCCTTTTGGAATGAAGGATCGAATCTGCTCGGCATAGGCTTTCATGTAGTCGGTCGACGCCACCACCGGGCCGCTGTGCTTTTCAAGCTGCTGGCCGACGAAAGGCACGCGCGGCGCCTCCAACGGATGCAGCAGGCTCCAGCGCTCGGCGTCTTGGCCGTCTCTGGCCAGCTCATTGAAGCTGGGGCAGCTCCAGACGTTGGCGGTCACGCCCCACTCTTTTTCCAGCAGGTCTTGCGCCGCAATGGATTCACGCAGAATGGAGCCCGAGCCCAGCAGCTGCACGCACGGCGTGACGGCGCTGGATCGGCTTTTTGGCAAAGCGGCGCCCTCCTTGCAGAGGTACATGCCCTTGATGATCTGCTCTTCGGTGCCGGCCTTGAGACCCGGCATGGCATAGTTTTCATTGAGCAGCGTGATGTAGAAATAAACGTTGTCCTGCTTTTCCACCATGCGCTTGAGGCCGTGGTGCAGGATGACGCCAACTTCATGCGCGAAGGTCGGGTCGTAGCTGACGCAGTTGGGAATCGTGCCGGCCATGATGTGGCTGTGGCCGTCTTCGTGCTGCAGGCCCTCGCCGTTGAGCGTGGTGCGGCCCGAGGTGCCGCCCAGCAGGAAGCCGCGCGCCAGCATGTCGCCGGCCGCCCAGGCCAGATCGCCGACACGCTGAAAACCGAACATCGAGTAGTACACGTAGAACGGGATCATGATCCGGTTGTTGGTGCTGTATGAAGTGGCCGCAGCAATCCAGCTGCTCATGCCGCCGGCCTCGTTGATGCCTTCCTGCAGGATCTGGCCTTTCTTGTCTTCCTTGTAGTACATCACCTGGTCTTTATCGACCGGCGTGTATTTCTGGCCATCGGGGTTGTAAATGCCGATCTGGCGGAACAGACCTTCCATGCCGAAGGTGCGGGCCTCGTCCACCAGGATGGGCACGACGCGCGGGCCGAGTGCCTGATCGCGCAGCAGCTGCGTGAGAAAGCGCACGTAGGCCTGCGTGGTTGATATTTCGCGGCCTTCGGCGGTGGGCTCAATCACGGATTTGAAGATTTCAAGAGCTGGTACGGTAAAGCTCTCGTCGGCCTTGGTACGGCGATGCGGCAGGTAGCCGCCCAGGGCCTTGCGACGCTCGTGCAGGTACTTCATCTCAGGGGTGTCGTCGGCTGGTTTGTAGAAGGGAATACTGGCCAGCTGGCTGTCCGGAATCGGAATGTTGAAACGGTCACGGAAGGCCTTGATGTCCTCGTCGCCAAGCTTCTTGGTCTGGTGAACATTGTTCTTGCCCTCGCCAATTTTCCCCATTCCAAAGCCCTTGACGGTCTTGATCAACAACACGGTGGGCTGGCCCTTGTGGTTGACGGCGGCGTGAAAGGCCGCATAAACCTTTTTCGAGTCGTGGCCACCGCGGCGCAGGTTCCAGATGTCGTCGTCGCTCATCTTGGCAACCATCTCCAGCGTCTTGGGGTTCTGGCCAAAGAAGTGCTTGCGCACGTAGGCGCCATCGTTGGCCTTCATGGCCTGGTAATCGCCGTCCAGCGTGTCCATCATGACCTTGCGCAGCGCGCCGTCCTTGTCTCTGGCCAGCAGCGGATCCCAGGTGCCGCCCCAGAGCAGCTTGATGACGTTCCAGCCGGCACCGCGGAAGTCGCCTTCAAGCTCCTGCACGATCTTGCCATTACCACGTACCGGGCCGTCGAGCCGCTGCAAATTGCAGTTGATGACGAACACCAGGTTGTCGAGTTTTTCACGTGCGGCCAGGCCGATCGCGCCCATCGATTCCACCTCGTCCATTTCACCGTCGCCGCAAAACACCCAGACCTTGCGATTTTCGGTATTGGCAATGCCACGAGCGTGCAAATATTTAAGGAAACGCGCCTGGTAAATCGCCATCAGCGGGCCCAGGCCCATGGACACCGTAGAAAATTGCCAGAACTCAGGCATCAGCTTGGGATGCGGATAGCTGGATAGGCCCTTGCCGTCGACTTCCTGGCGGAAGTTGAGCAACTGCTCTTCGGTCAGGCGGCCCTCAAGGTAGGCGCGGGCGTAAACCCCGGGCGACACATGGCCCTGGATGAAGAGGCAATCGCCGCCGTGTTCTTTTCCCGGTTCAGCACTCTCTGCATGCCAGAAATGGTTGAAGCCCGCGCCAAACAGGCTGGCCAGCGAGGCAAACGAGCCGATATGGCCGCCCAGGTCGCCGCCATCGGCCGGGTGCAGCCGGTTGGCCTTGACCACCATGGCCATGGCGTTCCAGCGCATGTAGGCACGCAGGCGCGCTTCAATTTCAAGGTTGCCGGGAGAGCGTTCTTCCTGATCGGCCTCGATGGTGTTGACATAGCCGGTATTGGCGGAAAACGGCATGTCGATGCTTTTCTGACGGGCATGCTCGAGCAGTTGCTCGAGCAGAAAGTGGGCGCGCTCGGGGCCTTCACTTTCAATCACCGCCGACAGCGCATCCATCCACTCCCGGGTTTCCTGCGTGTCTTTGTCCAACGCATCGTTGGCAGCAGCGGGCAACTTGGGGGCACCTGCTTCGTTTGCTTCATTGGGATTGGCAGCCATTTTTTGTCTCCTGAGTAACTAAGTAACGCTGGATAAACTGCAACCCCACATTTTTAGTGGTCGCGAACCAGCCTGTGTTTAACCGGGGCCTAAAACGTCTTGTAAACGCAAATTAGATTCGGATCCGAAGTTTCTCATAATTTTTCTTAAATTTCAAATAGTGCAAATTGATTTCATATTACGCAATATAAGAACTAAGACAAACAACAACAAAATCCGCCACCCTGTCCGTAAAGCTCCGCGGTGGCTCCCCGTCTTTGCTCTTAAGAGTTGCAGGTCCATTCTGCACTGCACCGGCTATCTCACTTAAACTGAGAAGGTTCTTCTATGTCCACGCCAGCCCCTTTTACCCCCCCGCCGACCAGCCCCACGCCCCTGACTCTATGGCGCCGCTGGTGGGGCAAACAGTCGCCTTCCCGGCAAGACCGCTTCATTACATTGGGGCCCCTGTTGGCCGTGGTGCTGTTTCTGGCCGCTGTCATTGCGGCATTCGGCTACCTGCGCATTGAAGAGATTGACCGTGAGCAGCAAGCCGTCAAGCGCGATGTGGAGTACGCGCAGCAGCGCCTACGCTTGCGCCTGCTGGAGCGGCAAGAGCAGCTTATGCGGATTGGCCGGGATGTCTCCAACAAAGAGGTCAACTCGGAGGGCTTCATTCTTCAGGCCGAGGCCTTGGTCAATCAGTACCCGGAGCTGATGGCAGTGAGCTGGGTCGACAGCAGGCGGCGCATACGGGTCACCTACGTATCGCCCAGCGCGCATGCCAGCCAGATACGTGCCAAGGGCGACCTACTTAAGGTGGGCGAGACCGACGGCACCTATGACCTGGCGCGGGAACTGCGCCAGCCCGTTTATTCCCGCCCGCTGGTGACCAAAGAGGCCAGCGGCTACAACGCCCCGACACTGCAATTGCAGGTGCCGCTCGATGACCAGGGAAAATTCGCCGGCGTCATCATGGGTGAGTTCTCTATCGACGGCCTGCTGCGTTTTGGCGTGCCGACCGAAGTCACTGCCAAATATGCGGTGACGCTGATCGATGACAAAAACCAAGTGTTGGCAGGCAACCTGCCGCCACCGCGCAACCGCGCAGCCCACCTGCTGCCCTGGTCAAGCAATGCCGCCGAGTACGAGATCCCGGTTTCCCCGGTGGGCAATGGCTTGCTGATACGCGCCGAAGGCTACCGCGCATCGCTGGGCGTGGTGGGCAGCGGCTTTTTCTGGCTGGTCAGCGCCCTGAGCGCACTCACCGTCTGGATGCTGCTGGGCACTTGGCGTCACACGCGCCGCCGGGTGCAGGCCCAGCAGGCCCTGATCTCCGAGACCAATTTTCGCCGCGCGATGGAAAACTCCATGCTGACCGGCATGCGCGCACTTGACTTGCTAGGGCGCATCACCTATGTCAACCCGGCCTTCTGCCAGATGACCGGCCTGACGGAAGCCGAGCTGGTGGGCTGTACCCCGCCCTTCCCCCATTGGCCCGAGTCGGAGTTTGAGACCATGAAGGCGCGGCTGGATGACGAACTGCACGGCAGAACACCGCCGGGCGGCTTCGAGATCCGGGTCAAGCGCAAGAACGGCCAGCTCTTTGACGCCCGCATGTATGTGTCGCCGCTGATTGATCCGCGCGGGCGGCAAACTGGCTGGATGACGTCGATGACCGACATCACCGAGCCCAAACGCATTCGGGAAGAGTTGTCCGCTTCCTATGAACGTTTCACGACGGTGCTGGAGGGCCTGGATGCGGCGGTTTCCGTCGCGCCGCTCGGCAGCGTTGAGCTGCTGTTTGCCAATCGGCTGTACCGCTCCTGGTTTGCCGGCGATGCGGACGGCCATATGAACCTGATTGCCCAGGCGGGCGTGCCAAGCACCGCGCCTACCGACGATGCCCTCGACGCAGTGGACGGTCTGGCCGGTCTTCCCACCGACGGGCTGACCGCGGCCCAGTCGGAGAACGCCGAGATTTTCGTGCCCGAACTGGGCAAATGGCTGGAAGTGCGTTCGCGCTATCTCACTTGGGTGGACGGCCGCCTGGCGCAGATGGTGATTGCCAC
This sequence comes from Polaromonas sp., assembly GCF_012927455.1. Lineage (GTDB taxonomy): Bacteria > Pseudomonadota > Gammaproteobacteria > Burkholderiales > Burkholderiaceae_C > Polaromonas. The sequence continues at coordinate 234,770 of NZ_JABBPE010000015.1, read as the reverse complement.
CGACATTACGCCGCGCCGGCATGCCGAGGAACAAGCGGCCCAACAAAACGAACGCGCCCAGACGGCAAGCCGCCTTATCACCATGGGCGAAATGGCGTCCAGCGTGGCCCACGAACTGAACCAGCCGCTGACGGCCATCAACAACTATTGCAATGGCATGGTGTCGCGCATCAAGAGCCAGCAAATCAGCAACGAAGACCTGCTGGTGGCACTAGAAAAAACCGCCAGGCAGGCGCATCGTGCCGGGCAGATCATCCAGCGCATTCGCGCGTTTGTAAAACGCAGCGAGCCCAACCGCACGCCGGCCGATGTGGCCACCCTGGTCAGCAACGCCATGGAGCTGGCCGACATTGAACTCAAGCGCCATCATGTGCGGCTGAGCCACTACATCGCAGCCCGGCTGCCCCAAATCATGGTGGACCCTATCCTGATCGAGCAGGTGCTCATCAATCTGATGAAAAATGCGGCTGAATCGATCGCCCACGCGCACCTGCCCACAGCCCGCCGCAGTGTGGAACTGCGCGTGGTTCCCAAACAGATGGAAGGCCAGAACGTGGTGGAGTTTTCGGTGCTTGACACCGGGCACGGCCTGTCGCCGGAGGTCATGCCGCGGCTATACGAAGCGTTTTATTCGACCAAGGCCGAGGGCATGGGCATTGGCCTGAAATTGTGTCGCAGCATTGTCGAGTCGCACCAGGGCAGGATGGACGCCGGGAACCTCTACAATGGCGACGAGGTGGTGGGGTGCCGTTTCACCTTTTGGATTCCCGTGACACCCCTTATTTCATCAGCGCCGGCTGCTACTGATAACGTAGCAATCAAGGACGCTGGCGTGCACTGAAACAACCCCAAAAAGTTGGCTGAAAAAGTTTACGAAGAAAGTATTGACATGAGCTTGATTCCAAAAAAAGGTACTGTCTACGTTGTGGATGACGACGAAGGCGTGCGCGACTCGCTGCAATGGTTGCTGGAGGGCAAGGATTACCGGGTGCGCTGTTACGACTCGGCCGAGACCTTTCTGAGCCGCTACGATGCACGCGAAGTGGCCTGCCTGATCGTCGACATCCGCATGGGCGGAATGACCGGCCTGGAGTTGCAGGACCGTCTGGTCGAACGAAAGTCACCGCTGCCTATCGTCTTCATCACCGGCCACGGCGACGTGCCCATGGCCGTGAACACCATGAAAAAAGGTGCCATGGATTTCATTCAGAAACCGTTTCAGGAAGAGGCGCTGATCAACTTGGTCGAACGCATGCTGGAGCAGGCCAAGGAAGCCTTCGCAGGCCACCAGCAGGCTGCCAGCCGGGACGCACTGCTGTCCAAACTGACCTCGCGCGAAGCGCAGGTGCTGGAGCGCATCGTGGCGGGCCGCCTGAACAAGCAGATCGCCGACGACCTCGGCATCAGCATCAAAACCGTGGAAGCCCACCGCGCCAACATCATGGAAAAGCTCAACGCCAACACCGTGGCCGATTTGCTGAAAATTGCGCTGGGCTCCAGCAGCCCCAAAGCCTGAGCCCCGCCCGACCTTGAGTTGCTATTTTTTTGATAGCTGCTCGCGCCCGCTGGTCATGCACTTGCGGGCTTTTTTACTTGGAAAACCAAAAAATGACGGCTCAACTCATCGACGGCAACGCCCTCTCCAAACAACTGCGCGCCGAAGTGGCCCAGCGCGCTGCTGCGCTGCGCGGGCGCGGCGTCACGCCAGGCCTGGCGGTCATCATGGTGGGTGAAAATCCCGCCAGCCAGGTCTATGTACGCAACAAGGTCAAGGCCTGCGAAGACAGCGGCCTGTATTCGGTGCTGGAGAAATACCCGGCTACTTTGCCGGAAGCTGAACTGCTGGCACGGGTGGGTGAGCTGAATCAGGACCCAAGCATTCACGGCATTCTGGTTCAACTCCCGCTACCGCCGCATATTGACGCGCACAAAGTGATTGAGGCGATTTCACCGGCCAAGGACGTTGACGGTTTTCACGTCGCCAGCGCCGGCGCGCTTATGGTCGGCCAGCCCGGGTTCTGGCCCTGCACGCCGTACGGCTGCATGAAGATGCTGGAGAGCCTCAACGGTGGCAAGGGCTACGAGCTGCGCGGCAAACATGCCGTGGTCATAGGCCGCAGCAACATCGTGGGCAAACCGATGGCGCTGATGCTGCTGCAAAAAAATGCCACCGTGACGATCTGCCACAGCGCCACTGCAAATCTCAAAGCCATGACGCTGCAGGCCGACGTGATCGTGGCCGCCGTTGGCAAGCAAGGCGTGCTAACCGCCGACATGGTCAAACCGGGCGCGGTGGTGATCGACGTCGGTATGAACCGCATTGCGGCAGGTGAGCCGGGCGAAGGCAAACTTTGTGGCGATGTGGATTTTGAAGGTGTCAGGCAGGTTGCCGGCTACATCACACCGGTACCCGGCGGCGTCGGCCCCATGACCATCACCATGCTGCTGGTCAATACGCTGCAGGCGGCAGAGCGCAGCTGAGAATGCTCAATCAGGCAGGCGGCGGAAAGCTGCGTGACCTGCGCGCCAAACGCCACAGGGTGAAGCCGGCGCACAACCACTGGCCGAAATACATGGCGCTGCCAAGGCCGTGCCAGAGCCTGAGGTTGCCACCTTCCGCCCGCACGCTGACGATGCGCGGCGCCACTCCAAACTCAACCAGCAAGGCCAGCAGCAACCCGGCCACTATGAATTTCATAGCTGTAGCCGCATAGGGCGCAAGGGTTGGATCGTCTTTTTTATTGAAAGCCAGCAACATCGACATGGCGCAGGCGACGCTGAGCCAGGTTTGCGCGGTAAAGAGTTTGGCGGCCATGGCGCCAGCCGTAGCGGGGTTGCCCAGATGCTTGAACAGCAGGGGCACCACGACGAAGCCCAGTCCGGTCAGGCTGCCCCACCAGAGGGCTGCCGCCATCATTGCAAGACTCTGACGCAGCGGCAGGCGCATTAGATCTCAGATATAGCTGACGGTCACAATCTCGTAGCGTTTGATGCCGCCCGGTGCCTGCACCTCGGCGGTATCGCCTTCGTCCTTGCCAATCAGGGCGCGGGCAATCGGCGAGCCGATGTTCACCAGCCCGAGTTTGATGTCGGCTTCGTCTTCCCCCACGATCTGGTAGGTCACGGAGTCGCCGGTGGCTTCGTCTTCGAGCTTGACGGTAGAGCCGAATACCACCCGGGTGCCGGCCTCCAGCGCCGAAGGGTCAATGATCTGGGCGGCCGACAGCTTGCCTTCAATTTCCTGGATGCGGCCTTCAATAAAACCCTGGCGGTCCTTGGCGACCTCGTATTCGGCGTTCTCGCTCAAATCGCCCTGCGCACGCGCTTCGGAAATCGAGTTGATGACCCAGGGCCGGTCAACGGTTTTAAGCTGATGTAATTCGGCCTTGAGCTTTTCTGAACCGCGCTTGGTAATCGGAATGGTTGCCATGTTTTTTGCTCCTGCAAAAGCGAAACCGCCACCAGCTAGCTGGCGGCGGCGTATTAAATCTTAAATATCTGCTCAAGTTTAATGCAAATACGGCGGTCAATCGCCCCACTTATCAAACTGTCACATTAACCCAATCAACCTGATTTAACCCAATTGGGCATGGAGTTCCTGCACAGAATAGACGGTCAGATTGTCCAGGTATTTCATGCCCTGCACCGCAGCTTCCGCACCGGCAATGGTGGTGTAGGTGGTGACGCGGGCCAGCAGCGCCGAAGTGCGTATCTCGCGCGAATCGGCTATCGCATTGCGCCGCTCTTCCACTGTATTGATCACCAGTGCAATTTCGTGATTTTTAATCATGTCCACCACGTGCGGCCGGCCTTCAGTGACCTTGTTGACCACACCACAGGCAATGCCTGCAGCCTGAATCACCGCCGCCGTTCCCTTGGTAGCCACCAACTCGAATTTGGCGGCCGCCAGGGCACGCGCGACCTCCACGGCACGCGGCTTGTCATTGTTCTTGACCGTCAGGAAGACTTTTCCGGAGGTCGGCAGTTTGGTGCCAGCGCCCAGTTGCGACTTCACAAAAGCCTCACCGAATGTCTTGCCTACGCCCATGACTTCACCGGTCGATTTCATCTCGGGGCCAAGAATGGTGTCCACGCCCGGAAATTTCACGAAGGGGAAAACGGCCTCCTTGACGCTGAAATAAGGTGGCGTAACTTCACGGATGATGCCCTGCGAGGCGAGCGACTGGCCGACCATGCAGCGTGCCGCCACCTTGGCCAGTTGAATGCCGGTGGCCTTGCTGACAAAAGGCACGGTACGCGAGGCGCGCGGATTGACCTCCAACACGTAAATCACGTCCTTGCCATCGATACACTGAATCGCGAACTGCACGTTCATGAGGCCAACCACATTCAGGGCCTGCGCCATGGCGGCAGTCTGGCGCTTGATTTCGGTCACCGTTTCAGCGCTCAGCGAATACGGCGGCAAAGAACAAGCCGAGTCGCCGCTGTGAACGCCGGCCTGCTCGATGTGTTCCATCACGCCGCCGATGAAAGTCTTGCCTTCCGAATCGCGGATGCAATCCACGTCGCACTCGATAGCATCGTTCAGAAAGCGATCCAGCAGCACCGGCGAGTCATGGCTGACCTTAACGGCTTCACGCATGTAACGCTCCAGGTCGCGTTGCTCGTGAACGATCTCCATGGCGCGGCCACCCAGCACGTAGCTGGGGCGCACCACCAGCGGATAACCAAGTGCCGCGGCTTTTTCCAGCGCTTCGGGCTCGGTACGCGCCGTGGCATTCGGCGGCTGGCGCAGTTTCAACGCGTGCAGCAGCTTCTGGAAGCGCTCACGGTCTTCGGCGGCGTCAATCATGTCGGGCGAGGTGCCAATGATGGGCACGCCATTGGCTTCCAGATCCAGCGCCAGCTTCAAAGGTGTTTGTCCGCCGTACTGGACGATGACACCCAGCGGCTTCTCCTTGTCGACGATCTCCAGCACGTCTTCGAGCGTCAGCGGCTCAAAATACAGACGATCGCTGGTGTCGTAGTCGGTTGAAACCGTCTCGGGGTTGCAGTTGACCATGATGGTCTCGTAACCGTCTTCGCGCAACGCCATCGCCGCGTGAACGCAGCAGTAGTCAAATTCGATACCCTGGCCAATGCGATTCGGACCACCGCCCAGCACCATGATTTTTTTCTTGTCGGTAGGCGCCGCTTCGCACTCGCTGCCCTCAGCCTCGTAGGTCGAATACAGGTAGGCGGTGTTGGTCGAAAACTCGGCGGCGCAGGTGTCCACGCGCTTGTATACGGGGCGCACACCCAACGCCATGCGCTTTTCACGAATCGCGGTGTCCGTTGTTTTGAGCTGTTTGGCCAGGCGGCGGTCGGAAAAGCCTTTTTGTTTGAGCGCGCGTAGCGTGACGGCATCAATCTTGTCGAGCGATGTGGTTTCCAGTTCGAGTTCAATCTTGACGATCTGCTCGATCTGAACCAGAAACCAGCGATCAATTTTCGTTAGCGCAAACACCTCTTCGACGGTGAGACCCATGGCAAAAGCATCACCGACATACCAGATTCGGTCAGGGCCGGGAGCGCCCAGCTCTTTTTCGAGCACTTCGCGGTCCTGGGTTTTTTCGTTCATGCCATCGACGCCGACTTCCAGCCCGCGCAGGGCTTTCTGGAATGATTCCTGAAAGGTGCGGCCCATCGCCATGACTTCGCCGACCGACTTCATTTGCGTCGTCAAACGTGAATCGGCGGTCGGAAATTTTTCAAACGCAAAACGTGGAATCTTCGTGACCACGTAGTCGATACTGGGCTCAAAACTGGTGGGCGTGGCGCCGCCGGTAATCTCATTGCGCAGCTCGTCGAGCGTGTAACCCACGGCCAGCTTGGCGGCGACCTTGGCAATCGGGAAACCGGTGGCCTTGGATGCCAGAGCCGAGGAACGCGACACGCGCGGATTCATCTCGATCACGACCATGCGGCCGTCTTCAGGATTGATGGAGAACTGCACGTTGGAGCCGCCGGTATCCACGCCGATTTCGCGCAGCACCGCCAGCGAGGCATTGCGCAGGATCTGGTATTCCTTGTCCGAGAGCGTCTGTGCCGGCGCCACCGTGATGGAGTCGCCGGTGTGCACGCCCATCGGGTCGAGGTTTTCGATCGAACAGACAATGATGCAGTTGTCCGCCGTGTCGCGTACCACTTCCATCTCATACTCTTTCCAGCCCAGCAGCGACTCCTCGATCAGCAGCTCGCTGGTCGGCGAGGCCTCAAGGCCGCGCTTGCAGATGGTTTCGAACTCTTCCGGGTTGTAAGCGATGCCGCCACCGGTTCCGCCGAGCGTAAAGCTGGGGCGAATCACGGTTGGAAAGCCGACGGTTTTCTGCACGACCCAGGCCTCTTCCATGGTGTGCGCAATGCCCGAACGCGCCGAACCAAGACCGATCTTGGTCATCGCGTCCTTAAACTTCAGACGGTCTTCGGCCTTGTCAATGGCTTCGGGCTTGGCGCCGATCAGCTCGACGTCGTACTTGTCGAGCACGCCGTTACGCCACAAGTCCAGCGCGCAATTGAGCGCAGTCTGGCCGCCCATGGTCGGGAGAATTGCATCCGGGCGTTCCTTGGCGATGATTTTTTCCACCGTCTGCCAGGTGATGGGCTCGATGTAGGTGACGTCGGCGGTTGCCGGGTCGGTCATGATCGTGGCCGGGTTGCTGTTGATCAAAATGACCTTGTAACCCTCTTCGCGCAGCGCCTTGCAAGCCTGCACGCCGGAATAGTCGAACTCGCAGGCCTGGCCGATGATGATCGGGCCGGCGCCAATGATGAGAACCGATTTGATGTCTGTGCGCTTAGGCATTCTTGCTCCCGCAGGACCGCACCAAGGCAGCAAAAGCCCCTTCGCGGGGAAGTGAAACGGCGTAGCCGCGAACGTGGGGGGTCATAATTTTTGCTCCGCGGCCTGTTCCATCAGCGCTGTAAAGCGATCGAACAGATATGAAATATCGTGGGGGCCGGGCGACGCTTCAGGATGGCCCTGAAAGCAGAACGCCGGCTTGTCGATGCGGGCCAGCCCCTGCAGCGTACCGTCAAAAAGGCTGATGTGCGTTGGCCGAAGGTTGGCCGGCAGCGTTTTTTCATCCACTGCAAAGCCGTGGTTCTGGCTGGTGATGCTGACTCGGCCGCTGTCCAGATCTTTGACCGGATGGTTGGCGCCGTGGTGGCCAAACTTCATCTTGAAGGTTTTGGCGCCGCCTGCCAATGCCATGATCTGATGCCCCAGGCAGATGCCGAAAGTCGGGATGCCGGTTTCAATTAGCTCGCGAACAGCGTCAATCGCGTAGTCGCAAGCTTGTGGATCACCCGGGCCGTTGGCCAGGAAAATACCGTCGGGTTGCAGTTTGAGCACGTCGGCAGCAGGAGTCTGCGCCGGCACCACGGTAATGCGCGCGCCGCGCTCGGCAATCATGCGCAAAATATTCTTCTTCACGCCAAAGTCAAACGCGACGACATGAAAGCGAGGAGTGATCTGCACGCCGTAACCCGGCTTGCCATTGCTGCTGAGCAGCTTCCACTCGGTCTGGTTCCATTCGTAGGTCTGCTTGGCAGAAACTACTTTGGCCAAGTCCATTCCGTCCATGCTGGGAGCGTCTTTGGCAGTTGCAACCGCCTTGGCTATCGCCGACTTACCCACAGCCTCACCGGGCGCAAGGGCCACAATGCAGCCGTTTTGTGCGCCGCGAATTCGCAGGTGACGCGTCAATTGACGGGTATCAATCCCGGCGATGGCCACGATGTTTTCCTTCACCAAATACTCGGCCAGGGTCATGGACGCGCGGAAGTTGGATGCCAACAGCGGCAGATCCTTGATGATCAGGCCGGCGGCATGGACTTTTTCAGCCTCGACGTCTTCAACATTGACGCCGTAGTTGCCGATGTGGGGATAGGTGAGCGTGACAATCTGCTGGCAATAGCTGGGATCCGTGAGGATTTCCTGGTAGCCGGTCATGGCAGTGTTGAACACCACCTCGCCGATCGTGGAGCCCGCAGCTCCAATCGAATTGCCGATAAAGACCGTGCCGTCTGCGAGCGCCAGTATGGCGGGAGGAGTATTTCCCTTTAGAGACAAAAGCACTGGGTTCTCCGAATGGGTTACGGTTCGCCCAAGCGTGCGCAAGAAATGTCTCTATCGAGACCTTTGCAGGCTGCTATTGTGAGGGATTTGGCTTTGTCTGCGCTTGGGCGAAGCTGTGTTTTGAAAAGCCACTGATTATATAACGCCCCCAACCTGTGCTCACCGCGTGGGGCTCTCTGCCCCCAGGAAGGCTGGACTTGCTTGGACCGGCCCTGCGCTGCGGCCGCTGGTGCCCACTCTTTACCTTTCTCTCACAGGCTGAGAAGCTTTCAAATTCGTTGCCGGACCAGCGCGCTCGCATACAGGCAAATAGCCGCAGCGGCAGCCACGTTCAGCGATTCCTCACCGCCGGGCTGGTCTATGCGAACCTTCAGGCGAGCCCTGGCTATCAGTTCGTCACTGACGCCCTGCCCTTCATGGCCCATGGCCCAGGCGCAGGGCATGGGAATCGGCTGTTGGTGCAAAAAGCTGCCGTGGTGCGAACTGGTGACCACAATCGGCACTGTCAATGCTGCCAGGGCCTCGGGCTCAACACCTTCAACCAGCTGCAGGGCAAAATGCGCGCCCATGCCGGCGCGCAGCACCTTGGGTGACCACAGCGCGGCCGTTCCCTTGAGGGCAATGATCTGGCTGAAACCGAATGCCGACGCACTGCGCAAAATGGAGCCGACATTTCCGGCATCCTGCACGCGGTCCAGGATGACTGAAGCCACACCAAGCTGCAGGGGGCGCACCGAGGGCAGTTCCATCACAAAACCCATGTGCGCGGGCGACTCCAGGCTGCTGATCTCCGGCAGCAGTGCATCCGCAATTACTATGTTTTTGATAGCTGCTTGCGCCCATTGCGTATGGGCTAGAGGCCAAAAAGACTCCGAAAACACGGCCAGTACCGGTTTGCAGCCCCGTGCCAGCGCGGCGCGGCACAAATGATCGCCTTCCAACCACACACGGCCCTGCTTGCGGTAGGCCGTGCTGTCTTTGGAGGACTTGCGCAACTCTTTGATGAGCGGGTTGTCACGCGAAGCAACATGCGTGACGGGCACGGAAAAACCGGCGGTCACTTCAGCACCTTTGCAACCGGTGCAAAAGATTTGCGATGCTGAGGACAGGCGCCGTGCTCCTGCAAGGCGATCAAATGTGCGACGGTGCCATAGCCTTTGTGGCCGGCAAAACCATATAGCGGGTATTCCAGGTGGTAGTCGGCACACCAGCGATCGCGGTAAACCTTGGCCAGGATCGAGGCGGCAGAGATGCAGGGCACCAGCGCGTCGCCCTTGACAATGGCTTCGGCCAGAACCACCAGTGTCGGCAGGCGGTTGCCGTCAACCAGCACCTTGTTGGGCTTGAGCCGCAGACCTTCCACCGCCCGTTTCATCGCCAGCATGGTGGCCTGCAAGATGTTCAAGGCGTCAATTTCTTCGGCCGTTGCCAGCGCAATCGAGCAGCACAACGCTTTGGCGCGAATTTCGTCGTAAAGCTTTTCACGCCGCAAGGCCGTCAATTTTTTGGAATCGGCCAATCCCTTGATGGGGTTCAGGTCGTCAAGAATGACGGCGGCCGCCACCACCGGCCCTGCCAATGGCCCGCGCCCGGCCTCGTCGACACCCGCTATCAACCCCGGGATGTACCAGGACAAGGGGGTTTGCTCAGCCTTCAAGAATTTGCTGGATCGCATCGGTGGCCAATTGGGAAGTATCGCGCCGCAGTTCGGCATGCAACTGGGTGAAGCGCTGTTCAACAGCCGCTATTTTGTCGGGCGCCGCCGATTTTGCGTCAACCCACTGCAGTAACGCAGTGGCCAGCGCCTCGGGCGTAGCCGCACCCTGCAGCAGTTCGGGCACGACAAAATCCTTGCAAAGAATATTGGGCAGTCCAACCCAGGGCTGCAGTTTTTTGCGCCGCATGATCTGCCACGACAACCAGTTCATGTTGTAAGCGATCACCATGGGGCGCTTGAACAAGGCGGCCTCCAGCGTAGCGGTGCCGCTGGCGATCAGCGTAACGTCGCAGGCTGCCAGGGCGGTGTGCGACTGCCCTTCAAGAATTTGCAGGCCAGATTCTGAACCAGCTGCAAAGCCGGCCTCCCCGGCCAGCCGCTCAATCTGTTGTTTCAACAAAGGCACTGCGGGCACTATGAATTTGATAGCTGGCCGCGCCCGTTTTACAAGGGCTGCAGCCCGAAAAAACCGACTGGCCAGGTACTGGATTTCAGATAGACGGCTGCCCGGCAAAATGGCAATGACGGTATCTTCATCGCGCAGGCCTAGCTTGCGTCTGGCGCCGGCCCGGTCGGGCTGCAGCGCAATCACGCTGGCCAGCGGATGCCCGACATAAGTTGCGGAAATCCCGTGGGCAGCCAGCAAGGCGGGTTCAAACGGAAAAATGCACAGCACGCGGTCCACGCTGCGCCTGATTTTATCGACCCGGTCGGCACGCCAGGCCCAGATGGAAGGGCTGACAAAATGAACGGTTTTGATGCCGTCGGCCTTCAACGCGGCTTCAAGATCGAAGTTGAAGTCTGGGGCATCCACGCCGATAAACACATCGGGACGCTGGCCAGGCTCGTTAAGCAGGCGCTTTTTCAGTTGCGCGCGTATGCCGACGATTTCACGGTAACGACGAAGCACATCCAGGCCATAGCCGTGCACCGCCAGCTTGTCGCTGGGCCACCAGGCCTGAAACCCCCGGCTCGCCATCTGCGGCCCGCCTATGCCGCTGCACGTCAATGCAGGCCAGCGCGCTTTCAGGCCATCAAGCAGCAAACCCGCAAGCAAATCACCTGAAGTTTCGCCGGCGACCATGGCTATGCGCGGAGCGTTATTCAAGGTTTGCCTTGTGACGGCGGTCCCGGCAGCCTCTATACCGGCCGGCAGAGGGCCAGGCGCAAGTAACATGGGCGCTTAGCGGACGATACCGCGCTGCGGCGCGGTTTGCTGCAAAAAAGAGAGCATCATCTGCACGTCGGGCACGGACTCCGGGTATTTTTCAGGCAGCTCGGCAATGCGCAGCCGGGCCTGGTCCAGCGTGAGATCTTCGCGGTAAAGCGCCTTGTGCATAGCCTTGACGGCGGCAATCCGCTCGGGCGAAAAGCCGCGGCGCCGCAGCCCTTCAAAATTCATCGAACGCGCCTCGGCCGGCTGGCCCTGCGACATCACGAAGGGCGGCAGATCAGCAAACAGCAGAGAGCACATGGCCGTCATGCTGTGCGCGCCCAGTCGCACAAACTGGTGCACTACCGTGAACCCACCCAAAATGACCCAGTCACCCACATGCACATGACCGGCCAGCTGGGTGTTGTTGGCAAAAATGGTGTGGTCACCGACCAGGCAGTCATGCGCCAGATGCACGTAAGCCATGATCCAGTTGTCATCGCCGACACGGGTGACGCCAAGGCCGCCAGGCGACCCAATGTTGAAGGTGCAAAACTCGCGAACGGTGTTGCGGTCGCCAAGGACCAGTTCGCAGGGCTCGCCGGCGTATTTTTTGTCTTGTGGAATCGCCCCCAGCGAGTTGAACTGGAAAATCTGGTTGTCGCGGCCTAGGGTGGTGTGGCCTTCAATGACGCAGTGGGCACCGATGGTGGTGCCCGCCCCCACCCTGACGTGGGGCCCAATTACGCTGTACGGTCCGACGCTGACCGAGCTGTCGAGCTGGGCCGCGGGATCGACCAGCGCGGTGGCGTGAATGCGCGGCGCGGCGGTTGGCAGTTTCGTGTTCAAGTGCAAGCTCAAATGCGGGACGGCTTCAGGCAAGAGTGCGCATCGTGCACATCAGTTCGGCCTCGCAAGCAAGGGCCTCGCCGACGCGCGTCACGCCTTTGAACTTGAAGATGCCGGACTTCATGCGCTCCAGCGTCACGTCCATGATCAGCTGGTCACCAGGCTCTACAGGCCGCTTGAAGCGCGCGCCATCGATACCGGCAAAGTAGTACACGGTTTTCTCGCTGGGACTGACGCCCAGCGTGTCAAAAGCCAGCAAAGCCGCAGCCTGCGCCATGGCCTCCAGCATCAGCACGCCCGGCATTACCGGGTGATGGGGAAAATGCCCACTAAAAAAGGGTTCATTGATCGAGACGTTTTTTAGCGCCTTGATGCGCTTGCCCTTTTCGAGTTCCAGCACACGGTCGACCAGCAAGAACGGGTAACGATGCGGTAGCTGTTTGAGAATTTCGTGAATGTCCATCATGATTTATCTTGAAGATGCGAGAGAGCCTTTTCGGCCTGTTTGAGTCTGTCACGCAAAGCGTGAAGCTGCTTGAGCGTTACCGCATTTTTTTCCCAAGCGGTATTGTCGTCTATGGGAAAGAAGCCGGTGTAGTGCCCCGGCTTCAAAATGGAGCGCGTCACCACAGACGCAGCAGAAACATGCACATGATCGGCCAGCTGCAAATGGCCCAGCACCACGGCGCCGCCACCCACCGTGCAATGCGCGCCCAGCGTTGCGCTACCCGCCACACCAGCACAACCTGCCAGTGCCGTATGTTTGCCGATACGCACGTTATGGCCAATCTGCACCAGGTTATCGAGCTTGACGCCGTCTTCCAGCACGGTGTCTTGCAAAGCGCCGCGGTCAATGCAACTGTTTGCGCCGATTTCCACGTCATTGCCGATTCGCACCCCGCCGAGTTGCTCGATCTTGATCCACTGGCCCTCATGCAGCGCGAAGCCGAAACCATCTGCACCAATCACCGCGCCGGGATGGATGATGCAACGCTCGCCAATGCTGCACCCGTCTGCCACGGTGACCCGCGCTGACAGGCGGCTGTCCGCGCCAATACACACGTGTTGGCCGATCACGCAATGCTCGGCAATACGCGCGCCCGCAGCGATCTTGGTCCCCGCGCCAATACAGGCAAACGCACCTATGGCAACGCCGGGCGCCAACGTGGCATTGGAGTCGATAAAAGCACTGGGATGGATGGTTGGCGCTGCCAGCGGATCATGCCGCCGTTTCCACAGTTGCGTAATCAGGGCAAAGTAATGGTAGGGATCGTCCACCACGATGCAGACACCACGCTTCTGGGCCGCTTCACGCGCACTGGGGCCAACCACCACGCAGGCGGCCGCAGACTGCGCAAGTTGGCCAAGATACTTGGGGTGACTGAGGAAACTCAGATCGTGGGGGCCAGCGGCCTCCAGTGTGGACAGGCGTTCAATCACGACGTCCGGGTGACCCAGCAGTTCAGCATCGGCGTTGCCGGCCAGGGACTGCAGAATGTCGACGAGGCGCAACGTCATACGGCGCCTTCGATGTTGCTGACCGCGCGGCCGATGAACACCCGCAATTAACGGGCGGCGTTCAGCGCCTTGATCACCTTGTCGGTGATGTCATGCTTGGGATTTACATAGACCGATTCCTGCAGGATCAAGTCGTATTTTTCAGCTTCAGCCAGGGTCTTGACGACTTTGTTGGCGCGCTCAATGACTTGCTGGAGCTCTTCGTTTTTACGCGTGCTCAAGTCTTCCTGAAATTCGCGTCGCTTAGTCTGGAAAGTGCGATCCTGGTCGACCAGTTGCCGCTGCCGCACGGTACGCTGGCTTTCCGCCAGGGTCGGCGCCTCGCGCTCGAATTTCTCGGACAGTGTCTTCAACTGTGCCGAGATATCGTTCAGCTCCTTTTCGCGCTTGCTGAACTCCTGCTCCAGTTTGGTCTGGGCGGCCTTGGCAGAGTTGGCTTCACGGAAAATCCGGTCGAGATTGACAACGCCGACCTTAAACTCCTGCGCACCAGCGGAGAAACCCGCCAGGGCGATGGCAAGAGTAAGGGCAATTTTGCTTGAAAAGTGTTTCATTAGAAAGATGTACCAATTTGGAATTGCAAACGCTCTATTTTATCGCCTGCTTGTTTGCGTAGGGGCACCGCATAGGCAATACGAAGAGGTCCAACGGGCGAAATCCAGCTGATGCCCAGGCCGGTAGAAGCTCTAAGGCCGTCCGGACCATTCAAACGATAAGTATCTTTAAAGACATTGCCCGCGTCGACAAAGCCGTAGACGCGCAGCGTTCGGTCATTTCCGGCGCCCGGAAAAGGTGCGACCAGCTCGGCGTTGAGCGTGAGCTTCTTGGGGCCTCCGGTCGACAGCTCGGAGGAATCCTTGGGACCAAGAGAGCCCTGTTGAAATCCGCGAACTGACCCCAAACCGCCCGAATAGTAATTCTTGAACAGCGGGTAGGGCTGACCCTTCAGGCCTTTACCCCAGCCCAACTCCCCATTCAAGGCGATCGTAAACTGCTTATTCAGTGGTATGTATTGCTGGATCTGGTAATTGGCGCGCACAAACCGGATATCACCTGCAATTCCCCAGTCGCCATAGACACGCTGAAAGCGCCCCGAGGTCGGCACAATCGCACTGTCTCTGCTGTCGCGCGACCAGCCGACGGTCAGGGGAATGGAATTGCTCCGGTCGCCGAAGGTATTAGCGTAGTCCGCGTAGCTGGTAGGAAGGTTGGTGCCCCGGACGATTGTCAAGGACTCGTAGCCAGTACCAAAATACACCGTGTCGGTTTCGGTAAACGGAACGCCGAAACGGATACTGGCGCCCCGCGTTTTGAGGGCATAGTCACCGCCTTGGCCAGACAAGGGCTTGGACGTCCGGTCGTACACATCGATGGAGCGGGAAATCCCATCGGCCGTGAAATAAGGATCTATCGTATTCAAGACAAGCTGACGATTGGACCGGCTGGTGTTGAGTTCAATGCCGAGGTAGTTACCCGAGCCGAAAACGTTCTCCTGTTTGATGCCGAAGAGTACGGAAACACTGTCAGCACTGGAATAACCCGCGCCTAATTGCAAATTTCCAGTGGGCTTCTCAGCCACGTTCACGGTCACGTCGACCTGATCGGCTGTCCCGGTCACCTCCTGCGTCTCGACATTCACATCGGTAAAAAATCCCAAGCGGTCAACGCGATCACGCGACAGACGAATCTTGTCGCCGTCATACCAGGATGATTCGAACTGGCGGAACTCGCGTCGTACGACCTCGTCGCGCGTTCTGTTGTTGCCTGCCACATTGATGCGCCGCACGTAGGCGCGGCGCGAGGGCTCTGCCTGCATCACGAAAGCCACCCGGTTGTTGACCCGATCAATTTCGGGTGTCGCCTCGACCTTGGCAAAGGCATAGCCAAAGGTACCGAAGTAGTCGGTGAAGGCCTTGCTTGTTTCAGCGACTGCATCGGCGTTATAAGGCTCGCCGGCCTTGATGGTCACAAGGGACTTGAATTCTTCTTCCTTGCCCAAGTAGTTGCCTTCAAGCTTGATGCCCGACACCACGAAGCGCTCTCCTTCGGTGATGTTGACGGTGATCGCGATGCTTTGCTTGTCGGGAGAGATCGCGACTTGGGTTGAATCGATCTTGAACTCAAGGTAACCGCGCGCGAGATAATAGGAGCGAAGTGTCTCGATATCCGCATTGAGTTTGGTCCGGGAGTAGCGGTCAGACTTGGTGTAGAAGCTCAACCAGCCGCCGGTGTCGAGATCAAACAGGCCAAGCAATCTGGACTCGCTGAAGGCCTTGTTGCCGGTGATGTGAATTTCCTTGATTTTGGCCACATCACCTTCAACGACGCTGAAAGTAAGGTTGACGCGATTGCGCTCAATCGGGGTGACGGTGGTGACTACCTCGACACCGTACAGGCTCTTGTTAATGTACTGGCGCTTGAGCTCCTGCTCGGCCTTGTCGGCCAGCGCCTTGTCAAAGGGCTGACCGTCGGCGATACCGGCCTCGCGAAGCGCTTTCTTGAGAACTTCCTTGTCGAATTCCTTGGTCCCGAGAAAATCCACCTCGGCCACGGTGGGTCGTTCTTCAACAATCACTACCAGCACGTCGCCGCTGACTTCAAGCCGCACATCTTTGAACAAGCCCAATCCGAACAGCGCACGAATAGCCGTCGAACCTTTGTCGTCGTTGTAGGTTTCACCGACACGAAAAGGAAGCGAGGCAAAAATCGTTCCGGGCTCGACACGTTGCAAGCCCTCAACCCGAATATCCCGGACTGTGAAGGGATCAACGGCCCAGGCGGAGTGGGCTAAAAACAAACTGGCGATGGCGCAGACTGCACGAACTTTGAATCGAGTTAATTGTTTTTGCATGAAAGGAAAAGAGTTAGCCGAAAAGCCGGGTGATATCGTTAAACAGGGCGATAGACATCATGCCCAGCAAGATTGCAACGCCACCACGCTGCAACCGGTCCATCCACGCGTCAGACACGCTTCGGCCAGTGATTGCTTCCCAAAGATAATACATCAGGTGCCCACCGTCCAAAACCGGCAGCGGCAGCAAGTTGAGCACGCCAAGACTGACACTAATCAAGGCCAAAAACAGCAGGTAGGCACTCCATCCCAGGCTGGCCGACTTGCCGGCGTAGTCCGCGATGGTGAGTGGCCCGCTCAGATTTTTAAGAGAGGCTTCGCCGATCACCATCTTCCCCATCATTCGGAGCGTGAGAAGGGAGACTTCCCAGGTGCGAACGGCCCCCTGCCATAAACCATCCACCGGCCCGTAGCGTACCGTCACAAATTCTGGTGGTGCTCCTACATAAGCGCCTATTCGGGAAACAGTAGCCCCACCCTCCTGCTTGAGTTCAGGGCTCACCTGCAGCATCAGGGGCTGGCCGTTACGCAATACTTGCCAGCGCTGCGGCCCATTGGCTGCAGTGCCGTTCTTGCCAACCGCCGCGGCCCGCGCCGCACCACCAAAACCACGTATTACTTCGCGCAACTGCTGCCCATCAACAATGTAGGTGTCGCCCACGCGCTGGACCAGATCCCCCGCTCGCAGCCCGGATTTATCGGCGGCGCCACCGACCATAACCTCACCAATTACCGGCTGGGTCCATGGGCCCACGATGCCAATTTTTCGAAACAATTGGGCG
Source organism: Polaromonas sp. (assembly GCF_012927455.1). Lineage (GTDB taxonomy): Bacteria > Pseudomonadota > Gammaproteobacteria > Burkholderiales > Burkholderiaceae_C > Polaromonas. The sequence goes on along the minus strand of NZ_JABBPE010000015.1, from coordinate 217,820 downwards.
TCCGCGTCGGTGGCTCCCAGCTTGCTCAATTCGAGCTGCACCGTCCGCCGGGCGTTCGCATCAGCGCCTACTTGCAGCAGCACGTCGCGCCCATTCAGCGCGCCCTGCGTAAGCCGCCAGCGAAGGTCTTCAAAAGAACGTACTTCTTGCAGTTCATCGCCCTCAAAGGCCGCCTGCTGAACGATTTCCTGGCCGCGCAGGCCGGCTCGCTCTGCGATGGAGCCCGCCACTGGACTAGCCAGAACCGCCCGGGGTTCCTGCATGCCGATCCAGTTGACCAGGGCATAGATCAGCACTGCCAATAGCAGATTGGCCGCGGGACCAGCCGCCACGACCGCGACGCGCGACTTGAGCGGCTGCGTGTTAAAAGCCAGGTGGCGCTCGGCCGGATCGACAGGCGCTTCGCGCTCATCGAGCATTTTGACGTAGCCGCCCAGCGGTAGCATGCCGATGGAAAATTCCGTGGGCTTGTTCTTGAGCCGCCAGCTGTAGATCGGCTTGCCAAATCCAATGGAAAATTTCAGGACCTTGATACCGCACGCAACCGCAACCCGGTAATGACCATACTCATGTACCGCGATCAGGATGGCTAGCGTTACAACAAAAGAAATCAGTGTCAGCATTTCAGGCTTCCAGACGTTCAATTATTTGACAGGCAACGCGGCGTGCCCGCGCATCCAGCGCCAGCAAACCCTCGATATCGTTGACTTCAGAGAGCGCCACGGCATCTAAAGTTGCATCATTTACATCATGAATATGGTCAAACCGAATTCGCTTGTTTAGAAAGGCGGCTACTGCCATCTCGTTGGCCGCATTAAGCACTGCCGTGCTGCCCACAGGTGCATTCAACACCTTCCAGGCCAGCGGCAAGCCAGGGAAAAGCTTGTCATCAGGCACCTCAAAGGTCATGGTGGCCAAAGCGGTAAAGTCCAGTGCCTTGGCGCCTGAAGTGATGCGATCCGGCCATGCCAGGCCGTAGGCGATGGGAACCCGCATATCGGGCGTTCCCAGTTGTGCTACTACGGAAGTATCGCGGTACTGCACCATCGAGTGAATGATGCTTTGGGGGTGGATGACCACCTCGATTTGCTGCGGCGTCAAACCGAACAGGTATTTGGCTTCAATGACCTCCAAGGCCTTGTTCATCATGGTGGCCGAGTCGACCGAAATCTTGCGGCCCATGACCCAGTTCGGATGCGCGCAGGCCTCGTCGGGGGTGACATGCCGCAGGCTGGCTGGCTGGCGCGTGCGAAACGGACCGCCCGACGCGGTCAGGATGATCTTTTCAACGCGTTGCGGCCAGCTTGCTGGATCTTCCGGCAATGACTGGAAAATGGCCGAATGCTCACTGTCAATGGGCAGCAGCTTGGCGCCGCCCGCGCGCACCGCTTGCATGAACACGTCGCCACCAACTACCAGCGCTTCCTTGTTGGCCAGCAACAGACGCTTGCCTGCCTTGGCGGCGGCCATGCAAGGCGCCAGCCCGGCAGCACCCACAATGGCGGCCATCACGGTGTCCACGAGCTCGTGAGACGCTATCATTTCAAGAGCACCTGGCGCCCACAGTACCTGGACCGACAGCCCATTAGCCTTGATTTTTTCAGCCAGCAGGCGGGCCGGCGGCTCGCTCACCATCACGGCATAGGTAGGCTTGAACTGTTCGCACTGTGCCAGCAACAACTCGACCTGGGTCGCCGCGCTCAGCGCAAACACCTCAAATCGTTCGAGGTGGCAGGCGATGACGTCCAGGGTATTGACGCCTACAGAGCCGGTAGAGCCCAGAACCGTGACGCGCTGCTTTTTGAATGTCATGAAGTAAGCGTAGCCATAAGCCTAAAGAGCAGCCAGCATCATGGCCAGCGGCAAGGTCGGCAACAAGGCATCAACGCGGTCCAACACGCCGCCATGACCCGGCAACAAGCCACTGGAGTCTTTGACGCCCGCGCTGCGCTTCACCAGCGACTCGACCAAATCCCCCACCACACTCATGGCTGAAAGAAAGACCACTGCCAGCAACATCATCGCAACGCCATGGTGCTCGACCAAGCGACTGTAAAGCGTCTGCCCTGCCGGAACAACGGTGCCAGATCCGCTGCCGGCATCGCCTGGCCCCATTGCGCCACTCAGGACGAGCCAGACCAGCGACAGAACCACCACACCTGCCATGCCGCCCCACACCCCTTCCCAGCTTTTTCCCGGGCTGATGGAGGGTGCCAGTTTGCCTTTGCTGAAGCGACCACCGAACGTGCGGCCCGCAAAGTAAGCAAAGATGTCGGCTACCCAGACCAGCAGCAGCACCGATAACAAAAAGTTGATGCCGATCACCCGCGCCTGCGCGACGGCCAGCCAGGCCAGACAAAGAGCCAGCAGCCCGCCAGACACGCGCAGCGCTGCAGGAATGCGCGGCCATCCAATCACGCCGTTGCGGAGCAGCCAGCCGCCTGCAAGTACCCATGCCGCGCCGGCCGCAGCCCATAACAAAGGCAAAGGCTTGTCAAGCCATCCACCGTACCAGGCCAGCCCACAGATCAGCACGCAAACTATGGCAAGCCCAACAGACGCCGAGGGGCCCAAGGCATTCAGACGGCCCCATTCCCAGGCGCCGGCTGCAATCAACAGCAGCGCAACTGTGCAAAACGGAGTCGCTGTCTTATAGAACAGCGCAGGCAACAAAATCGCCAGCAGGACCAGCGCCGTGATCACACGCTGCTTCAGCATCAGGCGGCCTTTTCCTTCTGGCTTTTGTCAGGCGCGCTAAGCTGCGCAACGACCTGCGCAGAGGTCTGGCCGAACCGGCGCTCGCGGGCGCGAAAAACAGCAATCGCTTCATCCAGCGCTGCCTCGTCAAATTCGGGCCAAAGCTTGTCGGAAAAATGCAATTCCGAGTACGCCGCCTGCCACAACAAAAAGTTGCTGATGCGCAGTTCACCGCCGGTACGAATCAGCAAATCCGGGTCGGGAACGTGAGCCAGCGCCATAGCGCGGTCCAGCGACAGCTCACTAATGGCTTCGCCCCGGCTCACCAGTTTCTGCGCCGCCTGGGCAATATCCCAGCGCCCACCATAGTTAAAGCACACGTTAAAAATCAAACGCTGGTTGCCTGCAGTACTGGCCTCGGCCTTTGCCAGCCCTGCCTGCACTTTTTCAGAAAGCTGCGCGCGATTTCCTACGAAATGCAGCCTGACCTTATTGGCATTCAGGCTCTTTACTTCTTTGGCCAAGGACAGAACCATCAATTCCATCAGGCCAGAAACTTCTTCGGCGGGCCGGCTCCAGTTTTCCGAAGAAAACGCAAACACCGTCAATATGCCGATGCCGCGCTCCACGCAGGCTCGAACACAGCGGCTTAAGGAGTCAACGCCCTGCTTGTGGCCGGCGATGCGCGGTAGAAAGCGCTTGGTGGCCCAGCGGCCATTGCCATCCATGACGATGGCTACATGGTGCGGAACAAGGGTGCGAACAGTGCCCATGGTCGGTTCAGGCCAGCTTAAGCGGGGTCAAACCGCCATGATGTCATGTTCCTTGCCGATGACCAGTTTGTCGACCTCAACAATGAATCGGTCCGTGAACTTCTGGATCTCGTCCTGCGAGCGGCGCTCGTCATCTTCAGACGCGAGCTTGTCCTTGACCAGTTTCTTGACTCCCTCATTGGCATCGCGGCGCAGGTTGCGAATCGCCACCTTGGCGTGCTCGCCTTCTGCCCGCACTACCTTGGTGAGTTCCTTGCGGCGCTCTTCGGTCATGGCGGGCATGGGAACGCGAATCAGATCGCCCTGCGCGGCCGGGTTAAGGCCCAGATCGGAATCACGAATGGCTTTTTCGATCTTGGCGCCCATGCCCTTTTCCCAGGGTGACACGCTGATGGTGCGCGCATCGAGCAGGGACACATTGGCTACCTGACTTATAGGCACCATGGAGCCATAGTAGTCAACGTGCACGGTATCGAGAAGGCCCGGGTTGGCTCGACCGGTACGGATTTTCGTCAAACTATGTTTGAACAAGTCCACGGACTGCTGCATCTTTTGCTCTGCATGCTGTTTGATCTCAACAACGCTCATGGTCGAATCTCCGAATTGATAGATGCAAAAAGTACAAAAGCACGGCCTTGGCGGGTTAGACGTGAACCAGGGTTCCTTCGTCCTCACCTTGCACCACGCGCTTGAGCGCACCATGCTTGAAAATGCTGAAGACCTTGATGGGCAGCTTCTGGTCACGGCACAACGCAAACGCGGTGGCGTCCATGACTTCAAGATTCCTGCTCATGGCTTCATCAAAAGTAATGTTGGTGTAACGCGTGGCGTTCGGATCTTTCTTGGGATCCGCGCTGTACACGCCATCGACCTTGGTAGCCTTCAAAACGATTTCTGCGCCCATTTCAGCGCCGCGCAATGCAGCTGCCGTGTCAGTCGTGAAAAATGGATTGCCGGTGCCGGCTGCAAAAATAACGACCTTGCCTTCCTCCAGGTATTGAAGGGCCTTGGGTCGGACATAAGGCTCCACCACGCGCTCAATGGCGATGGCAGACATGACCCGTGCAATCAGGCCGGCCTTGTCCATGGTGTCACCCAGCGCCAGCGCGTTCATCACGGTTGCCAGCATGCCCATGTAATCGGCGGTAGCCCGGTCCATGCCGACCGAGCCGCCCGCCACGCCGCGAAAAATATTGCCGCCGCCAATCACCACAGCCACCTGCACACCCATGCGGGTGATTTCGGCAATTTCTTCCACCATGCGCACAATGGTCGCGCGGTTGATGCCGAAAGCATCATCGCCCATGAGGGCCTCACCTGACAGTTTTAACAAGATCCGCTTGTAGGCTGGCATGCGAGGGCTTTCCATGAGTGAATTTGACTGAAGTTTAGCGGCCTTCCGGCGGGACTGAAATGCGTAGCGGCTTTGGTCGCTCTGCGGTTTTAACCGTTCAGGCAGCCTTTGCGGCAGCAATCTGGGCTGCGACTTCGGCGGCGAAATCATCAACCTTCTTCTCAATGCCCTCACCCACCACATACAGCGTGAAAGACTTGACAGTGGTGCTGCGCTCCTTGAGCATCTGTTCGACCGTCTGCTTGTCGTTCTTGACGAAGTTTTGGTTGTGCAGGCTAACTTCTTTGAGATACTTTTGAACGCCACCCTCAATACGTTTAGCAACAATTTCGGCAGACTGAACTGGCTTGCCTTCGGCTTGCGCCTTGCTGGCATCTTCGGCAGCTTTAGCGGCAGCAACTGATCGCTCTTTGGCAACCAGCTCTGCCGGCACGTCGGCACTGGAAAGCGAGACCGGCTTCATGGCGGCCACATGCATGGCAACGTCTTTGGCGGCGGCTTCGTCTCCCGCAAACTCGACCACAACACCGATACGTGTGCCGTGCAGATAAGTCGCCAGCTGACTGCCGGAAAAATGCTTGAAGCGACGCACGCTCATGTTCTCGCCGATCTTACCAATCAGGCCTTTGCGCACATCTTCCACCGTCGGGCCAAAGCCGTCCAGCGACAGCGGCATGCCACCAACAGCCGCCAGATCGGCAGGGTTGTGCTTAACAATACCTTGCGCCACGGCTTGCGTAAACGCCAGAAAGCTGTCGTTTTTAGTCACAAAGTCGGTTTCGCAGTTGACCTCGACCAGTGCACCCACATCGCCTTCACGGTGCACTGCAACGACACCTTCGGCGGTGATACGGGAAGCCGCCTTGCCGGCCTTGTTGCCAAGCTTCACGCGCAGAATTTCTTCGGCTTTGTCAAAGTTACCTTCGGCCTCGGTCAGTGCTTTTTTGCACTCCATCATGGGGGCGTCGGTCTTGGCGCGCAGTTCAGCGACCATGCTTGCAGTAATTAATGCCATTTTTCAATCTCCATTTGTCGTATTGACTTCGAGGGATGCTGACGTCGCACCCCCTACACCATCGGTCTGTCGTATCTTCAAGTTGCGAAAAAGGGGCTACGCGAGCCCCTTTTTCGCGTCTGGCGCAGCGCCGCAGTAATCAAGCAGCCGCGTTTTGCACTTCTACAAATTCGTCCGAGCTCTCAGCGGAAACCGCCTTGACGACATCATTCATGGCATTGGCGCGACCTTCGATGATGGCGTCAGCGATACCACGGGCATACAGGGCGACGGCCTTGGACGAGTCGTCGTTACCGGGAATGACGTAGTCAATGCCGATCGGGGAATGGTTGGAATCGACCACGCCAATCAGCGGAATACCGAGCTTCTTGGCTTCCAGCACCGCGATTTTGTGGAAACCCACGTCAATCACAAAGATGGCGTCTGGCAACGCAGCCATGTCTTGTATGCCACCAATGTCTTTTTCAAGCTTGTCGATTTCGCGCTTGAAGGTCAGTTGTTCTTTTTTGCTGATGGTGTCGAGGCCGGCTTCTTGCTGGGCCTTCATCTCTTTTAGGCGCTTGATCGAAGTTTTGACCGTTTTGAAGTTGGTCAGCATGCCCCCCAGCCAGCGCTGGTCAACGTAAGGAATCCCGGCGCGCTGGGCTTCCAGGGCAACGGTTTCGCGGGCGGTGCGCTTGGTGCCGACCATCAGGATGGTGCCGCGGTTGGCCGCCAGCTGCTTCGCGAACTTCATCGCGTCCTGGAACATCGGCAGCGATTTTTCCAGGTTAATGATGTGAATACGGTTGCGATGGCCAAAAATATAAGGCGCCATCTTCGGGTTCCAGAAGCGGGTTTGGTGTCCGAAATGGACGCCGGCTTCCAGCATTTCACGCATGGTGGTTGACATAGCTAATACTCCAAAGGTTGTGTCTAAAATCAGCGCTTATCGCCCGATTGCATTTAAAAAGCTACGGAACGACACCTTGAGTGGCTGATTTGCGATTTGCCCAGCAAACAACATAATCGTCATTCACAGAGCCTGTCGAGTATAACATTCCTCCTGCCCCATGAGTTCACTTAGCCAGCCGCGCATCCCAAGCGACCTCCACGCCACTCGCCAGGCGATTCAATCTGGTCAGACCAGCGCCCGGCAGGTCTTCGAGCGGGCCGCTGGTATCGCCAACAGCGCGGAGGGTCAGTATGTTTTCATGCCCGGCTCGGCACCCTCCCTTCTATTAACAACCCCAGCACCGCAACCATCGGCCTTCAATGATCCGGCCCAGCCGCTAGCCGGCATTCCGATTTCGATCAAGGACCTGTTTGACGTCGCTGGCGAAGTCACTGCAGCTGGCTCGACCGTGCTCGCGGGCGTCGCCGCCGCGGCGGCAGACTGCCCAGCCGTGGCGCGCTTGCGCGCGGCCGGGGCGGCGCTGGCCGGGCGTACCAACATGGTCGAGTTCGCCTTTTCAGGCGTGGGCATTAACCCACATTACGGCACACCGGTTAACCCGGGTGACCGCAGTGTGGACCGCATCCCGGGCGGCTCGTCGTCAGGCGCAGCCGTGTCGGTCGCCACCGGTGCTGCCTTGGTGGGCTTGGGCTCGGACACCGGCGGCTCCATCCGCATTCCGGCAGCGCTGTGCGGGCTGGTCGGTTTCAAAAGCACCGCGCGGCTGGTGCCGACACAGGGAGTGCTGCCGCTATCCACCAGCCTGGACACCGTATGCGCCCTGACGCGCTCGGTACGCGACGCGATCACGGTGCACCAGGTGCTGGCGGCCCGCAGCGTGCAACTCAGCGGCAAACCGCTGTCAACGTTTCGCCTTGCCGTGGCTCGCACGCAATTGCAGGATGGGCTAGACGACACTGTGGCCCAGGCTTTCGACCACAGCCTTGACGTGCTGCGCCGGGCCGGTGCACATATCGAAGACATCGCCCTTGAAGAAATCGGCGATCTGGCCGCCATCAACGCCAGTGGCAGCTTGTCGGCTGCAGAAAGCTATGCCTGGCACCGCAACCTGATTGGCAAGCATCAGGCCGAGTACGACCCCCGGGTGGCGCTTCGGATTTTGCGCGGCGCCAGCATGAGCGCCTACGAGTACGTCGACTTGCTGGCGGCACGCAAGCAGTGGATTTTCCGCATGGAAGCCAGTTTGAGCGGCTTTGACGCGGTGTTGTCGCCTACGGTGCCCATCGTCGCGCCGTCGATTGCCAGCGTGCTGAACGATGACGACGAGTTTTTCCGGGTCAACGGGCTGCTGCTGCGCAACACCGCGGTAGTGAACATGCTCGACGGTTGCGCGATTTCCCTGCCCTGCCACAGCCCCGACCAGTTGCCCGTGGGCCTGATGCTCTGGCACGCGGCGCTGCACGACGACACGGTGCTAGAACTGGCACTTCAGGTCGAGGCGGCGCTGCAGCAGTCGCTACACAAATGATAGCTGCTTGCGCCCGTAGCTATTGGTCTAAAGGCCTATTTTCTTCCTAAATTGGCGTTTTTGACCGACGCCAGCAACAACGAACAGCCACAGTGAACCACCTGAATTTCCGCTCCTGCTTTCCCGGCGCTATGCACAATCGCAGCGCATGAGGGTTGCTGTCATTGGCGCCGGCATCATCGGCATCACCACGGCCTATGAACTGGCAGCTGACGGTCACGAAGTCACCGTTTTTGAACGCCGTGGCGCTGCGGCAGAAGAAAGCAGCTTTGCCAACGCCGGCGTGGTCGCGCCCGGCTACGTCACGCCGTGGGCGGCCCCGGGCATGCCGGGCAAGGTTTTTCGTTCCCTCTTCAGCCGCCACGCAGCGGTCAAGGTCGGTCTGCCCTTGTCACGCCACGAGTTGGCGTGGATGCGGAAATGGTTTCACGCCTGCAATCTGGAGAGTTACCGGCTTAACCGCGCGCGCATGCAGCGCCTGGCCTTTTACAGCCGTGAAAGACTGCACCAGCTCAGCGTCGAGCTGGAGCTCGACTACGACTGCAGCCCGGGTTACTTGGTGCTGCTGCGGGCTGAAAAAGACTGCCGGCTGATTGAACCCGGCTTGCAGGTATTGCGCGACGCGGGCGTGGGGTTTCGGCAAATCAATGCAGATGAGGCGCGGCTGATCGAGCCGGCTCTCAACCCCGACACCGCCTTGGTCGGCGCCGTGCACCTGCCCGATGATGGCGTGGCCAACTGCCGCCAGTTTGCCCTGCTGCTTAAGAACGAAGCCCAGCGCATCGGCGTCATTTTTCAGTTCAATACGGCTGTAGCCCAATTGAGTCCGGCGCAACCCGCTAGCATTTTAATAGCAGGCGAGGGCTTGCCACGGGCCTTTGACAGCGTCGTGTTGTGCGCCGGCTTGGCCAGCGCGGCATTGCTGCGGCCGCTCGGGCTGAAAATTCCGATGATCGCCGTGTATGGCTACTCCATCAGCGCACCGATTCGCGAGCCACTCAATGCGCCGCGCAGCGCGCTTATGGATGAACGCTACAAAGTGGCCATCTCTCGTCTGGGCAACCGCGTGCGCGTGGCCGGCAGCGCCGAACTCGGCGGCTCGCTCGATAACAAACGCGCCTCGTCAATCCAGACCCTCTACAAGGTCTTGCAGGACTGGTTTCCCGGCGCAGCGCAGCTTTCCAACCAGGGTGCCACCGTGCAGGAGTGGAAAGGCGCGCGGCCGATGCTGCCCGATGGCCCGCCCATCATCTGCCACAGCGGACTGCCCGGCCTCTGGCTCAATCTGGGTCATGGCTCCAGCGGCTGGGCGATGAGCTGCGGCAGCGCGCGCGCCCTGGCCGACCTGATGGCGGGTAAAGCGCCTGACGTTGACATGGAAGGGCTGGACATCAGCCGCCTGACGTAAGCCCGCAGCCAACGCGGATTTGTCCTACACGCTTTTGTTGGAAGCCGGCGCGGATCTGTCATGGCGTGGCGCTAAAGTCAGTTCAACCCGGCAGTTGGTGTCGGGCACACAACCACTGATTGGAGCATCCATGGGCATGTTAAGTTTTATCAAGGAAGCCGGCGAAAAGCTGTTCGGGCGCGGCGAGGCCAAGGCCGCCCAGGAAGCCGCAGCAGCGACGCCGACGCCGGAAAACATCGCAGCACTGAGTAAAACCGCCGGTGACGCGATTGAGACCTATATCGGCACCATGGACCTGAAAGTCGAAGCGCTCGATGTCAGCTTTGACGCTCCCAGCGGGACAGTGACGGTATCGGGCGTAGCACCGGACCAGCAGACCAAAGAGAAAGTGGTTCTGTGCTGCGGCAATGTGGCGAATGTTGCGGCGGTGAATGACCTGATGACGGTGGCGAACCCAGAGCCTGAATCGCAGTGGTACGTAGTGGTGAGCGGCGACAACCTGTCCAAAATCAGCAAGCAATACTACGGAACACCGAACAAATATACGCAGATCTTTGAGGCCAACAAGCCGATGCTGACCCACCCTGACAAAATTTACCCGGGGCAAGTCCTGCGCATTCCGCCCGAAGCCTGAGAACGGCACGGTGCGCCAGACGATGAGCGCATCAGTCCGCGAGATTTTTGGTTGCCACAATGATCTGGAAGTTGCCGAAGAAAACCGTGCGGCGCTCACAGGTAAAACCACCCATGGTTTCGAGCTGCATGAGTGGGTCGTGCGTATCCCAGAGCGCCAGCCCCAAGGGCTCGAAGACCTTGAAGTAAGTCCAGCTCAGGGTACGCAGCACCCACACATCAGGGCGATGAAATTCGGCCAGATAGAGCTTTCCGCCCGGTGCCAGCACCCTGCCCGCCTCGCGCAAAGCCTCGCCCTTGAGATGGTGCGGAAGTTCGTGCAACAGGAAAAAAATCACGTTGGCCGCGACCGAGCCATCGGCTTGCTTCATGGCCGTGGCGTTCTCTTCCAGCAATTCCAGTTTTCCCGGGAGGGACGCCAGCTTGCTTTGGGCATGTGTCAGCTCGTTCTTGATGATGTCGGCAATCAACACCCGGTGCGCGCCCGATTCGATGGCCGCCGTGACGACGCGCGGGATCACATTGCCGAAGGCACAAGACGTAATCAGCACACGCTGGCCGGCCAAGTCCGTGTGGCGCAGCCCGCTGGTGATGGCAGAAACCAGCCGGTCGTACTGAAACAGCAAAATGGCGGCAATGATCGGCTGAAAATCGATCAGCTTGATCAGTCGCATATTGGAATAGATCGGATAGACATGCGCCGTGTCGTTGCCCAAGCTGCCCATGGCGCCGCGCACAAGCAAGGCACCGCGCGTCAGCGTGAAGAAGAAAAGTGCAGTGCTGGCAAGAATGAAAATTACCGAAAAAACGCCGTACAACAACCAGACTGGCATAGTGTTCCTATGAAATTAAAGAGGACATGGCAATCAGCATGCCCATGACCCAAAGAGCCGTGCTGCACGCCAGAAGACTAGCATCTTCATATGCGCCACAAGTACAGCAGCGCCAAAGCCGTGCCTGCCGCAGCGACAAGATAGACCACAACGGCAACCAGATGGTCCTGGCGCAAACCGAAGTCATGCAGCGTTACGCGTAAACGATGCGCTGCATGCCAAAGAAAAAGCGTAATCACCGTCAGCAAAAACAGTTTGCCCAGCCAGTTAGCACCGAACGCATGCAACTGTTCGTAGCCCAGCAGGCCGGGTCTAAAGCCCAGCGCCGTCAGCAAAAAAAGCACTACCAGCACCGGCGCCAAAAAGGCCGCCAGCGTACCGCCTGCGGCGAAAAGGCTCCAGAAAATGGGCTTGTTGGACTTGGCCATGGCTACACCACTCCCGCAAAGAACAGCACCGCCAGCGAAGCCAGAACCCACACGGCATAGTGCGCGCCGACGATGTACTTGCCAGCCAGAAATTCCTCGCCGATCTGCACCGGCAGGGCTTTGGGTGTCACGTTAAACCAGCTGGTGGCGTTGTGCACGGCAAATGCCAGCACCACGGTCAATCCCACAATGCCCCACGGCCCTTGCAGCGAAACCAGAAACGACTCATAGGCAGCCTGTCCCTGCGACAGGCGCTCCACGGCGCAAAGCAGCAGCAGCGCGAAAGCGCCAATAAAAATGCAGGTTACTTCACGGGACATGTAGCGCAGGTAGCGCGGATGCTTGAAGTACCAGCCGGTTTTGGAAACCTCGCGCACAAATGGTTTGCGGCTCATGATTTAACTCCAGATAGCAGGTGTTCCTTAAACCAATCGATGGTGCTGGCCACTTTGACCTGTTGCAGTGCGCCGGCCGGGTCTACCGCCTTGGGGCAGACCTCGGAGCAGGCGCCTACAAATGAACACTCCCACACGCCTTCGTTGGTGGCGATGACTTCCTGCCGCTCCGCCCTGCCGCCGTCGCGCGAGTCCAGGTTGTAGCGGTGCGCCAGCGTGATGGCGGCCGGGCCGATGAACTTGGGTTGCAACGCATATTCCGGGCAGGCGGCGTAACACAGCATGCAATTGATGCACATGGAAAACTGCCGGTACTTCATGAGTTGCGCGGGCGTCTGCTTGTACTCGCCCTCGTCGATCGATTTCTTATCCCTGGGGATCAGATAGGGTTTGACGCGCTTGAGCTTGTCGATGAAGTCATCCACCACCGTGACCAGGTCGCGCTCGATCGGAAAGTTGGCCAGCGGCTCGACGCGAATCACGCCTTCATAATCACGCAAAAAGGCGTGGCACGACAGCTTGGGTTCGCCATTGATCATCATGCCGCAACTGCCGCAGACTGCCATGTGGCAGGACCAGCGATAGGCCAGCGTTGGATCCATGCTTTCCTTGACGGCATTGAGCGCGTCCAGCACCACCCACTCTGCCTTGCACAAGACATCGTAGTGCTGAAAGTGCGGCTCGGAATCCGTTTCCGGGTCGTAGCGCAGCACTTCCAATTGAACCAGGCGCTCTTTCATTTGTGGTCTCCCGAATAATCACGCACGCCAGGTGGTGACTTGGTGATGACCACGTCGAGGTAGTCCAGACGCGGGGCATTCAGGCCCTGGTAATAAACCATACTGTGGCGCATGTAGCTGGCGTCATCGCGCTGCACGAAATCGAGCCGCTGGTGGGCGCCGCGCGACTCCTTGCGCGCCAGGGCGCCCACCGTCAGCGCCTCGGCGCAATCGAGCATGCAGCCGAGCTCCAGCACCTGAAACAGATCGGTATTGAAGACATTGCTTTTGTCGTTCACTACCACGTTCTGGTAGCGCAGGCGAAGCGCAGCAATCTTGTCCACGGCTTCCTGCAGCCCGGCCTCGTTGCGATAGATGCCGACGTTTTTCTCCATCGTGTCCATCATCTCCTTGCGCAGGCCGGACATGGATTCGGTGCCATCGGTGCGTGAGAACAGCGCGCGGATGCGGGCCTGGCTTTCGCCAGCCCTGGCCGCTAGCGCTGCGGCATTCGCGACGTTCGCGGCAGGCAGAGCCTGAATGTGCTTGATGGCCGACAGCGCCGCGCTCTTGCCAAACACCAGCAGTTCCACCAGCGAGTTGGAGCCCAGACGATTGGCGCCGTTGAGGCTGACGCAGGCGCATTCACCGGCGGCAAACAAGCCTGGCAGCGGTGTTGCGGCCTGCATGTCGGTCGAGATGCCGCCCATCATGTAGTGAACCACCGGACGGATAGGCACCGGGTCCTTGACGATGTCCACGCCCAGGTAGGCGATGGCCAGTTCACGCACCAGCGGCAAGCGCTCATTGATGCATTTTTCGCCGAGGTGGCGCATGTCCAACATCACGCATTCGCCCCACTGGGTACTGACGGTGTTGCCTTTTTGCAGCTCGTGCCAATAAGCTTGGCTGACGCGGTCGCGCGGGCCCAGCTCCATGGTCTTGAGCTGCGGCTTGCCCAGTGGCGTTTCCGGGCCCATGCCGTAATCCTGCAGGTAGCGCCGTCCGTCCTTGTTGACCAGCACGCCACCTTCGCCGCGACAAGCTTCGGTCAGCAGGCTGCCAGTATTGGGCAAGCCGGTCGGGTGGTACTGCACGAACTCCATGTCCTTGAGCGGCACCCCGGCGCGGTAAGCCATGGCCATGCCGTCGCCGGTCTTGATGGCGCCGTTGGTGGTGAATGGGAAGATGCGCCCGGCGCCGCCGCCGGCAATGATGACCGCCTTGGCGTTGAACTGTTTAATCATGCCGCTGCGCATTTCCATCGCCGTGAGGCCCTGGCAGCGACCCTCATCGACCAGCAGATCAAGCGCGTAGTACTCGTCAAAGCGGGTGATGGACGGGTACTGCAAGGTCGTTTGAAACAGCGTGTGCAGAATATGAAAACCTGACTTGTCCGCTGCAAACCAGGTGCGCTGCTTTTGCATGCCGCCAAAGGGCCGCACCGCCACTGAGCCGTCAGTCTCGCGATTCCAAGGGCAGCCCCAATGTTCCAGCTGGGTAAGTTCTTTGGGCGCCTCCTTGACAAAATACTCGACGCAATCCTGATCAGACAGCCAATCGCCACCGCCCACGGTGTCGTCAAAATGCATATCGAGGCTGTCGTCGGATTTGATGACGCCTGCTGCCCCGCCCTCGGCCGCGCAGGTGTGGCTGCGCATCGGATAGACCTTGGAGATCAGCGCAATGCGCAGCGTCGGGTCGGCTTCAGCCAGTGCAATGGCCGCCCGCAAACCGGCGCCGCCCGCGCCGATGATTGCGACATCCGTGTTGATCAGTTCCATGATTGCCTTTCCATCACCGCATTAACTTCAATCTTGCAATGATCAGCCACCGGTAAAGAACCCGATCCCCACGAGGGTCAGCAAACTCAGGCCCATTGCGATCAGCGTAAAGCCCAGCACTTTGGAAGCGGCTAGCTTGGCTGAAGATGGCGCAGCCACCAGATACTGCTCAAGCTCGCCGGCATCGACCAGGCGCTGGTATTCCACCGCGTGCTCACGCTTGAATTCTTCCAGCGAGAAGGTGCCGGTAAACATCACCACTTCGAGCGGGAATTTATCCGGACGAAAGTGGTTGTTGAAGAAGTGCACGGTGAACAGGAAGACCACCGCCAGGAAGGCTTCTTCGCCGTGGAAGATCGCCGCAACGTTGAACACCCAGCCCGGCAGGAAGGCGCCGAACACATTGGGCAGCCACATGATCAGGCCACTGACGCCAATGATGGTCACACCCCAGAACGGTGCCCAGTAGTCAAACTTTTCCCAATACGTCCAGCGGTCAAACACCGGGCGTTGGCCCTTGCCGAAGAACCACTTGAACATGCCCAGCATGTCCTTGCCGTCCTGCAAGTTCGGAATCAGCGAGTTCGGGCCGAAGAACCTGAAGTTCTTCCAGTCGCGTGCAATGCGCACGGCGATGTAAAGCAGATGCCAGAAGAACACAGCGGCAAAAATGACGGCGTTGACGCGGTGGATGTTGCCAGCTATTTCGGGGCCACCCAGAAGCCTCATGAGACCCGCTGCCCACGGCGCGTCAGGGTAGAACAGCGGCATGCCAGTGAGCGTCAAAATCATCAAGCTCAAGGCGAAAGTCAGGTGCGCAATGCGCCAGGTCAGGCTGAAACGTTTGACGTGCCTGCCCTGCAGTTCGGCGGGCAGTGCTTCGGCCTTGATGCGCGGATGGCGGCTCAGCTGCCGGCGTTCCTTGTACTCGCGGTAAAACCACAGCGCCGTGTGCAGCCAGAAGAAGGCAAAGGTGCCCACCAGCAACTGCAGCATGATCTGCCATGCGACCCAGATTTGTGGGTAGCGCTCAAAATCTCCCGAATGCCCGTGCGGCTGAAAGCTGGCAAAGCCCACAGGTGCGTCAGCGAGTTCCTTCTTGCCGTTGTGGCACTGGCGGCAAGTCTTCATGCGGTTGTCAGAATGGACCTTGGACTGCGCATCCTTGGCCTCCAGTATTTCATGACTGCCATGGCAGTCAAAGCACTTGGCCGTGTTGGCATAACCCAGCGTGGTGATCTGGCCGTGGTAGGTGGCCTTGTAGGACTTGAGATTGGCCTCATGGCAAGAGCCGCAGTTTTCCGCGACGCCCAGCTTGAAAGGAATGGCCGACGAGTTGCCCACCTCATGGGAGCCGTGGCAATCTGAACACACGGCCGACTTGACGTTCTGTTTCTCGCTGATTTCCTGGCCGTGCACGGAGGCCGCGTAGGTTTCGAGCTGCTCCTCATGGCAGTTCTCGCTACAGGTTTTTGGAACACTCAGGCGCCACTGCGCGTACTGCGGCGAATCCTTGGCTGGTACGTTAAAACTGTGGGTGTCATGACAGTTGTCGCAGGAGGCATTCGGTTTGCTCTTGTCGTCGGCATTGGGTCGCGCATGAAAAGATTTTTTGTAGGCTTCGATGTTCTTGACGACCACCTCCAACCGTGGTTTGTCTTTGGCCGTGCCGTCATTTTTGGCCGCGTCAAAAAGGCCTTGGTGGCAACCCGCGCAATTCACCTTGTTCAGCGGCTGGGCCGGGTTTTTCTGGTGGACATTGGCGGTTTCAGCGTTGTCCGTGATGTCGGTGTGGCAAGCCACGCATTGCATCTTGGCGTGCACGCCTTTGCCGAATGCTTCGGAAACCACGCTTTTCAAGGCGCGTTTCGTGTCTTCAGGGCCCGGCCCTTCCAGTTTGCCCTTGCTGCCATCATGACAACTCTGGCACCTGACGTTGTCCAGCTTGGCGACAGGCGCCGGGGCCGGCGTAGCACCGGTGGCGGCCAGGGCCACCGGGCTCAGGAAGGCGGCAAGCAACCACGATAGAAGCACGCGTGCAGGAAACGACGGGAGTCGCATGATCAGGGGTATCCAAAAAAACGTAACAGCAGCGCTTTGCCAGGCCACCTACAAAGCCCGAAGCAACAACACCCTTGAAAGCGGACCTGCCTCAAGGGGCAGGTACGGGAAAGAAGCAAGGCAGCCCACAAAACCGCTTCTTGTTTAAGAAAACTCAATGCGACAAGTACCAGTCGGCCAGGTTCTTCAGCTCTTTGATATCTTTGGTGTCGATGATCTTGTGATCTTCTTCAGTGCCGTCTTCCAGCTTGACTTTCTGGCCGGCTGTCATGTTCTTGATGGCTTTTTCCTGACCTTCGGGCTTGCCCCGGTATTTGTCAGATATCTTCTTAAGTGAAGGCCCTTTTTTGGTCTTGTCGATGGCGTGGCACTTGAAGCAATCATTCTTCTTGGCCAGTGCCTTTGCGGCGTCAACATCGATCTCGGCCTGTGCAGACGTCATAGCGGCAAAGAAAAGCGCGACAGCGCTGAGAATCAACGCGAGTGGACGGTGTTTCATGGATAGTCCTGGAAGTATTGATAAAAATTTGGTAACTAAAATCGATTTTATTAGTTACATCAGTTGCACCTCTTGACAGATATCAAACTTACGCAAGCGATTGGTGGATATATGCCTGCAGTAATGCAATCGCGCAACAAAATCGCCTCCACACCGCCGAAGCTCAGCGCTATTTCTAAGGCAGCTGGTAGATATACGTGACCCCAATGAAGCTGACCTTTTGTGTCGCGTTCTGCGCCACGGTTGTGCCATCCGAGTAAGCGAACGGCACGCCGTTGTAGCCCCAGGTCCAGTCATCGACGCTGGCTCGCTGGTGAACCAGATTGATGCGCACGGCAGAACGCTTGCTCAACGCGTACTTGCCAAACAGGCTCAACGAGGTCTGGCGGTACACCACATTGGGCAGGCCGCCGGTGGCAGCCAGCAGGGCCGCGCTGTCAGCACGCGCGAAGGTATCCAGGGTCTGGGCGTAAATGCTCTTGTCGCTCGCATATGACAAGTTGCCACCAACTTCCAGCTTGCTAATGGGTTTGCCTGTGATGCCAATGCCGGCGTTCAGGCTGGTGTTTTCAAATGCCATCACCGCACCGCCAAAGCGTGACTGGTTGAGCGTCTGAACGCCTCTGGAAGCAAAGGCGTTCAAGGCCCACCTGGAGGACAACTCATACCCCATGTCCACGCTGAACTGATTCATATCGGTCTTTTGAAGACCATAGGATGTTGGGGCGCTGTAGCTGTCTTTGCCAGCTTCCACACTGAACTGAAGCGACAAGTCCTTGTTCGGCTGCCAGTCAGCAAACAGCTTCGCCTTGTCGCGTTGACGGTCGGCCAGCGTGGGCATGAAGATCGACGACGACAAAAAGCCGGTGGCCGGATCATTCGGGTTGGCGACTTCGGTCACGCCCCCGGCCACACCGTTGGGCCTTAACCAGTTCGAGCCGTCGCGGCGGCTGCTCGACAGCGTGAGGGCCGTACTGAAATCTTCTGACATGGCGCGGCGCAGTTCTGCGTTAACGCCGGTCTCCTGGGTTTTCTGGCGCAGCGCACTAGTACCAAAAATAGCGCCGGATGACGTGAAGACGCCGCGATCAATGGCTTCAAAGTCGGCGCCAATACTGCCCCGATAGTTGCTTGAAAACTGCCAGCCCGCCTGCAGCTTGCCATGCGTCTTTTTGTAGGGGAGCGCCCGGTTGGTCCAGGTCCGTGAGCCCAACGCGTTGTACGCGGCTATCGGCGTGTTGTCGTCCTTGTTTTCATAGCGCCAGTCGGCCAGCAGCGAGAGCTTGGGGATAGGCCGCGAGGTGACGCCGAACTTGGCCAGCGTCGTAACGGCCTCGCCGTCCAGGCTGGCACGACCCGCCGGGGCGCCGACCAGGCCAGCGCCAGCATAACTGTTGTCTTGCGTGGCCTTGGTATACGCCAGCTTGAAGTTGCCCGTTGTTTTTCCGGTGAAGCGGTAGCTGCCGCCCACGTCAAGCTGATGCGCCTGGTTGTCCGGCGCCAGGGCCACCGGCTGACTCAGCATCGCCCGCAGGCCGGGGTTCAGCGTGAAAGGCGAACCGACAGGGTTATTCAAACTTCCAGGGATCGTGGGAATCAGGGTGGCGTTCTCATTGCGGTAGATCGAGCCGTAATAACCGACGTTGACGCGAAGTTTCTCGAGGGCATAGCTCAGCCGAGCTTCCACCTGAACGTGGTTGGCATTGATCGGCTCTGGCAGCAGGAGTGCCGCCCAACCCGTGCTGGCGCCACCGATGCCGCCACAGGGCGCAAACGCTGACACGCAGGTCGCGCCTATGCCGAACAAACGAGCGCCCTCTTTTTTCTCTGTCTTCACGTCCATTTCAAACTGAAGCGCCGGCGAAAGCCATTTCGTCATGCCGACGCCCAGGCCAGTGCGCTTGGTCTTCAGGTCAAAGTCAAAGCCGCTTCCCAAGGTGGGCAGGAGCACCACCTGCGGCGTGGTCGATCCGGCGCCCAGCAGGCCGGTGTTGACCGTATAGGGGTCATAGCGCACCAGTTCGTTGTAGTCGGCCGTGAACTTCCAGTCGCCCGGGTGCTTCACAACAAGGTTCATCTCGCGCGTGTCGCCCAACAAATTGGCGCCCAGAAAATCCACCCAGCGCGCAGTTGCTTCGTCGCGCAGCGTGTAGTCCACGTCCAGCGTGGCGAAGGCGCTGTGCTTGCGCAAGCCGTTGTACTGGCCGAACTGGGCGCGGTCAGCCTTGGAGCCATCGATCACGCCTAGGCCGGCGCTGATGGTGGTTTCGGTGACTTTGGTTTGCGCATGCACCGGCACAAACAGGGCGCACACGGCCAGGGCCAGCACGGTGCGGTGAAAGCGAAATGAGGAATTGGAACGGGTCATCATGGCTCTCCGTGTTTCAACGCTGCAAGAGCTGTGGCGTCGGGTTGCTGGTCGACGGGTTGTTGGAACCATGAATTTGCGTGTGGCAATTCATGCAACTGCGGCCCTGCCACATATTGATGACGTTCTTGCCATCCGTGGTGCGGTTGATCAGCGCTTGAGACTGGCCGGGCGCGGCAGGTCCAAACACACCGCGCTGGCCACCAACAGCACCAACGCCACCGGCCTCGTGCGGCGTATGGCATTGCTGGCACAGCATCGGTGGGCGCGACTTGAGCATGCCCGCAACCGTGCTGCCATGCGCGCTGTGGCAAATCGCGCAGTCTTCGGCGACCGGTTCATGCTGGCGTACGAACGGCCCTTGTTTTTCAGCGTGACAGGTGTAGCAGGTGGCGTTGGTGCTGTCGCGCTTGGCCAGCTTGGGCCCTGCCGATCCGTGCACGTTGTGGCAATCCGAGCAAGTCATCTTGCCTTCAGGAATTGGATGACGCGAAGTCCGGCTGGCTTGCGCCCGCTGCTCTTTATGGCAGGTGTAGCAAAACTCAGCCTGCGTGGCCTTCTTCAAGACCTTGTCACGGTTGGCATGCACGATGTGGCAGGAGTCGCAAGCAACATCAGCCGTCTGGTGCTGGCTGCCTTCCCAAAGCGCACGCTTGGCGTCCTTGTCATGACAGGTCTGGCAGACCTGGTTTCTGTCGTGGGCCGCCAGCTTGGTCAGCTTGCCCCGTATCTTGCCGAAGGTGAAGTCCGGCTTGGGCAGCTCTTTGACATCTTTCGGCTTGTGTGCATGCGCTTCACTGGCGCCGTGGCAGCTGATGCAGTCGGGTGCACGCTTGTCGGCCGCAAAACCGTGTTGGGACCGGCTCATGTCCGTCAGGTCGGTGTCGTCGTGGCAGGTAATGCAGAACGCCGCGCCCTTGGGCTCAGGCTCGGTCTTGGGCTCCGGCTCTGCACCCCAGGCTGACCCGACCAGCCCGAGCAGACAAAGGCCGACAGCGGCTATTGCTGTTTTTGCACTCTTGATTCGCATCCCAAACTCTCCTGAACAAATTCCGATAGCTGGCGTAACGCCGAAGACATGGCGGTCACAAAAAAAGGGAGGACTGGTGACAGCCCTCCCGTTCTTGCGACCACGGCGTGTTTACTTCTGATCGTGGACCGTGTCCACACCCTTGAAGCCGCCGCTGGCGTGGCAGTCTTCACAGGTTTCGCGCGGCAGAGCAGCGATCTGCGCCTGAGTTTTGTCTCCGACCGCGGCACCACCGAAGCTGGTCACATGGGCCATGGCCTTGCTGGAGTCGTGACAAGCGGTGCAACTGGCGGCCTTGGGCGAGATCACAAGCCAGTTGTTCGGGTTTGCGTCGGCGGCGACAGTGAACCCACTACCCACCAAGGTGACGGGTCCTTTCAGGACGACGGCGCCCAGCGGTCCCAAGTCCTGCTTGTACGAGTTGTTGACATGGCATGCGTTGCAGTTAACGCCAACGCCCGGCCATGCGACCTCGGCTGCGTAGTTCTCTACGGTGCTTGCAAGCGAGGTACCACCGGTGGTCACCGACGTGCCGTCCTTCTTAAACGCCCCTACCACTTTGTTGCCATAAGTGAATGGGTAGCTGCGCTTGGTGTTGCCGTGGATGCCGTGGATCAGCCTCTTGAACTGGTAAGACTCGTTGTAAGCCAGACCATTGGTCATGACGGTCGACGAAGGCCGATTTGCGTCGTGGCAAACAACACAAGCCTCGACCGTATTGCGGGCGCCGCTGTGGAAGGCCTCGGGGAGCGTGTTTGCACCTGAAGTGGTTCCCAGCGAACCATGGCAGACGTTGCATTTCTCGTTGGAAACGATGACGCGGCGTGGGTTCAAGGTACCGGCCAGGGCCAGTTCTTTGAATGTGTGCTGCACCACGACGTTGACGAGCGGAATGGGGGTCACGGAATCATCGACTGGCCGCGGCTCTACATTCGTCTTCACTTTCAGTTTGGGCTCCCTGATCTGGCCAATGCTGACGACCCGGGCCGTTCCCGCTGCGACAGATATGCCCGAAACATCGGGAGGCAGCGGGATGTCTACTGTGTAGTGGTTGCTGCCATCATTGCTCCCCATGTGGGCAAAGGCATTGGCATTGCTGCCCCCGTTGTTGTATGAGGAGTACTCAGTGACAGCAGCTGACTGACCAACCATGTTCTGGTAAGCAAGAAAGAATCGTAGATTGCCGAATTTCGTATTGCTGATCGGGCGGGTGCCGGCGGGCATGCAAATACCGGGAGTTCCCGTAAACGTACAGTCAGGCGTCACCAGGTTATAGGCTGAATTGCCATTGGTCGGATCAGAGAGAAAGTATTTGACCGTCACCTTGCGCGCGCCTGCGTCATAACTGGTGCTCTCAATGTTCATCTTGTACTTGGCAGAGTTCTCTTCGTTCTGGTTCCAGTGCACGCGTTCTGAAGAAATGGCGCCTACGTGGCAATTGACACACTGCGCGTTCGGCAGTGCCTTGGCGGCAGCTCCAGCACCCACGAAGGTGCCAGCGAACACCTTGTGGCTGGTATCCCAGGCAGAACCCGCGTTGTTCGCATGGCAGGTCAGGCAGGCTTCCTTGCTGGGCTTAGTCTTCCAGTTGTCACCCTGAGGTGTTTTGGGGTTGGCCGCGGTGTGGCAAACGGTGCAGTTGCGCAGATCCTGCGGGAAGCCGACTTCGGCATAGTTGTATTTTTTGCTGCTGTAGCCCCAGATCGTGTAGTCCTCACCACCCGCAGCGAGCTTGCTCTTGAGCGACTTGCCCGAGTGGATCTTGTGGACCATGGTGGCCAGGTTGAGGTTGTTGCCGCTGTTGGCGTCGGTGGTGCCCGGGTTGTGGCACATCACGCACCACTGGGTATCAACCCATCCGCCACCGTGCAGGGCCAGTTTTTCGTGGCAACCGTTACACGACGCGACGTCGGTCATCTTGCGCGTCTTGGCCGGGTCGGTGACTGCGACAGATTTGCCATCCACGACGGTGAAGTCGAAGTAAGGGTTGACCAGCACCGTTTCACCGGCTGCGTTCTTGTAGCTGAGCATCATCGCGATGCGATGGGTCAGCCCTGGCTCAAAGACCACATTGTTGGTTTTAGTCGGATCTGTGATGTTGGTTTTGAAGGTGTAGCTGAAGTAGCCATCAGGATTGAAGGACAACTGCCCTGTCAGCCCGGCGGCCGTCAGTTCTGTCGCCGACATTTTTCCGTCGGTGGCGGCTTGCATGGCCGTGGCCAGCACGGGCGTGGGCGGAGTACCCGGGCCAACACCAGCTTTCGCCGTCTCTTTGTTGTAGACGTAGTTCACCCACTGGTCCGGATTGCCATTGGTGCCAGGCACTAACTTGGCGATGGCAAAGCGCACATCGGCAATGACCACATCGGTTTTAGCCTTGCCATCGGAAAACACCGCGAAATTCACCACCGGCGGGCTGTTGATGGTGACGGCTGGTATGCCGGCATCTTGCAGAACCGTGAAAGACGCCGAGGTGTTGGTGGCCGTATCGTTGGACGGCACTGCAGCGGCGGCACTGATGGAAGCAGCAGGCGTCCCTGCGGGAGCCGTACTAACTGTGCCTCCGCCACCGCCGCCACCGCAACCAGCGAGAGCTGCGGCCAACAGGCCAGCTGCGCTCCAACGAACCAGTAATGAATGTTTCATTTAATCCTCCACCCTTTTATTAACCGTGTTGACATTTGCTGTCTTTAACCGCGCTTGAGCATTGCTCCGTCCAAAAACCTATTGGGACAAAATCCGGTTGGCGCTCAGCATGAGCGAGAGTGGACGGAGTTTCTTGAAAGTTTTAGAAAATTCAGGAGAGAAGCGCGACTGGATTTAATTTTATTGATCACATCAGTTGCATCATTTGACATTTATCAAACTAAAGCCAATGTCAAGCGAAGGGACATTTAGCGCTGCAGGCAGCCTGACCTGTCAGCGCTGTGGCGGCGCACAATCGCTCGATGCAAAAGATCTCCAGCCTCTTGAGCTACCCGCTGCACAGCGTAGCGGCAACACAACAAATCGAACGCCAGTCCGCCATCAGCTTGGCGCCGCACACGCTGATGCAGCGTGCCGGTCTTTCGGTTGCCCGTCTGGTGCTGGCACTGGCGCCGCACGCCCAGCGCATCTGGATTGCCTGCGGGCCCGGCAACAACGGGGGCGACGGTTTTGAAGCGGCGCTGCAGTTGCACCAGTGGGGCAAGGCGGTCGTGGTGACCTGGACCGGTTTGCCCGGCGGAAAAACAGAGTCGCCGCCCGATGCCCGCGCTTCCCGGGCGCGGGCTTTGGCCGCTGGCGTGCCCATGGCCACCGAGCCGCCGTCCGATTTTGATTTCTGCATCGATGCCCTGCTCGGCATTGGCGCCAGGCTGGATCCGAAACGCGACGGCAGCGCGCTGATGCTGCATTGGCTGGCGCGTATGCAGGCCAGTCCGGCACCGCGGCTTGCGGTGGACATTCCAACCGGACTGGATGCTGACACGGGCTCGGCAGCTCCTGTCGCTCCTTCACCTGACGCTATTAAATCAATAGCAGCTTGCGCCCGTCCCTATTGGGCTGGAGCCGTTTTTACCCTAACTTTATTAACATTAAAGCCGGGACTGTTCACCGCCAGTGGACGCGACCGTTCCGGCCAGGTGTGGTTTGATGACCTGGGCATCACAGCGCAAGCGGCCGGCGCCCTAGCGCAGCCCTGCGCCTGGCTGCTGGGCGCGGACCGCGCCAGTCCGGGGCTGCGCAGTCACGCCGCACACGCCAGCCACAAAGGCAGTTTTGGCGACGTGGCCGTTTTGGGCGGCGAATCCTCAATCGCCAGCCACATGACGGGTGCTGCCTTGCTGGCCGCCAGGGCGGCACTGCATGCCGGGGCGGGCCGGGTCTTTGTGGCCTTGCTCGGCAAGGCCGCTCTGAACGTCGACCTGCAGCAGCCCGAACTGATGTTTCGCGCGCCCGAGGCGCTGGACTTGAAGCACCAGGTGGTGGTCTGCGGCTGCGGCGGTGGCGACGCCGTTAGAAGCGTCATAGCCAAAGTGCTGGCAACGGCGCCGCGGGCGGTGCTGGATGCCGACGCACTCAATGCAATTGCTCTGGATTCGCAATTGCAGGACCAGTTGCAAGCCCGCCACCACAGGGGTTACAGCACGGTGCTGACGCCCCACCCGCTGGAAGCGGCTCGCCTGGCAGGAAGCAGTGCCGCGCAGGTGCAGGGCGACCGCCTGGCAGCAGCGCGCCAGCTGGCCGAGCGGTTTCAGTGTGTGGTGGTGCTCAAGGGTTCCGGCAGTGTCGTCGCCGCTCCCGGCCAACCCCCGTTCATCAACGCCAGCGGCAATGCCTTGCTGGCCACGCCGGGTACCGGCGATGTACTGGCCGGCATGATCGGGGCCTACCTGGCCAGTGGCTTGAGCGCTTTTGCGGCGGCCTGCAGCGCGGTGTTTGCGCACGGACAGGCAGCCGATGCGTGGGCAACCCAGCGGCCAGGCCAGCCTTTTACGGCCTCGGCGCTGGCGCGCCTAGACCAAAACCATCATGCCGATTTGCAGCAGCAGCAACAGCACCAGCGCTGACAAATCCACGCCGCCTATGGTGGGAATCACACGCCGCAGCGGCGCCAGCAAGGGATCAGTGAGGCGAGCCAGCAACACATAGGCGGACGAACCGGGCTGGACCCATGACAGGATGGCAAAACCCAGAACCAGGATCAGTAGGGTTTGCAGCGTCACCCGGATTAGCATCTTCAGGGCAAAACCCAGCAGCGCCAGCAAGACCGTCAGCTCGAAACCCGAGGACCAGGATGCCGCCAGCACGCCGAACAACGCCGCCCACACCAGGGCGTAGATGAGGGCCAGCAGCACGGCGGCCAGCACGCTGGCCCAATCCAGCCGTGACTGCGCCAGCGCCTTGGGCAAGACACGTCGCAGCGGTTTGACCAGCCAGTCGCTCACGGCCATCACAAAATGACCCGGTTGCGCGCTCATGTTGATGCGCAGCCAGTTCATCCAGGCACGCAGCAGCGCCGCCGCAATCAGCACGAAGAACAGGGTTTCAAGCAAGAAGCCAAGGACACGGATCAGCATAGATTCCTTAGCCTTCAGGAAATGAAAAAAAACAGGTCATGGGAATCCTAGCGACGTGGCTTTTTGCCCAGCTTGCGTCCAGTGTTGCTCGCGGCCTTTTTGACTGCCGCTTTCAGCGCCTGGATAGGCGATTTCGGCGCCCTGTCTGACCCGGCATCGCGGCCACCGGAACGCGACTCTGAACGCTTGCCCGCGCCTTTTTCACTGGCTTGGCCCGCACCCCTGCCGCCCGCTTGGCGCGGTGCACCGCGTTCCTGCGCTGGCGACTCTGCGGCATGGCTGCCGTTCTTGTCTTTCATGGCCCGGCCCACCAGATCTTCGCCCTCATTGACCAGACGAAAATCAATTTTGCGGCCATCCAGGTCAACCCGACTGACCTGCACCCGCACCCGCGTTCCGATGGCATAGCGCAGACCGCTGCGCTCGCCGCGCAACTCCTGGCGGGCTTCGTCGAAGCGGAAATATTCGCTGCCGAGTTCGGTGATGTGCACCAGACCTTCCACGTACATGGCGTCCAGCGTCACAAAGATGCCAAAACCGGTGGCCGCCGTGACCACACCGCCAAATTCTTCGCCCAGATGCTCGCGCATGTATTTGCACTTAAGCCAGGCCTCGACATCGCGGCTGGCTTCGTCAGCGCGGCGTTCGTTGGCGCTGCAATGCAGGCCCGCAGCCTGCCAGGCCAGTTCGTCGGCCGTGGCTTTTTTGGGTTTCTGCGTCGGTTCCTTCACATCCCTGATGCGCGAGGCCAGCCGTTTGGACAGCTTGGCCTCGGCCTCGCCCGGCGTCGGCAAGGTCGGCAACTGATATTTGCCCTTGTTCAGGACGGCCTTGATGACACGGTGCACCAGCAGGTCCGGATAACGCCGAATCGGGCTGGTGAAATGCGTGTAGGCCTCGTAAGCCAGCCCAAAATGACCGCTGTTCATGGGGGTGTAAATAGCCTGCTGCATGGAGCGCAGCAGCATCGAGTGGATCTGTGGCGCATCCGGCCGGTCTTTGGTGGCCATGGCAATCTGCTGGAACTCACCAGGGGTCGGGTCGTCGCTGATGGTCATGCCCAGGCCAATCGCCTTGAGGTAGGCGCGCAGCATGTCCTTTTTCTCGGGCGTCGGACCTTCGTGCACGCGAAACAGACCAATGTGCTTGCTCTGCGCGATGAAGTCGGCCGAGCAGACGTTGGCTGCCAGCATGGCCTCCTCGATCAGGCGGTGCGCCACGTTGCGGGTGCGCGGCACGATTTTTTCAATCCGCCCGACTTCGTCGCAAACAATCTGGGTTTCGGTGGTTTCAAAATCCACCGCGCCGCGTACGCCGCGCTCCTTGAGCAGGACCTGGTAGACCTCGTTCAGATCCAGCAAATGCGGCACCAGCGCCTTGCGTTGCGCGGCTTCCGGGCCGCGTGTATTGGCCAGGATGGCGGCCACTTCGGTGTAGGTAAAGCGGGCCTGGCTGAACATCACGGCCGGGTAAAACTGGTAGGCGTGCACCTCGCCTTTGGCGTTGACCAGCATGTCGCACACCATGCACAGGCGCTCAACATTGGGGTTGAGTGAGCACAGACCGTTGGACAGCTTTTCCGGCAGCATGGGAATCACGCGGCGCGGGAAATACACGCTGGTGGCCCGGTCGTAGGCGTCAATATCGATGGCGCTGCCGGTCTCCACGTAGTGACTCACGTCAGCGATGGCCACCAGCAGGCGCCAGCCTTTGCCTCGTCCGACTTTGGCGGGCTCGCAGTAAACGGCGTCGTCAAAGTCGCGCGCGTCTTCACCGTCAATGGTGACCAGCGGCACATCGGTCAGGTCAATACGGTGCTTTTTGTCAAGAGGTCGCACGGCGTCCGGCAAGGTGCGGGCCAATGCCAGCGCCTCGTCGCTGAACTCGTGCGGCACGCCATATTTGCGCACCGCAATTTCAATTTCCATGCCCGGATCGTCAATCTCGCCCAGCACTTCCTTGACCCTGCCCACTGGCTGGCCAAACAGGGCGGGCGGCTCGGTCAGCTGCACCACCACGATCTGGCCAGGCTTGGCGGTGCCGGTAGCGGCTTTGGGAATTAACACATCTTGCCCATAGCGCTTGTCTTCGGGCGCGACCAGCCAGACACCGCTTTCCTGAAGCAGCCGACCGATGATGGGGTTGGACGACCGCTCGATGATTTCGGTCACGCGGCCTTCAGGCCGGTTCTTGCGGTCATGCCGCACGATGCGCGCTTTGACACGATCCTTGTGCAGCACAGCGCGCATTTCATTGGGCGGCAAGTAGATGTCGGCTTCGCCGTCGTCACGCTGAACAAAACCATGGCCGTCGCGGTGGCCGGAAACAGTTCCCTCGAATTCAGCGAGGAGTCCGGACGATGTGCCGGATAGTTGGTGAGTTGTTTTGATAAAAAAGTCTCTTTCGTGAGATGCCCTGGCAACACGTGGCTAAACCAGAAGCATGAATAAGTAATGAATGAAAAGGGTCAGGTCGGGACCGGTTTTGTATAGTTGCTCATGCAGATACTAGCCGCGATTCATGACATACCGGCCTGCCGCATCGGCGCAGTTCAGGCAGGAAGATGGCAGAGCTCTCCGCCCGCCTTAAGTGCATGCAGTTTTTAGGCATGGAATTGCGCATGACACTGAAATATTTCAGAGGCGTGACCCGTTAAAACGTTGATGTAATGGTACACTGCTTGATGTGCCCGGGTGGCGGAATTGGTAGACGCGCACGGTTCAGGTCCGTGTATCGCAAGATGTGGAGATTCGAGTTCTCTCCCGGGCACCAAAATTACTCAAGCGTCTAAATATTTAACTGATTTTCGTTGAGTTAGCGAAATTAAGGCCACTGCCAAACAGTGGCCTTTTTGCTTTCCAAGCCGCATGTCACGGCCACTCGCCAACATGCTGACTTTCAACATCAGCCTCGCGACGGCTCAGGCAACGCATCCGGTAACGGAACCAAAGTATCAGCCCACAAACCGTGTCCACAAACGTAGTTCAGACCGGTACAGCGATCAGGTCGTGGCCCTGGGTTCCGACGATGCGAGCCTTGGTGAATTCACCCACCTTCAGCGTCTTGCTGATTTTCTCCGGCGGCAGCAGCTTGACCACGCCATCAATCTCGGGCGCGTCGGCATAGGAGCGACCGGTACCGCCTTTTCGACCCAGCGCCGGCGCCGAGTCCACCAGCACCTGCATGATGGCGCCGATGCGCTGCTGCAATTTTTGGCTTGAGACGGCTTCGGCCACAGCCATGAAACGGGCTCGTCTCTCTTCACGCAAGGCCAAAGGAAGCATGCCGGCAATGTCATTGGCAGCAGCGCCCTGCACCGCGCTGTAGGCAAAGCAACCGGCGCGGTCAATTTTTGCTTCGCGCATGAAATCCAGCAGATGCTCAAATTCGGCTTCGGTTTCGCCCGGAAAGCCGGCAATGAAGGTGCTGCGAATGACAATCTCGGGGCAGATCTCGCGCCAGCGCGCAATGCGTTCCAGGTTTTTCTCGCCGCTGGCTGGCCGCTTCATGCGCTTGAGCACATCCGGGTGGCTGTGTTGCAAAGGCACGTCCAGATAGGGCAGCACCTTGCCGGTTGCCATCAAGGGCAGCACTTCATCCACACTGGGATAGGGATAAACGTAGTGCAAGCGCACCCATGCCCCGTAGGGCTCAGCGATATCACCCAGGGCCTGGACCAGTTCCAGCATACGCGTCTTGATCGGTTTGCCGTCCCAGAAGCCGGTGCGGTATTTCACATCCACGCCATAGGCGGAGGTGTCCTGGCTGATCACCAGCAGTTCCTTCACGCCACCCTCGAACAAGGCACGTGCTTCGTTGAGTACATCGCCAATAGAGCGCGACACCAGGTCACCACGCATTGATGGAATGATGCAGAAGGTGCAACGGTGGTTGCAGCCCTCACTGATCTTCAGGTAGGCATAGTGCCTGGGAGTGAGCTTGATGCCGGCAATGCCAAAGGTGTTGGGCACCAGGTCAATAAACGGGTCATGCGGCTTGGGAAGATTCAGATGCACCGCATCCATGACTTCTTGCGTGGCATGGGGGCCGGTCACCGCCAGCACGCTGGGGTGCATCTGGCGCACCAAATTGTCACCGCTTTCGCCGGCCTTGGCCCCCAGACAGCCGGTGACAATGACCCTGCCATTGGCGGCCAGCGCTTCACCGATGGTGTCCAGGCTTTCCCTGACGGCATCGTCAATAAAGCCGCAGGTATTGACAATCACCAGGTCCGCGCCTTCAAAGGTTTTGGAGGTCTGGTAACCCTCGGCACTCAGTTGCGTGAGAATCAATTCGGAATCCGTCAGCGCCTTGGGGCAACCCAGGCTGACAAAACCTACGCGCGGGATGGATTTTGCGGGATTGGTGGCTGAAATAGGGGGTGGGGTAAAAACGTCGCTCATGGCCTCTATTGTCTCAGAGCAGTCCAGGCGGCAGTCCTCGGCCTCGAATAGATCCTAAAAAGCAAGCCCAAAGTCAGCGCTTCAGACCAAAGGCCGAGAGCATTTGTTCGCTCTGCTTTTGCATTTGCTCCTGCATCTGTGTAAATACGTTCTTGGACTGCTCGACATAGTTGCCCATCATGCCCTGCATCATGGGCGATTTGGCACTCATGACTTGCGCCCACATTTCGGGGCTCAAGCCCTTCGATTGCTCAGCCATCTTGACCTGCAGATCCATGAAAGTCTGCACGTTTTTTTCGAGATACGCACCCATAAAGCTTTGCATCGCGTTACCGTAGAAACGGATGATGTTGGCGAGCACAGCCTCGGTAAACATCGGGGCTCCGGCCGTCTCTTCTTCAAGAATAATCTGCAGCAGGATGCTGCGCGTGAGGTCTTCATTGGTCTTGGCGTCGCGCACCACAAACTGCGCGCTGGCCATCACCAGGTTTTGAACGTCGCTGAGCGTGATGTAAGCCGAAGTCTCGGTATCGTAAAGCCGCCGATTCGGATACTTTTTGATGACACGGGTGGGTGCAGAACTTCCTTCATCCGCCTTATTGTCATCGGCGGCAATGTTGTCCGCAGCAAAGCCGTCCGGCGTGGCTGGCACGCGGGACTTGGCACTGACGGATTTGCTTTTTTGCACTGAATATTCCTTTGAATGACGCCCTGCGTCATAGCGCCAGGGTTATGTACATTCTAGGAACTCTGAACGGTCGCAATCCCCTTGGTTTACCCTGCCGCAAAAAGACTACATCCCGAAGGAATATTCTTAAGAAACAGGAAACGATTTAAAGGAATTGGTAGGCGCGATTGGACTCGAACCAACGACCCCCACCATGTCAAGGTGGTGCTCTAACCAGCTGAGCTACGCGCCTAAGGACTGTTCGAAGCAATGATTGTAGCAGGGCAGAACACCAGTATTGCCTTGCTCCATAAAATTACCAAATAAAAACCAAACTGCGAATCAGCGTCTCCGGGCTGAGCGCACGCCCGGCACTTCAGCCACCAGCCCCAGCACCTGATTGAGCCGGCCCGATTGCGCCACCTCCACCGTGAAGGTCATCCACGCAGTGCCACCGCGATTGTCTTTGACCGACTGCGTTTGCACGCCAATGACGTTCATTTTTTCCTTGGTAAACACTTCGGAAATATCGCGCAACAAACCTTGCCGGTCGGCTGCCTCAATGGCCACATCTACCGGGTAGACCGAGCCGTCTTGCGTACCTGGCAAACTCCATTGCACCTCGATTACCCGGTCGGGACTACCGCTGGCCATGTTGCGGAAATTGCTGCAATCGGCGCGATGAATACTCACTCCCCTGCCCTTCGTGACAAAGCCGAGAATCTGATCCGGTGGCGCTGGTTTGCAGCACTTGGCCAGTTGAGTCAAAAGAGAGTCGATGCCTACCACCAGCACGTTGCCCTTGCCGCGCTGGCCAGAGCGTTCGGAATGCCGTATTTTTTTGGGCAGCACGAAGTCGCCCGCAGGCACCACGGGCTCTGGGGGGCGCAGCATGTTTTCAATAGTGCGCAACGACAACTCGTCCTTCCCCACGACTTCAAACAAATCCTCAGCCGTCTTAAAGCCCAAAAGCACCGCGAGATCGAGCAGCTTCATGGCGGTTTTACCTTCGCGCTGCAGCAGCTTTTCAACCGCCTCCCGACCCTTCGCCATCGTTTGCTCCATCGCCAAAGCGTTGAACCACGCACGCACTTTCGATTTCGCCCGGTGGCTGGACAAAAAGCCCAGTTCCGGGTTAAGCCAATCGCGCGACGGCCCGCCTTCCTTGGCCGTAATCACCTCCACGGTCTGGCCGTTTTGCAACGGCGTGTTGAGCGGCACCATCGCGCCGTCGACACGCGCGCCGCGGCAGCGGTGTCCCAGGCTGGTGTGCACGCTGTAGGCAAAGTCCACCGTGGTCGCGCCCTGCGGCAATTCGACGATGACCGCATCGGGCGTCAACACGTAAATGCGGTCTTCAAACAGGCCCTGATTGGCGTCCCGCGCGCGCTGCGCAGCCGGCACCGACAGGTCGCGCTCCCATGCCAGAAGTTGCCGCAGCACGGCAATCTTGGCGTCGTATTCGCTGCTGGCCGATACGCCGGCGTAGCCCTTGGTGCCGGCCTCCTTGTAAGCCCAGTGCGCTGCCACGCCGTGTTCTGCATGGTCGTGCATGGCTTGGGTGCGAATCTGGATCTCGACGGCCCGCCCCGCCTCGTCGCGCACCACGGTGTGCAAAGACTGGTAACCATTGCTCTTGGGTTTGGCGATGTAGTCATCAAACTCGCCAGCCACCGGTGAAAAACGCGAATGCACAAAGCCCAGGGCCGCATAGCACCCCTTCACGTCGGCCGCAATCACGCGCAGGGCGCGTATATCAAAAACATGATCAAAGTTGAGCGACTTGCCGCGCATTTTTTTGACAATGCTGTAGATGTGCTTGGGCCTGCCTTGCACCAGCGCGGCGATACCGCCTCGGTTCAGCTCGCGCTCCAGCTGCGCGCGCAGGGCCTCCATGAAGCCTTCGCGCTGCACCCGTTTTTCATCAAGCAGGCGGGCCGTCTGCCGGTACGTCTCGGGTTCCAGAAAACGAAAAGCCAAGTCTTCCATTTCCCATTTAACCTGCCAGATCCCCAAGCGGTTAGCCAGCGGCGCAAACACATGCAGCGACTCATGCGCCAATACGGCCGGCGCAGCCTGTTTGGTGGCGGCATAGTGGCGCAAGGTTTGCAGGCGCGAGGCCAGCCGCAGCATGACCACCCGCAAGTCGCGCGAGAACGCCAGCAACATCTTGCGTACGTTTTCGGTCTGTGCCGCCGGGTCGTCCAGCAGTTGGGCTTTGGCCTGCGCGCCGCGTGCCTGGCGCTGCACGTGGACCAGCTTGGTCGTTTCCATGGCCAGCGCAGCAAAATTGGCACCAAAGGCCTTGGCAATAACTTCCTGCGGCTTGTTCAGGTGCTGGCACGAATGCACCAGGTAGGTAGCGGCCTGCATGGCTTGCGAGCCGCCAATCGCCTTGAGAATGGCAGCCACCGCATCGGCGTGTGCCAGAATATTTTCGCCTGTGTCCAGCGTTTCACCCGCAATCAGCGGTTCGGCAAAGGCGCGCGCGCGCGCCAGCGCATCGGGCTGGTCCGGCAGACTGTCAGCGGTGGCCGTCATGATGGAAGCGTTGGCGCCCCGGGCTATGGCCGGCCCACCCCGCCCTGCCTCGTTGCTTTTCATGAAAATTCGATCAAGTTGCGATCGCGTTTGATCACGTTCACTCACGTTGTTACCCGGCATCAGGCCAGAAGAAAACCCACCACCACGTCGAGCTGATCTTGCGCTATCAGCGTGGGCACATGCCCGACCCCTTCAAATTCAACCAGGCGGGCATGCGGGCCGCGTTCAGTCATGGCCTGGGCGGTTTCAACACCCAGCAAATCCGATTGGGCACCGCGCAGCAGCAGCGTTTCGGCCTCGATATTGTCGTAGAGTTGCCAAAGCAAGGTCTCGCCTTGCTGCGTAGACGCTTCGGTAGCCGCCTTGAACGGCACGGAGATCGCCGGGTCGTAATGAAGTCGCCACAAGCTGCCGGCAACGGTGGACACCGGTCGAACCATGGGCCGCGACAGGGCGAGCCATTGCTCGGGGGTATGCGGACCAAAGCCTCTGGATATTGCCCACATCGCGTCGGCCGCCGCTTGCACTGAGCTGAAATGCCCGGCTTCCCCCAAATAGGCGCTGATCCGCTCAATCGCCCGCCACTGCAGCGCCGGTCCAACATCGTTGAGCACCAGCCGGCGCACCGGCACGGGTAACGCGGGTTTACCCCCCAGGCTGGCCGCTCCACTTGCCGCTCCACCGGCTGCACTGCCCGCCGCAGGCTGCGCGGCGCCACGAAGGGCCGGCTGGCCGCACACCACCACGCCAATCAGCCCCCCCATGCTGGTGCCAACCCAGTCCAGCGAGCTGACGGGGGACTGCTTGTGCAGTTCGGCCAGCAGCACCAGCATGTCAGCCGCATAGGCCGCCACTTGGTAGCCCATCGGATCTTTCAGCCAATCGCTTGCGCCACGGCCCACTACATCCGGGCAGATCACCCTGATACCGCCCGGCTGCTGCATGCCCTGCGCGCAAAGCGTTTGCGCCAGCACGTCAAAATCGCGCCCCTGGCGCGACAGGCCATGCACGCACAGCACGACATGGGCGCTGTCCGGCTGGCCCCATTGCCAGTAGGCCATCCGGTGGCCGCCGGTAGCATCGGGGCAATTGACGTAGTTCAGGCTGGGTTCATTCATGGTGCAGGCAATCCGCATAAATTGGTTGATGGGCTTTGAGAAGGCTTGATAATCACGTCGACAATTTTTTTTGGGAAGCGCGTCATTCGCAGAAGCGGCCCAAATTTCACTTCAACCATCGTAAGTCATCCGGAGAAATTTCATGCTCAAAGGTAAAACAGCGCTCGTCACCGGCTCCACCAGTGGTATCGGCTTGGGCATTGCGAAAGCACTGGCCGCACAGGGCGCCAACATCGTTCTGAATGGTTTTGGTGATGTGGAGGGTCCCAAGGCCGAAATTGCTACGCTGGGCGTGCAAGTGGCGTACCACGGCGCCGACATGAGCAAGCCCGCCGACATCGAAGACATGATGAAGTTTGCCGCGGCGCAGTTCGGCCAAGTTGACATTCTGGTCAACAACGCGGGCATTCAGCATGTCGCCCGAATCGAAAACTTCCCGGTTGAAAAATGGGACGCCGTGATCGCTATCAACCTGAGCAGCGCCTTTCATGCCACCCGACTGGCGCTGCCCGCCATGCTGGCGGCCGACAAGGGCAAAGGCTGGGGCCGCATCATCAACATCGCGTCGGCGCACGGTCTGGTCGGCTCGCCGGAAAAATCGGCCTACGTGGCCGCCAAGCACGGCATCGTTGGGCTGACCAAGGTCACCGCCCTGGAAAACGCCACCACCGGCGTGACCTGCAACGCCATCTGTCCGGGCTGGGTACTGACGCCGCTGGTGCAAAAACAGGTGGATGCAAGGGCCGCAGCGGGCGGCATTTCGATTGACGCGGCGACGCAGCAACTGCTGGGTGAGAAAGAACCTTCGCTGCAATTCACCACGCCCGAAGAACTGGGCGCACTGGCGGTATTTTTCTGCTCCCCCGCCGGCAACAATGTGCGCGGCGTGGCCTGGAACATGGACGGCGGCTGGGTCGCGCAATAAACCAATTCTGCCCGGTTCAGACCAACTGACAGACGTACTTACCAATCGCCAGGGAACTCGTGAGCCCCGGCGATTCAATACCAAACAGATTGACCAGCCCGGGTACACCGTGCACGGCCGGGCCCTGAATCAGAAAGTCCCGGGCCGGCTCGCCGGGTGCCTGGATTTTCGGGCGTATGCCGGCGTAGCCCGCCATCAGGGCGCCATCAGGCAGCGCTGGCCAGTACTTGCGCACTTCCGCATAAAACGCATCCCCACGCGCCGGGTCCACCAGCAAATCGTCGGGCGAGTCGACCCACTGCACATCGGGACCAAACTTGGCCTGGCGCGCCAAGTCGATCGTCATATGAACGCCCAGGCCTGCGGCCTCCGGCACCGGATAAATCAGGCGACTGAAAGGTGAACGGCCCGTGAGGGTGAAGTAATTGCCCTTGGCGTAATGGCTGGGCGGCACAAACTGCGCAGCCAGTCCGGCAAAGCGCCGGGCCAGCACCTGGGCATGCAGGCCTGCCGCGTTGACCACGATGTTAGCCTGCAATTCAGTGCCGTCTTTCGCTATCAAAGTGATAGCACCTTGCGCACATTCTGCTTGGGCTAGCGGCGTATTTAGCACTACCAAACCACCGGCGTTGTGCAGATCCCCCTGCAACGCCAGCATCAACGCATGG
The DNA here is from genome assembly GCF_012927455.1 of Polaromonas sp. Taxonomy (GTDB): domain Bacteria; phylum Pseudomonadota; class Gammaproteobacteria; order Burkholderiales; family Burkholderiaceae_C; genus Polaromonas. The sequence continues at coordinate 182,015 of NZ_JABBPE010000015.1, read as the reverse complement.
CTGTCGACAATGCCCGTGCCGGGTGAATGCAGCGCGGCCAAGCATTCGAGTTGCGGCTCCAGCGCCCTGGCCTGCTCGCGCGTCAGCAGCACCAGGTCATGCACGCCATTGGCCACCGCCTTGGCCAGCATGCCGTGCAACTGCGCCACCTGCGCGTCGCTGGTGGCCACGATCAGCTTGCTGCAACGGCTATGACCAATGCCACGCGCGGCGCAATAGTCGTACAGCATCGCCTTGCCCGCCACGCACAAGCTGGCCTTGAGTGAGCCTTCCGCGTAATAAATGCCCGAATGAATGACCTCGCTGTTGCGCGAACTGGTGCCGATGCCAATCGCCGGCGCAGCTTCCAGCACCATCACTTCCCTGCCCTGCAGCGCCAGGGCGCGCGCCACCGCCAGCCCCACAACGCCCGCGCCTATCACCACGCAATCCATCTGATCCATTCAACAGTCCCCAAGACTTTGAGTTATTTACGCCGCCCGAAAAACAATTCAAAGCGCACGGGGATCGGTTTTCAGAAGCACCTCCACCAGCGTACGCAACGTGTCCTTCAGGGGCCCGAAACCCGGCGTCAGCGCCAGCGTCTCTTCGTTCATATAGAGCTTGCGGTTGATTTCCAACTGCAGGCTGTGCCGCTGCCCGGCCGGGTTGCCGTACCTGCGTACCAGCTCCACACCCTTGTAGGGGTGGTTGTATGACACGTTGTAACCCCGTGCGCGCAAGTGCTGGCACACCAGATCGGACAACGCCACGCTGGCCGTACTGCCGCCCCGATCGCCCACCACAAAGTCCGCATGCGCCTCACCCGGAAAGTCGGTGGCGCTGCCAGACGCAATAGCCGGCATCGAGTGGCAGTTGATGTGGATGCTGTAGCCGTGCTGCAAATGGGCAGCATCAATGGCACGCGCCACAGCCGCGTGGTAAGGCTTCCAGCACTGTTCGATGCGCCCCTGCACCTCGGGCACCCCGAGCTTGCGCGCGTAAATCGGCGCGCCTTCGTCGGTGGTGCGCCAGACCAGCCCTTTGCCGAGGCGAACCTTGGAGAGGATGGCGGGGTCGGTCTCCACCGGGTCCGGCCAGAGCGCGTCAAACAGGGAAATGTCGATTTCGGTCGTGTTGCGGTTGGCGTCCAGATAGCTGCGTGGAAAATGCGCTTCAACCCAATGAACGCCCAAGGCGGGGGCGAAGTCGTAGAGTTTTTCGACATGCGTGTCCTCGGCGCGACGCAAGGTGGCCATATCGCAAGCAGGCAGAAAGTCCGGCGGATAGATGGTCCCGCTGTGCGGCGAATCGAGTACCAGAGCGGTATGCCCAGGCTTGTGGGTGATGAACTGCATAGCGCAACTTTAGCAGCAGCACTTAAGCGCGTACACAGGCGTCACTTTTAAATTTTGAGCCGGAAACCGAGTTTAAAACTCCGCCATTTACCCCGACCTGTCATTTTGAAAATCTCCCTTTTTCCCATAGTTTTTTACGTCTTGTACCCATAGCCACACTGGCTTTACTGCTCTAGAATAAAAGTTAAAAAGCAAAAAAAAGAGCTTTTCCCTTGAGGTGTCGGCAACTTTATCCATTGAAGGAAGCACCATGCACTCACTCACTCGAACCTTGTCAGCTACCCTTTTGGCGCTCGCCGCATTGGCGGCCGCCACCGGTGCGCAGGCCCAGAGCGGCAACTACTCCCTCTACGCGCCGGGCGCCAGCTATGTGGGACTGAACGCCGGCAAGTCCGACTTTTCACTGGGCAGTGGCATCGGAAATTTCACGTCCGACAAGCGGGACACGGTGTACAGCATTTATGCCGGGAGCTACTTCAACCCCAACCTGGGCCTTGAACTGGGCTATACCAATTTGGGCAAAATCAACCGGGCAGGCGGCAACACCAAGGCGGCGGGCGCGAACCTGAGCCTGGTCGGCAAATTGCCAGTGGGCTCTTCGTTCAACCTGCTGGGCAAATTAGGCACCACCTACGGCCGAACCGACGTGAGTTCCGCGCCCGGGTCGGGCATCGTGGCTGGTAACGAAAGCGGCTTTGGGGTGTCTTACGGTCTGGGCGCCGAATACACCTTCAACCCCAACTGGTCGGCCGTGCTGCAGTACGACGCCTATGACCTGAAATTCCCCGGCAGCGGGCGCGACCGCGTGAGCGCAGCCACAGCCGGCCTGCGCTACCGGTTCTAGCGCTCAGAGCGCGCCCCCAGCGCCGCCCGATACAAAGTCTGCAAACCAATGGGTTGCAGACTTTTTTGCTATTAAATTAGTAGCGTATTGCGCCCGTACTGTATGGGCCAGGGCCGCATTCCTAAGTGAAACCAGCTTGGCCAAGTCAATCCCTCCGCCGCCCGGACCCGTCTAGTTTAAGGACCATTCGCGCGGTCCAGCAGCAATGCGCTGGTTTGCACCACCTCAAACCGCCCTGTCGCCGCGCGGTAGTCCCAACGCTGCAACTGGCACTGCTGCGGCAGGCTGCCAGCGTCATAGCGCAGCAGGTTCACCGAGTTGGGCGCCTCCTGGCGCACCCGCGACGAAAGTGCGGTGCCCGCCTGCACGCACCAGATGCGCCTACCCAGGCCAGCCACGCAGGATGACAGCTCGCTCACGTACGGCAGGTGAATGTGCCCCCCCATCACGATGTCGGCCCCGGCGGCCGCCCAGGCGCGCACCGCAGCTTCCCAGCCGCGCAGGCGGTCATGCTCATCTTCGGCGCGCAAAACATACACCGGCTGGTGCACCACCACCACGCGCAACTGCCCGGGCTCCGCCTTCTGCAGGTCAGCCACTACCCGCGCTATCTGCGAGGCCGACACCTCGCCGTTTTTATGGCGCCAGCGCCGCGTGGTTTTGACACTGACCATGCGCAGCCAGGGCGTCTGCAAAGCGCTTTCCAGATCCGGACCAAAGGCACGCAAGTAGCGCGCATATGGGCTGCACAACCTTTGGAAGGGGTTGAACAGGGGAATGTCATGATTTCCCGGCAACGACAGCATGCGCGGGATCCCCAGGCGGTCGCAAAATGCTCTTGCCTCACTGAACTGCGTAGCGCCCGCGCGCTGCGTGATGTCGCCCGACAGCACCAGAATGTCGGGGCGTTGCGCCTGTGCCAGCTGAAACAACGCCTCCATCACCAGCGGCAGCGCGGTACCGAAATGTGGGTCTGAAATGTGCAGCAAGCTCCGCATAGAAGGTTCAGGCCACTTCGGCCCGGTCAGCTGGCGCGGGAACTAGCAACAGCAAGGGCTCGGCTGCCACCTGAAACAGCAGCGGCGGCTGCATCCAGACGGTCTCGCCATCGGTGGCCACCTTGATGCGATTGCGGCGTTTCCGGAGTTTCGGCGTCACGGTCAGGCGGCGGAAGGAAAAGCTGCTGACATGATCAGCATCGCCCAGCCGCCCCAACACGCCGCGCAGCAGCAATCCCAGCATCGCCAGCGAGCCAATCGGTCGCACCACGATGCCGGCCAGTTCGCCAGCTTGCAGCGCCTTGACTTCCTTTTCGTCAATGCCGACTCGGGCTAGCTGCAACCGGTTATTGCCGACGAACAGCGTGGGCGTGCGCAGGGTCGCCGTTTGACCGGCCGACTCGATGTTCAGATGCAGTTGCTTGCGCCACTTCAGCAGCGTCGCAATTCCTGAGACAAACGCCACAATGCGGCTGCGCCCCCACTTTTTCTTCCAGGCCTCCCGGTCTTCCAGCAATTGCGGATACAGGCCCACACTGGCATTGACCAGAAATACCCGCCCGTTGACCTGCCCGACCTGTACCGGCGTGATGCTGGCGCCGAGAAGCGCGCGGGCCGCCGCCTCGGTATCTTGCGGAATCGCATTGTCACGGCCAAAATAATTGAAGGTCCCCTCGGGCAAGACGCCAAAAGGGCAGCCACTGCCAAGTACGGCGCCGGCCACTGCACTAATGGTGCCGTCCCCGCCAGCCGCCACCACCACGCCGCGTCGTGCCTGCGCCAAAGCAACCGCACTATTGGCAATTTCGTTGATGTGGGCGGTATCCTTGATGTGCAAAAACTCGAACTCGCGCCCGGCCTGGCTGAAGACCTGCGCCATTACCTGCTGTTGAGAGCCCTTTTGGTGGCGGCCCGAGCCCGCGTTAAGCACCACGAACAATGGCCCGCTGCGTGCGGCGTCTTGCGCGAAAGGGTCAACGGTATTCATGCAGAAAGCATAAGCGCGGCCACGCTGGGGGTCTGTCAGCCGAGCACCCATTCGGCCCGTGCATCCAATCTGACCGTGGCAGTTGGACGCACCCGAGTAAGCGCGTCTGTTGTTGCAGGCGCCGCGCCAAGCCGCACTACTTCATCTGCACCGAGCCGGACACCGTGACGAGCACCGTGCTTTTTCCGGCCTCCACGGGGATGGACGACTCCGCCATGTCGGACTTGGCCTGCATGGCCATGACGCGAGGGCGCGGCGTGTAGCCCTGATCGTTGGCGTTGATCGACACCTCACGCAACGAGTAGCTGGAAAAACCAAAACTTTTGGCGATCTCGCCGGCTTTGACCCGAAAGCGTTCAATCGCCAGGGTTTGCGCTTCGCCCTCGACTTTGGTGCGCTGTTCGCGGCTCAGGGCAAAGCTCACACCGCCCATGGTCAGGGTCTGGATCTTGCCGGCGGTACTGGTGATGCGCGGGAAGTCCTTGCCTTCCAGCACCAGCTCGGTAGAGCCTTGCCAGCCGTTGATTTTTCCGTCTTTTCCATAACGCGGGTACAGACTGAAATTGCCGGTGCGCACCTCCATCTGGCCCGGCACTGCAGCCTGTTTGGCCAAGGCCAGCGCGCTATCGAGTGCCTGCTTGAGCTGGCTCTGCACGGCCGTGGCATCAACACCGTCGCGCGTGCTGTTCATGGAAATGGACAGCAAGTCCTGCTGCACTTCGACCGAGCCGCTGGCTGAGAGCTGGGCCACGTTCTGCAGCGGTTCACGCGGCGCTGGCTGGGAAAAAGAGCCTGCAGACCAGGTAAACAGGGCGCAGGCAGCTATAACTTTGATAGTAGAGATGAATCGATTCACAACAGGTTGACCTTTCGGTTAGTCAGAAGTCAGCAAAAAAAGTTGAGGAAATGAGTGTTCGGCCATCGGTGCAAGCGCGCATGGTGCGGGGCAAAGGTCCTGATGGCACCGCCAGTATCCGGCAGCCGGCCAGGTGCGACTGATTTCTTTCGTCCCCTTTGGCACACAAAGAAACACCACAATCACCGAATTGCACCGGCCCGGGCTAACGCCAACGACCAAGAAACGATTATGTCAAGGCAGCGCGAAGGCAAGCGGCCCGGCCGTTTTTGTTTTTTTTGAAGGGCATGCCGCACAAAACTGCTGCGACCAGACATCGCATTTTCAAGGTTTTTAGGACAGCGCAGAAGCTGTCCCACAAGGGGTACGAGCCCCTCGATCAAAAATTGCGTTCATCCGCAACTTTTGTAACAGTGTGTCAAAGTCCTCAAAAAAAACCACAACATATGATTTCAGCCTTCAAAATGGCTCTGTTACAAATAACTAAATAATCATGATCCAAGCAACAACCAACGCTCGTGCCGACAAAATCCTGATTCTTGATGACGATGCGCGCATACGCGATCTGCTGCGCCGCTATCTGGCGCAAGAGGGATTTGAAGTCATTCTTGCAGAGGACAGCAAGGCATTGAACCGCATCATGCTGCGCGACGCGGTCGACCTGATCGTGCTTGACCTGATGATGCCCGGCGAGGATGGCCTGTCTATCTGCCGCCGCCTGCGCGCTGCCAATGACCGCACCCCCATCATCATGCTGACGGCCAAAGGCGAAGACGTGGACCGCATCGTCGGTCTGGAAGTTGGTGCAGACGATTACCTGGCCAAACCCTTCAACCCGCGCGAGCTGCTGGCCCGCATCCACGCCGTGCTGCGCCGCCGGCCCACAGCCGAAGTGCCGGGCGCGCCTTCCAGTGACCAAGAGGTGATTACTTTCGGACCGTTTTCATTTGACATGGGCCTGCGCACCCTGCATAAAAACGGCGAAGAGTTACCGCTGACCACGGGCGAATTTGCCATGCTCAAAACCCTGGTTCGCCATCCGCGCCAGCCGCTGTCGCGCGAAAAGCTTGCGCAACTGGCACGCGGGCGCGAGTTCGAACCGTTTGACCGCAGCCTGGACGTGCAGGTGTCGCGCCTGCGCAAGCTGATTGAGGTGGACGCGGCCGTGCCCCGCTACATCCAGACTGTCTGGGGTATCGGCTATGTGTTTGTACCGGACGGAACCAACTGAACTTTAGTCCAAGAATTACCCCGCAATCGGGATTGGCCAAGGCAAGCCCGATAGCCCCGCCGCCTGGCTTAGCGCGCATGACGGCGCTAGGCATGCTTCCTCTGGCTGTCTCTTCTCTTCCATTTCTTTTTTTCTAGGCCTGCCAAGGCTCTCCAATGGAAGATACCAATCCGATTCCGCTTGAAACTGCCCCAGCGCCGCTGGAGATGCGCGCACGCCGGGGTTTCAACCTGTTCTGGCGGACCTTTTTCTTTCTGGCGCTGCTGCTGTTTGGCTCTATCGTGGCGTGGCTTCAGACGTTCCGCGCACTGGAGTCCGAACCGCGTGCGATCCAGAGCGCGCAACAACTGGCCTCAATGGTCAACCTCAGCCGCGCCGCGCTGCGCTACTCCGACTCCATCGCCCGCGTCTCGCTGATCAAGACCCTGGCCGATGAAGAACAAGTGCGCATCACGCCACGTGAGCCCAAGGACAAATTCGAGCTGTTTGGCGACGACGAGTTTGTCGAGCGCATCGCCGGCGAACTGAAAACCCGGCTGGGCAGCGGCACCGTGGTAGCCAGCATGGTGAATGGCCAAAAGGGCCTGTGGGTAGGCTTTGCCATCGACGGCGACTCCTACTGGCTGCTCACCGACCCGTCCCGGGTAGGCCCGTCGCGCAACACCACCTGGGTGATCTGGCTCGTTATCGCCGCCGCCTTGTCGCTCACCGGCTCGGCCTTCATCGCACGCCTGATCAACCGTCCGCTCAAACAGCTTTCGTTTGCGGCCAGCCGCATGCGCGACGGTGATTTCGATGCCAGCCTGCTTGACGAAAAAGTCGCCACCAGCGAGATCCGCGAGGTCAATATCGGTTTCAACCGCATGGCCGAGCAACTGTTCAAAATTGAGCAGGACCGCGTCATCATGCTGGCCGGCATTTCTCACGATTTGCGCACGCCGCTGGCCCGGCTGCGCCTGGAAACCGAGATGAGCGTGGCCGATCCCGATGCGCGCGAGCACATGGCCGCCGACATCGCCCAGCTTGACCGCATCATCGACAAGTTTCTCGATTACGCCCGGCCCGAGCCGCCGCGCCTGGAGCGGGTGTCACTCAATGCCGTGGTGGACGCTGCAACGTACGCCGTGGCCGACTATGACGACATGCGCGTCACTGTGAGCATCCCTGAAAACCTGGCCGTTCTGGCCGATGAAGTCGAGTTGTCCCGGGTCATCTCCAACCTGCTGGAAAATGCCCGGCGTTATGGCAAAACGCCGGATACCGGCGTGGCCCTGGTCGACATCGCCGCCAAAACCCGGGACCAGTGGGTGTTGATCAAAATACGCGACCACGGCACCGGCGTTGCGCCGGAAACCCTGTCCAAGCTGACACGCCCGTTTTTCCGCGGTGACGCGGCGCGTACGGCCGCTACCGGCGCCGGACTGGGCCTGGCGATTGTCGAAAAAACCATTCACCGCATGGGCGGCATGTTTACTCTGGCCAACACCAACTCGGGCGGGCTGGCGGCGCATATCAAGCTGCGCCGGAGCTAAGCCGCTGGCTTCCGCCCTGGCCCTGTCTGGCTTACAAAAAACAGTCATTTAAGCCTATAGCCCAATCAACACGGGCGTTAACAGCTATTAAAAACGTAGCATCAGAAAAGCAGCACGACGGCCCGGGCTTCCATGCTCAAGCCCTGCCCGACCGGCCCCAGCTTTTCGGCGGTCTTGGCTTTAACGTTGACCTGGCCGGCTTGCAAACCCAGCGCCTCGGCGATGCGCGCGCGCATCGCTGCAATATGGGGGGCGAGTTTTGGCGCCTGCGCTACTACTGTGCTGTCGATGTTGCCAATCTGGTGACCTGCATCGGCCAGCAGGCGCCCAACCTCGCGCAGCAGCGCCATCGAATCGGCACCCTTGAATCGCTCATCGGTATCGGGGAAATGCTTGCCAATGTCGCCCAGCCCGGCGGCACCGAGCAAGGCGTCGGTGATCGCATGCAGCAGCACATCGGCATCCGAATGTCCCAGCAAGCCCTGCGTATGCTCAATTTCAACGCCGCCGATGATGAGCTTGCGCCCGGGAACCAGCGCATGCGTGTCCCAGCCTTCGCCAATACGAAACGGGGGAAACCTGGCGGGCTGGGGCGCTGGGGCAGCATTCATGGCGTCGGCTTTCATAGTGAATGGAACATCGCGTTTGGCGTTGCAGGCGCGGCAGGGGTTGGCATCAGCCAGCACCGTGCCGGCTGGTCAGAATTGCTTCGGCCAGGCCGAAATCCTCGGGGTAGGTGACCTTGAAATTTTGCGCGCTGCCGGCCACCAGTTTCGGCGCCAGCCCCAGCGCTTCGATGGCGCTGGACTCGTCGGTGACAGCCCCGCCGGCAGCATCAAGCGCTTCCATCAGCATGCCGATACGAAACATCTGCGGTGTCTGCGCCAGCCATTTGTCGCTGCGGTCCAGCGTGGCCGCCACACGCGACTCGCCCACTTGCTGCCCCGCTTGCCAGCCCGAGCGCCTGAGCTCGCTCTTCAGCGTGTCCGGCAGCTTGTGCGCCAACAGCCCGCCCACCGCATCGTGCGCGCAGGCCTCCATCAACTGCCTGATTTGTGCCGGGGTGACCAGGCAGCGGGCTGCATCATGCACCAGCACCCAGTCGTGGGCGCCTGCTCCGGCATCGAGCAGCGTCTGCAGGCCATTGCGCACACTGTCGGCCCGGCTGGCGCCACCGCACGCGGCCACGTCAAACGAGCTGTGCGGCAGCGCCTCAAAAAACCGGTCGCCGGGGGCGACCACCACCAGCGTTCTGGACAACTGGGCCACGGCCGAAAAGGCCGCCAACGTGTGCAGCACCATGGCTTGGCCGGCAATCACCTGGTACTGCTTGGCCCCTGGTGATGCGGCACGGCTGCCTTGCCCGGCGCAAGGAATCAGCGCAAAAAAAAGAGCCTCTAAAGGGGGATAGGCGCGGTTTATCGTCATCGCTTCATCATAGATTCTAAAATCGGGGCTTGAAGCCAAGGAAGTAGCACCCGACGGCACCCCACTCCAGATGGTTTGGGGTGCTTGGCTTTTTCCGCCTGCTTTGGCTAAATCCTGATTTCCTGACGGCGCACTTAACCCATGCAATTACCTTCACTCGTATCCGGCAAACGCTACACCCTGCCCCAGCCGGCCGGCTCAGCCGATGCCTTGCTGCTGGCCCGCCTGGGGCAACGCGAAAAAGCCTCCGGTAAGCTCACCGCCATCATCACGGCTGACGCCAGCACCGCACAGCGCTTGATGGACGAGATTGCCTTTTTTGCGCCCGAGCTGCGCTGCGCCCTGTTTCCCGACTGGGAAACCCTGCCCTACGACACCTTTTCGCCGCACCAGGACCTGATTAGCGAGCGGCTGGCCACGCTCTGGAGAATCCAGCAGCGCGACAAGGAAACCGGCGCTGACGTCGTCATTGTGCCGGCGACCACCGCGCTGTACCGGCTGGCGCCCCCCAGCTTTCTGGCGGGCTACACCTTCCAGTTCAAGGTCAAGCAAAAGCTCGACGAAGCGCGGCTGAAAGCCCAGCTTACGCTGGCCGGCTACAGCCACGTCACGCAGGTCGTCAGCCCAGGCGAGTACGCGGTGCGCGGCGGCCTGATTGATCTGTTCCCCATGGGTTCCCAGGTTCCTTACCGGGTTGACCTGTTTGACGACGAGATCGATTCCATCCGCACCTTTGACCCCGACAGCCAGCGCAGCCTATACCCGGTGCCCGAAGTGCGCCTGCTGCCTGGGCGCGAGTTTCCGATGGACGACGATGCCCGCGCCAAGTTCCGCAGCCGCTGGCGTGAACTGCTTGAGGGCGACCCGACCAAAAGCCGCATCTACAAAGACATGGGCAATGGCGTCGCCACGGCGGGCATCGAGTATTACCTGCCGCTGTTTTTTGAAGAAACCGCCACGGTGTTTGACTACTTTGGCAGCCAGGCCACGGTCGTCTTGCACGGGGAACTGGAGCCCGCGTTTCAGCGCTTCTGGCAGGACACCAAAGACCGCTACCGGCTGGTACGCGACGCACCTGATCGCCCGGCCTTGCCGCCCGAATCGCTTTTCCTCAGCACCGAGCAGTTTTACGCACGCGCCAACGGCTACGCCCAGCTGGCGCTGCGTGCCTCTATAGAAGATGTTCCCGACAATGCCCAGTTTCAAAAACTCGGTGAAATGGCGGTGCAGCGCGGAGCCGAAGACCCGCTGGCCGGCTTCAAAAAGCACGCCCGCAATACCGCGCACCGCGTGCTGTTGCTGGCCGAAAGCGATGGCCGGCGCGAGAGCCTGCTCGACTTCCTGCGCGCCAGCAATGTCAGCCCGCCGGCGTTTGATTCGCTGGAAGATTTCCAGACCAGCCGCGAAATGCTCGGCATCGCCACGGCGGCGCTGAACACCGGCTTCAGCTGGCTGGAAGAAGGCATTGACTTCGTCACCGAGACCGAGCTGTTTGCCGCCGGCGTCACCATACGCCGGCGCAACAAAAGGCAAGAGCAGGTCAGCGACGTTGAAGCGCTCATCAAGGACCTGTCAGAGCTCAACGTTGGCGACCCGGTGGTGCACAGCGCCCATGGCATTGGCCGCTACCGCGGGCTGATCAATATGGACCTGGGCCAGGGGAAAAATCCCGATGGCACGCCGCTTCTGCAGGAATTTTTGCATCTGGAATACGCCGACAGTGCCACGCTGTATGTGCCGGTCAGCCAGCTGCACCTGATCAGTCGCTACACCGGCGTCAGCGCCGAAGAAGCGCCGCTGCACCGGCTGGGTAGCGGTCAGTGGGAAAAAGCCAGACGCAAGGCGGCCGAGCAGATCCGCGATTCGGCCGCCGAACTGCTCAATATCTATGCCCGGCGCGCCGCGCGCGAAGGCCACGCCTTTCGCTACTCACCGGGCGACTATGAAGCTTTTGCCAATGATTTCGGTTTTGAGGAAACCCCGGACCAGCGCGCCGCCATTCATGCGGTGATCCAGGACATGATCAGCCCGCGCCCGATGGACCGGCTGGTCTGCGGCGATGTGGGCTTTGGCAAAACCGAAGTGGCCCTGCGCGCCGCCTTCATCGCCATCATTGGCGGCAAGCAGGTGGCCTTGCTGGCGCCCACCACGCTGCTGGCCGAGCAGCATTACCAGACGCTGGTGGACCGCTTCTCCAAGTGGCCGGTCAAGGTTGCCGAAATGAGCCGCTTTCGCTCGGCCAAGGAAATCAGCACCGCCATCAAGGGCCTGGCCGACGGCAGCGTCGACATTGTGGTGGGCACGCACAAGCTGTTAAGCCAGGACGTGAAGTTCAAGCAGCTGGGCCTGCTCATCATTGACGAAGAGCACCGCTTTGGCGTGCGCCACAAAGAGGCCATGAAAGCCATGCGCGCCGAGGTTGATGTGCTGACGCTGACGGCCACGCCGATCCCACGCACGCTGGGCATGGCGCTCGAAGGCCTGCGCGACTTGAGCGTGATTGCCACCGCGCCGCAACGCCGCCTGGCCATCAAGACCTTTGTCCGCACGGAAGGCAACGGCGTGATCCGCGAAGCCGTGCTGCGCGAATTGAAGCGCGGTGGGCAGGTCTATTTTCTGCACAACGAAGTCGAAACCATCCAGAACCGACGCCAGAAGCTTGAAGAGCTGCTGCCCGAGGCGCGCATTGCCGTGGCACACGGCCAGATGCCCGAGCGCGAATTGGAGCGCGTGATGAAAGACTTTATCGCCCAGCGTTACAACCTCTTGCTGTGCTCGACCATCATTGAAACCGGCATTGACGTGCCGACCGCCAACACCATCGTGATGAGCCGCGCCGACAAGTTCGGCCTGGCGCAACTGCACCAGCTGCGCGGCCGCGTCGGCCGCAGCCACCATCAGGCCTATGCCTACCTGATGGTGCCCGACCTTGAAGGCCTGACCAAACAGGCCAGCCAGCGACTTGACGCCATCCAGCAAATGGAAGAACTCGGCTCGGGTTTTTACCTGGCCATGCACGACCTGGAAATTCGCGGCACCGGCGAAGTGCTGGGCGAAAGCCAGAGCGGCAACATGATGGAAATAGGCTTTCAGCTGTACAACGAGATGCTCAACGAAGCGGTGGCCTCGCTCAAGGCCGGCCGCGAGCCCGATCTGCTGTCGCCGCTGAGCGCTACCACCGAGATCAATCTGCACGCACCGGCGCTGCTGCCTAGCGACTTTTGCGGCGACGTGCATTTGCGCCTGTCCTTCTACAAAAAGCTGGCCACCGCCAAAAACACCGACCAGATCGATGCGCTGCTGGAGGAAATCGTCGACCGCTTCGGCAAGCTGCCGCCGCAGGCGCAAACGCTGATTGACGTGCACCGCCTGCGTGTCATTGCCCGGCCGTATGGCGTGGTCAAGGTCGATGCGGCGCCCGGGGCGATCACGATCACCTTCAAGAAAGACCCGCCCATCGATTCGCTGGCCATCATGCAGCTGATCCAGAAAAACCGGCACATCAAACTGGCCGGCAACGACAAGCTGCGCATTGAGCGCGCGCTGGAAAACCCCAAGGACCGTGCGCAAATGGTGCGGGATGTGTTGCGTAGTCTGGGGCAACCCAAAGCTGTGGAAGTGACGGCATAGGCTTTAGCCTATGCTAGGCCGCAGGCAGCCATATTTCAGGAGAAGCACCATGCCTCACGCCTCTGAAAAACTACCACCACACACTGCTGAAACACCCAACGACGCAAAAGAGCGCCATGCGCGCCTGTTTCGCAATGGCGCAAATCAGGCCGTGCGCATTCCCCGCGAGTTTGAGTTGGCCGGAACCGAAACGGTGATGCGAAAGGTAGGCAATACGCTGGTCATAGAGCCCGTCGCCGTGGAGTACCCCCGGGGGTCACCGCAGGCTTTCTTGCAGGCCCTTGACGAAATCGCCAAACTAGGGCCCTGCGACGAGGAGTTTCCCGACGTAGACACTGGCCTGCTTTCGCTTGACGACATCGTGCTGTGAGCGGGGCTGCAGACATGGCATCAGGCCCTTTTTTGCTTGACACCAACATCATCAGCGATCTCATGAAGGGCGCAGGCAGCCTGGCAGCACAGCGCGGCCGCCTGGCAATGCAAAGTGGCAAAGTAATTTGTGTGTGTACCAGCGTAGTCGTGCAACGCGAATTGGTGCTTGGCCTGACAAAGCGGCCTTCAGCCCAACTGCAAGCCGCTTACGATCTTGAAATGGCCAGGTTGCAGATACTTCCGCTCACCGACAGCGTACCGCTGCACTACGCCCGTCTGCGCGCCCACCTTGAAGCGATCGGCCAGCCCATAGGCCCCAACGACGCCCTGATTGCCGCGCACGCACTGGCCATAAATGCCATTCTGGTGAGCGCCGATGCCAAATTTCTCCGGGTACCGGGTTTGCGGGTCGCAAACTGGCTTTCTACTGAAAAAGATGCTGAAAACAGCCTCTAGCCCAATAAATACGGGCGCAAGCAGCTATCAAAATAATAGTGAACTACCTATGACTCCTATCGAAACCGCCTCCGGCCTGGTCATCAACATCGCCACGCCAGACCTCAAACTCAGCGACTTCAAGCTGATCGCCTTTGACATGGACTCCACGCTCATCAACATCGAGTGCGTGGACGAAATTGCCGATGCCGCAGGCCGCAAGGCAGAGGTAGCCGCCATCACCGAAGCCGCCATGCGCGGCGAGATTGCCGACTACAAGGACAGCCTGCGCCAGCGCGTTACGCTGCTCAAAGGCGTCAGCGTGGCGCGCTTGGAAGAGGTCTACCAGCGGCGCCTCAGGCTGAACCCCGGTGCAGCTGAACTGGTGCATGCCTGCAAGTCCGCCGGCCTGAAGACGCTGCTGGTGAGCGGCGGCTTCACCTTTTTCACCGACCGCATTCGCGACGAGCTGGGCATTGACTACACCCGTTCTAACGTGCTGGAAACGCGGGACGGCCTGCTGACTGGGCGCATGGTGGACCAGCCCTGGGGCGACATTTGCGATGGCGAAGAAAAACGCACGATGCTGCTGCAAACCTGCGCAGCACTTGGCATTACCTCGCAGCAAGCCATTGCCATAGGCGACGGCGCCAACGATCTGCCGATGATGGGCGTGGCCGGGCTGTCAGTCGCCTACCACGCCAAGCCCACGGTGCGCGCCCAGGCGATGGTCGCTATCGACGAAGGCGGGCTGGACCGGCTGCTTGAAGTGCTGAAATAGCCTTCACGCGCATGACGCGTGCGCGGGTCTGAACGCCAAGGCCACAGCCGCTTATCGGATTGAAGTAGAAATGGAATCAGGCAATTGGCGCCGGATCTGCTTCCTTGCGCCTGACCTGGCCGGGAGACGCTGATGCTGGAACCAGACCGGTCGCATGTCTCTGCCCATTGCAGAGCTCGTGGCTGATGGCCAGATTCTCGGCGTGGCTATTGCCGCCCTCGCTCAGCGGCTGAATGTGCTCCAGCGTGGCGGCCTCGGGTGTGACGTGCTGGCCGCAGACCCAGCAGGGCACCATACCGTGCAGCTGGCGCGCCAGCGTCTTGTACATCTTGTCGCGGGTATGACCGAGACGACTCATCGCGGCGCGCCTGAAAAAGAAGGAACGCAGGCGCCCGGGTGAACTTGCCGGCCAGGGCGCGCCACAGCGTTTTTATTCAAGCCGCGCTGGCCGCGTGTCAGCCGGATGAATGAAAGAGTCTTCCCATTGCACGGCAAGCCGGTCCGGCTGGTCAGCCTTGTTCGGGACGGCGCCTTGTGCGCCAACGCCGGCCTTGCGGTCCAGTGCTGCGGGTATACGCTGCTGCTCGTCTTTGTTGAGTTCTTTCAGCGCTACGAGTTTGGCTGTTTTCATCTTCTGCCGGGTAAAGGCATCTACTTCTGCGTTAAAGCTGCTGTCTCCGCCGCGCGTCTCGCGAAACGCCCGCACTTGTTCGACCGCGCTTTCGCCCAGAAAGGCAGCGCGCATGGCAATGCTGGTGGGCAGCTGGACGCCGCGAACCACGGTGTAGGCAATGCCGCAGTCTGCCAGCAAGGCTTCCTTCACTTCGAAATCGTCTTGGCTCAGCCCGCGTTTGCCGGGGACATCGACACAACCCACCACTTTGCCGTCGGTCGTGGAGACGGTGAAGGTCGTATAAATCCCAGTAAGTAACTCCAGCAATTGCTTACTTTGTGCCTGGCCCCTGCCGCCGCGTTTGCCATTTCCCCGGTCAAGCGGCGTGGTGAAACGCTGCACCGGTATCTTCACCAGCACGACATGGTCATGAAAGGTGTGGCGCAGCCAGGTCCAAACTTCGTGTTCATGGGTGGTCACCAGCCCGCGTGGGCCCAGCGGCCACTTGCCGACAGAGCGCAGCTCGACGCCGGCTTTGCGCCGCAGCCACCACACGCAAATCAAAGCGCCCAGCAGCAGGCCTATGGCCACGTCCAGGCCCGTCATTAGCAGTGTCGTCAAATTCACGATGGTCTCATTTCATTTTTCAGATCGCTGCGACAGGAGCAGCTACCACCTTGAGCAGCACAGAGAAGTGCTCGGCACGCCAGCATGATGCAGCACGTCTGAACACCATTACAACAGGAATTCCCCGAATTTCCACCCAATTAATACCCTAAAAGCGATGCTAGCCCAAAGGCAGCGGGCGCAGACAGCTACATTTTTTATAGCACACAAGGCTTCCCGCGGGGCGCCGGGACGGCCAGCGTGCGGGCATGGCGGATGCGGCCCTTGGCACGCCTGCCCGGCCCAAGCAGCGCGAAGGCGTGCGCGCGCTTACAGGCGTTACCATTGGCGCACTTCCGTTGCCGCGCTTTAACGCGTTTCGTTTCAACCCTTTTCACGCCACCCCGAGATCTGGCAGTCGCAACCATGAACCTTCCTCAAAAAATCGCGGCTCCGGCCAGCGCGCGCACCAGCCGCAAACGCCTGCTGGCCGAAGACCACGCTGGCCCGCCTTGCCAGTCCATTAAGTCCTGAGTACACCGGTTATGGATCAAGTTCTCTGGTTCGGCTGGTTTCGCGCCGACATCATTACCCAGTATGCAGGGCTGTTCTGGCAGGGCCTGCAAATGACCGTCCTGATCACGCTGATCTGCATTGTGCAAGGCACGGCGCTGGGTCTGGCGGTTGGCCTGGCCAATCTGGCTGAAGCGCGCCGCGCCCCGGCCAGGCAGCTTTGCAAATACGCCTTGCGCTGGCCGGCGACAGTTTTTGTCAGCTTTTTTCGTGGCACGCCGCTGTTTGTGCAGATTTTGCTGATTCACTTTGCCGTGCTGCCACTGTTTATCAACCAGGCCGACGGCCTGCTGATTTCGGGCGAAGCGGCGCGCAACATCAAGCAAAACTACGGTGCCTTTTTGTCGGGCGTGGTGGCGCTCACGCTGAACGCGGGTGCCTATATTTCCGAAATTTTCCGCGCCGGCATCCAGTCGATCGACCGCGGCCAGGTAGAAGCTTCGCGCTCGCTCGGCCTGTCATTTCCGCGCACCATGTACCACGTCATATTGCCGCAGGCATTTCGCAGAATGCTGCCACCGCTGGGCAACAACGCCATCGCGCTGCTGAAAGACTCCTCACTGGTTTCAGCAATTGGCCTGGCCGAGCTGGCCTATGCCGCGCGCACCGTGGCAGGTGCTTATTCGCGCTACTGGGAACCCTACCTGACGATCTCACTGATGTACTGGGTATTGACGCTGGGCCTGGCCTACGTCGTGAAGAAACTGGAGGATCGTTATGGACGAGGTGATACGCGTTAAGGCACTGACCAAGCGCTTTGGCCAGCTTGCCGTGCTGCGCGGCATTGACTGCGCCATCAAAGCCTCGGAAGTGGTCTGTGTGATTGGGCCTTCGGGCTCAGGCAAGAGCACGTTCTTGCGCTGCCTTAACGGCCTGGAAGACGCCTCGGGCGGAGAGGTGCTGGTGCATGGCGTTTCAGTGCACGAGGCTAAAACCGATGTCGATGCGCTGCGCTCGGAAATCGGCATGGTGTTTCAGCGCTTCAATCTTTTCCCGCACAAGACCGTGCTGGAAAACATCACGCTGGCGCCCACCAAGGTGCGCGGCTTGACCACCGCACAAGCGCATCTGCGCGCCAAGGAGCTGCTCGACAAAGTCGGGCTGATCGACAAGATTGACGCCTATCCCAACCAACTGTCGGGCGGGCAGCAGCAGCGCGTGGCGATTGCACGGGCGCTGGCCATGCAGCCGCGCATCATGCTGTTTGACGAACCCACCTCGGCGCTGGACCCGGAAATGGTCGGCGAAGTGCTGGCCGTCATGCAAGCCCTGGCTGAAGAAGGCATGACCATGGTGGTCGTCACGCATGAGATGGGCTTTGCCCGCCAAGTGGCCGATCGTGTGCTGTTTATCGACGAGGGCCTGGTGGTCGAAGAAGGAACACCGGCCGACATCTTTGACCGGCCGCAGGAAGAGCGCACGCGCAAATTTCTGAGCAAGGTGCTGTAACAACCGCTTCCGCCCGTTCGCCAGTTTCTACAAGAAAATAGCCTGCAGCCCAATAATGACGGGCGCAATCAGCTATTTTTTTTATAGCATCCTGACGTCGAACCAGCCCTCCCTCACACTCCCCACGGTGTGCAGCGACTGGGCAAGCCAGTCAAGAAAGATACAGGGCGACAAGCTGATGGGCGCAGGGGCAGCTACAGCAAGGTTTGAGAAATCAATACTTTCCCCAAGCCATCCCTGCCGGATTCGCTGCCCGGGCGATGCGTAACGAACGCCTGACCGGGCAGAGCAAGCACCGGTCAAAGTCCGGAACCTCGGGTGAGCCTTATCGTGACGCCCACTTCACGGATTTCCGAATCGCTACAGGCTAGTTGATACTTTATATTACATATCGCACATTTATTGCTGTAGCGAACTGTGATGAAAACATCCGCACTCTCAAAATGTGGCAAATATGACCTGAAATTTTATTTTTGGATTTGAACTTCGACGCCATTTTAATCGATACATTTAGAAATATTTGTTAACACTAAAAGGCGAAATTGCCCGAAAAACATGACGCGTCGGGTGCAATAGCCCAACATGTGCCAGCGCGCACAGCAAACCACGCAAGCCGAAAATTCAGTGCTTCCAGCCTCTTGATTGGCCTCGCCGTTTTCGTTTTTGCCGGACACGCCCGCGCTCAATCCGCACCTCAGCCACCTCCCCTGCCCGCTATCGTGCTGGCTCCGCAAAGCAGCGATGCGCAAGAGCAGCGCCGTGTGCAAGAGCGCGATCGCGCGCTACGCGAGCAGCAAGAGCGCGGACCAGACGTGAGGTTACCCAAGGCTCCAGAAGCCGAAGCCGGAAAATTGCCCAGAGTTGAGTCACCCTGTTTTGTGATTCATCAACTCACGCTCAAGTCTGCCGCCAGCGATAAATCCACCTCGGCTTACCCATTCGCCTGGGCGCTGGATGCGGCGGCAGGCCCCGACCGAAGCGACTCTCCACTGGAACGCTGCCTTGGCGCTGAAGGCATAGGCCTTGTGATCAAGCGGGTACAAAATGCTGTCATCGCAGGCGGCTATGTCACCACCCGCATCCTGGCTGAGCCGCAGGACTTGCAAAGCGGCGTATTGGCGCTCACGGTTATTCCTGGTCGCATTCAGGCTATCCGGTTTGCGCCAGGCAGTGGCGCCCGCGGTAACGCGTGGAACGCAGTGCCGGCCAGGCCTGGCGACATCCTCAACCTGCGCGATATCGAGCAGGCACTGGAGAATTTCAAGCGTGTACCGACGGCCGAAGCCGACATTCAGATCGAGCCGGCGGCCGGCCCTGATGCTCAGCCAGGGCAAAGTGATCTGGTGATCAGCCATCAACAACCGTTTCCTTTCAGGCTCTCACTGAGCGCAGACGACAGCGGCTCTAAAGCAACTGGCAAGTATCAGGGCGGTATGACGTTGTCTTACGACAACTGGTGGACGCTCAACGATCTACTGTATCTCTCGCTCAATCGCGACCTGGGCGGCGGCTCGTACGGGGACCGCGGCACCCGTGGCAACACGGCGCATTATTCGGTGCCGCTGGGCTACTGGCTGCTGGGCACCACCGTCAGCAACAGCCGCTACCGTCAATCAGTGGCCGGTGCCAGTCAGACCTATATGTACGGCGGCACCAGCAGCAACGTGGAGGCCAAACTGTCACGACTGGTTTACCGCGATGCTGCGCGCAAGACCACGCTTGCTTTGCGGGCGTTCCAGCGCACCTCGAATAATTTCATTGACGACACCGAGGTTGAAGTGCAGCGCCGTAAAGTCGGCGGCTTTGAGGCGAGCGTCAATCACCGCGAATTCATCGGCGCGGGAACCCTGGATATGAATCTGGCTTACAAGCGCGGCACCGGTGCTTTCGGTTCGCAGCCTGCACCCGAAGAAGCCTTTGACGAGGGCACCTCGCGCATGAAAATCACCACGGCAGACGTGACCCTCAATGCGCCATTCAAAGCGCTTGACCAGCGCTTCAGATACACCGGCATTCTGCGCACCCAGTTCAACCACACCCGCCTGACACCGCAAGACCGGTTTGCCATTGGCGGGCGTTACACCGTGCGCGGTTTTGACGGCGAATCTTCGCTATCGGCAGAGCGTGGCTGGCTGGTTCGCAATGAACTAAGTGGCGCATTGGGTGCAAGCGGACAGGAAGCTTATATCGGCCTGGACTACGGCAGGGTGGGCGGGCCAAGCAGTGAATTTTTGCTCGGCAAAAGCCTGGCCGGTGCGGTATTCGGTGTGCGTGGCGCCGTTAAAAATCTTCAGTACGACCTCTTTCTGGGCAAATCACTCAGCAAACCCGCTGGCTTTCAAACTGCTTCCGTGACTGCCGGTTTCAGTCTGAATTACAGCTTTTAGTTTCCGAATCTCAACATCGAGCCCTTCTATGAACAAGCACCTGCACCGCATCATCTTCAACCCAGCGCGCGGCCTGCGCATGGTCGTACAGGAAACGGCGACCAGTGCAGGTAAAGCCAATGGAGCGACACGAGGATCGCGCCCAACAGTTGGTTTCGCGCCTGCAGGAGTTGGCTACGGCCGCCTGGCCCATCTTGCGTTCGCCGTGTTGTGTCTGCTGGGTGTGCCGTTGCAGCTGACCTCAATGGCGCACGCGCAGATCGTGGCCGATCCCAACGCGCCGCGCAATCAGCAACCGACCGTTTTGAACACGGCAAACGGTCTGCCCCTGGTCAATATCCAGACGCCTAGCGCAGCCGGTGTTTCACGCAACACCTACGGCCAGTTTGACGTCAATGCCACCGGCGCTGTCCTCAACAATTCTCGTACCAATACGCAAACGCAGCTTGGCGGCTGGGTACAGGGCAACCCCTGGCTGGCTACCGGCAGCGCCCGGGTGATTCTCAACGAAGTCAATTCGAGCAACCCCAGCCAGCTGCGCGGGTTTGTCGAAGTGGCCGGTAGCCGAGCCGAAGTCATCATCGCCAACCCGGCTGGCGTGAACATTGACGGCGCCGGGTTTATCAACGCCAGCCGCGCCACGATCACCACCGGCACCGCGTCTGTGTCGGGCGGCAACCTCGACGGCTATGTGGTGCAGCGCGGCCTGGTCACCATTAACGGGGCCGGCCTCGATGCGCGTCAGACCGACTACACCAGCATTCTGGCGAGGGCCGTCGAAGTCAATGGCCAGATACTGGCCAACGAACTTAAAGTCATCACAGGTGCCAACCAGATAGACGCGGCGCAAACCAGCGCCACGCCGGTCGCAGGCACTGGTGCCGCGCCCGCCTTCGCGCTGGACGCATCGGCCCTGGGCGGCATGTACGCCGGCAAGATCACGCTGATCGGGACCGAAGCCGGCGTGGGCATGCGCATCGGCGGCGTCATAGGAGCCACCGCAGGCGACGTTGTCTTGCAAGCCAATGGCTGGCTGACCAATATCGGAAGCATTCAGGCCACCGGCAATGCGCAGATCAATACCGGCGGCAGCGTTACCAACCGCGGCACCGTTTATGCCAATGGCAACACCGGTCTGGCGGCGGTTGACGGCATCACGAACACCGGTCTGGTTGCGGCGCAGGGCAACACCAGCGTGCAAGCCACCGGCGCAGGCGCGCAGATCAGCGCCAGCAAGGGCTCCGTCATCGCAGCCGGCCTCAATCCTGACGGCACCCTCAGGACCAGCGGCGACCTCATCGTCTCCGGCACTGCTGCCGTGGCCCTAATTGGCCAAACGATTGCCGGCGGCAACGCCGAGGTCTCCGGTGCCCGGCTTGACTTGTCCGGCGGCAAACTCGCCGCGCAAAACTTCACCTTGAGCGCCGCAGCCGGCGACATGGACGCCAGCCAGGCCGGCATCAGCACCCAGGGCGTGCTGGCGATCAGTGCCGCGCAGACCGTGCGCACCGATGGCGCAACCGTTGCAGCCCAGCAACTGAGCCTGAAGGCGCGCGACCTGTCTAACATGGCTGGCGAGATCGTCCAGACCGGCAATACCGACCTGGCGATCTTGCTCTCATCGCCGACCGGCACGCTGGACAATACGCGGGGCCGCATCGCCGTCAACAGTCAAAACCTGACGCTCAGCGCCAACACCCTGACCAACACCGACGGCAAGATCGAGCACGCTGGCTCCGGGACGCTGGCTATTGATGCCACAGTGCTCAATGACCAGCGCGGCCAGATCACCGGCAACGGTGCGCTAAGCATCACTGCGGACAGCATCAACCACCAAAACGCCCACAGCCTGGCCCAGCAAGTCACGGTTGCGGCTGGCAACCTGAACAATCATCAGGGCGAGATCACACAAGTCGGCAGCGGCCAAGCCACCCTCAGCGTCAGGGGCACCCTCGACAACAGTGCAGGCACCATTGCCAGCAATGGCAGCGCCAGCATCAGCGCGCAAACGCTTGACAACTCGCAAGGCCGCATCACGTCCGCGCAAAGCGCCGACTTTACGGTCGCAGCCAGCCTGAACAACACAGATGGCTCCATCGCCGCTGGCCAGAACTTGAGCCTAGCCAGCGGCAGCATCGACAACACCCGCGGCACGCTGCAATCCACTCAAGGCGACACCACCTTGAATGTTGGCAACCTGAACAACCATGCGGGTAGCGTTTATGCCGGTGGCAGTCTAAGTACCACCGCAGTAAACGTCACCAGCACCGGCAGCCTCTACGCCGCAGGAAGCCAGATTCTCACTGTCAGCGGAGCCGTCAGCAACACCGGCGTGATCGCAGCCCGGGGCAATACCACCATCACAGCGGACAACCTGAACAGCGCAGCAACCAGCCTGCTCGGCGCGGGCATTGCATCGGATGGCAGCTTAGGCAACGCTGGCAACCTCAGCGTGAGCACGACTGGGGCGCTGACGGCCCGCGGACAAAATCTTGCAGCGGGCGATGCCACCATGAGCGGCGCTTTGGTTGACCTGAGCAGCAGCCAGACCAGCGCGTCGGCTATCACCCTCACAGCCACCGCAAGCAACGTTAACACCAGCGCCGCAACCCTCACCACCCCGGGCACGCTGCACATCACCGCCAAAACGCAAAACGCGCAGACGCTGAACAACCGTGGTGGCACGTTAAGCGCAGGCCAACTGAACCTCGACAGTGCCAACCTGAACAATGCCCAAGGCCAGATCATCCAGACAGGTGCAAGCAACACCACGATTGCCTTGAGTTCTCCCACCGGCACGCTGGACAATACGCAAGGCCGCATCGCCGGCAACAGTCAAAACCTGACGCTCAGCGCCAACACCCTGACCAACACCGACGGCAAGATCGAGCACGCTGGCTCCGGGACGCTGGCTATTGATGCCACAGTGCTCAATGACCAGCGCGGCCAGATCACCGGTAACGGCGTCTTGAGCATCACGGCTGGCAGCGTCGATCACCGCAACGCCAGCACCATCGCACGGCAGGTCACGATTGCCGCTAGCAGCCTCAATAACCAGCAAGGCGAGATCATTCAGACCGGTTCTGGGCAGACCCGCATCACGGCCACTGACTTCATCAACAACACGGCGGGCCGCATTGAGACTAATGACGCAGCCTTCATCAGCACCGGCACCCTTGACAACACGCAAGGCCGCATCACGTCCGGGCAAAGCGTTCTAATCACGACCAGCGGCAGCATGAACAACACCGATGGCACCCTCGCCGCCAGCCGGAACCTGGGTCTGGTGGGTGGAAATGTCGACAACACGCGGGGCACACTGCAGGCCGTGACCGGAAACGTCACGCTGCAGGTAGGCGATTTGAGCAACAACGCAGGCGCCGTTTATGCGGGGGCAAACCTCACCACAAGCGCCAGCAACGTCATCAACACGGGCAGTTTGTACGCAGGCGGCAACCAGGTTCTTGCCGTCAGCGGCAACGCCAGCAATGTCGGCGTGATTGCCGCGCAGGGAGATGTCAGCATCACCGCGGATAGCATGAACAGCAGCGCCACCGGCCTGCTTGGCGCAGGCATCCGGGCTGATGGCAGCCTGTCCACCGCAGGTCAACTGCGCGCCGCGACAGCCAACGGCCTCGTTGCCAAAGGGCAAAATCTTGCCGCTGGCAGCGCCACCCTTACAGGAGCGTCCGTCGATCTGACGGGCAGCCAGACCAGCGCCGCCAGCATCGCCATCACGGCCACAGCGGGCAACGTCACCACCAGCGCTGCAACTGTCACAACCCCGGGCACGCTCGACGTCAGCGCCAAAGCGCAGGGCACCCAGAGCCTCGTCAACAGCCAGGGAACGATCAGCGCCGGCCAGTTGAATCTGGACGTAGCCAATCTGAACAACGCGCAGGGCCAAATCATCCAGACGGGCCTAGGCAACACGACGATTGCCCTGAGTTCACCCCTCGGGACGCTGAACAACAGCGCCGGCCGCATCGCGGTTAATAGCCAGAACCTGAGCCTCAGCGCCGCCAGTTTCCTCAACACCGACGGCAGGATCGAGCACGCAGGCACCGGAACGCTGGCTATCGACTCGAACTCACTGAACGACCAACGCGGCCAGATCACCGGCAATGGCGCCCTGATCGTCAATACAGGCGTCTTTAACCACGACAACGCCAGCACCGTCGCCAAACAAATCAGCCTGTCTGCCACCAGCCTGAGCAACCGTTCCGGCGAAATCATTCAGACGGGGTCTGGGGTGACCACTTTCACCGCGCTCGGCGCAATTGACAACACCGCAGGCGTCATCGCCAGCAATGGCACTACCAGCGTCAGCGGGCAAACCCTGAGCAACCAGGGCGGCACGATTCAGGCCACGGGCGCCTCTGGTCTGAGCCTTTCGGTCAATGCCGGGCTTGACAACAGCGGCGCAGGCAAACTGGCCGCTGGTGGTGACTTCAATTTAGTAGCGGGTGCATTGAATAACAGTCAAGGCAGCATCACAGCGGGTGGCGGTTTGGATGCAGCGCTTGCCCAGGGCCTCAGCAACAGCCAGGGCTTGATCGCCGCCAATGGTGATGTATCGCTTGCTGCGGCGTCGCTGGACAACAGCCGCGGCACGATTGCCTCGGTGCAAGGCAGCGCCACCATCAACAGCATAGGTGCCACGCAAAACGACAGCGGAAAAATTCAGTCTGCGCTCGACGTCACACTTGTCAATACCGGACTGAGTAACGCCATGGCCACCGGTGCCGCGCAGGCAGGCAGCATCACGGCGGGCAGAAACGCCAGCATCCAAACCAACGGCCAGGCGCTGCACAACGCGCAGGGCACTATCGCCGCCAGCCAGCTGGCCGGCTTGCAAACAGGCGCCTTGAACAACGATGGCGGCTTGATTCAGGCCGGAACCGCCCTGAGCGTCAACACCAGCGGCCAAACCCTGAGCAATGCCAATGCATCGCAGCATGTCACCGGCGCTGGCGGCATCACGTCGCAAGGCACGATGGCGCTTGCGACGGGCGATATCAACAATGCGCGCGGCTTTGTGGGCGCAAAGGGCGCGTTGACCGCGACCGCCGCCAACATAGGCAACACGGCAGGCGGTCAAATCGTGGGGCAGTCCGGCGTCAGCATCAGCAGCAGCGGCTTTGACAACTGGGGTGGCCAGGTCCAGGCCTTGGGCAGCTTGGGCATCGACGCGGGAGCGGGCAGCATCAACAACAGCGACAGCCTGATGCGCAGCGCAGAGAACCTCAGCCTGAGTGCGGCTACGGTCCTCAACAGCAACACCCTGGGAGGCAACCAGGGCATGGAAGCCAAAAACGTGGCCATCACGGCCAGCGCGATTGCCAACAACCAGGGGGCGATCCGGGCTGACAACAATGCGATCCTGACCAGTTCGGGCAGCATCGACAACTCCGGCGGTCTGATCAGCGCCGGCAACACCGCTTCACTTCAGGATCTGGCTGCCGCCAAAACGCTGGCCATCAGCAACACTGCTGGCACTCTCATTGCCGGGCAAAACACTGTGATCAACGCATCCAGCCTGAGCGGCGACGGCAAAGTGCTGTCGCGTGGCGACCTGTCCATTGCTTTGGTCAGCGACTTTAACAACAGCGGCGAAGTCACGGCAAACCGCAATGCCAGCATCACGACGGGGGCCAACCTAAGCAACAGCGGCAAGCTGCAGGCAGGCAACATTTTGACGGTCAATGCGCAAAGCATCGACAACGCTGGGACAGGCGAAATCACGGGCGCGGTGACGCAAGTCAACGCAGCCAATGCGCTGACGAACCGGGGGCTGATTGACGGGCAGGACACGCGCATCAATGCCGCCACGCTCAACAACCTAGGCACGGGCCGCATCTATGGCGACCGCCTCAGCATAGCGGCCGTGACCGTCAACAACGACTTTGAGAACGGCAGGGCGGGCACTATCGCCGCGCGCGAGCGTCTGGATATTGGCGCGCAAACCATTAACAACCGCGAGCATGCGCTAATTTTCAGTGCGGGCAATATGGGCATTGGCGCCACACTCGATGCCAACAGGCAGGCTAGCGGTCAGGCAAGCGCATTGAACAACAACAGTGCCACGATTGAAGCCTTGGGCGATCTAAATCTGAGCGCGGTTCAATTGAACAATACCAATGAACACTTTGCTTACGAGTTGAGGGTGACCTCCGTAGAGGTCAACGTGCGCGAAGACATCAGTCCGACGCTGTACCGAGTCTTCACGCGCACGACTCAAACTCCTGTTGCCACCTACAGCGATCCTGCCAACCTGCTGGCCGGCGGCAACCTGACGCTTAACAGCCAAAATCCAGTCAATGCCAATAGTCACATCGTGGCAGGCGGCCTTCTAAAGATTGTTGCAGCGCCACTAGTAAACGCTGACGTAATGGCTGACAAGCTGGTCACCGATTCGGGAACCACCTACACCCTGGTGCATTACCCAACAACAGGCCATTGCGGCTTCATCAAAATCAACTGCGTTCGCGCCCATGATGACTGGGTTCCCGGGCCTTACGACATCACCACGCCTCTTAGTGTGCCCGTCAGCCAAATCACGCCAACACAGGCCAGCGGTGAAACTATCAATGCTTCTGTTTTAGCGAACGTCAGCACCGGTACTGTTGCCGCCAGCGCCACGATGGCTGGATTCAATTCGGCGGCTATCAACCCAGATGCAGGCACCGCTGGTCAATTCAACGCCATTGCTGCCGCCGGCAGGTTGGCCAATACAGCCTATGGTGCGGGCGGTTTGACACAAGTTGCCCCCTCCCTTGCAGCAAGAGTCACGATCACGCCCGCATCGGGTAGCGCAGCCCAAGCCGCCTTGGGTGCCAACGCCCTTACCCGAGCCCAAGTCAACCCGATTACACAAGTCAAACTGGCCAGTCCATCAGGTGGCGTGCAAGTCGTGCGCACTACCACGCCACCCACGCTAGTTCCCAACACAAGCCTGTTCAGGATTAACCCCGCACCTGCAGCAAACTTCCTGGTCGAAACCGACCCGCGCTTTGCCAACTATCGCCAATGGCTTGGCAGTGATTACCTGCTAAGCCAAATTAAGCTAGACCCTGGAGTCACGCAAAAGCGCCTGGGCGACGGCTTTTACGAACAAAAGCTGGTCCGCGAACAACTCATGCAGTTAACCGGCCAGCGCTTCCTTGCCGACTACAGCAGCGACGAAGCCCAATACCGCGCCCTGATGGACTCCGGCCTGACCTTCGCCAAAACCCACAACCTGCGCCCTGGCATCGCCCTGAGCGCGGCCCAGATGGCCCAGCTCACAGCAGACATCGTCTGGCTGGTCGAGCAAGAAGTCACCCTGGCAGACGGCTCCCGACAAAAGGCCTTGGTGCCCCAGGTCTACGTGCGCGTGCGTGAAGGCGACTTGAACGGTAGCGGCGCCCTGCTGGCAGGAAAAGAAATCAATATCAATTTGACGGGCAACCTCACCAACAGCGGCACCATCGCCGGGCGCAGCATCGTCGCCTTAAGCGCTGACAACCTCAACAACCTGGCCGGCCGCCTCAACGGCGACGCCGTGTCGGTGACGGCGCGAACCGATTTGAACAATATCGGCGGCACCATCAGCGCCAACAACCGGCTGGAAGTGGCCGCCGGACGCGACATCAACCTCGAAACCACCACCCGCAGCGCCAGCAATGCGGTAGGCGCCAACACCTTTAGCCGCACCGGCATTGACCGCGTGGCCGGACTGTATGTGAGCAACCCGGGCGGCGTGCTGGTGGCAAGCGCCGGGCGCGATACCAACATCCTCGGCGGCGTGATCTCCAACGCCGGCGAGGGCGGCGCCACGGTGCTCGCGGCAGGGCGCAACCTCAACCTCGCCACAGTAACAACGCAAGAAGCCAACATGCTCGTCTGGGATGCACAAAACCGCCTCAGCTACAGCCACAGCAATGAAGTAGGCAGCCAGGTCAACGCCCAAGGCAGCGTTCTTTTGCAAGCCGGTGCGGACATCAACGCCCGCGCCGCCAACGTGCAGGCGGGCAACGCGCTGACAGCCGTTGCCGGCAACAACATCAACATTACAGCCGGTCGAAACACCAGCACGCTCGACGAGGCGCATCAGTTCAAAAGCAGGGGCTTTTTGTCCAGCACCACCACCACGACCTTAAACCAGTTCAACCGGGTCGAAAGCGCAGGCTCCAGCTTCGGCGCAAGCACGGTGATGATGAGTGCAGGCAATAACCTGCTGGTGAACGGCTCCAGTATCACCAGCGACAAGGCGACTG
This sequence comes from Polaromonas sp., assembly GCF_012927455.1. Classification (GTDB taxonomy): domain Bacteria; phylum Pseudomonadota; class Gammaproteobacteria; order Burkholderiales; family Burkholderiaceae_C; genus Polaromonas. Next base: position 153,697 of record NZ_JABBPE010000015.1, on the reverse strand, counting down.
CCCTGGTGGCCGGCAACAATCTCATCATCGAGTCCGCACAAAATACCACCTCCGAGTCCCACTTCCTGCAAGAAAAGAAGTCCGGCATCATGCTCAACGGATCTCTGTCCAACCCCAACTCCTTAAGCCTGGACTTCAAGCGCGGCGCCTCCAGCAATGCCACCAGCGCCAGCACGACCGAAGCCGGTAGCACCGTCACCAGCGCCAACGGTGCCACCACACTGATCGCACAAAACGGCATCCTCGCCGTCATCGCCTCCAACGTCAGCGCAGGCAGCGACAAGCAGCTCAAGCTGCAAGGCGCGCAGGTGTATTTAAGCGGCGGGCTCAACAGTGAAGAGACCACGCTGGAGTCCAAACAGAACGCGACCAACATTCACGCCGGCATCGTCAAGCCCAGCGAAGGCCTCTTCTCGCGCGGCGGCGTCAAGGGCACCAGCGGGCAGACCACGCTGGCGGCCACCACGCTGGCGGGCGGCAACATCTCCATCCAGGCCACCGGCAAACCCGGCCAGACAGCAGACGGCCAGGATCTGCCCAGCGGCATCTCCCTGGCCGGCGTCAAGCTCACCACACCGGGCGAGCTCAAGCTGGACGCAGGAGACGGCAAGCTGGCCTTCAACATCATCCAGACCACGACCAGCACCAGCCGCGAGAGCACCCAGCGCGACCTGGTGTACCAAAAAGCCAAAGGCCAAGGCACCACCAGCACCGACGCCGAATACAACGACCTCACGTACGGCAAGCTGACGATCAAAACCCCGAACGTCGTGATCCAACAAGCCCGGTCCGCAGGCGCGGCCGGTGCCCTCACCCCGGCCAGCTTGAGCGAGCTAGGCAGCAAACCCGGCATGGGCTGGATCGCCGACGTGCAGCGCCAGCAAGCCGAGCTCGCCCGCACCAACCCGGCCGCTGCGCTTCATATCCAAAACGTCAAGCTCGCCCATGAGCAGTGGGACTACAAGCAGCAGGGCCTGACGCCCGAAGGCGCCGTGATCGTGACGATTGTGGTGGCCTACTTCACGGCCGGGGCCGGCACCAGCCTGGTGGGCGCGGCTACAACCACGGCTGGGGTGACTACGACCACTGTGGCAGGCGCAGCATTGGCCACGACCACTGCAGTAGGGGTCACAACCTACACCGCAGTAGGAGCGGCAATCAACGCAGGCTTTAGCTCGTTGGTGACACAAGCGAGCATTGCCTTTGTGAACAACAATGGCGATATTGGTGCCACGCTGAAACAATTGGGCAGCAGCGACAGCATCAAACAAACAGTGGCTGCGATGCTGACGGCTGGGGTCGGCACGGAGCTGCCCAGCACCGGTATTTCCAGTGTCGCGGCACAAACGGCGACTGGGTGCGTGACGGGCAGCATAACGGGAATTGGCTGCTCGCGAGGGGCAACGAATGCGGCGTTTACGAGTGGGGCTGCGTTTACTTACAACGGCGCGGTGGGGTATGCAGCTAGTGCGGGGCCGGGGTTTAATCCTGAGAATCCCATTTATGAGGTGAATACAACTCCTGGCTCACCGGTTTATGGACAACAGCCGATAGTGTCTCAGGGTGCCAATGTAATAGGATTTAACGGTCCAAACTCTGCATTTTCGCAAGGCGGACAAATTAGCCAAACACTAAATCGTGTCCCATTTATTAATGCAACTGCAGGATTTCATGACTGGCTGTTTAATGCGAATCCAAAATTCAATGACTGGTTTAGTGTATTAAACGTTCCCACTATGATTCCTGCAGCCTTATTATCAATACCTGCGGCACTTAACAACCCGAATTTGTCATGGGTGCTTGTCAATGGCGCACCTTACAACCTAAACTATCCGAACAGACCTCCAACCACCCCAAGTGCTTTTCGAATTTCAGAAACTGGACCCCGTCAGCCTGGCTTCGGCGCTTCGACTTTGAGGATAATTCCATGAAGAGATATCACAGTATTTTTTTAGTTGTATTTTTTTTACTTGGCGTCTCCACGGCGATGACAGGATGCGTATTTAATAATAGCGTTCAAGGCAGACACGAGATGTTTATAGATGGAATGAACTCTTATGTTGGAACAAAGACTATTAACTACCATGAGAAATCGGGGGCAGTTGCTATTAGCAAAAAATCTTTGGCCAATGGGAATATCGAAAATGAATATGGTTATGCAACAAGCTTTGTTATAAGTCCGGATGGGAAAGGCGGGACTTTCCACTGTCATTATTTCTTCGAGTACCAACCTCAATCAGGCTTGATCGTGAAATTTAGATTTGAAGAAACATCTAAATATGCTTGTAGAGGCAGCGGTGCCTGACAATTCGTGAAAACCCCGCCTCTACTGCATCCTCCTCAACAAATCACGCGGCCGGCGCATGGAGATCCATGAATTAGCCAGCATCTGCAACAAAAGTGCTGGTGGCACGACCACTGGCACCCGTAAAGGGCTCTCCTTCCGCATCAGCCAGAGCAGACCTTAATGAAGACCCCGCCCCAAGGGGCGGGTTATCAGACACCACAAACACCATACGGCTCACTTGCGTTCGCCTTGCAGAGAAACGCCGCAAGCGGCGGGGGATTTACCCGCCATGATTAAGGCATCAAAATTGCCTCCTGCCCAATCAATACGGGCGCAATCTGCTATGAATTCAATAGCGTTTCAAATATTATTAAGCGACGGCTTCTACGAGCAACGCCTGGTCAGGGAGCAAGTCGCCCAGCTCACCGGCCGCAGGTTTCTGGCCGACTACAGCAGCTACGAGCAGGAGTACCAGGCCCTGATGGACGCAGGCATTACCTATGCCGGGCAGCACCAGCTGCGCCCCGGCATCGCCCTGAGTGCCGCCCAGATGGCGCAACTCAGCAGCGACATCGTCTGGCTGGTCGAGCAGGACGTCACGCTGGCAGACGGCTCCCGGCAAAAGGCTCTGGTGCCGCAGGTCTACGTCCGCGTCAAGGACGGCGATCTTGCCCCCAGCGGCGCGCTGCTCGCCGGCAGCAGCATTAACCTGAACCTCAGCGGTGACCTGACCAACAGTGGAACCATCGCAGGGCGCAGCATCGTCAGCCTCACAGCAGACAACGTGCACAACTTGGGCGGGCGCATCACGGGCGATGCCGTCTCCGTCACCGCCAGAACCGATCTCAACAACCTGGGCGGCACGATCGCCGCGGGCAGCGCACTGATCGCAACTGCCGGACGCGACCTCAACGTGCAGACCACCACCAGCAGCGCCACCAACCAGACGTTCAGCAACGGCAGCGCCAACACCTTCAGCCGCACCGGCATTGACCGCGTGGCCGGGCTGTATGTCAGCAACCCGGGCGGCGTGCTGGTGGCCAGCGCCGGGCGCGATGTCAACCTGATCGCAGGCGTCATCGCCAACAGCGGCCAGGGCGGCATTACCGTCATCGACGCCAGGCGCAACCTCAACCTGGGCGTGGTCAACACATCGAGCAGCAGCGCCTTGGTGCGCGACGCCGACAACTACCTCAAAGACAGCCAAAGCGCCGAGCTCGGCAGCCAGATCCAGGCCGCGGGTAACCTTCGCCTGGCCGCCGGCGTTGACCTGAACGCCAAGGCCGCCAGTGTGCAGGCGCAAGGCGCCCTGCTGGCCACGGCCGGCAACAACGTCAACATCACGGCAGGCCAAAAAAGCAATGGCTACAGCTTTGGCCTGACCACCAGCGAAAGCGACCTCTTCAGCTCCACCAGCACCATAGAGCGCCGCGCCAGCCAGCAGGCCAGCGCTGTCGGCGCCAGCCTGGGCGGCAACACCATCACCGTGGTGGCCGGGCAGGACCTCAGCGTCGAGGGCTCCAACATCGTCTCGGACAGCGCCACCACCCTGATCGCCAAGCGCAACATCACGGTAGCGGCCGCGCAGAGCAGCCAGGCCAGCAGCAGCTTCAAGCAAACCACCACCTCGGGCCTGCTCGACGGCGGCGGCATCGGCATCACCATCGGCACGCGCGAGCAATCCCTGGCGCAGCAAGACCGCTCCACCACGGCCGCAGCCAGCACCGTGGCCAGCATAGGCGGCAACGTCACCATCATGGCGGGCAATCAGTACACGCAAATCGGCAGCGACGTGGTCGCGCCAGGCGGCGACATCACCATCCTGGCCAAAAAAGTCGACATCACGGAAAGCCGGGAAACCAGCGCCAGCCAGAGCGAGCAGAAGTTCAAGCAGTCCGGCTTGAGCCTGGAGCTCACCTCCCCCGTAATCAGCGCGCTGCAGACTGCCCAGCAGATGGGCCAGGCGGCAGGCAACACCAGCGACGGGCGCATGAAGGGCCTGGCCGTGGCCAACAGCGCCCTGGCCGCCAACAACGCCGCCAACGCCGTCAAAGCCGGCCAGGGCACGACTATAGACGGCAAGCAAGGCCAGATCGCGACTTTCGATGACAAAGGCAATTCCACCGGATCGCGCGATGCCACTGCCGCAGACAAAGCCGGCGGCATCAACATCTCGTTGAGCTACGGCAGCAGTAAAAGCGAGAGCAAGCAGCAAAGCCAGAGCGACAGCGCCCGCGGCTCCAGCGTGACTGCCGGCGGCAACATCGCCATCATCGCCAGCGGCGGCGGCAAGGCAAGCGACCTGCTGATCCAAGGCAGCACGGTAGCGGCCGGCCAGTCTGTCCAGCTCAGTGCAGACCACGACATCCGGCTGCTGGCAGCAGCGAACAACGCAAGCCAGACCGACACCAACACCAGCAGCTCCGGCAGCATCGGCGTGAGCTACGGCACCGACGGTTTCATGGTTAACGTCAGCGCCAGCGGGGCCAAGGGCAAGGCCGATGGCGCGGACACCAGCTACACCAATACCCAAATCAAAGCAGGCAACAAAGCAGGCGACAGCGTTACCCTGAAGTCCGGCGGTGACACCACCTTGCAGGGTGCAGTCATAGCGGCCAATACCGTCAAAGCCGACGTGGGCGGCAACCTCAACATCGAGAGCCTGCAGGACAGCAGCCAGTACGCCAGCAAGCAGCAAAGCATGGGCGGCAGCGTCTCGGTGGGCTACGGCAAGATGAGCGGCAGCTTCAGCGCCAGCAAAAGCGACATCAACAGCACTTACGCCAGCGTGACCGAGCAATCGGGCATCAAGGCCGGCGACGGCGGGTTTCAGGTCGATGTGAAGGGAAACACCGATCTGAAAGGCGCCGTGATTGCCAGCACCGACCAAGCGGTACAGGACAACAAGAACACTTTCATTACGGCAAGCCTCACCACCAGCGACCTCCAGAACAAAGCCGACTACAAAGCCAGCAGCGCCAGCCTGAGCGTAGGGGCCGGCCAGCAGGGCAGCACCGCCAGCATGAGCGGCGTCGGCGCGGGCATAGGCAGCGACAAGGGCAGTGCCTCCAGCACGACCAGCAGCGGCATCTCGGGCATTGCCGGCAACACCGCCGTGCGGAGCACCGACGCGCCCACCGGCCTTGGCAGGATCTTTGACGCCGACAAGGTGCAAAAGGAAGTCAACGCGCAAATGCAGATCACCCAGGCGTTCAGCAAGGAAGCGCCCAAGGCGGTGGCCAGCTATGCGGCGGGCCAGGCCGCAGACCTCAGAAAACAAAACAACGAGGAAGAAGCCAAAAAGTGGGATGAAGGCGGCGTTTACCGCATCGCGCTGCACACCGCCGCTGGTGCGCTGGGTGGAGGCGCCAGCGGCGCGGCAGGCGCGGCCACCAGCGCCAGCGCAGCGCCGCTGATGAACCAGTTGCAGGACGGCATTCAGGAGCGCCTGCAGACGGCGGGCCTGAGTCCCAACGCGGCCAAAGGCATTGCCCAGGGCGTTACCGCCTTGACCGCAGCGGGGGTGGGTGCGGCAGTCGGTGGCGCGCAGGGGGCGGCAACTGCGCTGACGGTGGATGCCAATAACCGGCAACTGCATCCGACGGAGCAAAAGAAAGCCCAGGAACTGGCGGCCAAGAGCGGCAGCAAGTACACCAAGGAACAGATTGAGGAGCAGATGCGCCTGATGGGCAACGAGGCGTCGGGCGTTAAGGCGAACAAGATCGAAGTGCTGAATAACTCCGAAGCGATTGCTGGCAACCTCAGTCAGGACCCGGGCATGCCCAAAATCGTCGGTGGCACGGTTGTGATTGAGAAAACGGGCCAAGCCAACGCAGAGATTCAGCTGTTCATCATTGCCAACACCAAAGACGGCTCGGGTTTCATTCCCGGTCAGTCGCAATACACTCTGAGCAGCACAAGCTCGAATGCGCCAACTCTCACCAACACACCAACGGCCATGCAGTCACAAACGGCCAATTGTGCAAACAATGATCTGGCTTGCAGGTCGGGGGTTGGAGCGCAGCAAAATGCGCCGTTGAGCCAGCAGACGCGAGAGGCTATTGCTGATGGGGCATCTACTTTGAGCCGGCAAGCGGGGGTGGTTGCGGCGGGTGCGGTTGCCGTCAGCAGTCAGGTTGGTCCTTACGGACAATCCGCAAAAGCCGTTGCAGTCGGTGCTACTGTCATTGGCTTTGGTGCGGATGTTGTGGAGCAGGTGATGAAGCCCAATGTTGGACAAACGTCTGCCAATCTGATTGGCTTTGGTGTCGGGGTGAGCATTGAGCCGTTACCGGGAGGAAAGGTAGTCGCACCACTCACAAATGAAATTATCGAGGCTGTAAAAAGTAGCTCTACGGTACAAAGCATCAGCACACGCATTAATGAGTTTCTTAATCCTTCAACCGAAGGGGTAAAAAAATGAAAATAGAACTATTTTTGAAGGATGGCTGGTTTACCAAAATAGGCTCCTTTTCATGCCTATTTTCAGGCGTAGCTATCGTTGGGTTAGTCGTGTGGCTTGAGCCGCCAAAAATAATTTATATAATTTTTCTGATAATTGGATTGGTACTTGTGGGCTTGGCGGGATGTGAAGCGCGTGCGCGGGCACTTGATCTACAGCCGCCTTTCACTAGCGACCCATTAGGCTGGCGCAAAGCCAAAGAGAGTTACAAAACACCAGAAGATCCAGAAGGCCAAGCGACTAAGGACAAGTGACAACTCAGCCCGACGGTGCTTGACTCAGCTGAATCAATTAGCGAACTAAAAATAAATATAACCATGAAAATGTTAAAGCATCTAATCTGCCTAATCGCATTGACCTCCTCTTCGGTGTTCTCGGCAGAGCCCCCAGAATGCAAACAGCAAACGGTTGAAAAATCAGTGATTGAAATGTGTCTGCTTCGCGGAGCTGCGTTCCAACATGACTTGTACACACTGAAAGCAGACAAGGTATTAATTTTCGCGTTGGTGGATGACTTCTCGGAAAAAGTTGAAATAGAACACGCCGTTCCTTCGGGCCCTTCCATTGAGTTTCCCCTGTCAAAGCAGGACGTCTCCTCAGTAAAAATTACGGGAGGCTGCGCTCCTGAAAGCAAAGACGGAATGGAAATCGCACGACTTTGTAATTTCTATTGGGGCAAATTTCAAGTCGTCAAAGATGTTCGTTTTGAATTCAAGTAGCCTTTGATTGTATGGGACATGGCGGTCATGACCCATGAACAAACACCTATCCAGAATAATTTTCAACCCAGCAAGCGGCCAGCGGATGAGTTTGCAGAGTATTTGAAAAATCTGGGTTTGATACAAAGCGCGAAAGATAAGGTAGGCAGATGAAAATCGTTAAAGATGGAAACTTGCACTTTTGGATAAGAACCGGACTCAGTTTTGTTGGCGCTGGCGCCATCTTTTTATCGGTCCTATTCATCCATGAAAAAACTGTCATGTGGGTTGCGGCTTGCTTGGGGTTGGGCCTAGGTGCGATTGGGTACTACTCTGCACAGGCCGCAATTTTCGGCGTTAAGCCGTTTGCCAATAAACCAGTTCAACATGTGAGGGAGAAAGAAACGCCTTTAAAAAATAACCGTGCGATGAAATTGCTTCTCATCACGATGATTTCTTCCTCAATATTTCTGCACTTTTTTGCATCCTTGAGCAACTATGGCGCATTGGCGATATTGGTATGGACCAGCCTATGCTGCTGGAACGTATACGCATTTTTCAAGGATCATGACATGTGGCCTTATCAGTTTTTCGAGTTGAAAGCTAGCGGAAATGTCAGCGGTCGCACCTTCGTGCTTTGGGTTTCGGTTGGCATTTTCTTTCTAGGACTAGTAGGAATTGCGTGGCAAGCCTGGTCATAGCGCCTGCCAAAAGCGCAAGTATCAGCCCGACTGTCCCCAGCGCGGATGAACCTCAAAAACCCACCGCCTCGTCGTCAACAGGACCAGATGCTGTTTGATGGCAGTGGCCGAAACTGCCCACAGTTGCAGCGAGTCCGACGCATCTGGCGCAAGGCACAGGCCACACCGCCGCAGTCGTTGTGCGTGCTCAATCCATGCGCCTTATGCATCAAAAGTGCCTCCGCCTCAGGCAGAACATGCGCAAGCAGCTATCAATTTGGTAGCGTTTCAGACCAACTACCGCCAGTGGCTAGATTCAGACAAAAGTGACCCCGCAATTTTGAACAGCGCTATAACTGGGAACTCCGGACAGGGTTCCAACGGTGCAGAGTTTTTCACGGCAGCGGCGGTTGCTTGCGTCGAGCCGACCAACTCGGTGGGGAACCGGGTTTTCCTTTTCCTGCAGCCTCTGCGAGTTTGGGTAGCACTGCACCCATGCTCCAAAGCATCATTTCAAGCATGAAAAATGCCCGAAGCCGCCGTTCTATATGCGCAAGCAGCTACGAATTCGATAGCACTTAAAAAAACAGGCAACGGCTTCCACGAGCAGCGCTTTTGATCAGAGAGCAAGTGAGCCTGCTCACCAGCCGCAGGTTCCTGGACGATTACGGCAGCGACGAGCAGGAGTACCAAACCCTCATAAACGCGGGCAGCGCCCTCATCGCCACTGCCGGGCGCGACCTCAACGTGCAGACCACCACCAGCAGCGCCACCAACCAGACGTTCAGCAACGGTAGCGCCAACACCTCCGGCAGCATCGGAATCAGCTACGGCACCGATGGTTTCATGATCAACGTCAGCGCCAGCGGGGCCAAGGGCAAGGCCGATGGCGCGGACACCAGCTACAGCAATACCCAAATCAAAGCAGGCAACAAAGCAGGCGACAGCGTTACCCTGAAGTCCGGCGGTGACACCACCTTGCAGGGTGCAGTCATAGCGGCCAATACCGTCAAAGCCGACGTGGGCGGCAACCTGACTATCGAGAGCCTGCAGGACACCAGCATCTACAACAGCAAACAGCAAAGTATGGGCGGCAGCCTGAGCATCGGCTTTGGCGCCATCAGCGGTAGTGTCAGTGCCAGCAAGAGCAGCAGCAGCAACAACTACGCCAGCGTGACCGAACAGTCGGGCATCAAGGCGGGTGACGGCGGATTCGATGTCAGCGTCAAAGGCCATACCGATCTGAAAGGCGCTGTCATTGCCAGCACGGGTCAGGCTATCGCAGACAATAAAAACCGCTTGGGTACCGGCACGCTCACCACCAGCGATCTTCAAAACAAATCAGAGGCGAGCGCCAGCAGCAGCGGCATCAGCCTGAGCTCGGACATGCTGAGCCAGGGCAAGTATGGCGCGGCCAAAGCGGTGGCGGGCAACGCGCTCAACACTGCCAGCGCATCGGGCAGCTCTTCGGGACAAACCAGAAGCGCGGTGAGTGCGGGCGCGGTGACCATCACCGATGAAGCGGCGCAGCAGGCAAAAACCGGTAAGACCGGCCAGAAAACAATTGCCAGCCTGAAGCGGGACACTGCCACTGCGCAGACAGCGGCTGTCAAGCAAGATGCGCAAGCCATGCAGCAGACGGTGGAGGCCGAACGGGCGATTAAGCAGGAGGCGGTCAAGATCGTCACCACCTTCACCGACGAGACTTACAGATCAAGGTTTCAAGAAAAGCCGAAGTTCTTCAAAGTGGAGTGCCCGGCCGGGGCCAACTGTGTGGCCGACCCGAGCAAGCTCAGCCGCAGTCCAGCCACACCGCAGGAAGTCGCCGCCAACGCCAGTCCAGACATGGTGATGGCGGTCAATGGCATCTTCAATGATGAAAAGCGCGCGGTGGAGTTGGCATATCAAAATGCAGCGAACGTTGACAAGACAGACCAAAACCCCGGTGGAAATAAGCCTGCTACCATTTATCTGATGCACGTTAAGCCGGCCCAAAACTCCATCTCGGAACTGATGGGCGTGGCCTATGAAAAGGCGATCAATTCCATGGACTACGGCGCCGCCAACTTCTTCGGCTACACGAATGCAGCCGAAACCTATGCCGGCGCACTGTCCAGCCGTGAAGACAAAGCGACCAATTCGCTGGGCCACAGCCGGGGTACGCTGGTTCAAGAGAGTTCGTTCACGATTTTGGCTAATCGCCCGGATGAAAGCGGCAAAACCTCTACCAACCCCAATCTATCGGTGCGTGGGGTGGGCGGGGCGGCTGATTTGCAGAGTTATACGGAGGCGGCTGTCAAGATCACGGGTGAAAAAGCAAGGGACAGCATTACCTACAGCTACTTCAGCAACGACCCCGTTTCGACTTCCAAGTTCTCCGGCGGCAACCCCGGTGTGTGGACGTTAAAAGACTTATGGCAGGTATATGACACCAGCAACAGCATGCACAGTTGTTACGGTACAGGTGGCAATAATTGCTCACAAGTGGAGACACCTGTGCGTAACGGACCGCAAGGCACTCCGGAGGGCAATGCCAGACTGATTCAATTTAAAGGCGGTCAGCAAGTTGCTCGTGACGACAACCCAATCACTGGAGCGAAGTGAGGTTGACCGTGGAAAATAAAACAGCAATCTTTGTCAGTTGCCTTGCGCTGCTTGCCACATTGTCAGCTTGCGGAGTAGAACAAGAGGTCAAACGTAACGATGATCGCTATATGCAGCCCGGCGCGCTCGATGGGCCGTTGACGGGCTTTTACGATACCTACCGCATTAAGTTTCTCGATAAATATCGCGTTACGCATCAATGGCCTGTTATAGGTAATTGCAAATACAGCAAATTGCCGACGCTTGGTCGAAAAAATGATCGCTATAAGGGTGAGATTTACGCCGTCGACGACATTTATGAGGACAGTGGTGGCACAAAACAACGCGGCGCCCATCCGCAGTGGAACTTCGACCGCTTTGTTCGCAGCGTTAAAGTAATGAATCCTGTCTATGGTCAGGTCAACGGCGTGCGGCAAAAAACAGGCGAAGAAGAAATTGAGGCAGGGCTGCAGTCGCTGTGCTTTGAATCCTGGTACGCGACCAGCCATTCATTGGTGATGCGGCTGCACAAGCGAGATCTGGAGACTTGGAAGGCGTTCAATACGCAGTTCAATCAAAAAGGAAAATGGTCTGAGCAGCGTGTCGCGGGCAATGTCTGGACCGTGCAAGAAGTCCCGGAGCAAGAACTTTCGTCCCGAGCACGCGGTGCCGCGGGAGGATGGTTTCAAAGCTGGCTCATGCCCATTGGCGATACTGGCTACACCATTTCCCTGCAGCTGGGTGCCAGTCAGGAGTCAATGCAACATCCCGAAGCCCATGCCCGCATGAAGGCGATGTTCCGCCACCTGATCGAGTCCATCAAGATCGAATCATTGCAACCTTGAAAATTGCATTCATCACAAGTGAGAATAAAAAACCATGTTGCACTGTCTGCTCTTATTTATTTCCTTGGTTTTTATTGCCGGATGCGCCGGCACTGGCCAGCAGAGCAAGCAACCCAGTCCGCAGCAAATAAAAGTTGTTGCTTGCATGGCTGCAATCCAGTCGACTGATTGGATAGCTCTGGAAGTGCCCTCTTCTAAAAGCGGCATCGCCAACAAGATGGCAGCTGCAACCATGAAGATGGGGGGCTCCATCACGGTGGATGCGCTGGTCAAGGTTTTGTCGCAACCGACGCGACCCGCCCTTGCCGTCATTGGAGAAAGCGACGAACTAACGGCTGCCACCTTGCAGGCAGCTTTGGACAAGTTGGCACCTGCACCGGGGCGTTCAAAAAAACCAATTTGTTTTGTTGGTGAGGCGTCCTATGCCGCGCAACTCAAGCCTGTGGCCGAAAGCGTCGGACTCCCCTTGTTTGTAGTTCCCCACCCCTGAACCAAGCGTCTGGTCTGACCGGTACGGTCAGTGCCGCCTTTGTAACCGGCACCAGCCTGCGCTACCAGCTGGCCGGACTTGCTTCGCAGTCATTCGGCGCGGCAACTCAGGTGGTGCAAGACGCCACAGGTGCCGTGACCAAGCTGGCCGGCGTCACGCTAACCGGCAGCCCGACCGCGACCCACGAAATCAGCGGGGATGCCAACTATGCCCAGGGCCGCTGGGTGCAAGGCACGGTGACGAGTGCCTCTGGTGGCACAACGCTGACGGGCACCTCCAACGACGCCTACCACTATGTCGTATTCAACCAATTGGCAGCGCTGCCCACCACCGGTGCGCCCTCCTGCGCTGCCGGGCGCATGACGGCGCCCACGTACACGGGCGGCGGCACGCCCGGCAGTGCGGCCAACAGCGGAACCGCAAGCGCCACGGCAACCTTAAGCTTCAGTGGGACCATCACGACGATCGTGGTGACCGTGACGGCGCAGGCCGGCGGCAGCAGTGGCACGGTCAATGGAAACACCTCGATTTCCTCACCCACGCAGAGCGGAATTACCGGCTCGTATTTAGGCAACGGCCCGGGCACGCAGCTGGCGGTGGGCGATGGCGGCACCGGTAAATACATCGTAGCTTCAGGCTATAAGGTGACCCTTGCCAATGGCGCCAATTACCAGGGCGTGGCAACCTTCCTTTGCCAATAGCCTGCAGCGCAAGCCGTCAGAGCGTCCCGGCAGTCAATCCGGGGCGCTTTTGATCGGCAATCGGATGAATAAGCAAAGGGCGCATTCGAGCCCCGAGGGCAACAGGTTTGAGTTTATTCGTCCTTGAATCCAAGGTCTAACAGGCCTCTAGCCCAATAAAAACGGGCGCAACCAGCTATGCTTTTAATAGCAATCGGCGGCCGAACAGGCACCCCCTTCAAACCCCCGCGATGTGCAGCGCCTTGGACAGATAGGCAAAAAAGATGCGATACAGGGCAATCGGCAGGGGCAGGCCCAGCGCGGTGCGTATGAGGTAACTGCGAAAACTCACGCCCGACAGCGCCAGCGTGTAGTTCAGCGCCGGCACGGTCTGCAGCAGCATCCTGAGCAGCACGATGGCGCTGATAGGTCGCGCATCGAGCCGCGCCAGCAGCCGCCTGGCCCGCCGGCCATTGAGCTGCCGCGGGGCATCACCGCCGAACAGGCGGATCAGCCAGAAGGTCAAGGCACACGACACCACAGCCGCCAGATAAGTCGCCACGCCGCCCCAGACCTAGCCATGCCGACCAAACTGGACTACAAGAATCCCAAACACATCCAGGCGCCTTTTGTCACCAACACCTAACCCGGCGGCTACTGCGAAGACCAGGGCTACAACTGGTTTGGTGGCAGTTGAGCGCACCCGATCGCCGGGCAGTACTGCAGCTCCTGGGCGGCCAAAAATATCGAATAAAAAGGCCTTTAGCCCAATAAAGACGGGCGTAAACAGCTATGTTTTTTATAGCGCTCCGGGTCCTACGGTGGCGCGCCATGGGCGGGACTGCGCTGGCTTCTCCCAAGCCGCACGATGTGGCGCAGCCATCTCAGCGCTTACGCAGCGGATCGAGCAATGCCGACAATCCGTTGTGGTCGATCTCGTGCATCAGTGCCAGCAGGCGGCCAATTTCACCTTTGGGAAAGCCCTCGCGGGCAAACCAGTTGAGGTAGTTGCCGGGCAGGTCGGCAATCAACCGCCCCTTGTACTTGCCAAAAGGCATTTCGCGCGTCAGCAAGAGTTGCAGGTCTTCGGGGTTCAAGCGCTTTACCCGCCCGCCCGTTTGGCCGCGTAGCCGTGCTTTTGCAGGGTCTGCAGCACCAGCTCGCAGTGGTCGCCCTGCACTTCAATTACGCCGTCTTTCGCCGTGCCACCCGAGCCGCACGCCGCCCGCAGCTGCTTGCCAAGCTGGGCCAGCGCCAGCGCATCGAGCGCCAGCCCCTTGACCACGGTGACCGTCTTGCCGCCGCGGCCTTTGGTCGATCTGGAGACGCGCACCACGCCGTCGGATGGCGCCACACTCTGCGCCTGCCGGCAGACGCAGCCGCTGATCGGTTGGCGGCAATCGGGGCACATTCTCCCGGCGCCGGTGGAATAGACGAGCCCGCTGCCTGAAGGGTTTCTCTGCATCGTGGAATTATGACGGCCCATGACGGCCCATGACGGCCCATGACGGCCCATGACGGCGCAACCGGGCTGCGCGTACCTGCCCGCCAGTGCTTATTTGCCGTTAAGCAAAAATGTCATCGCCGTGCCTGCCAGCTCCAGCACATCGTTGTGCGCCAGCGCAACCGCCTCAGGCCCAATCGTCTTGCCGTTAAGCGTGGGCACGGTCTCGCCGTCTATGCGCGACACGTAGTAGCCGTCACGCCGGTGCGAGACCGACACGCGGGCGACCCCCGGCTGGCCAAACGTCGTCACAGCCTTGAGCAGCGGCAGCTCCAGTCCGGCGGTGTCCCCCGACAGTGTCTTGAAACAGGCCTGCAACACGCCCGAGGTGCCGGGCAGTCCCAGTGCATCGAGCGACATCGCCGTTGTCGGTTGCGGCGCGCCCGGCTGCTCGCTAGCCGAGGCGGTGAAATACTGCAGGCGAAAATTGCCGATGGTGATGATGTCCTTGTCCTTCAGCGCTTCCCGGGACTTGATCATGTGGCCGTTGATATAAGTGCCATTGGTGCTGCCGAGGTCTTCGATCGTCACGTCCGCAATACCCTGAAGCGAAAACACGCAGTGCTCGCCACTGACCACCGGGTTGTGCAGCACGATGTCGTTATTCGGCTTGCGTCCAAGCGTCGTGCTTTCTTTTTTTAGATTGACGCGTTCGACTTCAACACCTTCGACGGACGCGATGAGCTGGGGCATGGGAACTCCTGCATGCGAATTAATATTCAGTCACGCCCAATGCGTTTCCGGTGATGAATGGTAGCCGCCCCGACGCAACGGCACAAGGTTACGAGTGCTAAAACAGGCTGCTGTCCGACAGCCTGAGGGGATGACTTTCGAGCTCAATGCCCAGGCGCTGCATAGCCGATGCCGGTGCTACGATCATTTCCATCGAACGGCACCGAACAGTACCGAACACACAGGACACACCATGACATCCACCAAGATTCTTGTAGCGCAGGGAGGCGGCCCGACCGCCGTCATCAACCAGTCGTTGGTTGGCGTGACGCTGGAAGCGCGGCGCTTTCGCAATGTCGAGCATGTTTACGGTGCGCGCCACGGCGTGCGCGGCATCGTCAATGAAGACTTCGTGCATCTGACGCAAGAGACCAGCCACAACCTGGAACTGGTCGCCAGCACGCCGGGCTCCGCGCTGGGCTCGACACGCGACAAGCCCGACGCCAAGTATTGCCAAGAGATCTTCAAGGTGCTGCAGGCGCACCAGATCGGCCACTTCTTCTACATCGGCGGCAACGACTCGTCCGATACGGTGCGCATCGTCAGCGCCGAAGCGCACAAGGCCGGCTATCCGCTGCGCTGCGTGCACATTCCCAAGACCATAGACAACGACCTGGTCGGCAACGACCATACGCCGGGCTTCCCCTCGGCCGCGCGCTTTGTGGCGCAAGCCTTTGCCGGCGCCAATCTGGACAATGCCGCCCTGCCCGGCGTGTATGTAGCCGTGGTGATGGGGCGCCATGCCGGGTTTTTAACCGCCGCTTCCGCGCTGGGCAGAAAATTTTCCGACGACGGCCCGCACCTGATTTACCTGCCAGAGCGCACCTTCGTGATGGCCGACTTCCTGGCCGATGTCAAGGCCACCTATCAGCGACTCGGGCGCTGCGTGGTGGCGGTGTCTGAGGGCATACACGACGCGTCGGGCAACCTGATTGCCAGCAGCCTTGCCAAGAACCTCGAACACGATGCCCACGGCAACGTGCAGCTGTCCGGCAGCGGCGCGCTGGCCGACCTGCTGTGCGAAGAAATCAAGGGCCAGCTGGGCATCAAGCGCGTGCGCGGCGATACCCTGGGCTACGTGCAGCGCTCATTTATCGGCTGCGTTTCTGATGTCGACCAGCGCGAAGCACGCGAGGTTGGTGAAAAAGCTGTGCAGTTCGCCATGAGCGGCCAGCGCGACGGTTCGGTCGCCATCAAACGCACCGGCTTTTATTCGGTCGACTACGAACTGCTGTCATTGGAGGCCGTGGCCGGTAAAACGCGGGTGATGGAGGATGAATTCATCTCGGCCAGCGGCACCGACGTGACCGATGCGTTTCGGCTCTACCTGCGGCCCCTGCTGGGCTCTGGCATGCCCGACGCATTCCGGCTGCGCAGCAACCCGGTGGCCAAGGTGCTGCGCCCGGCCTGAGGCGCGGCGCGGCTGCACTCACCACTAACTGCCGGCAGCGATCTGCCACCAGAGTCGTTTTGTTAGTCAAATACGTCTGCAGCCCTCTTACTCATTGCGTTACCAGCTATTAATTCAATAGCAGTCTGCGGATTCCCGGGCCTCATGCCCGGCGCAGGCTCATAGTGCAATTTTGACGCACCGAGCCGTTCCAGGCGGGAAGGGGCAAGTCCGCCGGATCAGCAGCAGGCGTGCCGCCACGCCCTGCAACCGGGCACACATAATGAACCTGAACCGACGCCGCATTTCAGCCCTGCCTTTCCTCAACATGGAGTGTTTCTACGATGACCGATTTCTTTCCAGGCGGACTGTCCTTCGTTCCCGCGCTGGTGTTTTTTGGCGTCGCCGCACTGCTGGTAATTGTCATCTGGTCCATCAGACGTCATCGCAGCCCGAAGCTGCGCATCGAAGGTGGTTCGTCCATCGCCGAGCTTATTCCGTCCCTTGCCGGCCTGACACTGAGCACAACCGTTGTCGGCAATTCGGTCGAAGTTCTTGAGAACGGTGCTTTTTTTGAGGTGCTGTTGAGGCGCATCGGTGCCGCCCAGAAGTCGGTGCACTTCGAAACGTTTTTATGGAAAGAAGGGGTGCTGGGCCAGCGCGTGGCCGACGCGCTGTCGGAGCGGGCGCGCGCCGGCAAAATAGTGCGGGTTCTTCTGGATGCGACCGGTTCCAGGAGAATGGGCGAAGCGGCTTGTCGCCAGTTGGTAGAAGCCGGCTGCAAGCTCGCCTTCTTCCATGAAAAAAAGTTTCGCAATATCGGCGTGCTGAACGACCGCGATCACAGAAAACTCGTGGTCATTGACGGCCGCGAAGCCTTCGTCGGCGGCCATTGCATCGTCGACAGCTGGCTCGGTGACGCCCAGGACCATGAACACTACGGCGACCTCAGTGTGCGCTTGCACGGCCCCATCGTGCACAGCGTGCAGGCCGCGTTCAGCGAAAACTGGGGCGGACAAACCGGCGAACTGTTCGTCGGCGACGCGGTGTTTCCTCACTTAGCCGCGGCAGGCAACGTGACGATTCATGCGGCCTACGCGAAGCCGGAAGGCTCGGCGCCAGCCGTGAAGATTCTTCACCACACCGCCATCTGCCTGGCGCGCAAGCGCATCTGGATTCAGAACCCCTATTTCATTCCCAAGCCCGAAGCGATAGACGCATTTGGCGAAGCCGTCAAGCGTGGTGTCGACGTGCGCGTACTGATGCCCTCGACCAGCGGCTCCGACAACCCCATGGTGCAGCACGCCGGCCACCGCAACTTCGAAAAGCTGCTGCGCTGCGGCGTGCGCCTGTTCGAATACCCGCACACACTGCTGCACCAGAAGGTGATGACCGTCGATGGCGTCTGGAGCGCCATCGGTTCGAGCAATTTTGACGACCGGTCTTTTGACACCAACGACGAAATTACCCTAGGCATTCTGGACGCCGCCGTGGCGCAGCGGCTTGATGCTGTCTTCGAAAAGTACACGCCGAAGTGCAAGGAAATCAAGCTCGAGGCGTGGAAGAAACGCGGGCTGTGGCACAAGCTGAAAGACAACGCGTTTTACCTGCTCCACGCCATCCTCTGATCCGGACGGCAGGCGCACCGGCGTTGAAGTGTCCTGCCAGCTTGACGCCAGACGCGTAGCCGGCAGTAACGGGCTCTAGACGGTCTGAACCTCGGGTTTGGCCGAATATTTAGACTAAATAGGCCTGTAGCCTATATGGTGCGGGCGTAAGCAGCTATTATTTTCATAGCAGGCAGAGCCCACTGGCGACTCCATCACCGGATGCCAGCAGCACCCGAAATCACGGTGCAAGCCGCCAGTTTGATCCGCTCAAACTTTGCGCTTCAGCGGCTGCCAGCCCGCAAACTCGGGGTGGTGGCGCTGCACCGCCGCACCATCAAAATCCCAGGCGATGCATTTGCCAAGGTGAAACGGCGGTGAGGGCGGCTCGGCGCTTTGCGGCTCGGGCAGGCCGGCTTGGCGGCGCAAGCGGTCGCGGTATATGGGAATGGTCTGGTAGGCCGCCGTTGCCATGTTAAACAGCAATTCGCGCAAATGCGTGCAGCCGCGCACGCCGCCCAGCGCCCGCTCTATGGCCTGGCGCCAACCCGGCCCCATGGTTACGCCCACCATCTGCTGCATCGGGTCGGTGCCTTGCCCGCATTCGGCAAACGGCGTGTGGTCACTTGAACTGGCGATCGCCCGAATCGTCAGCTGGTCGTCCAGTGTGGCGCGGATGGACATGCCGTGAATCGGGGTGCCCGCCGGCATGTCGCGGCTTTCGAAAGGCTGCAGCGCATAGGTTTTGGTGTCGCTCAGTTCGGCCTCGATGTCCCACAGGCCGTCCTCGCGGTGGTAGCCGCGAAAGACGACGGCGCGGGTGTGCAGGTGGGTTCGGGCTTGGGGTGCAGGCAGGGGCATAAAAGGTTTTCGTTAAGCAGACAGCTGTGATTTTCCCAGAATGCCGGCCCTGGCGTCGCTCTGTGTCGCTCGCTGGCCGCCAATTGGCCCTGTTGGCGTCGCGACTGTAAGAAACACCGCGCCACACTGACCAACAGCAAAGCCACAATGGGTCCAGCAAAAGGAAACTCCATGATGAGCCGAAGAAATGTTCTAAATACGCTGCTAGGCCTTGGCACTGTTTCCGCAGCGCTTGCCGGCGTGCGTAGCCTGTTCTCTAGCGGCCCCGCACATGCGGCGCCAAGTTATGAAGTCACGCGCAGCGACGCCGAATGGGGAAAACTGCTGCAGCCCGACCAGTACCGCGTCCTGCGCAAGGCCGGCACCGAGCGCCCGCACAGCAGCCCTTTGAACCAGGAAAAGCGCGCCGGCGTTTACGGCTGCGCGGGCTGTGCCCTGCCCCTTTTTTCATCTGCCAGCAAGTTTGAAAGTGGCACTGGCTGGCCCAGCTTTTGGCAGCCGCTGGACAAGGCGGTGGTGGAAGAAAGCGACACCACCTTGTTCATGAAGCGCACCGAAGTGTTATGCCAGCGCTGCGGCGGGCACTTGGGCCATGTGTTTGACGACGGCCCCAAACCGACCGGCCTGCGCTATTGCATGAACGGCGTGGCCATGAACTTCAAGGCGACGTGATCATGCGCAACTCGTTAATCCTGATGGTCGGCGGCGTGATCGCCATGTCGGCCTGGGTCTACGCGGGTGCAGGCGTGGGCGGCGGCATCAGCAGCAGTGCGGCAACCGAAGCGGCCGTCAAGCTGCCCGCCCCGGCGTTTGACTCCGCCACTTCCGCCACTGCCGCGCCGGCCGCGCCGGAAATCGCCGTGTTTGCCGGCGGCTGTTTCTGGGGGGTGCAGGCGGTGTTTCAGCACACCCAGGGCGTGCTCAATGCCGTCTCCGGCTACGCCGGCGGCGACAAGGCCACCGCCAGCTACAGCATGATCGGCTCGGGCCGTACCGGGCACGCCGAAGCCGTCCACATCACCTACGACCCGAAGCTGGTTTCTTACGGCAAGCTGCTGCAGATTTACTTTTCCGTCGTGCACGACCCGACCCAGTTGAACCGCCAGGGGCCGGACTCGGGCACGCAATACCGCTCTGCCATTTTTTACCAGAACGATAGCCAGAAGCAGGTGGCCGAGCGCTACATCGCGCAGCTGGAAGCCGCCAAGGCGTTCCCCGGCAAGATCGTGACCCAGCTCACGCCGCTGGCGCCACCGCTGGCCTTCTACCCGGCCGAAGGCTACCACCAGGACTACGCCACGTTGCACCCGCGCCAGCCCTACATCGCGCGCTTTGACCTGCCAAAAATCGCCAACCTCAAAACCATGATGCCCGAGCTGTACCGCGACATGCCGGTACTGGTGTCTCAGGCGGCGCAGTAGCGTGGTGACAGCGCCGTAATAACGCATCAACCCCGTTTTTCCGGATTGACCAGGCCAAATCAGGCTCTTGGCACGGCAGCTGGTGCAATTTAGACATCAAATATGCCGCTAGCCTATACAGTACGGGCGTTAGCAGCTATTATTTTCATAGCACGCGATGAACGAACTCGGACCAGCTCTGCCCACCCGCACCGGTGAGTCATGCAGCCTGGATGCCGGATCAAGCCCCGGGCTTGCTGCCGACACTACTCACTGGTCGCGCAAACTGGTAGATCGTGTCATTGAGGTGGCGGGCCACGTCATCAATGTCGGCCTCGCTCCAGCCCAGGCCCGTAGTTCCCTGCCAGCGACGCACCTGCGCCTTCAGCGTGACCCAGTCATACGCCTGCCTCTGGGCGCGCCAGTGAATCTGCGTCGTGTGGCACTCGATGCAGTGGGTCGAGTACAGCAATTGGCCGCGCGTTGAAACCGCTTCAGGCGCAGGCTGCGCCTGGGCCCACGTCGCCGCAGCCACGAAGGCTGCGAACGCGACGCGGCGGATCAGCGAAGGGGCCAGCGCTACGTGGAAGCCGGCACGGGCGGTCATGGAGTGCATGAAACCATATTAGTAGCGGGACGCGCTTCGACGTTGATATGGATCAAAAGCCAGGCAGTTGTTGCAAGGAAGGCGACAAGCGGCAGCTGCAGCCATAAAATCAGGGTAAATCGGGCTGCAGCCCAATAGGGACGGGCGGGAGCAGCTCCTTTTTTTATAGCAGTCCAGCAACGGCAGTTATTGCCGGTTTGGCCCGCTGTTCATGCGCGCGAGGCAGTCATCAGCCAACGCGGATGCCAAATCAGGTTCAGACTCACCTGTCACCCTTCCACCTTCCACCTTCCACCTTCCACCTTTCAACTGGCGTGGGCTATAAAGTAACGGTCTCAAGAAATCGATTCAACCACGGAGTTTTCATGCCGACACCCATCTCGGACGTTCACATTGCCCGCGCAGACCCGCTGCCGGAGCCCCGGCTGCTGCGTGCCGAACTGCCGGCGGGCGAGGCCGAGGCCGCGTTTATCGCTGCGTCGCGCGTCGCCACCCGCGCCATCCTGCGCGGCGAAGATGAGCGGCTGCTGGTGGTGGTCGGCCCCTGCTCGGTGCACGAGCCCGCGTCGGCGCTGGAGTATGCGGCCCAGCTGCGCCAGGTCGCCAGCCGCCTTGGCGATTCGCTGCTGCTGGTGATGCGCGTTTACTTTGAAAAACCGCGCACCCGCATGGGCTGGAAAGGCCTGATTTACGACCCGGGCCTGGACGGCCAGGGCGACATTGGCGAAGGGCTGCGGGCCGCCCGGCGCCTCTTGCTGGAGTGCGCGCGTTTGCAGGTGCCGGCCGCCTCGGAAATCCTCGACCTGGTGACGCCCCAGTATTACGCCGAGCTGCTGACCTGGGGCGCCATTGGCGCGCGCACGGTCGAAAGCCCGCTGCACCGGCAGATGGCTTCGGCCCTGTCGGCGCCTGTGGGCTTTAAAAACGCCACCAACGGCAGCGTGGCCGCCGCCATAGACGCCATCCATGTGGCCGCCCAGTCGCACCGCTTTCCGACCATTTCACTTGAAGGCAAAGCCATCGTCATCACCACCACCGGCAACCCCGACGGCCACCTGGTGCTGCGCGGCGCCAGCGACGGGCCCAACCACGAGGCCGCCAGCGTGGCCCGCGCCACTGCAGCGCTCGCCCAGTCCGGCCTGCCGGCGCGGCTGATGATCGACTGCAGCCACGGCAACAGCAACAAGGACTATTCCAGGCAGCCCGCCGTTGCGGCCGACATCGCGCAGCAGGTCGCCAGCGGCTCCATCGGCATTTGTGGCCTGATGATTGAGAGCCACCTGGTCGAAGGCCGGCAGGACATCGTCGCTGGCCGCCAGGGCCTGCGTTATGGGCAGAGCGTGACCGACGCCTGCATAGGATGGGACGCCACCGTGGCCGTGCTGGAACAGCTGGCCGACGCCGTGCGCCAGCGCCGCGGGGCAGGTCCTAGAATGAACTGCTTACCCGCAACCACTCCCTGGAGCCCGCGATGATCGTCGAACGCATCTGGACCGCCAACGCCTACCGCAACTTCAACTACCTGATCGCCTGCCCCGAGACCGGCGAAGCGCTTGCGATTGACCCGCTGGACCATGAAAAAACGCTGGCCACCGCTAAGGTCAAGGGTTGGCAGATCACCCAGGTTCTCAACACCCACGAGCACCACGACCACACCGGCGGCAACGAAGCCGTGATCGCGGCCACCGGCGCCAAGCTGATCGCCCATCACCGCGCCGGCGGGCGCATCGCCGGCGTGGACCGGGGCGTCAAAGCCGGCGACGTAATCAAAGTAGGCAAAACGGTAGAACTCGAATGCCTGGACACGCCCGGCCACACCCTGTGCCATGTCTGCCTGCGCTCGCACACCGAGCAGCCCGCGCTGTTTTCGGGCGACACGCTGTTTAACGCCGGCGCCGGCAACGTGCACAACGGTGGCGACATCAACGCCATGTATGCCACCTTCGCGGAACAACTGGCCCGGCTGCCCGACAACACCCTGGTCTATCCCGGCCACGACTACATCGAGAACAACCTCAAATTCACCCTGGCGCGCGAGCCCGACAACGCCGCCGCAAAAGCCCTGCTGCCAAGCGTGACCGACCATGACCCGGCGCGCTCCGCCGTCACCACGCTGGCGCAAGAAAAGCTAATCAACACCTTCTTTCGCCTGAGCAGCGCCAGCGTCATCGCCAGGCTGCGCGAAAACTTCCCCGACCTGCCGGACCAGCCAGACGCCAAAACCGTATTCACAAAGCTGCGGGAGCTGCGCAACCAGTGGTGAGCGGCCGCTATTTAACCCAACCTGAAGGATGCCGCCATGACAGACAACGCCCTGGTCACCATTGCACCGCGCAAACTCTGGCTGCGCGCCCTGCTGATGCTGCTAATGTGTATTGCCTTCCAGCTGGCCACCTGGGTGCTGATCGCTGTCGCCCTGCTGCAACTGGTGTTTGCCATCTTCAGCGACGCACCCAACCCGCGCCTGCAAGGTTTTGGCCGCAGCGTGGGCCGCTACCTGGCGCAGATCGCGGCCTTTGTATCCTTCGCCACCGAAGCCTTACCCTTCCCCTTCAGCGACTGGCCGCTGGCTGATCTGTGAAGAAAATACAGACTGCGACCACCAAGGATTTGCTATGCCCTCCTTGCCTGAAAACTGCCGCATCAACTACATCGAGCTGAACGTGCGCGACCTGGACCAGGCCAAAGCCTTTTACGGCCAGGCTTTCGGCTGGACCTTTACCGATTACGGCCCGCAGTACGCCGAGTTTTCGGACGGCGCGATGAAAGGCGGCCTGACGACGATGGAGCCGCCCTCGCCCGTCGGCGGCCCGCTGGTCATCCTCTATGCCGACAAACTCGAAGCCGCGCGCGACAGCGTGCTGGCGGCCGGCGGCGCTATCTGCCGCGAGATCTATTCCTTTCCGGGCGGGCGTCGCTTTCACTTCAAGGATGCGGACGGCTACGAGTTGGCGGTCTGGAGTAAGAATTGAGCCTTGAATGCGCGCGATCCGCTGCCATGAGCAGCCCGGCTTTCGCGCGGTGCGGCAATTGCAAACGCTCGATCGCGTGGCCATGCTGATGGTTTGCGAACGGCCAGCACGGGAGCCATAGTGCGCATGCCATCACGCCGCGCCAGTCGCGCCGCCCTGGCCTTCATCTTTCTGTGGTTCTTGCTGGGCGGCATCGCGCACTTCGTTTTCACCGAAGCCGAAATGCGCATCGTGCCGCCCTACATCCCCTGGCCGCGCGGCGCGGTGCTGGTCAGCGGCGCTTTCGAAATGCTGGGCGCCGTTGCCCTGCTGTGGCCGCCCAGCCGGCGCGCCGCCGCCTGGGGACTGTTCGCCCTGACGCTGGCGGTGACCCCGGCGCACATCTACATGCTGCAGCAGCCTGGGCTTTTTCCGTCTGTGCCTTACTGGGCGCTGGTGTTGCGGCTGCCGCTGCAGGTGGCTTTGCTGGCGCTGATTGCGTGGATTGCGTTGCGGCCTGTTGCTTCGTCATCTCCTGCAGCGCCGCCATCGCGGGTTTGATTCGGGATTGAGGCTGGCTGAATTGGAGTTTTGGCTGATTTTTAGATTAAATAGGGCTCTAGACCGAGTGGATCGGGCTAGAGAAGCTATTATTTTTATAGCACTCAGCTTTCGCCGACGACTCAATCATCGTGATCTGCGGACATCGCAAAAGCACGGGGAAAAAGTTATCCATTTCTCCAGTAACAACGATAAATCGCAGTAACTTAGATAAACCTCAGTAACTTCGATAGAAATTGAAGCTGCCCTGCAGCTGCCAATATCCAGAACCCGAAAGGCAAGGCCAAGCCTTACCAGGTCCGGCAAGTCCTGCAATCCATTGACAAACTGAAAGGTAAATCATGAACATCAACCACTACACCTACCGCGTCTCATGGTCGCTCGAAGACGACGAGCATCTGGGTCTGTGCGCTGAATTTCCTTCGCTAAGCTGGCTGGCAAAAACCCCTGAGGCCGCGTTCAAAAATATTGGAAAAGTCGTCGCCGACGTGGTGGCCGACATGCAGGCCAGTAATGAGCCCGTGCCCGTGCCCACGGCTGAAAAGCATTACAGCGGTCAGTTCAGGGTTAGCATACCGCCGCAGCTTCACCGCAACCTGGCATTGATGGCGGCGGAGCAAGGGGTTAGTTTGAACCGGCTGGCGAGTGCGAAGCTAGCGGCTTGAGGGCACTTGGAGCCCCCAATAAGCCTCCATATGCTGAAATCACGGCACAAGCCGCCGGCTTCGAACTCTGCCAAGACAATATGACCGAATTGCTCCCGGTGACTTCTTTTTAGTTCGAGCCACTGCTGGCGCCCCAAGCCTGTTGATGATGAGAACTGGGAGGTTCGGATTGACGGGCGATATTAAGCGCTCACCATAGGGCCGGGGTGATTGACTAGACACCAAGCGTTTCGTCCGACTTTGAGGAAGCACATCAATGCCAAAGTTACAGCGCCCACTACTACCCCGAGTGCCAGATGGAATGACGCGGCTACGGCTGTAGCGATCACCGTGATGGTGTTCTTGATAGTAAGTAGTCCGTCCGCTCGCTCTCCAGAGTATCTTGTGGAATTCGTGCAGAAAAGGTCATAAATTTCACCTTTTATGGCTGACCATAAACTATTACCCGAGGAATTTCCTGTCGACGTCAAAAAAAGGAAACCAGCATTCGCTTGTTCTCCGGTAAGCGCCGTTCCTAATCGATCAAAGTCAGCTTCCGTCGGGTCTTTCAAGTCGAGGGCAGATGTCACTTGAATCCGCTGGTGGGCAGGAACCAGATCAGCGATCACCTCCCGAAACTTGTCAGCATCAAAAGTTAGCTCATCCATTTAGGCCCTCACTTTTCATGAGTTGCAGTCCATAGCGGATGGCCGTGGCGTATGAAATAGTGCTCTCGGTTCCGAGGGCATGGTTCCCAATTCGGATTCCGCCACCATTACCCGTGGGACTGAATCTACCGCTAACGATTCCGATGATTTG
This sequence comes from Polaromonas sp., assembly GCF_012927455.1. Classification (GTDB taxonomy): domain Bacteria; phylum Pseudomonadota; class Gammaproteobacteria; order Burkholderiales; family Burkholderiaceae_C; genus Polaromonas. The sequence goes on along the minus strand of NZ_JABBPE010000015.1, from coordinate 127,896 downwards.
ACCTGTGCCGACATCAATTAAGGGGCCACCACTATTACCTGCCTCAACCATGGCGTCGAACTGAAACTGTTTCGTACCAGCAGCAGAAATGACTTTCGAGCTGATTACACCGCCCGACACCTTAAGTGCGTGCTGCCCGGAATGGGCATACGGAAAACCTAGATAACAAATGCTTGCGCCTACCGGTGTCTGGTCTTCATCGCCGAATAAGTTCGCCGGTACAAGGGCGGTAGCAGACTCAGCAATTCTTAGTAGTGCGGCATCGTTAACGGCGTCATATTGGGCAACGGTCACTGATATAGCGTTAACACGCTCCAAATGGGATGGATTGAACTGATCGATCGGCAGTGGTGGAATAAAACAAAGCTGATCGGTTAGGTTGATGGAATGCGCACATGTCAGCAAGTAGCCTTTAGCATGGCATAAGAATGCACTCCCAATCACATCAATAGTCCCTTCACTCGACTTGCGTCCGAGCATGACGCATCCTCCACCGTGATGCTTTGCAACGTTTCTGAGCATTTGAATCCTCCATGGTTTCGCCCCGTTCATATAACACGGGGGCTATAAATACAAAGAACACATAGTAAGGGGTTCACTACAACTACTCTCATCTAATTCGATGACGAGCGCATGAAGAGCTGGCTGCGGCGACGCGTATCACACGCCATTCATGCACGGCGGAAAGTGGCTTTGCCAAAACGCCACAGCAAAAAGGGCACTCACTATAAGAACGCCCCATCCCCAAGTAATTGGCTCCCCATGCTGGGCTCGACCACGACCATTAAGGCGGATTCAACAATGCCAGAGCAGCTGCTTAAATCGCCTTCCCCAACCTCCCGACGCCCTCTTCAATCTTCCCAACATCCGCAGTAGCAAAGCTGAGCCTGAAAGTAGCCACATCCGGATCAGCCGCATAAAACGGCGCCCCCGGCACAAAGGCCACGCCCTTTTCAATCGCGCGCTTGGCAAACTCGCCGGCGTCTTTCGTATTGCCGCCGGCCCCCGTCAACCGCACCCAAAAGAATAAGCCGCCCTGCGGTTGCGTGAACTCAATTGCGTCGCCCAGTTCGCGTTTCAGCGCGGCGCCCATCGCAACAGCCCGCTCGCCATACACCTTGCGCACATTCGCCAGCGTGGCGGGCATGCGCCCGGCCTTCAAGTAATGCGCAGCGGTCGCTTGGGCAAACGTGCTGGTATGCGCGTCGCTGAACTGCTTGCACATGGTGGCTTTGGCCAGCAGTTCGGCCGGGGCAATCATCCAGCCTACGCGCAGGCCGGGGCTTAGCACTTTGCTCAGGCTGCCGCAGTGCGCGATCAATTCACGGCTGCCGGGCACGTCTTTGCTGAGTGACAGGATGCTCGGCGGCGGCGCTTTATTGAAGTAGAGGTCGCCATAGGGGTCGTCTTCGACGATCAGCGTCTGGTACTTCACGGCCAGCTCCAGCACCTTTTTGCGGCGCTCCAGGCTTAGCGTGGCGCCGCTGGGGTTGCCGAAGGTGGGGATCAGGTAGACAAACTTTGGCTTGTGTTCGGCGATGAGTTTTTCGAGTTCGTCGGTCTTCACGCCGTCGGCGTCTATCGGCGCGCTGATCAGTTCTGCGCCATAAAGGCGAAAGCACTGGATGGTGGCTAAAAAGGTGGGCGCTTCGACTATCACCTTGTCGCCGGGGCTGATCATGGTTTTGCCGAGCAAATCAAGTGCCTGCTGGCTGCCGGTGGTGACGATCAGGCCCTCGGGGCTGACGTCTACGCCCTTGCTTTTCATGAAGGCGGAGAGTTGTTCGCGCAGCGGGTTGTAGCCTTCGGTGGCGCCGTATTGCAGCGCGGCGCCGGGCTCTTGCGTCAGCGCCAGGTTCACCGCCTCCTTGATGCCGGCCACGTCGAACATGGCGCTGTCTGGAAAGCCGCCGGCAAAGCTGATGATGCCGGGCTTGCCTAGCAGCTTGAACAGCTCGCGGATGGCGGAGGTTTCTACGTTGTTGAGGCGGTCGGCAAATTGCATGGGAGCCCAGTAGAGAAAAGTTAGGGATGAATTGAGAAAGGGGTAGCGGACCATGGTAACCAAAGTTTCCGCGCAAAGTTCCAGGCGACAGCCGCCGACGCGGGCCCGTGGCCACAGCCGATGCAACTCCGGCATGAGACCATGCTTTGCCCCTGCGGAAGTCATCCCCAGACCACCGGCAGGCCTAGAATCTTCGTACCCATTCGTCCCCTTCCGTACCCGTTCTTACAAAGAACGAAAACAAGAAAACAACCGCCGGAGACACCATGAACCACTCACCGCTTGCAGATCTGCTGGCCTATACCGCCGAGCATGCCGGGTCCAATACCAAACGGCTTTCCGAGTTTGTCTCGGCCTACTTTGAAAACACCGACCCGGACGAAATTCTTGCGCGCGGGCCGGCCACGCTGTTTGGCATTGCCAGCGCCCACTGGCGTTTGCTGGATGCGCCCCGCGCCAGCCAGAGCGCCCGGATACGGGTGTTCAACCCGACGCTGGGAGAAGACGGTTTTGTCAGCGACCACACCTCGGTCCAGATCGTGCACGACAACATGCCCTTCCTGGTCGATTCGGTCACCATGGCGATCAACCGCAGTGGCCGCACGGCCCACTGGATCGTGCACCCCCTGCTGCGCGTGGCCCGCAATGCGCAGGGTCGTCCAGAGACGGTCAGCAGCGTGGCGGGCGGCAGCGCCACCGCACCAGACGCGCCTATCGAGTCGCTCATCATGGTGGAATGCGACCGCATTCTGGGCGCCGCAGATCGCGATGCGCTGGGCCGTGATCTGGACGGGGTGCTGGGCGACGTCAGGGCCGCGGTGCAGGACTGGCGCGCCATGATTGAGCGGGTTCAGGCCCTGGAATCGGAGGTGGAGCGCTCGCAGCTGTCGTCCACCAGCAAGCAGGAAGGCCTTGAATTTTTGCGTTGGCTGCAAGACCGGCATTTCACTTTTCTGGGTGCGCGCGACTATGACATGCAGCGCGATGGCGACACCGTCAGCCTGATCGCGCGGCCCGACTCTGGCCTGGGTATACTGCGCGGCGTGCCGCAAACGGCGGCGTCGCGCCTGCCGCCAGAGGCCGTGGCCTTGCTGGCAACCGACGAACTGGTGCTGATCACCAAGGCCATGACGCGCGCCACCGTGCACCGTCCCGCCTGGCTGGACTACATCGCGGTCAGGCGCTTTGACGACAGCGGCAAGATAGTCGGCGAGGCCCGTTTTCTGGGGCTTTACACCTCGACCGCCTATGCCGCCGCTGTGACCGATATTCCGCAGGTGCGGCGGCGTGCGGCCGACGTGATCGCCGGCGCGGGGGTGGTGCCTGAGAGCCACGCCGCCAAGTCGCTGCAGTCCATCCTCGACGTCTACCCGCGCGACGAATTGTTCCAGATCGATACCGCCACGTTGGCCGAGCATGCCATCGGCATCTTGCGGCTACAAGAGCGCCAGCGCACCCGGCTGTTCCTGCGCCGCGACCCGTTTGGCCGCTTTACCTCAGCCCAGGTCTTTGTGCCGCGTGACCGCTACAACACCGAGCTGCGCGTGAAGATTGGCAACGAGCTGATGGCGGCGCTGGACGGCCAGTCGCTCGAATTCACGCCCATGCTGACAGACAACCCGCTGGCGCGCATCCACTACCTGGTGCGCGCCAAAGAGCGCGCGCCCATGAGCGTTGACCTGCGCGCGCTTGAGGCGCGGCTGGCGCGGCTGGCCGAGCGCTGGGAAGACGAATGCACCAGCGAACTGCTGCGCTTGCACGGCGAGGGGCCGGGGCTGGCGCTGGCGCACCGCTTTGCCAGTTCATTCCCCACGGCCTACCGTGAGGATTTTTCTGCGGCGGTGGCGGCTGAAGACGCCGACATGCTGGCCAGCCTGAGCCCCGCCTCGCCGCTGGCGGTCAAGCTGTACCGCCCGCTTGACGCCGGCGAAGGCCTGCTGCGGCTGAAGATCTACAACACCTCCAAAGTCCCGCTGTCGGACTCGCTGCCGGTGCTAGAGCGCATGGGCGCCCGGGTGCTTGACGAGCATCCCTATCAAATCGGCAGCGACAACCTGTGGATTCACGACCTGGGCTTGCAACTGCCGGCCAGTACCGATCTGGCCACTGTCAGGGCCCGCTTTGAAGACCTGTTTGCGCAAGCCTGGCGCGGCGAGGTGGAAAGCGACGACCTGAACCGGCTGGTGCTGACGACGGCACTCGACGCGCGCGCCATTGCCGTGCTGCGCGCCTACACGCGCTACTTCAAGCAACTGGGTTTTGCCTTCAGCCAAAGCTACATCGAGGCCACGCTGAATAACAACGCGGGCATTGCAGAAAGACTGCTGGAGCTGTTCAACGCGCGCTTCGACCCGGCCCTTCCCGGTAATCGCGATGAAGCCCAGCAACGGCTAACGCAGCAGATCGAGGCCGATCTGGGCGCGGTGGCCAGCCTGGACGAAGACCGCATCCTGCGCCAGTTCTTTCTTACGCTGCGTGCCACCCTGCGCACCAACGCGTGGCAACAAACTGCGACCGGCCAAGCCAAACCTTACCTGGCGCTCAAGCTCAACCCGCGCGAAGTGCCCGGCGTGCCCGAGCCCAAGCCGCTGTTTGAAATATGGGTCTATTCGCCGCGCGTCGAAGGCGTGCATCTGCGCGGCGGCAAGGTGGCGCGCGGCGGCCTGCGCTGGTCTGACCGCCGGGAAGACTTCCGCACCGAAGTGCTGGGGCTGGTCAAGGCCCAGCAGGTCAAGAACACCGTGATAGTGCCGGTTGGATCCAAGGGCGGCTTCGTGCTCAAGAACGCCCCGCCGTCCAGCAACCGGCCCGCATATCAGGCCGAGGGCGTGGCCTGCTACAAGCTCTTTCTCTCGGGCCTGCTGGACCTGACCGACAACGTGGTGAAGGGCACGGTGGTGCCGCCGGCCAATGTGGTGCGGCATGACGAGGACGACCCCTACCTGGTGGTGGCGGCCGACAAGGGCACGGCCACCTTTTCCGACATTGCCAACAGTGTGTCGGCCGACTATGGCTTCTGGCTGGGGGACGCTTTTGCCTCGGGCGGCTCGGTCGGCTACGACCACAAGAAAATGGGCATCACGGCGCGCGGCGCCTGGGAATCCGTCAAGCGCCACTTCCGCTCCTTGTCGATCAACACCCAAACGACGCCGTTCACGGTGGCGGGCATCGGCGACATGTCGGGCGACGTGTTTGGCAACGGTATGCTGCTGTCCGAGCACATCGGGCTGGTGGCGGCGTTTGACCACCGCCACATCTTTATCGATCCCACGCCCGATGCGGCGCGCTCTTTTGCCGAGCGGCAGCGCCTGTTTGCGCTGCCCCAATCAAGCTGGGACGACTACGACAAAAGCCTGATTTCCCTGGGTGGCGGCGTGTATGCGCGCTCGGCCAAGGCCATCCGCTTGAGCCCGCAAGCCCGCGCCGCGCTGGGCATCGAGGCCGCCGAGCTGGCCCCGGTCGAGTTGCTGCGGGCCATCTTGCTGGCGCCAGTGGACCTGCTCTACAACGGCGGTATCGGCACCTATGTCAAAGCCAGTTTTGAGAGTCACGCCCAGGTGGGCGACAAGGCCGGCGACGCGTATCGCGTCAACGGTAACGAGCTGCGCTGCAAGGTGCTGGCCGAGGGCGGCAACCTGGGCTGCACGCAAAACGGCCGCGTCGAATATGCGCGCAAGGGCGGCCTGATCTACACCGATGCCATCGACAACTCGGCCGGTGTTGACTGCTCCGACCACGAGGTCAACATCAAGATCCTGCTGGGCAGCGTGGTGGAAGCGGGCGACTTGACGCTGAAGCAGCGCAACGACCTGCTGGCCTCGATGACGGACGAGGTTGGCCTGCTGGTGCTGACCGACAACTACTACCAGACGCAGGCGCTCAACGTCGCCAGCCATCGCCCGCTGTACGTGCTGGACGGGCAGCAACGGCTGATGCAGTGGCTTGAAAATGCCGGGCGCCTGAACCGCGCGCTGGAGTTTCTGCCCAGCGACGAAGAAATTGCGCTGCGCAAGGCCAAGAAGTCCGGACTCACGGCACCCGAAGGTGCGGTGGTGCTGGCCTACGCCAAGATGTCGGTGTTCGACGAGCTGTTGGCCAGCAACTTGCCGGACGACCCGTACTACAGCCGTGCGCTCAAGGCCTACTTCCCCAGGGTTCTGACCGAGAAATTCGGCGCGGCCATTGCCAGCCACCCGCTCAAGCGCGAGATCATCGCCACCGTCATCACCAACACGGTGCTCAACCGCACCGGCGCGACCTTCGTCAACTACATCGCGTCGGAGTCGGGCGCGACAGCGGCCGACGTGATTCGCGCCTTCACACTGGCGCGCGAAATCTTCGACCTGGAAGCGCTGTGGGATCAGATCGACGCGCTGGACTACCAGATAGAGGCAACACTGCAGCTAAGCCTGCTGTCAAAACTGATGGCCATTGCCCAGCGCGCGTCGCGCTGGATGTTGCGCGTGCGCACCCAGAGCACCGATCTGCCGACTCTGATTGAGCGCTACCAGCCGGCCGCGCGCGAGCTGCGCGCCCATCTGGCGGACTGGCTGCCGGCACCCGCCCACTCGCGCTGGGAGCAGGCGACGCAGGCACTGGTGCAGGCCGGCGTGGCGCCGGCGCTGGCGCAAAACCTGTCAGCACTCGATTTCATCTTCCCGGCACTCGACCTGGTCGATCTGGCGCAAAACGCCAGTACCGGGCTGGAGCAGGCGGCGCGCGCTTATTTTGGTGTGGACGCCGAACTCGGCCTGACGCTCTGGCGCGCGGAAATCAAGCGCTTGCCCGCCGACACGCTGTGGCAAACCCAGGCCCGTGGCAGCGCGCGCGACGACGTTTATTCGATCGCCAGCCAGATCACCCAAGGCCTGTTGTCGCGTGGCGAAGATCTGGCGGCCTGGCAGGCCCAAAACGCGCAGTCGATTGAACGCCTGCGCCAGATGCTGACCAGCATCAGCACCCAGAGCGCAGACCTGGCACCGGTTTCGGTGGCGCTGCGCGAACTGCGTCACCTGGCCTGAGCGGCGGCGCTGTCAGCCCCCATGAAACAGGACTACATCGAGCCCTTTTTTGCGACGCTCAAGGCCGCCAACCCGATGCCGGTGACCGAGCTTGAATACACCAGCGTGTTTGAGCTGTTGGCCGCCGTGCTGTTAAGTGCGCAGGCCACTGACGTGGGCGTGAACAAGGCCACGCGCAAACTGTTTGTGAAGGCCAACACGCCACAGGCGATTCTTGATCTGGGGCCGGAAGGTCTGGAGGGCTATATCAAGACCATTGGTCTTTACCGCAGCAAAGCCAGACACCTGATGCAAGCCTGCCGCATGCTGGTGGACTTGCACGGCGGGCAGGTGCCACGCACGCTCGAGGCGCTGCAAGCCCTGCCCGGCGTGGGCCGCAAAACTGCCAACGTGGTGCTGAACTCGGCTTTTGGCGAGGCCGTGATGGCGGTTGACACACACATTTTTCGCGTCAGTAACCGCACCGGCCTGGCCCCCGGTAAAACCCCGGTGGAAGTGGAAATGAGGCTGATGCAGCGCGTACCCGCCGAGTACCTGCTGGACGCCCACCATTGGCTGATCCTGCACGGGCGTTATGTCTGCATCGCGCGCAAGCCGCTGTGCTGGCAATGCGCGGTGGCGCCCTTTTGCGACTACAAACCCAAGACCGAGCCGCCGCCTGCCTGAAGAAGGGCTCGGTCAGCCTTGTTAGACGCAGCTTATTCCCCGCTCCAGACAGGAGGACGCTTGCTCACAAACGCATCAACGCCCTCCCGAAAATCATTGCTGCCATAACAACGGCGGATCAAATCTTCATCAGCCGGCGAGTTCTGACTCACCAGCCGGCGCAGGCCTTCCTTGGACACGCTTTGCGTGACGGGCGCCAGCGTCCCAAGACGTTCGCACAGCCGGGCCAACACAGCTTCGATTTCGCCAGCCTCGCTGATCTGCAGCAGAAAACCGCAATTCAGCGCTTCCTCGGGGACAAGCACCTCCGCCAGCATCAGCATGCGCCTGACGCGCGGTATCCCGAATACGGCGCTCAGCCGGGCAAGATTGGCCACCGACAAACAGTTGCCCAATGTTTTGGCAATCGGCACGCCAAAACGGGACGCAGGCGTCGCAATGCGGAAATCGCAGGCCGTGGCAATCGCCAGGCCGCCGCCAATTGCCCAGCCCTCAATCGCGGCCACAGTGGGCATGCGCAGCGTTTCCAACTGCTGGATGCACTGGTCGATCTGCCGCTCGTAGGCCACGCCGTCATCGCCACTGTGAAAGGCCTTGAACTGTTCGATGTCGGTGCCAGCCACGAAGGCTTCACCGCCGGCGCCGCGAAACGTGACCACGCGGACCGCAGCATCGGCCTGCAACTGCTCGCAGATCTTGCCCAGTTGCTCGTACATCGCCCAGGTCATGGCATTGCGCGCCCGGGGACGGTCAAACGTCACCGAAGCCACACCGCCCTGGATGCTCAGGCGAGTCGTACCTTCGCTCATGGCGCGAACGCGCCCTGCGCTTCGAGTTCGGCCTGCTCATCGGCGCTGATACCCAGTTCGGCCAGCACTTCGGCGTTGTGCTCGCCCAGTAGCGGCGGATGGCGGCGCACCTGCTGCGGCGTGCCCGAGAGCTTGACCGCAAAGCCGATGTTGGGCACCGTGCCTTCAATCGGGTGGTCAATCTCCATTCGCATTTCGCGCGCCCGGCCGTGCTCGCTCTCGAACGCTTGCGGATAGGTGAGGATGGGGCCGGCCGGAATGCCTGCCGCCAGCAGCGTGTCTACCCAGTAATCTTTGGGCTGCTGGCGAAAGCTGCGCTCCAGCTCCTCCTCCAGCGTGGCCCGGTTGGCCAGCCGCAGCGAGATGGTGGAAAAGCGCGCGTCCTCGGCCAGATCAGGCCGATGAATCAACGCGCACAGCTTGAGCCACAACTTCTGGTTGTTGGCGCCCATCACGAAATAGCCGTCGGCGCTGGCCATGGCCTGGTAAGGCGCGGTCATCTTGTTGGCCGTTCCCAGCGGCTCGGGCGGCTTGCCGGTGCCCCAGTAGTCGCAGATGTCCCAGACCGAAAACGCCAGCGCCGAGTCGAACAGCGACGCATCGATGTACTGGCCCTGGCCCGTGGTCTTGGCGCCGATGTAGGCTGACAACGTGCCGTAAATCGCAAACAGGGCGCAGCCGATGTCGGCCACCGGCACGCCGGCCTTGACCGGCGGGCCGCCCGGGTAGCCGGTCACGCTCATCACGCCGGACATGGCCTGCGCCATCAAGTCAAAGCCCGGGCGGTCGGCCCAGGGACCGGTCTGGCCGAAGCCGGAAATGCTGGTGTAAATGAGCCGTGGGTTGATCTCCTTAAGCACGTCGTAGCCCAGGCCCAGGCGCTTCATGGCGCCGGGACGGTAGTTCTCGATCAGGATGTCGGCGTCCTTCACCATACGCAGCAGCAATTCGCGTCCGGCATCGGACTTGAGGTTGAGCGCGACGCTGCGCTTGTTGCGGTTCATGTTGAGAAAGCCCATGGAATCGGGGCCCTTCATCTTGAAACCCATGGCGCCACGGGTTTGGTCGCCGCCGCCGGGCGGCTCGATCTTGATGACGTCGGCGCCCAGGTCGGCCAGCAGCATGCAGGCATACGGGCCGGCCATGACCTGGCTGATGTCCAGCACACGGACGCCGGCAAGCGGCAGGGGGCGCTTTTCCCCGCTGTCCATGCCACTCATGCGTCACCCTTCACATTGGCCTCTTTCACGACCTTGGCCCATTTCTTCGACTCAAGCTTGATGAAATCCGCAAACTTTTCAGTCGAACCGCCGCCATCCTCGGCGCCATACTGCTCGAACTTTTCAGCCACGTCGGGCATCTGCAGCACCTTGTTGATGTCCTCGTTCATGCGTCTGGCTAGCGGCGCAGGCAGCTTACCGGGACCAACCAGGCCATACCAGGTAGTGGCCTCGAAGCCCGGAAAACCCGATTCGGCCATGGTGGGCACATTCGGATGCCCCGTGGCGCGCTTCTGGCGTGTTTGCGCGATGGCAATCGCCTTGCCGCTTTTGACGTGAGGCGTGGCCGCTGTCATGGTGTCAAAGCTGTAGTTGATCTGGCCGCCGATCAGATCGGTCAGCATCGGGCCAGAGCCCTTGTAAGGCACATGAATGGCATCGATTTTGGCCGCCAGCTTGAACATCTCCAGCGCCAGGTGCTGCGCCGAACCATTGCCGGCCGAACCGAAACTTATCTTGCCCGGATTCTTTCTGCAAAGTTCGACCACGTCCTTGACGGTGCGCGCCTGCTGCTGCTCATTGCAGATCAGCAAATTGGGCGTCACGCCCACCAGCACGACAGGCGTGAAGTCGTTCTCCACGTTGTAGGTCATTTTTGGCGTCAATGCAGGCGCAATGGCATGGCTATTGATGTGTGCCATCAACAGCGTGCTGCCGTCGCTGGGCTGCTTGGCGACGTAATCGGCGGCAATCATGCCGGCCGCGCCGGCCTTGTTTTCGACCAGCACAGTGGTGTTCCATATCACCGAGAGCTTCTGTGCGATGACGCGCGCCAGAATGTCGGTGCCACCGCCCGGCGCGAAGCCGACGATGATGCGGATCGCCCCGCTAGGCAGGTTCTGCGCCCACAGCATGGGTGCGGCCAGTGTGGCCACCGTGGCGGTTGTGGCATTGATAAAAGTTCTACGATGCATGATTTTGTCTCCATAATTAAACAAAAAGGCCTATAGACCTTACAGCACAATCGCTACCAGCTATTAATTTGATAGCAAATTGATTGTCGGCTCAAGCCGCCCTGCGCTCTGGCACAACAGCGGCATGGCTTGAAAAGTGATCCATCGCCGCCAGCACGCCCGAGCCCGCCAGCTTCACGCCGGAGAGCTTCAAACCCATCTCGCAGCCGCTCAAGGCCGCCATCAGCGTCAGGTCGTTGCAGTCGCCCAGGTGGCCGATGCGGAACATCCTGCCTTTGACCTTGCCCAGGCCGGTGCCCAGTGAACAGTCAAAGCGCTGGTAAATGATCTTGCGCACGGCATCGGCATCCACGCCTTCGGGCGTCATCACGCCGGTCAACACGGGCGAATACAGCGACGCATCGGCGCACTGGATCTGCAGTCCCCAGGCCTTGACGGCGGCGCGCACGCCCTCGCCCCAGCGCTGATGCCGGGCAAACACGGCCTGCAGTCCGTGTTCAAGCAACATGTCGCAGGATTCGCTCAGCGCATAGAGCAAGTTGGTGTTGGGCGTGGACGGCCAGTAGCCGGCCTTGTTCATCTCGATGATCTCGTCCCAGGCCCAGAAAGCCTTGGGCAGCGTGGCCTTTTTGCTGGCTTCAATCGCCTTGGCCGACGGCACGTTAAAGCTGATGCCGGGCGGCAGCATCAAGCCTTTTTGCGAGCCGCTGATGCTCACGTCCACGCCCCATTCGTCGTGGCGGTAATCGGCCGAGGCCAGGCCCGAAATGGTATCTACCAGCAGCAGCGCCGGGTGCCTGGCGGCATCCATCGCCCTGCGCACGGCAGCGATGTTGCTGGTGACGCCGGTACTGGTTTCGTTGTGCACCACGCAGACCGCCTTGATGCTGTGTTGCGTATCGAGCTTCAGGCGCTCTTCAATCAGGCTGGCCTGCACGCCATGGCGCCAAGCTTGCGCACCGGGGGTACCAATCACCTCGGTTTTCAGGCCCAGCCGCGCGGCCAGCTTTTGCCACAACGCGGCAAAGTGACCGGTTTCATACATCAGCACAGGGTCGCCCGCGCTCAGCGTGTTGACCAACGCGGCTTCCCAGGCGCCGGTGCCAGACGCCGGGTAAATGATGACGGGCTGCGAGGTCTGGAAAATTTTCCGCATATCGGCCAGCACCTTCAGGCCGAGCACCGCAAATTCGGGGCCGCGGTGGTCAATGGTGGGCAGGCTCATGGCCCGCAGGATGCGGTCGGGCACCGGCGACGGACCGGGTATCTGCAAAAAATGTCGTCCTGTGGGGTGAAAGTCGAGCATCAACATGACGGGCTACTCCTGAATGAAGAAGCTATTTTTTGCATGCAAAATTTATTTGTCAACAAGTCCTAGGGTTAACGATTGATTTGACAGCCTTATTTTTTGCATACAAAATTTAACCCATGTCAGCTGAAATCATTTCCATCGCCCCCAAGACTCGGGTTCCGCGGGCTGCCCTGCACGAACAGGCAGCGCACCGTTTGCGCCAGATGCTGGTCGAAAACCGCGTCGCGCCCGGTGCCAAACTCAATGAGCGGGCGCTCAGTGAAGAACTCAAGGTATCGCGCACGCCACTGCGGGAAGCCATCAAGATGCTTGCCGCCGAAGGCCTGGTCGAGTTGTTGCCCAATCGCGGGGCGATTGCGCTGGCACTCAGCGAAGCCGATGTGCTCAACACCTTTGAGGTCATGGCCGGGCTGGAAGCCCAATCGGGTGAACTGGCGGCCCAGCGCATCAGCGACGCCGAGCTGGCTGAAGTCAAGGCCATGCACTTTGAAATGCTGGCCGCCTACACGCGCCGTGACCTGCCCAACTATTACCGGCTGAATGCGGCCATCCACAACGCCATCAACGCGGCGGCCAAAAACCCGGTGCTCACCGCTACTTACCAGCAACTCAATGCACGGCTGCAGGCACTGCGTTTTAGCTCGAACAAGGACGAAGAAAAATGGCAGACCGCCATGCAGGAGCATGAGCGGATGATCAGCGCCCTGGCCGCGCGCGATGCCGCCGCCATGCGCAGCGTGCTGCTGACGCACCTCGGCAACAAGCGCGATGTGGTGGTCCAGCAGCTGCGCGCCGCTGCTGCCGCAAGCCGGCCGCTTGCAAAGGCCTGATTAAAAAAGCACTGACACACCAGCCACAATGACAGCCCCCCTGCCCCTGAAAATCACCCGCGAAACGGCGGCCCAGGCCTACGACGAGGTGGCGCGCGCCAGCAATGAAGTGGCGGGCCGGCTGGCGGCGCGGCTGGCGGCGCAAACGCAGGGCGAGGTGCTGTTCTCAGCCGCCGACCGTGGCCGTTACGCCACCGATGCGTCGATCTACCAGGTCATGCCGGTAGGCGTATTCGTGCCGCGCTCGGCAGATGAGGTGAAGACCGCACTGGATATTTGCCGCGATCTGCAGGTGCCAATAGTTCCGCGCGGCGGCGGTACCAGCCAGTGCGGCCAGACCGTGGGTGCGGGCCTGGTGATTGACCACAGCAAGCATGTGCGCAAGCTGCTAAACCTGGACCTGACGCAGCGCAGCGCCGAGGTCGAGCCCGGCATGGTGCTGGATCACCTGAATGCTGCATTGAAATCACACGGTTTGTGGTACCCGGTCGATGTGTCCACCAGCGCGCAAGCCACGCTGGGGGGCATGGCCGGCAACAATTCCTGCGGCAGCCGAAGCATCGCCTACGGCAACATGGTGCACAACGTGCTGGGCGCCACCGCTTGGCGCTCCGACGGCAGCCTTTTGGCCCTTGGGCGTTACGACAAGGCCAGCGGCGCGGCGCGGCAACTAGGCGACTACATCAAGACCCTGTCCGACCAGCTAGCGCCGCAACTGCAGGCGCACTGGCCCAAAGTGCTGCGCCGCGTGGGAGGCTACAACCTGGACATCTTCAACAACCAGAACGAAAGGCCCTACACGACGGACGGCTCAGTCAATTTGGCGCACCTGCTGGTGGGTAGCGAAGGCACGCTGGCGCTGACCCGGTCATTGAAGTTGTCGCTTTGCGAATTGCCGCGCGCCAAGGTGCTGGGCGTGGTTAACTTCCCGACGTTTTACCAGGCCATGGATTCGGCCCAGCACATCGTCAAGTTGGCGAATTCGGACGGACGCGGCGGCGCGACCGGGACGGCAACCCTGACGGCCGTTGAACTGGTAGACCGCACCATGATCGAGCTGTCGCTGCAAAACCCGGCTTTTGCAGCCACCGTCAAGACGGCGCTGATCGGCCGGCCCGACGCCATTTTGCTGGTTGAATTTTCAGGCAACTCCAAGGCTGATCTCCTTCCAAAAATTAAGCAGCTGGTGGAGTTAATGGGCGACCTGGGCTTGCCCGGTTCGGTGGTCGAAATGATTGACGACGCGCCGCAGAAAAACCTGTGGGAAGTGCGCAAGGCCGGACTCAACATCATGATGAGCCTCAAGGGCGACGGCAAGCCGGTCAGCTTTATTGAAGACTGCGCCGTGCCGCTGGAGCACCTGGCTGAATACACCGACGCGCTCACACAGGTTTTCAGAAAACACGGCAGCAAAGGCACCTGGTACGCCCACGCGTCGGTCGGTACGCTGCATGTGCGGCCGATTCTGGACATGCGCCGCGAGGGGGCCAGCAAAATGCGGGCCATTGCCGAAGAGGCCTCGGCCCTGGTGCGCCACTACAAGGGCGCCTACAGCGGCGAGCACGGCGACGGCCTGTGCCGAGGCGAATGGATTGAATGGCAGTTTGGCCCGCAGATCACGCAGGCGTTTGCGCAGATCAAAAACTTTTTGGACCCGCTCAATCTGCTCTGCCCGCAGCGCATCGTCAACCCGCCCAAGATGGACGACACCCGCTTGATGCGCTTTGCGCCCGGCTACCGGGTCATCCCGATCAAGACCGCGCTGGACTGGAGCGCCTGGAACGTGCAAAACAACCCGCTGACCGAGCAAACCAGCGCCCCCGGCAGCGGTGGCGACCCGGCCCAGGGCTTTGCCAAGGCCGTCGAAATGTGCAACAACAACGGCCACTGCAGGAAATTCGACGCTGGCACCATGTGCCCGAGCTACCGCGTCACGCGCGATGAAAAGCATTTGACGCGGGGCCGCGCCAACACGCTGCGCCTGGCACTCTCTGGTCAGTTGGGTGGGCAGCTTGAAGGCACCAAGGCCGAAGACGCCTTCACCAGCGAAGCGGTCAAAGAGGCTTTGGAACTGTGCGTCAGCTGCAAGGGCTGCAAGCGCGACTGCCCCACCGGCGTCGACATGGCCAAAATGAAGATCGAGTTTTTGCACCACTACAAGGCAAGACACGGCTACACATTGCAAGACAAGCTGGTGGCCTATCTGCCCGACTACGCCCGCTGGGCCAGCCGGCTGGCGCCGCTACTCAATCTGCGCGACAAAATCCCCGGCCTGGCCGCCTTGAGCGAAAAGCTGACCGGCCTGTCGGCCAGGCGCACCCTGCCGCAGTGGAAGAGCAAAAACTTCTTCAACTCGGCGCCCACCAGCGCGACGCGCGAAGAGGTTTTAGGCGCCAGCAAACCGGTCGTGCTGTTCGTCGACACATTCAACGGCTACTTTGAGTCGGACAACGCCAGTGCCGCATTAAAAGTGCTGCAAGCGGCCGGCTACACGGTGCATGTTGCTACTAAAAAAGTATCAGACGGCAAAAGCCTGTGCTGCGGTCGCACTTACCTGGCCAGCGGCATGGTGGATCAAGCCAAAGCCAAGGCACGCGAACTGGTCACGGCGCTGCTGCCTTTTGCCGAAAGAGGCATCGCAATCGTCGGACTGGAGCCCTCTTGCCTGTTAACGATGCGCGACGAAATACTGGTGATGGGCCTGGATGAATTGAATCAGGCCGCGCAAACCATCAGCCGCCACGCCCTGCTGCTGGAAGAATTTTTGGCGCGCGAGGCCGCCGCCGGCAAGCTGGAAGCGCTCAAGGCCAGGCTCAAGCCCGCCACGCAGGCCATCTTGCTGCACGGCCACTGCCACCAGAAAGCGTTTGGCGCGGTCAGCCCCATGCTGGACGTACTCAAACTGATTCCGGGTGCGCAACCTGAATTGATCGAATCGAGCTGCTGCGGCATGGCGGGCAGCTTTGGCTACGAGGCCAGCCACTACGAGGTCTCCATGCAAATGGCCGAACTCAGCTTGCTGCCCGCGGTGCGCCAGCAACCCGATGCCATCGTGGTGGCCGACGGCACCAGTTGCCGCCATCAGATCCGAGACGGCGCGCAGCGCGAAGCGATTCATGTGGCACTGCTGCTGGCGCGGCAGCTGCAACACTGAAAAAGCGGCAATTTCCGGAGAAAATAAGGCTCTAGCCCAATAAAAACAGGCGCAAATAGCTATGTTTTTTATAGCAAATAAGTCATCATGACGCAGCGTTAAATATGCCCCACCGTCAGAGGTGCATGCCGCAAATGCAGCGCCAGGCCCAGCGCCGCCATGTGGTTGCCATCGCGGCCCAGGATGCGCTCGGCAAGTGGAAAAAAGCGCTCCTCCTCGTAACGGGCATGCGCCAGGTAGGCTCGCACCAAGGCATGCACCTCCTTATGGTCCAGATCGACCGGTTCGGCTTTGGTGGCGGCCTTGACGGCCGGCTCCAGCTTTTTCCAGCGCGCTTCGATGTCGCGGTGCTCCGCAGTCAGACGCTGCACCATGGCCTGGACGCGCAAGACTTCTGCGCCCTTGGCAGCGCTGCGCAGCACGGCCGGAAACAGCTCGTTTTCCTCGTCCGCATGGTGCTCATGCACCGAGAGCTTGAACAGCGCCAGCGTGCTGGCCGCTACCTCGCGCGCCTGCACGGCGGCCGCCAGCAGCACCGGCAATTGCGCCAGGGCGTGCAGCTTCGAAACAATGCCCAGATGGCATTGCGAAAAATTGGCCAGCGGTTTATTGCAGTTGCGCGGAGTTCGGGAAGCCGTATGCGTAGACATTGTTTTAATATAGGGCGCCCAAGGTGCGTGGATGTTGACCCACATCAAGAAAGACGACGCGCGCTGGCGGCAAGATCAAGACTCATTAATCAGCTTGAAAACGAGATAACCATGTTCAAACACATTTTGCTCGCCACCGATGGCTCCGCCGCGTCCGAACACGCAGCGCAATTGGCGGTCGAGCTGGCCCGCACCCACGGCGCCAGCCTGACGGCGCTTTATGTGGTCGACCCATACCCGTATCTGTCTATCGGCGAGACCAACCCGCTGGGCTTCCAAGCCTACATGTCGGCTGCCCAGGAGCACGCGGCGCAGGCCCACGCCAAGGTCGCGGCCTTGTGCCAAGTCGAGCCGCCCATTGCCTTGCAAGTGCGGCTGGTCGAAGACGTGACGGCTTCATCTGGCATCGTGCAGTCCGCCATCAGCGAGGGCGCCGACCTGATTGTGGTGGGCTCGCACGGCCGCACCGGCATGAGCCGGATCATGCTGGGCAGCGTCGCCGCCAAGGTGGTGGCCGAGTCGCGGCTGCCCGTACTGGTGGCGCGCTAAGGTTAGCCAAGGGGGCCGGCAATGTCGCCTCAATCGGAGTTGATAGTAAAAATAGGCCTGTAGCCCAATAGATACGGGCGAATGCAGCTATATTTTTTATAGCATCAAACGGCCACTGGCTGTGCCGGTGTGGCGCGCCGGACGCTCTGCTAGTATCAGCGCAAGCGCACCAGCTGGTCCGCCTCGCCGTCCTTCACGTCCACCAAGGCAGCGAAGGCTGTGAGCAAGGCCAGAAAATCAGCGTGGCCGTGTTCCCGGAGATCAAAGGTCGGGTCGAGCCGTTTTATCATGGGCCAGATAGCCGCCTGATTGACCCAAGCATCTCCCTTGGCTTCAGCCAGCAGGCGCAGCGCCCGCTGGAAGATTTCTGCTGCAGGAGTAGCCATTGCCGATTGATCTTGCTGCGCCGGTGAAAGCGTGGACTGCGGCAAGCCCTCCACCAGATTCTCGTAATAGCGAAACGCGTGGCAGCTTTTGGCCCAGTGGCGGTTGGTCGCCTTGCGCGCGCCGACACCAATCAATGTGCGGCCGGCTGCCTTGACCTTTTGGGACAGCGGCATGAAATCGCTGTCACCGCTGACGATGATGACGGTGCCGATGTGGTCAAAGCGGCCCATGTCTTCCATGGCGTCCAGACACAGCTTGATATCGGCCCCATTTTTGGCCGTACCGCCGGGGGGAAACAGCTGGATCAGCTCGACGGCGCTTTGCAGCAGCGCATCGCGGTAACGGCTGAAGTACTGCCAGTTGCAGTAGGCCCGATCAATCGCGATGGGGCCAAACGAGGCAGCCAGTTCAACCACCGCCTGCACGTCAATCAGCGGCTCCTGCACCTTGAAGCGGTTGTCCTGCTTGCTGTAAGCGCCCTCCTGCCTGGCCTCGCACAGGCTGGCATGCAGGTTCTCGAAGTCCCAATACAGTGCAACCGATTGATCTTGTTCGCTGGCGCGCTTGAGCATGTGAATCCCTTGTGTGAGGCTGCCATGCTACCGCGCCGCGGCAGTGCGCCAGTCAGTTCGCGCGAAGGGTGACAGCCGCAAATTTCAGCGCGGCTGCGACTGCGCCCAGCGCACGATATCTGCGGCAACGGTCAGGGCGCCGGGTTGGCGCGCTACCTCACGGCCGCCCACGAACAGCGCCAGGGTCGGAATGCTGCGAATGTTAAAGCGCGTGCCCAAGCTGGCCGCCGCCTCAGTGTTGACCTTGACCAGCCGAAAGTTTGGCTCCAGCTGCGCCGCAGCTTGCTCGAACGCGGGCGCCATGGCACGGCACGGACCACACCAGGGCGCCCAAAAGTCCACCAGCACGGGGATCTCGTTGCGGCTGATGTGCCGGTCAAAACCGGCTTCGTCCAGCGCCACCGGGTGGCCATTGAACAGCGGCTGCTTGCATTTGCCGCAGTCCGGCGCACTGCCCAGCTGGTCGGTGCGAACGCGATTGGTGGTGTGGCAGTGTGGGCAGACAAGGTGCAGTGATTCGCTCATGCCTTGCAGCTTGGGACCGGCGCTGCCATTTCAAGCGCCAAGCCGTCTATTGGCAGCAGACCGTATAAGTCGCCTGACGCGGGGACGCTACAAGAATCATAAATAACAGCCGCTAGCCCAATGGAATCGGGCGCAAGCAGCTATTAATTCAATAGCAAACAGTTCTAGCCCGCCGCCGCAATCTGGCGCAGCGCCTGCTCAAAGACCTCTACGGGCTGGCCGCCCGAGATCAGATGGCGCTCATTGATGATGACTGCCGGCACAGAATGAACGCCCTGGTTCAGGTAAAACTGCTCGCGCTCGCGCACCTCGTCGGCGTAGCGGTCAGAGGCCAGAATTTCTCGGGCCAGCGTCGCATCCAGACCCACCTCGGCGGCCGCGCGCACCAACACCTCGTGCGAGGCGGGGCTTTGTCCCTCGGTGAAATAAGCCTTGAACAGCGCTTCTTTCAGCGCCTTTTGTTTGCCCGCGCCTTGCAACTCGGCCCAGTGCAGCAAACGGTGCGCGTCAAAGGTGTTGTAGATGCGGTGGCGCCCACCACCGGGCTCATTGGGCCCGCTGAACTTGAAGCCCAACTCGGCGCCGCGCGCGCGAATGTTCTCGCGGTTGGCATCCGCCTGCATCGGCGTGATGCCGTACTTTTGCGTGATGTGCTCGGTAATATCCTGGCCTTCCGCAGCCATGCCGGGATTGAGTTCAAACGGCTGAAAATGCAGATCGGCGTTGATATCGCTGCCGACGCGCGCCAGGGCCTGGTCGAGCGCCTGCAGGCCAATCACACACCAGGGGCATGAGATGTCGGAAACAAAATCAATTTTGAGCGTTGTAGGCATGGTTGTGCTTTAGAAGAAATTCAAAAATCACGATGTCATTTGTATTTTGCTGCAATGGCGCCAGGCGCGTGCTATTGGGCAGCTTCGTCCAGACGCCATCAAGGGTGATCGCGCCCCACATGTTGGGCCCTTGGCAGAGTGGTCGTGACTGTGCAAATGGTCCGATAGCCGAGCCCGCACTATTTCGACCAAGCGTTTGATAGCAAGCTTGATGTTGCCTGTCTCAACCAGGAAGTGAAAATATAAGGGCGCGGCGCATCAATTTCTAAGCTTGGGTAGGTCTGCACTGACAGGCATCAGCGCCTGCCCCCGATTGCCGGCAAGCACACAACCACCCACAGTAAGAGCGTCACTTTGGGAGAAAACAATGTCTTTTGCGCTTTACATGGTCGGTTTCGTCATTTTTCTGGGCGGCATTATCTGGGGCGCCGTCGTCGCAGGTATTCCGACCCTTTACATCGCCATAGGCTCGCTGATCATTTTGGGCATAGGCATTTTCAGCGCCGTCGGTCGTACGCGCGGCAAGGACCCGTCCTGAGCGGTCTGATTTTCGACAGCGAATCTAGTTGATGTCGCTCAGGTCGACTTGGCGCAGCGTAATTTGACAGCCCTTGCCAGCGCCGTCAACGTCGGGTGAAGCCTGCGTTTAACCCGACCTGCGGGAATAGCGGCGGCAACGCAGCTTATCCATAAAAAATAGTAAAAAAATAGCTAAAAGTGGCTGCGACCGCTGTGTAACGGGTGCTAGCAGCTATAAAAAGCATAGCGCCAAGACAAGCCAGCAGCGCAGTCTGCAAGCCCTGCCGCTGATCCACTTGGCGGCCTGACCCCCTGCCTGCAAAATCACCTCTTCAAAGTGCGGCCACTGCACTTGCCAAGTTCCCACGTCCTTTTTTTCAGGAAGCCTCCCATGACCGAAGCCTTCATCTACGACGCCATTCGCACGCCGCGCGGCAAGGGCAAAAAAGACGGCAGCCTGCATGAGGTCAAGCCCGTTGACCTGCTGGCCGGGGTACTTATAGCGCTGCAGCGGCGGAGCGGCTTTGACACCGCCGCTGTCGATGATGTGGTGATGGGCGTGGTTTCGCCCATTGGCGAGCAGGGCGCGGTCATTGCCAAGGTGGCGGCGCTTAAAGCGGGCTGGGACTTTCAGGCCTCGGGCGTGCAGATCAACCGTTTTTGCGCCTCAGGCCTCGACGCGGTGAACCTGGCCGCGCAAAAAGTGCGTTCGGGCTGGGAAGACCTGGTAGTTGCCGGTGGCGTGGAAAGCATGAGCCGCGTGCCGATGGGCTCCGACTGGGGCGCGTGGGAGCAAGACCTTGCCACTGCGCAGGTGCCGGGTGCCACGTTGTGGGTGCCCCAGGGCATAGGCGCCGACCTGATCGCCACCCTGGAAGATTTTACCCGCGCCGAGCTGGATGCTTTTGCTGTGGAAAGCCAGCGGCGTGCCGCCCGGGCGCAAGCGGCTGGCTACTTTTCCAACTCCCTCGTGCCGGTCAAAGACTCACTGGGCCAGACCCTGCTGGACCACGACGAATTCATTAAACCGCAGAGCACGCTGCAAGGCCTGGCAACGCTGAAACCGGCGTTTGAGCAGCTTGGCGCCACCGGCTTTGACGCCGCAGCGTTGCAACGCTACCCGCAAGTCAAGCGAATCATTCACGTTCACCACGCCGGCAATTCGTCGGGCATTGTCGATGGCGCGGCGGCTGTACTGGTTGGCTCTGCAGCGGCCGGCAAAACGCATGGCCTGAAGCCGCGCGCCCGCATTGTCGCGGCAGCCCTGAGCGGCGCCGACCCGACCATCATGCTGACCGGGCCTATGCTGGCGGCGCGCAAGGCGCTGGCCAAGGCCGGCATGACGATTGAGCAGATCGACCTGTTTGAAGTCAACGAAGCCTTTGCCGCCGTGGTGCTGCGCTTCATGAAGGAAATGAAGGTGCCGCATGACAAAGTCAACGTCAATGGCGGCGCGATTGCGATGGGCCACCCCCTGGGCGCGACTGGCGCGATGATTCTGGGCATGCTGATTGATGAGCTGCAGCGGCGCCAGCTGCGCTACGGCATGGCCACACTGTGCGTAGGCGGCGGCATGGGCATTGCGACGATTGTGGAGACACTTTGACGAAGGCCGTCCTGCCCCTGATGCCAGCCGATGCACTCCTGGCTTTGTCAGTCTTTTAGCCCTCTAGCCCATACAGCGCGGGCGCAGGCAGCTATATTTTCAATAGCATGGCAGCGGCCGCCACGTCAAGCCTGCGCCCGCGCTGCCGGCTACCCGCAGTGATAATCGACCCATGAACTCCCTGCCTGCGCAAGATCGTCCACAACCCAAATCCCTGACCGACCTGTTTGTATCCTTCACCTTGCTGGCGCTGCAGGGCTTTGGCGGCGTGCTGGCCGTGGTGCAGCGCGAACTGGTGGAAAAAAAGCGCTGGATGACGCGCGAAGAATTCATCGAAGACTGGGCGGTGGCGCAAATCATGCCCGGCCCGAATGTGGTGAACCTCTCGCTGATGGTGGGCGGGCGCTACTTCGGCCTCAAGGGTGCCATGGCCGCACTGGCGGGCATGCTGACGGTGCCGTTGCTGCTGGTGCTGCTGCTGGCGCTGGTCCATGCCCAGTTTGCCGACCACCCCGGCGTGGCGGGCGCCCTGCGCGGCATGGCTGCGGTGGCCGCCGGGCTGATTGCGGCCACCGGCCTGAGGCTGTACGGCGCGCTGCAAAACAACGTGCTGGGTGCGCGGCTGTGCGTGGCGCTGGGCCTGCTCACCTTTGCGGCGATTGCGCTGCTGCGGCTGCCGCTGGCCTATGTGCTGCTCGGGCTGGGCGGCCTGGCCTGCGTGCTGGTATTTCGCCGGCTCAAGCCATGAACGAGCCGCTGCAACTGGTGTTTGTCCTGCGCGACTGGTTTGACCTGTTCATGCACTACCTGTCGCTGTCGCTGCTGTCGGTGGGCGGCGCCATCAGCACGGCGCCCGACATGCACCGCTTTCTGGTCGACAAGCAGCACTGGCTGACCGACGCGCAGTTCAACGCCTCCATCGCCATTGCGCAGGCCGCGCCCGGCCCCAACGTGCTGTTTGTCGCGCTGCTGGGCTGGAATGTCGGCCTGAACGCGGGTGGCATGCTGAGTGGACTGCTCGGCGTTTTTTTGGCGCTGCTGGGCATCCTGATCCCCAGCACCGTGCTGACTTACTCGGCGGCGCAGTGGGGCCACCGCAACCGCGAGTTGCGGGCGGTGCGCGCTTTCAAGCAGGGCATGGCGCCCATCGTGGTCGCGCTGATGCTTGCCACCAGCTGGATTCTGGCCAGCAGCAACGGCGGCACGCTGAAAGACTGGCCGGTCTGGCTGCTCACGGCGGCAACGGCAGTGATCGTCTGGCGCAGCAAAATTCATTTGCTGTGGCTGCTGGGCGCCGGTGCCTTGCTGGGCTGGTTCGGCCTGATTTAACGAACGTGCCCAGGCCCGCAAAGGCAGCGGGCGCCCTCAGTGAAACAGCTCATTGCGGGCCGCTGCCGTGATGGCGGCAACGGCCGGGTGCCTGATCCGGCGCTCTACCGAGATGGCGTAGAACTCCTCCGTCAGGTCGGGCGCGGCGCCCAGCATCACGACGCCATACTGGCGCCGGATCTCGGCTTGTAGCACAGTGGGCGCGACAAACACGCCGCGCCCTTCCCTGCCAAAGTATTTCATCAGCGCGCTGTCATTGAACTCCCCGCTGATTGCCGGACTGAGGGTGTGCTGGTCCAGCCAGTTTTCCAGCCGGGGCCGCAGTGCCGCGTCAAAGGCCGGCAGCAGCAAGGGCAGACGCTGCAGGCATTCAGGAAACGTCGCGCGTGCGCGCGCCGGCGAAAGGCCCGCCGCCTTGAGCAGTGCCGGGGCCGCAAAAAAACTGCTGCCGCTACGGCCCAGCGCATGGCTGAAGGCCTTGACGCTGAGATTGGCGGGCAGCGGGACATCGGAAATCACCAGATCGAGCCGATGCACGGCCAGCTCGGCAAGTAATGACGGCAGCTGGCCTTCGGTGCAGTGCAAACGCACCGCCGGCTCAGTCCTCAAGCCCGGCTCCAGCACGCGGTAGGCGACCGATTTGGGCACCGAGTCGGTGATGCCAACACGAAAAACAGGCACTTGAGCGCCATCGCGTCCGCTTTGCAGCGCGTCTTGCAGCTCGGCCCCGAGCGCGAAGATGGCGTCGGCATAGTGCAGCACCAGCTTGCCCACCGCCGTGGGCTGCAGCCCACGGCCGGCCTTGCGCAGCAACGGGCGCCCGATACGCGCTTCCAGCATCTTGATCTGCCCGCTCAGCGTCTGCGGCGTTAGGTGCAGTTGCTCACCGGCGCGTGCCATGCCGCCTGCATGAACGACCGTCCAGAAGTAATAAAGGTGTTTGTAGTTCATGGCCCGGCCGCAATCAGGATAAAGCAATGGTTTTTTCGATGTATTCATATTTTAAATTCGAATTTACTTTCATCATTATTGAATCTAAACTGGCTCTCCATGATCAGGCTTCCAACCACCCCCACCACCCCAAGCACCCCAACGACTTCTCTTTTGAGCCAGACCCGCCGGTGCTGGCTCGCTTCGCCAGGCAGGGTCGCGACCTTGCCGGTTTTTGAGCTCAGCGGAGCGCCCACTGATGCCTGACGCCATCGTGCTATTTTTTCTGCTGGGGCTGGCTGCGCGCCTGGTTCGCAGCGAGCTGCGCTTGCCCGACGGGCTGTACGACATGCTGTCTTTCTACCTGCTGCTGGCGATCGGCCTGAAGGGTGGCGTCGAACTCAGCCGCCAGCCGATGGCCGAACTGGCGCCGCAGGTGCTGGCCTGCATAGGCCTGGGCGCCGCCATTCCGTTTGCGCTGCTGCCGCTGCTGCGCCGGCTCGGGTTTTCGCTGGCCGACAGCGCCTCGCTCGCCGGCCACTACGGCTCGGTCAGCGTGGTGACCTTTGCCGTGGCCTGCGCCTATCTGCTCAAGGCTGGCGTATTTTTTGAAGCACACGCCGCGTTGTGGGTGGCGCTGATGGAAGCGCCGGGTCTGGTGGCCGCAATTTTTCTGGCACGCTGGGGGGCCAAAGGGCCAGGCGCTGACTGGAAGAAGCTCGCGCATGACGTGTTTCTGGGCAAGTCGGTACTGCTGCTGGCCGGCGGCCTGCTGATAGGCGCGGCCGCCGGTGAGGCCGGCATGGCGCCGCTCAACGCCGTTTTTGTCGACCCGTTCAAGGGCGTGCTGGCGCTGTTTTTGCTGGAGCTCGGGCTGGTCGTGGGCAGTCGCCTTGGCGAGGTGCGCCGCTTCGGCCCGCGCCTGCTGGTGTTCGCGCTCGGCGCCCCGCTGCTGCTGGCAGTCGCCGGAGCGCTGACCGGCAAGCTGCTGGGCCTGAGCGTGGGCGGGACGGCGCTAATGGCGACGCTGGCCGCCAGCGCCAGCTACATTGCCGCACCGACGGCCATGCGCATTGCGGTGCCCGAGGCCAACGCCGCGCTGTCCATCACCGCGGCGCTGGCAATCACGTTTCCGTTCAACCTGGTACTGGGCATTCCGCTGTACCTGGCGCTGGCCCAGTTCCTGAATTGAAAAATGGCTGCCAGTCCTCGCCCCGCCTGCGCTATCAGCTATCAATAAAGTAGCAAACTGCGCCTGTCACTTAAGCAACTCAGATCCTCTGGCGCAGCGCCTCGTACAGGCAGACGCCGCTGGCCACCGAGACGTTCAGGCTTTCGACCGCGCCGCGCATCGGGATGCTGACCAGTTCGTCGCAGGTCTTGCGCGTGAGCTGGCGCATGCCTTCGCCCTCTGCGCCCAGCACCAGCGCCACCGGGCCCTTAAGGTCGACGTCGTAAATCGTTTTAGGGGCATCGCCCGCGGTGCCTATGCACCAGATGGCGCGCTCTTTAAGCTCACCCAAGGTGCGTGCCAGATTGGTCACCATGAAGTAAGGCATGCTGTCGGCCGCGCCGCTGGCGACTTTGGCCACGGTGGCGTTGATGCCGGCCGCGTGGTCTTTCGGGGCAATCACGGCATGCGCGCCGGCGCCGTCGGCCACGCGCAGGCAGGCGCCCAGGTTGTGCGGGTCGGTCACGCTGTCGAGCACCAGCAGCAGCGGCTGCTCGATGCCGGCCGCCTCCAGTTGCTCCAGCAGTTCATCAAGCGAGGTGACCTGCGCCACCGCATTGACCCGCGCCACCACGCCCTGGTGGCCGTGGCTGCCGCACATCTTGGACAGGCGCAGCCCATCGGATTCGATCAGGCGGGCGCCGAATTCAGTGGCGCGCTCCAAAAACTGGCGCATGCGAGCGTCGCGGCGCGAGGCTTCGTAATAGATTTCAATGACCGATTGAGGCGCGGTCTTCAGACGCACACCGACAGCGTGAAAGCCGAAGAGAACTTTGGGAGAAGAGGACATGCGGGAATTATCGCTGCTGGCGCACTGGTCACCGGCGCAAGAAACCTGCGTCGGTAATCGATGCGGGCGCGTTCAGTTTCTTGCCGCTTGCTTGCTATTATTTCAATAGCTGCTTGCGCCCGTATTCATTAGGCTATAGGCCTAAAACACCCTTAAACGACGCGAATTTTCCAGCCTTGACCATGACTCGGCGCTGGCGACTTTGGCCGCGGTGCCGTTGAGACATGCGCAACGGTCGCCGATACAAAGCACACCGGCTGGCGCTCAGGTTTTGAGCAAGTTCTCCAGATGCGCGCGCCCGCCCGGGCTGGCCATCAAAACCAGCGCAGCACCGGCTTTGACCAGATGATCATCGGCCGGATTGAACACCCACTGGCCATCCTCATGGGTGGCCATGAGGATGTAGTCCCTTGACTTTGGAATCAGCTCGGCCAAAGGTGTAGCCGGAAAGTCGGCCGGCACCATCACTTCCTCGACGCGCAGCCCTTCATCGCTGCGCATCATCTGGTCCATAAAATTGACGACATGCGGGCGCACCATGGCCGAGGCAATGCGCATGCCACCGGTGAAGTCGGGCGAGACGGTTTCATCGGCCCCGGCTCGTCGCGCCTTGCTGGCGTTGCGCACGTCATGCACGCGCGCCACCACCCGCGTCTTTGGGTTCAGCAGCTTGACCGACAGCGACACCATGAGGTTTTGACTGTCGTCTCCGGCTACCGCAAACACGCCGGCCGCTGCCATGACCCCTGCCTTGCGCAGGGCATCGTCGTCGGTCGCATCGTCATGCAGGTACAGCGTGTCGGGGTGATGCTCCAGCCAGCGCTCGAGCGCTTCACGGTCGCTCTCGATGACCACCGGTACGCGTTTGGTCTTGAGCAGTTCATCGGCCACGTTGGAGCCGACGCGACCAATGCCGCAGACGATGTAGTGACCGGCGAGCTTGGCGATGTCCTTTTCCATGCGTTTTTTCCTCAGGGCGGCGTTGAGATCAGATTCGAGCAGCAGGGCCACAAAAGTGGAAAACATATAGCTCATCGTGCCAATGCCAATCACGGCAATGAACACGGTGAACAAACGCCCTATCGGGTGCCGGCTTAAATCCACTGTTTCACCGTAGCCGATGGTGGCCACGGTGATAAAGGTCATGTAGAAGCTGTCAATCCAGCTTGCCGACGGTTGGCCGAGGTATCTGTAGCCGAGCGTGCCTATGACATGAACCAGGATCAGCAGCACCGCGCCGCACATCAGCCCCGAGACGTGCCTGCCTCGCAAGATTTTTTTCAAGCCGCTTCCCGCCCAGATAGATTGATGATGCGCTAAATTGTAGCCAGCATGGCGTTATGACTGCCTTTGCGATTGGGACCGGAATCAGGATCCATCCCGGCCGATGCTGAAGCGGCCTGATCGGGCGGCCACCCGGCCTGCTGCTCGGTGGAGAGGGGGCTTATAGTTCGAATATTCGCTATGTTTTTAATAGCTACTAACGCCCACGGAACATAGGCTACAGCCATTTTTTATACTTATGCAGCGGGCACCAGCTGCCCCGCCTCGATAGTGATGCGCCTTTCGCAGCGCGATGCAATCGCTTTGTCATGGGTGACCAGCACCAGCGTGGTACCGAGCTCCTGGTTCAGCTCAAACATCAGCTGCATGACGGTTTCGCCGGTGGCAAAGTCCAGGCTGCCGGTCGGCTCGTCGGCCAGCAGCACGGCGGGTTGCACGACAAAGGCGCGCGCCAGCGCCACGCGCTGCTGCTCGCCGCCCGACAGCACCTTGGGGTAGTGGCCCAGCCGCTCGCCCAGACCGACTCGCTTGAGCATGTCGGTGGCCTGCGCGCGGGCGCCTTTGCTGCCCGACAATTCGAGCGGCAGCATGACGTTTTCAAGCGCCGTCAGATTGCCCATCAGCTGAAAGCTCTGAAACACAAAACCCACCTGCTGAGCGCGCAGGGCGGCGCGGTCGTCTTCGCTGATGGCAAAGATATCGTGGCCGGCCAGCCGCACTGTGCCCTGGGTCGGGGTGTCGAGCCCGGCAATGATGGACAGCAGCGTGCTTTTGCCCGAGCCCGAAGCGCCCACAATGGCGGCGGTTTCGCGCGCATTCAAGGAAAAATCAATATCGCGCAAAATAGTTAAAGTGCCGGTGGAGTCGGTGACCGACTTGAAAACATGCTCAACGGAAATAATTGAAGATCTGGGGGACGCTGGTGTAGCGTCGCCACGAACGGAAGAAACTGCGGGTTCAAACATGTCAGCCTTATCAGAAAACTTGAAATTTGCCTGGCTCGACTTTAGCAAGCCTGACCGGGCGGCGCAAAACCGGTGGTCAAGCTGGTTAGGTTGGTCAAGGCCACTCGGCGCGCTGCTGGTCGCGACCTGCTTAAACACGCCCGGCGGGGTTCACGCGCAGGCTGAAGCTAAAACGCTGACGGCGCCTGCAGGCACCATTTTGGTGGTCGGCGATTCGTTGAGCGCTGAGTACGGTCTGAAACGCGGCACCGGCTGGGTGCCCTTGCTGGAAAAGCAGTTGGCCAGTGAGAAGAAAAGCGCCAGGGTCGTGAACGCCAGCATCAGCGGCGACACCACGTCGGGCGGACGTTCGCGTCTGCCGGCCCTGCTGGCGCAGCACCGGCCCGCCACGGTGGTGATTGAGCTGGGTGGCAACGACGCCCTGCGCGGCTTGCCACTGGACATGACGGCGCAAAACCTGGCCGCCATGACGCAGGCCGCCAAAAAGGCCGGCGCCAAGGTGCTGCTGGTCGGCATGCAGGTGCCGCCCAACTATGGCAGCGCCTACACCAACGGTTTTGCACGGCTGTTTGGCCAGGTAGCCAAGGCCGAACAGGTAGCACTGGTGCCGTTTTTCCTTAAAGGCATTGCCGATGTGGACGACGCGGCCAGCCGCTTCCAGGCCGACCGCATTCACCCCAACGAGCAATCGCAAAGCCAGATGCTGGCCAATGTGTGGCCCGAACTGAAGAAATTGATCAAGTGAGTCTAGAGCGCATATCGGCCGAGCAAGCGCTCGGCAAATTAGGTGATTTTTCCGACGTGATTGACGCGAGAAGTGAGGGCGAATACGCCGAAGACCACCTGCCCGGCGCCGTGAACTGGCCCAGCCTGCATGACGACGAACGCAAAATCGTTGGCACGCAGTACAAGCAGATCAACGCCTTTGAGGCCAAAAAGCTGGGCGCGGCACTGGTGGCCCACAACATCGCCGCACACATCCAGCGCGAGGTGCTGGACAAACCGCGCGACTGGCAGCCGCTGGTGTACTGCTGGCGCGGCGGCAAACGCAGCGGCTCGCTGGCGCTGATCCTCGACCAGATCGGTTTTCGGGTGACGCTGGTCGACGGCGGCTACAAGGCCTTCCGGGCGGCGCTGGTGGCCGATCTGCCGCAGCTAGCGGCGCGCCACCACTACCAGGTCGTCTGCGGCACCACGGGCTCGGGCAAAACCCGGCTGCTGCAGGCACTTAGAGCCGAGGGCGCGCAGGTGTTGGACCTGGAGGCGCTGGCGCAGCACCGCAGTTCGGTGCTGGGCATGATTCCAGGCGTGCCACAGCCCAGCCAGAAAGCCTTTGACAGCCGCATCTGGGCGGCGCTGCGCGGTTTTGACCCGGCACGTCCGGTTTACATTGAAAGCGAAAGTAAAAAAGTCGGCAATGTGGCGGTGCCCGAAGGCCTGATAGCGGCCATGCGCGCCGCCCCTTGCCTGCAGCTGGAACTGGCCGAAAACGAACGCGTGGCGTTGTTGCTGGAAGACTACGACTTTTTCGTCAAGGACACGGCCTTTTTCTGCGAGCGCTTGCAGGCCCTGACCGAGGCGCGCGGCAAGGACACCGTGCAGGATTGGCAGGTGCGCGCGCGCAGCGGTGACGTGGCCTCGGTGGTGCGCGAATTGCTGGTCAAGCACTATGACCCGGTTTACCTGCAGTCGATGCGGCGCAACTTTGCGCACTATGCAACGGCCCGGGTGATTGCCCCGCGCGACCACAGCGAGGCGGCGATGAAAGTGCTGGCGCAGACCATGCTGGCCGAGCCGCAAACGACAAACCCGGCCTGACTGCTGCGCAGTGAAGCCGGGTTGCGTGTGGAATGCTATTAAATAAATAGCTGACTGCTCCCGTATTTAAAGGGCTAGAGCAAGTTTTTACCTGTTTTTTTAGCTGGCCGCCAGTTCACGGTGCGGCTTCGGCCGGCGGCTGGTCTGGCTGGCCGTCGGCGGAGGTTTCCGAAGTCTCGGAAGTCTCGGTGCCGTCATCGGGCTCGTCGGGCTTGCCTTCGGTTTTACGCTTGAGCTTGTCCTCTTTTTTACGTTTTTTAGCAAGCTCTTTCTGGCGCTTTTCATAGGAGTAATTGGGAGTTGCCACGGCGTGCTTTCTTGAATGAACAACCCTTACTGTACTGCATTAGCCTGTTGGCCCAACCAGCCTGAAATCAGGCCTTCTCAAGTGCCTGGGCCAGGTCGGCCTGCAGATCGGCCACCGCCTCCAGGCCGACCGAAAAACGCACCAGCCCCCCATGATGGGGCCAAGGCGTGGTGCGCACGGCCGGCACGTCGTAAGGCGCGCACAAGCTCATAGGACCGGCCCAGCTGTAGCCCAGCCTGAAAAGGCGCAGGCTGTCGCAGAAACGGTCAATCCGCTGCTGCGTGAACTCGGGCTTGAAGACGGCGCTGAGCAGGCAGGCGGCGCCGCTGCAGTCGCGCTGCCACACCGCATGACCGGGCGAGCCTGGCAAGGCCGGATGCAGCACGGCTGCGATCTGTGGCTGGCGCTGCAGCCAGAGCGCCAGCTGGCGGGTGGCGGCATCTTGCGCGGCGTAACGCAGCGCCATAGTGTTCAGGCCGCGCAGCACCAGCTCGGCGTCGTTGCCGCTGACGCCGTAACCCACGCGCATGTGGCAAAAGTGGACAAGGTGATGCAGCGCTTCGTCGTTGGTGACCACCGACCCCATCAGTACGTCGGCGCCGCCGCTGGGGTATTTGGTGAGGGCCTGCACCGACACATCGGCGCCTAGCGTGAAGGCATTGAAGGCCAGGCCGGCGCCCCAGGTGTTGTCCAGCGCGGTGATGCTGCCCAGCGGATGGGACTGCTCAGCGGTCTGGTTGTGCGCCTTGACTACTGCCACCAGCGCAGGCAGATCCGGAAACTCCAGCGTGACGGAGCCCGGCGCCTCGAGCCAGACCAGCCGCGTCTTGCGGCTGAGTTTGGCCGCCAGATCGGCCGGATTCATGGCGTCATAAAACTGAAAACTGATGCCCCAGGATGTGAGTTCGGCGTGGGCAAACGCCTTGTTCGGGCCGTAGGCGTTGTCGGGAATCAGCAGCTCATCGCCCGCCTTGAGGAACGCCATGTCCACCAACACCACGGCAGCCAGGCCGCTGGGCGCCAGGGTGCAGAACTTGCCGCCCTCCAGCGTCGCGATGCGCTCTTCTAGCGTGAAGGTGGTGGGCGTGCCGTGCAGGCCATAGGTGTAGCCGGTCTTGTGCTTCCAGTCGCGGCTGCGCAGCGCAGCGACGTTGGGAAAGATCACGGTGGAGGCTTTATGAATGCCCGGTTGAACGGCCTGAAAACCAGCGGGCGGCTCGTATGCGTGGTGGATCAGTTGTGTGGAGGTGTGGGGTATGTCGCTCATGAGCCCATATTAACGGCTCACTTCATACGGCGCGGTCAGCGATCGCGGGACTTAAACCCAGCAGGGGCCGCGGGACTGGCTTTGCCAGGCCGCAGGCGCAGCGGCCCCCTCGGGGGGCAGGGAGCTACGCGCAGCGAGCGACCGTGGGGGTCATATCTTCCACTTGGCCATCAGCTGCACCGGCGTGAGCGCGTCGTAACTTTCAAACGGCTGGTGAATCCACGGATTGGTGGGCAGCAGGTCCACTGAATAATCGGCCTGGAAGGTGGACACGCCTTTGGTCCAGATCACGGCGCTGCGTAGCTCGGTGATCGGCTTGTAGTTGTTGCGCAGCTGGTGAATCACGGCGTTCAGCGTCTTTCCGGAATCAGCCAGATCATCGACCAGCAGGACCTTGCCGGCGATCTCGCCCTTGGGCGTGGTGATGAAGCGCGCGATGTCGAGCTTGCCCTGCAGGGTGCCCGCATCGGCGCGGTAGGAGCTGGTGGACATGATGGCCAGCGGCTTGTCAAAAATGCGCGAAAGAATGTCACCAGGGCGCATGCCGCCGCGCGCAAGGCACAAGATCACATCGAACTGCCAGCCGGACTGGTGCACCTTGATGGCCAGTTTTTCGATCAGATTGTGGTATTCGTCGTAGCTGACGTAGAGATGCTTGCCGTCTTCGGTCAACATGGAATTACTCCTGATTTGATAGCTGGTTGCGCCCGTATTCATTGGTCTTGAGGCATATTTGACTGGAATTTAGCCCGCCGCAGCCGCGTAGGGGTTGCGCAGCAAGATGGTGTGGTCCCGGTCCGGGCTGGTCGAAATCATGTGAATCGGCACGCCCGTGATCTCTTCAATGCGCCGCAGGTAATGCTGCGCCGCCGCGGGCAGCTGCTCGTATTTCGTCACGCCCACGCTGCTCTGGCTCCAGCCCGGCAGCGTTTCGTAAATCGGCACGCAGCGGGAAATTTCTTCGGCGCCCATGGGCAGGATATCGGTGATGTGGCCGTCCAGCTCATAACCGGTGCACAGCTTCAATTCATCGATGCCATCGAGCACATCAAGCTTGGTGATGCACAAGCCTGACAGGCCATTGACCTGCGCCGAACGTTTGAGCAGGGCCGCGTCAAACCAGCCGCAGCGCCGGCTGCGACCGGTGACCACGCCCTTTTCGGCCCCTACGGTGGACAGGTGATAACCCACGGTGCCCGGCGTCTGCCAGTCGAGCTCTGTGGGGAAAGGCCCGCCGCCAACGCGGGTGCAGTAAGCCTTGGTAATGCCCAGGATGTAGTGCAGCATGCCCGGTCCGACGCCCGAGCCGGCGGCTGCATTGCCGGCGACGCAGTTGCTGGAGGTCACATACGGGTAGGTGCCGTGGTCAATGTCGAGCAAGGTGCCCTGCGCGCCTTCAAACAGCAGGTTTGCGCCGTCGCGATTCGCGTCATTGAGTTCGCGCGAGACGTCGGCCATCATGGGCTTGAGTCGTTCGGCATCCTCCATGGCGCGCGCGTAGACGCTGTCGAAATCGATAGCCGGCGCATGCAGCCAAGTGGTCAAGATATGGTTGTGCAGCTCCAGCAGCACGCGCAGCTTGGCGGCAAAGCGCTCCGGATATTTCAGGTCCTGCACGCGCAGGGCGCGCCGCGCAATCTTGTCCTCGTAAGCCGGGCCTATGCCTTTGCCGGTGGTGCCGATCTTCTCGCTGCCGGCGTTTTCGCGCACGGCTTCACGCGCGACGTCAAGCGCCGCATGGAAGGGCAGAATCAGCGGGCAGGCTTCGCTGACGCGCAGACGCGACCTCACCTCGACGCCAATGGCTTCGAGTCGCTCGATTTCCTTGAAGAGCTGCTCGGTGGACAGCACCACGCCGTTGCCGATGTAGCACTTGACGCCGGGGCGCATGATGCCGCTGGGGATCAGGTTGAGGGCGGTCTTGACGCCGTTGATGACCAGCGTATGGCCGGCATTGTGGCCGCCCTGAAAGCGCACCACGCCCTGCGACATCCCGGTCAGCCAGTCGACCAGTTTGCCCTTGCCTTCGTCACCCCACTGGGTGCCGACGACCACGACGTTGCGGCCGGGGGCGGCGATTGATTGCTGTGTCATCTTGAGGTTTCTCATTAAGGTTTGATGGAATCAAGTTGGCCCGGGAGCTGTCCCGCCCGGCCGCTCTTCAGGAGGATTTTCAGCCGACTTTTTGCAGGAGCCGGACCGCCCATTGACCGGCCGCTTCGACCAGTTCGCGGTCGCAGTCAAATTCATTGACTTCATGTTCATGACCGGGCAGCACGCAGACTACCGTCTCGCCACCGGCACGCAAACGAGCGATGGCAGCGCGCAGGCCGGCGTCTTCGCCCCAGGGCGCGCGAATGGCGGCCTTCAGGGGTCGAGGCGGCAATACCCGCACCAGCTCCTTCAAATCGAGGCTGAAACCGGCGGCCGGACGGTTGCGGCCAAACACAGCGCCGACCTCGTCGTAGCGCCCGCCCCGGGCCAGCTCGGCGCCGTGTCCGTAAATGGCAAAACGCGTGCCGCTGTAATAGGCGTAGCCGCGCAGGTCGGCCAGGTCAAAACTGACCTTGACATCGCCCACATGAACTCCCAGCCACTTCAAATTTTGTAGCGCCTCGCGCAGTCCCGGCGCGGGCGGCAAGACTTTTTCGGCCTCCAGCAAGACCCGGTCATCGCCATACAGCTGGAGCAGCGCTTTCAGGCCTTCGCGGGCCGCCGCCGAGATGTCGCCCTTCAAGCTGGCGGTGAGGCTGTCCAGCTCGCTGGCATCCTTGGCCGCCAACGCGGCATGAATCAGCGCCAGCGTGCTGCCCTTGATGGTGGCACCAGCTAGCAGGCTGCTGACGATACGGACGTCGGCCATGTCGACCGCCAGTTCGGTCACACCGGAAGCGCGCAGGCCTTGCAGCGCGAGCTGCTGGGCTTCCAGATCGGCCTCCAGCCCGGCATGGCCGTAAATTTCGGCGCCGAATTGCAAGGGCTCGCGCGTGGCGTGCGGGCGTTCGGCCCGTGTATGCAACACCGGGCCGCAGTAGCACAGACGGGCCACGCCGTTACGGTTAAGCAGGTGCGCGTCGATCCGGGCCACTTGTGGCGTGGTATCGGCGCGCAAGCCCAGGGTGCGGCCCGACAGCTGGTCAACCAGCTTGAAGGTCTGCAAATCAAGCGCTTCGCCGGTCCCGGTGAGCAGCGACTCAAGGTGCTCCAGCAAGGGCGGCATGACCAGTTCGTAGCCATAGCTGCTGGCGTTATCCAGAAACAGGCGGCGCAACTCTTCGATGTGACGCGCCTCGGAGGGCAGGACATCGGCAATTTGATCGGGCAATTGCCATGATGACGACCAGGCGGGCATTGTGTTTTTCGTGGGGCGTTTAAAAACCAGATTTTACCGGTCTTGGGGCCGCTTTTTAAGCTGTAGACAGCCAGATGCAGCAGTCAACGGTAAATATCCAAGCCAACGCTAGGCGCGCTCAGTGTGCCGCTAGCAGCGGATTCAGGCCAGCAGCGCCAGCAAAACCAAGCCTGACGCGATGCTGCAAAGGCCAAAAAACCGGATCTGGCCGTTTCCCAGTTGCAGAAGCTGCTCAAACATCCGGCGCCACGCGGCCGGCGAGATTAATGGAAGCAGCCCTTCAATTACCAACAGCAGGGCCAGCGCTTGCCAGAAAATGTCGCCGCTCACCTTGGTTTATTTTTTTGCCGGCATAGTTGCGCTGCTGGAAGAACCACCCGAGCTGCGCATGGCCTTGAAGAAGTCGGACGACGGATCAAGCACCAGCACGT
Organism: Polaromonas sp.; assembly: GCF_012927455.1. Taxonomy (GTDB): domain Bacteria; phylum Pseudomonadota; class Gammaproteobacteria; order Burkholderiales; family Burkholderiaceae_C; genus Polaromonas. The sequence goes on along the minus strand of NZ_JABBPE010000015.1, from coordinate 92,560 downwards.
CGCTTTTCCGGCTGAAACTGGCCTTGTAGGCATCCAGGCTGCGGTAAAACTGGGCAAACTGTGCATCCCGGCCAAATGATTCGGCGTAAGTACGGGCAGCTTCGGCATCGCCCTCGCCCTTGATCTTCTGGGCATCGCGGTAGGCGTTGGCAATCGTGACTTCGCGCTGCCTGTCAGCGTCGGCGCGGATTTTTTCGCCTTCGGCGGCGCCGGTCGAACGCAACTCGTTGGCAACCCGCTTGCGCTCGGCTTCCATGCGCCGGTAAACCGATTCAGTGATTGCCTCCACGTAATCGACGCGGGTGATGCGCACGTCAATCACATCGATGCCCCAGGGTTTGGTACCACGGACCACGCCCAGCACTTCTTTTTTGACATCAGCCATCAGCTGCTCGCGTTTGAGCGACAGCAGATCCTTGACGGTGCGCCGATTGATTTCTTCCTGAAAAGCGTTGCGAACCACCCGGTTGAGCTGATTGGCACCGGCCTTTTCATCAAGGCCTACGTTGCGGATGTACTCAGACGGATTGATGATGCGCCAGCGCACATACCAGTCAATGACGACACGCTGCTTTTCGGCGGTCAGCATGGGCTCTGAATCAGTGCTGTCCAGTGTCAGCAGACGCCTGTCGATATAAGAAACGTTTTGAAAAGGTGGCGGCAGCTTGAAATTAAGGCCTGGCTCCAACACCACTTCCTTGATCTGGCCGAGTGCGTAGACCACGCCGAACTGGCGCTGGTCAACCACAAACAACGTGGAGCTAAGCAGCGCCAAGAGCACCAGCAACGACGAAACGATAAGTCCAACTCTGTTCACTTTTGTTTTCCTCAGCGGGTTTCACGGTCACGGGTGCGCGATGAATCGCGGGCGCGGGCATCAAGCGGCAAGGTGCTTGCGGGAGCGGCAGGCAGCACAGACGACGCAGCGCCGGTGCCCGGTAGCAGTGGTGCATCGGCCCCACCGGCGGCACCCCCCTGCCCGCTCATCTGCATGATTTTGTCGAGCGGCAAATACAGCAGATTGGAGCCTTGGCGCGATTCCACCAAAACCTTGGTGACGCTTGAATAAACCTGCTGCATGGCGTCGGTATACATGCGGTCACGCGTAACTTGCGGTGCTTTTTGATACTCGGTCAACACCGAGCCGAAGCGTTGCGCATCGCCTTGCGCCTGCGCCACGATGCGCGCCTTGTAAGCTTGCGACTCTTCATTCAGCCGGGATGCGGAACCCACGGCCCGCGGAATCACATCGTTGGCGTAGGCTTGGGCTTCGTTCTTGGCGCGTTCGCGTTCCTGGCCGGCCTTGAGCACATCATCAAACGCCGCCTGCACCTGCTCGGGCGGGCGCACCCCGCTTTGCTGGAGATTGATGGCGACGACTTCCACCCCGACCTTGTAGCGATCGAGAATGGTCTGCATAAGTGCCCGCACGCGCGGAGCGATCTGGTCGCGCTCTTCAGCCAGCGCCATGTCCATTTTCATCTTGCCGACGACCTCACGGACCGCCGTTTCGGCCGCCTGAACCACTGCAGCAGCGGGATCCTTGCTTTCAAACAAATAGGCGCGTGCATCGTTCAGGCGGTATTGCACGGCAAACTTGATTTCGACGATGTTCTCATCTTCCGTCAGCATGGCCGATTCGCGCAAGCCGGTGGCCTTGATGATGGAGTCGCGTCCCACATCGACCGAGCGGATCTGCGTCACCACCACAATTTCATGACGTTGCACCGGATAAGGCAAACGCCAGTTAAAACCTGCGCCTACCGTCGAGTGGTACTTGCCGAACTGGGTAATGACCGCCTGCTGGCCCTCTTGCACAATGAAGAAACCGGTGCCCAACCAGATCAGCAAGACGACACCGGCGATCAGGCCGGCGCCAATGCCGGCGCTTTTCATGTCAGGCTGAAAGCCCCCGCCATTGCCACCGCCGCCACCAAAACCACCGCGGTTACCGCCGCCTTTTTTCCCACCAAACAGGCCCCCCAGCTTGCGATTGAAATCGCGCCAGAGTTCGTCCAGATCAGGCGGACCCTGCTTGGGACCCTGACCCTGCGGACGATTAGGAGGCCGGGTCGGCTGCTTGTCGTCGCGCGGCGCCTCCGGCTTGGTTTCATCGGGCGACGCTTTGTCGTCGTCCCGGCCCCAACGTGGATCATTGAGGTTAAACATGCCACGGGCTCTCTGTTTGAGCCGGCCTGGCAAGGTCGTCAATGTCTGCAGCACGGGGTTCAGATTCATGGGAAGAGACTCACTTTTTTTTCAATACAACGCATTGTGCCTAATGAAATTGCCAGATCAGGTATCGTCCTCGGTTGTTTGAGGAATTTTTTCTGAGGGTGAGCTTGGCGCCTGACTGGCCAGAAGTTCGCGCAGCAAGGGCAAGCCCTCCCCGCTCTGCGCACTGACAAAGACCCGTTCAACGCTGCGGCTTGGCCCCTCAAACGCGCCCCTGAGTTCAAACCTATCACGCAGATGCAGGGGCAAGCTGCCTTTTTCAACAGCATCGAGCTTGTTGAAAACCAGTATCTGCGGCACGTCAGCGGCACCAATCTCGGACAGCACACGCTGTACCTGCTCGATTTGTTCAAGATAATCGGAGTTTGCGCCATCTACCACATGCAGCAGCAGGTCTGCATCGGCCGCTTCCTGCAGTGTGGCAGCAAACGCATCAACCAGCCCGTGCGGCAGATCCCGGATGAAACCGACCGTGTCGGACAGCGAGGCCGGGCGCGCACCATCGCCCAGGTAGAGTTGCCGAGTCGTGGTGTCGAGCGTGGCAAACAGCTGGTCGGCCGCGTAGGCACGCGCCTTGACCAGCGCATTAAACAGTGTTGTTTTGCCAGCATTGGTGTAGCCTACCAGCGAGATCGTGAAAGAATTACGCCGCTCTCGCTGTTTGCGCTGCGTCTGCCGCTGTTTCTTGACCTTGCTCAAGCGCTCTTTGGTGCGCTTGATGGCTTCGCTGATCATGCGTTTGTCGAGCTCGATCTGCTTTTCGCCCGGGCCACCGCGCACCCCTGCGCCACCGGTTTGCCGCTCCAAGTGAGACCAGCGCCGCACCAAGCGTGTCGACACGTACTGCAGCCGGGCCAACTCGACCTGAAGTTTGCCCTCGTGGCTGCGCGCACGCTGGGCGAAAATTTCCAGAATCAACATGGTCCGGTCATTGACAGGCATTTCGAGATGCCGCTCCAGGTTGCGCTGCTGGGCCGGACTGAGCGACTGATCGAACAGGATTTCGGAGGCTCCGGTGTCCAGAGCCAGCATTTTGATTTCGTCGGCCTTACCCGTGCCAATGAACAACGCGGCATCGGGAGCCCTGCGCTTGCAGGTGACGCGCGCAACGGGATACAGGCCCGCAGTTTGCGCGAGCAAGCCAAGCTCCAGCAGAGCGCTGTCAAAATTGGGTGAGCCGAAGTCAACCCCTACCAAAAGGACGAGAGGTTGAGTTTCCACCGGTGCGCCGTACGAACTCAGCTGGCGGGGCTTTCTTCAGTGACGCTGGACGCAAAGGTCACAGCACGACCAGGAACAATGGTGGAAATCGCATGCTTGTAGACCATTTGGGTCACGGTATTGCGAAGTAGAACCACATATTGATCGAAAGATTCGATCTGACCCTGCAATTTAATCCCGTTGACGAGATAAATCGAAACAGGCACATGCTCGCGACGCAAAGTGTTGAGAAATGGGTCCTGCAGCAGCTGACCTTTGTTGTTGCTCACGATATTTTCCGTGTTCAAAAGTTGATAGAACTTAACGTTACCACAGCCCCATAGCGCATGCTGTAGTCTTAGACCGATTCCTTATCTGTGAAGGGGTTGTGGGAGCTTTTCATCTGAATGCGCAGCGGCGTTCCGACCAGGTCGAACTCCTTGCGAAAGCGCCCTTCGAGGTAACGTTTGTAGGCTGCGGTGACATGCTCCAGCGAATTACCGTGAACGATGATGATAGGGGGGTTCATGCCGCCCTGGTGTGCATAGCGAAGCTTGGGACGAAACATACCCGAACGCTGGGGTTGTTGAAACTGGACCGCCTCTAGCAGCAGGCGCGTCAGCACCGGGGTTGACATTTTTCGATTGGCGGAGGCGTGGGCCTGGATGATGGACTTCCACACCGGCGCCAGGCCCTGGCGCTTGATGGCCGAAATCGGATGAATCGCGGCAAACTTCAAAAAACCGAGCCGGGTTTCAATAGAACGCTCCAGCAGTTGGCGCTGGTAAGCGTCAATCGCGTCCGATTTGTTGATGGCCAGCACCACCGCCCGCCCACTTTCCAGAATGTAGCCGGCGATATGTGCGTCCTGGTCGGTGACGCCCTGCGTGGCATCTAATAAAAGCAATACGACATTGGCGCTTTCAATCGCCTGCAAGGTCTTGACCACGGAAAATTTTTCAATCGCCTCGAAAACCTTGCCTTTACGGCGCAGACCGGCGGTATCGATCAGTTCAAACTTCTGCCCGGCACGCTCGAAAGGCACGGAAATCGCGTCGCGCGTGGTGCCTGGCAGGTCAAATGCCACCAGACGCTCTTCACCGAGCCAGGTGTTGATCAAGGTCGACTTGCCCACGTTGGGTCGGCCCGCCACGGCCAGCTTGATAACCGACGGGTCCTGCGCTTCAGCCTCCTCATCGGGATCGGGGAGCTCGAGCGGCGCCAGCGCCAGTTCCACCAGCGTGTGCATGCCCTGGCCATGCGACGCAGAAACCGGTAGCACCTCGCCCAGACCGAGTTCAAAAAACTCCGACAGCTGGACCCCTTCGGTCATGCCCTCAGCCTTGTTGGCAGTCAGCACCGTCGGCTTGCCCAGCTTGCGCAGGTACCTGGCAATGTCATGGTCTTGCGCGCTGATACCTGCCCGGGCGTCCACCACAAAAACCACCACATCGGCTTCGGCAACCGCTTGGCGGGTCTGCTTGGCCATTTCCTTGTAGATGCCGGTCGTGGCATCGGGCTCGAAGCCACCGGTGTCAATGACGATGTATTCGTGCGTACCAAGATTACCGTTGCCGTAATGCCGATCACGCGTCAGCCCGGCAAAGTCGGCCACGATCGCATCCCGCGTCTTGGTCAACCGGTTAAAAAGTGTCGATTTGCCCACGTTGGGGCGGCCGACTATTGCAATGACAGGTTTCATTAATCAGATTTCTCGAAGGGCTGCGCTTATTCGGGCTGAAAGCCGTAAATTCCGCCATTTTGGGTCACCGCGATCAGCGTGGTGCCAGCCAGTGCAGGCGCTGCCGCGATGGCCGAGCCGTCGGTGGGAAGGCGGTTGAGGAGCGAGCCGTCTTCACGCGACAACAGGTGGATAAAACCGGCAAAATCGCCGACCACCACGGAGCGCCCGGCCACCAGGGGCGCCGTCAGGCTGCGGTAACGCAGGCGCTCGACCGACCAGACCCGCTCGCCGTCGCTGCGTCTCCAAGCCAGCACCGTGCCGTCTGCTTCTGTACCAAATAGCAGGCGATCATCACCGTGTATGCCCTGCACGCCATTGGCGGGCTTGCTCCAGAGCAGACTGCCACGAGCGGCGTCCACGCAGCCAATACTGGCCTGAAAGGCCCGCGCGCAGACATTGTTACCGTCCCTGCTGACGCGCCCTACCAAATCGACCAGACGCTCGACATCGTTAATGCCGCGGGGCGAGGCAATGGGCGCTTCCCACCGAATACTGCCGTTGGCAGGGTTCAGGCCGGCCAAGCGACCCGCCAGACCAACCACCAGCGTATCGCCTACCGCCAGCATGACACCCGACTGGCGCAGCACTAAGGGCTCATTGGGGCGTTGCTGGGCCCACAGCTTGCGACCGGTCAGGCCGTCAAAAGCATTGACCGAGCGGTCTGCGGCCAGCACAAATACCCTAGCGCCGGCCACAAACGGCGCAGTGAAGGCTTGCGCACTGAGTTTTTGACGCCAGAGTTCCCGACCGTCCTGCAGTGCCACGACTTCGTTGGCTCTGGTGACCACCGCCACGACCTTTCCGTCACTTCCGACACCTGCTGCGATAGGCGTGTTGAGCGCAACGCGCCAGATGTCACGGCCGGTTTGCGCGTCCAGCATGGCCACGGCGCCATCGCCGCTGGCAAGCGCCACGCTGTTACCGAGAATAGCAATTTCCAACGGAAAATTCACAGGTCCGATGCGGGCATTCCAGCTTTGACGGGCTGATACCAGAGGTGTCACGGCTTCCAACTCAGCTGGTTTTGATTTAGGCGAACCGCCCGAGCAGCCCACCAAAAATGCTATTAAAACTATAGCAGCCAGCGCCCGTATTTCATGGGTCAAACGCATATTTGACCTACTTATCATGGTTTCACCCCGATATCGGGTGAAATTGTTGTTGGCTTGCTTTGGGCAGCAGGGTCAACACCCATGGCATTGAGCTTGACCTCCACCATGCGCCGGTACTCCGCGCGCTCATCCAGCCCTTTATAGGCTTTTTCGTATTCCGCCCTGGCTTCAACTTTCTTGCCCTGGGCTGCCAGAATGTCGCCGCGCCGGTCGGCCGCGAGGGCTACGAATTCTTTCGGAAAGGAACTGGCAAGCTGCTGGAGGGCCTCGTCGTAAGCCTTCTTTTCTAGCAGAAGCCCGGCAAGGCGCAATTTGGCAATGGCCTGATAACCTTCATCGGCAGCTTTCTGGGCGACCCAGCTCAAAGCCGCGCGGGAGGCATCGACATTGCCTTTGTCGTAATAGGCCTTGGCGCTCAGCAGGCCGGCTTGCTGTGCATAAGTGGTGCCACCAAAGCGGTCTTTCATGTCTGCCAAAGAGCGCTCTATTTTGGCAGCGTCACCCGATTGCACGGCGCGTTCTACCTCGTCATACATCACGGCCGCCTGCGCTGCCTGGTTGCGCTGCCAGTATTGGTAGCCGTTCCAGGCGGCAAAGGCGCCCAATACGACAATCAGCGCCCAGGTAATGAGGTTGCCATACTGTTTCCAAAAGTGCTTGAGCTCGTCAAGTTGTTCCTGTTCTTCCAGATCAAGGTGTTTTGCCATAAAAGTCTTGTTGTTTTGGCCGGTAACGGCACGATTAAGTTGAGAACGATTGTAGGGGGCCGAGTTTCGCGCATGAGTTGGCGTCTGGCGGGATGCTCAACTGCAAGGCGGTGTGCGCAGCGTGTCGGCCCAGGCCGCCACATTGTTCAGCGGCTGCAAGGTTTGGACCTGCGCACCGCCGGCTTTTTCGCCCCGCAAAGGTTTGAGGGCAACACTTCCTTGGGCGAGCTCGGTGGCACCAAAAATCAGTGCAAACCTGGCACCGCTATCATCGGCCTTCTTGAATTGCGACTTCATGCTGCCCAGACCCTCGGCGCTGGCACCAGCGTGCATTTGCACACTCACACCTGCCGCACGCAAAGCCTGCAGCGCCTGCAGCGCAATGGGCAAGCCAGAAACCTCTGGAATTACCGCGTAGGCATCCGGCACGGGAAGCACAATGGCGTCGCCCTGCTCCTTGATGAGTTCCAGCACCCGTTCCACACCCAAAGCCCAGCCCACAGCCGGCGCCGCCTTGCCACCCATCTGTTCAATCAGGTAGTCGTAACGGCCGCCGGCGCAAATAGTGCCCTGCGCGCCCAGCCTTTCCGTCACAAACTCAAACACCGTGAGGTTGTAATAATCCAGCCCACGCACCAAGCGAGGGTTGAGCGTCCAAGGGATGTTGTTGACATCCAAAATGGCTTTCAGGCCGTCAAAATGCGCCAGCGACTGGGCTCCCAGAAAGTCGATCAATCGGGGGGCGCTCTCAACCATTGCCTTCATGGCTGGATTCTTGGTGTCCAGAATGCGCAACGGGTTGCTGCGCAGGCGCCTTTTTGCCTCTTCGTCCAGTGCGTCCGCATGCTGCTCGAAATGAGTGATCAGCTGGGCACGGTGCTGCGCGCGCTCTTCGGGCTGACCCAAACTGTTGATTTCCAGGCGCCAATCGCTCAGACCCAGCTCTTTCCAAAGCGCCGCGGCCAGCAAAATCAGCTCTGCGTCGACCTCGGGGCCGGCAAATCCCAGCGCTTCGGCCCCGATCTGGTGAAACTGGCGGTAACGGCCACGCTGCGGGCGCTCCCGGCGGAACATCGGACCCATGTAGTAAAGGCGCTTGCCACCGTCGTAGAGCAGGTTGTGCTCGGTCGTCGCGCGAACCACACTGGCCGTATTTTCCGGCCGCATGCTCAGGTGGTCGTAGTGGCCATGTTTGTCCGAACGATCTTCAAAAGAATACATTTCCTTTTCGACGATATCGGTGACTTCGCCAATGCCCCGCACAAACAGCTGTGTGTGCTCAAGAATGGGTGTGCGAATATTGCGATAGGCGTAGCGTCCCATCAGAGAGCGGACCTTGTCCTCCAGCCATTCCCAGCGCGCCGAGTCGGGCGGCAGGATGTCGTTCATGCCTTTGACGGCCATTAGTTTTTCTGTCTTTGCCACAGGCGATTTCACCTCCCTGCCGGCATTCATTTTTTCAAGCATGGCTCAGTACGTATTAGGCGGCTTTGGCGACAGCGGGCGTGCCAAAGCGCTTTTCAATGTAGTTCTCGACGATGACCTGAAACTCCTGCGCAATGTTTGCGCCGCGCAACGTCAGTCTTTTTTCGCCATCAATGAATACTGGCGCGGCCGGTGCTTCGCCAGAACCAGGCAGGCTGATGCCGATATCGGCATGTTTGCTTTCACCCGGCCCATTAACGATACAGCCCATCACGGCGACCTTGAGACCTTCAACGCCCGGGTATTGCACACGCCAGACCGGCATCTGAGCACGCAGGAAGTCATCGATCTGCTTGGTCAGTTCCTGAAAAGTGGTACTGGTGGTCCGGCCGCAGCCAGGGCACGCCGTCACACTGGGAACAAAGGTGCGCAAGCCGAGGGCCTGGAGGATCTCAGATGCAATGACGACCTCCTGGGTGCGAGCCTCCCCGGGCTGGGGGGTCAGAGAGACACGAATGGTGTCCCCGATGCCCTCCTGCAGCAAAATCGCCAGCGCCGTAGTGGAAGTAACGGTGCCCTTGGTCCCCATGCCGGCTTCGGTCAGGCCGAGGTGCAGTGCGTAATCGCTGCGCTTGGCCAGTTCACGGTACACCGAGATCAGATCCTGAACGCCGCTGACTTTGCAGGACAGGATGATCTGGTTGCGGCGCATGCCCATTTCCTCGGCACGCCGGGCGGAATCGATAGCCGAAGTAATCAGTGCCTCGTACATGACCTGTTTGGCATCCCATGGGATGGCACGCGCGCTATTCTTGTCCATCAGGCTGGCCAACAATTCCTGGTCAAGACTGCCCCAGTTCACGCCAATGCGCACCGGTTTTTTCCAGCGCATGGCAACTTCTATCATCTGACCGAACTGGCGGTCACGTTTGTCACCCTTGCCCACATTGCCAGGGTTGATCCGGTATTTGGACAATGCCTCGGCACAGGCGGGATAGTCGGTTAGCAACCTGTGACCGTTGTAATGAAAGTCGCCGATCAGCGGCACGTCGATGCCCATGCGATCGAGTTGATCCCGCACGTGCGGCACGGCCTCGGCCGCCTCTGGAGTATTGACGGTGATGCGAACCATTTCGGAACCGGCCAACGCAAGCTCTTTGACCTGAATGGCGGTGCCGATGGCGTCCACCGTGTCGGTATTTGTCATTGACTGAACCCGCACCGGTGCGTCGCCGCCCACGGTCACCACACGGTCACCCCAGACGACCTGAACCTGAGTGCTAGGCCGCGCTTTCGGAAAAGCCGACTCGATAGGTAGACAAGGCTGCATTACTTCACCTCAAATCGGGCTACGTTATCTTTGGTCACCAAGCTCAGGTCGAAGGCCTGCCCACGCACCTGGACCTGTGTGGCGTCCGCCCGGCCCACTACGGCCGTCAGCGGCAACGCTCCGGTAGCGCCTACGAGCTCGCCGGCGGCGAGCGTACGGCGAAGCACCACCGTCCCTTTTGCATCGGTCACCTCGACCCAGGATTGTCCCTGCGCGCGGAATGTCACGAGACCGGTGACTGCGGCTTGCACGGCCGGATCACCAGGTGCAGCGGCAGGCATCGAAGCCAAGGCTTGGGCTGGCACAAGTGTTGTAGATGTAATTGAATCGGTGACCAGCAAGCCCCCGGTTGGGGCCGCATTGACGGGAGCAGCGGCTTCGCTTGTTTGCCGCGCTGACAGCACAGACTTGGTACTTTCCGCCAAGTCAGCGCCGGCCTTGGTCAGGGCTGCGGGCAGCCCCTTCAGTGATTCACCGGTGACCAGCGCGCCCTCTGTCCCAGCTGTGCCAGGAACCGCGTCCGGCTTCTTGGCTGGCAAGAAAATCAACACCAGTGCGCCCAGCAAAAACACAATGCCGGTGAGAACCGCGGGCCGCGAAAGCTGCGCCCGAAACGACGTCCCAGAGCTGGACCCATAACCTGACGAGCGAAACGGTGTGCTGCTGCGGGTGGTTGGGTAACTCAGTTTTGGCGTACTGGTTCTGGGTAGCCGCTCAAGCACCGTAGCCGCATCCAGCTTAAGGGTGCGACACACGCTGGCGGCCAACGCCCGAGCAAAAACGGCGTCCGGCAACAGGTCGAATCGATCCTGCTCCAGCGCTTCGAGTTTTCTTACCGGCACTTTAAGCGTGACTGCCAAAGCTGCAATGTGCACGCCTGCCGATTCTCTCGCATCGCGAAGCAATGCCCCGGCGGTCGGCCCCGGTCCGCTCGAGCCTTGGCCGCTGGCAAAGCCGTCAAACGCGGTATCTGCCCCGGAACTTCCTGCCAACGCCGGGTCCAAGTTAGTCATTGAAGACACCTTTTTCGTACAAAGCAGCCTCAGGCGATTGCGCAAAACGCTTTTTGAGCTGGTCGGCAAGTTGCAGCAAAGTCTCACGATTGTTAAGCTTGCGTTCGGTCTTGATGCCAAGCCAGAGAGTTTCAGCATTGGCAAATTCGCTGTTATTCAAGCGGCGGATGTAAAACTGCGCACGCGTCAACTCTCCGCGCGCGTAAAGCAGATTGGCAAGGCTATAGCTCGTGACTGGGTTACCGGCATCCAGCTCATAAGATTGCATCAGACTTTGTTCAGCCTCAGTCCGCTGCCCCGCACGAACCTGACAGACGCCTTGGGCCATCCATGTTTTGGCTTTGCCGCTGTAGGTGGGATTGGCTGTGGCCTGCGCAAACAGCCGGAATGACTCGCTGTAACGGGCCTGCTGGCAAAGCAGCCATCCATAGTTATGCGCCACATCAGCATCGCGCGGATTTAACGCAAGGGCACGGCGAAAACTGTCTTCGGCCAAAGGAATGTCATTGAGCCGCATGTAGACCAGCCCGCGCAAGTTGAAAGCGTCTCCGTAGCTTGGATCTGTGGCCAGCGACTGCTTGATTTCATCGAGCGCAACCGTGGTCTGCCCTTGTTCAAAATAACCGGTTGCAAGCTCCAGGCGTAGCCGCGCGCGTCGGCGTTGATCGGGTTCATCTGACTCTGTGACGAGGTCGGTTCGGTTGCCCGATATCCCCGATACCCCAGGAAGCCCCGATTGATTTGCACAACCCGCCAGCAGCAGCGCAATCCAGCATGCTGGCATCCACAACCCATTGCCGAAAAACCTCATACATCAATCCCCTTGAGCACCACCACCTTGATTCCACCTAGCATACCTTGCCGCTGCGTGGCCATGCGCTGGTCCACACCGGTTCGATCCTGAACGTCACCCGCCAATTGCCCGCAGGCTGCGTCAATGTCATCTCCACGGGTTTTCCTGACAGTGGTGACGATGCCCGCATCCATGAGGATTTTTGCAAAGGCTGCGACTTGCGGCATGGCAGAACGCGTCAGACCGGAGGCCGGAAACGGATTGAACGGTATCAAGTTAAATTTGCACTTCAGGCCGTTTGCCGCATGGGCTTGTATCAACGCCAGCAGCTGATGCGCGTGCGCAGGCTGGTCATTGACCCCATCGAGCATGCAATACTCAAAAGTAATGAAGTCGCGTGGAGCGGCCGATTGGTAGCGGGTACAGGCCTCCAGCAGCTCAGCGATAGGAAATTTTTTATTGAGCGGAACCAGGTTGTCACGCAACGCATCCAGCGGTGCATGCAGCGACACAGCAAGTGCCACAGGACAATCCTCGGCCAGCCGGTCAATCATCGGCACAACGCCGGAAGTGGACACCGTCACCCGGCGACGCGACAAACCATAAGCATGGTCATCGAGCATCACCTTCAGGGCGGGCAGCAGTTGCGAGTAATTCTGCAAGGGCTCACCCATGCCCATCATGACGACATTGGAAATGACGCGTTCTTGCCGGCCAAGGTGACGGCGCAGGAAGTGCTCTGCAAACCACAATTGGAAAACAATCTCCCCGGTGGTGAGGTTGCGACTAAAACCCTGGTGCCCGGTCGAACAAAACCGGCAACCCACTGCGCAGCCTGCCTGCGACGAAATACACAGGGTTCCGCGATCTGCTTCAGGAATAAAAACAGTCTCGATGACGTTGCCAGCACCGACATCAAACAGCCATTTGACGGTGCCGTCAGCCGAATCGTGACGAGATACCACTTTGGGGCCCTGAATGTGGGCCGAGACGGCCAGTTTTTGGCGAAGGGACTTCGCCAGATCGGTCATCTGCGCAAAATTTGAAGCACCTTTTTGGTGAATCCAACGGAAAAGCTGGGTAGCACGAAAGCGCTTTTCACCAAGCTCCTCGCAAAAGGCGGTCAGACGCTCCAGATCATAGTCAAGCAGGTTGGCCGTCATCCTAGTAAGCAATAGGCTCGCCCACCCCAAGCAAGCGTCGCCCCGGGGAAGGCGAAACAAGGCGTGGGGTGGTACATGGTTTAACGCGAGTAAACGTTCATGCCAGGAAAGAAGAATGCGATTTCTTCCTTGGCTGTCTCGGCAGCATCTGATCCGTGAACGGCGTTGGCATCAATGCTATCGGCGAAATCAGCACGAATGGTGCCGGCAGCGGCCTTCTTTGGATCGGTAGCGCCCATCAGGTCACGATTCTTTAAAACGGCGCCTTCGCCTTCCAGGGCCTGAATCATCACCGGACCGGAAATCATAAAAGAGACCAGATCCTTGAAAAAAGGACGCTCTTTGTGCACCGCATAAAAAGCTTCGGCTTCACCCTGTGACAGATGTGCCATTCTGGCTGCGACCACTGTCAGGCCAGCAGCTTCGAAACGAGCATAGATTTTTCCAATGACATTTTTTGCCACTGCGTCAGGCTTGATGATGGACAAAGTGCGTTCGATCGCCATAAATTTTCCTTAAGACTTGGATTTTTAAATTGTTCAACAAACTGAATAAAGCCACTGATTTTAACCTGCGGGCCAAGACGTTCTCGCCCACCCGGAGAATCGAAATGGCTAAGCCAAATCTAGCGATTTCCGTTGCGGTTCCCCCCGCCACCACGATTACCGCCTCCCCGATTTCCGCCTCCAGTGCCACCGCCGCGCTGACCGCCAGTCCCACCGCCCCCCATGCCGCCCGCGTTACCGCCGCCACTGCGACGCTGCCCCTGCCCCTGCCCCTGTCCTTGCCCTTGTCTTTGCCGGGTGAAGGTTTCGGCACCGATGTAGCCAAACGACGTTTTCATGGGATCAGGCTGCGCACCACCAGGCGCTTTGTCGCTCCTGTCGGCACGGTCATCGCGCCTACGTGGCCCTTGCGCGCCACCGTTTCCCACCGACTGCCCAGTCCAAGAGCGGGAGCCGGGATTACCTGCCGGGCTGCGTCCTTTTCCACCGCGACGCTGGTTGTAGTCTCTGGGTGTGGCTTCCATGCGGTGCGGGGGCGGCTGCAGCTCATAGGGCTCATGCTCGACGTCAGCTGGCGGCAATGCAGCGGCTTGCCCGGTATCGGACTCCGAAGGTCGCCCACGGCCGCCGCGCCCGCGATCATCTCTGCCGGCGTCACGACCGCGTCGGGATTCATTGCCGCGGTCATCCCGGGAGGACAAGTTTCTGGGCGCTCCCCGCGGATCGACTCGCGCTTCGGAGCGCGTCACAGCGCCGGTCAACGCCCAAATATCCTGCTCGTCGAGCTCTACAAAGGCGCCCCGCTTCAGTCCCCGCGGTAGCACCATGGCGCCGTAGCGGATCCGGATGAGGCGGCTAACCGCATGACCAACCGCTTCGAACATGCGACGGACCTCGCGGTTACGCCCCTCGGAAATGGTGACCCGATACCAGCAATTGGCGCCCTCGCCCCCGCCGGCTTCGATGGAGCTGAACTGAGCCAGGCCATCGTCGAGCGTTACCCCTTCGAGCAGACGTTTTTTTTCTTCGTTGTTCAGCGCACCCAACACGCGCACGGCGTATTCGCGCTCTAGCCCAAAGCGCGGATGCATCAGCCTATTGGCCAACTCGCCAGAACTAGTCAAAAGCAGCAAGCCCTCGGTGTTCAGATCCAGACGTCCGACCGACTGCCATTTGCCCTGAAATAGTTTGGGCAGCCGCCTGAACACGGTCGGCCGATTTTGCGGATCGTCATGCGTCACGACCTCGCCGGCCGGCTTGTGGTAAGCGATAACGCGGGGAGGCGGCGGATCAATCCGCACCCGAACCGGTTTGCCATTGACCTTGACGGAGTCACCGAACTGGATGCGCTGCCCGATGTGGGCGGGCTCGGCATTGACCGAAATGCGTCCTTCAAGAATTAACTGCTCCATTTCCAGCCGGGATCCCAAACCGGCTTGCGCAAGCACTTTGTGTAATTTGGGGGTTTCAGGCTGTGGCGACAAAACCCGTTTAGGCAAATCAAGCGCCACATCCTCCTCGTCAGCGTCAAATTGACCGGTCACCACGTCTTCAAACCGCATGGTGGTTGCCCCGGGCGCAATAGGACGTCGTTCAATTGCCTCAGGCTGCGTCAAAGTATTTGACTGTTTACCAGACGCTATTAAATGAGGAGCATCCTCCCCATTTTTTTCGAAGGTTAGCGCCTTGTCTTGACTTTGGTCAGAGTTAGCGGGGACTTCGGAAGCAGGTTGGTCTTGTGGGTTCATGCTTTTACATTCATGAGTGAGGATCGCTTACGCACCGAGCCGGGGAATCGTGTTCAGGATTGTTGGCCGCGTCGGATGACGAATTTTCCTGGCTTTCTGAGGCTGGCGGATCCAGTGCCTGCACAGCGGTTTCGCCATCGGCAGTTTCCGGCGAGACCCCCTGCTCTTCTGAACGCATGGGTGCATTTTCTGCAATGCCAAACTCAATTTGCTCGATCATGGAGCCTTGACCGGAACTGCTGTCCATTGCAGGCAACTGGTCCAGGGATTCGACGCCCAAATCATCCAGAAATTGCTTAGTGGTTGCGAAGAGCGCCGGCCGCCCAACGGTTTCGCGGTGACCAATCACCTCCACCCAACCACGATCTTCCAATTGCTTGAGCAGCAGGCTATTGATCGTGACACCGCGTATGTCTTCCATATCGCCGCGCGTCACGGGCTGGCGATAGGCAATGATGGCCAGCGTTTCCAAGGTCGCTCGGCTGTAACGGGGAGGCTTCTCGGGATGCAGCCGGTCAAGGTATTCACGCAATTGGGGCCGACTTTGAAAGCGCCAGCCCGTCGCCACCTGCACGAGTTCCACACCGCGCCCAGACCAGTCGTTTTGCAAGTCTTCCAGCACCAACTTCAGGCTGTCGGCAGTCAGCACCCCGTTAAACAACACGCCCATTTCACGCAAAAGCAGCGGTTGCTGCGCGCAAATGAGGGCTGTTTCGAGGATGCGCTTAGCATCCGTCGTGTTCATGATTGGTCGTTCCGAAAAAAGGCGGGAAAGAGCGCTTGTCCGCTCGTTGCATCCATACGCTGTCTCTTCGTCAGGGGGCGCCTTGGTGCTGGTAGCTGAAAACTACAGACTTTAATTATATATCAGTCCCAAATCCGCGATGGCTGCCAGCAGGTCAGCCGGCGGTGGCGATCTGAATTCCATTTTGGCACCAGTGACGGGGTGCTTAAAGGCCAGTCTGCAAGCGTGGAGCGCCTGGCGATGCAAACCGCCTCCCGCTGCGCCACCATAGAGTTCATCCGACACCAAAGGGTGGCCCAGAAACGCCATGTGTACCCGAATTTGATGTGTGCGGCCAGTATGCAACTTGCATTTGACCAAGCAGTGCCGCTCTCCGTTATGCAGCAGCGCTACCACGGTAGATGCCGTCTTGCCGGAATTTTTTTCCAGATCAACCACGGCCATGCGCAGGCGGTTACGGGTATCACGGCCAATCGCCGCATCCACCTCGCGGGTTTTAGCCCCTTGCCATGCTTCGTGGGCCAGTGCGATGTATTCCCTGCTGACGTTACGCGCAGCAATCAGGTCTACCAATTGATCCATGACCTGGCGCTGGCGGGCAACCACCATAAGCCCGCTGGTGTCCTTGTCAAGCCGATGCACGATGCCGGCGCGCGGCAAGAATGACGCCTGCGCGTCATAGGCCAGCAGTCCATTGAGCAAGGTACCGCTCCAATTACCAGGCGCGGGGTGCACAACCAGTCCGGCAGGCTTGTTGATCACCATTAAGTACGGGTCTTCAAACACGATATCCAACACCATGGCTTCGGGCTTGAATGCCTGACTCTGCAGCGTTGGCCGCAGTTCAATGGCGAGTTCATCGCCGGCCTTGACCTTGGTCGACGTTTTGGTTACTACCAGACCCCTGAGCTGGACCACTCCCCCCCCTATCAGTTGCTGTAGATAATTACGGGAGAACTCGGGCACTATGGCAGCCAGCGCCAGGTCCAGCCGAAGACCATGGCTTGCGGCAGGAACCAGTTCCCGCCGCAATTCCGTCTCGGCACCGCCGTCTGCATCTTCCGGCACCCCATCGTGCACCGCAATGGGCAATTCATGGGCGGCAACAGCGCCCGATATAATCAATTTGCTTTGTTCAGAATCAGTCATCAAGAAGGTCGATCGCAATGTTTTTCACCAAATTATCGGTTGCCCCCAAGGCATTGCCGCTTCTTGCAGCCGTTTTCGCATTGTCCCTTGTAGTGGCGGGCTGCTCAAGCACGCCAACGCCGGATCGGACCGCTTCCTGGAGTCCAAACAAGATATACGCCGAAGCCAAGGATGAGGCGAGCTCCGGCTCTTATGACAAGGCGATTCCCCTTTACGAGAAGCTGGAAGGCCGCGCAGCCGGAACGCCTCTTGCCCAGCAAGCCCAGCTTGAAAAAGCTTATGCCCACTACAAGGGCGGCGAGCAAGCGCAGGCCGCCGCCACGCTGGACCGTTTTATGAAGTTGCATCCGGCTAGTCCCGCTATGGATTACGCGCTCTACCTCAAAGGCTTGGTGAACTTTAACGACAATCTCGGGCTTTTCGGGTCCATCTCACGCCAGGACTTATCGGAACGCGACCAAAAATCAGCCAAGGAATCGTTTGAATCTTTCAAGGAGCTGGTAGGCCGCTTCCCGGATTCACGTTATGCGCCGGACGCACGCTTGCGCATGAATTACATTGTGAATTCACTGGCCCAATCTGAAGTTCACGTGGCCAGATACTACTATTCCCGCGGTGCCTACGTTGCCGCCATCAATCGCGCCCAGAGTGCCATAGCCGACTACCGCGACGTTCCGGCGCTTGAAGAAGCCACCTTTATTCTTTTTAAATCCTACGATGCACTGGGCATGGCCGATATGCGCGATGACACCCGTCGCATCATGGAAAAGACTTACCCGCGTAGCCAGTACATCAGCAAGGGATTCAAGTCTATAGACAACCCGTGGTACAAATTCTGGTGAGTTCCTGCAGCCGCTCCATCAACGCCTGCTCTGTTGTCAATCTTTGCATAGCGGGCAGCGCCCTCAGCAGCCGCCGTCCGTAGCCCATGGAAGTCAGGCGTCCGTCACACACCACCAGGACACCCTGATCGGTCTCCCTGCGTATCAAGCGCCCGGCACCCTGCTTTAAGGCGACGGCAGCCTCGGGCAAAAAATAGTCGTTAAATGCACTGCGCCCCTGTAACTCAAGCAATTTTGAGCGGGCTTCGGCCAAAGGGTCGTTCGGCGGAGGAAAAGGCAGCTTATCAATGATGACCAGTTGAAGTGCGTCGCCCGGCACATCAATACCCTCCCAAAACGACGCCGACGCCACCAATACGCAACCCTTTCCGCCGCAGGTATTCCCTTGCCGGAAGCGCTCAATCAAGACCCTCTTGGGCATGTTCCCCTGAACCAGCACTTCCATTTCACTCGAATGCTCAAAAGCGGACCGAAGCGCGTCCCCAATCGTCCGCAAAGCGCGCAGCGTGGTGGTCAGCACCATGGTGCGCCCGCCCAGTTGCCGCGACCATACTGCCGCTGATGCTGCTACCTTGGCTGAATGAGAAGGATCAGCGGGCTTGGGAAAGTCCTGCGGTATGTACAGCGCAGCCTGGCGCTCATAGTCAAAAGGGCTACCAACCCGCAACACTCTGGCATCGGCCAGCCCGCAAGGCTGCGTGAACCAGCTCAGTTTGTCATCGTCGCCCAAAGTTGCCGAGGTAAATATCCAGGATTTTTCGAACTCCCCGGCGCCACTCAACACCTTGCTCTTCACGGCATTGGAAATATCCAGCGGTGATTCGACAAGCCGCAACTGCGCGCCGACATCAAGCCAGCGTACACATCCGGGCGCACAGGCATTAAAAAAACCTTCGGCGCGTTTTGCGAGTTCAGTGCCGCGCTCATGCAGCCTGACAAAGTCAGGCGCAATTTCACTGACCATGTCGAGCGCTGCGCAGGCCGCGATGCAAGAGGCAAGAACCGCCTTCAACGCTTCCTGCCAGTCACTGGCACTCAGGCTTTCAGGCGCCTCGTCGGTCCAGCGCAGCTTGGTTCCCGGGTAATGCTTGCCGACACACAGGCGCAATTCACGGGCCGCCTGCTCAGTGGCCGCAACCACGCCGTTCCAGTCAACCAGGCCACGGGCCAATTGCAACCCCGCCGCAAGCATGTCACGGGAGAAGTCCAGCAATTGACCGGTGGTCAAGTTACTTCCTAAAAACTGCACGCCAATTTCATTTAACTGATGCGCTTCGTCAAAAATCGCAATGCGTACCGAGGGCAGCAGTTCCGCCACGCCCGACTCGCGAACCGCCAGATCGGCAAAAAACAAATGATGGTTGATGACCACCACATCCGCTGCCATAGCCTCCCGACGTGCCAGGTTGACATGACAGGCACGAAAACGCGGACATTGCGCGCCCAGGCAGTTTTCACGGGTAGACGTCACCAGCGGAATCACCGGTGAACGCTCATCAAGCCCAGGGAGCTCCGCCAAATCGCCGCTGCGCGTCACTTGCGACCACTCCTCGATTCTTGCCAGCGATCGCACCGATATACCGTCAGGAAAATGGGTTTCCAGCCGCGCCATCTCCATGCGGTGCAAACACAGGTAGCTGCCACGTCCCTTGAGCAGCGCCGTGCTCACCGGCAGGCCAAGCGCCTCTACCAAGCGGGGTAAATCGCGGCCAAATAGCTGGTCTTGCAAGGCCTTGGTTGCGGTAGACAACAAAACGCGCTCACCGCTCAGCAATGCAGGCACGAGGTAAGAAAATGTTTTGCCGACCCCAGTACTGGCTTCCACCACCAGCGGATAGGCGCCTTCAATGGCCTGAGCAACGGCAACAGCCATCTCGGTCTGGCCACTTCGCGGTACAAAATACTCAGCCGAACGCGACAACGCGCCACCCGGGGCAAAAGCCTCTTCCACTTCAAACGTTAGGTTCATCAGGCAGGCTCGGGGGGGTCCAAAGACAGTTCGAGCTGAGATATCTGATCACGAAGCTGCAGGCGCCGTTTTTTGAGACGCCGGAGCATTAACTCATCAATTGGTAAGGCCTGGGCCGTCATGTCTACCAAAGCGTTCAGATCTGCGTGCCCAATTTTAAGCTCGATCAGCCGCCTCTCTGGGGAATGTAAATTTAAGTCCAAGGTTTTATCCGTGCGCGCTGCTTCCTCTGATAATACGTGCATTGCCGCCATAAATCGAGCCTTATGGCTTGAACGACCACACGATGTCCAAAGGTTATCGAATCACAGCCTCCACGGGCCTGCACAAAGGCGACCGGGACTACCAGCAGGATCAGGTCAGCCTGTTAAGTCACCCACGGTTTCCTGGCTGCATGTTGGGCATAGTGGCCGACGGCATGGGCGGACGAAGCGGCGGGCGCAAGGCGTCCGACCAGGTCATGCTGACAGCAAAACAGTTGTTTGAACGCTATGCACCTGACTCGGATGACGCGCCATCCATGCTCAAGCAGATCGTTGAAGAAGCGCATATCGTCATCAGGCTCACCGCGATCTCTGCCGAACAAGAGCCTCATAGCACGCTGGCGGCCTTCCTGATCAATCCCCGCGGCGATTGCCACTGGGTGCACACTGGCGACTCCCGTATCTACCATTACCGGGGCAACAAGCTGGTCCGCAAGACGGTGGATCACTCGTATGTACAAAGCCTGGTTGACAAGGGCGAGATCACAGAGGATGAGGCCAATATCCACCCGCAGTCCAATATTTTGATGGGCTGCCTGGGCACCGAAGAACCACCGCCCATCTTGCAGCACTTCATTCCCCAATTGCGTCCTGACGATGTTTTGCTGGCTTGCAGTGATGGCGTCTGGCATTACTTCAGCGCCAGCGAAATGGGCTCCGCCCTGTCCATGTTGTCGCCCCGCGAGGCAACAGAATTCCTGATCCAGAAAGCCAGATCACGCGCGCGGGGCGGCGGTGACAATCTTTCGCTGGTAATCGTTAAGTTCGACGCCTTGAGCTAAAAAGCCTACTCCGGCAAAGGCAAGGATTTCGCTGAAGGCTTGACCTGCTTGAGCCGTTCGCTTTCATGCTGCGCCCGCCGCGCCTGGGACTCCTTCTGGCGGTCATTGAATTTCTTGGCTTCTTCAGCGGCAGCCGCCTGTTTGTCGCTTCGTGCCTGCGCTTTTTGCTGGCTGTTCCTGAGTTTCGCAGCGCTGGCATCGCTGTTAGCCTTGGCTTTGGATGGGGCTGCGGCGCGTTCCTGCTGCTTGTTTTTGTCACGCTCCAAGCGGGACTGGGCATCTTCCAGCGCTTTGGTGCGGCTGCTTGCCGCCTCCTGCTTCCGTTCAGGCGAAGACTTTTCCTCGGTCCTGCGCAGTTGCTCCGCACCCTTGAGTCTTCGCTCCTCATCGTTCAGCGAAATCTCTTGCCGCCGCAGGTCCGCGAGGGCTTCGCGCCGCCGGCTATTTACCTTGCCCAGACAATTATTGACGGCAAACTTTTTGTAGCAAGCTACGTCTTCCGTCAAAAATCCCGCCTCCAGCCTGGCCCGCTCAGCGCTGATTCTGGCGCGTTCGGTTTCGGTGTTACCGGGCTCCAGCGCAGGCGCAGGCAATGGTGCGGCAGTCTGCGCGCCGGCCAGCACACTCAAGGTAATTAGGAAGAAAGCAATAGCGAATTTTTTCATGTCAGTGTCGTATCCACATTTCTACGCTGCAGGGCCAAAAACTCTTTAGATTGCATTTCCCCGAGGCGTGAAACCGTCCGGGGAAACTCATGCACCAGCGGACCTTCCGTGTACAACGCCTCGGGCTCCACCGCAGCCGACATGATCAGTTTCACGCGCCGGTCATAGAGCACATCGACCAACCAGGTAAATCGCCTGGCCTCGGATGCCATTCTGACCGGCATATGGGGTACGTCGCTCAGCAGCACGGTATGAAACTGGCTGGCAATCTCCAGGTAGTCGTTTTGCGAGCGCGGCCCGCCGCACAAAACCTTGAAATCAAACCACACCACGCCGCCCGCCTTGCGCCTGGCCTGGATCTGCCTTGACTCAATGTGCAAAACCGGATTCTCGTCGCGGGACTCCGCAAGACGGTTAAATGTTTCCGTCATCTCGGCATCGGCCTGAGGACCAAGCGGCGTGTGGTACAGCTTGGCCTGCTGCAGCGTGCGTCCGCGGTAGTCCGTCCCGTTATCGACACTGATGACTTCCAGATTGGCCTTCAATAACGCAATGGCGGGAAGAATCCGGTCCCGGTGCAACCCATTGGGATAAAGACCGTCAGGATGAAAATTGGACGTTGTGACAAAGCCCACACCGTTATCAAACAGGGCGCTTAGCAGCCGATGAAGAATCATCGCGTCCGTGATGTCCGCCACATGAAACTCGTCAAAGCAAATTAGCCGGTAGCGCCTGGCGATACGCTTGCCCAGCTCGTCAAGCGGGTTGGCAATACCTCGCAGGTCCAGCAGTTCCCGGTGCACTTCACGCATGAATTCATGAAAATGCAGCCGGGTTTTGCGCCTGAGCGGCACGGCGCCATAAAAACAGTCCATCAGGAAGCTCTTGCCTCGCCCTACCCCACCGTGCATGTACACGCCACGCGGCACGTCCGGCCGGTTGATCAGCTTCTTCAAAGCATTCGATCGCTGTCCCCTGAACGCAGCCCATTCAATCGCGCAGCGCTCCAGCGCATCCACGGCGCGCAACTGTGCCGGGTCACTGGCATAGCCCCGTGTCGCAAGTTCAGCCGCATAGGCCGAGCGCACCAGCTGAGTCACCGCGTCCGCGCCGCGACGTCAGAAATTCAACGTGCGCTTGTCAACTGCAAGCGCTGCCTCTTTCGTGGCTTCGCTGAGCGAAGGATGCGCGTGGCAAATGCGGGCAATGTCCTCACTACTGGCGCGAAACTCCATGGCCACCACGCATTCGGCAATCAGCTCGCTGGCCATCGGGCCCACAATGTGCACGCCCAAAATTTCGTCCGTGACGGCATCCGCCAGCATCTTCACCATGCCGGTGGTGTCGCCCAGCGCACGCGCGCGGCCATTGGCCATGAAGGGGAAGGTGCCGGCCTTGTAAGCACGCCCTGCGGCCTTCAACTGTTCTTCGGTTTGCCCGACCCAGGCAATTTCAGGATTGGTATAAATCACCCAGGGTATGGTGTTGAAGTTGACATGGCTATGCTGGCCGGCGATGCGCTCAGCCACCGCAACGCCCTCTTCCTCGGCCTTGTGCGCCAGCATCGGGCCACGCACCACATCGCCGACGGCCCATACATTGGGCAAATTGGTTTTGCATTCACCGTCCACCAAGATGGCGCCACGCTCGTCCAGCTTCAGGCCCACCACTTCAGGCGCCAGCCCGATGGTATTGGCGACCCGGCCAATCGAGACAATCAGCTTGTCGACTTCCAGCGTCATGGCCTGGCCCTTGGCATCGACATAGGCCACCGACACACCCTTCTTGCCGGACTTGATTTCGCCCACCGTCGCGCCAAGTTCGATCTTCAAACCCTGTTTGACAAAAGCCTTGTGGGCTTCCTTGGCAATCTGCTGATCGACCGCGCCCAAAAATGTGGGCAAGCCTTCCAGCACAGTGACTTCGGCACCCAGACGACGCCAGACCGAACCCATCTCCAGGCCAATCACGCCGGCACCGATCAGGCCGAGCTTTTTGGGCACAGCGCCGATGCGCAGCGCGCCGTCGTTCGACAGAATGGTTTCTTCGTCGAACGGTGCACCGGGCAAGGCACGAGCGTTGGAGCCGGTGGCCACGATGACGTGTTTGCCGGCTATGGTTTCCTCAGCCGCACCCGCCACCTTGATGTCGTAGCTGCCGTCTTTGGCAGCCGCGAAAGAGCCGCGGCCATGGAAAAAAGTCACCTTGTTCTTTTTAAACAGGTAAACGATGCCGTCGTTGTTCTGCTTGACGACGGTGTCCTTGCGACCCAGCATCTTGGGAAGATTCAAACTCAAGCCCTTCACCTCAATGCCATGGTCGGAAAAGTGGTGGCTGGCGTGCTCGTAATGCTCCGATGACTGCAGCAGCGCCTTGGAGGGGATGCAACCGATGTTGGTGCAAGTGCCGCCCAGGGCCGGGCCGCCCTTGGCGTTTTTCCACTCGTCGATACAGGCGACGTTGAAACCCAGTTGGGCAGCGCGGATGGCGGCGATGTAGCCACCGGGGCCGCCACCGATGACGATGACGTCGAATTGTTTGGACATGGTGTTCTTTCAATAAAGCTTGCCGGTGGCAATACCTCGGTTTGCATCGCACCGGCGAGCGAAGCAAAGCCTGTTTGCAAGACACCGCGGAACCGGCTTTGCCGGGCCGCAGGTGTCGCCCCCTGGAGGGGGGAGGCCGCTACACGCAGTGAGCGGCAACAGGGGTGTCAAATATCGAACAGCAGACGGGTCGGATCTTCCAGCGCCTCTTTCATCGCCACCAGGCCCAACACTGCTTCGCGGCCGTCTATGACGCGGTGGTCGTAGCTCATGGCCAGGTAATTCATCGGCCTGACCACAACCTGGCCGTTTTCGACGACGGCACGGTCTTTGGTGGCGTGCACGCCCAAAATGGCAGACTGTGGCGGATTGATGATGGGTGTGGACAGCATGGAGCCGAAGACGCCGCCGTTGGAGATGGAGAAGGTGCCACCCGTCATTTCTTCGATGCCCAGCTTGCCGTCACGCGCCTTGGCGCCGTATTCGGCAATCTTTTTCTCGATCTCGGCAAAACTCATCTGGTCGGCATTGCGCAAAATGGGCACAACCAGGCCGCGCGGCGAACCGACCGCGATGCCAACGTCGAAGTAGCCGTGGTAGACGATGTCGTTGCCGTCGACCGACGCATTGAGCACGGGGTATTTCTTCAGCGCATGCACGGCAGCCTTGACGAAGAAGCTCATGAAGCCAATCTTCACGCCGTGGGCTTTCTCGAATTTCTCCTGAAAGCGCTTGCGCATTTCCATCACCGGCGCCATGTTGACTTCATTGAAGGTAGTCAGGATGGCGTTGGTCGACTGCGACTGCAGCAGACGCTCGGCAATACGCGCGCGCAGCCGGCTCATGGGGACGCGCTGTTCCGGCCGCTCGCCCAGATCAACGGGCTTGGCAGACGCTGCCACCTTAGGCAAAGAAGCGGTCGGAGCGCCCGTGGGTATTGCGGAAGCTGCTATCGCCTTAGGAGCGCCTGCAGCCGTTGCAGCCAACACATCGCCCTTGATAACACGGCCATCCTTGCCAGTTCCAGCCACTGAACCTGCGGCCAGATTGTTGTCTGCCATTAATTTGGCAGCGGCCGGCATGGCCACGCCGGCCATGCTGCTGCCCGCCACGGGCGCTGGTGCTGCGACCGGTGCCGAAGCTGAGGCAGCCGCTGGCGCTGCCGCCGCCGGTGCGGAGGCTGCGGTGGCGCCGGCTCCGGCCTTGCCTTCGGTGTCGATTCTGGCAATCAGCTGCTCGGCCGCCACCGTGCCGCCATCGGGCACCAGCAGTTCGGTCAACACGCCGGCTGAGGGCGCGGGCACTTCGAGCACCACCTTGTCGGTCTCGATTTCAATCAGTATTTCGTCGATGGCAACGGCATCGCCGACCTTCTTTTTCCACTGCAACATGGTGGCTTCCGCCACGGACTCGGATAACTGGGGAACTTTGACTTCTACGATAGCCATTGGGATTCTTTCGGGTGTTTCTGGTGTTTTTTGGAGGGATGGCAGCGGCCTTACTTGGTCCGCGCCAAACCTTTGATCTTGGCAAACGCACCGTCAACCAGCGCCTTTTGCTGTTCCTGATGCAGGTACGAATATCCTGCGGCCGGGGAAGCAGATGCGGCACGGCCCGAGTAACCGAGCTTTTGGCCGTCGAACATGTTTTCGTGAATGTAATGCTGCACAAAGAACCAGGCGCCCTGGTTTTGCGGCTCGTCCTGGCACCACACGATGTCGGTGACGTTCGGGTATTTTTTCAGCTCGGCCGCAAACGCCTTGTGCGGGAACGGATAGAGCTGCTCGACACGCAGAATCACGGCATCGTCAAAACCTTTTTCATCGCGCTTCTTGACCAGGTCGTAATAAACCTTGCCCGAGCAGGCGATGACGCGCTTGACCTTGTCGGCCTTCTTGATGACCTCTTCCTTGTTCTCGGGAATGACGGTCTGGAAACCGCCTTTGGTGAACTCGGAAAGCGGCGAGGTCGCGTCCTTGTTGCGCAGCAAGGATTTGGGCGTCATGATGATCAGCGGCTTGCGCAGGCTGCGCACCATCTGGCGTCGCAGTACGTGAAAGATCTGACTGGCGGTGGTGGGTTGCACCACCTGCATATTGGTGTCGGCCGACAGCTGCATGAAGCGCTCCAGGCGCGCCGAGCTGTGCTCCGGTCCCTGGCCTTCGTAACCATGGGGCAGCATCAGCGTGATGCCGTTGACACGGCCCCACTTGACCTCGCCAGAGGCGATGAACTGGTCAATCACGACCTGCGCGCCATTGGCGAAATCGCCGAACTGGGCCTCCCAGATCACCAGCGTGCTTGGGTCGTTGGAAGCGTAACCGTATTCAAACGCCAGCACGGCTTCTTCGGACAAGATGGAGTCAATGACGACAAATGGCGCCTGCTTCTCGGCGACGTTTTGCAGCGGCACGTAGGTGCCGGTATCCCACTTTTCGCGGCTCTGGTCGTGAATCACGGAATGCCGGTGCGTGAAGGTACCGCGTCCGCAGTCCTCACCCGACAGCCGTACCGGGTAACCGCTGGCCACCAGCGAGGCAAACGCCATGGTCTCGCCCATGCCCCAGTCCACAGGAATATCGCCACGACCCATGGCGGCGCGGTCGTCGTACACCTTTTTGACCAGATTGTGCGGCGTCACGCTGGCCGGAATGGTGGTTATTTTCTCGGCCAGACGCTTCCACTCGGCCATGGGAATGGCGGTATCGCCCGCATCGGTCCACTTCTGGCCCACATAGGGGCGCCAGTCGACCGCGTACTTGCTTTTGAAATTCGTCAGCACCGGATCAAACGTGCTCTTGCCAGCGTCAAGCGCTGCGCGGGTGGCCTTGAACATGTCGTCGCCCAGGGTCTCCCCCATGCCTTGCGCCGTCAGCTTGTCGGCGTACAGGCGGCGCGTGCCGGCGTGTTGCGCGATCTTCTTGTACATCAGCGGCTGCGTCAGCGCCGGCGTGTCCTGCTCGTTGTGGCCGAGCTTGCGGAAACAGATGATGTCAACCACCACGTCTTTCTGGAACGCCATGCGGAACTCCAGCGCCAGCTGGGTCGCCAGCACCACGGCTTCCGGGTCATCGCCGTTAACGTGCAGCACCGGCGCTTCAATCATTTTGACCACATCGGTGCAATACAGCGTGGAGCGGCTGTCGCGCGGGTCGCTGGTGGTAAAGCCGATCTGGTTGTTGATGACGAGGTGGACCGTGCCGCCCGTGAAGTAACCACGGGTTTCGGCCAGCGCCAACGTCTCCATGACCACGCCCTGCCCGGCAAAGGCGGCGTCGCCGTGCACCAGCACCGGCAACACCTGCAAACCCTTGGGGTCGGCGCGGCGGTCCATGCGGGCGCGCACCGAACCCTCCACCACCGGGTTAACAATTTCAAGGTGCGACGGATTGAATGCCAGCGACAGATGGACAGGTCCGCCCGGGGTCGTCACATCGGAGCTGAAACCCTGGTGGTATTTGACGTCGCCGCTGGGCAGATCTTCCGGGGCGGTATGGTCAAACTCGGCGAACAGGTCGGCCGGCACTTTGCCTAGCGAATTGACCAGCACATTGAGGCGGCCGCGGTGCGCCATGCCAATGACGATTTCCTGCACGCCGACTTCGCCGCCGCGCTGGATCAGCTCGTCCATGCTGGCGATAAAGCTTTCACCGCCTTCAAGCGAGAAGCGCTTTTGCCCCACGTACTTGGTGTGCAAAAAGCGCTCCAGGCCTTCGGCGGCGGTGAGCCGGTCCAGGATGTGGAGTTTTTTCTCTGCCGTGAAATTGGGCTTGCTGCGAATCGCTTCGAGCTTTTGCTGCCACCAGCGCTTCTGGTTCTGGTCGGTGGCGTACATGTATTCGGCGCCAATCGTGCCGCAATAGGTTTCGCGCAGCGCGTTCATCAGCTCGCGCAAGCTCATGGTGTCTTTGCCGAAGAAGGTGTTGCTGGTGTTGAACACTGTCTCCTGGTCGGCATCGCTGAAGCCGTAAAACGACGGGTCAAGTTCCGGGATATGGTCGCGTTCGGCGCGCTTGAGCGGGTCCAGATCGGCCCAGCGGGCGCCGACGTTGCGGTAAGCGGCAATCAGCTGCTGGACCGCCGTGCGTTTACGCCCCATTTCGGAGTCTGCACCGCTGGCGACCACCACTTTGGTCTGGCCTTGCTTGGCGCGCTCGGCAAAAGCGTTAACCACCGGCAGGTGCGGCACATCCTTGGCGTTGCTGCCATCGACCGCGGGCACATGCTGCAGGGCGTCGAAGTAATCGCGCCAGTTGTCAGGCACGCTGCCGGGATTGGCGAGGTAGTTTTCGTAGAGCTCTTCGACGTAAGGCGCATTGCCGCCGAAAAGATAGGTGTTGCCCTGATAGGCGGTGTAAATGGACGCTGCTGCGATTGCAGGCGACGGGGGAATAGAACTCATATTCGCTGACCTCCGTTTCCCTTGAGGAAACATAAGCTGGCCACAACGACAAGCTATGGCTGGTTGATTAACCTTCCGCAACACGGCTTTACCGATTAGCGGATGCGACTGTGGCAGGAAGGGCCTTCAGAAACACTTCGGATTGTGCCACTGAACGCAGGCGGCCCCAAAAACCGGGGTGCCGCAAAGCAACACAGCCGGTAGCTGTAAGGCAGTCGTACTGACGGTCCTGTAAAAGAAATTACAGGTCAGCAGCCAGGCCGGGATTACCCGCCACGCCGATCAGCTGCGGCGTATTGGGCTTGATGGGTTTGATAATTTTTTGCGCTTTGAGGTAGCTTTCAAGTACCTCCCATACCGGCGGCCCGGCATTTTTGCTGGCCTCCTGAACTGGCGCCCAGCCAGCCACCTTGTAGCGCTTGTCGGCCTCGATCAACTGGCCGTTCAGGCGCATGTTCTGGATGCGCGATCCCATCTTGGCGCCGGGCTCGCAGCTGTAAGTCAGGCCGCCGACGCGGACCATGTCGCCGCCCTGCTGGTAGTAAGGGTCGGGGTTGAAAAGGTTGTCGGCGACGTCTTCCAAGATGGTCTTGATCATCTCGCCAGGCAACTCCGTCAGCGTCGTCCAGGGGTAGGTGATAGCGGTCTGGTCCATCACGTGCTCGCGCGTAATGGCCTGCCCCGGCAAAAGCGATGTGCCCCAGCGAAAGCCCGGCGAAAAGGCGATGTCGGCGCCCCGCACGTCCATCAGTGCATCCAGGATAAGCTGGTCGAAAGTGCCGTTGAAATTGCCACGGCGGTACAGCGTGCCGTCGGTGACCGCCAGGGTTTCCGACAGCCTGGCCTGATACGGCGCGCGCACTTTGGCAATCAGCGCGCTCATAGCCGGGTCAGCCGGCAAAAGATTGGCAAACACCGGCAGCAGGCGGTAGTTGAAACTCACCACTTTCTTGCCCTTGACGTCCAGATCGAGCACGCCCAAAAACTTGCCGTTGCTGCCGGCATTGGTGACGATGGTCTGGCCACCGGCGTTTTTGACGATCACCGGCTGCGGCACGCCATCGTGCGTATGGCCACCCAAAATGGCGTCCAGGCCGGTCACGCGAGAGGCCATTTTCAGGTCCACATCCATGCCGTTGTGGCTGAGCAATGCGACCGCCTGGGCGCCCTTGGCACGCGCCTCATCGATGGTCTGCTGCATCTCGCTTTCGCGAATGCCGAAGGTCCAGCTCGGCGTTTGCCAGGCCGGATTGGCGATCGGCGTGTAGGGAAAAGCCTGGCCAATGATGGCTACCGCGACGCCATTCATTTCCTTGATGACGTAGGGCTTGAACACCGGGTCGCCAAAATCGCTGGTTTTGACGTTTTGCGCCAAAAAATCGACCCTGCCGGCGAAATCGTTCTCGATGATTTTCTGGATGCGCTCTTCGCCGTAGGTGAAGTCCCAGTGTCCGGTCATCACCTCCACGCCCAACAGCTTGGCGGCGTCCACCATGTCCTGGCCCTGCGTCCACAGCGCCGTGGCACTGCCCTGCCAGGTGTCGCCGCCATCAAGCAGCACGGCGCCGGGGCGCCCTGCCTTCAGTTGCCGGATCAGCGTGGCCAGGTGCGCAAAGCCGCCTACCTTGCCGTACTGGCGCGCCGCCCGCTCGAAGTTCAGGTAAGTGAAGGCATGCGCCTCGGGCGTGCCCGCCTTCAGGCTGGCCGCCTTCAAGAGCTGCTCACCAACCCGGTGCGGCGACTGCCCGCGCATGGTGCCCACACCCAAATTGACCGAGGGCTCGCGAAAATAACTTGGCAGCAACTGCGCATGGCAGTCGGTCAGGTGCAGCAAATGCACATTGCCGGAGCGCGGCACGTTGTACAGGCTGCGCGCCTGCGCGGCGCTGGCGTCCCGCTGCAGCGGAAAACCGGCGGCCAGCGCGGCCGCCATGACACTTGCAAACTCGCGGCGAGACAGATTCATGGCGATAGGCTTCCTGCCCGGCAAAGCGGGCTGCATTCACGTTGCTATTACTTTGATAGCTGCTTGCGCCCGTATTCATTGGGCTATAGGCCTAAAATGCTGTCAATTATTTATTGACCGGTGATTGCGGGTCAAGCAGCAAGGCCATCACGTCGCGAATTTGCTGTTCACTCAAAATACCCGCGTGGCCAAAGCGCGGCATGTCGGAGCAAGCCTTGTAGGCTTTGGCATTCCACAGCCGGCCCCAGGTGTACTCCACGACGGCTTTGCTGTCGGCGGCCGCCGGATCACTGACGCCGCGCAGCTTGCCGTAGTTGTACAGGCTGGGGCCGATGGAGCCGAAGGACAGCTCGGCCTTGCTGATCTGGTGGCAGTTGTAGCAGCTGCCACCGTTGGCCTCGCCGGGCCTGTCGCTCCAGGTCATACCGCGGCCGTTCTGGGCAATTTTTTCGCCCTCGCTCCAGTTGCCGATGTATTTTCCGTCCAAGGGCAGCTTGACCGTCTTCAGGTTGGCCGCTTCTATCGATTGGCCCAGCTTCTGGTCGAGTGACGCACCCGCCGCGTCCGAGCAGGCCTGATTGGAGGCGTCGAGCTTCAGGCGATCGAGTTTGGCCACGCCTTGCTCGCGAAACGAGCTTTGCATGGCCAGCCGGGTGGCTTCGTCAACTTGCTGCGCGCTGGGAGAAGTCGGCGCCACGGCGCAACTGGTCAGCGCCAGGCTGCAGGCCAGGTTCAGGGCCAGCAGCGCCGCGTTTTTGGGTGTCTTGTTCATGTCAATCCTTCTTGCCGGGGACGTCTTAGCGTTTCAAGGCAGGCGCCGTAGCCGCCCCGCCCTCGCTGTTCACGCCCATGTACACGCCCAGGGCGATGGTTGCGTCGGAGGCATAGCCCGGAAACGGAAAACGCTGTTGCCGGTAACAATCGTTGAGGCGGCGCTGCATGCTCCACAGCTCGCCACTGGAGACCCGATAAGCTGGCCAGGCACCAAACCCGATGCTGGCGCCTGGCTGACGCGTCAGATTGGGCAGGTCTTGCAGCCGCACGCGCTTGTTGTCTTCGCCATGGCAGGAAGCGCATGAAAAATCGTAGGGGCCGCCGCGCAGGTAAAACACCTTCTTGCCGACTTCGTACATCAGCTTTTCCTTGACGTGGCTTTGCGGCAGATTGAATTGCAGACCGCGCGACTCGCCGGAAATATAGGCCACCAGCGATTCCATGGTCTTTTGCTCGCCGGCACCGAACGGGGTTTTGGCAATCTCGGCGGCGCTAAAGCCCTGCAACTGCTCCATGCAACTGAGCAGGCGCGACTCCAGGTCCTGCACGCGCTGCGTGTCAGCAAAAAAACGCGGCAATTCGACAAAAGCGCCCTTCACCACGCCAGCCCCCTGGCCCAGGTCGCATTTTTCCAGCGATGCCTTTTTGGGACCGCGTGGCTGCTTCCAGAGCACCTCGCCCCGGCCCTCAAACAACTCAGCCGGATTGCCGTCAGCCAGCATGGCACGATATTCGGCAATGCCTTCCGCCGTGCTTTTCTGCGCAGCCGCAGGCAGGGGTGCAAAGCCCAACGTCGCCAGCCCCAGCACCGTTAGAGGCCCGAAAAGGCTGAATTTCATCATGGTTTTCTCACTTCCTTTTTGCATCGCGCGCCTGCTGCAGCTTGGGGCAAGTTGATAGAAGGCTCAAGTAATGACGGCTTCGTCGGTGCGCTGCTCACCGCGGTTGTCGGTCCAGCTCACGGCGATCTTGTCGCCGGCCTTGCCGCCCTTGAAGCTGAACTGTACGAAGGGATTTTTGGAGACCGCCGTACCCCATTGGGCACTCATGACAGTTTTGCCATTCCAGCTGGCGCTGATCATCTGGATAAACCAGGCCGGCACGATTTTGCCTGCGGCGTCCTTGCGTTGACCGCTTTCCATCTCGTGGCTGACCAGCACGCGCACCATGGTCTTATCGGCCAGGGCCTGGGCCCGAATTCGCATGGGATCTGACATTTTTTTCTCCTGACTTCGAATGTTATGTAGGTTAAACAGGGCTGCTGCGCGCCTTAACTGAGTTACCCGCCGCAACCGCCCAGCGTGACCTTGACTTCCTTGACAGCGTAAAAATACTTGTCGCCCACTTTGGCCAGCGCATACACATTGGACGACTGGCCCATCTTGATGTTGGTCGAGACATTGGCGTCGGTACCGGCAGGCACCTCAAACAGCGCAGCCAGGGCGTTCGGGTTCTTCTCGACGATGAAGGCAATCTGCACGGTACCTGGCAGGCTGCTTTGCGCGGCGACGCGCACCACACTGCCGTTTTCGGCAATCTCGGGCGCTTGCAACAGCAACTCCTTGCTTTCTACCGGCGCGGCGCTGGCGCCCAGGGCCTTGGCAACCTCGGCCAGCGATTTGCCTTCAAAAGCTACCTTATTCCAGCCCGGCGCGTTTTGCGCATAGGCTGGCGTCAAGCCCGAAGCGCCAGCCAATGCCAGCGCGCCAGCGCCTGAGCTGCTGGCCAAAAATTTACGACGTTCCATGGTTGAACTCCTTTTTTATATGACTTGACTGTCTTTACAGTCTTGAAACTTGACACGACTAAATGAATACTTGGGGACGAGAAACTCAAACCTGCGCAAATTTTCCTCTCCAAAGCCTGTCTCCACACGGTAATTTCAACTCGGTCTACCTATCCCCTGCAGCCAACGGCGACTGCATCAGCCACGCGGCCAGTTGCAGCGATTGCTCCTCGCTCAGGGCCTGCGCCGGCATCGCCATTGCGCCCCAGACACCCTGTCCGCCGGCTCTAATTTTGCCCGAGAGGTAATTTACAGCGTCGGGGCGGTCCTTGTATTTGCTGGCGATGTCCTTGAAGGACGGCCCCAGCAGTTTGATATCCATGCTGTGGCAAGCTGCACACGCCCCGCTTTGCGGCGGCGGCTCTATAGCCACACGCGGCGCCTGCGCCGCAGCAGCCACCCCGGCACCCGCTAACAGGCCCGCAGGCGCTCCTTTTTCAGGAGCAGCTTGCGCCCGCTGCGTCTGGGCTGCAGCCGTATTTGGCTGTGCGTTTGCAGCGATTGAAAGTTGACGGGTATCGGCCCCGCGGCTGGCACCCACCAGGCGCGACTGGTCCGCCAAGTAGCCATGGGCGTTGCGCGCATGCTCGGGCAAAACGCTCGTAATGACGACTTCAGTCTTGCAGTTACGCATGCAAGCCGATCCCTGGACGTCGGGCTTTGCGGGGCAGCCCAGATACAGGATGTAGGCAGTAGCGGCGTAGACCTCGTCGGCCGTCAAGGTTTTGGGCGCGTTCAAGGGCATGGCCCGGTTGATGTAATCCCACAGCGTAGACAGCGTGGACAGCTTCATCAAGGTGGTGCGGTTGGGTTGGTTGGCGCCCGGCAGCAGGCTGGCCACCCGGCCGGTTTTCAGGTCCTGGGCCGCCACGCCGCCGGCTATCGGCGTGAACACATGGGACGCTTCGGCAAATGTGCCATGGCAGGAGGCGCAGCGCGCTTCCCATAACAGCTCGCCCTGATGCACCGAGCCCTGCCCGGCCGGCAGCCCCTTGAAGTCGGGCCGCACATCGATATCTCAGGCGCTGATTTCTGCGGCGCTGGCGGTTCGCCCAATGTCCGCCAGCGGGGTCTGCGACTCACGCGATTCATTCGGCTCAACGCGCGCCTAGCCCGGGGAACTAAGCAGGCCTTGAAAAAGAGAAGAAGGAAAGGAATGGCGTCCCAACCATGAGCGCCGGGCAATCGGCCCTTCCGGCCAATTCCCGGCGCCGCTATGCAGCTACTGCGGGGGTGCCGGCATGCTATTTTTTATATAGCACACCACGCCCGTAAAACATGGGCTGCAGGCACTTTAACACCCAGGATGGGTGTTGTAAGCGGGCCGCGCAGCGTCAGGCGGCCGCCACTTTGTCTTTGATTTGCTGCAGCACAGCGGGGTCGTCCATGGTCGTCAGGTCGCCGGCATCGCGGCCTTCGCACACCGCCTGAATCGCGCGGCGCAGCAGTTTGCCGCTGCGCGTCTTGGGCAAGGCCGACACAAAGCGCACCCTGGCCGGCCGGGCCAACGCGCCCAGGTCACCGTCCACGCGCTTCATGATCTCCGCCTCCAGTTTGATCGCGGCGGCGCTGTCGTCCAGCAGAGCCGCATCCCTGAGCACGACAAAGGCCATGGCGACCTGCCCTTTCAGCGCGTCGGCCACGCCGACCACTGCCACCTCGGCCACCTGCAGATGGCCCGAAATGCTTTCTTCAATTTCACGCGTGCCCAAGCGGTGACCGGCCACGTTGATCACGTCGTCGGTGCGGCCCAAGATGAAATAGTAGCCGTCCGCGTCGCGAATGCCCCAGTCAAAGGTGTTGTAGACCGTCTTGCCCGGCACGGTCTTCCAGTAGGTCTGGACGAAGCGCGAGTCGTCTTGCCAGATGGTTTGCATGAAGCCTGGGGGCGTCGGGCCTTCAATCACGACCACGCCTTTTTCTCCGGGCGCGGTCAGTTCCTCGCCGGTGGCTTCATGCAGCAGCTTGACGTTGTAGCCATACATCGGAACGCCGGGGCTGCCGAACTTGCTGGGCTTTTGCTCCACGCCGTTGGCAATCGTCAAGATTGGCCAGCCGCTTTCGGTTTGCCAGTAGTTGTCGATGATGGGCACATTCAGGCCTTCGCTGATCCAGCGCGCCGTCGGTTCGTCCAGCGGCTCGCCCGCAAGAAAGAGCGCGCGCAGACTGGACAGATCGTATTTTTTCAGCAGCGCCGGGTCTTGCTTTTTCAGCACGCGCACCGCCGTGGGCGCGCTGAACATCACCGTCACTTTGTATTTTTCGACCAACTCCCACCAGATGCCGCCATTGGGTTTTTTGTCCATACCCTGCGTCGGCAGGCCTTCATACAGGATGGTCGCCATACCGGCAATCAACGGCCCGTAGACGATGTAGCTGTGGCCCACGACCCAGCCGATGTCGCTGGTCGAAAAGAAGGTTTCGCCGGCACGGCCGTCAAAGATGTGCCTCATGCTGGCGGCCAGCGCCACGGTGTAGCCGCCGGTGTCGCGCTGCACGCCCTTGGGCTTGCCAGTGGTGCCGCTGGTGTAGATGGTGTAGCTGATGGCCGTTGCATCCAGCCATTCGCACGGCACTTGGGCATCGCGATGCGTTTTGCGCAGCTCGTTCCACAGATGGTCGCGACCGGCCACCAGGTCCATGGGCGCCAGGCTGCGGTCGGCCAGCAGCACGGCGTTGGGTTTGTGGCTGGACAAGCGGATGGCTTCGTCGAGCAGCGGCTTGTAGGGCAGCGCCTTGCCACCGCGCGAGCCGGCATCGGCACTGACAATGACTTTGGGCGTCGCGTCTTCAATGCGCGAGGCCAGCGAGCCACTGGCAAATCCGCCAAACACCACACAGTGAATCGCCCCAATGCGGGCGCAGGCCAGCATGGCAAAAGCGGCCTCGGCAATCATCGGCATGTAGATCAACACGCGGTCGCCCTTTTGCACACCGAGCGCTTGCAGACTGGCTGCCATGCGCTGCACTTCGTCATGCAGGTCCTTAAAGCTGTAGGTTTTCTCCAGGCCGGTTTCGCTTGAAACGGCAATCAAGGCGGCCTGGTCAGCGCGGTCTTTGAGGTGCCGGTCCACTGCGTTGTGGCACAGGTTGGTCAGGCCGCCTTGAAACCAGTGAACAAAAGGCGGATTGTCGTAGTTGCAGACGCGATCAAAAGGCTTGTGCCAGTCGATCAACTGGCCCTGTTCGGCCCAAAAAGCGTCGGGCTGGTCTATGGACTGGCGGTAGAAATCGGCGTAGCTTGTCATGCGTTGTCTCCAAACTATTTCAATGTTGAATGTTTCAGATTTTGATCACCACACGGCCACGGACCTTGCCGGCCATCAACTCAGCGGCTTTTTCAGCCACGCGGCTCAAGGGCACTTCTTCCACCATGGCTTCAAGTTTTGCCGGATCCAGGTCTTTGGCCAGACGCCCCCAGGCCAGCTGCCGGCGCGCCAGTGGCGCCATCACGCTGTCGATACCGGCCAGCGTGATGCCGCGCAGAATGAAAGGCATCACGGTAGTCGGAAAATCGGCGCCCTGCGCCAGCCCACAGGCCGCCACCACACCGCCGTAACGGGTCTGCGCGCAGGCGTTGGCCAGCGTGTGCGAGCCCACGGCGTCAATTACCGCGGCCCAGCGTTCTTTTTGCAGCGGTTTGCCCGGCGCCGACAGCTCGGCCCGGTCCATCACGCGGCTGGCGCCCAGTTGCTTCAAATAGCTTTCTTCGCTGGACTTGCCGGTAGCTGCTACCACGCTGTAGCCGAGTTGGCCCAGCACGGCTACCGCCACGCTGCCGACGCCGCCGGTCGCGCCGGTGACCAGCACTTCACCATCGCCAGGCTTGCAGCCATGCTGCTCCAGCGCCAGCACGCACAGCATGGCGGTGTAGCCCGCCGTGCCAATTGCCATGGCCTGCCGCGTGTTGAAGGCAGCCGGCAACTGCACCAGCCAGTCGCCTTGCAGGCGGGCCCGCTCAGCCATCAGGCCCCAGCGCGTTTCGCCCAGGCCCCAGCCGTTGTGCACAAACTTGTCACCGGCCTTCCAGGCTGCGTGGCTGGATTCCAGCACCGTGCCCGCGCCATCAATGCCCGCCACCATGGGCCAGCTGCGCACCACCGGGCCGCTGTTGCTGATGGCCAGGCCGTCCTTGTAGTTCAAGCTTGAATAGTCCACCTGGACCAGCACGTCGCCAGCGGGCAACTGGGACTCTTCGGTGTCGGTGATGGCGGCTGAAAAACCGGCATCGGATTTGCTGAGTTGAAGGGCTTTGAACAAGGTGATGTCTCCTTGAAGGATGGAAAAACAGACGAACGGTGAAGGCTATCGCCAGAAAGCTGAATTGCTAATTATGGATAGAGGACTTGCGGCAAGCTGACGGCACCGCAAGTGACGACGAGGCGCCCTTGAGCGCTATCAAATAAATAGCTGCTTGCGCCTGTAGATATTGGTCTACAGCCAATTTATTTTGGAAAATCGGTGATTTCCCGAGCAGTCCATAGAGCCCGCCAAGCGAACCGCACTGCGATGCAATGCAACAAGCTGTTTGTTGAGGTGCCGTCCGTTTTCCGTTTCGGTGCACATCAGAGAAGCTGCTGCAGCACGGTCGACCCAGTCAAACATTTTTGTACCGAGCTAGCGTTCGTGGCCCCCATACGACTGTGACGATTGCAGCCAAGAAGACGGCGACCAGTGCGCTGATACGCGGATCGAGGTATGAGCCGTAGACCGGGAACACGAACCAGCTGACGTTTAGCATGGCGTGAAACAAGGCTGCGCCAAATACGCTTGCGCCCGTGTTGTTGTAGAGCCAAACCATGAGGACCCGTGTCGCCACAGTGAAGAGGATGGCCCCGCCGATCCATGCGACCGAGCGGTGCGCCTGCATGTACGGAATGATGTGCCAGGCGGCCCACACCAACCCGACAAGAAGGCTGGCCTGAAGCGCGCTCCAACGAGCTTGCATGGGGTCAATGACATATCCCGACCAGCCCAGTTCCTCACCTAGACCGCCGACAAAGAACGCTAGAAACATGACGAGGACCGTCAGAGCCGGCACTTGCGGAGTCGGAAGCGGGAACCCCATCAAATGCATCAGTCCATACGCCAGGGCCATCACGCCAGGCATGAGAAGAATGATGGGTGCGTACCAAGCCTTTGCCCGGATTCGCTTGTAGTCGAACGATCTCTTCAGCAGCTTCGTCACGCCTGGCATCCTGTCCTCTCTGTAAACAAGAATCACAGCCGCCATCAGCGGACAGAACGCCCCGAGCGCACTGACCGAGAGACCCGGTAACAGCTGCAGTGCGGTGACTGCACCGATCAGCCAAAACGGAACAGCAAGAGCGAAAACCAGCATGAAGAACTTGAGGGGGAAGGCTTTACTCATGGAAGAACCTGCCCGTGACTGCAACATTCCACGCCAGGTTAAGCGTGAGCATGCTATGACCCATCGATTTTGCTTGCAGGTGTGTTTGTATGCGTGGGCAGGAGCGGCATATGGAACTCTTGCTGATACGTGCAGCCTTGCAGTTCGACAAATTAAGTGATGGGTCACTTTCGATTGTGGCCGGCACCGAGGTGCAGCCTGCGAAGATTCCCAAGAGGGAGAAAGCCATAGCGGTCACCAGCCTGTTTGCTGTGGGACATCACTTTATAGTCCCAAGATTCGGGTTCACCAAAGTCGCAGGACGCATCACGCGACGCCCTGACGCTGCCGATTTCAGGATTTAGTTCCAACCATCTTTTCCATGCAGTCAAAGAAGTCTGCCTGCCAAAGCGATTGAGCGCCGCGCTGGCAAATACCGGCGCCACCGGACTCACCATGGTAGACCACCCTCGTGACACTCCGGTGTCCAGTCAATCGCCGCTTGAAGTGCGCTACTTCGCTAACAGGAACGAAGCATCACCGGCGCTAAGCCAGCAAGCGAAGCACCGCTGGTCAAAGCTCTGTTTCAAGCCCGGGTTGGCGGCACTGCACTCACTTTGAGCGGCCACCAAAGTTCTGTACCGGATCGGATGCCAGATCAAGGTTTTCGAGACAGCGAATATTGATCGCAGCCGTTCGATTGCCCTTTGCATCGACGCCTTCGCCGTGCGGATGAACGCCACAGGTCAGGCAGAAATGGTGCTTGATGACGTGCTTGTTGAACGTGTACGTCCCACGTCGGTATTCCAGTCGATCGTGGCCGGCGACTCTGGTTTGCCGTGACCGCTGATTCTGGTCGATCGTGACCGTTTGTGTGCCTTGACCGGGACGGCCGGTCACGAAGCCGGAGTCGATGGTCACGACGCCAGAATGACATTAAAACGGCAGCGTGTGCTGCTGCGCATATTCTTCCCCAACCGATACGGGTGGCCCTGCCAGCTTTTTGCTGGAGCCAGCATGCCCGACAACCGAAGGATCACTATGCGAGAAATCGATGCCTCGCGCTTTGTCGTCTTGAATTTAAATCCGATAGCCCTGCGTGCCCACCTGAATTGCTATCAATTTAGAAGCGTCTTGCGTCCATCCTGTATGGGCTAGAGCCACTTTAAATGATAAATCCTGGGGAACGCGCTACTTCACCAGTCCCAGCACTTCCTTGAACGCCGGGTGCTCGGAGGTGCGCAGCCACTCAAACGCTACCATCTCGGTGGTCACCAGTTCGGCGCCGTTGCCGGCCAGCCGGTCAAAGGCGGCATCGCGGTTGCGCTCGCTGCGCGAACTGCAGGCATCGGTCACTACCCACACCTCAAACTCTTCTTCAAGCAGGCCGAGCGCTGTCTGCATCAGGCAGACATGCGCTTCGCAACCGGCTATCACGATGGTGCTTCGGCCCAGCTCTTCTTCTGGCGCTTTTTGCAGGTGCTTGGGCAGGCTGCGCGCGTTGCCGCCGGATGAGGGCTTGCGCACAGGGGGGCGCAACCAGTCGCCCAGGCCGTCGGCCGCCGCGTTGAAATGCGTCTTGGCCAGCGTCTTGCCGCCAGCCGCGTCGACTGCCGCCTGCAACTCGGGCACGTTCTGCCCGAGCGCGTCAGGGGCTTGCGCGGTGCCCCATACCGGCACCTGCAGCGCCCGCGCCAGGCGGGCCAGGCGCAGCGCATTGGCAATGACAAGTTCATTCTCGAAAATGACAGGCATCAAACGAATCTGGTAGTCCACCAGCACCAGTTGGCAGTCATCAGCATCAAGCAACATAGCAATTCCTGAAAAAGTTAGCGGGCGGCCCGATCAAACAGGCCTCGAATAGCAGCGTAGCGTCTTGCCCGAACATGCGGATACGCAGATATGCGAATCTGACCAGTATGCAGCAGCGTCAAACGTGCAGCCGGTCTGATCGGTTTCCAATTCTGGCAACTATAGGCCTGAGCCGGTCGGTACGCACTGTCGCTATCAAATAGATAGCTGCCTGCGCCTTAATTCATTGGGCTAGAGCCGTTTTTAATGCCTATTTCGGCAAAAACAGCAGCCAGTACACCAACAGCAGATTGAACAGCCCAGACAGCACCAGAGCGAGCTTCCAGATCGCCGCCGGGTCCCGCTGTATCAGCGGGGTCGGTTGTGGAGCACTCAAAGGCCGCGATGCGCCACGCTCCAGCGCCAGCAGCAGCTCCTCTGCCGTTTCAAAACGTCTGCGTTTGTCGCGCGCCACGGCTTTCAGCACGATGTGATCAAGCCAGATTGGCACCTGGGGGTTGAGGCGGCTGGGCGCTTGCGGGTCGCGATAGTAGCGGCCGGCCTGATAGGGCAGCACCTCGCCGTAGGGCAGCTTGCTGGTGAGCAATTGGTACAGCGTCACCCCAAGTGCAAACAGGTCGCTTTGCGCATCGGGCAGTTCTTCCGGCCCGTCGCTTGACGCGGCGCTGTAACCCCACTGCTCGGGGTTGATAAAGCTGGGGGTGCCGGCGTGCAGCCGGCGCATGGCCGCCGGCTCGCGCCCGCTTAGCGCCACGCCCAGATCGAGCAGGCGCAGCACGCCGTCTTCGCCCTGGTGCAAATTGGCGGGCTTGATGTCGCGGTGAATAACGCACTGGCGGTGCAGTTGCCCCAGCGCGCGCGCCGCCTGCGTGGCCACGCCCAGGGCTTGCTGCACGCTGAACAGCTGGCCGCGATCAATTTGCCGCTGCAGTGTTTCGCCGCTGTGCCAGTCGTAAAGCAGATAAAAGGCGCTGCGCTCGCGCCCGCTGGGCAACTGTTCGTGCAGCCTGACCAGATGCTCGGCCGCGCGGCCGGTCTGCATGCGGCTGGCCAGCCAGGACTCGTGCGCCAGCATGGCGCGTTCCTGCTCATCGTGGGCTCTGGCCGGGTTCAGCGTCTTCAGGGCATACCGCTTGCCGCTGCTGCCGGGCGTGGGGGCAACCGAACGCCGCGAAGGGCCGCCCCGAACAAGTTCAGCCCCCTCGGGGGGCAGCACGGACACATCAGTGCCGGGCGTGGGGGCCACATACTTGACTTGGTAGATCACATTGATGCCGTTGTCGGCCACAGGCGCGGTCACGCTCAAGCCGTCAATCACCTCGCCCACCTTCAGACGCGGCGGAATCGGCAGGGTCTGCGCGATGCGGTTGACGTCTTGCAGCGTAGCGTCCAGCAGGCCCAACACGCGCACCACCAGCGCGGTCGCGTTGTCAAGGCTGCCTGCGGTCAGGGCGACGCTCACCAGTTGTTGGCTGGCGTCTTGCGCATTGCCGGATTCGGTCAATTGACCCAGGCTCGCCTCGAACACGCTGGCGCGCAGCGCGCCATGCACGCCGTCAGTCACCAGCACAAACACATCGCCCACATGCAAATCGCCCTGCAGGTAGTCCACCATCAAATGGTCTTCAGCGCCAACCGAGCGCAGCAGCTGGTGCTTGAAATCGGGATGCGGCACGACGTGGTCGTTGGTGAGTTGCACGGTGGTGCCGCCACGCAGCAGGTAGGCCCGTGAATCGCCCACATGCGCCAGCGTGTAGGACTGGCCACGCAGCACCAGCGCCGTCAAAGTGGTCAGGCCCATGGCCGGCTGACGGCGCCGGTTGATGCCGGCCAGCCAGGTGTTTTGCGCGGCAATGATGCGGTCCAGTGCCACCGTGGTGTCCCAGGTCTCTGGCGTGCCGAAGTAGTCGCGCACCAGGCTGGTGACCGTGGTTTGCGCCGCCTCCTTGCCCATGCCACCCGCGCTCACGCCATCGGCAATCGCCGCGATCGAGCCCATGCCTTCGCTTCCCGGCTCTGGCAGCATGGCGGCGCAAAAGTCCTCGTTGATGTTCCTGCGGCCAGGCAGCGAAGTAAACCCAATGTCAATTTCAAAAGTCATGCGTGTGTCCCCTGCACCAGTGACGCAAGATTGATGCCCCAATGGTGCACGACTTTGCACTGATGCACTCCAACACTGCCTTGCTTTTTCGGCTTGACACGCGGTGGTCAGCCAATAGCGAAAGCTGCGCTACAGGCGCACACCTCTCAAACACTTCTGCTTCCAGGCTTGTTCCCGTACGATGGTGCTGATCGAAATGAGGCGAGTCTAATCATCACAAAAAACGGAGGGGACATGCTTGAGGTTGATAACAAAAAAATTCTTTACTACTGCCAAAGTCTGGTGGGGGTTGGGCATCTCGCCTGTAGTTTGCGCATCATCAGCGAGCTGCTGCAGCATGCCCGGGTCGATCTGATTCAAGGGGGGCTCGATACTGGCACGACGCTGGAGCACCCCGGCTTTCGCAGCCTTATTCTGCCGACGCTGCTCCATGACACTGAATCGGGCGGCTTCTTCGATCCCGACGACCAGCGCGGCATTGACGAAATATGGGGCGCCCGCAGTGAAGCCATCACCAGCTTTTTGGGCGGACCCTACGA
Source organism: Polaromonas sp. (assembly GCF_012927455.1). Classification (GTDB taxonomy): domain Bacteria; phylum Pseudomonadota; class Gammaproteobacteria; order Burkholderiales; family Burkholderiaceae_C; genus Polaromonas. The sequence goes on along the minus strand of NZ_JABBPE010000015.1, from coordinate 49,893 downwards.
CGCCATAGTTGTCGAGTTCTACCCTTTTGGACGCCGGCGTTTCAAGCGCGAGATCCAGGATCTGTTTCGGATGGTGCGTGAAAGCTCCGGCCCGGTGCCGATCTTTACCTCGGTGCGCGAGGTGCTGGTGCCGCGCGCGCCTGAGAAAGAACGCCGCATGGTGGACACAGTGAAGAAGCACATACACACCGTGTTCATTCGCGGCGACGCGCAAATCATTCGCTTCGATGAAACTTTCTCTCTGGCGCATGAGATTGCCGACCGACTCTGCTACACCGGCTACATCAGTCCGCCGCCGCCGCAGTTCAGGCCAGCGCGGAAAAAGCAGATTCTGGTCAGCCAAGGTGGCGGCAATGTGGGCCGGGAGTTATTGGAGGGGGCCATAGGCGCCGCAGCCTTGATGCCAGATTACTTCTTCATGCTGGCCACCGGCTCGCGCACCACGCAGGCCGAACTTGACGCGCTACGCGCAACGGTGCGCAGCAGCAATGTAGAAATCACGCCTTTCCTGCCCGACTTCCAGCGCCACCTGATGGAGTCCGCCGTGTCGATCAGCATGGGGGGGGACAACACCCTGCTAGAAGTGATCACTGCCCGCACGCCTGCGCTGGCCTACCCCTACCAAGGCAACAGTGAGCAGGGTTTTCGCATCAAGAAGTTCGCCGAAACCGGCCTGCTGCATGCGCTGGACGGAGCCGATCTGGCCCCAGAACTTCTGAAAGCCAGGATTGAACTGGCCCTGGACACGCCCTACCCCGCCCGTAACATTGCGGTCAATGGTGCTTTCGTCACGAGCGAAAAGATCAGATGCATTTTGGCTGGCGCGGCCTAGCTCGCGATGCCGACGAATTGCCACAACACAATCTTTGCAGAGAATCTGCGACCCGGCACGCGCGACTGGCAGCTGACTTGCCCCGCCACGGCGCGCGAGATCGAAGGTTATGCATCAGCCACCAGCGTCAACCGGGGGGATGTGATTCATTTGTACGTCAACACCGGCTCGCCCACTTTCGTGCTGGAAGTCTTTCGCATGGGCTGGTATGCGGGGCTGGGCGCCAGGCGTGTTGTCGGAGCTAGGGCGGTTGCGGGCACCGCGCAGGTGATGCCGACGACAGACTCGGAAACGGGTCTGACGGATTGTGCGTGGGTCCACCCCTTCGCCCTGACCACCAGCAACCTTGACGATCCGGCAGACTGGGTAAGCGGTGTTTACCTTGTAAAACTCACTGAATCCAGCGGTGGTGCGCAAAGTTACATCATCTTCGCGGTGCGCGATGATCAGCGCGCGTCTGACCTACTGTTCCAGCTCAGCGTCACCACCTACCAGGCCTACAACTATTGGGGAGGAAAATCCTTCTACAACTGGGGCAGCACAGAGCGCAAACGTGCAGCGAAACTCTCTTTTAATCGCCCCTACGCAGCCAACGCTCAGAACCCGGCTGCAGCCTGCGGCGTGGGTGCTGGCGAGTTTTAACCAACTTGCAACCGCACCCGGAGAGTTACAAAGTGAGCAACGCCGGTTGGGACTACAACATGGTGCGCTGGCTGGAGCGCGAAGGCTACGACCTGAGCTACTGCAGCAACCTCGATACCCATACAAACCCGGGGCTGCTGCGCCCGCACAAGGCGTGGGTCTCCGTCGGGCATGACGAGTACTGGTCATGGGAAATGCGCCAGCATAATGAAGCCGCGCGCGATGCCGGCGTGCATCTGGGATTTTTTTCAGCGAACAGCGCGTATTGGCAAATCCGCTTTGAGGCAAGCGCTGCCTCCAAAACGGCCGACCGCATCATGACGTGCTACAAAAAGGCGTCGCGCGATCCGCTCGCCACAATCGGCACCGACCCATTGCGCACTACCGATAAATGGCGCAGTGCCGCGGTCAATCGACCCGAAGAGCAGCTGATTGGCGTGATGTATGCGGGCGACCCGGTTGATGCCGACATCGTGATCACAACGACGCAGCACTGGGTCTTTGCCAACACCGGACTTGAGCCCGGCGCCACCTTGCCGGGACTATTGGGCTACGAGGTGGATTGCGTGCATGCCGATGCCGATTTGCCATCAGCCGTTCAAATACTGGCTGAGTCGCCGTGGACCGCACTCACCGATGCCAGCAAGCAGGGTGTGGCGCATATGAGTATTTACACCGCGCCCAGCGGCGCAGTCGTTTTTGCTACCGGCTCTATCCAGTGGGCCTGGGGCCTGGACGACCACAACGCACCCGAATTGCGCCCATCACGCCTGAATCCGGCGGCCCAGCAAACGACACGCAACGTATTAAAGCGCTTCCTGTCGACAAGCGGCAAAGCTTGATTCCGTTTTCAGATCATTCGTGAAGGCGAAGGCGATGCGAGACATCACCGACAAGCGCCTGCGCCGCGGTGTGTTCGCCAGCGCGGCCAAGTTGAAGTCGGCCATCCATGCGTACATCGCCATGCCCAAACCGCTTATCTGGGCCGCCACGGTCAGCGACATCCAGGCCAACGTCACTTGAGCGCGGGCCTTTGTGAATAAGCGCACTTCTATTTGACGCGCCACACTAGCGCCCGCCAGCGGCCCGCAGCAGCTGCGCCACGCGGGTCTGCTGGCGCGCCAACGCATGCTGCAAGGGCGTGACGCCCTGCCCGTCCGGCAGGTTCACAGAGGCTTTGGCCGCCAGCAGCAGGCGCACGATCTCACTGTGCGCGGGGCCACCGTCGCCCAGAATCACCGCCTCCAGCAAGGCGGTCCAGCCGAGCTTGTTGACATGGTCCACCGCAATGGCGGTGCCCAGCAACAGGCGCACAGTCTCCACATGGCCGTGGTGGCAGGCCGGAATAAGCGCGGTACCGCCATAGCGGTTGGTACTGCTCAGGTCGGCGCCGGCCGCCAACGTGGCCCGCACGATGTCGGTGTAGCCACTGGCGCTGGCCAGCAGGAAGGCGCTGTCTTGTTGCTCATCCTGCGCGTTCACGTTGGCGCCGCGTGCAATCAGCAGGCGCACCACCAGGGCATGGTTGCCCTGCGTGGCGGCCAGCACCGGGGTGACGTTACGGCTGTGCTGCGTTTCACCGCGTGACTCCAGCGGCGCGCCGGCGTCCAGCAGGCGGCGCACCTGGGGCAGATCGCCGCGCGCCGCCGCCGCTACCAATGACGTGCCTGCAGGCTTGGTGCCCTGGGCGGCCAGGCCTGTGCAAAGTGTCAGCATGAGGGTGGTGGTGATGGCTTGGCGGCGTTGCATGATGATTTTTCTGCTACGGTAATGATAGCTGCTTGCGCACATTCCATAGGGGCTAGACCCTATTTTTACCCTTTTTACGTAACTACGCAGCTCGTGCTGCGTTTTGAATCGAGTTGGTGCTGTTTTGCTGTTCTGCTGTTCTGCTGTTCCGCGGGCTGATGCCGAGCTGCGCCGGGATGGAGCCGTCACGGATGGGGACGCCGCTCCCGGAATCGGTCGCGCCGAAAAAGGCGCGTCGGCCAGCTTCGCGGGCGCCGACCAGCTCACGCCTTTGTCGCTCCAGAGGATGACGTGCAGCGACACATCGTTGGTGATCAAGTCGATCAGCGTGAACAGGTTGACCAGATGGCCATATCTCTTAGCCCTGACTTAATTTGAGTACAAGTTAGTCTCGCTGAAACCAATGGCTGGCGGACTCAACTGAAGCCGCTTGAGCGGAATTCCTGCTGCATTAGAACGGCTACCCATGAACTTAAAAAACTCACACTCGCTCTCTTTTATATAGCTGCTTGCGCATGCTGCACGGGGGCTTTGGGGGATTTATTTTAATTTTTAGACGGATACGCGATACCAGATTTAGCCGACCATCCTGCGGTCGCGCCGATGACACCGACCGACGTACACTCGGCCCGATGCGTCCTCTACCCCTTACCCGCATGCCAGCGCGCCTGATCCGCTTCAACAAACCCTTCGGCGTGCTGAGCCAGTTCACGCCCGAGGGGCGCTGGCGCGGGCTAAAGGACTTCATCGCCTTGCCCGACGTGTATGTGGCGGGCCGGCTTGATGCCGACAGTGAGGGCCTGCTGCTGCTGACCAGCGACGGCCAGCTGCAGGCGCGCATTGCGGACCCGCGCTTCAAGATGGAAAAGACTTATTGGGTGCAGGTCGAAGGTCTGCCAGACGAGGCCGCGCTGCAAGCCTTGCGCGCCGGTGTGCAACTCAACGATGGTGCTACGCGAGCAGCCCGCGCCTGTTTGATGCAAGCGCCGTTTGGATTGTGGGAGCGCGTGCCGGCGGTTCGCGTGCGCCAGTCCATTCCCACCGCCTGGATTGAGCTGGCTATTAAAGAGGGCCGCAACCGGCAGGTGCGGCGCATGACGGCGGCAGTGGGATTTCCAACGCTGCGGCTGATACGCGCGGCGATTGGCCCCTACACGCTGGACGGCCTGGCGCCGGGCTGCTGGTGCGAAGTTGAGGTGGCGCCGTAGCTGGACAGTGCCCGCCCGGCGTCAAGGCGCTTGTTCGGCGCTTTTATCAACTACCAGATAACGCTTCACCAGGTCAAAAAACCGATCATAAAAAGCGTCGGTGGTGATGGTTTTGCTGGCGACCTTGACCATGGCGTCGTTGCTTGAACTGAATGGCAGCGAGACGGAACCAAGCGCGCCCACGCCCAAGCTGGCCGAATTGTTGCTTTTCTTCAGCGCGTAAACGTCTTGCAGGGCGGTGACAAAACCCAGGCTGACTTTGCCGTCACCGCTGTCTGGCGCACAAACCACCCGAATTTCCATTTGCAGGTGCGACTCAGGCTCGGGTTGAAAGCTTTTCTGTCCATTGACCAGGTCTTCCCTGGCCGTGCCAATGATGTAGCCCTGGCTCAGCAAAGCCCTTCGGGCGGCCTCGCAGGTTTGCGCGGCGGTGGCGTCGAACTGCCTCGAATAGGTTGCGGTCGAGCCGAATTCTTCCTGTGACGGAAACGCCTTTAACGGCGTTCCGCACGCTGACAGCAAACCTGACAGGCCGCACAAGCTAATCAGCGAAATGGTAGCGCCAGGGGGCATCCAGAACAAAGTCAAAACCAGGCACTCCTTCAGGCATCAACAAATATCTTTTCCGCTTTACCATCCCCACACGCGAAGCCAGAAGCCTTGGCGCGCTTATGGGGCAAGCAGTACAGGCAATAGTAACGGCAAGCGTTTAGGCAAAGTTTAGGTATAACCATCACGCCGGCTGGGAACGCCAATCAGATGTGACTGGAATTGGCGGCGTTCATGGCCCATCGGCGTCATCATGATGCTATGATTTAGATAGCTACTAACGCCCATATTCATTGGGCTACAAATAGATTTTTCACTGAAACCGCCACTGCATAGCGGTTTCAGTGCCAGGTACCAAGACGCCCGCTTTCGCCGCCCTGGCGGGCTGCCTGCAAGCCTCAAGCGCTTGATGAGCCTGAAGCGCGCTTACCCATACTTGGCCTGATTAACCGCGTCCGCGGCGCTCGTTGCGCATCATGCGCTCGACCTCGCCGCGCAGCCCAGTCACTTCATTACGCAGCTGGCGGCGCTCTTGCGGGGTCACCACACCATCAGACTTGAAGCCGGCCTCGTGGCGCGCAATGTCGCGCTCCCGGCGATGCAGTCTGCGTGCTTCACGCTCGGTGATGTAGCCGGCGCGCACGCCCTCGTCAATGCGGTCGCTGATGCTGTTCTGCGCATTGTCAATACCCGGGGTATTGGAATTGCCGGGCCTGACTACGTCGCGGTTGGTCATCATGCGTTCGACGTCGGCGTTCAGACCCTCGAGGTCGGCACGCAAGGTCTGGCGTTCTTGCGGCGAGGTATTGCCATCGGATTTAAACTGGTTTTCGCGCATTTCAATTTCGCGGCTACGCCGATTCAGGGCTAGCGCCTCCGAGGGCGTGAGGTCGCCGCTGCCTATGCCCTGTTGAATGCGTGCACTGATCGTCTGGTGTGTACGGTCAATGCCGGGTGTGGCGGTATTGCCAGGCCTGACCACATCGCGGTTGGCCATCATGCGTTCGACGTCGGCGTTCAGACCATCGAGGTCGGCACGCAAAATCTGACGCTCTTGCGGTGAGGCAGTGCCGTTGGATTTGAACTGTTGTTCGCGCATTTCAATTGCGCGGCCACGCTGATACAGCGCCTGCGCTTCGGTCGGCGTGATGGAGCCGTTGCTGATGCCCTGCTGGATGCGCGCACTGATTTCCTGGTGTGCACGTTCAATGTTCGGTGTGTTGGTGTTTTGCGCCATGACTGGGGCAAGCCCCAAACCGGCGAACAGGGCCGCAGCCAACAACGAAGAAGTTAACAATTTCGATTTCATAGAATTCCCCTACTGGTGAATGAACTGTCCAGCGATTCGAAGCGCAATTTGTATCAACCCGATGGATCGGCAAACAGCGCCTGGAATTGCGCCTGAACCGTGGGTGTACTAGAACGCCTTGGCGATTCAGACGGTTCATTGTTGCTGTGCATTTGTTAACACGGTGTAAGGAAAACGGAGTTTTACCCGGTATTTACGGCGCGACTTCAGTGGTGTCCAAATGTGCTTTTGCCTTGATTGCAAGGCCTGTCTCGCGGGCAAAGCTTGGCCTGATTGGAGAATTCAATCAGTTTTAATGGCTTGTACCTGCGTCCATCTTGGGCACCAGCATTCCCAACTGATAGCGACCAAAGTCTGATCAATTTTGAGACCAAGTTCGCGGACAAATCGCGACCATCGATCATGCGTTTTAAAGTCTTCCCTTCTTATATTCAAGTTGTGTGGAAGTTTTTCACACACGTCCACAAAACTTATTCAATTCAACTTTCATTCAGGAGATTCATCATGATCAAGCTCAACAAAATTGCCATGGCTGCCGCCGTCTTCGCGATTGGTGCCAGCGCAGTAACCGCTTCTTTTGCCCGTGAGGCCGGCGAAGGCGCACGCGGTGAAGGCAGGGGCCACCCCGCCATCGAAACCATGGGCGACGCCGTTGCCCGCGAAGCCGGTGAAGGCGCGCGCGGCGAGGGCGAAGGCAAAGGCCGGGGCAAGGGCGAGGGCAAAGGCCATCCCCTGAGCGACGTCAAAGGCGATGTCGTCGCCCGCGAAGCCGGTGAAGGCGCGCGCGGTGAAGGCAAGGGCCACCCCCTGACCGACGTCAAAGGCGATGTCGTCGCCCGCGAAGCCGGTGAAGGTGCGCGCGGTGAAGGCAAGGGCCACCCCCTGACCGACGTCAAAGGCGATGTCGTCGCCCGCGAAGCCGGTGAAGGTGCGCGCGGTGAAGGCAAGGGCCACCCCGCCATCGACAGCCAGGTCGACATGGTCGCCTAACAGCATTAACGACCTGAAGAGCTGGCAGCACTGCTGCCAAAACGCCCGGCGTTGCGCTGCAACGCCGGGCGTTTTTCATTCTCATTACATTTCTATTCGATGCGAGACCAGGCGCACCACCGCAGACAGTGCCGTAGCACGGCAAGGTGGGAAACAACGTATCGCTTTGAAGTAAAAATGAAATCAGGTCATGAAGGCGACTGGCACCGGCGCCTCACCCATGGCCTGGCGCAAGACGGCCCAGTGCATGGCTTCGTCGCCCAAGATGCTGGCGGCGGCCTTGGCCAGGTCACGGTTGCCAAACAGCGGAACGGCACCCAGATAGGCGCTGACGGCGCCCTGCTCCAGCTTGGCGGCAAACTTCAGTACGTCGAGCTCGGTTTTGAGCTGATCCACCGGAAAGTCGTACTTGCCTTTGCCTGCGGCCGCTTTGCCGCCCAGCTTTTGCACAGTGCCGGAAAGCAGCGCCACATGCGCCTTGTGGTGGCCCTGAAACGTCAGCGCCAACTCCAGCACCGGCTTGCTGAGCAGTTTGCTTTCGGCGCCCAACTGGTAGGCGGCGATGGCCTCGAGTTCGGCACCGATGGCGGTGTTCAAAATATCGACATCACCGGCCTTGGACCCCTCTGACTTGGCGGCCAGTACATCGTTGCCGGCCAGCAGCGCCACCGCAGCCCCCGACAACACCAGGCCGCCCGAGCGACCCAAAAACAGCCGACGCGCGGCGAGCGGACTAGACATCTGAAAAAACGACATGGCAATCTCCGGTTGAAAAAAACTGACTCAAATATTGATTGACTTGACTTAACTTGACTTGACTTGACGGGTCACGCGCCTGGCAGTTGGCGCTCGCGCTCAAGCCGGGCCAGCACGTTTTCAACCATACGATCGCAGCGCTGGCCGGCAAATGAAAACGCGTCGCCCACGGTCATGTCAACGTCGCGCGCCAGACCTTCGCGCAAAATGCCGCGGGCCCGAAAAAAGCGCGACCTGACAGTAGCCTCTGGAATATCCAGCGCGGCTGCGACTTCCTCCACGCTCATCTCCTCCACCCCCCTGAGCATGAAGACGGTGCGAAAGGCTTCGGGCAAGCTGTCGATGCGCGACTCAATTTGCTGGCGCAGTTGCGCACGCATGGCCGAGGGCTCAGGCTGCTCATCGGGGTTGGCTGGCATGTGCATCTCCGGTGTTTCGCCATCGCTGTCCACGGCGGCATTGAGGGGCACGACACGGGCCGGCTGGGCGCCCTGGCGCCGCAGCCGACCCAGCGCTTCATTGACGACGATGCGCACCAGCCAGGTCGACAGCCTGGCATCGGCGCGAAAGCTCGCCAGTGCACGCCAGCCGCGCATGTAGGCATCTTGCAGGGCATCTTGCGTGTCGTCGTCGTTCTTAAGAATGCTGCGCGCCGTGCGAAACAGCAGCCGGTTATAGCGCCGCATGATCTGTGCAAAAGCCAGGTCGTTACCGGCAATCGCCAGACTGACCAGTTCTATATCGGAGCGGGCATCGAGCGGCTGGGGGAGCGCTTGTAAGGTGTTCATAGCGGTTCCTGTTTATTTGAGGGTCATGATGCCAGTGGCTTTCCGGATTTTCCGGCCGCCTGAATGCAGCGCCGCGCCTAAGCCAACACCACCAGGCGGATCAGGCCGGTCAGTAACCGTAAAACTCTTCGCTGCGAATGTCGTCATCGTTGACGCCTGCATCACCCAGGCTGTGTCGTACGGCCTCGACCATGGCCGGCGGGCCGGCCAGGTAGCAGATGGGCGCCGCAATCTCAGCGCAGATCTGCCGCACCAGCGCTTCGTCGATAGCGCCCGTTGCGCCGTCCCAGGGTTGCTGCGACTTTCCCATGCCGGTCATGGTGGCGACCAGCCGGAAGTTCTGCGGTTGCTGACGCGCGAGCTGCTGCAATTCGGCGAGAAAGGCCGCGTCCTCGGGCCGGCGGTTGGAATACAGAAGCACCATCTGCTGCGGCAACCGGTCCTTCGCCGCCTGCCGCAAAATGCTCATGAACGGCGTGATGCCAATGCCTCCGGCCATGAAGAGCGCCGGCCGCGCGCGATCGCTGTGCAAGGTCAGCGAGCCAGACGGCCCTTCGAGCCTGACCTGCGTGCCGATAGGCAGCGCGCTCAAAGCGCGTTTGTAGGCGCTGTCACGCATGCGCGTGGCCACCACCAGTTCGTCCTGAAACGGCGCGCTGGCGATAGAGAAGGTGTGACGGGCGCTGCCGGCGACCAGGTCGGGCGCATCGGGCAACAACAGGTCGATAGCCTGGCCGGGTTTGAAGATAAAGCCGGCGGGCTTCTCGAAATGAAAGGCCATCGTGCCTTGCGCGATCTCTTCGCGCCCTTGCAGTTTTGCTTCGTAAGTGCTCATGCGATGTCCCCAATTGATAACAGGCACGGATGATGGCGCTGCGGCGCGCTCATAGCGACTTCAGATACTGCGCCAGATCCGCTGCTTGCGGCGCCGTCAGGCCCAGCGCCTGCTTGCGGTTGTAGGCTTGCACCACATCATCAAGCGTGGCGGCCGACCCGTCGTGAAAGTACGGCGCATGCTGCCAGACACCCTTCAGGGGCGAGGTGCGGTACTGTTTGGTCGCCGAGCGGGAAGCGTAGCTTGGCGACTCGGGTTCGGCCATCGAGTTTGAAGCCGGATGCAGCCGGCTGTTGGCGTCCGTAAACGTTGCCCCGCTGTGGCAACTGGCGCACCTGCCCGCGCCTTCAAACACCAGTTTTCCGCGCGCTGCCGCGACCGCGTCAAAGCTGCCGGCCGGTGCCTCGGGCGCCTTCAGCGTCAGCTGATAAGCCTGCAGCGCGGGCAGCTTGCTGCTGACCAGGTCTTGTGTGCCATGCGTGATGCTGAGGTTCAGCCGGGGCTCGGTGACGGTTCCGAGTCCGCCCATTTCAGCCACCGCCACATAGCGATTCCAGTAGGCAATGTCCTCGCCGTCGCCGGTGAAGGTGATGCGGTGTATGCCGTCCAGCCCGTAGGCGGGCGGGATCACCACCGGCTTGTTGAGGCCGTCGACGTTGTGGCGCGGATCGAACTTGCCAGCACCCCAGGTCTTGAGGGCCGCCACCTCCTTGGCGTCCACGGCCGGTGACAGGGCGATGATGGCGCCCGGATTGAGGTCGCGATTCGGCCAGCCATCCAGCCGCTTGCCGATGCCGGGCGCGAACGAGTTGTCTACCGTCGAATGGCACAGCGCACAGGTAATGCCGACGCGGGTCAGCGTGTCCGCGCCATTGACGGCCTCAACCGTACCCTTGAGGCCCACGACGGCATTGAGCTTGAGCAAGGCCACGGTGGTGGCCGGACTCTTCAGATCGATGCTGCCGTTCTGGATGCCAGCGACCACGGCGGCGGGCAAGGCCTCGGCGTCTACCTTGAGGCCAACCGACAAAGCCGTCACCGGATCGACCGCGGAACGGATGACCTCGTGCATGCGCAGCGTGTCGGTCCACTGCGCCTCGTCGCCAAAGGTGTCGAAGCGGAAGATCTGCTTGCCCTGTTCAGCTTGCGCAGCCTGGGCGGCCCGCGCCAGCGCGGCGGAGTCGTCCGAACCACCGCCACAGGCCGAAAGCAGGGCCAGCGTCGCGGCTGCGGCGATCACACTCAGCGACGGCCGCCACGCGGCTGTAAACCGGATTGATTCGCCGCTTGTTGTGTAAGTCATGCTCTTCATGGTTTTTCTCCTGGAGTTCCATCAAAACAATTGAATTCAGCCCCTGCGCGTTTTTTTTCGACCCTGCAAGAACTGGCGCCCTCTTCCCCGGTGAGCGGTCAAGCCGCGATCAAGGGGCACAGTGGGCAGGGTTTGCGGGGCATTCACGAGCTTCCTGTCCATTAGATGGACGGGATGCGCGCGGCGTTCCGGATTTTTCGAGCGGGGGGTGCGCAGGCGAAGTGCCAGGGCATAGCCGCTCGGCCTGTCGGGGGGCTTGATCGCTATGCTTTTAATAGCTGCCAACGCTGGTGCATGCTGCGCTAGCAGGCAATTCAAGGGATGACTTGGGAAGCCCTTTGCGCGCTGGGCCAGTTGCTGCCCGGCGTGTCAGGGCTGGTAGCGGGCGCAACCGGCAGCGCCAAGGGCTGTAAGCGTGGCGCGACTGACTTACAGCGCCGGGCCCGGCTTACGGGCTTAAAGCAGCATTAATGAAGCGTAAATGCAGCGTAAGTGCAGCCTTAACGCAGCGGTTTGGCCAGCACCATGGTCCAGTAGCTGCCGAAGTTCTTTGGATCGTTGGGCTTGGCGACGCAGGCCACGCCGATGTCTTGCGCGCTGACGTTCATGATGTTTTCGCAGTGACCCGACGTGCTTTTCATCCAGCTGTCGACCACGGTGGCAACGCTCCCCTGACCTGCAGCGATGTTCTCGCCGACAAAACCCCAGCGGTAGCCCTGATCAGTGACCCGGTCCCCCACTTGTTTGCCGTTGCTGCCGGCGTGCCCGAAGAAACTGTTGGTGACCATATCCTGAGACTGAACCAGGCCTGCTTTGAACAGCGCGCTGCTCCACTGCAGCGCGGCTACGGCAGGGACCGGCCGGCCATTGCAACTGGTGCCTGCCGTGCGCAGGGCGTTGATTTGCTGCAGCAGCTGTTGCTGGAAATCAGGAAGAGCGCAGCTTGCCTCTGCGCTGATGGCGCTGGCTGAAGCTGGTACGGGAGCGGGCGCGGGTGCTGGAACTGGAGTTGGTGCCGGTGCCGTTGTTGGAGCCGGTGTTGGAGCTGGAGCCCGCGCTGCTGCGGGCGTCTGGGCTGGGGTTGGCGCAGCAGCCGGGGCGGCCGAGGGGGTTGATGTTTGCGTCTGCGTTGGGGCCGGAGTGGGCGTACTGGCGGGCTGCGCAAGCGCGGCGCTGACGCCGTTTGCCGTCACGGACGGTGGCGCATCGCTGACCGCGCCCTCACTGCCGCTGCCGCCGCCCCCGCAGGCGCTCAGCCCAGCTATCGAAATGGTCAGCAAACCCAGGAAAGCAAATCTTGAAGGTGTTAAATGTGTCATGGGCGTACCTTATGGCCGCAAATTACAACGGACGTTTCGGGCTGTAAGCGCCGCGTTAGCGCTTTTTCGGCCGATTCCACTTGTTTGATGGCGCCGCCAAAGCCGTAGCGGCGCCTGACGGGCTGCTCGCAAACGACCGTATACGGGCACATCGTTTGCGCCAAGTGTTTGATTTTTAAAGATTTTTTTGAACAACCGACGCCAACGGGCAGCCTGGATTGGCCTTGCCACGCCAACGTCTGCTTGCAAGTAAGGCGTCATCTGTTGTAAGACGATGACGCGACATGACGTCAGCTTGAGCATTTCGCCCTGCAATACCGGCCGCCCTCGTGGCCAGCCCCCGTACACTAAAATTGAGGGACTAGACTGCTATCGTTTTAATAGCTGCTTGCGCCCGTTTAATAAGGGCTAGAGGCTTATTTGATGCCTTTTTAAGGCCCCCATCACCCCATTTGAATGAAATAACCGCCCCATGAATCCTTCCTGGTACGAGCGCACCATCTTGCCGCCGGTGCTGGACTTTGCCTGCGGCCTGCCTATGGTGAGCCGGCAGCGCCAGCTGGTGGTGCCGCTGGCGCAGGGGCGCGTGCTTGAAGTCGGCATTGGCACCGGGCTGAATATGCGCTGGTACGACAAAGCCCGCGTGACCCACATCACAGGGCTGGACCCGGCTCTGCAGCTGCATGCGCTGGCGCGCGAGCGCATTGCCGAGGCGGGGCTGGAGGTGGATCTGGTTGCCATGTCGGCTGAAACCATCCCGCTGCCGGACGCCAGCTTTGATACGGTGCTGATCACCTACACGCTGTGCACCATCGCTGATCCACTGGCCGCACTGCGCGAAATGCGCCGCGTCATGGCACCAGGCGGGCGCCTGCTGTTTTGCGAACATGGGCGCGCGCCAGACGAGTCGGTGCGGCGATGGCAGGACCGGCTGCAGCCGCTGTGGGGCAAGCTAGCCGGTGGTTGTCACTTGGGGCGCGACATTCCGGCGTTGCTGCGGCAGGCAGGTTTTCGGCTGCGCGACCTGAACACCCGCTACCTGCCGGGGCCGCGGCCCCTGAGCTTTAACTACTGGGGCGAGGCCCTTCTTTATTACGAAGCCTAGGTCAAAGGCTTGGCGGCCGCTTCAAACACCCCGCTCAGCAACTCGGGCAGGCGCTCGTTGCCCATCTTGAAGCCGCAGGCCTGCGCGTGACCGCCGCCGCCCATGCTTTCGGCCAAGGGAATGCAGTCAAAGCCGCGTTGCGAGCGCAGCCCGACCTTGATGACGCCGTCCTTGGCGACGACCCACATCAGCGCGAACGTGGCACTTTTTTCAGACAGTGTGTTGCCGATCAGGCTATGAAACACGCCGGGCGCGTTGACCATCAAGCCGTGCTGGCCATTGAAGGTAACGGGCTGTGCGCCCTCGGCAATGTCGGCGGCCAGCTTGCTGAATTTCTCATCCATGGCTTGGCCGCGCGCCATGAAAGCCGCCAGCTGCACTGGACTGAACGAGGCGATCTCGGCCCAGCGGGCAAACTCGAAGGCTTCCATGTCAAGCGCGGCCAAAAAGCCCGCGCTTTCGGGGTACTGCCAGACCCAGATGTCGCGGTCTTCGATAAAGCGCACCAGATCCGGCAACGGTCTGGCGGGCTGGAAGAACTCCCAGGCCAGGCGGGCGCCGGACTTGTGCATGTCAAAGTGAACGACGCCGCAGCGGCAGGCAAAGCCGCTGAGTTTCTCGGCCGCGCTCTTGTGGTGGTCAAGCAGCACCAGCTTGGCGGCCCGCGCCTCGATGCCGCGCATGATTTCTGGCGAGAACGAGAAGTCGAGGATATATACGGCGCGGCGGTCAAGCGCGGGCAAATCGTCCGGCGACTTGATGTCGCCGTGATCGAGTCCCAGAAATTCTGCCCGACCTTCGTAGAAAAGCCAGGCGGCCAGCGCGGAGGCAAAGCCGTCGGGGCAACGTCGGCCGTGGTAGATGACCAGCGGCTGCGGGTCGTTGAGGTCGGGGGCAACGGGTAGTTGCAAGGGAGTCATGGTTTTCGTGGCGTTGTGGTCAGGCATCGGTAGGTGTGGGCAAGCGTCGGCGGGTTGCGCTCCCGGGCTTCGGCCGATTGTCGATGTTTTCTGCAAGTGCAGACGCTGGCCCGGCTGGTGGCGGCGCTGGTCAGGCGCAGCTCAGGCTGTGGCGTGCTATTTCACGCCGAAGCGCTGATTCAGCGTTTGCACCACGCGCGGCGGGAACAGGCCGCCGGCCAATTCGCCGAGCATGGCCTTGCGCTCCTTGGCCGGCGCCTTGTCGAGTTCCTGCACCAGGCTGGCGGCCAGTTCGTCCTGTTCCTCGGGCGACAGGGCGCGCATCTGGTCACGCGCGTCGCGAAACTGCGGCAGCATCGGTTTCATCATGCCCATCGCCATGCCCATGGCGGGCGCCGCATGCGGCAGCAGCACCATACACTCTTTCAGCTCGGTGTTCATCGCGTGGCTCAACAGGCCGAGTTCGCTCATCTCGTCAATGGTGGCCAGCGTTTCGGCCGGCGCCAGCGCCGCACCCATGCCGCCCTGCAGTTGGGCAAGCATGGCCGCCTGTTCGGGGTCTAGCGCCATGCCGGGGGGCATCGCGCCGCCGGGCAGTATGCGCGCCATCATGGCCGCCATGTCGGGCGAACCCGGCGGCAGCGCGCCCATGCCGGGCATCATTGGCATGCCACCGGGCAGGGTCGACATTCCGGGCATTCCGGCTATTCCGGGCATCGTGTGCAGAGCCATACCTGATGGCATGCCGCGGCCAGCGCCGACGTTGCCTACCGAGTTGATGGCGTTCGCCAGGGCCTGGCCCTTGCAACCCATGCCGTCCAGGCTCCCCCGCAACATGCTTTTGGCGGTGGAGGTGACCATGTCGGTAAGCATCTGCTTGGCGAGAAGCGCGATGATGGGCGCAATCGCCTGACTGGGTGCCGGCGCCAGGGCCAGCGTGATCGCCACGGTGCCTAGCGTCGCGCGAACGAGTTTTGTCATGAAGGGTCTCCGCGATGGGGCGTCGAAATGAGAAACCGGAAATTCAACGCCCCTTTCAGCGAAATCTAGTCCGCAAGCGCTGGCGCGTCAACCTGAGTCAGGTCCAGGGCGCGCTGACAAGTGGGCGCTGCGTAGCAGGCGGGACGCGGGCAGCCGGCCCCAGTCACCCGGGCCCGGCCGGCAAAACAGCGCGGCCTGGGCTGCACTACTCATCGGTCGCTATAGTTTTAATAGCTGCTTGCGCCCGTCCTGTATGGGCTTGAAGCCAATTTGATGGATAAATCAGCAAATTCTGCTGTCACACCCGTATCCGGCCCGGGAACCGCCTGCAGCGGGCGCAGAACGCTACAAATTCAATAGCAGCTAGCGCCCGTTCCATAGGGTCTGCAGCCTGTTTTTATATCCGCCACGGGCGCACGCAGCGGCTCGCCGCAGCGTTACCTCAGCGCCCCGTGCAGCGCCACCAGCGCCTGCGTTAGCTTGTGGCCGGGGTCCAGGTAAATCATGGGCAGCGACTGCTCGTGCGATTCGCGGATCTTGACGGAGGATGGCAGGTAGGGCTGCAGCACCGGCAGGCCTTCGGCGATCAGTTCATCGACCAGGCGCTGCGGCAGGTTGGCGCGCGGCTGGAACTGGTTCACCACGATGCCTTCAACCACCAGCTGGGGGTTGTGGTCGGCCTGGATCTCCTGCACGTTCTCCAGCAGCGTGTACAGCGCCTTGCGTGAAAAATCGTCGCAGTCAAACGGAATCAGGCAGCCGCGCGCGGCAATCAGCGCCGAGCGGGTGTAGAAATTAAGCGCCGGCGGCGTGTCGATGTAGATGCGGTCGTAGTCGCCGGCGAGCTGCTGCAGGGCTTCCCGCAGCTTGTAGATCTTGTGGCGCGATTCGAGCTTACCCTGCAATTCGCCAAGTGCCGGGCTGGAATGCATCAGGTGGAGGTTTTCATGCGGTGTGGCCACGATGAATTCGCTGGGGGCGACGCTGCGCAAACTGTAGCTCAAGGTGTTTTCAAAGAAGCCGGCCACGCTGGGCATGTCTTCCGTTGCCTGCGCGCCCATCAGATAGGCGCTGGAGTTGCCCTGCGGATCGAGGTCTATGACCAGGGTGCGCAGACCCTGGCTGGCGCTGATGGCGGCCAGGTTGCAGGTGATGGTGGACTTGCCCACTCCACCTTTTTGATTGAAAACGACGCGCGGCATGGCGAGACTCCTTGTGCGACCGGGTTGAAGCCCTGATTGTGCCTGCCGGCGGCGCCGCACCCGCCTGCTTTGACTCATTTTCGCGGGGTGCGGGCGCGCAGCGCCGAAAGTCGGGCAGCGCGAGGCCGTTGCGAGCCACCCTTCGCCCGCTGCTGGCCTAGCGCGAGAAGAACGAAAAGCGCGCGCGCAGGCGTGAAAGGCTTCCCGTCACCAATGCGACCAGCGACATGTCTTCGGGCTCGGTGGCCTTGGCAACGCTGACCCGGCTCATCATGCGGGGGTCGCTGCGAAAGCGCCGGTGCTCCTTCATGGCCGCCGACACCGCGAGCTGGAACACGCCGGCGCGTATCGGCTTCATCGCAAAGCGGAAGATCTGCGCTTGGTTGATCATTTTGATGATGAGGTCACTGTCGGCCGAACTGGTGAGCATCACCGTGGTGATCATCGGGTAGTTCTGCTTGAGAATGCGCAGCAGCTGTCCGGTGTCTTCGCTGCCTACGCGCGCTTCCGAAACAATGACGCCGACATCGTGCTGTTCGATCACCTTAAGCGCCTCGGCCACGTTGGCCGCGCCGTGCACGCGGTAGTCGTTGCTGAACAGCTGCATGATCTGGCGCCTGTCGTTGTCGCTGTCGTCCAGCACCAGCAGGGCCGGCATGGCCAGCGAGGCAAGTTCCGCCGACGGCGGTAGCGACTCCGGGGACGACAGAGCGGCATCCTGCGTTGCCAGCGCAATCTCCGCGGCCTCGCCGACGATGGCTTTCATCTCGGCGTTATCCCAGGGCTTGCTGACAAAGCGGAAGATCTCGCCGTCGTTGACCGAGCCGACGATGGCCGCCAGGTCCGAATACCCCGTCAGCAAGATACGCATGGTGCTCGGCGATTTCTTGCGCACCGCCAGCAGCAGTTCGGTGCCCAGCATGCCGGGCATGCGCTGGTCGCTGACGATGACCTGGATCTCATTGGCGGCGATGATCTCCAGCGCCTCTGCCCCGCTGGTGGCGGTAAACACCTCGTGGGTGGCGCGAAACATCATCTTGAGCAGGTTGACGACGCGCTCCTCGTCGTCAACGAAGAGTAGTTTGGCTTTGGCTGGCATTTTTTGTTTTCTTTCTTCGAGTTGCTGGTGCGAGCGGGGTCAGCGGGTCAGGCCACAAGCAGCAGATCGTCGCTCTCGACGGCCGACTGCTCTAGCGCGCGAATCGGCAGCAGGATGGAAAACACCGTGCCGACGCCCTGTTCGGAATCGACCAGGATCATGCCACCGTGCTGCTGAATGATCTTGTAGGAGATCGACAGGCCCATGCCGGTGCCTTTGCCGATCGGCTTGGTCGTGAAGAAGGGGTCGAAGATTCGGGGCAGCACGTCCTTCGGAATTCCACTGCCGTTGTCCTGAATCTCTACGCGCACCATCTCGTCGCCTTCGCGCATGGTGCGCAGCGTGATGACGCCCTTCTCTGCACGATCAGCCATGGCTTGCGCCGCGTTGCTGATAATGTTCAAAAACACCTGGTTGATCTGCGATGGCGAGCACTGGATCTTGGGCACATCCAGGTGCTCCTGCCGGATCTCGACGGTATTTTTAAGCAGATTGCGGGCCAGCAGCAAGGTGCTGTTCAGGCCTTCCTGCAGCGAGAACTCGGTGACGCGCGCGCGGTCCAGGCGGCTGAAGTTTTTCAGGTTCAAGACAATCTCGGAGATTTGATCGATGCCATGCACCCCGTCCTTGAGCAGCGTATTCATGTCTTCGAGCACGCCCGCTTCGATCAGGTTGCGGCTGACCGTTTCGACGCCGAGCAGCTGCAGCTTGACCGCCGCATTGTCGCGCTCTTGGGCAGGCAGGCGCATGGCGCTGACGAACTGCTGGCAGCGCTGGGCCAATTCCTTGACCGGCGCCAACTGCTCGGCCAGCACGTCGATAGTGCCCTTGACGTAGGCCAGCGGTGTGTTGATCTCGTGCGCGATGCCGGCCACCATCTGGCCTAGAGCCGACATCTTTTCGGTCTGCACCATGTAGACCTGCGATTCCTTGAGTTCGGCATTGCTTTTTTGCAGCGCAGCGTGGGTCGCATTGAGCAAGCGGTAGCTTTTGAACAGACGCCAGCCGATGTAGGCGATCAGCAACAGCAGTAACACCGAATATGCGACCAGTACCTGACCGTACTTTTGCTGCGAGACGAGCAGCTTTTCGTGCTCTTGCGCATGCGCGTCGCCCAGCGCGTCGATCGCGTTGACGACCGGCAAGGCGGCGAGTTCTCCAAGCAGCCGGTTGCCGATCTGCTGCTGCTTCAAAATCGTGGCGACGTGCGCGGCCAGCGTGTCTGCGCGTTCGCGTACATCGTCGGGAAAGCCCTGCACCTGTTGCTTCAATTCACGCGAGCCGGCTTCGATGCGCTCCTTCAAGGCCGTCTCGGGCGTCAAGGCGTAAGTCATGGTGTTGGTCAGCAGTGTGTTGAGCGACTCTTCCACCTGTGCCTTGCTGGCGGGCGCCGTGCTGCCTGCACGCACCGCTTCGATCAGATCGGCCGCAGCCACAGGCAGAAAGCGTGAGGAGTTGCGCAGGATGGCATTTTGCGACTTGAAGTTTTCGATCAGCGCGATCTTTTGACCCATTGCCTTCTCGTAGGCCGCCAGCAGTGGCTGCAACCGCTTGCTGCTCTCGGCGCTCGCGCCCATCACTTCGGACTTGTTCTGCAACTGGACGGCGAGCGCCTCGATCAGCGGCAAGGGACTCGCCACCGGGTCGTAGCTGTTGTTCAGTCCGGTCTTGGAGCGCAGCACGTCAACGTTCCATTCGGCGTCAATCTGCTTGAGCTGGCGAAGCGCGGCGACGATCTCGTTGTTCGCGCCGAAACCGACTGATCGCGTCATCACGATCAGGAAGCCGAGCACGGCAATTAGCGCGAGCGCGGCGAAGGCGTAGCCAATGCGTGTTTTGTTCATTACGGTTCCTTGGGAAGGGATGTCGGCGGGCTAGGGAGGTAGGCGGGCTTGGCTGCTGATGAGCTATTTCGCGGCGGTCCGTTGGATGCGGTCCAGTGGCTGGCCTTTGTATTCGCCGGTCAGCGTGCGCAGGAACATCACGATCTGGTCCTTATCCTGCTGCGAAGCCGTGCGGCCAAGCTGGTACTTGAACATCACGGCTACCGCATCGTTCAAGGTCTTGGCCGAGCCGTCGTGAAAATACGGCGCGGTCAGCGCCACGTTGCGCAGGCTGGGCACCTTGAACACATGCTTGTCCGCCTCGTTCTTCGTAACGTTGTAACGGCCCATGTCGGCCGCGGTCGGGTTGCCGCGCTGGGCAAAATAGTCACCCATCACGCCGAAGGTCTGGAACATGTTGCCGCCGACCGCGACGCCCTGGTGGCAGGCTACACAGCCGTATTTCTTGAACAGCTCGTAACCCTTGAGCTCGTCGCTGCTGATGGCGTTTTTGTCACCGCGCAGGTACTTGTCAAAGCGCGCATTTGGCGTGACCAGCGTACGCTCAAAGGTGCTGATGCCATCCTGGACATTTTTTGACTGAAGACCATCGGGATAGAGCTCCTTGAACTGGGCGACCAGCGCGGCGTCCTGGCTGAGTTTGCTGAGAACTTCCACCCAGCTGCTGCCCATCTCCTTGGGGTCATGAATCGGGCCGGCGGCCTGTTCTTCGAGCGAGTTGACGCGGCCATCCCAGAACTGGCGAAAATTCAAGGCGCTGTTGAATACCGTCGGGGCATTGATCGGGCCTTTGGCGCCGCCTATGCCCACCGAGCTTGCCATTCCGTCGATGCCGCCTGCGCTCAGGTTGTGGCAGCTGGCGCAAGACAGGGTGTTGTCGCGCGACAGGCGCTTGTCGTTGAAGAGCTTCTCGCCGAGTGCTACCTTCTTTGGGTCCAGCTTGAGCTCGGTGGGTATCGGCTTGATCGGCTCGTCGCTCTGCGCGGCGGCACCGCCCGGCAGCACGGCAGCCGCCGAAGCGCACAGCAAAAGCGCACCAGTGAAGTTACGGAGTGAAGTGTTGGAGCGCATGGTCGGATTTTTTCGGTTGGTTGGTGGTCGGTGTGCCGCGGTCGTTGATCGGTCTGAAGGGGTAAATCGATATCGTTACTGTGAATGAATGTAATTTACTGTAAATTTTTGCAATGAACAATGTGCTACCGCGCGCCGACAGTAGAAATTTGCGGATATACGCGACTTTGTTCACGGGGTAATCGAAATTACCGCAATTTAGGGACTGAAAGCGGAGCGAATGAAGCGCTGAGGCTGTCTGGCAGCCCGGTCGTACAGAGGGGCGCGGCGCTGTTTTTGGGCGCGCAGACTCCGGGTGCGGCAGATGGCCGCGCCCCAGATGTCACTGCCAGGCATCACTCAATTGCTGTTACTTTTGTATCCGTGGTCGAATAACAGAAAACCGGGGGCCCGAAAAGATTTGCGGGCTAAGCCCAGTCAAGGAAGGAGTGGCCATGCCGGCCGACACCGGGACCGCTGCTCAGTCGTTGCCCAGGCCGATAGGGGCCGGCGCCTTCATCACGATGCGCGTGAAGAGACGCGCATAGGCGGGGTCGGGCGGGTACTTGCCAGTCAGCGGGTCGCAGTTTTTTTCGAACGCGGCGTCCAGTTCTTTCCAGTCGGCCTCGGTCAGCATCTTCTCGGCCTCCGGAATGATGACGGTTTCCTCCATCCGCATGTGAGCCAGATAGAAGTCAACATAGTGCCGGCATTGCTCGACGAAGGCAGTCCGGCGCGTCTCGCCCAGCAGCTCCCAGGCCAGCAGCAGGTGCTGCAGTTCGCGCACAGCCTGCTCGCCGTTAAGGTGGTCACGCTCCAGCAGCGCGACCGCCGCCATGACGCTAGGCGCCGCCCGCACCACGCGCGGAAACAGCAGATTCGACTCCTTGGGGTGGTGCAGGCGCTCGGGGAACTCGTCAATGTAAAACAGCATGGAGCGCAGCACGTCAAAGAACTGCTGCGGATCATCACCATAGCCGCGCTCCACCATCAGGAGCATGGACCGCAGCATGGCACCCAGCGACGAATGCTCATCGCGGATGATTTGCAGACTGGTATGTTTCATGACGCGCCCCTGGGAATTGATCTAACAGCAGCCTTGAGGATGCCCGATCCGGCTAGTTCAAGCCCTGATCCAGATCAAGTCTTGCGCAGGAACTCGCCGACTGCTCCTACTACGCCTTCTACGCCTTCTATTCCTCGTCTACCGCGCGACCAGAAAATCAATCACGATTTCGCCCGGTGTTCGCGATACGTAGTTGATTTTGACCTGCGCGCCGAAGCGACCTTCAATCTGCGACAGCAGCGGCAAGGGATCGTGGTCGTTGCAAAAGCGCATAGTCTCGCCGGGCTGCAGCGCATCAAGAGCGCCAAAGATCGCGGCATGCCGGAATCGTTTGGCGACGCCGCGTGCGTCGAATGGGTAAACGCCTTCAGAGGTGACGGGAAGAGAGCAGTTGTGGCTCATGAAATACTCCTGAGAAAAAGTTGCTGGAGTTGTCAAAAAAAGAGGCCGGCACAGGCCGGCCTCTTGACTGTCAACGGTTGCCTGGCCGAATCAGGCCCGTTTGGCGCCTGCGGGTTCCAGTGCTGGTTTATCTTTGCCGCCGGACAGCAGGCGAACCGCAAACCAGGCCAGGAACACGGTGCCGATGGCAAACACGATGTCGCCTGGAACGCGCATCCAGACCAGGGTTTCCATGATGGGTGAATGCACGAAATCGGCCGAGCGGGCGTACCACATGCCTTGGGTAATGCTGGCCCAGGCCTGGTAGATGCCGGCGGGAACAAGCGAGATGAACACCATCATTCCCAGGCCGATATTAAGACACCAGAACATCGGCGCCAGCAGCTTGTCCGACCATGCCAGGCGGCTTGAAAGGCCGCGCAGGCAGAACAACAGCAGGCCAATGCCCAGCATGCCGTAGACACCGAACAGCGCAGCATGGCCGTGGGCCGCAGTCATGTTCAGGCCCTGCATGTAGTACAGCGCAATTGGCGTGTTGATGGAGAAACCCAGCAGACCGGCACCTACCACGTTCCAGAAGCCGACGGCGATGAAACACTGAATGGGCCATTTGTAGGCCTGAACCCAGGGAGCCGATTTCGAACGCTGGTAGTTGCGCCAGCCTTCGACGCCAATCATGGCCAGCGGCACCACTTCGAGCGCAGAGAACATCGCGCCAATCGCAATGACGAAAGTCGGTGTGCCGGTGAAATACAAGTGGTGCAGCGTGCCCAGGATGCCGCCGAACAGGAACACGATGGTTTCCAGAACGATGGCGGTGTTGGCGGTGGCGGCGTGGATCAGGCCCAGGCGGGTAAACAGCAGCGCAATGACGGCGGTGGCGAACACTTCGAAAAAGCCTTCAACCCACAGGTGGACCAGCCACCAGCGCCAGTACTCGACCATCGAATAATGGGTGGTCTGGCCCCAGGTCAGCGAGGTGGCGTAAAAGCCGCCTATGCACAGGGCTGCCAAAAACACCATGGCGATCAGGCCGCGGCTTTCAGACGGCTTTTTCAGCGCAGGCAAGAGGCCCCGGCCGAGCAACGTGACCCAGAACAGCAGGCCCACAAACAGCAGGATTTGCCAGACGCGGCCCATGCTGGTGAATTCGAGGCCCTGGTTGCCGACCCAGAAGCTGAAGTTGGTGCCCAAATGCTGCAAGGTGCCGATCCAGCCGGTGGCGGTCGAGCCAACCACGATGAACAGCAGCGCATAAAACAGCACATCGACGCCGAGCTTCTGGTACTTGGGCTCGTGGCCGGAAATGGCCGGCGCGATATACAGTCCGGTCGCCAGCCAGGCGGTGGCAATCCACAGCACCGCGAACTGCGTGTGAATGGTGCGGCTCACGGTGAACGGCAAGATCTCGCCCAGCGGGATGCCGAAGAAGCTCTGGCCTTCGACCGCATAGTGGGCGGTGATGACGCCCATGCCGACCTGCGCCAAGATCAGGCCGATCACCACATAGAAGTACTTCTTCGTCGCCCTCATCGACGGCGTCGGTTTCAAGTCGAACAGCGGATCAGTTTTGGCGGGCTTGGGGTCGCCCGGCTCTTTCGACATCGAGTGGTAGAAGATCATGCCGGCGATCGCCGCGATCATGAAAATGATGCTGGCAATTGACCAGATGCCGGCGCCGGCGGTCGGCGTGTTGTCCACCAGCGGCTCATGCGGCCAGTTGCTGGTGTAGCTCAAATCGGTTTCGCCCGGCCGGTCGGTGGCGGCAGACCATGAGGACCAGAAAATGAAGGCGGGCAGCGCTTTCAGGTCATCCGCGTTAGGCAGCAGGCCCGAGCTCATCGCATATTGCTCGCGCAGCTTGTCGAGCGATGGCGCATCGCCGAACAGGTCGGTGTAGTGCTTGACCACCTGTTGCACGGCCTCGGCGCGCTCGGGCGACAGGGTAATTGCGCCGGTGGCCGCGTCATAGGTATTGCCGCGCATCTCGCTCTTAAGCCGCGCGTTCAGCTCGCCTTGCTGGCCAACGCTCAGCTGTTCATAGGTTTTGCCAAACTCGCGCTGAGCCCAGACGCCACGCAATGCCAGCGCTTCGCGGTGCAGCCAGTCGGCCGACCAGTCGGGCGCCAGGTAGCTGCCGTGTCCCCAGACCGATCCGAGCTGCTGTCCACCGGCGGAAAGCCAGGCTTTCTGGCCGCGTTGGACCTGGCCTTCGGAAAATAGCACCGCGCCCTTGGTACTGATGACTTGTTTGGGAATCGGCGGCGCTGTCAGGTAAATCTCTGTTCCGACCCAGCCCAGAACGGCAAAGGACATTACACAGATGACAGCGAGCCAGGTCCAGAGTTTGCGCGTAGCGTGCATGGCAAATTTCCTTGGTTGTGGTGTTGAAAGCATGTCTCGGATGGATTCCGATTTAAGATGCATTCTATCTGCATCATTTATAACATGCAACGCATATGCACCTTATTTGACACACCAAATGCAAAAAAATAATCAAACCTATAAAATCAATGCAGCATTAAGCGCAGGCAAGCTGCCGTATTAATTTTTCTTCAACCGGACTTGATCTCGCCATGAGACTGACTACCTACACCGACTACGCGCTTCGCACCCTGATGTACCTCGCCGGCAATCGGGACCGGCTGGTGACCATCCAGGACATCGCCGATGTGCACGGCATTGCCAAAAACCACCTGACCAAGGTGGTGCATCAGCTGGGCATCCTGGGTTTTGTCGAAACCGTGCGCGGCCGCAACGGCGGGCTCAAGCTGGGCAAGGAGCCGGCGCAGATCAATATCGGCGCGGTGGTACGCAGCACCGAGCCCGATTTTTTCATGGCCGAATGCTTTGACAAGAGCAGGAACGAATGCATCCTTTCCCCTTCCTGCGGCTTGAAGGGCGTCCTGCGCAATGCCACGGCCGCCTATCTGGAGGTGCTCGACGACGCGACGCTGGAAAACCTGGTCAGGAAAAACAGCGCGCGTTCCGCTGGCGCTGGCGCGCTCAAGCCGGTGCGACTGCACGCGCCGGTGAGGACGCCACTAAGAACGCCAGTTAAGAAGCCAAAATAGCATCTGCACCGGGGGCGGTGCCTGGGAAAACCGCCTGCAGACAGGGCAAGCAGCCTTACGCTTAAATCAGCTTGGAGTAGGTCGAGGTGGTCGGCTGACCGAGGTACTTGTCAAACACCATGCCGCTGGCGCGCACGAACAGACGTCCTTTGGCGGTGACCCGAATTGCCGCGGGGTCGATAGTGATCAAGCCGGCATCTTCGTACTGCTTGAGCAGCGACAGTTCGCGGGCAAAATAGCTATTGAAATCGATGCCATATTCGCTGTTGATGGCGTCAATTTCGACTGGTGCGCTGCACATCAGGGTCATGATGATTTGCCGCCGCAGCAGATCGTCAGTACTCAAATCAAAGCCTTTCTCCGTCGGCAGCTGGTCTTTGTCCAGGTGCTCGTAATAGGCGTTGACGGTCCGTACCGACTGGCCGTAGGAATTGCCGACCTTGCTGATGGCCGAGACACCCAAACCAATCAGGTCGCATTCTGCACGCGTGGTGTAACCCTGAAAATTGCGGTGCAAGCTCTTGTTCAAGCGCGCCTTGTTCAACTCGTCATCGGGTTTTGAAAAATGGTCCAGCCCGATATACACGTAGCCGGCAGCCAGCAGTCGGTGCATAGACATCAAAAAAATCTGCAGCCGCGCCTCGGCCGAAGGCAGGTCGCTTTCCACGATCAGCCGCTGCGCCTTGAAACGCTTGGGCAAATGCGCGTAGTTATAAAGCGCGATGCGGTCAGGTGAAATGCGGATCAAGTTGTCCAGGGTACGGCCGAAGCTCTCCAGCGTCTGTTTCGGCAGGCCGTAAATAAGGTCGGCGTTGATGGACTGGAAGTTGGCCGCGCGGCTTTCTTCAACCGCCTTCTCCACCATTTCCAGCGGCTGAATGCGGTTGACGGCCTGCTGCACGGCCGGATCAAAGTCCTGTACACCAAAGCTGTTGCGGTTAAAACCGAGCTCGGCCAGCATGGCCAGCGTTCCGCCCCGTACGGTACGGGGATCTATTTCGACGCCCATCTCAGCATCGGGCGTGAAGTTGAAGTGTGCACGCAGCATGGTCATCAGCTGGCGCAATTCGTCTGCGTTGAAGAAGGTCGGCGTTCCGCCACCCAAATGCAACTGCACCGCCTTGCGGTCGCTGCCAAGACGGGATGCCACCAAAGCCATTTCCTTGTCGAGGTAGCGCAGGTATTCGGCAACCCTCTCATGGTCTTTGGTAATGATCTTGTTGCAGGCGCAAAAATAGCAGAGCGATTCGCAGAACGGCAAATGCACATAAATCGACAAGGGGGGATTGCTGGCCTTTCCCGCGCGCTCTTCCAAGTAGCCCTGAAATGACTGATCGGTAAAAGCAGTGTTGAAGCGGTCAGCAGTCGGGTAAGACGTGTAACGCGGACCTAACGTATCAAACTTTCGTATTAATTCTTCAGACAGTTCGATATCAGGCAAGGGAATAGTCATTGGCAAATCCGGAAGGTGGTCGTGGTCTCTATTTTGTTCCAAATCAGGTTCTTGAAAAAAAATCCCTATTGCATGTAAGTGCGGCGCGGCACACAGGTTGACTTCTCGAACCCCGTAACTCGGCAACAGCTGCCCGCGGTGCGCTGTAGCCCATCGTGTAAGAACGCAGTCTTTGTTGCGGCGCTTCATGTTGATCTGCGTCAACATTAAAGATGCATTATGAATGTACTATTTTGTCAAGCAGATCGAAAAAGCTTAGCGCCGGACCCGATGCATGCACCAGGCAAGACGACGAACAACACTAAAAGGTGATTTAAATGAGAAACGGTTTTCTAAAAAAAATGATGGCGACCGCTGTCATTGGCCTTGCCAGCTTGTCGACGGCCTTTGCCGCAGAGCCGCATCACGATACCGGCGTCAAATACCGTCCAGACGTGACGTTTACTTTGCGCACCGATATTGCTGACGGCAAGCTGGTGTTTGTAGGAGAGACCGGGGCCATCAAAGGCCAGGTCAATCCGCAGCTGGCCGTGGCCGAAGGGGCGATTGTGCAAATCAATCTGGTTAACGGCGATGGCGCGACGCACGACATCAGCGTTCCCGACTTTGGCGCGACCTCCAATCAGCTCAACACCAAGGGCGCCAGTACCGCCATTGTGTTCAAGGCTGACAAGAAAGGTGACTTCAAATACATCTGCACACTGCCGGGCCATGTCCAGGCCGGCATGATAGGCAAGATCGTGGTTGGCGGCGGTGGCATTGCCAAGCCGGAAGCCAAAGGCGCGGAAGTATCGCGCAGCCCGACGGAAGTCGGTCAACCGATCGGCAAGCGCGGCCCCCAGAGCGTGACAGTTAATCTGGAAACCACTGAGGTGCTGGGCCAGCTGGCAGATGGGACCACCTACAAATACTGGACCTTCAACAGCAAGGTGCCGGGCCCGTTCATTCGCGTTCGCCTTGGCGATACCGTGACCGTTAACATGGCCAATGCCAAGGACAGCCACATGATCCATTCGGTGGACTTTCATGCGGTGACCGGACCGGGCGGCGGCGCTGCGGTGACCCAAGCCGGCCCCGGCACCAGCAAGAGCTTCACCTTCAAGGCCATCAACCCGGGGCTGTTTGTTTACCACTGCGCCACACCGATGGTGGCGCAGCATATCTCGAACGGCATGTACGGCATGATCCTGGTCGAACCTGAAGGCGGCTTGCCCACGGTAGACCGCGAGTTTTACGTGATGCAGGGCGAGTTGTACACCAACCAGCCGCACGGAACGCTCGGGGAAAACGAGTTTTCCCTGGAAAAACTTCTCAAGGAACAGCCTGAGCACATGATGTTCAATGGCACCATGGACGCGCTGACCAAGACCCACAAGATGGAAGCGAAAGTCGGCGAGACCGTGCGCATCTTCTTCGGCGTCGGTGGCCCCAACGCCACGTCGAGCTTTCATGTGATCGGCGAAGTGTTCGACCGCGTCTACAGCCAGGCAGACCTGACTTCCGCGCCACTCAAAAATGTCCAGACCATCTCGGTGCCACCGGGCGGTGCTTCCATGGTCGAGTTTAAGGTTGAGGTGCCGGGCCGCTACATTCTGGTGGACCATGCCTTGTCGCGACTCGAAAAAGGCCTGGCCGGCTTTCTGTACGTGACGGGCCCTGCGAATCCTGCGGTGTTTCACACGACACAAAAAGCGGATCCGAATTCCGGCCACTAAAGGTTTGCGTTATCAGGTCAGCAGCCGTGCTGGCCAACCCTGCGGGGGTGATGCCATGACCATGGTTTCACCCCCGCTTTCTAATCAGCTTTCACATTAGTCAATAGCCCACGCCGCTACCCTGTCGGGAAGCGCTCTGGCTTCTGGCTGCTTGCACCGCATGGCGGGCCGCCTGCGACAGCATTCCCACGTCATGGCCCGGTGTTACCAGCAAGAAACCTTCGGCCATACGCTGCGCCGCCGCTTCTCCACTGGAGCAAAAAATGCCCGGAATTTTTCCGCTGGCGCGGGTCCGTTCGCAGATATGGGCAATGGCCTGGCGAACCTCTTCATCGTCGGGCTCGGAGCTGGGCGCCTTGCCGAGCGCCAGCGCCAGATCGTTAGGTCCAATAAAAATTCCGTCGAGACCTTCGACCGCCAGGATGGCATCGAGCGCGTCCAGGCCGGCACGAGTTTCAATCATGGCCAATGTCAGAATCGCCTGATTGGCGCCCTGGAAATAGTCCGGGCCGCCGTACAGCATGCCCCGCGCTGGCCCGAAGGAGCGCGTCCCCTGCGGCGGGTAGCGGCAGGCCGATACAAAAAATTCAGCTTCGAGCGCAGAAGAAATCATCGGGCAAATAATGCCGTAGGCGCCAGCGTCCAGCAGTTGCATGACCAGCGCCGGATGGTTGCAGGACACGCGCGCCAGGGGCAGCGCCGGTGTCGCCGACAGTGCCTGCAGCATGGCTATCGCCTGGTCAAACCCAATCATGCCGTGCTGCATGTCCACCGTCACCGCATCAAAGCCCTGGTACCCCATGACTTCAGCGGCATAAGAAGAGGGAATACCGAGCCAGCCATTGACAGCCGCTTCCTGCCTCTGGCACATTTCTTTCAGACAATTGGGGCGCATCACGGTTCCTCCGGTAAATGGAAATTATCGACAGAAGACGAAGCATATCGTCTGCACGCACTTCAAAGACTAGGATTTTCCCAGCGCCAGCGGCTCGCCTCGGGTCTTCCACCGAAGGAGCCGTCCAGCGTTAATACGATGTCGGGCGCAAGAAGGCTCAGCGCAAAGCTGGTGGCGGCGACCTTCGCGCTAAACAGCAGCGTGAGGAAAAGCTGGCACCGGTGTTGCGCAGCACCGGACTTGCATCAGGCGAGATGCCCGACGTGGCCTCGCCGTTGCCGGGCGCGCAGGCGTCAGCGAACAATCAGAACGGGGGCTCTGGCCTGGTGCACAACCTGGAAAGTCACCGATCCGAGCAACAGTGATTGCGCAGCGGTCAAGCCTTGCGAGCCAATGGTGATGCCGCGACTACTCAGCGCATCGGCCATGTTCACAATCTGTTCCGCCGCCTCCCCCATGACAACGTGCAGGCGCCAGCGCACCGAAGCCGCGTCGAGCAACTGGCGCGCCCCGGCCGTCGCCGCCCAGCCGCGCGGCGCCAATTCGGTCTCGGCGGACTCCTTGTTAAGCCAGGACTGGACATGCACCACATCAACCTCGGCGCCCGGCTCCGGTGTCACCCAATTGGCCACCATCGCAAGGGCGCGCAGCGAGCACGGCGAGCCATCGACCGCCGCCAGCCAGCCAGCGCGGCCGGCGTCATCACCTGCGCCATGCCAGGTCACGCCAACCAGCCGGCCCATGTCGTCGCGCAGTTCCAGATTGGGTAACGGCATGGCGCCCTGCATTGCGGAATCAGTCATAAGGTACTCCCGGACGGTTTGCGGCTTGAGAGCTTCAGGCTGAGGACCACGGAAATCAAGATGATGGCGCCCACAATCCCCAGCGACCACTGCACCGGCATATGAAACCAGGGCATCACCAGCATCTTGCCGCCGATAAAGACCAGCACCAAGGCCAGGCCGTATTTGAGCAGGTGAAAGCGTTCGGCCATGTCGGCCAACAGAAAGTACAGCGCCCGCAAGCCCATGATGGCGAAAATGTTGGAGGTGAACACGATGAACGGATCGGTGGTCACCGCAAAGATCGCCGGGATGCTGTCGACGGCAAAGACCAGGTCGCTGGCCTCGATCATCATCAGCACCAAAAACATCGGCGTTGCATAACGCAGACCGTTGATGCGCACGAAGAAGGCCTCGCCATGAAAGCCCGGCGTGATGCGCAGGTGGCCGCGAAGCCAGCGCAAGAAAGGGTTTTTCTCCAGGTCGGGCTTTTGATCGGCCATCACCAGCATCTTGATACCGGTTACCACCAGGAACAGCCCGAACACGTAAAGCACCCAGGCAAACTCCGAAACCAGCCAGACGCCGGCCATGATCATCGCGGCGCGCATGACGATCGCACCTATCACGCCGTACAAGAGCACGCGGCGCTGCAACTCCGGCGGCACGGCGAAGTAGCTGAAGATCATCACGAATACGAACATGTTGTCCACCGACAAGGTCTGCTCGATCAGGTAGCCGGTAAAGAACTCCAGCGCCTTGCGGTTGGCGATCTCGCGGCCAGCCGTGCCGTCCAGGTACCACCACAACAAAGCGCCAAAACTGGCGGCCAGGAGCACCCAGGCCACGACCCAGCTCCCGGCCTCCTTGACGCTGACACGGTGGGCCTTGTTGCCGCCGAGGACAAACAGGTCCAGGGCCAGCATGGCCAGCACAAAGGCAATGAAACCAGCCCACATCGGGCCGGTGGCGAAGGATTCGATGTTGTTCATCTGTAGTTAAAGTTGTAGTAGTCGATCTCAAAACCTTGACCGTCCCCCGTCACCAGGAGCAGTTCATGCAGTTCATGCAGTTCATGCAGTTCATGCAGTTCATGCAGTTCATGCAGTTCATGGTGAGGCTTTCGGCCTCCAGCACCGTCACGGGTATCAAATCAGAGGCCCAGCGATGCGCTCCAGGAAGTGCCGCGGCACCGCTCCAACTGACTCCTTCAGCTTGCACGCCAGGGTCGACCGATAGTCTACGGCCTGCCGGGTCAGACCAGCCACACTGCGGCGCCCGCCAGCATTCCGCCGGCGCCGCACGCGACCAACAACTTGGCATCGCGCCGGTTATCCCTGGCGTACTCGCGCCAGGCGCCCAGCAAGATCAAGACCCCTAGCGACACGATTGCAGGCGCGTAGTCAGACATGTTCCAAGCTCCGTTGGGTGCGTCCCGTCTGCAGCATCCATTGATGCAGGCCCCACTGTTCCACCGCCGCCATAAGCACCATCGATTCGTCCTCAGCGACATTCCCGTCCGCCTCAACCAGTGCAACGCACAGGCGCAGAACTTTAAGACGCAGGCCGGGGTCATCGACCTCGTCCATCAGTTGCCTGATCATTCGAGGGTTTAGCAGGCACACATCGGCCCCGCTCGGTCGCACGAATTCGGGCAGGTGTTCAGAGACGGCGTGTATGACTTCCTGCAACTCGAACCGCGCAAGGCCAAGTTGCGCGTGAACGCCTAGCCGGTCGAGCATGTCGAGCTCTGCCTTGTGCAGTTGGCCGTCTGCCAGCAGGGCCAGCGCGACAACACGGGCGGCCGCTTGGGGACTGTTACTTGGGTAGGGTCGCATGATTTTTTGTTCCTTGGCTAAGGTAAAGCGAATCAGTCAAAGATGTCACTCATCCAGGACTTTTTGCGGCGCGGATGATGTCCTTGCCCGCCCCGATAGTCTGAGTCCACGAAGTCTGGCTGCGACGATGCGGCGGCAGAGTGCGCTGGCGCGGCTGCGCCGGCGCGATCAATCAATTTGTCGAGTTCACCGCGATCGAGCCAGACCCCCCGGCATTGAGGGCAATAGTCAATTTCCACGCCCTGGCGATCGGTCATCGCCAGAAGGCTGTCGGGACAGGAAGGACATTTCATGCGTTTCTCCTTTTAAAAAAATGGTCATTCGTCCGAACCGCCTAAGCCGAAGAGGCTAAGCAGGCTGGAGAACAAATTGAAGATCGAGACGTATAACCCGACCGTGGCCAGCACGTAGTTGGTTTCGCC
Source organism: Polaromonas sp. (assembly GCF_012927455.1). Lineage (GTDB taxonomy): Bacteria > Pseudomonadota > Gammaproteobacteria > Burkholderiales > Burkholderiaceae_C > Polaromonas. The sequence continues at coordinate 17,756 of NZ_JABBPE010000015.1, read as the reverse complement.
GCCGTGCACGATGCGACTGGTGTCGTACAAAATCAGGCCAGCTGCGAGCAAGGCCACCATGGCCGAGACCGCCAGCGCCAGCGCCGGTAGTTGGAAGAACACCGCAGCCAGCGCCGCCAGCAGGGCAATGACCATGCCTGCGAACAGAAAGCCGCCCATGAAGCTGAAGTCGCGCCGGGTCGTCAAAACCCAGGCCGACAAAGCCAGGAAAGTGGCGCCTGTGGCGCCTAGCGCCATGGTCACGATCTGCCCGCCCCCAGGCAGCGCCAGCGAACGCGACAGCAGCGGGCCCAGCGTGTAGCCCATAAAGCCGGTCAGCGCGAACACCGCAGGCAACGCCCAGCCGCTGTTTTTGAGCTTGAAGACCGCAAACAACAAACCGAAGTAGCCCGCTAGCGTCAACAAGATGCCGGGCGCCGGCAGTTGCAGCACCACGCTGGTTGCCGCAACGCCTGCGCTGAAGAGCAGCGTCAGTGCGAGCAGCGCGTAGGTGTTGCGCAATACGCGACTTACCTCGGTGCCCAGGCCCATTGGCGCTGGACCAAGCGACTGGGAGCCTGCGTCGGTGGTGTCAGGGCGAATCGTCTGTGTAGGGTGTTCCATGGTCTTTCCTCGTATCTGATTGCTGATGGCTGATTGCTGTGCCCTGTTCAAGCGTGAATGCCAGTGCGCAGATGGCCGGGGCGATGCTGGTCGCGTGCCTGGCGGCGGCGCCAGTTGCGCATCACCAGCTGCGCGGCGCGGCCGAGCGCACTATCGAGCGCTGAACGCCAGTCGCGCCCGAGAGCGGTAATCACCACGGTACCGATGCCGTCAGTCTTGAGTTCCAGTTGGCAGCGCTTGTCAATGCCGCCACGCGGGCCGTTGACATCTGACAGCTGTACTTTGGCGCGCGGCACCAGCCAGCTCAAGCGGCGCATGACGAAGCGCGCGCGGTTCACCGCCAGGTCGCGCATCTGAGCGCCTTCAGGGTCGCGGGATTCAAAAATCACTTGCATCACATTGCTCCTATGAGTTGATGAAGGCCAACTTTAGGGCTTTGCGCAATTCTGTAAAAGCAGATAATCAAGAAGCCACAGTTCCGAAAAACCTGAACATCAAACTGGACATGAGCATGAGCACGGACTTCAGCTACCGGCATCTTTACTACTTCTGGGTTGTCGCCAAGGAAGGCGGCATGTCGCGCGCCGCCGACCGGCTCGGCATGGCGGTGCAAACCGTCAGCACGCAGGTGCGCGAGCTTGAGCGCTCGCTCGGTTACGCCCTGCTCAAACCGGCCGGGCGCGGCATCGCGCTGACTGATGCCGGCGTGGCGGTGATGCAGCAGGCCGAAAAAATCTTCCAGCTCGGTGAACAGCTGCCGGCGGCGCTGCGTGACGCGGTGGGCTCGCCCCGCGTGCGCCTGGCGGTGGGCATCTCCGACGGGCTGCCGAAACTGGCGGTCTGGCACCTGATGCAGCCGGTGATGCAAGACCCCAACCTGAAACTGATTTGCCACCAGGATGAATTCGAGGACCTGCTGGGCGACCTGGCACTGCACCGGCTCGATGTGGTGCTGGCCGACAGGACGGCTCCGCCCAACCCCAACCTCAAGGTGTACAGCCATTCGCTCGGCTCATCGACGTTGGCTTGGTACGCACCACCGGCGCTGCTGGAGGCCGCCCGAAAGGGCTTTCCGCAATCGCTGAGCCGGGTTCCCGTGCTGCTCCCGACGACGCATGCCGCTGTGCGCCCCCGCATCGACCAGTGGTTCGAGCGCCTTTCGATCAGGCCCAACGTGGTCGGTGAGTTCGAAGACAGCGCCCTGCTAAAAACCTTCGGGGCTGCCGGAATGGGGGTTTTTCCGGTGGCTGAACTGGTCGAGTCCGAGCTGATGGCGCGCTACGGCGTCAAGCGAGTGGGCGCTTGCGAGGGTGTCGAGGAGCATTTCTTTGCCATAGGCGCGCAAAAGAAGGTGCTGCACCCGCTGGTGCAAAAACTGTTGCCGGCTCCGCGCTAGACCTTCCGCTTCCGCTTGGCGCTACGTAAAATAAGCTGCGGAACTGATAACGCCAGGCCGACCATGAATCCCTGCCGGCCCATGACCGCTATGTTTTTGATAGCTGCTTGCGCCTGATCCATATGGGCTAGAGGCATTTTTTGCACCTAAAATGTGTTTTTTATTTGCAATTCAGCGTTAATCTGGCGCATACCATCCCGCGGGCGCCGGCCTGACTTAAGGAAGCCACTCATGCTGAAAACCCTCAAAGACCTGTTCGATAGCCTCACCTCCGCGCCTGGTTCGCAGTCTCCCGCCGAGCGCGAGCACGCGCTGCGGCTTGCCACCGCAGTCTTGCTGGTCGAAGTCATGCGGGCCGATCCGACGATTCAGCCCGCTGAACGCGCTACTGTGGTGGCCAGCCTGGCCGGAAAATTTTTATTTGCCGATGACGAGCTGGCCCGGCTGATGGAGCTGGCCGAGCAGACCGCGAAAAACGCCTATGACTACCACCGCTTCACGTCCAGCATTAACGACAACTTTACCCACGCACAGAAGATTTTGATGGTCGAAAACATGTGGCAAGTGGCTTATGCAGATGCCCATCTCGACGCCCATGAAAACCAGGTAATCAGCAAGATTGCCGGGCTGCTGCATGTCACCCACGGCGAGTACATCGCCGCCAAAATGCGGGCCAGGGAAGACGCTGGTCAGGCCTGAAAGGCGCGGTCCGCGTTGATAGTCTGGGTGATAGCGCTCAGCAGTACCGGCCGGCCGATGGCGGGGCCAGCCTATTTCAAGATGCGGGCTGCTGAATTGTCTGGGGGTTTGTTGACACGCATCAAGCAAATGGATGGCCAGAAGAGTAGCCTGAAAAACGCCTCATTGCAGCAACCAGGCCGACCCAATGGATTCACCTCGAGGAGAGAAAAATGTTCACGCATCTTCTATTGCCTACCGATGGTTCCCCAGCGTCCGAAGCTGCAATTCAACAAAGCATTGAACTCGCCAAAGCAATCCATGCCAAGGTCACCGGCCTGCATGTGATTCCGGAGTTCCATGTATTCACCTACCAGACCGAAATGCTGGAGGACACCCGGGAACAGTTCACCAAAGACAGCCAGAGCCACGCCGTTAAATTTCTGGCGGTGATACAAAAGGCAGCTGAAGAAGCTGGCGTGGCGTGCGAAACGGCCTATGTCGAGAGCGACCATCCGCATGAGGCCATCATCAAGGTGGCCGAAGAGCGGGGCTGCGACCTGATCGCCATGGCCTCGCATGGCCGCAAAGGCATCAGCGGCTTGCTGCTGGGCAGCGAAACCCAGAAAGTGCTGACCCACAGCAAGAAGCCGGTGCTGGTATTCAGACAGCGTTGGGGTCAGGATAAAACGCCCGCGCCCGCCCTTTGAGGCCGGCGAATCAGCATCGCTTGCCCGGCGCCTAACCGGTCCGCACCGCTGTTTTTTTACCCCAACAGCAAGGCCTTACCCCCCGATTCTGTGCGCCACCCTGTGGATAACAATGTTTATAAACCGCTGAGGCCACGCCAGTGCTGGGTTGGCAGGCGCTGCCTTGAAATTGACCACAGCCGCGCTGTTGTGCTTCAGCCGGCATGTTTTTTCCCTCTGGCAATCAGGTTTACGGGCTTATCTGTGGTAGGTCCGGCGTTACTCCTTTTAAATCTCGAGTTGAGTCTTTTAGCCTAAATCTGGTCTCCCGCCCTGTGGATAACAGTGCAAGCAAATGTCACTGGAATTTTCGGGTTGATCACAGCAATTGGGGATCTGCGGGAGCTTGCGGCGCTCAAGGGGTTCTCAAGCGGTTCTCTATCAACCCGAGACACGCTTAAATTTCGGTAACAGCTCAGGAAGAAATGACTACTTTTGATTTATTTTTCAACAATCCCAAGACAGACCGATGGTTTCCCCGGGCCGGGTGCAGCGCAAGCGCAGGACGGAATGGCCCTCAAGCCTCGTCCGGCTTGGCTGGCCGGGGAATCTTCTTGAACTTGATCAGCCGATTGGTTTCAATCAGGTCTTTTTTGACCTGCCGTTCTGCGTCGATTTTTTGCCCGGCGGCCAGCCATTGGGCAAACTCTTCGGGCGTCTCCAGCGTGATGCGGCCCAGCGTGGCGGCGCGAAACTCGTAAATCACGATTTCGGCGGCTTTCTGCAGATTGATGCGGCCTTTGCTCAGCACGGCGCCACGCTTGCGACCGATTTCTTCAAGCAACTGCTCATCAGTGACGCCTGGCGCCAGCTTGAGCTTGTAGCGCGCCTCCAGCATCTCCGGGTAGTGGGGAATCAGGTAATCGAGCAATTCCAGCGCCACTTCTTCTTCCTCAAAAGCGTTGCGGCCAATCGCGCCGCTGGCGGCCAGGTTGTAGCCGCTTTTGGCGACGATGATGCGCGGCCACAGCATGCCGGGCGTGTCCCACAAATAAAAACCATCGGCTAGCACGATGCGCTGCTCGAGTTTGGTGATGCCCGCTTCGTCGCCGGTTTTGGTCGCGCGCTTGCCCGTAAAAGTGTTGATGAGCGTGGACTTGCCGACGTTGGGAATGCCGCAAATCAGCACACGCATGGGCTTGACCATGCTGCCACGGCTCGGTGCCAGCGCATGGCAGGCCTCGATCAGCGCTTTGGCCGGCGTGCTCATGCTGGCGTCTAGCCCGATAGCGCGGGTGCCCGGCAGGCTGTTGTAGTGGGCCAGCCAGGGCGCCGTGCGGGCCGGGTCGGCCAAATCCTGTTTGTTGAGCACCTTGAGCGCGGGCTTGGCCCCGGTCAGTTCGGCCAGCATGGGATTGGCGCTGGAGCCGGGCAGGCGCGCGTCGAGCAGCTCGATCACCACATCAATTTCCTTGATGCGCTCGCTGATGGCCTTTTTGGTCAAATGCATGTGACCCGGAAACCATTGAATAGCCATTGCTGAATGTTCTTTCTTTACTTGTTGCCGCGCATCGGCAGGCGCTGCGTCCATTGTCCGCGCCAGACCGGATTGTGAACGCTGTTGCGGGCTTGGGAGCTTGCCGGACCTGGCTCGCTTCCCCATGCGGCCTTGGCTGGCAGGCAAACTGCCAGTACGCCTGCACCAGCAACTACCGCGCTTTGGCCGGTACCAGCATTCCGGGCGCTCAGGCCTGCAAAAACCCTCATGCTGTGTCGTCCCGGGATGGGTGAAAATCAGGGCAAGGCGAGTCAACTGCCGGCAGTCTTGGTGCAGCTCCAGCGCCTTCAACTTTTCACACCGCTATTCCCCACTTCATGCCCCTCCCCGACGCCCCCACCCGCCGCCCCAACAACCCGGGCAACCGCCTGGCCAACAGCAGGGCCAACAACGACTTGCTGATCAAGGGAATTTTGTGTGCCTTCATTGGCCTGGGTGTTCTGCTGGCGCCCTACTACATCACCTCGCCCGGCATGCAGGGCATTGTGGCCAAGTCCTCGCTGGTAGGCTGGTTTGCGCTGGTGCTGGGCTGCGCATTCATTGGCGTGCATGTCTGGCGACGCGTGGCCGCTCAGGCAAAGCCGTAAGCTGGCGCGAGCGGCAGCATTGCTTCGTAATTCGCTACTAAATTGATAGCTGTTTACGCCCGTTCTATATGGGCTAGAGCACTATTTACCTGTAATTTTCGGCTTCTGGATCTTGTCAGGCATGCACCGCCACTTGGTCCGGAACACCCAGCCGCTCGGCCGACACATACTGCTGGCGGTAGACCTCAAAGGGCATGGCGTCCGCCGCTTCAATTTTCTTTTGCTCCAGGATGGATTGCTCGCTCAGGGCAACCAGCCGCGCCTGCTGCTCGGCACTTAGCGGCAGAGCTTGCAGCGCAGTTCGGGTCTTCTTGGACTGGGCCCGGGCAAACTTGACGAAGGAGTTGTCAAAGTCCTGCACCATGGCGGCCAGCACGCGCGCCGACGGCAGGGTGCTCGCATCAAGCAGCGCTGCATCGGCCGCCGCCAGGGCGTCGCTGTAGCAGCTGTCGCCTTGCGCGGCATCCAGCGCGGAGGCGATGGGCGCGCATTGTGCGAGCACCTCGGCGCCCCACTCGGTCAGCGCCACCTCGCCACCGGCGCGCTTTAACGCAAGGCCGGGTTCACGGCCGCGCGCAGCGGTGTGGTGCTGGTTGTGTTTGAGCTCGGCGATCTCGGCTGGCGTGTCGGGCGGGCTATCGCTCAGCAGGCAGTGCAGCAAGAACACATCGAGAAAACGCATGGTTTGCGCGGTGATGCCGACCGGCTCGAACGGGTCCAGGTCCATCAGGCGCACTTCGACATACTCGACGCCGCGCTCGCGCAGCGCGTGCAGTGGGCGCTCGCCCGGAAAGATCACGCGCTTGGGCCGGATGGTGCCGTAAAACTCGTTTTCAATCTGCAGCAGCGTGGTGGCCAGCTGGTTGTAGTCGCCGCCCGGGTTGCGTATGCCCACCGCCTCGTAGGCCGGATAGGGCCGGGTCAGCGCCTCTTGCAGCGATGCGCCGTAGCCCTCCAGACTGTTGTAGCTGACTGCAAGCGATGCCTGCGCATCGCTCTGGTAACCCAGCCGCCCCATGCGCAGCGAAGTGCCGTGCGGCATGTACATGGTGCTTTTCGACAGCGGCTGCAGCTCGTGCGGGCGGCCTGCCACAAAGGTTGAACAGACGGCGGGCGAAGCGCCAAACAGGTAAAGCAGCAAGAACGCGTGGCGCCGAAAATTGCGAATTAGCGCAAAGTATTGCTCGCTCGTGACCTCGGGCAAGGACCAGTTGTAGTGAATGCCCGAGATGGTCTGCATGCGCCGCCCATAGCGGTGACTCAGGCCCATGCGGTAGACGCTTTTGGCGCGCCCGACGTTGGACGCGCCAAAGCGGGCAATCGGAATGGTCTCGTCTGTCGGCAAATCGCAGGGCATGCTGGACACCCAGAGCATTTCGTCGCCCATGTCTTTCATGGCGCGCAAGGTGAACTGGTGCAACTGCGTGAGTTCTAGCAACGCCGCTTCAGCGCTCGGGTGCGCGGCCGTGACCAGCTCCACCTGCGACTCGCTGAAGTCGGTAGTGATGCCCGGGTGCGTCAGTGCCGAGCCAAGCGCCGCCGGGTGCGGCGTCAGCGCCAGACCGCCCCCGGGCTGGGCACGCAGGCTTTCTTTTTCGATACCGCGGCGCATGCCCTTAAGCCGGGCCGGGGTCAGCGCTTTCAAGCGCTCCTGCATGGGCGCGCCCGCAGGCGCCTGCAACTTGGTCATAAGGTGATTCCCCGAGATTCTTGAAGTGTCGTGAAAGGTAGCACAGGCCAGCGCTTCGCGCAGGCGCCCTGCGGCTTGACTGCATGGCGCGGGCGGGGTGTTGAAGGTGGCAGTCAAGCCTGGCGCTACGGCCTGTCAAGCTAATGGTGGCGCCCTTCCGCGCCGCAATGCCAGGACATAAAGACAAAATGAATTTTAGCCGCCCTCCGCCGCAAACTTCCGTCGCCTGATCCGCAGCCGAAATTTGGTCATATAACATTTAGTAACACTCTGATAACATGACGGCTCTACGAGACTTTAATCAGCAAAAAAGAGTGTTGGAGCTTGGATAACTATGAAAAATATGATGCGAAGGTTATTTGGCGCGCCAAAAGCCGCGTTAGCCGCCGCCGAGCGCACCAGCGGCGATCACCCTCCGACGATAGAAGATGGCTCGGACAACGCCATGCGGCGCCAGTTGGTACAGGTGCTGCTGCGCGACTTGCTGCGCAAACACGGCATTGCGCCCCACTGGATCGAGTTGCAGATGCTGGTGGTATCACGCAGCAGTCGCGGCACCGGCCTGTTTGTACGTCTGATCATTAGGCACTGGGACGCTCGTCTGATGAACTATGCCGTGGCCTTGCAGAACGCGCTGCTGGCCGACGTTGCACGCTTTGAACCACGCGCCTCCGAATGGCTGCATGGCATTTCGTGGCAGTTCGAAATGACCGACAGCTGCCCCTACACCACTTTGCCAGACAAGGCTTTCTGGGTTGAATCGGTAAGGCCGGAAACCCCGGTGATAGGGGTCTCGCCCCCCGCGCTATCCTCTAATCCATCCGCCTTTACGCCGATTGCCCTGGCAGTCCCGCGATCGGAAGAAAGCGAAGCATTGGAAGATCTGCAGCGCCTGTTCCAGGTCCGCGACGAGCTACTGGGCAAACACTTTGACGGGATTGCCGTGGGGTACGAAAAAACACAGCCCTCGGCGCTGTAGGCCAACGGCGCCAACTGAGGTAGAGGCGCGCCTGTTTGCTATGCTTTTTATAGCTGACTGCGCCCGCTATTCATGGGCTAGAGCCATTTTTCCTAATGAAATGTGGGCCTGCCACCCCAGATCAAGCCAGCACGCGCTGCAGCCAGCGCTCCAGGTCGCTGATCTCCTGCGGACACACCGAGTGCTCCATCAGGTACTCATGCCACTCCAGCGAATACCCCAGTGCCGTCAGCGCATCACGCGTCGCGGTAGCGCGCGGCAGTGCCACCACACCATCGCGCGTGCCATGGGCCAGAAAGATCGGCGTGTCCTGATTGGCGGCGCTGCGCTCTGCAGCGGTTTTGTCGGCCAGCGGCAAGTAGCCAGACATGCCCACAATGCCGGCCAGCCGTTCGCTGTGGCGCAAGCCCGTCATGAGCGCCAGTGCGCAACCCTGGGAAAAACCTGCCACCACAATGCGGTGGGCCGCCATGCCGCGCGACTTTTCGTGGGCGATCAACGCTTCGATCGCTGCCTGTGAGTGGCGCAACCCGGCTTCGTCTTCGCGCCTGACCAGATCGGTGACCAGAATGTCGTACCAGGCGGGCATCACGTAACCGCCATTGATGGTGACAGGGATGCTGGGGGCGCTTGGAAACAAAAACCGCACCGGGCCCACGCTGGACAAATCAAGTTGTTCGGCAATCGGCACAAAGTCGCGCCCGTCCGCCCCCAAGCCGTGCAATATCAGGACGGTGGCGACCGGGTTGTCGCCGGTCTGGGCTTCAATAACTTCAAGAGACATGCGTTTACCCAAAAAGAAGAGGTGGGATGGAATGGTGCCAGTCGACGGTTCCGTAATAAATCGGTAACAATTTAATCACAGCAAAAACCGGCTAGAGCCCGATTTTAGGCCGGCCCGCCTGAGCTGTTTTTCTAGCAGGGCTTCCCGGTTGTTACATCTGGCACCCCGGCGGGGACTACTCCCCCTGTTGCCACACCGCATTCTTTGGTAGTATTTTTTTAGTCAGAATTTTCTGATGCTTATTGGAGATTTGAATGAAACTTATCATTGCTGCCATAGCCCTGACCGCGTCATCGTTGGCTTTTGCCAACCGCTGCCCGATGGAAATGAAAGCCATTGACGCCAAACTCGCAGAAACCACCACACTGTCAGCCGCAGACATGACCAAAGTCAAACAGTTGCGCGCCGAGGGGGAGACGTTGCACAAGGCTGGCAAACACGCCGAGTCAGAGAAAGCCCTGGACGGCGCCAAAAAGATGCTGGGTATCTGACAGGAAGGCGCAAACAGCCCCCACTGCTATATTTTGAATAGCAATTAACCTGGGGGAACCCCCAGCGAATTTGGCGACGTTACGCTGCAGGCACTTGCTTGCTGGCTAGCGTCGCGTCGCTGCTGGTGCCTGGTAAAGAAAAACGTAGAGACCCCGGGAGGCGCTGCCATGAATGTCCAATCGCATGCCGTTTTAGGGCGGCTGTCATGGCTGCTGATAACCGCAGTTTGCAGTTTGACGCTGTTCGCTCCGGCACGTGCGGCACCGCTCAGTGCAGCCGACGAAAAAAGCGTGCGTGAGGTGGTGGAGGGCCAGCTGGAGGCTTTGGCCAGGGACGATGCAGACAAGGCGTTTTCTTATGCTGCCCCCAATGTGCGGCAAGCGGTAGGCACGGCAAGCGGTTTTTTAGCCATGGTGCGCGATGGCTACCCGGTGGTCTACCGCCCTGCCTCGGTGGCTTTTCTCAAACCCGAGGGCCAAGGCGACCAGGTGATCCAGCGGGCCCACATGCTCGACGCTGCAGGAAATTCCTGGTTGGCAATTTACAGCCTGCAGCGGCAAATCAGCAAGGCGTGGCGCATCACGGGCTGTGTGGTGGTTAAAAACAAGGGGCGCATAGTGTGAGCTCCCGGCCTTGTTTGCTATATTTTTAATAGCTACTTGCGCCCGTAGCTGCTGGGCTAGGGCCCTATTTTAGTAAGAAAAACAGAAACTCGGGTGTTCGCGGACTCATGCCCTGTTCAGTAAGCGCCGATGTAATCTTTCTTGCCTACTTCAACGCCGTTGTGCCGCAAGATAGCATAGGCCGTGGTGGTGTGAAAAAAGAAATGCGGCAAGCCGTAATTGAGCAGATAAGACTGCCCGGTAAAACGCTTTTCCTTGGGTGTGCCGGCTTGCGTCACGATTTCGCGTGTGGCGGCATTGTCGAACTGGGTTACCTTCAGACTGCCAATAAACGCCAGTACCGTGGCAATGCGCACCTGCAGATCGGCGAAGGACGACTCGGTATCCTCCAGTTTGGGTATTTCCACACCGGCCAGCCTGGCTGAGACGCTTTTGGCGAAGTCGGTGGCCACCTGGACTTGGCGCAACAAGGGAAACATGTCGGGAAAAAGGCGAGCCTGAAGCAGTGCAGTGGGATCGATTTTCTTCGTTTCAACGTGTGCTGCAGCTTTACTCAACACCTTTTCGATCCCTCCGAGCATCTGATTAAAGACGGGAACGGATGTGGCGTAAATCGTCGGTGCTCGAACAGCGCTTGTCATGGATTCTTTCAGTGAAAAGGTTAACACAGGAGCATCCCAGGAGATCAGCAACAGAAGGCTGCACATGCCAGGATTTTAAGTATTCTCGTCGGCTTAGGCGCTGAAAGCCACCGCCCCGTGCAATGACCTGACAACGGCGCGCCCGCAGTGGCCCGTGTGCTTCTTACCCTTACTTAACAAGCAGTTACAGCCCAGTAGTAGGAGCTGATCTTTGGAGAGCAACCCGGGTTGGCGAACTTGGCGACATAGAACTGGCCTCAATACGACACGACTATGCCAGCCGCATCTTGTTGTCCTTGAGCCCAGCTGGAGCCGGTACATGCAAATGCTGGCGCTGGTGCGGAACCTGCTAGCGAGACACCTTGTAGTCATGCACAGCGATGTCGCCAGTTCCTTCCACCGGCTCGACCCCCAGCTCGACGCTGCTGACATACTCATTGCCCAGCGCCCACGGATTTCCCTTGACGTCTTTGCGGGTGGCGACATGGTTGATAAATGCGGCAAGGTCCAGCTCCCCAGCGGGCACAGGAAACACATCAGGCACGAAAGCAATCAATTTCCAGCCGGTCTTGCCGTAACTACCATTGAGTGAGCCTTGGGCAAAGTTGTACAGGAGCGCCCCGTCCGCCTCCTTGGTTGCATAGACGTGATAGAGCCTTCCACCAATGGTGACATCATGGTCATACCAGCCGGGATTTCTTCCGTTGAGAAGACTGTTGTGTCCCCCATAGTTGCCCCAGTTTTGCAAGGGAATCATGATTTCGTGGGTGATCGAAGAATTGGCCTTTGGGAAGTCCTGAGCCGGAGAAGACTGAAGCCAAATGTCGTAGGCCAGATGTCCCTGGCCCGTTGGCGCAGTCACATTTTTGACAGCAAATTTGGACTTGAGCGATTTGATCGGAAGTTGCAGGGGAAAGATCGTCCCGGGCGTCACGCCAGAGCGTTCAGACATTGAGCCATTGGGCAGCATGACCGGGTTGCCACTGGCAGCGCCGGGCCTTTTGCCGCTGATGATTGAAGGGTAGGCCTTGACTTCGGTTGCGCCTGCTGGCCAGCGCCACTTCATGCGGTATGCCACTTCCCCGCCGGCGCCAACGGCCGGATCAACCCCCACAGCCTGCTCATACTGATTGGCGGCGCCTCCCTCGGTGATAGCACCCGCACCCCAACGATTGTCATCAACAAAGTAGGCATCTGCGGGATTGCCGGCTTGCAAAAAGATGTTGTCATGGCTACCCACGGGGATTGCGGCCGGGTCAAGCGCGCTAATTGCAGGAAACGAGGCGCTGGCAGGTGCAGGTAAAGTACCGGCAGTTGGAGAGGAGGCGCTTGCAGACGAGGCGCCGGCTGCTGGAGAAAAAGCGTCAGCGGCCGCTGTAGTGGCTTGTCCCCCACCGCCGCAACCTATCAAAAAGCTGACTGTAGCCAGTGCACTGGCAACCTTCGAAAATTTACATTTACGCATCAAATATCAATCAATTAAATGTAAATAAAGTTGTTATCAAAAAATGACGGTCAAACACCGTCAGATAGCGCGATGCAAATTGCAAAAGAGCCTGTTGATGCGCTGAAGGGCGTGCTGCGAGGTATTCAAAAACCAGCCGGCAACCCATGAAGGTAGTGTGCAAGCCACCCCTTCAACCTTGACAGTACGTGCGCTAGCGCACACAACTTGTACGACTGGTCCTACAACATGTAGGAAAATTTTGAGGAAACTGACGCTTCCTTATCGCCATATTTTTCTAAAAACAGCTCAATTTTATTTAAAAAGTCGTCGTCGATGCTCTTTAGTAGAACCAGAAAATGCTGATTCATAAGAGGAACGGCATAAAACTGCCTCTTCTTATCCAGAAGGGGTTGGTGGTTCAACAACTTAAAGCCTTGTAGGAAAAAGCGCACAAAATAAATGCTGAATTCCAGGTCTGATGATCGGCCGCTTGAACGCACCTGAAGTGCCTATGAAATCCTTCAGATTCGTGTGATCACTGGAATTGATCGTCCTTTAAACGCGCAAAACGTTGTCAAAATGACGAATATTTGACTTTATCTGTTACTTTATGTACCTAAAAAGTCACGTTTTTTTACGATTTTTGGATGACTATTTGCGACGCAGGGCGGGCTGGCCCCCTGCGTGATAGTCGACGTCCGGGTTGGGCTGGCAACGAGCTTTGCGCTTTGCAGGTGCTGCTGCTCGTGCCAGGACTTTCAAGCATTCGTCGTCGCTTCTGTATCGGCATAGTCTGAATGAGCTATAGAAGTTCATCTTTCTTACCAATAATATTTGCTCAGCTAATGCAGTGCTGGGTGAACCTTGTTTTCGCCTCGACCGACTTTAAATTTTCAGGAGGGAATATGGATAACGCATTCCAAGGTATCGAGGTTGCTGTTCTTATCCCCTGTTACAACGAAGAAATAGCAGTCCCGCTTGTGATTCGGGGTTTTAGACAGGCGCTTCCTACCGCCCGGATCTACGTCTACGACAACTCGTCAACTGACCGGACCGCCGAGGTGGCGGCGCAAGAGGGCGCAATTGTTGGGCACGAGCCTTTCCCCGGCAAAGGCAATGTGATGCGACGCATGTTCAGCGACATTGAGGCCGATGTGTACGTGCTGGTGGACGGCGACGACACCTATGACCCCCAGATTGCGCCAAAACTGGTAAAAATGCTGTTGGATAAACAACTTGACATGGTTAATGGCGCGCGCGTTTCTACCATTCAAGAGGCCTACCGCTTCGGTCACCGCTTCGGCAACCGCGTGCTGACCGGTCTGGTGCAGGTCATCTTTGGCAAACAGTTTGGCGACATGCTATCGGGATACCGAGTATTTTCGCGCCGCTTCGTAAAATCGTTTCCTGCCCTTTCCAGGGGTTTCGAGATCGAGACAGAGCTCACTGTTCATGCGCTCGAATTACGGATGAAGACGGTTGAGGTACCGACGCATTACAAAGACCGGCCCACAGGTTCGTCATCCAAACTCAACACGATTCGCGACGGTTTGCGCATCTTGCGAATGATCGGCCACTTGGTAAAGGAAGAGCGCCCATTGATGTTCTTCGGCTACACGTTTGTCGTGCTCGCGCTGCTATCGATAGGACTCGCCACCCCTATAGTTCTGGAGTTCCTTCGCACTGCGCTTGTACCCAGGCTGCCTACAGCGGTGCTGTCGCTCGGCATCATGCTGCTGGCTTTTCTGTCATTGGCTTGCGGGCTCATTCTCGACACGGTCACTCATTCACGGCGCGAGCTCAAGCGTCTGGCCTATCTTGAGATCCCAGCGCCCAAATGGCCTGCGTTGGGCGTGTTGCAACCACTTCCCGCTCGAGTGGGATCCATACCTGTGGCAGCGCGGGCTGGCAACGAAGTAGAACGAGCAGGCGTGCTGCTGACCGTTTCATGAATTACCCACCAGTCGCACCGGTGCCTGCCGAAGCTGGATTGTCTTTTCCTGAGGGATCGGGCGCTGCCCGGTTTTCCGGTGTGCTGGCGAAGCCAGCTGGTTTATTACTCCTGCTGCTTATCGTCGCCCTGTTCGCGGTCAATGCGCTCATGCATTACCCAGGGATGATGAACAACGATTCGATCAACCAGTACGGTCAAGCGATCAGTGGCCGCTACGCCGACTGGCACCCTCCCGTGATGGCCTGGCTATGGTCTTGGCTTCGGCTGGCAGGCAACGGGCCCGGACCTTTGCTGCTGCTTCACCTCACCCTTTATTGGCTCGGGTTTGGTTTGCTGGCTGACGGGCTGCGGCGCTCTGAACGCCCACGGCTGGCAATTCTGATGGCTCTTGCAGGCGTCTTTCCGCCCTTTCTTTACATCAATGCCACAGTCACCAAGGACGTCGGCCTGGTAGTCTCTTGGTTGGCAGCGGTTGGACTAATTTTCTGGTTCCGGGCTCAAGGGAGGCCTATCCCCGTTCGATGGTGGGCGGTGGTAGCTGCTCTCATGATTTACGGTACCTTGGTGCGCACCAACGCGGTGTTCGCTGTTGGCCCCCTGCTTGTGTATGCGCTTGCCCCGCCTCACTCTCACTGGTTACGCAGCGTCCGGTTAATCACTTCAGCTATGGTGGTTGCCGTACTGGCTATTCCCGTTGCGATGCAAGCAAACCGGTGGCTCTTCAATCCTTCCCCGACGCATCCTGAACAGTCGCTGTTCCTGTTCGATCTGATGGGTATGGCCGTGTACGAAACAGATCCCAGTCTCATAGAGCCACGCGCTACCCTGGCGGCTAGTGACTTGCAGGCCTGCTACTCGCCTTACTGGTGGGACAGCCTGAGTCCGTGGGGCCGCTGCGGCGCAAAAGTACACCGACCCACCGCCGATTCGGTCACGATCACTGAGGGTTTGACACTACAGTGGGCCAGGACGATCTTTCAACATCCGGTTGCGTATGCTGCGCACCGCCTCAAGCACTTCAACTCATCTCTGTTGTTTGCCGTGCCGCTCAAACACATCCGGCTGACGCCCGAGTACCGTACCGACGATCCGGCCATTGCACCCAGGGAAGTGGTCACCGATCGCGACGTGCGTTTGGACCTGCTGCGCAAAAATCCGTTCGTCTGGCCCGTTACCTGGCTGGTTTGGGGTGGCTTTTTGCTGGCCTTTATTAGCCATCAAAACCCTTCCCCCACGGTCCAGCTTGCAAGGGTTCTGATTGTCTCGGCGTTAGGCTATTCCTGTGCCTATTTGTTGATCGGCGTGGCCACCGACATGCGCTATCACTACTGGTCCCTGATGTCGATCCTTGTCGGGACCTTGCTGGTCCTGCCAGTGCTAGTGCAAGGATTACGTAGCCGCTCCGGCCTGCTGCTAGGTGGAATAGGCGCGACGGGGCTGGCCGTCAGCATTGGGGTTGCCGCGCGGCTTCTCGACTTTCGCGCCTTCCTCTGAGGTCGGTTACAGCCATGTCAAGTCTGCCGAGTTTCGTGCGGTTCGGCCTGGTCGGTACGCTCGGCTTTTTGGTGGACGGCGGGTTGCTCCAGGCACTCGTCGACTTGGCCGGGTGGGGCGTGATACAGGCGCGCCTCCTGTCGTTCCCGGCGGCGGTCTTCGCTACTTGGCTGCTCAACCGAAATTTCACCTTTGACCAAGCCAACGACGGCGCTGCCGGCCACAGCTTTGCACGTTACGTCGCAGTCAGTCTGGGGGGGGCAAGCATCAATTTCATTATTTATACGGCGCTCGTGTTGAGCGTGGCGCCCATGGCGGCATTTCCGATCATGCCGCTCGCCATTGCATCCATCGTAGCGCTGGCATTCAATTACCTCGGCAGCAAGCACTTCGCCTTTCGTTAAGGTGCTTTGTTGCTGGCATGTTGTCCCCGAGTACAAGGCCTGCAGCCGTGCTGACACGCGGGTTCTGCGGGCGGTTCGCTCTACGTTCAGGAGCTTGTTGTTCCTAAACGTCCCAGTCAAGCCGCCGGGTGCCCGAATCGGTCATCAGCTTTTCTATCAAAGTGAAAAGCTGGTTGTCATCCGTGCAGGCAATCTGGGCGTAAATACTGTTCTGTCCACCAAACGAGATGCTGAACTGGCCGCCGGCGACCCCGAAGTTGCGCGCATCCGGAAGCTTGTTCAGCAGATCAGCATCAAGAGCGCAAGTCCCTTTGGTAATGGCAAAGACAAGCGTCGAGCTGTTCAGAGCTGACGCTTGTTTTGCCAGAGCGAGATTTGAGCTTTGACGCTAGACCAAGACCACATCATTTGAATTACATGCGGCGTCAGGATGTCCAGGCATTAATTAGCAAGCGGTTCCAGACCAGTAGTAGGTGCTGACCGTTGGGATGTAGCCAGGGTTGGCATATTTGGCAACATATGGCTTGCCCCCATAAGACACGACGTTGCCCGCGGCATATTGTTTTCCTTGAACCCAGCTTGGACCGCTGCATGCGGATGCAGATGCTGGGGCTGGGGCTGCTGCTGGTGCTGGGGCGGATGAGCCACCGCAGAAATATGCAGACCAGTAGTACGTGCTAATCGTAGGGGTGTAACCCGGATTGGCGAACTTGGCAATATATTGCTTGCCTCCATAAGACACGACGCTGCCCGCGGCATATTGTTTTCCCTGGACCCAGCTTGAACCGCTGCTACATGCCAGTGCTGGTGCTGGTGCTGGTGCTGGTGCTGGTGCTGGTGCTGGTGCCGGTGCCGGTGCCGGTGCTGGCGCCGCTATTGATGCGGAACCTGCTGTCGAGACCTTGTAGTCGTATACGGCGATGTCGCCAGTTCCTTCCACCGGCTCGACCCCCAGCTCGACGCTGCTGACATACTCATTGCCCAGCGCCCACGGATTTCCCTTGACGTCTTTGCGGGTGGCGACATGGTTGATAAATGCGGCAAGGTCCAGCTCCCCAGCGGGCACAGGAAACACATCAGGCACGAAAGCAATCAATTTCCAGCCGGTCTTGCCGTAACTACCATTGAGTGAGCCTTGGGCAAAGTTGTACAGGAGCGCCCCGTCCGCCTCCTTGGTTGCATAGACGTGATAGAGCCTTCCACCAATGGTGACATCATGGTCATACCAGCCGGGATTTCTTCCGTTGAGAAGACTGTTGTGTCCCCCATAGTTGCCCCAGTTTTGCAAGGGAATCATGATTTCGTGGGTGATCGAAGAATTGGCCTTTGGGAAGTCCTGAGCCGGAGAAGACTGAAGCCAAATGTCGTAGGCCAGATGTCCCTGGCCCGTTGGCGCAGTCACATTTTTGACAGCAAATTTGGACTTGAGCGATTTGATCGGAAGTTGCAGGGGAAAGATCGTCCCGGGCGTCACGCCAGAGCGTTCAGACATTGAGCCATTGGGCAGCATGACCGGGTTGCCACTGGCAGCGCCGGGCCTTTTGCCGCTGATGATTGAAGGGTAGGCCTTGACTTCGGTTGCGCCTGCTGGCCAGCGCCACTTCATGCGGTATGCCACTTCCCCGCCGGCGCCAACGGCCGGATCAACCCCCACAGCCTGCTCATACTGATTGGCGGCGCCTCCCTCGGTGATAGCACCCGCACCCCAACGATTGTCATCAACAAAGTAGGCATCTG
>NZ_JABBPE010000007.1 GCF_012927455.1 Polaromonas sp. | reverse complement strand
ACTTCCCCGCCGGCGCCAACGGCCGGATCAACCCCCACAGCCTGCTCATACTGATTGGCGGCGCCTCCCTCGGTGATAGCACCCGCACCCCAACGATTGTCATCAACAAAGTAGGCATCTGTGGGATTGCCGGCTTGCAAAAAGATGTTGTCATGGCTACCCACGGGGATTGCGGCCGGGTCAAGCGCGCTGGCTGACTGGCTCAGGCACAACACAATGGCAGCTGTTAGCGCTTTGGCCACCGCAGGGGTGGACAGGAAAAATTTACGTCGTTGCATGTATGCGTCGTTATTTCAATGTAAGTAAAAGCGTCATTAAAAAAAATGACTAAGGACACCATCAGATAGAGCAAAGCAAATGCGAAAGAACCAGCTGATGCGCTAAAGGGAGTGCAGCGACGTATACATATGACATGTCGGCAACCCAAGGCGGTAGTGTGAAGGCCGTCGTCCGAGCACCGGCGGTACGTGCGCTGGCGCACACTATTTGCGCGATTGGTTCTACAGAGTGTAGGAAAATACTGACAAAAAATCGTTGCTTACTTATTGCAAAATAGTTAAAAAAAGCCCCAAATATTTTTCGGGCTTGCGGGGAAAACTACCTTGTTTTTATGCCAAAACGAGATGGAAAAAAGAGCATCGTACGGGTAGAAATCCGACTTTTTTCCAGTGGAGTGGGCAGTTCAAAAACTTAAAATTTTGTAGGATGAAGTTTACAAAAAAAAACTTAATTTCAGTCGAAATGTTGAGCGTTTTGGATGGCAATGAGGCGCTTCTAAAGTTCTTCGGATTCCTTCAGCGACTGAAATCAAGTCGCCCTTCCAGCGCGTGAAGAGTTTCCATAACAACGAATACCTGACTTAATTGTTAATCTATGTAGATTAATAGTCACATTTTTTTACGATTTTTTGTCGGTTATGTCTGTTGCTGCACAGATTTCAATTCACAAAACGTTTGTCAATATCGGCGAGACCGAAATGACACTCTGTCTTACGCCTTGCACATTTCAGAGGGCGCGGCAAAGCTACGCCGGCCATACGCCATGCAAGTGAAAGTTTGTGTGTTCTGCAGCGACCAGACGATAGCCGCAGCCTTCGCTGCGGCGTGGAGTTCTGCACACTCGGCTTATTTCAAGCCAAGCCGGCCAGCCTACCCAGGTATTTTTCCAGCACGGCCAGTTCGGCTGCCGAGGGGGCGCCTTTGCCGGTGATGACGGCGTAAAGGTTCCCCCTGAACCCCGCCTGCGGGTAGTAATTGCGAAAACCGCCACCCAGCAACAGCTGGGCATAAACGCCACGGGGAAACGTTGCGCTGCTGCGCGCTACTTCGGCCGCATTGACGCGCAAACTCTGCGCACCAGGCGCTGACGTGAACGCCAGCACCGCCGGGCGATTGATGGGCAGCTGGGCCGTACTGGTCAACAGTGCCGTGCGACCCTTGGCATCCACCCATTTGGCTTGGGGCTGGCCATTACTGAGCCCCAGTTCCGAAGCGTAGCCCTCCTCCGCTTTGGAGGCCTGAAACACCACGCCACTGTTGTTCTTCGCTGCCACGCTGAGCGCGGCAATGACGAAATGCGCATCATCAAGGTTGTAGGGCACGCGGTTGAGCGGACGAGGCTGAACACCTGGCTCGGGGGCCGACTTCTTGCACCAAAACCCGAAAGCGTCTGGCGCCGTGTGGTCTGTGTTCTTAATGCTCTTGGTGCCGCTGTTCTCGCGCATGAGCGGCAGCGTCCTGTTGCCCATGGCCTTGCCTTCGGTGTTGATCCAGATCAGCATCTCCATGGCATTGCCTGGGCTGGAGCCGTAACCCGAATCAGCGATGGCGCGCACCGCCTGCCCGGCAGCCGCCGGCGCGCCCAGGACATAGTCGGTGTAGCCATCTGCCATCACCCACTTGCAGGCGCTATATCTGGCGATGATGGCCAGCGCCGCATCCGTCAGGCTGGTGTCGGCATAGGCAACCGGGTCGGTCAGCGAAAATATTTTTCGGGGCGGAGGCACCTGGCCGGCTAACTGGCCTGAGTCGGACGGCTGGCCGTCACTGCGGTAGCTCAGCAGAGCCACCTCGTTGGCCGCTGGCGTGTAGCTGAACGTGGTTTGCCCATTGGCGCCAGCAGGAATAGTCAGCCGCGATTTACTCAGCGTCCCCTTGCCATTGGCTGCCACTGTGAGCGTTACCGGCCGTGCCAGAAAGCCGCGCGCATACACCGTGATCGTCAGCGCTATACCTGCCAGAGAGAAAGCCGGGCCGTCATCGAACAGCGTGGCTTGCGCCAACCCGGCCGCAGCCTTCATCACGCCGGACACGGCGGGCTCCAGCGTCTTGTTCTGGTGCCAGCCCGGTACATGGTTGATGGCGTAATTTCGGATGGGCCAATGGTTGCCGCCCATCCAGCTGTACACCTCGCAGTCGCTCTTGATGGCATGGCTGACGACCGGTTTAAACATTTCGTGCCAGCGCATATCATCAATCGGCATGCCCACTTCAGTCAGCGCCACCCTGACCCCTTTGGCCTTGGCCCAATCGGTTGCCGGCCGAAGCCGGTCCAGACCGGTCAAGGCATGGATGGATCCGCGGCCAAAACCTGCGCTGTAGCCTTTGGCCACTTCAGTATCCAGGTCAAACACCCTGCCGTTGCTCGATGCATCCAGGTAAAGGTGAACCTCGTAAATGAGGTTGTGGCCCGCCAAAGGAAATCCGGGGTTGAGGGTGGCAATACCCATCGCCGAACCCCAGCCGTTGCCCCCCACATAGATCGGGGTAGCCGCGTCAACAGCGCGAATCGCCTTGATGGCGGCCTTCGCATAGGCCGGCCAGATCGTCAAGTCTTCGCCGTCGGTTGACTCAACGATCTCGCCGGGTCTGGGCATATCGTGCGGTTCGTTCATCAGGCCATAGCCGGCCAAACCGGGGTGGCCCTGCCACTTGGTCGCCACGCGGGTCCAGAAGTCGTTGAAGTTGGACTGCGTCAGCGTTGCCCCCGGTGCCAAGGAAAAAATCCGTTCCTGCACCTGCGACTTGTCGGTGGTGTAGGGCCGCATCAGGGCATTGGGGGGAACGGTCAGGCCGCTGACCGCGCCGTCCCCTTGAAACCTGAAGTCCTGGTAGCGGCAAGAGTTGTGACAGTCAACGATGCATTGAATACCAGCGGCCGCATGCGCGTCGAGTACGCCGGTGATGTAGGACTCGTAGCGCGTGTGAAAAGCGCCCGGCTTGCCAATTGCGGCTTGGGCGGCGGAATCAGCCGGGGTGTCGTGCAGCATGGGCTGCAGCAGTTCCCACTGAATCGGCAAGCGGTTTTTACGGTAGCCGCAGGCCGCCAGGTAAGCCACCTCGGCCGCACGCGGCACCGAGAAGTGAATATTGGGCTCAGAACTCAAGCCATAGCGCAGTCCTGGCCGGGCCCACTCCATGCCCGAGAGGTTGGTACCCATGGCGACGGTACTGCTTCCCGCGCCAGGCATTGCAGCCCAAGCGCTGCGCTGCGGGCCCATCGAAACAAGCGCTGCCATAGCGGCAGCCGCTTGCGAAAATTCACGTCTGTGCACAACGGTTCTCCCTCCGAAAAATCAGCTTGGCGCCCGGCTCTGTGCCGCGGCATTATCGAACGGGTGTTTAACCCAGTCCGGCAGTTTTTAAGGGAACAGCGATCCCCTGTCAAGCATCTCATACAGCGGCGTCGCGAACCCGAAAGCCCGCCGGCAAAAAGCTCCGATGTCCTACAAACTGTTCTGATTGGCAAGGCTAAATTTATCAAAGGTTCACTGCCTCCGTGTCAAGTTAATGCTGGATGTGCCCGATGACCGATTCACCCTCTTCCGTTGCCGCCACCACACTTGAACACTGGCCCAGCCTGCCTCTCAACGAATGGCAGGACACCTATGCCACGCTGCACATGTGGACGCAAATCGTCGGCAAAATACGGCTGATTCAAACGCCTTGGGTCAATCACTCGTGGCATGTCAGCCTGTAGTCACGTCGCGCGGCCTGACCACCTCGCCCATCCCTTTCGGCAACCGGACCTGCCAGATCGATTTCGACTTCATTGACCACCGGCTGCTTATTAGCGTCAGCGACGGCGGGCTTGCCAGCCTGGCCTTGCAAGCGCGCCCGGTGGCAGATTTTTACGCCGAGCTGATGGCCAGGCTGGCCGAACTAGGCGTTGGCGTGAAAATCCACACTACGCCCAATGAACTGGCCGATGGCATACCGTTTGAGCAGGACTACACGCATGCCTCGTACGATGCGGAGTATGCGCACAGGCTGTGGCTTGCTCTGGTGCAAGCTGATCGGGTGTTGAAGGAATTCCGCAGCCGCTTCATTGGCAAAAGCAGTCCTTCTCACTTTTTTTGGGGCGGCTTTGACCTGGCGCTGACGCGTTTTTCCGGCCGGGTGGCGCCCGACCATCCGGGTGGCGTGCCGCAGTGCCCCGACTGGGTCACGCGCGAGGCCTATTCGCACGAGGTCAGCAGCTGCGGCTTCTGGCCGGGTGGCGGGCCGGTGCCGTATCCGGTTTTTTATTCCTACGCTTATCCCGAACCGGCCGGATTCGGTACGGCGCCCATGCGTCCCGCCAAGGCGATTTATGAAAGCAGCTTGCACGAGTTCATCCTGCCTTACGACGATGTGAGGCTGGCGCCCTCGCCGGACGCGTTGCTGCTTGAATTTCTGCAGAGCAGCTATGAGGCGGCGGCCCGTCTGGGCAATTGGCACCGTTCGGCGCTGGAGCGCAAAGAGCCGATCAAGACGCCTGGCGCCAGCTAGAAGTTGCTGGGCGCTTGGCTCGGGTAACTAGGCGGCAATCAGCAGCGGCGCCAACTGCGACATGGCAATTTCTGGTGGCGGCGCACGTTGAGCGCGCAGCGTGACGGCCAGCCACTCGCCCACCAAGGCCGGGTCATTGATCGGCTTGAGCAACTGGTAGGCGGCTTCTGCCTCGGGAAATCGGCGGCGCAAAAAATTGAGCCACTGCTTGAGCCGGCCAGCGCGCGAACGGCTATCAAGCCGACTGCAGACCACTTGCCAGAAGGCGCCCAGCAGCGGCAACAGCGCAGCCCAGCTGATGCCTGGCGACAACTGTGGTAGCGGCGTCAGCGAGGCACCGGCCATGTCAGCCTTGATGGCCAGCGCCAGCCCCGGGTCGGTCACGGCGCCCCGGCCCAGCATCAGCATGTGGCAGCCCGAGGCCTGGCGGCAACGCCGCGCATCGTCCACCGTCCATATTTCGCCGTTGGCCACCACCGGAATGCGCACCACCGCCCGAATGTCGGCAATGCGGTCCCAGTAGGCCGGCGGGCGGTAGGCCTGCGCCTTGGTGCGGGCATGCACCACCAGCTCGTCAGCGCCGCTCTCGGCGATTGCCAGCGCGCAGTCAAGCGCGCGCGCATCGTCATTGAAGCCCAGGCGCATCTTGGCCGACACCGGCATGTGGGCCGGCACGGCGCGCCGCACAGCGCGGACAATGGCGGCGATGGTTTCGGGTTCATCGAGCAGCGCGGCCCCGCCACCATGGCGGTTCACCACCGCCGCCGGGCAGCCGAAATTCAAGTCAATGCCGGCAGGCCCAAGGCCAGCCAACCGGCCGGCGTTTTCAGCCAGGCAGACCGGGTCTGAGCCCAGCAGCTGGGCCCGCACCGGCACGCCGGCCAAGGTGCGGCCACCGTTGAGAAGCTCGGGCACGATACGGGTGAACACACGTTCGGGCAGCAGCTGGTCGGTGATGCGGATGAATTCGGAGACGCAGCGGTCGATGCCGCCCACCCGCGTGAGGATGTCGCGCAGGACAAAGTCGAGCAGTCCCTCCATGGGCGCGAGCAGGATGGTCATGCCGACTCTTTTCAGCGAACTGTCACGCCGCGCCGAGGCGCCACAGCGAGGTCACTTCGGCAGCGCGCGCCGCGTGCAGCGGGTCGCTTTCATCGGCCACTTTGGGATGGTCCGGCGTGGCGTCCATCCTGCCTAGCACCTTCAGCCCGCTGTCCTTGATAGCCGCCAGCAACTCAGCGCGCGTGCGCAGGCCCAACTGCTCGGCAAAATTGGACAGGATGAGCCAGCCTTCGCCGCCATGCGCCAGATGCGCCGGCAGGCCTTTTAGAAACCCCAGCAGCATGCGGCTGCCTTCGTCGTACACGGTGCCTTCCAGCGGTGAGCCGGGGCGTGCCGGCAGCCACGGCGGGTTGCAGACGATGACCGAAGCCAGCCCTTCGGGAAACAGGTCGGCCTGCATCACCTTGACCGGATTGGGCAAGCGCAGCCGCTGCAGGTTTTCGCGCGCGCAGGCCAGCGCACGCGGGTCCTGGTCGGTGGCCACCACCTGGTCAATGTCGCGCAGCGCCAGCACCGCCGACAGCACGCCGGTGCCAGTGCCAATGTCAAACGCTACAAACTTATTGGGCCGTAGGGTGGGCAAGGGGGCTTTGGCGACCAGTTCCACATACTCGCCGCGTACCGGTGAAAACACGCCGTAATGCGGGTGAATGCGGTTGTTGGGCGCCTTCCCCAGGGCAGGAATTTCAACACCTTTTTTGCGCCACTCGTGCGCGCTGATGACGCCCATCAACTCGCGCAACGAAGCCACGCAGGCGCTAGAAGCCCCATCGGCCGGCCCCCAGGCCTCCGTGCAGGCCGGCCGGGCGTCCGGCGCGCGGCGCAGCGCAATGCCGTAATCGGCGCCAAACTCGATCAGTACCATGCCCAGCACCCGTGCGCGCTGCGACTGGGCCTGGCGGTGCAGGTGAAAGGCCTGGCCGGCCGGCACGCCAGAGACGGCTGCATCGGCGGCTTTTTTACGCTCCACCCTGGCTTGTTTGGAGGCTTTGGGCGGCTTGTCGATGCGTCGGGCCAGCGCCTGCACCAATTGCCGGGCATTTTGAAAGTCACCGCGCCAGAGCAGGCCGGTGCCTTCGCAGGCCAGCCGATAGGCGGTGTCGGCAGAGGTAGTGTCGTCGGCCAGCACCATGCGTTTGGGCGGCAAGGCGCCGCGTTCCGAGCGCCACAGCGCAGAGCGCTCTTCATCCGCTTCGTTCCAGTGGATCAGGGCGGGCGCGCTGGAGACGGCGTCAGGGGTCAAAACAGGAGTGATAGCGGAGGCGGTAGCGGGCGGCGAAATAGACATCGGAGGGCAACTCAAAAAGAAAGATTCAAGTGTTTTAACAGATGGGCCGAAGCGGGTCGGTGCAAAAGCCCTGCGAATTCATTTTTACCGACTAAAACACCATCTAGCCCAATAAACACGGGTGCAAGCCGCTATTTATTGCATAGCAAGCAATTATTCGCCAAGCTATTCGTCAGCGTATCCAGGCGGCCACCCTGCAGCAAACCGGCGCCCAGCCGCATGGCGATTCCTACAAGCGGCGTCATTGAGAGCCTACAGCTTGCAGGTCGCGCAGCCCTTAAGGTTTAAGGTGTTGTTTTGGAGATCACCATGCCAAGATTTGCCCAACCCGCGCCCGATAGAGACGCCCGCAAGGCCATAGAGGAGCGCGCCCGCGCCGCAGCCAACCCCGTCGCCCCCGCGCAGAAAGGCCGCTGGCCCTTTTCTGCATCCCCGACGTCAGCCGAATCACAGAAGTCTGACGCACCGGTTCTGCAGGCAAAACCTGCCGAAACGCAGCCGATACCGCCCCAGTAAATTTTGTTGCCGGATCTAACGTGAAAAAAAGCAAGCAACCTAGCGCCCAAGCGGTTTCACAAAAACAGCGCGGCAAGGAATCCAGGCGTGAGTCGCAGCAAGCGTGTAGCAATTCGAGCTTGCCAGCGTGGCCGTCGTTGGCGCAGTTGCGTGACCGCTTGCAAAGCAGCGCCGTGGGCGAGGCCGACGGGTACCGCTTCGAGCAATCGCTGCGGTGAAGCGCGATTGAACAAACCGTAGTCTATGAAATTGGCGTTCAGCCGCGCACGAACATCCGCTTGGCCGCGCTGACCGTGAAAAGCACCAGCGCGCCGGCCAGTAGCCCGACGGCCGCATCCAGCGCCAGCGGCGTCACGGCGGCCAGTAACTCGGCCGCTGCATGGTCCATGTCCCCGAGCCGGTCGGCCAGCGCCTCAATGCCGTGGCCCAGCGCTGTGAAGCCATGCGTGAGAATGCCGCCGCCGACCAGGAACATGGCGATCGTGCCCGCCACCGATAGGCCCTTCATCATCCAGGGCGCCGCGCGCAAGATGCCCCGGCCCAAGCCTCTTTGAATACCGCGCAAGGCACTGGCCCCGGCGCGCTGACTGAGGTAAAGCCCGCCATCATCGAGCTTGACGATTCCCGCCACCAGGCCGTACACGCCCGCCGTCATGAGCAGGGCGATGCCGCTGAGCACCGTTAGCTGCGTCATGAAGGGGCTGCCTTGCACCGTACCCAGCGTGATGGCGATGATTTCGGCCGACAAAATGAAGTCAGTGCGTATGGCGCCCTTGATTTTGCTTTTTTCAAGCGCCAGCAAATCAACTGCCGGCTTGGCCAACGCCGCCAGTAGCGCTTCCTGCTGTGCCGCCCGCTGCTGCGGGTTACGCAAGAATCTGTGCGCCAGCTTTTCAAAGCCTTCGTAGCAAAGAAATGCGCCGCCCACCATCAGCAACGGCGTCACTGCCCAGGGTGCCAGCGCGCTGATGGCGAGCGCCGCTGGCACCAGAATCGCCTTGTTGATGAAAGACCCTTTGGCGACGGCCCAGACCACGGGCAGCTCGCGCTCGGCTTTCACGCCCGAAACCTGCTGGGCATTGAGCGCCAGATCGTCGCCCAACACACCGGCGGTTTTTTTGGCCGCCACCTTGGACAGCAAAGCCACATCGTCAAGGATGCTGGCAATGTCATCAATCAGCGCAAGCAGGCTACTGGCCATGGGTTCTTTCAAGGTTGCCCAAAAAAAATCAGCGGGCTTGAGGTACCAAGGATAGGGTGCCCGAAAAAAAACGCCCGGACGCAAGGAAGGGGCGATTTTTTTAAATCTCCATTCAATGGAGCGGCACGAAGGACACCTCAGCGCGCGGTCAGCCGCCCCAAAATAAAGCCGACAGCCAGTGCCACGCCAACGGCCTCCAGCGGCTTGTCCTGGATCCAGGATTTCGAATAATCAATCGCCT
Organism: Polaromonas sp.; assembly: GCF_012927455.1. Lineage (GTDB taxonomy): Bacteria > Pseudomonadota > Gammaproteobacteria > Burkholderiales > Burkholderiaceae_C > Polaromonas. The sequence continues at coordinate 36,663 of NZ_JABBPE010000007.1, read as the reverse complement.
GCGCCGGCGCTTCGGTCACGCGGCGGGTCTGCTCGGAAAACCGGTCGGCCACATGCGACGCGTTGCTAGCCAGCTTGTCCACCGTTTCGTGCGCGGCGCTGGACATGCGGTCCACGGTGCTGCGCGCCGGCTCGGCCATTTTGTCAATCGTGCTGTGCATTGCCGCGCCTGCTGATTCAACGCTGCTCTGGACAGATTGCGCGGAATGGGGCGGGTCATTGCCAAGATTTACGCTGGATTTTTCCATGATGCTTCCTTCAAAAGAACAACAAAACCCACGAGTTTTCGCCGTGAGCGCTATGAGCAGGCGGCTAAAAAAGCGAAAAGAAAGACGACGAGAACAATTCACGCCGGAGCCCCCTCAAACTTTAAAGCCACTGCGGCGCGCGCCTGTGCGGCCACGGATAGCTTGCGTGTAGGACAAGAGAGGATTTGACTAGAGGGATTGGAACGCCTGACTTGGATGAACAGCGTGCGTCAATCTGTCAGCCGGAACTGACAGCAAAACGGCCGTTTTTCTTAAGTGCATGCACGGAGCGCGCCGCCATCATCAGAGCGTTAAGGAGAGTAACCATGGGCCCTATGACAGGATCCGAAAAATCAGCACCGAGAAGCAGCGCCGCCCACGACGATCAGCCGCGCCACCGACCGCCCGATGAGGCAGCGGAAGACGACGAAGCCCAGGAACTGCCGGTCAGTCCGGACGAGGGGACGCCGCTTATTCCGGATGACGAACGCGTGGTGGACATACCTTCCTGAAGGCTGGGATTGCCGGCCCGATTTAATTGCCTCGCAGGTCTTTGCGCCAGTAATGCTGGCCCAAGCCGAAGCCTCAGTCGACGGCGCGCTTCAGCCGTATCTCCTCAAGCTTGGCGCTGCCGAAGGCGACAGTCTTGAGCGAGGGCATTTCGCGCTTGAAGCCGGCAGCGTGCTCATAAAAACCCAAGGCTGCCTCGTTGTGCAGCAGCACCCAGGCTGTCACCTGGGTACAGCCCTCTTCCTTCAGACCCTCACGCGCGCCGTCCCACAGCGCTAGGCCGGCACCTTGGCGCCAATGGGCCGGCGTCACATAAAGCGCCCAAATTTCGCCAATGCTGGACTTGGTTGCGGCATCGCGCGAACGGTCAAAGCCGACAAAACCGACGACCTGCTCGCCCTCCGTCGCCACCAGCAATTGCGGCTCGCTGAATTCGATGGCTTCGCGCCAGTATTTCAGCCGCTTGGCCACCGTGATGGGCTGCAGGTAATCTGCCGGCATCAGGTCTTTGTATGCGGCTTGCCAGGTGGCCACATGGATTTCGGCGATGGCTTGGGCATCGCGGGCAATGGCGGGACGAACTAAATAGCTGGGCATGAAAAAATCGCTTGTAAATCAGTAAAAATCATTGAAAGGCGGGGAAGGAGCAGGATTGTCGCGCAAGTTGAGGCCGCGCCAGCGAGGCTTACGGTAAATTCTATGCGGTGGCTTACAACGTGCACGCGCCAGGGTTCAGAGCCACCACGCACCTTTACCGGCATTCACCCGCATTCACTCACATTCACCGACATCACCCCATGCACGCCAGCCGCCCTTTAGTCCCCGACCCGAATGGCGTCACCGTAGCAGATGCACCCGGCGCGGTTTTTACAGCCCGCTTCGGCCCTGACGGCGCCACGTTTGCAGCACCCGCCGCGCTGCCGCTGCTGCACGCGGCCGAACGCGCCGGCCTAAGCCCCGCCAGTTCGTGCCGCAACGGCACCTGCCGCACCTGCCTGCGCCAGCTGAGCAGAGGCCAGGTGATGTACCGCATCGAATGGCCGGGCCTGAGCGCAGACGAGAAGCAGGCGGGCTACATCCTGCCCTGCGTGGCCTATCCGCTGTCGGATGTGGTGTTGATCTGACCGTGTGCCCGCAGTACGACCTGAAGCCGCGTTTTTTAATGAAATATGGCTGTAGCCCAGCAAGAACGGGCGCAAGCAGCTATTGTTTTTATAGCATTGTTGACCGGTCGCGCCGCCGCCGGCGCAGTTGTCCAGAAAAATCCCGCGGCCAACATGACGCTGTCAAACAACTGTGCCAGCATCGGCCGATGGACTCTCTTCACCTTCAGCACAACCCTGCCGACCTGGACAGCCTGCGTCCCACCACCGACGCCAGCGCGAGCTTTGACGAGCACGAGGCGCTTAAGGCGATCTTGCTGGCGGGCAGCGCGCACTTTGACATCCAGACCGTGGCAAGCATTTCCACCCGATCACCGTCTTTCCCGCTGTACACCGCCAGCATCGGTTCGCGCGACCGCCAAGCGCCGGCTGTCGGATTTTTTGGCGGCATTCACGGGCTGGAGCGCATCGGAACGCAGCTGATCCTGCATTACATGCGCGCCCTGCTGTTCCGGCTGGAGTGGGACGAGCTGCTGCACCAGCAGCTGCAGCAGGTCCGGCTGGTGTTCATGCCCCTCGTCAATCCTGGCGGCATGTGGGCGCACAAGCGCGCCAACCCCAATGGCGTGGATTTGATGCGCAATGCGCCGCAGCGGGCCGAGCAGCGCGTGCCCTTTCTGGCAGGCGGGCAAACTTTAAGCCCGCTGTTGCCCTGGTACTGCGGCCGGCCCGGCGCGCCCATGGAAGCCGAAAGCGCAGCGCTGCTGCAGGTGGTGCGCCAGCAGCTGGCAAGTCGGCCTTTCAGCCTGGCGCTGGACTGCCACTCGGGTTACGGCTTTGACGACAGCATCTGGTTTCCGTATGCAAAAACGCGCCGGCTGATGGCGCATCTGCCCGAAATGTTTGCGCTCAAAACCATGCTGGAGCGATCACACCCGCACCATGCTTACAGCTTTGAGCCGCAAAGCAACCAGTACCTGCTGCACGGCGACTTGTGGGACCACGCCTATGACCACGCGCCGCCCGGAAACCTGTTTTTGCCGATGACGCTGGAGCTCGGCTCGTGGCTGTGGATACGCAAGAATCCGCGCCAGCTGTTTTCGCGGCACGGCATTTTCAACCCCATCAAGGCGCACCGCACCAAACGCGTGCTGCGCCGCCATTCGGATCTGCTGGATTTCCTGACGCGCGCCGCCTTTGCCGCCCCACGCTGGCTGCCGCTTGCCGAGCGCCGCGCTCAGCTCATGCAGCTAGCCATGGCGCACTGGCGGCCAAGGCGTACACCGTGACCTGGGTACTTTTAAGAGGCCTCACACGTGAAGCTCGGCACTGGGGAGGGCTACCCGACCAGTTGCTAAAGGCTGGGCTGGGACCTGTCACCTTGCTTGACCTGCCCGGCAATGGCGCCTGCTGGCAACAACCCTCGCCGACGACGGTGCGGGCCATGATGACTGCGGCGCGGGCCAGTTTGGCAGCGCTCGGCCTGATGCCGCCCTACTCGCTGCTGGCAATGTCGCTGGGCGGCATGGTGGCCGTCGACTGGGCCCAGCAGCATCCGGCCGACATTGAACGGCTGGTGCTGGTCAACACCAGCATGCGCCCCTTTAACGCGCTGGCCCAGCGCCTGCGGCCAGCGTGCTGGCCCCAACTGCTGCGCATTGCCGCGCAATGGAAGAATCCAGCCGGGGTGGAGCGCCGCATTCACCAGTTGACCTGCGCCAACTCAGACGCCCTGCAAGCCGATACGGCCGTCTGGCAACAGATTCGCCGCAGCGCGCCGGTCAGCAGCGCCAATGCCTTGCGCCAGTTGCTGGCCGCGGCGCGCTTTCAAGCGGCGGCGGCAGCGCCGGCCTGTCCGGTGCTGCTGCTGTCTTCGGCGGCCGATCAACTGGTCGACCCAGCCTGCTCGGCCACGCTGGCCGCAGCCTGGGGCGCCCGTCATGACAGGCACCGCTGGGCCGGCCATGACCTGTGCCACGACGACCCGGACTGGACCTGCCAAACCGTGGCGGACTGGCTGGCCCAAGGCACGTCGGCAACGAGTTATAAACGGCCTTCCTAAACGTCAGACGACCTTGGCTTGCTATTTTTTTGATAGCTGCTAGCGCCCGTTTAGCAGGGACTAAAGGCCCTTTTTTATTAAATCAGAAGACAAGACCGGTATGCCATCGGCCGCCCAGGTAAGTTTGGTAACTAAAGCCCGGCACGGTGCGCCACCGCACGGTGGACGAGACGGACAAGAACCTAGAGTGCCACATATATTCGGCTATTACAGAAGACCGAAGGGCCGGCGCAGGGCCGATATTTTTCCAGAAAAAAGTCCGAACCACTCCAGTCAAACTTCCTGATGAAGAACTTTACAAGGCATAAATTGTGACAAAACTTCCTCTGTATCTCATTTCAGCGGCGCTCTTGGCCGGCACTGTCGGTCTGGCATTTTCGGCTAGCCAAAATGATGTCCTCCCCGCAAGCGCCAGTAACCCGCGCGATTTCAATACCTTTTATGCGCCGGCTTACCGGCTGCCCGATCCGGCAACAATGTCCTCCTCTGCAGCGAGTGGCAAAGAACTTATCCATTCGACGTACAAGTATCTGGGGGTCGAAAGCGGCATACGCGCCGCCAACGGACGGCCCTTTGTGGGCAACAAGCTCGCGTGCACCAATTGCCACATGGCAGACGGCACCCAACCCAATGCATCGCCGTTCGTGGTAGTCGCACAAAAATACGCGCCGCCGGGAATTTTCAATGCGCGCTCCAATATATTGCTCGACGTCCCCAACCGGGTGAACACCTGCATGGAGCGTTCGCTCGCCGGTGAAGCGCTTCCCCGCGACAGCCAGCCCATGAAAGACATCGTGGCGTATTTCGACTTTCTGGCCACCGGGCTCCAGCCTGGGTTTACCTTCAAGCAGGTGAAGGGCCAGGAGTTTCCGGCAGTCGCCCTGCTGACGCGGGCCGCCAACCCGGAGCGCGGCAAGGATATTTATAGAGAGCGCTGCGCGATCTGCCATCAAAACAGCGGCCAAGGCATCTGGCTCGACGATCAAAAGCGCTATCTCACTCCCGCAGTCTGGGGCAATGACAGCTTTGGCCTGATGTCAGGCATGGGCCGGCTGGCTACCGCAGCGACGATGGTGTGGGGCACCATGCCGCGCGACAAGGTCAACATTTTGGACCCATCCACCCGCATGCCGCAACAGGACGCCTGGGACGTGGCGGCCTACCTGCTGTCGAATAATCACCCGTTCGGCGAGCGCTACATCCAGGATTGGACCGGCGTCGGACCCGATGGCATGCCGAACTGGCTGCGCAAGCCCGCCAGCGCTTCCTACGATTTCACCATGCCGCGCAGCAACAATGGTGCGGCGACGGACGACCCGAGCAAACCACCCATGTTTACCCGGGAGCAGCATACCTTCGGCCCGTTTCAGCCGATTGAGGCCGCGCTTAAAAGCGCACGGAATGCGCGGGGTTTCCCGTGAGCGTTTGCTAAAACACCTGAGTTTTCGCAAACCCGTTGGCAACCCCTGCACGCCGATTGACTATTTTGGGAGATTGAAATGAAGCGCTTTAACAGACTCATCACAGGCGTAGCCATCAGTGCCGGCATGAGCTCGGTCGCTGTCGCACAAAGTCCGCCCGCTGGCGCTGCCCCGCCTGCGGCGGCTGCCTCGGCCGCGGCCACCGCCACCCTCAGTGGAAAAGACTGGAAAGCGCCCGACATCACAAAACTGCCCGACGACAAGTACGGCCAGATAGTGCGCCAGGGCAAGCTGCTGATGGAGGAAACCTACAAGCACATCGGACCTGAAGTCAAGGATGTGAAAAAGCGCTACGCCGGCAATAACCTGGGCTGCACTTCGTGTCATTTGGAATCCGGCGGGCGCAAGTTCGGCAACCCTTGGGTGGGTACTTTTGTGAGTTTTCCGCAGTACCGCGGGCGCGAAGACGCGGTCTCGACCACCGAGGAGCGCATCAACGGCTGCATGGAACGCAGCATGAACGGGAAAAAACTTCCTCTGGACAGCGAAGAAATGAAAGCCATGATGGCCTATCTGCACTTTTTGTCGACCGGCATTCCAGTGGGCACCAAACTTGAAGGCGGCGGCACGCTCAAGCTCAAAACGTTGGCGCGCGCTGCCGACCCTGTGGCCGGAAAACAGGTTTACGCGAGTACCTGCGCGTCTTGCCATGGTGAAAAAGGCCTGGGTGTGCGGCGCGGCAAGGCGGGCGATGCCAACGGCTACCAGTTTCCGCCGTTGTGGGGCCCCGACAGCTACAACAATGGCGCCGGTATTGCGCGGTTGACACTGGCGGCAGGCTTCATTAAAGGCAACATGCCCAGCGGCATCACCCACCTCAACGCGGTGTTGACCGATGAGCAGGCGTTTGATGTGGCCGCTTTCGTCAACAGCCAGCCACGGCCGGTCAAGCGGAATCTTGAAAAGGATTTCCCGGCGCGCAAGAACAAACCGGTGGATGCCGCGTTTGCACCCTACACACCGGGCTTCTCGGCTGAGCAGCACAAGTTCGGCCCGTGGCCGCCGATTCAAGAGGCGCGCGCCAAAGGGGTTTATCCGTTGAAATAGCGCAACGAATGGCGCTGACGCAAAACGCCGCGCGGTAGTCCGGCGTCCGGCGTCAGCGCTTTGGGCCTGGCGGGCACAACTCCGGTCGCATCCCTGGGTTACCCGTGACTTGCCGCACGACGGCGCCGAGTGGCTTTGTCAGCGCCTTGCGCTGTGTCCCAAAGGGAATTGGTACGCTATTTTTAAACAGCATGCCGCGCCCTTCTTCATTGGGCAACAGGCCTTTTTCGTTAACTTTTTAGCGCTGCCGAAGTAGTGTGGGACGCGTGACGAACCATCCGCCCAGCCTTCTTATCTGCAGTTGATGCATAAAATCGGCCGCCAGCCCAATAGGTACGGGCGTTAGCAGCTATACATTTGATAGCATTTTTCTCCCCGCATGGCTTGGCTGGCCGGTTTCGCGCGACTGGTCATTCCGCCAAGCCTTCACACGACCGCCAATCTGCGATGAAAATACCTCTTAATCCTCGGCGCTCACGCCACCACAAACCTACACAACCCTTTTTTTGCCTCATGACAACAACCCGGTTTGATGGTTTGCAGCGCAAGTTGGCGGCACTGGCCCTGCTGGCCTGCGGCGTGGCGGCCCTGCTGGCCAGCCCGACCCGCGCGGTCGCCGAGGCTGCAACATTTACCGACACCATCGCCCAGCGCACGCTGGCCTGCACCGCCTGCCATGGCAAACAGGGCCGGGCCGGGCCCGATGGCTATTACCCGCGCCTGGCCGGGAAACCAGCGGGTTACCTCTACAACCAGCTGCTCAATTTTCGCGAAGGGCGGCGTCATTACGGACTGATGGCGCAGTTGCTGGAACCGCTCGATGGGCCAATTGGCGACGCCTATCTGCTGGAAATGGCGCAGTACTTTTCGCGGCTGGACGTGCCCTACCCTGCGCCGCTTGTCAGCACGGCGTCGCCCGAGCTGTTGCAGCACGGCGAGCGCCTGGTGCAGCAGGGCGACGCGGCTCGCCAGCTGCCGGCCTGCGTGCAATGCCACGGCCGGGACATGACCGGTGTGGCGCCCAATATTCCGGGCCTGCTGGGACTGCCGCGTGACTACCTGAATGCGCAACTCGGCGCCTGGAAAGCCGGCCAGCGCCGGGCTCATGCGCCAGACTGCATGAAGGATGTGGTGGCGCGCCTGAGCCTGGACGACATCCACGCGGTGGCCAGCTGGGTTGCGGCCCAGCCCTTGCCAGCCAATACCAAACCAGCGCTGGCCTTGCCCGCGCTGGCGCCCGGCGCGCGCGCCATCGACTGCGGCAGCGCGCCCAACCCCGGTCCACCTAGTCCGCCCAGTGCATCCAACACCGCCTTGAAGGCCCGCCCATGAAAGGAATGGTCAAGCTCACGCTGCTGCTGATCGTGCTGCTCATCGGCGCGTCGGCACTGGTCTGGACCCTGAATGTGCGCGATGAAACAGCCGTAGACGTGAAAGACGCGGGGGAGACACGGCCGGTGGCCACGCCGGCCAACCCGGACCTGCTGGCGCGCGGTGCTTACCTGGCGCGTGCCGGCAACTGCATGGGTTGCCACACCGCGCGCGGCGGCGCGCGCTACGCTGGCGGACGCGGCATCGCCACCCCATTCGGCATCGTCTACACCTCCAACATTACGCCCGACCAGGCCAGCGGCATTGGCAGCTGGTCGCCGCTGCACTTTTGGCGTGCCCTGCACAACGGGCGTTCCAAGAGCGGGCGCCTGCTCTACCCGGCCTTCCCCTACACCAGCTACACGCAGGTCACGCGCGAGGACTCAGACGCGCTGTTTGCCTACCTCGCCAGCCAGCCCGCCGTGGCGCAGCCCAACTTGCTCCACACGCTGCGCTTCCCCTACCAGTCGCAGGCCGCCCTGGCAGTGTGGCGGGCGCTGTATTTCAAGCCGGGCGTGTACCGGCCTGATGCCAGCCGCAGTGCCGAGTGGAACCGTGGTGCCTACCTGGTGCAGGGCCTGGGCCACTGCGGCGCCTGCCACAGCGCGCGCAACGTGCTGGGCGCCACCGAGCAAGGACCGGGTCTGGCCGGCGGCCTGATCCCGATGCAGAACTGGTATGCGCCCCCGCTCGCCTCGGCGCACCAGGCCGGGGTGGGCGACTGGGACCGGGAGCAGATCGTGAGCCTGCTCAAAACCGGCATCTCGCCGCGCGCTTCGGCCAACGGCCCGATGGCCGAGGTGGTGCTGCGCAGCACCCAGTACCTGAGCCATGAAGACCTGAGCGCGATGGCGCAGTTTCTGAAAGAACTGCCCAAAGTCAAGACTGAGCCTGCAGCGCCAGCCTACACGGAGCCGTCATCGGCCGCAGCCACCGCCGCCGGGCGCGGCGCCAAGCTGTACGAGCAGCATTGCGAGCAGTGCCATGGCGACAAGGGTCAGGGTCAGGGCCAGGGCGTATTCAAGGCCTATCCGGCGCTTGCAGGCAACCGCGCGGTGACGATGCAAAGCACGGTCAATCTGGTGCAGATGGTGCTTAATGGCGGCTTTGCGCCGGCGACCGAGGCCAATCCCCGACCCTTTGGCATGCCGCCTTTTGTGCTGGTGCTCGACAACACCGAAGTGGCGGCGCTGCTGACGCACATTCGCAGCGCCTGGGGCAATCAGGCCAGTGCCGTGCTGCCGCTGGACGTGAACCGCATACGCGCCAATCAGTCGCGTTGAGCGGAGCCCTGAAGCGGGGCTTCACTCACCATGCGGTCGCGCCTGGCCAGCGCGGGAAAGCCCCTCAACCACAGCACGGCCACCAGCAGCGTTCCCACGCCGCCCGCCACTACCGAGCCGACCGGCCCCATCAGGGCCGCAGTCGCGCCCGATTCAAACTCGCCTAGCTGATTCGAAGCACCAATGAATACCGAATTGACCGCGCTGACACGGCCGCGCATGGCGTTCGGTGTTTCTATCTGCACCAGGGTCTGGCGCACCACCACGCTGATCATGTCGGCGCATCCCGACAAAGCCAGCACGCCCAACGACAGCGCAAAGCTGGTCGACAGGCCAAACACCACCATGCACAGCCCATAAAACGCCACCGCCGCGAGCATGGTGTGACCGACCCGCCGGTCAAGCGGCCAGCGTGTCAACACCACCGATGCGAGCAAGGCGCCCGCTGCCGGCGCCGCGCGCAGCAAGCCCAACCCCCAGGGCCCGACGTGCAGGATGTCTTTGGCAAACATCGGCAGCAACGCCGTGGCACCCCCGAGCAGCACGGCAAACAGATCCAGCGACACCGCGCCCAGCAGGGCCTTGCGTTGCCAGACAAACTCAACACCGGCAAGCAGCGAGCGCAGCGACACCGCCTCGCGTGGCGGCGGGACGTGTTGGTAGCGCACGGTCGAAATCAGCGCGCAGCCAATCGCGAAAAGAAACACGCAGGTGGCATACACCGCCGAGGCACCGGCCACAAAAATCACCCCGCCCAATGCCGGCCCGCCCACGATGGCGGCCTGCAAACCGGTCGAGTTGAAGGCCATGGCGCGCGGCAACATGGCTGGCGGCACCAGTGTGGGCGCGAGCGCCTGCTGCGCCGGCATCTGAAAGGCCCGGGTCGCGCCTAGCAGCACCGAGACGCCCAGCAGCAGCGCTCGCGAAGTCCAAGCGGCGGACGCGCCCCAGCCCAGCGTCGCGGCCACCAGGATCAGCGCCACGCTGCCCTGCATGAGCAGGCAAACGGCAATGATGCGGCCGCGATGCAACCGGTCTGCTACATGGCCGGCCACAAGCGTGAGCAGCAGCGCCGGCACAAACTGGTAGAGCCCGACCAGCCCCAAGTCCCAGGCGCTGCCGGTCAGCTCGTACATTTGCCAGCCCACCGCCACCATCAGCATCTGGTTGGCCGTGATGCCAAACAGCCGGGCAAACCACATGCGCAAAAAGGCACGCTGGCGGAAAAGATCTGAAAGGCTGTGGGTGGACAGGGAGGACATCAGCAGCGATTGTCGCCACCTTCGCCCGGACGTGTGGGCGCGGGCAAAACTGGCCGTCAATGTTAAAGAACACCAGCAAGCACGGCTCCATCACGCTGTCTGAATTGATTGACTGCACGTACCGTCCGCGCATCAAGTTGGATTGATAATCTATTCATCACTCAATCGGAGAATGTCATGGCAAAAAGTCAACAAAACAGCAACAAGATGGTCAAAAAACCCAAGAAAGACACGTCACCGCCCAAGCTGGTGTCGCCCGATGCAGTGCGGCCAACCGTGGTGACCCAGGTGCCGCTGCGGGGCAAGCTGAAGAATAAGTAAGACGGCCATGGCTGAGTCTGCTGGCCCACCTGCTGCTGCCCCGGCTGCGCCGAAGTCGGATCAACCCGTCCAGCCGGTTCAACCCGGCAATGCGCTGCACGGCGTGACGCTAGAAGCCATCGTCACCGCGCTGGCGGCGCACTACGGCTGGGAAGAGTTGGGCCAGCGCATCGCGATTCGCTGCTTCGTCAGCGAACCCAGCGTAGCATCGAGCCTGAAATTCTTGCGCAAGACGCCGTGGGCGCGCGAAAAGGTTGAAAGCCTGTACCTTTTCATGCTGCGCGAAGTCCGTCGCGCCAGCCCGCAGGTTCATAACTTTCCAGAGCCAAAACGCTAACTGCTAAAGGGGTTGGCAAACAGCAGCAGCATCGCCACGCCCACCCCCAATCAGAAAGTTGGCGTCAATCCGGCCCGCCAGCAAAAGCATGTTGACCTGCAGCTGTTCCCTCATTTCGGGCTGGCGCACCGCGCCTTCCGGGTAACGCCCGCTCATCACGCCTATGCCCAGGCAGGCACCTATCGCACCGGGGCCAATCAGCAAACCACATCCCATGGAAATGGCACCGGCGTCCATCATGATGTTTCTTCTGTTGTCAAAAACCTGGGCTGTTGACTGAAATCATGATGTCCAGCGGGCCGCCCAACAATTACCTGACAAGTGCCGCCAGCGCCGAGCTGGTGCTGATGTATGCCGACGACAGCCTGCTGGTGCTGAACAAGCCTTCCGGCCTGCTGGCCGTGCCGGGCCGCGGCGAAGACAAGCAGGACTGCCTGAGCGCCCGGGTGCAGCGGCGCTTCCCCGACGCGCTGGTGGTGCACCGGCTTGACATGGCCACCTCGGGCGTGATGCTGATGGCGCGCGGCATCGCCATGCAACGCGTGCTGGCCAAATCATTTGAAACGCGGCAGGTCCACAAACGTTACATCGCCGTGGTGCAGGGCTGCCTCTTGCCGCCCGAAAGCGCCGATGGCTGGGGCTTGATTGACCTGCCGATAGTGGTCGACTGGCCGCGCCGGCCGTTGCGCATCATTGATGCGCAACGCGGCAAGCCCAGCCAGACGCGCTGGCGTAGCGTGGCGTTTGATGAAGCCAGCGACAGCACTCGCGTGGAGCTTGAACCACTGACCGGTCGATCGCACCAGCTGCGCGTGCATCTGCAGGCGCTGGGCCATCCGATACTCGGCGATGCGCTGTATGCCCCTGCCGCCCTCGCGGCGGCCGCGCCTCGGCTGTTACTGCACGCCTGCGCGCTGGGCCTGGCGCACCCGTGCAGCGCAGAACCGATGCGCTTTGAAAGCCCGCCGCCCTTTTAACCCGTCTTGTCGAGCTGGTGCGGGGGAACTTTAGCTCCGGCCACAGTCTCCGACTTGATACAGCTGGAGATTCCTCATGCCTTTGCAGCCGCCCTCTCTTCCCGTAATTGGCCCCGTAATTCGCCTGTGGAACCGCCGCGCTGCAGCCGCCGCGCTGGTGGCGATGCCTACGTTGTGGACGGGCGCACGCGCCCAGCCCGCGCCCCTGCGCCGCCCCACTCCTTCCCAAACCGAAGGCCCGTTTTATCCGGTCAAGCTGCCGCAAGACGCCGACTTCGATTTGCTGCGTAACGGTGCGCTGAACTATGGCCGCGGCCAGCCAAGCTGGCTGGAAGGTTCGGTGAACGACTTGAATGGCCGGCCGGTGCGCGGCGCGCAGGTGGAAATATGGCAGTGCGACCACGCCGGCCACTACGACCACCCCGGCGACGGCGGGCTTGTCGACAAGGCGTTTCAAGGTTTTGGGCGAGTCACGGTGAATGCCCAGGGCGAATATCGCTTTCGCACCATTCGCCCGGTGGCTTACAGCGGCCGCGCACCGCACATTCATCTCAAGGTCAAGCTGGCTGGCCGCGAACTGCTGACGACGCAGCTCTACGTCGCCGGCGAAGCGCTCAACCAACGCGATTTTTTATGGCGCAGCCTGGCCGATGAGCAAGCCCGTGCCGCCCTCACCGTGCCCTTCACCTTTGGGCCCGACGGGCTACGGGCGCAATTTCCGCTGGTGGTGCAAGCCTGAGCCAGGACTCCCTATCATTCGGGCATGACGCAACAACTGACGATTCTGACCGGCGCTTCGCGAGGTCTGGGGCTGGCGCTGGCCCAACAACTGCTGGAGCCCAAGCACACGCTGCTGTGCATTTCGCGCCATCGCAACGAAGCGCTGGCTGAACAGGCACGCGCGCAAGGCGCAACCCTGCTGCAGTGGACCGAAGACCTGACGCAAGGTGCCGCGGTCAGCCGGCAACTGGAGGCGTGGCTGCAAGTACAGGCCGGCGCTACCCTCGCCAATTTTGCCGATGCCACCCTTATCAATAATGCAGCGGTCATTTCGCATCTGGCCCCGCTCAGCCAGGCCGACGTTGACGATCTGGCGCAGGCTTTGCGCGTCGGGCTGGAGGCGCCCATGCAGCTCACTGCGGTGTTCTTGCGTGCCACCGCCGCCTGGCCCGCCAGGCGCAAGGTACTCAATATTTCGTCAAGTGTCGGCCACCGGGCCAAGGCCTACCAGGCGGCTTACTGCACCGTCAAGGCGGGGTTGGACCATTTCACGCGCTGCGTAGCGCTGGAAGAAGCGCGGAAAGCCAACGGCGCCAGGCTCTGCTCACTGGCGCCTGGCAGGATTGACACCGATATGCAGGCGCAACTGCGCGGCGCAGACCAAGCCGACTTTCCTGACCGGAACTATTTCGTGCAGCTAAAAAACGACGGGCAGTTGAGTTCTCCCGAAGTCGCGGCAAACCGCGTGCTGGCCTATCTGGCGCGGGCCGACTTTGGCGCGCAACCCGTCGCAGACGTCAGGAATTAGTACCGATTTTGTTAACAAACGGTCCCGCAAGGTTCGCCTGACGCGATTAAAATTGCTATATTTTTTATAGCATGTTACGCCCTTAGCTATTGGTCTAGCGGCATTTTTCGCCATAATCCAGCCGTTTTCCCACTGGCACGTCAGTCATCTCGTCTTGAGAATCTGGTGAATCTGGTCTTTGATTTTTAGGCGTTTTTTCTTAAGCTTTTCAAGATCTTCATCACTGATTGAACCGACCCCTCCCTCGTAGCTTGCGATGGTCTGGTTGTCGGTGTCGTATTGGACAAAAAGGCTTGCAAAGCGGGGATCGGATGCTTTGAGCTCGCGCATTTTCTGCAGGTACTGGGGAAACTCGTGCGCCAGATCGTGATTCAGCAAATCCATGGATACTCCTCTTGGTTGACAGGTCTATTCGCGAACAACCAGCACCGGCAAATGCGCGTGCGACAACACTTGGGCTGTCACGCTGCCCAGCACCAGTCGTTCCAGTCCGCGCCGGCCATGAGAGCCCATGACCAGCAAATCCGCGCCCACCGACTCGGCGGTTTCAAGAATGCCGCGGTAAATCGCATGGCCTTCAACGACCGACGCCGTGACGTTGATGCCACGCGCCTCGAAAGCTTGCTTTGCGGTCTTCAGCGCTTCGGTAGCTTCGGCATTCGCCGCAGCGAGATACTCGGCCTGGCCATAAGAAAAATCCGTTCCCACCCCAGAGAAAGCGTAAGGGTCTATGACATAAATGACGGTGACTGCGCTTTTAAACGCATCAGCCACGGCCATCGCCTTTTCGACCGCCTGGCCAGCAGAAGATGAGCCATCTACGGGAACGAGAATGTGCTTAAACATGATGGAATCTCCTAGACAGCCTGGAAAGATTTTTTGTCTATAACCCTGCTTCCGTCAATTGCGGCCTGTACCTGCTTCTGGCGGCTTTAGCGGCGGCCTGACCATGCCCATTTATAGAGGATTGCGCTGCTAAGCGCAGTCGGACAAGGCGCCGAAAACAACCAAAAGCGCTGCCACCCTGACCCCCTGCAATAGCCCGCCCGTTGCGGGTTGCCACTCATGAAGGATCGATCTTCACGCCTTTCCAGAAAGCCACATGTCCCTTGATGTTCTCGGCCTCGGATTTGGGGTCAGGGTAATACCAGGCCGCATCGGTGTTCATTTCTCCATTGACCAGCAGCGAGTAGTAGCTCGCCTGGCCCTTCCACGAACACATGGTGTGGTGGTTGCTGAAGGTCACGTAGTCGCGGTTGAGCGAACTTTCGGGAAAATAGTGGTTGCCTTCGATCACCACGGTGTCATCGCTTTGCGCAATCACTGCGCCATTCCAGATTGCTTTCATGGGGTCCATCCTTAAGTGCGGTTGATCTTCGCACAATGCTACGCCCATCTGCAGGCATTGGCGGCACCAATAAAAAGGTGCCGATACCTGGGCATCGGCACCTTTGGGGGACGGCTACTGGCTAATGCCAGCCTCAGTGCTTAATCGTCGCGCCCTTTGTTCTTGTGCTTGCCTTTGCCTTTTCCGTGGCCCTCGTCATCATCGTTCCAGTCACGGCCCCGGTCGTGTTTGTCGCGGCCGCGGCGTTCGTCATCGAACCGGCGCCGTTCGAAGTCACCATCCCCCCGGACATTGACAAAATAAACCGGTTGACCGCAAGCGTTGTATTTGGCGCAATGCTTGGACCATTTTTTCGAATGTCCGGGTGGCACGTGAAGATACAGCGGCTGCTGCTGCACATAGACCGGCGCACGCTGGATGATGACCGGTTGCGCATAAATCAGCGGCGGTGGCGGCGCGTTGCCGATATCAATGCGGCCATAGACACCCGGCGTCAGCGCGCCTTCGACGGTGGCACTGACGTAAGGCGTGACAGCTTGTGCTGCAGTGGCCAAAAGGGCCGAAAGGGCGATAAGGCTCGCCCGCAGCAAGGGTTTGACATTGGTTTTCATGGTTTCTCTTTTCTCGTACCGTGGAATCGGGACGCAGGTTACGGCGCTCTATCTAAGATAACGCCTGATTCTGTTGTAACCACCTTGACGCACGCGTCATGTAGGACGATGTGACATTCGTAAGCAAACTTTTCAGAAACACCCTAAAACGGCCTTTTCTCCGGTTTTTTGCAGTTCTTCACGGCGCGCTTACCGGGTCTTGACGGGCGGAAAGGCGCTGCAACGGCCTATCGGAGATAGCGGCGAAAGCGGCGATAGCGGACAAAGCTAGCCGTGGAACTAAACGCCGCCGTGGGGCTGGATAGGTTCTATCCACAGCACCGTGGACAGTTGCTCGAGCGCTTCGATGTCCAGGTTCACGGCCACGGCCTCGCCGTCGCTGGGGCACATCAGGTACTCCAGCATCTTTGTCGGGCTGGCGTTGATCTCCTGATGCGGCACGTAAGGCGGCACATTGACAAATCCTGCTACGCGTGCGCCTGCCCCGCCAAGCCGGTTCGGGCCGCCACAAAAAGACTGTTCCAATAGAGCGTTTACCGCGAAGCCTTGGCAGCCTGCCCTGGGCCGCCACCCGAGAACCTTTCCCATGGCCATCAAAGCCACCATTCACAAAGCCCAACTGCAAATCGCCGACATGGACCGCCCCGTCTATGCCGACCACAGCGTCATCATTGCGCGCCATCCGTCAGAGACCGACGAACGCATGATGATCCGCCTGCTGGCCTTTGCGCTCAACGTGCCGGCCGATGACAAGCGCGGCAATCTTGAATTTGCCAAGGACCTGTGGGATGTTGATGAGCCCGCGCTGTGGCACAAGGACTACACCGGCGCCGTGCTGCACTGGATAGACGTGGGCCAGCCCGACGACAAGCGCCTGATGCGCGCCGCCGGCCGCGCCGGACGCGTCACCGTCTACGGCTTTGCCAACAGCACGCCGGTGTGGTGGAAAGCCATTGAAAGCAAACTGACGCGCGCCGCCAATCTGGTGGTGTGGCAGATTGAGTCCGCGCAAAGCCAGGCTCTGGGCAAGCTGGCCGAGCGCGGCATGCAGTTGCAGGTCACGGTGCAGGACGGCACGGTGTGGATGAGCACCGGCAGCGAGTCGGTCGAGATTACGCCGCGAAGGTTGACGGCCGGAGTTTGAGGCTTGATCAATATTTATGGATAAGTCGCCTTCTAGACCAATGGATACGGGCGTAAGCAGCTATCTATTTAATAGCACTAACGCCCGAATTCATTGCCCCAGAGATTGATTCTCTACCCAAGCCAGCAGCGTCGAAGAGCGCCAGCTCCACCCCTTCAATCCGAACCGTTTTCGCCTTCCTGCAAAACCCGCCACATCACCTTGCCCGATCCGCTCTTGGGCAGCGCCTCCACAAACTGCACCACGCGCGGGTACTTGTAGGCGGCCATGTTGTCCTTGCACCAGTTGATGATGTCTTCTTCTGTCATCCTGCCCCTGGCGTCTGCGCGCAACACCACCACGGCCTTGACGGTTTCGCCGCGGTAGGCATCCTTGACGCTAATGATGCAGGCTTCCTGAATGGCGGGATGGCGAAACATCAAGGCTTCGACCTCGGCCGGCCAGACCTTGAAACCCGAGGCATTGATCATGCGTTTGAGCCGGTCGGTCAGGAAGAAATAGCCCTCTTCGTCGACATGCCCCAAATCGCCTGAGCGAAAAAAGCGCTTGCCGTCAAGCTCGATGAAAGCCGCCTCGGTGGCGGTCGGTTGCTTCCAGTAGCCCGAGAAGTTCTGCGGCCCGCACATGACGATTTCGCCCTGCTCGCCCTGCGGCATTTCCTCCAGGCTCAGCGGGTCGATCACGCGGGCATCGGTGCTGATGAAGGGCACGCCCAGACACTGCTGCTTGGTGGCGTCGGGCGGGTTGCTGTGCGACGGGGCGGCGGTTTCAGTCAGGCCATAGCCTTCGGCAAAACGCAGGCCGTATTGCTCCCACAGGCGCTGCGCCACGGCTTGCGGCATGGCGGCACCACCACCGCCTATGTAGACCAGGCTGCTCAAATCGAACCGCGCAAAGTTGGGGCTGGCCAGCAGGTCAATCACCATGGTAGGGATGTTGGTCCAGTGCGTCACGCGCCAGCGCGAGATCAGCCGGCCGGCCAGTTCGCGCTCCCAGCGCGGCATGATGACCAGCGTGGCGCTGCCGTAAATGGCCGCATGCAGCACCGACACCATGCCGGTGATGTGAAACATCGGCACCACCGACAGCACCACGTTTTCAAACGTGCTGTTGCCCCACAGGCAGCTGCCCACCGCGTTGTGCATGATGCTGGCGTGCGTGTGCATGCAACCCTTGGGCAAGCCGGTGGTGCCGCTGGTGTAAGGCAGCACGGCCAGGTCTTGCGGCGTGGCACTGTGCGCCGGCAGATCGCGGCTGCCCGCGCCGTCTGGGTCCAGCGCCTCGGCCCAGCTCAGCACGGCGCCACCTTGCAACTCGGGCAGCGCGTACCGGGTCAGCAGCCAGTCGCGCCAGGCGGTCGGTATGGCGCTGGCACCTTCAGCTTGCGCCGCCGCGTCGTCAAAGGCATCGCTGTAATGCGTCACGATCAGCTGCGTCAGCCGTTCTTCGGGGGCCAGTTTGTCGCTCGCCTTGACCAGCTCGGGCGCCAGGTCAGCCGCCGTGATGGCCACTTTGACGTCCGGGTTGGTGATGTAGTGTTTAAGCTCTTCGGCCCGGTTCATCGGGTTGACCGGCACCACCACGGCATCGGCGCGCAAGATCGCAAAGTGCGCAATCACCCACTGCGGGCAATTTTGCAGATTGAGCAGCACGCGGTCGCCCTTTCTGACGCCAAGCCGGTGCAACGTGGCGGCCAGCCGCTCGGCCTGTTGCAGCAGTTCGGCGTAACTCAATACCTGGTCAAAAAATACCAGCGCGGGCTTGTCGGGAAAGCGCAGCGCGCTGACCGCCAGGTTGTGCCACAGCGAGGTGGCCGGCGGTGTGATGCTGCGCGGCAAGCGTTTGGGCCAGACTTTCGCGTGCCGGTCACGAGCCGACGCTGCGCCGCGGGTTGCGGCTGCCGGCGCTGCGGGCTGATCGGGCTGGGCGGATATAAAAGCAGGGGACACGGCAGGGCTCCAGTCAGAACTTGTTTGCCTCAAGCCTACCCGGACTTGGGGAAAATCACATCGGGGTAGCTGCTGATAAAGCAGTGTCGCTTGTCTTTTTCCCTGGGGAAAATTCACCTCGAATGCTCACTTTTTAATAGCTATTTACGCCCGTATTCATTGGGCTGAAGGCCAATTTAATAGGAAATTGGTAATTTGCATGTCATGCCATCGCTGCTTAAGCGGCGCAGCCGGCCTCAGTGCTTGTGCCCGTGGCGGTGGTGCGCATCCGGAAAATTCGCATGGCTGTGCCGCAGCGGCTGATAGCGGTGCCGATGCGCGTGCTGGCCTTCAAACGCGGGTTCATGGGCGTGCTGGTGGTGGCCGTCATCGGAGGGATGGGATTGCGGTTGCTCGTGCTCCAGCACTTCATGGCGATGCGCGTGGGCGTGGTGTTCGGTCAGGTGCAGTCAGATGCCCACCGCCATCGCCGCCGAAAGCCTGGCCAGGGCAGCAGCGCCGTCAACACCGCTTCGGCATTTTCGCCCGCCTCAAACCCGGCGCTGTGGCCAGCCAATCCGGGCCGGGTGCGACGACGATCACTTCCGCATTTTTGAACTTTCTGCGCGCCGCCGTATCATTCAAAAGTGCGCCGTCCGTTCTTCATCTTCATGATTGCCCTGCTGCTGCTACGCGGCTGGATGGGTGAGGCAATGGCCACCAACATGGCGGCTACCTGGTTGCAACCCGCGCAATCCGCTACAAAAACCATAGCCGCCAACGCCCATGAAGCCTGGGCTCAGGCAACTTTTAGTTATCAAACAGCGGATTCCGGGGCGGCCCATGCAGCTCGCAGCACTGCGGCGATGACTGGTGCTGGCGACTGCGCAGACCAGCCGCTTGATGCCGCCGCACAGCCGGCCGGCGGACATTGCAGCACCCATGCCGCCTGTCAGGCTTGCCACACGCTGGCGCCAACTGCGGCGGTGGCGCACCTGACGCCGGTTTTCAGTTTGCTGACGCGGCCCAGCGCTGCGGCATCCCGCTTTGCCAGCGCCGACGCTATGCCAGGCCAAAAACCACCGATTTCCTGAGTTTCGGGCCCGCACTGGGTCGGTACTTCCCTGACGCTATTGGCGGCACGAGCCGTAACGCTTGTATCAGGCTTCACCTCCGATTGCCCGCAACACTAAACCTGTTGACCTTCCTCATTTCGAATTTCCAAATCCGCTTCAAGGAGAAAACATGATGAAAAGACGATTACTGATTCAGGCACTCGCCTCGCTGGCTGGCGCTTCGCTTGGCGCACCGGCCGTGATGGCGCAAAGCAAAACCATGGTCGAGGTCTGGAAGGACCCCAGTTGCGGCTGCTGCAAAGACTGGGTGACGCATATGGAAGCCAACGGTTTTCAGGTCAAAGTGGACGACAGCGGCAATGCGGCGGTCAGAACCCGCTTGGGCGTACCCGAAAAGTTGGGCTCCTGCCACACCGCGCTGATCGCCGGCTACGCTATCGAGGGCCATGTGCCGGCTAAAGATATCCAGCGCCTGTTAAAAGAGCGCCCGAAAGTCATCGGCCTGACGGTGCCCGGCATGAAAGTCGGCTCCCCCGGGATGGATGGGCCTGAGTACAAGGGACGCAAGGACCCGTATGACGTGCTGCTCATCAGCTCCGACGGCAGCACCCGTGTCTATCAAAGCTACAACCGCGCCTGAAGGAATATCCAATGAAACGATTGACAACCACCGCCTTCGTCTTGAGCACGGCGCTGTTGGCCTCAACCGGCTTTGCAGCGTTTTCAGCCCATGCGCAAGCTGGTCTGCCGCAAACCGAGGGCGAGGTACGCAAGATTGACGCGGCAGCCGGCAAGATCACGTTGAAGCATGCCGAGATCAAAAACCTCGACATGCCCGCCATGAGCATGGCGTACGCGGTCAAGGACCCGGCGCTGCTGCAAAAGGTCAAGCCGGGGGACAAGGTCAATTTCACGGCGGACAAGATCAACGGCGCATTTACCGTGGTTTCGATAGAGCCGCGAAAGTAGCAAGTAGCCAGCAAGCCAGCGCGCCGCCTTTGGTGCGCTGGCGCGGGGTCGGCAGCGCGCCCCGCACTGCCATTTTTTTGCTATTATTTTGATAGCTCCTGGTGCCCGTATTCATTGGGCTAGCAGCCATTTATAAACCTATCGCGGCGCTGCACAGGGTCGCAGCAAGCCCATGCTATGGTTTGCAGCATGTCCAAAACCATACGCTACACCCTGCTCTCGCTGCGCGATCTGGCCGTCTCGGCCGGGCCTTTCATTGTGCTGGCCGTCACCCTGCTGGTGCTGGCTTACTGGTGGCTGGACCCGAACCCGCCCAAGCGCGTGGTGCTGGCCACCGGCCCGGCGCAAAGCGCCTATGAAGAGTTCGGCAAGCGTTACGCCAAAATTCTGGCCAAAGACCGCATAGACGTCGTGCTGCTGCCTTCCGAAGGATCGGCCGCCAATTTGCAGCTGTTGCGCGATGGCAAGGCCGACTTGGGTTTTGTGCAGGGCGGCACCAGCGAGGCCGACGTCGCGGCAGAGGATCCGCTCGAATCGCTGGGCAGCCTGTTTCTGGAGCCGGTGTGGCTGTTTTACCGTGAAGAGGCTGCGCGCAAGGTTACGGCGACAGCCACAGAACGCAACGAAGGGGCGCCCCAAGCAAGTTCAGCTCCCTCGGGAGGCAGCGTAGTACGCGAAGCGACAAGCGTGGGGGCTACAGAACGCAGCGAAGGGCCGCCCCAAGGAAGTTCAGCCCCCTCGGGGGGCAGCGTAGTACGCGAAGCGACAAGCGTGGGGGCCACATTAAGCACCTTGACGCAGCTGAAAGGCCTGCGCGTCAACATCGGCACACCCGGCAGCGGCGTGCCCAACCTGATGACCAAGTTGCTGGAAAGCAACCGCATTGACAGCAGCAGCCTGAAAATCTCCCAGCTTGAGCAGACCCCGGCCACCATGGCTTTTCTGTCCGGCGAGCTCGATGCCATCGTGTTTGCCTCGGCGCCCGAGTCGCTGATGGTGCAGATGCTGCTGCAGACCCCCGGCGTCAAGCTGATGGACTTTGCCCAGAGCGAAGCCTATTCGCGGCGTTTTGCTTTCCTGAGCCCGGCCGTGCTGCCGCGTGGCGTGGTCGACTTGGCCGCCAATGTTCCGCCGCAAGACGTTCGCCTGGTGGCGCCCACCACC
This sequence comes from Polaromonas sp., assembly GCF_012927455.1. GTDB lineage: Bacteria > Pseudomonadota > Gammaproteobacteria > Burkholderiales > Burkholderiaceae_C > Polaromonas. The sequence continues at coordinate 14,894 of NZ_JABBPE010000007.1, read as the reverse complement.
ACGCTGCTGACGCGCACCAGCACGCACCCGGCGCTGCTGCAGCTGTTTGCGCTGGCCGGCAACGAGATCCACGGCAGCGCCGGCTGGTTCAAGCGCGCCCGCGAATACCCCAACGTCAAAAACAATGAATTACCGGTGGCCAAGGAAGCCGAGCGCAGCATCCAGGCCGGCGCGCCGCTGCTGCAACGCTACTTGCCGTTCTGGGTGGCCAATCTGGTCGAGCGCATGTGGCTGGTGATGGGCATCATCATCGCCATCTTGCTGCCGCTGTCGCGCATCGTGCCCCCGCTTTACGAGTTTCGCGTGCGCTCTCGCATTTTCAGGTGGTACGGCCAACTACGGAACATCGAAAACCGGGCCGGGGATACTCAAGACACCGCCCCGCTGCTCGAAGAGCTGAACCAGATGGAAAACCACGCCGAAAAGATCAGCGTGCCGCTGTCGTATACCGATGAGCTTTATGCGCTGCGCAGCAACATCCAACTGGTGCGCAAGCGGCTGCAAAAGCTCTAAAGGCTTGACTGGCATGAACACCGGAATTCACCGGAGTTCAGGACCCGACGGCCCGCGCCGGCTCAATCCCGTCAGGCTTGCAACTGAAGCGCAGGCGCCATCATTTGCGGAAAAAGCTGAGCAAGCGGTTAAAGCCACCACTCCATTGGCCGAAGAAGGAAAGCTTTGCGGCAGACGGTGCACGAGCGCGGCGAATTGGGGCGTCACCCCTACGCATCGGCGCAGACTTCGGACCGGCTTCAGCCTGCGCATCACTGGCCGAACGCAGTAGGTTCATCACCTCCTGGGTCATCACCGTATTGAAGGTGTAAGGATTGAAGGTTTTATAACCGTGACTCTGCAGCAGCTGATTCATTTGCTGATCAAGCGGCACGTATTTCATGGCCCAGTCCTCAAAGGACAGCGTCGAGATCGGTTTTTTGGCCAGCAGCTTGAGGTCCGTGTGGCGCGAATCAGCGAGCAACTTTGCGTACAGGGCGTCTACGCTTTCTTCGCTCCCCTCCAGGCACTGGAAAAAGCAACCATCGCCAAAATACAAAACGCCCACCAAGCCGTTTTTCTGATTGCTGGTGCGTGACTTCAACAGAATGCGGCCCACGCTCGGATCGATCCCGTGAAAAGACTTTGACGCGCTGAAAGTGGAGCGACTGATGTAGATAAGCTGGATAAGTTTGTTCATCTTGCACTCGTTTGTAGTCAGGAAACTGGACTGCCATCATGCAAGGCGAGCGCTGTTCAGCGCCGGGTTTCACTCAGGACAAACCCCGGATAAATCTGCAACAAAATCTGGATTTTGCAAGCCTGAAAAGACAGAAAACAGACCCTAAACCCTGACTATTCGTTCAAATTTTTTCACCGCTTTTTTGCGCTGCCAACGCATGAAGAACATATTGTAACAATTGTTCATTTGCTTGATTTTTTGAGGAGGCGCGATATTTGCCTTCTCATTGCGCATTCAAAAACGGTAAATAGCCAAGGCAGCAATGCCAAAACGCGCTGACGAGGCGATGATGGCCTAGAGACCCAGCGCTTTCCAGCCTTCATGCCCCAGTTTCTGCAGCGTCTCAACATTCTTCTCGAAAATCGTTTCGGCTTCGGGAAAAATCGCCACCGCACGCTCGACACTTTCCTCGCGCAGCAAATGCAGCATCGCAAACGGTGCGCGGTTGCTGTAGTTGCCAATGTCGTCCGGCTCTGCGCCGTCAAACTGAAACTGCGGGTGAAAGCTGGCGAGCTGTATCACGCCTTCAAGTCCGTGCTCGTCCAGCACCCCTTCTGCGACTTCAATGAAATCATTGAAGTCGAGAAAATCGTCAAACAGCGTGGGGTGAATCAGCAGAGTGGTGTCTATCTGTTCGGCGGGCGTGGCCACCAGCAAGACAAGCTCGCGGTCGAGCTCTTCAAGCAGGTCGTCGGCATGGCGTGCCTGGCTCACGACCAGACGCACCTGATTTTTGACGTACACCGCTTTGGCAAACGGGCACAGGTTAAGGCCGATAACCGCTTTTTCAAGCCAGTAACGGGTTTGAATCAGGACTTCGTCGTCGGTCATAACTATTTTCCAGTGCCTACACGCAATGAGCGATCGTGAAGATTCTTCACCCCAGCAGGGGCCGCGGTTCTGGCTTTGCCAGTCCGCAGGCGCAGCGGCCCCCTCGGGGGGCAGCGCATTACACGAAGTGAAAAGCGTGGGGGCTTAATGCAGTGCCTTAAAACGCATGCGCTTGGGTTTGGCACCCTCTTCGCCCAGGCGTTTTTTCTTGTCGGCTTCGTATTCCTGATAGTTGCCGTTGAAGAAGGTCCATTGGCTGTCGCCTTCGGCGGCCAAAATGTGCGTGGCAATACGGTCCAGAAACCAGCGGTCATGGCTGATCACCATCACCGAGCCGGCAAATTCGAGCAGCGCATCTTCAAGCGCGCGCAGGGTTTCGACGTCAAGGTCGTTTGACGGTTCGTCAAGCATCAGCACATTGCCGCCGGCAATCAGTGTCTTGGCCAGGTGCAGGCGTCCGCGCTCGCCGCCTGAAAGCGAACCGACACGTTTTTGCTGGTCGGCGCCGTTGAAGTTGAAGCGGCCCGCGTAAGCGCGGCTGGGCATGGTGAACTTGCCGACGGTCAGCATGTCGAGTCCGCCGGAGATATCTTCCCAGACGGTTTTTTCGTTGGCCAGGTCGTCGCGGTGCTGATCAACAAAGGCCATGCGCGCGGTCTTGCCGATCTTCACTTCGCCGCTGTCGGGCTGCTCTTTGCCGGCAATCAGCTTGAACAGCGTGGACTTGCCTGCGCCGTTGGGCCCGATGATGCCGACGATGGCGCCAGCCGGAATGCTGAAGCTGAGATTGTCGATGAGCAGGCGATCGCCGAAAGATTTGCTGACGTCCTTAAACTCAATGACTTCATTGCCCAGACGCTCGGCCACGGGGATGAAAATCTCCTGCGTTTCGTTGCGCTGCTGGTATTCAAAATCTGACAGTTCCTCAAAACGAGCGAGGCGCGACTTGCTTTTGGCCTGGCGCGCTTTCGGATTCTGGCGTGACCATTCGAGCTCTTTCTTCAGGGCCTTGGCCCGGGCTTCTTCGCCCTTGTGCTCCTGCGCCAGACGTTCGCCTTTTTGATCGAGCCAACTGCTGTAGTTGCCTTTCCACGGAATGCCGTGGCCGCGGTCGAGCTCCAAAATCCATTCGGCGGCGTTGTCCAAGAAGTAGCGGTCATGGGTAATGGCAACCACGGTGCCCGAGTAGCGCTGCAAAAACTGCTCCAGCCAATCGACCGATTCTGCGTCCAGATGGTTGGTTGGCTCGTCGAGCAGCAGCATCTCTGGCCGGGACAGCAGCAGGCTGCACAAAGCCACGCGGCGTTTCTCGCCACCCGACAAAACGCCGATTTTGGCGTCCCAGGGTGGTAGACGCAGCGCGTCGGCGGCGATTTCAAGCTGGTGCTCGGAATCAGTGCCGGCGGTGGCGATGATGGCTTCCAATCTAGCCTGCTCGGCGGCCAGCGCGTCAAAGTCGGCATCGGGCTCGCCATAGGCGACGTACACCGCTTCCAATTGCGCCTTGGCGGCAAACACAGCGCCCATGCCGGCTTCGACGCTCTCGCGCACGGTGTGCTCGGGGTTGAGCTTGGGTTCTTGCGGCAGATAACCGATGTTCAGGCCCGGCATCGGGGTGGCTTCGCCTTCGATCTCGGTGTCCAAACCGGCCATGATCTTGAGCAGCGTGGACTTGCCCGAACCGTTGGTGCCCAGCATGCCGATTTTGGCGCCGGGGAAGAAGCTGAGCGACACATCTTTCAGGATATGGCGTTTGGGCGGCACAATTTTGCCGACCTTGTTCATGGTGAATACGTACTGAGCCATCAGGTTTACTTTGTTAAAAATTGGAAAAAAAAACAGAAAAACGGACTGCACGCCGCCTGTCGGCAAATTGTTTTGCAGGCTTCTGGCAGGGCTCTTTGCAGGCCGGCGACACATGCCGACCCTTGAATTGATGGCCTGTTTTTTGGCGTGAATGCATAGATTATCGTTCCTGTGCAACAATACCCTTATTGCTGGCTCCAGTTGCCTGCAGTATTTAGGCACATCTCGGGCGTTACTTTCCGTAATTGCTCTCGATGTAACTTGCGATGTAAAACGAAATCGCAAAATACTTGGCCTGAATTTCTGATCCCATCTGCCTTTGACTGGCGGGTTGCTTTCAAACAAAGCACTCAAACAGGCCGATCTAAAGCGTCCCTGGACGCCATACCATGACATTTGAAGAATTGAATTTGGCCCCGGCCATTCTTAAAGCCGTGCTTGAGCAGGGCTACGACACCCCCACCCCGATTCAGGCCCAGGCGATTCCCGCCGTACTTGCAGGCAGCGACCTGCTGGGCGGCGCCCAGACCGGTACCGGCAAGACGGCAGCGTTCGTGCTGCCCATGCTGCAGCGCTTGAGCACGGAAGCGCGCCTGACCAACCGACGCGGCGTTAACGCCGTGCGCGCACTCATCATGACGCCGACTCGCGAGCTGGCGGCGCAGGTGGAAGAAAGCGTACGTACCTACGGCAAACACCTGGACCTCACCTCGATGGTGATGTTTGGCGGTGTTGGAATGGGCGCGCAGATTGAAAAACTGCGCCGCGGAGTTGACATTCTGGTAGCCACGCCCGGCCGTCTGCTTGACCACGCGGGCCAAGGAACGCTGGACCTGAGCCAGGTGCAAATTCTGGTGCTGGACGAGGCCGACCGCATGCTGGACATGGGCTTTATCCACGACATCAAGAAAGTGCTGGCGCTGATTCCCAAGCAAAAGCAGGTGCTGTTGTTCAGCGCCACCTTCAGCGATGAAATTCGCGAACTGGCCAACGGCCTGCTGCGCAACCCGGTGTCCATCCAGGTGACGCCGCGCAACACAACGGTGCAGCGCATCACGCAAACCATTCACCCGGTGGGCCGCAGCAAGAAGAAAGCGCTGCTCACACACATCATCAACGAACACAACTGGAGCCAGGTGCTGGTGTTTACACGCACCAAGTTCGGCGCCAACAATGTGGCCGAACACCTGACCAAGAACGGCATCGTCGCCATGGCGCTGCACGGCAACAAAAGCCAGACCGCACGCACGCAGGCCTTGCAAGGTTTCAAAAGCGGCGATATTCGCGCGCTGGTGGCTACCGACATTGCCGCTCGCGGTATTGACATTGACGAGTTGCCACACGTGGTGAACTACGAGATCCCGAATGTCAGTGAAGACTATGTTCACCGCATTGGCCGCACCGGCCGGGCCGGCAACAGCGGCGAAGCCGTCAGCCTGGTGTGCCTGGACGAAGAAGGCTTCATGCAGGACATCGAGCGCTTTACCAAGCAGAATATTGAAAAAGTAATTGTGCCCGGCTTTGAAGCCGAGCCTGGCGAAAAAGCCGAGCCGCTGGCCATGGGTCGCCAGACCATCTGGGGCGGCTTGGGCAAACCGCCTAGCCGTGACGTGATGCAGGCAGCCGCCAAGGCTGCGCGCAGCGAAATGATGCAGCGCGTGCGCGACACCAAGGGTGCGCAACCGGCACGTGGCGGCGGTGGCGGAAATGGTGGCGGCCGTGGCCGCAGTCCGGCCGGTGGCGGAAATGGTGGAGAAAGCCGTAGCGACAGCCGCGGTGCTTACGGTGGTGGTAATGGTGGTGGCGGCGGCGGCCGTCGCAGCCCGGCCCAGCCTGGCCAGCAGCCGCGTCAAAGCACGGGCTATTCACAGGGCGGCCAGCCTTCGGGCCAGCCAAGAAACGCTTACGCACAGGCTCCGCGTCAGCAAAACAGTGAACCGCGCAACAATGATTTCGACAACCAGCAACCCGCCAGCCACGCCTCTTCCGGATTCCCGTCTTCCGGCCAACCCACCGGCAACCGCAACAACTTCCGCGGAGGCCCCCGCTCCGGCGGTGGCGGCACGAGTGGCGCTGCTGGCCGGGGCAACGGGCCTCGTCGGTCGGGCGGTCCTGGCTCGTTTACTGGCCGGTAAGCCAGGCAGCCATTACCCGGATCGCCCGGATTACTCGGCGGTTCATTGCGTGGGCCGCCACGTACCCGCGCAGCAAGACCCCCGGCTAATGGTGCATCTTGTGGGTTCGTTCAGCGATTTCACGGCACCGCCCGTCGATGATGTGTTCATCGCACTCGGCACCACGTTGAAGGTGGCGGGCAGCCGCAAAGCCTTCCGGGCGATTGATGTTGATGCGGTGCTTGCACTGGCCCATGCTGGCCGAGCGGCCGGCGCGACCCGTCTGGCAGTGGTTAGTGCCATGGGCGCCGACAGCCGGTCGGCTGTTTACTACAACCGCGTCAAGGGCGAGATGGAAGACGCTGTGCTTAAGCTGGGTTTTCGAACCGTGGTGATCGTGCGCCCTTCCTTGCTGTCCGGTGACCGGGCTGCACTGAAGCAGGTGCCGCGGCTGGGCGAGCAATGGGCACTGCGCGCCGCCCAATGGTTGAACCCGCTGATACCGGCCAACTACCGTGCCGTGGAGGCCGCCCAGGTGGCGAACGCGCTGATGGACAGCCTGCAGTCGGTCGGCGCCGGGCAGCGCCTGCTGCTGTCGGGTGAGTTACGCCGATACCCCCGGAAAATTTAGTATTTAAGCCTATAGCCCAATCACAGCGGGCGCGAGCAGCTATCAAAAGAAGAGCGCCATGAGATGGACGAGAATTTGTTCGCAAGGCGCTGCGGCACACCAGCCAGGCCCGAAAAAGGCCGCTTCATGACTTGGATCAAGCCCCTGGCTGCGGCACTTGCGTAAGCTCGCAGATCTGCCCTGCAGGCAGGTGTCAGGGATGCCAGGTCCAGCGCGGTCTGAAGCGGCGCAATCCGAGCCTGCTGCAGCCTATGCGCTACGGGCCTACGAGACTGCCCTGTCGGACCCGTTCGAAAACTACCTCTACAGCCAAGGTCCCGTGCATGCAAACTACGCGGCTTTCACCTTCCCAAAGTTTGCAATACAAGGCATTGCCACCGACGATCAGTCCGGCTTGCGACAGCGCGCAGCGCTCCGGTCGCAAGCGCGTTGAATCAGTGGCGCTAGCAGCATGAAGACCACCCCAGCCATCGCCCCACAGGCAGTCAATGCGGCAAAACCTGCGCCCCGCCACCGCCTGCACGAAGACATTCAGGCCCTGGTCACCGGCACGCTATTCGTAGCGCTGGGCGTGGTGATGTTCGGCCACGCCGGTTTGCTGACGGGCGGCACGGCGGGAATCGCTTTTCTGATCCATTACGCGTATGCCGCCGACATCAGCTTCAGCCTGGCGTTCTTTGTGGTGAATCTCCCGTTTTATATATTCGCCTGGCGCCGCATGGGCCGCGCGTTCACGCTTAAAACCTTTGTCGCCGTTGCGCTGCTGTCTCTGTTCACGCATTTTTTGCCGAGCGGGCTGGCCTTTGAACACTTGTCGCCACCGCTGGCGGCGGTGCTGGGCGGGTTGTTGTGCGGCACCGGCATGCTTATTTTGTTTCGCCATCGCGCCAGTCTGGGCGGGCTCAATGTGCTGGTGCTGTATCTGCAGGAGCGTCTGGGCTGGCGCGCCGGCAAGGTACAGATGGCCATCGACAGCCTGATCGTGCTGGGCGCATTTTGGGTCACCGATGGCGAGCGGGTGGCCCTGTCGGTGCTGGGCGCAGTGGTACTCAACTTGACTCTAGCCATCAACCACCGCCCCGGCCGCTACATGGCAATGTAAGCTGTGCACCGGTTCTTTCGACAAAACGTAATGATGCTCCTGAAATAGGAGCATTTTTGTTTCAGCACCTGTCTTGATGACGGCTGGCTGCCGGCATACGCTGCACACCCTGCAACAACAGGGTTCACCCCAACGACGTCAATGGTTGTTGCTGATGACATCGCATTTTTTTCATGCTACAAAGTCTGGGCTTTCAACATAACCATCCCCGGGAGACCATGGCTGCAGTTCAAATCAAAGGGGTCGAAAAATATTTCGGCGCAACCCATGTCATTCGCGGCGTGAACATTGACATTGAAGACGGCCAGTTCACCGTGCTCGTCGGGCCGTCAGGCTGCGGCAAATCCACCTTGTTGCGCATGATTGCGGGTCTGGAGGAAATAGGCGCTGGAGAAATCCTCATCGACGGCAAAGTGGTGAACAACATGATGCCCAAGGAGCGGGACATCGCGATGGTGTTCCAGAACTACGCGCTCTACCCGCACATGACGGTACGCGACAACATGGCCTTCAGTCTGATGCTGGCCAGGCAACCCAAGGCCATGGTCAATGACCGGGTGATGAAGGCCGCCGACATCCTGGGCTTGGTCGATCTGCTTGATCGCTTCCCGCGCCAGTTGTCCGGCGGACAGCGTCAGCGTGTAGCCATGGGACGTTGTATCGTGCGGGATCCCCAGGTGTTCCTGTTCGACGAACCCTTGTCCAACCTGGATGCCAAGCTGCGGGTACAGATGCGCACCGAAATCAAAGAGCTGCATCAGCGCCTTAAAACCACATCGGTCTATGTGACGCACGACCAGATCGAGGCGATGACCATGGCCGACAAGATTGTCGTGATGCGCGACGGTATCGTCGAGCAGACCGGTTCACCGCTTGATCTGTACGACCATCCGGCGAATCAGTTTGTGGCCGGCTTCATCGGCTCGCCGGCCATGAATTTCCTGCCGGGTGTGCTCAGGCGCGGCGCGGGCGTCGCCACCGTCGAGTTCCCTGGTGGCCTGTGCCTGCCCGCGCCTGTCCACGCGGGCGGCCAGGACGGACAGAAAGTGGTCTACGGCACTCGGCCCGAACACATCGATCTGGCCGATGCGGGTGACGGCGTTGTAACCGAAGTGGTGGTGGTCGAGCCCACCGGGGCAGACACCCAGATCTTCACCAAGATCGCTGGCGTCGAGATCACCAGCGTGTTTCGTGAGCGTCATACATTCAGGCCGGGTGAAACCATTTACCTGCGACCCGACCCTGCCCGCGCCCATTTGTTTGATGCCACCAGTGGTATGCGCCTGGCAGGCTGAATGCCTGCTGGCGCCAGGCCTGGTCGCGTTTAATTTTTGTTGCTTGATCCAACCATAAGGAGACTTTCATGTCCGATTTCAATCGTCGCAAATTTCTCAAGAAAACATCGGCCGCTGCGGGCGTCGCAGCCGCGCCCATGCTTTGGCCTGCGGCGGCCCAGGCCCAGTGGAACAACCAGCCCGAAAAAGGTGCCAAGCTGCGCGTGCTGCGCTGGAGCCGCTTCGTGCAGGGCGACATCGACGCTTACATGGTCAACGTCAAGCGGTTCACCGAGACGACCGGCATTGAGGTGCGGGTCGATAACGAAGGCTGGGAAGACGTGCGCCCGAAAGCCGCGGTGGCCGCCAACACCGGCGCCGGGCCAGACATCATTCTGTCAACCAACGACGATGCCAATCTGTACCCCGACAAGCTGCTCGACGTGACCGACCTGGCCGAGTACCTGGGCAAGAAATACGGCGGCTGGTACCCGGCGACAGAGGCGTACCTGCGCCCGGATGGCAAAAAGTGGATCGGCATTCCACTGGGTGCCGCCGGCGCGATGATAGTCTACCGCCAGAGCCAGCTCAAGGCGGCTGGTTTCGACACCTTCCCCAAAGACACGGCCGGCTTCCTGGCGATGCTCAAGGCGCTGCACGCCAAGGGCACGCCGGGCGGTTTCGCGCTGGGCAATGCCACCGGTGACGGCCTGTGGACCAACTGGCTGATCTGGTCGCATGGCGGCCAGCTCGTCAGCAATGACAACAAGGTCGTGATCGACAGCGCCGAGACGATCAGGGCACTTGAGTACGCCAAAGAGATGTACGCCACGTTCATTCCCGGAACGCTGTCGTGGCTCGACCCAAACAACAACAAGGCCTTCCTCGACAGCCAGATCAGCGTAACCAACAACGGCATCTCGATCTATTACGCAACCAAGAACTCGACCGACCCGAAAGTTCAGGCGCTGAAGGAAGACATCCAGCACGCTTCCTATCCAATCGGGCCGGTGGGCGTACCGACCGAGTCGCACCTGTTCTTCAACCAGATGGCCATGAAGTACACCAAGTACCCAAAAGCGGCCAAGGAGTTCCTGCGCTTCATGATGGAGAAGGACCAGTTTGAACCGTGGTTGACGGGCGCGAGTGGTTATATTGCGCCGCCGCTGGCCGAATATGCCAAGAGCCCGATCTGGACCTCGGACCCAAAGCACACGCCCTACCGCGACGCCGTCAAGAACATGCGTCCTTCGGGTTACGCGGGCAAGCTCGGCTATGCCTCGGCTGGCGCGGGCGCCGACTTCATCGTGACGAACATGGTCGCCGAGGCGGCAAGCGGGGCCAAAACGCCGAAGGAAGCGGCAGAACGCGCGCAGAAGCGGGCCGAGCGTTATTACAAGGTCTGATGGTGCGTGCTGGTTGACGCCCGTCTCACTGACGATCCGGCAACTCAAGCTGCCCCAGCGGGCAGTTTGGGTTGCGAGATGACTTGATTTTTTCACCGCAGGACTGACTGAACTCCACCATGTTGCAAAAACTGCAAAACAGCCGCAACGCACTGGGCTTGATTTTCATGCTGCCGGCCGCAGTATTGCTGGTGTTATTCCTGACCTACCCACTGTTCCTGGGTATCTGGTTAGGTTTCACCGACACCAAGATCGGCCGCACGGGCGTCTGGATCGGACTGGAAAACTACTTATTTTTGCTGGGCGACGACAGTGTCACCCGGCTTGCCTTGTTCAACACGCTGTTCTACACCTTTGTCGCCAGCGTGCTCAAGTTCGTCCTGGGCCTGTGGCTTGCGATCCTGCTCAACGAGCAACTCCCCTTCAAAACATTTTTCCGAACGATCATCCTGCTGCCCTACATCGTCCCCACTGCGCTGTCGGCGATTGCCTTCTGGTGGATTTACGACGCGCAGTTCTCGGTACTCAGTTGGGGCCTGATGAAGATGGGTCTGATTGACCACTACATCGATTTCCTGGGTGACCCCTGGAACGCACGCCTGTCCACCATTGCGGCCAATGTCTGGCGCGGCGTGCCGTTTGTAGCCATCACCTTGCTGGCCGGCCTGCAAACCATCTCGCCCTCGCTGTACGAAGCGGCGGCCATTGACGGTGCCAGTGGCTGGCAGCGCTTTCGCTTCATCACCCTGCCCTTGTTGACGCCCATCATCGCCGTGGTCATGACTTTCTCGGTGCTTTTCACCTTCACCGACTTTCAACTGATTTACGTGCTCACGCGAGGCGGGCCGCTCAATGCGACGCACCTGATGGCCACCCTGTCGTTCCAGCGCGCCATCTCCGGCGGTGCCCTGGGCGAGGGCGCGGCGATTGCGATTGCCATGGTGCCCTTTCTGCTGGCCTCCATCCTGTTCAGTTACTTCGGATTGCAGCGCCGTGCCTGGCAACAGGGCGGAAGCGACAAGTAAAAACAAGTCCTTTTCCACACCCACCCCCTGAGGAATTCATGAAACAAAAGGACAACGACAGCCCGGGCATGCGCTTTCTCGACACGATGCCGCGCCGTGTCGTGACTGTGTTCATCCCGCTGGGTATCTTCGTATTTGTTCTGCTCTTTCCGTTTTACTGGATGACGATCACCTCGTTCAAACCGGACGCGGAATTGCTGGCACGCGATGGCAATCCCTTTCTGGTGATCGCGCCCACCCTGGCGCATTTCAAAAGACTGGTGTTTGAGACGGACTACCCGGCCTGGCTCTGGAACACGGTCATTGTCTCGGTGGTCTCCACCTTCGTGTCGCTGGCCGCCTCGGTGCTGGCGGCCTATGCCATCGAGCGACTGCGCTTCAAGGGTTCGCGGCAAGTGGGCCTGAGCGTCTTCCTGGCCTATCTGGTGCCCCCGTCCATCCTGTTCATTCCACTCGCAGCCATCGTGTTCCAGCTCGGCCTGTTCGACACGCGCTGGGCCCTGATACTGACCTACCCCACCTTTCTGATTCCTTTTTGTACCTGGCTGTTGATGGGTTACTTCCGATCCATCCCCTACGAGCTGGAGGAGTGCGCGTTGATCGACGGCGCCACGCGCTTTGAAATCCTCTGGAAGATCATCCTGCCGCTGTCGGTGCCGGGCCTGATTTCCGCAGGCATTTTCGCGTTCACACTGTCCTGGAACGAGTTTATCTACGCACTGACCTTTGTCTCTTCTTCCGAGGTGAAAACCGTTGCCGTGGGCACCATCACCGAGCTGGTCAGTGGCGATGTGTACCACTGGGGTGCGCTGATGGCGGGGGCCTTGCTGGGCTCCTTGCCCGTGGCCATCATCTATTCCTTCTTCGTTGAATATTACGTCTCCGGCATGACGGGTGCAGTCAAGGAATAAGACCACGCAGCTCGCACCACCGGCAGACCAAAAAGCCCCACGTCAACGACAGAAGGCGCCAACAACCATTCAACGAATGGGTCTTCATCAAGACATGACCCAAGCGCCATCGTCGCAGGCTTTCTTGAGTTCATCGCGCACGTCATTCAAGACAGCCGCACCCATCCCCTGTTTATCAATTAAGGATTTTTTTCTATGACCGCACCCGAAAAACCCAAAAAATCCCCCTCCGAATTGCGCAGCCAGCAATGGTTCGGCCGGCAGGATCGCGATGGTTTTGCCTACCGCAGCTGGGTCAAGGGCAAAGGGGTTCCACATGACCAATTCGATGGCCGCCCGGTTATCGGCATCTGCAACACCTTCAGCGAATTGACCCCTTGCAATTCGCACTTCCGCACGCTGGCCGAGCAGGTAAAGATCGGCGTCTACGAGGCTGGCGGTTTTCCGCTGGAGTTCCCCGTGATGTCGCTCGGTGAAACGCTGCTGCGACCAACCGCCATGCTGTATCGGAACCTGGCCAGCATGGATGTGGAGGAAAGCATCCGCGGCAACCCGATTGACGGCGTCGTGCTGCTGATGGGCTGCGACAAGACCACGCCGTCGCTGGTAATGGGTGCGGCCAGCGTGGACTTGCCCACTATTGGCGTGAGCGGTGGCCCGATGCTGAACGGCAAGTGGCGCGGTCAGGAACTCGGCTCAGGCACCGGGTTATGGAGCATGAGCGAGCAGGTTCGCGCCGGCACGCTCAAGCTGGAGGAATTTTTCGAGGCCGAGAGCTGCATGCACCGCAGCCACGGCCACTGCATGACCATGGGCACGGCCAGCACCATGGCCTGCATGGTCGAAGCATTGGGCATCGGCCTGCCCGGCAACGCTGCTTACCCGGCGGTGGATGGACGGCGCAATGTGCTGGCCCGCATGGCCGGTCGGCGCGTGGTTGAGATGGTGCATGAAGACCAGAAGCTTTCCAAAATTCTCACGCGCGAAGCGTTTGAGAATGCCATCAAAACACTGGCTGCGATTGGCGGCTCGACCAACGCCGTGATTCACCTGATTGCCATGGCTGGTCGGATCGGCATCAAGCTGAGCATCGACGATTTTGATCGGCTGGCCAGCGAACTTCCCTGCCTGCTCAACCTCCAGCCTTCGGGCAAGTACCTGATGGAAGACTTCTGCTACGCCGGTGGCCTGCCGGTGGTGATGAAGGAAATTGCACAGCACCTGCACACGCAGGCCGTTACCGCCAACGGGAAAACCGTGGCTGAGAACATCGCCGATGCCGAAAACTTCAACACCGAAGTCATCAAGCCGCTGGCTGCGCCGTTCAAGGACAAGGCCGGCATCGCCGTGCTGCGCGGCAACCTGGCGCCGCGTGGCGCCGTCATCAAGCCCAGCGCTGCCACGCCCGAGCTCATGGTGCACAAGGGCCGCGCCGTGGTGTTCGAGAACATTGAAGATTTCCACGCACGCATCGACGATGAGAACCTCGACATCGACGAGACCTGTGTGATGGTGCTGAAAAATTGCGGCCCCAAGGGCTACCCTGGCATGGCCGAGGTGGGCAACATGCCGCTGCCGCCCAAAGTGCTGCGCAAGGGCATTACCGACATGGTGCGCATCAGCGATGCCCGCATGAGTGGCACAGCCTACGGCACGGTGGTGCTGCACACCGCACCCGAAGCAGCGGCCGGCGGCCCGCTGGCGCTGGTGCAGAACGGCGATCTGATCGAGCTCGATGTGCCCAAGCGCCGCCTGCACCTGCACGTCAGCGATGAAGAATTGGTACGACGCAAGGCCAACTGGAAAGCGCCCGAACCGCCACTCTCCTCGGGCTACTGGAAGCTCTACATCGACCATGTGCTGCAGGCCGATGAAGGCGCAGATCTTGATTTTCTGGTGGGAAAGCGCGGCTCGTTTGTACCGCGCGATAACCATTGAATGATTGAATGCGTGTCGGCGCCGATTGAATACTGAGCCACCGGGGGTGCGGCGGAAAACTTGGACTGGTTATGCCGTAAGTCCGAGGCTCTGTCGGTACTCAAGGGGACTGAGTGAGCCAAGGGAGATCTTGATTCGTTTTTCGTTATACCAGCGGATGTAGGAGTCAACTGCCTCCATGAATTGCTCAATGGTTGTAGTTTGCCAGTCCCGAGGATGGAACAGCTCCGGTTTCAGCCGCCCGAAGAAGCCTTCACAGGCCGCATTATCGGGAGAGCATCCTTTGCGCGACATTGAGCGGATCAGCTTCGCACCGTGCATCCGCGAGAGCCACCCAGGCCAGCGGTAGTGCGCACCGCGGTCAGAGTGAACCACAGGTCGGTCAGCGCTGTTGGCCACCTTCTCAATGGTGGTCGACGTCAACTATCTTGACCGCTCGGCGACAACTATCCTGGCCGGTGGAAGCGGGGAATGAATGGAACTGGTTACGTTGTTGAACGGGCCTTTCTGGCAGGCGGAGCATGCCCCGCCTGTGCGGCGCGGCGGCGGTAGCTCTCCACGTTCATCTCCAGAATGGTTGCGTGATGCACCAGCCGGTCAACCGCAGCCAGCGTCATGGCCG
>NZ_JABBPE010000020.1 GCF_012927455.1 Polaromonas sp. | reverse complement strand
AAGGTGCAGGCCACCGAGGTGGCGATGTACAAGGCGCTCGGCGCGCTCGAAGTGATTGCCAAGCCTTTCGACCCGATGACGCTGGCCGCGCAGATTCAGAAGATCTGGGCCGCGCAAGCTTAAGCCGTCCAGCCCATTTCAGGGGCTAAAAGTGCCTTTAGCCCATATGGGGCGGGCGCGAGTAGCTATGATATTTATAGTAATCTTGGCTCCACATTCGGCTGCGCTTATGCGCTCCGGATGGAAAGCCGGCTGGCCCAATGCCATGCGGGGGTAGCCACGACGCAAATTAGGCCTCGCGGCGTGGCTACTCAAATCAGGCGGCGACTTTCACGTTTATCCGCCACGAACTACGAAGCAGCGTATCGAAGAAGGTGAGCTGCTGCCGATTTTTACGCGGATTGAAGCCCCGCAATGACTCAACTCACACGAATCAGCTTTTTGTTGACGAATTCCTGAATGCCGGCACCGGACAGCTCGCGGCCGTAGCCGGAATTCTTGACGCCGCCGAAGGGCAGTTCTGGCGACGACGTGAGGTCCGAATTGATGAACACCATGCCGGTGTCGATCCGGCGCGCCAGTCGCTTGCCGCGTTCAATGTCCTGCGTGAACACCGAGCCGCCCAGGCCGAAGGGTGAATCGTTGGCCAGCGCGACGGCTGCATCCTCGTCAGCGACCCGGAAGAACAGCGCGACCGGGCCGAAGAATTCTTGCTTGTAAGCTGGATTGTTTTTGTCGATGTCGGTCAGGATCGTCGGCTGCATGAAGGGACCGGCCTGACCGTCTATGCGCTTGCCGCCGATGAGGACGCGCGCGCCGCCGGCCACCGCGCCATCGACCTGGCCCAGCAGATTTTTGAGCGCCTCCTTAGAAGACAGCGGCGCCAGCGTAGTCTGTTTGTCCATCGGGTCGCCCGGCTGGAATTTTTCCAGCGCCGCCTGGAATTTTTCCAGGAACCGGTCGGCCATCGCATCGACCACGATGAAGCGCTTGGAGGCGGTGCAGGCCTGGCCCGAATTGCTCATGCGCCCGCTGATGGCGTGTTTGACCGCCTTGTCGAGGTCGGCGTCCTCGAGCACGATGAAGGCGTCGCTGCCACCGAGCTCCAGGGTGGTTTTTTTCAGGTTCTGCCCGGCCCGCGCGGCGACCACGGCGCCGGCCGCTTCGCTACCGGTCAGCGCCACGGCCCGGATGCGCGCATCGTCAATGACCTGCGAAACCTGGTCCTTGGAGATGAACAGGTTGGTATAAGCACCCGCTGGCGCGCCCGCTTCCTGCATCAGCCGCTCGAACGCCAGCGCGCACTGCGGCACGTTGGAGGCGTGTTTCACCATCACCACGTTACCGGCCATCAAGTTGGGCGCGGCAAAACGAACGATCTGGTAGTACGGATAATTCCATGGCTCCACGCCGAACAGCACGCCGATGGGGCTGCTTTCGACCATCGCCTCGCCGCGACGGGGGGTCAGTTTTTCGGGCGCCAGGAAGCGCTCGGCATGTTCGGCGTAATAGTCGAGGATGGCGGCGCTCAGGGCGACTTCGCCCAGGCTTTGCGGCAGCAGCTTGCCCATCTCCAGCGTGATCAGTTCGGCAAACTCCTGGGGGCGTTCACGCAGGATGGCGGCGGCGCGCGCCAGGACCGCAGAGCGTTCGGCAAATGTTTTCTGGCGCCAGACGTTCTCAAAACAATCGGAGGCCTGCTTGAGCTTTTGCTCGAGCTGCGCAGCGTCAATCTGCTCAAAGGTCTGAAGGACTTTACCGTCGTAAGGGTTGGTGCTTTGATAGGACATGGTTTCCTCGTTGAATTGGTTGATGAACTAGCGGCGATCGACCTGCGGGTTGCACACCGCAGGCCTTCAAACAATCAGTCGACTTTCGGCTGACGCAGCACGGCAGGCATCCGGTGATGCCGGTTTCCTGGCTGTTCACCAGCGCAAGTGCTGAGCGCTGGAGCCGCTGCTGATCGGCAGGAAAAATTGCCTTTGCCTAATAACCATAGGCGCAAGCAGCTATGCTTTTAATAGCACACCGAGAAATCCTGCGTTTCAGGCCGACTGCAGGTCCAGTGTGGGGTAATCGGTGTAGCCGTGTGCGCCGCCGCCATAAAACGTCGTACTGTCAGGGGTATTAAGCTCGGCATCCTGGCGAAAACGCTCGACCAGATCGGGATTGGCGATGAAAAGCCGGCCGAAAGCCACTGCGTCAGCGGTTCCCTGCGCCACCAGCGCGTCCGCATCGGCCGCGTGGTAGTTGCCGCAAAAGATCAGGGTGCCCTGGAAGGCGGCACGCAGTTGCGCACGGAATTTTTCGGTCAGGTCCGGGCCGCCGGCCCAGTCGGGTTCGGCGATGTGCAGGTAGGCCACGCCGCGCTCGCTGAACTCCTTGGCCAGGTACAGGGCGCTGGCCTCGGCTTCGGTGTCGGCCATGTCGAATCCCGCGAAATGCGGCGCCAGCCGCACGCCCACCTGCCCGGCACCAATCACGCTGATCACCGCGTCCAACGCTTCGAGCGTCAAGCGGGCGCGGTTTTCCAGGCTGCCGCCGTAAGCGTCGGTGCGCTGGTTGGTGTTGGTCGACAGGAACTGGTGCAGCAGGTAGCCGTTGGCCGCATGCAGTTCCAGAAAATCGAAGCCGGCCCGCTTGCCGCGCACGGCTGCCTGGCGGTATTGCGCCACAATGCCGGGCATTTCTTCCAGCGCCAGGGCGCGTGGTGTTTCGGTGGCAACGTTTTCCGCTTTGCCGTCAGGCTGGATCACAAAGCATTGCGTGTTCTTGGCGATCAGTGCCGAGGGCGCGACCGGGGCGCCGCCGTTTTCCTGCAGCAGCGAATGCGAGACGCGGCCGACGTGCCAGAGCTGCAGCGCGATATGGCCGTGTTTGGCGTGAACCGCCTGCACCACGTTTTTCCAGCCGGCTTCCTGGGCATCGGTGTAGATGCCGGGTGTCAGCGCGTAGCCCTGGCCCTGCCGGGAGATTTGCGTGGCTTCGCTGACGATCAGGCCGGCGCTGGCGCGCTGCGCGTAATACTCAACATTGAGCGGACCGGGAATGTCACCCGGCTGGCTGGCGCGCGAGCGGGTCAGGGGCGCCATCAAGACGCGGTTAGGCAAGGTTAGAGGGCCGATTTGAAAAGGTGTAAGGAGTTTTTTCAGCATGTGCTTCTTTCATGGAACAAAAAGGACCGGTCGTTTTTAAAAACCGGCTGTGGAGGAGACAACAAGGGAGGTGGGCTGGTCAAACCCGAATTCCGCAGATGTTTTTTTTGAATAGACCGGTCGACTAACGAATGGGTAAAAATTTTGTCGGCAGAGCGCAAGTCGACAACTTCCCGGGAACACGGAAACGAGGAAACAGTACGAAATAAAAATGGCATCAGCCAGCCACCGGACGCGGCAAATTCAGCAGGCCCAAAGTTGCTGCCAGGGCCGCATCCATTGCGCTTCGTTCGCGCCTTAGCTTGGTCAGCAGGGCAGCCCCCAGCCACAGCTCGTAAAGCGCGACCGCAGTGCGATGCGCATCGAAATTTCCGCAGATCGAACCATCGGCCCGGCCTTGCAATATACAGTCGGTCAGCCGGTCGATGATCAGATTGGTGCCGCGTAGCAAGGCCAGACGCATGCTTTCAGACATGTCCGAAACCTCGGCGCTCAGCTTGACCACCAGGCAATTGCATTGCGCGCTCTGGTCGTCGCCGGTCGTCATCCAGCTGTTCCAGTAACGCAGCAGGCGCTCGGCGGCTGACGGCCCATCGGGCTTGAGCAAGGCATCGACCTGCGCCAGGTAATCTGCAACATAACTTTCCACCAGCGCTTCGCCGAACGATTCCTTGGACTTAAAGTAATGGTAGAACGAGCCCTTGGGCACATCGGCCGTGGCCAAAATTTCATTCAGGCCAACCGCCGAGAACCCTTTGCCCACGATGATGGCGCGTCCGGTGTCCAGGATGTGCTGTTTAACGTCGGTGAAATCATGACCCATACCGCAAGTCTACACGATATTAGACCAGTCGTCTAGTAATCGACTGGGTAACTGGCCTGGCAGAAAACAACAGTTTTCATGAAAAACCCCCAAAGACTGCAGCCCCGATCGAAGCAGGCCTCATCGATACCGGGGTCCGCCAGCTGATGAGCGGCAAGGAAGCGATGGCGAATGTCGTGTGTTGTGGCGACGAAACTCGCCGCGCCAAGGTCTACAAGGAAGCGAGCCAGCGCAGCTTCCGGCAGGCAGTCGATGACACGGAAAACCGCAAGAACCCACAGATCAAAATGAGGCTGATCAAAGCATCCAGTCGTAGTCAATCGTCAAAGGCGCGTGGTCGCTGAAACGCTGGGTCTTGTGGATCGCCGCTGAACGGGCCGTCAGGCCGATGGCTGGCGTTGCCAGGTGGTAGTCCAACCGCCAGCCCACGTTTTTGGCATACGCCTGGCCCCGGTTGCTCCACCAGGTGTAAGCCTCGCCCATGGTTTTGGGATGCAGTTGGCGGTACACGTCGATCATGCCGCCGCCCCTGCCAGCTTCCGATCCCTGAATCAGATCTTCTGCCGCTTCCCGGACCCGGGCGGCATCGCGCAGCAACTCGCTCATCCAGGCACGTTCCTCGGGCAGAAAGCCGCTGTTCTTTTGATTGCTCTTGAAGTTTTTCAGATCGATTTCCTGGTGCGCGATGTTGATGTCGCCGCACAGCACAAAGTCGCGCTCTTCCTTCAAAGCCGCCAGCCGCGGGTAAAACTCGGCCAGGAAGCGGAACTTGGCGGCTTGCCGCTCCTCGCCCGACGAACCGCTGGGAAAATAGGCGCTGATGATGGACAGTTTGGGGCTTTGCGGGCGGCCGGGCCGGTCAAAGCGCAGTTCGATGTAGCGGCCTTCGGCGTCGAACTCCGGCGAGCCGTAGCCGACGATCACGTCGCTCGGCTCGTGGCGCGTGTAGATGCCGACGCCGGAATAGCCTTTTTTTTCGGCAAAATGAAAGTAGCCCTTGAGGCCGGCGATTTCATCGAAGCGCCCGGTCAGGTCCAGCGCCTGCGCCTTCAACTCCTGCACGCAAATACAATCCGGCATGGACTGGGCCACCCAGTCATGCAGGCCTTTGTTGGCGGCAGAGCGGATGCCGTTGAGGTTGAGGCTGGTTAATTTAAACATGGGACTTTTAATGAGCATGGCAGGGCAAACAGACAAGCGGGGCGGGGCGGCGGAGGCGGACAACGCGCTGGCACAGGAATTCGTGCAGTTTGCCGTCGAATCGGGCGTGCTGCGCTTTGGGCAATTCAAGACCAAGGCCGGGCGCATCAGCCCCTACTTTTTCAACGCCGGCCTGTTTGACGATGGTGCCAAGCTAGGCCGACTGGCGCAATTCTATGCGCGCTGCCTGCTGGCCGAAGAGCAGCGCAGCGCGCTGGCATTCGACATGATTTTTGGCCCTGCCTACAAGGGCATTCCACTGGCCGCCGCCGTCGCCATCGAGCTGGCGCGACTGGGCCGCAACCGGCCCTTTGCCTACAACCGAAAGGAGGCCAAGGACCACGGCGAAGGCGGCTTGCTGGTTGGCGCGACGGTGCAGGGCCGGGTACTGATTGTGGATGACGTGATGTCGGCCGGCATGGCGGTGCGCGAGTCGATTGCCATCATTGAGGCGGCCGGTGCGGTACCGCACGCCGTGGTGATAGCGCTGGACCGCCAGGAGAAAGCCACCGAAAATGGGGTGGATGTTGACTACAGCGCCGTGCAGTTCGTGACGAAACAGCTAGGGCTGCAGGTTTGCGCGATTGCGCGGCTGACCGACCTGCTGCAGTATCTGAACAGACAAAGCAGCGCGGCTGCAGCGGATGTTCAGTGCGCGCTGTCTTTCAAAGCCCATTACCAGGCGGTTCTGGCTTACCGCGAACGCTACGGCGTGGATTGAGGAATCAAATTGCTGTCGAAAAAAACGCTGTCGCTCAACTTTTTGGTGCTTGCCTGCCTGTGCGGCGCCGCTTCGGCGCAGAGCATCTACAGCTGTGTCGATGCGAAAGGCCGCAAGATCACGGCGGACCGCCCGATTGCCGAATGCACCGACCGCACGCAGCAGGAGTTGATGGGCAGCGGCTCGGTCCGGCGCCAGATCGGCCCGTCCCTGACGGCGCAGGAACGCGCCGCGCAGGAAGAAAAAGACAAGCTGGCCGCCGAGGCGCTGGCCCGCGAAGCTGAAGACAAGCGGCGCGACCGGGCCCTGCTGCTGCGCTATCCCAGCCCGGCAGTGCACCAGCAAGAGCGCGCCACGGCGCTGGCGCAGATCGAGGAAGTCATCAAGGCGTCTAGCAAGAGAACGCTGGAACTGGCCGAGCAGCGCAAGGCCATGAACAGCGAATTTGAGTTTTACGTCAAAGATCCGGCCAAAGCGCCGCTGTCACTTCAGCGCAAGCTGGAGGAAAACGACGCCAGCGTGGGGGTGCAAAAGAAATTTGTGCTGGAACAGGATCAGGAGAAAAAGCGCGTCAACATGCGTTTTGACGAAGAACTGGTCAAGCTGAAGGGGCTGTGGGTGCTCGCTGGCGGCGCGCCTGCCAATGCAAGTGTCAGCACCACGGGCGGGCTGAAGGGTACCAAGGCCGGTGCGAAACCCTGATTTCTCGGGTTTTACCGGTAAAATTGGCTTCCAGCCCAATGAATACGGGCGCTAGCAGCTATTTTTTTGATAGCGTTTAAGGGCGCCAGTCAAATCCTTGACACGGCGCTGTTCACCCCACGCACCGCCATCAAGCCAGCTTTTTCCTGAGCAAGTCGTTGACCTGCGCCGGATTCGCCTTGCCTTTGCTGGCTTTCATGGCCTGACCGACCAGCGCGTTGAAGGCCTTGGCATTGCCGGCGCGCACTTCCTCGACGTTCTTGGCGTTGGCGGCCAAAACTTCGTCGATGATTTTTTCGAGTTCGGTGGAGTCGCTCATTTGCTTAAGGCCCTTGGCTTCGATGATGGCGTCCACATCGCTGCCGTCGCCGTTCCACAGAGCGTCAAAGACCTGGCGCGCTGCGTTGTTTGACAAGGTGCCATCGGCAATGCGAGCAATCAGCTGGCCCAGCTGGTGCGCGCTGACGCTGGCCGCTTCAATCAATTTTTCTTCGGCGTTAAGGTGTCGTGACAGCTCGCCCATGACCCAGTTGCTGGCCAGCTTGGGCTGCTTGCTGGCCGTGGCGACGGCCTCGAAATAGCCTGCCATGGCCTTGCTCTGCGTAAGCTGTCCAGCGTCGTACTCGCTCAAGCCGTAGTCGGTCACAAAGCGCTGCGCCATCACGCGCGGCAGCTCCGTCATCTCAGAACGCACGCGTTCGACCCAGTCCCGCCCTATCACCAGCGGCGGCAAATCCGGGTCCGGGAAGTAACGGTAGTCCGCTGCATCTTCCTTGCTGCGCATCGACCGCGTCTCGCCCGTGTCCGGGTCAAACAGCACGGTCGCCTGCTGGATCGCACGGCCTTCCTCGATTTCACCGATCTGCCAGCGGATTTCGTAATCCATCGCCTGCTGCATGAACTTGAAGCTGTTCAGGTTCTTGATCTCGCGCCGCGTGCCCAGGTCGGCGCCGGGTTTGCGCACCGACACGTTGGCGTCGCAGCGAAAGCTCCCCTCCTGCATGTTGCCGTCGCAAATGCCAATCCAGGTGACGATCTTGTGCAGTTCCTTGGCGTAGGCCACGGCCTCGGCGCTTGATCGCATGTCGGGCTCGGTGACGATTTCCAGCAGCGGCGTGCCGGCGCGGTTCAGGTCTATGCCGCTTTGGCCGATGAAGTCTTCGTGCAGCGATTTGCCGGCGTCTTCTTCCAGGTGGGCGCGCACCAGCCGAACCGACTTTTTCTCGCCGTCAAGGAAGAACTCGACCACGCCGCCCTGCACCACCGGAATCTCGAACTGGCTGATCTGGTAGCCCTTGGGCAGGTCGGGGTAAAAGTAGTTTTTGCGCGCAAACACACTGCTTTCGGCAATGTGCGCATTGACGGCCAGGCCAAATTCGATGGCGCGCTGCACCGCGCCCTTGTTCATCACCGGCAGCGCACCGGGCAATGCAAAGTCCACGCTAGAGGCCTGGGTGTTGGGCTCGGCGCCAAACGCGGTCGAGGCGCGGCTGAAGATTTTCGACTGCGTCGTCAGCTGTGTGTGGGTTTCAAAGCCGATGACGACTTCGTAACCCTGCACGAGCAGGGATTTCGCGATGGGGGTCGTGGTCGAGTTCATGTTGCGCTACCGGGTTTGCGTTGATGCCAGTCGGTTGCCAGCTGAAACTGGTGCGCCGCGCCCAGCAGTTGCGCTTCCTTGAAGTAGTTGCCAATCAGCTGCAGGCCGACCGGCATGCCGTGCGCGCCAAAGCCTGCCGGAACGCTCATGCCGGGCAGGCCGGCCAGGCTGCTGGACAAGGTGTAGATGTCTGCCAGGTAGTTGGCGACCGGGTCGTCGGACTTTTCGCCGATCTTCCAGGCCACCGTGGGAGAGACCGGGCCGGCAATCACGTCGCACTGCGCAAAAGCGGTCTGGAAGTCCTGCGCGATCAGGCGGCGGATTTTTTGCGCCTTCAGGTAGTAGGCGTCGTAGTAGCCGTGCGACAGCACATAGGTGCCTATCATGATGCGGCGCGTCGCTTCCAGGCCAAAGCCTTCGCTGCGCGACTTTTTGTACATGTCGGTCAGGTCGCCGTAATGCGCCGCACGGTGGCCATACCGCACGCCGTCAAAGCGGCTCAGGTTGCTGCTGGCCTCGGCCGGGGCGATCACGTAGTACACCGGAATCGACAGCTCGGTCAGCGGCAGGCTGACATCGACCAGCGTCGCGCCCAGCTTTTCAAATTCGGCCAGCGCGCCGCGCACAGCGGCCAGCACATCAGGCGCGCAGCCCGCGCCGAAAAACTGCGTGGGCAGACCTATTCGTAAACCTTGCAAGCCTTTTAGGGCTGTAGCCCCCGTACCACGGGCGCTGGCAGCTATCAAATCAGTAGCGTAATCGACAGCCGGCAAATCCAGCGAGGTCGAATCGCGGTCTGGATCAGGGCCGGCCATGGCGGAAAGCAGCAGCGCGCAGTCGAGGGCGCTGCGCGCCAGCGGACCGGCCTGGTCCAGGCTGGAGGCAAAAGCCACCATGCCGTAGCGCGAGCAGCGGCCATAGGTGGGCTTGATGCCGGTGATGCCGGTAAGAGCCGCCGGCTGGCGGATCGAGCCGCCGGTGTCGGTGCCGGTGGCCGCGGGCAGCAGCCGTGCCGCCACCGCCGCTGCCGAGCCGCCTGACGAGCCGCCGGGCACGCGGCTCAAGTCCCAGGGGTTGTGCACCGGCTGGTAGGCACTGTTGTCGTTGCCCGAGCCCATGGCGAACTCGTCGCAATTGAGCTTGCCCAGCGTCACCATGCCGGCGCCGCCAGCCGCCACGCCGAGCCGGCTGACCACGGTCGCATCGAACGGGCTGCGGTAGTTTTCCAGCATCTTCGAGCCGGCCGTCGTCGGGAAGTCGCGCGTCACAAACACGTCCTTGTGCGCCAGCGGCACGCCCAGCAGCGGCGTGCGTTCACCAAGCGCCAGCCGCGCGTCGGCGGCGCCGGCCTGCGCCAGCGACACGGTCGCATCGGTGGCCAGAAAAGCCCCGAGGTGGTCGTGCTGGCGGATGCGCGCAAGAAAATGCTGCGTCACTTCGACGCTGGAAACTTCGCGCGCTGCCAGCTTGGCGGCGAGTTGCGCCACGCCCAGGTCGTGCAAATCGAGGTTGTTCATGGCGCTGCTCATTCGATCACCTTGGGCACGAGAAACAGGCCGCGCTCGACGGCGGGCGCGCTGCGCTGGCTGGCCTCGCGTTGGTTCATTTCGCTGGCGATGTCCTCGCGCAGGCGCAGGGCCACCTCGCCAAGCAGGGCGGCGGGATGCGCCAGTGGCGCCACACCGTCGGTGTTGACGGCTTGCATCTGCTCGACCAGGGCGAAAAAGCCGTTGAGCTGGCGCAGGGTGTGTTCGGTTTCGTCTGGATGCAATTCCAGCCGGGCCAGGTTGGCCACGCGTGCGATGTCTTGGGAGGTCAGAGCCATGGGGTGAGGGTGGTGGAGTGCAGGGGAAGCGCTTCGCAGCAGAAAATTCGGCAGAAACAGGGAAGAAGTGCCGACAAAAGAACGGCTGGAACCAGCGCTAAAGCTGAAAAATCCGTTCCTATGTAACCGGCGACTCACAGGGGATGCGTTATTATCCCGCCTTTGGTGTGAAATCCGGGCTGGTTGCACTCTTTAGGCGTTTTTTAAGCGCTGGAAACATTCCCCCCGAGAAGTCGCCCGCTCTTTCCCCAGTCTTTAGCCAGTCAAAAAAGGGCGATAGAGCAACGAAGTTTGCTCATGCCCCAACCGGATTCCTGTTTATGTTTGAAGCATTCCGTCGGTACTTTTCCACCGACCTGGCGATTGACCTCGGTACCGCCAACACGCTGATTTACGTCCGTGACCACGGCATTGTGCTCGATGAGCCTTCGGTCGTGGCGATTCGCCATGAAGGCGGCCCGCAGGGCAAGAAAAGCATTCAGGCGGTCGGCCGCGAGGCCAAGGCCATGCTCGGCAAGGTGCCGGGAAACATCGAAGCGATCCGTCCGATGAAAGATGGCGTGATTGCCGACTTCACTGTGACCGAGCAGATGCTCAAGCAGTTCATCAAGATGGTGCATCCGCGCAGCTTCTTCAAGCCCAGCCCGCGGATCATCATCTGCGTGCCCTGCGGCTCCACCCAGGTCGAGCGCCGCGCCATCCGCGAAAGCGCCCTGGGCGCCGGCGCCAGCGATGTCTACCTGATCGAAGAACCTATGGCCGCGGCCATTGGTGCCGGCCTGCCGGTGTCCGAAGCCAGCGGCTCCATGGTGGTTGACATTGGTGGCGGCACCACTGAGGTCGGCGTGATATCGCTGGGCGGCATGGTCTACAAGGGCAGTGTGCGCGTGGGCGGCGACCGCTTTGACGAGGCCATCATCAACTACATCCGGCGCAATTACGGCATGCTGATTGGCGAGCCGACGGCCGAAGCCATCAAGAAAAGCATCGGGTCGGCCTTTCCCGGCTCCGAAGTGCGCGAAATGGAAGTCAAGGGCCGCAACCTGTCCGAGGGCGTGCCGCGCAGCTTCACGATTTCGAGCAACGAAATTCTCGAGGCCCTGACCGATCCGCTCAACAACATCGTCAGCGCCGTGAAAAACGCGCTGGAGCAGACCCCGCCCGAGCTGGGCGCCGATATTGCCGAGCGCGGCATGATGCTGACCGGCGGCGGCGCCTTGCTGCGCGACCTGGACCGCCTGCTGGCCGAAGAAACCGGCCTGCCGGTGCTGGTGGCCGAAGACCCGCTGACCTGCGTGGTGCGCGGCTGCGGCATGGCGCTGGAGCGCATGGACCGCATGGGTTCGATCTTCACCACGGAATAGGCCGGCTTTCCAACTCCATGCCGCGTGACGCGGGGCCAGCCTGACAGTGAACCATGACCTTAGGAACCCTCGACAGAACCCCGCCGCCCTTTTTCAACCAGGGTCCGTCGGCACTGTCCAAACTAATGTTCTTCAGCGCACTGGCGCTGCTGCTGATGGTGGCTGACGCCCGCTTTCGCGTCACCCAGCCGCTGCGCGCGGCGTTCGCCACCGCACTCTACCCGGTGCAGTGGCTGGCTTTGCAGCCGGTGCGCGCCGTGCAAAACGGCGGACAGTACGTCAGCGGCCTGAACCAGGCCAAATCCAGCAGCGAGGACGCCGCCAAAAAACTGGCGCTGCAATCATTGCGCGCCGGTCAGGTCGAACAGCTGGCCCAGGAGAACACCCGGCTGCGCCGGCTGCTGGGGCTGCGCGAACAGCTCGCCACCTCGGTCATGGCGGCCGAGGTGCTGTATGACGCGGCCGACCCGTATAGCCGCAAGGTCATCATCGACAAGGGCCTGGCCCAAGGCGTCGAACTGGGCTCGCCCGTGCTCGATGAGGCCGGGGTGCTGGGACAGGTCACCCGGGTGCATCCGCTGGTCAGTGAAGTCACGCTGGTGGTCGACCGTGACCTCGCCATTCCGGTGCTCAATCTGCGCACCGGCGCGCGCAGCGTCGCTTTTGGCGACCCGTCGGCGTCGGGCAGCGGGCTGGAGCTGCGTTTCATGGGCAGCAATTCGGACCTGCAGCCCGGCGACTTGCTGACCACCAGCGGTGTCGACGGCGTCTATCCGCCTGGCCTGCCGGTCGCCAAAATCAGCCGGATCGAGCGGCGCGCCGAATCGACCTTCTCCAAGATTTACTGCACGCCGCAGGCGCTGGTCAACGGCGCACGCCATGTGATCATCGTCAAGCCGGTGGGCAGCCAGATACCGGCGCGGCCGGCTGCCGCTGTGCCGGCAGTGGTCGGCAAGAAAGGGGTGGCCAAATGATCATGCGCACCGGCCAGCAGATCCTGTTGCCCGCCAACCCGGTGTTTATCTGGGCCAGCCTGATTGCCGCGCTGCTGCTGGACATGCTGCCGCTCGGCCGTGTGCCCTGGATGCCTGATTTTCTGGCACTGGTGCTGGTGTTCTGGAACGTGCACCAGCCGCTGCGTGTCGGCATTGGCCTGGCCTTCATGTTTGGCCTGGGCATGGATGTGCACCAGTCCGCCCTGCTGGGCCAGCACGCGCTGTCTTACACCGCGCTGAGCTTTTCTGCCGCCATGATTCACCGCCGCCTGCTCTGGTTCTCGGTGCCGTCGCAGGCGCTGCAGGTGTTGCCGCTGTTTGCACTTGCCCATGGCCTGCAACTGCTGATCCGCATGTTGGGCGGCGGTATTTTCCCGGGCTGGATCATCTTGCTGGCACCGCTGGCCGAAGCGCTGCTATGGCCCGTCGCCAGCGTGTTGCTGTTGGTGCCGCAGCGGCGCGCCCCCGACCGCGATGAAAACCGACCACTCTGAGCTGGCCTTGGCATGACTGAACTGCGCAACATCGAAGCCGATCTGTCGCGCTTTCGCGCGCGTGTGCTGGTGGCCAGCCTGGTGGTGCTGTGCGCTTTTGCCTTGCTGGTGGCGCGGCTGGTGTACCTGCAGGTGTACCGCCATGCCGACCTGAGTGAGCAGGCCGAAAACAACCGTACCGCGGTGGTTCCCATCGTGCCGCAACGCGGCCTGATTCTGGACCGCAACGGCGTCGTGCTGGCCTCCAACTACTCGGCCTACACGCTGGAGATCACGCCGTCCCGGGTCGGTAATCTGGACGACACCATTGCCGCGCTGGAGCTGGTGGTCGAGATCCAGCCGCGCGACAAGCGGCGTTTCAAGAAGCTGCGCGAAGAGTCGAAAAGTTTTGAGTCGCTGCCGATACGCACCCGCCTGAGCGACGAGGAAGTGGCGCGTTTTGCGGCGCAGCGCTACCGCTTTCCCGGCGTTGACATCCGGGCCCGGCTGTTTCGCAGCTACCCGCACGGCGAATTGGGCAGCCATGTAGTGGGCTATATAGGCCGCATCAACCAGGCCGAAAAAGAAGACATTGACGAGGGCGACGAGCAAGGCAATTACCGCGGCACCGACTACATCGGCAAGCTTGGCGTCGAGCAGAGTTTCGAAAAGCAGCTGCATGGCACCACCGGCGTCGAGCATATGGAAACCTCGGCCGGCGGCCGCGCCATGCGCAAGCTCAACAGCAACCCGGCCACGCCCGGAAACACGGTGATGCTGTCGCTCGATATCCGCCTGCAAAAACTGGTCGAGGATATGTTCGGCGAGCGTCGCGGTGCGCTGGTGGCGCTGGACCCGAAGACCGGCGATGTGCTGGCCTTTGTCAGCAAGCCGACCTTTGACCCCAACTTGTTTGTTGACGGCATTGACCTGGAAAGCTGGCAGGCGCTCAACGGGTCGATTGACAAGCCGCTACTCAATCGCGCGCTGCGCGGCACCTACCCGCCCGGTTCCACCTACAAGCCCTTTATGGCCATGGCCGCGCTGCAAACCGGCAAGCGCTCGGCGGGCCTAATCGTCCAAGATAACGCCTCCTACACCTTTGGCGGCCACACCTTTCGCAGCCACGGCGACATCGCGCTGGGCGCCGTCGACATGTACAAGTCCATTGTCAAGTCCAGCAACGTCTACTACTACTCGCTGGCCAACGAGCTGGGCGTCGATGCCATGCACGATTTCATGAAGCCGCTGGGCTTTGGCCAGATCACCGGCATCGACATCAACGGTGAAGTGCGCGGCGTGCTGCCCAGCCAGGACTGGAAGCGCAAAGCCTACAAAACCCGGGAACAGCAAAAATGGTATCCGGGCGAGACCATTTCGCTTGGCATCGGGCAGGGCTACAACACCTTTACCATGCTGCAGCTGGCGCAAGCCACCGCGGTGCTGGCCAACAATGGCATCAAGCACAAGCCGCGGCTGGTCATTGGCACGCAGGACCCGGAAACGCGCGCCATGCATCCGCTGCCCGCCGATCCGCCCCAAGACCTGGGCTACAAGCCCGAGAACGTGGCGATCGTGCGCAGGGCCCTGGTGGGCGTGACGCAGGAAGGCACCTCGGCCCGGGTGTTTGCCGGCGCCGGCTACCTGAGCGGCGGCAAAACCGGTACGGCGCAGGCTGTGTCGATAGGCCAGAAAGACAAGTACAACAGCGCCAAGATGGAGGAGCGCCAGCGCGACCACGCCGTCTACATGGCCTTCGCCCCGGCCGACAACCCGCAGATCGCGCTGGCGGTGATTGTGGAAAACGCCGGTTGGGGCGCCGGCGTCGCCGCGCCCATCGCGCGGCGC
Source organism: Polaromonas sp. (assembly GCF_012927455.1). Taxonomy (GTDB): domain Bacteria; phylum Pseudomonadota; class Gammaproteobacteria; order Burkholderiales; family Burkholderiaceae_C; genus Polaromonas. The sequence continues at coordinate 34,529 of NZ_JABBPE010000020.1, read as the reverse complement.
GTGTTCGACTACGCGCTGCTGGGTCAATATCCCAGCGAAGAAGACATGGTCGCCGTGCAAAAAGGCCTGGCCGGCGCGCCCATCGGCAAACCGCGACTGGCCGCCGACATGGCCGGGTTGCTGGCAGCGGGCGGCAGCGCGGTAGCGCCTGCGCCCAAGGCAGCAGCAGCGTCCGCCGCCACCGCCGGCACGACGATCAAGACCAGCAAAGAGCTCAAGACGGCCAAGAAATCGGGTAAAGCCAAGGCCGCCGGAGTTGCGCCCGCCGCCAGTAAGCCGCCTATCGTGGTGCCGCCGGCGTCCGCGCTGGATGCCAACGCGGATTGAGTTGACCGGCTGATTTGGCGCAGCGCGGGGCGCCGCAAGGCCGCTTACTTCAGGAAGGCGTCGAAGCCGGTCTTGAGTATCAGCACGCTGACCACGCCGATAAACACCAGCCGGACAAACCCTGCGCCGTGCTTCAGCGCCATGCGCGTGCCCAGCAAGCTGCCCAGCACATTGGCTAGCGCCATGGCCAGGGCGAAATGCCACCAGACATGGCCTTTCCAGGCGAACAGCGCAAGTGCCGCCAGATTGCTGGCAGTGTTGAGCAACTTGGCCGACGCCGAGGCGTGCAGAAAATCGTAACCCAGCCAGCGCACAAACAAAAAGACCAGAAAGCTGCCTGTGCCAGGGCCGAAAAAGCCGTCGTAAAAACCCAGCGCCAGGCCAATGCTGCAGGCAACAAAGGTTTCGGTGCGGCCGCTAAAGCGCGGCGTGTGGTGCCGGCCCAGGTTTTTTTTCACCAGCGTGTAGAGCAGCACGGCCACCAGCACGATGGGCAAGGCCTTGCGCAAGAAATTCGGCGAAATGACGGTGACCAGCCAGGCACCCGCCAGCGCGCCGGCAAAGCCTGTGGCGGCGGCCGGCAGCAGCGCCGACCAGCGCAAATCCACGCGGCGCGCATATTGCACGCCAGCCGCCGCAGTGCCCAGCACCGATGCCGCCTTGTTCACGCCAAACAGCGTCGCCGGGTGCGTCGTGGGAAAGACGGCAAACAGCGTAGGCACCAAAATCAGCCCGCCGCCGCCGACGATGGAGTCGATAAAACCGGCCAGCAAGGATGCAAACGAAACAATCAGTAATTCCATGGCGCCGATTGTCGCACTGCAAGTGGACTGTATTTGCTATGTTATTAATAGCTACTAGCGCCCGTAGAATAAGGGCTATAGCCTTATTTGTTTAAAATATTGAAAAACTGGCGGGCATAAAAAAAGCGCTGGGGTCACCAGCGCTTGGGTCAAAAAAACATCTCGTGGAATGTTTATTGGCTTGACTTGTCTTTGTAATGGCTCTCTCGTGTCTCCTCGACTCCTCGCGTTACGAGCGGCAGCGCTCGTCGGCAAGGAGTCCACTGTAGTCTGCTCGCAGCCGCCCAGGCATTGGTGCTTTCCCGCCCCCGCAGGCGCCCCACCTGCTCATTCAATTTCCAGATCATCCGGGCACTTTGTCGCCCTCGCGTTCACGAATGATCAGAAAACGCAATCAGGGCTGTTGCTGCAGCGCCGCAGCCGTCAGACTCCGTCGCGTATCCACTGCGCCGCCTTCTCGGCAATCATCAAGGTCGGCGAGTTGGTGTTGCCGCTGGTGATCAGCGGCATCACGCCGGCATCGACCACGCGCAGGCCGCGTATGCCGCGCACCCGCAGGTGCGAATCGACCACCGCCATCGGGTCATCATCACGTCCCATTCTGGTCGTGCCCACTGGGTGAAAGATGGTGGTGGCGATGTCGCCGGCCAGCCGCGCCAGTTCTTCGTCGCTTTGAAACTGCACGCCGGGCTTGAATTCTTCGGGCTGGTAGCTGGCCAGCGCGTGCTGGCTGACGATGTGGCGCGTCACGCGCAGCGAGTCGGCCGCCACCTGGCGGTCTTCGGCCGTGCTCAGGTAGTTGGGCGCAATCGCTGGCGCGTCTTCAAAGTGCGCGGTTTTAATCTGTACGCTGCCGCGGCTGGTCGGATTCAGATTGCAGACACTGGCGGTAAACGCGTTAAAGCCGTGCAGTGGCTCGCCGAAGGCCTCCAGCGACAGCGGCTGGACGTGGTATTCAATGTTCGGGTAAGGCTGATCGGGCGAACTGCGCGTGAAGGCACCCAGCTGCGACGGCGCCATGCTCATGGGCCCGGTGCGGTGCAGTGCATATTCCAGCCCGATGCGCGCCTTGCCCCAGAGTGTGCTGGCCATGGTGTTGAGCGACAGGCCCCAGCGCTCGCTGTGCGGGCTGCCCGCCTTGGCCTGCACTTTGTAGACCGAGCGGATCTGCAGGTGGTCCTGCAGATTCGCGCCGACGCCGGGCAGGTCTTGCTTGACCGCAATGCCGTGCTGCTGCAGCAAGGCGCCCGGGCCTATGCCCGAGAGCTGCAAAATCTGCGGCGAACCGATGCTGCCGGCGCACAGAATCACTTCGCCCATGGTCCCCGAGTCGCGCGTCGCCAGCACCGTCACGCGTTCGTGTCCGGTCCAGACCTCGGCGCCGGTGCAGCGCTGGCTGCCGTCGGGCTGGGGCCCGATCAGCAGCTTGCACACCTGGGCGCTGGTCCACAGTTCAAAATTTGGCCGGGCATAGCAGGTCGGCCGCAAAAACGCCTTGGCGGTATTCCAGCGCCAGCCGTTTTTCTGGTTCACCTCAAAGTAGCCGACGCCCTCGTTGTTGCCGCAGTTGAAGTCGTCCGTCGCCGGAATGCCCGCCTGCTGCGCGGCCTCGGCAAAGGCGTCCAGAATGTCCCAGCGCAGCCGCTGCTTTTCAATGCGCCACTCGCCGCCCGCCTTGCGGTGGCGCAGTGCCTGCTGGTAGGGGTTGCGCTCGTCCTGCAACAGCCTGGGCACTACGCCGGCCGCGCCATGCACAGCGTTCGCGCCCTTGTAATGGTCTTCATGCAGCTTGAAATGCGGCAGCACGTTGTCCCAGCGCCAGGCGCTGTCGCCGCTCAGCTGTGCCCAGCCGTCGTAATCGCGGGCCTGGCCGCGCATGTAAATCATGCCGTTGATGCTGGAGCAGCCGCCCAGCGTCTTGCCGCGCGGGTAGCGCAGCGCCCGGCCATTCAGCCCGGCGTCGGGTTCGGTGTTGTACAGCCAGTCGGTACGTGGGTTGCCGATGCAGTGCAGGTAACCCACCGGAATGTGGATCCAGTGGTAATCGTCCTTGCGGCCGGCCTCCAGCAGCAGCACGCGCTTGGAGGCGTCCGCGCTCAGGCGGTTGGCCAGCAGGCAGCCGGCTGTGCCGGCGCCGATGATGATGTAGTCAAAAACCTGGGTCTCGTCTTGCATGGCTGTTTTTCTTGTCTTTTGGTTCGCTGTATTGTGGCGGCTAGCCAGTCGCAGCGCGAAGCTTCACCCCGGATTGTGACAAACGGCGACGCGTCAGGCCGACTGTAGGATAAGAACGAAAGAGCGCCGATGCTTGCCTGCTGGCCATTTTCCGCAGTTACCATGTAATTTTGTGTTTGCGCCAGAAAGTTGCCGACCAATTTATTCCCCCATGCCTGCCGAAAATTCCACCCCCCGCATTGAACAGCAGGACTCGCCCGAAGGCCCTTTGCTGCTGGTGCTGGGCGAATGGACGGCGGCTGGCCTCACGCGCAAGCAGGTTTGGGCTGCGCTGACGGCGCAGCTTGGCAGCCTGCGCGGGGCCGACGATGAAAATGGCGCCCGGCGATGGGATCTAGGCCAAATGGAAAAGCTCGACCACCTGGGCGCCCAGGTGCTGTGGAACCACTGGGGCCGCAGTTGGCCAGCGCAACTGCAGCTGGAGCCCAGCCAGCGCGCGCTGCTCGAAACCGTGGCCCAGTTCACCTGCAGCCCGCCGCAAGCCGCCAAGGCCAACTGGACCGAGCCCTTGATCGTCTGGGGCATGCGGGCGTTTAGTTTGGCCGACCACTGCAAAGGCCTGGTGCGCTTGGTCGGCCAGCTGCTGTTCGACATCATTCGCCTCATCAGGCGGCCGCAGCAAGGCCCCTGGCGCGATCTGTCCGGCCATCTCTACCATATTGGCGCCACCGCGCTGCCCATCACCGCGCTGGTCGGCTTTCTGATTGGCGTGGTGCTGGCCTACCTGATCTCGCAGCAGCTGCGCCAGTTTGGCGCAGACGCCTTCATCGTCAATATTCTGGGCATCTCGCTGATCCGCGAGCTCGGGCCCGTGCTGGCCGCCATCCTGATCGCCGGGCGCTCCGGCTCGGCCATCACCGCGCAGATTGGCGTGATGCGGGTCACCGAAGAGATCGATGCCATGCGCGTCATGGGCATTTCGCGCGGCTTTCGGCTGGTGATGCCGCGCGCGTTGGCGCTGGCCGTGGTGATGCCGCTGATCAGCGTCTGGACCACCCTGGCGGCCTTGCTCGGCGGCATGCTGGCCTCTTACATTGCGATGGGCGTGTCGCCGTCGTTTTTCATCAACTCGCTGCCGGCGGCGGTGCAAGCCTCTAATCTCACCTTGGCCAGCGCCAAGTCCGTCGTCTTTGGCCTGCTGATTGCGCTGGTTGGCTGTCATTTCGGCTTGCGCGTCAAGCCCAATACCGAAAGCTTGGGGCAGGGCACGACCGCCTCGGTGGTGACCTCCATCACCGTGGTGATTCTGGTCGATGCACTGTTCGCTGTATTGTTCAGAAGTATTGGTATATGACCCCCACGCTTGTCGCTTCGCGTACTGCGCTGCCCCCCGAGGGGGCTGAGTGCCGCGGCTCCGAGCCTGCCGGCGCAGGCTTGGACGGCATGAAGAGCGGCTGCGTCCCGCAGTCGTGCGGCCTGCAAGGCCTGCGCCTGCGGCCCGGCGAAGCCGGTTCCGCGGCCCCTGCTTGGGAATGCGGGGATGGCGAGGGGCGGTGGCCGATGACCCCCCATGCTCGCCCGTTGGCTTTTTTCCATGCTGCTGCTACGCCTTGCTGGCGCGGTGCCACTGGCTGCCCACAATGAGTGAGGCTGTCGTCGAGATCAAAAAACTCTGGACCGTCTTCCCCAACGGCGACAAGCAGACCGTGGTGCACAAGGACCTGGACCTGACGGTAGAACGCGGCGAGGTGCTGTCGCTGGTGGGCGGCTCGGGCACCGGCAAGACCGTGCTGCTGCGCCAGATGCTGGGGCTTGAAACGCCGACCCAGGGCGAGATCACGGTGCTCGGCAAACCGGCCGCCGAGCTGGGCAAGCGCGGTGCGGCCAGCCGCGTCGGCATGCTGTTTCAGCATGGCGCGCTGTTTTCGGCCTTCACCGTGCTGGAAAACATCGCCTTTCCGCTGCGCGAGCTCAAGACCCTGCCGGACGCGCTGATCCTGGATGCTGCCATGGTCAAGCTGCAAATGGTGGGCCTGGGCCCGGAGGTGGCCGAACGCATGCCCAGCGACCTGTCGGGCGGCATGGTCAAGCGGGTGGCGCTGGCGCGCGCCCTCATCATGGACCCGCCGCTGCTGCTGCTCGACGAGCCGACGGCCGGGCTGGACCCGGAGAGCGCCGACGGCTTTTGCACGCTGCTGCGGGCCCTGCACAAGGGCATGGAGCTGACGGTGGTGATGGTGACGCACGATCTGGACACGCTGTTCGAGCTGAGCACGCGCATTGCCGTGCTGGCCGAGCAGAAGGTCATCGTCAACGACGTGCCGCGTGAAGTGGTGGCTTTCGCGCACCCCTTCATCCACGAATTTTTCCTCGGTGAGCGGGGCCAGCGCGCGATGGCGCTACTGCGCGAATACCCGTTCACGGTTTAGTTTAGTGAGCCTGTTTAACCTATTGGAAGGTGGTTGAAATGGAAAACAAAGCCCATGCCCTGGCCGCCGGCGTCTTTGTGCTGGTGGTCAGCGCACTGCTGGCGCTGCTGGCCGTCTGGCTGACGCGCGACAACACCAAGCGCGACCTGTATGAAATGAGCACCGGCGAAACCATTTCGGGCTTGCAGACGCAGTCGGCCGTGCGCTTTCGCGGCGTGCCGGTCGGCAAGGTCGAGTCCATCGGTTTCGATGCCAAGGTCAAGGGCAACGTGCTGGTTGGCATCTCGGTAGACCGCGCCGCGCCAGTCACCCGGTCAACCTTTGCCACCGTGGCGTCGCAGGGCGTGACTGGGTTGGGTTACATCCAGCTCGATGACGACGGCGGCTCGACCGAGCGCCTGCAGCCCAACGACAGCGACCCGCCGCGCATTCCGCTCAAGCCGGGCGGCATCGACAAACTGCTCAAACAGGGCGACGTGATTTTCGACCAGGTCGAGCAGGCCAGTGTCCGACTGAACAAACTGCTGTCCGATGAAAACCGGCAGGCCATTACCACTGCCGTCAAGCAGCTGAGCGAAGCGGCCGGCAGCATTAACCGCATCGCCCAGGGGCTGGAGCCCACCGTGGCGACGCTGCCGGCGCTGTCGCGCGACGCGCGCTCCACCATGCAGTCACTGAAAGCCGCCAGCGACGATGTCGGCGCCACCTCGCGGCGCCTCAACGCCAAAGGCGGCGCGCTCGACAAGCTCAGCGATGGCGGCACCGCGCTGGCCAACGGCGTCGAAACCTTCAGCGCCGCCACACTGCCCAAGCTTGGCGAAGTGGCCGATGAAACCGCGCGCACCATGCGCCAGTTGCGCCGCACCGTGAACGCCGTCGATGACAACCCGCAGGCGCTGATTTTCGGCAACGGCCCGCCGCTGCCCGGTCCGGGCGAGCCCGGCTTTTCCGCCAACGGAGGCAAAAAATGAACATCCGATTTTTCATCCTGCCTCGACATGCTATTAAATTAATATCTGCTTGCGCCCGTGTTCATTGGGCTAGAGGCCAATTTGTCACTTTTTTTGGGGCTGTGGCGCTGGCCGGCTGCTCGGCGCTGCCCGACAAGCCAACGCGTCCCAGCATGTACGACTTTGGCCCCGGTGCGCTGACGGCACAAGCCTTCACGCCATCGGCCACGCGTCAGGCGCCGCTGCCGTCGCCATTGCCACTATTACCGCTGGCGATCGACGACATCAGCACGACCGGCGGCGCGATCGATAACCTGGCGGTGTTGTACCGCCTGGGCTACACCGACGTGCAGCAGCTGCGGCCTTACGCGCAGGCGCGCTGGAGCAAGCCGGCGGCGCAACTGGTGCAGCAGCGCCTGCGCGAGCAGCTGGGCCAGCGCCGCACGGTATTTCGCATCGGCGAGGGCGCCGCCCTGAACCGCAGCCAGAACGCCGTGCTGCCGCTGCAGCTGCGGCTGGAGCTGCAGGAGTTCAGCCAGCTGTTCAGCGCCCCCGAGGCCAGCGTTGGGCTGATCCGGCTGCGCGCCACCTTGCTGGAGCTCACGCCTGCCGGAGAAAAACTGCTGGGCCAGCGCCTCGTCGTAGTGCAGCGGCCCGCCGCGTCGGCCGATGCGCCCGGCGGCGTGCGCGCGCTCACTGCGGCCACCGACGCCGCCATTGAAGAGCTCGACCAATGGCTGCAACAAACGCCGGCGCGCTAACGCCCCGGCCGCGCACCCTGAACCCGCCATGAAAACGCTGGAACAACAACTCGACGCCGCCGGTCTGCGCGTCTTCGGCTGCTGCGAAAAGATCAGCGCCTACGGTCCCGACCTGCTGCAACACGCGCCGCTGCTGCAAGACTTCAGCCCGACCGAGGCCGACGTGCTGGGCGCCTCGCTGCGGCTGGTGCGGGCCGAGCCCGGTCAACTCATGATGCGCGAAGGTGAGGCCGGCGAGTGGATGATGCTGGTACTCAAAGGCACTGTCGACGTGACCAAGCGCGTCTGGCGCGACGGTGAAGCGCCGCCTGGCGGCATAGCGCCAGAGGCGGCCGCCATCGGTATACCCGCCGGTTTCAATGCAGCTAACGACGCTAACGGCGCTATCGGCGCTTCTGACGCTGCTTCGCCGCCTGCCTCCCCGGAAGTCACGCGTGTCGGCGTGGTCAGGCGCGGCACGGCGCTCGGTGAAATGTCGCTGCTCGACGGCGAGCCGCGCTTTGCCAGCTGCACCGCGATTGAAGAGGTTGAGGCGGCCGTGCTGGGGCGCCACGAGATTGGCCTGCTGATTCGCGACCACCCCGCCGTGGCCGCCAAGCTGCTGGTCAACATCACCCAGCTGATGGCGCAGCGCCTGCGCAATACCAGCAACCAGCTAATTAAATTACTACATAAAAAATAGCAAGAAACGACAGGTGCACATAGGCTGCAATCCTTTTGTCCTCAGGTGCGGGTAGGTAAAACCGTCAGCCTCGCAGGAGCGGAAACAGCTTGCCCAGACCATCGGCCATGACTTCCACCGCAAGCGCCGCCAGGATCAAACCCATCAAGCGCGTCATCACGTTGATGCCGGTTTTGCCGAGCACGCGGGCAATCGGTTGCGCCAGCGAAAAGCACAGCGCCGTCGCCAGGCCTATCACCACGCCGTAGCCGACCAGCGTGGCCAGCTGGGAGAAGGTCTTGGCCTTTTCCGCATAAATCACCACCGTGGACATGGTGGCCGGCCCGGTCAGCAGCGGAATCGTCAGCGGCACCACGGCAATGCTGGCGCCCATGGCTGCCTTTTGTGCGCCGTCTTCGAGTTCATTGGTATTGGATTTGGCCTCGGCCGGCTGCGCGTTCAGCATGTTCATCGAGCTGATCAGCAGCAGCATGCCGCCGCCCACCTGAAAGCTCGCCAGCGAGATGTTGAAGAAGTCAAGAATCTGCAAACCCAGCAAGGCGCTGACGGCAATCACGACAAAGGCGCTGAACGACGCGGTGGCAATGGTGCGCTGGCGCTGCTCTTTGGAAAAGCCCTGCGTGTAGTGAATGAAAAACGGCACGATGGCCAGCGGATTGACGATGGCCAGCAGTGTGATCAGCGGTTTAAAGTCCATAAATCCTTGGTCTTCTGTGGCGTAACGGCCGCCGCGCCGGGCCGCCCCAAGCAAGGCCAGCCCCCTCGGGGGGGCAGCGCATTACACGAAGTGAAAAGCGTGGGGGCCATATCCATTAGCGTCCGCCCGCCACGTCTATAAAAGAGCCGGTGCTGTAGCTCGCTTGGTCGCCAAGCAGCCAGACAATCGCCTCGGCCACCTCTTCGGCGCTGCCGGCGCGCTGCATCGGCACTTGCGGCGCAACGTCGCGCGCGCGCGTGGGCAGGCCGCCCGAAGCGTGGATCTCGGTGTCTATGATGCCGGGGCGCACCGCGTTGACGCGAATGCCCTCTAGCGCCACTTCCTTGGCCAGGCCGATGGTGAAGGTGTCAATCGCGCCCTTGGCCGCCGCGTAGTCCACATACTGGCCGGGCGAGCCCAGCCGCGACGCGGCGCTCGACACATTGACAATCGCGCCGCCGCTGCCGCCGTAGCGCCTGCTCATGCGCTTGACGGCCTCACGCGCGCAGACAAACGAGCCGAACACATTGACCGCAAACATGCGCTGCAGCCGCGCCAGCGACATGCCATCGACGCGGCTGGTCTGGTCTACCACGCCGGCGTTGTTGACGAGTGCACTCAAGCGGCCGAAGCGCGCGTCGAGCTGTTCAAACATCGCCAGCACCTGCGCCTCTTCGGCCACATCGGCCTGCAGCGCGATGGCCTGACCGCCCGCCTGCCCGATCTGGCGCACCACGGCATCGGCCGCCTGCGCGTTGCTGCTGTAGTTGACGGCGACCGTGTAGCCCTGGCGCGCCGCCAGCAACGCCGTGGCAGCGCCAATACCGCGCGATGCGCCCGTGATCAAGACAAGTTTGGACAAATCAGACTCCTGCAGACAATGCCAATCCCGGTTAAAAACGGGATCAAGGCAAATCAATGTACTGTAAAACCGGCAGCGCGCCGGACCGGAAATTATTCCGCAAACCCGATTCACCCAATTCCCCCATTGCGGAGACGATTTTGAGCACTACTGTGGACTATTACTTCACGCCGCAAAGCCCCTGGACTTACCTCGGCCACGAGCGCTTTGCGCAGATCGCGCGCGCCGCCGGCGCCAGCGTGCGGGTGCTGCCGATTGATCTGGGCGGCAAAATCTTCCCAATTTCCGGCGGCCTGCCGCTGGGCCAGCGCGCACCGCAGCGCCAGGCCTACCGGCTGCTTGAGCTGCAGCGCTATTCCGACCAGCTGCATGCGCCGCTCAATCTTCATCCCAAATATTTCCCGGTGGCCGGCGACGACGCATCGCGCCTGATCGTCGCCGTGGAATTGCACGACGGCGCCGACGCGGCCCTGCAGATCGGCGGCGCCATTTTCAGTGCCGTGTGGGTGCGCGAGCGCAACATTGCCGATGCGCAGGTGCTGGCCGAGCTGCTGGCCGAATGCGGCCTGAGCGCTCAGCGGCTGGCGCAATCGCGCGAGCCGGCGGTGCAGCAGCGCTACGAAGCCAATACCCAGCGCGCGATAGATGCCGGCGTGTTTGGCGCGCCCAGCTATGTGGCGGGCGGCGAGCTGTTCTGGGGCCAGGATCGGCTTGATTTTGTCGAGCGCAAGCTGCAGGCGGCGGCGTGAAACGGGCCGCGAATCAGTCAATTCTGCGGCAATAAAACATTCACCAATCTCAACGCAAACATTCAAAGGAGTATTTCATCATGGGTCAATTCATCACCCTCAAGGCCGCCGACGGCTTCAGCCTGCCCGCTTACGTGGCCGAGCCCCAGGGCAAGCCGCGCGGCGCCATTGTCGTCGTGCAGGAAATCTTTGGCGTCAATTCGCACATCCGCTCGGTGGCCGACCGCTTTGCCGCAGAAGGCTATCTGGCGATTGCGCCGGCGACGTTCGAGCGCGTTAAACCGGGCGTGGACCTGAGCTATTCCGAGGCCGACATGGGCGCCGGCTTTGAATTGAAAACCGCCGTTGATGCCTTGCCCGGCGCCGGCGTGCTGCAGGACATTCAGGCCGCCATCGACCATGCGGGCCAGGCCGGCGGCGGCAAGGTCGGGATTGTTGGCTTTTGCTGGGGCGGCCTGCTCACCTGGAAAGCCGCCTGTCTGCTCAAGGGGCTGTCCGCTGCCGTGGTTTACTACGGCGGCGGCATCACGGCCGAAGACGAAATCGCGCGCCAGCCGCAGTGCCCGGTGCTGGCGCACTTCGGCGACCAGGACCACTGGATTCCCATGGAAGGCATTCAGGCGTTTACCAAGGCGCACCCGGAAGTCGAGGTACATGTGTACCCGGCCAACCACGGCTTTAACTGCGACCAGCGCGGCTCCTACAACGAAGCGGCGGCCAATCTGGCGCGGACGCGCTCGCTGGCCTTCTTTGCCAACCAGCTCGCCTGAACTGCGTTTTGCCTCGTTTCCAAGGTCATTTTGGCCTGTAGCCCATACAGGACGGGCGCAAAGCGCTATTAATTAAATAGCGGATGGCGCGCATCCCCAGCCGCGTGGCGCACGCCTCCTGTAAGTGGCCTGGCGGATGGCGGGATCGGCGGCCCCGCGCCGCAGATCTTGCGCGCAGTCATCGTTTCCTGATCACGACTTCAAGGTACTCGCTCGGCACGACCATGGCTCCGTCGGTTGCGTGATTGAACTGTTGCACGAGTCGGATCAAATCGGCAGCCAGCGCCTCCTCCCGAGCGGCCCCCACCGCAAGGAACGCTTTTTGCACCGGACCGTAGTAGGTGCGAAAGGTGTCAAGCCAATGCTGCGGTGCGCGGTAGCGAAAGACGAAGTTTTTTCGCTCGGTTTTGAGCGTGGCGATGCGCTCGCCGAACAACTCGCGCAGACGTTCTTCAGTACCCCACAGCGACGGTGACTTGACGCCGGTGGGCGGGGGAATGTAGCGGCCGATCAGCTTGAACAACTCGCCGATGAAGCCGGGCGGTGTCCAGTTCGCCAGGCCGATCGAGCCGCCTGATTTGCACACACGCGCGAGTTCACTCGCCGCCCGCTGCTGGTTGGGCGTAAACATCACGCCGAAAGTGGACAGCACGACGTCAAACGAGGCGTCCGCGTAAGGGAGGTTTTCGGCGTCGGCTTCTTCGAACTGCACAGCCAGCCCTTCGGCGCTCGCCCGCGCCTTGCCACGTTCGAGCAAAGCGCCGACATAGTCGGTCGAGACAACGTCGCACCAGCGCCGCGCCGCCGCCAGCGTGGCGTTGCCATTGCCGGCGGCGACATCCAGCACACGTTCGCCAGCCCGCAAATCGAGCGCTTCGCACAGCGTCTCGCCGACGATCTGCAGCGTTGTTCCAATAACGGCATAGTCGCCTGCAGACCAGGCGGCCTGCTGCTTGAGCTTGAGCGCAGCCAAATCGGCCACGGGTTGGGGGAATACGGTTTCCATGAAGGCTCTCCTGGTTAGGGCTTTACTTTGTTCTGGGGTCGTCAGCGGGGTTGACGTAGGTGACGCCCCAAGGACCGGTACCGTGCAACTGCACCACGGTTTCACTTGCGGTCCACGCGAAGTGGCGGCTCTGGGCGGGCATGATCGCAATGCCGCCGGGATTGAGCGCCTGCGTCTTGCTGCTGTCGAAGCTGTCGCCGGTACCCATGTTGAAGGTTCCCGAGAGCACCGTCACGCGCTCCACCGCCGGGTGCCAGTGCGGTGGAATCCGGTAGTTGGCAGGGAACTTCAGCCGCACTGTAAATGGCACGGCTTCGTTCATGGGCCCCTCGATCACCACAAGCTGCGCTCCCTTGGGCAAGGACGGTACCGCCCCCCAGTTGAGCTTGTCGGGATCGCCCATCATGTGATGGCTGGCTTGCGCCCAGCTCAAGGGCGCAGAAAATGCCAATACCGCAGCGGCTGCGTAATGACGTAATTCGAATTGGGGTGTCATGTTGCTTCTCCTGTCGATGGAAAAAGGGTTGTGATTGAATGCTGCCGCGTCGGTGGACGGCGTGGGATCAGGCCTATTTGCCACTAATTGAATCCTGCCACCACCTCTCGCTTGTTCATACGCGGATGATCTGGTTCTTGAGCGAGTAAAGGATGGCGATGACATCCTTCTTCGAATCCTCGTCTATGCCGTTCTTGTTCATCGCCCCCACGATGTCATCTGTTGCTGCCAGGTACTCCTGCTCGCTGATGTTCATGCCCTTGTGTGCTGCAAGCATGTCCTTGCCGGTGTAGGGGTCGGTGCAGCCTGAGCCGGCGCTGAAAAACTGGCATGCCATCAGCTTGAGATGGTTCAGGTCCTTGACGTTCTCGAAGCGGGTCTTGACGAGGGGGTTGGCCAAATGTGCGCCAATCACATCATTGACAAGCTGTGTCATTCCTTCAGCTCCGCCGAGTCGTTGATAAAGTGTCGTTGTCATAGAAAACTCCTTTTGATGTTTTCGGTCTTTCGTTGATTTCACTGTCATCGAACGCATTCGCGGTTCTGGAACACGTACATGCATTGCACCCCATCGGCATCGCCGCAAGGTCACCCCAAAATAGACAGACAGGGAGACAAAAAGGGGGACAGTTGCAGGCCGCAGGCATAAGATATGGCGATACGGGCTACAAGGACAGGCACCGAACATGATTGAGCAGGGCAACTCTTTCGGCTACTGGTTGCGGCGCCGGCGCAAAGCGCTCGATCTGACGCAGGACGCGTTGGCGCAGAAAGTCAGTTGTTCGCAGGCCGCCATCAAAAAGATCGAAGCCGAGGAACGCCGGCCGTCCCGGGGCCTGGCGCAACGCCTAGCTGAGCAGCTCGCTATACCCGCGCATGAGCGGGCGGCGTTTTTGCAAGCCGCCCGCTCCCTGCAAACTGCCAACCGCCTGCCGCTTGATTCGTTGCCGGTCGAGGTCATGAGCATCGCAGGCGCCAGCGATGGAGTCGCGCCTGCATGTGATCTGAAGTCCCCCTTCGTCGGGCGCAACAACGAATACGGACAGTTTCTCGGCCTGATCGCCAGGCTCACGGGGGGCCGCGGTCAGGTGGTACTGATCGAAGGCGAGGCCGGCATCGGCAAGAGCCGGCTGATGTTTGAGGTGGCCTGTTATGCGCGCCAGCGAGCCTTGCCGGTGCTGGTCTCGAACTGCTACGAGATCGAGCGCGCGATAGCGTACCAGCCGGTCATCGATCTCGCCACGCAGGCGTGCGCGGCCGCTGCCGAGGCCCGGCTGCGCAAGATCACACCGATCCTGCTGGCCGAGATCGCCACGCTGGTGCCAGCCGTGGCCGCCCGCCTCCTTGACTTGCTGCCGCTGGCGGCGGACTTTCCCGAGGCGCGCCAGGCGCGCCTGTTCCATGCGCTGGTGCAGCTCTTCGAAGCGCTGGGACAAGACCGGCAGTTGATTGTCATGATCGACGACATTCAATGGGCCGACGACGCCAGCCTGCGCTTCCTGCATTTTCTGGCGCGCCAGATTGCGAACCGGCCGGTGCTCCTCGCCTGTGCCTATCGGGACGACGAGCTGGGCAACAACGAACGTCTCGCCAGCCTGGTGGAGAGCCTGCGCCGTGAACCGCATACGCGGCACATGGCGCTGGCGCGCCTCGGGCCAGGCGATACCGACATGCTGCTCGAACGGCTGAACGACCCAAAACTAAGTGCGCCCGATCTCGCCGCCCGACTGCACCGTGAAACCGACGGCAATCCGTTCTTCCTCTGGTCTATCCTGCACTCGCTGAGCGAAGGCGAATGCGCGGTCAGGGATGCGGGCAGCCTGCCGCTGCCGGACGCCCTGCGTGACTCGGTGCGCGGACGCCTGGCCCGTGTGCCGCATGAAGATCGGCCGCTGCTCGACGTGGCGGCGGTGCTCGGGCGGCGCTTCGACTTCGAGACTTTGCTGGCGCTGACCCGGATACCCGAGGAGCGCTTTCTGCACGCCATGGAGTCGCTGGTCAAGCGTCGGCTTTTGCGTGAGGATCAGGAAAGCGGCTTTTATGATTTCAGTCACGACAAGGTGCGAGAGGTGGTGTACCGGGATATCGGCATGGCCCGGCGCGTGCTGCTGCACCGGGCGCTGGCAGAACGGCTGGAGCAACACCCTGAAAGCGCAGCGCATGAGCACGACGCCCGCCTGGCCGAGCACTATGAGCGCGGCAACGTGTGGCCCAAGGCGCTGCTTTACCTGGGTTTGGCCGCCGAGCACACACAGCAGCTGTTTGCGATGCGCGAATCGCTGCAGTGGTTTGATCGCGCCGTGGCGCTGCTGCAATCCCACCCGGACGCGGCAACGCCAGCGCAGCAACTCGCCCTGTACGAGCGGCGTGGCGTGGCGCGCGTGCAGGCCGGCCAGATCGAGGGTGCGGTGACCGACTTTCAGCACGTAATTAAGGCGGCGCGCGCGCTGGGCGAGCACGAACATGCACGCGACGTGTTGATTCAACTCGGCATGGCCTATCGACGCGCCGACGCCTACGAGCAGGCTGTTGTCTGTCTGGACGAGGCGCTCAAGGCGTCGCGTGCCATGGGTGATGAACGCCATGCGGCCGATACCTTGTATCACCTGGGGACGGTGGCCTGGAGCAATGGCCGTAACGACCTGGCGATCACGTATCACCAGCAGGCGGTGGATATTTGCGAGAGTTTGCGCCTGACGGATCTGGTCGCCGTGCAGGCGTTTCATGGTCGGGGGGAAGCGTATTTCGCCAACGCTGAACCGGCCGCGGCGATCGTCTCTTTCTCGCGTTCCCTTGACCTGGCGCGCGGCATCGGGGACAAGAGCTATGAATCGGAGAACCTGATGATGATAGGCTGGGCTTGCACCGGTCATATGGGGCTGGCTGACTATCGGCGCGCCTTGACGCACTTCGATGGCGCGCTGGTCATCGCGCGCGCCGCCGACCTGCAGTGGCATCTGGGTCCGACACTGATAGGACGCGCCCATGTGCAGTTGGCGCTCGGCAAGTTTGGCTCGGCCTGGGCGGATTTGAACGAAGCGCTGCCCCGCCTGGAGACCCTGAGGCTGCATCGCTACCAGATCATGGCGCATGACGCGCTAGGCTGTCTGTTGCTCGATCTGAACCGGCCCGAGCCGGCGTTGCAGCACTTTGAACGCGGCCTGGGCCTCGCGCGCGACGCCGGGATCATGTACTGGCGGCCCCGCTTGCAAGCCAACGGGGTGATTGCACAACTGCGTCTTGGTCGTCCGATTGATCAGGCCGCAATGCAAGCGGCTTTACAGTATTCGCAAGATCACAGCGAAGCCTGGCTGACGCTGCGCTGCCTGGAGGCGCTCGCCGAGGTGGCGCTGCTGGCTGGCGAAGCCGATGGTTGCATCACGCGTGCGGACCAGTTGCTGGCGCTGGCAGCGCGCGGCGACATGCGGGAGATGATCGGACAAGCTCATCGCTTGCGCGGTCTGGCGTGGCTGGCCGTCAATGCGTATGAATCTGCGCGCGAGGAGTTGACACTGGCAGTGACGCTGGCCGAACAGATCGGGCACGTCCGGCTCGCGTGCGAGTGCCACCGTGCGCTCGCCCGGTCCGCCGCTGCGTTCGGTGATGCAAGTAGTGAACGCAGCAACCAGGCGCGCGCAAGCGAGCTTGCGGCTCAAATCGTGGTGAGCCTGAGTGGATCGGGGTTGACTGCCAATTGGGCGGCGGGTCCATGATGTAACCTCTCCTGCCTGGCTACTTACGGCGCGCCTTTCCCACCACACTGATTAGAAACACTGGCAACGCCCAAGCGGCCTTCCTTGAAAAGCGAAAAAGTTCCATGATCCAGCTCCACTACTTCCCCAGCACCGCCAGCATGGCGCCGCATGTCCTGCTTGAAGAGATAGGCGCGCCCTTCCAACTGGTGCTGGTGGACCGCACGCAAGGCGTGCACAAGACGCAGCAATACCTTCAACTCAACCCGAACGGGCTGATTCCGGTGCTGACCGAGGGCGATCTGGTGCTCTACGAGTCGGCTGCGATCTGCCTGTACCTGTGCGACAGCCACCCCGAGGCCGCGCTGGCGCCAGCCCTCGGCAGCCCTGAACGCGCGCATTTCTACAAGTGGCTGATGTGGCTCACCAACACGCTGCAGGCCACGCTGAGCATCTGCTTTTACCCGGAGCGCTGGATGAATGCCAGCAACCCGGCGGGCGCCGCCGAGCTGCGAAGCCATGCCGAAGCCAGGGTGAACGTGCTGCTTGACCAACTGGACAGCGAGCTGGCGTTTAACAAAGGCCCGTGGCTGCTGGGGAACCAGTACACGGCACTCGACGCCTACGCCATGATGCTGTGCCGCTGGACCCGTAGCTTCGGCAGGCCCGCGCGCAACCGCGCGCAGCTTGGACCGTATTTGCAACGCGTGCTGGCGCGCCCGGCGGTCGTCCGGGCGTTCAACGCCGAAGGACTGGCGCAGCCCTGGGTTTGAAACGGCGGCTGGCGGCAGCGGTGGCTGTCAAGGAAGTTGTCGCCTGAAGTGAAGTGAGTCAGGCTGCTTTTTGAATGTGCTAAGGCTCCTTGATTTGCGGTGTGTCGGGGTTGCGGTGAACGACGTCGACACGCGCCCACTGGCGAGGCTGCCCTGACCAGCGCTGAGGATTTTTCTTGGCGTGCCCGTTCATAGACGAGTGCGCGCTCCTCAAGCAATGTCCTGTCCAGGCCGGCATGACGCTGTGCCGTTGTCACGAAGCCGATGGCGCAGCCGCGCAGGTGACACAACTCATTGAGGCGCAGGCCGCTGGCATAGGCGGTCATCAGGAAGGTGCGCGCCTTGATGGGCATTGGCGCGTCCAGCAAGGCGGCCACTTCGGCGCGCGAGAGCAACTCGGGCAGGCGCTGCGGGATTCGCCCCAGCGGGATCTTGACGCGGCGCTTGGTTTGGCCCAGCATGTCGCGGACCAGAAACCGGATGGCGCAAGAGGATGTGTTGACGGTCGAGCGTCAGCGGTGGCGCTCCTGGAGCAGATGCAGCAGGTACGCCTGTATCTACTGATCGTTCAGCAACGCCGGGCTGCAGCCGTGGTAGCGCGCCAGCTGCTTGACGGCCGTCACATAGGTCCATTAGGTGCGCCGGGCAAAGCCGCGCAGCACCATCGCATCGATCATGCGTTGGCGAAGAGGTGTCATGACAAATCTCTTTGAAAGCGAGGACCGTTCCCCACCTCCGAGGGTTCACCTCAATGCCGTTTAAGGCAAGCACCGCGCAGGACGAAAACGCACTGTCGACCTTCGCACACCTGCCACCGCATAGCGGTTTAGTTCAACGGTTTTTATCAATGGTTGTTATCTTGAAAAGCCAGGCCCGCCGGCGCTACAGGCGAAATTTGAAAAGGCCAGTCTGGAGGTAGCGCAAATGACTCATGAGCAGCGGAAGCCGACTGCTACGAATACCCGATTCCGGGAAGTCCAATGGTCATCCACGGGAAAAAGTAGTTTGCGCACGCTTTATTACGTTTGAAGCGTGGACTCTCTTTGCTGAGGGCGGTAGCATAATTTTGAGGTGTGAATGCGCCACCAAAAACCACTTTCATAAACATAAACATAAACATGAAGTGGAGTGGAAAATGCCCTTAAGCAATCGTCTAGCCGCTGAAATCTTTAGCACCATGTGGCTAGTGCTAGGAGGTTGCGTCAGTGCCGTACTTGCCGCTGCCTTTCCGGGACCGGGGATAGGTTTTGCTGGCTTTTCGCTCGCTTTCGGCCTGACCGTTCTCACGATGGCCTACGCTGTCGGCCACGTATCCGGCTGTCATCTGAACCCTGCCGTTTCCTTGGGTCTGGTGGTCGGCGGCCGCTTCAAGGCCAAGGATCTGCTGCACTACGTGGCGGCGCAAGTTGCCGGCGCAGTCGTTGCAGCCAGGGTGCCGTATTTGATCGCCTCGGGCAAGGCCGGTTTCGACCTCCAAGGCGGCCTTTCCTCAAACGGCTACGGCGAGCATTCGCCGGGCGGCTACTCGCTCACGGCTGCCTTGGTTTGCGGGTTCGTGATGACGTTTTTCTTGCTAATGATCATCCCAGGTGCGACCGACGAGCGGGCGCCGTCCGGCTTTGCGCCGATCGCTATCGGCTTAGCACTGACGCTGATTCACCTGATCAGCATCCCGGTCACCAACACCTCGGTAAACCCAGCGCACAGCACCGGGCCGGCATTCATCGTGGGCGGCTGGGCGCTGTCGCAACTGTGGCTGTTCTGGATCGCGCCATTGCTCGGCGCCGCCGTGGCGGGCGTCGCGTACCGTTTTGTCAGCGGTGAATGCAGTCAAGCCGCGGGGATCGAAGGACCCGCAGACTTAAGCCAACTGGCCAAGGCCAAGTGATGCCGATTCTTCAGCTTCGGTGGCGCTGGGCAGCTCTGATTTGCCTCCTGCAGGCAGTACCTGTTTGGGCCGCATCTGTGGAAGGCGAAGCGCTCTATCTAGAACGCATCCTGCCACCTGCAGGTGCCGTCCTCGTCGTTAGCCTCGAGGACACCGCCCGAGCCGATGCGCCGGCGACCGAACTGGCGTCGTCCAGCATGCGACTGGTAGCCGGGCCGCCGTATCGCTGGCGGCTCGACTATGACGAGCGCCTGGTCACTTCCACGAGTCGCACTGTGCTGCGAGCCCGAATAGATACGCCTCAGGGGATGTGGATGTCGACGGACACGGTGGTGCCTGCGTCGACACCGGCCCCTGTTTTGCAACTGCGCATGGTTAAAACGAATGCGCCTCGATGCGCAGGCGCCGACACACAAGTGGGCATGAATGACTGTGCGTACGAAGGGTTTCTCGAAGCGTCGGCAGGGATGAGCCGGCAGTTGCGCCTCATCGAAACAGCGCTGACATCGGCGCAGCGATCGCAGTGGCGGCGGGTGCAAAAATCTTGGCTGGCCTACAGGACCGAAACTTGCCAATTCGAGGCGAGCGCCGTGGGAAACGGAAGTGCCCGATCCATGGTCCAGTGGCAGTGCTCCGACAGGATGACAAGGCAGCGCACTGCAGAGTTGTTCCGTCTGACTGCGTGCCCCGAAGGTGACATTGCCTGTCCGGTTCCGCGACTGAAAAGGGCACCATGATTCGACGACTTTGGTCGAGCGCCAACCTCGTGCTGGCGCTCCTGATTGCTGTGCCAATGGCTTGCTTGGCCCAAGCACCCATGGCCGTGACAGCGTCCGGACCCGTTCAAGGGCTGGAGGCCAACGGCATCAACATCTTTCGCGGTATTCCCTTCGCGGCGCCGCCGGTTGGCGCCCTGCGTTGGCGCGCGCCGCAGTCCACCGAGAAATGGACTGCGGTCAGGCAGGCCACCACTGCCGGCCCGTCCTGCATGCAGACGCGTGGCATGTCACTGGAAAACGGCGGTGATCCCGGCAGATTGGACGAGGACTGTCTGTATCTGAACGTCTTCAGCCCGCGTGCCGAACAGACAGCCGGGCTCCCTGTCATGGTGTGGATTCACGGCGGCGCCCTCATTTTTGGCAGCGGTGGACTTCCCATCTACGATGGAAGCGCGCTGGCTCGCCGCGATGTCGTGGTGGTGACGATCAACTACCGCCTTGGTGCGTTTGGTTTTTTCGCGCACAAGGGACTTGACCAGGAGACCCCGGGTGGCCCGGTCAACTTCGGACTACTCGATCAGATTGCTGCCTTGCGCTGGGTTCAATCGAATATCGATGCCTTCGGCGGCGACCCCGCGAGGGTAACCATAGCAGGCCAGTCCGCCGGGGCCCAGAGCGTTCTTGCGCTGATGGCCTCGCCTTTAACCGCAGGGCTGTTCAGCGGCGCCATCGCCCAAAGCCCTTACGGGATCCCGAGCCATTCACGCGCCAAGGCCCAAGAAACAGGCGTAGCGCTTGTTATTGCCATGGGGCTTCCGGGTGCCCAGGCAAGCGCGGCATCGTTGAGGAGCATTCCCGCAGATCGCCTGGCCGAGCGTGGGAAAAAGATATCGCTCGCCCCCAGCTTCATTGTTGGCGACGAGGCCATCCCTATGCCCTTCCTCGAGGCCTTTCAAAAAGGGCGAGAGCATGCTGTTCCGCTCATCATCGGCAACAACAGTGACGACGCCAGCGTGGTGGAGTCGTTCGGCGTCGATCCTGCCGTTCTGGTACAGAAAATGGGTAAGGCGCGCATTTTTGTCCGATCGTTGTACCCTGGCGTCTCCGACCAAAGTCAGCTCGGCCGCGAAGTGGCACGCGATGCACTTTTCACGGCATTTGGGCGGCGCATTGCTTATCTGCACAGCGCCAAGGCGCCGACTTGGCGCTACTACTTTAATCACGTCGGCCCTAATGCAAGTACCGGCGTGGTTCACGGTGGCGAGGTTCCGTTTGTTCTTGGAACCTTGGATGGATGCCAGTGTATTGGCAGGGCTGTCACGCCGCTTGATCGAACGGTCGAGCGGAGGACCGCCGATCGTTGGGCCGCGTTTGTGCGCAATCACAGGCCGGCCGGGGAGGTCGAGTGGCCCATTGATGACCGTCAACGGGGTCAGGTCCTTAAAATTGGAGGCGAAGAAACAGCGCGGCCCGGCTTTATGGCGCCCCGACTAAACGCCTTCATCGCTGCGCTCAATTTTGCAGGGCGCAGAAGCAAGAAGGACTACTAGGAGTCTGGGCGCCAGAAGGATTTGAACGAGTGCGGATTGGTTCATGGCCGCCCAATCCGGCCTAGCAGATGGTGAACATGTTTGTGACCTGCATCGGTGCTATCGGCGAAGCTCGGTTCAAGCTCGCTTAGAAGCGTCATAGTTGAAGTCGCTTCAGAATTCGGAATTCAAAGCACGTAAGCGAAGTGCCCCGCCTATAAAGTCGGTCCTCTATAGCCGTTCGGCATTCTTAAAAGTCATGCTTCTTGAGTCTCCGTTTCAAGAATGCTTTTCGAGAAGATTAGGCGGACATTTCGCCCTGTAGACGCCTTCATTCTCACAAAAGCTACTCAAAACTTTTGATTTCAAAAAGAAGGAGACTGCAAGCCACGCCGTTCGATCCTGTCCGCCGCCGAGCGGGCAAACCTGCTGTTGCCACCCGATACCGAAGATGAACTCATCCGGCACTACGCCTTCAGCGAGAACGACCTGTCGCTGGTTCGCCAGCGGCGCGGCGATGCCAATCGCCTGGGCGTCGCAGTGCAGTTGTTCTTGCTGCGCTTCCCCGGTCAAGGTTTGTTGCCCAATGCCTCCATGTTAATGTCACTGCTGCAATGGATCGGACGACAACTGCGCATCGATTCATCGTGCTGGCCGCAGTATGCAGAGCGGGAGGAAATCCCGCGTGAGCATCTCCTTGAGCTGCGTGCATATATGGGCGTGGAACCATTCGGCCTGTCGCATTACCGGCAGGCCGTCCATGCCACCACCGAATTGGCTTTGCAGACGGCCAAGGGCATCGTGCTGGCTGTTAGCGTCCTCGACACGCTGCGCCAACGGCACACCATATTGCCGACGCTGGATGTCATCGAGCGCGTCTGCGCCGAGGCCATCACCCGCGCCAACCGGCGCATCTTCGAAGCCTTGCCCGAGCCGCTGTCGAACGGGCACCGGCATCGCCTCGACGATCTGCTGAAACGCCGCGACACCGGCAAGACGACTTGGCTCGCCTGGCTGCGCCAGTCGCCTGTCAAACCGAACGCCCGCCACATGCGCGAACACATTGAGCGTCTCAAAGCTTGGCAGGCACTCGATTTGCCTACCGGCATTGAGCGGCTGGTTCACCAGATTCGGCTGCTCAAGATTGCCCGCGAGGGCGGCCAGATGACGCCCGCCGACTTGGCCAAGTTCGAGCCGCAACGGCGCTACGCCACCCTCGTGGCGCTGGCCATCGAGGGTTTGGCCACCGTCATCGACGAAATCATCGACCTGCACGACCGCATTCTGGGCAAGCTGTTCAACGCTGCCAAGAACAAGTATCACCAGCAGTTCCAGGCATCCGGCAAAACCATCAACGTCAAGGTACGCCTGTACGGGCGCATCGGCCAAGCGCTGATCGACGCCAAGCAGTCGGGACGCGACCCGTTCGCCGCCATTGAGGCCGTCATGTCCTAAGACGCTTTGGCCGAGAGCGTCACCGATGCGCAGAAGCTCGCCCAGCCCGAGGACTTCGATTTTCTGCACCGCATTGGCGAGAGCTACGCCACTTTGCGTTGCTACGCCCCGGCATTCCTCGACGTGCTCAAATTGCGCGCCGCGCCCGCCGCCAAGAATGTGCTCGAGGCCGTCGAGGTGCTGCGCGGCATGAAAAACGCCCGCAAGGTGTCCGCCGATGCGCCGACCGGCTTCATCAAGCCGCGCTGGCAGAAGCTGGTCATGACCGATGCCGGAATCGACCGGCGCTACTATGAACTGTGCGCACTGTCGGAGCTGAAGAACTCGCTGCGCTCGGGCGACATCTGGGTGCAGGGCTCGAGCCAGTTCAAGGACTTCGAGGACTACTTGGTGCCGCCCGAAAAGTTCGCCAGCCTCAAGGCAGTCCAGCGAATTGCCGCTGGCCATGATGACCGACTGCGACCAGTACCTGCACGACCGGCTAACACTGCTGGAGGCGCAGCTTGCCACGGTCAACCGCCTGGCAGCAGCCAACGAGCTGCCGGACGCCATCATCACCGCCGAAGGGCGATGCGACCTATGACTCGCTCAAGCCGATGACCGGCGGCACGCTCAACATCAAGCACATCCGCGCCCATTGGAATGAAATCCTGCGGTTGGCCACGTCCATCAAGCAGGGCACGGCGACGGCCTCACTGATGCTCAGGAAGCTCGGCAGCTACCCACGCCAAAACGGTCTCGCTGTGGCCCTGCGTGAGCTGGGCCCCATCGAGCGCGCGCTGTTCATCCTGGACTGGCTATAAAGCGTAGAACTGCGCCGCCGTGTGCATGCTGGGCTGAGCAAGGGCGAAGTCCGCAACGCGCTGGCCCGCGCCGAGTTCTTCAACTGGCTGCGGAAAATCGGAGGCGACGACTATTCTGACACCGGGGGGCAGCGTCAGAGCGCAACGCAGGCCCGGTTTTTACTATTAAATAAGGCTGCAGCCCAATAGATACGGGCGCAAGCTGCTATTAAATTTATAGCAAAATCAGGGCCAACCAAGTCCGCCAAGAACCGCCGGGCTGCCGCGTCCCCTAGCGCCCGGTTCTGGCCAGATAGCGTTTGCGCCAGAACACCAGCACGATCACCGCCACCAGCACGATCATGAAGCCCAGCGTCCACCAGAAACCGGTGGCGCTGTGAATGATCGGCAGGAACTCGAAGTTCATGCCGAAAAATCCGGTGATCAGGTTCAGCGGCAGGAAGATGGCGGTGAGCGCGGTCAGGGTGCGCATGATGTCGTTGGTGCGGTGGCTTTGCGCCGAAAAATGCATTTGCACGGCGGCCTCGGCGCTTTGCTCCATGCGCCGCACATGGTGGACCACGCGCTCGATGTGCTCGAGCACGTCACGCGAGCGGATTTTCAGCAGCTCGCGTTCGCGCTTGGCGACCGGCGTCTCGCCGTCGGGCCAGGTTTCAATCGAATCGATCCAGTCCTGCACCGCCGAGCGCTGGTCTTCGCAGATTTCGTCAAGCTGGTGCAGCGCAAGCCGGGCTTCGAGTACCGAATTCCAGTTGTTAAATCGGGTACGCGGATTGATCAGTTCTACCTGCCAGTGGTCGAGTTGGCGCGTCAGCTCGCGCCGCAGCGCCAAATAGCCATCAACCATCTGGTTGACCAGACGCAGCATCAGGTCGGCCGGGCTGGCGGGCAGCTTGACGCCGCTGGCGCGCGCCTCGGGCGAGGTGGCGCTCAGCAGCTTGAGCGCATAGGCATCGCGCACGGCGCAGTCGTTCGGGTGCACCGTCAGCAGCAGGTGGTCAAAAATCGCAAAGCCCACCGGGCTGGTGTCAATGCGTCTGAGCACCGGCGGTCCGCCGCGTTTCATGGGCGCCTGCTGCGCTGGCGCCGGCTCGGCGGGCGCGCCTGGGTCGGCTTGCCTGGGGCCGGTGGCCAGGCGGCGGAACACCAGCATGTCGTATTGCGAGGTGTAGTCGTAGTGCGAGGGCAGCTGGTTGTTCAGCAGGTCGGAGACGTGAAGGTCCACCAGCTGGGTGCCGCACAGGGCCAGCAGCATGGCCTGGATCTGCGCCTGCAACTGCTCAAACTCGCTGCGCGAACAGGCGAGCCAGATAAAGCCTTGCGCCGGCAGTTGCGTCGGCAGGCTGTCGGTCTCGGTGATGCCCGGGCCACCGGAGGTAATGTTGAAAACACGCATGGACGCTTTCGCTCCGTTTTAAAGTGCAAAACAGGCTTCTAGCCAAGGCAGGACGAGCGCGAGTAGCTATTATATTAATAGCAATCAGGGCCGTCTAAGTGGGGGCTGCCGGCTCAGGCCTGGCGCAGCTTTTTGGCGGCTTCGATGGCGAAGTAGCTCAGCACGCCGTCGGCGCCGGCGCGCTTGAAGGCCAGCAGGCTTTCCATCATCACCGCATCGTGGTCAAGCCAGCCGTTTTGCGCGGCGGCCTTGAGCATGGCGTACTCGCCGCTGACCTGGTAGGCAAAGGTTGGCACCTGAAACTCGTCTTTCACGCGGCGCACCACGTCCAGATAGGGCATGCCGGGCTTGACCATCACCATGTCCGCGCCTTCGGCCAGGTCCATGGCAACTTCGCGCAGCGCCTCGTCGGTGTTGCCCGGGTCCATCTGGTAGACCTTTTTGTCGGATTTGCCGAGGTTGCCGGACGAGCCCACGGCATCGCGAAACGGCCCGTAAAACGCGCTGGCGTATTTGGCGCTGTAGGCCATGATGCGGGTGTGGATGAAGCTCTGGCTTTCCAGCGCCTGGCGGATCGCGCCTATGCGGCCGTCCATCATGTCGCTGGGCGCGACGATGTCGACGCCGGCCTCGGCCTGTGTCAGTGCCTGCTGCACCAGCACTTCGAGTGTCTCGTCATTCATGATGTAGCCGCTGGCGTCAGGCAGGCCGTCCTGGCCGTGGCTGGTGTAGGGGTCGAGCGCCACGTCGGTCATCACGCCGAGCTCTGGAAAGCGTTTTTTGAGTTCGCGCACGACGCGCGGCACCAGGCCCTCGGGATTCAGCGCTTCCTCGCCGTCCGGCGTTTTCAGGGACGCGTCGATCACCGGAAACAGCGCCATCACCGGGATGCCCAGCGCCACGCACTCCTCGGCCACCGGCAGCAGCAGGTCCAGGCTGAGCCGCTCGACGCCGGGCATGGAGGCGATGGCAAAACGCTGCTGGCTGCCGTCGGTGACAAACACCGGGTAGATCAGGTCGTGGGCGGTCAAGGCGTGCTCACGCACCAGGTTGCGCGTGAAGCTGTCACGGCGCAGCCGACGGGGGCGGCCCATCGGAAAGGGAGCGAAGTTGGAGGCGTGCAATGTCATCGGTCCATTGTGCCAAAGCCGCGGGCGGGTCTCGAATTATTTGAATCTGCGCGCCGGCTCCTGCTGGTTAAATGCGAACTGGTTGGAAATTGCCGGCTACGAGCCGCATCCCCAGCGTGTGTGGGAGGTGAGTAGAATAAGTCGTGCTGTCGCCTTTCCCGGGCGGCTGCATCCCGCTTTCCTCCCTGAGCGGGGCCTTTGCGTGTGACAGCAAAAAGGCTTCACAGCCCGGCAGGCATTGGTGCCGTCGGGCTTTTTTTTATTCCAGGCGGGAAGTGGATTTTGTCTGAATGACACCGGCGGGTCGCGCCACGCATATGTCTTAAAGTGAAAAGTGTGGCGGCTACACTCCAGCCATGCTCTGGATCAAATCACTTCACATCGTTTTCATTGCCAGCTGGTTCGCTGGGCTTTTTTACCTTCCCCGGATTTTTGTCAACCTGGCGATGGTGCCGCCCGAAAGCGTGGCGGAGCGCGCGCGCTTGCTGCTGATGGCGCGCAAGCTGCTGCGATTCACCACGCTGATTGCCGTTCCCGCGCTGGTGTTTGGCTTCTGGCTGTGGCTGGGCTATGGCATTGGGCGCGGCCCGGGCAATGGCTGGATGCACGCCAAGCTGGCCATCGTGCTGCTTTCCATCGGCTACCACCACGCCTGCGGCCGTGTGCTGGACAAGTTTGTGGGCAACCGCAACACGCGCAGCCACGTCTGGTTCCGCTGGTTCAACGAAGTACCGGTGCTGCTGCTGCTGGCGGCCGTGATCCTGGTGGTCGTCAAGCCCTTTTAGAGGGCGTTCATAAAGCCATCGGCATCGTGAACAAATCCGACAAGCCAGCAGACGCGGGCAGGCCGGCTTTGCCGGATGCCTCGCGTCGTCCCCTGCAAGGAGAGGCAGAACTACACGAAGCGGAGCGTAGTGAGGATGTCAGGGGTGTGCCCAATTCTCAAGAGGGAAAGGCACTACACGCAGCGCAGCGCAGTGAGAACGATGGGGGTGCGCCAAACTCTGTGAAAACTACCTCCTGGCCGCTGGCGCTGATGCTGGTCTGCCTGGTGGTGTACGCCAGCCTGTACCCGTTTAACGAATGGCGCGACCAGGGCATTTCGCCGCTGCGCTTTCTGAGCGCGCCGCTGCCGCAGTATTGGACCGGTTTTGACGTGGCCATCAATGTGCTGGGCTACGCGCCGCTGGGTTTCTTGCTGGCGCTGTCAGCGCTGCGCAGCCGGCGTGTGTCCTGGGCCATCACGGCGGCGGTGGTGGCTGGCGCGCTGCTGTCGCTGGGCATGGAAACACTGCAAAGCTACCTGCCCTCGCGCGTTCCTTCCAACGTCGATCTGGCGCTCAACACGCTGGGTGCCTGGCTGGGCGCCTGTTGCGCCTGGGCGCTGGAAAAAAGCGGCCTGGTTGATCGCTGGAGCCGTTTTCGGGCGCGCTGGTTTGCCCAGGATGCACGCGGCGCGCTGGTGTTGCTGATGCTGTGGCCGCTGGCGCTGCTGTTTCCGGCCTCGGTGCCGCTGGGCCTGGGCCAGGTGTTTGAGCGCCTGGAGTCGGCGCTGGCCGAGGCGCTGGACAACACCCCGTTTCTGGAATGGTTGCCGGTGCGCGATCTGGAACTGCAGCCGCTGGTGCCGGTGGCCCAGCTGCTTTGCGTTGCGTTGGGCGCGCTGATTCCCTGCCTGCTGGGCTATTGCGTGATCCGCCTGCGCTGGCAACGTGCGGCTTTTGCCGCGGCCATGCTGAGCGCCGGCATTGCCGCATCGGCCTTGTCTGCCGCCCTCAGCTACGGGCCCGAGCATGCCTGGGCCTGGCTTGATGAGCCGGTGCAGGTCGGCCTGGAACTGGCGGCGCTGCTGGCCGTGCCGCTGCTGCTGCTGCCGCGCCGCGGCGCCGCCACTTTGGCGCTGCTGGCGCTGGCCGTTCAGCTGACGCTGCTTAACCAGGCCCCCAGCGACCCCTACTTTGCGCAGACGCTGCAAACCTGGGAGCAGGGCCGCTTTATCCGGTTTCATGGCGTGGTGCAGTGGCTGGGCTGGCTTTGGCCTTACGCGGCATTGGCCTATCTGGTGGTGCGGCTTTCCGGGCGGGAGCGCGCGGCGATGATCAAAACGTAAAATCAAGCCATGACCTCTTCCATTTCCCAAGATACTTCCGAAGTCACCGCGCTGCTGGCCCCGGACCCGAATTGCGCCAACGCCTCGGATGCCTCGAACTCTTATTACGAACGCCATATTTTCTTTTGTCTGAACCAGCGCAGCAACGGCGAAGCCTGCTGCGCCGATCACCGCGCGCAAGAGGGTTATGACCGCTGCAAATCGCAGGTCAAGGCCGCCGGCCTGTCCGGCCCCGGCCAGGTGCGCGTCAACAAGGCCGGTTGCCTGGACCGCTGCGCCGCCGGCCCGGTCGCCGTGGTCTACCCGGAAGCGGTCTGGTACAGCTATCTGGATGCCAGCGACATCGATGAGATTGTCGAGTCGCACCTGAAAAACGGCCAGGTGGTAGAGCGCTTGCGGATCCCGCCGCATCTGGGCCGCTGATTCCTTGAAAATAGGCATGATTTATAGCTGTAGCTCAATCGATACGGGCGCAAGCAGCTCTTGCTTTTATAGCAAAACGTTGGCCTGGAGCGCCTGCAAGTGAACGCGCAAACCCGCAAATCAAGCTTTCAAGGGCCGGTCGGTGCGCTGGAAATTGCTACGGACCGGCCGGTTGGTGTTTCGCGCGGCGTCGCGGTGATTGCCCATCCGCACCCGCTATTTGGCGGCACCATGGACAACAAGGTGGTGCAGACGCTGGCGCGCGCCTTCGTGCAGTGCGGCTGGACCGCCGTGCGTTTTAACTTTCGCGGTGTGGGCGGCAGCGCCGGCAACCACGACGAGGGCCGCGGCGAGCTCGATGACTTGCTGGCGGTGGTGCAGCATGCGGCGCCGCCCGAAGCGGGCGAAAGTGCGGGCGCGATGTCTTTGGCGCTGGCCGGCTTTTCGTTTGGCGCCTTTGTCACCACGCATGCCTTCGCGCGCCTGCAGGCGAGCCGCAGGATTGAAAAACTCGTGCTGGTCGGCACCAGTGTCAGTCGCGCTGCCGCAGCGCCGATTGACGCGGCCGCGCACCTCAATACGCTGGTGCTGCATGGCGAGCAGGACGACACGGTGGCGCTCAGTGCTGTGCTTGACTGGGCGCGTTCGCAAGCACTTCCTGTTACGGTTATCCCGGGGGTCGGTCATTTCTTTCATGGACAATTACCCCTGCTGAAAAGTCTGGTGGTCCGCCACCTGTCTTCGCCTTATGTCTGAAGGCGCGACGCTGCCAATCCTTCCAGTTTTTCGCTTGTTCCGTCTGCTCTTTCTGTCTTCCACTTTAGTCACCGACTCCCCCGACATGCACTGTTCACTCAAGGCCAGCATTGGCCTGCGCGGCTTCGCCGCCGCAACCCTCCTGGTTTTCTCGGCCGTTCTGGCACCCACCGCCCAGGCCCAGGCCCCGCAGGCGCCCGAGATTGCCGCACGCTCTTATTTGCTGCTCGATGTCACGGCCAACCAGATATTGGCGGCCAAGGACATCGACGCGCCGGTGGAGCCGGCCTCGCTGACCAAACTGATGACCGAATACCTGGTGTTTGACGCGCTCAAGGCCAAAAAAATCGACCTCAAGCAGACTTTCGGCGTCAGCGAGCGCGCCTGGAAAATGCCGGGCTCGCGCATGTTCATAGACCCCAAAATGAAGGTGCCGGTGGAAGACCTGATCAAGGGCATGGTGGTGCAGTCGGGCAACGACGCCACTATGGCGCTGGCTGAGGGGGTGGGTGGCACGGTGGAACACTTTGTCCAGCTAATGAACGATCAGGCCAAAGCGCTTGGCATGAAATCCACCAGCTACAAGAATCCCGAGGGGCTGACCGAGTCGGGCCACACCACCACGGCGCGCGACCTGAGCATTTTGTCGACGCGGCTGATGCAAGATTTTCCCGACTACATCGGCTATTCGGCCATCAAGAAATACCGCCTGCCCGGTACGCCCGCCGCCAACGACACCAACCGCAACACCTTGCTTTTTCGCGACCCGACGGTTGACGGCCTGAAAACCGGTCATACCGCCGCCGCCGGCTACTGCATGATTGCCACCGCCAAACGCGACTTTCCCAATCTGGGGGCCGCTGGCGCGCCCGGCGGCCGGCGTTTGCTGGCCATCGTGCTAGGGGCGAGCAGCGACAGCGCGCGCGCCAATGAATCGCAAAAACTTCTGAATTGGGGCTACACCGCCTTTGAGGCCGTCAAGTTGTTTGACGCCGGCCAGGCGGTGGTCGCGCCTTCGGTCTGGAAAGGAAAAACCGCCACCGTGAAGCTGGGCCGGACCGAGGCCATCGTGGTGGCCGTAGCCGCCGGCAGCGCGCCCAAGGTCAAGACCCAGGTGGCGCGGCCAGATCCGCTGGTGGCACCCTTTGTGAAGGGGCAGGCGCTTGGAACACTCAAGGTCATGCTGGGCGACAACCCGATGCCCCTCGCCGAAGTGCCGCTGGTGGCGCTGGAAGCCGTGGAAGAGGCCGGCATACTTGGCCGCGCCTGGGATTCGATCCGCCTCTGGATCAAGTAAGCAGCAAGGACGACGCACCAAAGGGTGCAATGTGTGTTACCAGCTGGACTTGAGCGTTTTCGGGTTCCGGCTTATACTAGAAGGCTTTTCCGCTTTCACGGCGGGACTGTTTTATTGTTTTTCGAACGTTTAGGGACGTTTTTCCAATGCCAACCATCAATCAGTTAGTCCGTCAGGGGCGCGAGGTCGAAAAGATCAAGTCCAAGAGCCCTGCGATGGAAAATTCTCCACAGCGCCGCGGTGTTTGCACCCGTGTCTACACCACCACGCCTAAAAAGCCCAATTCCGCTCTGCGTAAAGTCGCCAAAGTGCGCCTGACCAACGGATTTGAAATCATTTCCTACATCGGCGGCGAAGGCCACAACCTACAGGAGCACAGCGTGGTGCTGGTTCGTGGCGGTCGTGTCAAGGACTTGCCCGGTGTGCGTTACCACATCGTTCGTGGCGCGCTCGACCTGCAAGGCGTGAAAGACCGCAAGCAGTCGCGTTCCAAGTACGGCGCCAAGCGTCCAAAGGCCAAATAAGCCGCATTGGCTCGGACTTTGCTGTTCGCGCCAGAAGATGTTGTCATGACTTGTCATGGCTATTTTCGAAAAACAGGTGCTTGACTCACCCTGGCAGGTGTTTTGAGCGAAGTGACCCAAGTGCAAGTTGTTTGCGCCGGTCGAGTAAGTGAGGGTTGTGATAACTCTCGCGGTGCTGCAAAAAAGCAATGTTCTTTTAGCGGTGCCAACTGAAGCAAAGAGGTGAAAAAATGCCACGTCGTCGCGAAGTCCCTAAACGTGAAATTCTCCCTGATCCAAAATTTGGCGACGTTGATCTTGCCAAATTCATGAACGTCATCATGCAAGGCGGCAAGAAAGCCGTTGCAGAGCGCATCATTTACGGCGCGCTCGACTTTATCGAGAAAAAGAACCCGGGCAAAGACCCGCTGGAAGCTTTTCACATGGCCATTGGCAACATCAAGCCCATGGTTGAGGTGAAGTCCCGCCGCGTGGGCGGTGCCAACTACCAGGTGCCGGTTGAAGTGCGTCCGGTCCGTCGCATGGCTCTGGCCATGCGTTGGCTCAAGGAAGCCGCCAAAAAGCGTGGTGAAAAATCCATGTCCCTGCGCCTGGCCAACGAATTGATGGAAGCCACCGAAGGCCGTGGCGGTGCCATGAAAAAACGTGACGAAGTTCACCGCATGGCAGAAGCCAACAAAGCCTTCAGCCATTTCCGCTTCTGATTTTTTTCGATTGCAATTTCGACTGAAAAGTTTTCTGCGCTGATTTGACGGGTTGCCGACCGGCCTTTCCAGGTGTCAAGCACCTTGATTGCTGGCGGTTCAACCCCAACTTCTGCCGGCTCGGTGCCAAAAGCGCCCAGCCGGCAGACGCGTAGAAAAACAAGATAAGTATCTTGGCAACGAGTCTTTGTTCGTAACACCGAACTGAAAGTAATTTATGTCCCGCGCTACCCCCATTCAAAACTACCGCAACATTGGTATTTCCGCGCACATTGACGCCGGCAAAACCACCACCACCGAGCGGATCCTTTTTTACACCGGCGTGAACCACAAAATTGGTGAAGTGCACGACGGCGCGGCCACCATGGACTGGATGGAGCAGGAGCAGGAACGTGGCATCACGATCACCTCGGCCGCCACCACCTGCTTCTGGAAAGGCATGGACGCCTCCCTGGGCGAGCACCGCATCAACATCATCGACACGCCGGGCCACGTCGACTTCACCATTGAAGTCGAGCGTTCCATGCGCGTGCTCGACGGCGCCTGTATGGTTTACTGCGCGGTCGGCGGCGTGCAGCCCCAGTCCGAGACGGTCTGGCGCCAGGCCAACAAGTACAAGGTGCCGCGTCTGGCTTTCGTCAACAAGATGGACCGCACCGGCGCGAACTTCTTCAAGGTCGTCGAGCAGATGAAACTGCGCCTGAAGGCCAACCCCGTGCCGATGGTGGTCCCCATCGGCGCCGAAGAGCATTTCACCGGCGTGGTTGACCTGATCAAGATGAAAGCCATCATCTGGGACGAAGCTTCGCAGGGCATGAAGTTCGACTACCGCGAAATCCCGGTCGAGCTGCTGGCTCTGGCCAAGGAATGGCGCGAGAAGATGGTCGAGGCTGCTGCTGAAGCCAATGAAGAGCTCATGACCAAATACCTCGAAGAGGGTGACCTGAGCGAAGAAGAGATCAAGTTCGGCATTCGCACGCGCACCATCGCCAGTGAAATCCAGCCGATGTACTGCGGCTCTGCCTTCAAGAACAAGGGCGTGCAGCGCATGCTCGACGCCGTGATCGAATTCATGCCTTCGCCGGTCGATATTCCACCTGTCAAGGGAACGGACGAAGACGAAGCGCCCGTCACCCGCAAGGCCGACGATTCAGAGAAATTCTCTGCGCTGGCGTTCAAGCTGATGACCGACCCGTTCGTCGGCCAGTTGACCTTCGTGCGCGTCTACTCCGGCGTGCTGAAAAAAGGCGACAGCGTGTTCAACCCGATCAAGGGCAAGAAAGAGCGTATCGGCCGTATCGTGCAGATGCACGCCAACAACCGTCAGGAAGTTAGCGAAATTCGCGCCGGTGACATCGCCGCCTGCGTTGGTCTGAAAGACGTGACCACGGGCGAAACCCTGTGCGATCCGGACGCCGTCATCATGCTTGAGCGCATGGTGTTCCCCGAGCCCGTGATTGCGCAGGCCGTGGAACCCAAGACCAAGGTTGACCAGGAAAAAATGGGCATTGCGTTGCAACGCCTGGCTCAGGAAGATCCGTCGTTCCGTGTCAAGACCGACGAAGAATCGGGTCAGACCATCATCGCCGGCATGGGCGAGCTCCATCTGGAGATCATCGTTGACCGCATGAAGCGCGAGTTCGGTGTGGAAGCCAACGTCGGCAAGCCGCAAGTGGCTTACCGCGAGACCATCCGCAAGACCATCGAGGATGCCGAAGGCAAGTTCGTGCGTCAGTCGGGCGGCAAGGGCCAGTACGGCCACGTGGTGCTCAAGATCGAGCCGAATGAGCCGGGCAAGGGTATTGAGTTCGTCGACGCCATCAAGGGCGGCACGGTGCCCCGCGAGTACATCCCCGCGGTTGAAAAAGGCATTCACGAAGCCGTGACCTCGGGCGTGCTGGCCGGCTACCCGGTTGTCGACGTCAAGGTGACGCTGCACTTCGGCTCCTACCATGATGTGGACTCGAACGAGATGGCCTTCAAGATGGCTGCCATCTTTGGCTTCAAGGAAGGCTGCCGCAAGGCCAATCCGGTGATTCTTGAGCCGATGATGGCTGTTGAAGTTGAAACGCCTGAAGACTACGCCGGCAACGTGATGGGCGATCTGGCCTCACGCCGCGGCATGGTGCAGGGCATGGAAGACATGGTCGGTGGCGGCAAGGCCATCAAGGCCGAAGTGCCGCTGTCCGAGATGTTCGGCTACTCGACCACGCTGCGTTCCATGTCGCAGGGTCGTGCGACCTACTCCATGGAGTTCAAGCACTACGCGGAAGCCCCGCGCAATGTGTCCGAAGCCATCATGGCGGCACGCGCGAAATAAGCCACGCCAGATGCCGGTTTCGCAAGAGGCCGGCGTCATCATTTTCCTGTCTGCGATTGTGTGCCACGCTGTCCCCGTGCGGTGTGAACAAGCAACACAGTGCAAACGTTAAACCACACACGGGTTTGTTCTTTATCTGGAGATTGAAAATGGGAAAAGAGAAATTTTCGCGGACCAAGCCTCACGTCAACGTCGGCACCATCGGTCACGTCGACCACGGCAAGACGACCCTGACAGCAGCCATCACCACCGTGCTCGCCGCCAAATTCGGCGGTGAAGCCAAAGGCTACGACCAGATCGATG
>NZ_JABBPE010000002.1 GCF_012927455.1 Polaromonas sp. | reverse complement strand
ATGCCCGATGCCAGTTCTTGAGACTATTCTTTGTCGGATAACCCAACCGTCGAATGGTCGCTCCAGTGCGTTTCCCGAGCTTTATATAAAGCTTGACTGCTCGAATGCGGTCTTCGTAAGAATACGTGAACTACCTCTAAGTAGTCCAACAATTCCGCCGCACCCCCAGATGGTCAACTTTCGGTCGGCGACAACAGCTCTCCACGCTGTATGAGCACACCAGTGTGGTTATTGCCACCAATCTGAGCTTTGCCGAATGGTCCAGTGTGTTTGGGGATGCCAAGATGACTACCGCATTGTTGGACCAGCTTACCCATCACTGCCACATTGTGGAGACGGGCAACGAATCGTACCGCTTTCAGCACAGCACCATGGCGGCGAAGTCTCGGATCAAGGCCAGGGAGCAAACCCGCAAGGTTGCCAAGGAGGTGGAACTGGGCGACGCCGCATGAGGTTGATCACCGTCGCAAAACCCATCGAAGGGAGGCGATCAAAAAGCCGCCAGTGAGTACACTTATCAACAGTTGCTGATTCAAAAATTGGCGACCCGCCCTGGCTCATTCTTGAATCGGCAGGGTGGCTCATTATTCAATCGGCGAGAACACCTGACAAAGGCCGCTAACGACATACAGTAAACGGCCTTTCCTTTCGTAAATCAATAACTTAAGCTGGTTTTTTCAAAGCATGAATAAAGCCTTCACCCGAGAAACCGACCCCGACAATGGGGAGCCAACGCCTGTGCCTCTGCTTGGCGGTGGCAAGAACTACATCACCCCGCTGGGGTATGAGCGCCTGCGTCGCGAATTGCTGGATCTAATTGACAGCGAGCGCCCCAAAATGGTCGAAATTGTTCACTGGGCCGCCAGCAATGGTGATCGATCTGAAAACGGCGACTACCACTACGGGAAAAAGCGCTTACGCGAGATCGACCGGCGCATCCGGTTTTTGACGCAAAGACTGGAGATTGCTGAAATCAGCAACCCGTCGCTCCACTATGGAAGTGACCAAGCCTTTTTCGGCGCCACGGTGACCTATGCCGGCGACAGTGGCGGGGCGCGTACCGTCACCATTTTGGGCATCGATGAAGCCGACAGTGCTTTGGGACAAATAAGCTGGATATCTCCCGTGGCCAGAGCCCTGCTCAAATCAAGGGTGGGCGATGATGTCAGCCTAGTGACGCCCCAGGGCGTACAGGTGCTTGAGGTGCTCAAGGTGAGCTATCCTCCACCCGATCAGAGCGCGTAGCCCTCAATGCAAGCAGCGTCAAGTCAATTTAGTTGGACGACTTGGCGCGCTGCACACGTAGCACCGAAGGAGTACGTTTGACCCTTCGTAATACCGCTGCCAAGTGAATACGATCTCGCACAGCCACCCCGAAGCGCAAGTCTGTCGCGTCTTGCGCAGGTTCTTGGCCCATGTCCACATGGGTGATGTCGGCTTCGGCATTGGCAAGAGCCGCGGCTACGCGCGCCAGTACCCCTTTTCCGTTGGAAACCGTAATGAGCAGGTAGGTCTCAAAGGCACGCACCGGCTCATCTGACCAGTCAACCGCAATGAAGCGCTCACTGTCGCGGTAGTGCAGTCGCTTGGCCACGGCACAGTCATCGGTATGCACAAAGAGGCCTTCGCCCCGTCCCAGGTAGCCCACAATACCGTCACCCGGAATAGGCCGACAGCAAGGCGCAAACTGCACGGAAGCGCCTTCGCTGCCATCAAGCAGCAGTGCGCCCTGCGATACGGATTCATGGGTTCCATAACGTTCACGGCTCATAAGCAGGACGTCCGGTTTTTCGCCAGTCTCGGCAAGCAGGGTCACGATGCGCTTGGCGACCATGCTGGCAATCCGCTTGCCCAGCCCGATGTCGGTCAGCAAATCAGCGCGCGAACGGTTGCCGGTAAAACGCAGGATTTTTTCCCAGTTGGCGTGATGGGCTTCATCATCCAGTGAAAGGCGTTCCCGATCTATGCCCTCGGCGCGCAGCGCTTGTGCGAGCATTTTTTCGCCTAGTTCCTGCGATTCTTCCAGCGCCATGGTCTTGAGGTGATGGCGTATTTTGGAGCGCGCCTTTCCGGTCCGTACAAAACCAAGCCAGCCTGGATTGGGGCTGGAGACAGGCGCCGTGATGACTTCAACGACATCGCCGTTGTGAATTTCTGATCGCAGAGGTACCTGCTCGCCATTTACTTTGGCCGCTACCGCACGGTGCCCCACGTCGCTGTGAATGGCGTAGGCAAAATCAACAATGGTCGCGCCACGAGGCATCGCCATGATCTGGCTTTTGGGGGTGAACACATACACGGCTTCGGGGAAGAGATCGATCTTGACGTGATCCCAAAACTCGGCCGCATCACCGGTTTCCTGCTGAATGTCAAGCAGCGACTGCAGCCATTGCGCGCCCAGCCTTTGTGAGGCGTCACTTTGCGGATCATTAGCCTTGTACAGCCAGTGGGCCGCCACACCTGATTCGGCGACCACGTGCATGGCCTCGGTACGCATCTGAAACTCGATATTAGTGCCGAACGGGCCTACCAATGTGGTGTGCAGTGACTGGTAGCCATTGATTTTTGGAATCGCAATATAGTCCTTGAATTTTCCAGGCAAGGGCTTGTAAAGCTGGTGCAAAACCCCCATAGCGGTATAGCAGGCCGTCAGATCCTGCAAGATGACGCGAAAGCCGTAGAGATCGGTTACCTGAGCAAAAGACAGGTGCTTCTCGTCCATCTTGCGGTAAATAGAATACAGCGTCTTTTCGCGCCCCTGGACTTGGACCGGGACCCGTGCACTGGTAAACGCCGCCTCTACTTCGGACTGCACCCGCTTGATCACATCGCGTTTGCGGCCGCGCGCCCGTAACAGCGCTTTGTCCAGGATCGCGTAGCGCCAGGGATGCAAATGCTGGAATGAAAGGTCCTGCAGTTCCCGGTAAGTCGTGTTCAGCCCCAGGCGGTGCGCAATGGGGGCGTAGATGTCCAGCGTTTCGCGCGCAATTCTGGTCCATTTGCTGCGCGGCGCATCGCCCAGCGTACGCATGTTGTGGGTGCGATCAGCCAGTTTGATGAGAATGACGCGCACATCGCGCGCCATCGCCAGCAACATTTTGCGGAAAGATTCGGCTTGATTTTCTTCCCGAGTATTGAACTCAAGCTTTTCCAGCTTGGTCAAGCCATCCACCAGGTCGGCCACAGACGCACCAAAACGCTCAATCAGTTCCGGTTTAGTAACACCGCAGTCTTCAATGGCGTCGTGCAGCAAGGCGGCCATCAGTGCCTGAGCGTCCAGCTTCCATTCCGCGCAGCGCTGGGCCACAGCGATGGGGTGGGTGATGTAAGGTTCGCCGCTGTTGCGCAATTGGCCTAAATGGGCTTCGTCGGCGAATCGGTAGGCACGGCGTACGTTCTCGATGTCGGCCGTGTTCAGGTAGTCCAGTTTGGCTGTGAGCGCGGCGAAGCTAGCCGCTGCGGCATTGGCTGCTGCCGGCGTTGATTTACCGGAAATGACAGGCAAAAGCGTTGCACTCATACCTTAAATGTATCGCGGCGTGAATAAAACCCGAAAACAATGGGTTTTACTCAGCCAAAAATGCAACAAGCACCGGCTTGCGGTGCTTGTTTTTATCAAAAGAGCGGGCAACTTTAGCCGGGAACTTTCTTCAACATTTCCAGACCGATTTTGCCCTCGGCGATTTCGCGCAAGGCGGTGACGCCGGGCTTGTTTTTGCTTTCGATTTTGGCGGCATGTCCCTGGCTCAGCATGCGTGCACGGTAAGTGGCAGCCAAAACCAGCTGAAAGCGGTTCGGGATTTTTTCGAGACAATCTTCGACGGTAATGCGTGCCATGTGATCTCCGGTGTGATCGATAACTTAGGGAATATTTAAGGCCTTGAACGTTTCGGCACGGGCGCGTCGCTGGGCTGAAAACTTGAGCCGCTGGGCGTGAACAATGGTTTTTAAGTCGAAAACTGCCCGCTCAAACAACTCATTTATTATAACGAAGTCGAATTGTCGAGCTTGCGCCATCTCGGCAGCGGCATTTTCAAGCCGCAATTCAATGACTTCTGCGCTGTCTTCACCGCGCCGCTGCAGGCGAGAGCGCAATTCCTCCCAGCTCGGCGGAAGTATGAAAATCATCACTGCATTGGTAAATATGCGCTTGATGTTGATGGCGCCCTGAAAATCAATCTCAAGAATCACATCGGCGCCATGCGCGACCCGCTCTTCGATGGTGTGGCGCGACGTGCCGTAACGGTGACCGTGAACATGCGCCCATTCCAGAAAGGCATCGCGCCGCACCATGCAGTCGAACTCTTCGGGCGACAGGAAAAAATACTCCCTGCCGTGCTTTTCCTGTCCACGCGGCGGCCGGGTGGTATGCGAAACGGCGGGCTGAATACGGGAGTCGAGCTCCATCAAAGCCTTCACCAAGCTGGACTTGCCGGCGCCACTTGGAGCCGCAACAACAAAGAGATTTCCGGGATAGTCCATATTTACTGGTTATAGTTTGCTATGAATTCGATAGTGGCGAACGACTACTCGATGTTTTGAACCTGCTCGCGAATCTGCTCAATCAGCACCTTCATGTCCACCGAAATGTGCGTCAGCTCCAGCGAGGCGGATTTGGAACCCAGGGTGTTGGCTTCGCGGTGCAGTTCCTGAATCAAGAAGTCCAGGCGCTTGCCTAATTCTCCGCCGACCGAAAGCAGCCGGTCGATTTCATCGAGGTGCGATGACAGGCGCGTAATTTCCTCGGCCACGTCAATCCTGATGGCAAAGGCGGTGGCCTCGGTCAAGGCCCTGTCCTGAGCTATTTCCGGCAGCGTGCTATTGCCTCCCAAGGTCATGGCCTCTTTCCAGCGCTCCAGAAAACGGGTTTTTTGCTGCTCCACCAGCTTGGGAACCATGGGTACAGCCAACTCCGCCAGCGCGCGCAACTGCGCCGTGCGGTCCAGCAGCATGTGGGCCAGCCGGGCACCTTCTCGCTCCCGCGCAGACATCAGATCTTTCAGAGCTTTCTTCGCCAGCTTGATCAGCTCTTCACTGTGGTCATGCGGTTTTTTGTCTTCATTGGTAGCGATTCTGAGGACATCGGCCACGCTGAGTGCAGCAGCCTGTGGCAACCACGACTTGATGCTATCTTCCAGTGAGCCCAGGCGTTGCAAAGTGGCGGGTGAGGGCGGGCGCAGACTGCTGGTCGATGCGCTTTCAAGCGATACCCGCATTTCTATCTTGCCGCGCTTAAGCTTGCCGGTGAGCAGTTCACGCAGACCCGGTTCAGCCTGCCGCAATTCATCGGGCAGGCGGAAGGCCAGGTCAAGAAAACGACTGTTAACAGAACGTATTTCGACGCCCAGCCTGGAAGTGGCATCATGGCTTGGTTCGGTTTCCGGGGCATATTGCGCCGTGCTGGACTGCACCGCTGCATAACCCGTCATGCTATAAACTGGCATTTATTGATACGCTTTACTAGAGAGAACAGGGCTTGGTGATGCTGTCACCGTGCCGCATCCAAATTATGTCAAAGGTCAAGCCCGCATCATTGCCGCCCGACACCGTCATTGGTGGCTATCGTGTTGTGCGAAAGCTTTCGGCTGGCGGGTTTGGAGTAGTTTACTTGGCCGTCGACAACGAAGGCCAGCAGATCGCCATTAAGGAGTACCTGCCGTCTTCACTGGCCAGCCGTGCGCCCGGGGAATTGCTGCCACAGGTGCAGCCTGACAAGCTGTCGCTGTACCGGCTGGGTCTGAAGAGCTTTTTTGAGGAGGGCCGTGCCCTCGCGCAGATTTCACACAGCTCGGTGGTGAGCGTGCTGAATTTCTTTCGCGAGAACGAAACCGTCTACATGGTCATGAATTACCTGGAAGGCGGCACCCTTCAAGACTTCATCATCACGGCGCGTGAGCTGAAAAAGCAAAAAGTCTTTCGCGAGTCGACCATTCGTTCGCTGTTTGACGAAATCCTGCGCGGGCTGCGCATCGTGCACCAGCACAAGATGCTGCACCTGGACATCAAGCCTGCCAACATTTTCATCACGGACGACAACCGGGCCGTGATGATCGACTTTGGCGCGGCCCGGGAAGTGTTGAGCAAAGAAGGCAACTTCATTCGGCCCATGTACACCCCGGGTTTCGCCGCGCCCGAAATGTACCGCCGCGACTCGTCCATGGGGCCCTGGACCGACATCTATGCGATCGGCGCCTGCATCTACGCTTCCATGCAAGGTTACCCGCCCAACGACGCACCGCAGCGCCTGGAAAAAGACCGCCTTTCGCTGGCGCTGTCGCGTCTTCGCGGCGTCTACTCCGACAACCTGATTGAAGTCGTCGAGTGGTGCATGTCGCTGGACCCGCTGTCACGGCCCCAGTCGGTATTTGCACTGCAAAAGGAATTGAGCCGGGAAGGTGAGCGCCGTTACACCAGGCTCACGGTCAGCGAGAAGGTGCGTCTTCAGTTTGACAACATCGTGTCTGATACCAAGAAAACCGCGCGCAAGGCTACGGCCTTTGCCACCAGATTCAAATGAAATTTTCAGTCTTTCAGGTGAGTCGCAAAGGTGGGCGGGAGAAAAACGAAGACCGCATGGGCTATTGCTACACGCGCGAATCGGGCCTGTTCGTGCTGGCCGACGGCATGGGGGGCCATCCTGAAGGCGAAGTGGCGGCTCAGCTGGCGCTGCAGACAATCTCTGCGCTGTACCAGAAGGAAGCCCGCCCAGTGATTCGCAACACCACCGAATTTTTGACTACCGCGTTGATGGCAGCGCATCACCAGATTCTTCGCTACGCCGCCGCGAAGGGCATGCTGGATACGCCGCGCACCACACTGGTGGCAGCCTTGCTGCAGGGAGCGGGCGCTACGTGGGTGCATTGCGGCGACTCGCGCCTGTACGTCGTGCGCGATGGCGAGTTGCTCACACGCACGCGCGACCACTCCTATCTCGAGCAGCAAAGCGCCGGCGTGATCAAGTTAAAGCGCATCAACCGCAACATTCTTTTCACATGCCTGGGCTCGCCGACCAAGCCCGTTTTTGACATCACGGGGCCTGTCATCCTGCAGCAGGGCGACAAATTGCTGCTGTGTTCCGACGGGCTCTGGGGTAGCCTGAGCGACGCCGAAATCGTCGGACAACTGGCTAGCAAGAGCGTTTCCGATGCGGTGCCTGACCTGGTCGAAAACGCCTTGCGTGTCGGTGGAGAGCACAGCGACAACGTGACCGTTCTGGCGATGGAGTGGGAAACGCCCGATGCCTTTGAGTCGACCCGGGGCGTGTCCACCGACAGCATCATGGACGGGGTGTTCGCCTCCACCATCCAGGCGGGCGGGCTGGATACCGGCGACGATGAGCTTGACGACGCGTCCATCGAACGCTCGATCGCCGAAATCAACGAAGCGATACGCCGTTCGGCTGCCAGGAAAGTCTGAAATCCAGCGGGGTAAGCTGGAGCTGATGAGGCCTCGCACGAGCGGTTTCGGTTTTCTTTTCCCCCTTTTTCCCTTTGTTACCCAAGTCCGGCGCTGCCGCCAGAAAGCCAGTCATCATGAGTCAGTTTGAGAGAAGCGGCGCGCGTGCCGCCTCTGCCTTGCGTCCGGTGCGCATCACCCGCCATTACACCGTTCACGCCGAGGGGTCGGTTCTGATCGAGTTCGGCGCCACCAAGGTGTTGTGCACCGCCTCGATCGAAGAAAAGGTCCCCG
This sequence comes from Polaromonas sp., assembly GCF_012927455.1. GTDB lineage: Bacteria > Pseudomonadota > Gammaproteobacteria > Burkholderiales > Burkholderiaceae_C > Polaromonas. The sequence continues at coordinate 803,432 of NZ_JABBPE010000002.1, read as the reverse complement.
GCCATAAGAAAGGCAGCGGCGAAGGCTGGGTCACCGCCGAATACGGCATGCTGCCGCGCGCCACCCACACGCGCAGCGACCGCGAAGCCGCGCGCGGCAAACAAAGCGGGCGAACGCAGGAAATCCAGCGCCTGATTGGCCGCTCCTTGCGCGCCGTGTTTGACCTCAAGAAGTTGGGCGAACGCAGTATTTATATCGATTGCGACGTGCTTCAGGCCGATGGCGGCACGCGCACGGCCAGCATCACGGGTGCCTTTGTGGCCGCGCAAGATGCCGTCAGCCGCTTGCTGGCCGAGGGCAAGCTCAAAGAAACGCCAATTTGTGACCATGTCGCAGCTGTCTCGGTGGGGTTGCTGCAGGGCACGCCCTTGCTGGACCTGGATTACACCGAGGACTCTGCCTGCGACACCGACATGAATGTGGTGATGACCGGCGCCGGCAACTACGTGGAGGTGCAGGGCACGGCGGAAGGCGCGGCTTTTTCGCGCCAGGAAATGGACGCGCTGCTTGGGCTGGCCGAAAAGGGCATCACCGAACTGCTCGCCTTGCAGCGGCGGTCACTATCAAATTAATAGCTGCTTGCGCCCGTGCTATATGGGCTAGAGCCACTTTTTATCATGAAAATAGTACTTGCGTCGAATAACCCGGGCAAGCTCGCCGAGCTGCAAACCATGCTGGCGCCGCTAGGCCTGCAATTGCTTAGTCAGGCCGAGTTGGGTCTGCCAGAGGCCGAGGAGCCTTTTCGCACCTTTGTAGAAAATGCCTTGGCCAAAGCCCGCCACGCCTGCCGGCTCAGCGGCCTGCCGGCGCTGGCCGACGATGCCGGCCTGTGTGTCGACGCGTTTGGCGGCCTGCCGGGCGTGGACACGGCGTTTTATGCCACCCAGTTTGGCTATCCTAAAGGTGACGAGTACAACGTCAAGGCCTTGCTGGAGCAGATGGCCGGCCTGACCGAGCGCTCGCAGCGCCGTGCAGCACTGGTCAGCACCTTGGTGGCGCTGCGTTCGGCAGACGATCCAGAGCCCCTGATTGCCTGCGGGCGGGTGTCGGGTGAAATTACTTTTGCACCGGTTGGCGGCAACGGCTTTGGCTTCGATCCGGTGATGTTCATTCCGGAATTTGGCCAAACCTTCGCGCAATTGCCCGCCGCCGTGAAAAACGCTAACAGCCACCGCGGCAAAGCCGCCAGTCAGATGATGGAGCTGATACGTGAACGCTGGCTTTAAAACGCCGCTTGACCAGGCGGCGCCCAATCAATCATGACCCAGCAAGACATTCAGCACTACATGCGCGGCGGCACGCTGCAGCTCGCCGCGCTGCCGCCCCTGTCGCTTTACGTGCACCTGCCCTGGTGCCTGAAAAAATGCCCGTACTGCGATTTCAATTCACACGAAGTCTCCGGTGAAATGCCCGAGCAGCGCTACCTCGATGCGCTGGTGGCCGATCTGGAGGCGGCGCTGCCGCTAATCTGGGGCCGCACCGTGCACAGCATCTTCATAGGCGGCGGCACGCCCAGCCTGTTTTCGCCGCAGGCCATTGACCGTCTGCTGGGCGACATGCGCGCCCGTCTAAGGTTAACGGCCGACTGCGAGATCACGCTGGAAGCCAATCCCGGCACCTTTGAAAAAGACCGCTTCAGAGCCTTTCGGAGCGCTGGGGTGACGCGCCTTTCTGTCGGGGTGCAGAGCTTTGATGACCGCCACCTCAAGGCTCTGGGACGCGTGCATGACCGCGCCCAGGCGATTGCCGCTGTCGAAGAGGCGGCGCAGGCCTTTGACACCTTCAACCTCGACATCATGTACGCTTTGCCGAGCCAGACCATGCAGGGTCTGGAGCAGGACATGCGGCAAGCGCTGGCCTTGCAGCCGCCGCATATTTCGATTTACCACCTGACGATTGAGCCCAACACCTACTTTGCGAAATTCCCGCCGGTGGTGCCCGAAGAAGACACTGCCTACGCCATGCTTGACCGCATCACCGAGATCACCGAAGGCGCCGGGCTGCAGCGCTATGAAGTGTCGGCCTACGCCAGGCCCGGGCACCGCTGTTTTCACAACCTCAACTACTGGCAGTTTGGTGATTACCTGGGCATTGGCGCGGGGGCGCACAGCAAGCTCAGCTTTGCTCATCGCGTAGTCCGGCAGGTGCGCTACCGAGAGCCCAAGCTCTACATGGAAAAAGCCCTGCAAGGCGCTGCCGTCACGCAAGAGACCGAGGTCAGCCGCGCCGACCTGCCTTTCGAGTTCATGCTCAACGCCTTGCGGCTCAAAGAGGGTTTCAAGCTGCAGGATTTTTCTGACAAGACCGGATTGCCTTTGACTGCCGTGCAGCAGGCTCTGGAAGAAGCCGAGCGCAAGGGCTTGATCGAGCGAGATATGGTTCGTGTCAAGCCAACCGAGCGCGGATTTGATTTTTTGAACGACTTGCAGGCACTGTTTTTGGCCGAGTGAGGGTAAGCGCCACTTTTTATGGAAACCTCAAGCATTTTCCTGCTGGTCATCAGCAGCGCCATCAGCTTTGGGCTGGGCCGAACCTATGTGCATTTTCGCGATAAAAAGCGCAAGAAAGAGGCGCAAGCACGCCAGGCGCAAACCTTGCGCGACCGGCCTGTCGAGGCGGAATCGAGAAATAAGAGCAAACGCAAGCGGCAGCTTGGGAATGAAAGCCCGCACCGCAGGCTTTGATCTAACCTGTCGCAAGTGCTTATTCCTGGGTCGACCCGTGTCAACCTGCCTGGTTCTGTCGATTTGGGCAGCGCAGGAATTCAACCATGGCTGCTTGCCTATTCCTGGCGGGGATCGAATCCTGCAAGAAAACCAGATATTTCTGGCTGAAGCGCTGTCTATGGAATACCAAGGCTTCATGCCTGGGCCGAGCGCTACAGTCGGGTCACCGCCTTGATGGTGGGTTTGTTATCAAGTTGCTGCAAGCCTGTCCGACTACGCAAGCCGTATGCACTCTCACACAACTGCCTTTGAGCACAGTCAGCGCTATCATGGTCAGCGCAGTGGAGCGAGGCATGCTGCGACGCACCGAGGAGAAGATTTCCTACCTCGGCATTGACGAAAAAAGTTCCGAGAAGGGGCACACCTACTCCAGCATCCTGACCGACATTGAGCGCTCGCGGGTGCTGGATCTGGTGCCTTAGAGAAAGCTTGAAGCGGCGGTGGGACTGATGCAGACGCTCACGGAGCCGCAAAGCAAGTCGGTCATGGCCGTAGCCATGGACATGTGGCCGGCTTAAATGAGTGCTATGGGTTTCTTTTGGCGATTTCATTGCCAATATAACCGCCACCCACCGCCCCAGCAACCGTTGCCAAGGTTTTGCCAGTGCCGCCCCCGACCTGATTGCCCAGCAAGCCCCCGACCACCGCGCCTACGCCGATGCCAATAGGGCTATAGCGTGCAACTGGCGCTGGAACCGGCTGCTGGTAGGCGGGTGCCTGCGAATACTGCTGGCCGGACTGAGCCTGTGCATGCTGAACAGGATGGCGGCGGTGATGCACGACAGGCTTGCGCGTTGGGGCTTCATCGCGGAGGGCCGGAGCCATTGCTGCGTGTTGCGCGGACACCGACACCGGGCCGGCATACGGTTGCTTATATTCAGGCGAGGCATTCGTCGCTACCATTTGTTGCGCGGGCGCAGGTAACGGTACGACAGCTGCAGCTTGGGCTGTCATGCGCGCCGTCTCCGCAGCGGTAATGCGCGCTGTTTCAGCAGCGCTTGCATGCGAGTTGGGCAGCACGCCCGTCATGGCAGCGACGCCAATCAAGCTCACGAGCATGACGGATACGGCAGCCCCTGCCATCAAGGGGTGGATGCGGTGGCGGGACGGTTGATTCATTTCCATTTATTGCTTCCTGGTTTAAAGCCTGATTGACGGCCGGTAGCTCTACAACGCGTGACCCATCGGAAAAAGTGACGTCAGAGGCATTTCAGATGTAACGGAATCTAACGAGCAGCAAGCCCTCAGAGGGTTTTGGTTGTACGCAGGGTTTTCACACGCCTGATCGGTATTGCCAGTTCGCTCTGTGCGCACCACACACCAAAGCCGTCATGCACCAGCAGTTCGATGCGCGTGCCACGTGCATTGGCAAACAGGTAGCCGTGATGCGCCTGGGCGCAGCCGAACACCTTAACCACCCCGGCCAGCAAGCGCTCGGCTTGCTCGCATGTCCACCGGTTCCGCCGCCAGTCACAGCGCGTCAATGCGAATCGCCGCAGCCACTTGCGCAGCCAAGCGGCACACTCGGCACTTGCTTGCAGTGGCCAGTTCACTGTGACGCTCCTCGGCGCACCTCGACGCCAATTTCTGGCGAGGGAGTGGCCACAGTTGGCTGCGGCAACTGCAAAGGCAAAAATTCCGTGTCAGAGTTGCCAGTCACCGTGCCACGATTGCCGCCACCGCCATCATGCGTTCGGCCATCTTGGCTCAACCACCGGTGCGCCACGTGGGCGTTCAGCCCGCTGCGCAGCGCTATCGCGGCAACGAATGCGCCACTCTGGCGGCAGGCCTGAAGCACCTCGTCTCGAAACTCAGCGCTGTCCTTTCTGCGCGTCACTTTCTTGGTTTCTATCGTGTCCACCTGTTTGTATTGTGGACACCATGTTGGCCAACTCTTTGACAGGACTCAAGATGACTTTGCTAACCGCTTACTTATTTATGACTGCCCGCAACACGCCGGGCAAGGCAATCGTCGTCAACCATACGCCAAATCAGCTCGCCGTTCACTCGGACAACGACTCACCGATGAAGGGGGAGAAACAATCCTCGCCACCATGCAGCGCCTAGGCGTGGCAGCCTCTCGCAGCCGACCGGTTGGCAGTAACGACAAACCGTTCTCGGATGCCCTGTTAAGGACCTTGGCTTCAAATCCAGCTGCCACACGACGTCCAGACTGGCGGGCATCGGCCTCAGGGTGTGCATACGGTCCCGGCAATCGCTTGGACGTCTGAGGAGCCGCCCCCACAAAACCAGCCAACGGAGCTTTGCAGGCCGATGCCATAGGGCGTCCAGGCAAGCCCGAGTTCTTGCGTAGCGGAGCTCGCGTCCAGGTGAATATGTTGCGCCCACAAGCGCAGCAGCCCGGGCGGCATTGGGTCCGGCACGGTCGCGGTTTTCATGTTCATATACTTCACCACCCGTTGCGCGGTTTTCAGCGCCGGACCCGCCAGCCAGGCGTCAATCCGGAGTTGACGTGGTCCGATGCGGCGAACCGGCGTCGCCTTAAGCGCAAGAGCCAGATCGACGAAGTAGTTGTTCCAGCGCGGACTGTCGGGCGCCGCCAGATTAAAGATTGGCAATTCACCGGGCTCAAGCGGCAAACGCAACGAACCCACAATGGCCTGGCAGACATCGGCTACATCGACCAGGTTGGACCAGCCGTCGCCGGCGACACCAAGATCGCCGAGGCGTCCGGCCTGAAGCCATCGCGCTACCCGCCCAACCCATAGCTCGCTGCCCTGCCCAAAAACACAGCCTGGCCGCAGCACCACCGCTTCGCCGCCCTGGCGCACAAAATCCTCGATTTGGATTTCAGCCTGGCACTTGGCCCGACCGTACCATCCGAGGCTGGGGTTGAGCGGCGCGTCTTCGTGGACGATGCCCTCGACAGGACCATAGACCGCCATGGTGCTCAGGTGGACAATACGCCGGCAATGGGCAGTGCGAGCGGCCTGAACCAATATCCGTGTGCCTTCGGAAATCGAACCTGCGTCACCCGCCACGCAGTTCACCACGGCATCAAAGCCTTGCAGCGCCGCTGTTAGCGCCGACAGGTCTGTCGTGTCAACTCTCACCCAGTCAGCGCTCCCGTTGCTAGCGTGATTTGGTTGTGCTGCCCGTGAAGCCCCCACAGGCTCGGCCCAGGAGGTACTTCGGAGTACGTTCAGAAGTTGTTTGCCAATGTGGCCAGAGCCGCCTAAAACCAATATTTTCATGTCAGATCTCCGCTAAAAGCTGGCCGCGTGAGCGGTAACCAGACGCTGCCCCAGGGTGTTGCCCAACTTGAGCGACAGGGCGATGAGCGTCAGGGTGGGATTGGCCTGGCTGGATGTCGGAAACACGGCGCTTCCTGCTACAAAAAGATTGTGCACAGAATGCACCTGGCAGTCGGCGTTGACCACGCTGGTACGGACATCGGTGCCCATGCGTGCCGTGCCGATGTGGTGTCCACCATATGCGCCAAAACGCATGATGTCTTCTTCCAGCGTGTCGCGGTTGTATTCAAACACGGCGGTGCCACTCTGTGCAAATTCCCGCGCCAACAGATCGAGCGTGCGCTTGATCGAGTCAATATCTTCCGCGCAATAGCGCCAGTCCACGCGCAGCTGCGGCATGCCGAGCGCGTCGACTTTGTCAGTCAACGAGACGCGGCTGACCGCTTGCGGTATTTGCTCACCATGCACCTCAAGGCTGAAACGATTGCTGCGGTTGCGCAGGATCACCGATGGAAATTTTCGTTCCGCCAGAGATCGCCGGGTCAGCCAGTGCACGAGAAATGCTGCGGTGTCCAACGGGTCGGTAGCCACATTAAGCAGGTGGCGGGTGTATGTGCCTGGCGAATGCTGGGCGCCATCGTTGAGTCGTTTGCCATATTCGTAGCTGATTAGCTTACGTGATAGAAATAGCCCAGAAAGCACACCGTTATGGTGCGCAGGGTCGGTGATGCGAGGAAAGTGCAGGCGGGCCACGGCGTTGCACAGCCCCAGGCGCCGCTGCTCTCCCGCAGCCACCTGCAGGCGGCGCCGGCAGTAGACCCCTTCGGGCGTCATCTCGTAGCCGTGACTGACATTGCGGGTTGGGCCGTGGACCGTCAGCGTACCCACATTGCCAGCAATGTGGCACATGTAGTAGCGACCAACCACGTCGTTGAGATTGCCAACACCGGCCGGTACCACATCACGCGAAGCCAGCAGCAAGCGAGCGGTCTCAAGGCCACCTGCGGCCAGTACCGCCGCGCGCGGGGCTACTGAAAAACGTTTGCCCTCCAGTGTGGCGACGTCCAGAGCGCGCACTGAACGCCCGTCGGCCTCCAGTCGCACCGCCGTGCAATTGGCACCTAGCAGGACCTGCACGCTTGGAGCCACTTGCAGCCGTTTCATATAACGACTGCCGAAGTGAGTGGGACATGAAAAGCGCTCGAGTCCGCTGGTGTGTACCCGAGGGCTGTCGAAACCGCGGATCATGGGCAAGGCCTGCGGGCCGAGCGTCTCTCCCGCGTCATAGTTGAAGCGTCCGGCTTCGGCCAGTGCATTGGCTTCAGGATAGTAGGGCAACAAGTCGTCGTAGGACAGCGGCCAGCCACTGTGCGCAACATGGCTGCGCGTTTCGAAATCAATCGGGTCTAGCGGCGTGCAGCGACCGCCCCAAATGGCTGTCGAGCCACCCAGACGCCGTTGTCGATATTTGTCAGGCGGGCTGTGCAGTCGCTCATCGGCAACTTCACCCTCATAGAGTGACTGGGTTTTTGCGTCCAACGCCAACTGCCCGGATTCGAGCATCGTCACTGAAAAACCGCGCTTTGACAACGCCAGCGTCAGCGCGATGCCAGCCGGGCCGCCGCCCACCACGCAGACGTCAACCTGCAAGCAGGTCCCGTTCGGAATGCTGTTGGCCTCAGTAATCATGGCGATCGCTGCTCTGCTCTGTTGTGTTGCTGCTTCGCAGGGGCCGGCCTGCGATGCCGAAACAGCGCTGATGAACGCGTGCAATGTTTGCAAAAAACCGGGTCAATGAAAATTGCTGTTCGTAGAGCACGCGTCCGTTGCGTTCGAGCGCTTCTCTCAGCGCCGGTTGGAGCAACACGCGTTGCAGGCCAGCCGCGATGCTCGCGACATCGCCGGGTTGAACAAAGCAGGCGTTGACGCCATCGGTCAGCAACGAAGGTATTTCTCCGACAGGAGTACAGACCACGGCAACGCCATTGGCCAGTGCCTCCAAAATGACCAGCGGTAAGCCCTCGTCGTAGGCGGGCAAAACAAGCACATCGGCACGCGCCATCAAATGCGCGACCTGTTGTTGATCCGACCAGCCTTCAAAGCGCACAAAGCCGTCCACGCCAAGCTGCCGCGCTTTCATCTGGTAGGTCTCCAGATCGCCGCCTCCCGCCAGGTTAACCTCCAAGCGCAAGGCTTCAAACCCGGGCAACGCCAGTGCCCTCAAGAGATCTGAAACGCCCTTGCGTTCTAAAAGGTTGCCCACAAACAGCACGCGCTGTACGCTATCAACCACGGCCTTGCGACGCGTCTGCGTCGGCTCGGGAACACCGTTAATGACGACCTCGACACGATCAGCAGGAACTCGTAGTTCGTCGATGACAAAGCGCTGTGCAATAGCGCCCAGCACCACACAGCTGGCTGGCAAGGAAAATACCCAGCGAGTCATGGCCTGCAGAAGAAGAGGCAGCGAACGGTAAAAATTGGGCATCTGTGCAGCGTGCAGATGCAGCACCACGGGCACACCCAGAGCGCGGCTCATGACGACGATGGCACTCTTGCGAAACAGGCTCAGTCGTTCGGCCATATTGACATGCACGCCTACCAGCTGGCCATTCAAGCGTCCGCGCACCAGCTTGGCCAGGGCAGTAGCAAGAACCCAAACAGAAAAAAGCGCATGGGCACCGCCGCGCGTATCAAGGGGGCGTAACTCGGCTGCCTCGGCGGGCGTGGAAAATGCCTGGGCCTGTATCAGGTAATCCGCAACCTTGAACATGCCCCCGCCTTTGGGTGCCCACGGGCAGGCAATGTAGATATAGCGGCCGCCACGCTCGCGGGCAGCGGTTCGGGGCATCGGTTCACTTCGCATGGGTGTTTTCGGTATCTGGAGAGGTGAGTTTCGGCATCCGGGACAGCGCAGGCTTAAGAAGGTTGGTCATGGGGCGTTCTAGCTAAATGTAGGAGTTGGCAGGAACCACGATGTTGATTCATATCTGTTTTTGCAGGGAACCGGTAAGGGTTCCAAAAAGTCGCTGTTGGCATCGACTGCGGCGGTTGGGATGGCGGGCTCCTTGAAAATCCGTCTGGAGATGAGCGCGCGCGCAGGGCTCCGCGCGCGCAACAACCCGGCAGCATTGAAACACCAGGACACCACGGCATAAACAGCCTTGGTGACAGACCGCTTGCGCCAGGTCATTAGTAGCACGGGTGCGGTAAGCAGCGCGCAAAAAAACGCCAGGCGCCAAGCTGCAGAAACCGGCCAGAAAGCTATGCTGACCATCGCGAGCCACCATGCCATAACAGCCACGAAGAGCTGCAGATCACGCAGACCGTGTAGTACCCAACGAAGGCGGGGCTGACCAGCTGCAGAGCGAACCAGTTCCCCCAGTCTGGATGTGTAGCGCGTGCTCCAGCTCTGCATCAGCAAACGGTAGGGCGGGGCGTCCTGACCAAAGTGATTGGCAGCGTCCACGGGCAGGAGCCACAGACGCCAGCGCAGGACGCGCAAACGTACCGCCAGGTCAAACTCTTCGTAGCTATGAAGATTGCGGTCGGACAAATAGCCCGCGTCTTCGATGGCGCTGCGCCGATAAAGTCCACCGCCATCGCGCCGGTCCACGCTGCCTGGCGACCGTTGGGTGCAGAGGCGTTCCCCACGCGCAAGGTGTTCTAGGCTTTTCTTGTTCTGCTCGACCACGCGACCACTGGTTCCGGCAACATCCCCATGCTGCGTGAGGAGAGCCAGCGCCTGCTCTAGAGAACCACCAAGCATTTGCATGTCCCCGTCAAGTAGGCATATGAATTCACCGCGCGAATGCTGAAAGCCCAATTGAGGCCCGATGCCGCAGGAGCGTTTATCCGGGTGCGCGAGTTGCGCGATGCTTATCGGATGAGCCTGAGCCAACTCAACGGTCCGGTCGAAAGAGTCGGAATCTGCAAACACCACCTCACCATTCACGGTGGGCACTGCGCGCAGCGCGCTCTCTGTTGCTGCCTGGATGCGCTTTTCTTTATTGAACGCCTTGACGATTACAGCGGCGCGGCAGGCAGGTAGCGGAAATGTTCTGGAAAAGTTCTCAGGTTTCATTTCTGTTTCCTGCCCTGGCGGTGTCGAGGGGGTGCAACGCCCGGCGCGAACGACGGTAATCCCAAATCCTCACCAGTTTTCCTGGAAAAAGCAACGTCATAACAGCTGTTAACCACCAGCGCCTGCCGCTTACCGCGTGGCGTCCGCGAATCAGCCAGCGCATACCCTCTAGACGTTGACCTGAAGCCATTGCGTGGCGGGCCCCGGACACTTCCTGCTGCGCTATAAACCACAAGGTGGACCGGCTCTGCTGTGCTGACAGGGAACCCGAAAGTGCCCGTCTTCGCATCCGCTGAATTGCCGGATACCGAAACAGCATAGGGTCGTGTTGCGCTGTCAAACTTCCTTCCACCGAAGTACGGTAGGCCAACAAAGGACTCGTTACCAGGGCGATGGATGTTTTTTCGGCAATTCGAAACCACAGGTCAATATCTTCGCCTTGCGATTCTCCAACAGGAAAGCAGGGCTGCATTTGCTGGAGCAGCACCGTTCGTATGGCTACCGAGCCGGTGCATAAAGTCGGACCCATCATCCAGCGGGTAGGCAGATCCGTGATGAGTTCAATGTTCAGGCGATCGCCTATGTCTGGCCAACGCGGCGGCCAGTTGTCCCTGCTGTCGGGAAGAGACATAAATTGGGTGGCTACGGCGTCCGCCTGAGGGTAGATTTTTTGGGCCGCCGCCAAAGACGCCAGGAAGCGAGGATGGTGCCCGTCATCGGCGTCCAGAAATACGACCCAGTCACCGCGTGCCCGTGCAATTCCCCGGTTACGGGCCACCGAAACACCCGCGTTGTCCTGACGCACCAGACACAAGCGTGGATCGGTTAAGGCCGCAACCAGTTCGGCTCCGCCGTCACTTGAACCGTCGTCGACAACAATCACCTCGAAGTCCGTCAAGGTCTGTGCCAGGACCGCTTCGATGGTGCTGGTAATGTAAGGCGCTTTGTTGTAAAGCGGAATGACGATAGAGAACTTCATAGAGAGAATCTGGCTGGTGCTAAAGGGTCTCGGGCAGGATTAACAGGCGCGTGTTTTCGGTCCTCAGTGCTTTGCGCCAGACGAACACGGGCTTCGCCGGCAGAAGCCGCCAGTGTGATCAACAGCAAGATGTGTGTGATCAGTTCTGTGCCGTATCCAAAGAGAGAAAGCGGAACTTCACTCACTGAGCGCACTATCAATGCGACGAACAGAGCCAGTGAAAGCCCACGGCTGGCTCGCGCATAGTAAAGCGACAGCACCAGCAGCACCAGCGCATAAAGCGTCAGGGCCAACGCGCCCACGGATCCGGATCGCGACAGCGTATCCATGAACTGATTGTGTGCACTGGTTGCGTTGGGCATGCCAATGACGGCCCGGAAACTTTCGTCCCACAAAGTGGGTCCATAACCGAACAGCGGGTTGCGTTGCCATTCGTCATAGGCAATCGCCCATATAAGATCCCGGCCGGTTAGCGAGGCGAACTGTGCGCCTTCTGCGCTGTCGAAAAAGCTGACCCACCTGGAACCTAGATCGGCAAAAATCAAAACCAAACTTATCGACGCCACCGCAACCATGAACAACAGCACAGAAACGACGCCGCTCTCGGGACGCGCTGGATCGCTGACGCGTCGCCACCACGCTGGGCCACGCCGCACAGCGAGTATGCATACCGAGCACAGGGTGAAAGCGATCCACGCGGTCTTCGACTGCGCCATGAAGAGCGATCCGAGACCGATCATCCATGCAAGCCGGTTTAGCCAGTTGCGCTGATAAGGGAATGCCATTAGGCACAGCAAGCCAAGTTGGGAAAGGAGGCCCAATGTGACCGGGTGAGATGCCAGACCTGCGAGGCGCGGCACACCCTGGAACATTCCCTGTGCATAGGAGGTGTCAAGCATCAGGCTGGTTTTAAATGGAATCAGCAGCAGGCCTGCCGCGACGAATAACACAAGGGCATTGCGCGCTGCCCGGACGGCCAGGTCACGTTCGGCGCCGTTAACCAGTAAAGCTGCAATCCCCATGACCAGCGGGTAGACATAGTCGTGTGCCAGGTAAGGGTGGGCGCCCATTAAAGCGGGCGCTGCCACCGTACCCGCCCAAAAGACAAGAAACGTTACCAATAGCAACGCTGGCGCGTGCGCCGATTTGTCCCGTTTTAGCCAATGCGTCACGATGCGTTCGCCGGCGACGGTCAGTATTAACAGCGAGATCAGCGGCTGCGCAAACATCATGATGGGGTGACGTCCCGGCGCAGCCTGCTGGCTAATGTTTATGCTGGCGTTTGCGAAGTCGCGCCCGGACAACAGACTACTGAGTGCCGCGGTAAACAATAAGGCATAGAAAATTAAATGCATGTAGCCGTGGGTACGGCGCGAAGTCAGATGGACTGTGCCCGCCATGCCTAGCGTTGCGGCCAGTGCCGCAAGAACAGCGCCCGTGATCAGGACGGAAATGATGACAACTTGATTCATGATGCCTCGACCTACAAGATCTGTTCGCCCAAGTTTTCCGGCAGCGGCACCGGCTTCGTGCGACTCAAAAAGCGTTCCAGTCCTGGACAAAACCTAAGCACCATGGCCGCTGCCTGATCACCCAATATCTGAGGGCGCAGGGCCAGCAGCAAAGTCAGGGGGAAAAAGACCGCGAGCGTGCTGGTCACCAGCGAAAGAAGTGGCATTTCAAAGCGCGCGACAGCCAGCTGGCCAGACAACACCCCGGCGCAACACAGTGCGCTAAGCATCAAGCCGCGCGCGACATGCTGTAGCACGGTTGACCCGTGCAGCCCCAGCGCCCGAAACGCTGCAGTACTGATCACGATGGCACGCACTACCAGCAGCAAGGCCGCGACGGTGGCCGCTGCTTGAATCCCTTGCCCGGCAAAGAAGTAAAAGCCCATCACTCCCAAGCCAACCAGGGGCAGCTGCAATGCATATTCATAGTGCCTTCGCCCCGTATTCCAGAGAATTGGGGTAGACAGACCCCAAACAACGTACGCTGGCATGGCAAGGAACAAAATGCTTAGCACCCCGCCTGCTTCACGCCATTGCGGACCATAAAGCAGGCGCACAAGGTCGCTTGAAATAAGGGCAAGAAACACGAAAGCCGGCAGCCCCAAAACAAAAATCGTGGCCAGCATCTGAAAGTACACGCGGCCCAGCCGTTGCACCTCATTTTGCAGGCGCGCTCCTGCCGCCATGAATGCCGGCTGCAGGGCACCTACGAGCAAAGTGTTGGGCAGCGTTGCCAGGTTGTAAGCCATGTTGTACAGACCCAAGGCCTCGGCGCTGAGCAGACGTCCTACCAGCACGCGGTCAAGATTGTTGAGCAACCAGTTGACGATGTTGGTGAAAAAGACGGCACGACCCGTGCCCACGGACGAGACCGCATCGGGGTACCAAAAAAGCGGACGCAAGGCATGCGGCTTTAGCCAATAGCTGGCCACCAGAACAACCGTAGCCTGGACCAGCCAGGAGGCCACCAGAGACGTTATTCCCCAACCCAGCAGTGCCATCGGAATACCCACTGCCAGATAGCCTGCGGCATAGCTGCCCACCTGAACCAAGCCAACTGCACGAAAATTCAGGTCGCGTTGCAACAAGTAGGTCGCGGGAGCGGCAGCCGCACCGAGCAGGCACGCCAACGACAGCCACTCAATGACCGACTGGGCTCTAGGCTCGCGGAAATAATCCGCCAGCACGGGCGCCAACAGATACAAGCCGAGCATCGTGACGGCTCCCACGATGCACTGCCAGGTCCAGGCAAAACGGATGTCTTCCTCACGCAGAGTAGTGCGTTGCAACAAATTCCAGCTGAAGCCAAAGCCTGAGACGAAGTTTGCGAAAGTCAGAATTATCATGCCGATGGCGAAGATACCGAAAGTATCCGGCCCCAGGGTTCGTGCCAATACAACTTGTGCCAGTAGTTGAAGTGCAAAGCGGCCCGCAGAGGCGGCAGTACTCCATTTAACTGCGGCCACACCAGAACGGCCGAGTTCACCCACGCTAGATTTCCCCCGCTTTGTGGCGCCGTAGCGCAATGGCTGCCATTAGCACCAGGATTGCTAACAAGGTGCCATAAGTCCGCCAGCCAGAACCGTCCGCGCTGGATCGGCCGTCGGCTGCGCTTTGGGGAATGCTGCGACGCTCTGGCACGGTGCCTGCCGCGACGACAGGGACGGGTACTGCTACAGGTTGCAGCGGCATGCGCGCGGCGATTTCCAAGTTCGAATACGGGGAGGTTGTTGAGTCAACCTGGATTGACGTTGACGCCGACGTGGGCGCTACAACAGCCAAGCCAGCTACCAACAAGACACTAAGCAGGGCGGGCGACATGGTTTTCCTCACTGCTAAATGAAGCAAGTTTGTAGATCTGAGCAGCAATCGGCAATAGTCCGAATGGCCCATGGCCCGCGTTATTTCAAGACTTTCGTAGCGAATTCTTACTAAAAATTAGCTTACATTCAGTCGAAGTGCCGGATGTGTCTACCTGGCCGTTCCAGGCTGGGTAGCACCCGTGCAACCCTACAGTCGCGCATGTCACCAAACGATCGATTCTTCGGCCTGCGTCAGCAATTGTTTGCGTGTCCGATTTCCACTGTCATCTTCGCCAAGTCTCAAGGCGAGATCAGAAAAAAGCACTCTGGTGGATCAGAATTCGTCCGATAGGAAACGCTTCAATGCGTCAGATTTGTGAAGCGCGCCGGTCGATTCCGGGATGAGGTTCCCGCGCGCTCAAAGCTTGCGTTGAGCCCTTCCTCTCCCTGCGAATGTAAAAAGTGTTGAAAATGCGAATTTTTTGACGTTACTTATTGCAATGGGTACGCTTTAAAAGGCAAACGGGGAGTCGTATCTAAACTGCCCTTCCGTGCTAAAGATCAGGAAATGGAACTACATGCCGCTGTAGTTCGGTCCGCCGCCGCCTTCAGGTGTCACCCACACGATGTTCTGCGTGGGGTCCTTGATGTCACAGGTCTTGCAGTGCACGCAGTTCTGTGCATTGATCTGCAGCCGGTCCGTGTTGTCGGCGTTTTTCACAAATTCATACACGCCGGCCGGGCAATAGCGGCTTTCGGGACCGGCATACAGGGCCAGGTTGATAGTGACCGGAATGCTGGCATCCTTGAGTGTCAGGTGGGCCGGCTGTTGCTCTTCGTGGTTGGTGTTGGACACAAACACCGAACTTAAACGATCAAAAGTGATTTTGTTATCCGGCTTGGGGTAGACGATTTGCGGGCATTCCGACGCAAGCTTGAGTTTCGCGTGGTCCGCTACCTTGTTATGAATGGTCCAGGGCGGGGCCTTGAAGCCCAGCTTGGGCATTAGCCACAGCTCAATTCCGTTCATGAAGGAAGACAGAAACAGACCTTTTTTCATCCATTGCTTGGTGTTGCGTGAGGCTTCAAGCTCCTCGTGCAACCAGCTCTTTTCAAATGCTTCGGGGTAGGCCGACAGCTCATCGTGCTGGCGGCCACCGGTCACCGCTGCATATGCAGCGTCTGCAGCCAGCATGCCCGTTTTGATGGCGGCATGGCTGCCCTTGATGCGCGCAAAGTTGAGGAAGCCGGCGTCGCAGCCCACCAGTGCACCGCCGGGGAAAATGGTCTTGGGCAAGCTCATCAAACCGCCGCAGGTGATGGCACGGGCGCCGTAGCTGATGCGCTTGCCGCCTTCAAGGTAGTGGCGAATTGCAGGATGGGTCTTCCAACGCTGCATTTCCTCAAACGGGCTAAGCCAAGGGTTGCTGTATTCAAGGCCTGTGATAAAGCCGAGCGTAACTTTGTTGTCTTCCAGGTGATAGAGAAAACCGCCGCCATAAGTCTGGTTGTCCATGGGCCAGCCCAAGGAGTGCACCACATGGCCGGGTTTGGCTTTAGCCGGATCAATCTCCCACAACTCCTTGATGCCGAGGGCGTAGGTTTGCGGGTCTTTGTCTGCGTCGAGCTTGTAGTTCGCGATCAGATTTTTGCCGAGGTGGCCGCGCGAACCTTCAGCAAAGATCGTGTACTTGCCGTGCAGTTCCATGCCGAGCTGGAAGTTCTCCATGGGCTGGCCGTCTTTGCCGACGCCGAGGTTGCCGGTGGCAACGCCTTTCACAGAGCCGTCGTCGTTGTAAAGGACTTCGGCAGCCGCAAAGCCGGGAAAGATTTCCACGCCAAGCGCCTCAGCCTGCTGGCCCAGCCAGCGCACAAAGTTGCCCAGGCTGATGACGTAGTTGCCTTCGTTGTGCAGGGATTTCGGGATCAGGAATTCGGGCGTGCTGATCTTGCCGGTTTGGCTCAAGAACAGCATCTCGTCGCCCGTGACGGCTTGAGTCACCGGTGCACCCAGCTCTTTCCACTTCGGGAACAGCTCGGTCAGCGCCCGCGGATCCATGATGGCGCCGCTCAAAATGTGCGCACCCGGCTCAGAGCCCTTTTCCAGCACCACCACAGAGACGTCAGCGCCTTTTTCTGCGGCTAGCTGCTTCAGGCGAATGGCCGTCGCCAGACCGCCGGGACCGCCGCCCACCACCACCACGTCGTATTCCATGGCTTCGCGGGGGCCAAACTGAGCCAGAATTTCTTGGTTGTTCATTGGGGACTCGCTGATAATGAATTTCAGGAAAGGTTGTCGGTTTGCGGCTGATTTTATGTCGTGATCACAGGGCACCGAACGATCGTTCACTTTTAATCTAGAGGAGTTTCTGATGGCTTACAGCATTGATCTTTCCGGGCGCGTCGCGCTGGTGACTGGCGCTTCCGGTGGCTTGGGTGCGCAGTTTGCAAAAACCCTGAGCCGCGCCGGTGCCGCCGTGGTGCTGGCAAGCCGCCGGCTCGACAAGCTCAAGGAGCTGCGCGCGCAGATCGAAGCCGAAGGTGGCGATGCCCATGTGGTGTCGCTCGACGTGACCGACATCGCCAGCATCAAGTCGGGTGTGGCCCATGCCGAAACAGAGGTCGGCCCCATCGACATTTTGGTCAACAATTCGGGCGTCAGCACAACGCAGCGCATTCAGGATGTGGCCGAGGAAGACTACGACTTTATTTTCAATACCAATGTCAAGGGCGCGTTTTTTGTCGCGCAGGAAGTCGGCAAACGCATGCTGGCCCGCTCCAAAGGGGCAGCTCCCGGCACTTACTCCGGCGGACGCATCATCAACATCGCATCGATGGCCGGCCTGCGCGTGTTGCCGCAGATCGGTGTGTACTGCATGAGCAAGGCCGCCGTGGTGCAGATGACGCGTGCCATGGCGCTGGAATGGGGCAAGTTCGGCATCAACGTCAATGCGATCTGCCCCGGCTATATCGACACCGAAATCAACCACCACCATTGGGAAACCGAACAGGGTAAAAAGCTGGTGCAAATGTTGCCGCGCAAGCGTATCGGCAAACCGGAAGACCTCGATGCGCTGCTTGTCATGCTGGCCAGCGGCGAGAGCCATTTCGTTAACGGTGCCGTGATTGCGGCCGATGACGGTTTTGGAGCTTGATCAGTGTCGCCAAGGCGCGCCAACCAGCGCTCAGGAAACCCGCTCACGAATGCTGATCGGCATTCTGGCCGGTCTCGCGGCGGGTGCGCTGTGGGGGCTGGTGTTCGTGGCGCCGCGCATGCTCAACATGGGCGAAGGCGGTTATTCGTCCATCGACCTTAGCGCCGGGCGCTTTGCCGTGTACGGCGCGCTGGCAGCTGTGGTGATGCTGGCGGGGCTGCGCACGCGGCGCCTGCCCACCTGGCGCCAGGCCGCAGCCGCGCTGCTGCTGAGCGTGCTGGGTTTCAGTGGCTACTACCTGCTGCTGGTGCTGGCCATACGCGATGCCGGCACGGAGGTGCCGACGCTGATCATCGGCACCATCCCGCTGTGGGTCATGCTGCTGGGCAAGCCGCAGGGCCTGCGCTGGGCTGCGCTGTTGCCGGGGCTGGCACTTACGCTGGCGGGCTTGCTGCTAATGATGGACTCCACGCAGCAGGCGGCTCACGGGCCGGCCTCAAATTTCTGGCGTGGCGTGGCTTTTGTGACAGCCTCTATGGTGTGCTGGACGACATTCGCCATTCTCAATTCAGCCTGGCTCAAGCGGCACACCGAAGTCAATGCCACCGACTGGGCCAACTGGCTGGGCATTGCCACTGGCCTGGGCGCGCTGCTGATGTGGCTGGCAGCAGGCTCAAGCCTGTCCGTGCTGACAGCGAGGGAAGACCTGCCCGTGTTTGCGCTGCTGTGCCTGGCCACTGGCGTCGGCTCGGCCTGGCTGGCTACCATTTTGTGGAACCTGGCCAGTCAGCGGCTCAGCGCCAGCCTGTGCGGGCAGCTCATCGTTAGCGAAACCCTGTTCGCTCTGCTGTATTCTTTTGTCTGGAATGGGCTCTGGCCCACGCCGCTCCAGCAGGTTGCCTGCGTGCTTTTCACGCTGGGCATTTTGGCCTCTATACGGGCTCACCGCTAATCTACTGGTGAACTACCAACCCATAAAAATTGAAATTCCCGAGAAGAAAAACTGGTCCATGAGATGCAAAAACCAATGCCCTGCCGGACTTGATGCGCCAGCGGATTGGTTGAAGATCAGGCCCATGCGCCTACCCCGTATTGACATAAAAGGTGCCTGAAGCCCATGATGGGCGGGCGCAAACAGCTATTATATTGATAGCTAAATGGCGAAGCTTGCGGCAACCGGTCGGGGCAATGCGCCGGACTGCGCTGTTTTTTGTGCGCAGGCCGCCGCGGAGGTTCACTGTTCCATTACTCCCCGGACCCCAACTACCACTTGGTCAGGCTTGTCTTTTTTCGTGCGATCACCTTTGCTTTGTTCTGTGTAACTTGGACGCAAGCACAACCACATTCTTAATAGCTGGGTAGCGCGAAAAGTTCGGACGTTTTGCCGGAAATAAATCCGTAAAGGTATCGTCGATTTTTGGCTTCGCTCATCAAAGCATCTCCAACGGACGGGAGCCTATCGGCGGTGGGCACAACCGATCCAGTTCGGCAAGTTGCGCTTGCGTCAGACGATGATCCAACGCGCCGATATTTTTCTTCAGCCGGTCGCGACGGCCGGTTTTAGGAATGACGATCACGTCGTCATGAGCCAGCAGCCATGACAGTCCGGCCTGTGCGGGTGTCATGCCGTGGCGCCTCGCGAAGTCGACGAGCTTCGGATTTAGGGTAAGTTTGGCTTGCTCAATCGGAGATAAGCCATGATCGGGATGCGGCGCTCGCGGAGCCAAGGAAGCAAATCCCATTCGATGCCGCGGCGGGCGAGGTTGTAGAGGAGTTGATTGGTTGCCACGGCGGGGCCGCCGGGAATCGACCACAGTTCCTGAATGTCCGCGATATCGAGGTTGACATCCACCGGTACTGGGTACGGGTGCTGCCTGCAAAGCCATGGGCATGTCGCGCGGGGCGCCCAAGCGCCACCAAGCAGGCGCCGATCGTCAGACTATGGTGGGGCCGCATCGCCCTAGTGTGGCGCGCCCCAAAGCGCCATTGGCCCTGGATATCATCGAGCGCAAAGTGCTGCTGGAGACGCTCAACAGTGATCGTTTCGTTGACGCCGCGCCTGCGGTAGCGCATGCCACCTTGCTGGGCCAGGGGTGCTTTCCGGGATCGGTGCGCACCATGTATCGGTTGCTGCAGGGCACGGGAAGCAGTAAGCGAGCGACGCAACCAGTTGCGTCATCCTGCCTACACAAAGCCTGAACTGCCGCCGGTTGCGCACAACCAAATTTGGTCCTGGGATATCCACCTAACTCAAGGGGCCGGCCAATAGGCCGCCTTGGACGCGGCATTCCTGGCAACGCCAAATCGTTTCAAAGGCATCAACCCTTGCCTGGCTCCCATGCCCACTGCCGTTTGGATCAACCCTCCAATACTGAAGGTGCAAACACATGCGCAACACCGCACAGTAAATTTATGACGCAAGGTGTAGCAAAGTGATTGATAAATTCCGGCCTCTTTGGCTTTCACAGATGGTCGTACCGCGAACTGCTTGAAGGGATTTTATATTCGCAACCACCTACGAATAAATTTTCCGTAAATTGAGAGCGCTCCCGCTCAACGATTTCATGGAAAAACCATACCCGCCCATTGGCACGAGGACACTTATTGAAGTTCAAATAAATAGTGATAAGTGGGATTTATCCCGAATGTCTGAACCACAGGATCTCTGAATTTTGGTTCTTTGGCAATGAGTTTATAGCCATGATTTTCAATCACTTTACCAAAATCTTCGCCTTCATGAGTCAGCAGGCGTTCGCCACCGTGGTCACCAGCGTTGGGCACAATCATCAAGTATCTCACCTTGTATCGGGAAAGCAGGGACAGCCACCAGTCGATGGCTGATATCTTGCATTCTGAAAAGCTATGAATATTGATTGCAATATCTACCGGTTCGTAGCCTAGCGTTTTCTCGATTGCGTCCAGGCCAATCACTTTAGCTATCTTATCCAGCTTGCGGAATTTTATGTAGTAATCTGAAATAAAGGAGGAAATGGCAACTGCATCGGTGCACAGGTAACTGCTGATTTGAGGTATTGCACTAGTCATTCTGTGGGCCAATCTGCCATAACCTGCGCCAATATCCAAAATAGTAGCCTTATTTAACTTCGAAATATTGAGGTGCTTCTCCAGGAAATAAATTTCTATAATGGAATCCAGCAGGTCTCGAGATATCACGCGGTTGTCGATACGGAAAGTGAAGTTACCAAATAAATTATCTTCTTTCAATAGGTCCAAAAGCTGAAGCGTATCGATTGACTTGACATAATATGTGGTCAAAGCATAGCCCATAGTGTTCATGTTTTGGCCCCTCAATTGCCAAACATAAGCATTGTCTCCTCTGAAGTAAACAACATCATCGGGTTTTACGTGAGCGTCGGTCCAAACTAGTGGCGTTGTCACCTCTGTATCAAAAATATTATATGTTTTATTAAGCTGTTCAAGTTTTGGATTATTTTTATGCAAATAATCCGAGGCACCCTCGGGTAATGTTGATCTGTTATAAGTTGGTTTTGCTTCTGAAGATTTCTGCCATTCATATAGAAGCCGGTTTTCTATCAATTTGTAATTTCGATATCTGAGTAACGAATTAAAGGCGGAGATTGCCGATTTTTCAATCTTTTGTAAATGGGACTTTAGTCGCATAAGATGCCTTTTTTTATTGATGCTGCCATATTATTTGCTTTTTTGATATCGAAGTGACTATGGCCCATTAAATCTGATTACTCCGATGCAAAACCCTGCACGATACTCAATGGATAAACGCAAACATGCGAAGTTCCAGGAGTTAAGGAGAAGGGGGTTAGGAGATAAGGGGATAGCGGCCCGGACCTGAATTGCTCACGCTCAAGCGTCCAGCCGAATCGATCCGTCGGCTTCCATGAGCGATTGAGGCTTGCGGTGTTCATTGGGTTTATCTCGTAGGGGAGGCAACTAAACAGTGAATGAGCGCATGGTACGCTGCGCCGAAACGCTTGCAAAGCTAAAATTTCTTGTGTTCTTGTCCTGACGCAGCGCGTCTTCGCTGATGATGTTGCTTGCTTGCTTGCTTGCTTGCTTGCTTGCTTGCGGGCTCAGAGCATCGCACCGGGCACCTTTGCGGGCTGCTGAATCTCAGCGAACAGCTGTCGATCAGGGTGCGCAAACAACCGGTGATGGCCAGGAACTCGGCAAAGAACGCCAATTGCGCGTTCGGCGATACGCTGGCAGTGCGGTGTCACTGGACGTGGATCTGAGCGCCCGGTGTTCCCCCCACCATGGCCAAAGCATCAAGGGCTAGGCCAAGGCAGCCGGGTAAGTTGCGGGATTTGTACGATGGGCCGCATTCAGTTCACCCCGCCCTGGTCACGCTGCTGGCTAAAAGCGCTGGCCAGGCCAGCTTGCCCGCCGCATCGATATGCGTCAGATACACCCGCAGGTCAAATTCATACTGGTGGTATTGCGGTTCCATGTAATTGCAAAGCTGGTAAAACGCCTTGTCGTGGTCTTTTTCCTTGAGGTGGGCCAGCTCGTGCACAGCAATCATCTTGAGAAACTCCGCCGGTACATCCTTGAACAGCGTGGCCACGCGGATTTCGCGTTTGGCCTTGAGCTTGTTGCCCTGCACGCGCGACACCGTGGTGTGCGTGCCCAGCGCGTGGGCAATCACCTGCAGCTTGCTGTCAAACGCCACTTTGGACAGTGGGTCGGCGTTGCGCAGAAAATCGTTCTTCAGCGCCATCACGTAGTCGTATAAGGCTTTGTCGGTGCGCACGGCGTGGGCATGGCGGTATTTTTTGAGCAGCATGTCACCGAGCCGGCCCTGCACCAGCAGCTCTTGCACCTGCGCCTTCAGGCTGTCGGGGTAACCCGAGAGGTATTTCATCGTCGTCATGTCTGCTGCTGAATTGCTATGAAATTAATAGCTGCTTGCGCCCGTGTCTATTAGGCTAGAGGCATAAAACACCCCTAAAACTCGTCAAACCTCGCGGCGCAGCGCCGGAAACAAAATCACGTCGCGAATGCTCGGGCTGTCGGTCAGCAGCATCATCAGCCGGTCTATGCCGATGCCGCAGCCGCCGGCAGGTGGCATGCCGTACTCCAGCGCGCGGATGAAGTCATGGTCGTAAAACATGGCTTCGTCGTCGCCGCTGTCCTTGGCCGTTACCTGTGCATTGAAGCGTGCCGCCTGCTCCTCGGCATCGTTGAGCTCACTGAACCCGTTGCCGAACTCGCGGCCCGTGATGTACAGCTCAAAACGCTCGGTAACGCCCGGGTTGCTGTCGCTGGCACGGGCGAGTGGCGAGATTTCCACCGGGTGTTCGCAGATAAAGGTGGGTTGCCAGAGCTTTTCTTCCACCGTTTCCTCAAAGTACATAACCTGCAAACTCGCTAGCGAGCGGGCCTGCAGGCGGTCTTTGGCTTCGGTGAAGCCGAGCTTTCTCAGGGCGCTGGTCAGCCATGCCGCGTCGTCGACATGCTCGCCTGCCTCGGTGTGCTTGATGATGGCCTCGCGGATCGTCAGGCGTTCAAAGGCAGGTTGCAAGTCTACCGCCCTGCCGCCGTAGCTCAGTTGCAGCCCGCCGCAGACCTTCTGCGCGGCGTCCCGAATAAGCGCCTCGGTAAACGTCATCAGGTCCGAGTAATTCCACCACGCCGCGTAGAACTCCATCATGGTGAACTCGGGGTTGTGGCGCACGCTGATGCCCTCGTTGCGGTAGCTGCGGTTGATTTCAAACACCCGCTCAAAACCGCCGACGATCAGGCGCTTCAGGTAAAGCTCGGGTGCGATGCGCAAAAACATCTCCTGGTCCAGCGCGTTGTGATGGGTTTTGAAGGGCCTGGCATTGGCGCCGCCCGGAATCGGGTGCAGCATCGGCGTTTCGACTTCCAGAAAGTCATGCGCCACCATGAAGTCGCGAATGCCGCTGACCGCCTTGCTGCGCGCCATGAAGCGCTTGCGGGCAGACTCGTCCATGATCAAATCGACATAGCGCTGGCGGTATTTGACCTCCTGGTCGGCCATGCCGTGGAACTTGTCGGGCAGCGGGCGCAGGCTTTTGGTCACCAGCCGGATGGCGGTGGCGTGAATCGACAGCTCGCCGGTCTTGGTCTTGAACAGCGTGCCGGTGGCCGACACGATGTCGCCCAGGTCCCAATGTTTGAAGGCGCTGTGCACCGCTTCGCCCACGCCTTCGTTGTTGATGTAGACCTGAATGCGCCCGCCCGACGGGCCAAACGAGGCGTCCTGCAGCGTGGCAAAGCTGGCCTTGCCCATCACGCGCTTGAGCATCATGCGGCCCGCCACATGCACCAGCACCGCCAGCGGCTCCAGCTCTTCCTTGGTCTGGCTGTCGTACTGCGCAAACAGCGCCTCGGCCCGGTGCGCGGGCTTGATGTCGTTGGGAAACGCCACGCCTTTGCCATCGGCCTGCTGCTGGCGCAAGGCCTTGAGCTTTTCCCGACGCTCGATGATCAACTGGTTCTCATCGTGCGGGACGCTGGCAAGGTGGCCGGCAGCGGGCGACATGGACGGGATAGTCTGGATGGGCATGAGGTCGGTGTTCCGGGGAAAAGAGCAGAAAAAAAAGGGTCAGGAAGGCTAGGCCAGGAAGAATTGGTCAGCATGGGGCGAAAGAACCTCCCAGCCACTGATTTTAAGTTTTTAACCGGCCGATTCGCCGGCGGGGACGCGCAAAATGCATATTGGTCTGCATCGATGCTGCCGACGTCAGCGCCTGAGCGCCAATTCGCAGCGAATCACAACGCAATGCCGTTGCGCTCCAGAATGTCGCTGACCAGTTCCAACCGCAGCAAAGGGTTGTCCAGCGCCATCAGCCGCTGTTTTAAGTCCAGCGGCATCGGCAGCAATTCGCACCACCGATTGGCCACCCAGCCGCAGTCGCTCAACTGGTAAGGCGCTTGCAGCGGCATCTGCGCGGCAGCCACGCTGCGCTGCTGCAGCGTCCTGATCAGCTTGCCCAGCGCATCGGCCGTGCCTTGCAGGTCCGGCGGAATCGTGACGGCCTGATCGTCCGCAAGCCGGGTGACGTCGGCCACCCACAAGCCATGCTTGAGTTTTTCGCGGCGAGAAATCTCAAAGCGCTGCGTTCCCACGCAGTCGATCACCATCAGGCCCGGCTGCGGCACCGAGAACCCGGTGATCGTTGCCAGCGTGCCAACCGCAGTGAAGTCCTCGCGCGCAAAGCCGTCGCCGCTGGGCACCGCGCCCTGCACGGTCGCGTCGCTGGGCCGGCGAACTTCCGTGCCCTCGATCAGCGAAACGACGCCAAAAGGCGCGCCCGTCTTGTGGCATTTGCCAATCATGTCCAGGTAACGGACTTCAAAGATCCGCAGCGGCAGCAGGCCGCCGGGGTAAAGAACCGAGCCCAGCGGGAACAGCGGGAGGGACGTGAGTGTCAGGGCATCAGACATGATAGGGCGCTTCAAATTGAGGTGCGTTGCGAAATGTGATCGTCAAAACACAAATTGGACATCATGCCATCAAAATTCTGGCGGGGCCTGCCAGTTGGATATCATTTTGAGCTGCAGCCCAATGAATACGGGCGCAAGCAGCTATAAAAAAAGGAGCAAATCCGGTAAAACTTTAGCTCACCGCATCTGCCGGCTGCTTCAGCAGCATCGCCAGCGCGCTCGCTACCGTTTTGCGCAGTTCCCTGCGGTCGCAGATAAAGTCGATTGCGCCCTTGGTCAGCAGGAACTCGGCGCGCTGAAAGCCTTCGGGCAGGGTGACGCGCACCGTCGATTCGATGACGCGTGGGCCGGCAAAGCCGATCAGGGCTTTGGGCTCGGCAATCACGATATCGCCGACAAAGGCAAAGCCGGCGCTCACGCCGCCCATGGTCGGGTCGGTCAGTATGCTGATGAAGGGCAGGCCTTTTTTGGCCAGGCGGGTCAGCGAGGCGTTGGTTTTGGCCATTTGCATCAGGCTAAGCAGGCCTTCCTGCATGCGTGCGCCGCCGGTGGCGGTAAAGCAGATAAAAGGCACTTTTTGCTCAATGGCGGCATGCACGCCGCGTACAAAGCGCTCGCCCACGACGCTGCCCATGCTGCCGCCCATAAAATCAAACTCAAAGCAGGCCACCACCACGCCTATGCTGTGGACGGCGCCGCCCATCACGACGAGGGCATCGGTTTCGCCGGTGTTTTCCAGGGCTTCTTTCAGGCGTTCCGGGTATTTGCGGCTGTCCTTGAATTTGAGGGCGTCCACCGGCAGCACTTCCTGCCCCAGTTCATAGCGTCCCTCGGCGTCCAAAAAGGCATCGAGCCGGGCGCGCGCGCCAATACGGTGGTGGTGGCTGCACTGCGGGCAGACGTTCTGGTTTTTTTCCAGGTCGGTCTTGTATAGCACGGCTTCGCAGCTCGGGCACTTGATCCACAGACCCTCGGGCACACTGCGGCGCTCGGTCGGGTCGGTCGGGTTGATTTTCGGGGGGAGGAGTTTTTCTAGCCAAGACATGAAGTCAGTCCTTGTGGGTTTGCATCTGCGTTTAGCCGTTGCCGCTGGGGGAGGGGCGCTTTGTACGTCGTGTATGTCGTTTACGTCGGGTGAGCCGGGTGGATGGGTTTTGCTGCGTCAAATATCAGTCCAGCGCCGCACGGATTTCCTTCAGGAAATCCCTGGCCACGGCGGCCACTTTATCGCGCGGCTGCTGCTCAATCAACTGGATGATCTTGCTGCCAATCACCACGGCGTCTGCCACTTGGCCGATGGCCTTGGCGGTGGCCGCATCGCGAATGCCAAAACCAACGCCTACCGGCACCTTTACATGCTGACGAATGCGCGGCAGCATGGCTTCGACGGCATCGACGTCCAGCGCGCCGGAACCGGTCACGCCCTTGAGCGAGACGTAATAGACGTAGCCGCTCGCCACTTCGGCCACCTGCGCCATGCGGGCGTCAGTGCTGGTGGGTGCCAGCAAGAAGATCAGGTCCATGCCATGCGCGCGCAACCGGGAGGCGAATTCCACGCATTCCTCGGGTGGGTAGTCAACAATCAGCATGCCGTCGACACCGGCCGCTGCGGCGTCGCGGATAAAGGCGCTCTCGGTGGTGCTGGCGCCGTACTTGATGTCGTAGCGCTCCACCGGGTTGGCGTAGCCCATCAGCACGACCGGCGTGGCGCTGTCGCGGGTGCGAAAGACGCGCACCATCTCCAGCACATCGGCCAGGCCAATGCCCAGCGCCAGCGCTTTCTCGCCGGCCTTCTGAATCACCGGGCCGTCGGCGCTGGGGTCGGAAAAAGGCACGCCCAGTTCAATCACATCGGCGCCGCCGGCCACCAGACCGTGCATCAGTTCGGGGGTGACGTCGGCATAGGGGAAACCGGCCATGACATACGGAATCAAGGCTTTGCGGCCCTGGGCCAGCAGCGCGGCCAGGGTGGGTTGAATGCGGCTCATCGCACAAACCCCACAACTTGCCCGGCCAAAGCAGACGCGCCCTTGATGCTTTGGCCATGGCAGGATGGGCGGCAGAAAAAATCCGCCTGCGACAGGTCGGCCACGGTGCCTATGTCTTTGTCGCCGCGGCCCGACAGGTTGACCAGAATGCTCTGGTCGCTGCGCATGGTTTTGGCCAGTTTCATCGCGTAGGCCACGGCGTGGGCCGATTCCAGCGCCGGAATGATGCCCTCGGTACGGCACAGGTAGTGAAAGGCTGCCAGCGCTTCGCTGTCGGTGATGCCGACATATTCGGCGCGGCCTATGTCTTTCAGAAAAGCGTGCTCGGGGCCGACACCGGGGTAGTCCAGGCCAGCGCTGATGCTGTGCGTCTCCGTGACTTGGCCGTCCTCGTCTTGCAGCACATAGGTGCGGTTACCGTGCAAAACGCCAGGCAGGCCACGCTGCAGCGATGCGGAATGCTTGCCGCTGTCCATGCCTTCGCCGGCCGCTTCGACGCCAATCAGCCGGGTTTTTTCATACGAAATATAGGGATGAAAAATCCCCATGGCGTTGCTGCCGCCGCCGACACAGGCAATCACCGCGTCGGGCTGCTTGCCGGCGTTGACTTCCGGCATCTGGGTGAGGCACTCGGCGCCAATCACGCTCTGGAAATCACGCACCATCATGGGGTAGGGGTGCGGTCCGGCTACCGTGCCGATGATGTAGAAGGTGTTGTCCACGTTGGCGACCCAGTCGCGCATGGCTTCGTTGAGCGCGTCTTTTAGGGTTTTGCTGCCGCTGGTCACTGGAACTACGGTGGCGCCCAGCAGCTTCATGCGGTAAACATTGGGGCTTTGGCGCTTGACGTCTTCGCTGCCCATGTAGACCACGCACTCCAAGCCATAACGCGCGCAAATCGTGGCCGTGGCCACGCCGTGCTGGCCGGCGCCGGTTTCGGCAATGATGCGCGGCTTGCCCATGCGGCGTGCCAGCATGGCCTGGCCTATGGTGTTGTTGATCTTGTGCGCGCCGGTGTGGTTGAGGTCTTCGCGCTTGAGGTAAATCTGCGCGCCGCCCTGCTCGCGGCTCATGCGGGCGGCATGGTAGATCGGCGAGGGCCGGCCGACAAAGTGCTTGAGCTCATAGCGGAACTCGGCCAGAAACTCCGGGTCGTTCTGGTATCTGGCGTAAGCCTCTTTCAGCTCATTGATCGCGGCGGTCAGTGTTTCAGACACGAAACTGCCGCCGTAAATTCCGAAATGACCGGCAGGGTCAGGTTGGTGGTAGTCGTACATAGTCTTGTTTAGTTAAGGACAGAGCAACTCATTTGCTGCGCTCATGTAGCCTGGTCTGTCCCGCAAGGTTTTTGAAATGTTCGTCGGCAGCGCGAACGGCTGCGACAAACTGATTGATTTTCTCCAGACTCTTGATTCCTTTTGAAATCTCGACGCCTGAGCTCACATCAACGGCCAGCGTTTTACAGCGCGGCCTGACTTGCAAAATGCCATCGGTCACGTTTGCAGGCGTCAACCCACCAGACAAGACGAGGTGAGCGTTGACGTTTGGAGGAAGAAGTGACCAATTGAATGTTTTTCCGCCGCCGCCATAGCCCTCGACATGGGCGTCTAAAAGTATGGCCTGGGCGGCTTTGAAGTCTTCGACATATTTTACGAGATCGAAGCGGTGATCGTCCGCCGCCGCGTTTTCGTCCAGCGGAATGCGCGCGGCACGCAGGAAGGGCCGGCCGATCTGCAGGCAGGCATTGGGTGACTCATCACCATGAAATTGCACCATAGCCGAGGGAATACGGGCGCAGGCAGCTATTATTTTGATAGCAGTTGCGTTGACGAACAGCAGCACCGGTGTGACGAAGGGGGGTAAACGGCGCGCCAGTTCGGCGGCGCGCTCGGCCGTCACATGGCGCGGGCTGGCTTCGTACAAGACAAAGCCGACCGCATCGGCGCCGGCGGCCACCGCCGCGTCCACGTCTTGCTCGCGCGTCAGGCCGCAAATCTTGATGCGGGTGCGCAAAGGCAAAGAAGAGGTCATAAGCCATACCCGAACGGAAGACAGCGCAGTAACTCTTCACTCCGGCCTGGGCCGCGGAACCGGCTTCGCCGGGCCGCAGGCGCAGCGGCCCCCTCGGGCGGCAGCGCATTACACGAAGTGAAAAGCGTGGGGGCAATCATGGCAACCAATCATAAGCGGCAGTGCGATTTGGCAAGCCGTAACGCGCTTCGTAAACCGGGCCCAGAAAATACAGGCCGTCGGGAGAAAAAGTGGGAGCGGCTGCAGCGCGGCTGCGTGCGGCAACGACCTCGGCCAGCCAATCTGGCGGATGGGTGCCCTGGCCAATCGCCAGTAGGCAACCCATGATGTTGCGAATCATGTGGTGCAAAAACGCGTTGGCTTCGAACTCGAAGCGCCAGTAGCGTGAAGCTGTGCTTGCGCGCTGGGAAATCTCAATGCGGCTGATGGTTTTGACGGGTGACCTGGCCTGACACTGTGCCGCGCGAAAGGAGCTGAAGTCGTGCTCGCCCAGCAAATGGGCGAGTGCCCGTTGCATCGCCGCGCCATCCAGCGGCCGGTAGACCCAGCCGACGCGCCCGGCCTCGACGCTGGGGCGCACCGGGGATTCCAGGACCACGTAGGCATAGCGGCGCGCGATGGCGCTGCCGCGTGAATGGAATTCATCGGGGACCTGCCGCGCCCACTGCACGGCAATGTCGGGCGGCAAAAAGGTGTTGGTGCCACGTACCCAGGACGCGGTTTCACGCTGCAGGGGGGTGTCGAAGTGCGCGACCTGCATCAGAGCGTGTACGCCCGCATCGGTACGCCCGGCGCACATGATTCGCACGGGCTGTACGGCAAACTTGGCCAAGGCCTGCTCCAGCTTGTCTTGAACGGTCTTGCCCGACAACTGGCTTTGCCAGCCTTCGTAGGCGCTGCCGCTGTAAGTGATACCGAGCGCAATCCTCACAGGCAGCAATTCACCACGTGACGCCAGGCGTTCAGCCGGCGTTCATGACAGGGCGCTGAGAAACGCCTGTGCTTTGACTTTCAGGGGCCCTGCGGCTTTGGCCAACACCTCTTCGGCCAGCGCTCGAGCGCCATCTGGATCGCCCAGGGAACGGAATTCTTCAGCCAGCAGGAATTTGGTTTCCAGCGGGTCATCCGACTGGGTCACCAAGTCCGCAATAGGAAGGCTATCGGTCGCGGGCTCGTGCAGGTCCAGGGACAAGGAGCTCAGATCAAACTCCAGCATGCCACTGTCGGCAGCGACCGGCGCAGGCGCGACAGCCGCAGGGGGCAGCTCCGGCTTGGATGCCGCAACAGGCTTGGACGCCGTGGCCAAAGGCTCCGGGGAGAAGTCCAATCCGTTGGAGGGGAAGGAAATCTCCGGCAGCAGTTCGTTGACGGGCCCGGCAGCCGGTGGGGCGGCTTTTGCATTGTCAAAATCCATGTCCAGGTCATCAAGATTCAGATCATCGAGATCCAGATCATCAAGATCATCCAGATTCAGGATCGGTTTCATCGCTTCAGGGAGCTCGGGCGTCTGCAGGAGCGCAGGGGGAGAAGAAAGCGTAAAGGGGGCTGGCATGGTCCCCATATCGGGCGTTTCGTCCAGCGAAAAATCCAGATCAAGGTCAACATCAACATCAGACGGCGGCACAGTGACTGGAGGAGTGTCAGTGGAATCCAGATGAGCCAGCAAGCTGGCCGAACTGAAAGCTGCGCCGCTTGCGGGAACGTTGCCCAAGGGCTGTCCGCCGGGCAGGTACATCGGATTGGCAGGATCCAGCTCACGACCCAATTCCGTGATGTGTGCCCATTCGGGGCCGAAGCCTTGCGTCAGGTTAAAGGCATCCAGCGCCACGTTCTCGAAAGCCTTGCTGTCGCTACGCTTGGCATAAATTTCAAGCAGTTTGGCATGGATAGCCACGCGCTTCGGACTGGTGCGCACGGCCTCCTTGAGGATTTCCTCGGCTTGCAAATCGCGGCCGTAGGCGAGGTAGACATCGGCTTCGGCTACCGGATCCACATCGCCGGCGGCGTCAAGCTGGCTGGGGGAATAGACCAGGGACGAGCCCGTGGCGTTCCCTTCCTTGGTGTCCACGTGCTGGCCGCCACTCGCGCCAAAGAAGGAGTCGGGCTGCAGGCGGCTTTCAAGGAATGAGCTGTCGATCTGGGACGCGCGGTTGCGCCTGCGGTAGCGGTATAAACCGAATCCGGCCAGCAGCACAAGCAGACCAGCGGCCAAAGGCTTGGTCAGCGGATTTTCCAGCCACTCGTCGAGCAGGCTGGCATCAGTCGGCGTTTCGACCTTGACCAGGGGCTTGGTAGCAGACGTTGCGGCCACAACGTTGCTGGCTGCTGCGACCGGCGCCGACGCTGCAACGACAGGCGCGAGAACCGAAGATGGGGCAGAGGCGGGGGCGATGGTGGCAGTTGCCGTGCTGCTGCTGGCTGTTGTACTGGCGACCGGCGTGACCGGCGGCGCGAGGGCGGCAGCCGAGGCTACCACGGCCGGCGCTGCTGCGCCGCTGCTGGCTGCGGCTGAACTGGCCGCTAGCGCTGGAATGGTTGCCGGTACAGCCAGACTGGAAGGCGCTGGCACAGTAACACCCGGCGCCTTGACTGCATCGGCCGCTGGCGCTTCAGCCCGGCCAGGCCCGATGCCCAGCTTGTTGAGATCGTTGATGTTTTTGGACAGTTCGGCCAAACGGGTCGACGCGTCCTGGGCCTGTCTGTCCTTGACGATCTTGTCTTCGGCCTGCGCACCGGACTTGCCCTGGATCGAGCCTTTGGAGAGCGTCAATTTATCGGGCGCGCTGTTGGCCGACGCGCGGTCTTCAACCTTGGCCTGCACCTTGCCAGCCGCCTGGCGGTCGGCGCCGGCGACTTGCGTGCTGGGCACGCCCTCCGCGAGCTTGCGTCTAAAAGCGTTGAAATCCTTGCTTTGGGCGACGATGGTCTGGCTGGCCTCGCCAACTGAAATGGCGCTGGCGGCTTGCGCGCCGGGTACGTCCAACACGGCGCCGGCCTTGATGCGGTTGACGTTGCCGGCAATGAAGGCATCCGGATTGCCTTTAAGCAATGCCACCAGCATCTGGTCCAGCGACACGCTCGCCGGCTTGTTTTGGGCCGCAATTTTTCCGGCAGTGTCACCAGTCTTGACTGTAATTTGTTTGTTGTCGGCGGGCGCTTTTTCTGCGGGACTGACCTTGACCGCGGGCACTTTGACCGTTGGCGCTGGCCGCGCAGGTGGTGGGCTGGCGGCTGCAGGCGGACTGGCGGCGACGGCTCGGCCCGTTGGCTGAATGGGCTGAAGATTCGGCGCTGCCGGCCGGGACAAAATAGGGGCGGTTGGCGCCACCGCCGCAGCCGCGTTGGCGGCGCGCAGGTTAGGCGGGTCAAACAGCATGGTGTAGTCGCGCGTGATGCGTCCGCTGGACCAGTTGGCCTCCAGGATCAGATCCACGAATGGCTCGGTCACGGGGCGGCTGCTGGTCAGTCGCAGAAAAGCCCTGCCGTCGGCGCGGCGCTGCAGTTTGACTTCCAGCCCGGAGACCGCGGCGGTGTATTCAAACCCTGCCGCCTTGAAAGCGTCTGCCGGTGCTACGCCGGCTTTCAGGCTGGCGGCTTCTTCGGCAGTGATGTCTGCCACTTCGATCTCGGCACGCAGCGGCTCGCCCAATGCAGATTGAACGGTGATTCGACCCAGCGCCATGGCGTGGGCTTCCAAGCTTGCCAGGCTACCGAGCAAGGCAATGGCACTCGCCAGGGCGCCAATACGCCAACGACCGCGATTATTCATGGGGTTTTGAGCCTCCAGTGCTCGGACTGCATGTAACTTTTTTTTGCCTGAGGACACAAAAACCTTGATGCTAATTTTCGAAAAACAACCTTAACATCAAGGCATTACGCTGACAAGCTAAGACATCGCTTAAGTCTTGACACCTCGGGTTAGTGCTGACTTACAAGATTTTGATGTTGTCTGAAGGCAACGCTATGTAACAAGTGTTCAGGGTCGGTGGCTGACTAACTGCAACCGACGGCCACTATTATCTCAGGCATCCAGCAGGATCCTCAACATGCGGCGCAGCGGTTCAGCGGCACCCCAAAGCAGTTGGTCGCCCACGGTGAACGCGCCCAGATACTCGGGTCCCATGGCCAACTTGCGAAGGCGACCGACCGGAATTTGCATGGTGCCCGTGACGGCTACCGGCGTTAGGTCCTTGATGGAGGCTTCGCGCGTGTTCGGCACCACTTTGACCCAGGCATTGTCCGCCGCGATCAGGGCCTCGATGTCGGCCAGCGGCACGTCTTTCTTGAGCTTGAAGGTTAGCGCCTGGCTATGGCAGCGCATCGCGCCCACGCGCACGCAAAAGCCGTCGACAGGGACAGGCGGCGTACCAAAGCCCGCGCCCTGGCCCAGAATCTTGTTGGTTTCGGCGCCGGCTTTCCATTCTTCCTTGCTCATGCCGTTATCCAGATCCTTGTCGATCCAGGGGATGAGCGAGCCACCGAGCGGAACACCGAAGTTGGCGGTCTCGCTGGCGCTCAGCGACTGCTGTCTGGTCAGTACGCGCCGGTCGATTTCCAGGATGGCCGATTTCGGATCGTCCAGCAGCGCCTTGACTTCGCTGTTCAGCGTGCCGAACTGGGTCAGCAGCTCGCGCATGTGCTGCGCGCCGCCACCCGACGCCGCCTGGTAGGTCATGCTGGTCATCCATTCGACCAGGCCGGCCTTGTACAGCGCGCCTACGCCCATCAGCATGCAGCTCACAGTGCAGTTGCCGCCGACCCAATTGTTGCCGCCTTTGGCCATAGCATTTTTGATGACGGGAAGATTGACCGGGTCCAGGACGATGACGGCGTCGTCGTTCATGCGCAGGGTTGATGCCGCGTCAATCCAGTGGCCCTTCCAGCCGGCAGCGCGCAGCTTGGGGAATACGTCGGCGGTGTAGTCGCCGCCTTGTGCGGTGATGATGATGTCGCACTGCTTGAGCGCTCCAAGGTCAAAAGCGTCTTTCAGGGTGTTTTCGTTCCTGGCTTGCGCCGGCGCTTTGCCGCCCGCGTTGGAGGTCGAGAAGAAAACCGGCTCGATCAGCTCGAAATCGCCTTCTGCCTGCATGCGGTCTATCAACACCGAGCCGACCATGCCGCGCCAGCCTACGAGTCCGGTGAGATTGCCTGTGAGTTTCATGTTGTTCATGGCGAAAAGCCCTTCAAAAAGTACGAAAAAGTGGCTTTTTGACCCGGCTCATCGAGCCGGAGGGCACGACGAACCAGGCTTGCTAGCCTTTAATGGTGGTCGTGATTGTGGTCTGGGCAAAAACCGGCGCGCCATAGCCTGTCCGCAAAGCGGCAGGGAGATGGACGACGACGTGGTTGCACATGGCTCTGATTGTAGCGAGGCCAGCCCAAATGCCAATTTTGCCTGGATAAGCCTGACAAGCCGATGAGGGCCTGCCAGTCCAGCGAAAAGGGAGTCTACTTTCTTAACCGAGCGCCTTGACCACCGCATCGCCCATCGCGACCGTGCCGACCCGGGTCGTGCCTGCGCTGAAAATATCCGGGGTGCGCAGGCCCTGCGTCAGCACCTGGTCAACGGCGCGTTCAATACGCGCGGCCGCTTCTGGCTGGTTCAGGCTAAAGCGCAGCATCATAGCGGCGCTCAAAATGGTCGCCAGCGGATTGGCCACGCCTTTGCCGGCAATGTCGGGCGCGCTGCCGTGGCTGGGCTCGTACAGGCCCTGATTTTTGTCGTTCAGGCTGGCCGAAGGCAGCATGCCGATGGAGCCGGTCAGCATGGCGGCGGCGTCACTGAGGATGTCGCCAAACATATTGCCGGTGACCACCACGTCGAACTTCTTTGGCGCCTTGACCAGCTGCATGGCCGCGTTGTCCACGTACATGTGGTCCAGCGCCACATCGGGGTACTGCAGCCCTACTTCAGTGACCACGTCTTTCCAGAACTGGAAGGTCTCCAGCACGTTGGCCTTGTCGACGCTGGTGACGCGCCCTTCACCACCCGATGCCTTGCGTTTGCGCGCAGCCTGAAACGCCACATGGGCAATGCGTTCGATCTCGGGGCGGGAATAGCGCATGGTGTCGAAGGCTTCCTCGGCACCCGGAAAGTGGCCATCGGTCGCCACCCGGCGCCCTCTGGGCTGGCCAAAGTAGATGTCGCCGGTCAGCTCGCGAATGATCAAGATGTCCAGGCCGGACACCAGTTCGCGTTTCAGGCTGGAGGCGTCTACCAGTTGCGCATAGCAGATCGCCGGGCGGAAATTGGCGAACAGGCCGAGGTTTTTGCGCAGACCCAAAATGGCCTGCTCGGGCCGCAATGGCCGGTCGAGTTTGTCGTACTTCCAGTCGCCGACTGCGCCAAACAGCACGGCGTCGGCCTCTTTGGCCAGCTTCAGCGTGGCGTCGGGCAGCGGATGACCGTAAGCCTCGTAGGCGGCGCCGCCTACCAATGCGCTCTCGGTTTCGAATGTCAGATCCAAAGCCTGCAGGACCTTGACGGCCTCGGCAACGATTTCGGTGCCGATGCCGTCACCCGGGAGAATTGCGATTTTCATGATTACTATCTTTTTTATAGCTGCTAACGCTCGTGGCTATTGGGCTAGAGCATGATTTACCCGTTAATTTCGATCAGCCTGCCAGCGTGTGGTTGAGCCAGGGCTTGGTCGCCAGCCGTTCCGCTTCAAACGCCTTGATCTTGTCGCTTTGCAGCAGCGTCAGGCCAATGTCGTCAAAACCATTGAGCAGGCAGTATTTGCGAAAAGCCTGCACCTCGAAGGGCAGCTCTTCGCCTTGCGCCTTGATGACGACCTGGCGCTCCAGATCGATGGTCAGCGTGTAGCCGGGAAAGGCCAGTACCTCGTCAAACAGCTGCGCCACTTGCGACTCGGGCAACACAATGGGCAGCAGGCCGTTTTTGAAGCTGTTGTTGAAAAAGATGTCGGCGTAGCTGGGCGCGATGATGGCGCGAAAGCCGAATTGATCGAGCGCCCAGGGCGCGTGCTCGCGCGACGAGCCGCAGCCGAAGTTCTTGCGCGCCAGCAGCACCGAGGCACCGGCGTAGCGCGGCTGGTTCAGCACGAAATCCGGATTCGGCAGGCGCGTGGCCGGGTCCTGGCCGGGAAAGCCGGCATCGAGGTAGCGCCAGGCGTCAAATAGGTTGGGTCCAAAGCCGGTCTTGCGGATTGATTTGAGAAACTGCTTGGGAATGATGGCGTCGGTGTCGACGTTCTCGCGGTCCATGGGGGCAACGAGGCCGCAGTGTTGGATAAATTTTTGCATATGGTTCAAAGCCTATTTTTTTGCAGCGTTTTCAACGGCGGTGCCGGCACGCTGCACGTCCTGACCGAATCCCCTCATGGTGTTGCAGCCGCCCAGCAGGGAGGCAGACAACACAGAAAACGCAAGCAACAGCAGCGGTGTCAATTTTTTCATCAGAATTCTCCTTCAAACTTTTTTCTAGACAAATTGACGGATATCGACGAAATGGCCATGCACGGCCGCCGCCGCCGCCATGGCCGGGCTGACCAGATGGGTGCGGCCGCCCGCGCCCTGGCGTCCTTCAAAGTTGCGGTTGCTGGTGGAAGCGCAACGCTCACCGGGTTCGAGCCGGTCGGCATTCATGGCCAGGCACATCGAGCAGCCCGGTTCGCGCCATTCAAAGCCGGCAGCGATAAAAATCTTGTCCAGACCTTCGCGCTCGGCCTGTTCCTTGACCAGGCCGGAGCCCGGCACCACCATGGCCAGCTTGACGTTTTTGGCGACTTTTCGGCCAATTCTTTTCACCACCGAGGCGGCTTCGCGCATGTCCTCGATGCGGCTGTTGGTGCAAGAGCCAATGAATACCTTGTCGATGAAAATATCGTTGAGCGCCTTGCCCGGCTCCAGGCCCATGTAGGCCAGTGCGCGTTCGATGGCGCCGCGCTTGTTGGCGTCTTTTTCCTTCTCGGGGTCCGGCACCTGGTCTTCAATCGACAGCACCATTTCGGGCGAGGTGCCCCAGCTCACCTGCGGCAGGATCTGGCTGGCGTCCAGCTCGACCACGGCGTCAAATCTGGCATTGGCGTCGGAATGCAGCGTGGCCCAGTATTGCGCGGCCAAGTCCCATTCGGGACCTCCCACAAACTGGCCGGTTTTGGCGTCGGTGCCCGGGGCCAGCAGGCGGCCCTTGACGTAGTCTATGGTTTTCTGGTCCACCGCCACCAGACCGGCGCGCGCGCCGCCTTCAATCGCCATGTTGCAGACCGTCATGCGGCCTTCCATGCTGAGGGCGCGAATTGCCGATCCAGCAAATTCAAGCGTGTAGCCGGTGCCGCCTGCGGTGCCAATCTTGCCGATGATGGCCAGCACGATGTCCTTGGCGGTGCAGCCTTTGGGCAGCGTGCCTTCCACCAATATCTGCATATTCTTGGCTTTCTTGGCCAGCAGGGTTTGCGTGGCCATCACATGCTCGACTTCGCTGGTACCTATGCCGTGCGCCAGCGCGCCAAATGCGCCGTGGGTGGAGGTGTGCGAGTCGCCGCAGACGACGGTCATGCCGGGCAGGGTGGCGCCGTTTTCGGGCCCAATCACATGGACGATGCCCTGGCGTTTGGAGAGGAAAGGAAAGAAGGCGGCTGCGCCAAATTCCTTGATGTTGGCGTCCAGCGTGGTGATCTGTTCCTTGCTGACCAGGTCCGTGATGCCGTCATAGCCCAACTCCCAGCCGGTGGTGGGTGTGTTGTGGTCGGCCGTGGCGACGATGGAGCTGATGCGCCAGACCTTGCGGCCGGTTTCGCGCAGGCCCTCAAAGGCTTGCGGGCTGGTGACTTCGTGCACCAGATGCCGGTCGATATAAAGAATCGAGGTGCCGTCTTCTTCGGTGTGAACGACGTGCTCGTCCCAGATTTTGTCGTACAGCGTGCGACCGTGCGCTTCAGTGGTGATAGGTGTCATGGCTCTTCCTTTGTGGTCTTCTTCGTAGTCTTTTTCGTGGTCTAAAAAGTAATTTTAGGCGGTGAGCGGCTGCTGCGCGAGATGATCGACCAGCAGGCGGGCGGTCACCGGCAAGCTTGAAAAATCGCGCGCCACCAGCTCGATCCGGCGCGTCGCCCAGGCATCGAGCAGCGCTATGGCTTGCAGCTCGCCGACGCCATGCATCAGCGCAAAGGCGCGCTGCGGCATCACGCCTACGCCGAGGC
This sequence comes from Polaromonas sp., assembly GCF_012927455.1. GTDB lineage: Bacteria > Pseudomonadota > Gammaproteobacteria > Burkholderiales > Burkholderiaceae_C > Polaromonas. The sequence continues at coordinate 765,367 of NZ_JABBPE010000002.1, read as the reverse complement.
CGTTGTCTATCATGCGGCACATTGCGTCCAGTCCGGTCACATGAATGCGCAGCTTGATGGTGCGCCCGACCGCTGCGGCGGCCTGGCGCAGCGCCAGATAAATCGAGCTGGTCGAATGCAGGCCGACCTGGTCGTAGTCCAGAGCTGATTCAAAATTGATAGCACCTTGCGCGCATAGATCATGGCCTTTGGGCACTATCAACACCAATTGGTCGGTGCGGTAAGGGCGCGTTTGCAGCTCGCCCACGCCGTTGGCGGTGTTGCAGACGCCCAGGTCGGCGGCGCCTTCCTGAACGGCGCGCACAACCTCGGTGCTCAGGTGTTCTTCCAGGTCAATCTTGATCTCGGCGTGCTGGCGTATGAAGGCGCCCAGGTCTTCGGGCAAAAACTGCACGATGGCCGAAATGCTGGCGTGCACGCGTACATGGCCGCGCACGCCATCGGCGTATTCGCTCAGCTCGGCCTGCATTTTCTCCAGACTGAAAAGCACCGAGCGTGCATGGTGCAGCAGGCTTTGCCCGGCTGGCGTCAGGTCTACGCCGCGCGTGTGGCGGTACAGCAGCGGGGTGCCCAGCGCGGCTTCCAGGTCGCTCAGGCGTTTGCTGATGGCCGACGCCGCAATGAATTCGCGCTCGGCCGCCTTGCCAATGCTGCCGAGTTCGCACACCGCGACAAACAGCTGAAGCGAGGTCAGGTCGATGCGGCGGGCGAAATTGCGTTCGGAGCTTAAGAGGGACATGGCGTGGAGCCATCGCAGTTGGCGATGGGTTTCTATTTTGCTGCATAAATGAAGTCTTGGTCATCGCAATATGCGATGACAGGCTTGCCGAAATGGCTGGTGAAACCCCATTTTCATGAAATAAGCGGTATTTTTGGCCTCTAGGCCATACAGCACGGACGTAACCAGCTATAAAAACTATAGCAGTCAGAGTGCGATGCCCACGCGTTAAAAAGCCCGCCGATGTTGCCATCTGGCGGGCGGATGCAAAGCGCCAAGGCGCTGGATCCGGGCGGCTTAACGCTGAGCGATCGGTTTCACGTCACGCGGCATCGAGCCGATGAAAAGCTGGCGTGGACGGCCGATCTTGTACTCGGGGTCGCCAATCATTTCATTGAGCTGGGCAATCCAGCCGACGGTGCGGGCCAGCGCAAAAACGGCGGTGAACAGCGGCACCGGTATGCCGATGGCGCGCTGCACGATGCCGGAGTAAAAATCCACGTTGGGATAAAGCTTGCGTGAGACGAAGTAGTCGTCTTCCAATGCAATCTTTTCCAGTGCCATGGCCAGCTTGAACAGCGGGTCGTTTCCCAGCCCCATTTCCTGCAGCACTTCCTTGCAGGTTTCCTGCATCAGCGTGGCGCGCGGGTCATAGTTTTTATAAACGCGGTGACCAAAGCCCATCAGCTTGACGGTGGAGTTCTTGTCCTTGACCTGTTTGATGAAGTCACCGATTTTCTCGACGCCGCCATTTTTCTGGATATCGCCCAGCATGTTCAGCGCGGCTTCGTTGGCGCCGCCATGCGCCGGGCCCCAAAGGCAGGCCACGCCGGCGGCAATGGCCGCGAACGGGTTGGTGCCCGACGAGCCGCACAGGCGCACCGTGGAGGTCGATGCATTCTGCTCGTGGTCGGCGTGCAAGATAAAGATACGGTCGAGTGCGCGCTCAAGCACCGGGTTGACCTTGTACTCCTCGCACGGCGTGGCAAACATCGTGTGCAGGAAGTTGCCGGCATAACTCAGGTCGTTGCGGGGGTACACGTAGGGCTGGCCCACGGTGTACTTGTAGGCCATGGCCACCAGCGTCGGCATTTTGGCAATCAGGCGGATGGCCGCAATTTCTCGGTGTTCGGGATTGTTGATGTCGGTGCTGTCATGGTAGAAGGCCGACAGGGCGCCAACCAGGCCGGTCATGATGGCCATCGGGTGCGCGTCACGGCGAAAACCACGCAGGAAAAACTGCATCTGCTCGTTAACCATGGTGTGGTTGGTCACGCGGCTGACAAAGTCTTTTTTCTGATCGCCGTTGGGCAGTTCGCCGTACAGCAGCAGATGGCAGGTCTCGAGATAATCGCAGTTGGTGGCAAGTTGCTCGATCGGGTAGCCGCGGTACAGCAGTTCGCCCTTGTCGCCGTCAATGTAAGTGATGGCGGATTGGCAAGCGGCCGTTGACATGAAGCCAGGGTCATAGGTAAACATGCCGGTCTGGGCATACAGCTTGCGAATGTCCAGCACATCCGGGCCCACCGTGCCTTGGTACACCGGTAAATCGACATTTGGGCTGCCGTTGCTGAATGACAGGGTGGCTTTGATGTCAGCTAGCTTCATGATCGGTTCTTTCTCTCAAATCAATACGGGGACTGTCGGGGCACTGTTTTGGCAGGTGGGCGCAGCAAGTTTAAAACTTCCAGCGATTCAAGGGTAGAGGCGCTGGCTTGCGCATCGGCATCAGACAGCTGTCCGGGTTGTTTTCGCTCTAGCAACAGGTCCAGCAAATCGTTATCAGCAAGCGCCATTAAATCATCCAAGCCTTTAGCCTGCCTGACGGTCAAGGTAACCTCATGGCGCTGGAAGAACTTCTCAATCAGCAGGTCGTTTTCCAGCAAGCCGCGGCGGCAGCGCCACTTCAGCTTGCTCAGGCCGCGCTCATCAAGCAGCGGCGACACGTCAGGGGAGTCCATACTTTTAGCTTAGACAGTACGCAACACCAGCATTTCCTTGATCTTGCCGATCGCCTTGGTCGGGTTCAGGTTTTTTGGGCAGACGTCGACGCAGTTCATGATGGTGTGGCAGCGGAACAGGCGGTACGGGTCTTCCAGGTTGTCAAGTCTTTCGGCGGTGGCTTCGTCGCGGCTGTCGGCAATGAAACGGTAGGCCTGCAGCAGGCCGGCCGGCCCCACGAACTTGTCGGGATTCCACCAGAAGCTGGGGCAGGCCGTGGAGCAGCTGGCGCACAGAATGCACTCGTACAAGCCGTTGAGCTCTTCGCGCTCTTCCGGGCTTTGCAGGCGTTCTTTCTCGGGCGGCACGTTGTCATTGATCAGGTAGGGCTTGATCGAGTTGTACTGCTTGAAAAACTGCGTCATGTCGACAATCAGGTCGCGCACCACAGGCAGGCCGGGCAGCGGCTTGAGCACAATCGTGCCCGTCAGCGTGCGCATGTTGGTCAGGCAAGCCAGACCATTTTTGCCGTTGATGTTCATCGCGTCCGAGCCGCACACGCCTTCGCGGCAGGAGCGGCGAAAGGAAATGCTTGGGTCCAGCGCCTTCAGCTTCATCAGCGCATCAAGCAGCATGCGTTCGCTGCCGTCGAGCTCGACCTCCAGCGTCTGCATATAGGGCTTGGTGTCGGCGTCCGGGTCGTAACGGTAAATCTGGAATGTGCGTGTGGTCATGGGGGGTTCCCGCTGGTATTTTTAGAAGGAGCGAACGGTGAGCGGCACCGATGCGACGGTCAAAGGCGTCATCTGCACCGGCTTGTAGGCCAGGCGGTTGCCTTCGCTGTACCACAGGGTGTGCTTGTGCCAGTCGGTGTCGTTGCGGCCGTTCGGATGTTCGGGCGTGTCGGAGTACTCGTCCACCGAATGCGCGCCACGGCTTTCATGGCGGGCAGCGGCGGAAACGATGGTGGCCTCGGCCGCTTCGATCAGGTTTTCAACTTCCAGCGCCTCGATGCGCGCGGTGTTGAAAATCTTCGACTTGTCTTTGAGGCCAATGGTGTTGACGCGCTTGCGCAGTTCAGCGATTTTGCTCGCGCCCGCATCCATGGTGGCCTGGGTGCGGAATACGCCGGCGTGCTGTTGCATCGTCGCGCGGATGTCATTGGCCACGTCCTGCGCGTACTCGCCATCGGCCGCGTTGTCAAGGCGGGCAATACGTGCCAGCGCCTTGTCTGCGGCGTCAAGCGGCAGCGGCTTGTGCACCGTGCTTGGGTTGAATTCAACAATGTGGTTGCCGGCAGCGCGGCCGAACACCAGCAGGTCGAGCAGCGAATTGGTGCCTAGCCGATTGGCGCCGTGCACGCTGACGCAGGAGCATTCGCCCACCGCGTACAGGCCCTTGACGACTTCGCTCTGGTTGGCGGCGTTCTGCGTCACCACCTGGCCGTGGATATTGGTCGGGATGCCGCCCATCTGGTAATGAATGGTGGGCACCACGGGAATCGGTTCCTTGGTGATGTCGACGTTGGCAAAGTTGTGGCCAATCTCGAACACTGAAGGCAGGCGCTTCATGATGGTATCGACGCCCAGATGGGTCATGTCCAGATTGATGTAATCCTTGTTGGGGCCGCAACCGCGGCCTTCCTTGATTTCCTGGTCCATGCAGCGCGACACGTAGTCGCGTGGCGACAGGTCTTTATAGGCCGGTGCATAACGCTCCATGAAACGCTCGCCGTCGCTGTTGCGCAAAATTGCGCCCTCGCCGCGGCAGCCTTCGGTCAGCAGCACGCCGGCGCCGGCCACGCCGGTCGGGTGAAACTGCCAGAACTCCATGTCTTCCAGCGGAATGCCGGCGCGCGCAGCCATGCCCAAACCGTCGCCGGTGTTGATGAATGCATTGGTCGATGCCGCAAAAATGCGGCCGGCGCCGCCAGTCGCCAGCAGCGTGGTCTTGGCCTCGAAAATATGCAGGTCACCGGTTTCCATTTCCAGCGCGGTCACGCCCACCACGTCGCCGTCGGCGTCGCGAATCAGGTCCATGGCCAGCCACTCGACGAAGAAATTGGTTTTCTCCTTCACGTTTTGCTGGTACAGCGTGTGCAGCATGGCGTGACCGGTGCGGTCGGCGGCGGCGCAGGCGCGCTGCACCGGTTTTTCGCCGTAGTTGGCGGTGTGGCCGCCAAACGGACGCTGGTAAATCGTGCCGTCCGGGTTACGGTCAAACGGCATGCCCATGTGTTCCAGGTCGTACACCACCTTGGGAGCTTCGCGGCACATGTACTCGATTGCGTCCTGGTCGCCAAGCCAGTCGGAACCCTTGACGGTGTCGTAAAAATGGTAGTGCCAGTTGTCCTCGGACATATTGCCCAGGGAAGCGCCAATGCCGCCTTGCGCTGCCACGGTGTGCGAACGTGTCGGAAACACTTTGGAGAGGACGGCCACATTCAGGCCGGCGCGGGCCAGTTGCAGCGAGGCGCGCATGCCGGAGCCGCCAGCACCGACAATGACGACGTCAAATTTGCGCTTGGGAAGTTTGGAAGTAGCAGTCATGTTTCTTTCAGTCTCGGTAGTCGGATGCGGCCCGGGTAAGCAAGAGGGCCGGGGCGGGGTTTTAGAGGCGCCACAGCACCTGTATGCCCCAGCCCGCGCAAGCCAGCAGCCAGACCATGGTGAAAACCTGCAGGGCCAGGCGTGAACCAACCGGCTTGATGTAGTCCATCCAGATGTCGCGCATGCCGACCCACACGTGGTAGGCCAGCGCGATGATGATGGTGAAGGTCAGCACTTTCATCCACTGCGAGGAGAAGATGCCGGCCCACTTGTCGTAGCCGATAGGTCCCTTGCTGAAAATGACCTGGGCCAGCAGCAGCAGGGTGAAGAGGGCCATCAGGGCCGCGGTGATGCGCTGGGCCAGCCAGTCGCGCACGCCGTAGTGAGCGCCGACAACGATGCGCTTGGAGCCGTAATTGACAGACATGCTTGCTTTCCTTGAATTAGTAAAGACCAAACAGCTTGGCGCCTAGCACCAGCGTCAAGCCAATGCTCACGGCCAGCGTGAAAATAGCTGACGACTTGCCGAATTCCTTGCTGACGGCTGCGTGGTTGGTGTCCATCACCAGATGCCGAAGGCCGGCAATCGCATGGTGCAGGTAGGCCCAGATCAGCGCCAGCGCGGCCAGCTTCCAAAGCACGCCGGGCAGGCCCAGCATGCCGACGTTGAAGGCGGACTTGAATCTGGCAAAGGAAATTTCAGAGGAAACCGAGGCGTCAAACATCCAGAGGATGAAGGGCAGCAGGATAAACATGATGGCCCCACTGACGCGGTGGAGGATGGAGACGATGCCTGCAAGCGGGAGGCGGTAAGCGGGGAGGTCGGTGAAGGCGTTGATGTTGCGGAACTCAGGCCGCTTGGGACGCTGTGGGGTGGCCAGCTCTGTCATTTTTTTGGGCTTTCTTGGATGTAACTGGGTGCTAACCGGGGATGCGGTTGACCTCCAAAACGTTCTAATTCTATTGCAATGCAGCAAAACCAATTGCAAAGGGGCCGTGCTGCGCTGCTTAACTAATGGCTTTAACTGAGTTTGTTACTGTAGTAGTGGCCGTCGGTGCGGTACAGGCCGCGTCGCAGCTCCATAGGCATGTCGTTGTAGGTGTAGGCAATGCGCTCCACGCTGAGCAGCGGCTCGCCCACCGTCACGCCCAGCAGTTCGGCAGAAGCTACGTCAGCGGCTACCGCCCGGATTTTTTCTTCGGCGCGCACCATGCGCACACCAAACTCGGTTTCAAACAGGGCGTACATCGGGCCGCGATGCGTTGCCAGCCGCTCTGCGGTCAGGCCTTTGAAGGGGCCGCCCGGTAGCCAGACATCTTCAAGAATGGTAGGCGCGCCTTGAAAAGCCAGCACGCGGCGCAACTGCAGCACGGCGTCGCCCGTGCGCAGCGCCAGCGGCCGGGCAATGTCGGCGGTGGCGCGCAGGCGCTTGCAGTTGATGATCTGGCGCTCGGCCGGGCCTTCGCTTTGCAGGTCGCCGCTGTCAGGCATCAGCCGCAAAAAACGGTATTGCACATGTTGCTCGGCATGGGTCGCGACAAAGGTGCCTTTGCCTTGGCGGCGCACTACCAGGTTTTCGGCAGCGAGTTCGTCAATCGCCTTGCGCACGGTGCCCTGGCTGACGCGAAAGCGCGCGGCCAGTTCCATCTCGCTGGGAATCGGATCGCCCGGTTTCCACTCTCCGGCCTGCAGACTTTGCAAAATCAATACCTTGATTTGCTGGTACAGCGGACTGAATGCCGGGGTAGCACTGGCGCCGCTGGCCACGGCAACCGGGCCCGCTTCGCTGGCGTTGCTGGCTGGGTCAGGGGGTGATAAAAATGTGGTTGCCATAAGAACAGCAGTTGAACAACAGGTAAAGGGTCGGCTTGGTGTGGCGGTGTGACGCGCTCAGGGTACTGGTACTGGACCGGGCCGACGCCAAGACGCAATCATATCTTATATAAGACATAAGACAAATTGACGGTCAGTCATTTTCAAGCGTAAAATCATGGGCTAAGCCAAATGCAAGGCCAGCCCGATTTTGGAGTATTTTCGGATTATTCGATGCTGGTTCAGCGCCTTCCGAAAGTTTTGACAAACGCCAGGTCGACGTCAAGCCTCTCACCTCGCGCCCCTTTTTTCAACTGATTTTTAACTTTCCTGGAGTCCTTCAATCATGAGCAAAAAACCCGTCCGTGTTGCCGTCACCGGTGCAGCTGGCCAAATTGGTTACGCCTTGCTGTTCCGCATTGCTTCTGGCGAAATGCTTGGCAAAGATCAGCCGGTGATCTTGCAGTTGCTGGAAGTGCCGGTCGAAGGCCCGCAAAAAGCCCTCAAGGGCGTGATGATGGAACTCGACGATTGCGCTTTCCCGCTGCTGGTCGGCATGGAGGCGCACAGCGATCCGATGACCGCCTTCAAGGATGTGGACTACGCGCTGTTGGTTGGTTCACGTCCGCGCGGACCTGGCATGGAACGCGCCGAGTTGCTGGCCGTCAATGGCGCCATCTTCACGGCCCAGGGCAAGGCGCTTAACGCCGTCGCCAGCCGCGACGTGCGCGTGCTGGTGGTTGGCAACCCGGCCAACACCAATGCCTACATCGCCATGAAAAGCGCGCCGGATCTGCCACGCAGGAACTTCACCGCCATGTTGCGGCTTGACCATAACCGCGCCGCCAGCCAGATCGCCGCCAAAACCGGCAAGCCTGTCGCCGACATCGAGAAACTCACGGTTTGGGGCAACCACTCGCCGACGATGTACGCCGACTACCGCTTTGCCACCATCGAGGGCGAGAGCGTGGCCAAGATGATTAACGACCAGGAATGGAACGCCAACACCTTCTTGCCAACCGTCGGCAAGCGCGGCGCAGCCATCATCGAGGCACGCGGCCTGTCTTCCGCCGCGTCGGCTGCCAACGCGGCGATCGACCACATGCGGGACTGGGCTTTGGGCACCGATGGCAAGTGGGTCACCATGGGCATTCCGTCGGATGGCCAGTACGGCATTCCGAAGGACACGATGTTTGGTTTCCCCGTCACCTGCAAAGGCGGCGAATACCAGCTGGTCGAGGGTCTTGCCATTGACGCGTTTAGCCAGGAACGCATCAACAAGACCCTGAAAGAGCTGCAGGACGAGCAAGCCGGCGTCGCCCACCTGCTCTGAGGCAAAAGGAAACGTCGTGCGCCGCGCCGGGCCGCCCCAAGCAAGCACAGCCTCCTCGGGAGGCCGCGCATTACACGAAGTGAATAGCGTGGGGGCAACCGAATTCCGCGCCGGGCCGCCCCAAGCAAACACAGCTCTTTTGGGCGGCGGCGCAGCGCATGCAGCGACCATCGCGGGAGCCAGGCACCCCCGCCAAATACTTCTCGGCGCTCAGGCCGCAATGGCGGTTTTACCGGTTTGCGACCACTACAGCGGCATTGAGGCGCGCATGCGCAAAAGTCTGCAGTTGCAGGCCGACATGATGGAAGAGTTCGGCGCCTGCGTTTTTGACGTGACGCTGGACTGCGAGGACGGCGCGCCCGTGGGCGGCGAGGCCGAGCATGCGGCAATGGTGGTGGCGCTGGCCTTGCTGGCCCGTGAACAGGCCCGCGTGGCGGTGCGCGTGCACGCGGTGGACCATCCGTCTTTTGAGGCGGATATGGACGTGATCGCCGGAAGGCTGTCGCGCCAGCTCTCGCACATCATGATTCCCAAGGTGGAGTCGGTAGCTGACGTGATCCGGGCCGAGCAGGCCTTGAAAGCGGCCTCGGCTGACGATTTACCGCTGCATGTGCTGATCGAATCGCCCGCCGCCGTGCATCACGCCTTCGAGATCGCGGCGCACCCGCGGGTGCAGTCGCTCAGTTTTGGCTTGATGGATTTCGTGTCGGCCCACGGCGGCGCGATTCCGGCCGCCGGCATGAGCAGCCAGGGCCAGTTCAGCCATCCGCTGGTGGTGCGCGCCAAGCTGGAGATCGCTTCGGCCTGCCACGCCCACGGAAAAGTGCCGTCGCACTGCGTGGTCACCGAGTTCAATGACCCCGAAGCGATGAAAACAGCCGCACGCCATGCCGCCCGAAAAATGGGCTACACCCGCATGTGGAGCATTCATCCGAACCAGATCCGGCCCATCCTGGAGGCCTTTGCCCCGACCGAGGGCGAAATCGAAGATGCTACAAAAATAATAGCTAGTGCCGCCCGTGCTGATTGGGCTCCCACTAGTTTTGATGGTAAATTGCACGACCGTGCAAGCTACCGCTACTTCTGGCAGGTACTTGAACGCGCTCACCAGACCGGCCGCGCGTTACCCGCCGAGGTGCAGGTTTTTTTTCAGCCAGCGCTGCCTTGAGGCTTCCTGAGCCCTTGAGCCTTCAGCGCTAAACATTCCATCCAACCATTCGAAGGCCCTATGAAAACCACTCTTACTGCAACCTTGGCAGCCACTCTGGCTGCCGTCGTTTTATTGGCACCCGGCTTCGCTGCGGCCCAAACCAGCGCCGGCAGCGACGCTAAACCCGCTGCGAAAAGTGCCAAACCGGCGGCCAAGGTCGCCAAAAAGAAACCTGCCGTTAATGCCAATCGAACCAACCTGAAGACCGCTGCCAAGAACGTGGCCGCCGGCATTGAGGCCGCCGAGGACGCACGCACCCCTGACGAGCTGGCGATTGCCGAGCGTGTGCATGTGGGCAAACTGCCGTGCGAACTCGGTGCCTCGGTGACCCTGACGCCAGATGAGAAGCAAGCCGGTTACTTCGACGTACAGGGAAAGAACTTCAAGTACCGCATGTTCCCGGTTGCCACCACCACCGGCGCGATTCGACTGGAAGACCAGAAGGCTGGCGCGGTATGGCTGCAGCTGGCGAACAAATCCATGCTGATGAACCAGAAGCAGGGCATTCGCCTGGCCGATGAGTGCATGAGCCCTGCGCAGGTGGCCATGGCCGAGAACATGAAGACCAACCCGCCCGCCAGCGTGCTGGATGCGCCCAAGCCGGCCGACGGCAAAGACGCTCCGGCCAAGTAAGCAGTCAAGCGACGCTTTTCCGGTCTCGGCACTGGAGCGCGAACGCCAGCCCAATCAGTTTTTATACGATTTTGCATTCAGGAGAAAGCCGCATGTCATCCGAGTTCTTGTCAAGCTACCGCAACCATGTCGCCGAACGCGCGGTATTGGGTATTCCACCGTTGCCGCTGTCGGCCAGACAGACCGGCGAGCTCATCGAGCTGCTGAAAAACCCGCCCCAAGGCGAGGAGTCATTTCTGCTGGACCTGATCACGCACCGCGTGCCGGCCGGTGTTGACGACGCGGCCAAGGTCAAGGCCAGTTACCTTGCCGCGGTGGCGCACGGTCCGGAGAAATGCGCGCTGATCTCGCGCGAAAAGGCCACGCAGCTGCTGGGCACCATGCTGGGCGGCTACAACATCGGCCCGATGATCGAGCTGCTGGGCGATGCCGAAGACAGCGTTGCCACGCAGGCTGCCAGCGGCCTGAAAAACACGCTGCTGATGTTTGACCAGTTCCATGACGTCCAGGAAAAAGCCGAAAAAGGCAACAAATACGCCAAAGCCGTGCTGCAAAGCTGGGCCGATGCCGAATGGTTCACCAGCCGCCCCGAAGTGCCGCCATCCATCCTTTTGACCGTGTTCAAGGTAGCCGGCGAAATCAACACCGACGATCTGTCGCCCGCACCCGACGCCTGGAGCCGCCCCGATATTCCGCTGCACGCGCTGGCCATGCACAAGAACGCCCGCCCTGGCGTTACCCCTGAGGAAGACGGCAAACGCGGCCCGGTCAAATTCATTGACGAACTCAAGGCCAAAGGCCACCTGGTGGCCTATGTCGGCGACGTGGTGGGTACCGGTTCTTCGCGCAAGTCCGCCACTAACTCGGTGCTGTGGTTTACCGGTCAAGACATTCCTTTCGTGCCGAACAAGCGCTTTGGCGGCGTCTGTCTGGGCAGCAAGATCGCGCCGATTTTCTACAACACCATGGAAGACTCGGGCGCGCTGCCGATCGAACTCGACGTGAGCCAGATGGCCATGGGCGATGTGATTGAACTGCGTCCCTACGAAGGCAAGGCATTCAAAGACGGCTTGTGTGTTGCCGAGTTCAAGCTCAAAAGCGAGGTGCTGTTTGACGAAGTGCGCGCCGGCGGCCGCATTCCGCTGATCGTCGGCCGGGGCCTGACCGCCAAGGCGCGCTGGGCGCTGGGCCTGCCGGTGTCTACGCTGTTCCGGTTGCCGCAAAACCCGGTTGACACCCTCCGCGGCTTCACGCTGGCGCAAAAAATGGTCGGCCGCGCGGTTGGTCTGCCCGAAGGCCAGGGCGTGCGCCCCGGTACCTATTGCGAACCCAAAATGACCTCGGTCGGCTCGCAGGACACCACCGGACCGATGACGCGCGACGAGCTGAAAGACCTCGCCTGCCTGGGCTTTTCCGCCGACCTGGTGATGCAATCGTTTTGCCACACGGCTGCTTACCCGAAGCCGGTTGACGTAAAAATGCACCACGAGCTCCCCGATTTCATGAGCACGCGCGGTGGCATTCCGCTGCGTCCGGGCGACGGCATCATCCACAGCTGGCTGAATCGCATGCTGCTGCCCGACACCGTCGGCACCGGTGGCGACAGCCACACGCGTTTTCCCATCGGCATCAGCTTTCCGGCCGGCTCCGGCCTGGTGGCTTTTGGCGCCGCCACCGGCGTGATGCCACTGGACATGCCCGAGAGTGTGCTGGTGCGTTTCAAGGGTGCGCTGCAGCCCGGCGTCACCTTGCGCGACCTGGTGAGCGCCATTCCGCTGTACGCCATCAAGGCCGGCTTGCTGACGGTTGCCAAGCAGGGCAAGGTCAATATTTTCTCGGGCCGCATTCTTGAAATCGAAGGCCTGCCTGACCTCAAGGTAGAGCAGGCGTTTGAACTGAGCGACTCGTCGGCCGAGCGTTCTGCCGGCGGCTGCACGGTACACCTGAACAAAGAACCCATCATCGAGTACATCACCAGCAACATCACGATGCTGAAGTGGATGATTGCGACGGGCTACTCGGACGTGCGTACCATAACGCGCCGCATCGCCGCGATGGAGGCCTGGCTGGCCGACCCGCAGCTGCTCAAGGCCGACGCCGATGCCGAATACGCCGCCGTGATCGAGATCGACCTGGCCGAGATCCATGAGCCCATCGTGGCCTGCCCGAACGACCCCGATGACGTGAAGACGCTCAGCGATGTCGCCGGCACCGTCATCGAAGAAGTCTTCATTGGCAGCTGCATGACCAACATCGGCCACTTCCGCGCCGCCTCCAAGCTGCTCGAAGGAAAGCGCGACATTCCGGTCAAGCTCTGGATGGCACCGCCGACCAAGATGGACGCCAAGCAGCTCAGCGAAGAAGGCCACTACGGCGTGCTGGGCTCAGCGGGCGCGCGTATGGAAATGCCGGGCTGCAGCCTGTGCATGGGCAATCAGGCGCAGGTGAAAGAGGGCGCCACGGTGTTCTCCACCTCGACGCGCAACTTCCCCAACCGCCTTGGTAAAAACTCCAATGTCTACCTGGGCTCGGCCGAACTGGCCGCCATCTGTTCCAAGCTCGGTCGCATCCCGACCAAGGCCGAATACATGGCCGACATGAAGGTTCTGACGGTAGCCAGCGAACAGGTTTATCAGTACCTGAACTTTGACCAGGTCAAGGATTACACGGACATGGCTGACACGGTGAAAGACGGCGTGGCTGTATAAGTTTGGTCTGATTCTAAAAAAGCGGCCTTTGGGCTGCTTTTTTATAAGCGCTATTTTTTTGATAGCTGCTAGCGCCCGTCCTGTATGGGCTGCAGCCATTTTTTATGCGTAAAGCCGGGCGCTGGACCAATGCCGGTTTAGGACGGTTTGGCCAAGCCCCGCCGTGACCGGATTTCCATGAATGTAGTGAATGATGACCTGCAGATGCCGTTCATCACGAATGTAGCGCTCCCAATATCGTTCATTCAAACAAGCGCGCCAGCAATGCCCCGTCGGCGGGCGCTTTCAGCGGAATCCACACGCGCAGCGGGTTGCCCGAGGCGACGCTGATTTCTTCACCCTCCAGATTTTTCATCTGCGTAACCTGCACGTGGCGGTTGCCACCCGGATGAATGACTTCCAGCGTGTCGCCAACCTGAAAGCGGTTTTTGGTTTCCACCTCGGCCCAGCCGTCCTGCGTGGCCATGACCTCGCCGACAAACTGGCTGCGCCGCATTTCCGAGCTGCCGCTTTCATAGTTCTGGTAATCCTGCGCTGGGCGGCGTTCCAGAAATCCGCTGGTGTAGCCGCGATTGGCCAGGCCTTCGAGTTCGGTGATTAACGCTGGGTTGAAGGGCCGGCCGGCCACGGCGTCGTCAATGGCGCGGCGATAGACCTGGGCGGTGCGCGAGACGTAGTAGCGGCTCTTGGTGCGGCCCTCGATTTTCAGCGAATCGACGCCGATTTTGACCAGCCGCTCCACATGCTCGACGGCACGCAAATCCTTGCTGTTCATGATGTAGGTGCCATGCTCATCTTCCATGATGGGCACGAGCTGGCCCGGGCGCTCTTTTTCCTCGAGCAAATAAACGCCGTCGGCCAGTGGATGGCGCGGGCTGCCGCCGCAGGCTGAAAACGACTCTTCCGCCGCTTGCTGCTCGCCGGAAAAGCTGAAGTCGCCCGTCAGCTTGATGGGCTGAACTTCGCCCGAATCGGTCTCGTCGGTGCCGGCCTGCGGTGTGTAGTTCCAGCGGCAGGCGTTGGTGCAGGTGCCCTGGTTGGAGTCGCGCCGGTTGAAGTAGCCCGACAGCAGGCAGCGACCCGAATACGCCATGCACAAGGCGCCATGCACAAACACTTCGATCTCCATGTCGGAGCATTCCTGGCGGATTTTTTCGATCTCGTCCAGGCTCAATTCGCGCGACAAAATAATGCGCGCCACGCCCATCGTTTGCCAGAACTTCACAGCCGCCCAATTCATGGTGTTGGCCTGCACCGACAGATGAATCGGCACCGCTGGCCACTTCTCGCGCACCATCATGATCAGCCCCGGGTCGGCCATGATCAGCGCATCGGGCTGCATCGCAATGATGGGTTCGATGTCGCGCAGGTAGGTGCGCACCTTATCGTTGTGCGGCAGCAAATTGCTGGTAACAAAAAACTTCTTGCCTCGAGCGTGCGCCTCCTCTATACCGGTCTGGATTTGCTCCAGCCGAAATTCGTTGTTACGCGCGCGCAAAGAATAGCGCGGCTGTCCGGCGTACACCGCGTCAGCGCCGAAGTCGTAGGCGGCACGCATCTTGTCGAGCGAGCCGGCGGGCAGGAGCAGTTCGGGGATCTTGAGCGTCATTCCCCCATTGTCCGCCTCGGGTGGCTGGCCAAGCTTTAGTGAAAAATCAGGCGGGCTGTCGCGCGAGAAAACTCGGTTTCAACAACGCCAGTTGGGCACATCAAGTTCAAGAAACGCGTACTTCCTTGTGCTCACCCAGTTCAGGCCGTTTGCCGGTGACGGCTGCCTTGGCCATTTTTGCCAGCTGCACCATCTTGCTTTCCTTCACGTCCCAGTACTCGGCGTGGCTGATACCGACTTCCAGCAGCGCCAGGTCAGGATCTGTGACACCCCCGGCGAACCATGGCTTGGCCATGGGAGACCAGAGCGCCTCCTTTTTGGCGGCGTCTTCGCTGATGCGCGCCTGGCCGGAGACAGAGACGTAGCGGTCATCGCCGGGATCGGTATACGAAACATTGACGTTGTTGTCTTGCTGCAGGGTTTGCACCAGTTCGCTTTTGCGTGAAATGAAGAAATACAGGGCTGCACCTTCGTCGATTGATTTGTTTTGCGTGGTCAGCGGAAAGCTGTGCAGCATGCCGTTGCCATGGCGGTGCGTCAGCATGCCGAATTTGATGTCCCTGATCAGCGCCCAAAGGGTTTGCTGGTCGGATGTTGTATTGCTCATGAGGACTCCTTTATGTTGGATGGTCAACGGTTAAGCGTAAAAGAGCGCGCCAGCTGCTGTCATCAGCCGCTGCCGTGGCTGGCTGTCAGTGCGCACCGACAGCCAGGCCCGTGTTGGTGGCTACCGCTCGCAACCCGAAAGGTTTGATAAAAAATCGCTGTAGCCCAATAGGCACGGGCGTAAGCTGCTATCGAAGACATAGCATGTCTTCAAGCTTGCGGGACCAGCGCCTGCAGTGCCTGGCGCGTGAAATCATCGGCAGAAAAAGGTCTATTCATGCCAGTTCCTGCAGCGCTACATGCTGGGGAGCTAAATATGCTGGTGGTGGTGCTGCTGATGACGCTGAGCGTGCCTGCCGGGGTCCTAGGCCTCAAAAACACGACCGCGCCGGGGCGCTCGCCGAACGTGTCGAGATGTTGCCTTTCTGCGCCAGCGCCAGTTGGCTTGGAAGGCGGTGCTGCCGCCCGGTGGCACAAGCCCGGGCCTGCCAACGCTTTCGCACCGGCCCATCGCCTGCCAGAATGGAGGCTGCTTGTTTAATAAAAGGAGTTCGCCATGACCCAGATGCCTGCCCCCGTGCGCCCAGGCAGCCACGCATTCGCAGCCACCCTCAAAACCTTCAAGATCACCCCGGGGAAAACGGGCAAGTTTTATTCCCTGCCCGAACTGGCCAAGCAGTTCCCCAGGATTTCCCGCCTGCCGGTTTCGCTGCGCATTGTGCTGGAGTCGGTGCTGCGCAACTGCGACGGCCAAAAAGTCACGGCGGCGCATGTCAGCGAGCTTGCCAACTGGCAAACTGGCGGCGTGCGTTCGCAGGAAATCCCGTTTGTCGTGTCGCGCGTGGTGCTGCAAGACTTTACCGGCGTGCCGCTGCTGGCCGACCTGGCCGCCATGCGCAGCGTTGCGGCGCGGCTGGGAAAGAACCCGGAATTGATCGAGCCGCTGGTGCCGGTCGACCTGGTGGTCGACCACTCCATCATGGTCGATCACTACGGCAAGAAAAACTCGCTGGACCTGAACATGAAGCTCGAATTTAAGCGCAACCAGGAGCGCTACGAATTCATGAAATGGGGCATGCAGGCCTTTGACACCTTTGGCGTGGTGCCGCCGGGCTTTGGCATCGTGCACCAGGTCAATCTTGAATATCTGGCGCGCGGTGTGCATCAAAACAAAGACGGCGTTTTTTACGCCGATTCATTGGTCGGTACCGACAGCCACACCACCATGATCAACGGCATTGGCGTGGTGGGCTGGGGCGTAGGCGGCATCGAGGCCGAGGCCGCCATGCTGGGCCAGCCGGTGTACTTCCTCACGCCCGACGTGGTCGGCATGGAGCTGAGCGGCCGGCTGCGCGAGGGCGTCACCGCCACCGACCTGGTGCTGCGCGTGACGGAAACCTTGAGACGTGAAAAAGTGGTGGGCAAGTTTGTCGAATTTTTTGGCGAAGGCACGCGCACCCTGGCGCTGCCTGACCGCGCCACCATTGGCAACATGGCGCCCGAATACGGCGCCACCATGGGATTCTTCCCGGTGGACGAAAAGACGATTGACTACTTCAAGGGCACTGGCCGCAGCACCGAAGAGATAGAAGCCTTTGAGGCTTATTTCAAGGCGCAGGGTCTGTTTGGCGTGGCCAGGGCCGGAGAGATCGATTACTCGCAGGTGGTCAGGCTGGACCTGGGCGATGTCACGCCCAGCCTGGCCGGCCCGAAGCGGCCGCAAGATCGCATCGAGCTGGGCCAGGTTGCACAACAGTTTGAATCGCTGTTTAGCAAGCCGATTGCAGAAAACGGTTTTAACCAGCCCGCTGCTATTTTGAAGACGCGCCATCTGGTAGGTCACAGCGTCGAAGGCCGGCCCGATGTCTTGCCCGCCGCGCCGCCCACCCCGGCGGGCGCGGCGCGCTCCGTGGTGGAAATGGAGGGGAATCGCCCGACGTTGGCGACGGCGCATGAACAGAGCGGCGAGGCAGCCAGCAGCCAGAGCCCGGCAACACAAGATGTAAAAGGTCTTACCGTCGGCAACGGCGACGTGCTGATAGCGGCGATCACCAGCTGCACCAATACCTCCAATCCCAGTGTGCTGTTGGCCGCCGGTCTGCTGGCCAAGAAGGCGGTGGAGGCTGGCCTGCGCGTGCAGCCGCACATCAAGACCTCGTTGGCGCCGGGCTCGCGCATCGTGACCGAATACCTCACGGCCACCGGCCTGCTGCCTTATCTGGAAAAACTCGGCTTTGCACTGGCTGGCTATGGCTGCACCACCTGCATCGGCAACTCCGGTGATTTGACGCCCGAGCTCAACGAAGCCATCAGCAATGCTGACTTGGTGTGCGCCGCCGTGCTGTCGGGTAACCGCAACTTCGAGGCGCGCATTCACCCCAACCTCAAGGCCAACTTTCTGGCCAGCCCGCCGCTGGTGGTGGCCTACGCAATTGCCGGCACCGTGTTGCGCGACCTGATGACCGAGCCGGTTGGCAAAGGCAAAGGCGGGAAGGATGTGTACCTGGGCGACATCTGGCCAAGCAGCGAGGAAATCCATGCCCTCATGAAGTACGCGATGAATGGCGAGGCTTTTCGCGCCAACTACGCCAAGGTCAAAACCGAGCCGGGCCAGCTCTGGGAAAAGATCAAGGGCGTGACCGGCACGGCTTACACCTGGCCGGCCAGCACCTATATTGCCGAGCCGCCGTTCTTCAAGGATTTCACCCTGGCCAGGGCCGAGGCCGGCAGCATCTCGGTGCAAAGCGCGCGCATCATGGCGCTGTTTGGCGACTCCATCACCACCGACCATATTTCGCCAGCCGGCGCCATCAAGGCGAGCTCACCGGCAGGCCTGTGGCTGCAGGCGCATGGCGTGCAGAAGGCAGACTTCAACAGCTATGGCGCGCGCCGCGGCAACCACGACGTGATGATGCGTGGCACTTTTGCCAATGTGCGCATCAAGAATCTGATGATCCCTGCCGACAAAGAGGGTTCGCGCGAAGAGGGCGGCGTGACTCTGTTCCACCCCGGCCATCGCACGCCAGACAGCGTGGTTCAGAAAATGCCGATCTACGACGCCGCCATGAAGTACATGGAAGAGGGCACGCCGACGGTGATTTTTGCCGGCGAGGAATACGGCACCGGCTCGTCGCGCGACTGGGCCGCCAAGGGCACCCAGCTGCTCGGCATCAAGGCCGTGGTGGCGCGCAGTTTTGAGCGCATTCACCGCAGCAACCTGGTTGGCATGGGGGTGCTGCCGTTGCAGTTCAAGCCGGGCGAATCGTGGCAGACCCTCAAGCTCAGGGGCTCGGAAATCATCGACGTGATTCCGCACCCCGAGTTGAAGCCGCAAAGCGAGGCGCAGCTTGTCATCACACGCGCCGACGGCTCGCGCCAGCAAGTCACGGTGATCCTGCGTGTCGACACGCCCATCGAGGTGGACTACTACCGCAATGGCGGCATCCTTCCTTTTGTGTTGCGGCAGTTGTTGGCTGCATGAGCGCGCAGACTATGTTTTCGTTGGATCATCGAGCGCCTTTACGGCGAAGGATGGTGGCGGTTTGTCCGGCGTGATCCAGCAGGCCTTGATTGCCGGCGGCGGCATAGGCGGGCTGGCGGCGGCGCTGGCTGCATCCCGCGCGGGCTGGGACGTGCGCCTGTTCGAGCAGGCGCCCGCCTTTGGCGAAGTCGGCGCGGGCATCCAGTTGGGCCCGAATGTCGTGCGGGTGCTGCACGGTTGGGGGCTGCAGGATGATTTGGCACGCATCGCGGCTTTTCCGCACCGCTTGCAGGTGCGCGACGCGGTCACGGGTGACGAACTTGGCGTGCTGCCGCTGGGCCAGCGGGCGTTGCAAAAATACGGCGCGCCCTACGCCACCATCCACCGCGCCGACTTGCACGGCCTGCTGCTGCAAGCCGTGCAAGCGCGTGATCACGTCCGGCTCAATCTGAACAGCGCGGTGGCCAGCTTTGCCGACAGCGAGCAGGCGGTCACCCTTCAAACCAGCGACGGCCTGGAGGTACAGGGCGATGCGCTGATCGGCGCCGACGGCCTGTGGAGCCGCGTGCGCGAGCAGTTGCTGGCCGACGGCCCGCCGCGCGTTACCGGCCACTTGGCCTACCGCGCGCTGCTGCCGCAGGCCAGCCTGCCCGAGCGCCTGCGCAGCCAGCAGGTGACGGCCTGGCTGGGCCCCAACTTGCACGTCGTGCAATACCCAGTGCGCGGCGGCGAATGGCTCAATGTGGTGGCCATCGTGCACGGCCAGCTCGATGGCGACTTGCAAAGCTGGGACCACGTCAGCAACGCCACCGATTTGCAGGCGGCGCTTCTGCACACCGCCTGGCCCCTGCGTGAGCTGGTCCAGGCAGTTGCCGATTGCGGTGGCGAGGCAGGTGCTGGCTGGGGCTTGTGGGCGCTGTGCGACCGCCCGCCCATGCGCGGCGCGCAGCAGCAGGCGCAGGGCCGCGTTGCCTTGCTCGGCGATGCCGCGCACCCGATGCGGCCTTATCTGGCGCAAGGCGCCGGCATGGCGATTGAAGACGCGGCCGAGCTGGGTTCGGCGCTGGCCCAGGCGCAAGACCAGGCCGTGGAAGTGCCGGCCCTGCTGCAGCGCTACGCTCAGCGCCGTTGGCAGCGCAATGCCCAGGTGCAGGCGCGCTCGCTGCGCAACGGCCAGATATTTCACGCCAGTGGCCCGTTGCGCTGGGCGCGCGATGCGTCGCTCAGGCTGCTGGGCGAGAAGCTACTTGATCTGCCCTGGCTTTATGGAAAAACGCCTACGGGTTTCTGATTTGCTATTAAAGTGATAGCTGTATGCGCCCGTTGTGTATGGGCTGTAGCTGTATTTGTCTCCGTTGTCGAGTTGACAGAAGGCTTAAGCCGACTTCGAAGAACCAGCGCCGCATCGCCCATCTCACGCGGCCAGCCCTGCCGAACACTATCGTTGCCTGCCGACTTGAAATCAGGCCAAGCCATTGCAACAACAAGCAACCGCAGACCAGCCATAAAAGCCAGTCAGCCACGCTGCTGATCGGCCCCGCATGTGAAGAAGGGCCGTGTCGGCTCCACCGCCTAAGACACCACATCCATCCTCAAAATGATGACCCGGCGTGTTGCTCTGGAGCCGCTGCCGGGCGTACGCGCAAATGTCGGGGATTAAAGCCCGTGGCTCGATTGAAGTTTTATTTGCTATTAAAAAGATAGCTGCTTGCGCATTTTCGACGGGCGCTGCGGCAGTAATTCTCTCCACCCAGCAGGCCCGACGCAATGCTCTGCTGTGCGGGCAATAAGCGCGCGCTAAGGATCGAGCGATTCGCGCACCGGCGGCATGTCGACGCGCGCAATACCCACACCCTGCGTTTCCACACGCACCCGCCCTTCCGCCGTTTTGACCGGAGGCGGCGCCAGCCCGGTGTGGAGCTGCATCACGGTCTTCACATAATTTTGGGTTTCGGGGTAGTTGGGAATTTTATTTCCGGCGCGCTGCACCGCGCCTTCGCCGGCGTTGTAGGCCGCCAGCGCCAGGTCCAGGCGGCCAGGAAACATTCTGATCAGGTCAGCCAGGTAGCGGGCACCCGCCTTGATGTTGATCCGGGGATCGGTCAGCTTTTTGGCAATCGTGCTGCCTTTGCTGGCGGTGACGCCGTAACGCTGCGCAGTTGGCGGGATCAGCTGCATCAGGCCCACCGCGCCTTTCGGTGATATGGCATTAGGGTTGAAGCCGGACTCCGTGGCAACCAGGGCCTTGAGCAGTGAATAGTCAATGCCGTGGGTTTTTGAGGCCTCGCGCAGCAAGGGGCTGACGGTCCGGTAATTTTCTGAGCGCGCAAACAAGCTCAGGAATCTGGGCGAAATCGCACCGATGCTGGACGTGTCGGCCGCAGCCACAGCAGGCTTGCCAGCTTCCGTGTCGTAGGCTTCCTCAGAAACCTGCTGGGCGGTGTCGGCCGCCCCGATGCGCCGGTATGGTTCCACTTCCTTGCTGTCGCGAAGCAGCAGCTCATAGCGTTCATCCAGGCGAGTGGACGAAAAATGCGGTATGCGCTCGGCGTCAATAAAAGCCCAGATGTCGGCCATTGCTCGCGGAGTGTGCAGAACCAGCAGGATGAACACTGCAATTGACACTGCCCAACCCGCCCCGCGCCCACCCGGCACTCGCCAAAGCCGCCGCGCGTCGGGCAGGGGGAGCAGGGTCTGATGGGAGTTCATGGAATGCTTGGAACATCGGTGGGTTTGGCCGATGCTAACTGCCAGCCCCGCTTTTGGGCTAGGCCGTGTTGCACTTTCCTTTAGCTGTTACGTCAGCCGGCGGCTTGGTAACGTTTGCAGCGCTTCTGTCGTCTGCCCTTTTTTGGCTAGATCAGCAGGCTGACCGCTACTCATACGCTATAAAAATAGTAGCAGCGTGCGCAGTATTGACATGGGTTGCGTCAATAAATTGACTTGCAAGGCGCCTTACGCGGTACATCAAATATTGTGGCAAATCAGGCACAACACACTGACGTCCTGCCGCAAAAAGACGTTCGACGCAGCCTCGGTTTTCGCATCGGGTGAGTCGGCATGGCAAGTACTGCAGCCGATCACGCGCTGGGGACCAAACAGCTTGGGTTCGCCCGGTTCAGGACTGCCGTTGTGGTTCAGGTCGAAGAACCAAACGCCATCGCCGCAATACGTCGGCTGCTTGAACTGCGCGCTGCGCGGCAGCGGCCGGCCGACCGGATGATGGCGCGGTCCAACGTTCGTCGTGAACGTGTCGGCATTAACCTCGGCGCCGCAATTTCCCGCAGCATTTGCCACGCTGGCCAAGCTCGACAGGCACCCAAGAAAAGCGACCAGTCGCAGTTGCATTCGCAGCCCTGACATTGCAGACTCCATTTCTTGATGGTATGCGTCATTTTAGGTACCGTCCAATTCCGCAGGCCGCATGGGTGCAAGCACGCTGCATTAAGCTGCGCATCATGGATTCTCTGACTCATATTGCGCTGGGTTCGGCTGTCGGTTTGGCCGTCATGGGCAGTCGCACCGCAGTGTGGAAGGCTGCGCTTTGGGGCGCGCTAGCTGGCACCCTGCCTGACCTGGACGCTTTCATTGACCACGGCGACGCGATCTTGAACATGACGCGCCACCGCGCTGAGAGCCACGCGCTGTTTTTCCTGACGTTGACTGCGCCGCCGCTGGCCTGGCTGGTGGCGCGCCTGCACGGCGAGGCAGCGCTGTTCAAGCGCTGGTGGCTCGCGCTCTGGCTGGCGCTCATCACGCATCCGCTGCTAGACGCCATGACGGTGTACGGCACGCAACTGCTGCAGCCCTTCAGCGACTATCCGTTTGGCGTGGGTAGCATTTTCATCATCGACCCGCTCTACACCGTGCCGCTGATCGTGGGCGTGGTGGCGGCGCTGCGGCTCAAGAGCAGCCGTGGCCTGCGCTGGAACGCGGCCGGCCTGCTGCTCACCACGCTGTACCTGGGCTGGAGCGCGGCGGCGCAGCAGCACGCCACAACCCTGGCGCGCAGCTCGCTTCAAACGCAAGGCATTGCCGCCAGTGCGCTGCTGGTCACACCCGCGCCGTTCAACACGCTGCTGTGGCGACTGGTGGCCACCACACCCACCCAATATTTCGAAGGCCACTATTCGCTGCTGGACGCGTCGCCGCGCATTCGCTGGACCGCCCATGACAAAGGCGCAGCGCTGATTACCCGGTATGGGCAGGAGCCCTCTGTTGCGCGCATCGCGGCGTTCAGCCACGGCTTTTTCCGCCTTTCTCAGTCCGCTGAACACCTGTTTGTCACCGACCTGCGCATGGGTCAGGAGCCTGACTACACCTTTCACTTCGATCTGGGCAGCAGCGCCGCCCGCGCCCCGCAAAGCCATGCGCCAACGCTGCAGAGCCAGCGCCCCGACCTGGCCACCGCGCTGCCCTGGCTGTGGCGGCGCATGTGGGGCGAGGCGCTGCCTTCGCCGGGCTAGGCGGCAAGCGCCGGTATTCATGCCAGGCGTCGCAAGGTTGCACAGTGTGCGGCTTTCGCCGAGGTAAAACACAAGAACTTGCTATTAAAAACATAGCGTCTTGCGCCCGTCATATATGGGCTAGGGCCCTATTTAACTCACAAAGCTGTACGCAGCTTCCAGATCTCCGGGAACAGCACCACGTCAAGCATCTTGCGCAGGTAACTGACGCCGCTTGTGCCGCCGGTGCCGCGCTTGAAGCCGATGACGCGCTCGACTGTGGTGACGTGGCGAAAGCGCCAGAGGCGGAAGGCGTCTTCCAGGTCGGTGAGTTCTTCGCCAAGCTGGTAGAGGTCAAAGTACTGTTGGGGGTCGCGGTATACCGTCAGCCAGACGGCTTCTACCGCGTCGCTTTCGACGTAGCCCTGAGTCCAGTCGCGCGTGGTGTGGCTGGAGGGTACCGGCAGGCCGCGCCTGGCCAGCAAGCGCAGCGCTTCGTCGTAGAGCGACGGCGCTTTATAGGCCGCCTGCACCTGCGCCAGCAGGTCAGGGCGGTGCGCGTGGGGCATCAGCATGGCGGCGTTCTTGTTGCCCAGCGCGAACTCGATGCAGCGGTACTGCGCGCTCTGAAAGCCGCTGGAGTTGCCGAGGTAAGGGCGTATCGCGCTGTATTCGGGTGGCGTCATGGTCGCCAGCACATCCCAGGCATGGACCAACTGCTCCATGATGCGGCTGACGCGGGCCAGCTTCTTGAAGGCATCGCCGAGCTCGTCGGCCGCCACGTTGGCAATGGCCGCGTGCAGCTCGTGCAGCATCAGCTTCATCCAGAGTTCGCTGGTCTGGTGCTGGATGATGAAAAGCATCTCGTCATGCGCGGGCGAAAGCGGCTTTTGCGCGCCCAGGATGGCGTCCAGCTGCAGATAGTCGCCGTAGCTCATGGAGCGGCTGAAGTCGAGCCGGGCTTTCTCGTCACGCACGATGTTTTCGGGTGAATGCGATTTCATGGCAATGCTTTTTGAAAAAGGCGTGCTGCCTGGCCGCCGGGCCGCCCCAAGGGCAGGCAGCCCCCTCGGGGGGCAGCGTAATACGTGCAGCGACAAGCGTGGGGGTTAATCATGTCAAGTCACCGCCTGCTTCTGGTTGAACTCGGGCTGCTGCCATTCGCTGGATTCCAGCACCTGCCTGAGCTGTTCCACGGCGTTCCACACGTCTTCAAAACCAATGTACAGCGGCGCGAAGCCAAAGCGCAGGATGTCTTCCTGCTTGCCGCCGTCGCCCGCGCGGAAGTCGCCAATCACGCCGCGCGCAATCAGCGCCTGCACGATGGCGTAGCCGCCATTGCTTCGAGTGAAACTGACTTGCGAGCCGCGTTGCGCGTGTTCGCGCGGCGTGACCAGGCCGAGGCCGTGGCCGGCGCAGCGCTGCTCTACCAGTTCTATAAACAGGTCGGTCAGCGCCAGCGATTTTCTGCGCAAGGCGGCCATTCCGCCCAGCGGCTGCGCTGCCAGCACGCTGTCTAGTCCGCATTCGAGCGCCGTCATGCTCAAGATGGGCTGGGTACCGCACAGGTAGCGCGCAATGCCTGCGGCGGGGCGGTAGTCGGGCGTGAAGTCGAACGGCGCGGCATGGCCCCACCAGCCGGCCAGCGGTTGCCAGAAACGGTTCGCGTGCTTCGGATGAGCCCAGACAAAGGCCGGCGCGCCGGGGCCGCCGTTGAGGTATTTGTAGCCGCAACCCACGGCGAAGTCGGCCTTGTCGCCGTGCAGGTCCACCGGCACGGCGCCGGCGCTGTGCGCCAGGTCCCAGACCGCGAGGGCGCCGGCCTGATGCGCCGCTTGGGTGACGGCGGCCATGTCGTGCATGGCGCCGCTGCGGTAGTTCACATGCGTCAGCATCAGCACGGCGACGTCAAAGCTCAAGGCTGTGCTGATGTCTTCAGCTTTCACCAGCAGCAGCTGCAGGCCGCGCGCTTGGCACAGCGCTTCGGCGATGTAGAGGTCGGTCGGGAAGTTGCTGCGCTCGCTGAGCACCTGCTTGCGTCCGGGCGCATCCTCAGCGGCGATATTGAGCGCCGCGCTCAGCACCTTGTAAAGATTGATCGAGGTACTGTCGGTGGCCACCACCTCGCCGGGCGCGGCACCCACCAGTTGCGCAATCTTGTCGCCCAGGCGCTGCGGCGCATCGATCCAGCCGGCGCTGTTCCAGGAGCGGATCAGGCCCTGGCCCCATTGCTGCGTTACCGCATCGGCGACGCGGGCAGCGGCGCTTTTGGGCAGCGCACCTAGCGAGTTGCCGTCCAGGTAAATTAGGCCTTCTGGCAGCACGAACTGCCCGTGCAGGGCGCGCAGCGGGTCTTGCGCGTCCAGTGCGCGGCAGTCTTGCAGGGAGATGGACATAGGCTGCAGCTTCCATGTTTCAAGAAAATTCGCGCAGGATGGCGCACTCATCGAAGTTCGCGCAGGATGGCGCGAACGGGCGAAGCATCGGCTCGCGTCAGCTTGAGCGGCAGCGCAATCAGCTCGTAGTCGCCTTCGGCCACGTCGTCAAGAACCAGGTTCTCCAGCACGCGGAGGCCGTGCGCCAGCAACTGCTGGTGGCTGGGCAGGCCCTGGCTGCTAACGCGGTCCACACTGGGCGTGTCAATACCGATAAGTGCTATGTTTTTAGTAGCTAGCAGCGCAAGCGTAGCGGGTGCTACAGCCGTAAATGATGCCCAGGACTGGCTGGCGCGGAGCGCCGTGCGCAGCAGCACGCGTGGCGGCAGGTCTGCCAGTGCATGCGCGATGTGCTCTGGCTCTACCTGCGGGCCGCAATCGATGCAGTGAATCACCCGGCACGGGCCCAGATAGGGCGCCAGCGCCAGCTCGCCGATGCTGGCCTGGCCGCTGCCATAGTGCAGCGGCGCATCGGCGTGCGCGCCGGTGTGCGGCGACAGCGTGATGCGGTTGACGTTGACCGGGCAGTCGGGCGAGAGCGAAAAGTGCAGTTGCTGCGAATAGGCCGTGTCGCCTGGAAAGACCTCGGCCTGCTCGTCAACCGCAGGCGAGATGTCCCAGATTTTCAGCACTCGGGCGGGGGCAGAGCGGGGGGCATTGGTAGCCATGGTGCAAAGGTAGCACTGCTGAAAATTCTGTGGTGTCGGTTATTTCCGACAATCCTAAAAATAGCTGAAACCTAAAGTTTTTTGGGGAAATCTATCCCTGGAGCCGGGCGGGAAGGGCAAGCGCTGCAGCAGTGGCTCGGGCAAAATCTATAAACCAGGCAGTGATGGACTGCTTCATCTACAACATTCATAGACAAAGGCACCCCATGAATTCAAACGACAAAGTGGCACTGGTCACCGGCGCAGGCACCGGAATTGGCCGGGAGGTTGCGCTGGCGCTGCTGGCGGGCGGCTACCGCGTGGTGCTGGCCGGGCGCCGCAGCGAGCCGCTGCTGGAGGTCGCGAAGGCGTCGGGCACCGACCGCGCCCTGGCGGTGGCCACTGATGTCAGCCGGCCCGAATCGGTCGCCGCACTGTTTGCCACTTGCAAGCAGACCTTCGGCCGCCTCGATGTGCTGTTCAACAATGCCGGGGTCAGCGGTATTGGGTCGAGTTTTGAAGACATCGGTTTTGAGCAATGGCAAAACATCGTCAACATCAACCTGACCGGATCGTTTCTGTGCGCACAGGGTGCTTTCAAACTGATGAAGGACCAGCTGCCGCAGGGTGGCCGCATCATCAACAACGGCTCGATTTCGGCCCACGCGCCACGGCCTAATTCAGCGCCCTACACCGCAACCAAGCACGCCATCACCGGGCTGACCAAATCCATCTCGCTCGATGGCCGCAAGTACAACATAGCCTGCGGGCAAATCGATATCGGCAATGCGATGACAGAGCTGTCGGCGCGCATGGCCAAGGGCGTGCCGCAGGCCAATGGCGAGATCGCCATCGAGCCCATGATGGACGCGCGTGAAGTGGCCGATGCGGTGGTGCACATGGCGGCACTGCCGCTGTCGACCAATATTCAGTTCATGACCATCATGGCGACCAAGATGCCGTTTGTGGGGCGGGGTTGACAATCCTTAGCCAAGCTTGCCGGGAACAATGAAAAAGTAAAAACAAACTATGTACCGAAGAAAACTGGTGCTCGCCTTCGTATGCCTTTGCGGGCTGATGCTGGTTCAGGCGGCGACCGCGTACTGGCTGGTGCGGACGGTGCAGCACCACGAGCTGCGCAGTCGGGTGGCCCACGATATGTTGACTCGCTATACCGATGTTTCTGCAGACAAACAGCGGCTCAAGGTCTGGTACGCGCAGCTGCTGTTAACCGGCAACGCGGCGCCAACGACGCGTGATCTTCTACTTGTCAGGCTTGGCACCAATATTCAAGCGCTGCGAAAACTGAGCGCCGTGCAAACCCGATTGCTGGGCGAAAGCAGGCTTCGACTTGCGGGTGTTGACAACACAGACACACTCGACGTGCTTGAAAAAAACTTTTCTAATTTTCAGCAACGCGTGGTGCAGGCCCAAACAGACCGAAAACCTGCAGATAACGAGCACATCTGGACTGAGATGCTGGGCATCTTCGATATGGCCGAAACCCGTGACGTGCGTGTTTTATTAACAGCAGCCATTAACCAGCAGTCAGGTATGAGTCAACAGGCAGACGCCGCCGCCGACGCAGTCGTCCAACGCAGCAACGTCGTGTTTGGGATCATGATTTTACTGAGCTGCGCGGCGGCCCTGGCGATGGCATGGCATTTTGTCAGACATCTCAAACAGCCACTGGATGATCTTTTGCTGGGGACACAACGGATCAAAAAAGAGCAGTCCGCCGGGATGCAACCCATCACTGTTCCCGAGCGCAGTCGAGATGAGTTCGGCCAGCTGGCGCAAAGCTTTAACACCATGGCACTCGAAATTCATCAGACCCGCCTCAGGGACAGGGCGGAAAATAGTCGGCTGGAAGCGGCGGTGAGCGAACGAACTGCCCAGCTTACCAATGCCAACGCGCAACTGCAAGCTGCTGCTGCCCGAAGGCGTCAGTTGTTTGCAGACCTGAGCCATGAGCTCCGCACGCCTGCCACCGCCATACTGGGAGAGGCTGAAATCGCCCTGCGTGGAATTGACAAGCCGGCCGCGGATTACCGGATCTCACTCGGCAATATTGCATCGACAACCCGTCAGTTGTCACAGCGCGTCAACGAGCTCTTGTTGCTTGCCAGCGAGCAATCGATGGCCGCTGACATAAAGCTCGATTTCGTGCCCTTCGCGCCCATCCTTGAGGAGGCTCTGGCACAAACTCGTTCACTCGCGCGAGGCAGTGGCGTAGTGATTGATGAAGTCAATGCTTCTATCCCTTTTGCTTCAATCATCGTGAAAATAGATGCCGCCAAATTGCTTCAAATTTTGATGGTCCTGTATGACAACGCTGTTCGCTACACCGGTATTGGCGGTGTGGTGTCCACTCAGATCGAGACCTCGGAGGATGGCGTGGATATTTTGATTCTTGATACGGGAATCGGGCTGGATAAAGGCGAGGTTGAAAACGTGTTCAAGCGCAATTTTCGCGGTGTGCAGGCCCGCAGAATGCGATCTGATGGGGCTGGCCTCGGGCTTGCGATTGCAAAAAATCTGGCCGACGCCTTGGGCATGTATATCAGTCTTGAAAACCGATCCGGCTCTGGCTGCCGCGCATGCGTTCGACTGTCAAGGAGTACCTAGCTTGCATATTCTAGTGATTGAAGACGACAGCCGCGTGGCGGATTTTTTGAGCAGAGGCTTGCGGGCGGAGCGTCACACGGTTCAATTGGCCAAGAACGGTATTGAAGGCCTGGCCTTGGCCAGGAGCAGTGAGTACAGCATTATTTTGCTTGACGTGATGCTGCCGGGGATTGACGGCATTGAACTGTGTCAGACACTGCGGGGCGAAAGACGCAACACGCCGGTCCTGATGCTAACGGCCTTGTCTACCGTCGAAAACCGCGTGTCAGGCCTGCGTTGCGGGGCTGACGACTACCTCACCAAGCCATTTGCCTTCGAGGAGCTGCTGGCACGCATCGACGCGTTGCACCGCAGGAGTGGTCAGTTGACCGAGGTGATCAGCCTGTTGACGGTCGGTGATCTGGTGTTCGACCGCGAAAAAATGCGGGTCGAGCGCGCTGGCCGATTTGTCAGCCTCACTGCCAGGGAGCTTGCAATGCTTGAATTGCTCATGCGTTACCCGGGCCGCCTGTACAGCCGTGAACGCATTCTTTCGAATGTGTGGGGGGTCAATGAAGACCCTCTTACCAATGTCGTTGATGTGTATGTCAGCCGCCTGCGTGCCAAGGTGGACTCCGGTCATGCTTTGCAGCTGATTAAAACGGTGCGCGGGTTGGGCTACAAAATTGATGCGGAAAGCTGATCCTGCATTTGCAGCATAGATTAAATAGCTTTCACTATCACTGCCGGGGTTTGTCATTTTCCGTTCATATAAGTGTCAGCTGCAGTTAATGCTGCAGTCATGGCAGGTTTCATATAGGTCGATTTAATTCAGGGTGTTGGTGGGGTGCAGAAAAAAGCAGCCTTTCAGCGCGATTAGAAAACCTGTACAAGTTTCACCTGAAAGATCGATACCATGAAAAAACACGTCATTGCTTTGTTCACACTCGTCGCAGCAACAAGTGCTTTTGCGCAGACCACGCAAACCTGCGCATCGGCAGATGAAAAGCAAATCGCAGGATTGTTTGACCGATGGAACGCTTCGCTCAAAACCTTGGATGCCAATCGAGTCGTGGCCAATTACGCGACAGATGCGGTATTGCTTGCAACTGTGCAAAACCAGCCGCGCCTGACACAGGAGGACCGGTTGAACTATTTCACCAAGTTCCTTAAGAGCGCGCCTGAAGGCACTATCAATTCACGCACTATTAAAGTCGGATGCAACACGGCCAGCGATGTTGGTACCTACACCTTCAAGATGAAAGATGGCAGCGAGGTTGCAGCGCGCTTTTCCTACATCTATTCTTATCAAAATGGTGGATGGCTGATTTCGCATCACCACTCATCTGCCATGCCGGAGAAAGTCTGAGCCGGCGCCAGCGGTCGAGTCGGACCCATTGCTCCTCGCGGTCATGGCGGTGATGAAATATAGTCCCGTCAGCGCTTGCCGCCGGTGATTTCGTCTATGCCTGCCAGTATTGAACAATACTGGATTGTTTTTGTAAATCTGGCTCTGGCCAAAATTCATTGGGCTACAGCCATTTTTAATACTCAACAGAAGGTTGCGCTACCCAGAGCCGTTTCGCGGCCGAAAGCAACACAACCCGCAACCTCAACTACATAGCCAGACGGAAAATCGCTTCGATCTCAGCCTGGCTCGCCGGACGCGGGTTGGTCAAACCGCAGGCATCCTTCAGTGCGTTGGTAGCCAGCAATGGGATGTCTTCGTCGCGCACTCCGAGTTGGGCGAGGCCGCTCGGAATCTTGACATCAGCCGCCAATTGGCGAATCGCCGCCAGGCAGCTTTCGGCGGCCTGTGCTGCGGCCATGCCGCTCACATCCACGCCCATTGCTTTCGCAATATCACCCAGACGTTCGGCAACGACACTGGCGTTGAAGGCCTCGACGTGCGGCAGCAGCATGGCATTGCACACCCCGTGTGGCAGATTGTAAAAACCGCCTAGCTGGTGCGCCATGGCGTGCACATAGCCCAGCGAAGCGTTGTTGAACGCCATGCCGGCCAGGAACTGTGCGTAGGCCATCTGTTCGCGCGCGTGGATATCGTCGCCATGGCTCACCGCCTTGCGCAGGTTGTCCGAAATCATGACCACCGCTTTGAGCGCGCAGGCATCGGTAATTGGCGTGGCGGCGGTGGAAAGATAGGCCTCGACGGCATGCGTCAGCGCGTCCATGCCGGTAGCGGCGGTGAGTGCCGGTGGCTTGGCCAGCATCAGGGACGGATCGTTGACCGACAGCAGCGGCGTGACATTGCGGTCGACGATGGCCATCTTGATGTGGCGGGTTTCGTCGGTGATGATGCAAAAACGCGTCATCTCGCTGGCGGTGCCGGCCGTGGTGTTGATCGCAATCAGCGGCAGCTGCGGCTTGGCCGATTTGTCAACGCCTTCGTAATCACTGATCTTTCCGCCATTGGAAGCGACCAGCGCGATGCCTTTGGCGCAATCGTGCGGTGATCCGCCACCCAGGGAAATCACGCAGTCACAGTTTCTGCTGGACAGCATCGCCAGCCCGGCCTCGACGTTGCCCACCGTGGGATTGGGCTGGGCACCATCAAAAATGGTGGATTCGATGTCCTGGCGCTCAAGCAGCTTTGCGACCTTGAGCGCCACCCCCGCACGGCTGAGTCCGGCGTCGGTGACGATCAGGGCATGGCGAAAGCCGTAGCCGCGAATAGCCAGAATGGCCTCGTCAAGGCAGCCGTTGCCCATCATGTTGACGGCGGGAATAAAAAATGTCGTGGTGGTCATAAATGAAAAATCTCGGTTGATGTGCGTAAAAGGAGGGTGGGCAAGACGCGTGGGTTTTGCCTTGCCGCGAAAGATGAAATTGTTTACAAGTCAGAAGAAGCCAAGCGCCTTCGGGCTGTAGCTGACCAGCAGGTTCTTGGTTTGCTGGTAATGGTCAAGCATGACCTTGTGGGTTTCGCGGCCAATGCCCGATTCCTTGTAACCGCCGAAGGTGGCGTGGGCCGGGTAGGCGTGGTAGCAGTTGGTCCAGATGCGGCCGGCCTGGATGGCGCGGCCCATGCGGTAGGCGGTGCTGCCGTCGCGCGTCCATACGCCGGCGCCCAGGCCGTACGGCGTGTCGTTGGCAATCGCCAACGCTTCGGCTTCGTCCTTGAAGGTAGTTACGGCCAGCACCGGGCCAAAGATTTCTTCCTGGAAGATGCGCATCTTGTTGTGGCCCTTGAACAGCGTGGGCTGGATGTAATAGCCGTCGGCCAGCTCGCCGGGCAACTGGGCGCGCTCGCCGCCGATCAACAATTGCGCGCCTTCCTGCTTGCCAATCGCCAGATAGGACTCGATTTTTTTCATCTGCTCCATCGACGCCTGCGCGCCCATCATGCTGTCGGTATCGAGCGGACTGCCCTGCTTGATGGCCTTGACGCGGGCCAGAGCGCGTTCCATGAACTGGTCATACACCGATTCCTGGATCAGCGCGCGTGAAGGGCAGGTGCAGACTTCACCCTGGTTGAAGGCGAACAGCACCAAGCCTTCAATCGCCTTGTCGAAGAAGTCGTCGTCGGCCTTGGCGATGTCGGCAAAAAAGATGTTGGGCGATTTGCCGCCGAGTTCTAGCGTGGCCGGGATCAGGTTGTTGGCGGCCGCTTGCGCAATCACACGGCCTGTCGCGGTGGAGCCGGTGAAGGCGATCTTGGCGATGCGCTTGCTGGTGGCCAGCGCCATGCCGGCTTCGCGGCCATAGCCGTTGACGATGTTGAGCACGCCAGGCGGCAGGATATCGGCAATCAACTCGGCCAGAATCAGGATGGAGACGGGCGTCGATTCTGCGGGCTTGAGCACCACGCAGTTGCCGGCGGCAATGGCGGGCGCCAGCTTCCAGGCCGCCATCAAGATCGGGAAGTTCCACGGAATGATCTGGCCGACCACGCCCAGCGGTTCATGGAAATGGTAGGCGATGGTGTCGCCATCAATTTCGCTCAGGCTTCCTTCCTGGGCGCGCAGGCAGCCGGCAAAGTAACGGAAGTGGTCGGCTGTCAGCGGAATGTCGGCGTTCAGGGTTTCGCGAATGGCCTTGCCGTTGTCGACGGTTTCGGCGTAAGCCAGCAGTTCGAGGTTTTGCTCGATGCGGTCGGCAATTTTGAGCAGCACGTTGGCGCGCTCCGCCGCTGGTGTCTTGCCCCATTTACCCGATGCGGCGTGCGCGGCGTCGAGCGCCAGTTCGATGTCCTCGGCGGTCGAGCGGGCTGCCTGGGTGAAACGCCTGCCGGTGATGGGCGTGATGACGTCGAAGTAAGCGCCTTGCACCGGGGCGACAAACTTGCCGCCTATGAAATTGTCGTAGCGCGATTTGAAAGTGATTTGGGCTCCGGGGGAACCGGGGGTGGCGTAGAGCATGTTGTCTCCTGTGGATTAGTGACTAGGAAGGAAGCCGCCCACTCTGCCGGTGGTGGGTTTCAGCGCCGCCTGTTTGCACGGGGTATGCCAGCCGGCAGTTTCAACCGGAAATCCCACAATATCTGCATAAGCACTCCGGCATTGGGCGTTTTGGCAGCCATTCAGGGGATAAACGCTGTGCCAGTGGCTGACACAGGCTGTGTCGAAACGGAACAGGTCGGCGGTTTTTTCGGCCGGATTAGCCGGTTGGCGCACAATGGAAAACCTACCGCCACTGCCGACATGGCAATGCCAGCGTGGCAAGGCCGGGATTGCGCGCCCATCTCACGCACCGAATTATCAGGAGTTCAATGCCCCCTCCAGCCCTGCAGGAACGACCTGTGCCGAGCCAGTTGCGCGAAGCGCGCCGCCAGTTGCTGAACCGCGGCAGCTTGCCTGCTGACCTGATCCAGCCTGAGCTGGCGCGCTCATGGTTGCGCAGCTGGGAGTCGGGCTTGCAACCTTGCGGCCGCTTGCCGGGTGCACCGCACGCCTCTGGTGCCCAGTTGGCGCGAGCGCTGGAGCTGCAGCGCGAACTGGTGGAGCATGCCCTGCCGGTGATGGATTTCGTCTTCGAGCAGACCCGGGGCACCGACAGCATGGTTATTCTGGCCGGGACCGATGGCATGCTGCTGCATGCTGCGGGCGATCTTCAGTTTGTTAACCGGGCGGAAAGGGTGGCGTTGCGCCCTGGTGCCAGCTGGCACGAACAGTACCGCGGCACCAACGCGATTGGTACCGCGCTGACCGACGACTGTGCAGTGGTCGTGCACGCCGACGAGCATTACCTGGAGCGCAATAGTTTTTTGACCTGCGCCGCCGCGCCCATCCACGACCCGATGGGCAGCCTGCTGGGCGCGCTGGACTTGTCGGGCGACCACCGGTGCTACCACCGCCATACCCTGGGGCTGGTGCGTTCCGCGGCGCGGATGATTGAGCACCGGCTGTTTGACACCCGACACGACCTGCGCCGATGGGGTGGCTTGCGGTTGCGCTTTCATGCACAGCCTGAAGGCCTGGGTACCGTGACCGAAGGCCTGCTGGCGGTGCGCGAAGACGGCTTGCTGGCAGGCGCCAACCGCACCGCGCTGGACCTGCTTGGCCTGGGCTGGCACGACTTGGCGCAGACGCGGCTGGATAGCGTGCTGCTTGAACCGCTGACACAACTGCTCGACTGGTGCCAGCGCTCTTCCCACATTCCGCGCATGGTGCACCTGCGCTCGGGGCAGGCCGTCTGGATGCGGGTAGAAGCTGGGCACGTTGCCTATGCGCCGCCGCGTAAGCCGGTGGCGCCCCCGCCTGCGGCTGAAGCGGCCGACGCACTGGCTGCGCTGGACATCGGCGATGCGGTGTTGCACGCCGCTATCGCGCGAGCCCGCAAAGTCATGGGCAAGCCGATTGCACTGCTGCTGCAGGGCGAATCTGGCGTGGGCAAAGAGCTATTTGCGCAGGCCCTGCACAGTAGCGGGCCGCGCCACGCGCAGCCCTTCGTGGCCGTCAACTGCGCAGCGCTGCCTGAAAACCTGATTGAGGCCGAGCTGTTTGGCTATTTGGGCGGCGCCTTCACCGGCGCCAGACGCGAGGGCGCACCGGGCCGCATCCGCGAAGCGCATGGTGGCACGCTATTTCTTGATGAAATCGGCGATATGCCGCTGTCTTTGCAGGCGCGGCTGCTGCGTGTGCTGCAAGACCGCCAGGTGCTGCCGCTGGGTGGCGGCAAGCCGGTGGCGGTGGATTTTGCGCTGGTTTGCGCCACCCACCGCAACCTGCCCGCTGAAATGCTGGCCGGACGCTTCCGTGAAGATTTGTACTACCGGCTCAATGGCCTGACGCTGCAGCTGCCCGCGTTGCATCAACGCTTAGATCTGGACCAGTTGCTGGCGCGCGAGTTGCAGCAGCTTGTCCCCGAGCGCAGGGTGACCATCAGCCCGGATTTGCTGGCGGTCTTTCACACTTATCGCTGGCCCGGCAACATGCGGCAGCTGGCCAACGCGCTGCGTACCGCGTGCGCGTTGCTCGATAGCCATGAAGCAGTGATCGGCTGGGGCCATCTGCCCGACGACCTGGTGCTGGCGCTGCAAGCCCCGGCTGCGCTCGCTGTGAAGCGCAGGGGCGACTTCGCTGACGTTGTAGCGCCCGACTTGCGCACCTCATCACGCCTGACCGTTGCGCGTACTGTCAGCGCCTGCGAGGGCAATCTGTCAGAAGCCGCCCGCAGCCTGGGGATCAGCCGCAATACGCTTTATCGCAGGCTGCGAGACTGATCCGCGTGAGCGGGGTGGGTCTGTGGCAGGCGCAGGACTCTACTGACGACCCAGCAGCAAATACTCCATCAGTGCTTTTTGCGCATGCATGCGGTTCTCCGCTTCGTCCCATACCACCGACTGCGGACCGTCAATCACCTCGGCTTGGACTTCTTCTCCACGGTGCGCGGGCAGGCAGTGCATGAAAAGGGCGTCGGGCTTGGCGGCGCGCATCATCTCGGCATCCACGCACCAGTCGGTGAAGGCTTTTTTGCGCGCTTCGTTCTCGGCCTCGTAGCCCATGCTGGTCCAGACGTCGGTCGTGACCAGGTCGGCGCCGGCGCAGGCCTGCATCGGGTCCTTGAACACCTGGTAGCTTTCGGCCGAGCGAATGCCTGCGATCGACTGGTCCACCTCGTAGCCACCGGGTGTGCTGAGGTGCACCTTGAAGCCGAGGATTTCGCTGGCCTGGAGCCAGGTGTTGGCCATGTTGTTGCCGTCGCCCACCCAGGCCACCGTCTTGCCAGCGATGGAGCCGCGGTGCTCTATATAGGTAAAGATGTCGGCCAGAATCTGACAGGGGTGAAATTCATTGGTCAGGCCGTTGATGACGGGTACGCGCGAGTGTTCGGCAAACCGCTCGATCTTGGTCTGCTCGAAGGTGCGGATCATCACGAGATCCACCATGCGGCTGATGACCTTGGCGCTGTCTTCAATTGGCTCGGCGCGGCCCAGCTGGCTGCCTTCGGTGGTGAGATTGACGACCGTGCCGCCCAACTGGTACATGCCAGCTTCAAAACTCACGCGGGTGCGAGTTGAAGCCTTCTCAAAAATCATGACCAGCGTGCGGTCAATCAGCGGCTGATGTTTTTCGTAGGCCTTGAATTTTTTCTTGATGTGTGCGGCCCGCTCGAACAGGTAGGCATATTCCTCGGCATTCAGGTCGCTGAACTGAAGGTAGTGCTTGAGCGGTGTTGGGGCGCTGGTCATGCTCATAGTCATGCGCCTTCTTGCAGCAATTGTTTGATGAGGGGGCACAAAATAGCCACGACTTCATCGGCTTCGGCCGTCGTCATGATGAGCGAAGGCACCATGCGGACTACGCTGTCAGCCGTGACGCTGATCAGCAAACCATTTTCGGCGGCGCGGCCGACCAGTGCGCCGCAAGGCTTGGCCAGTTCTAGCCCCAGCATCAGGCCGCGGCCGCGGATTTCCTTGAAGCCGGTCACGCCGGCCAGCTCGCGGGTCAGCGCTGCCCGCAAATGCTCGCCGACTTTGACGGCATTGGCCAGCAAGCCTTCTTCTTCCATGATGCGGATGGTTTCCACACCGGCCCGCATGGCGAGCGGATTGCCGCCAAAGGTGGAGCCGTGGTTGCCTGGGCCAAAGATATGGGCGGCTTTGGGGCCGGCCACCACCGCGCCGATCGGCACGCCGGAGCCCAGTCCTTTGGCCAGCGGCATCACGTCAGGCAAGATGTCCGCCCACTGGTGCGCAAACCATTTGCCAGTACGGCCCATGCCGCACTGCACCTCGTCAATCATCAGCAGCCAGTCGCGTTCGTCGCATAGCTTGCGCGCCTGCTGCAGGTATTCGATGGTCATGCTGTTGACGCCGCCTTCGCCCTGAATGGCTTCAAAAAATACCGCGACCACGTTGGGGTTGCCGACGGTGGCGGTTCGTAATGCCTCCATATCATTAAGTGGCACGCGGATAAACCCCTCGACCAGCGGGCCAAAGCCGGCCTGAACCTTGGGATTTCCGGTGGCGCTGAGGGTGGCAATACTGCGGCCGTGAAAGGCTTTCTCGTAAACCACAATCTCGGGCTTTTCGATGCCTTTGTCATGGCCGAACTTGCGCGCCAGTTTCAGCGCCGCTTCGTTGGCTTCCAGTCCGGTCGAGCAGAAAAACACGTTCTCCAGCCCGGACAGCTCGACCAGCTTGGCCGCCAGCGTTTCCTGCAGCGGTACATGGTAGTAGTTGGAACTGTGAATGATCTTGCCGATCTGGTCGCGCAGGGCTGCAACCAGTTTGGGGTGGTTATGGCCGACTGTGTTGACGGCAATGCCGCCCAGCGCATCCAGGTAAGACTTGCCATTGACGTCCCAAACGCGGCAACCCTGGCCATGCGACAGCGCGATCGGCAAACGCCCGTAGGTGTTCATCACATGGGGGGAGGCGGCTTCGATATGGGGCGGAAGGGCAGCGGTCATGGGGAAAACTCCGGGCATGGCTAAAAACGAAAGGCCGCTACAAAGCGGGCGGGTCTGATGTGATTTTAGGCGCAGACCACTCGGCCTTTGGTGACGATGGCGCATCACAGCGTTGCGCTTGGCGCGTGGCATTCAGACGGCAGGAGCACCGAGAAAGGATAGGTTGAGTCTTATATAAGATATAATACTTGTGCAGTGCAGCATGGGCAAAACCCCCGCCTCTGGCACGCGAAAAACCCTCTACCAGATGGTCTCCACCACCGTTAAAGAAGTCTTCATTCAGGGCATCACCCGCCAAGGCAAAACCTTCCGCCCCAGTGATTGGGCTGACCGGTTGTGCGGCGTCATGAGCCAGTTCCGCCCGGGCGGGCCGCAGCCCGGCAGCCACCTGACGTATTCGCCTTGGTGCGTTCCCACGGTCATCGACGGCGTCAAGTGCGTGGTCGTCAACGCCGAATTGCGCGACGCCGAACCCATGGCCTGGGATTTCGCCATCAATTTTGCCAAAGACAACGATCTGCAGATGGCTGAAGCCTGCCTGCTCCCCGAGTTGCCCAGGCCTTGATCGGCTATTGAGTACGGACGTAAAAAAACCGCCAGAAGGCGGTTTTTTACTTTGCTGCAGCGCACCCTACAAAACGGCGGACTGTATTTTTTTAAATCCAGTCCGGGCGGTTTGCCTAAATGCTTAGGCTGCCTTGGGTTCGACAACTTTCAATGCCAGGGCTTTCACCTTGGTTGAAAGCCGGCTCTTGTCGCGCGCTGCCTTGTTCTTGTGGAAGATGCCTTTGTCGGCAACCATGTCCACAACGCTCTGAGCCTTGGCAAAAGACTCCATGGCTTTGACTTTGTCACCGCTTGCAACGGCTTTTTCGACGTTTTTTACGGCGGTACGGTATTTGGAGCGCAGCGAGGTGTTCGCGGCGTTGAGTTTGACGTCCTGGCGGACGCGTTTACGGCCTGACGCGAGGCGGGGGTTTTTTTTCTTGGGTTTGGCAGTAGCCATGGGGAGTTTCCTTTAATCCTGGGAGGAGTCTGTGGATGATGCTAGCAAAGCCCACGATTATACGACAGGCTAAAGCTGCAGCCGGCGCGTCGCCAACAGGTGTGCGAGGCCTGGTCGTTGCCGTCGGTCGCCGGCGTCTCGCATAAAAGGTGTGCGCCGGCAGATAGATGGTGTAGACCGGCCCGCATGGGCCGCATTACTTGATGACGACGCCCCACGGCAGCTTGCCGACATCCACGTCGCGCACTTTAACGTTCTGCACGGTATCGATGACCGAGACGCTGTTGGAGCGGCCATTGGCTACATAAAGCTTCTTGCCGTCCGGGGTGATCGCCATATTCCATGGACGCTGGCCTACCGGGATGGTTGCAACGATATTGTTGTCCGCCGTATTGATGACTGATACGCTGCCTTCGCCGCCGTTGGAGATATACACGCGGCTGCCGTCCGGATGCACCGTGACACCGTTGGCGCGCTGGCCGGCCTTGATGTGGGTGATGAGCTTGTTGTTGACCGCGTCGATGACATAGACCTCGTTGCTGTTTTCTGTCGCGACATAGGCCCGGCTGCTGTCCGGCAAAAATCCGATGCCGCGAGGACGGGCGCCCACCGGTATCTGGGCCACCTGTTTGCGGGTCGTGAAGTCGACGATATCAACCGCGCCGCCATCTTCGGCGCTGACGAACAGTTTCTTGCCATCGGGGCTGAAGACTGCATGCTCTGGATTGCGGCCCTTCACCTTGATAGTAAAAGCAACCTTGTTGGTCTGCGTATCGGCAATCGCCACATCGTTGCTTTCTTCAATCGCGACAGCCATCCAGCGGCCGTCGGGCGAGGCATACACGCCTTCAGGCGACTCGCCAAGCGCGATGACTCCAGCCGCCTTGCGTTGTTGCAGGTTCACCATCTGCAAGCGGTTGTTAGGCTGGTCGCTGACATACAGCCAGTTGCCGCTGACGGCAAGTCCGCGCGGCTTTTTTCCCACGGGGATGTCTGCCACCACCTCATCGTTGGCGGTATCTATCACCGACACCGTGCCCGATCCCTCGTTGGGAACGTAGGCAAACGGTGCGGCGACCGCAAAGGTCGACAAAGATGCCAGCCCCGCCACAGCAAGATGCAGAAAATACGTGCGATTGATCATAAATATCCTTTGGAGTTGCGGGGAGTGAAAAGGCCTTGTCAGTGGCCTAAAAAGCGAAAAGAAAAGCGGCGCGGCCACATGCGCGAGAAAATAGTGTCGTGATCGACGAACAAATGCTTGAGCGCGGCAGCCACATGCAGCATCACCAGCGCCAGCAGCAGCCACGAGCTGATCAGGTGCGTCTGGTTAAAGAGGGTGTACACCAGCTTGTTGTCGGGGCCCCATGGCGCGAGTTTGACCAAGTTGAAGAAATTCACCCCGTGTTTGCTGAAGTTGGATCCCAGGTAACCCGATAGCGGCATAAGCAGCATCAGCACATACAGCAAGTTGTGGCTCGCCGCAGCGGCGCGTTGCTGCCAGCGCGGCAGCGTGTCCGGTAAGGGTGGCGGCTTGTGCGACAGGCGCCAAACTAGGCGCATCACAATGAGCACAGCGATCAGCATGCCGCTGCTCTTATGCAGATTGACGAAATAGCCGCGCGCCGGAACGCCGCGTGGAATGTCGTTAAGGTACCAGCCAAAAGCAAATTGGCTTAGCAGCAAGATCGCGATAAGCCAGTGCAGCGTCATTGCCGTGCGGGTGTAGCGTTGGTCCATGCTGAGGCCTTGGTCTTAACGCAAGCTGGTGGTGCAATGCGCCAGATTTTCAATATCGGCTTCATTCAGCGTTTGCGCCACACTGGTCACATTGCCGGCATCATTGGTGCGGCCGCCCTCCTTGAAGTCCTTGAGCTGAACGTAGATGTGGCGCCAGGTCGGACCTGCCAGATTGGGAAAATTGCCGGCTGGCGAATTGCCGTCAGCGCCGTAGCAAGCAGCGCAGGCCTGGGCCTTGGCGCGGCCAGTCTCGATGTCTTGTGCGTTGGCCGTTGTAAGCGCCAAAAGAGCCCAACTAGTGTGCGCCTCGTTGCCCTTGCTTGCCGCCATGTTGAGCGCTGAGTCGCCACTGCGGTCACGCGAGTTGACCACTGCACCGTAGGCTAGCAACGCTGTGACACGATCTGCCCGTCCCGCCTTGGCGGCCAAAACAAACTGGCTGTTGACGTTAATCTGGTCCGCGCCCTTTTGCGCAAATGCCGGGGCGATGGCGCAGCCGGCTGGTACCAGCAAAAAGCCGCACTTCAATGCCTTCATCATGGTCATGAGGTCTCCAGAAACTACGCCAACTTGACGCTTGTGCGGTATCACGGCTCAGTACCGCAATGCCCTAAAACATGGTCCGGACGCCAACAAAAAACCGCCGGCCCGGCGCCGGTTCAAAAAAGCGGCCATTGGCATCATTGACAATCACCGACCCGGCATAGCGCTTCCCAAACAGGTTGTCGATGCGCCCGTACAGCACCATCTTGGCACCGCCGAACAGGAATTCTTGGGCGACGCGTGCATTGAAGACCGCGTAGCCCGGCGCGGCGTCACTGTTGAGGTCATTCACATACGCCTTGCTTTCGAGTCGCATTTCCAGCCCCGCCTTGACGGCTTGCATTACGCTGCCTTCCACATCGGCAAACAGGCTGTGCTTGGGTGCGCCGGGCAAGCGATTGCCCGCAGGCACCGCGCCCTGCGCGCCGACGTAGGGCGAGCGGAACTGCGCATCGAGCAGCGTGTAGCCCATGCGCGTGGCTATGCCCGGCCAATTCGCCGACCACGACGCTTCAACGCCACGTCGACGGGTGCTATCGGCATTCTGAAATACCGCGCGGCCACCGAAGGACTGCGACGTCACGATCTCGTCTTTGCTTCTGGCTTCGAACAATGCGGCGTCAAAGCTGTGTCGGCCGCTGCGCAGCTTCACGCCGATTTCGCCTTGCGTGCTTTTGGACGGTTTCAAGTTGAGATTGGGTCCGGGCGGGTTGGTCGGACGATTGGCGCTTTCGGCGAGCGTCGGGGTTTCAAAACCGGTGCCCAGGTTGGCATACACATTCAATGTTTCAGCGGCATGCCACACCAGACCGACGACCGGGCTGGTATTTCGGTATTCAACAGCGCCGCTGGTGTCGCTGGCTCCTGTGTTGAGGCGGTCGTCGAAATTGAAGCGCACCCGGCTGGCGCGCACGCCAGCAATGGCTTGCCAGTCTGGCGTGAAGGTCCAGTCGATCTGGCCGAACACATCGGTGTTGCGCGCGCTGTCGTCTTCATTGCGGCGCAGCGCGCCGTTGTTGCCCAGGATGTTGTCAAAGCCCTTTCGGGTTTCTTTCATGCGGTCGGCTTCGACGCCGACGGTCCAGCGCAGCGGCAGCGCATTGACCTGCGTGGCATGCGTCCAACTGGCGCCGACGCCGCCATAGTCGCGGTCCAGGTTCACCACGCCGTTGGGCCCGAAAGCCAGTTTCTGGTCGATTTTGCGTGCGCCGCCATAGACGCGCGCATTAAGGGTGTCGGCAGCGGACAGTTTGTGTTCTATCACCAGGCCAGCCTGCTGCTGCTTTATGGTTTTGCGCGTGTTGAAGGTGTTCACTTGCGGCACCACCTGGCGCGGGTTCTGCTCAAACTGCGCGCGCGTCAGGCCACCCGGGTCCTGCGCCAGTGGCTGGTCGAACAGGTTGATGATGCCGGTGAGGGTGGTGTTGCTCGACGGTTTGACGAGGACTTTGGCATTGAGCTGCTCGCGCCGCGCTGCGCTGTGGTCGCGAAAACCGTCGGTTGAATAGCGCGAGACGTCCAGCACGCCGCCCAGCGTGTCGCTGCCGCCGCCTAGGCCGGCGGCGTAATGGCGCTGGCCATCCGAACCGGCGCCAGCGGACAGGCTGTATTCAGGCTTGTTTGGCGTGATCGGCGGGTCTTTGGTAAAAACCTGCAGCACACCGCCCGCTGCATTGCCATACAACTGCGCGATCGGCCCGCGCAGAAGTTCGATGCGTTTGGCCGAGGTCAGGCTGGCCGTTGCCGCCTGGCCCTGGCCGTCCGGCATGGTGGCTGGAATGCCGTCGATCAACAGGCGCACGCCACGCACGCCGAAAGTCGAGCGCGTGCCGAAGCCGCGCACCGACAACTGCAAATCCTGCGCAAAGTTTTGACGGTCGCGAATTTGCAGGCCAGGTACCGCGCCCATCAGCTCCGACAAATTGACCAGCGGTGAGGCGGTGCGAAACGGGTCGACCGACACCGAGTCGATGGCACCCGGCGCATCGAAGCGTCGCTGCTCGGTTCGGCTGCCGCTGACGACAACTTCTTCTAGCTGCTTGGTGGCCCCGGACTGCGCATGTGCCAGGCTGATGCACAGGGTGCCGGCAAACAGCACGGCACAGGCCTGGCCAATTCGATTCAGTGAAAAGCGCCGGTTTGCATGGGAGGTAGAGGCAAGTTCGGTTATTGAAAAGAAAGTGAGCATGTCAAAGGTTGAGTTGGGTGCTTTGGGAAGGGAGTCGCTGTCGTGCGTTACAGCGAGCTTCGCATGGCAAAAAGTGTTTATTTACACGCATTTCTTGGCTAAAAAGTGGTTTAAAGGTACTACTTGAAACAATTTTTTTTTGGTCCACTGATGCGCTTTGCACCGGAAGCCTGCGGCCTGGGTTTTTGACCGGAGACTGACAGCCTCAAAGAGATTAGCGCTTAAGCGCGGGCCGCAGTCAGAGGGTTTTTGCTGCCCTTTAGCCAACTTTTCTCAAAATGAAACGGAGCTTTTTGTCTAGCCGTAATCGCTCCGGCGCTC
Source organism: Polaromonas sp. (assembly GCF_012927455.1). Classification (GTDB taxonomy): domain Bacteria; phylum Pseudomonadota; class Gammaproteobacteria; order Burkholderiales; family Burkholderiaceae_C; genus Polaromonas. The sequence continues at coordinate 721,960 of NZ_JABBPE010000002.1, read as the reverse complement.
TCGGGCGCAAACCTTGGCTTTCACGCCAGCGCATAAACTCCTGCTGTGTCACTTTTCAAAGCCGCCTCCACCGTCTCCCTGCTTACCCTGGCTTCCCGAATCACCGGATTGGTGCGAGAACTGCTGATTGCCTCGACCTTTGGCGCCAGCGCCATGACTGACGCCTTCAACGTTGCCTTTCGCATTCCCAACCTGTTTCGGCGGCTGTTTGCCGAGGGCGCCTTCAGTCAGGCTTTTGTTCCGGCGCTGGCGGCCAGCAAGGCTCAACACGGCGAGGCCGCCACCAAACTGCTGATTGACCGGGTCGCGACGCTTCTGAGCTGGGCCTTGCTGCTGACCTGTGTGGCCGGCGTGGTGGCGGCGCCGCTGCTGGTCTGGGCCATGGCCAGCGGCCTGAAACAGGAACCGCGCGGTTTTGAGGCCGCCGTCTTCATGACGCGCTGGATGTTTCCTTACATCGGCTTTATGTCGCTGGTGGCGCTGTCTTCGGGCGTGCTCAATACCTGGCGGCACTTTGCGGTGCCGGCGGCGACGCCTGTGCTGCTCAATCTGGCCATGATTGGCGCGGCCTGGCTAGGTGCGCCCTGGTTCCAGTCGCTGGGTATTGAACCGGTGTACGCGCTGGGCGCAGGCGTGATGCTGGGCGGCATCCTGCAACTGGCGGTGCAGGTGCCGGCCTTGCTGGGGCTTGGCCTGCTCCCAAAAATTGGACTAAGTTGGGGGCTGGTCAAGGCAGCATGGACCGACCCAGCTACAAAAAGCATAGCAAAACTGATGGTTCCGGCATTGCTCGGGGTCAGCGTGGCGCAGATTTCGCTGCTGATCAATACGCAGATCGCCTCGCACCTGACGCCCGGCAGCGTCAGCTGGCTGACCTACGCCGACCGCCTGATGGAGTTTCCGACCGCCATGCTGGGCGTGGCCATCGGGGTGGTGCTGATGCCGCAGCTGGCCGCCGCCAAAGCCGCTGGCGACGCCGCCAAATACTCGGCCATGCTGGACTGGGGCCTGCGCATCGTGGTGCTGCTGGCCGTGCCCTGCGCGGTGGCGCTGCTGACGTTTGCCCAGCCGCTGGTGGCCACGCTCTACCACTATGGCGCATTTACCGACCGCGACGTGCAGCAGACCACCACGGCGCTGATGGGCTACGGCGCCGGCCTGCTCGGCCTGGTCGCCATCAAAGTGCTGGCGCCGGGTTTTTACGCCAGTCAGGACATTCGCACGCCGGTGCGCATTGCCGTGGTGGTGCTGGTCATCACGCAGTTGCTCAATCTGGCGCTGGTACCGATTTTTCAGCACGCCGGGCTGGCGCTGGCCATCGGCATTGGCGCGCTCATCAATGCGCTGTGGCTGCTGGTTGGCCTGATGCGGCGCGGCAGCTACCAGCCGGCGCCGGGCTGGGGCGTGTTTGGCCTGCAGGTGGTGGCTGCCAGCGCGCTGCTGGCGGTGTTTTTGCTGTGGGCCTCAGGCAGCGTCAACTGGATCAGCCTTCGAGGCCAGTATTTGCAAAGGATTTGGCTGCTCGCCCTTGTTCTTTTTGCGTCAGCAGCTATCTATTTTGTAGCATTGTGGGTTTCCGGCCTGAAGCTGAGACAGCTGCTGCGGGGTTGATTAAACTGGCAGGGCAAGCCGCGCCGGTCAAGGGCTGGTTTTGATTCGCCGGGTGCGCCGGTTTGTGAGAAAGTAGCGTCATGCAATTAAATCTGGATATACCGTCCCCGCTGCAGTATTTTTCCAGTCTGGTGCAAAGTGATGAGCATTTCCCTCTACTGGAAGCTGCCATCTGCCTGGCCCAGGACGAATACCCCGAGCTTGATGTGCAGCAGGTGCTGGGCGACGTGGATCAGCTGCTGGCCCGCCTGAAACGGCGGCTGCCGGCCGACGCCCCGGCGCTGCAGCGGCTGCGCGCGCTCAACCAGTTTTTCTTTCACGACCTGAGCTTTGGCGGCAACGTCAATGATTTCTACGACCCCGACAACAGCTACGTCAACGCGGTGCTGCGCACGCGCCGCGGCATTCCCATCACGCTGGCGGTGTTGTGGCTGGAGCTGGCCCTGGGGCTGGGCCTGAACGCGCGCGGCGTGGCTTTTCCCGGGCATTTCATGGTCAAAGTCAACCTGCCCAAAGGCCAGGTGGTGATTGATCCGTTCAGCGGCCAGTCCTTGAGCCGCGAAGAACTGGCCGAGCGGCTCGAACCCTTTCGTCAACGCAGTGGCATGGTCGATGAGTTTGAAGTGCCCATGGGCCTGTACCTGCAATCGGCGCTGCCGCGCGACATCATCAGCCGCATGCTGCGCAATCTGAAGGAAATTCACCAGACGCAGGAAGACTGGCCCCGCCTGATTGCCGTGCAGGACCGCCTGATCGTGCTGCAGCCCAATGCCTGGCCCGAGTACCGCGACCGCGGTCTGGCCTGGGCGGCGCAAGACGAGGTGGCGCGCGCGGTGGCCGATCTGGAGGTTTACCTGGAACATGCCGAAGATGCGCTGGACATCGATGCGGTGGCCGGTCGACTCGCCGAGCTGCGCCAAGGCGGGATTGCCTAGCCGAGGCCGCTCTCAACCTAGAAAAAGTGATAAAAAGTGCCGCTAGCCCAATGAATACGGGCGCAAGCAGCTATTATTTTAATAGCATAATCAAAGCAACCGTGGCCAGGCGATGCGCCCAGTCGCCGGTGGTCAGCGCTGCAGCAAAGCCCGGCGCCACAGCCCCAGCAACGCCAGCGCGCCCAGGCTCAAGGCAGCGCCGGCGCCGAAGGTCACCGGGGCGCCGAATTGGTCCCACAGCACGCCGGCCAGCGTGCTGGCCAGCAGCATCGCCAGGCCGCTGACCAGGTTGAAAAAGCCGAAGGCGGTGCCGCGCAGGTCCGCCGGCGCGGCATCGGCCACCATGGTGGCGAGCAGGCCTTGCGTCATCGCCATGTGCAGCCCCCACAGGGCAATGCCGGCCACCACCGCCGCGCCCGGCCAGCCCCAGTGGTCGCTAAAGGCCAGCAGCAGATCAGCGGCGATCAGCACCGCCAGCCCCCAGGCCAGCAGCGCGCTGTGGCTGACCCGGTCCGACAGCTTGCCGAAGGGGTAAGCACCCAGTGCGTAGACCACGTTCATGCCGATCAGCACCAGCGGCGTGTACGCCAGCGGCAGGCCGCCCTGCAGGGCGCGCAGCAACAAAAACGCCTCGCTGAAGCGCGCCAGCGTGAACACCGCGCCTATCACCACGACGCGCCAGTACGGCGCGCTCAGGCGCCGCAGATTGGCTTTGCTGATTGGGTTGGGGCGCGCCGCGCCAGGGCTGCGCTGGGCTGGCGCGGGCTCTTGCACGCCAAACAGCAGCAGCGCCACCGACAGCACGCCGGGAATAATCGCCACCCAAAAAATCGCCCGGAAGTCGTTGGCCCACGCCAGCATCAGGCCCATGGCGATCAACGGGCCGACGAAGGCGCCCACCGTGTCGAGCGACTGGCGCAGCCCGAAGGCCGCGCCGCGCATGCCGGGCGGCGCCAGGTCGGCCACCAGCGCATCGCGCGGGGCGCCGCGCAGGCCCTTGCCAACGCGGTCTATCAGGCGGGCCGCCAGTACCAGGCCGGTAGTGGTGGCCAGCGCAAAAAGCGGTTTGGAGGCCGCGCCCAGGCCGTAGCCCAGAAGCGCCAGCGGCTTGCGCTTGCCCCAGTAGTCGCTCAGCACGCCAGAGAACACCTTGACGATGAGCGCCGTCGCCTCGGCAGCGCCTTCAATCAAGCCGACCGCCCACATGCTGGTGCCCAGCACCGTCACCATGAAGACCGGCAGCAGGCTGTGGATCATCTCGGAAGAAATGTCCATCAGCAGGCTGACAAAGCCGAGCGCCCAGATGGCGGGGGGGAGGCGCTGTGTGGCGCTGGAAGCTTGGGGCATGGGGGATTATCGAACGGGCTGGTCAGTCGGCCATGAGCACCCGGTGGTGGACTATGAATTTTTGTTCAGCTTGGAGAGCAAGGCCAGAATTTTTGGCGTGATGAAGATGTTGCGGGTCATGCATATAGTCGTAAACATAGCCGTAAATCGGTTGACTCGAACGGTACGCTTGTACGCTTTCACGACGCCAGCATGTTGGCGCCATCAAGTTTTGACGCGGCGCGGTCAAACGTCCACAACGGGCCTTCACCTGCGGCGTGTGCAAGAGCTACATGAACGCAGTCTGCAAAATCCGCTTTGTTGCGTTGATACAAGGCAAGTGCCACCTCTGCGGCAGCTTCAGATTCAAAAGTCAGTTCCACTGACGCCAAAAGGCTGGACATGGCGGAGCTGATCTGGTTTTTGTCGAAGCCGAAATTTGAACGCAAAACCCACTCCAACTCCAGCATCACGGTGATCGGGACATACAGTGTCTTCGGACAGCAGCAGTCTTACCTATCAACGCGACATTGGATGACAAGATTCGCGTACCGTTTAGAAAACGATAAATAGGTATTTTTGATTGAATCTACTGCTGTAGTTGCACCAGAAAGACCCTCCATGGCCAAAAGTATTTTTCATTGGAAACTTGCTTGCCGCTCTGCGTTGGCAAGTGTGCTGGCAGCGCTTTGGCTGACTGCTTGTGGCGGTGGCGGAGGCGATGCTGCGCCTGTGTCTTCTGCTGCCCCGGTGCCGCCCGCCGCGCAGCCGCCCGCCATAGGGCAGACACAGCCGGTAGCGCCGGCGCAGACAGCGCCTCCTGCACAGGGACAGACACCAGTAGCAGTGCCAGTAGTGCCGGCACCAATAGCAGCCCCAGCACCAACTCCGGTGCTTAACACTGAGAAGTTCACGGTCAACACGACCACGCAAGGCGCACAGGTACTGCGTAGCGTGGGCTCCGTCAAGGAGGCCGGGTACACGGTTGCATGGCTTTCAGGCGCTGATAAGATTTTTATTCAGCGCCTTGACAGCGCCGGCTACAAGATCGGCGGCGAAGTGCAGTTGCAGCTAGATATCAAGGACGTCAACGCATTTTCTCGAGTTGAGGCGATTCGCAGTAGTTCCATAGCCGTACTGCGTGATGGCAGTGTTGTGGTCTCTTACAGCGCGTTAAGGCCTGCCAACTTATCAGTGCCTGACGGTCCGTCTGTTACCTTTGGCATCTATGTGCAGCGCTTTGATTCGACTGGTGCGCAGGTGCTGCCCGAAACCGAAGTTTTCTCCCAGACTTTTGTGTCCTATAACCGTTCGCCAGGCCTGCGTGATGTCAAGACGATTGCACTGGCAGACGGCGGTTTTGCAATTGGCTGGGCTGCAATACAGTATTCATCAGTGACGATCCGCACGACCTTTTTAGTACGACGCTATAGCGGCTCCGCACAAACGGCGGGCCCAAGGGTCATGGTGGGTGCGCAAAGCAGCCCGGGAAGTTCGAGTTATGCCTTAATGCCTGACGCACTTGGCGGCTATGCAGTGTCGACCTCGCAGCAGCGCGAGGACTACACCTCTTTCTTTTCGCTAACCTACTTTGACACCAGCAACGCGCCTAAACCGCTCGCGCTTTCAAGCGAAACAACCAGGGCGTTTTTGCTGCCGCTCGCAGGAAAGCGTTTCGTGCTGTTCGCGCAAGGCAGCCTCGGCGTATCTCGACAGTTCCTCGATAGCCTCGGAAACCCTGTTGGTCCGCAAACCCCCATCCCAGCCCTACCCATCACAGCCCAGGAATTAACCGATGGAAGTTACGTGACTTTCACGGCTACCGCTGCCGACATATTGGCACAACGTTTTGACCGGGAGGGAGTAGTGAAGGGCGAAAGTGCGCTGATTAAGACTCAAAGCGCGCCTGTTGCCGTCGTGGCACTACCTCAAAATGGCTTTGCGGCGGCCTGGACCGGGGCCGGCACCGGGATTGGAAGCGACGGAGCGAGCGATCAAGATGTGTTCGCTCAGCGCTTCAGGTTTTGAAGCGACTCCGTTCAAGGCGGTGTCCCAAAGGTAAGGCGCGAAAGCAGTTCATAAATGTTTGCCTGCAATCTTGGGTTTGGCCCGCAACTATGGTTGCCGCTGGGTGGCAGCAAGGCCCCCACCATCCGCTTTCCCCTATGTGCTTACAGTGCCTTTTAAAACCTAGAAGTCAGCCTGTGCGCCCCTTGGCTCCGGGGCATGACAAAAGCGCTCTTAAGCATTGGAAAGCGTTGGGGTCAGGAAAGCGTTGGGGTCAGGTCTTGCATTGCAACATTGCCACTCCCAGCGCCGACGAATGTATTTTCACTGCCGTGGCGAGCGGCGATCTGAGCCTTTTCAGACCACGGTAACGCTCGCGCCCTCAACGCGAGCCGCAATTACGCCAATCTCATAAACAGTCTCCCCGGCCACGCGCAGCATGGAAGCGCAGATAGCGGCATTGGCGGCATCAATCACCACGACCATGCCAATGCCGTTGTTGAAGGTGCGGTTCATCTCGAAGTCGGAAATCGCGGCGGTTTTCTGCAGCCAGGCAAACAACTCGGTTTGCGGCCAGCTGCCTTTGACGAGGTGCGCGGCCGTGCCTTCGGGCAGCACGCGCGGGATGTTTTCCAGCAATCCGCCGCCGGTGATGTGGGCCAGCGCCTTGATCGGATGCACTGCCAGCGCGGCCAGCACGTTCTTGACGTACAGGCGCGTCGGTTCCATCAGGGCGTCCTTGAAGGGCTTGCCGTCCAGCGTGGTGGGCAGATCGGCATCAGCACGCTCGATGCATTTGCGCACCAGGCTGAAACCGTTGGAATGCACGCCGCTACTGGCCAGGCCCAGCACCACGTCGCCCGGTTTGACGTCCTTGCCGGTCAGGATTTTTGATTTTTCAACCGCGCCGACGGCAAAACCGGCCAGGTCGTATTCGCCCGCCGGATACATGCCAGGCATTTCTGCAGTTTCGCCGCCAATCAAGGCGCAGCCGCTGAGCTCGCAGCCTTTGGCAATGCCGCCGATCACGGCTGCCGCGGTGTCCACATCGAGCTTGCCGCAGGCGAAGTAGTCCAGAAAGAACAGCGGCTCAGCGCCTTGCACCAGCACGTCATTGACGCTCATGGCGACCAGGTCGATGCCCACGGTGTCATGCATATTCCACTCAAACGCCAATTTGAGCTTGGTGCCGACGCCGTCGGTGCCGCTGACCAGCACCGGTTCCTTGTAGCGCTTGGGCACTTCAAACAACGCGCCAAAGCCGCCAATGCCGGCCAGCACGCCTTCGCGCATGGTCTTTTTGGCCAGCGGCTTGATGCGTTCGACTAGTGCGTCGCCCGCGTCGATGTCAACGCCGGCGTCTTTGTAGCTCAGGGGAGAGGAGGAAGAGGTGGTCATGGGCTCTGGCTTTAAGGGCGGTGGACGGGTTGGGTAGGTGCGGGGAGGCAGCAGGGCCGAAGAACGGGACCTGGCAGCCGGGTGCTGCCCTTCAAGCCCGATAGAATTCAGCTTCAGATTCTAAAGGCTCCATTCGGGGCTCCAATCCGGGCTTTACGCAATTTACGCAAGAAGCCCAAGCCAGGGCTTTATGCAATTTACAAGCACCCAAAAACGCACGGGCACCTGGTGCCTGATCACGCTGCTGGTCGTTTTGGCGTTATGGCAGCTGGGCCGGGTGCTGACACCCTTTGTCGTTGCCGCGGTGCTGGCTTATGCGCTGACGCCGCTGGTCAATCGGCTCGACGACCTCGGCAGAGGCCGGGTGCCGCGCGTGCTGGCCGTTGTACTGGTCGAGCTGCTGTTCATCGTCGTGCTGTTAGGACTGTTTTTGCTGATCGTGCCGATTTTGTCCAAGGAGCTGCCGCTGCTGCGCGAACAGGTGCCCCTGCTGGCCGACCGGGCCAATGCCACGCTGACACCCTGGCTGGCGCAGATGGGCATTCCCGTGCCGCTTGACGTGGGCAGCATCAAAGCCGCCGCGCTCAAATACCTCAATGCCAATTTTGAAGAGAGCTTTGGCCAGCTGATGTCTTCATTAAAGCTGGGCGGCAGCGTCGCGCTGACGATTGTGGGCGCGGCCATTTTGATCCCCGTCGCGCTGTTTTACTTGTTGATGGACTGGGATCGATTTGTCGGCCGGGTGGTTGAGCTGGTGCCGGTGCCGCTGCGTGCACGCTTTGACAGCTTTATGGAGGAGGCTGATTTGGTGCTGGGTCAGTATCTGCGCGGCCAGCTGCTGGTCATGCTTGCCATGGCCATTTTTTATGCCACCGGGTTGTCGCTGTTCGGACTGGATCTGGCCCTGCCCATCGGCATCTTCACCGGGCTGGCGATGTTCATTCCCTACGTGGGCTTTGGCATCGGGCTGATTCTGGCGGTGTTGGCCGGCCTGCTGCAGTTTGCCTCGATCAAGGCGGTGATCATGGTTGCGGTGGTGTACGGGCTGGGCCAGGTGGTGGAGGGCTTTTACCTGACGCCGCGCCTTGTGGGCCACCGCATTGGCCTGCATCCGCTGGCCGTCATTTTTGCGTTGCTGGCGTTTGGCCAGATTTTCGGCTTTGTTGGCGTGCTGATTGCGCTGCCGGTCAGCGCGGTGCTGCTGGTTGGCATTCGCCGTGTGCGGGCCGGCTACATGGGCAGCAGTCTGTACCAGGACTAGCAGGCCCAGCACGAAACATACACCAGCATGGCAGCATGAAACAGATTGCGCTCGACATCGGGCTGGCTTCCTCCCCGTCGTTTGCCAATTTTTTCGGCGGACCGAATGAGGTGGTGCTCAGACACCTTGAGCTGTGGGCCGGCAATTCCCTGCGCTCGCCGGTGCCGACTTATCTTTGGGGCGACACGGCCAGCGGCAAAACCCATTTGCTGCGGGCTGTCAAAGAGGTGCTGTGCGAACAGGGCGCGTCTTGCGGCTGGCTTGACGCTGGTGTGCGCGAGCCGCCCGAGTTCAACGAGTCCTGGGCCGCCGTCATTCTGGACGACTGCCATCTGTACACGGCGCTGCAGCAGCAAGCGGCCTTCAACTGGTTTGTCAATGCGCTGAACGCGCCCGATGGCAAGCCGCGCTGGGTGCTGGCGGCCGGCCAGCTGCCACCCGCTGATCTGGCCCTGCGCGAAGACCTGCGCACCCGGCTGGGCTGGGGCCATGTGTTCGCCCTGCAGGCCTTGAACGAGACCGAGCGCCGCGCCGTGCTGCGCAAGGAAGCCGATGCACGCGGCGTGTTTTTAAGCGACGAGGCCATGGATTTCATGCTGACGCGCTTTTCGCGCGACCTGGGCAGCCTCATGCAGTTGCTCGACCAGCTGGACGCCTACGCCCTGCAAACCCAGCGCGCCATCACGATTCCGCTGATCAAATCCATGCTGGAGAACCAATGACTGATGAAGTGAACACCGCTCAGGCTGATACGGAGGCGGGCGTGCGCCGCGCCGGGCCGCCCCAAGCAAGCACAGGCCCCTTGGGGAGCAGCGCAGTACGCGAAGCGACAAGCGTGGGGGCGCCAAAGATCGCCCTGTTTGACCTCGATCACACGCTGATCCCGATTGATTCGGACTACGAGTGGGGCGAATTCACCCTCGCGTTGGGCTGGTGCGACGCCAACGACTTCAAGCGCCGCAACAGCGAATTCTTCGCCCAGTACCGCGCTGGAACGCTAGACATTCATGCCTATGTGCGTTTCGCAACGATCGCCATGCGGCAGCAAGGTGCTATAAAATCAATAGCTGCTCGCGCCCTGTTCATGGGCGATGTGGTGCATAAAGTCATCGAAAAGCAAGCTTTGGCGCTGGTCCGGCAGCATCAAGAGGCGGGCGATCAGGTGGTGATCGTCACCGCCACCAACGAGTTCGTGACGCGCCCGATAGCCGATGCTTTTGGCGTGCAGGAGCTGATTGCCGTGGAATTAGAGCGTGACGCCCAGGGCGAAGTCACCGGCGAAATCAAGGGCACGCCGTCTTTTCGCGAGGGCAAGGTGGCGCGTGTAGAGGCTTGGCTGGCAGCGCGTCAGCTGGGCTGGAGCGACGTGGAAACCACCTTTTACACCGACTCCATCAACGACCTGGCGCTGCTGGAAAAAGCCACGCATCCGGTCGCCACCAACCCGGACGAGCGCCTGCGCGCGCTGGCCCTGGAACGCGGATGGCGCATACTTGCGCTGTTTGCGCAGTGATGAGGCACCAGAACTGCTTGCGCGCTTGGCGCCCAGCCGGTCCTCAAGGCCAAGACCTTCTGACCAGCTCAAAACAGCGCCAGCGTCGCCCGCACGGGTTTTTACAGGGCCCGGCGCAGCGCACCCCTAGCGTCTGAATAGAAGTCTGTAAGCGTCCCTTTACCTACTTACCCTGGTTACCTGGTTTTTCATGATCAAAAAATTTATCGACAAGCTGTTTGGCAAAACCGGCAGCACAGAGGCCGGCTCTACACGAGGCAAAAAATCAGCTTTCGGCAAACGCCAGGACGTCGGCCCCCAGGAACACGGCATTAACCCCAAGCTGGTCGACGAGCGCGCCATGGACGTGGTGCACACCCTCAAGCAGGCCGGCTACCAAGCCTATATCGTCGGCGGCGCGGTGCGCGACCTGCTGGTGGGCCTGCGTCCCAAGGACTTTGACGTGGCTACCGACGCCACGCCCGAACAGGTGAAATCGCTGTTTCGCCGCGCCTTCATCATTGGCCGGCGCTTTCGCATCGTTCACGTCATCTATGGCCGCGGCCGCGAGCACGAGGTGATCGAGGTCTCGACCTTCCGCGCGCACCTGGACAGCAGCCTGGCCGAGCAGGTCGGCGGCAACGAGCGCACCAGCAAAAGCGAACTGGCCGGCATGAAGCACGCCGTCCACGCCTCCGGCCGTGTGCTGCGCGACAACGTCTGGGGCCCGATGGAAGAAGACGCCGCACGGCGCGACTTCACCATCAATGCGATGTATTACGACCCTGAAACGCAGATCGTTGTCGACTACCACAACGGCATCAAGGACGCCAAGAAAAAAATCATCCGCATGATAGGCAACCCGACGCTGCGCTACCGCGAAGACCCGGTGCGCATCATTCGCGCCGTGCGCTTTGCCGCCAAGCTCAATGCGCTGGGCTTCAAGTTTGAGGACAAGACCGCTGCGCCGCTGCGCGAGATGCGGGGCCTGCTCGCCGATGTGCCGCAGTCGCGCCTGTTTGACGAAATGCTGAAGTTGCTGCAAACCGGCCATTCGCTGGCCAGCATCGAGCAACTCAAAACCCTGGGCCTGGGCACCGGCATTTATCCGCTGCTCGACGTGGTGGTGGAAATGGCGGACGACCCTTTCCTGAAGCTGGCCATGCAAGACACCGACCGCCGCGTTGGCGAAGGCAAGCCGGTGGCGCCGAGCTTTTTGCTGTCTTGCGTGCTGTGGTCCGATGTGCGGCAAGGCTGGGAGCAGCGCCGCCAGCGCGGCGAGCATGTCATGCCGGCGCTGCAGGACGCAATTGACGACGCCTTCAACGCCAAGATTGGCGATGTTTCGGGCCGTGGCAAGCTGGGCATCGACATGCGCGAGATCTGGACCATGCAGCCGCGTTTTGAAAAGCGCGTGGGCAGCGCGCCCTACTCGATGCTGGAGCAGCCCCGCTTTCGCGCCGGCTTTGACTTTTTGCGCCTGCGCGGGAAAACCGGCGAGATCGACGAAGCGCTGGGCGAATGGTGGGAGAAATTCAGCACCGGCTACGACGACGAACGCCACGCCATGATTGAAGAGCTGCGGCTGGCGCAGCTGCAAAAGCCGCAGCATCCGCGGGTTCGCGTGAAGCGCGCTGACGTCGATGCGGGGGCCTCCTCGGTCAATCCGCTCCCTCGTTCTTCTGCAGGCGGGCGCACCGCGCCCGAGTTGGCCGAGCCGACTGGGGAGCAGGGCGACCTGCCGCCGGCCAAAAAACGCCGGCGTCGGCGCAAGCCTACCGGTCAAATCGAGGGAGGCGCGGCCCAAGGCGAAGAACGCGCCGGAGACCAGCCTGCGCCATATAGCGATTCGGCGGGTTCCCGCTCCTGAGCCAAGACCGGCCCTGTGATGCCTGCAGGCCAGCCGTCGCGCCCCTCGGTCAATCCGCCTGAGCCCGTCAGCGCCTACGTCGCCCTGGGCGCCAACCTTGGCGACGCCGTGGCTGCGCTGCGGCGGGCGGTCACTGCCATGAACGGCTTGCCGTACACGCAAGTGCGGCAAAGCTCCAGCCTCTATAAAACCGCGCCACTCGGCACTGATTCCGATTCCGAAGGAGTCGTTGCCGCCCCCGGCGCCGACTACCTCAACGCCGTGGTGGAACTGCAAACCGGCCTCAGCGCGCCGGCGCTGCTCGACCAGTTGCTGCTGATCGAACAAGCGGCCGGACGCGTCAGGCCTTACCGCAACGCGCCGCGTACGCTGGACCTGGACCTGCTCTCATATGGCAGCGCCCGCATCGATTCAGCGCGGCTGACATTGCCGCATCCGCGCATGGGGCAGCGTGCTTTTGTGCTGGTTCCGTTGGCCGAAATTGCCCCGGACCGGGTCAGCGCCGAACAGCTGCAGGCTGTGCAACACCAGCCGATCAAGCGCCTGGGTCCATTTGGCGGGTAATCAGGGCGCCAAGCGTTCGCGCAACCAGCTGGCGTCGGCCTGCAGCGTGTAGCGCAGGCGGTCATGCAGCCGGCTTTTGCGGCCTTGCCAGAACTGCCAGTTGTCGGGCTTGAGGCGGTAGCCGCCCCAGTGCGGCGGGCGCGGCGGCTGCAGCAAAAATTTGGCGCCGTATTTCGCGGCATTGGCCAGCAGCACGCTGCGGCCTGAAATCACCTCGCTTTGCGGGCTGGCCCAGGCACCGATGCGTGAATCAAGCGGCCTGCTGTGGAAGTAAGCGTCGCTCTCCTCGTCAGATACTTTTTCCACGGTGCCTTCAATGCGCACCACGCGTTCCAACTCGACCCAATGAAACTGCAGCGCCGCATACGGGTTGCCCGCCAGTTCATGGCCCTTGCGGCTGGCGTAATTGGTGTACCAGACGATGCCGCGCGCATCAAAGCCCTTGATCAACACGACGCGGGTGGACGGGCGCAGGTTGCTGGCGACGGTGGCCAGCGTCATGGCGTTGGGTTCTGGCACTTGCGCGGCGATGGCTTCGTTCAACCACTGCTCAAATTGTTTCAAGGGGTCTGCGTGCGAGGCGGCTTCATCGAGCTCGGCGCGCTCGTAGCTTTTGCGGAGATCGGCGATGGAGGTGGGCTCAGTCATGCTTGCAGTATAGAGAGTGCATTTGCCCGCGAGCACGCGCCAGCCGGTGCTTGCCAGAGCGCCTGATTCAGCAGTAAATAGTAGCTGAAGCCCATATAAAACGGATGCAAGCAGCTATTAATTCAGTAGCACTTGACGATTCATGGAGATTCGCTCGCGCAGTTCGCGCTGCCAGGATGCGGGGCTCGGTTGTGTCGTTTGCAGGGTGGTAATTTGGTTACAAAATTTTCCAATAAATGTGCATTTTACACATTTATACTCATTTTTCATGCTGACCGAACCCTCAAACACTGCCATCGACTCGGAATCGTTTACCGACTCGGCCCCGACTGCGGAAAAGCAGTTGCTGCTCGAAGCCGTCGACAACCTGCTGACCCCGCTGGCGCAGCTGTGCGTGGGCAAGGGCATCACCATTCAGATGATCGAGGAGCGCTTGCGCCAAGCCTTCGTTCAGGCTGCGCGCCAGGTCCTTGCCGATCAGCCTTCGGCGCGACTCACCAGCCGCATCAGCGCCACCACCGGGCTGACGCGACGCGAAGTCATGCGGCTGGAGAGCCAGCCGATGCGCGAACGCGAGCCTTACCGCTCGCCGATTACCGAATTGTTCATGCGCTGGCTGGCCGACCCGGCCTTGCGTAGCGCGAGCGGCCGGCCTCTGCCCTTGCCGCGCCATGGCGTGGCCCCGAGTTTTGAAGCGCTGGCCAAGTCGGTCACGCGCGACGTGCATTCGCGCACGCTGCTTGAGGAGTTGAGTCGCCTGCGCCTGGCCAAGTTCGACGTCGCCACCGACACGGTCCATATGCTGCAAGAGGCCTTTGTGCCGCGCGGCGACTGGGCGCGCATGGTCGGCTACCTGGGCGACAACGTCGGCGACCACCTGCGCGCCGCTACCGCCAACGTGCTGGGCAATGGCAACGAAGAACTCGAACAAGCCATTTTTGCCGACGAACTCTCGGCCAAATCGCTGGCCCAGGCGCGCACGATGATGATGCAGCAGTGGCGCAACATATTGCAGGAAATGACGCCCCGGCTCGAAGAACTGATGGCCGCCGACCGGCTGGCCGGCCGCGTACAGGACCAGTGCCTGCGCATCGGTCTGTTCACCTGGTCGCAAGCCATGCCCCCCAATTCCCCGCGAATCCCCTGAATTTCAGGATTCCCCTGTGAATCCCCCAGTTCCCTCACCACCAAGGAAAGCACCGATGAAAATTGCAAATGAGAAACCAGCCTTTGCCCGCGTCACACGCCGGGAAGGATTGCTCAGCCTGTTAGGCGGCGCCCTGTTCCTGGCAGGCTGCGGCGGCGGAGACAGCAGCCAGGCGGCCGTGAACAGCGGCGGCACCGGTTCCACCGACGCCAGCGGCTCCTTGTCCGTGGGACCGATTGCCGGCATGGGCTCCATCATTGTCAATGGTGTGCGCTTCAGCGATGACTTGGCCAAGATTCTGGACGACGATGGCATCACCGTCGACCGCAAGGACCTGAAGCTGGGCATGATGTGCCGGGTCAAGGGCAAGGCCAAATCACGCAAAGCGGATAAAACCGACGAAGCCGAAGAGATAACCCTTCGCAGTGACCTGCTCGGCCCTATCGACAGCATTCCGGTTGCGACAACCGCCCCGACGACGATGGTCGTGCTCGGGCAAAAAGTGCAGATCACGATCACCACGATTTTTGAAGATGACTTGAGCCTCGCGAATTTGCACGCCAACGATATCGTGGAAGTGCACGGCTTTGTCGATCCGGTCAGCAACGTGATAACGGCCACGCGCATCGAACGCAAGGTTCTGGCCAACGTCAAGTTCTTCAAGCTGCAAGGCAAGGTCAGCAAACTTGCCCTGACAACCTTTCAAATCGGCACGCTGGTCATCAGCTTTGATCAGGCGGCACTGGGTAACCTGACCTTGGCTAACGATTTGCTGGTGCGCGTACGACTGGACAAAGTGGCCATCACCCCGGTGCCGGCTGTTGCCACCCGCAAAGCAATCAAGATTCGCGCCGTGGAGGTGGAGACCGAAGACCACGACGAAGTTGAAGTCAAAGGCCTGATCACTGTATTCACTTCCATCGCCGATTTCACCGTCAACGGCGTGAAGATCGATGCCCGCGGTGCCGCAGGTCTGCCGCCGCTCGAGGTCGGCAGCCGGGTTGAGGTCGAAGGCAGCATGGTCAAGGGCGTGCTGATGGCGAAGAAGGTCGAAGAGGAAGACGAAAAAGACGATTTCAAGTTCGTACTGCACGGCACGGTCTCCGGCAACAGTACAGTCGGGCTCACCTTCACGCTGACCTCCACCGGCGGCATGGTGGCCAAGGTGACCTTCAAGGTCGGTGATGTGAAATTCGTCAATCTCGCCTCAGCGGCCAGCCTGAAAGATGGCCTCACGCTGAAGGTCGAGGGTCGGGTCTCGCCAGATGGCAGCTTCGTGGCCAAGCGCATCACCCGGGAGTAAGGGGGTCAAGGCTGCTTTTGGGCGGCTAATCTTGGGCGGGCCGTGTGGCTCGCCCTTTTTTTTGTGCGCGCGGCCCAGCGCAGGGTCGGGCCCAAGGCCTGGTTCAACCAAAGCGCGCCCTGCAACGTGGCGAAGCGGCGTCATGGCGTCGGGTTCTGGCAACTGTGCAGCGATGGCTTTGTTAATCCACTGCTCAAATTGTTTCAAGGGGTCTGCGTGGGAGGCGGCTTCATGGCGCTCGGCGCGCTGGTAGCTTTTGCGGAGATCGGCGATGGAAGGGGTGTGCTCTGACATGCCTGAAGCATAGGGATGGCGGCTGTATTTGCCGACGCGCTCTGGCTGTTGCTGGCGGCGCTTGGCGAGGCGATTGCTCGGCTGCCGCTGGTGGCGCGCGCCGGGCCTATTGCGCAGGGCGTGGCGCGGCAGCGGCCTGCCTGGTTTTTGGGGTTTACCCTTAAATAATGCTTCAAGCCCATACATCACGAGCGCTAGCAGCTATTAATTTAATAGCACGCGTCAGCGCTAACGACGCCGGCGCGTGCAGCGACTTGAGCACGCGGGACGATCCGCAAGCGGCAGAAATTGGGCCGACGCAGCGCCAAGGCCGGTCGCGCACACGGCGGCTCGTCAGGGCGGATGCCCGCGGGTGCTGCTCGCAGCGCCGGGTGGCCGGCTTCGCGGCTTCATTTCCCGCCTTTTCGACCACACCGAGGGCGAAGATTTAGCCCCTTTTTCGGATGTGGTCTGGTTACAAGTTTTCTGTTTAATGTGTTTTTTGCACATTTAAACTGACTTTTCATGTTGATAGAGACCCCCAACACTGCTGCTGAAGAATCGTTCACCGACTCGGCCCTGACTGCGGAAAAGCAGTTACTGCTGCAAGCCGTGGACAACCTGCTGGCCCCGCTGGCGCAGTTGTGCGTGGGCAAGGGCTTGTTCACCTGGGCACAAGCCATGAGTCCCGATTCCCCTGATTTCCCCCGTTCCCCTGGTTCCAAAAATTCATCTGGTTCCTCCGATTCACTCGATTCCCTCACCACCACCAAGGAAAGTACCCATGAAAATTGAAACCCAAGCACCAGCATTTACCCGCGTCACGCGCCGGGAAGGATTGCTCAGCCTGTTAGGCGGCGCGTTGTTCATTGCGGGCTGCGGCGGCGGCGGCGGCGGCGACAAGAACGACACGCCCGCTGCCAACAACGGCGTCGGCCCCACCACCTCCAACGACGCGAACGGTTCCTTGTCCGCCGGTCCGATTGTCGGCCTGGGCTCGGTCATCCTGAGTGGCGTGCGCTTTGACGATATGGAAGCCAACGTGGTCGATGAGGATGACCAGCCTTTCCCAGGCGGCCGAGATGGCCTGAAACTGGGCATGATGTGCCGCGTCAAGGGACGAGGCAAATCACGCAAATCCGACAAGACCGACAAAGCCGAAAAAATCATCTGCATGAGCGAGTTGCTGGGCCCTGTCGACAGCGTTCCAGTAGCGACAACCGCCCCGACGACGATGGTGGTGATGGGACAAAAAGTGAACATCACGGCCTGCACGATCTTTGAAGAAGGCCTGGGCCTGACCGGTGACAAGGTCCTGGCCGTAAACGACATTGTCGAAGTGCACGGCTATTTCCTTAACAACGAGATGACGGCCACGCGCATCGAACTCAAGAAAGCCGCCGAGATCAAGCCCACCAAGATGTGCGGCGTTGTAAGTGCCCTCACGACTACGAGCTTCCAGATCGGCGACTTCATCGTTAGTTTCGACGCATCCACGGACATGGGCAAGTTGATCCTGAAAAACGGAATGGTTGTGCGCGTCAAGCTGACACTCACTGTGCCCGCCGTGACCACGCCTCCTACGCCGGTCAAAAGCGGCAAAGCGATCAAGATTCGCGAAGTGGAGAAGGAAAAAGAGACCGAAGACCGCGAGGATGTCGAGATCAAGGGCACGATCACCGAGTGGACGTCCAACGCCAATTTTGTTTGCAACGGCGTGACTATCGATGCCAGCGGCGTTGCTGGTTTGCGAGCCCTCAAGGTGGGCGACCGGGTTGAGTGTGAGGGCCGCATGGTCAAGAAGGTGCTTAAGGCGACCAAGTGCAAAGTGGAAGACGACAACGACCAGTTCAAGTTCGTGCTGTACGGTAAAGTTACCGGCAGCAGGACCGATGGCAAACTTAAATTTACCTTCGACGTCACCACGACCGGCGGCAGCAAGATGAGCAAGTTGACCGTCGACAAGAGCGTTAATTTCACCAACGGCCTCAAGTTGGCTGATCTGCGCGCTGACCATGGTGGAACGCTGATCATCGAAGGCGTGGCCGAGCATGACGGCAGCGGCAGCATCAAGGCGACCCGCATCGGCCTGATCCCCCTGAATGCCACAACGTAATTAAGTCAAGGCTGCCTTGTGCAGCTGTTTGAAGGGCGGGCCTTGTGTCCGCCCTTTTTTCGTTTGCGATTCTGATGCTCAAGGCTTGACCAGCTGCAACAGCTTTCCCAGCGCGTGGTCGTGAATGCCCAGGGTGCGCAGCTTGTCATAGGTGAGCTGCGCGTAGTCGCGCGTCGTGCCGTAACGCCCGCTTGCGCTCAAGAAAATCTGCCGGTAGTGGTCTTCGCTGAGCACGCCGGCGTGGCTGGGGCTGCGTTTTGACAGCGTGAAGGCCAGCGCCCTGGAGTCGCCCAGCGCCGTTTTGCAGCGCAGCCACTTCGGGTCGTAGACGCCGCCGTTGGGCATTTCCCGCTCCCACAAGATCGGCAGGGTGGTGCTGACCTGGGCCTGCGGAATGCGGTAGGCCACGCCTTTGCAGCTGCCGCCAGGCAACAGGCCAAACACCAGCCCGGGCAACTCGGGCGTGCCGCGGTTGATGCGGCTCCACATCTTGAGCGCGCGGTGGTAGCCGTGCAGCGTGGCAAAGCGCTCTTCGGCAAATTCAAAGTCCGGTCGCCAGATCAGCGACGCGTAGGCAAAAATCCACAGGTCGCCCTGGCCGCCCCATTCGCGCAGAACAGCGTCCAGCAACTGCGGCGGATGGCGCGCTACATGCTCTGGCTTGCCTGGTTTGCTCATCCCTAGACTTTACAATCCTTTGAGTTTTCAAAGGGAGTTGGGCAATGTTTTCTCAAGACGATGACGGGTCGCAGGGCCTGGTGTTGGCGCTGCTGGCTGGTTTGATCGCAATGGTGCTGGCGCTGGTGATGGGGGTTGGCATTTCCCATCGTGCTGCCGTGCTGCGCGCCGTTCCAGCGCCTGCTGCCGCCTTGCCCATCAATCCCGCGTCCGCTGCAACGGCTCCCGCCGCGGTCGCTTCTGCGCTGCCCGCGGCGCCCCTCCTCAGCGCAGCGCAGCTGGCGCAGGCCGCGTCGGATGCGGCCAGCGTCAAGGTTGAGCAGGGTGTGGTGAAGTTTTATTTCGCCAGCAACAATGCCCAGCTGGCAGCGGGCGCCGGCGAAGCGCTGGCCGACATGGTCAAGGGCGCCCAGTCAGGTCGCAAACTGCTGATCTCGGGTTTTCACGATGCCGTCGGCAATCCTGTTTACAACGCCGCGCTGGCCCAACGCCGGGCGCTGGCAGTACGCGACGCCTTGAAGAACGCCGGGGTTGACGACCGGCAGATCGAGCTTAAAAAGCCCGAGCAAATGGTTGGCACCGGCACCAATAGCGGCAGCGATGCCGAAGCCAGGCGTGTCGAAATCAGCCTGCAGTAGGCGATCTCGCGGCAACGCCTTGCCGCAAGCTGCACACTGGCTTTAAAAGGAGGGCGGTTCAGGAAGTTGCGTTGTTGGCATCAACATTTCAGGCCAAGGGCTGATGGCCGATTCCACAGGCCTTTTGCGGTGGCTTTGGTAACCGCGTCGTAACCATGGCCGTGTCCAATGCATAGACCAGCCATTACCATAGAGTCATGGAGTTGGTAATAAGGTTACAGGCATTCCTATTTGAGGTGACATCCCATGGCGATTCATTCCGCAGTCTCAGACATCACGGCGCGCATTGCTGAACGCAGCGCTCCCACCCGCAGCGCTTACCTGGCGCAGTTGCACGCCGACAGCGGCCGCGCCCCCAGCCCGGACCGCATGGGCTGCGCCAATCTGGCGCATGCCGTTGCCGGCATGCCGCTGGACGACCGCTTCAAGATACTGACCGAACGCGCACCCAACATCGGCATCGTCACCGCCTACAACGACATGCTGTCGGCGCACACGCCGCTGCAAAGCTATCCCGCGCTGATCAAGGACGAGGCGCGCAAGCAGGGCGCCACCGCGCAAGTGGCGGGCGGTGTGCCCGCCATGTGCGACGGCGTGACGCAAGGCACCAGCGGCATGGAGCTGAGTTTGTTCAGCCGCGATGTGATCGCCATGGCGACGGCGGTGGCGCTGTCGCACGACATGTTTGACGCGGCGCTGATGCTCGGCGTCTGCGACAAGATCGTGCCCGGCCTGCTGATTGGCGCGCTGCAGTTTGGCCATCTGCCTACGGTGTTCGTGCCGGCCGGGCCCATGCCGTCGGGCCTGCCCAACAAGGAAAAAGCCCGGGTGCGCGAGCTGGCCGCGCAGGGCCTGATCGGACGCGAGGGTTTGCTCGATGCCGAACTCAAGAGCTATCACAGCCCCGGCACCTGTACCTTTTACGGCACAGCCAACAGCAACCAAATGCTGCTCGAGGCCATGGGCCTGCATGTGCCCGGTACCGCTTTTGTGGCGCCCGGTGGCACATTGCGCGACGAGCTGACGCGCGAAGCGGCGCGCACCGTGCTGGGCATTGTCAAGGCGAAACGCTTTGCTCCGATTGGGGAAATTGTTGATGAACGCGCCATCGTCAACGCCATGGTGGCCCTGCTGGCCACGGGCGGCTCTACCAACCACCTGATTCACTGGGTCGCGGTGGCGCAATCTGCCGGCATCGTGATCGACTGGAATGATTTTTCGGCCCTGTCAGACGTCGTGCCGCTGCTGACGCATGTCTACCCCAACGGCAGCGCCGACGTGAACCAGTTCCAGGCAGCGGGCGGCACCGGGCTGGTGATTCGCGAATTGCTTGATGCCGGTTTGATGCACGAAGACGTGCTGACGGTGCGCCAAGGCGGCATCCGCGAATACACCCGCGAGCCGGCGCTTGCCGAGCCGTCGCTGGCGGGGCCCTCGCTGGTCTGGCATGACGCAGGCAACTCCAAAGACGAAACGATAGTTCGTTCCGTCGCCGCGCCGTTCAGCGCCACCGGCGGGCTCAAGCTGCTGCAAGGCAACCTCGGCCGCAGCGTCATCAAGGTGTCCTCGGTTCCCGATGACCGCCATGTGATTGAGGCGCCGGCCCGCGTGTTTGATTCGCAAGAGGCCTTGCATGCGGCGTTTAACGCGGGCGAACTGGCGTGTGATGTGGTGTGCGTGGTGCGCTGGCAAGGCCCGCAGGCCAACGGCATGCCCGAACTGCACAAGCTCACGCCACCGCTGGCGGTATTGCAGGGCAAGGGCTTCAAGGTCGCGCTGGTGACCGATGGGCGCATGAGCGGCGCATCGGGCAAGGTGCCGGCTGCCATCCACGTCTCTCCAGAGGCGGCTGCCGGTGGCCCGCTGGCCAAAGTGCGCGACGGCGATGTGATACGCGTCGATGCGCTGACCGGCGAGTTGCAGGTGTTGCTGCCTGATGCCGAATGGGCGGCGAGGCCGCTTGCAGTCATGCCCGAAGAATTGCGCCAGCGCAATGCTATCGGCATGGGCCGGGGCTTGTTTAGCGGCATGCGGCGCCATGCGCTGACGGCTGAAGAAGGCGCTTTGTCATGGATGTAAATCTCAATATCAGCGTCCAACTGAGCGCCTTGCAGGTGATGCGCGATGCGCCTGTGATTCCGGTCATCGTGCTGAACGATGTCGGGCAAGCCGTGCGGCTGGCGCGGGCGCTGGTGGCGGGCGGCATCCGCATGCTGGAAGTCACCTTGCGCACCCCGCAGGCGCTGGCCTGCATTGAGGCAATCGCGCGTGACGTCCCCGAGGCGGTGGTCGGCGCCGGCACAGTGCGCAGCGCCGCCGACGCGCAGGCCTGCGCCATGGCCGGCGCGCGCTTTGCCGTCAGCCCGGGCTACACCCATGCGGTGGGCCAGGCCTGTCGTGATGCCGGGTTGCCATTGCTGCCCGGCGTGGCTACCGGCAGCGAAATCATGATGGCGCAGCAAGACGGCTTGAGCGCGCTCAAATTTTTCCCCGCCCTGCAGGCTGGCGGACCCGCCATGCTGAAAGCCTGGAGCGGGCCGTTTGGTGATGTGCGGTTTTGCCCGACTGGGGGGGTATCCATCGCCAATGCCGCGGAGTTTCTGGCGCTGCCCAACGTGGCTTGCGTGGGTGGCTCATGGCTGACCCCGGCCGATGCGCTAGCGCGCGGCGACTGGGCGCAAATCACCACGCTGGCGCAGCAGGCCTGCCAGCTGGCGCGACGGGGCGGTTGAGCCACATTTTCAGCTCAATTTCCTGGATTTAGAGATGAAATAGGCCTCTAGCCCAATCAGCACGGGCGCAAGCAGCTATTAAAAAGATAGCGAACGTAATACCGCTGCTGCCTAGCGCAGACCCGCGCCGCCGGCGCCTTCAGCGCGCTGGATCAATTCGATCTTGTAGCCGTCCGGGTCGGTCACAAAAGCAATCACCGTGTTGCCGCCCTTGACCGGACCGGCTTCGCGGGTGACCTTGCCGCCGGCCGTTTTGATTTTTTCGCAGGCGGCGTAGGCGTCGGGCACGCCCAGCGCGATATGGCCATAGGCCGTGCCCATCTCATAGCTGTCCGTGCCGTGGTTGTAGGTCAGCTCAATCTCGGCCTGGGCCGGGTTGCCTTCATAGCCGACAAAGGCCAGCGAATATTTGTATTCGGAGTTTTCCGAGGTGCGCAGCAGCTTCATGCCCAGCACCTGGGTGTAGAAGTCGATGGAGCGCTGGAGGTTGCCAACGCGCAGCATGGTGTGAAGAAGTCGCATGATGAATTTCCTGGTGATGATGGAGGGATGAAGTGCGACGTGATTGTCGCCAATCTCGCTCGTCAGGTGTTGCCGTGTCGCAGTTTGGCGCAAAAGCCTGCATGACCGCGTTTTATTGCGCGGTGGCCCGGGTTGGGCGCGGCGGTGGCAGCTCAAGCACGAGGCAAGTCGTGGTGGCGTGGGCGTACAGCGTGCCGTCGGCCCCGACGATGCGGCCCTCGGCCGTGGCCAGCTGCCGGCCGCAGTGAATGACGCTGCCGATGGCGCGCAGAGGTCCGCTTTTGTGCGAGGCAGCGCGCACGATGTTGAGGCTCAGCTCGGCGGTGGTGTAGGTCCGGCCCGCCGGCAGCATCGTATGCACGGCGCAGCCTACGGCCGAATCAAGCAGCGTGGCGTACCAGCCGCCATGCACACTGCCCATGGGGTTGTAGTGCTTGAGCTGCGGGCTACCCTGAAAGATGGCTTTGCCGCGCTCTACTTCTACCAGGGCGAAGTCCAGCGTGTTGGCAATGTGCGGGTAGGGCAGAACGCCTGCCAACATCGCCTGCATGATTTCCAGGCCGGTTTTGCCGGCGATCTGCTCAAGGCTGGCAATACCCGGCTTGCCACCGCCGGCCAGCACGCGGGCGCGCACCGCAGTGCCTTGTTCTATCCAGTGATGCAGGGTCTCGCCCAAAGTCTGGTTCACGGTCTCATTGAGGGAGTTGGGCTGGGTCATGAGAATCAATAAAGTTGTGTATGCAATGATTGTCGGCGCGTGGCATGAAGATCAGTGCCACCACGCTGACCCCCAGGCCTTCGGCCAATCGGCAGTTGGCGCTGCTGTGCCTGTCGGCGACATTCCTGCCTAAATAGCGCTACTGCGGCGGCGTAAATGCAGCTCGCGCAGCCAGTGCAGCGGCGCGGCTGGCGCAGCCTTCAAGGTGGTCGTTGACCAGCCCCATGGCCTGCATAAAGGCCTGCATCGTGGTCGGCCCGACAAACGTCCAGCCGCGTTTCTTGAGGTCTTTGGACAGCGCCACCGAAGCGGGTGATGTCGGCATGGCCCGCACGCTCTCATGCGTGATGCGTTCCGGCCGGCTGGCGCAAGAGGGTTCGTGCCGCCACACAAACGCGCCCAGCGAGCCGAATTCGCGGCGCAATTCCAGCACGCGCCGGGCGTTGTTGATGGTGGAGGCGATCTTGCCGGCGTGTCGCACGATACCCGCATCGTCCAGCAGGCGTTGGATATCGCTTTGATCAAACCGCACGACCTGCTCGGCTTCAAAGTTGGCAAAAGCGCTTCGGAAGGCCTCGCGTTTGTTCAAAATGGTGAGCCAGCTCAGGCCTGCCTGAAAACCTTCCAGGCAAATTTTCTCAAACAGCCGGCGCTCGTCCGCCACTGGAAAGCCCCACTCGGTATCGTGGTAGTGGCGGTAAAGCGGTGTGGCCTGGCACCAGGCGCAGTGGGTGGTGCGGGCGTCGTCGGTGAAAAGTCCGGTGGCAGCCGGAGTTGTCGGCGCGGTGCTTTTGGCGGTTGTTGTGGTTGTGGCGGTGTCACGGGGCATGCTGGATTTTAGGCACGGGATGGGACGCCGGTATCCGATACAACCCACGGTCCTGACGGGTGGCGCTGGCGGTCCGAGATAAAAAAATGCTGTTGGGCGGAATAAATCGCGAGTTGACCCCGTCTACCTCAGTGTCAGGCGAATTCCGCTGCCTGCAACCCGAGTCCAAACCCTCTTTCAAACAGGATATTTTCATGTTTAAAACCCTCTCTCCCACCGCTTGCGCTTGCGCATGGTCGAATACCCTTCGCTCCGCCACGGCTGCCGCGCTCGCCGCCGTGTGCCTTGTGCCCCTGGCGAGTCAGGCCCAAGATGCCGAGATCAAGATGTTTGCGCCGGTGAACGGACAGCGGGTCGGCGTGGGCGGTTTCGGCTGGTTTGTTGACCTCGCCATCGATTTTGACGTGCCGCTGGAGCGAACTGGCTTCACCGGCTTCCAGCTGACCGGGCCGGGCGCACACAACAATGTCCCGCCGATGCCGGGGACGTTTTCCCCAGGCCGTGACGACCGGATGCCGGGCCTGATCGTCCTGGTGTCCACCGCCACCGTCGGCGCACAGTCGTGCCAGAACGTCGCGAATCTTTTCAACCTCACCGGAGTGACCCATCGGGAAACTGCGAAGAGCCAGCTTTGGGATACCTGGATCGTGGGTGCACCCAATTTTGGAGTCAACACGCAAAGCACGGTCTACGCCGCCATTGCCGCGGATAAGGACCGCGATGGTGTTTTCAATGACGCGCCCAACGTAGTGCCCGATGCCGATGGCAATGGCATCTGTGACGAGAAAGACCTCAAGGCTTTCGGCCTGGCCTCCAATGTTCGCCAGGCCAGCTTTTTCATCAACCCATGAGCCAGGCCGCCTCGCCCATCAACTGAAAGCATGCCATGAACAACCATTTTCTCCCCACCATCGCCCTTGCCGCTGCGGCCTCCTTTTTCGCCACAGCGTCCCACGCGCAAGCCCCCATCAAGAGCGCCAACGGCGTGATGGTCAATGCTGCCGGCATGACGCTCTATACTTTCGACAAGGACATGGCCAACAGCGGCAAGAGCGCCTGCAACGGCCCTTGCGCCGCGCTGTGGCCGCCGCTGATGGCCGCTGCGTCCGAGCCAGCGGGTGGCGACTACAGCATCGTCAAGCGCGACGACGGCACGCAGCAATGGGCCTACAAGGGCAGGCCGGTGTACACCTACCAGGCCGACCAGAAGGCCGGTGATCGCAGCGGCGACAACTTCAAGGACGTGTGGCATACCATCAAGGAATGAGCGACGCGCCGCCTGCCGCCTGCCTGCCACGGCTATGGACAACGACCAGCAACTGCTGACCTGGGTGCCGCGCCTGCGCCGCTACGCGCGGGCGCTGGCCGGTAACCGCGACGACGCAGACGATCTGGTGCAAGACACGCTGGAACGCGCCTGCGCCAAATCCGCCCTGTGGCGCGGTGTGACCGATATGCGCGCCTGGCTATTCGGAATCATGCACAACCTTCACGTCGATGGTGTGCGCCGGCCCAAGCTCTCTACCGTGACCCTGGATGACGATACGCCTGAGGCGCCGGTAGCCGCCACGCAGGGCGACCGCCTGGAAGTGCTGGATCTGCAGACCGCGCTGGAGCGGTTGCCCATTGAGCAAAAGGAGATCATATTGCTGATCACGCTGGAGGATATGAGCTACGCCGAAGTCGCCCAGACTCTGGGCATTCCCATCGGCTCCGTCATGTCACGCCTGTCGCGTGGGCGCGAGCGGCTGCGCTCGCTGCTGGAGGGCCGACCCGACCCAGTGCGGCTGAAAGTCGTCAATTGAAAAGAACACCATGAATCAGACCCGCCCCCCCCATCCACCGGCCAGCGAAGCCGACCTGCAAGCCTGTGTTGACCGGCAACTCACGCCCGAGCGACAGCGCGAGATGGAGGCTTATCTGGCCCAGCGTCCCGAAGAAGCGCAGCGCGCCGATAGCTACCTCGCGCACAAACGCGAACTGCGCGCCCTGTTTGATCCGGTGCTGGACGAGCCCTTGCCGCAGCGGCTGAGACAGGCGGCCACGCCGCGCTCACCCTGGTATCTGCAGCGCCTGGCTGCTGGCATCGCGATAGCGGTAGTCAGCGGTGCGGCGGGCTGGGGGCTGCGCGGTGGCGTCGGGGCCGAGCCTGGACCCAGCCTGCTGGCGCAGCGCACACCTGGTGCGATCACGGTGGCAGCGGCAACCGGTTTTGCGCAGCGCGCAGCCATTGCGCATGCGGTGTACAGCCCGGATCAGCGGCGTGCCGTTGAAGTCGGTGCGGACCAGGAAGACCAGCTGGTGGCCTGGTTGTCCAAGCGCATGGGCGCGCCCATGAAGCCACCTCATCTGCAGGCGCTTGGCTATGCGCTGGAGGGTGGCCGGCTGTTGCCCGGCAGCCAAGGACCGGTGGCGCAATTCATGTACCACGACAACGCCGGTGCCAAACTCACGCTGTATGTCTCGAACGAGGTCGCTGATGCGGGCGCGGGGTTGCAGGGTAGAAAAAACCAGGAGACGGCTTTCCGCTTTGCCCAGGAAGGCAAGGTCAATGTCTTCTACTGGGTGAATGGACCGTTCGGCTACGCCATCTCGGCGGATGCCGACCAGGCCGAATTGGCCCGGGTCTCGGGCGAGGTGTACCGGCAAATTGGTATCTCGCGCTGAGCGTGCAGCTGCAGGCAGCGCCATGGGCGGCGAAGAAACCTTACAGCCAAACGCGCATTTTGAACAAAACACTGTAGCGGCCCCTCTTGTATACAGAGCTTACTCAACCACTCAACCTAAAAGGTTCCTATGAACGAAGAACTGAACAACGCACGCCGCGATTTTTTGAAGATCGCTGCAGCGCTGCCCGCCGCCGCAGCGGCGCCATGGGCTATGGCGCAAGCCCCCTCGGAAAAGACTGCTCCCGCAGCAGCAGCAGCAGCAGCCGCCTCGTCGCCTGACATCGCCCCGGTTGACCGTGTCTTCATCACCAATGAAGACTCGAACACCCTCAGCGTGATCGACCCGATGAGCAACAAGGTCGATACCACCGTCAACCTGACCAGTTTCGACGAGGACGCTCGCCCGCCGTTTCGCTTCGTCACCGGCGGCGTCATGCCCACGCATGCGGCCATGATCCACAAGCCGCTGTACCACGGCTGCGTTGACGCGCACGGTGCCGTGCCCAACCCCGACGGCACGCTGCTGGCCACCTCGGGCCGGGGCAGCAGCAACATCTACCTGATTGATGCGGTGAATCGGCGTGTGCTTGGCAACGTAGCCAATCCACAGGCCGGGCCCACGACCAACCCCGAGCGATTGTCAAGCGGCATCCTGCTGGGCCGCGAGCCGCATGAACCAACCTTCACGCGCAATGGCCGCGAGCTGTGGGTGACCCTGCGCGGAGAAGACCGCATCGCCATTCTTGACGTGGAGCAGGCAACCCGGCAATTGAGCGGGCAAGGAAACGGCGTGCCGGCCAGCGCGCTGCGGGCTTATGTGCCCACGATCAACGGCCCCGCACAGGTATGGTTTTCCAAGGACGGTGCGCTGGCCTTCGTCATCAGCCAGAAGGTGGCGCAGCTTGAAATTTTTCAGGTGAACCCCGATTCAAAAGGTTATTCACGGCCCAAGCGTTTGCGGCTGGTTGATCTGAGCGCGCAGGACAAACCTGCGTTCACGCCATTTCAAAAACTCTCGCCCGATGGCAGCCAGATGTGGCTGTCGCACAAGTTGGCTGACGCGGTGTCGATCGTTTCGGTGAAAGATCCGGGCACGGTGCTGGCAACACTGCCGCTCGGTGAGATGGCACGGCCCAACCACCTTGAGTTCGTTGACAACGCCCGTGGTGAGGCGACCTACATGAGCCTGGCGCGGGTAGACGATGGTGGGCCCAACGGCGCCGCGTCGAGTCGCCTCGCGATCATTGACCGCTCGGTACCGGCAGCGCAGCAGAAGGTGGTCGGCATGGTCTATACCGGCGGGCGTGAAGCGCATGGCCTGTGGACCAACCCGGCCAATAACCTGCTGTACGTGGCACACGAGCAGGATGAGCTGCCGGGCACACCCAACGCCGGCCAGGTCGTGTGTTCGGCCTTCGATGTTTCAACGCCGCTGGAGCCCAAGCTCATCACCCAGATTCCGCTCGGTTCCCTGAAACTGCCATCAGGCGAATTGCGCAACAAAAAAAGCATTAATCTGGTCTATGTGCGGCCCGGCACCAAGGGGCAGACGGCATGACCGACCACAGCGCGCATCAGGCCGCAGGTGGTGGCCAGGGTGGCGGCGCAAAAACAGGTTTCGAGGCCGAAATGAACACCGGCATGGCCCGCATGATGAACGACATGCACAGCCCGGGCTACACCGGCAAGCCCGATACCGACTTTCTCGCCATGATGATTCCCCACCACGAGGGCGCTGTGGAGATGGCGCGCCTGGTGCTGATCCATGGGCGCGACCCGATGGTGCGCCAGCTTGCCGAAGACATCATCGCCAGCCAGACGGTGGAGGTCGCCGCCATGCGCGGCAGGATGGCCGTGCTAAGCGCCGGACCTAATCCCCAGCCCGGCGGCTACCCGGCGCTGGGTGCCGTGCGGGGCGGCGCCTGAGTCTGTCAATCAACCAGCGTGAAATTCACTTAAGCACTGATGCGATGGTCAAGCGAATGAAACTGGTATTCAAGGCGCCGCTTGAAGACGCGGACATGCCGCTGATCGTGGACTACCTTGCCAAGACCTACGGCAATGAGCAGGTGAAATGAGCCTGCCTCACATCAGGCTTTAGCGGCGCGGTGTGACTCAAGGTTGTGCGCCCGCCATCGGAAGCTATGAATTTAATAGCGTTCTTGAATCACGCCGGGTGCTGGCGTTGCTGTTTTTTTTAAACCGATCCAAGGCAGATTGAGCGAAATTTTTAAACGGTACCGAGCATGGGCAGCCTGGTCACACCGTCGGCTCGCAGGCCCCCGTGTCATGTTGCGACCCAGGAAATTGAGGTGTGGGCTAGGTCCTACAAGAATAGCTGAGGCGCAGGTCTATATTGGTTTTTCTAACTGTAAGGGGGAAGCAATGGTCACCTCAGGCGTAACGGCTCGACAGTCGATTGACTGGAGTTCCGCGATTTGGTCCGGCATCATCGCCGGTGCTGTTTTCATGATGCTGGAGATGGTGATGGTGCCGCTTTTTGTAGGCGGTAGTCCGTGGGGACCGCCACGCATGATCGCTGCCATCGGGATGGGGCGCGGCGTGTTAGCGCCCCCAGACAGTTTTGCGCTTGTTCCTATGATGGTGGCGATGGCCATTTGTGCTCGACTTTTTCGCTGCGTGCGGGGTCTGATTACGATGCAGCGGCAGGCAGGCAGGCGCGCCGCGAGAATTGACAGCGATTAGTGCATATTCTTAAGCAATTGAGAGAGAGAAAGCCAATGATGAAAAACTTACCCATGCTTGTTGCTGTCGCTTTTCTGGCTGCCGCTTGCAGCACCGTACCAGCACCGGTGCGGCAAGACTTGATGACAGCGCCGTCGCCGATTTCGTTCGACGGTAATGCGGCCGGTCAGGCCACCGACGAAGTATTCGTTCTGGTGCCCGACGCGGATCCCAACAAGGCGGGCTTTGCGATGCGTACCGGCGAATCGCTGCGGCTGGTGCTGCCGGTGGCGTTCAAGCGCAACACGTCGGTCGCTGTTGTTCCCGACATGGACACCAACCTGGTACTGACCAAAGGGTGGGCGCAGGGCTCGGTGCGCCTTGCTGAGCAGTACCGCGTTGGCTTCGATGAAAGCAAGAACGCCATGGTTGTGACGGCCTTGAAGGATATTTCCAATGAGGGCACGAATGCGCCGGGGATCAAGGTGATCCATCTGCGTGGCCGCACATTCAACAATCCAATACCGGGAGACTACCCGGTCACCGTCACGCATGCATCAGCCGATGGCAAAGCGCTGACGGTTTGGCAAGGAGGCCTGAAGGTGCTTGATGGCACGCCGGCGGCCCGGCTCGCGCCCACCAACTTTCACCTGTCGCCGGGAACCAATGCCGACTATCAGATGGCGGCGGTTGCCCAGCCAACGCCGCACCTTTTGGGCGTCCTGCTGTGGGGCGCGCAGGGGGCGGTGTTGAACGGTGTTGGCATTGCGCCGCGAGACCTGACACGCTTTCCGCGTTATACCGGCGGCTTGCTGGTGCAGGACACCAACCAGGATAAGCGTCTGGATCCGGCGACTGACAAGGTTGTCGGCGGCATCATAGGCGCTGCGCCCGAAGGCGCCGTGGGGCAGGCGGCAACCAGCCCGATGGGCGCCGACGGGCGGCCGGTGCTGTCGGGCGATGTCCTGCGCAACGACGGCTTTCCGGCGGCGGCGGGCGGTGGCAAGCCCAATCCGGGTCTGCTCGCCATCCAGTTCAAGGCCGGCGACAAGCCCGGTGTGTACCGGCCGACCGTGGAACTGATCGGGGGAAACAGCGTCCAGTTCACGATCCGGGCCAAGTAGCCAGGACTGAGCTATCCTGCAATGGCCTGATGGATGCCCGTCATGAGGGGCAGCACGGCGGCGCGCACACGCTGGGCGCCGCCGGCCACGATTCCAGACCCGGCCCGACAGCCCGAACAGGATGGCAGAAATTAGCGATGAAATAGGTTTCAAGCCTCGATGGAGTCAGCGCAAGCAGCTATGAATTAAATAGCATTTTGAGTGACCGCCGACGCTGGCGTTCCGGGTTCCTGCTGCAGAGCCTGACCGTCCGCCTCTGCATCGTTGCTGACCCTGACCTGGCTCAGGTTTGCCGGGCTCATTATTCGCGGCCATCGGTGGCGATGCTGTGGCTGCTGTGCGAGGTGGCCGTCTCCGCCTGTGACCTGGCAAAGATGCTGGGCGGTGCGCTGGCGCTCAACATGTACCTGCACTCGGCGCTGGTACAGACACGACGCATTGACGCTGGCCCGCGTGCCAAGCGCGAAGCGGTTCGTTTCAATTTTACCGACGCGTTGCTGTCGCTCAATGTCGCCGTTCTCATCAACTCAGCGATCCTGATACTTGCTTCCGCCACGTTCTTCAGCGGCGGCGCCGAAGTCACGGATCTGCGCCAGGCGCATGAACTGCTGACGCCTTTGCTGGGCACCTCCGCGGCCTTGCTGGCCTTTGCGATCGCTCCTGGTGGTGGGGCAAAGCGCCACCATTACGGGCACTTTGGCTGGGCAGGTGGTGATGGAGGGATTTGTGCGACGGCGAATGAGTCCGGTGAAGCGTCGGTTGCTGACACGCCCGCTTGCGATTGTTACAGCGGTGACGGTATTGGCCCTGCGCGGTGATGCGGACGCTTTCTGTGACCGCATCCGAGATGGCGGCCTCGGCGCGCTAGGTGCCAGTGCTGCTGCTCCTGGCGCTGCTGTGCGGAGCGACTTTGTTAGTCTGGATCATTGTGGTACCCTCATTTTGCGTTTCGAAAACAGCCAGACCGGAAGCGTAATTTTTACCCGTTCGCCCACCCTGCGCGCAAAGTCAAACGGTTCGCGATGCATCGCTATTCGCGATAACAGGCTTAGGAGAAAGCGATGCCGAGGAATGATGTACAGGATGCAATGCCTGCCGTTTCCGCGGCAACTCTGTACTCGCACGGCGAGCAGTCAGAGAGCAATACTTTACGTGCTTGGGAATGTTTTGTTGCCGGCGAAGCATTACTGAAAGCCCCGGTACACAGCGACGTCTTATCCTCTTGGCGACGCAGCAGGCAGTTTGGTGTCAAACCGACGGAAACCAGGGCACCGTTGATCGCCAGCGGCGATTCAGTAGAACGATTGCGCCAGCAGCGGCAGGATTTGTTGTTGGCTGCCAGTCCCTTGTTTGCGGCCACGGGTGAATTGCTTGCCCGCTCGGGTTCCATCATGCTGCTGACGAATGCCGAGGGCGTTGTTCTCGAAGCGCAAGGCAACCGGCGCACGCTTGAAGCAGGCCAGGAAATGCACTTGATGCAAGGCGGACAGTGGAGCGAAGGTGTGGTCGGCACCAACGGCATTGGTACCGCGATTGCCACCGGCATGCCAGCGCACATCTTCGCCTCCGAGCACTATTGTCAGGGCATGAAAGGGTGGACCTGTGCCGCCGTCCCTATCCGTGAGACTGGCACCAACACCATCCTCGGCGTGATCGACATCTCCGGGCCGCCGAGCACCTACCAAGTCAACAACCTGACGCTGGCAATTGCGGCGGCGCGTCAAATCGAAGTAGCGCTGGCCCAACGCGTGTCTATCGAGCACTTGCAGTTGCTGGAGATTTGCCTGCAACGTTTGTCGCTCTCAGATGCCGCTGGGATGATCGCCATCGACCGTAGTGGCTTGGTGGTGCACTCGACCAGACGCATGCAGTTGCCGGTGATGCTGGGGCAACGCATTGTCGGGCTGGATGCCAACACCGCAGTTGAGGAGTGGGCGCAGCGTCTGCCAGAAGGATTGCGCCCGGAGTGGTTTAACCCCGTGCGCGCCGAAGGTCGAACTATAGGCGCCGTGCTGGTGGTGCCCAAGCAGGCGCGCACCTCGGGGTTGCCACATGGCCTGCACGTCACGGTGCCGCGTGCTGGCGAAGCAATCTCCGAGCTTGATTCCCGGCGCAGCGGTTTCGCAAATATTTTTGGGCAGAGTGCCGTGATGATCACGGCACTGCAACGTGCGCAGCAACTCGCGTTACGCCGAGTGCCGGTGTTGATCTACGGCGAAACGGGTGTCGGCAAGGAGATGCTTGCACGCGCCGTGCACGGTGACGACCGGGTGGGCGGTCCTTTCATCGCCTTCAACTGTGGCGCGGCGACCAAGGAACTGATTGCCGGCGAGTTGTTCGGGCATGTACGCGGCGTTTTAACGAACGCTACAGCACAAGGGCGGCCAGGCTGCTTCGAGTTGGCCAATGGTGGCACGCTTTGCCTTGACGAAATCGGTGATCTCCCGCTTGATTTGCAGCCGGTACTGCTGCGCGCGCTGGAAGAGGGCGTGATCTACCGTCTGGGCGACAGCAAGCCGCGTCGCGTCGATGTGCGGCTGGTTGCCATGACCAACCGAAATTTGATTAATGAGGTAGAGGCCGGACATTTCAGGCGCGACCTTTATCACCGCATCAGTGTGACACGGCTGCTTATTCCGCCGTTACGCGATCGCGATGGAGACCTGGATATCCTGACTGAGAACTTCAACCAAAGTCTGGCGTTGCGCCATGGTGTGGCGCCACGCCGTTTTGTACCTGAAGTGATGGTGGTAATGCATAAATATTCCTGGCCCGGCAACGTGCGTGAGTTACGCAATGTGGTGGAAAGCCTGCTGCTCACGTCCGGCGAACCTTGCGTGCAGTGCAACGAGCTGCCGCCCGAATTGCTGGCAGAGGCCCGGGGAGAACCGTTGGCGGATTCTTCGGGTGCGGCGATGGGGTTGGTCCCCAAAGCTCTGTCTTCTTCAGGCCGCGATAGCCTGGAGGATACTGAGCGCGAAGCCATCAAGCGTGCCGTGCGCGCGCACGGCGGCAACCTGACCAAAGCAGCGCTTGCGCTTGGAATTTCCCGCAGCACGCTGTACCGGAAGGTGGAGCGCTACCACGTGGGGGATGGCCTGGATATTGATGCATGGATCACGCGACTCAAGGGTGTCTCATGATTTGGAAAGCAAAGCCCGGCTGTGATTCCATTTCCAAATCAACCCCGCATTTTGTCTGCTTCGCTAGCCGTACGGTTGTACGGTCTTCGCTTCGCCTTCGCGTTCACGATTGATTCAAAAATGAGATGACAGCATTGAATTTGGGGGTAATCAACACTCTCGCTGAAGCCCTACCCCTACCTCAATATCTACACAGGCACGGTGTAATTTAACGTCATGCGTCCACCGTCCACCACCACGATCTCGCCGGTGATGTAGCTGGCTGCGTCGCTGGCCAGATAAGCCACGGTGTCGGCAATTTCAGAAGGCTTACCGAGGCGCTTCATGGGGGTTCGGCTCAGAATTCTGGCTTTGGCTTCCTCGCTGGTCAGCACGGCTTTGGTGGCCAGTTCGGTGGCGATTGTGCCGGGCGCGACGGCGTTGACGCGTATTCCTTTGTCGGCCAGGGCCAAAGCCATCACGCGCGTGAGTTGATTGATGCCGCCTTTGCTGACGTTGTAGCTGGCAATCGTGGGAATGGTCAGCGTACCGTTCACCGAGCTCATATTGACGATGCTGCCTTTGCCCGCCTTCGCCATCTCGCGCGCAACCGCTTGGCCCACCAGAAATGAACCCTTGAGATTAATGCGCAAGACCGCGTCGAAATCCACCTCGGTCACTTCCAGAAAATCAGCAGCCCTGAAAATGCCGGCATTGTTTACCAGTACGTCAATGTGGCCAAAGGCAGCCATGGTTTGCGCCACCAGCGTATCGACCTGCGCTTTTTCGCCGACGTCGCAATGCACGTACAAAGCGCCAAGTTCAGCGGCCAGTGCGGTGCCGCGGGTGTCGTCGATATCGGCAATGACCAGCTGAGCGCCTTCGCGCGCAAAGCGGCGAATACAGGCCTCACCAATACCCTGGGCGCCACCGGTGACGATACAGACGCGGCTCGCCAGTCCGAACGAGATCTGCGCGGAGTTTTCAGATGAAATAGTGTTCATGCCCTTATGTTACCAGCGCAGCAAGCTATGAATTTCATAGCGTTTTTAGCCACCCCTGCGGCGGTAGAGGCCTCGCAATTTTGATCAGTTATCTTTTGATTCGACTTGCAAAAAACCTGATCGATTCTTGGCAGGATGCGCTGACAAGGATCCAAAGTAAACATCGCCCGCCATGGCCATGGCGATGCTGTTTTTGAGTAATCCGGGTGATTTTTCATGACACGATTGTTGCTCTGCGCAGGTGCGTCAGATCGCAGGCTCCAAGTTGAGGCGCTGTGGGCAGGTCACGTGACGTGAAGCGGCTGACGACAGGACCGTTTTACGGTCAGGTGGCTGGTTCACGACAAGCGGGCGCTCGCAACGCGTCGCCTCGCTTGCAATGAAAACAACCCGAGAACCTCAAAAATTACCCACAGATTCAGCGGGCGAATCCAAAATTTCGGGTTGCCACCCGGAGCTGGAAAATCGCCATTGAAAAAGCGACTTTCCCTCCGCTATTTGTTCATCTTGTCTACTGGATGGCCGCTCTTTGCCAGGAACTTGTCTAACTGGGCGATTTCCTTTTTCTGCGCAGCAATAATGTCTTTCGCCATTTTGCGCATTTGCGCATCCTTGCCGTCGAGCAACTCGGCCTCTGCCATCTCGATAGCGCCCTGGTGATGCACGCGCATCATCATGGCGAAATCTATGTCAGTGTTGCCCATCATCTGCATGGACGACATCTTGTCGTTGTTGTTCTTCATCATGGCTTTCATGTCCATTCCAGCGGGCATGGACGATGAGCCAGCCTTGCCGCCCTGCATTGGGTCGGTACCGGACTTTGCTGGCGACTGGGCATACGCAAGCGGCTGCAACAGCGCTGCTGTCAACGCGACAAGGGCAATAGATCCTGGCTTTGTGTGTTTGAAGAATGAAGTCATGGTTGTTTACTTTCTGGTGGTGGTTAATTAGGCAGGTTACCGGAAAATTCGCGCGGAAAAATTGACAGCCTTCCCGGGCATCTCATTGACATTGTCTTAACTTGAAGACGCAGCTCGGCCGGCTGATTGCATTTCTACGGTTTACTTCAGCACGAAACGCGCGGTTGTTGACTTCCCGGCCAGAGTAACCATGGCTATGACTTTGGTGTTGGCTGCGACCTTGTAGCTGCCCTTCGCTTCCAGTTTATCTCCTGGCGCAGGCTTCAGTTCCACCTCCTGCTTGTCCGTGCCCGCAAGCAGGGTAAGTTTCGCCGTGGCCTTACTTAGATCGACCGGCTTGCCGTGGTCGCGCAGGTGCAATTGCAAAGAGTCCGGCTTGGCGACCAGTTCGTATTCGATGTCCTTGACTTCCACCACCGCGCCGCCATGCAGCGGCTTGGAATCATGGCTATGGCCGTCGGCTGCAAACGCGGCTCCGGTGGCAGCGAAAGCCAGCACTGTGATGAGTTGAGAAAACTTCATAAAAATACCTTTCAAGGGTTAAAAAAGAGACGCAGTGTCAAAGGCACGGTGAATTGTCTAGAAAGCCTCGGCGTTTTTGTCGTCGAGCAGGCGCTCGGCATCCTTGCGGCCGAATAGCCAGAACATCACCGGGGTGAGAAAGGTGTCGAGCAGTGTTGAACTGATCAGGCCCGAGAAGATCACCACGGCGACCGGGTGCAGGATCTCGGTGCCGGGCCGCTCGGCCTCGAACAGCAGCGGCGCCAGAGCAAAGGCCGTCACCAGCGCCGTCATCAGCACTGGGCTCAAGCGTTCCAGTGAGCCGCGCACGATCATCTTGTGGTCGAAGTCCTCGCCCTCGAAGCGCATCAGGTTGATGTAGTGACTGACCTTCAAAATGCCGTTGCGCACCGAGATGCCGGCCAGCGTAATGAAGCCTACCAGAGCCGCCACCGACAGCGGTTGCCCGGACAGCCACAAGCCGAACACTGCACCGACCAGTGCCAGCGGAATGTTGGCCATGATCAGCAGCGCCAGCCGGGTCGACTGGTAGCGGCTGTAAAGCACCACGAACATCAGCACCGCAGACACGATGGACAGCAGCCCGACCAGCCGTGACGCCTCTTCCTGCGCCTGAAACTGGCCGCCCAACGTGACAAAGTAACCCTCGGGTAGCTTGGTCTGGGCTACCACGCGGCGGATGTCGGCTATGACGTCCGACAGAGCACGCCCCTGCGCATTGGCCGACAACACGATGCGGCGCTTGCCGTCATCGCGGCTGACCTGATTGGGGCCGTCACTGTCCTCAATCGTCGCCACCTTGGACAGCGGAATGCGCCCGTTGGGTGTCTCAATCATGATCTTCCCCAGGCCTTCCACCGAGCGCGCCGCCTCTGGCAACCGCACGACCAGCGCAAAGCGCCGACTGCCCTCGACGATCTGGGTAATCTTCTCGCCCTCGACCAGGTTTTGCAGCGTGCTCAGTATTTGGGGTGCCGGCACGCCGTAGCGGGCCGCCGCAGCGTAATCGACGCGCACCTTGATCTGCGGCGCCAACACCTGCTTTTCGATTTCGAGGTCGGCGAGACCAGGGACCGCAGCCAGCCCCGCTCGCAACACATCTGCCTGGCCGCGCAGGGTATCGAGGTCCTCACCGAAGATCTTGATCGCGATCTGCGAGCGCACGCCTGACAACATGTGGTCGATGCGGTGCGAGATCGGCTGCCCGATGGCCACCGCCGCCGGCAGGTTGACCAGGCGCGCGCGGATGTCGGCCGACACCGCATCCATTGAGCGCGTGATCTCGCCGGATGGTTTCAAACCCACGTCCAGCTCGCTGACGTGAACGCCTTCAGCATGTTCGTCCAGCTCGGCGCGACCACTGCGCCGTCCAACGTGCGTGACCTCAGGCACCTGCTTGACCAGCACCTCGGCCTGACGCGCCAGCGCCGTGGTCTCGGCCAAAGTCACACCCGGGTTCAGGCGCAGACCAATCACCAGCGTGCCCTCGTTGAACGGTGGCAGGAAGGTGGTCGGGAAGAACGGCACGGCCACCGCTGCCACCACCACCGCCAGCGCAGCGGCCGCCAGCGCGGCTTTCGGACGCTCCAGCACGCCCTGCAGGCCGCTGCGGTAGCGCGACTTCAGCCACACCAGCAATTTGGTGTCGCCGTGGTCGAGCGACTTCATGCGCGGCAGCAGGTAGAAGCTCAGTACCGGCGTCACGGTCACGGACACCACCAGGCTGGCCAGCGTCGAGACTATGAACGAGATACCCAATGGCACGAACAGTCGACCCTCCATGCCCGGCAGCGCGAATAGCGGCACGAACACCAGCACGATGATCACCGTCGCATACAGGATGGCCGAGCGCACTTCCATGGTGGCGCGTGCCACTACCTCGATCGGGTGAATCCGGTGTTCGGGGTGTTTGAGTCGGTCTTCCTTGAGCCGTCGCATCACGTTCTCGATCCCAACCACGGCGTCATCGACCAGCCCGCCGATGGCAATCGCCAGTCCGCCCAGTGTCATGGTGTTGATTGAGAGGCCGAAGTAGCGAAACACCAGGGCGGTGATGAAGATCGAAACCGGAATGGCCACCAGCGCAATGACGGTGGTGCGCACATTGCCGAGAAACAGGAAGAGGATCACCGCGACGAAGCCCGAGGCCGCGATCAGCTTGCCTTGTAGCGTGGTGATCGACGACTCGATGAAGCTGGCCTGGCGAAAGGTCACGATAGGCTGGGTCATGCCGGCCGGGAGCGCGCGCTGCATCTCCGTCAGTGCGGTCTCGATGGCGCGGGTCAAGGCTATGGTGTCGGCGGCGGGTTGCTTCTGAATGCTCAGGATTACCGCCGGCTTGCCTTCAAAACCCGCGTCGCCGCGCTTGATGGCCGCAGCAAAGGTCACGTCGGCGATCTGCCGCATCAAGATGGGTTGACCCTCACGCGCGGTGAGCGCCAGGTTTCTCAGGTCATCCAGACTGGAGGTGCGCCCCAGGTTGCGGATCAGGTATTCACGCCCATTGAGCTCCAGAAAGCCCCCCGAGGTGTTGCTGGAGTAACCTTTGAGCGCGCCTTCGAGCTGCTCATGGGTGATGCCCAGCTCGGCCATACGCACGGTGTTGGGCTGAACTTGAAACTGGCGCACCTCGCCACCGATAGGCACCACCTGCGCCACGCCGGCAATCGCCAGCAGACGCGGGCGCAGCACCCAGTCGGCGTATTCGCGCACCGCCATTGACGAAATTTTTGCCGTATCGATCGGAATCGCGATCTGCATGATCTCGCCCATGATCGAGCTGATCGGTCCCATGCGCGGCACCGTGCCTTGCGGCAGACCTTCTTCCATCGACGACAGGCGCTCGCCCACCATCTGACGGGCGCGAAAGATCTCGGTGCTCCAGTTGAAAGTCACGTACAGAAACGACAGGCCGGCGCTCGAGGCGGAACGCACCGTCTCGACGCCGGGCAACCCGTTCATGGCTGTTTCCAGCGGGAAGGTGATGAGCTGCTCGACTTCTTCGGAGGCCATGCCGCCGGCTTCCGTGATGATGGTCACGGTCGGTTTGTTAAGGTCAGGAAACACGTCAACCGGTGTGCGTGTTAGCGTAAAGGCGCCATAGGCCATCAGCACCAGGCTGGCGATGATCACCAGCAATCGGTTGGCAAGGCTGCTGTCGAGTAACCACTTGAACATGTCAGCGCACCTGGTTGATCAGCGTGGCACCTTGGGTGGCCACACGGTCGCCGGCCTTCAGGCCCGAGGTCACCGCCATCGTCGCGCCGTCAAGCGGCTCCACAGTGACTACGCGCGCCTCAAAACGTTCGGGCGCGGTCTTGACCCACACGACGGTCTGGTTGGCGGGGTTCTTCGTCAAGGACCCGGCCGGCACAGGGACTCCGCTCACCTGGCTTCGGCTTTGCACCACCACGGCCACAGGCTGGCCGACGGCAAGCTGGCTGAGCGACTGGCCTTCGGCACGAAAGGCCAGAGGCAGCGCCTGGTCGCGCAGCGAGCGCGATGCGCCCACGAAAATGAGCGGTACTTTTTGGCCGCCCACGGCCAGGAAAGCGCCCCCCACGTCAGCCGCCAGCGCGGCGTCGAAGGCCAGTGCTTCAATGCGCAAACGCGAGGGATCAATCACCTCGAACAGCAGTTCGCGCGCATCGACCACCTGGCCGGCCACGGCGTTGGCCGAAGCGATGACACCCGACACGGGCGCGACCAGCGCGTCACGCGCGGACAGTCCGGCACCCACCGCTGCAGCGCGCGCGCCCAGGCTGGCGACTTCACTTTCCGCAGCCTCGATCTCTTTGCGCGGCACCGTATCGGCCAGTTCCTGCAAACGCGCCAGGCGCTTGTTGGCCAGGCTGCGGCTGGCTCCCAGTTCGGCCAGTTGCGCCGACTGGTTCGAACGTTCGATTGCCGCTGCGGCGGGCAGCACATAGGCCAGCACCTCGCCTTTGCGAACGGTTTGCCCGACCGAGGGCAAGCCGCGCGGACCGGCCTGCAACCGGCCGGCTACCAGGGACTGCACCTTGCCGCCCGCATTCGGGTCCATCACGACCTTGCCTGACAGCTCGGTCGAACGCGGCAACTGTTTCACCTCGCCGACCAGTGTACGCACGCCCATCTGGCGCTGGGCCGGCTTGGGCAGAAAGACGCTGCCATCGGGCAGTCGTTTCGGCCCACTGCCGGTGGCTGCAGGATCGGCGCCAGCAGGGCCGTGGCCCCCTTCGTGGTCTCCTGCCGCCCAAACTGGGGCCGTCAATGCCAGCAGCGACGCACACAAGGCGGCGCATACCGCGGATGTCAGAAAACGTTTCTTCATTTTTTACCCCCAAGCCGGTTGATTCGATAAGCGCGCATGCGGCGCAGGCCCCAGGCCAGCAGCGCCAGCGTGAGCAGCCCGGCAATAAGCCAGGTGGCGTACTTTTTCCATGGCCGGCTGCCCACCGATACATCGGTTTGAGCGCCTTCGCGCAAGTCCAGCTCACCGGCCAGCAGATCGGTCTCCTGGCCCGCGACCACCGTCACCGTCACAGCAGTCATGCCCGGTTTGAGCTCTTGCGCGAGCGCCGCTTCAAATTCGCCCTCGCCACGCGGTTTGACGTCCAGCTTCACACCCCCCAATTCGAGCTCTAGCTTGGCGTCCTTGACCGGGCTGTTGTCGTCAGCGCGGTCCAGGTAAAGGGTGAGTAATTTGCCGCTCAGCACGCCGACGAGCTCAAAGGTCTCGGATATGGCGGTAAAGCGTGGCTGGCCTGATCCGGCCGCAGCCGAGGACGCGGCGCCGTGATCGTGGCCCGCGTCAGCAAATACAGTGAACGGTGTGACGGCAATGAACGCCGCCAGGCAGAAGGCGTTCAGCCTTTTTTGGATGGTCATGTTTGGAGTTCTCAAGTTCGCTCTGATATTTAAGGGGGGTTATTCAGGTAAAAGTCCCAGAACCTGGCGCAAGCTCGATACCGCCGCGGCGAGATCAATGCGCGCCCGGGCGGCCTGGCGTTCGGCGGCGATGGCCTCAAGCTCGATGCGCGATCGTGTCGGCAGGTCGGTTTCGCCCATGCGAAACGACTTTTGGAAGAAGCCCCGGGACTCACGGGCAAGTTGCGAGCCCTTGTCCGCAGCGCTGACCTGGCTGCGCGCAGATTCAAGGCGAATGCGGGCAGCGTCGAGTTCAGACAGCAAACGCTCCCGCTCCAACGCAAGCTGCACCTCCGCTTCGATGCCCTCGGCCTGCGCGCTTGCCAGTTTGGCCCGGCTGCGACTGTCCGAGCCGAAGGGGATGCGGATGCCCAAGGTGAGGCTTTGCTGGGATGGCTCGCCGTATAAACCCCGGGCTCTGGTCGTTGCCAGGGTCAATTCGGGGTTGCTGCGCGTCTGCACACCAGCCAGCTCGGTTGAGCGGCGCGCAACGTCCGCACGGGCCAGGAGTTCAGCGACAGCTGGGTGGCGACTATCCAGGGACGCGAAATCTGGAGGTATTGCCGGGACAGGTTCGGCCACAGCGCCCGCGTTGAGTCCGGCAAGGCCGTTAGGTTCCGGTGGGGTGCCGGTCAGAGTTCGCAATTGATGGGATGCACCGGCCAGCGTGCTGGCTGCTTCGGCTAATCCCGCCTCGGCGGTCGCCACAGCCCCGTCGGCCTGATGCTGATCCGCCCGCGCCAGATCGCCTGCCTTGACCCGTTTGGTGACGTCCGCAACAAGCGCTTGCGCATTGCTCAGGCGTTCCTGAGACAAATCATGCTCCACGCGGGCGCGCTGCCAAAGCCAATAGAACTCCCGCACGCTGGCTGCGGTGCGCAGTTGGGCCGCCACGACCCGACTTGCTGTCGCACGTCCTTCCGCATCGGCCAAAGCGCCAGTGCGTGATCGCTCGCCCGGCAGCCACAGCGGGATGGCCACGCCTGCCTCGATCTCGCGACTGCCTTGATTCTGGTTCAGGCGGTCGCTCTTGACCGACAACTCAAGGGCGGCAGGCTCGGGCGTCCAACTGTCAGCTGCCTGCCTGCGGGCGCTGGCAGCCTGCTGGCGTGCCTCCCGTGACTGAGCTTCTGGTTGGCGTAGCCAGGCCGCGTCGAACGCCTGCCTCAGCGTCAATGGAGGGCTGACACCCCCGGGGGAAGAAGGCGCTGTCAGCGCGGGGGTGGGCGCGGGCAAGCCGCCAAGTGGGTTTGGCTGCGCTGGTTGCGCCCAGGCGCTGCAGGCGGCCAGCACCAGCAAGGTACAGGTCAACCCATCTTTTCGATTTCTTTGGAACATCCGACTCTCCAGTGATTAAAAGACACTTGGGGAATCGGCGAAGTGCGATCAACAGGATCGCCGTGCACTCGTGCACGCCACGCAAGGCGGCATGCCAAAGGCACGAGAGGATAGAAGAAGCCCCACCTCGCCGATCAGGCGAGGTAAGCCCAGTTGGGACGTTCGGGCACGGGCAAATGAGGAGGGGAAGGAACCTGAATCTGATAGGTGGTGTAGATCTCGGACGAGACGCTAACAGCCGGCAAACGCTGCGAGCCAAATAGTGCCGTGCCATGCCCCGCATGGCATGCGCCCGAATCGGCATTCACGTTCCCGGTAGCGTGTGGGTCGCCGCCGTCTTCCAGATCAACAGCAGTCTGGTGCTGGTGATCGTGGTTTTCGACCTGCCGCGCAGGCGAGCTTGTTTC
Source organism: Polaromonas sp. (assembly GCF_012927455.1). GTDB lineage: Bacteria > Pseudomonadota > Gammaproteobacteria > Burkholderiales > Burkholderiaceae_C > Polaromonas. Next base: position 679,193 of record NZ_JABBPE010000002.1, on the reverse strand, counting down.
GTGTGGGCAATAGACGCTCAATGCAGCCCAAGTGAGCTGCATTGGCATAAGCACCAAAAGAAAAATCGTGACCAGCAAACGCATTGCGAAAATTATAGTTACTGTCTATTGACTGGGTGGGCTTGGCGGCTTTAGCCGGGCAGGGCCTGGGGATTAGCGTCCGTTGCCGTGATTGCTCAGGACAATGACACCGCATTACACCCTCAAATCCAAGCAAAAGGCGGCGCTGTCAGAGCATGAGACCTTGGTTCGGCCGCAATGTGCTTTTCCATGGCGCTGGCGTCCCTTCGGTTTCATGATCCAGGCGTTGCCCGCCTTAGCCTTATTTAGCCTGCTCGATCGCTGTGACGACAATGGCGCCGCCAACCTTCTCGGCCATGAAGCGAACCTTGTCGCCGGCTTTCAATTTGTCGAGCATTGCCGCGTCCTTGACTTGGTACGCCATGGTCATGCCGGCCATTTGCAGGTTCTTGATTTCGCCGTGCTTCAAGGTTATCTTTTTGGCCGTTTTGTCGACCTTGCGCACTTCGCCATCCACCATGTTCGCCATGTTCATCGTGCCCATGGGGGCGCCTTTCTGAGTAGCCTCCATGTTCATGCCGTCCATGCCGGGTTTGGCTGCGGTTTGAGCGTGGGCGGCGCCAAGCAGCAGAGTTGAAATAACTAGCGCGGTCTTGAGGGTTTTCATGGGTTTCTTAACGTGTTGTGGGACTAAAAAGGGGGACAAAGATGCAGGTTAGTACGAAGCGAGCCCCGGCCCGTCAGCGACAACTGCCTGGGCATAAAGCGAGGGGAGTTGTAAATATCCAGGCCCATGGCTATCAGTTTTGCGCCTGGATCTTTGTTCGCCGGCCGGGATCATCCCGATTCTTGTCCAATTTTTAATGCGATTTTGGGTGCTTCAACAAGCCACCAAACAGTATTTAGCGATTACCACCACTGTACAGCTCGCGCATGCGCTGCTTTTCTTCGGCCGACATGTTGAGCAACTCTTGCTGGACTTCAGCGCGGGTTTTGCTTTGCCCCGTTTTTGCGGCCACTTTTGATGTTCGGTTCCGCTCGTTCGTCGCGAGGGAGTCTGCGTCTTTGGGGGTGGCCTGCACTGCCTGCGCGACTTCTTCGCGGGTTTTGCTGCTCTGGAAATGGTCAGCGAGGAATTCCCCGCCAGACTCACCTTTCGCCGGCTGCCACAACGACGTAGCGGATGACAGGCCGGGTGCAGCGAACGCGATGGCGACTGTTGACAGAAGAATGGTTTTGCGAATGTTCATGATGACGTCCTTTGGGTTCAGTTCAGTCCGAAGCGACTTGCTGCGGCTAATGCCTGAGGGCATGGAATGAACTTTAAAGAAGCGATGCCAACAGGACGCCAACAGCCGGATGACATTTTTGTAATGTGGCCGAGCCACGCCTTGCGTGAAAATGCAGGCATGAAAATCCTGGTCATCGAAGATGAAGTCAAACTGGCCGAGTATTTGCGCAAGGGCTTGACAGAAGAAGGCTATGTTGTTGATGTGGCCCACAATGGCATCGATGGCCTGCACCTGGCGGTCGAAGGTCAGTACGACGTGATCGTCCTTGACCGGATGCTTCCGGGTATCGATGGCCTGGGGGTCCTGGTCGCGCTAAGACAGAGCAAGCCGACGCCCGTGCTGATGCTGACTGCCCTGAGCCGCGTCGAGGACCGCGTCAGCGGCCTGCAAAGCGGCGCCGACGATTACCTGGTCAAGCCCTTCGCGTTCTCCGAGCTGGTGGCGCGCATTCAGGTACTCATGCGACGCTTCACGCCCGGGCAGACTTTAGCCGAGGCAAGCGTGCTCAAATTGGCTGATCTGGAACTTGACCTCCTGCGTCGCAAAGCTACTCGTGCGGGCCAGCGCCTCGACCTTACCGCCAAGGAATTCAATTTGCTCACCCTGCTGCTGCGGCGCCAGGGTGAGGTACTGTCACGCACCGAGATTGCCGAGCAAGTGTGGGACATGAACTTTGACAGCGAGACCAACGTGATCGAGGTCGCGATCCGCAGACTGCGCAGCAAACTTGACCTGCCCTTCGGCCGCCCGCTGCTCCATACGATGCGCGGCATGGGCTATGTACTTGAGGATCGGCGTTCGTGAAGCACGGTGCAATCTGGTCCCTCGATAGGCGGCTCTCGACCTGGCTGGCGATTCAGACCTTCGTAGGGCTGGCGCTGGTCTCAGTGGCGGTCTACACCGCGACGGCATTCACCCTGGCAGCCAGACAGGCTGACTCGCTCGCGCAAAAGCAAGATGTTGTCACCCATTTTCTCAACGAGGCCGAGCATGAGGGCGATCTGCCCAGCCTAAAACACAAACTCGACGACTATTTCACCGGTCATGACGATCTGCTGCTTGAGCTGCGCGGTCAGGATGGCGCTCGCGTTTACCGCAGCGCGCCGCAAAGCGCTGACGTCAAGCACGCACACGCAGTGACGTTCACGCTGGCATCACCGGAGAGCCTCTTTGGCAGCGTGATCGCCCAGTTGTCGCTGAACACACGCGCCGATGACGATTTGTTGCAGCGGCTTGCCGTGACGCTCGCGGCGGCCGCACTGCTGGGCTCTTTCGTGGTGTCGGTAGGCGGTTTTCTGCTGGTCCGCCTGGGGCATGCGCCAGTACAGCATCTGGTAGACCAGACCCGCGACCTGGCCGCCAACACACTGGGTAGGCGACTTGATGGTTCGGCGCAACCTGGAGAGCTGCAACCGCTGGTTAAACAGTTCAATGCGCTGCTTGAGCGTCTTGAACGTGCCTATGCGCAGCTGGAGGGCTTCAATTCCGATGTCGCGCACGAGTTGAATACGCCGTTGTCCATCATCATTACCAGCACCGAGTTGGCGCTGCGCAAAGCGCGACACCCTGAGGCCTTGCGCGACACGCTGGGTTCCAATCTGGAAGACCTGCACCGCATGTCAGGCATCATCAAGGACATGCTGTTCCTCTCGCAATCCGAGCGCGGGGCGAGCGCGCGCCGCACACATGTGCCCAGTTTGGCGGCAGTCGCGTTTGACGTGGCTGACTTCCATGAGGCCGCCTTGTCGGACGCGGCATTGCAAATAGAAATCGCCGGCGACATCGCGGGCGATTTCGATGTGCCGCTTGTCAAGCGGGCAATTTCCAACCTCTTGGGCAACGCCACGCGCTATGCCGAACGCGGCAGCTTGGTTCGTATTGAGTTGGCGCTGCGTGATGGGGGCTTTGCAGAGTTGGCAGTAACCAATCGCGGGCAAACCATCGCGGCAGAGCATCTGCCGCGCCTGTTCGATCGCTTCTACCGTGCCGACCCGTCCCGCGCTCAGGCCGAGAGCCATCATGGGCTGGGACTGGCGATAGTCGCGACGATTGCCCGCATGCATGGCGGACAGCCTTTCGCGCGATCAGTCGAAGGTCGAACGTCGATCGGCCTACTACTGACGATAACCACCCAGGAGAATTCACTCTAATGAAAGCGCAACCCGCTCGCGCCGGCCCGCTGCGCACCATGGCAGGCTTGTTTGTCGTGTCAGTCGTGCTGAATTATTTTTGGGAGATCGGACAAGCTTTTCTCTTTGTCGGAATGGGCAGCTGGGAAAATATCTGGTGGCACTGCTTCGTCGCAAGTCTGGGGGATGGCCTCATCGTGTGGACTATCCATGCGGCAGGCTGGATTATTTTCAGGCGGTCGGACTGGTTTATTGCGCCGCAACTAAAAGGCTATGGCGTGATGCTGATGACGGGCCTCATCATTGCCGTCGCGCTCGAGTGGCTAGCCGTCCATGTCCTGCAGCGTTGGACTTACACGGCGGACATGCCGGTGATAGCGGTGATAACGGGCGTCAATATCGGCCTCACCCCGCTTTTGCAGATGCTCATTCTTCCGCCAGTGATCTTTTACATCGTCGCACTTGGGTCAAAAAAGGCACTCGAATGAGATGGCCAGCGCAGCATGAGTGTGGCGGCCGTTCGCTGCCATTGAAATAGCCTCATCATTAAAAAAAATCGCTGTGGCCCTCGTCAACTATGCGCAATCCGCTATAAATTCAATAGCGCAGAACAATCTGCAATAACCCGGTCCGGTGCGCTGGCCTCAATCGGCTGTCCCATGTTGTAGCCATAAGGCAGCGCCCACACCGTTACCCCGGCGTTGCGCGCGGTGTTCACGTCGATGGACGAGTCGCCTACAAACAGCGCGCGCTGGCGCGGCACGCCGAATTGCGTCAGGCAGCTTGTTATGCCGGCCGGGTCGGGCTTTTTGCTGCTCAAAGTGTCGCCGCTCACCACGAGATCAAACAGCGGGGCCAGCTGGTGCGCGTCCAGCACGGTGCGGGTGTAGCGGCTCTCCTTGTTGGTCACCACGGCCAGCTTGACACCGCGCTCGCGCAGGGCAAGCAGCGTTTCGCGCACTTGGGGGTAAAGCTGGCTGCGCGTGCCGCAGCGGGCTTGATAGCGCTTGTCAAAGTCGGCCGCGATCAGCGCCAGTCGCTCGCTGGCGCGCACGGCGGCGGCGTCAAGCTGGCCGCTTTGCGCCAGCGCCTGAATCAGCAATTCACGCGTGCCGTGACCAATCCAGTCGTTCACCTGCTGCTGGGTCACCTCGGGCAAGTCGAAGTGGCGCAGCGTGTCATTGACGGCATCGGCAATTTCCGGGGCGGTTTCAATCAGCGTGCCGTCCAGGTCAAACACGATGAGGTCGAAGGAATGGTTCATGTGGTGCTCATTCGGTGCTTAGGCGGTTTCGTGAACCGAAGTTTCTGCCCGGGCAGCGCCTGCTGAACCAGCTGAACCAGCTGAACCAGCTGAACCAGCTGAACCAGCTGAACCAGCTTTGCGGCGCTGCGCCAGCGTGCGCGCAGCCTCCACCACGCGCTGTGCGGTGATGCCAAAGTGGCTGTACAAATCCCTGGCCGGGGCCGATTCACCAAAGCCGGCCATGCCCACCACCACGCCGCTGCGCCCTACGTACTTGCGCCAGAAGTCGGGCTGCGCCGCCTCGATCGCCACGGCGGGCAGACTCATCGGCAGCACCGCTTCCCGGTAGGCCTCGGTCTGACGGTCAAACAAATTGGTACACGGCATGGACACCACCCGGGTCGCCAGGCCCTCGGCCGCCAGCATGGCCTGCGCCTGCATGGCCAATTCCAGCTCGGAGCCGGTTGAGACAATTACCACCTGCGCAGCCGCCATGTCCGACAGCACATAGCCGCCGCGGCGAATGGACGCAACCATGCCTGCATCGGTCAGACACGCCACGTTCTGGCGCGACAGGCACAGCGCGCTGGGGCCGCCCTGGCGCGCCACCGCGCTGGCCCAGGCCACGGCTGTTTCCAGCCCATCGGCTGGGCGCCATACGTCCAGATTCGGAATGATGCGCAGGGACGGGATGTGCTCCACGCTCTGGTGGGTCGGGCCATCTTCGCCCAGGCCAATGCTGTCGTGCGTGAACACATGAATCACGCGCAGCTTCATGAGGGCCGCCATGCGGATGGCGTTGCGGCTGTAGTCGCTGAAGGTTAAAAAGGTGCCGCCATAGGGAAGGTAGCCGCCATGCAAGGCGATGCCATTCATGACTGCGGCCATGCCGAACTCGCGCACGCCGTAGCTCAGGTGGTTGCCCCAGGCATCCCGGCCGGCCTTGACGCAGCCCTTGAAGTTGGTGAGGTTCGAACTGGTCAGGTCCGCGCTGCCGCCAAAGAACTCGGGCAGCAGCGGGGCCAGCACGTCCAGCGCGTTCTGGCTGGCTTTGCGCGTGGCCAGCGCAGCGCGCTGCGCGGCTATGCCGGCAAGCAACTCGGGCAGCTGCTCGGCCAAGGCAGGCAGTAGGTCTCCAGCCATGCGGCGTTCAAACTCTGCCGCCTCCAGCGGGTAGCGCTTGCGGTAGGCCTCAAAGCGCAGGCGCCAGACTTTTTCCGCCGTCTGCCCGCGCTCTACGGCATTCCAGGCGGTGGCGATGTCGGCGGGGATTTCGAAAGGCGGAGCGCTCCAGCCCAAAGCTTCGCGGGTGGCAGCAACCTCGGCTGCGCCCAGTGCTGCGCCGTGCACGTCGTGCGTGCCGGCCTTGTTGGGCGAACCCATGCCAATCACGGTCTTGCAGCAGATCAGCGTGGGCTTGCCATCTAGCTGGCCGGCCTGCGCCTTGGCGGCGCGGATCGCGGCGTCCACAGCCGCCGGCTCGTGCCCGTCCACGTCAGGAATCACATGCCAGCCGTAGGCCTCAAAGCGCCTGGGTGTGTCGTCGGTGAACCAGGCTTCGACGTGGCCGTCGATCGAAATGCCGTTGTCGTCGTAAAGCGCTACCAGTTTGGACAGGCGCAGCGTGCCGGCCAGTGAGCAGGCCTCGTGGCTGATGCCTTCCATCAGGCAGCCGTCGCCCATGAAAACGTAGGTGAAGTGGTCGACGATGGCGTGCTCGGGCCGGTTGAATTCGCTGGCGAGCAGCTTCTCGGCCAGCGCCATGCCGACCGCGTTGGCCAGGCCCTGGCCGAGCGGGCCGGTGGTGGTTTCCACACCAGGAGTCAAGCCGACTTCAGGATGGCCCGGCGTTTGGCTATGCAGCTGGCGGAAGTTTTTCAGCTCGCTCATGGGGAGGTTGTAGCCGGTGAGGTGCAGCAGCGCATACAGCAGCATGGAGCCGTGGCCGTTGCTCAGTACAAAGCGGTCGCGCTCGGGCCAGTGAGGATTGACCGGGTTGTGCCGCAGGTGCCGATTCCACAGTACCTCGGCGATATCGGCCATGCCCATGGGGGCGCCGGGGTGGCCGGACCTGGCTTTTTCAACCGCATCGACGGCCAGCATGCGGATGGCGTTGGCCATCTGGCGAGCGAATTCAGGTGTGGGAGGTGTGGGATGGGTCATGGTTTTTTGATCGGTTGGGGATGAAACTGGCGCAGTGCGGGTAGCCGCAGTCTGTCCAATAAAGTATCAAGAGGCCTTTTTCTTGCGCTCCATCATTCGCCAGACGAAGGGCGTAAAGATCAGCTGCATGGCGAGTTCCATCTTGCCGCCGGGCACCACGATGGTGTTGGCCCGGCTCATGAAGGACGCATCAATCATGCTGAGCAAATACTGAAAATCAATGCCCTTGGGCTGGGCAAACCGGATCACCACCATGCTCTCGGAGGGCGAGGGGATATCCCGGGCAATGAAGGGATTGGAAGTGTCCACCATGGGGACGCGCTGAAAGTTGACGTGCGTGTGCATGAACTGCGGGCAGATGTAATTCACATAATCGGGCATACGGCGCAGGATGGTGTCGGTGACGGCCTCGGTGCTGTAGCCGCGCTGGGACTTGTCGCGCCAGAGCTTTTGAATCCACTCCAGGTTGATGACCGGCACGACGCCAATCAGCAAATCGGGGTGCTGGGCGATGTTGACCTCGGGCGTGACCACGGCGCCGTGCAGGCCTTCGTAAAACAGCAAGTCGGTCTGCCCGGGCACGTCTTCCCAGGTCGTGAAGGTGCCGGGGTTTTGTTGGTAGGGTGCAGCTTCCTCGCTGTCATGAAGATACTTGCGGCATTTGCCGGTGCCGCTTGCCGCGTAGCGGGCAAACAGGGTTTCGAGTTCGGCAAACAGGTTGTTCTCGGGACCGAAGTGGCTGAAGTTATTGTTTCCCGCTTTTTCTGCTTCGGCGGCTCTGCTTTTCATTTCCAGGCGGTCATAACGGTGAAAGCTGTCGCCCTCGATGATGGCTGCGTTGACCCCTTCGCGCCTGAAGATGTTGCTGAAGGTGCGCGTGACCGACGTGGTGCCGGCGCCGCTCGATCCTGTGATGGCAATGATGGGGTGGCGTTCTGACATGGGCGGCTCCTGAGTCAAAAAAAGTGGTCAAATCAGGCTATAGCCCATACAGTACGGGCGCAAGCAGCTATCAATTAGTGAGCATATCAAACCCGGAACAAGCTGCGCTCGGTAAACAGCGGCGTCGTTTCCAGCGGCTTGAAGGGCTCGGCATGGTAGCGCTCGATGCGCTCGACCTCATGCCTGGAGCCGAACACCAGGCCAATGCGCTGGTGCAGGCTGGTCGGCTGCACACCCAGCATGGGTTCGCGCCCGGTGCTGGCGCGCCCGCCGGCCTGCTCGATGATGAAGCCAATCGGGTTGGCCTCGTACAGCAGGCGCAGCCGCCCAGGTTTGGAGGCGTCTTTGCTGTCGCGCGGGTACAGGAAGACGCCGCCGCGCATCAGGATGCGGTGCGCCTCGGCCACCATGCTGGCAATCCAGCGCATGTTGAAATCCTTGTCGCGCGGGCCGGTCTTGCCGGCCAGGCATTCGTCGACATAGCGCGTGACCGGCGGCTCCCAGAAGCGGCTGTTCGACGCGTTGATGGCAAATTCCTGCGTGTCGGCGGGTACCTTTAGGTTGGGGTGCGTCAGCATGAACTCGCCCAGGCTAGGGTCCAGCGTGAAGCCGGCCACGCCGTTGCCCACACTGAGCACCAGCATGGTGGTGGGGCCATAGAGCGCGTAACCGGCCGCCGCTTGGGTTAAGCCGAGCTGTAAAAAATCAGACTCGACCACGTCGCGGCCGCTGTCAATCACCTCTTGGGGCGCGCGCAAGATGGAAAAAATGCTGCCCACCGACACGTTTACGTCGATGTTGCTGGAGCCGTCCAGTGGATCAAACGCCAGCAGATACTTGCCGCGCGGATAGGCCTTGGGGATCTGGTAGGCGCCCTCCATTTCTTCGGACACCATGCCCGCCAGGTGCCCGCCCCATTCATTCATGCCGGTGAAATACTGGTTGCTGATGACGTCCAGGGGCTTTTGCGTCTCGCCCTGCACATTGACAGCGCCGCCCACATCGCCCACTTTGGCCGCAGGCTGGCCTGGCGTGCCGCCCAGTTCCCCAAAGGCCACCGCGCGGGCGATGGCCTTGCACGCCAGTGCCACATCGAGAATCAAGGCGTTGAAATCGCCACCGGCGCCGGGAAAGCGGCGGCGCTCCTCAATCAGGTAACGCGTCAGCGTGAAGCGTTTGGTCAAGGGCATGGTGAAGTCTCCTGGAAGTTGATCTTGTTGTCTTACGATGGGTCAGACGCCGGAGCCGCCGCATGCCAGGCGCGCAAATCGGCCACACTGGCGCCCAGCAGATCGGGCAGGATGCGTAGCGCCCCAGTGAAATCGTGATCCGCCGTGAAGTGGTTGGGCGTGATCAGGGTTGCCAAACCGGCGCCGAGCGCGGCCTGCAGCCCGTTGGCCGAATCCTCAAAGGCCAGACACGCGCTGGCAGGCAATTGCAGGCGCTTGAGGGTTTGCAGATACACCTGCGGATGGGGTTTTTTAAGGGGCGCGGTGGACGCGTCCTCAATCACCATGAAATAACGCGACCAGTCCGGGCCCAGCGTGGCACGCAGCAGCGCTGCGATGTTGACGGGCGAGGTGGTTGTGGCAATGGCCAGGCGCAGGCCTTCGCGATAGGCCGACTCAATCAGTTGCAGCACGCCGGGGCGCAAGCGCACCGCGCCGTCCTGCACCGCCTGCTCATAGGCAGCGGTTTTCAAGTCGTGCAGGTGCTGCACCGTGTCGGGCACCGCCGAGCCGTTGATGGGCCGGATGTCGGGTTGCACCTGCTGCCAGTAATGCAGGATGCGCTCCTTGCCACCCGAAACCTCCAGCAGCTTGGTGTAACGGGCCTCGTCCCAGACCCAGTCGCGGCCAGCCGCGGCAAAAGCCTGGTTGAAGGCGGCGCGGTGGGCGCTTTCGGTGTCGGCGAGCGTGCCGTCAACGTCAAAGATCAAGGCACGCAATGGAACAGGCGTCACGGTGCGTCCCCTTCGATGTTGGCAAAAACCCGGCTGGCGAGGATGTCGCTGGCGGCAATGGTGCTAAGGTCCTCGGCACTCAGGGCGGACTCGCGATCGGCATAAAGCCGGCTGGCCTGGCGCAGGCGGGCACGGTCGAGCGCGTTGCGCACGCTGCGTGCGTTGGCGAAATGTGGTTGCACGGTGCGCCGTTGCAGGTAGGCGTCGAAGGCCTCACGGGCACCGACGCCGAACTGGTAGTGCGTGGATGCCAGCATGCGGTCGGCTATCTGCAGCAGTTCGACCACGTCGTAGTCGGGGAAGACCAGATGGTGCGCGATGCGCGAGCTCATGCCGGGATTGGACTGGAAGAAGGTGTCCATCCGGTCCTTGTAGCCGGCGAGGATCACCACCAGGTCGTCGCGCTGGTTCTCCATCCCCTGCAGCAGGATCTCGATCGCTTCCTGACCGTAGTCGCGTTCGTTCTCTGGGCGGTACAGGTAGTACGCCTCGTCGATGAAGAGCACGCCGCCCATCGCCTTCTTCAGTACTTCTTTCGTTTTGGGTGCGGTGTGGCCGATGTACTGGCCCACCAGGTCGTCGCGCGTGACGCTAACCACATGGCCTTTTCGTATGTAGCCCAGGCGGTGCAAAATCTCGGCCATACGCAACGCCACCGTGGTTTTGCCGGTGCCGGGGTTGCCCGTGAAGCACATGTGCAGCGAGGGCGCCTGCGCGGCCAGCCCGTGCTGGGCACGCAGCTTGTCGATCACCAGCAGCGCGGCGACGTCGCGGATGCGGGTCTTCACCGGCGCCAGGCCGATCAAATCACGGTCAAGCTCGTCCATCACCGACTCGACCTGGCTTTGCGCCAGGATGTCGGCCACCGTGCGCGCCGGCTCGGCCAGCGCCGCGGGCGTGACCAACGACGTGCCGGCCGGCGCGCCGGGAATGGAGTACAGCGGTGCGGTCATGGCAAGCGTCCGGTGTGCGTTGAAGTTACTCTCAGGCGCCGTAGCGCTGGGCCTCGGCGCTATCGGTGGCGTAACTGTGCACGGTGTAGCGCATCGAGCGGCCATTGACCTCCTGCCGCACCAGGCCGAAACCGGGCTCGCTGGCGGGCCGGTTGACGATGAAGCTCATCGCGATGGTTTCAACGCCACGCGTGGAGTCGAAGGCCATCAGGCGGATGTAGTGGTTGGGGAAAGTCTTGCGGCAGGCCTGCAGCTCCTGCATGACGCCCGCCGCATCGTGCAGGTCGAACATCGGCATGCCATACATTTCCCAGTAGGTGTTGCGCGGATGCGGGTCGTCGGTGTATTCAACGCTCCAGGCGTAGCCCTTTTTGAGGCCGTACTCGATTTGAAGCGTGATCTCGGCGTCTGTCAGTTCGGGCAGGAAGCTGAACTGGCCTTGCGTGATGCGGGCGGTGGGGTTGGTCATCATGATGTTGATCCTTTAAGCAACCGAGGCTGTGGTGGCGAAATCGCTGGTATCGGTGGATGCGTAATTGAACGACACGTCCTTCCAGGTGTCGAGCGCCTGTTTCAAAGGCGTGCAAAAGCGCGCAGCGGCCTGCAGAATTTCGGGCCCTTCGTTCTTGATGTCGCGGCCCTCATTACGCGCCTTGACAATGCATTCGAGCGCCACGCGATTGGCTACCGCACCGGCCTGGATGCCGGCCGGGTGGCCGATCGTTCCGCCACCGAACTGCAGGATCACGTCGTCACCGAACAGGTCGATCAACTGGTGCATCTGGCCGGCATGAATTCCGCCAGAAGCCACCGGCATCACTTTGCGCAGGTCGGCCCAGTCCTGGTCGTAGAACAGGCCGCGTGGCAGGTCCTGTTTCGTGTAGCTGTCGCGGCAGACGTTGTAGTAGCCCTGCACAGTCATCGGGTCTCCCTCAAGCTTGCCGACCGCGGTGCCGGTGTGCAAGTGGTCGACACCGGCCAGGCGCAGCCACTTGGCGATCACGCGGAAACTCACGCCGTGGTTTTTCTGCCGCGTGTAGGTGCCGTGGCCGGCGCGGTGCATATGCACGATCATGTCGTTCTTGCGCCCCCAGTTGGCCATGCTCTGGATCGCCGACCAGCCAATCACCAGGTCGAGCATGATCACGACTGAACCCAGTTCCTTGGCGAACTCGGCGCGCTCATAGATGTCTTCCATCGTCGCGCCGGTCACGTTCAGGTAGCTGCCCTTGACTTCACCGGTTGCCGCGCTTGCCTTGTTGACGCCGTCCATCACGTAAAGGAAGCGGTCGCGCCAGTGCATGAAGGGCTGCGAGTTGATGTTCTCATCGTCCTTCATAAAGTCCAGCCCGCCCTTCAAGCCCTCGTAGACCACGCGGCCGTAGTTGCGGCCCGACAGGCCCAGCTTGGGCTTCGTGGTGGCGCCCAGCAGTGGCCGGCCGAACTTGTCGAGGCGCTCGCGCTCGACCACCAAGCCGGTCGGCGGCCCCTTGAAGGTTTTGACATAGGCGACCGGCAGGCGGATATCTTCGAGCCGCGCTGCCTTCAAAGGCTTGAAGGAGAACACATTGCCGATCAGGCTGGCCGTCAGGTTGGCGATCGAGCCCTCTTCGAACAGGATCAGATCGTAGGCGATCCAGGCGAAGTACTGCCCCGGTTGACCGGGGACGGGATCGACCTTGTAGGCTTTCGCGCGGTAGCTGTCGCAGGCGGTCAGCCGGTCGGTCCACACCACCGTCCAGGTGGCCGTGCTCGATTCGCCGGCCACCGCGGCGGCGGCCTCGATCGGATCGACACCTTCTTGCGGCGTAATGCGGAACAGGCCCAGGACGTCGGTGTCCTTGGGTTGATAGTCAGCATTCCAGTAGCCCATCTGGCGGTACTTGAGAACGCCGGCTGAGTAGCGCTGCTTCTTGTCCAGAATCTCTGTGTCGGCGGTGACGGTGCTTTCGGCGGATGGTTTCACAGGGGGCCTCCAATTGGTTAAATGGGTTGACGCGTCGACCTTAGCAATGGAGTTGAATAAGGTAAAGTAAGATATATTTTGCTTTCAGATAAGCTTTTACTTATTTATGAATATTACCTTTCGTCAATTGCGGGTATTTGCTGAGGTGGCGCGCCAGGGCAGCATGCAGCGCGCTGCAGAGGCTTTGCACCTCACGCCACCCGCGGTCTCGATGTCAATAAAGGACATCGAGTCGCAGGTCGGATTGCCACTGTTCGACCGCGCCGGGCGCCAGCTGTCGCTATCCACTGCCGGCGAGTACTTCGTCGTCTATGCGCGGCGCCTGCTGGCCACGCTTAAGGAAACCGAGGACGCCATGGCCCGCTTCACGGGCGTCGAATCAGGCTTGCTGACGATCGGCATGGTTAGCTCAGCCAAATACTTCTTACCGCAGTTACTGGCGCAGTTCCATGGCGAGCACCCCTCCGTTGAGGTGCGGCTGCGCTTGGGCAATCGCGAACAGTTGGTGGCGCTGATGCAAAACAACGAGGTGGACATATCGGTGATGGGTAGGGCGCCCAAGGAATGGCCCAATCGCGCCGAACCTTTTGCGATGCACCCGCATGTCCTGGTAACGGCGCCGAATCACCCCTTCGCCCAATTGGAGGGCGTGCCTGCCGTAGCGTTAGCGCGGGAAGGTTTCATCGTGCGCGAGCCGGGCTCCGGCACCCGCGCGGCGCTGGAAGAGTATCTCGCCTCACACCGCCTCCAACCTATGTTCATCATGGAAATGTCGAGCAACGAGGCCATCAAGCAGGCGGTGATGGCCGGCTTGGGTGTGAGCATGGTCTCGCTGCATACCATCGGGTTGGAATTGCGCAGCGGGCTGATCGCTGCGCCGCATGTAGAGGGGCTGCCGCTGATGCGACGCTGGCACCTGGTGAATGCTGCGGCCAAGATGCTGTCGCCGGCGGCCGAAGCTTTCCGCTATTTGATTCTGGAGCGCGGCGAGGCACATTTAGCAGCGATGTTCGGCTCAGAGACAGCACGGGCATGAAATTTTGGGGGGCCGGTGAAAGCAAAAAACCTGAAAATGGCAAGCCGTTGATCGACTGGATTTTCAGGTTTTTACCATCTGGTGGAGAGGAGAAGGCGATAAATAAGAAACCCAGTCAAGTTGGACACTATTCCCATCATCCCTGACCGTACAGCATGGGTGTACCCCAAACGGACGCAGCAGAGTCTTGGAAGACCGTCTCTCCAGCCCCGCTCAGTTCAGAAGTAAGCCCTCATCGAATAGGGCTTTAGCTATCTAGGGCTTATGTACGGACTAACCCAGCTGCAACAAATCCCGATGAAGCCACCTAAAAAACCACCGAAGCAAGCCGTTACCGATCTTTCCCTGTTTACCAAGGAGATTCTGAAAACGGGTTTTCCCCTGGAATACCAAACATCTCGCACATTAAAGTCCGCTGGCTGGACTGTGATTAGCAGCAAGTATTACCTGGACGACCTCACGCAAACTCCGCGAGAGATGGATTTGATAGCCTACAAAGTGAGCAGTGTGAATGGGTTCAGCGTATACACCACACTAATTATTAGCTGCAAGAAAGCTGAAAACGATGTTTGGGCCCTTTTGTCCCGAGCAGTCAATCAAAGTGACCCTAATACCGAGTGGTGGCCGTTGCACTTGTGGAGCAACAACAAAGCTATAAATCATGAAATTGGGTCAACTCTTCAGAATAAAGATTTTCATCTTGACGCAGAGAAAGCGGGCGTCAAAGTGTTGCATATTCCCGAAGTTGATTTATTCGCTGCCCCCTTGCTGAGCGCTCCCCAGGCCCCTGATACCGTTGGCGCCGCGCCAGGCAGCCGGCGGCATGCCGAACTCGCGCCGGAAAGCGCGGCTGAATGCAGGGTCCGTCTCGTAGCCCACGTCCTGCGCCACATGCGTGATGCTCAGCGAGCTGGTCTGCAACATTCCCGCGGCGAGGGCCATCCGCCACCGGGTGAGGTAGTGCATCGGCGACTGCCCGACGTAGTGCGTAAACCGCTCGGCAAGCACCGACCTGGAAATGCTGCATTCACCGGCCAGCGTTTCCACCGTCCAGGGATGCGCAGGTCGCGCGTGCATCGACGCCAACGCCCGGCCGACAACCCGGTCGCGGACACCGGCGAGCCAGCCCGTGTGCTCCGGCGGCAGTCGTTCCATGTGCCGGCGCAATGTCTCGATAAAGAGAACTTCGGACAGTTTTGCGAGCACGCCGGCGCCGCCGGGGCGTGAGGACGCGGCCTCGGCCACTGCGTAACGGATCGAGCTTTCCAGCCAGCCGGGCTCGCCTTGCCCGCGCAGGCTCACTGTCAGCACGCGCGGAAGCGCGTTCAGGATCGGGCGACACAAGCGCGGGTCGCAGGAGAGATAGCCGCAGATGAATTTCGTCGCGGCTCCACCTCCTCCGAACCGCAGCTCGCGCGGCCCCCTGCGGAGGAGCGACGGCAGGTCCGCGGGCGGCGCAGGGTGGACATCCGGCGCGGACGCCATGACGTGGGCGTCGCCGTGCGGAAACACGATGATTTCGCCCGCACGGAGTACACCGGGTGGCGAGCCCTCCACCTCCACCCTGCACTCGCCCTCGGTCAGAAGGTGAAAGATCACCAGCCGCTCCGCCCCCGGATGCAGGATCTGCATCACACTGCTCGCCTCGGGGGAGGAAAAGCACCACGGGGCACTGAACCTCGCATTGAAGAACACCGCGCTGTTCAGGCGGACAACGCGAAGCACCTCGGACAGTGCATCCATTTCAGGCGCCGGCGGTTGCCGCGAGCCGAAGATCGAGTGCGATGTCGGTCGGTTGCCGCAATGCGCCCGAGAGCGGCGCAAGGGAGTGCGCCGCTTCCACGAGGTCACCCAACGCTGGGTGCATCAATTTCGTACCGAGCGCGCCGTCCCACACCGCAACAGCGGGCGAGTCCTCCTGAACCGGGGCGGAAGGTCGTAGCTCGAATGCGTCGCAAGCCCGCGAGAGGCAAGCCCCAACGTGTGCGTTCGTCGTCATGCTGAGACTCCGGATGGTGATGGGCGAAGATTCCATTGTCTGCTGCTTCACCGGCGATGTCGACTCGCGCCGGAGCCTCGGACAAAAAACCGGTGCTGCGGATTGGCCCTAGTTCATTCACGGTTGAAATGCGAGTTCCGGATAAGAGTTCCGGTGTCGCAGGTAACGACAGTTCAAGCCCGTCGACCATACTGCTTTCATGACCAATACCGGCAATGCGCACCATGCCGTGCGGGCGCTGCAGGCGCCGTTGCGTACCACCTATGCGCGAGACCCTAACCAGGCCGCCTTGGTTGACAACGCGTGGACCGCAGGAGGCGACAGCCTCGATCCGATGTCGGGCCGAGTGCACTTCGGCAGCCACGCGACAGCGAGCATCGAATACGGCGTGCACCGGGCGATTGGTGGAACGCACGCCGCACCGGTACCCGGCGACCTGCTTTGCGCCGCGCTTGCACGCGATTGCTTAGAAGCCAGCCGGACTTGTTTCACCGGTGGCGTTTACGTCAACCTTTTGACGGAAGAAGAGGGGTCGGATCGTATCGAAGCCACGTACGGCCGCCCGAACCTGACGCGTATGGCAGCGCTTAAACGCAAGTTCGATCCGGACAATTTGTTCCGGCACACGAAACCTATGGGAGCTTCACAGTGATGCAAGATTTCTCCACGTTGGCCGTCATCCAACCTGTCATAAAAAAGGAGTTCGCAATGGATCTGCAATCTAGGTTTCGCGAGGTCGTCACCACTGAAGAGCAGTTCAGATCCGTTATGGGGAGCCCCTCAGCCCTGGTGATTCGGAAAGAGTTGAACGAACTCGACTCTCATGCCCGAGAATTTATTGGAAGATCTCCGTTTCTTCTGATTGGTACGAGCGGCGCTGACGGGCGAATGGACATGTCCCCCAAGGGTGACCCCCCGGGATTCGTACGCGTGCTTGATGAGAAGACTCTTGCGATTCCGGATCGACTCGGAAACCATCGAGCAGATACCTTCGTAAATCTTGTTGTCAACGACCAGATTGGTCTGATCTTTTTCGTGCCCGGAAAGCAGGAGACATTGCGCGTCAGTGGTCGCGCCATCATCGTTCGTGACCTAGAAATTCGCGAACAAATGGCGGTCGGGGACAGGCTTCCAGAGTTCGCAATCATTGTCGAAGTCAATCAGATGTTTTTCCACTGCGCCAAGTGCATTATTCGGTCAAACCTCTGGAAGCCGGAGTTCTGGCCCACTTTGTCTGGTCTTCCGTCTCTCGCGGAAACGATGGTTTCAGCTGGCAAGTTGCGACAGTCGGTTGAAGAAATGCAGGCAATAGTCGACAACGATGCCGCGACACGCCTGTATTAGAAATGACGCCCCAGCCGTCATTCAACAGGTTGTGCGAAGCACTGGTCGCAGAAATGCAAAGGACCTTGCCATTAACTCCCCAGAGAGACCCGGGCAAGCCGGTATTGGTCGCTACAGCAGGCAACCGCCTCGCTGCCGGTTTACGCGCGGCTTAAACGTGGCCCGATGCAGGAGGCCTTTGCTATATAAAAACCGCAGCTACCGGACATGAACCGTCACGCGGAGGAAAGTCGCCGGAATTGAAGTGGCGCTGGCGGTCTGGCCCTTGTTCTGGTTCTCGAACAACGCTTCCAGCTCCTTGCGTAGGTCCTCGCTTTTCCCGAAGACAGCTACCTTCGACCAGCCGCTGCCCGTCTTCGAATTCCCGAAGTTGGACGGACTGCGACTCTGGGTCTTGCCGTTCTGTCTAAAGTCGCGTCAGCTCGGATTCCCGAGTGGAGCACCGTTCGCCGATGCCTTTGCAGTTCCTGACGCCCAACCAGCCGTCGAGCCGAGCTTTCACGCACCGGTCGCCCTACTCCAGCAGGTGAATGCTGGCGCAATCAGCGAGCCTATTCGCATCCGATAACCACTTTGCCCCCTCGAACCTCCCTCAGTGGCACACGCGCAACTTGTTGAACGCTAAGCAGTTTTCCGCGTGCCAAATCGACAGGGCTCTCCAATATTTTTAAAGAACAGAGAACAGAAAAGAATCGAACGGCGGCGCAACGAGGCCGTTGTGAGAGGTCACCCTGCGCTGGGTGGCACACGCAGAGGCGGCCGGAACCCCGCGTGGCGCGGGGGAAGCCCAGAAACGACAAAGCCAACTGAGAACAGTTGGCTTTGAAAAGTGGTGGAGAGGATGAGGATCGAACTCACGACCTCTGCATTGCGAACGCAGCGCTCTCCCAGCTGAGCTACCCCCCCTACGGTTGTCAGTCTAGCAATAAAGCGGGGGCGGGGGCAAGCGCTTATTGCAGATCGGAAATGGAACAGGTTTTAAGCGCCCGCGAGCTCGCGCGGCGCCGTCGTGGTTTCGGCTGGAGCTACCGCGTCATCACTTGACAGCTCGCCGCCCAGCGCTTCCAGCAGATCGGGGATCAGGGCCGACAGTTCTCCGGTCACGATGGCAGCGTCGGTGTCGAAGCCGTCGTCGTCCTTGCCACCTTCCTGCACACCGTCGAGCACGACGTCTAGCAGTTTGATTTTCTTCACCTGGGCGGTATCGGTGAGCACGAAAGACACGCGGTCGTTCCACGTCATGGCCAGCTGGGTTGGTACCTTGCCGGCCGCGATATGTTCGGCGACCTCGTCAATTTCCAGCGTGTGGCGCGAGTAGCGCACCGCCGCCTTCTGGTCGTCAGGCATCTTGAGTTCGCAGTCGCGATCAACCGTGAAGCCTACCGGCCCCTCGCGGCTGGCGAGCCAGTGCGCCATGGCGGCGGCGGCCGACATCGTCGTCTGCACCGGCCTGGCCATGAGGCCGGGACGGGAGCCCGCAATGTCTCCCAGCACCTCAACCAGGTGGCTGACCACCTTGTCAGCGCCGGCCAGGCTGCCGGAGTCCACCACCAGGAATTTGTTGACCGGGTCTATCCACAGCGTGGTCGAGGAGCGTTTGGTGAAGGCGCGGGGCAACAGACTCTGGATGGCTTCTTCCTTGAACTCTTTCTTGATCTTGGCGCTGACGCGCTCGCGGCCGGTTTCCTGCTTGTATTTTTCAATGCATTCGTCGATCGCGGCCTTCACGGCAGACGCCGGCAGCGGGCGGCGCTCTGTGCACAGTTGCAGGATGACCTGATGATCAATAACTTCGACCAAAGCAATGCTCTTGTTGCCGCGAGGCGCGACCCAGCCGCTGGACTCCGGCTGGGTGGCGCCGCAGGGCATGAAGCGGGTCGCTTGCAGCGCTTCTTCAAGGGCATCCAGGGGAGGCAGTACGAAGTCGTCGGCGATACGGAAATAGGAAGCGGATTTGAACATGAAATTCCGGGGTGTTGGGTGGCGGTGGTGGGGCAGCGAGCGGCGAAACCGGCTGCTGACCTGGCGAGAAAGAGAACGGGCGAAGGGTGAGAGAAGGGCGCAGCGGGCGATGCGCCCGACACCCGAAATTCTAAGTGACAGTTAAGACGCGCACTGCACTTGCTTACATGTTGGCGGGGCTTCTGGCTTAGGCAATATCGACTACATGAATGCCGTAACTTCCCTTGCGGCGGTCGGCAAAGTAATGCTCCAGCGTCTCCTTGACGGTTCTGAAGGCTAGCTCGTCCCACGGGATTTCTGACTCGGTAAACAGCCTGGCTTCCAGCGTTTCATGGCCGGGATTGAACTCGGCGCTGAGCAGCCGGGCGCGGTAAAACAGGTGCAACTGCCCGACGCGCACGACATTCATGATGGAAAACAGGCCCTGCATTTCAAACTGCGCGCCGGCTTCCTCGTCGGTCTCGCGGGCCGCGCCTTCCGAGGTGGTTTCGCCCATTTCCATGAAACCGGCCGGCAGCGTCCACTTGCCCCGGCGCGGCTCGATACTGCGTTTGCAGAGCAGCACCTGCGCGCCATCATCACCCCACACCGGCACGGTGCCCACCACGTTGAGCGGATTTTCATAGTGGACGGTGTGGCAGGCGGGGCAGACGGCGCGCTCTTTGGTGTCGCCGTCGTCGGGCAGGCGGTAGGCCACGGCGGTGCCGCAAACGCGGCAGTGTTTCAAGGGTGGGCGGTGCATCAAATAAGTGTAGCGATTTTGCCGGCGGCGAGTCACCTGCCTGAAAGCGCATAGCACCATCGAGGTGCTATTAAATAAATAGCTGCTTACGCCCGTATTCATTGGACTAGAGGCCTAAATGATACAAAAAAAACGGGTCAAAACACGGTTTTTTCAAAGAATGCCAGCATTAGGCCTGCCAGCCACTCAGGCTTTGCTGGTTTTGCTGTGCTTTTCTATCAGGCTGCGCGCCGTGTCCAGAAGTTTCTTGCCGTCGAAGCCTTTCTTGTTCATGTCTTCGATCCACTCGACTTCGACGGTGCGCGATTTGCGGCGGAATTCCTGCGCTTCCGCCGCGTTGATGGTGTAAATGGTGTTGCCGCGGTCGCTAGCGCTCTTGCGCCCCGGCACGTCGTTGCCCTGCTGGATCTTGCCCAGGTGGGCCGAGGTGGCCATACCGGAATTGTTGTCGATGACCTTTTTCAGATCAGGTGGAAGGGCGTTGTATTTGGCTTTGTTCATGGCCATCACGAAGGTGGTGGTGTACAGGCTGCCACCGGCGGGATCAAATTCGGCGTGGAACTTGGTCAGTTCGTTGACTTTGACCGAAGGCACGACTTCCCAGGGAATCACGCAACCATTGATGGTGCCCTTGCTCAGCGCGTCGGGAATCTGCGGCAGCGGCATGCCCACCGGCGTGGCGCCCAGCACACCCATCAGTTTGGTGACCTGGCGGGTCGGCGCGCGCAGCTTGAGGCCGCGCATGTCGGCGATGGATTTGACCGGCTTGTCGACGGTGTGAATGACGCCGGGCCCATGAACCTGCAGCGCCAGCACCTGTGTGTCCTTGAATTCGTCAACCGCCACGGTCTGTACATACTCCCAATAGGCCTTGGAAGTAGCTTCAGCGTTGGTCATCATGAAAGGCAGCTCAAAGGCCTCAATGCGCGGGAAACGTCCGGCCGTATTGCCCGGCAGCGTCCACACTACGTCAACCACACCATCTTTTACCTGGTCGTACAGCTGCACCGGCGTGCCGCCCAACTGCATGGCGGGATAGGCTTCAAATTTGATGCGGCCGCCCGATTCCTTCTCGACCTTTTCCATCCAAGGTTTGTGCATGGCCAGCCAGACATTGGACTGCGGCGCCATGAAGGTGTGGAATTTGAGTGTGACCACTTGCTGGGCCCGGCCACTCAAAGCCGGTACACCAAGGGCGACGGCAGCGCCGGATTTCAAAAGGATACGACGTTGAATCATGATTAAAAAGTCTCCTGTGTATTGAAATTAACGGTAAAAGCAGTCAGCCGCTTTTGGTGCTTACCCGTAGCACGGCATCGAAGCCCGAAAGTCGCGCGCTCGTTCACCTGATAAACCCCACAAGCCAGAGTGGAATGATGGGGAAGAACAGGAACAGCATGGTGCGCAGCACGTCGCTGATCAGGAAAGGCATCACCCCCCGGTAGGTTTCGCCCATGGGGATATTTTTGGCCAGACCATTGACGATGTAAACATTCAGCCCGACCGGCGGCGCAATCAGGCCGAAACCCACTGTCATCAGCACCATGATGCCAAACCAGATGGCGACCGATTCTTTGGCCATACCAAAGTCGAGCGCCATCACCATGGGGAAAAAGATCGGAATGGTCAGCAACAGCATGGAAAGCTCGTCCATGACGGCTCCAAGCAGCACATAGAAGAGCAGGATCGCCACGACTACAACCAATGGCGAGAGCCCCCAGCCACCCACCAGCGCGGCCAGTTGGTTAGGAACCTGCGTAAGCGCCAACGCCGAGTTCATCAGGTCAGCGCCAATGAAAATCAGGAAAATCATGGAGGCACTTACCGCCGTGCCGTAGAAACACTCCTTGAATTTTCCCAGGGTCATCTCGCCCTTGAGCAGGGCGGTCAGAAATGTCGAAGCCGCCCCCACGGCCGCGCCCTCGGTAGGGGTGAAGAAACCGCCGTAGATGCCACCGAAAACCAGCAGGAAAATGACAACGATGGGGGCCACGCCAATCAGGGAGTGCAGCGTCACGCCCTGACGGTCTGCCTGGACTTCTGGCGCATGGCCAGGCACAACGCGCACATAAATCGCCACCGCGATCATGTAGCCGCACATGGCGATAATGCCGGGAATCACCGCAGCAGCAAACAGCTTGCTGATGTTCTGTTCGGTAAGAATCGCGTAAATCACCAGCACGATAGAAGGCGGCAACTGGATGCCCAGCGTGCCGCCTGCCGCCAGCGTTCCCGTGGCCAGCCGGCCCGAGTAACCGTGGCGCTGCATTTCAGGCAAGGCGACACCGGTGATGGTGGCCGCAGTTGCTACCGAAGAGCCGCTGATCGCGCCGAAGGCCGCGCAGGCCAGCAGCGAGGCCATGGCCAACCCGCCCTTGAAGCGGCCCATCACGCCGGCGGCAAACTCAAACAACGATTTGCTGATACCGCCTTTGGTGGCAAAGTGCCCCATCAAAATGAACAGCGGAATGACCGAAAGGTCGTAGCCGGCGAAGCGGGCAAACGCCTGGGCATTGAGGAAGCTGGCAAACGGCGCCCAACCTGTTTGCGTCACATAGCCGATGGCCCCGGCGGCGAACATGCTGGCCGCGATGGGCACGCGCACGGCCATCAGGGCCAGCATGCTGCCAAAGATCAGCAGCGTCAAACTCAATGAACTCATATCGGGGTCTCTGCAGCTTCTTCGGAGCCAAAACCAAACAGCGTCTGGCGCAGGGCAATCAACCCTGTCAGGACAAAAGGCGGCACCATCATGGCGTAGACGATCCACTCGGGAAACCCCATGATCTGGGTTTCGGAATTGGCCGAGTAGACATTCAGGCCGCCCAGCGTGGTGCGCCAGGCCAGCAGGCCAAAAATCAGCACCAGCAGCAGGGTGCCGAAGCGGTCGAGTTTGTCATTGACGGCGGCGCTCATGTTCGCCGTGAAAAAATCAACAATGATGTTTCCGCGGCGCAGCTGGCACAGCGGCATGAAGAGCGCAATAGCAGCACCGGCGGCGACACCCGTTAGCTCGAAGGCGCCGACGATGGAGTCGCCGGTGGTGTTGCGGCCTATCAGGCTGGCGCAGGTCATCAAGGTGATGCCGGTCAACAGCACGCCCGCGATGATGGCGCACAGTTTTGCGAGGTTTTCAAGAATTTTCAAACTTGTCTCCAGCCGGTGGGTTCATGGGTTGATCTAGGCGTTGAGGTGAAGGCCGCACCACCCGGCGCCTTGCCTCAGGCTAATTATGAAGAAGCCCGCCGCAGCGGGTCAGGCGGGTTTCCCCGAGCGGGTCGGGTATTTGCGCGATGGTCTAAACGGCCGCGCGTGCATTGCGCAAGCTACCCGCGAACGTCGAAGCACAACGGGCGTGCAAGGAAATTTTTCGCGGGCAGTCAGGCCTACGCGACCTGGATGGTCAGCGTGCTCAGGCCTGCCACCTTGCCGACCAGGGTGTCGCCCGACACCACGGCCGCCACGCCTTCGGGGGTGCCGCTGTAAATCAGGTCGCCCGGCTGCAATTCCCAGGCGGCCGACAAGTGCTCTATGGTTTCGCCAATATTCCAGATCAGCTTGGACACATGGCTGCGCTGGCGCTCCTGGCCGTTCACCTGCAGGGAGATTTCGGCGTTCTGGGCGTCGCCGGCTTGCGCGACCGGCGTGATCGGGCCAATCGGTGCGGAGTGGTCAAAGGCCTTTCCGATGCACCAGGGGCGACCTTGTTTTTTCATCTCGCCCTGCAGATCGCGGCGTGTCATGTCCAGGCCAACGGCGTAGCCATAAATATGCTTGTGGGCGTCAGCGGCCTTGATGTTTTTTCCCCCGGTGCCAATGGCCACCACCAGTTCAATTTCGTGGTGAAAGTTTTTGGTCAGGCTGGGGTAGGGCATGGTGCCGGTGCTGTCCGCTTCGACGACGACCAGGGCGTCGGCTGGTTTCATGAAGAAGAAGGGCGGCTCGCGGCCCGTGAAACCCATTTCCTTGGCGTGCTCTTCGTAGTTGCGGCCGACACAGTAAATGCGGTGAACCGGAAAACGATTTTCGGAACCCACAACAGGCACGGAGACCATGGCGGGTGGTGTAAATACAAAACTCATGGCAGCCTATCCTCTTTATGTATGCCCAAGGCCTGATGCACCGGGCGATCTGAAAAACTGAACAGCACACAACCTTGCATCGAATGCAGTTGCGCAGTGTGCCACGATGGAATCACAAAGTGGTCGCGCGGGCCGAATTCAAAGGTCCAAAGCTGATCATTGCGGCTTAGGGTCACGCTGCCTGAGCCCTCGACCACGCTGAACACCGCACCATCGGTCTGGCGATAGGGTTTGCCGGCAAAGCCCGCTGGCAGCCGCTGCATGAAGGTGGCCATGGTCGGCATCGGTGAGCCGCCGCTGGCCGGGTTCACATAACGCAGCTTGGCGCCGTCCCAGGCATCGATTTCGGCATGTGTTTCCAGCTCAAACAGGGCCTCGCGCGTGCGTTCGTAGGGGTAGCTGAAGATCGGGGAGGTCTGGCCGAAAGGCGCGTCATAGCGCACCGGCAGCATGTTGGCGCCGTAGCGGTGGCGGCTCAGGCCTTCAGCTTTGGTCACGACCTGCTGTTTGGCAGTGCCGTTTTCCGCAAAACCGGCATCGAAGAAGCGCAGCATGGGAATGTCCAGACCATCGAGCCAGACCACGGGCGCATCGGCTTCAACAGCGCCTTGGTGGCCATGGTCGTGCCAGGTCCAGCTCGGGGTGATGATGAAGTCGCCCGGCGCCATGTGCGTGCGTTCACCGTCTACCGCGGTGTATGCCCCGTTGCCTTCCACCACAAAGCGCAGTGCGCTTTGCGTATGTCGGTGACTGGGCGCCACCTCGCCGGGCAGTATCAGTTGCAGGCCGGCATACAGCGATTGGGTGATGCACGACTGTCCGCGCAAGGCGGGATTTTCCAGAATCAGCACCCGCCGCACGGCTTCTTCGGCCGTGATGAGCTGGCCCGCGCGCATCAGGTAAGGCCGCACGTCGGCGTATTTCCAGAGCGCCGGCTGGCAGGGCGTGGCGGGCGAGGGCGGCACCAGCGCGTGCAGCACCTCCCATAGCGGCGTCATGCTGTAAGAGGCAATGGCTTCGTAAAACGCCTTGCGCTCCGTGGCAAGGCTGGCAGGATCTGTCATGTCCATGGTGAGGTCCAGTTTTTATTGATGGTTTGCTGCTCGAACGGCGCGTCACGCATCGCCATCGTCGAAATACACGCCGTCCTGCAACAGCTGCTGTTTCAGCTGCGGCACGTCGGTCTCACTAAAGCTTTGACCGGCTGGCAACTGCGCCGCCGCCGTGCCCGCCGCCTGGCCCATCACAAAGCAGGCGCCGCTGGCCCGCGCGGCGGACTGGCCTTCGTGCGTCATCGAGGCGCAACGCCCGGCCACCAGCAGGTTGTTGACGCCGGTAGGCAGCAGCATGCGCCAGGGCAAGTCGTTGAAGGCGCGTCCTTGCGCCGCGTCGATAGTGCGCGGAAATTGCCAATCGACCCGGCCCTCGGCATGCAGCTCCATCGGCCAGGCGTTGATGCCGATGGCGTCATCGAAGCGCGCCGACGACAGGATGTCTTCGCCGCTCAGCGCATAGGCACCCTGAATACGCCGGGTTTCGCGGATGCCGACCTGCGCCGCAATGTCGACGATGGCCGACTGCTCAAAGCCCGGTACTTCAGCGCGCAAAAAACGGAAGTATTCGGTGATCTGGCGCCGCCCTTCCAACTCGCCCTCGCTTAGCTGGCGTGCGTCGGTGGCGTCCATGGCGCTGCCGGCCGCGTTGCGTATCTGCGTGACATTGGCGCGCCATTCGCTGGGGTTTTTCTGGGGCCTGAGAATCGCGCCTTCACGGGGAAATTGGTAGCGGCCGGGCTGGCTCGCCTGGCTTTGCGCCATCAGGGCGTTGATGGCCTTGAACTCACCGACCGCCGCCAGCGCGCGCGCGCCATCGACATGGCCGACGCGGAACATGGTCGAGGGAAACAGCGCGCTGCCCTGGCCGTCGCCCAGCTCAAACGGCACGCCGGCGAAATGCGCCAGGTCCGCATCGCCCGAGCAGTCGATGAAGCGCTGGGCGCGAATCGCCTGACGGCCCGATTTGGTTTCCACCAGCAGCGCGCTGATGTGGCGGCCCTGCATGACGACGGCGCCGGCCCAGGCGTGAAACAGCAACTGCACCCCGGCGGCCAGCAGCAGCTGGTCGGCCGCGCATTTGTAGGCCGAGACATCGTAGGAGCGCACGCGGATGCGGCCCTGCATGCCGTCCTGCGGCTCATTCAGCCCGCCTAGCGCAGCGATGCGTTGCAGCAGCTCGTCGACCACGCCATGCACGACCTGCCGCATCTCGCCATTTTTTTTGCCATACAGGCCGGCAAAGTTGGTGACGCCACCGGCCGTGCCCATGCCGCCCAGAAAACCGTAGCGCTCGACCAGCAAGGTGCGTGCGCCGCGGCGCGCCGCACTCACGCTGGCGGCCAGGCCGGCCGGCCCGCCACCGAGCACGACCACGTCGAACTCGCCGTAAACGGGCAGGCTGCGGGCGGGTTCGGTGATGAATGACATGGCTGCGTGAGCGGCTACTTATCCGGTTTTTCAGCGATTATTTGGATTATTCAATTTTGATGCCGCGCGTCTGGATGATGCTGCCCAGCATCGCGGCTTCGTCCTGGATGCGACGCTTCAAGCCTTCGGGCGAGCTGCCCACCGCCTGCCAACCCTGGTCGAACAGTTTTTGCCGGGTGTCCGCCTCACGCAGGATGCGCGGTACTTCTTGGGCCAGCCGCGTCTGGGCAGCCTTGGACAGGCTGACCGGGCCGACCAGCGCCGTCCACACTTCCAGGTTAACGTTGCGCAGACCGGCGTCGGCCAGCGGCGGCACATCCGGCACCAGCGCACTGCGGCCACCGGCCAGGCCAATCGCGCGCAGCTTGCCCGAGCGCACATGCGGCATCGCCACGCCCGGTGGCATCAGCGCCATCTGGATCTGCCCACCCAGCATGGCGGTGACGACCTGCGGGTTGCCCGGATAGGGCACATGCAGCGGCGCCACGCCCGGGGCGCGGCTTTTCAGCAGCTCCATGCCCAGATGCGCCACCGAGCCATTGCCGACCGAGCCGTAGTTCCATTGACTGCCACCGCGCCGCGCGGCCGCGAAGAATGCGGCGCCGCCCGGCTGGCTGGCGGGCGCCACCAGCAGCAGCGGCGCGGTGGCCAGCAGCGAGATCGGGGCGAAGTCTTTGGCCGGGTCGTAAGGCAGCTTGGGGAAAAGCAGCTTGGCCGAAGTCAGGTTGCCATTGATGACGACGCCCAGCGTGTGGCCGTCATTGGCCTTGGCAACCTGGTCAGCGGCAATGTTGCCGGACGCGCCTGGCCGGTTTTCAATGATGACCGGCTGGCCTAGCGCTTTGGCCAGCGGCTCGGCCAGGGTGCGTGCCGCCATGTCGGGTGTCGAGCCACCGGGGAAACCCACCAGGATGCGCACGGCGCGCGTCGGCCAGACTGCCCCGGTTTTGCCATTTTGCATGTCATTTTGGGCTGTAGCCCATATGGGTAGGGCGCAAGCAGCTATCAAAAATGTAGCGCGCAAATACGCGATGTACGCGAAGTACGCGGCAAGCAGTCTCATGGGTTCTCCGAAGGCCTTGAATTCTTCATTGGAACAGCTTTGATGGCTCGATTCCGTCATACATCCACTTCAGTCCGGCAAAGCCGGCGCTTTCGGTTCCGCTCTGGAACAACTGGTTGCGCAGCTCGCGCTGAACCCCCGCCGCGTGGTAAATGTCGCCGTAAAAACGCGCCGTCAGCTGCACCCGGCCAGTGCGCAAATACCGGGCCTGCTGGTACTTCTGAAAGGCACGCGGCACGTCGCCACGCGTGAAGCGCAAGGCTTCGCGCAGCACCACGGCGTCTTCAATCGCCTGGCCGGCACCCTGGGCCAGGTACTGCAGCATGGGGTGGGCGGCGTCGCCCAGCAGCGTCACGCGCCGGTCGGTCCAGTTTTTCACCGGTTCGCGGTCGCCCAGCAGCCACATCTTCCAGGTGTCGATCTTGTCCAGCAATTCCCTGACCTGCGGGCAGGCCTGGGCGAAACGCTCAGTCAGCTCGGCGCTGTCGCCGAAGGTGTTCCAGCCTTCGTCGTATTTATCGCTGTGAAACACCGCCACCAGGTTGAACAGCTCCCCGCGGCGCAGCGGGTAATGCACCAGATGGGTTTTTTCGCCGCCCCACAGGGTCACGTCGTCATTCCACAAGTGGGCCGGAACCTGTTCGCGCCTGAGCACCGCGCGATAGGCCACCTGGCCCGACACGCGGGGTTTGCCGTCGCCCACGATCACTTCACGGATCTTGCTCCACAGGCCGTCGGCGCCAATCAAGGCGCTGCCCTGCACGCTTTCGCCACCGGCCAGCTGCACGCGCACGCCGTCGGCCGATTGCTCAAAGGATTCGACCTTGGCCAGCGTGCGCAGGGTGATGCCGGGCCGCGTCTGACAGGCCTGCAGCAGCAGCTGGTGCAGGTCGGCTCGGTAAATCACACCATAAGGAAAGCCGTAAGTAGCGCGGGCCAGGTCGCCAAGCTTGACGCGCACGATTTTTTCGCCGGTGCGCACGTCGTTCATGCCCAGCCCGGGCGGGAAAAATGCCACCCGGTTGACGGCTTCCGTCAGGCCCATGTAGTCGAACATCCGAAAGGTATTGGGGCCGAGCTGGATGCCGGCGCCAATTTCGCTGAAGGCGTCAGCCTGTTCCAGCACGCTCACCGCATGGCCATCCTGCGCCAGCACCAGCGCGGCTGCCAGGCCGCCAATGCCGCCGCCCGAAATAATGAAGGAAGTTGTTTGTGCCATGTTGGATGCCTGTAGCGGGCTGGATTAATAATAAGTATGCTTACTATGACGGTGGGTTGTCTGGGTGATTACCCTTGAGATTTAAACTTGAAACCATGACAAAAAGCTTTAACTTCACCGCAGCGCCCGGGCATTTGATTCGGCGGGCGCATCAGCTGGCGGTGGCCATCTTCATGGAAGAGACCGCCGCTTTTGATGCGACGCCGGTGCAGTTTGCCATTCTGAATGCGCTGATAGACCGCCCCGGCGAGGATCAGATCACGTTGGCGGGGCGGGTTGTGTTTGATCCGGCAACACTTGGCTCGGTGATTGGCCGGCTCGAAGCCAAGGAATGGGTGAAGCGGGTGGCTGATCCGGCTGACAAACGCCGCAAACTTCTCTGGATCGCTCCGCAAGGCGAGCAGATCGCCTTACAAATGCAGCGCGCGGTGAGCCGTGCCCAGCAACGTATCGTCGGCCCGCTCGACGAAGACGAACGAGCCCAATTTGGCTTGCTGCTTGGCAAGCTGATTGCCGGGCACGAAGCGGACAGTTAATAAGCCGGTGCTGCACCACCGAAAGGTTCAACTCAGTCCGATTTGGCCAGCAGCTCGAAATGCTCCACCGTGGGCGGGCCGGCAAAAAACGGTCCCACAATGGCGCGCCACTCCGTAAACGCTGGAGAGCCGCGAAAGTCCACGGTGTGGTTTTCCAGCGTTTCCCAAAAAATCTGCAGCAGGTAGCGCTCGGGGCTTTCGATGCCTTTGTTGACCTTGTAGCCCTGAAATCCCTTGGCTTTGCCAACCACGGTGCGGATGGCGCGCTGAATGGCTTCGTCAAAAGCGTCCTGCTGGCCGGGCTGAATGCGGATGTCGGCGAGTTCGAGAATCATGGAGTCTCCTGTTTTAGTTTCATAGGCTGGTCATAGCGGGTTGGTTGCGCAACAGAGGTCTCTTCACCTCAAACCGTCAGGCGCGTCTGTGCGCATACTGCGCCCGTGGGCGTCGATTTTGCATCGCCATAGGTTGTCTACTGCCCCCGCAGACTTTGTTACTAATAAGTTTGATTTATGTCAAAGGTAACAAGACGTCAATTCCATCTAATGTACGGCTGGTGTTTCGGTCGACGTCAAGGAGTGGAAGAGGATGCGCACAGACAAGTTTCAGCAGGCGCTGAAAGAACTGAATGGCTCAACGGCCGATATCGAGGCGTCGGCGCTGATTTCCATTGACGGCCTGATGATGGCCTCGGCGCTGCCGCGTGGCATGGACGAGGACCGCATGGGCGCAATGTCCGCAGCCCTGCTGTCGCTGGGCGACCGTGCCGCGCATGAGCTGACGCGCGGTTCGCTGGAGCGCGTGCTGATCCAGGGCGAGCGCGGTTATGTGATCATGAGTGCCGTCGGCCCCGAGGCCGTGCTGACGGTGCTGGCCAAGTCCGACGCCAAGCTGGGTCTGATCTTCCTCGATATCAAGCGCGCAGCCGAAACGCTGTCGCATCTGCTCTGATGGTGATCAGCATGCCGCTCTCCGACATGACGGCTCTGTCCGCCGACGCAGTGGCGGTGCGCCTGAACTACGCAGATGGCCAGTCGCGCACCGTCTTCCCTACCAATGTTGAAGTGCCGTTTCCGAACGGGCGCCTGATCGTTTCCCGCGCCGACCTGGCCGGCCTCATCACGCATGCCAATGACGCTTTTGTCGAAACCAGCGGCTGGACGTGCGAGGAACTGATAGGCGCCTCGCACCACATCCTTCGCCATCCCGACATGCCCAAGCGGGTCTTTCAGGATTTGTGGGAAACCGTCGCGCAAGGCCGGAAATGGCATGGCTACGTGAAGAATTTGCGGCGCGACGGCGCCTACTATTGGGTCTACGCTACGACTGTACCCAATATACGCAACGGCCAATGCACCGGCTATACCTCGGTGCGCCGCAAGCCCTCGCGTACCTGCATCGCCGTACTGATCCCGCTTTACCGTCAATGGCTGGAGCAAGAGAAGGCTGCCTCATGACCCTCAATTTTCTGATCGCCCCCGACTTCGCGCCGCAGCGTTTCGCCGGTTGGCACATGCTCAACACGACGCTGCAGCGCCGATCCGGGCTGCGCCTGCACCTGCTGACGCCGGCCAGCCCGACCGAGCAGGCCGCCTTGCTGGCGCAGGACAAAGCCGACCTGGTGTATGCCAACCCCTTTGATGCCACCCGCATGATTCGCGACCAAGGCTATGTCCCGTTCGCGCGGCCGGCCCAGTGCTTCGACGAGATGGTGATCGCAACCGAGGTTGAATCCGCTCTGCACAGGGTCGAGGACATCAAGCCGGGCAACCGTATCGCGTTGACCGAGCACCAGGACATCAAGCTGATCGGTTTGCGTCTGCTGGAGCCGGCCGACCTGATCGAACCCATGATCGAATGGGTCGTCGTGGACAGCTTCCAGGCCGCCGCCCGACTGGCGATCAGCGGCAAGGTGCAGGCCGCGTTCTTCCTGGCCGAGGTCTATGCCTCGCTGACGCAGACCACGCGCAGCCAGATGCGCGTGTTGATTGAAAGCCAGATTAGTGATATTTCTCACGTCATGTTGGCGCATCCTCGGATGCTTAGCAATTTACCCTTCTTGCGCGAGGCGCTGCTCGGCATCGGTCACGAGAAGGGGGACGACGCAGTGCTCGACGCGCTGGGTCTGCCCAAGGGTTTCGAGGCCATGACACCGGAAGATGCCGAGGTCATGATGGATCTGATGGACGCGCTGCTTGACTAACAACACTAAAAGCACGCGCAGCCCGGCCGCTCAATGGTTCGCGCTGACGCCGGCGGGCGCCCTGCACGCGTTTGCCTGCAAGACGCCGGGTGAGACCGAACTGGCCTTGCAAGCCCTGCTGGCCGGCGAGTGGACGCTGGACATGGTGGACTGGACCAGCGCCCATGTGCAGGCACCGGCCGTTTTCTCAAGCGCCGTAGTCAACGGCTGGGTACAGCCCTTGCGCCGCCCGGTGCAGAGCCCGAAGGCGCGGCTGGACGACTTCTTGCCGAGGGTGATCGCTTCGCTGTCGGGTGAGTGCCGCGCGGTGCTGGCGTCGGAGGGGGGCTTCTGCCTGGGGCGGGCCGGCATGGCGCAGGACCAGGCCGAGATTGTGAGCGCTGCCGCCGCCGACTATTCGGAATTTGCTGCGCGCCAGGCGCGGCGTGGCTGGGATGGTGCCACCCGTTGCGTGGCCTTTCATGGCGGCGCTCCGTTCTTGCAACCGAGCTGTTCGTTTGTGCCGTTCTGGGTCGACGGTGCCGGCTACTGGCTAATTATTATGGGAGAGCCGCGGCTGAACAACCCGGCACTGCTCGAGCTGTTCTGGGCTATCAAGCAGGCGGGAAACCGCTTCGGTGCGGCCGGCAAGACGCAAACGCCCGCTGGCCCGGTAGGTCCGGCACACCCGGTACACCCGGCACTGGGCGGCTTACTCTGATGCCACCTGCAACACCAGCTTGCCAAAGTTCTCGCCGTTGAACAGCTTGAGCAGGGCCTCTGGGAAATTGTCCAGGCCCTGCACCACGTCTTCCCTGCTTTTCATCGTGCCGGCTTTCAGGTAGCCCGCCAATTCGGCCACCGCCTGCGGGTAACGGTCGGCATAGTCAAACACCACAATGCCTTCCATGCGGGCGCGGTTCACCAGTAGCGAAAGGTAATTGGCCGGGCCTTTGACGGGCGTGGTGTTGTTGTACTGGCTGATGGCGCCGCAAATGATGATGCGGGCACCGCGGCTAATGCGGGTCAGCACGGTGTCGAGAATCTCGCCGCCTACATTGTCAAAATAGATGTCTACGCCTTTGGGGCAGTGCTCTTTCAGGCCGGCCTTTACATCGCCGTTCTTGTAGTCGATGCAGGCGTCAAAGCCCAGCTCGTTGACGACCCAGTCGCACTTGGCCTGGCCGCCAGCGATGCCCACCACGCGGCAACCCTTGAGCTTGGCAAGTTGCCCCACCGTCTGGCCTACCGCGCCGGCCGCGCCGGACACCACCAGGGTGTCGCCAGCTTTGGGCTGGCCAACGTCAAACAGGCCAAAGTAGCCGGTCATGCCGGGCATGCCCAACACATTGAGCCAGGGCGTCAGCCCCAGGCGCGGGTCTATCCTGAACATGCCGCTGCGCTTTAATTGGTCCTGCGCAATCAGGCAGTATTCCTGCACATCCAGCCCG
The DNA here is from genome assembly GCF_012927455.1 of Polaromonas sp. Lineage (GTDB taxonomy): Bacteria > Pseudomonadota > Gammaproteobacteria > Burkholderiales > Burkholderiaceae_C > Polaromonas. The sequence continues at coordinate 646,419 of NZ_JABBPE010000002.1, read as the reverse complement.
GCATTGACATAGTCGCCCACGGCAAACGCCGGGTTTTGCGAGGCGATCACCTGGCCCACGCCGCCGGCGCGCATGACGGCGCCAAGCTCCACCGGCGCGATATAACTTTTGCCTTCGTTCATCCAGCCGCGCATGGCCGGGTCGAGCGACAGGTACAGCGTCTTGACCAGCACGCCGCCGGGGCCGGGTGCTGCCACCGGCTCGCTGGAAAAGGTCCAATTGGCGCGGGTCGGCAGGCCGACCGGGCGGCTGGCCAGGCAGACCTGGTGGTTGGTCAAGTCAGCAAGGGCGGCGATGGCGCTCATGGGTGTCTCCAGGTTTATCGGGTTGTTGCAGGAGGGGTGATGGTAGTGGCGCCGGTCCCGCCGTTCAGTCGCGCAGGCGATTCTTCCCGGGCCAACCAGGCGGGCTGCGGAATGCCTCCACGGACTGTTTCGGTTTATGCTTTCTCCATGAAACTTTACAGCTATTTCCGCTCGTCCGCCTCCTTTCGCGTGCGTATTGCGCTTGAACTCAAGGGGCTGCCCCACGAATACGTTGCGGTCCATATTGCCAAGGGGGACCACAGGAATGAACCTTATGCGGCGCTGTCGGCTGACACGCTGGTGCCCATGCTGGAGGTAGATGGCGAAAGGTTGTCGCAATCGATGGCCATCATTGAATACCTTGACGAGAAGCATCCCGCGCCAGCGCTGCTGCCCGTCGATGCCCTGGGCCGCACCAAGGTGCGCGCGCTGGCGCAGTCAATTGCCTGCGAAATTCATCCGCTGAACAACCTGCGCGTGCTCAAGTATTTGGTGAAGGAGCTGAAGGTGGTGGACGAGGCCAAGAACAGCTGGTACCGGCATTGGTGTCGTGACGGGCTGGAAGCTTTCGAGCGGCAGCTCAGCCAGTTGCCGGCCGCCCGCCATTTCCGATTTTGCTACGGCGACACGCCTACGCTGGCCGACTGCTGCCTGGTGCCGCAAATCTTTAATGCCAGGCGTTTTGACGTGAACCTTGACGGCTTGCCGCGCACCATGGCGGCCTTCGAGGCCTGCATGGCATTGCCGGCTTTTCAGAAGGCGCAACCGTCGGCCTGTCCCGACTTCGAGGCTTGATGCAAAGCCTGCCTGCGGCGCCCGGCGCCTGGCCCGTCGACTGGGTAGTGCCCGACTGGCCAGCGCCTGGCAATGTCCGGGCGCTGTTTACCACGCGTGCCGGCGGGGTTTCTTCCGCGCCTTATGCCAGCATGAACCTGGGCGACCATGTGGGCGACCAGCCGGCGCAGGTCCAGGCCAACCGCGCGCTGCTGCAACGCGCCAGCGGCACTCGGGCAGTATTTCTCAAGCAGGTTCATGGCAGCGCGGTGCTGACGCTGGACAGCGCCAGCAGCGATGGACTGCAGGCGGACGCCTGCGTGACGACGCAGCGCCAACTGGCTTGCACCGTCATGGTGGCCGACTGCCTGCCGGTGCTGCTGAGTACCGAGGTGGGCGATGTGGTGGCTGCCGCGCATGCCGGCTGGCGCGGTCTGGCGGGGGGCGGCCTTGAAGCCGGTCAAAACGGCGTTCTGGAGGCCGTTTATGCATCATTTAGGGCTCTAGCCCAATCAGGACGGGCGCAAGCAGCTATTAAAACAATAGCATGGCTGGGCCCGTGCATTGGACCTTCGGCCTTTGAGGTGGGAGCTGAAGTGAGGGCGGCGTTTGTCGCGGCGCAGCCCAAAGCCAGCCGCTGTTTTGTCGCCCTGGCGCCAGCCGATGCAAGCGGGGAATGCAAGTATTTGGCCGATCTGCAAGGCCTGGCGCGCCTGCGCTTGCAGGCGTTGGGCGTTACACAGATTTATGGCAACGACGGCAGCGCGCCCTGGTGCACCGTGAGCAACCCCTTAAGGTTCTTTTCGCACCGGCGCGACGCCAGCAGCGGCTTCGGAACTACCGGGCGCATGGCCGCCTGCATCTGGCTGGACTGACGCCGCGCCAGATCCAGCCGATTCGGCCGCGCTGCGACGTGCCCGTTCGTCCGCCTCACGTTTCTTGATCGCCTTGCTGCGTGCCGGCGCGCCCATCAGGTAAATCACCAGCGCCACCGGTACCAGCCCATAAAGTACAAATGTAATCAATGCGCCCAGCAAAGTACCGGTGCTGTTGGTGGCTTCGGCCACACTCATCATGAGCACGACATAGATCCAGGCGATAACGATCAAATACATAAAACTCCCAGTTTTGTCAGGAATTCAGAAGCAAATAACACGATACTGAAAGGGGATATAAAAAGGGTCAGCAAGACCCCAACCAGCAAGGAGACACGATGAATTCTGACGCAAACTGGGCCCAGCTGGCCCAACAGATGCAAGAAACCTTTGGTGCGGGCCTGCAGCAGGCCATGGGCGCTTTGGCGCCGGTCGGCATGCCGGCAGGTTTTCCTCCCATGGACCTGTCTCAATTCAAGCTGCCTCAGCCGAGCCAGGCTCAGCCACCCATACACTTCGATCCACTCAAGCTGCAGGCGCTGCAGCAGCGCTACCTTGAAGATGCCTCGGCGCTATGGAACAAGGGCCTGCTGGCCAGCGCCGATGGGGCGGCACAAGCTCCGCCTGATCGACGCTTTTCCTCTGAGGCGTGGAAGGCCAATCCGGTTTCGGGGTTTGCTGCTTCCACCTATTTGATCAACGCCAGTGCGCTGATGGGACTGGCCGAGGCGGTGGAAGGCGATGCCAAAACCCGGGCACGGATTCGCTTCGCGGTCGAGCAGTGGATGGCGGCTTGCGCACCCAGCAATTTTCTGGCCCTGAATGCCGAAGCCCAGCAAAAAGCCATAGACAGCAAGGGGGAAAGCATCGCCAAGGGCCTGCAAAACCTGATGCACGACATGAAGCAGGGCCATGTGTCGATGACCGACGAGAGCGTTTTTGAGGTTGGCAAAAACGTTGCCACGACCGAGGGCGCGGTGGTGTTTGAAAACGAATTCTTCCAGCTGCTTGAATACAAGGCGCTGACCGCCAAGGTCCACGAAAAGCCTTTCCTGTTCGTGCCGCCCTGCATCAACAAGTTTTACATTCTTGATCTGCAGCCCGAGAACTCACTGATCCGCTATGCGGTGGCGCAAGGCCACCGCACTTTCGTGGTGAGCTGGCGCAACCCCGATGAGTCGATGGCCGGCAAGAGCTGGGACGACTACATCGAGCACGCCGCCATCAAGGCCATCGAGGTGGTGCAAGAAATAACCGGTGCCAAAACCATCAATGCCCTGGGTTTCTGCGTGGGCGGCACCATTTTGGGAACCGCGCTGGCGGTGCTGGCAGCGCGCGGTGAAAAGCCGGTGGCCAGTGTCACGCTGCTGACCTCAATGCTTGACTTTGGCGATACCGGCATTCTGGACATTTTTATTGACGAAGCTTCCGTCAGCCAGCGCGAGTCAGAGATGGGCAAGGGCGGGCTGCTCAAGGGGCAGGAGCTGGCATCCACATTCAGTTTTCTGCGTCCCAACGACCTGGTGTGGAATTACGTGGTCGGCAATTACCTCAAAGGCGAAACACCGCCGCCGTTTGACTTGCTTTACTGGAACAGTGATTCGACCAATCTGCCCGGCCCGTTTTACGCCTGGTATTTGCGCAACACCTATTTCGAAAACAACCTGATCAAGCCGGGCAAAACCGTGGTGTGTGGCGAGAAAGTCGATTTGAGCCAGCTCGATATGCCGGTCTATATCTACGGTTCGCGTGAGGACCATATCGTGCCGATTGGCGGTGCCTATGCGTCGACGCAGGTTCTCCCCGGCAAAAAGCGTTTTGTGATGGGCGCTTCGGGCCATATTGCCGGCGTCATCAATCCGCCCACCAAAAACAAGCGCAGCTACTGGACCCATGACAAGCTGCCACACGGCAAATTTCCCGTGGCGCAGGCCGACTGGCTCAAGGGCTCGACCGAGCACCCCGGCAGCTGGTGGCCAGACTGGGCCGACTGGCTCCAAGGGCATGCCGGCAAGCAGGTGGCTGCGCCCAAAGGCTACGGCAGCCGCAAGCACAGGGTTATTGAGGCTGCGCCGGGAAGCTATGTCAAGGTCAAGGCCTGAAGCGCGACCAGGCTAATTTCACTCTGACAATTACATTCACATTCACATTTACATTCACTCATCACTTCACAACGGGATCAGCATCATGGAAGACATCGTTATCGTTTCAGCCGGCCGCAGCGCAGTCGGAAAATTTGGTGGCTCGCTGGCAAAAATGCCGGCAACCGAGTTGGGCGCCGCCGTCATCAAGGCGGTGCTGGAGCGCTCCGGTTTGAGCGCCGAACAGGTCGGTGAAGTCATCATGGGCCAGGTTCTGGCGGCCGGTGTCGGCCAAAATCCGGCGCGCCAGGCGGTCATCAAGGCCGGTTTCCCGCACGGTATTCCGGGCCTGACGATCAACGCGGTCTGCGGCTCGGGGCTGAAGTCCGTCATGCTGGCCGCGCAAGCCGTGGCAACCGGTGACAGCGAAATCGTGATTGCCGGGGGCCAGGAAAACATGAGTGCCTCGCCGCACGTCCTGAACGGTTCGCGCGAAGGCCAGCGCATGGGCGACTGGAAGATGGTTGACACCATGATCGTTGACGGTCTCTGGGACGTCTACAACCAGTACCACATGGGCATCACGGCAGAAAACGTTGCCAAAAAATACAGCATAGGCCGTGAAGCGCAGGACGCGCTGGCGCTGGCCAGCCAGACCAAGGCCGCAGCCGCGCAGGATGCCGGCCGTTTCAAGGACGAGATCATTCCTATTTCCCTACCGCAGAAAAAAGGCGAACCGATGCTGTTTGCTGCCGATGAGTTCATCAACCGCAAAACCAATGCTGATGTGCTGGCCGGTTTGCGCCCGGCGTTTGACAAGGCCGGTAGTGTCACCGCTGGCAACGCGTCGGGCCTGAACGATGGCGCGGCCGCCGTCATGGTCATGACCGCCAAAAAGGCTGCGGCGCTGGGTTTGAAGCCGCTGGCGCGCATTGCCAGCTACGCCACCACGGGACTGGATCCGGCCTTCATGGGTATGGGGCCGGTGCCGGCATCGACCAAGGCGCTGGCCCGGGCCGGTTGGAAGGCGCAAGAGCTGGACCTGCTCGAAATCAACGAAGCTTTTGCGGCGCAGGCCTGTGCGGTGAACAATGAGATGGGCTGGGACACCAGCAAGGTCAACGTCAACGGCGGCGCTATTGCCATTGGTCACCCGATTGGCGCGTCCGGTTGCCGCATCCTGGTAACGCTGCTGCACGAAATGGTGCGCCGCGACGCCAAAAAAGGCATTGCCAGTCTGTGCATTGGTGGCGGTATGGGGGTTGCCCTCTGTGTGGAACGCTGAATATCAGCTAAAACAAGCTTACGCCCAATAAGAACGGGCGTAGTCAGCTATTAATTTAATAGCAAAATAATTTCGCAACAGTTACAAAATCAAGGAGAAGGCAATGACAACACGAGTAGCTTACGTCACGGGTGGTATGGGCGGTATCGGAACCGCCATCTGCCAGAGGCTGGCCAAAGATGGCTTCACGGTGGTGGCGGGCTGCGGGCCAACGCGTGATTTCACCAAATGGCTGGACGAGCAAAAGGCCCTGGGCTACACCTTTCACGCATCCGTGGGCAACGTGGGCGATTGGGATTCCACGGTGGCGGCCTTCGACAAAGTCAAGGCCGACCATGGCCCGGTCACGGTGCTGGTGAACAACGCTGGCATTACGCGCGACGGACAGTTTCGAAAAATGAGCAAGTCCGATTGGGATGCCGTTATTTCGACCAACCTTGACAGCATGTTCAATGTGACCAAGCAGGTCATTGAAGACATGGTTCAGGCCGGTTTTGGTCGCGTCGTCAACATATCGTCGGTCAACGGCCAGAAAGGCCAATTTGGCCAGGTGAATTATTCAACCGCCAAGGCTGGCCTGCACGGCTTCACCATGGCGCTGGCCCAGGAAGTGGCCAGCAAGGGTGTGACCGTCAACACCGTGAGTCCGGGTTACATCGGCACCGACATGGTCAAGGCTATACGCCCCGAGGTGCTGGAGAAAATTGTCGCGGGCGTACCGGCCAAGCGGCTGGGCCAGCCCGAAGAGATTGCATCCATCATTTCCTGGATTGCATCGGACGAAGGCGGCTATGCCACCGGTGCGGATTTCTCGCTCAACGGCGGCCTGCACATGGGCTGAGTGCGCTCACGCGCCATAAAAAAACCCGCTTCGGCGGGTTTTTTTATGGCGGTGACGGCGGGGCGTTACCCCGCGCGCGCAGCACGGCCGACCGCACCAGTGACAAGCGGTCATTGCCGAAATACATGTCATCGCCGACGAAGAAAGTGGGGGAGCCAAAAGCGCCGCGCCGGACGGCTTCGTCGGTGTTGGCTTTCAGCTGTTCCTTGATGTTTGGCATGACAATGCCTGCGAAAAATGCCTGCTCGTCAAGGCCGACCTTGCGACAGATTTTGGCGAGCACCTCGTCTTGGGAGATGTCTTCGTCTTGGCCAAAATAGGCTGCAAACACGGCCTCAACAAAGTCGACGAAACGACCCCGCGCCTGCGGGTCCTGGGCAATCCACAGGCAGCCGCGCATCGCCTTGACGCTGTTGACCGGAAAAACCTGGGGCGGAAATCTGATCTTTAGCCCTGCCTCGCGTGCGCTGTCTTGCACGTCTTTGAGTATGTAGCGATTCTTGGGCGCGTTCATGTCTTCGCGTGCCGTATAAATGCCTTGATTGACGCTGTTGAAAATGCCGCCCACCAGCACCGGCCGCCAGCTGATCGGCTCTTTGAGTTCGGCCGCCAGCGGCTGAAGGTTGCGAAAGGCCAGGTAGGTCCAGGGACTGGAGCAGTCAAAGAAAAATTCAATCATTCGGGTCTCGCTTTTTTGAGGTTAAACACTTTTGTGTTCTCCCTGTTGCACGCTTTGCGCGGTCTGGCCAAACAGGGCTTTGCGTGCTTCATCCGTCAGGGCCGGGGCGCGCAGTTCTTTGCCCAGGTCCAGCCCGCGTCTGACGGCGGGTCGCTGGAACAGCGTGTCGTACCAGCGCTGCACCTGTGGAAATTTTTGCAGATCAACCTGCTGCGCCTTGTGCGTGCGTACCCAGGGGAAAATAGCCATATCGGCGATACCATAGTCTGGGCCAGCAACATAAGCGCCGGTACGCGCCAGCTGTGCGTTGAGAACGCCGTAAAGCCGGTCCACCTCCTGGCCGTAACGGTCTATGGCATAAGGAATCTTTTCAGGCGCGTACAACAGGAAATGGCCGTTTTGCCCGGCCATCGGCCCCAGTCCGCCCATCTGCCACATTAACCACTGCAGTGTCTGGTAACGCTCCCGCAGCTCAGCGGACAGGAAGCACCCGGTTTTCTCTGCCAGGTACAGCAAAATGGCACCGCTTTCAAACACCGCCACGGGCGCACCCCCGCCTTCGGGTGCGCGGTCGACGAGGGCCGGCATGCGGTTGTTCGGGCTTATGGCCAGAAAATCATCTGAAAACTGTGCCCCTTTGCCAATGTTGACAGGCACAAAGCGGTAGGGCAGTCCGCATTCTTCCAGCATGATGGAAATTTTCCATCCGTTGGGTGTGGGCCAGTAATGCAGGTCAATCATCAAAAGTTCTCCGGCGTTTGACGTGTTGAGTTGACTCTTGCGCCTTAACGAAGATTGCGAGGGTGTTCCTGTCCGAGCTGGCTGCTCTGATGGGGCCGGCAGAAGGCCTACTCCAAATCTTCAATTGCCAGCAGGTGGTACCTTTGTGCATATGAAAAAGGCAGCTTGCGTACCACTGACATTACCTGCTCCGTGGTTTTCTCGGAGTGAGTTGGAATCATAAGTGCGTGGTGGCCTTCCCGGGCCAAGTCCACGTATTTGCGGACGGTGGTGCCTTCAGTTCCCACACTGGGTAGCGCCACATCCGAATGGTCATCTGCCTTGCCGATTTGAGACAGGATGGTCGTCGGTGTCAGCAGCATGATGCCGTCAGTGCTTGTTTCCAGTTCGCGGGCCACCTGCATTGCATCTTCAACGGATGGAAACATGATGAAGGCATAACCCGTAGGGTAAAAAACGCCGCCTAAGCTCAACATTTTTTGGGTGAGTTCAAAGTTTTTCATGCAAACCTCCTTATGAATCAGCTAATTACTTCCCGCATTAACCAGCAAAAAGAGATTGAGCGCAATCGGATGCGGCCTTTATCGTCTGTAAGGTACTTGCCTCCGCAAACTTAGAGCAATTCTTCGAGCTTGAGGTTGGGCTCCACCATCACGCGCACTGTGCTTTGTAGGCCGTCAAGAATCCGGTTGGCAAAGTAGCTGCTCTGGGTGTCGGGTTCCAGCGCCGCGAGCACCAGGTTGCCCAAAGGCTGATTGAGCGGCACATAATAACTGCCGCGCGCTACATCGACCACGCTGCGCGTCAGGCTGACCTGCGCCAGAACGATAGGGCTGGCGCCTGGGACAGGCTCGCGCCCATCCTGGCGCTCGCCCTCCGAGCGCGAGATCTCCCGGTAGCTGTCGCCAAGCAGAGAGCCGGGCTCGGTGATGCGAAGAACCTTCACGCCGTGCAAGCGTAGCCGCTCGACCGCTGTGCTGGATGCCGCCGATAACCAGTAACCGCACGGACGTGCGCGTGTCTTGAGGCTGCGCAGTGCCAGCGCCGAGTCCCAATCGACCGTGACGGCCTTGTCGGTCCCGCTGACCGGGTCCAGCATAACCAGATCGTACTGGGCCTCGGTGGGAGCGGCTTGCACGATGGCCTCACCTTTGCAGGCTTGGGCACTGATGGCCTTGTCAATATACGGGCGCAACTGGCTGAGTTCGACGGCGCGCTGTGCCGTGCTGGCCAGCACGCTGCTGAGAGCCGTGACATGGGTGTGCACACGCCGCTGGATATGCAATCGGCCCAAGCCCGTGCCGCGGCTTTGGACCAGCAGGCTGACAGCATTTTTCAACCCGCCCACATTGCGGCCGGAATCGGGCCGTAAATCACCCATAGAAACTTTTCTATCGGCCAGATCGGACGAGGTGGTGTAGTACCACTCTGTTGTAAGACCCTGGCCCTTGAGCGCGGCAAGCAGCGGGCGGCGGTACCATTCTTCGGCGGCCTTGGTTAGAAATTCTGAGGTATTGGCATTGGTGGCGTACTGCAACAACGCGTCGAATTTCTGGACTGCGCCAAATTTTTCCAGGAAAAGGTTTACGGGGCTGTATTCATGGGCATTTACTACCACCGTGGGGAGATAGTCGCGCGTAAGCGCGGCCAGCGCCTGTGCCTCCGGCGTGTTGAGCAGCAAGTGGTCGCGGTTCATGTCCAGCCCGCCCGTGGTGCCGCGCTGGTTTTGGTCAGCGCCATCGGGATTGGCACGCGCAACTATCACCACGTTGATGCGTTCAAGCGTCGCTTGGAGCAGACCTTGCGCCAATTCCCTTGCAATCACCAGCAGTGCCTCGCTGCCGGCAGGTTCGTCCCCATGCTGCTGACCAATCAGCAGAACGGTCGGCCGTCCGGTCGCCATCAATGCCGCTGGGTCTGTGGCGCTGCCGCGGGTCAGGACCAGCGCCTCCAATGTTTCGCCGCGCTGAGATTTGCCAAAGGGAAGTACGGCGGCTTTGATGCCTGATCGTGACGCAGACGCCGCCTGGTCGCGCAACCAAGCCTGAATTTCGGACTGGCTGGTGAAGGCAATGCGGCCGCTTTGCAGGCCGGGGGTGCTGTAACTCACCGATGGTGCTGCAAAGCGGGCAGCCACTGCTTCGCTATACGGTGCCGGCTGATTGGCGGGCGCGGTGGGTGGTCCAAAGGTCGCAGGCGGCGCCACCGGGAATGTCTCTACGGCAACGGGTGGGGGCGGCTTGCTTGTCTCAGCGCCGCCGGGCGCGCTTGTGGCGGGCGCATTAGCCGGCGTCCAGGGGGGCAGCGGCACAGAAGTACAGGCAATCAAAAGAGTAACCAGCGCTGGCGGCAGGAGCATGGCCAGCCTGCGCTTGTGAATCCACCAGAGCGGACCATCAGCAGGGGTTGTGCGTAGGGAGAGCGGCATGGGTTGCATCGTTTTTTCCTGGGCCCTGAGCATGGGCTCGTTGGTCATTGATTAGGCGTTGCTCACCGGTTACGCAACCATGCTGCGCTTGCGTGACCACTTATAGTACCCGTCCTGAGAACATAGGCGGCAGGCAGTTGCGCTTGAGAAAAACGCATTTTTTGGCCCAGCGACTGCCTGCGGTAAGTGTGTGTGGCGAGTTCATTTTCTCCTACATGCTTCCTCAGGGGTGTCCGACAGGTTAGTCGCTAGTGCCTGCCTAAATTTACTGAGCGGCAGGTTTGCGGACTGGTGGGCCTGCTGCTATCCCATCCACAATTTCTTAACATGAAAGAGGACTCGTCATGCCTAAAGCACTCGCCAAGAAAAATGATGCCGTAGACCTGCTGGACGCCGATCATGTGGCAGTCAAGAAACTTTTCAACGACTACAAGAAGCTTTGTAATGCCGACGCACCCTCAGAAGAAAAACTGGGCATCGCTGAGCAGATTTGCCAGGAATTGACTGTACATGCGCAAATTGAAGAGGAAATTTTCTATCCCCAACTCCGCGATGCCATCGACGATGATTTCTTGTTTGATGAAGCCGAAGTGGAACACGGTACCGCCAAAGACCTGATTGCGCAGATTTCGGGGATGAGCCCCGAAGACGATTTGTACGACGCCAGAGTTACGGTGCTGGGCGAATATATCGACCACCATGTCAAGGAAGAACGCGAAGAAATTTTTGTGAAGGCGCGTAAGTCAAAGTTGGACCTGGTGTTCATGGCCGATGAACTCAGCCAACGAAAAATGGAGTTGATGGAAGAATACAAATCAGAGGCCTGAGATGGTCTGAAATTGTCGACAGCAGCATCCTCCAAGGCATCCCGTGCGCGAAAGTGTGCCGCCACTGCCAGGCGACTGCGCATCGGATGCCATGGTCGGTGCGGTGTCATTTCAACGGGTTCCTGGATTGGGTGATCAATTTAAACGGCGTGAAAATAAGGCTGTTGTTTAAGAGGGGCGATTGATATCGCTAGCATCCTCGTGCGCTGGGCCAGATAGCCGCAAGAGCCGGATTTTTGTTTCAATTACGCTGCGCGAGTTGCGGGCGGGGTCACAGTGCTCTGCTTATCCCGACCGCACTCCAGCAGCTACCCAGTGGCAGCAAAAAAAATAAGCCAATACGGCCGATGCGCCTTGGTCATAAAGCTGGATTCGAATTCTGTCCGATATTGCCCGAGTAGCTTTAAGCTGCGCCTTGTGTGGCCGGGCACGCCGCCCTCAGCCAGGATATCCGCGACCGCTTGGGCTTTCGCCTTCGTCAAGACTCGCAGTTACGAGCAGTTCATGGGCAAAATTGATCAACTGGTCGTAGCGGTATTGGAGGCGTGGCTTGAGGGCAAAGTCTCAAAGGCGCCAGGCGCCAAAACGGGCTGGGATAATCGGTGCATGCCAAGTCTTACCCCGGTTCCCGCCAGTCACTGGAAGTTGTCCGTCGCCCCGATGATGGATTGGACTGACCGCCACTGCCGTTACTTTCACCGGCTGCTCAGCAAAAACGTCTTGCTTTACACCGAGATGGTGACCACTGGGGCGCTGCTTCATGGCGATGTCGCGCGTCACCTGCGCTTCAATGCCCAAGAGCATCCCGTGGCGCTGCAGCTTGGAGGCAGCGAGCCGGCCGATCTGGCGCGCTGCGCCAAGCTAGGTGAGTTGTGGGAGTATGACGAAATCAACCTCAATTGTGGATGCCCTAGCGAGCGCGTGCAGCGCGGCGCGTTTGGCGCCTGTCTGATGGCCGAGCCTCAACTGGTGGCCGACTGCGTCAAAGCCATGGTCGATGTGGTGGCAGTGCCAATCACCGTCAAACACCGGATTGGCATTGACAAAAACGAGAGTTATGAGTTTGTGCGCGACTTTGTGGGGGCTGTGAGTGAGGCCGGCTGCCCAACCTTCATCGTGCATGCGCGAAACGCTTGGCTAAAGGGTCTTAGTCCAAAGGAAAACCGCGAGGTGCCGCCACTGCGCTACGAACTGGTACAGCGCCTCAAGGCTGAATTTCCCGGCCTCAACATCGTCGTAAATGGGGGAATCACCACCCCTGAACAAGTTGCCGAGCAACTCCGCGGGCTCGATGGTGTCATGGTGGGCCGCGAGGCTTATCACAATCCGTGGTGGCTGGCGTCGTGGGATGCAGCGTTTTACGGAGCGGAGCCGATCGCCGAACTGACCCGCGAAACTGTCGAAGAGCAGATGGTGCATTACATGGCCCAAGAGGCAGCCGCGCATGGCACGCCCTGGAGTTCAATTGCACGGCATATGCTGGGGTTGCGCCACGGTCTGCCTGGAGCGCGACGCTGGCGCCAAGTGTGGAGCGATCACAAGCTTAAAGATCTGCAGCCGCGTGACGTAATGCTGCTATCGCACAGCGAAGTGCAAAAAACGGCTTGAACAAATAATTCAACAGTGGCAAAAATCAGGTCTTCAATGAGATGCCTTTGATGTTGACCTGCTGATGTAGAACTTTTTGTCGTATTTGCACTCTATCCTTCACCCGAGTCAGGGTATACATTCAGGTCAGGTATACGGTAAAGTGGTGTTGATAGTTTCTCAACTTGATGTGGTTCACAGGCCCCGCCTGAGAAGGAGGTTTTATGGATGTTGTCCGTAACTTTCTGACGCGTTATGAACAGACGCGGGAAGAAGAATTGTCGCTTGAGGGGTACCTCGAGCTTTGCAAAAAAACCCCGCTTGTTTATGCAACTGCGGCCGAACGTATTCTTGCGGCAATCGGTGAGCCGGAGATATTTGACACCCACCATGATCAGCGCTTGTCGCGCATCTTTGGCAACAAGGTGATCAAGATCTACCCGGCCTTCCGCGATTTCTATGGGCTGGAAGACCCGATCGAACAGGTGGTGTCTTACTTTCGCCATGCGGCGCAGGGACTGGAGGAAAAGAAGCAGATTCTTTACCTGTTAGGACCGGTCGGTGGCGGCAAGTCTTCGATAGCAGAGCGGCTCAAACAGATGATGGAGCAGGTGCCGTTTTATGCGTTGAAAGACTCGCCTGTTAATGAGTCGCCGCTAGGCCTGTTCAACAGCGCCGAAGATGCTCCGGTGCTTCAATCTCAATACGGCATTGCTCCGCGCTACCTTCAGCGCATCATGTCGCCTTGGGCGGTTAAGCGTCTGGAAGAGTTCGGCGGCGACATCCGAAAATTCCGGGTCGTCAAGCGTTTCCCGTCCGTCCTGCGGCAGTGCGCGATCGCCAAGACCGAACCCGGCGATGAAAACAATCAAGATATTTCCTCGTTGGTCGGCAAGATTGATATTCGCAAGCTGGAAACTTTCGCCCAGGACGATCCGGACGCCTACAGCTATTCCGGTGGCTTGTGCCTGGCCAATCAAGGCCTGCTCGAGTTCGTCGAGATGTTCAAGGCGCCGATCAAGGTGCTGCACCCCTTGTTGACAGCAACCCAGGAGGGAAATTTTAAGGGAACGGAAGGGTTTGGTGCGATTCCTTTCGACGGCATTGTGATGGCGCACTCCAATGAAAGCGAATGGAAAGCATTTAAAAACAACAAAAATAACGAGGCTTTTCTGGACCGGATTTACATCGTCAAAGTGCCGTATTGTCTGCGCTCGTCAGAGGAGGTCAAGATCTACGAAAAACTGATTCGCAACTCTTCGTTGGCCGGCGCGATCTGCGCACCCGGCACGCTGAAGATGATGGCGCAGTTTGCCGTGCTGACGCGCCTCAAAGAGCCTGAAAACTCCAGCATCTTCAGCAAGATGCAGGTGTACGACGGTGAAAATCTGAAAGACACCGACCCGAAAGCCAAAAGCTACCAGGAGTATCGTGACTACGCCGGGGTGGACGAAGGCATGAGCGGTGTCTCGACCCGCTTCGCTTTCAAGATCATCTCCAAGGTTTTCAATTTTGATTCCACCGAAATCGCCGCCAACCCGGTACATCTGATGTACGTGTTGGAGCAGCAAATCGAGCGTGAGCAATTCACGCCCGAGATCGAGCAGCGCTACCTCGCGTTCATCAAGGAAAATCTGGCGGTGCGCTACGCAGAATTCATCGGCAAGGAAATTCAGACTGCCTATCTAGAGTCGTACTCGGAATACGGACAAAACATTTTCGACCGCTACGTGACCTACGCAGATTTCTGGATTCAGGACCAGGAGTACCGGGATACCGATACAGGCGAGATCTTTGACCGTTCGGCGCTCAATGCCGAGTTGGAGAAAATAGAAAAACCGGCTGGCATCAGTAACCCGAAGGATTTCCGTAACGAGATCGTCAACTTCGTGCTGCGCGCACGCGCTAACAACGCCGGCAAGAATCCGGCCTGGACCAGTTACGAGAAGCTGCGCGCGGTGATCGAAAAGAAAATGTTTTCGAATACGGAAGACCTGTTGCCTGTCATTTCATTCAACGCCAAGGCGAGCGCGGAAGAGAAGCAAAAGCACGAAGACTTCCTCAACCGCATGGTGGCCAAGGGGTATAGCGCCCGTCAGGTGCGCTTGCTGTGCGAGTGGTACCTCAGAGTTCGCAAGAGTTCCTGAAGCCCGCAGTGATGTACTGCGCGCGCCTTTACAGACCAACCGGGGATCAGGATGCTCCAGCAAGTCATCGATAGGCGCTTGTCGGGCAAGAACAAATCGATAGGCAACCGAGAACGGTTCCTGCGGCGCTACCGCGATCAGATTCGGGACGCTGTTCGCAAAGCCGTCGCGGGTCGGGGTATCCGCGACATAGAGCAGGGCGAAGACATCACCTTGCCGCGTCGGGATGTGTCAGAGCCAGTGTTTGGCCACGGGCCGGGAGGCACGCAGGAGCGGGTGCACCCCGGTAACGAGGAATTCGTGCGTGGCGATCATATTTCCCGGCCGAAAAAGGGCGGGGGTGGCGGACAGGGTCCGGGTGCCAGTCCGGACGGCGTCAGCGAAGATGACTTTGTGTTTCGCATCACGCGTGAAGAGTTCATGCAGTATTTCTTCGATGATCTGGCTCTACCGCATCTGGTGCGTACACAGCTGCTGCCCGATGCGCTGGAATGGAAAATGCAGCGTGCTGGTTTTATTTCAGAAGGTACGCCGACCAACCTGCATGTCGTGCGATCAATGCGCATCGCGCTTAGCCGGCGTATCGCCATGGGCGGTGATGCCCGAAAACAAATGAGGGAATTGCAAGCGTTGCTGGTCGCGATGCAGCGTGATGCGCTCACGCCACGCAGCGAGATACTTGCGCTGAAAGCCCAGATTGAGGCCTTGGGACGCCGGCTCATGAGAATTCCGTTTCTCGACCCTTTTGATCTGCGTTTTCGTAACCGGGTCAGAGTGCCTTTGCCGGCTTCCAAAGCTGTGATGTTCTGTTTGATGGATGTTTCGGGGTCGATGGACGAGGCGCGCAAGGATCTGGCCAAACGATTTTTCATTCTGCTGTACCTCTTCCTGATGCGGCATTACCAGAAGACGGATGTCGTTTTTATTCGCCACCACACCCAGGCCTCCGAAGTCTCGGAACAAGAGTTTTTTCAATCAACGGAAAGCGGGGGAACCGTGGTGTCCAGTGCCTTAACGTTGATGCACCAGATCATCCAGGCCCGCTACTCCCCAACCGAATGGAACATCTACGGAGCTCAGGCTTCCGATGGCGACAACTGGCACCAGGACTCGGCCAAATGCCGGGAACTGCTGGTTGAAAAACTGCTGCCGGCATCGCGCTACTTTGCTTATATTCAGGTGGCTGAAGAACGTCAGAACCTGTGGGAGGTGTATTCCCAGGTGCGCGAAGCTCACCCAAACTTTGCCATGCAAAAAATCACCGACGCGTCCGAGATTTATCCGGTGTTCCGTGAGCTTTTCAAGAAAGGGCAGCCTGCATGAGTACCCCTCTAACCTCTGCGGACGCTGACGGTCCCAAGGATGTACCGGCGCCAGGGCGGGGGCAGGGTCGCACCCCGTTGCCCAGCCCGTCCGACTGGACCTTTGAGCTGATCACGACTTACCATACCGAGATCGAGCGCATGGCAAAGCGCTTTGGGCTGAAGACCTACCCGGTGCAACTCGAAGTGATCACTGCGGGTCAGATGATTGATGCGTATGCCTCGGTCGGCATGCCGGTCAACTACCGGCACTGGTCGTTCGGCAAGCAGTACATCACCACCGAAAAAAGCTACCGTCGCGGCCATATGGGACTGGCCTATGAGATCGTCATCAATTCGGATCCCTGCATTGCCTACTTGATGGAGGAAAACACTTTGCCGATGCAGGCGCTGGTGATGGCCCACGCCTGCTACGGTCACAACTCGTTCTTCAAGGGCAACTACCTCTTCCGGATGTGGACCGATGCAAGCTCGATCATCGATTACCTGGTGTATGCCAGAACCTATATCGCCGAGTGCGAGGAGCGCCATGGGGTCGATGCGGTCGAAGAACTGCTGGACAGCTGTCACGTGCTGATGAGCCACGGCGTTGATCGCTACCAGCGTTCGCAAAAGCTGTCGCTTGCCGAAGAAGAAATGCGCCGCAAGGACCGCGAAGTCTACTTGCAGCAGCAGATCAATGACTTGTGGCGTACGCTGCCAAAGGCGGCCGACAAGCCGGCTGAAAAGACCAACCGCCGATTTCCGGCGGAGCCGCAGGAAAATATTCTGTACTTCATCGAAAAGAACGCGCCTTTGCTCGAACCCTGGCAGCGCGAGGTGATACGGATCGTGCGCAAGATCGCGCAGTACTTCTATCCGCAGCGTCAGACTCAGATCATGAATGAGGGCTGGGCAACGTTCTGGCATTACACCTTGCTCAATGCCATGTATGACGACGGACTGTTAAGCGACGGTTTCATGATTGAGTGCCTGCGCTCCCATACCAATGTGGTTTACCAGCCGCCGCCAAACCATCCCGGTTACAGCGGGATCAATCCCTACGCGCTTGGCTTTGCCATGTTCAGCGACCTTAGGCGGATGTGCGAAAGCCCTACCGACGAAGACAAACGCTGGTTTCCGGATGTGGCGGGCTCCGATTGGCGCGAGACGCTTGATTACGCCATGCGGCATTTTCGGGACGAGAGTTTTATCGGCCAATACCTGTCCCCCCGGCTAATACGCGAGTTCCGGCTGTTTTCCATCGTTGACGACGACACCGAGGCCGACCTTGAAGTCTCTGCCATTCACGATGACAGCGGTTACCGGCACGTGCGCGAGGCGTTGGCGCGCCAGAACGACTTGAGCTTCCGCGAGCCCAACATCCAGGTATGGAACGTCGATGTTCGCGGCGACCGTTCATTAACCTTGCGCCACACGCAGCACAATAACCGCCCGCTCAACGATGATGCGCAGGAAGTCATCAAGCATGTTGGGCGTTTGTGGGGCTTTTTGGTACGGCTTGAAAGTGTTGACCAGCACGGAAAAATAATCAAGCAGTGGAAGGTGGCGCCGACGCCGCATCCGGGCGCGGTGGTGTGATGTTCACCGGGCCGCAGGCCTTAGTGATGGCCCGGCCTGTTTCGCGCCGACTTTTGCAATCTCGCGCATCGGGCTTCCCCATTTATGTCAAATCCTAAAGTCTCATGAAGCCACATTGGCTGCCAGTTGCCACGGCTGAAGTCGGCGTGGCCCAATACCCGGCCGGGCAGAGCAACCCGCGCATCAGGCAATACCACGAAGTGACAAACCTTCGTGGTTATGACGACAAGGCATCGTGGTGTTCCTCGTTTGTGAATTGGTGTCTGGCCCAAGTGGGTATAGCGGGTACCGGCTCAGCGCTTGCGCGCTCATGGCTTGCGTGGGGCCAGGCGCTGGAAAAACCGGTGTCTGGTTGCCTGGTGGTGTTGTACCGCGACGATCCAGGCAGTTGGAAAGGTCATGTCGGTTTCTATCTGCGCGCTGATGCGCAATATATTTATCTACTCGGCGGTAATCAGCTTGAGCAGGTACGTGAGCATTTTTATCCGCTGGAGTGCGTGCTGGGCTACCGCTGGCCTGCGGCGGCAGGCTCTAATAAATAGCTGCCAAGGATCAGGGCTTTCAGCATTAATTCGCCGCTTCCAGCCCGCTTCTGAAATGTTCGCGCATGCGCAGTGCTGTCGCCTCGGCGTCGCGCGCGCTCAGCGCCGCCATGATGGCGCGGTGCTCGGCCAGCGATTCCTCAATGCGTCCGCTTTTGAGTAGTGAGTTGTGGCGGTTCAGCTTCATCACTTTTCGCAGGTCCGCCACCATCTGGTCGCGCCAGCGGTTGTTGGCAATTTCCAGCAGGCGCGTGTGAAATGCTTCGTTGATTTCAAAAAAGCGTTCCCGGTTGCCCGTCGCCTTTTCCAGTTCGCGGTGCAAGTCCTGCAGTTCATGGAGCTGCGATTCACTTGCCTGGGTCGCAACCACTCCGGCGGCATCGCTTTCAAGCAGGGCCAGCAAGTGGTAAACATCGGTCAAGTCGCGCTCAGACACCTCTGTCACGTAGGCGCCGCGCCGCACTTTCATGGTGACCAGTCCCTCGGTCGCCAGCACCTTCAGGGCTTCCCGAAGGGGCGTGCGGCTGATGCCGTATTCCTCGGCCAGCTTGAGCTCGTCAATCCAACTGCCCGGTGCCAGTTCGCGGCTGAAAATGCGCTCGCGCAACAGCTCCGCCACTTCTACGTAAAGCGCCCGGGGGGTAAGGGAAACTACGGCCATGTATGAGTTAATTCAATGGTTTCGGCGGTTAAGCGCAGCACTGCGGGAATATTCAACAGCCAACAGAAATCGGGTCAAAAGTGGCGAAAGTTTACATCAAACCTAATTTTGCATCAATAATTATAAATGATGTAAACTTGCCCAACTGTCAAAAAAGCGAGTAAAAAGGCTTGGCAGCCAGCTTCATTTCTTGCCGCAAAACCTGCTATGAGCCCCAAAAAAACTTCGCCGTCTACTTTTTTCAACGCCAGCAACCTGGACGACTGGGCCAAGGCGGCGGCCAAATCAGCCCCCGGCGGTGATGTGAATGCCTTGAACTGGCAAACGCCAGACGGCATCAGTGTCAAGCCTCTGTATACGGCTGAGGACACCAAGGACCTGGCGTACACCAATACATTGCCAGGGTTTGAGCCCTTTATTCGCGGCCCGCAGGCCACGATGTACTCCGTCAGGCCATGGACGATTCGCCAATACGCCGGCTTTTCGACTGCTGAAGAATCCAATGCGTTTTACCGCAAGGCGCTCGCCGCAGGTGGACAGGGCGTGTCTGTCGCGTTTGATCTGGCGACGCACCGCGGCTACGACAGCGACCACCCGCGCGTGACCGGCGATGTGGGCAAGGCCGGCGTAGCTATCGACAGCGTTGAGGACATGAAAATCCTCTTCAAACAGATCCCGCTCGACAAGGTCAGTGTTTCCATGACCATGAACGGCGCGGTGCTGCCAGTGTTGGCGGGCTATGTGGTGGCGGCCGAAGAGCAGGGTGTGAGCCAGGACCAACTAAGCGGAACGATCCAGAACGACATCCTCAAGGAGTTCATGGTTCGCAACACCTATATTTACCCGCCGCTGCCCAGCATTCGCATCATTGGCGACATCATCGAGTACACGGCGCAGAAGATGCCGAAGTTCAACTCGATCTCGATCTCGGGTTATCACATGCAGGAAGCCGGCGCGAACCAGGCGCTCGAATTGGCCTTTACATTGGCAGACGGCAAGGAATATGTCAAAACTGCACTGGGCAAGGGGCTCGATGTTGATGGCTTTGCCGGACGCCTGAGTTTTTTCTGGGCCATCGGCATGAACTTCTACCTGGAAGTCGCCAAGATGCGCGCCGCCCGTCTGCTCTGGTGCCGCATCATGAAAAGTTTTGACGCGAAGAACCCCAAGAGCCTGATGCTGCGCACTCATTGCCAGACCAGCGGCTGGAGCCTGACCGAGCAGGACCCGTACAACAATGTGGTGCGCACCACCATCGAAGCCATGGCGGCGGTATTTGGCGGCACGCAAAGTTTGCACACCAACAGCTTTGACGAAGCGATCGCGCTGCCCACAGAATTCAGCTCACGCATTGCCCGCAACACCCAGCTCATCATCCAGGAGGAAACTCACATCACCAGCGTGATTGACCCCTGGGCCGGCAGCTACATGATGGAAAAACTCACCCAGGACATGGCCGATGCCGCCTGGGCCATCATCGAAGAAGTAGAAGCCATGGGCGGAATGACCAAAGCCGTCGACAGCGGCTGGGCCAAGCTCAAGATCGAAGCCGCTGCGGCCGAAAAGCAGGCTCGCATCGACAGCGGTAAGGACGTGATCGTCGGCGTCAACAAGTACAAGCTGAAGACTGAAGACGCCATTGAGACGCGCGACATCGACAACGTGGCCGTGCGCGACGGGCAGATCGCCCGGCTCCACGAAATTCGATCAAAACGTGACTCGGCCAAGGTAGAACGGGCGTTGTCTGCTATCACTTTTGCAGCAGAAGACAACTCCGGAAATTTGTTGGACCTGACCATCCAGGCCATACGCCTGCGCGCCACGGTGGGCGAGGTCAGCGATGCGCTGGAAAAAGTTTACGGGCGCCACCGCGCCGATACGCAAAAGGTGACTGGTGTGTATGCCGCGGCTTATGACTCGGCTGAAGGCTGGGACACCCTCAAGGCTGAAATCAACGCTTTTGCCGAAAGCCAGGGCCGCCGCCCCCGCGTGATGATTTCAAAACTCGGCCAGGACGGCCATGACCGTGGCGCCAAAGTCGTGGCCACGGCGTTTGCCGACCTTGGCTTTGACGTGGACATGGGGCCGCTGTTTCAGACGCCTGAAGAATGCGCGCGCCAGGCGATTGAAAATGACGTGCACGCGGTCGGTGTTTCAACGCTGGCAGCAGGGCATAAAACCCTCGTTCCAGCAATCATTGAAGAGCTTAAAAAGCAGGGTGCCGATGACATCATCGTTTTCGTTGGGGGCGTAATTCCGCGGCAAGACTACGAGATGCTCTACGAAGCCGGCGTCAAAGGCATTTACGGACCCGGCACGCCAATTCCGGCGAGTGCCAAGGATGTGCTGGAGCAGATCCGGGCTGCCTTGAAGTGACCCCACGCCTATTGGAGGAAGCTGTACTAGACGGCGCGCCCGCCGTGCAGCGCCGCGCCATCGCCAAAGCCATCACGCTGCTCGAATCGACCCGCGCCGATCACCGCGCTCAAGCCGACGAGCTGCTGACAACGCTGCTGCCGCACACCGGCCAGGCCTTCCGCCTAGGTATCAGCGGCGTCCCTGGCGTCGGTAAATCGACCTTTATTGAAGTGCTGGGACTCTATCTCATCGCGCAGGGGCAACGCGTCGCGGTGCTCACCATAGACCCCTCGTCCAGCGTGTCGGGCGGCTCGATTTTGGGCGACAAGACGCGCATGGAAAAGCTCTCGGTGCAAAGCCAAGCCTACATTCGCCCCAGCCCGTCAAGCGGCACGCTGGGCGGCGTCGCAGAAAAAACGCGCGAAGCCATGCTGGTTTGCGAAGCGGCCGGCTACGACGTGGTGATTGTTGAAACCGTCGGCGTCGGCCAAAGCGAAACAGCGGTTGCCAACATGACTGATATGTTTGTGCTGATGCAGCTGCCCAACGCCGGTGACGATTTGCAGGCGATCAAGAAAGGCGTAATGGAGCTGGCCGACCTGGTGATCATCAACAAGGCCGACATTGACGCGAACGCCGCCATGCGCGCCGAGGCGCAAATCAAGTCTGCCATGCGTTTGTTTGGCCTGGTCAACAACGCGATGGGCACCGCACAAGCAGCCAGCTACGACAACTTCTGGCATCCCCAGGTGATTCAGCTTAGCGCACTGCATAACAAAGGCGTCGATGCCTTCTGGGCCGTCGTAACGCAGTTCAGAAGCCTGCAAACCGCCAACGGCAAACTGGCCGCGCGCCGCCAGCACCAGGCACTCAGCTGGATGTGGGAGCGCATTGACGCGGGCCTGAAGCAGGCATTCCGGCACGACCCGGCGGTCAGTGCCTTGCTGCCAACGCTGGTTGCGCAGGTGGAGAGCGGCCAGCTTCCAGCCTCAACTGCAGCACGAAATCTGCTTGCAGCGCAATCAGGACGGGCGCAAGCAGCTATTAAATAGATAGCAAACAGAGTTTTATAGCGGTTACAGAGACTAATGAAAGCCAAGCATGCAGGAAATTCTTCGACAACTGGAAAAAAAGCGCGCTGCGGCTCGCTTGGGCGGTGGCCAAAAGCGCATCGATGCGCAGCATGGCAAGGGCAAGCTGACGGCGCGCGAGCGTCTGGACGTGTTGCTGGACGCGGACACGTTTGAGGAATGGGACATGTTTGTCGAGCACCGCTGCAGTGACTTTGGCATGCAGGACAACAAGATTCCGGGTGACGGTGTGGTGACCGGCTACGGCATGATCAATGGCCGGCTGGTGTTCGTCTTCAGCCAGGACTTCACGGTGTTTGGCGGTGCGCTGTCTGAAGCCCATGCCGAGAAAATCTGCAAGGTGATGGACCAGGCCATGAAAGTTGGCGCGCCAGTAATTGGCCTGAACGACTCGGGCGGCGCACGCATTCAGGAAGGTGTCGCCTCGCTCGGCGGCTATGCCGACGTGTTCCAGCGCAACGTGATGGCCAGCGGCGTGATTCCGCAGATCAGCCTGATCATGGGGCCGAGCGCGGGGGGCGCAGTGTATTCACCGGCCATGACCGACTTTATTTTCATGGTCAAAGACAGCTCCTACATGTTCGTGACTGGCCCCGAAGTGGTCAGGACCGTGACCCACGAGGAAGTAACCGCCGAGGAACTAGGCGGCGCCATTACCCACACCACCCGCAGCGGCGTCGCCGATCTGGCGTTTGAAAACGATGTTGAAGCCCTGGTGATGCTGCGCCGGCTGTACAACTACCTGCCGCTGAACAACCGCGAAAAAGCACCGGCTCGCCCCAGCGCCGACCCGGCCAGTCGCATGGACATGAGCCTGGACACGCTGGTGCCCGAGAGCCCGAACAAGCCCTATGACATGAAGGAGCTGATCGCCAAAACGGTTGACGATGGCGATTTCTTCGAAATTCAGCCTGAGTACGCGAAGAACATCATCATCGGTTTTGGCCGCATGGAAGGCCAGTCGGTCGGTATCGTCGCCAATCAGCCGCTGGTGCTGGCCGGTTGCCTGGACATCAAGAGCTCCATCAAGGCGGCGCGCTTTGTGCGCTTTTGCGATGCATTCAACATTCCCGTCATCACCTTTGTCGATGTGCCAGGTTTCATGCCAGGCACCTCACAGGAATACGGCGGCATCATCAAGCATGGCGCCAAGCTGCTCTACGCTTACGCCGAGTGCACCGTGCCGAAAATTACTGTGATTACCCGCAAGGCCTACGGCGGCGCCTACGACGTGATGTCTTCAAAGCACCTGCGCGGCGATGTCAACTTTGCCTGGCCGAATGCCGAGATTGCCGTGATGGGTGCCAAGGGCGCGGTCGAAATCATCTTTCGCGAAGACAAGGGCGACCCGATCAAGCTGGCCGCCCGGGAAGCCGAATACAAGGCTAGATTCGCCAACCCGTTCGTTGCCGGTGCCCGCGGCTTTATCGACGATGTGATCCTGCCGCATGAAACGCGCAAACGCATCTGCCGCTCGCTGGTAATGCTGCGCGACAAGAAAATAGAAAACCCGTGGCGCAAGCACGGCAATATTCCGCTGTGAAGGATTGAGATGGCATTAATTACCAACATTCAATTGAAGCCGCTTCAAACGATTTCCCAACACTCAGCGGTGGAATGCAGCTACACCATCATCACTCTGGATGATGAAAAACTTCTGCAACTCGACACGTATGGGTCTACAGGGCGTGCAATTCCGGGGAAAAAAAGCCAGAGTCTGCGTTTTAGTAAAGAAGCTATTCAACAGCTGAAACGAATCATTCAAGAAAACGGGTTCTGAAATGTTTACCAAAATTCTGATTGCCAACCGGGGCGAGATCGCCTGCCGCGTCATTCGTACCGCCCGCAAAATGGGCATCAAAACCGTCGCGGTTTATTCCGACGCCGACAAGTACGCGCGCCATGTCGAACTGGCGGACGAAGCCGTCAACATCGGCCCGGCGCCTAGCCGGGACAGCTATTTGCAGGCCGAGAAAATCATTGCCGCCTGCAAGCAGACGGGCGCACAGGCCGTTCACCCAGGCTACGGTTTTCTGAGCGAGAACGCCGGCTTTGCCAAGCGGGTGGAAGAAGAGGGCATTGTCTTCATCGGTCCCAAGCACCACTCCATCGCGGCGATGGGCGACAAGATCGAGTCCAAAAAGCTGGCCGGTGCGGCCGGTGTGAACTGCATTCCGGGCGTGAACGACGCCATTGAAACGGCTGAAAGAGCGGTTGAAATTGCCCAGGGCATTGGCTACCCGGTGATGATCAAGGCCAGCGCGGGGGGCGGCGGCAAAGGCTTGCGCGTCGCCTTCAATGACAAGGAAGCGCTGGAAGGCTTTACCAGCTGCCGCAACGAGGCGAAGAGCAGCTTTGGCGACGACCGGGTGTTCATCGAGAAATTTGTTGAAGAACCACGCCACATCGAAATCCAGTTGCTGGGCGATAGCCACGGCAATGTTATCTACTTGAATGAGCGCGAATGCTCGATCCAGCGCCGTCACCAGAAAGTGATTGAAGAGGCGCCATCGCCCTTCATCAGCGGCGAGACGCGCAAGGCCATGGGCGAGCAGGCGGTGCTGCTGGCCAAAGCCGTGAACTACCAATCCGCTGGCACCGTGGAGTTTGTTGTCGGCAAGGACCAAAGCTTTTACTTTCTTGAAATGAACACCCGTCTGCAGGTTGAGCATCCGGTGACGGAATGCATTACCGGGCTGGATTTGGTGGAACTAATGATTCGCGTGGCCGCCGGCGAAAAGCTGCCGCTCACGCAAGATCAGGTCAAGCGCAATGGCTGGGCGATGGAATGCCGCATCAATGCCGAAGATCCGTTTCGCGGCTTCTTGCCATCCATCGGCCGGCTGGTGCACTTTCAGCCGCCCAAAGAAACCATGTTTGCGGCCGACACCGAGCATCTTTTTGGCGTGCGGGTCGATACCGGTGTGCAGGACGGCGGCGAAATTTCGATGTTTTACGACTCGATGATTGCCAAGCTGATCGTTCATGGCAGCGACAGAAACGATGCGATTGCCAAGATGCGTGATGCGCTCAACCGCTTTGTGATTCGCGGCGTCAGCAGCAACATTCCGTTTCAGGCGGCTTTGCTGGCGCACCCCAAGTTTGTAGCTGGTGACTTCAACACCGGGTTTATTGCCGAAAATTACAGCCAGGGTTTCCGTGCCGAAGATGTGCCGCATGATGATCCCGGTTTTCTGGTGGCATTGGCCGCCTATGTGTACCGCCGCATTCGGGTCCGGGCCGCGGGCATCAGCGGCCAGATGCCGGGCCATGGCGTGACGGTGGGCAAGGAATACGTGGTGATTGGCCTGGGTGCCGGCGGCGTAAATACGCCACATCCCGCAATCCTCCGGGATTTTCAAGCTATTTCGGGCGCTAGCTCAATAGAAACGGGCGGAAAGCGCTATGAAATTTGTAGCAACTGGCATTTGGGTGGCGCGCGTATTCGCGGCACGGTGAATGGCCAGCCTTTTGCGGCGCAGGTCGAACGTGGCGTGGGCAGAAATCCTCTGGCCGTGCGCATTATTCACAACGGGACGCAACTCGATGCGATGGTGCTGGGGCCGCGCGCCGCCGAGCTTCATGCCTTGATGCCGTTCAAGGCGCCGCCGGATCTGAGCCGCTTCGTGTTGTCGCCCATGCCCGGCCTGCTGGTTGAAGTGGCGGTGCAGGTGGGGCAAAAAGTCCAGGCCGGTGAACGCGTGGCCGTGATTGAAGCCATGAAAATGGAAAACGTGCTGTTTGCCACGGCCGATGGCGTGGTCGACAAGGTGCTGGCGCAAAAAGGCGAAAGCCTGAGCGTGGACCAGCCGATTGTGGAGTTTGCATGAATATGGCCCCCACGGTCGCTCGCTTCGCGTAGCTTCTTGCCCCCCCGAGGGGGCCGCTGCGCCTGCGGCCCGGCAAAGCCGGTTCCGCGGCCCCTGCTTGTAGAAAACCCTCACGCTTGTCACTTTGGGCTGCCTTGCAGCAGTTGATTGTTCGTCTAGGAAAATAAAATGACACGTCCCTTCAAAGTCCTCGGTATCCAGCAAATCGCCATTGGCGCCACCAGCAAGGACCGTCTGCGTACCTTGTGGGTCGACATGCTGGGGCTTGAAGTCACTGGCAATTTTGTCAGCGAGCGCGAGAATGTCGATGAAGACATTTGCGTCATTGGCAGTGGTCCGTTCAAGGTCGAGGTGGACCTGATGCAGCCGGTGGATATCGACAAAAAGCCCGCCGTCCACACCACGCCGCTCAACCATGTCGGCCTGTGGATTGACGACTTGCCCAAGGCGGTGGCGTGGCTGACGGCCCAGGGAGTGCGCTTTGCGCCCGGCGGCATTCGCAAGGGCGCGGCAGGCTTTGATATCTGCTTTCTGCATCCCAAGCCCAGCGAAGAGTTTCCCATTGCGGGCGAGGGCGTCTTGATCGAACTGGTGCAGGCACCAGCCGAAGTGATCGGCGCATTCCGTGCCCAACTTGGCGCCCAAACTGGCGGCTGAACAGTCGTTTGTTTGCTGAATCAAGCCAAAAGGTGTTAAGCCACACTGCTTTTTTCGTGAGGTAGCTGTCGGCCGATGTAAAGCGCCGTGGTCACGCTCTACCCTTGAATGCGCTTGATTGCGGAAGAAACAAATGTTATTTGGCAAGCTGTTGAATCCCGGCATCTGGTTGATGCGCCGCATGCGTTTTGCAGGCAAGTTGATGCTGCTTGCAGGGGTCTGCGTTGTTCCGCTGCTGGTTGTGGCCTGGCAGTTGTTGGGGGATGTCAACCCCAGCACCGGCTTCATTCGCGTGGCGATTGCCAATGGCGTCGGGCTGACCCTGCTAATCTATTTCTTAGGGGCGCTTTACCGCAGCGTGGCGCAGGATCTGGGCCAACTGATCGTTGCGACAGAAAAAATGGTGGCCGGCGATTTGCGTCTGAACCTGGCTGTAAACCGCAGTCAGGACGAACTGGGCAGCTTGAGTATTGCCATGGGCCGGCTCAGCCGCACCTTGTCGGGCATGGTGGCCAACGTTCGCAGCAACGCCGCCTTCGTGGCGCATTCGGGTAAAAGCCTGGCCATCGGCAACCGTGACCTGTCTGACCGCACCGAGCAGCAGGCGGCCAGCCTGGAGCAGACTGCCGCCAGCGTAGCGCAACTGTCTTCCACCGTTCACGCCAACGCGAGCAGCGCCAGCCATGCCAACACACAAGCCGCTGAGGTCCGCCAGGTGGCGAACGGCGGGGCGGCCATCATGGTCGAGGCGATTGATGCGGTCGAGGCCGTGCAGGGCAGCGCCAAGCGCATGGACGAAATTGTCAGCGTCATCGATGGGCTGGCGTTTCAAACCAATATTCTGGCGCTCAACGCAGCGGTAGAAGCGGCGCGTGCCGGTGAGTCGGGCCGGGGCTTTGCCGTGGTGGCCAGTGAAGTGCGCTCGCTGGCCAAGCGATCGGCCGAGTCGGCCAAGGAAATTCGCTTGCTGATCGGTGTATCGAGCAGCCATATCTCCGACAGTGTGCAGAAAATCAGGGCAGCTGGCAGCACGATTGAGCAAGTCGTCGCCGGTATCCGGGAAGTGGCGGCAAACATGTCGCAGATCGCTGTTTCCAGCACCGAGCAAAGTACCGGTTTGCGCGAGATCACATCGGCGGTGCGCCAGCTCGACGAAATCACGCAGCGCAATGCCGGCATGGTGACGCGCGCGGTCACGCAGGCTATCAATCTGGAAGGGCGCGCCAGCACGCTGGTGCAGTCAGTGGCGTCGTTCAGGCTGCAGCAGGGCTCGGCCGAAGAGGCGGTCGAGCTGGTCGAGCGGGCCATGGCGCACCGAAACCAGACTTCGAAAGAGGCTTTTCTGCGGGATCTGAGCAACCCTGCCAAGGGCTTTCATGACCGCGACATGTACGTTTTTGCCCTTGATCGCGCAGGCTGCTACCTGGCTTTTGGCGGTAACCCGGCCAAGGTGGGCACGCGGGTCCAGGACATTGCGGGCATCGATGGCAACCAGTTGCTCCAATCCATCATCGATCAGGCCAGCCTGGAGCCGGGCTGGGTTGAATACGAGATCACCAACCCGACGACCGGTAAAGTGCAGACCAAGATGTCGTTTGTGGAGCAGCTGGACGACTGGTTCGTGGGCTGCGGTGTTTACAAGAATCTGATACTGAGCTGACACCACGCTACGGTGCTTGATTCGCCGGTTTCGGCGCTGCTTTCGCAGGCGGAACGAGATCGGTTTTAATGGAAGCGCAAGCCTTGTCATTGACTGAACCCAACTGGAGTACCGTTTCATGGATTTGAGCCGTTTCCCGCGCCGCCGTTACACCCAGGGCGTCACGCCGCTGGAGTTTTTACCCAATTTCACGCAAGCCCTGCGCAACTCCTGTGGACCGTCTGGCGGCCCCAATGTCTGGATCAAGCGCGACGACATGCTGGGCCTGACGCCCGGCGGCAACAAGACGCGCAAGCTGGAGTTTCTGGTGGCCGACGCGCTGGCGCAGGGCGCCGACACGCTGATCACCTGCGGCGCACCACAGTCCAACCATTGCCGTGCCACGCTGTCGGCGTCCATCAAGGAGGGCATGAAGTGCCGCTTTGTGATTGAAGAGCGCGTGCCGAACAGCTACAGGCTTGACGCCAGCGGCAACAACTTTTTGTTCCGCCTGCTCGGCGTTGAAGCCATCACCGTAGTGCCCGCCGGCACCAATATGCTGCAAGCTATGCAGCAGGTTTCGGATGACCTGGCCGGGGCAGGCCGCAAAGGCTACATCGTGCCGGGCGGTGGCTCCAACGCCATCGGTGGCTTGGGTTATGTGGCCTGCGCGCAGGAGCTGCAGCAGCAATTTTTTGAGCAGGGTGTGCAAATTGACAAGATCGTGGTGGGTTCGGGCAGCTCGGGTACGCATGGTGGCCTGCTGGCCGGCTTTCTGGGCAACCACATCAACATCCCGCTGATCGGCATCGGCGTGAGTCGCGACCCGGTCGACCAGGACCCGCTGGTGCATCAAGAAGCGCAGGCCGTGGCCGACTTGCTGGGCCTGAAACTGACGATTCCTCGCGAGGCGGTGCTGAGTTTTGGCGACTGGTGGCGGCCCAAGTATTCAATGCCCAACGCGGCCATGGTCGAAGCCGTGCAGTTGCTGGCGCGCACCGAGGCAATCTTGCTGGACCCGGTGTACACCGGAAAAATCATGGCCGGCCTGATCGGGCTGGCGCGCCAGGGCTACTTCAAGCGCGATGAAAACGTGCTGTTCATCCACACCGGTGGCGCGCCTTCGCTGCATGCCTACGAGCCCGAGGTGCTGGGCCTGACTGGGCTGCCGGCCTGAAGTCATCAGCCATTGGCGGGCACTTCAAGCTTTTCCTTTGTGCTGCGCAGTCCGCACCGCCTCGATCGCATAAAAGTTGATGTTTTAGTGCTCTAGCCCATATAAGACGGGCGTAAATAGCTATCAAAATTATAGCTAAACTGACCGCTGCACGAATGGCGTCGGTTGCACAGGGCCGAATTTCTTGATGTGGGTCATGAAAACCCCAGTTTTCGGGGAATTCCGGAGTGCATTGGGGGTGTGAAGGTTTAGGCTGTTGACTGGCTGGCGCGCTGTTTGCGGTGCCGGGCAGCTCAAGGAGGCACTTTGCAACCCACCAACACCACCCAACCGGCCTATTTCCACAAGGTCGTCGACTGTCAATGGGCCTGTCCGGCCCACACACCCGTTCCTGAATACATACGGCTGATCGGGCAGGGTCGCTACAGCGATGCCTACATGATCAACTGGGTGTCCAACGTTTTCCCCGGGATATTGGGCCGCACCTGTGACCGGCCCTGTGAGCCGGCCTGTCGGCGCGGCCGGGTCGAAGAAAACAATGGCGCCGACGGCGCGCCGCCCTCCCGCCCCGAACCGGTGGCGATCTGCCGCCTCAAGCGCGTGGCGGCGGACCACAAGGGCGACGTCAAGGCGCGCATGCCCGCGCTGGCGCCACGCAACGGCAAACGCGTGGTCTGCGTCGGTGCCGGGCCTGCGTCGCTGACGGTGGCGCGCGACCTGGCGCCTTTGGGCTACGAGGTGACGGTGTTCGATGGCGAGGCTAAGGCGGGCGGCTTCATGCGCTCGCAGATCCCGCACTTTCGCCTGCCCGAGGAGGTGATTGACGAGGAAACCGGCTATGTGCTGGATCTGGGCGTGCAGTTCAAGAGCGGCCGGCGGATTGAATCGATGAAGAGCTTGCTGGCGCAGGGCTATGACGCGGTGTTTGTGGGCTGCGGCGCGCCGCGCGGGCGGGAACTCGATCTGCCGGGGCGCCAGGAGGGCGCCGCGCACATTCACATAGGCATCGATTGGCTGGCGTCGGTCTCTTTCGGCCACATCACCAGCGTGGGCGCGCGCGTCATCGTGCTGGGTGGCGGCAATACCGCGATGGACTGCTGTCGCTCGGCGCGGCGCCTGGGCGGCTCTGACGTGAAAGTCATCGTGCGCAGCGGTTTTGAGGAAATGAAGGCCTCGCCCTGGGAGAAAGAGGACGCCGCGCACGAGGGCATTCCCATCATCAATTTTCACGTTCCCAAGAGCTTTCAGCACCAGGACGGCAAGCTGCTGGGCATGACCTTTGAGAAGGTGCGCGCGGTCTATGACGAGCAGGGCCAGCGCAAACTGCTTGCCACGGGCGAGGCTGAGGTGTTTTTTGCCTGCGACACGGTGCTGCTTGCTGTTGGACAGGAGAACGCTTTCCCCTGGATCGAGCGCGACTGCGGCATCGCGTTTGAACGCTCTGGTCTGCCGGTGCTGGACAAGACCACTTTTCAAGCCAGCCTGCCGCAGGTTTTTTTTGGCGGCGATGCGGCGTTCGGACCGAAGAACATCATCAGCGCCGTGGCGCACGGGCACGAGGCGGCGGTGTCGATCGACCGTTTACTGCAGGGCGAATCGGTGGCGCAGCGTCCGGCGTCGCTGACGCAACTGATGTCGCAGAAGATGGGCATTCATGAGTGGAGTTACCACAACGATGTGTCGGTTGACACGCGCTACAAGGTGCCTTGGGCCAAGGCCGAGCTGGCACTGGCGAGCATTCGGGTAGAAGTAGAGTTGGGCTTTGATGCCGGCACGGCCTTCAAGGAAGCCAGCCGTTGCCTGAACTGTGATGTGCAAACAGTGTTCAACCGCGACACCTGCATCGAATGCGATGCCTGCGTGGACATCTGCCCGATGGACTGCATCACCTTCACCACCAATGGCGAAGAGGCTGACTTGCGCACGCGGCTGAAAGCGCCGGCGCGCAATACCGGGCAAGACCTGATGGTCTCTGCCGAGCTCAGGACCGGCAACATCATGGTCAAGGACGAGGACGTGTGCCTGCATTGCGGCCTGTGTGCAGAACGCTGCCCCACCGGCGCGTGGGACATGCAGAAATTTTTGCTAAATACCGCGCAGGCCGGACCGGACAGCCGCGATTCGCAGCCCTCCAGTCGCCCAGTGCCCTCGCTTCCCATGCTTTCCACGGAGACCGCATGAAACGCATCACCGCCATCAATGATTTCGTCATCAAGTTCGCCAACGTCAACGGCTCCGGTTCGGCATCGGCCAACGAGCTGTTCGCCAAGGCCGTGATGCGCATGGGCGTGCCAGTGAGCCCGCGCAACATCTTCCCCAGCAACATCCAGGGCATGCCCACCTGGTATGAGGCCAGAGTCTGCGAAAAAGGCTACCACGGCCGGCGCGGCGGCGTCGACATGATGGTGGCCATGAATCCGCAGACCTGGGACGCCGATGTGGCCGAAATCGAGCCCGGCGGCTACCTGTTTTATGACAGCACAAGGCCTGTACCTGAGTCAAAATTCCGCAAGGACGTTCATGTCATCGGCATACCCTTGACCGAAATCAGCAATGCGGCCTATGACGATCCGCGGCAGCGCCAGTTGTTCAAGAACATCATCTACGTGGGTGCCTTGTCAGTGCTGCTGGAGGTGGAGGCCGATGTCTTTGAAAAACTTTTTGCCGAGCAGTACAAGGGCAAGGAGCGACTGCTGGACTCCAACATCCAGGCGCTGCACCTGGGGCGTGACTTTGTGAAGCAGCATCTGGAGGCTCCGCTGGGCATTCGCGTGCGCCGCTCCGACAAGGTCGGGGACCAGATTTTTACCGACGGCAACAGCGCGCTGGCGCTGGGCTGCGTCTATGGCGGGGCGACGGTGGCCGCCTGGTATCCGATCACGCCCTCGTCTTCGGTGCCTGAGGCGTTTCAGAAATATTGCGACAAGTTCCGTGTGGACGCTGCCACCGGATGCAACAACTACGCCATCGTGCAGGCCGAAGACGAGCTGGCGTCCATTGGCATGGTGGTGGGCGCGGGCTGGAACGGAGCGCGGGCCTTCACCGCCACCTCCGGGCCGGGCGTATCGCTGATGACGGAGTTCATCGGGTTGGCCTACTTTGCCGAGATTCCGGTGACCATCATCAATGTGCAGCGCGGTGGCCCGTCTACCGGTATGCCGACGCGCACGCAGCAGTCCGACCTGCTTTCGTGCGCCTATGCCTCGCACGGCGACACCAAGCATGTGCTGCTGTTTCCGCAAGACCCGCATGAATGCTTTGAGCACGCGGCCGCAGCGCTGGACCTGGCTGATCGCCTGCAGACGCCGATCTTTGTGATGAGCGACCTGGACATCGGCATGAACCAGCGCCTGTGCAAACCTTTTGTGTGGGATGACGCGCGCGACTATGACCGCGGCAAAGTCATGACGGCGGCAGAGCTTGAAGCCGGCAAGGATTTTGGCCGCTATAAGGACGTGGACGGCGACGGCATCCCCTGGCGCACCTTGCCGGGTACCCATCCAAGCAAAGGCGCCTTTTTTACCCGCGGCACGACGCGCGACCCCTATGCTCGTTACTCCGAAAAAGGTGTGGACTACGTCTACAACATGGAACGCCTGCTGCGCAAGTTCAAGACCGCAGCCAGTCTGGTGCCGCAGCCGGTGCTGCGTGTCGCGGCGCAGGCAACCCCGTGGGGCGTGATCTATTTCGGCTCCACCAGCCCGGCCATGCGCGAGGCGCTGGACGTGCTGCACGAAGAGGGCGTACACGTCGATGCGCTGCGACTGCAGGCGTTTCCGTTTCCCGAATCGGTGAATCGCTTCATCGCCGGGCATGACAAGGTGTTCGTGGTTGAGCAGAACCGCGACGCGCAAATGCGCTCGATGCTGGTCAATGAACTTGACGTTGACCCGGCGCGGCTGGTACGTGTGCTGCACTACGACGGCACGCCGATTACCGCGCGCTTCATCGCCCGCGCTATTCGCCAGAGTGTGCAGCCGGCGGCACCCCGGCCCGCCGAGCTGCCCCGGCACAAGGAACCCGCATGACCTATATCGCCAAACCCCGGCTGCACCACCCCACGCTGACCACCAACAAGGTCGGTTATACGCGGCGTGACTACGAAGGCCGCATTTCCACGCTGTGCGCCGGTTGCGGGCACGATTCCATATCGGCCGCCATCATCCAGGCCTGCTGGGAGCTGGACATCGAGCCGCACCGCGTCGC
Organism: Polaromonas sp.; assembly: GCF_012927455.1. GTDB lineage: Bacteria > Pseudomonadota > Gammaproteobacteria > Burkholderiales > Burkholderiaceae_C > Polaromonas. Next base: position 612,785 of record NZ_JABBPE010000002.1, on the reverse strand, counting down.
CAAGCTTTCGGGCATTGGCTGCAGCAGCAAGACACCCGACTATTTTCTGGGCGCCTCGCACGGCTTTAACACCGTGCATGGCCGCATGCCCTCGGCGCTGACCGGGGCCAACCTGGCCAACCGCGACTTGCTTTACCTGGGCGTCTCGGGCGACGGCGACTCGGCATCCATCGGACTGGGCCAGTTCGCCCACGCCATGCGCCGGGGTGTGTGCATGGCCTACATCGTGGAGAACAACGGCGTCTATGGGCTGACCAAGGGCCAGTTTTCAGCCACTGCCGACAGCGGATCCAAGAGCAAAAAGGGTGTCATCAACAGCGACAGCCCGGTCGACCTGGTGGGGCTGGCGCTGCAGTTGGGCGCTACTTATGTGGCGCGCAGCTTTTCGGGCGACAAGGCGCAGCTGGTGCCGCTGATCAAGGGGGCCATGACGCACGGCGGAGCGGCTTTCATCGACGTTATCAGTCCTTGCGTGACCTTTAACAACCACGGGGGCAGCACCAAGAGTTATGACTACGTGCGTCAGCACAACGAGGCCGTCAGCCGCATCGACTTTATCCCGCAGCACAGCGAGATCAGCACGGACTACGGACCGGGCGAGGCGGTGGAGGTGAAGCAGCACGACGGCACCATGCTGCGTCTGCGCAAGCTGCACCCGGACTACGACCCGACCGACCGTTACGCGGCCATGAGCTACATGCAGGCGCACCAGGCACGCGGCGAGATTGTCACGGGCCTGCTTTACCTGGACCCGCTGGCCACCGATTTGCACAGGTCGCTGAACACCAGCGAGAAGCCTTTGAATGCGCTGGGTGTGGCGCAGCTTTGTCCGGGCGCCCAGGCACTGGAAAAGATCAACGCGGCCTTGCGCTGACAACATCAGGCGCAAGGCTCACCAGGCACAGGATTTAAATCGTTAATTGAAAGGAGCAACTACATGCCGGAACGCACTGTTTTCCAATCCATGTCGCAAAAGCATGTCCTAAGCCTGGGGCCGCAGTCCAGCGTGTGGGAGGCCGCCTGCGTCATGACGCGAGCCAATTGCGGCAGCGTACTGATAGTCGATACACCGGGCAACTTGCTGGGCATCGTGACCGAGCGCGACCTGATGACGCGCGTGCTTGCCAAGGCGCTCAATCCGGAAACAACCCTGGTGTCTGACGTGATGACGCGCAACCCCCATTGCGTGCCACCGGAAACGCGGGTGGCCGATGCGGTTCTCATCATGATTGAGCGCGGCTTTCGGCATCTGCCTATCATGGGTTCGGCTTCAAAAATTCTGGGCGTCTTCTCGGTGCGTGACGCGCTGCCTCGGGAAATCGGCACCGCGGTTGGCCTGGCGGAGTTTCATGAGCAGGTTAACGACGCGCTCGGCTAATTGATAAAGCTTGCCGGCGGTTGTTACCGTGGCTTGTCGGCGGCCGGTTTTCTGGGTGCCAGCGCAACTCGCTGCTCACGCGCCAGTGCCAGCGCAGCTGCTATGGTGCTGCGTCTTTTTTCCGACGCCAGCGGCTCCGTGGGCAAGGACGACGTGGGCTGATCGACCGGTGGCTTCAGCGTCTGTTTGTCACGGCCGTCGCCATCCTCCATATCTTCAATAGTTTGTGGTGCCGCTCTGGCGCTGTGCAGCGCATAGCGAGCACGTGCCAGGTCAGCCAGATGCTGCGACCAGGCTTGCCAGCCGGTCTGCGTTCCCGTGACATTTTCCAGGCTGATGCAGTCGACCGGGCAGACCGGAATGCACAGCTCGCAACCGGTGCAGTAAGGCTCGATCACGGTATGCATCATCTTGTTGCTGCCGAAGATCGCGTCGGTCGGGCAGGCTGTGATGCACAGCGTGCAGCCTATGCACCAGGCTTCATCGATGATGGCGACGCTGCGCGGGCCTTCACTGCCGTTGACGGAGTTCAGAAGCAGGGCGGGCTGACCGGTGATGCTTGCCAGCCGCTTCACGCCTTCAGCGCCGCCGGGAGGACACTGGTTGATGGCCGCGCCGCCCGAGGCGATGGCTAGCGCGTAAGCCGCGCAGTCAGGGTAACCGCAGCGCGCGCACTGCGTTTGCGGCAGCGCGGCGTTGATGCGGTCAAAAAGAAGGCTTTGGGGGATGGCGTTCACCCACCTATTGTCCTATCGGTCAAACCCCTTCAGACGCACCGCCTGCTCCAATCACTTGCCGCGCGGGGTCTTTCTGGCTATTGCCTTGGCAGCAGGCTTGGCGGCAGCCTGTACTCTGGTCTGCGCAGCGGCCTTCGGAGCAGATTTTGCCGCGGCCTTCACGACCGCTTTTGCCACCGGATTTTCTACAGGCTTTGCAGTGGGCTTGCTTGTCGCTTGCGCCAGCGGTTTTGCAACCGCGACGCGCACCGCTTCCACTGCCGGTTTTGGCAGGACTACGGGAGCTGGTGCTGCTATGGTTTTAATAGCTGATGACGCCCGATTTTCTTGGGCTGCGGCCTGATGATGGTCAATAATGAAGGCTTTGACGGAGGGATAGACGATATTTTGCCAGCGGCGACCGCTGAAAATACCGTAGTGGCCGGCGCCTTTCGCTTCAAGGTGCCTTTTATTGCCGGCGGGAACGCCACTGCACATGTCGAGTGCTGCCTTGGTCTGCCCGGCGCCCGATATGTCGTCAAGCTCGCCTTCCACCGTCATGACAGCGGTGGTCTTGATATCGGCTGGCTTCACGCGCTCGGCCTTGCCCGTAACGGATTTAACATCCCAGGTGCCGTTGACAAGTTTGAACTCCTGGAACACGGTTTTGATGGTGTCGAGGTAGTAGTCGGCGTCCATATCGAGCACCGCGTTGTATTCGTCGTAAAACTTGCGGTGTGCTTCGGTGCTGGCGTCATCACCCTTGATCAGGTCCTGGAAGTAGTCGTAATGGCTGTTGGCATGGCGGTCAGGGTTCATGGCGACAAAGCCGGTGTGCTGCAGAAAACCTGGGTAAACGCGCCGGCCTGCACCGGGAAAGTTGCTTGGCACGCGGTAAATCACATTGTTTTCGAACCATTCGTAAGGCTTGGTGGTGGCCAGATTGTTGACGGCCGTCGGCGACCGGCGTGCGTCGATAGGGCCACCCATCATCACCATGGACAGCGGCGTGGTTTCGCCGCGCGAGGCCATCAGCGAAATGGCGGCAAACACCGGTACGGTGGGCTGGCACACACTGATGACGTGGCAATTGCCATATTTGGCCTGCAGGTGGCGGACAAATTCCTGCACATAGTTGACGTAGTCGTCGAGATGGAAGGTGCCGTCGGACAAGGGCACCGTGCGGGCGTTCTTCCAGTCAGTGATGTAGACCTTGTGGTCCTTCAGCATGGTCTGAACGGTATCGCGCAGCAGTGTGGCGTAATGGCCCGACAAGGGTGCCACGATCAGGACAGCCGGCTGGCCCTTGAGCTTGGTCAGCGTGGCCGGGTCGTCCGAGAAACGTTTAAAACGGCGCAATTCACAAAAAGGCTTGTCGAGTTCCACCCGCTCGTGAATCGCCACGCTGGTGCCGTCGACATCGACCGTTTGAATACCAAAGGCTGGCTTTTCGTAATCTTTACCCAAGCGGTACAGCAGGCTGTAACCGGCCGCCAAGCGCTGGGCGAACGGATTTTTGCCAAAAGGCGATAAGGGGTTGCCGTAGACTTTTGCAGCTGCCTGCGCAAAGTCAACAAAGGGCTCCATCAAGGTGCGCTGGGTTTCATATACTTTATAAAGCATGGGTCAACCTGGTTTCTGTAAGTTATGAGCGGAATAGTAAAATGTTGCAGTGCAGCATAGCAGGGAACAAGCTGACTCGCATAGAGGACAAGGACTAATTCAGAGTGTTTTTTTACCCATTCGTGGTGTAGGCACCCCGCCTGCCTGGTCATCGGATGTTTTCTCGACCATTGCGATTTTAAGTGGCGACGGATCGCTCACAAACAAGCTTCGCTGGCTCTTTATAGATGAACGGCCTTACCGGCGTGCCGCTAGACTTGCTTTGGCTCAGGCAGCGCTTATATTGGAAAGCATACCGGCCCTTTGCAGGCTTGAGAAATTGCCCTAACTAGTTACAGGAAAAAAATGCTTCCAGGCAACGATGCCAACGCCATAGAGCGCGTGGCCTCCCTCAAAAAATCAGAAAGAATGCCGGTGCTGTTTCTTGGCCACGGCAGTCCCATGAATGCATTGGGCGACAACGAGTACCGACGCAGTTGGCAGGCGCTGGGGGCTGAATTTGGCTCGAAATGGGCACGGCCGCAGCTTATTTTGTGCATCTCTGCCCACTGGCTGACCGAAGGTTGGTGGCTGACCGGCATGGCCACGCCCAAAACCATTCATGATTTTGGTGGGTTCCCGCAGGATCTATACGACCAGCAGTACCCCGCGCCCGGCGATCCGGCGGCTGCGCAAGTGATTAGTCAGTTGGTCAGGCAGCGCGGCGCCTGTCCCCTGGGGCTGGATATGAATGAATGGGGGCTGGACCACGGCGCCTGGTCGGTGCTGAAGCCCATGTTTGCCCAGGCCGATATTCCGGTGATTCAGCTCAGCATGGACTACGGCCGTGCGCCAGAAGACCATTACGCGCTGGCCAGGCAGCTCAAGGCCTTGCGAGACCGGGGCGTGCTGATTGTGGCCAGCGGCAACCTTGTGCATAACCTGCGCGAGATGCAGCGCGGCGCCAGCGGTAGCCAGGCTTATGACTGGGCGCTGGAGTTCGACCAGACCATTGGCGGCTATCTGCAGCAGGGCAATCTGAATGCCTTGCAGAGTTTTCAAAAACTCGGGCAAGTGGCCAAAATGGCGCACCCCAGCCATGAGCACTTTTTACCCCTGCTGTATGGTGCCGGCGCGGTTGATGCCAGGGAGCCCATGCGGTTTTTCAATACCAACTTTCAGGGCGGCTCGATATCGATGCGCTCGGTGGTTTGGGGTTGATTTATTTCGCATTACAGCCGCTATTAAATTGATAGCTGCTAGCGCCCGTACTTATAGGGCTAGAGGCTTATTTAATAGGTAAAGCCGTTCGAAAACGGCCTTTTCAGTGCCTGGTTCGAAGGGCTTACATGACCTTGGCAATTGAGGCGCACACGTAGTCAATATTCTTGCTGTTCAGCGCTGCCACGCACATGCGACCGCTGTCGGTGCCATAGACACCAAATTCGCTGCGCAGGCGCACCATCTGGTCTTTGCTGAGGCCGGAGTAGCTGAACATGCCGATCTGGCTGGTGATGAAGCTCATGTCGGCCTTCACGCCGGCAGCCTTGAGGCCATCCACGAGCTTTTGGCGCATGGCCTTGATGCGCACGCGCATTTCAGCCAGTTCCTTTTCCCAGATGACGCGCAACTCGGGCGTGTTGAGCACGATGGCAACGACGGTGCCGCCGTGAATCGGCGGGTTGCTGTAGTTGGTGCGAATCACGATCTTGAGCTGGCTTAACACGCGCTCGGCTTCTTCCTTGCTGCTGCACAGCACGCTCAGGGCGCCCACGCGCTCGCCGTAGAGGCTGAAGCTTTTGGAAAACGAGGTGGACACCAGAAAACTGAGGCCCGCAGCCACGAACTTGCCAATGACAGCGCCGTCTTCGGCGATGCCTTGGCCAAAGCCTTGATAGGCCATGTCCAGAAAAGGCACCAGATTCTTTTCCTTGACCGCTGCAATCACCTGATCCCATTGGGCTGCGCTGATGTCATAGCCGGTCGGATTGTGGCAGCAGGCGTGCAGCACCACGATGGTGCCGGCGGCGGCGCTGTTCAAGTCCGCAAGCATGCCGACGAAGTTGATGCCGCGCGTGGCCGTGTCGTAATACGCATAGCTTGCAACGCTAAAGCCGGCATTGGTGAAAAGCGCGCGGTGGTTTTCCCAGCTTGGGTCGCTGATCAGCACCTTGGCATCAAGGTTCAGGTGTTTGAGGAAATCAGCGCCCACCTTCAGCCCGCCGGTGCCGCCTATGCCCTGCACAGTGGCGACGCGGCCAGCCTTGACGGGCTCGCTGTCGCTGCCAAACACCAGGCCTTTGACAGCCGTGTCGTAGGCGGCGATGCCATCAATTGGCAGGTAGCCGCGTGCCTTGGGTGTTTCCATCATCTGCTTTTCGGCGGCCTGCACGCACTGCAGCAGCGGTAGCTTGCCCTTGTCGTCGTAATACACGCCCACGCCAAGATTGACCTTGGCAGGGTTGGGGTCGGCGTTGAACTGTTCGTTGAGGCCCAGAATCGGGTCACGCGGGGCCATTTCGACGGCGCTGAATAAGGTCATTGGCAAAGACATGAAATATCCTCAAAAAGTAAAAAAACTAGTCAAAAAAAGAAGGGCCGCGCCAGCAGCGAGCTGCTGCCAGGGCAATAGGGGGGTGATAAGGGCTTGCAATTCCCGTTTTCGCCCGGATGTCGTACTCTGATAGATTGACTTGAATTTTAACGGGGCTTGATCGAGGTTCTATGCAAGGAGATATGAACGTGGCAGTGAACATGGAAGTAGCACCGGAAGCCATCGCCGATTCAGTGGATGTCGGGGGCGCAACTGGCGCAAACGGCGTCGGCCAATTCGTCCGCTTCCCAGGCTCGCCCTTTGAGTTATTTCAACCCTACCTGCCGGCGGGCGACCAGCCGCAGGCGATTGAAAAACTGGTGGAAGGCATTAACGACGGCGAAGTCTTTCAAACCCTGCTGGGCGTGACGGGTTCCGGCAAGACTTACACCATGGCCAACGTGATTGCGCGCCTGGGTCGACCGGCCATCGTGTTCGCACCCAACAAGACGTTGGCGGCTCAGCTTTACAGCGAGTTTCGCGAGTTTTTCCCAAAAAACGCGGTGGAGTACTTCGTCAGTTACTACGACTACTACCAGCCCGAGGCTTATGTGCCGCAGCGCGACCTTTTCATTGAAAAAGATTCCGCCATCAACGAGCACATCGAGCAGATGCGGCTGTCGGCGACGAAAAGCGTGCTGGAGCGGCGCGACACCATCATTGTCGGCACGGTGAGTGCCATTTACGGCATTGGTGCGCCCGAGGATTACACCCAGATGCGCTTCATTGCACGGGTGGGCGACAAGACCGGGCAGCGCGACGTCATTGCGCGCCTGATCCGCATGCAGTACAAGCGCAACGATCAGGATTTTTCCCGCGGCTCGTTCAGGGTGCGCGGTGACGTGATCGACATCTTCCCGGCCGAGCATTCGGAACTGGCCATACGCATCGAACTGTTTGACGACGAGATCGAGTCTTTGCAGCTGTTTGACCCATTGACGGGACGCGTCCGACAGAAGGTTCCGCGCTTTGTGGTGTATCCAAAAAGCCACTACGTGACGCCGCGCGACAAGGTCATGGCCGCGGTTGAAACCATCAAGCTGGAGCTGTCCGAGCGTGTCGGCCAATTTGTCGCCCAGGGCAAGCTGGTCGAGGCCCAGCGGATTGAGCAGCGCACCCGCTTTGACCTGGAAATGCTCAGCGAGATCGGCCACTGCAAAGGCATTGAAAATTACACCCGCCACCTTAGCGGCGCGCCGCCGGGCTCGCCGCCGTCCACGCTGTGCGATTACCTGCCCAAGGACTCGCTGATGTTTCTTGACGAAAGCCACGTCATGATTGGCCAGCTCAACGCCATGTACAACGGCGACCGTTCGCGCAAGACCACGCTGGTCGAGTATGGCTTTCGCCTGCCCAGTGCGCTGGACAACCGGCCCCTTAAGTTTGAAGAGTTTGAGTCCAAGATGCGGCAGGCTGTTTTTGTATCGGCCACGCCGGCCGCCTACGAGAAGGAACATTCCGGGCAGGTGGTGGAGCAGGTGGTGCGGCCGACCGGGCTGGTCGACCCGCAGGTAGAAGTGCGGCCAGCCACGAACCAGGTGGATGACGTGTTGCAGGAAATCCGCATCCGGGTCGAAAAGAACGAGCGGGTGCTGATCACCACGCTAACCAAGCGCATGGCCGAGCAACTGACCGATTACCTCAGCGAAAACGGGGTCAAGGTGCGCTATTTGCACAGCGATGTGGAGACGGTCGAGCGCGTGGAGATTCTGCGCGACCTGCGTCTGGGGGCGTTTGACGTGCTGGTGGGCATCAACCTGCTGCGCGAAGGGCTGGATATTCCCGAGGTATCGCTGGTGGCAATTCTGGATGCCGACAAGGAAGGCTTTTTAAGAGCCGAGCGCAGCCTGATCCAGACCATTGGCCGCGCTGCCCGCAACGTGAACGGCCGTGCCATCCTGTATGCCGACCGCATTACAGACTCCATGAAAAAGGCCATGGATGAAACCGAGCGCCGACGCAACAAGCAGATCGCTTTCAATGTTGAGAACAACATCACCCCGCGCAGCGTGGTCAAACGCATCAAGGATCTGATTGACGGCGTCTACAGCGAAAAATCCGGCAAGGAAGCCGAAAAGCTGGAGATGCAGAAAGCGCTGGTGGAAGACATGAGTGAAAAAGACGTCGCGCGTGAAATCAAGCGGCTGGAGAAACAGATGGTTGAGCACGCCAAGAACCTGGAATTTGAAAAGGCCGCCAGGGTGCGCGATCAGCTGCATGTTCTGAAAGAGCAGGCTTTTGGCGCACCGGGCGTTGACAACGTGGTAGCGATTTCCGGTGGCACGGCATCGACCTAGGGTTTCCCCCGTACTCGGAGCGCCACGGACTGTAAAATGGCGTCCGTGTTATACTTGACTGAAATAGTCAAGATACCCAGATAACAAAAAATGCCCTTTGAACACCGGTTGACCGGTTTCGGTGGCTGGAGGAAGAGTTCCCTTGGGAGCATCAAGCTTTCAGTGGGTGAAAAGACGGTCAAGCCAAATTTAAGGAGCTTGTTATGCGCCTCACGACCAAAGGCCGCTTTGCGGTCACTGCAATGATTGATTTAGGACTGCGCCAAAACAACGGCCCAGTCACACTGGCGGCGATTAGCCAGCGCCAGCAAATTTCCTTGTCTTACTTGGAGCAGCTGTTCGGCAAGCTGCGTCGGCACGAATTGGTGGAATCTACCCGCGGCCCCGGCGGCGGTTACACCTTGGGCCGTAAAGCCTCGGAAATCACGGTAGCCGACATTATTGTTTCGGTAGACGAGCCGATCGATGCCACCCAATGTGGCGGCAAGGAAAATTGCGCTGGTGAAGGCGGCCGCTGCATGACCCATGAGTTGTGGGCCTCGCTGAACAGCCGCATGGTGGAGTTTCTGGATTCGGTAACTTTGCAAAAACTGGTGGATGACCAGCTCGCCAAAGGTGTGGTGATCGAGAACACGCCGCAAGTGAAAAAAGCCATTTTCGCCGCGCCTGTGGTCAAGCCCATTCGCGTCAATGCGCCGAATTCGGTATTTGCCCTGGGCAATGCATTTTCGAAATCTTAAATGGCCAGACGGGTTTTGTTTGAATTGCATTGACCTCATGTCTCTGAGCTGCCAGCCAGCCTAATAAATAAAAAGCTAGCCAAAATGGATACTCCACATTTCCCCATTTACATGGACTACAGCGCCACCAACCCGTGTGACCCCCGGGTGGTGGATGCCATGATCCCCTGGTTGCGCGAGCATTTTGGCAACCCCGCTTCGCGCAGCCATGCTTGGGGTTGGGAAGCCGAAGCCGCAGTAGAAAAAGCGCGTGAACAGATTGCCGATCTGATTGGCGCCGACCCGCGCGAGATTGTCTGGACCAGCGGTGCGACCGAGTCCAACAACCTGGCGCTTAAGGGTGCGGCCCATTTTTACAAGACCAAGGGCAAGCACATCATCACGGTAAAGACCGAGCACAAGGCGGTGCTGGATACCTGTCGCGAGCTGGAGCGGCAGGGCTTTGAAGTCACCTACCTGGACGTGCAGACCGATGGGCTGCTTGATTTGGAGGCGCTGAAGGCGGCGATTCGGCCTGACACCATTTTGGTCAGCGTCATGTTCGTCAACAACGAAATTGGCGTGATCCAGGACATTTCCGCCATCGGCGCCTTGTGCCGCGAGAAGGGCATTATTTTCCATGTGGATGCCGCCCAGGCGACGGGTCGGGTAGACGTTGATTTGGCGACCTTGCCGGTCGACCTGATGAGCTTGACCTCGCATAAGACCTACGGTCCCAAAGGCATCGGTGCTCTCTACGTGCGTCGCAAACCGCGCGTACGCCTGGAGGCGCAAATGCATGGCGGCGGACATGAGCGCGGCATGCGTTCTGGCACCTTGCCGACACACCAGTGCGTGGGCATGGGCGAGGCCTACCGCATTGCCAAGGCCGAGATGCATGATGAGAACAAGCGCATCCTGGCACTGCATGAGCGCATGCTGGCTGGGTTGAAAGATGTAGAAGAGGTGTTTCTCAATGGTCATGTCGAAAAACGCGTCCCACACAATCTGAACATGAGCTTTAACTTTGTAGAAGGCGAGTCGCTGATCATGGGCATCAAGGGTCTGGCTGTGTCGAGCGGCTCAGCCTGTACATCGGCCAGCCTGGAGCCGAGTTACGTGCTTCGCGCCTTGGGTCGCAGTGATGAGCTGGCGCACAGCAGTCTGCGCATGACGATTGGCCGCTGGACAACTGAAGAAGAAATCGATTACGCCGTCGCCACCATCAAGGAAAACGTGGCCAAGCTGCGTGAACTGTCTCCTCTGTGGGAGATGTTCAAGGATGGTGTTGACCTGTCCACTATCCATTGGGCAGCGCATTAAAAAAACAGGCATTCAGGTGGCCGGTGGCTTTGAAACCACCTGCCGGTAAACAGCAGGCAGCAAGAACTCAGGAGCAAATCATGGCATACAGCGAAAAAGTGGTAGACCACTATGAAAATCCCCGCAACGTCGGCTCTTTTGAAAAGGGCGACGACACGGTAGGCACTGGCATGGTCGGGGCACCAGCGTGCGGCGACGTGATGAAGCTCCAGATCAAGGTCAATCCGAGCACCGGCGTGATCGAAGACGCACGCTTTAAGACTTATGGCTGCGGCTCGGCGATTGCCTCCAGCTCACTCGTGACCGAGTGGGTCAAGGGCAAAACGCTGGATCAAGCGGCGAGTATCAAGAATAGCGCCATTGCCGAAGAACTCGCGTTGCCGCCGGTCAAAATTCACTGCTCTATTTTGGCGGAAGACGCCATCAAGGCCGCAGTGAACGACTACAAGCAAAAACACGCCCACTGAAGCAAGCCGCCAAGGCCTGCGCGCGCTCGTTGACCTGTTAAATTTTTGAGTGATTTAAATGTCCGTTACTCTGACCGATGCTGCTGCCCGCCACGTGACTCGCTATATGAGCAAGCGTGGCAAAGGTGTGGGCGTGCGCTTGGGCGTCAAGACCACGGGATGCTCAGGCTTGGCCTACAAGCTTGAATATGCCGATGAGATTGCGCCCGAAGACGTGGTGTTCGAAGACAACGGCGTGAAAGTGCTGGTGGATCCTAAAAGCATGGCCTACATCGACGGCACGAAGCTCGACTTTGTTCGGGAAGGCTTGAACGAAGGCTTCAAGTTCATCAATCCGAATGAGCGCGACCGCTGTGGGTGTGGCGAGAGCTTCCGCGTTTGACGCGTCAAATGCTTAGGCCTGCTGAGCCGGTAGCGGTAAGCCGTCCTCACAGCGCCGCCTTCACTGAACGTGCCGGCGGCTTTTTCTTGACATGAACCTCCAATCCACCGACTTTGAACTCTTTCAGATCCCCATGCAGTTTGCGCAGGACCGCGCGGTGCTGGATACGCGCTGGAAAGAGTTGCAACGCGAAGCGCACCCTGACAAGTTTGCCGCCCAAGGCGTAGCCGCCCAGCGTATCGCCATGCAATGGTCGGTGCGCATCAACGAGGCCTACCAGCGCCTTAAAGATCCGTTGCGCCGCGCCGGCTATTTATGCGAGTTGCACGGCGCACCCATTCAGGCCGAAAAAAATACGGCCATGCCAATCGATTTTTTGATGCAGCAAATGCAGTGGCGTGAAGCGTTGGAGGACGCAAAGACCGTTCAGGATTTGGAGGAAATAGCGTCACTATCTAATGATAGCGGGCGCGAGCAGCTATCAAAAATAGAGCAGATGCTCGACATCAACAAGGACTTTGCGGCGGCCGCCCAGCAAGTTAGAAGCCTTATGTTCATCGAGCGTTTTTCCAGTGAGGTGGATGCCCGCATCGACCAACTGGGACAATAGGGCATTACAAGAAATTCTATAAACAAAGCGCCATGGCACTCCTGCACATCTCCGAACCCGGCCAGACGCCAGACCCGCACCAGCGACGCGTCGCCGTCGGCATTGACCTCGGTACCACCCATTCACTAGTAGCCAGTGTGCGCAATGGTGTCTCCGAATGCCTGCCCGATGCCGAGGGCCGGGTGATTCTGCCAAGCGTGGTGCGCTACCTTGACGCTGATCAGCGCCAGGTTGGCTATGCGGCTTTGGCCGCCCAGGTTGAGGACCCGCGCAATACCATCTCCTCGGTCAAGCGCCTGATGGGGCGGGGCATTGAAGACATCGGCAACCGCGCTCAGCTGCCCTACCAATTCAGTGACAAGCCCGGCATGGTCACGCTGCAAACCGTCGCCGGCGAAAAAAGCCCGGTAGAGATTAGCGCCGAAATTCTGGTCACGTTGCGCCATCGTGCTGAAGATACCTTCAGTGATGATATTTATGGGGCCGTGATCACGGTTCCCGCGTACTTCGACGAGGCCCAGCGCCAGGCGACCAAAGATGCGGCGCAACTGGCCGGCCTGAATGTGCTGCGCTTGATCAATGAGCCCACCGCGGCAGCCATTGCCTATGGCTTGGACAATGCCAGCGAAGGCGTCTATGCCATCTACGATCTGGGCGGCGGTACCTTTGATATTTCCATCCTGCGCCTGACGCAGGGCGTGTTTGAGGTGGTTGCTACCGGCGGTGATTCCGCGCTCGGTGGTGACGACTATGACCGCGCCTTGGTGGAGTGGGTGCTGGCCAAAGCCGGTCTGGCGGCGGACACCCTGACGCCCTCGGACAAGGCCGCTGTACAGCACGCGGCGCGTGCCTGCAAGGAGGCACTGTCGGCGGCAGAGTCAGCGCCGTTTTCAGTTCGACTGGCCAAGGCGTCGGTCAATTTTGAAATGAAAGCGGCTGATTTTGAGAGCGCCACTGCCCACCTCACACAACGCACGCTGCAGGCTGTGCGCAAGGCCTTGCGTGATGCCAAACTGGCCAAGGATGCCATCGATGGCGTGGTGCTTGTAGGTGGTTCCACCCGCATGCCGCAGGTGCGTAAAGCGGTCGGCAGCTTTTTCGGACGTGAGCCCTTGACCAACCTCAATCCGGATGAGGTAGTTGCATTGGGTGCGGCGATTTCCGCCAACCAGCTGTCGGGCAACCACACCGGCGCCGAACTGCTGCTGCTCGACGTGATTCCGCTCTCGCTGGGGATTGAAACCATGGGCGGGCTGGTCGAACGCATTGTGCCGCGCAACCAGACCATACCGACAGCGATGGCGCAGGACTTCACCACCTACCAGGACGGTCAGACTGCCTTGGCCCTGCATGTGCTTCAGGGTGAGCGCGATCTGGTGGCCGACTGCAGAAGTCTAGCCCGCTTCGAGCTGCGCGGCATTCCACCCATGGTTGCCGGTGCTGCGCGCATACGCGTGACGTTTACCGTCGACGCCGATGGATTGCTTAGCGTTAACGCCAGGGAGCAGGGCAGTGGGGTAGAAGCGCGTATCGACGTCAAACCTTCTTACGGCCTGTCGGACGAAGAGATATCCCGCATGCTGCAAGAGAGCTTTTCAACGGCCCAGCAAGACATGCAGGCGCGCGCGCTGGTCGAGGCTCAGGTCGATGCGGACCGCATGATTTTGGCCACGCGGAGCGCGTTGGCTGCCGACGCGAATCTGCTGAGTCCCAACGAGCGCGCGCAGATCGATAGTTTGATAGTTCTTCTAGGCGACGCGCGAGCGCATGGCGACGCGGCCACCATTGAAGCGTCTTCCCATGCATTGGCTCAAGGCTCTGAAGCTTTTGCCGCGCAGCGCATGAACCGTGGCATCCAGAAGGCCCTGGCCGGGAAAAGCATCGAAGCGCTCTGAGAAAAGACCACCAGGCACAAAAAAGTTAGATTGACACCCATGCCCATCATCAAAATACTGCCGCATCCTGAATACTGCCCCGAGGGCGCTGAAATCACGGCGCCCGCAGGCACCTCCATCTGCGAGGCGCTGCTCGATCACAAGATCAATATCGAACATGCCTGCGACATGAGTTGCGCCTGCACGACCTGTCATGTGGTGGTGCGCGAAGGCTTCAACTCTCTGAACGAACTCGACGAGAGCGAGGAAGACCTGCTAGACCGCGCATGGGGGCTGGAACCCCAATCGCGCCTGAGTTGCCAGGCTTTTCTGGCGCAGACCGACGTGACGGTTGAGATTCCAAAATATTCCATCAACCACGCCAAGGAAAAGCACTGATCTTGCGCGCGACTTGGGATTTTTCCTTTTTCTTCACTGCGGGCGGCGAAAGCACAGAGCGATAATTCGGGTTATGCGCCAAATTGTTCTGGATACTGAAACCACTGGTCTCTCCGCTGAAAACGGCGACCGCATCATCGAAATCGGCTGTGTCGAGCTCTTCGCCCGCAAGCTCACCGGAAACAACAAGCATTTCTATCTCAATCCCGAGCGCGACAGCCACGAAGATGCGTACAAGGTGCACGGCATCAGCAATGAGTTCCTGAAAGACAAGCCCAAGTTTGCTGCCGTGGCGGTTGAGCTGCTGGAGTACCTAAAGGACGCCGAGCTCATCATCCACAACGCACCCTTCGACGTGAGCTTTTTGAACAAGGAGCTGGAGCTTATCGGCCGCAAGCCCCTCAAGCATTGCGTGGCCAAGGTCACCGACAGTCTGATGATGGCCAAGGAGATGTTCCCAGGCAAGCGCAACTCGCTGGACGCCTTGTGCTCCAGACTGGAGGTCGACAATGCGGGTCGTACCTTGCACGGAGCCTTGCTCGATGCAGAACTGCTGGCAGACGTCTACATCAACCTCACACGCGGACAAAACAGCCTGATGATGGAAGTGGGCGGCAACACACAAGACGGCGCCATCGTAGCGCCTATGGATCTGAGCGTGTTCGATCTGCCCCTGCTGATGGCCAACGGCCGGGAAATAGCCGATCACGAGAAATTACTGGCTGATATTGACAAGGCCAGCAAGGGAAAAACAGTTTGGCGTAAGGTGCACGGCGACACGACGGGTGCTTTATCGGGAACGATGGCCTTAAACAGCATATAATGCGGAACTAACCGATAGGGCGGTTAGCTCAGGGGTAGAGCACTGCATTCACACTGCAGGGGTCGCAAGTTCGAAACTTGCACCGCCCACCAAAATTTCGAAAAAAATAAAGAGATTAAAAAAAGGCCAAGTCATTCGACTTGGCCTTTTTTATTGCCTGCAGCATTTCAGCCGCAGAAAGTTCCGATCAGTTTCAAAGCACCTCGCTGGCGAAATCGGCCAAGCGGGAACGCTCTCCGCGCGCCAGCGTGATATGCCCACCATGCGGCCAGCCCTTGAAGCGGTCCACCGCGAAAGTCATTCCTGAAGAGCCTTCGGTGAGGTAGGGTGTATCGATTTGCGCCAAGTTGCCCATGCAGACAATCTTGGTGCCCGGACCGGCTCGCGTGATCAGGGTCTTCATCTGCTTGGGCGTCAGGTTTTGCGCCTCGTCAATGATGACGTACTTGTTCAGGAAAGTGCGGCCGCGCATGAAGTTCATGCTTTTGACTTTGATGCGTGAACGGATCAGCTCGTTGGTCGCGGCGCGTCCCCATTCGCCAGAGCCGCCGTCGGTTTTTCCCAGCACTTCCAAGTTGTCGTCGAGCGCGCCCATCCACGGCCCCATTTTTTCCTCTTCGGTACCGGGCAGAAAGCCGATGTCCTCGCCTACCGATACCGTGGCGCGTGTCATGATGATTTCGGTGTAACGGCGGTCATCCAGCACCTGCGTAAGGCCGCTGGCCAGCGCCATCAGCGTTTTGCCGGTGCCGGCCGTACCTGCCAGCGTGACAAAGTCTACTTCCGGGTCCATCAGCAGGTTCATCGCAAAGTTTTGCTCACGGTTGCGCATGGTGACGCCCCAAATGGCGTTTTTCAGATGGGTGTAATCCTTCAAGGTTTTCAGAACGGCCGTTTTGGCCTGAATTTCAGTGACGCGGGCATACAGCGGTGGCTCTCCAGGCGTTTCAAAAAATACGAACTGGTTGATCAGCAGGCTGGGCACGATGGGGCCCGTGATGCGGTAGAAGGTGTGGCTGCCTTGCTGCCAGCTCTCAATGGTTTTGCTTTGACGCGTCCAGAAGTCAGTCGGCAGGGCCAGCGAGCCGGAGTACAGCAGGTCGCCGTCTTCCAGCACCTTGTCGTTCTGGTAGTCGTCGGTCATCAAGCCGAGAGCACGCGCCTTGACGCGCATGTTGATGTCCTTGGACACCAGGACTACCTCGCGCGGCGCGTATTCCTTGCGCAGCGCCTCCACCACGCCGAGTATCTGGTTGTCGGCCTTGCCTTGCGGCAGGCTCATGGGCAGCGTGTAATCCAGCGGCTTGGTCTGGAAAAACAGGCAGCCGCCGGCTTCACGGTGCCCGGTGGTGTCCAGCTTAAGACCCTTGGCGATGTCGGCACCCTGGGCACCAGCCAGTGCATCAAGGGTGCGGCTGGTCTGGCGGGCATTGCGGGCGACTTCAGTCATCCCTTTTTTATGACCGTCGAGCTCCTCGAGCACGATCATGGGCAGAAAGATGTCGTGCTCTTCAAAACGAAACAAGCACATCGGGTCGTGCATCAGCACATTGGTGTCCAACACAAACAGCTTGGCCGGTCCTGCGTGTTTGGTTTTCTTGGGTCGTAAGGCTGGTTGCCGTCGCAATAAGCTCTCTTTTTGGTAGCTGTCAACGCCCGTCTTTGTTAAGCTGGAAGGCTCTTTTCCTTTAAAAGCGGCCGGATGCTCGGCACTTCCGGAGAGCCGGCTGTCAAACAGATTGAGCACTGGAGACGGCTTTTGGGCCAATTCAGAGTTGTCCGTCTTTCGTGACACCTTGGCGGATGAGCGGGCCGGCGCGTCGAGCGCATCGGGGGAGAGTAGGGCGGCACGTTTGGTCGGGGCAGGAGGCAGGGGCATAGTGCTTAAAACTCTTTAAAAAGAAGCTTTCAGAAGTAAAAAAGCCGCCTGGAGACCAGGGCGGCTTTTTATGAACGCGGTTGCGGAGGTCAACAACATGACTTCATTATGCACAACTCAAGTGACAGGGCAACCGGCTGTTGCTCATGCGCCCCCGCAAGGGTTCAGACGGTCTTTTTCAAGGCCTTGACGGCCTTCAGTACATCGTCGACATGTCCTGGCACTTTCAGGCCGCGCCACTCTTCTTTCAGCTGGCCGTCGGCGCCGACCAAAAAGGTACTGCGCTCAATGCCCTTGACCTTTTTGCCGTACATAATCTTGTTTTTGACCACGCCGAACATGTGGCACATTTTTTCCTCGGTATCGGCAATCAGCTCGAACGGGAGTTCCAGCTTGGACTTGAACTCGTCGTGGGACTTCATGTTGTCGCGCGATACCCCGAAGACGGTTGCGCCAGCCTTCACAAAGTCCTTGTATCGGTCGCGAAACTGCATGGCTTCGGTGGTACAACCGGGGGTGTTGTCTTTGGGATAAAAATACAGGACAACGACGTTGCCCAGATGTGTCTGGTTCGACACCTTGATACCGCCTGTGGCGTTCGCTTCAAATTCGGGGAGTGGTTTATTGACGACGACTGCCATACTGAGTGGACCCTGACGAAAGTAGTTGTAATTAGCCTGGGCGTTTGGCAACGTTCCGATAGGTGTCCCGGGTCTGCTACCAAGCGCAACCCTAGATTTTACTCTGAAAGACGAAGTGTTTCAGGCTGTATGTCCCGCAGGCTCGATCAGCAGGGCGGCCAGCACCTGCCGTCCCTCGCCCGCCAGGATGTTGTAAGTGCGGCAGGCCGCCAGCGTATCCATGGTTTCAAGACCGATGCGCTTTTCCATCAGTGCGCGCAACAAGGCGGGCGGAGGAAAGCGCAGGCGCGTCCCACTGCCAAAAATAACCAGTTCGGGTTGTGTCTGCGCCAATTGTGCGAAGTGCTCCGCGGTGAGGTCCTCAAAGCGCGCGCAATTCCAGTCAAATTTCTCCCCGCGTGAGCCAATCACAATGCTGCGCTCGATTTTTTCAGCCACGCCGTTGCTGCCCAGGCCTATCCAGCCGGGACCGTAACCCAGGATGGATTGAACATCGAGACGGTCTGGTTGAAGTTTCATGGGCAGTCAGGTGTTGTAGAGGCCAGAAATGGCAAGGGGCAAAGGCTTTTGGCAGGCCAATTGCCAGGAAAAAGCGCTTTTTATGTGGTCAAATTATAGATTCCGCCTGAATTTTTTGTTGCAGTGCCGGTGTTTCTTCCCAATGACCGCCATGGTAATCGGGACAATTCCCCGAACCACGACCACCGCAGTCTTTGCCCGACTATCCAGAAAAACAGCCTCATGAAACCGATCACCAAATCAGCCAAACTGGCCAATGTGCTCTACGACATCCGCGGCCCCATCATGGACGCCGCCAAACAGATGGAGGAAGAGGGGCAAAAGCTCATCAAACTCAACCTGGGCAACCTGGCGGCGTTCGGTTTCGATGCGCCCGAGGAAATCCAGCAAGACATGATCCGCAACCTGCCTTCCTCGGCCGGCTATTCGGACAGTAAAGGCATTTTTGCGGCGCGCAAGGCGGTGATGCACGAAACCCAGAAGCAGGGCATCAAAGGAGTGCTGCTCGACGACATTTACCTGGGCAACGGCGCCAGCGAACTGATCGCGATGGCTACCAATGCGCTGCTTGACGACGGCGACGAGTTGTTGTTGCCCGCGCCTGACTATCCCTTGTGGACGGCCAGCGCCAGCCTGTCGGGCGGCACGCCGGTGCATTACCTGTGCGACGAAGACAACGGCTGGATGCCCAGCCTGTCCGACATTCGCGCCAAGATCACGCCAAGAACCAAAGCCATCGTCGTCATCAACCCGAACAATCCGACCGGCGCGCTGTATTCCGACGAACTGCTCAAGGGCATCGTCGAGATAGCGCGTGAATATGACCTGGTGATTCTGGCGGACGAGGTCTATGACAAGGTGCTTTACGATGACGTCAAGCACACAGCCATCGCCAGCCTGTCGACGGACGTGCTCACGCTGACCTTCAATTCACTGTCCAAGAGTTACCGCTCTTGCGGCTACCGCGCCGGCTGGCTGGTGGTGTCGGGGCCTAAAAAGTCGGCACAGGACTACATCGAAGGCCTCAACATGCTGGCCAACATGAAGCTGTGCTCCAACGTGCCGGGTCAGTGGGCAATCCAGACCGCCCTGGGCGGCTACCAAAGCATTAATGACCTGACGTGCGAGGGCGGACGCCTGCGTCGGCAACGCGACCTGGCGTACCAGCTGATCACCGCGATTCCCGGGGTCAGTTGCGTCAAGCCCAGCGCTGCGCTTTACATGTTTCCCAGGCTCGATCCAAAGGTCTATCCGATAACGGACGACCGGCTGTTTTTCCTTGAATTGTTGAAGGCGACCAAGGTCATGCTGGTGCAGGGAACCGGCTTTAACTGGGCGTCGCCCGATCATTTTCGCATCGTCTTTTTGCCGCACGAGGAAGACCTGCGCGAGGCCATCAAGCGCATTGCCCAATTTCTCGAAAATTACCGCAGCAAGCAATCAGACCGTCAATTTCCCCCGCTCGTTTTAGCGGGCAGCAAGCAGTAACCAAGACAGGCAGGACTTCCAGGTGACCCTAAAAACAACGACGATGAATTTGAGCCCGATCCGGGTCGGCCTTCTGGGCATGGGCACTGTGGGCAGCGGCACCTTCAACGTGCTGCGGCGCAACCAGCAGGAAATATTGCGCCGCGCCGGCCGCGCTATCGAGATCACCATGGTCGCCGACCTTGACGTGGCGCGCGCCCAGGCCCTGGTGGGTGAGGGCGTGCAGGTGGTGGGCGATGCCCGCCAGGTGGTCGCCAGCCCCGACATCGACATCGTGGTTGAGCTCATTGGCGGCTACGGCATTGCCAGGGCCCTGGTGCTGGAGGCGATTGAGGCCGGCAAGCATGTGGTCACCGCCAACAAGGCACTGCTGGCCGTGCATGGCACCGAGATTTTTGCCGCGGCGCACCGCAAGGGCGTCATGGTCGCGTTCGAAGCGGCCGTTGCCGGCGGCATTCCCATCATCAAGGCGCTGCGCGAAGGCCTGACCGCCAATCGTATCCAGTGGATCGCCGGCATCATCAACGGCACCACCAACTTCATCCTGTCCGAGATGCGCGACAAGGCTCTGGACTTTGACGTGGCACTCAAGGAAGCGCAACGCCTGGGTTATGCCGAAGCCGACCCGACCTTCGACATCGAGGGTGTCGACGCCGGCCACAAGGTCACGCTGATGTCGGCCATCGCCTTTGGCATTCCGGTGCAGTTCGATAAGGCGTATGTCGAGGGCATCACGACGCTGGCGGCGCAGGACATCCGCTACGCCGAGCAACTCGGCTACCGCATCAAGCTGCTGGGCATCACCAAGCGCGCCGCGGGCGGCATAGAGTTGCGCGTGCACCCCAGCCTGGTGCCGGCCAAACGACTGATCGCCAACGTTGAAGGCGCGATGAACGCGGTAGTGGTGCAGGGTGATGCCGTCGGCACCACGCTGTACTACGGCAAGGGCGCCGGCAGCGAGCCGACCGCCAGCGCAGTCATTGCCGACCTGGTCGACATTGCGCGCCTGCACACGGCAGACCCCGGGCACCGCGTGCCCCACCTGGCGTTTCAGCCCGACACCTTCAACCAGGCGATGAGCGACCTGCCCATCGTGCCTATGAGCGACGTGGTGACCAGCTACTACCTGCGCCTGAACGTGGCCGACCAGGCCGGCGTGCTGGCCAAAGTCACCGGCATTCTGGCGGCGCTGGGCATCAGCATCGATGCCATGTTGCAGCGCGAAGCCGATGAAGTGGGCGGCGAAGGCGCCACGCAAACCGATCTGATCATCCTCACGCACGACTGTGTGGAAGCGAAGATGAACCAAGCCCTGGCGCAGATGCAGGCGCTGCCCACCGTACTGTCGCCCATCACCCGCATCCGCAAAGAGGAACTCGCCTGATGCGCTACCTCTCCACGCGCGCCACATCAACCGACACGACCGAGCGCAAGCGCTTTTGCGAAATCCTGCTGGAAGGCTTGGCGCCCGATGGTGGCCTGTATCTGCCCGAGCACTATCCGCAGATTGACGCGGCGACGCTGACCCGCTGGCGCGGTCTGTCCTACGCCGATCTGGCGTTTGAAATTTTGTCGCTGTATATCGACGACATCCCGCCAACCGACCTGAAGGCGATCTGCGCAAAGACTTATACAGAAGCCGTGTTTGGAACCCAGGAAATCGTTCCTTTGAGGAAGCTCGAAGACGGCCTGTACCTGGAGGCTTTGTCCAACGGCCCGACGCTGGCCTTCAAGGACCTGGCCATGCAGCTGCTCGGCAACCTGTTTGAGTACGAACTGGCGCGTCGCGGTGAAGAGCTCAATATCCTGGGTGCCACCAGCGGAGACACCGGCAGCGCCGCCGAATACGCCATGCGCGGCAAAAAAGGCGTGCGCGTCTTCATGATCTCGCCCAACGGCCGCATGAGCCCGTTTCAGCAGGCGCAGATGTTCAGCCTGCAGGATGAAAATATCCACAACATCGCGATTGATGGCGTGTTTGACGACTGCCAGGACATCGTCAAGGCGGTCTCCAACGATCTGGATTTCAAGCGCCAATACAAAATAGGCACGGTCAATTCGATCAACTGGGCGAGGCTGATGGCGCAGGTGGTTTATTACTTTTCGGGCTATTTTCAGGCCACAAAGTCGAACACCGAAAAGGTCAGTTTTTCCGTTCCCTCGGGCAATTTTGGCAATGTCTGCGCCGGCCATGTGGCGCGCAGCATGGGCCTGCCGATAGACAAGCTGGTGGTCGCAACCAACGAGAACGATGTGCTCGACGAGTTCTTCCGCACCGGCGTTTACCGTGTCCGCAGCAGCGCCGACACGCATGAAACATCCAGTCCGTCCATGGACATTTCCAAGGCCTCGAATTTTGAGCGCTTTGTGTTTGACTTGCTGGGCCGCGACGGCGCCAAAACCAAGGCGCTGTTTTACGACCAGCTGGCCAGCCAGGGCAGTTTTGATCTGAGCGCTGATGCGGCTTTCAAATCTGCAGCCCAGCGCTACGGTTTTGTTAGCGGCAAGAGCACCCATGCCGACCGCCTCGCGACCATTCGAGATACCTGGCAGCGCTTTGGCAGCATGATTGACACGCACACCGCCGATGGCGTGAAGGTGGCGCGCGAGCAGATTCAAGCAGGTGTGCCCATGATCGTGCTGGAAACCGCGTTGCCCATCAAGTTTGCCGCCACGATTGAGGAGGCGCTGGGCAGATCGCCGGATCGGCCGGCCCGCTTTGAAGGCATCGAGGCCCTGCCCAAGCGCGTCAGGCTGCTGCCGGCCGACGTGGCGGTGATCAAGCGCTACATTGCCGATCATGTCCAATAAATCGATTAAATCGAGCTCTAGCCCATATACAGCGGGCGCAAGCAGCTATGTAATTGATAGTAAAACACAACGCCTGAAAGTCACCGCATGAAAGTTGTCGGATTTGCCGGGTACTCGGGCTCCGGCAAAACAACGCTGGTCGAAAAGCTGATTCCTGCGCTCAAGCTACGTGGCCTGCGGGTGTCGGTTGTCAAGCACGCACACCTCAGCTTTGACGTGGACCACCCGGGTAAGGATACCTTTCGTCACCGCGAGGCGGGCGCTTTTGAGGTGGTGGTGGCCTCGCCGCATCGGCTGGCGCTGATGCGCGAGTTTGAAAAGCCTTCACAGCTGACGGTTCACCAGCTGATTGCCGAGCTTTACGAGGGCGTGGACTGGGTTCTGGTCGAGGGCTTCAAGGACAGCGACCTGCTAAAGATTGAAGTCTGGCGCGCGCCTTCGGCCGACTATGCCGGCAAGCCGGCCCGCTACATGGACGATGACTTCATCGTCGCCATTGCCACCGATGCGCCCGAGCGCCTGCCCGCAGCAACCTTGCGTCCGGTGCTGGATTTGAACAATCCAGACGCCGTGGCCGAGTACCTGCTCAACAATCAGGATAGATTTGAATACTCGTTTGAAGAACGCTTTGGCTAATACCGAGCCACCGGGCTAGACAAGTCCGGTTCACTCCAGTCTGCGCCCGCCAGATACCGACACCCGCCATGACTAAATTTGACATGCCAGCAGCACCCGAACGTGCGCCCCGCAAGTCTCTCAAACCTCTGGAAGAGGCGCTGGCCGAGCTGCTGGCCCAAGCGGCACCCCTGCCGGGTATTGAAACCGTCTCCACTTTTGATGCCGACGGCCGCGTGCTGGCGCAAGACCTGCTGTCCAGCCTGGACGTGCCAGCGCACGACAACAGCGCCATGGATGGCTACGCCGTACGCTGCGCCGACTGGGAAAATTTCACCACCGTTTTGCAGGTCAACCAGCGCATTCCCGCCGGCAGCAGTGGCCACCCGCTGGCGCCGGCTTCGGCGGCGCGTATCTTCACCGGCGCGCCCATCCCGCCCGGCGCCGATGCCGTGGTGATGCAGGAAGACTGTGAAACGCTGGACGCCGGCGCTGCAGAATCCCCGGGCGTTCGCATCCGGCTGCACCCCAAACCTGGCCAGTGGATTCGCCGCCGCGGTGAAGATGTCGCCAGCGGCTCTGCGGTGCTGCGCCGCGGTGAGCGCCTCACGCCCGCGGCGCTAGGCCTGGCGGCCAGCATCGGCTTTGACCAGCTCCAGGTGGCTGCGCGCGTGCGGGTGGCGCTGTTTTCTACCGGCGACGAACTGGTCATGCCCGGCGACGTGGCACCTGCTGACATGAAGCCCGGCGCCATCTACAACTCCAACCGATTCTTTTTGCGGGCGCTGCTGCTACGGCTGGGCTGCACAGTCACCGATTTGGGCATCGTGCCCGACCGGCTGGATGCGACCGTGGCCGCACTGGAGCGCGCCAGCCAGCAGCACGACCTGATTCTGACCAGCGGGGGCGTCTCGGTCGGTGAAGAAGACCACATCAAGCCAGCCGTGCAGGCGCTGGGCGATCTCAAGCTCTGGCAGATCGCCATGAAGCCGGGCAAGCCGTTTGCGTATGGAAAAATCGGCGCCAGCCACTTCATCGGCCTGCCAGGCAACCCGGTTTCCAGCTTTGTCACCTTCCTGCTGCTGGTCAGGCCCTTCCTCCTCAAGCTCCAGGGCGGCACCCGGCTTGCTATTAAATCAATAGCACTGACCGCCCATTTTGATTGGGCCAGAGCCGATAAGCGCCGCGAATTCTTGCGCGTCAAGCACGATGCCACGGGCGGGCTGGCGCTGTTCGACAACCAGAGCTCAGGCGTACTCACGTCTGCGGTCTGGGGAGACGGGCTGGTCGACAACCCGCCTGACCAGGCGATTGCGCACGGCGACCTGGTGCGGTTTATTGCGTTTTCAGAATTTCTGGCCTAAAAAGTTTTGGCCTAACAATTCCCATGAGTTCCCATGAAAATCACCGTCAAATATTTTGCCTCCATCCGCGAAGCCATAGGCCAGGGCTGCGAGTTGCGCGAAACCTCGGCCACCAGCCTGTCTGCCCTGCGTGATGAACTGCTGGCGGCCAGCCCTGCGCATGCCGCCGGCCTGGCGCGCGGCAAATCCGTCCGCATGGCGCTCAACCAGGTCATGAGCGACGAGTCAGCCGCGTTGACTGATGACTGCGAAGTGGCGTTTTTCCCGCCGGTCACAGGAGGCTGAGATGAGCGCCCGCGCCGTGATTCAGACCGAAGATTTTGATCTGGCTGCCGAGATTGAAGTGCTGCGCAAAAATGACAAGCGCGTGGGGGCGGTCTGCAGTTTCATCGGCACCGTCCGTGACAGGAGTGTGGCCCCCGCGCTAGTCACTTCGTGTACTGCGCTGCCCCTTGAGGGGGCGCTTTCGCCCGAGGGCGGGCCGGCGGCGAAAGAGACGGTTCTCTCGATGGAACTCGAGCACTACCCCGGCATGACCGAAAAGGCCATTGAGGCCATGATTGACGAGGCGATGGCGCGCTTTGACATTTTTGGCGCCCGCGTCATTCACCGGGTCGGGCTGCTGCAGCCGCTTGATCAGGTGGTCATGGTGGCGGTGACGTCGGCGCACCGGGGCCAGAGCTTTCAGGCCTGCGAATTTTTGATGGACTACCTGAAAACCCAGGCGCCGTTTTGGAAAAAAGAGCAAACGCCCGAAGGCGCGCGCTGGGTCGATGCCCGCGCTAGCGACGACGCGGCGCTGGCCAAATGGGGCATCAGCGCCTGCAACATCTGAGCCAAGGCTCGAGCTGGGCCAGCGCCGCGCGCCCGGAGTTTGATTTTCATCAAATCGGGTCGATTCAAGTTGGCTCGGCCGCCCGGCGCGCCTTGCAAAGCCGAAGAAAAGCCCCAAGATCGAAAAGGACAAACCTTTTTTGATTTCCACCCGGAGTGACTTCATGCGGCAAGACAAACTGACCACCAAATTTCAGGAAGCCTTGGGCGACGCGCAATCGCTGGCGCTCGGCAATGACAATGGCTACATCGAGCCCGTCCACCTGCTGGCCGCAATGCTGCGCCAGGACGACGGGCCGCGCGCGCTGCTGGAGCGCGCCGGCGTCAACATCAAGGGCTTGATGCAGGCAGCCGACGTCGCCGTCAAGAAGCTGCCGCAAGTGCAGGGACAGGACCAGATTCAGGTCGGGCCCGACCTGGCCAAGCTGCTGCAGGCGACTGAAAAGGAGTCCATCAAGCGCAATGACCAGTTCATTGCCGGCGAGCTGTTTTTGCTGGCCCTGACCGACAGCAAGAGCGACGCGGGCCGCATCGCCAAAGAAAATGGCCTGACCCGCAAGGCGCTGGAAGCCGCGATTGATGCCGTGCGCGGCGGTCAGAATGTGAATAGCGCCGACGCTGAAGGCCAGCGCGAAGCGCTCAAGAAATACTGCATGGACCTGACCGAGCGCGCCCGCCTCGGCAAGCTCGACCCGGTGATTGGGCGCGACGATGAAATCCGCCGCGCCATCCAGGTGCTGCAGCGCCGCACTAAGAACAACCCAGTGCTGATAGGCGAGCCTGGCGTCGGCAAGACCGCCATCGTCGAAGGCCTGGCCCAGCGCATCGTGGCCGGCGAGGTGCCCGATTCGCTGAAAGGCAAACGCGTGTTGTCGCTCGACATGGCGGCCCTGGTGGCCGGCGCCAAGTTCCGGGGCGAATTTGAAGAGCGCCTGAAAACCGTACTCAAGGAATTGGCGCAAGAGGAAGGCCAGACCATCGTTTTTATCGACGAGCTGCACACCATGGTGGGCGCCGGCAAGGCCGAAGGGGCGATGGACGCCGGCAATATGCTCAAACCCGCGCTGGCGCGTGGCGAGCTGCACTGCGTGGGCGCCACCACCTTGGCCGAGTACCGCAAATACATTGAAAAAGACGCCGCTCTTGAGCGCCGCTTCCAGAAAATCCTGGTCGGCGAGCCATCGGTTGAAGCGACGATTGCCATCCTGCGCGGGCTGAAAGAAAAATACGAGCTGCATCACGGCGTGCAGATCACCGACCCGGCCATCGTGGCCGCGGCCGAACTGTCGCACCGCTACATCACCGACCGCTTTTTGCCCGATAAGGCGATTGACCTGATTGACGAAGCGGCCAGCAAGGTCAGCATTGAGCGCGATTCAAAACCCGAGGTGATGGACCGGCTGGACCGCCGGCTGATTCAACTGCAAATTGAGCGCGAAGCCGTGCGCCGCGAAAAAGACGAGTCTTCGCAAAAGCGCTTTGGCCTGATCGAGGAAGAAATCGTCAAGCTGCAAAAGGAAATTTCAGACCTGGACGAAATCTGGCAGGCCGAAAAGGCCCAGGCCCTCGGCTCCAAAGACGTCATGGAAGAAATTGACCGCATTCGCTTCCAGATTGAAGAGTTCACCCGCAAGGGCGACTTCAACAAGGTCGCCGAACTGCAATACGGCAAGCTGCCCGAGCTGGAAAAACGCTTGAAGGCGGCGCAGGCGGTGGAGTCCGAAAAGATCATTGGCAGCGCCCCCAAGCTGCTGCGCACGCAGGTAGGCGCCGAAGAAATCGCCGAAGTCGTGGCACGCTCCACCGGCATTCCGGTCAGCAAGCTGATGCAAGGCGAGCGCGACAAGCTGTTGCTGATGGAAGGCAAGCTGCACGAGCGCGTGGTGGGGCAGGACGAAGCCATAGGCGCGGTCGCCAACGCGATTCGCCGCTCGCGCTCCGGCCTGAGCGATCCAAACCGGCCGACCGGCTCCTTTTTGTTTCTGGGCCCCACGGGCGTCGGCAAGACCGAGCTGTGCAAGGCGCTGGCCGGATTTCTGTTCGACAGCGAAGACCACCTGATCCGCGTCGACATGAGCGAGTTCATGGAAAAGCATTCGGTGGCCCGCCTGATAGGCGCGCCGCCCGGTTATGTCGGCTACGAAGAGGGCGGCCACCTGACCGAAGCGGTACGCCGCAAGCCTTACAGCGTGTTGCTGCTCGACGAGATCGAGAAAGCCCACCCGGACGTTTTCAACGTGCTGCTGCAGGTGCTCGACGATGGCCGCCTGACCGATGGCCAGGGCCGCACGGTGGACTTCAAGAACACCGTGATCGTCATGACCAGCAACATCGGCTCGCCGATTATTCAGATGATGGTGGGGCGGCCGACCGAAGAGATCAAGGACGCCGTGACGGACGAGCTGAAAAATTATTTCCGTCCGGAATTTTTGAACCGCATTGATGAGACCGTGGTGTTCCATGCGCTCGACGCGAAAAACATCGAATCGATCGCGCGAATCCAGCTCAAGGTGCTGGAAGAACGTTTGCAGAAAATGGAGCTCACGCTGCAAGTGTCCGAAGCCGCGATTGCCGAGCTGGCCAAGGTGGGTTTTGACCCGGTGTATGGCGCCCGGCCGCTCAAGCGGGCAATTCAGCAGCGCATCGAAAACCCGCTGTCCAAACTGCTGCTGGAAGGCCGGTTTTTGCCCAAGAGCGTCATCCCGGTGGAAGTGGACCCGATTCGCGCGCCCGGGGTGTTCAGCTTTGGTGCGCCCGTGGCGGCTTGAGTCGCCTCGCAGGATGCTATGAAATTAATAGCTGCTTGCGCCCGATTTTATTGGGCTAGAGGCATAATTTTATGCCGTAAGGTCAGGAATGCGGCGGTGCATTGGCAACTGCTCAAACCAGTTCAGCGCCGCGCTCCGTAGGGGTTGCGATCGGGTCACCTGACAGGCGGCGGGCAAATCAGCTGTTGCACACGCGTCGCTTTTTCGCCTGATCGGTTTTGCGCTCAATGGATACCCTGGCGGCTCGAACTGCCCGGGCAACGAAGATGTGGCGTGAGTCCCGCCCCAAACCCCTGACAGGAGCGCGCACTCGTTGGCTTGGTGCGCGGATTTTGCTATTCTATTGATAGCTGATTGCGCCCATCCCTTGTGGGCTAGAGGCCTGTTTTATGCATGAAAAGGCGGTAGCGCTCGGCATGGCGGTACAGAATGGACGGCAGGGACTTGCTCCAGGTTGAATTGAGGCCGGCAGTCAGCGCTTCATGGCCGACCACTAGGCCGTGCCCAACGGCGGCGAGTGCAAGGTTCGCGAGCTGATCCCACAGAACACAATGGGATAAGGGCGCAATAGCTGCGAAAGGGTCGTCGTGTTCATGAGCGCCTTGGTGTTTGCGCGCAAAATCTTTCGAAGGGCGTGTCGATTTCAGGCATTTCAATTCGTCGTAGTGTCAGGGCCGCCCGTTGATCCCGAATGACTTCGGAGCCGGTGCGGCTCCCACAAGCGATTCAAGGAGAAAGACCATGCGTGCGATGGTCATCGTGAAAGCGACGAGCCAGACAGAAGCCGGCGAAATGCCCAGCACGGAGCTGCTTGCAGCAATGGGCAACTTCAATGAAGAACTCGTCAAGGCCGGCGTGATGCTTGCGAGGGAAGGACTGCACCCGAGCGCGAAGGGCAAACGGGTGCACTTCTCAGGCAAGCAGCAGACCGTGATCGACGGGCCGTTCACGCAGACCAAGGAACTCGTCGCCAAATTCTGGCTGTGGCAAATCCAGTCCATGGAAGAGGCGTCGAATGGGTCAGGGCGCTGCCCCGACCCGATGGAAGGCGACTCTGAGATGGAAATTCGCCGCGCGTCCGAGGCCGACGATTTCGGCGCCGAGTTCACACCCTAGTTGCGGGCTTGCTGATGTGAGCGTGAAGATAAGCGCGCTGTACTTGCTATGCATTTAATAGCTGCTCGCGCTCGTGTCTATTGGGCTGTAAGTCTAGTTGATGCATGAAACTGGTTGATTCCCTGTTTTACGCCTTCCCGCCTTTAGGTTCTCAACTTTTCAGGAGCAAAGAAGTGACCAGCAAAAATACGATCTGTCTCTGGTTCGACGGCACTGCCGTCGACGCCGCAAACTTCTATGCCGAAACTTTCCCCGACAGCGCGGTGGGTGCCATCCACCGCGCGCCGGGCGACTATCCCGCCGGCAAGCAAGGCGATGTCCTCACCGTTGAGTTCACCGTGGCAGGCATCCCCTGCCTCGGGTTGAACGGCGGCCCGCAGTTCAAGCACAGCGAGGCGTTCTCGTTTCAGATCGCGACCGGCGACCAGGCCGAAACCGACCGCTTGTGGAACGCGATCGTCAAAAATGGCGGGCAGGAAAGCGAGTGCGGCTGGTGCAAGGATCGATGGGGCCTGTCGTGGCAGATCACTCCACGCGCCCTCATCGCGGCGGTGACTGACCCCGATCGCGCGGTGGCCAAGCGCGCGTTCGAAGCAATGATGACGATGAGAAAAATCGATATTGCCGCGATAGAGGCGGCGCGGCAGGGCTGACACATGTAACCAAGAGGCGCGCGAAAGTGACGAGGAAGCCTGGAGAAGCTTCGTCGATAAGTTATCAATTTTCCTAAGGAGCGCCGAATGACCGATCTGATTCTCACCACTTTCGATTGGGTTCCCGAAATGCCGCGCGGCTACGTGCGTGACATACGGGTGCGTTGGGGACTGGAAGAAGCCGGGTTGCCTTATCGCGTTGAGAGCGTGCCATTTCGCAATCGAGATGCCGGGCATTTCTCGTACCAGCCCTTCGGCCAAGTGCCCTGGTTGACCGACGGAGACATCTCGATCTTCGAGAGCGGCGCGATCCTGCTTCATCTAGCCGAGCGCAGTGACGCGCTGATGCCTGTCGATCCGCGTGGTCGCAGCGAGGTTATTCAATGGCTGTTCGCAGCGCTCAACTCAGTCGAAATGGCTAGCCTTCCCTTTTCCTTATTCAAGTTTACCGGCGATACCATCGAGACACCGGGAAGAAAGCTCTTTGACCAGTTCCTCAAGGCCCGGCTCCAGCATATGGAAGCCGTGTTATCACGTCGCGAATGGCTAACCGGGGCGTTCTCCGTTGCCGACATACTCATGGCGGATGTGCTGCGCCTTGTTGATCGGTTCGATGGGCTGACGGGATTTCCCGCCTGTCATGCCTATGTCGCGCGCGCCACGGCTCGCCCGTCCTTCGTGAAGGCATACGCAGACCAGATGGCCCACTTTGATGCGGCAGATGCAGCTTGATACATGCGCCGCAGAACCCGCCCTGCTGGGTTCCAGGCGCTGGCAAGGTGGGTTCGGCACCCGCCTTTGCGCAGAACTCATATGTCCGCTAATGGTCGATGGCCGGGGCCGGGGCCATCGAAATCGCGGCCGCATAGCTGACCTAAGCCTGTAACCTTGAGTCACCGGTCGGGAGCAGGCAGTTTCAATATTCGACAGTTTGGAGTCAGTCTTAACCGGACCGAGAAAAGCCGGATTTAATATTTGCCCAGCAGGACGTAGAACAACTTGCGCAGCGTACCGGCTGGCCGCTCTGGAGTTGCCCAGCCGCCCGGTCACTGCGCAGCCCAGCCACCGTCCAGCGCCCGGTAAACGCTGACCAGCGCCGTCGCCGTGTCGGTCTGCGCCTGCGCCTGCGCCATCTGGTCGCGGTTGTTCAGCACTTCGCGTTCGGCGTCCAGCACGATCAGAAAGTCGGTCACCCCCGAGTCGAAACGCAGGCGCACCATTTGCGCCGCTTCCTGCGCGCTGGTGGCTGCGGTCAGCAGGCGTTCGGCGCCCCCCAGCCTTCGGCCAACGCTGGATGAATGCACGCGCGCGGTGGCGGGTCGCGCTCCATCTGCTATGCTATTGATAGCTGCTTGCGCCCGTCCCTTATGGCCTATAGGCCGATTTGATGCATGAAAAGGGCGATGGCGCTCGGCATGGCGATACAGACTGGACGGCAGGTACTTGCCCCAGTTTGAATCAAAGCCTGCCATTAGCGCTGCATGGCCGGCTACTACGCTGTGCCAGATGGCGGCGAGTGCGAGGTCTGCGCGCTGATCCACCCCCAGGGTCGAGCCCAAGATTGCCTTGTCACCAAGGCCGAGCTGTGCGGCCCCGGCTGCCACATCGGCGCGTGCTGGTGGCTGATAACACCGCGCGGTGGCGCGCTTCGTAGTCGGCGACCAGCCGATGGCCGTGTCCGGCATGTACCCGCGCACCGTCGGCCGAGACAAATGATCGGTCTGGCGACTTCAAGAGTTGCTGGGGCGCTTGATGAGTACCCGCATTGCAAACGGGAGCGGATCCTGGCAACCGGCAGCTTTCCGGCTACGCAATTCAGTTCTAGTCATTCCATTTCTAAATCATCCGTACACTTTGTCGGCTTCGCTAGCTGTACGTTTGTACTGTCGTCGCTTCGCCTTCGCGTTCACGAATGATTTAGAAACGGAATCAGCGGTCATTTTCAATCCGCCAATTCTTTACCAGAGCCGCCAAGTTCTGCGGGCATGTCTGCGTACTTTGGCAGGCCATCAGCTAGCGAAAGAACTTTTTCGGCATAGTGAACATGAAGTCCTGGCTTGAACTCCATGTCAGGAAGCATGGCGGAATAAACGTCGATGAGCCCCATTTCAGGGTGATCGGTCATAAGGTGACCCCCGCATTTGGTGCAGAACTTTCGGTGACTCTGAGCCGTTTTATGGAACTCTCCGACATGTTCGGCACCCTGTGTGATCTCGACGGCGCCAGGGCGCCAGAGGGTAAAACCATTGACCGGGGATGCTGACCACGATCTGCAGGACTGACAGTGGCAGTAACCCATTCCTTCGGGTGTCCCCACAACGGATAACTTGACCGCACCGCAGAAGCACTGGCCTGTGTATGTATTCGTTGACATGGCTATTTCCTTTTTGTTGATTGCCCTAATTCGTGAAATCGACTGGCCGCATCGCGGTGCGACTCACGTACAGCTTGAAAACATCGGGCCTGGCGTAATGCCCGCTCTCATCGAACTTCCGGCGTGACGCCTGAACAGCGGCGACGTCCAACTTTGCAATGAGAAGCCCCTTTTCCTTATGCATGGGGCCGGCCACAATGCCGCCAAATGGCTTGTAAACCACCGCATCGCCAGGGTTCACCCATTCGTCTTTGTTCGGGAACAGCTCATCCAGATGGGGAACGCCGTCCGGGATGTCAGAGGCTTCCAGCGACGTTGCACATCCAATGACCCAGCAGCTACCTTCGCACGCAATATGCCGCGCCAACGGCATGTAGTTTTCCCAGCAAATCAGCGTGCAGATCCTGCCCACCGCGGTGTCAACGACGTTCAGGCCAGAGCCGTCGCCAAAACCCCAAAACATCCTCTCTGGATTGATGGGCATCAACTTGCGATGATTGTTGGCCAGTCGCCCGTCCGCATCAATAATCGCGCAGCTGTTGAAGATCGTGCTGCTGCTTCCCAAGCCGTCCATCTCTTGATACCCCAGCAAAATGGCAACTCTATGCTCCTTTGCGGCCTCCTGCAATGGTCTAAACCCCTCTTTGCTACGGTCAACCGAGTTGGCGCGCAAGCGCGCGTAGAGCTCATCGGTTTTCCCCATTCCGATGCCCGGCGCAAGACGCCAGACGAAGTTGGGGTAACCCGCAAGCCAGGCTTCGGGAAACACAATCAGCTCACACCCCTTGCTCGCGGCATTGGCAATCAAGTCGGCCGCTCTGTCCATCGATTTACTCAGATTCAGATAGACCGGAGGTTCTTGAATTACAGCGATTTTGGGCATGGTATTTCTCCTTTTGAAACATCAACCGGTGATGACTCCGGCAGGATTGCCTGAATGCTATTTAGTCGCCGAAGCGACGAGCATCTCGCTGGGGCCTTCGAACCTGCCGTCGTGCTCAAACTGAAGGCAATCGAGGGCGGAGTCCAAGCGGACCGGGGCAACGACACGCTCGATGCGGACATCCTT
The DNA here is from genome assembly GCF_012927455.1 of Polaromonas sp. Lineage (GTDB taxonomy): Bacteria > Pseudomonadota > Gammaproteobacteria > Burkholderiales > Burkholderiaceae_C > Polaromonas. The sequence continues at coordinate 579,471 of NZ_JABBPE010000002.1, read as the reverse complement.
GAACCCTGCATCTGACAGCCGCTTCGCCAGTACATCCGGATCACCCAGGCTGAAACTTGCATTCGCGCAGAATTGGCTCGCTTGACCAAGAAAGCCGCTCCCAGGCTGCTCTCTCGATTCGGTGTCGGTCCGCAAGCGGCCTCCACCTTGCTGATAACCGCTGGCGATAACCCCGCCCGGTTGCACAGCGAAGCAGCGTTGGCGGCACTTTGCGGAACCAGTCCTCTGCAGGCATCATCTGGAAAAGTCCAACGTCATCGACTCAATCGCGGCGGAAATCGCCAAGCAAACAACGCCTTGTGGACGATTGCAATGGTTCGTATGCGAAGTGACGCGCGCACCCGGGATTACGTCGAAAAACGCACGGGTGAAGGGCTATCAAAGAAGGAGATATACCGTTGCCTCAAGCGCTACATCGTTCGTGAGCTGTACCCACTCATCCTGGCTGATTTGAAAGACTCGGCGTCTTCTGCTTGACATAGGAACGTCAACGCCGTCAACGCCGTCATGGAGCGATTCTTTCTGAATCTGAAGATGGAGCGAGTCTGGCAAAAAGACTATGCCAACCACAGCGAAGTAATGACCGATGTGGCTGACTACATCGTTGGCTTTTACAACTGCGAGCGCCTGCCTTCCAAACTGGGGAACTTGTCACCCAACGCAACTCCACTACCTATTGATGTGTCCGAATTAACTTGACCACCACAGCCCGTAGCGGAGCGAAGGACGTAGTCAGCAGGGTGGCCTTTTGGTGTTCGCATAACTTCGCATTGCGAAGTGAGCGAACCCCCACCACGTGAACTTTGGGTTACTTTTCTTGTGGCGAAGCAAAAGAAAAGTGACTAGCTGCCGGGCTACCCCAGCCAGTCCACTCGAAAAAGGAAAAAGTGCTATCAAATAAGTAGCTACTCACGCCCATACTCTTTGGGCTACAGCCATATTTACGAGGAAGAATCCGACTATTTTGCAAACACCGTAAGGTGAGTTCTCGGAGGAATTCAAACCACAGCGCCAAACAACCTGCCCACCCCAGCCGTAATGCCCATGGCCAGCGCACCCCAGAAGGCCACGCGCAGCGCCGCCTTGAGCACCGGAGCGCCGCCAGCACGCGCGGCCAGTGCGCCCAGCGCCGTCAGAAACACCAGCGAGGTGCCCGCCAGCAGCGGCACCAGCTGCGCCGCAGGGGCCAGCACGGCGGTCAGCAAGGGCAGGGCGGCGCCGGCGGCGAAGGTGGCTGCCGAGGTGAGTGCCGCCTGCACCGGCCGCGCGCTCACGGCCGCCGAAATTCCGAGTTCGTCGCGCGCATGGGCGCCCACGGCGTCGTGCGCCATCAACTGCTGCGCCACCTGCGTCGCCAGTTCGGGCGTCAGGCCGCGCGTCACGTAAATGCTGGCCAGCTCCCGATGTTCGGATTCGGGCGAGGCCACCAGTTCGGCGCGCTCGCGCACCAGGTCGGCCTGCTCGGTGTCTGACTGTGAACTGACCGACACATATTCGCCCGCCGCCATCGACATGGCGCCGGCTACCAGCCCGGCCACGCCTGTCAGCAGCAACGCCCCGGACCCCGCGCTGGCAGCCGCCACGCCCACCATCAGACTGGCCGTTGACACAATGCCGTCGTTGGCCCCCAGCACGGCGGCGCGCAGCCAGCCTATGCGTTCGGTGCGATGCAGTTCGGGGTGCGTGCTGCGCGGCATGGCGTTTTTTAGTTCCCTTCAAGCCTGCGCAGGCGCGTGCGCAGCTGTTCCAGTTCATCCAGCAGTTCCAGCGCCAGTGCAGCGCCCGCCAGGTTCACGCCAAGGTCGTTCTGCAAGCGCAGCGCGACCCTGGCGCGCTGCAGGTGCACGCCGCTAAAGTGCCACTGATCGGGTGCGGCACGCAGGGAATCACCCGCTGGCGCCAGCACGCCTTCATGCACCAGTTCGATGATCAGGTGGGGCGGCACGGCGCAGGCGCGGCAGATGTCGTCCAGGCTCAGCTCGGTCTGCTCCTCCAGAATGAAGCCTATGAGTTGCGCTTGCGTGGCGTTGGATGTCATGTGGGGTCCTCCAGGTGGGCGCGCGGCTTGAACGCCTTAAACGCCACGGCCATGTCTGCATAAACTTTCTTCGCCGATTCGCTGTCGCCCGGCGGCAGGGCCAGCTGCAGTACAAAGTAAAAATCACCGGGGGTCTTGCCCGGCAGGCCGCGCCCCTTGAGCCGCAGCTTGCGGCCGGCGGCCGAGCCGGCCGGGATTTTGACCTCGACCCGGCCCGTCGGCGTTGGCGCTTCGACCTCGGCGCCGAGTGCGGCTTCCCAGGGCGCAACCGGCAGGTCCATGTAGACATCGGCGCCGTCGGCGCGGTACAGCCGGTTCGGTAAAAACTCGACGTCAAGGTACAGGTCGCCCGGGCTGCCCTGGCCGATGCCGGGCGCGCCCTGTCCGGCCAGGCGGATGTGCTGGCCGGCGCGTATTCCCTTGGGAATCGCAAACTCAATCGTGCGCTCCTGCAAGCGCACTTGTCCGCTGTCGTCCGCCTCGGGCACACGCAGCTGCAGCGTGCGGCTGGCGCTGCGGTAGGAATCTTCAATGTCGATCTGGATGCGCGCATGCTGGTCGTGGCCATGCATGTCGAACGACGCGCCGCGGCCGCCGCGCCCCGTAGCCGCCCCGCCCATGCCTTTGAACAGCGACTCAAAAAAGTCGCTGTGGTCAGCGTCCCCACCTGCGCTAAAAGCCGCGCCGCCGGCTTGCTGGCGGGCGTTCCATTCAGGCGGCGGACGGAACTCCTGGCCGGCTCGGTAGTCGGCGCCCAGCCGGTCGTAAGCCGCCCGCTTTTCCGGGTCGCCAAGTACCTCGTACGCTTCCGCGGTTTCCTTAAAGCGCGCCTCGGCGTTTTTTTCCTTGCTGACGTCGGGGTGGTATTTGCGCGCCAGCTTGCGGTAGGCCCGCTTGATGTCCTCGGGCGCCGCGTCGCGCGTCAAGCCCATGGTTGTGTAGTAGTCCTTGAATTCCATGAAAAACCTTCAGGAGATGCGAAGTGATTGCACCTCTGCCTTGACGGTAACGGAAAGCCCGTGTGCAGGGTGTAGGAAATGTGCGCCAATGTCCGCTCTTGTTACGCGCAGCGATATGCAGGGACTTCCCACCCGATGCTCAAACACCGATTTTGAGCAGCTCGGCGGCTTCGACCGGCAGCAAGCGGCCGGGCAGCGACACAGCGGCATGCCGCCCGGTCTTGACCATGTCCTGGACGCTGGCAAGCATGGTCTTGCTGGCGACGATGGCCCAGCCGAGCATCTGCGCCTGCTTTTGCAGCAGCAAGGTGGCGCTCACCGCGTCGCCTACCGGCAGGATCTGGGTTGGCGCACCGTTGAGGGGGTCTTCCATGCGGGCCAGCACGACCGGGCCGCTGTGCAAGGCCACTGAAACCTGGAACTGCGGCAGCTGGCGGTCCGCAAACCGGCTCTGCAAATAGTGGCGCATGCGCTGCGCCGAGTCGATCAGTCCGAGCGCGGCCCGGCTGGCGCGCAGGCCATGGTTGACCGACTGCGTGTCGTTGCTCTCGACGAAAACTGCCAGCAGTCCTTCGCCGACAAACTGCATGTGGCGTGCGCCGAAAAGGTGAACGGTATCGCCGGCGCTACCGTAAAACGTTTTAACCAGCTCGCTAAGCTCGGCACCGCTCAACTGCTCAGTCAGCGCGCTGTAGTTGGCCATGTCAACAAACAGTACCGTCGCGTGGGCGAATGTTTCGTCGCTGGCGCTGCCTTCCGCGGCTGGCCAGCCATCGCCCAGTTCTTGCACCAGGCGCTTCTCGTACAACCTCTCAAGCGCCACCTTCACCGCCGTGGTGACGGCCTCGTCTTGCCGCGCGCTCTGCCCGGCGCTTCGGGTGAGCTGGGCGTCAACCGCCAGAGTGAGTTCGCTGGGCTCGAACGGTTTGGTGATGTAGTCGTCAGCGCCGGCCGTCATGCCGTGACGCACATGAACCCGGTCTTGCAGGGCCGTCAGCAGGATCACCGGGGTGGCGGCGAGGGCGGGGCTTTGCCGCACCGAATCGAGCACCTGGAAGCCCGTCATGCCGGGCATCTGGACATCGCTGATGATGAGGTCGGGATGGTGGCTCTCGACCAATTGAAGCCCCTCGCTGCCGTTGCCTGCGGCCAGCACCTCGTAGCCTTCGTGGGTTAGCAAATGCACCATCAGGGTTCTGATGTCGGCGTCATCTTCCATCACGACAATCACGGGCATGCGGTATTCCTTGGAGGCTTGTTATGGTTTTTTGGGTGGACGTGTGCTGCCTGAAGTCCGGGCGGGGCCAAGCATCCTGGGGGCACCATGTTACAGGGCGCCAACGCGGCCGCAGGTGGTCGCTGACTTGCGCCGCTTTCTGACTGGTGGCGGCTTGGTTGCGGGACCAGCCCTAGCGCGCCGCGCCAAACAGCTGCACCCAGTAAATTCCCAGGCTGCTTTTGCTGTTCACAGCAAAGGCTGCGCCCATCTCGTTGAACGCCGGCGCCATGATGTTGGCGCAATGGCCGGGGCTGTCTAGCCAGCTTCGCATGGCCGTGTCGGCCTGCAACTGGCCGGCGGCGATGTTCTCAGCCAGGGCGCGCCGTGGGTAGCCGGCGCGGCTGGCACGTTCAACCATGCTGCCGCCGTCGCGGCTGGTGTGGCTGAAGTAGTCGTAGCGCGCCATATCGGCGGCGTGGCCGCCGGCGACGGCCTGCAGCGTGGTGTTGAGCCGGACCGGGCCGGCCGCCGCGAAAGACTCGTTGCCGCAGCGGCGCGGCCTGGCGCGTGCCTGGTTCACCAGGGCCAGCACCCGTGCCTGCGCGTTGCCGGCCTGCGCCGTGGCGGGCGGCAAGAAGGGCGCGGCCAGCACTATCCAGGTTTGGCTGCCGCGCTGGTGAAAACCGGCCTCGGCCAGCCCGCCCTGCATGATGGCGCTGCATGACTTGCCGACCGCACCGCGCGCCAGTGCGGCGCCCACGGTGGTGCTGCGCAGCGTGACCTGCGCGGCCCGCACGGCGCGGTAGTCGGCAGCCATCAGCGCGTCAGCGAACTTGCTGCCACCCGCGACGAGTGCGGCGGCGCGTGAGAGGCTGGGGTTTTCACGCAGCGGCGCGGCCGGGCCGTCCTTTGCAGCCTTGCTGGCGCAGCGTGTTGAGTGCGCGCAGCAGCGCGGGGTGGTCGGTCGCGCTCGCCTGTGCCTGTGCGCTGACGCTTAGCAGCATGCCCAGCGCCAAAGACCCCGCTGCGCGGCGCCAAGCGCTCTGTGCGCTCATCATCGTGCCAACAACTTTCATCGGCTCATGATAGCGGCGCACCTTTGCCGGGCTGGTCCGGCGGCTGCGTGCAAAGCGCACGGCAGGGGCTTGGTTGCTCCTGTTTTAATAGCTGCTTACGCCCGTCCTTATTGGGCTAGAGGCATATTTAGTTACGGAAGTGAGGCGGCGGCCGGCCCCGACCGGCTGAAACGCCGGGTGCGGTGAATGCCGGCGGCGCGCAACCGCTGCGCCTCACGGCCGGCCCGTGCCCGCCGCCGGCGCGGCAGCGCTGATGAGGCGCCTGATTTCCGTCAGCTTGACCTTCAGGCGCCGCTGATGGTCCGGCCCGGTGCGCAGCAGCATTTTTTGTCCGGCCGTCAGCGATCTGAACTTCGGATCGGTGAATTCGTAGCGCACCCAGGGCCGCACCGAGGGGACGGGGCCTTTGACTTCAACCAGGCTCACTTCGGGCGGGCCGGCCGGCACCGGGGTGGCCAGCAGCAGATCGATAACGGCGACCAGCCGGTCGTTGAAATAGCGGCGCGGGTAGCCGAGCTCTTCGTAGGCCTGCTGAAACAGCGGGTAGAGCCGGGCATACAGCTTGACGGCCTGCGCGGCATCGACCGACTCGATGAACAGCACCAACGGGGTGTAGCGCTGGCTGTTGTTCGGGCTGATGGTGGTGGTGGCCGCGCTGCCAGCTGCCAGCGTGGTGAAGCGCCCCGGTGTTGGCGTCACTGGCCAGAGGGCAGGCGCCGCGTGCTCGCGCGCCAGGTTGTCGGTGGTGGCTACCACGCGCCGGGCAAAACCGTCGAGCAGAAAAAAGGTCAGCACGTTCTTGCGCCCCAGCAACTCGGTCAGGGCTGCGCTCACAAAAGAGTCTGCCTTTGCCAGCGCGGGCAGTGGCGGGCTGGACGCGGCCGCATCGGTGTCAATCGGGTACTGGATGGCCTGCTCAGAAGCTGCGGACTCTGATGCTGCGGGGGGTGCTTGGTCTGATGGCGCGGGCAAAATCGGTGCGGTCGGCGCGGTAGCAACGGGGATGTGTATAACGGCCGGCCGCGCGCGCTGTTGCCACCAGTAATACCCGCCGGCGCTGATGGCGATGACGGCGATGACTAAGACCGTGTAAAAGGTTGTGAACAAGGTGGGTGCATATTTTTTCATGGTCGTTTGACTATGTGTGCAATCTGCTGCCATGAGGCTGCTGTGGCTGGCTTTTCATGCTAACACTGCGGAAAAGCCCTGCCGGCGAGGCGATGATCGGCAGGTTAGGTGCTCTTGTTTTGATAGCTGCTTGCACCCACCGATATTGGGTTATGGCCAGTTTTTGCTCTAAAAAATGCCAGATCAGCGTGGCGACGCGTCAGGCGGTGATCGCCTTTGCTTGACTCGGGCCTGCACTTGCGCACAATCACGCAGAGCGGGCCCGCGCCCTCAAGATGCTGGCCTGACGCTCAGGGTTTATTCACACCGGATCGAGATCAGCATGACCAGTCAAAATTTTGTCGCCACACACGCGCAAGGTGCCAGCTTTGAGCGCGGTCTGCGCTCTTTCTTCGAATACCGAGATCTCGGCATCAAACAGGCGACCGGCGGCCTGGTCGATGCCCACGTCATCCGCGCCGCGGCGGGGATCGATTTCTCAAGCCAGCCGCATCGCCACAGCGCCAGATTTCAGCTGGTCTACGTGTTGAAGGGCTGGATCGAATTCGAGTACGAAGGGCAAGGCCTGGTGCGGCTTGAGGCCGGCTCTTGCGTGTACCAACCGCCCGGGATTCGGCACCGCGAGGTTGGCCACAGCCCCGACCTTGAACTGCTTGAAGTCGTTATGCCGGCAGATTTCAAGACTGAGGAAGTTGAGTCTGTGCAAAGCTAGCCCTCAAAGCGGTGCGAGCAGATTCTGACGCCGCATGACTTCATCCCTCACTTCACCGGGATCACCGTCCCCGCAGGCACCGGCACGGCCGTCACGCTGTTTTGCGGCGAGCCCTCAATGATGCGGTCAGAGTAAGTCAGGTAGACCAGCGTGTTGCGTTTGCTGTCAACCATGCGTATCACGCGCAGCTTCTTGAAGATCAGCGAGATGCGCTCGCTGAACATCTCTTCCTGCTTGTCCAGCGGCTTGGCGCCAAAGCTGATGGGGCCGGTTTGCCGGCAGGCAATCGAGGCTTCGGCCTTGTCTTCGGCCAGGCCCAGCCCGCCCTTGATGCCGCCGGTCTTGGCGCGCGATACGTAGCAGGTCACGCCGCTCACCTTGGGGTCGTCGTAGGCGTCGACCACGATCTTGTGGTCAGGCCCGAGAAACTTGAACACCGTGTCGACCGCGCCGACCTGCTCGCTGCTGGCCCGGCTGCAGGCGGTCAGCAGCAGCGCGACGGCCAAAGCGTAGTGACTGGGCTTGAATCGTTGAACGGAACTGAGGGTCATGGGAAGGCCTTGGGTTTGGAGTGGACAGCAGGGGGCTGGGGGAGGCCTGAGCCTTTTGGGCGCACGCTGGCATGCGCGCGCAGCCAGGCGGCGAATTCTTCTTCAGTGATGTCGCCCGAGGCGACGGCCAGCATGGTGAGCACGTAATCCGCATCAGTCACCACAAGGCGCCAGTCGTTAAGGCGAAGAAACAACTCGGCCGCCACCAGCGCGGTGCGCTTGTTGCCGTCAATGAAAGCGTGGTTGCGGGCAATGCCGTAACCGTAGGCTGCAGCCAGTGCGGCAGCATCGGGTTCGCCATAAGCGGCCAGGTTGAGCGGCCGGCCCAGCGCGGAGTCGAGCAAGGTTTCATCGCGCAAACCGGCGGCGCCGCCGTGTTCCGCCAGTTGCATCTCATGCACGGCAATCAATACTGCGCGGTCGATCCAGCGCCAGGCCGCCGTCATTTGGCCAACTCGCGCAGCACAGCACGCCGTTCCTTCATGATCTCGCGGCCAACCCGCATCTGCTCTTCAAAGTCAGGGTTGTGCGTCGTGATGCGCAGACCGTCGGGCGTGTCGGTCACATAAAACTCGTCGCCTTTCTCCAGCCGCATCTGCGCGAGTAGTTCCTTGGGAAAAATTGCGCCTACAGAATTGCCGATTTGGGTGAGTTTGAGAGTGTGCATGATGGTTTTACGTTATTACAGATGTAATACTAAACTGAAGGTGTGGCTGCGTCAAACGTTTGACTGATAGCTGCAAGTGGCCATATGGGCTTTTTCCCAGCCTTTTTCAACTGCGCCAGCCATCCCTCTCGCGCCGCGCCCGGCCCAGCGCTTCCAGCGTATCCAGGATGCGGGGCAAACCCTTTTTCCACGGGCCTTTGCTTTTGAAGCGCGCTTCGATGGCTGGCAGGGCCAGCGGGCCGGTGCTGCTGGCGAGGATCTGGGCCAGGGCGCGCACCTGCTCGGGCAGGATATGGGGCCAGGGCTGAAGTGTGGCGCTGGCGTCAAGGCTGGCCTGGGTCGCTGGATTAGGAGCTAAATCGGCCTCTAGCCCAATAGACACGGGCGCGAGTAGCTATTTAAGTGATAGCGCTCTGCGGCCTTCTGCGGCGCCCCAGCGGGTCGGCCGACTCACAGTTCGATGAGGGTCTTGAAGCCGCCCCAAAACATGCGCTTGGCGTCAAAGGGCAGCTTCTTCGAGTTCATCATGGCGGCGAGGCGTGGGTCTTTCATCACCTTGGCGTTGACCTTGTCGCGGTGCTTGCGCGACTTGTAAACGATCCATGAAAACACCACGGTCTCGCCCGCCTTGAGCTTGACGCTCTGCGGGAAGGAGGTGACCTTCCCCGGCTTCACATCGTCTGCGAGGCATTCGATGTACTCGAGTGCGCCATGTTCGCGCCAGACCTTGCCGGCCTTGCGCGCGATACGGCGGTAGGCATCGACATTTTTTTGGGTACGGGCAGCACGAATCCATCAATGTAGCGGGCCATGCGGTGTCTCCTTAAGCGCGTTGGTGTTGCACAGGAACGGGCGGCTGCGCCGCACTTGAAATGGTTGCCAGCCAGTTCAGCCCGTTTATAGCCCCGTTCAAGCCGGCGGGTGGGCACAAAAATGCATCGCTTTGTGAGCAGGGCAGGGCAGGGCAGCGCAGCCTGGCGCAGGGCGCACCGCGGCCTCTATCATCCCCGGATGACTTCCTCCACGCCCGCCATCCCACCCCTTGCCAGCCTGCGTCTGCTGTTTGATGCCCAGCAGCGCGCCAGCCGCGCCCAGGTAGAAGTGCCGCTGGCTTTGCGCCGCGACCGCTTGCTGCGCGTCAAGGCCTTGCTGGATGACAACGCCGGCGCGCTGGCGCGGGCTGTGCATGCCGATTTTGGCGTGCGCTCGGCGCAGCTGACCGAGATTGCCGACCTGTTTGTGCTGCGTACGCTGCTGTCGAACACGCTTAAAAAGCTTCCCCAATGGATGAAGCCGGTGAAGGTGCGCACGCCACTGTATCTTCAGCCTTCGCGCGCCTATCTGCAGCGCCAGCCGCTGGGCGTGGTGGGTGTGGTGTCGCCCTGGAATTACCCGCTGCAGCTGGCGCTGGGCCCGGTCATCACGGCGCTGGCAGCGGGCAACCGTGTGATGCTGAAACCCAGCGAGTTGACGCCGCAGACCTCGGCGCTGCTGGCCGAATTGATTGGAAAGGTCTTTGCGCCAGAGGAGTTGTGCGTGGTGCAGGGCGACGGCGGTTTTTCAGCCGAATTTGTCAGCCTGCCGTTTGACCATCTCTTCTTTACCGGCTCGACCGCAGTGGGCCGAAAAGTCGCCGCGGCTGCGGCAGCCAATCTGACACCGACCACGCTGGAGCTGGGCGGCAAATCGCCTTGCCTCATCGATGCGTCGTGCGCGCCGGCCGATCTTGACAGCGTCGCCCTCAAGATCGCGCACGGCAAGCTGCTTAACGCCGGGCAGACCTGCATCGCGCCCGATTACGTGTTGCTGCCCAGGGGGCGGGAAGCGGCCTTTGCCGCGGCCTTTGCGCGCGCCGTTGCCAGACTGTTTCCGGTCATTGTTGGCAACCCGGACTACGCCGCCATCATCAACACGCGCCAGCATGAACGCCTGCAGGCTTTGCTGGTGCAGGCTGCAGCGCAAGGCGCGCGCTTGCAGGTGATTGATCCGGGGGCTTTAAATGCTTCGGACGCTTTAATTGCGGCCACGGCCGGCAACTCGTCACGGCAAATGGCGCCGGTGCTGGTCTTCGGCGCGGCAGCTGACTGCCGGCTGCTGCAGGAAGAAATCTTCGGCCCCATCTTGCCGGTGCTGCCCTACGACACGCTGGAGCAGGCGATTGGCTACATCAACGCCAGGCCGCGGCCGCTGGCGCTGTACTGCTTTGGCAGCGACAAGGCGGCGCGCGCGCAGCTGCTGGCGCGCACCGTGAGCGGCGGCGTCACCGTCAACGACACGCTGATGCACATCGCCCACGAGAACCTGCCGTTTGGCGGCGTCGGCGAGAGCGGCTGGGGCGCCTACCACGGGGAGGCCGGCTTTGTGCGCCTGACGCAGCAAAAGCCGGTGCTGGTGCAGTCGAAGTGGGCGCGCGGCGATTTGTTTTATCCGCCTTATGGCAAGCGCTTTGGGCGGGTCATCGGGTTGCTAAAACGGCTGATTTAGCGGCTGATTTAGTGGCTGATTTAGTGGCTGATTTGGTGGCTGATTTGGTGGCTGATTTGGGACCGGCGGTTTAACATTCCGGCACACCGTAGCCAACGCAATGTGCTATAGATTTCATAGCTGTTCGCGCCTGTCGCTATTGGTCTAGAGCCCGGTTTTGTTCGGAAATGGCCAGGCGGCCGGCCCCTGGTGGCCTTCAACGTGGCTGAAAACGCGCCGACTTTTGCCGTCGCATCCTGCACGGCAAGGCGATTCAGTCCTTGGCAAGCTGGTTTTCCCCGGTAAAAATGGCAAGTTCTGCCGAAAACCTTTGCCCATTGCGCTTAGTTACTTCACCAAGGAAAACATTATGAGCAACACGCTCGAACGCAACAAGGAAGCCGTGATGGCTTTTTATGACCTGATGTTCAATCAGTGCCAGCCCGCCGAGGCGGTGCAGCGCTATGTGGGCGAGACCTACACCCAGCACAACCCGCATGTCGCCGACGGCAAGCAGGCCTTTATCGATTACTTTGAACGCATGGCGAGCGAGTACCCGGGCAAACGTGTGTACTTCCAGCGCGCGGTTGCTGAAGACAATTTCGTCGTGCTCCACTGTCGCCAGGTCTGGCCCACCGACAGCGACAAAGACTGGGCCGGCATGGATATCTTTCGCCTGGATGCTGATGGCAAGGTGGTTGAGCACTGGGACGTGCTTCAGGTGGTGCCGGGCAGCGCCGCGAATAACAACACGATGTTTTAGCGCTAGGGCTGGGCGGGGCCAGGTACAGCGCCGCACGCATTGGCGCAGCTGGGGAGGAGAAGTTTGTTTCGAGCAATCCACGACACCAGGAGACAACCATGGCACCCGATCCCAGCACGCCCCCAGGCCCGGCCGCCCGGCCCGACACCTTGCTCAGTCGCCTGTTGGGCGGCATGTCGATTTTTACCCTGCTCATGACCGTTCCGCAGGTTCTGACCATCTGGGTCGGACACCAGGCGGCCGGCGTTTCGGTGCTGTCGTGGAGCGCGTATTTCCTCTCGGCCATCCTCTGGTTCTGGTACGGGCTGCAGAGAAAAGACAAGAATATTTACCTGCCGTGCATTGCCTGGCTGGGCCTGGACGCGGCGGTCATCGTGGGCGCTTTAATTTACGGGTAGTGGCGCGTCTTCCTCTGCGGCCGTGCGCACCTCACAAATGCTATTAATTTAATAGCTGCTTGCGCCCGTGGATACTGGATTGGAGGCCTAATTCATACTGAAATGGCCGGGTGAAGGCGGCGCGTTGCCGATCTCCGCTTTGGGCAAGCGTTCGGCCCCCAGGTCAATCAGGCTGGCAATGATCAATTAATAAACATATAGTGTATTAGCAAACATTATGTTTTTGAGTATAATGATTTCATTGAACCATGCGATGACTTTCATGAGCACTCCCCACGTTGATATTGAGCAGATGCGCAAAGCTGCAGCCCAGGCTACCGCGATGCTGCGCGTGCTGGCCAATGAAGATCGCCTGCTGTTGCTGTGCCAGCTGGCGCAGGGCGAGGCCTGTGTCGGCGAGCTGGAAGAGTTGCTCGGCATTCGCCAGCCGACGCTGTCGCAGCAACTGGGCATTCTGCGTACCGAAGACATTGTTTCGACCCGGCGCGAAGGCAAAAAGATTTATTACCAGCTCAGCGACTCGCGAGTGGTGGCGCTGCTGGCGACGCTGCATGGCTTGTACTGCCCTGTGCCCATACCAACGCGGTGATCATCGTGAACCCAACCATCGAACGCACAATGCACGGGCTTGACCGAACCTGCAATTTCGCCCACCCGGCAGCGCGCTTTGGCGCGCTGGCAGCACCTTTGCTGGCCGCTGCAATGTTGTGGGCGCTGGCGCCGCCGGCGCGCGCAGGTGGGCCGGTCGGCGTAGCGCCTGCGGCAACTTTTGTGGTGGCCTACCGCGATGCGCCTGACACGGTCAGCGCGGAAGGCGTGGTGGAAGCCGTCCGCCAATCGACGCTGGCAGCCCAGATCGCCGGCCAGATTGTCGAGCTCAGGGTCAAGGTGGGCGACAGCGTAAAGTCCGGCCAGGTTTTGCTGCGCATCGATCCGCGCGCGGCCGAGCAGGTGGTATCGGGCAGCCAAAGCCAGTTGGCCGAAGCACAGGCGGGGCTGGCCAATGCCCAGCGCACCTTTGAGCGCAACAAGCAGCTGTTCGAGCAAAACTTCATCAGCAAGGCCGGGCTCGACAAGGCCGAGCTGGACTACAAGGCGGCGCAGGCGCGGGTCGGTGCCTTGCGGGCCAGCGCCGGGCAGGCGTCCACCGCCCAAACATTCACCACCATCACCGCGCCCTATGCCGGCGTGGTGGCCGCCACGTCGATTGAGGTGGGCGACATGGCGACGCCGGGGCGTCCGCTCGTCACCGTGTTTGATCCGGCCAGCATGCGCGTGATTGCCACGCTGTCGCAGTCCAGTCTGCGTGCGGTGAAGCTGCAACTGCCGGTCCAGGTTGAGGTGCCTGCCGTCGGGCGCCGCCTGACCGCCAGGCAAGTCACGCTGGTGCCGCTGGCCGACAGCCGCACGCACACCACCAAACTGCGGCTTGAATTGGCAGACAGTGCGGGACTGTTGCCGGGGCAATTTGCGCGTGCTTACTTTGCCACTGGCGTGGCGCGCAAGCTGCTCATTCCCGTAGACGCCGTGCTGCGCCGCAGCGAGGTCACCGCAGTGTATGTGCAGGGCGCAGGCGGGCAGGCGCAACTGCGGCAAATTCGTGTAGGTGAGGCTTCGGGCGACGGCACTATCGAAGTGCTGGCGGGCCTGCGCGAGGGCGAGCGCATTGCGCTGGACCCGGTCAAGGCCGGTTTGTTGCCAGCCGCCAGCCGGTAGTGCGCCCTGAAGTCCCTTGGCATTTTGAAACTCAAGGACAAATAACAGCATGGCTAACAGCATGGGTATGGCCGGTCGCCTCGCGAAATTCTTTTTGCATTCGCAGCTCACGCCGCTGATCGCATTGGTGGCGATGCTGCTCGGTTTGTTTGCCGTTCTGGTGACGCCGCGCGAGGAAGAGCCGCAGATCAACGTCACCATGGCCAACGTGCTGATTCCGTTTCCGGGCGCGTCGGCCAGGGATGTGGAAATGCTGGTGGCCACGCCGGCCGAGCAGGTGATCTCGCAGATTCAGGGCCTGGACCATGTGTATTCGGTGTCCAAGCCCGGCATGGCGATCATCACCGCGCAATTCAAGGTCGGCGTTGCGCGCACCGAAGCGCTGGTGCGGCTGTATGACACCATCCACTCCAACCGCGACTGGCTGCCGCGTGAATTGAATGTGGGTGAGCCGCTGATCAAGCCCAAGGGCATTGACGATGTGCCGGTCGTTTCGCTCACGCTCTGGACCAAAGACAGCGAGCGCGGCGCCTATGAACTGGAGCGCGTGGCGCACGCCATGGAAGCCGAGTTGAAGCGGGTTCCGGGCACGCGCGAAGTGACCACGCTGGGCGGCCCTGGCCGCATGGTGCGGGTGCTGCTCGACATCGACAAGCTCAATGCCTACCACCTGGCCATCAACGGTATTCGCCAGGCGCTGTTGGGCGTCAATGCTGCCTTGCCGGCCGGCCAACTGGCGGCCGACAACAGCACGGTTGAAGTGCAGACTGGCAATTTTCTGGCGAACGCCAGAGAAGTCGGCCAGCTGGTTGTGGGCGTGAGCGAGGGAAATCCGGTGACTTTGTCGGATGTCGCGCGCATCGTCGATGGTCCGGCGCAGCCGTCAAGGTACGTCTGGTTCGGCATGGGCAAGGCCGCCGCGACGCCAGCGACCGCCATGGGCAGCGAGTTTCCGGCCGTCACGATTGCCATCACCAAGAAGCCAGGTGAAAACGCGGTGCAGGTGGCCGAAAAAATCACGCAGCGGGTCGCCGAACTGCACAACACCATCGTGCCGAGTGGCGTACAAGTCAGCGTGACGCGCAACTACGGCGAAACCGCCAATGACAAGGCGATGAAGCTGATTCAAAAGCTGATTTTTGCCACCTCCGCGGTGGTGGTTCTGGTGTTTTTTGCGCTCGGCATGCGCGAGGCTGCTATTGTCGGCATTGCCGTGGTGCTGACGCTGGCGGCCACGCTGTTCGCCTCGTGGGCCTGGGGCTTCACGCTGAACCGGGTCAGTTTGTTCGCACTGATATTTTCGATCGGCATCCTGGTTGATGATGCGATTGTGGTGGTCGAGAACATTCACCGGCACCGCGAACTGCATCCCGGCAAATCATTGGCCGAGATCATTCCGGCGGCTGTCGATGAGGTCGGTGGCCCCACCATCCTGGCCACCTTTACCGTGATAGCCGCCCTGCTGCCGATGGCCTTCGTAACCGGCCTGATGGGGCCTTACATGAGCCCGATTCCTATCAATGCCAGCATGGGCATGGTGATTTCGCTGCTGATTGCCTTCACCGTCACGCCCTGGCTGGCGCATCGGCTTTCAAAGTCGCACAGCGGTGATGCTGTACCTTCGGCGCATGTCGACAGCCGGCTGCACCGCGGCTTCAACAAGTTGCTGCTGCCTTTTCTGTCCGATAAAAAGGCGCTCCGTAACCGGCGCTGGCTGTGGCTGGGGATTCTGCTCGCCATCATGTTGTCAGTCAGCTTGCCGGCCCTGCAACTGGTGGTGCTGAAGATGCTGCCTTTTGACAATAAATCGGAGTTTCAGGTCGTAGTTGATATGCCGGCAGGAACGCCGGTCGAAAACACCGCTGCGGCGCTGCGTGAGATGGGCGCTTATCTGGCCACGGTTGATGAAGTCACCGACTACCAGGGCTACGCCGGCACGGCCGCGCCCATCAATTTCAATGGCTTGGTGCGGCAATATTATTTGCGTCAGGCGCCCGAACTGGGCGACTTGCAGGTGAACCTGGTGGACAAGCACCAGCGCTCGCGCAAAAGCCATGAGATTGCCGGTGCCGTGCGCGGCCCGCTGGAAAAAATCGCCGCGCTGCATGGCGCCAAGGTCAAGGTGGTCGAAGTGCCGCCGGGGCCGCCCGTGCTGTCGCCGCTGGTTGCCGAAATTTACGGCCCGGATGAAGCCGGGCGCCACGCCCTGGCCAAACAGGTGCGGCAGGCGTTTGGCCAGACCGCCGACATCATGGGCATCGACGATTCGATCGAAGACAACGCGAAAAAGGTGGTGCTGCGCGTCGATCAGAGCAAGGCGGCCTTGCTTGGAATTGCTGCGACGGATGTGGTGCAGGCGATGCGGGTGGCGCTCGATGGTGAGGACATCACGTCGTTGCACGATGGCCAGTCCAAGTACAGCATTCCGGTTCAGCTGAACCTGCCGGCGGAAAAGCAGGCGCGGATGGCTAGCCTGTTGGCCATCACGGTGAAGTCAGCCACTGGCGATAGCGTGCCGCTTTCAGAGCTGGTCAAAGTGCAGCCGACCACGCGCGAAAAGACGATTTACCACAAGAACATGCTGCCTGTGACCTATGTGATCGGCGACATGGCCGGCAAGCTCGACAGTCCGCTGTACGGCATGTTTGCAGTGCGCAGCAAACTGGATAACCTGACTGCCGCGCAGGGTGCGCCGCTGGGCGAGTATTTCATCAGCCAGCCGTCTGATCCGTACCGCCAGTTCGCGCTGAAATGGGATGGTGAATGGCAGATAACCTATGAGACTTTCCGCGACATGGGGCTGGCCTACGCAGTCGGTCTGGTGCTGGTGTACATCCTGGTGGTCGCGCAGTTCGGCTCTTACTTGACGCCGCTGATCATCATGGCGCCGATTCCTCTGACCATCATCGGCGTGATGCCCGGTCATGCGCTGCTCAATGCGCAGTACACCGCGACCTCGATGATCGGCATGATTGCGCTGGCCGGCATCATTGTGCGCAACTCGATTTTGCTGGTCGACTTCATTAACCTGCAAGTGGCGCAGGGCATGCCGTTTGTCGAGGCAGTGGTCAGTTCAGCCTCGGCGCGCGCCAAGCCGATTGTGCTGACCGGCCTGGCCGCGATGATAGGCGCGCTCTTCATTCTGGATGACCCGATTTTTAACGGCCTGGCGATCTCGCTGATCTTCGGGATTTTTGTCTCTACCTTGCTGACGCTGGTGGTGATTCCGGTTTTGTATTACGCCGTGAATCGAAAGAAGTTCGCTTAAGTTTTTTAATTTTTCAGGAGGACTGGTGATGAATACCGACCGTATGGTTCGCATGTTTGCAGGAATTTTTGTTCTTGTTTCTTTGGCGCTGGGGGTTCCCGAGAGCCCGCTGTTCTTGAGCAAATACGTTTTGTGGTTTACGGTGTTTGTGGGCGCCAATCTTTTGCAAAGCAGTTTTACGCGGTTTTGTCCGCTTGAAATCATGTTGAAGAAAGCCGGTGTACGTGAGGGGTGAATACGCCTGTGCCGCTACAGCAGGCACGTGTGGTAAACAATAACTTTGACTGGAAAGCAACTATGGCTGAAACCGTAAGCGTCACGATCACGCAAAAACAGAACTACCAATTTTTGGTGGACTTTGGCGAAGGCATGCCGGAACTGCTTGCCGACGAGCCCGCGCCGCTGGGCCAGGGCGAAGGGCCGGCGCCTACACATATGTTGGCAGCGGCGGTGGCGAACTGCCTGTCGGCAAGCCTGCTGTTTTCATTGCAAAAGTTCAAGCAGGATGCTGGCGGCATCACGACCAAAGCGACTTGCATCGTGGACCGCAATGAAAAAAATCGGCTGCGCGTGCTGCAGATTGATGTGACGATTCAGCTTGGAAAAGAAGGGGTTGAATTGGCGCACCTGGACCGCGTCCTGGGGCAGTTCGGAGATTTCTGCACCGTATCGCAAAGCGTACAGGCAGGCATTCCCATCAAGATCGCCGTGATGGACAGCAAAGGCGTGCGGCTGGAGAAGCCTGAATCTGAAACCGGAAGTTGAACTGACAGTTGCCCGCTTTGTCAGTCATCGCGGCGGCATGAAAAAGAGAATCTGGTAAGCTGCTTTTGCTCGCAAAACGCGGGCACCATCCGGTCGGCGTGCGCTACCCGCTGCACGCCGAGCCGAACCAGTGACCTGGCGCGCGGCAAAACCGGGCGCGGAGTAAACCGATGATTCCTGCACAGCCCTTGCGCCCACACCTGCACCTGCATGTACCGGAGCCGACCGGGCGCCCCGGCTGCGAAACCGACTTTTCCTACCTGCACCTGGCGCGCGCCGGTGAGGTCAGGCGGCCCCCGGTGGATACGCTGCCGGTCGACACCAGCGACCTTGCCTACGCCTTGGTGCGGGTGCTTGATGACGACGGACGCGCCGTCGGCCCCTGGGCACCGCAGGTGACGCCAGAGTTGCTGCGCCAGGGCTTGCGCGCAATGATGAAAACGCGCATTTTTGACAACCGCATGGTGATTGCCCAGCGGCAAAAGAAAATGTCGTTTTACATGCAAAGCCTGGGTGAAGAAGCCATAGGCACGGCCCACGCGCTGGCGCTCAGCCAGGGCGACATGTGCTTTCCCACATACCGCCAACAGAGTTTGCTGATGGCGCGCGATGTGCCGCTGGTGGGCCTGATTTGCCAGCTGCTGTCGAACGAACGCGACCCGCTCAAAGGGCGCCAGCTGCCGGTCATGTACTCGGTGCGCGACGCCGGTTTCTTTTCGATCTCCGGCAATCTCGCCACGCAATTTATTCAGGCAGTGGGCTGGGGCATGGCCTCGGCGATCAAGGGCGACACGAAGATTGCATCAGCCTGGATCGGCGACGGCGCGACCGCTGAAGCCGACTTTCACACGGCGCTGACGTTCGCCCATGTCTACCGTGCCCCCGTCATCCTCAACGTCGTCAACAACCAGTGGGCCATCTCAACCTTTCAGGCGCTGGCCGGCGGCGAGGCCACCACGTTTGCCGCGCGCGGCGTCGGCTGCGGCATCGCGTCGCTGCGCGTCGATGGCAACGACTTTCTGGCGGTGTACGCTGCCTCGCAGTGGGCCGTCGAGCGGGCGCGCGGCAACCTGGGGCCGACGCTGATCGAATGGATCACCTACCGCGGCGGCCCGCACTCGACCTCGGACGACCCCTCCAAATACCGCCCTGCCGATGACTGGTCACGCTTTCCGCTCGGTGATCCGATTGCCCGACTGAAGCGCCACGTCATAGGCCTGGGCATCTGGTCTGAAGAAGAGCACGAACAAACGCACAAGGACCTCGAAGCGCAGGTGATCGCCGCGCAGAAAGAGGCCGAAAGCTACGGCACCATGGCCACGGGACAGATCCCCAGTGCCGCGACGATATTTGATGAAGTCTACAAAGACATGCCGGCGCACTTGCGCCAGCAGCGCCAACAGCTGGGAGTCTGACCATGGTGGAACAGGAAAATACAAGCGCACCGCGGCGTTCAGGTACTGCAGAAGTGGGCGCAAAACCCATGGCCACAAAACCCATGACCATGATTCAAGCGCTGCGTTCTGCGATGGACGTGATGCTGGCGCGTGACGACAATGTGGTGGTGTTCGGTCAGGACGTAGGCTACTTCGGCGGCGTGTTTCGATGCACCGAGGGCCTGCAGACCAAGTACGGTAAATCAAGGGTATTTGATGCCCCGATATCGGAAGGCGGCATCGTCGGCGTCGCCGTCGGCATGGGCGCCTACGGCCTGCGCCCGGTGGTTGAAATCCAGTTTGCCGATTACTTTTACCCCGCCTCGGACCAGATCGTTTCCGAAGCCGCGCGCCTGCGCCATCGTTCGGCCGGAGAGTTCACCGCACCCATGACGATACGCATGCCCTGTGGAGGTGGCATTTACGGCGGCCAGACGCACAGCCAAAGTCCAGAGGCGATGTTCACGCATGTCTGCGGCCTGCGTACCGTGATGCCGTCCAATCCCTACGATGCCAAAGGCCTGCTGATCGCGTCAATCGAGAACGATGACCCCGTGATCTTTCTTGAACCGAAGCGCCTGTACAACGGTCCGTTCGATGGCCACCATGACAAGCCGGTGGTTCCCTGGTCGAAGCACCCGCTGGGCGAGGTGCCCGAGGGCTACTACACGGTGCCGCTCGAATCTGCGGCCGTGCAGCGTGTCGGCAGCGCACTGACGGTGATTACCTACGGCACGATGGTCCATGTGTCGGCGGCGGCGGCGCAAGAGACCGGTATCGACGCAGAGATCATCGACCTGCGCAGCATTTGGCCGCTCGATCTGGATGCGATCGTCAACTCGGTGAAGAAGACCGGCCGCTGCGTGATCGTGCATGAGGCCACGCGCACCAGCGGCTTTGGCGCCGAACTGGCGGCGCTGGTGCAAGAGCACTGTTTTTACCACCTGGAGGCGCCGATTGAACGCGTCACCGGCTGGGACACGCCCTATCCGCACGCGCAGGAGTGGGCTTACTTTCCTGGTCCGGCGCGCGTAGGCGCAGCCTTTAAACGCGCGGTGGAGGCATGATGGGCATTCACAGTATCACCATGCCTGACATTGGCGAAGGCATTGCGGAAGTCGAGCTGGTAGCCTGGCGGGTTCAGCTTGGTGACAAGGTGACCGAAGACCAGATTCTGGTCGATGTCATGACCGACAAGGCGACCGTGGAAATTCCGTCGCCAGTCGTTGGCACGGTGCTCGCATTGGGTGGCGCGGTCGGCCAGGTGCTGGCCGTGGGCGCTGAACTGATACGCCTTGAAGTGGAAGGCGCGGGCAACCTCAAAGGCGGCAAAGGTGTAGGCCCAGCCAAAGCAGCGGCGCCGGCAGTACCAACTGCAGCCGCTGCGCCTCCGGCGCTGCATCAGAAGGCGGCGCTTGAAAAAGCGCCAGCGCCACAGGCCGCCCCAGCAGCCATGAACGCTGCGCGCGCGCTGCGCCAAGCCGGCGACAGGCCGATTGCGTCGCCTGCGGTGCGCCGGCGCGCCTGGGAGTCCGGCATTGATCTGCAGTACGTGGTGGGCAGCGGTGCGGCCGGTCGCATTCTGCAAGAAGACCTGGATGCCTATGCCGATACGTATGCGGCGGGCAAGGCTGGCCCGCCGTCCGCTGCGTCCGCTGCTGCCGGCCTGCGCTACACGGAACGCCTCGACGAAACAGCCGTGCCGGTGATCGGCCTGCGCCGCAAGATCGCGCAGAAGATGCAGGAGTCCAAGCGACGCATCCCGCACTTCACCTATGTCGAGGAAATCGATGTGACCGAGCTTCAGGCCCTACGCGTGCAGCTCAATACCAGGTGGGGTGCTGAAAGAGGGCGCCTGACACTGTTGCCTTTGCTGATGCGTGCCGTCGTGCTGGCGTTGCGCGAGTTTCCGCAGATCAATGCGCGCTTCGACGACGATGCCGGTGTAGTGACGCGCTACGGCGCCGTGCACCTGGGCATCGCCACCCAGACCGAAGCGGGCCTGATGGTGCCGGTGGTGCGGCATGCCGAAGCACGCGATCTGTGGGGAAACGCGGCCGAGCTGACGCGGCTGGCACAAGCGGTACGCGCGGGCAAGGCAGTGCGCGAAGAACTTTCAGGTTCGACCATCACCATCACCAGCCTGGGCGCCTTGGGCGGCATCGTTTCCACGCCGGTCATCAACGCGCCTGAAGTGGCCATCGTCGGCGTCAACCGCATTGTCGAGCGCCCGATGATCCGCGGCGGCGCCGTGGTGGCGCGGCAAATGATGAACCTGTCATCGTCGTTCGATCACCGCGTGGTGGACGGCATGCACGCCGCCGAGTTCGTGCAGTCGCTGCGCGGACTGCTCGAATGCCCCGCCACGCTGTTTGTGGACTAAGCCATGACGACACAATCGACCACACTGCTGATCATTGGCGGTGGTCCGGGCGGCTACATTGCAGCCATTCGCGCCGGGCAACTAGGCATTGCCACCACGCTGGTTGAGGGTGATCAGCTTGGCGGCACCTGCCTCAACATCGGCTGCATTCCGTCGAAGGCCTTGATTCACGCCGCGGACGAGTTTGAAAAGGTCATCCATTACGCTCAGGACTCGGCGCAGCATTCGACGCTGGGCATTCAGGTGCAGTCCCCGCGCATTGACTTGGCGCAAACCGTGCGCTGGAAAGACGCCATCGTGTTAAAGCTGACCACGGGTGTCGCGGTGCTGCTGAAAAAGAACGGTGTGCAGGTCGTCAAGGGATGGGCCCGTGTCATCGACGGCAAGACGGTGGAAATCCAGCAGCAAGGCCCGCAAGCCGATGCAGAGCCGCTGCGCATAAGCTGCGAGCATTTGCTGCTGGCGTCCGGCTCGCAGGCGGTGGCGCTGCCTTCGATGCCCTTTGGCGGTGCCATTATCTCGGCCACGGAAGCCTTGTCACCACAGTCGCTGCCCAAGCGGCTGCTGGTCGTCGGCGCCGGCTACATCGGCCTGGAGCTCGGCATGGCCTACCGCAAGCTGGGTGCCGAGGTGGCCGTGGTCGAGGCGCTGGACCGGGCGCTGCCAGCCTACGATGCAGAGTTGACCCGGCCGGTGCTGGCCTCGTTGCGCCGGCTCGGTATTGAGACGCACCTGTCTTGCACTGTGCAGGGTATGAACGCCGGCGGCGATGCCGTGCGGGTGCGCAGCGCGCAAGGTGAAGAATCCGAGATTGCCGCCGACCGCGTGCTGGTGGCCGTGGGTCGGCGCCCGCGCACCGAAGGCTGGGGCCTGGAAACGCTGCTGCTGGACATGAACGGCCGTGCAGTGCAGATCGACGACCAGTGCCGCACATCGATGCGCAACGTTTGGGCCATTGGCGATGTGACGGGCGAGCCGATGCTGGCGCACCGCGCGATGGCGCAGGGCGAGATGGTGGCAGAAACCATCGCCGGCAAGCGCCGCCACTTTTCCCCGGTGGCGATGCCTGCCGTGTGCTTCACCGACCCGGAAATCGTGGTCGTCGGCCAGACGCCGCAGGACGCCACGGCCGCAGGACTCGATTGCGTCAGCGCGATGTTTCCGTTTTCTGCCAACGGCCGCGCCATGACGATTGAATCGACGGAGGGTTTCGTGCGCGTTGTAGCGCGGCGCGACAACCACCTGATCGTCGGCTGGCAAGCCGTGGGGCGAAGTGTTTCCGAGCTGAGTGCGGCTTTCTCGCAATCGATGGAGATGGGCGCGCTGCTCGAAGATGTTGCGAGCACCATCCACGCCCACCCGACCCTGGGTGAAGCCGTGCAGGAGGCGGCGCTGCGCGCACTCGGGCACGCTCTGCACATCTGAACCTGGAAACGGCAGTTGGCCGTGTGTCCAAACTCGCGGCATTCGGCTGCGCTGGCTGTGCCTCGACTTGTGCGCGGGTTTGGTCGGGCAATGCTTGTCAGCGTTCAACTTATCCAAGGTGCGTTCGATCTCGGCATCGCATCGCCTGAATGCAGCTGATACAAGTCCAACCGGGCGAGCGTCGGGTGAAAGAATGCATTAGCCATTATTTAAATAGAAACATTCAAAAGGTTGAGGCAACTTGACCCGGAGGTTTAATTCGAATTGGCGTTCTCGCCTATCGCTTTCGTGCGTTGCTCCTCCAACTTTTAGTTGATTGCTTTGATATAGCTCAAGCTTTTTGCGTAAAGCTTCATCGTTTTGATATAGCTCAACCTTTGTGTTTAAAGCTTAATTGCGCATTTATAAAAGCATAAACATTGCTGTAACTATTTTCAAAAAAAAGTAAAAATACATATAATTTGTAATAGGTAAGTAACCAAGTCGGCATCTGACTTGGATGCTTGCCTATTCGAAGAAAAGCCCAGAAAACACGGGTTCGAGAAATTAATTTTTCAGAACACGAAAAACACGAAAAGGAAGGGGACGAAATCATGAAAATGACTTTGTTGAAGATGGGGAGGGCGCGCTGGACGGCTGGCGCGGCCATTGCGTTGTTGGCGCTAGGGGTCTTGGGAAGTGCGCCGGCATTGGCAGGCATTGCTACTACCAAGCACAACCTGGGAAGTAATGGTACCGGTGCCAACAAGTTCAGCGGTACCGGTGAAATCTGCGTGTTCTGCCATACGCCTCACGGTGCGGACATAACCGCTACCGTCCCGCTATGGAATCGCTCCTTGGTGACGGCGACCACCTACCAGACTTACAACAGTCTGGGCACATCCAGCCTCGATGGCGCCACGGCTCCGGTAGGTTCGGTCTCGCTGGCCTGTCTTTCGTGCCATGACGGCACGCAGGCCATGAACGTGATGATCAATCAGCCTGGATCAGGTACTGTAGTTACGGCGTTTGGCGCCGGGAGTTGGACGGGCACCGGTCAGCTCAACACCGTGGGCAGCATCACCAATATTGGAACAGACCTGAAGAACGACCATCCGATCGGCATTCAGTATGGTGGCGGTTATGGCACAGGGAAAGTGGCCTATCCGAAATCCAATGTCGCAGACGGCGGGTTCAGAGATCAGGATTTCAAGGGTGCTCAGTACAACTACATAAATGATAAAGACGTATGGTGGGTTGATACAGGTACCGCGGGTCTTGGCACTCGCGAGAAGACCGATATGCAGCTTTACACCCGCACTCAGACCGGCACCAGCCCTGTCGCCTTGGCCGTGGGTAACCAAGCGCTGGTTGAATGTGCAAGCTGCCATGATCCCCATACCGATAAAGCGACTTTCCTGCGTATTGACAATACGAACAGCGCGGTCTGCCTAGCTTGCCACATTAAATAACTAGTGGATTGCTGAGGCATCCAAGAGGGAGACAAGTAGTTTGTCTCCCTCTTTTTTTTGGGGATTATTTTTAAGTCTTTGTCGCATTAAGTCCTACGGCATTCCGTCAAGCCATGTGGAGCAACAGACGAGATTTAAATTAGATAAGTTCACTCAATTTCAAGCAATTTTATAGGTTTTATGAAATTTAATATGACACAGGTGTTACACTTAAAAACCCGGGCTTGACGGGCTGAGTGAATGAATTTCAAGACAAGGATTATTCGGTAAGTGCCTTGCTAAAAAACCCCGAAAGCCAGTGACACAGGCTTTGCAGTTCCGAACACTCCAAACCTACCTTTCTTCTGTGGGTGCTGGCACCTTTATATTGATATTGAACTTTGCGTAATAGCCGCAACTAGCGCTGAAGGAATTGAGGTCAAGCCGGACATTGCCGGCGGCGCAAATCCCCTGGCCCACCAGCCATCGCGTGATGGTCAGAATTTCACTAGAAACCGGTTTTCTGTCGCGCTGCAGAGATCCCGGCAAACATTACGATAGTGCAATGAGCACTTCAACCCCCCTGAACACCCCGGCCTGCGCCGTTTGCTTGCGCAACGACGCCAGCGTGATCGGCCTGGTGGGTCTGGTCCACCTGATTAGCCATTTCAGCCAGTTGCTGCTGGCGCCGCTATTTCCCTGGTTGAAGGACGAGTTCCAGGTCAGCTACGCCGAGCTGGGGTTTTTGATGACGATTTTTTTCGTCGTTTCGTGCGCGGTACAGGCCCTGTCGGGCTTTGTGGTGGACCGGTTTGGCCCGCGTCCGGTCCTGTTTGGCGGTCTGTCGTTGCTCGGTGTGGCGGCCTTTGGCTATTCGATCAGCACCAGTTACTGGATGATGGCGGGGCTTGCCGTGGTGGGCGGCGTGGGCAACGGCGTGTTTCACCCGGTCAACTACACACTGCTTAACCACAAGGTGAGTGCACCGCGCCTGGGCCACGCCTACAGCGTGCACGGCATCACCGGCAGCCTGGGCTGGGCGCTGGCACCGGCCCTGCTGGTGCCCGGTTGCACTGGCTTTCTCCTGGCGCGCGGCGCTGGCCAGTGCCGCGGCACTGGTCGTGGCAGTGCTTATGGTGCTGCTGTTGAATCGCGACAAGCTGGCGTTGGCAGTTGTTCCATCCGCCAGAAGCGATGGCCCCGGCACAGCCGCCGGCAATCTGGATTTCCTGAAAATTCCCGCCGTCTGGATGTGCTTTGCCTTCTTCTTTTGGTATGCGGTAGTGCTTAGCGTGGTGCAGGTCTTTGCCCCCGAGGCGGCGCGCCAATTGCACGGCGTGCCGGTGTCGCTGGTGGCGCTGTGCCTGACCCTTTACATGCTCTGCAGCGCGGGTGGCATGGTGCTGGGTGGGTTTTTGGCTGCTGATCCGGCGCGCTGCGAACGTGTTGTGGGCCTCGGATTGGGAGTAGCTGCCGCGATTGCCCTGCTGATTGGGTTTGCTAGCCTGCCGGCCGCAGCTGTGCCCGCGCTTTTCGGCGCCATGGGCTTTGCCGTCGGCATCGTGGCGCCGTCGCGCGACCTGCTGGTGAAACGCTCCACCCCTGAGAACGCCACCGGCCGGGTTTATGGCGTGGTGTACGCCGGCCTGGATATCGGCCAGGCCATCGCGCCACTGGTCTTCGGGATGCTGATGGACCGCCAGCAGTACCGGGCTGTCTGGCTCGGGCTGGTCATGGTGCTGGCCGTGCTGATTGCCAGTGCGTTCAAGGTCAGGCGGGTGCGGCGAACGGCATTGGCCCCTGCTTCCTGATTCAGCGCCGTCCTATACTGGCGCGCATAACTTTTCCAAGGCATGCAATGAATAGCAATTTCTCCGTTTTTTCTATTGCCCGTTTTTCAAGCCTGCTGGGTGCGGCCCTTCTGCTGAGCCCGTACGCGGTACACGCGCAGGGCACGCCCTTGACGGACAAGCTGGTGGGTGATGTGGGCGGCGGAGCCTTCCTCACGCAAAGCGTGATTCGCAGCAAAGACGGTAAAGCCAGCGTGCTGCCCTACGGATTTTTTGACTATGGCCGCTTCTTTGCCCGCGTCGATACGCTGGGTTTCAAAACTGTCCAGCTGGGTAGCGGTTACCTTGAACTGGCAGGACGGGTCAGCCAGGACGGCTGGCGTGCCGACACAGCCGCGCTGGCAGGACTTTCCGAGCGCAAGACCTCGATTCCGCTGGGGCTTGGGACTTTCCAGAAAACGCCTTATGGCGGGTTTTTCCTGAATGCCTTTGTGGATGCCAACAAGTCGCATGGGGCCTTGCTGGACGTCACGTACGCGGCCGAGTTCAAGCTGGGCAATTGGTCTTTCTACCCGCAGCTGGGTCTGGAATACCGCAATGCCAAATACAACAATTATTTTTACGGTGTGACGCCGGCAGAGTCAAACGCCAGCGGCTTCGCCGCCTACAACGCCGGTGCATCGACCACGCCCATGCTGGGCTTGGCAGCGGATGTGCCTTTGAGCGGGCCCTGGGTGCTCAATCTGCAACTGCGCCACAAGTGGCTCAGGCCTGCGGTGCATAACAGCCCGCTGGTCAGCCGCAAGTCACAAGACAGCGGGTTTATTGCCGTGTCGTACCGCTTCAAGTAAAGCCACCGTTGCAATGGCACGAATACAGGCGTAGATTGAATGCTGCAGTGACAGGGTTGTCATAATCCTCAAAACAAGGAATCCACATGACCACATCCGAAACATCCCAAGTCCCGGCCGGTAGCGATTTTGAGCGCTGGATTGAAGAAAAGTCTGAGGCCGTGAAAGCCGAACTGGGTGAGAAGTTTCCTCCCGCCACCAGCGGGCCTGCCGCCGTTCATGCCGAAACCGCTAGCCAGCGCATTGAGGAAGTCCTGCTCGGGCACGAGCAGCCGGCAGACGCGCTACTCGAAGAGCTGGTCGATCTGGAAAATGCCCCCCCACTGAGCGATGAGGAACTGGACAAGCAGGCACTGGCCAGCGGTGGTGGCGACGACAACCCGGACACGCCGGAATAACCAGCGTAGTAGCGAGCGAAGTAGCAAGGTTGTCTGGCAGCTAGCCCTGCTAGCCGGCGTAGCGGCACAATATGCCGCATGACCAAACAACTCGCCGGCCACCTTCTTGTTGACTGCCTTTTGGCTCAAGGCGTGACACATGCTTTCGGCGTTCCCGGCGAAAGCTATCTGGCGGTGCTAGACGGCCTCTACGCACGCCGCGACAGAATTGATTTCATCACCTGTCGCCAAGAGGGCGGCGCGGCCTTCATGGCCGAGGCGCACGGCAAACTGACAGGGCGGCCCGGGGTGTGCATGGTGACGCGCGGGCCGGGCGCCACCAACGCCTCCATCGGCGTGCACACGGCGTTTCAGGACTCGACACCGATGCTGCTGCTGGTTGGCGATGTGGCCAGCGATTGCCGCGACCGAGAGGCCTTTCAGGAAGTGGACTATTCCAGCTTTTTTGGCCCCAGCACCAAAGGCTTTGCCAAGCGCGTCGAGCGCATTGATGACGCGGACCGCATCCCCGAATACGTGGCGCGCGCGTTTGCCACGGCCATGAACGGCCGGCCCGGGCCGGTGGTGTTGGTGTTGCCCGAAGACATGCTGACCCAGCTGACCGAAGCCACACCCTTGCCCCGCGTCGACGCGGTTCAGGCCTGGAGTGACCCCGGCTCCTTGCGCACGCTGCGCGAGATGCTATTGAAAGCGGAGCGCCCGTTCATCATTGCCGGCGGCGGCGGCTGGACGCCCGAGTCGGCGCAGGCGCTGCAGCGCTTTGCCGAAAACTGGCGGTTGCCGGTCGGTAATGCCTTCCGCTTTCAGGATACCTTTGACAACTTTCACCCGCTGTATGCGGGTGATGTGGGCATTGGCCTGAACCCCAAACTGGCGGCGCGCATCAAGGCCAGCGACCTGATCATCGCCATCGGCCCGCGTCTGGGCGAGATGACCACCGGCAATTACACGCTGCTGGAAGCACCGAGGCCCAGACAGAAGCTGGTGCACATTCACGCCAGCGCTGAAGAGCTGAACCGCGTCTACCTCGCCGATCTGGCCATTCACGCCACCATGAATGCCGCCGCCCGTTCGCTGGAAGTGCTGACGGCGCCGCCGGACGTGCCGTGGCAGGCATGGACGGCCTCTGCTAACGAAGACTATCTGGCCAACCTCGAACCACAACAGCTGCCCGGCGATATCGACATGCCCGCCATCGTCGGCCTGCTGCAAAAGCACCTGCCGGCCGACGCGGTGCTGACCAATGGCGCGGGCAATTTTGCCAGCTGGCTGCACCGGTTTTACCGGCACCACGGACTGGTCAAGGGACACAAGACGCAGCTGGCGCCCACCGTGGGCGCGATGGGTTATGGCGTGCCGGCGGGCATTGCAGCGGCTATCACCACCGGCCGTCTGGCCTTCACCATCGCCGGCGACGGCGACTTTTTGATGAACGGCCAGGAGTTGGCGACGGCCGTGCAGCACGGCGCCAAAAGCATCATCGTGCTGCTCAACAACGGCATGTACGGCACCATACGCATGCACCAGGAAAGGGAGTATCCGCAGCATTCAAGCGGCTCCCACCTGAACAACCCGGACTTTGCCGCGCTGGCACGCGCCTACGGCTATGCCGGCGTGCGCATCACGCACACCGCGCAGTTTGAAGCGGAACTGCTGGCCGCGCTGGAGCGCAAGGAAGGCACGCTGATTGAGGTGACGCTGGACCCGGAAGTCATCTCCACGCGCACCACCCTGTCTGCCATCACGCAAAATGCGCTGCAGCGGTTGCTATAAAAAGTATAGCTTTTTGCGCCCGTATTCATTGGGCTTGGGGCCTATTTGATAGGTAAAAACGCAAAAAAGCCGGACTAACTCGAGGTTAGCCCGGCCTTTTTTGCTTCAAACTCGCGAAAGCTTATTCCTTGATGTCCACGCCGTAGAAGTTGTGGCGGCCGAAGGGGCTGTTTTTGAAGTCGATCACGTTCTTGCGCACCGGCTTGATCTGCACCGCATGGGCGATGGTGAACCACGGCGCCTGCTCTTTGAAAATCACCTGCGCCTGCTGGTAGAGCTTGGTTCGCTCAGCCGGGCTGGTCACGGTTTTGGCTTTCAGAACGATGTCTTCATAGGGCTTGTAGCAGAACTTGGCGATGTTGCTGCCGCTGTTGGACTGTGCCGACGCGCAGCCCAGCAGGGTGTACAGGAAGTTGTCCGGATCGCCGTTGTCGCCGGTCCAGCCCAGCATGCCCATCTGGTGCTCGCCGGCCTGCAGGCGCTTGCGGTACTCGCCCCACTCAAAGCTCTTGATCTCGGCGTTCACACCGACCTTGACCAGGTCAGCCTGCATCAGTTCGGCAATGCGCTTGGCATTCGGGTTGTAAGGGCGCTGCACCGGCATGGCCCACAGATCGGTAGTGAAACCATTGGGGTAACCGGCTTCGGCCAGCAATTTCTTGGCGGCCTCAGGGTTGTAGGCGTCGTCTTTGACGGCGTCGTTGTAGGCCGGCATGGTGGGCGGAATCGGGTTCTTGGCGGCAACGCCGGTGCCCAGGTAAACGCCGTCAACAATGGCTTTCTTGTTGATGGACATGTTGATGGCCTTGCGCACGCGCACATCGTCAAACGGCTTTTTGGTCGTGTTGTAGGCCATGTAGCCGACGTTCAGGCCGGGTTGCTCCAGCACCACGATATTAGGGTCCTTGCGGATCGCTTCCAGGTCAGCCGGATTCGGGTAGGGCATGACATGGCATTCGCCCTTTTGCAGCTTGGCCCAGCGCACCGACGCGTCCGGTGTGATTGCATAGACGAGGTCGTCAATCTTGGCCTTGCCACCCCAATAAGCGGGGAAGGCCTTGTAACGGATGACGGCGTCTTTCTGGTACTGCACCAGGTAGAACGGGCCGGTGCCGATAGGGTCCTGGTCAAGCTTTTCCGGCGTGCCGGCCTTGAGCATGGCGTCGGCATATTCCTTGGACTGGACTGCCGCATACGGCATGGCCAGGTTGGCCAGGAACGGTGCTTCAGGCTGGTTCAGCGTGATCTTGATGGTGTTGGCGTCTACCTTTTCCACCGACTTCAACAGCTTGGGCATGCCCATGTCGCTGAAGTAGGAGTGATTGGGGCTGGTGACTTTGTAGAAAGGATTGTCTTCTTTCCACTGGCGCTCGAACATGAACAGCACATCGTCGGCATTCATGTCGCGGGTGGGTTTGAAGTTTTTGTTGGTGGTGTGCCATTTCACGCCCTTGCGCAGGTGAAAGGTGTACTCCTTGCCGTCGGCAGAAATTTCCCACTTCTCGGCCAGACCCGGTATGACTTTGGTGCCGCCACGCTCAAAGTTGACGATGCCGTTGTAGATCGGCTCGTTGGCATCAAACGAGGTGCCCGTGGTGTTGACGCCGGGGTAGAAGTTCTCCGGGCTGCCTTCAGAGCAGAACACCAACGTCTTGGCGGCTGCTGGCGAAAGTGCCAGCAGCGCTGGCAGGGCTACAGCGCACAGCAAGGCGCGCTGGATCGGGCGCAAGCGCCTGGAACTTGGGCTTTTGACGGGTTGGGTCTGAATCATTTGAGAAACTCCTTGGGTCTACGGGAGAGGGAAATGCTGCAATGCAGCGGGCTTGCGGCCAGTTGGCGCAGCACGAATGGTGTGCGCTCGCTGGTCATTGAAAAACGGGACTGGCATGGATGCGGGCAGGCACGGCTTGCCCTCAGGCAATGATGAAATTTTCAGCATAGTGGCACGCAACCTGGCGCTCTGCAACTTCGCGCAGCTTGGGCCGTTCGGCGCGGCAGCGCTCGGTGACGTGCGGGCAGCGGGTCGAAAAGACGCAGCCGGTAGGCGGGTTGAGCGGCGAGGGCAGCTCGCCCTTGAGCACGATGCGCTGCTTGACACCCGTGCTGCCGGCCAGGCCGGGCGTGGACGCCAACAAGGCTTGGGTGTAAGGGTGCAGGGGTTGCGCAAAGAGAGCGCCTTTTTCGCCTTGCTCTACCGTGTGGCCCAAGTACATCACCAGCACATCATGGGCAATATGGCGCACCACGCCCAGGTCGTGCGAGATGAACAGATAGGCCAGGCCCATGGACTGCTGCAGGTCAGCCAGCAGGTTCAGTACCTGCGCCTGAATCGATACATCGAGCGCCGACACCGGTTCGTCCGCCACCACCAGGGTGGGGTTGAGCATCAGTGCGCGCGCAATGGCAATCCGCTGGCGCTGGCCGCCCGAGAACATGTGCGGATAACGGTGGTAGTGCTCGGGGCGCAGGCCCACCATGGCAAGCATGGCGCGCGCCTTGGCTGCACGCTCGGTCGCCGTCAAGGCGGTGTTGATTTCCAGCGGCGCCTCCAGAATGGCGCCGATTTTCTTGCGCGGATTGAGCGACCCATAGGGGTTCTGGAACACCAGCTGAACCGCTTTGCGAAGCTTCATGCGTTCGTCGGGTGGCGCGTTGACGGCATCGACGCCCTTGATGCGCAACTGGCCCCCGGTGGGAGTTTCAATCAGCGAGACCATGCGTGCCAGCGTGGATTTGCCGCAACCCGATTCACCCACCACGGCCAGCGTCTTGCCGGCATGGACGGTAAAGGAAACCCCGCCGACGGCCTGCAGGTGATCGGGAGCGCGCATGAAGCCGCGCCGAATTTCATAGACACGCTTCAGGTCTTTGGCCTCGACCACGGCCTGGCCTGAAAACCCGGGGGCGCGCGTGGCCGGCAGGGCGGTGTTGTGGGGCGCGTTCATAGCGCTGCCTCCTGCATCAGGGGCTTGCCCAGCAGCATCGCCGCTTCCCGACCGGGGTCGCCCAGCGGATAGTGGCAGCGCACCATGCCACCCGCCTGCAGTTTGGGCTGCCAGGCGCGCAGCGGCGGGCGCTCGTTGGCGCAATGCTCGGTGGCATAAGCGCAGCGCGGCGCAAACAGGCACCCGCTTGGCCGGTCATACAGGCCCGGCACCATGCCGGGAATCGTCGCCAGGCGTGCGCTGCCATCGCTGCGCTCGGGCAGGGCGGACAGCAAGGCTTCGGTGTACGGGTGTTGCGGCGTGTTGAAAAGCGCGTGGGTGCTTTGTTCTTCCATAATCTGGCCGGCATACATGACGGCCACGCGCTGGGCCATTTCAGACACCACGCCCATGTTGTGGGTGATCAGCACCAGCGCCATGCCGCGCTCTTTTTGCAGGCTGCGCAGCAAGTCCAGGATTTGCGCCTGGATGGTGACGTCCAGCGCCGTGGTTGGTTCATCGGCAATCAGCAGCCTGGGGTTGCACGCAATCGCCATGGCAATCATCACGCGCTGGTTCATGCCGCCCGACAACTGGTGTGGGTAAGACTTCAAACGGCTTTCCGGCGCCGGGATGCCGACTTGCTCCAGCAGTTCGATGGCCTTGCGCGTGGCGGCCTTGCGGTCCATGCCCAGATGCAGGCGCAGCGTTTCGGTGAGTTGGAAACCGACCGTGAAGCAGGGGTTCAGACTGGTGGTGGGATCCTGAAAAATCATCGCCACGTCTTTGCCTGTGAGCTGGTTGCGCTCGCGCGCCGACAGCGTCATCAGGTCATGGCCGGCAAAGCGCAGTTTGTCGGCGCGGACCCGGCCCGGATAGGCCACCAGGCCCATCAGGGCCATCATGGTGACGCTTTTGCCGGAGCCCGATTCGCCAACGATGCCGAGTACTTCGCCTTCTTCGAGTGACAGGCTGATGCCGTCAACGGCATGCATCACGCCGTTTTGCGAGGGGAACTCGACGGACAGGTTTTCGATTTCAAGAAGCATCTAAATCCTCCCCCTTCTCGGCTCACTGCGTGTAGCCGGATCCCCCCGCTGGGGGCAACACCTGCGGCCCGGCAAAGCCGGTTCCGCGCTGTTACTTGCGAAGAGGTTCATTGGGTGCGTGGCGATCGTGGTCATCGTTTTAGCTTGGTGTCGAACGCATCACGCAGTCTGTCGCCCAGCAGCGTGATACTGGTTACCCCGCTGGGGGCAACACCTGCGGCCCGGAAAAGCCGCATCCGTGCTGTTACTTGCGAAAAGGTTCATCGGGTGCGTGTCGATTGTGTTCATCGCTTCAGCTTCGGGTCGAACGCATCACGCAGTCCGTCGCCCAGCAAATTGAAGGCCAGCACAGTGATCAAAATTGCGAGACCGGGAAAGGTGACCACCCACCAGGCGCGCAGTACAAATTCTCTGGCGTCGGCCAGCATGGTGCCCCATTCGGGCGAAGGCGGCTGGGCACCCAGACCCAGAAAGCCCAATGCCGCGGCGTCCAGAATGGCGGTGGAGACGCCCAGCGATGCCTGCACGATCAGCGGCGCCGTGCAGTTGGGCAAAATTTCACTGAACATCAGCCGGATGCGGCCAGCGCCGCTCATGCGTGCAGCGGTGACGTAGTCGCGGGAGGCCTCAAGAATCACCGCAGCGCGGGTGATGCGCACGTAATGCGGCAGCACGACGATGGCGACCGCCAGCATCGCGTTCATCAGCCCGGGGCCCAGAATGGCCACAATCACTATGGCCAGCAGCAGGCTGGGCAGCGTCAGGATGATGTCCATCATGCGCATCACGGCAATCTCGAAGATGCCGCGGAAATACCCCGCCAGCAAGCCCAGTACAGTGCCGACCAGCACCGACAAGGCCACCACGGCCAGGCCGATGACAAGCGACAGACGGGCGCCGTACATCAGGCGCGACAAGATGTCCCGGCCAATGGCATCAGTGCCCAAGGGGTAGGTCCACGATCCGCCGGTCTGCCAGGCCGGTGGCTTGAGAAACACGGCGTTGTTGGTGATGTTGGGGGCGTGCGGCGCCAGCACCGGTGCAAACAACGCCACCAGCAGCACCGCGACCACAATGATCAAGCCCATGACGGCGCCATTGTTGGCGCTGAAGTAACTCCAGAACTCGCGCAACGGATGCGGCGGCGCGGGTGGATTGCTGGTTTTCAAGGTGACCGTGCTCATCGCTGATGCCTGATACGTGGATTGATGATGCCGTAGGTGATGTCTACCAGCAGATTGACGGCCATGACGATGGCGCCGAGCAACAAGATGCCGCCCTGCAATACGGTGTAGTCACGCCGGCTAATGGCTTCGATCAGCCATTTGCCGACGCCGGGCCACGAGAAAATGGTTTCGGTCAGGATCGCGCCGGTGAACAGCACGCCGACCTGCAGGCCAATCACGGTGACCACTGGAATAAGCGCATTGCGCAGGGCATGTATGGCCACCACGCGCAGGTTGGAAAGCCCCTTGGCGCGCGCGGTACGGATGTAGTCTTCGCCCAGCACCTCCAGCATCGCCGAACGCGTCATTCGCGCAATAACTGCCAGAGGATTGGTGCCCAGCACAATCGTCGGCAAGATCAGGTGCGAGGCGGCCGACCAGAAGGCGCCTTTGTCGTCCGACAGCAATGAATCGATCAGCAAAAATCCGGTGGTTGGCTCGATGAAATACTGCACCGACATGCGGCCCGACACCGGGGTCCAGCCCAGCTGCACCGAAAACAGCAGGATCAGCAGCAGGCCCCACCAGAAAATCGGCATCGAGTAGCCCGTCAGGGAGACCCCCATGACGCCGTGATCGAGTATCGAGTTGCGCTTGACGGCCGCAAGAATGCCGGCCGGAATGCCGATCAGCAGGGCAAAAATGATGGCGCACAGGGCCAGTTCAATGGTGGCGGGAAAGAGTGTCAAGAACTCGTTCAGCACCGGTTCCTGCGTGATCATGGACTTGCCCAGATCGCCTTTGAGCACCCGGCCAATATAGATGCCGTATTGCACCAGCACCGGCTGGTCCAAGCCGAACTCCTTGAGCAGCTGCGCGTGACGGATTGGGTCGATGCCGCGCTCGCCCGCGAGAGTCTCGATGGGGTCGCCAGGCACCATGCGTATCAGGAAAAAAGCCAGCAATGTCATGCCCAAAAAGGTGGGAATGATCAGGCTCAGTCGGGTAAAGATAAAACGCAACATTATCGCGGCGCGACCGAACAGGTGCTGGCTTGCAAGGCATTGAAGCGCGTTGTGGAAAACCCATCGGCAAGGCGACATCGATGGTGTAAAAAAATCTTTGCGACGTCGTTTTTTTTGTGCATCAGTGAGCGAAATTATTGTGCTGGTAAGTCTGGCCAGACTGATCTGGGGCAGTACTGAGCGCATTTTTAATCTTAGCAACGAAGCGGTCAAGTTTTGCCTGTTTGGCTGCTGCCGCCTCCGGAATTACCCGTGTCGCTTTAGAAAATATCACGCGACTTTGATATGAATCAAGCTTCTCTCCTGAGTGTGCAGAAGACGGCTTCGGGTCGATTCTTGGCCCGGTGTTGGCAGGAAGGAAATAAAAAAAGGCCGGGGATGCCGGCCTTTTGGGGCATCGGTAAAAACCGATTATTTGACGTGCTTGCCGATCAGGCCAGCCATCTCGAACATCGACACCTGCGCCTTGCCGAAGACGGCACGCAGTTTTTCGTCGGCGTTGATCATGCGCTTGTTGATCTTGTCCTGCAGGCCCTTGGCTTTGATGTAAACCCACAGCTTGCTGACAATTTCCGTACGTGGCAAGGGCTTGTCGCCCACCACCGCCGCCAATGCCGGACTCAATGTCAGCGCTTTCATGAACGCTGCGTTGGGCGTGCGCTTTTTGGCAGGCACTTTCTTGGCTGCTGCTGCCTTTGGGGCTGCAACTTTTTTGGCGGGAGCTGCTTTCTTCGCGGCTACCTTTGTTGCAGGCGCTGCCTTTTTAGCCGCTACCGTCTTCGCTGGAGCTGCTTTCGTTGCAGCTACTTTCTTTGCCGGAGCAGCCTTTTTAGCGGGCGCTTTTTTTGCCGGTGCTTTTTTCGCAGTTGCCATGATTGATTTTCCTTCTAGAAGTTGATAAATCACCGCACGGATAACTACTTCCTTACGGCAATGCGGATGCTACTGGAGAAAAACGCAGTTTCATAGCTAAAACGCACTTTATTTGCGTGTTGATGTTGCAGATTTACCTCTGAGAATCCAAAAAACATGAACGAGCGCCACGGTGTGACGCATTTGCGGGCCGCCAATGAGGCGCTTGCTGACAAAAAATGCAGTCAGAAAAGAGGCATTTCGCGGCGTGCCGCGAAGTGTGCAGAGAAATTCAAGGCGCCCGCTCAACGCTGCGACTGCAGGCAAAATGGCCCATCAACCACCAAGAAAGTCACTTAAAAATGACCTCAACCGTTAGTCAAAGCGCCGCCGTTTCGTTCGCTACCTGCGATCTCTGCGACGACCACAAGAACGACAGTTCAGGCGAGTTCAGGGTGCTTCCGCCGGTCTTCAAGAACTTTGGCGGGCTTGCAAAATTCAGTGGTCTGGTAGTGACCATCAAATGCTTTGAAGACAACTCGCCGGTCAAGGCCGCTGTCGAATCGCCCGGCGACGGCCGCGTGCTGGTGGTGGACGGCGGCGCCTCCCTGCGCCGTGCGTTGCTGGGCGGCAAGCTGGGCGCCGCGGCTGCAGACAACGGCTGGGCCGGTGTCGTTGTCGATGGCTGCGTGCGCGACGTGGCCGAATTGGCGCTGTGCCACACCGGCATACGAGCGCTGGCCGCCATGCCTTTGCCGACCGACAGAAGGCAGCCGGGCCTGCGCGACGTCGCGCTGCAGATTCAGGGCGTCTGGATACGTCCGGGTGACTGGCTCTATGCCGATGAAGACGGCATTGTCGTGATGCCCGCGCCGCTGGCTACTTAGGGCGCCTGGGTTGGATTGCTATGGAAAGAATAGCTACTTACGACCGTCCCAAAAGGGTTACAGCATGTTTTTATGGAAAATTGATGGATGGTTTGGCTTTCAGATCCGCTGGATGCCGGGACGAATCACTTGAACCAGGAGCTTCACCATGATCACGGTTATTTTCGAAGTCTGGCCGGAACCGGCCCATCGCGAGGGCTACCTGAAGTGGGCCGCCGAACTGAAAGCCGAACTGCTTAGGATGGACGGCTTTATCTCCATCGAGCGTTTTCAGAGTCTGACCGAGCCCGACAAACTGCTGTCGCTGCAGTTCTGGCGCGACGAGTCCTGTTTGCAGGCCTGGCGCAATTTGGAGGCGCACCGTGCCGCGCAAACGGCAGGTCGCACGCGCATGTTCAAAAACTACCGCTTGCGAATTGCCGGGGTGATGCGCGACTACGGCATGAACGAACGCGACCAGGCACCCGTCGATTCACGCCAAGTACACGGCTGAAACGCGCGGCGAGGTCTGGCTTTGCTAAGGGGGCCCCAGTGTGCGGGCTTGTGAACAGGGGTGGTGGTGCTGCTGGGTGCTGCTGCCAGCATCCAGCAGCAGCGACAAGAACGCGCGGTGAAGCGCAAAGTAAGGTGTCTGCGAGTGCCACTGGACCGTCATCCTGAACCGGGGTTCAGGTGGGCGAGGGCAGTCCGGTTTCGGGTTCGTCTAACGCGAGACGATCACACCTGCCGGACAATTTACCAAGCCCGTGCTCGTGGAGCATTGGTTCAAGGAAATATAAAGCCCAATACGCATCGCAGACATTTTTATTGTATGCCCTTGCAGCCCGCCACGAGATGCAACAGCGCGTAATACCGCGCTTGATGGGTTAGAGCAGGCGACCGTCAATATGCAGGGCGGTGTCCAGGCGCTGCAGCAGCGCCGCCAGCTGAGCTTGCGTCGCTTCGTCGGGCGCCGTGACGGGGCCTGCAGGCGATCCGGACGGTGCTGCAGCCGGCACTGGCGTGTCGGTAAGGCTGCGATCCGGGACTTCAAACGCTAGGTTCAGGGCGGCCAGCACCGCGATGCGGTCACGTGCCTTGACTTTTCCGGCGTCGCGGATCCTGCACATGGCCGCGTCGACCTTGC
Source organism: Polaromonas sp. (assembly GCF_012927455.1). Taxonomy (GTDB): domain Bacteria; phylum Pseudomonadota; class Gammaproteobacteria; order Burkholderiales; family Burkholderiaceae_C; genus Polaromonas. The sequence continues at coordinate 541,233 of NZ_JABBPE010000002.1, read as the reverse complement.
TGACCGCATCCTGCAAGCGCGTCTCGCCGTTTTCGGGGCAGCCCAGCAAGTAGCTCTGGCCCATGATTTGTACTTCAAGCTGTTTCATCGCCCAGTTCCTGAAGAGGTTTTGGCAGGCTGCGTGCTACTGGCGCTGCTGTCAGGCAGGCGCTCCAGCAAGGCCTCGACACGCGAGCGCGCAGCACTCAGCCGAGACTGGAGTGAATCACGCTCGTGGGTGAGTACGCTGACCTGGTCGGTGAGCAGCGCATTGGTGCGCTGCAATTCCTCGTAGCGCAGCAAAAGCCGCTCAACGCGTTCGGTGATCTGCTCGATTTGGATTGGGTTCGACATGGCAGCCCAATTGTAGGGGCGCTGCCAGGCCGCCCATCCAGCCGCGTAGAATCTCGCCTGTTGGTGCTCGCCGTGTGGTTCACACACTGCAGTTCAACGGGAAGCAGGAGGAAGTCAAAGCCATCCGGACCGGGTTTACCCTGACCGCTAACGCTGCGATTTTTAACCTGCGCTGCCCCCGCAACGGTAAACGGACGAATGCCATTTCTTTGACGTAACACTCAAGGACGCATTCAGCTTTCATCACTCGCCACTGAGCGTCTTGAACACGCGCTTGGGAAGGCGATGAGAGCAGTTCCGTCAGCCCGGATACCGGCCAACAAGGTGATCGCGCTCGTTTTATTGAAGAACTGGCGCGTTCGTAACGCTCATGCACTGGCGGGGAAGCCGGTGAGGGCATTTTGTTGATCGTTTGAACTCATGAAAATCTGTACTTCCAACCTGCGCCTGGCTTTGCTGCCACTGGCTTTAGCGGCGGCATTTCCGTCTTTTTCACAAACCCAAGCCACGCCACAGCTTCACGAAACGGTGGTGACGGCAACGCGGAACGAGCAGCTGTTGAGCGCCGCTTTGCCGCACACCACGGTCATCAGCAGGGAGGATATTGAGCGGTCTCAGGCCACCGATCTGGTCACGTTGCTTCAGCGGGAGTCGGGTGTGCAGCGCACCCAAAACGGTGGCATCGGTACCACGTCAAGCATCTTCGTGCGCGGAGCTGCGGCGCTGCAGACGCTGGTGTTGATTGATGGCATTGCGCAAAACAAGCAGGATGCCTCGGGCGCGGTAAGTCTTGAGCACATCATGCTTGACAGCATTGAACGGGTTGAAATTGTGCGCGGAAATGTGTCGGCCATTTACGGCTCGGGCGCTATCGGCGGCGTGATTCAGATTTTCACCAAAACCGGTTCACGCGCCCCGTCCGCTGCGGTGTCGCTGGAATTAGGGCCACGGGCCTTCAAAAAGCTGTCGGGCAGTGTGAGCGCCAGCCTCGGCGACACCTCATTCAGCGCCACCCTGTCAGGCATCAAAACCGACGGGTTTTCGGCCCTCAACCCAGCGCAGCAACCCGGCGCTAACCCCGATGCAGACGGCTACGCCAACACCTCTGTCAATCTGTCTGCCACGCACAAGCTGTCGAAAGATCACAACTTTGGCATCAAATTGTTCAAGTCCACTGGCGAAGTCGCCTATGACAATGCGTTTGGCGCACCCACCGATGTTCAGAACTCGACAACTCGCCTGGGTCAAGTCACGGTATTCACCGACAACACGTTTGGCAATTGGCGCAGCCGCCTGTCGCTGAGCGAGCAGTCTGACAAGAGCCGATTCTTTGACGACGGCGCTTTTGGCTCGACCGCCACTTTCAGGACCCGCGCCAGTGTATTGAACTGGGTCAACACCCTGGCGCTGGGCAATGACTGGATAGTGACCGGTGGACTGGAGCAGCAGCGGCAACGCGTGGAGACCACCACCACGTCGGCGTTTGACTCGGCCTATGACCAAAAACGCAACGCAACAGCGGTGTTTGCTGGCGTGGAGGGGAAAGTGGGCCCAGGCGCCCTGCAGCTCAACGTGCGCCACGACAAAGTCGGTGAGCTGAAGGAAAGCACCGGATATATTGGCTACGGCTATCCGATTACGGAGCAGCTCAAGTTGATTGCCAGCGCCTCAACTGCATTTAACGCGCCGCCGCTCGGCTATCTGTTTGCCCCCGGCTTTGGCAACCCCCAGCTAAAGCCGGAACTGGCACGCAGCAAAGAAGTGGGCCTGCAATACGAACGGGAAGGGCATCTGCTGCGCGCCACCTACTTTGACACCCGGATCAAAGACCAGCTTGACTTCGACCAAGCCGCCTCTACGTTTGCCAACATCAGCCGCACGCGCAACGATGGCCTGGAACTGTCCTACAAGGGACTGGTGGGTCAGACGGATTTGCGGGCCAGTCTCACGTTGCAAGACCCCGTCAATGAAGTCACCCAGCAGCGGCTGAACCGCCGCGCCAGCACGCTGATGTCGCTCGGGGTATCGCAGCCCATGGGCGCATTCCGGGTCAATGCAGACTTGCAATACAGCGGCGAGCGCCCGGACGTTTACACCGACGTGAACACCTTCCAGTCGGTGAACACTACTTTGGGCTCTTACACGCTGGTGAATCTTTCGGGCGCCTACAAGCTAACACCCGAGCTAATGCTCAAGGCGCGCCTTGACAACGCCTTTGATCGAAAGTACCAGACGGTCTACGGTTACAACCAACAGCCGCGTAGCCTTTACGTGGGTGTGACCTGGACCCCCAAGCAGTAAGGGCCGCATCAGGTTGTGACCCCATCGGGCGCGCGCACTGTGCGGCCAGTGGGAGTTTTGCTGGCCGTGTGCATCGGCTGCGCCCTTGAAAGCTGCTTGTGTTGACCATTGACTGTCCCGCCATCCTCATCGCCGCCCCCGCCTCAGGCCAGGGCAAGACCACAGTCGCCTGCGCGCTGGCGCGTCTGCACACGCGCCAAGGCCGGCGCGTGCGCGTCTTCAAGTGCGGGCCCGATTTTCTGGACCCGTACTGGCTGGCGCTGGCCAGTGGCGCGCCGGTGCACCAGCTCGACTTGTGGATGACCGGGGCAGCCGATTGCGCGCAGCGCCTGCATGAGGCGGCGCAGCAGGCCGACCTCATCATCGTTGAAGGGGTCATGGGTTTGTTTGACGGGCAGCCGAGCGCGGCCGACCTGGCGCAGCGCTTTGGCTTGCCGGTGCTGGCAGTGATCGACGCCAGCGCCATGGCGGGTACTTTTGGCGCGCTAGCCTGGGGCTTGCAGCACTACCGTGAAGGCTTGCGTTTTGCCGGTGTGCTGGCCAACCGTGTCGCGTCGCAAGGCCATGCGGCGATGCTTGAAGACAGTTTGCGGGGTCCGGCGCAATGGCTGGGCGCCTTGATGAGAGACGCCGCCTTCACGCTGCCTGAGCGGCATCTGGGCCTGGTCATGGACCAGGAGCTTGGCGATGCCTTGCAGCGCCTTGATGCGGCGGCCGATGCGCTGGCAGATACAAAATTCGGGCAAATGACAGCTGATGATCTGCAAGCATGGGCAGTCACTTTCGACGCCGCTGATGCGCCAGGGCAAGGCGTTCCGGCACGTGCCTTGCAAGGCCAGACCATTGCGGTAGCGCGCGACGCGGCTTTCTGCTTTCTGTATGCCGCCAATCTGGATTGCCTGCAGGCCATGGGCGCTCGGCTGGCTTATTTCTCGCCGTTAGCCGATGCGTCGCTGCCGCCTTGCGATGCTTTGTGGCTGCCCGGTGGCTATCCCGAGCTGCATGCGCAAACCCTGGCCGCCAACGCCGCCATGAAAGCCAGCATCGTGCATCACGTCCAGTCCGGCAAGCCGGTCTGGGCCGAGTGCGGCGGCATGATGGCTTTGTTCGATCAGTTGACCAGCGTTGATGGCAATAGCACCCCGATGTGGGGCGTGTTGCCCGGCAGCGTGACGATGCAAAAGCGCCTGGCTGCCTTGGGTCCGCAGCAGCTGGACGTGGCGGGCGGGAGCTTGCGCGGCCACACCTTTCACTACTCCACTTGTGCCACGCCGCTGCAGGCAGCTGCGCGCACTCAGGCGGCGCCGGGGCGCGCCTTGCGGGGCGAGGGCGAGGCGCTTTATGTGTCCGGCCCGACCAATTCGCTGCGGGCCAGTTATTTTCACGCCTGGTTTGCATCCAATCCCGCCGCTGCGGCGCGCCTGTTTTTAAAGGACAGCCATGACTGACAAATCAAGCGACTGGCGCTCGCTGGCGGCTAGCCAAGACAGCGTTGCTTATGGCCCGCAGCGCATCGTCTGCCTGACCGAGGAACCGACCGAGTGGCTTTACCTGCTGGGGCAAGAGCGGCGCATCGTCGGCATTTCGGGCTACACCGTGCGGCCGCCGCGCGCGCGCGAAGAAAAGCCCAAAGTCAGCGCCTATTTAAGCGCCAAGATCGACAAGATTGTCGATTTGCGGCCCGACTGCGTCATCGGCTTTTCAGATTTGCAGGCCGACATTGCGTCGCAGCTGGTCAAGAAGGGAATTCAAGTCACCATCTTCAACCAGCGCAGCGTGGCCGAAATTTTTTCCATGATGTACCAGCTCGCCGCGATGGTCGGGCAGGCGGGGCGCGGCATGGCGCTGATTCAGGCCATGCAGCAGCGGCTGCTGGCGATTGAGCAGGCGGCAAGCGCGCTGAAGCGCCGCCCGCGCGTGTTTTTCGAGGAATGGCACGACCCGCACATCAGCTGTATTGCCTGGGTGTCAGAACTGGTCGGCATTGCCGGCGGCGACGACTGCTTTCCCGAACTGGCCAAAGAACCGATGGGCAAGGACCGCATCATTGCCGACGGCCTGGAGATTGTCAGGCGCGCGCCTGACATCATTTTTGGGTCCTGGTGCGGCAAGAAATTCCGGCCCGAACTGGTTGCCGCGCGGCCCGGCTGGGAGAACGTGCCTGCCATCAAAAACAAGCAGCTGTTCGAGATCAAGTCGTCCGAGATTTTGCAGCCCGGGCCGGCGGCACTGACCGACGGCGTCGAGAAGCTGCACCGCATCGTGATGGACTGGAGCATGGCTCATGGTTGAGCGGCTGGTCGCCCGTAGCGAGTTCATCCTCGGCGGCCAGAAAAGCGGCAAGTCGCGCCGCGCCGAAGCGCTGGCTTGCGACTGGATGGCGCAATCGCCAGACCATCGGGCCGTGCTGATTGCCACGGCCCAGCCGTGGGACGATGAAATGCGCGAACGCATTGCGCGCCATCAACAAGACCGCGCCGAACGCGCGCCCGGCTTGCAGACGGTCGAAGAGCCCTTGCAGTTGGCGCAGGCCCTGCTGCGGCACAGCCAGCCGCACACCCTGGTCGTCGTTGACTGCTTGACCCTGTGGCTGACCAACCTGCTGATGCCTGCGGAAAACCTCGAAAATGACCACAAAAAAGCATTAAATATGCCTCTAGCCCAATATATACGGGCGCAAGCAGCTATTATTTTAATAGCAATTGAAAAGACGGACGGCCCTGTCGTGCTGGTCGGCAACGAGATCGGGCTGGGCGTGATTCCACTCGGGCGCGAGACGCGGGCCTTTGTCGACGCACTGGGGCGGCTGAACCAGGACGTGGCAAAAGTCTGCGACCGCGTGACCTTCATGGCGGCCGGTTTGCCGCTGACCCTGAAAGGCCCGCCATGAAAAAAGCGCTGGTGCTCTGGCTGTTTTGCCTGGCGGCGCTGCCGGCCGCGGGCGCTCTTGAATTGACTGACGATCGCCACATCCGTGTCACGTTTGCGCAAACCCCGCAGCGCATCGTCAGCCTGCTGCCTTCATTGACCGAAAGCGTTTGCGCGCTCGGGCAGTGCCAGCGCCTGGTCGGGGTGGACCGCTACTCCGACTACCCGGCCAGCGTGCGCAGCCTGCCGGTGGTGGGTGGCGGGCTCGATCCGAACATTGAAGGCATCGTGGCGCTCAAGCCCGATGTGGTGCTGCTGGCCACGTCCTCGCGCGCCGGCCTGCGCCTGGAGTCGCTGGGCATCAAGGTGGTGGCGCTGGAGCCGAAAAATCACGCCGATGTCAGGCGTGTGCTGGACCGGCTGGGTGCGCTACTGGCTATTGCGCCAGCGCAGGGCGCCGAGCGCCTGTGGCGCAGCATCGACAGCGGCATGTCGGCGGCGGCGCAATCGCTCTCAGCCCAAGCCAAAAACACGCGGGTGTATTTTGAAGTCAGCCGCGGCCCTTATGCCGCTGGCGAGTCGTCCTTCATTGGCGAAACCTTGACGCGGCTGGGCGTGAAGAACGTCGTGCCGGCTGCGCTCGGGCCCTTTCCCCGGCTCAACCCCGAGTTCGTGGTGCGCGCCAACCCGGACCTGATCATGATCGGCAACCGCAGCATGGAAACCATGGTGCCGTACCCGGGGTGGTCGAGCATCAAAGCGGTGCGCGAGCAGCGTATTTGCGTGTTTGGCGTGGCGGAGTCCGAGGTGCTGGTGCGCCCCGGCCCGCGCATGGACGAGGCAGCTCGCATCATGGCCAGGTGCCTGCAAGACAAAGCGCGATGAGCCTGTTTCTGGCCCATCACAAGCAGCACCGCAAAGCCTTCTGGCTGGCCGGCGGCCTGCTGCTGGCCAGCGCGGCGCTGTTGCTGCTGGGCGTGAGCGTCGGCAGCACCGGTTTTGACAGCGTGCTGAAGCTGCAGCGCGACCCGCAGGCGCTGTTGATCGTTTGGGAGATTCGCCTGCCGCGCACCCTCGGTGCCTGGCTGGCCGGCGCCTTGCTGGGCCTGGCCGGCGCTGTGGCCCAGGGCCTGTTTCGCAACCCGCTGGCCGATCCATATTTGTTGGGCAGCGCTTCGGGCGCTTCGCTGGGTGTGGCGGTGGCCATGGTGCTGTTTGGCGTGTCGCCGTTGGCCACCCACTGGGTGGCGCGTATCGGCCTGACCGGCGCCGCTTTCGTTGGCGCCGTGCTGGCCGTGCTGCTTACGCTTTTGCTGGCCAAGGGGGTGCAGCACACGCTGCGCCTGTTGCTGGCTGGCGTGATTGTGGGCGTGGTGCTGGGTGCCATCACGGCGCTGCTGCTGCTCATGAGCCCCGACGTCCTGCAGGCGATGCAGTCTTTCATGCTCGGCAGCACCGGCTTTGTCGGCTGGGCCGCCTGCGCCGTGATGGCGACCGCCTTTGCGGCCTGTCTGCTGGCCGCCGTGATGCTGAGCCATGTGCTCGATGGCCTGGCGCTGGGCGAGGCCACCGCGCAAAGCCTGGGCCTGCGGCTGCCGCAGATGCGCGCTGCGCTGGTGGCGGTGCTGGCGTTGGCCACCGGCACGGCGGTGGCGCAAACCGGGCTGATTGCCTTTGTCGGCCTGGCCGCGCCGCACCTGGTGCGCTCGGTCGTCAAAACCACGCACGGCCGGCTGATTGGCCTGGCCTGCCTGATGGGCGCGGTGCTGCTGACGGCCGCCGACATTCTGGCGCGTTGGTTGGTGGCGCCACAAGAGTTGCCGGTGGGCGTGCTCACCGCCGTGCTGGGCGGCAGCTATCTGCTCTGGCTGATGCACCGCAGCAGCGCTCGCGGCAGCGGACGCGGGGCCGGTTTGTGATGCCAGGCATCGCTGCGTCTGACGTCTCTGCTATGAATTCGGTAGCTATCTGCGCCCGTTCCATAACGGCCAGCCTTGGAAATGTTGAGGTATTGCACGACATCTCGCTGGCCCTGCCGCGGGCGCGCTGGACCAGCATCGTCGGCCCCAACGGCGCGGGCAAGTCGACCTTGCTCAAGGTGCTGGCAGGCTTGCTGGCCCACAGCGGCGAGGTGGCTTTGCTGGGGCGGCCGCTGAACACCTTGCGGGCGCGCCTGCGCGCGCAGCAGCTGTCGTGGCTGGGCCAAAGCGAAAGCTCGGCCGACGACCTGACGGCTTACGACGTCGCCATGCTGGGCCGCCTGCCGCATCAGGCCTGGCTGGCAGCGGCTAGCGCGGCCGACCATGGCGCCGTCGAGCGTGCCCTGCGTGCCACGCAAGCCTGGGACTGGCGCGGCCGTGCGCTGGGCCAGCTGTCGGGCGGCGAGCGCCAGCGCGTGCTGCTGGCGCGCGCACTGGCGGTCGAGGCGCAGGTGCTGCTGATGGACGAGCCGCTGGCCAACCTCGATCCGCCGCACCAGGCCGACTGGCTGGCGATGGTGGGCGAGCTGGTCAGGCAGGGCCGGACTGTGGTGAGTGTCCTGCACGAAATATCGATGGCGCTGCATGCCGATGAGCTGGTCATCATGACTGGGGGCCGGATCACGCATCAAGGCCCCTGCAGCGATGCGGCCACCCAGCGGGCACTTGAAGAAGTGTTTGACCACCGGATTGCCGTCCATCAACTCGCAGGCCAGTGGGTGGCACTGCCCAGACTCTAGCTTGCTGCCAGTAACTTCAAAGCGGAACAGATCATGCAGACTGATATTCAACCCGTTGAAGCGGGTCGCGCCGCTTCTGCGCGAGGCACCGTCTGGTTTGTCGGCGCCGGTCCCGGCGACCCCGAATTAATCACCGTCAAGGGCCGGGCTCTGGTGGAGCGTGCCGGTGCCATTTTGTTCGCCGGTTCCCTGGTCAGCGAAGCGGCGATGCGCTGGGCCCCAGCGGGCTGCACCGTAGCCGACAGCAAGGACATGACGCTGGAACAGATGTCCACCTGGCTGATTGAACAGGCCGCCCGCTGCGACACGGTGGTACGCCTGCAAACCGGCGACCCCGGTTTGTATGGCGCATTGATCGAACTGGTGCAGCCGCTGGACGCCGCCGGTGTGCCGGTGCAGGTGGTGCCCGGCGTCTCGTCGGCGATGGCCTCGGCGGCGGCGGCGGTCGAGAGCCTGACCCTGCCCGAGGTGACGCAAACCGTGATTTTTACCCGCATGGAAGGGCGCACGCCCATGCCGCAGGGCGAGTCGCTGCAAGCGCTGGCGGCGCACCACAGCACGCTGTGCATATTTTTGAGCATCACCCTGATGGGTCAAGTCACCGCCGCTTTGACGGCTGCGGGCTGGTCGCCCGATGCGCCCATCGTGGTCGTGCACAAAGCCAGTTGGCCGGGCGAAGAAAAAATCGTTCGCGGCACCATCAGCACCATTCAGGCGCTGTGCCGCGAGGCCAGGCTGGTCAGCCAGTCCATGATCATTGCCAGTCCCACCCTGGGTTCGCGCCAATGGACGACGCTGGCCAAATCCAAACTCTACGACGCCAGCTTCACGCACCGTTTCCGGCGTGCCAGCGTCCCTGCATCCAACCTTACTTTGGAGTCCCCATGACCCTTGAGACCATTTTGCTGGTGGGCCACGGCTCGCGCGAAAAATCGGGCAACGACGAAATCATGGCCTTTGCCAAGCAGTGGCGCGAGCGCCAGCCGGCTTGGCCGATTGAAGTCTGCTTCATCGAATTGTCAGAAAACACCATGAGCGAAGGCTTGCGGCGCGCCGCCACCGGCTCGCAGCGCGTGATTGTGGTGCCGCTGATTTTGAATGCCGCCGGTCACGTCAAGATGGACATACCGCAGGCCATAGACGCCGCGCGGCTCAAGTTTCCGCAGGTGCAGTTTTTGTACACGCCGCACCTGAGCGTTTGCGAGCATCTCCTCAGTGTGGTCAAACGCCGCCTGAAGACCGCCATGCAGGCGCTCGATATGCCCGATCCCACCACCACCGGCGTGGTGCTGCTGGGGCGCGGTTCGTCAGACCGTCATGCCAATGGCGAGATGGCCAAAATGGCGCGTTGGGTGATGGAGGAAAGCGAGCACGAGCTGGTGGATGTGGCCTTTACCGGCATTACCTACCCGCGCCTGGAAAAAGTAGTGCAGCGTCAAAGCCTGCTGGGCATGACGCAGGTGGCGGTTTTGCCTTACTACCTGTTCAACGGCACGCTGATGGAACGCATCAAGCGCCAAGTAGAAAACCTCAAAATCCAGTATCCGACGATCCGCTTTACCTCGACCGAATATTTCGGCTTTGAGCGGGAAATTTTTGAGGTGCTGGAGCAGCGCGTGGCTGACGTGAAGCGCGGTGCGCCGCAAGCCTTAATGCCCTGCGATGGCTGCAAGTTCCGTGAATTTGCCGTCGAACACGGACTGGGTGGGCACCACCATGATGACGCGCTACCGCACAACCATGATCATGACCATGACCATCCGCATGATCACGCGCACGACCACCCGCCGGGCCATGCCCACGAACACGGTCATCTGCACGAGCCGGCACAGGCCGGAGTTCCGTCATGACAACATCTGCCGCCAACGTCGTCACCGAGCAACTTACCGCCGCCGGACGGGCCATCGAGCACGACTCGTTTGCCGTGATCGATCGCGAAGTCGGCCCCTACAACTACACGCCCGCGCAATGGCCGATCGTGCGCCGCATGATTCACGCCAATGCTGATTTTGATTTCAACGGCCTGACCAACTTTCACCCTGACGCCGTGGCCGATGGCATGGCCGCGATTTTGTCGCGCGCTACCCGCGTGGTGGCCGATGTGGAGATGATTTGTGTCGGCTTGTCGGCCCCGCGGCTGGCGCACTTCGGCCTGCAGACGCACCAATTCATCAGCGACCCCGATGTGATCGAGCTGGCCCGGGCGGAGGGCACGACCCGCGCCGCGCAGGCCATGCGCAAGGCGCACCGACTAAGTTTGCTGGACGGCGCCATCATCGGCATCGGCAACGCGCCCACCGCCTTGCTTGAGGTAGTGCGGCTGATCAAGGAGGAGGGCGCACGCCCGGCGCTGGTGGTCGGCATGCCGGTGGGCTTTGTCTCGGCCGCCGAGTCCAAGGACTTGATGGCGCTGGAGACGGCTGTGCCCTGGATCGTGATCCGGGGCCGCAAGGGCGGCTCCACCTTGGTGGTGGCCGCCATTCATGCCCTGCTGGGACTGGCCGAGGCGAATGAGCTGGCAGGGCGCGTCGCCGAATGATGGACAAAAGCGCGCCACGCGGCACGCGCACCGGTTTTACTACCGGCGCGTGTTCGGCGGCGGCGGCGCGGGCGGCGGTCATCGGTCTGGTCACAGGGCAGGTGCCAGATAACGTCGAATGCCTGCTGCCCAATGGCGACCTGGTGAACTTCGCCGTGCAGGATGGTCGCTGTGATGGCCAGTCGGCCCACGCCATGGTGATCAAGGACGCGGGCGACGACCCCGATTGCACCGACAAGGCCCACCTCACCGCCGATGTGCGCCTGCTGCCCGAGCAGCCGGGCCAGGTGCTGCTGGCAGGGGGCTTTGGCATCGGCACGGTGACCCTGCAAGGTTTGGGGCTGACGGTGGGCGGTCCGGCCATCAACCCGGTGCCGCGGCGCAACATCGAGGCCAATGTGCGCGTCGCTGGTGCGGCGCTGCTCGATGAAGCCGGGTTCGAGGTGACGATTTCCGTGCCGCAAGGCGAGTTGATGGCCAAAAAAACCACGAATGCGCGTCTGGGCATTCTGGGGGGCATTTCCATCTTGGGCACGACCGGCATCGTCAAGCCTTACTCCACCGCTGCCTACCGTGCCAGCGTGGTGCAGGGCGTGCATGTGGCGGGCACCTTGCCCCATGGCGTGGTGGTTCTGACCACCGGCGGGCGCACTGAAAAGTTTGTCATGGAAGAAATGCCCCACCTGCCCGAGGCGGTGTTTGTGCAGATGGGCGACTTCTTGCGCTACGCCATGGGGGCAGCGGTCAAGGCCGGCTTGAAGAAAGTCGTGATTGGCGGCATGGTGGGCAAGCTCACCAAAATCGCCCAGGGCGAAACCATCACCCACGCCGGACGCGCTGACGTGAACACCGGCTTGCTGGCCGATCTGGCGGCCGAGCTCGGCGTCGCGCCGGACGTGTGCGACGACATCCGCCATGCCAAAACCGCCCGCTATGCGGGCGAACGCATGGACGCGCTGGGCTTGGGCACCGCATTTCACACCGCTTTGGCGCAGCGCGTGGTGAAAACTCTGCGCGAGCGTTACCCCGATCAGTTCGATTTGAAAGTGCTGGTCTGCGATTTTGATGGTCGCAAGATTGCCGAGTCCTCATGAGCGAAGAATCGATGAACCAAATAGAAAAATGCCGCATCCTGGGCGTGCTGGACGACGGCGTGGCCAGCTTGAGCCGCACCGCGCTGGCGTACCTGCAGCAGGCGCAACTGGTGATTGGCGGCACGCGCGCGCTGCAACTGTTCGCTGAGTACATCCATCCCACAGCCCGGCAGCGCGACCTAACCGGCGCGCTGTCGCAAGTGCCCGAATGGATTCGGGACGCTCAAGCCGCAGATCTGCGTGTGGTGCTGCTGGCCACAGGCGATCCCTTGTGCCACGGCATCGCCGCTTACCTGGCTTCGCGTCTGTGCATTGAAGCGATTGAGGTGCTGCCCAATGTCTCCACCCTGCAACTGGCCTGCGCGCGCCTTGGCCTGCCGTGGCAAGACATGAAGTTTTCATCGGTTCACGGCAAGGATGCCGGCGACTGGGTGGAGGGCTCGGAACCCGGCCATGGCCTGTACGCGCTGCTGCGTGACGTACGGCAAAACGACCGCCTGGCCATTCTGACCAGTCCCGGCAACACGCCCGACCGCATCGCCCGCATGCTGGTCACCGAAGGCCTGGCCGATGATTTTGAGATGGCCGTGGCCGAACGCCTGTGCCAGCCCGAAGAGCGGGTGGTGAGTGGCATCAGCATCCAGGTGGCCACGCAGATGCCGTTTGCCGACCCGAACGTGGTGCTGCTGTGGCGCACCAGCCAGCGCACGCAACCGGTGCTGTTAGGTTTGCCCGATGCGAGCTACCAACAGCGCTACCCTGAAAAAGGCCTGATCACCAAAAGCGAGGTGCGCGTGGTGTCGCTGGCCCGCATGCAGCTGCGCGCCAACAGCGTGGTGTGGGACATCGGCGCGGGCTCCGGCTCGGTGGGACTGGAGGCGGCGCGTTTGTGCGGCCAGGGCCATGTGTACGCCATTGAAAAGAACGTCGACGACAGCGCCATCGTGCGCAGCAACCGTAAAGCGCTGGGCATCAGCAACCACACGCTGGTACACGGCAAGGCCCCCGAGGGTTTGCAACGCTGGCCTGATCCCGATGCCGTGTTCATCGGCGGCTCGGGCGGCGAGCTGGCCGAGTTGATTTGTTTAATTCTGCAGCGCATGAAGCCCGAGGGCTGGCTGGTCATGAACTTTGTCACGCTTGAAAACCTGAGCGTGGCGGTGGAAACCTTGAAGGCGCAGGGCGCGGCGTGGGACGTGCTGCAACTGCAGGCTTCGCGCAGCAAGCCGATTTTGCACATGAACCGCATGGCGGCCGAAAACCCGGTGTGGCTGGTCTGTGCGCAAAAAGTGACCGTGCAAAAAGCATCGAAAACGGAAAAGACGGAAAAATGCGATGACTGAACTTCAGGTTGCTTCCCCAACGGTCGCCCCAGGCCGCCTGTTCGGCGTGTCTTTGGGCCCCGGCGACCCCGGCCTGATCACGCGCAGCGCCTGGGCCTTGCTGCAGCGCCGCGATGTCGTCTGGACTTACCCGGTGCGCAGCCTGCGCAAGGAAGGCTACGCACTCGACATTGCGCTGCGGGCCGGTCTAACACTGCCCGCACAGCACCAGCCGCTGCTGTTTCCCATGACGCACGATGTTGAAAAACTTGCGCGCCACTGGCTCAAAGCAGCCGAAGCCGTGAAAGCGCTACTGGCCACCGGGCAAGATGTGCTGTTTCTGGTCGAAGGCGATGCCTCCACCTACGCCAGCTTTTGCTACCTGGCCCGCGTGCTGCGCGAACTGGATGCCGAAGCAAAAATTGACATCGTGCCTGGCGTCACGTCCTTCAATGCCGCCTGCGCCCGGCTGCAGATGCCGCTGTCCGAGCAGGACGACACCATTGCCATCGTGCCCGCCGCTTACGGCATTGCGGCGGTGGAGAGGATGCTGGACGACTTCGACACCCTGGTGCTGATGAAAGTCAAGCCGCTGCTCGATGACTTGATCGATCTGCTGGAGCGCCGCGGCCTGCTGCCACACAGCCGCTTTATCGAAAAAGCCGGCTCGCCGGTGGAGCGCATCGTGCACGACGTGGCAGCGCTCAAAGGCAGCAAGGTCAACTACTTGTCGCTTCTGCTGGTGAAAAATCCAAACCGCGAACGCGGCGAAATAATTCGCGGCTGCCGCAAGAAAACCACCATCGAACTCGAAGAGGAGACGCAAGAATGAAGAGCAACACCCCGCCAGACACCGCGCCGGCGATGGAGGTCGACGTGCGCGTGGCGCTGATTGCCATCACCAAACACGGCGCGCAGCAAGCCGCCGTGCTGGCCCGCCAGTTGCCCGCCGCCAGCATTTGCGTGGCCGACAAGTTCGCACCCATGATGGCCGGCTTGTCCAACCCGATGCGCGCCTACAGCGGCCCGTTTAAGGATGAGATTGGGCAGTTGTTCGCAGACTTTGATCAACTGGTGTTTTTTGTTTCACTGGGCGCGGTGGTGCGCCTGATTGCGCCGCACCTGAAAACCAAGGACGAAGACCCCGGCGTGCTGGTGGTCGATGACGCCGGGCAGTTCGTCATTCCGGTGCTGTCGGGCCATGTCGGTGGGGCCAACGCTTGTGCCATGCAGATTGCCGCGCTGCTGGGCGCAACGGCCGTGCTGACCACGGCCTCCGACGTCGGCAAGACCATCGCGGTCGATATTCTGGGCCGCGAGCTGGGCTGGAAGCTGGAGTGCCCCAAGATCAACATCACGCGCGTCTCGGCCGCTGTGGTGAACGAGGAGCAAGTGGCCGTGGTGCAGGAGGCCGGCAGCCCGCACTGGTGGACACGACCGACGCCGCTGCCCGCCAGCATTCATCAATTCACGCGTTTTGAAGATGTGGATTTAAGCCGTTTCAAGGCCGTGTTGTGGATCACCCACGCCGAGGTCCCGCCGGAGCGCTGGCAGCAACTTCATGAACGCCTGGTGGTGTACCGACCGCCGCAAGGGCAGGGCGCATGAGCGTCCCTTTGATGTCTGTGGCCGTTGGCCTCGGTTGCGACCGCGGCACGCCACTGGCGACCGTGGAGCACCTGCTGGACGCCGCGCTGGCCCAGGCCGGACTGGTGCGCGCGCAGGTGCGCGTGCTGGCCACGATCGAGGCCAAGCGCGATGAGCTCGCCTTGGTGGCGCTGGCAGAGCAGGGCGGCTGGCCGCTGCAGTTCTTCAGCGCCGCCGAACTCGCCCTTGTGCCCGTCCTCAACCCATCGACCACGGTGCTGCGCTACATGGGCACGCCTTCTGTGGCGGAGGCGGCGGCCTTGTTGGCAACCCACACCACGGCGGTGCAGTTGCTGGTCGAAAAATTCAAACACAGAGGTGCCGATGGCCGCAACGCCACCGTCTCCATTGCGCCTTTCCCGTTTTCATTTTCTTAATTTTTTGACCCCAGGAGACTTTATGAACGCTTCCACTTCCCCTATGACCGTCAATCCAACCGGCAGCGCCGTTGCTTCAGTGCTGGCCCAACTCGGCGCCGCGCTGCTGCTGGGTTTGGTCATGCTGTACGCCGTCGGTTTTAGTGAAGCTTCGGTGGCCCACAACGCGGCCCACGATGTCCGCCACGCCGTAGGCCGTCCCTGCCATTAAGCGGAAATCACCCATGTTGTTTCGACGTTTATTTTTATGTGCCCTGTTGGTGGGCTTGCTGACGGGACTGTTCGACAGCGCCGTGCAGCGCTGGCAGGTGGTGCCACTGATTCTGGCGGCCGAGGTGTTTGAAGAATCGGCTGCGCCCAGCCACGCGGCGCAAGACTGGGCGCCGCAAGACGGCCTGGAACGCACGGCCTACACGGTGCTGGCCAATGTGCTCAACGCCATCGGCGCCGCCTTGCTGCTGATGCCTTTGCTGGCATGGTGGAACCGCCAGCGGACGGGGCAAGCCCTGGCGCTGCATCAGGGCTATGGCGCATCCGTGCGCTATGGCCTGCTGTGGGGTGCTGCGGGCTGGGTTTGTCTGTTTGCTTTACCGGCGCTGGGTTTACCGCCCGAGTTGCCGGGCATGCAAGCGGCAGCGCTGCAGGCGCGTCAGCTGTGGTGGGCCCTGACCGTGGTCTGCGGCGCCGGCGGGCTGGCCATGCTGTGCTTGGTGCGGGCGAAATGGCGGGTGCTCGGGCTGGGTCTGCTGGTCCTGCCCTTTGCCATCGGCGCTCCGCTGCACACGGGCAGTCCTTTTGCCGGGATGGAGGCTGACGTTGCGCTGCAAATGCAGCAGTTGGCTTCCCGCTTCGTCGTCGCCACCGCCGTTGCCAGTGCGCTGCAGTGGCTGCTGTTGGGTGTTTTGTCCGCGCTGGCGGTTGCGCGCTGGCTGAGTCCCTTGTTGAACCCGGTGGCGGCTGCCACACGCCTGGAAGGAAGCGCCTCATGAGTAGCGGAAAAATCATGCTGGTGGGCATCGGCCCCGGCCACGTCGACCATATGACGCAGCGTGCCCGTGCCGCCATTGCCGAAGCGGATGTGGTGGTTGGGTACGTCACCTACGTCAAGCTGGTGGCCGACTTGCTGGAGGGTAAGGAGATCATCCGCAAAGGCATGACCGAGGAACTCGACCGCGCTGTTCACGCGCTCGAGCGCGCCCGCGAGGGCAAGAAGGTGGCGCTTATTTCATCCGGCGACGCCGGTGTGTATGGCATGGCCGGCCCGACCTACGAGGTGTTGTTTCAGGCCGGCTGGACGCCCGAGTCGGATGTGGAGGTGGAGGTCATCCCCGGTGCCTCAGCCATCAATGCCTGCGCCGCGCTGGTGGGGGCGCCGCTGACGCACGATTTCTGCTCGATCTCGCTGTCCGACCTGCTGACACCCTGGCCGGTAATTGCGCGCCGGCTCGATGCGGTCGCCGCCGCCGATTTCGTGGTGGCACTGTACAACCCCAAGAGTGGTCGGCGCACCCAGCAAATCGTACAGGCGCAAAAGCTGTTTCTGCGCCACCGTCGCCCTTGCACGCCGGTGGTGGTGGTCAAGTCGGCCTATCGGCGCCGCCAAAATATCGAGTTCACCACGCTGGACCGGATGAGTGAGTGCGACATCGGCATGCTCAGCACCGTGCTGATAGGTAACAGCCACACCTTCGTGCGCCACGGCCTGATGGTGACCCCTCGCGGCTACGCCAACAAGTACGAGCTCGACGGCGACGGCAGCACGCGTGAAGGCGAAAAACGCGGGCGCTCGCTTTCCAGCGGATTGCTGGGCTGGACGGAAAATCTGCGCGCCGACCATGCCGACGGCGTCGGCATTGCCGAGCTGGCACGGCGCCACGGCCTGCCTGCGGATTACATCGAGATGGTGCTCACCGCCTCGGTCGAGGACGAAGCCGTGACAGCCGATGAGTCTGAAGAATGAGCGCGCTCGCCAAGCCCAAAATCGGCAGCTACAAGCGCCATTTGCTGGTCTGCATCGGGCCGCGCTGCGCCCTGGATGGAACGTCGCAAGCGCTGTTTGACAGCCTGGGCGACAAGTTGAAGGCGGCCGGATTGCATGAGGGCGAACTGCGCGTCAAGCGCAGCCGCGTCAGTTGTTTTGCCGCCTGCAAGGGCGGGCCGGTGATGTGCGTACAGCCCGACGGCACCTGGTACTACAACGTCACCCCTGCCAATATGGACCGCATCATTGATCAGCATCTGATCGGTGGCGCGCCAGTGGCCGATCTGGTGTTTCACCAGGGACCAGGGGGCGGCGATGCTTGAGGCCGGCGTTCACGGCGGGCCGGGCTTCGTGTCCATCGTCGGTGCCGGCCCCGGCCCGGTCGATTTGATGACGCTGCGCGCGCTCGACCGCCTGCAGCGTGCCGAGGTGGTGGTGCATGACCGCCTGATCACGCCCGAGGTGCTGGCGCTAATCCCAGAGACCGCCCTGCGTCTGTACGTCGGCAAGGCTTTGGGTCATCACTCCGTGCCACAGGAAGAAATCCATGCGCAACTGGTCCAGCACGCGCGCCTGGGCCAGCGCGTGGTCCGGCTCAAGGGTGGCGACCCCTTTGTGTTTGGGCGCGGCGGCGAAGAGGTGCAAGCGCTGCAGGCGGCAGGCATCGCCTTTGAGGTGGTGCCGGGTGTCACCGCCGCCAGTGGCTGTGCGGCAACGGCCGGCATTCCCCTGACCCACCGCGAACTGGCCAGCAGCTGCGTCTTTTTGCCTGGCCATCTGGCGGATGACAAGGCGCCGACGGACTGGGCGGCGTTGGCCCGTCCCGGCCAAACCCGCGTGTTCTACATGGGTGTTCAGCGCCTGGCGCAAATCGCGCACCGGCTGATTGCCCACGGCTTGTCGCCTCGGACCCCGGCCGCCATCGTGCACGATGGCGCGCGCGCGACGCAAACCGTCATCGCTACCGCACTGATAGACCTGGTGGCACGGGCGCCGGCCTACGGCGCGCGGCCCGGCCTGCTCATCATTGGCGAAACCGTACAACTGAGTCCCCAATACCATGCAGATTGAAACCCCGCCCGCGGGAAAGCCCTATGAAAAAGCCGAGGGCGAACGCCGCGGCATCTTCATCGTCAACACCGGCGATGGCAAAGGCAAAAGCACGGCCGCCTTCGGGCTGGCGCTGCGCGCCCACGGGCGCGGCAAAAAAGTCAAGATTTTCCAGTTCATGAAAGTGCCCAGTGCCCGCTTTGGCGAGCACCGCATGTTCGAGCAGCTCGGCATTCCCATCGAAGGGCTGGGCGACGGTTTCAGCTGGAAAAGCCAGGACCTGGAACACTCGGCGCAGCTGGCACGCGACGGCTGGCAAAAAGCCAGGGCCGCCATTTTGAGTGGCGACTACTTCATGGTGACGCTCGACGAGCTGACCTATCCGCTGATCTACGGCTGGCTGCCGCTTGATGATGTGCTGCAGACGCTGCGGGAGCGACCCAGTCAGGTGCATGTGGTGATTACCGGCAGGCGTTGCCCGCCCGAGATCATTGAACTGGCCGACACCGTGACCGAGATGAGCAAGGTCAAGCACGCGTTCAACGCGGGCATTCCGGCCCAGCGCGGGATTGAGGATTAATGGCCCTCGCGGCACTCGTGCCTGCTGCCCGCCGCGATGACTGATTTTGCGGCATCGCGGGCCGGCATAAGCGCATTGGCGCTGCTTATCGCCCTGGTGGTGGACCGCTGGTGCGGTGAGCCACCCGCGCGGTGTCACCCGGTCGTCTGGATGGGGGGCGCCCTGGGGTGGGCGGGCCGGCAACTGCAAGGGCGCATCGGCCAAAAGCAGGCGGCAGGCCCTGATTTCAAGAGATTCTGGCTTGGAGCCTTTGCCTGGGCTGCCGGTGCAGCTATTGTATTTATAGCAGCATGGGCGCTGCAGCAGGTCCTGCTGGCCCTGCCCGGGCGGCTGGGGCTGATTCCCGGTGGCGTGCTGGCGGCGCTGTTGCTGGGCCTTGCGCTCAAACCAATGCTGGCCTGGGCCATGCTGCGCAGCGAAGTGCTGGCGGTTGAGAAAGCCTTGTCGCCCGGGCACGGTGGATCTCTGAGCGCCGGCCGCGAACGCCTGAGCTGGCTGGTGAGTCGCGATGTGAGCCAGCTGAGCGAAAGCCAGGTGCGAGAAAGCGCCATCGAGTCGCTCGCCGAGAACCTCAACGATTCAGTGGTGGCGCCCATCTTCTGGTTCGTGCTGCTGGGGCTGCCGGGCGCGGCGCTTTACCGCTTTGCCAATACCGCCGACGCCATGTGGGGCTACCGTGGCGTCTACCAGGGCCAGAACTGGGAATGGGCCGGCAAGTGGGCGGCGCGTGCCGACGATGTGCTGAGCTGGTTGCCGGCGCGCATCACCGCCTTGCTGCTGTGGGGCGTGGGCGGCGGCGCCGGGCGGGGCAAGGGGCTGCGCGGGGGCTGGGTCGCGTTGCGCAGCGAAGCCGCGCGCACCCCGTCGCCCAACAGCGGCTGGCCGATGGCCGCGATGGCGCTGGCGCTGGACGTTTGCCTGCACAAGCCGGGCGTGTATGCGCTCAACGCCGCTGGCCGTGCGCCCTTGGCGCCAGACACGAGACGCGCCCTCTCTTATGCATCAAAAGTGCTTCTAGCCCTTACAGGTATTGCGCCAGCAGCTATTGTTTTAATAGCGATAGGGAGACTGTCATGACCTTGTCGGTTTTCAATCGGTCCGCGCCAGCCGCAGCGCCAATGCAGCGTATTCACGGCGGCCCCGACGCGTCCGGCGTGCCGCGTTTTGATTTCTCCAGCAACAGCAATGCCTGTGGCCCGTGCCCGCTGGCCCTGGCTGCCGTGCAGCAGGCCGACGCCAGCCACTACCCCGATGCGAGTTACGCCGTCTTGCGCGCCGGGCTGGCTGCCTTCCATGGCGTGGAAGTCGGGCGTGTGCTGCTGGCGGGCAGCGCCAGCGAATTCATATTTCGCATCACCGCGTGGGTGGCGCAGCAGGGCGGGCGCCAGGTGTGCCTGCCCGCCCACGCTTATGGCGACTACGCCCAAGCCGCGCTCGCCTGGGGCTTGCGCCCCATCGCAGAGCCCGATCAGGCGCAACTGGTGTGGTGTTGTGAGCCGTCCAGCCCGCTGGGCGCTGCGCACGCACCGTGGCCCAAGTGGCCCTTGCATGCGCCGCTACTGCTGGACTGCGCCTACGCGCCCTTGCGCCTGAGCGGCACGCCCAGCCTGACCAATGCCCAATTGGCGCAGGTCTGGCAGCTGTGGACGCCCAACAAGGCGCTGGGCCTGACCGGCGTGCGCGCCGCCTACGTCATTGTGCCGTTGGGTGCCGAAGCGGCCGTGGCCGCGCTCGAGCGCCTGTGCCCCTCGTGGCCGCTTGGTGCACATGGCGTCGCCATGCTTCAGGGCTGGGTGCTGCCTGCGGTGCAGGCCTGGCTGGCTAAAAGCTTGCCCATGCTGAGGGACTGGAAAGCCCGGCAGATTACCTTGCTGCAGAACCTGGGATGGCAATGCCTGCCCAGCGATGCCAATTTCTTTTGTGCCAGGCCAGAGCAAGGTCATGACCTGAGCCAATTGCGCGCGGCAGGAATCAAGCTGCGAGACGCCGCATCGTTTGGTCTGCCTGGCCATGTGCGGGTCAGCGTGCAGGGGCCGGCAGCGCAGGACGCTTTGAAAACAGCGTGGCATTCCATGGGTGACGGATCACATCCGGCATGACAACTTGCTGGGTCCAGCGTGACAACTGCTTATTACGGAGAACGAGATGAGCGCCAAATGCGTGATGGTTTTGGGTACCACCAGCGGCGCCGGCAAAAGCTGGCTGACCACCGCGCTGTGCCGCTATTACGCGCGCCAGGGCCTGAAGGTCGCGCCCTTCAAGGCGCAGAACATGAGCAACAACGCCAGAGTGGTGGCAGGGCGACCGCAATTTTCCGCCGGGCCGCCCCTAGGAAAATTAGCCCCCTCGGAGGGCAGCGAAGTACGCGAAGCGACAAGCGTGGAGGCCATGTTCGCCGGGCCGCCCCTGGGAAAATTAACCCCCTCGGGGGGCAGCGAAGTACGCGAAGCGACCAGCGTGGAGGCCATGTCAGGTGGCGAAATCGGCAGCGCCCAGTATTTTCAGGCGCTGGCGGCGCGCGCGGTGCCCGATGTGCGCATGAACCCGTTGCTGCTCAAGCCCGAAAAAGACACGCACAGCCAGGTCGTGCTGATGGGGCAGGTCAACGCCGAACTCTCGCGCATGGCGTGGCGAGGCCGCAGCGCGTCGGTCTGGCCGGTGGTGGCGCAGGCGCTGGACGAACTGCGTGCGGAGAACGATGTGGTGGTAATTGAAGGCGCCGGCTCGCCCGCCGAGATCAACCTCAAATCGTGCGACATCGTCAACATGCGCGTGGCACTGCACGCCAATGCGGCCTGCCTGCTGGTGACCGACATCGACCGCGGCGGAGCGTTTGCCCACCTGTACGGGACCTGGGCCATGCTTGATGAAGCCGAGCGTGGGTTGATCAAAGGCTTTGTGCTCAACAAGTTCCGTGGCGATGCCAGCTTGCTGGCCCCGGGGCCGCAAATGCTGCAAGACCTGACTGGCGTGCCCACCGTCGCCACGCTGCCGATGTGGTGGCAGCATGGCTTGCCTGAAGAAGATGGTGTGTTTGATATGGCCCCCACGTTTGTCGCTTCGCGTGCCTTCGGCGGTACGCTGCCCCTTGCACGAGGAGAAGGGGCTGAACTTGCTCGGGGCGGCCCTTCGCGGCGTTCGACGCCTCTGGTCGTAGCCATCGTGGCCTATCCTCGCATCAGCAACCTGGATGAATTTCAGCCGCTAAAGAACGTGCCGGGCGTGCGTCTGAAATGGGTGCGCAGCCCGTCGGAGCTGACCGGCCTGGCAGAGGCCGACTGGATCATCTTGCCAGGTTCCAAGAACACCAGCGCTGACCTGGACTGGCTGCGCGCGCAGGGGCTTGACCAGGCAATTGCCGCCCATGCCGGCCGCGGCGGTGCGGTGCTGGGCATTTGCGGCGGCCTGCAAATGCTGGGCGAAGCGCTGATCGACCCGCACGGCATCGACGGCAATGGCCCGGGCCTCGGTCTGCTGCCGCTGGTCACGCTGTTTGCTGAAGCCAAAACCGTGCAGCACAGGCAGGCGGCGTTCGCACCGGTGCGTGGGCTCTGGTCCAGCCTGTCGGGCATTGAAGTGCAGGGCTACGAAATTCACCACGGCCAGACCACGCACCATTCGGCCATGGCAGCGGCGGGCAACATCGCTTACGCCGTCATGCCCGAGGGCCTGGCCTGGCAAAACGCTGCAGGCAATGTGCTGGGCCTGTATCTGCACGGCCTGTTTGAAGATCCGCGTGTGCTGCAAGCGCTGTTTGGCGCCACCACGCCCACGCTCGATTCGGTGTTTGAGGGGCTGGCGGACTATATCGCGCAGCATTTTCAGCCGGATGTTCTCCAGTCGCTGATAGCAGCACGCTGAGCGTTTTTCGGTAACTAACCGAAGCCCGCGCTTGGTGCGAGCTTTGCCTTGCGCGATCTGCCCAGCTTGGCGGTTGGCTGGGCGCTGCGCTTTCGATTTGCAGCGCGCCGGCTGACTTTATCGCTCCGCTTTCGCCTACAAAGCCGGGTTATCGAATTTCTTACTCTGAGACTGGCCTTTTTTCAACCTAACCAGGAGTCAGTCATGCAGTTTTCCTTGAAGCGAAGTATTATTTCTACCTCGGTTTTAGCAGGCGCACTTGCGAGTGTCTTTGCCTTGCCTGCGTTGGCCTCCAGCCATCGCGAAGGCCCCTTTATCGCTAATCAACCCAAAGTAGATGGCACCGACCTCTACATGTTTCGCAGCTACGAGGCTGGGCGCCAGGACTTCGTGACCTTGATCGCCAACTTCATCCCGTTTCAAGACCCGCAAGGCGGTCCGAACTTTTACCAATTCGATCAGAACGGGTTGTATGAAGTTCACGTCGACAACGTCGGGGATGCCAAGGAGCACCTGAGCTTCCAGTTCCGTTTCAAGAATACAAACAACAAACTGACCTTGCCGGTGGGTGGCAAGAATTTGTCGATTCCGCTCATCAATTCGGGCACGATCAGTGCCGTTAATGATGCCAAGCTGAATGTGCGTGAAACCTTCACCATCGACATGGTCACGGGCGACCGCCGGCGCGGCAGCAAAACGCGCCTGACGAATTCTGCTGGAGGGTCAACTGATTTTGACAAACCGGTCGACAACATTGGCGACAAAACCTTTGGCGGCGCCACTGGCTATGAGGCCTATGCCAACAAACACATTTACACGGTCGCCATTCCTGGCTGCGGCAACGGTCGCGTCTTTGTCGGTCAGCGGAAAGAGTCGTTTTATATTGCGGTGGGCAAGATCTTTGACTTATTTAACCTCGACCCGCTGGGCGCTGAGGTTGGCGGCAACCCCAATAATCTGGAAGGAAAAAATGTCAGCTCGATTGCGCTTGAGCTGCCGATTGCTTGCCTGACCACAGCAAGCGAGCCCGTCATTGGTGCCTACGCCACCGCCAGCGTGCGGCAGGGCCGGCTGATCAATCCTTCGCCGCGCGGCACCAACAGCGCCAGCAAGGAAGGCGGGCCGTGGGCCCAGGTCTCGCGGGTAGGCATGCCGCTGGTCAACGAGGTGGTCATTGGTACCGAGGACAAGGATCGGTTCAATGCGTCCAAGCCGATTGGGGACGCGCAATTTTTAGACTACGTCACCAACCCGACCCTGCCTGCCTTGGTGCAGACGCTTTTCCCTGGCGCACCGGCACCCACCAACTTCCCCCGTACCGATCTGGTCACGGTATTTTTGAAAGGGCTTGAAGGCCTGAACCAGCCGAAAAATGTGGTTCCCTCGGAAATGCTGCGCCTGAACACCACGACGCCAGCTGCCGCAGCGGGAGCGCAGAATCCGCTTGGCGTGGCGGCGGGCGACAATGCCGGCTTTCCAAACGGGCGCCGTCCTGGCGATGATGTGGTGGACTTGTCCTTGCGGGTCGCTATGGGCGCGCTTTGCGTCTTGACCGGCGATACCGATAAATTGAAGGTAGGTTGCAAACCAGCTGATGCGAAAGCTGGCGGGGCTGCCCTGACAGACGGCGTTCGCAAGACCGCCGCCGATTTCAAGGTCACCTTCCCTTATCTCAACACGCCGCTTCCCGGCAACAACTAGGGAGACAAATGATGAAGCGCATTTTTCTTTCAGGTGCCGTTCTTTCGGCCGTGATCCTGACGCTAGCCGCCTGCAGTGATAGTGGCGACGGCGGAAACTCAAGCGGCGGCCCGTCGGGTCCGCTTGCGGATAGTTTTATGGTCTTGGTGACCGCAATGGTTGCAACCAGTCCCGACGATGCCGATTCCAGGGAAACAGACTCCGTGACAGCGACTTCGCCTGACGACGCCGATACGACGTCGCTGGGAAGTTAAGCAGGCAGACGCAGCAAACGGTTTGGCGTAGCCAGCTGTTTGTGTTATTTTCCCCAACGCAAGAGGGGACCAAGAAGAGGCCCGCTGAACGCGGGCCTTTTTTTGTTTCTTATGGACTGGGTAACCCTGCGCTCGCCGTTTATTCTTAACCTTGACTGAGTTGAAGGCCATGATGATTCCACTGCGTTTGATGCTGCCTGTGCTGGTCTTTTTTTGCGCAGTGCCTGCAAAGGCTCACGAGTTCTGGTTGCAGGCCCAGCCGTCCAATCCGCCGGCAAGAAGTGCCGCGGAGCTCACCATTCAGGTAGGCCAGTATTTTGAGGGCGACAAGCTGCCCTTTACGTCAGCCTATATCGTCGCCTTGCGACAATATGCCTGTGGCGAGCAGCAAGATTTGATGAGCCGGGTGCCTGCCGGCGTGGCGCTTGGTCAGTTCAAGCTGCAGCTGGGCTGCGCTGGCACGCATCTGATAGCGCTGGACAGCCACCCCAGCCTCGTCACACTGCCTGCCGACAAGTTTTCCGCTTATCTGCACGACGAGGGTCTTGACGACATCATCAAGCGCCGCGAGGCGACGGGCGATGCCGCCAAGCCCGGGCGTGAGCGCTTTCGCCGCAACATCAAAACGTTGCTGGCGATCAATGCAAAAAACAAAGCCAGCACGACAACGCAGACGGCGCAGCGGCTGCAAATAGTGCCTGCTCAGGATACCTTGACGCAGGCGCCGGGGGCCGCGATGCGCTTTCAGGTTTTGTTTGAAGGCAAACCCCTGCCCAACCGGCTGGTCAAGGCCTGGTATAAGCACGACGGTCAAACCCTGCTGATCCGGACACACAGCGACGCCGGCGGCAAACTGGTCTTTAATTTTCCTTACGCTGGCCTCTGGATGCTTAGCGTGGTTCACATGATCGCCGCCACTGAAACGGCCGAAGCGGACTGGGACAGTTACTGGGGAAACCTGACCTTTGATTTAGCCGGCCGAAGCCCGGCTGGTCGCACCCAGAGCAGCAACTGATTCCTCGCGGGACTGTGTGCAGCGTTAAGCCGGCATTTTTTTCAAAGGACCGAAGCAAGCCTGCAGTGACTCGGCTTTACAAATGATGAACTGGTCTCTTTTTGGGTTGAACTGGATGAAGCGGGTGACGGGCGGGTCCGACGCTTCATGCAGGTCGCCAGAGCAGTCGCGCTTGGCGTTTGTGGTTGTCACGGTCTCGACAAGGCGGTAAAAGCCCAGCAGGCTGGGAAGGGGTGCAATTTCGTAGCTGCCCTGGATGACCTCGTCTCCGCTGTTGCCCGCCCGGCTGCCGTTGGCACGGTATTCATTGCTTTCACTACATGCCTTGCCTTGCAGCTTCCAGGTCCAGTTGCCCACAATGGGATGCGGCGTGGGTACTCCCTGTGCGTTGTTGGGGCTGGCTGCATGGGTGGCAGAGGGCAGGAGGCCGGCCGCTTGGGCGGCGGCCGAGCCAAACGTGGCGCTAAGAAGGGCGGCTAGAAAGAACAGGTTTCGCAAGTCTTGACTCCAGAGGATGTGGTCCGGCCGTGAAGACCATGGTGAATACAACGTCAGCGGCCCAAGCAGGCAGGCCAGACATCAACCGGCCAGTGCGGCTTTCACTGCGGCCGAAACCTGGCCCATGTCGGCCTTGCCGGCCAATTGGGCTTTCACCGCGCCCATGACCTTGCCCATGTCGCCGGGGCCGGCCGGACGACCCAGTTCCGCAGTCAGATCGGCGACGATGGCTTTCACAGCGACGCTGACTTCGTCGGCGCTCAGCCGCGCCGGCAGGTAAGCCTGCAGCACCACGAGTTCGGCGGCTTCCTTGTCGGCCAGGTCGGTACGCGCAGCTTTTTGAAAGGCCTCAATCGAGTCCTTGCGCTGCTTCATCAGCTTGTCGACGATGGCGACCACGGCCACATCGTCAAGCAGCACGCGGTCATCGACCTCTTTTTGCTTGATGGCAGCCAGCAGCAGGCGGATGGTGCCTAGCCGCTCACTGTCCTTGGCACGCATGGCGTTCTTCATGTCTTCGGTGATCTGATCTTTAAGTGACATTTCTGGCTCCTGAAAGGGGTGCTAAAAAAAGGCAGTGTGCAATACGTCGCGTCAAATTGAAAAAGCCCGCAGAGCGTCCTCTTGCGGGCTTTTGAGTGACCAAAAAGCGGTACGGTTTAGTACAGCTTTTTAGGCAACTGCATGGAGCGGATGCGTTTGTAGTTGCGTTTGACGGCGGCTGCCTTCTTACGCTTGCGCTCGGCGGTGGGTTTTTCATAAAACTCACGGGCGCGCAGGTCGGTCAGCAGACCGAGTTTCTCAATGGTGCGCTTGAAACGGCGCAGAGCCACGTCAAAGGGTTCGTTATCTTTTACGCGAATGGTGGTCATTGATTGGTTGATCCAAAGGAATGTGCGCCTTAATTGATCTGATCAGGATCAGGCCAGGCGCGGGTTTGCTAGCAAAGCCTTGGATTATATAGCCTAAACATGCGCCACCCTAGCGCTACGGGGGCTGAGCGTGCCCGCCAAGAGCGGCTTGGGCCCACGGACGGAGGCTTCAAGTGAACTTCCGGGACGTAGCGCCAAGCATCGGGCTGGCGGCTGGCGATGCCGGAGAAGCCATGCATTCTTGCCAGTTGCGCGCTGGACAGCAACTTCTTGTTTCGGCGCGACCTCCCTGCAAACAGCAGGGCACGATCACGAGACCGCTCAGGACGCGGCCGGTCCAGCGCTTTGGACCGCCGGCTGTTCCGGCCGCAGACTACAGCGAAACGCTTGAGATGTCTGCTGATCTGTCTTTGCCAACTGCCGCCGCAGCCACCAGCGCCTCGGCACAGGCAAAGCCCGAGGCCCAGGCCCACTGGAAGTTGTAGCCGCCCAGCCAGCCGGTCACATCGACCACTTCGCCAATGAAATAAAGGCCGGGCTGTTTCGATTCCATGGTTTGGGACGACAGGTCGCGGGTATCGACGCCGCCAGCCGTGACTTCGGCCTTTTTGTAGCCCTCCGAGCCGTTGGGCGTGAGTTCCCAGCCGGTCAGCCGCTGCGCCAGACCCAGCAGGGCTTTGTCGGTGGCGTCGCTGATGGGGCGCTGCAGGGTGGGATCCTGGCTGACCCAGGCGTCGGCCAGGCGACCCGGCACCAGGCTGGCCAGTTCGTTGCCGACCAGTTTCCGGGAAGCGGCCTTGGCGCGCAGCAGCTGCGTGGGCAAATCAACGCCGGGCGCCAGGTTGATGCGCACACTTTGGCCTTCGCGCCAGAAGCTGGAGATCTGCAGCACGGCCGGCCCGCTCAGGCCGCGGTGGGTGAACAGCAGGTCTTCTGAAAAATCCACGGCTTTTTTGCGTTGCTTGGCTGTGGCGTCTGGCGCAGAAGTTTCGATCTGCACCGGCAGCGCCAGGCCGGCGAGCTCGGCAAACGGTGCCCAGTGGGCGCCGTCAAAGGTCAGCGGAACGAGTGCAGGGCGCGGCTCCACAAGGCGCAGGCCGAACTGGCTGGCCAGCCGATAGCCAAAGTCGGTTGCGCCTATCTTGGGAATCGACAGGCCGCCCGTGGCAATCACCACCTGCGGCGCTTCGATAGCGCCACGGTCGCTATCTATTTGATAGCTGCTTACGCCCGTTTTGTATGGGTTAGAAGCATATTTTATGCTTTTTATGCTGCAGGGCTGCCAGCGCGTCACCTGGCCGGCGTCGCACTCGGCCAGTAGCAGGTTGATCACGTCTTCGGCCGAGTGGTCGCAAAACAGTTGGCCCTTGTGCTTTTCATGAAAAGCAATGCCGTGGCGCTGCAGCAGGGCCATGAAGTCCTGCGGGGTGTAGCGTGACAGCGCAGAGCGGCAAAAGTGCGGATTTTCGCTTAAAAAGTTGGCCGGCCCGACGTCGCGGTTGGTGAAATTGCAGCGCCCGCCGCCCGAGATGCGGATTTTCTCGGCCACTTTCTGGCTGTGGTCCAGCAGCAGCACCTTGAGACCGCGCTGGCCCGCCAAACCGGCGCAAAACAGCCCGGCCGCGCCCGCGCCAACCACCACCACATCGAATTTATATGTCAAATCAGCCCTTGGCCCATACAAGACGGGCGTGAGCAGCTATAAAAAACATAGCGCCTTGGCTGGGGCTTGAAGCCCGTTTCACCGTCTTTTTGAACACGGCAGTGTAGTCCCGTCCTGCTGGCGCCACGCTTGGCAGAACGTGCCGGCGACTTGCGCCGCGTCTTTATTGACTCACTGCTTGACGATCACCGGCTCAATCGCAAAGACGTTGGCATTTTTTGCGTCCACCGTCACGCGCACCCAGTGAATCAGCGGGCTGCCAAAGGTTTGCAGGCGCGTCAGGTTGGTCAGCAGCTTGGTCGGGCTGTACAGCGGCTTGTCGACCTTGAAGAAATGCGTGTCGCCGTGCACCAGCAAAACCTGGCCGGCAAATTGTTCGGTCTCCGCCACCACGCTGTTGATGAAATTGCGGTAGCCGCTGAATTTTGGTGCCTGGCTTTCATCCTTGTCCTCGGTCTCGGGCAGGTCAAAACCCGGGTCGGCCTGAAACGCCAGTACCAGGCCGCGCGCCTTGCTGCTTTTGGCAGCCGCAAAGGCCTGCTGCATCCAGCGCACATTGGCGGCGTCGCGCTCCAGGTACTCGGCGTTGCCGGCTTCGCATTGGGCGGCCGTGCGTGCGCTTTTGTTGCTGCAGTCTTTGTCGTCAAGCACTTTGTTGTTGTTGCTGCCGGGCACGTTCAAGGTCGCAAACACAATGTCGCGGTAGTTGAAGCGTGTGTTCTCTACAAACTTTTCGCCAACCGGTGCCTGGTGGATCAATGGCATCTGGCGCTTGCCTAGGGAGTTCAGCGTGGGAAACATGGTTTTGCGCAAGTAGCCGAGGCGTTCCAGTCCGTCGTAGCCGCCATTGTTCAGGCGGTGGCAATCCGTCCACTCGTTGTCGCCCGGCAGGTACACCATCGGCTTTTCCATCTGGCCGAACATGGTCAGGGCCGAGGCATAGATGTCATCGGTGCATTTGGAACTGCCGTCCTTGATGTCGCCGTCATAAATGGAAAAGGCGATGTCCGATTGGTTGATGCTTTTGAGCAGTGCCGGGATTTTCGGCTCGTCGCCGGCTTTCTGGTAGGGCATGTCGCCCCACAGGCCGAATGAAAAAGTTTGCGCCTGCGCGCAACTCAAGCTGATGGCCAGCAGCGCACCGGCCAATAAACGTGGTGACATGGGTTGATCCGGTCAAAAAAACTGAGTTTAATCGGCTTGAATGACGGCGCCGTGACGCCCCGATGCGCGTGGTGTGGCCAAGTAGGCTCTGCCGGCTCAGGCCACGCGAAGTGCGTCGGGGTGCTGCGCTGCCAGCGTCACCCCGTGAATCACATCGCCAACGACGATGACGGCCGGGCTGGCCATGTCGGCCGCCGTGATGGCGTCTGCCAGCATCCCCAGCGTGGTGGTGATGTGGCGCTGAGAAGGCAGCGATGCGTTCTGGATCACGGCGACCGGCGTCGCCGCTGGCAAGCCACTCAGCAGCGCTTGCTGGATGCGCGCTGCAGCACTGACGCCCATGTAAATCACCAGCGTCAGCCGGGCGCTGTGAGCCGTGGCAGCCAGCGCGTGCCAGTCGGTGCCGTTAACGCCGTTAGCGCCGTTAGCGCCTTTATCGCCGTCTTTGCCGGGCTTGGCGTGGCCGGTGATAAACACCACGCCATGCGCATGCTGGCGGTGTGTGAGCGGCACGCCCAGTGATGTGACGGCGGCCAGCCCGGCGGTGATGCCGTTGATGACCTCCACCGGCACGCCTTCAGCGCGCAGGTGCTCGACTTCTTCGCCGCCGCGACCAAAAATAAAGGGGTCGCCGCCCTTCAGCCTCACTACGTTTTCGCCTTCCCGAACCGCCATCACCATGAGCTTTTCAATGAAGGCCTGCGGCGTCGACTTGCAGCCGCCGCGCTTGCCGACATGCACGATACGCGCATCGGGCGAGGCGAACGCCACGATCTCGTCACTGACCAGGTCGTCCACCAGCAGCACGGTGGCGTTCTGGATGGCCTTGAGGGCTTTGATCGTGAGCAGTTCCGGGTCGCCCGGGCCGGCACCCACCAGCGTGCATTTGCCGTGCGCCAAAAGGGTGCGGTTTGCGTTTGCAGTGGGGTTGGTGCTGCCGTTATTCATAGTTGCTTAACCAGACGCAAGATGTGTTCCACCTGCCTTGCAATCGACGGAGGAGGCGGTCGCTCGCCCGCCATTACCGACTGAATGTAGGCCGCCGTACTGGCAGCGTCAACCGTTGTGGGTAGATCCGGCAGCGCGGCCAGGGTTCCTGCCTGCGCCTCTTGCAGCAGCGAGCGCTGGCCGTGAATGAATGCCTCCATTTTCGGCATGCGGCGCGCGTCGGCCACCACTTCGCCCTCAGTGCCGCGCAGCAACAGCGCATTGGCCTGCACCAGCTCAAAAGTCTGCGCCATAGCCAGCGCGTATTCGGGGTGGGTGTAGCTGCTGACCACCAGCGCCTTGCCCAGGCCATTGGCCAGCGGGTTCATGATCTTGACCAGGCTGTGCGCCGGGTTGCGCAGCCCCACTACGCGGCGCACATCCAGCAGGCGCTTCAGGGCCGGACACAGCAGCTCGGTTGGAATAAAGGCCACCTCGCCATCTGCTATTTTTTTAATAGCAGATGGCGCCCGTATATCAAGGGCTAGAAGCACTTCTGATACAAATACGCGGCTAGATTCAGTCGGCGTGCCGTGTACCAGTACCGGCAGCCCCTCGCGCGCCAGCAGCAAGGCCAGCAGTGGTGTCAGCAGCGGTAATTTGCGCGCGCCGTTGTAGCTGGGCAGCACCACCGTGGGACGGTCGCTGGCGGGCAGGGGGCTCAGGCGCCGCTGCACGGCATCAAGAAATCCTGCCATCTCCTCGGGTGTTTCCCCCTTGATGCGCATGGCCAGGCAAAAGGCGCCGATTTCCAGATCGGTCACCGTGCCATCGAGCACCTGGCCGAGCAGGTCACAGGCCTGCTCACGCGACAACGGGCGCGCGCCGTCTTTGCCGCGGCCTATGACTTTGATGTAGTGAGCGATTGACATGCGGCGATTGTCGGTGAAGGCTGCCTTGCAGTTATGAGCTTAGGCGGCCCTGTGAATTGCCAGGGCGAAAAAAAGCCCCGCCGTGGCGGGGCTTTCTTAAACCAGGCGGGCTGGCCTGCGCTGGGTTGGGCTTCAGCGACGGGCGCCCGTAAAGCTTCCCGTTGCCGAGGGGCCTACCTCGACGTAAGTACCACTTGCTGTGCCTGTCAAAAAGTTGAACACACCAGTGGCTGTATTGGTCGAGCCACCGTCTGAGTCCGTTTCCGTAAAGTCGCCACTCACCAAATTAGTAAACGTCAACGGACAGGAGAAAGTGGCGCGAACCTGTATGCCGTTCTCATATGCTTTGCAGCTTGTATTCCCGTCGTTGAAAAGGCTAATGACTGTCGATGCGGTAGATACCGTTGTATCAAACACCTCCCAGTCGCCCGCATATGAGGTCTTCGTCAATGCCAAGGGCGTGGCGGGGTCCACGACGGGTAGCCCAAGCTGGGTGAACAGCGCGTTGGTGCCTGTCAGATTCAGCCGAGCCGTGTTGTTCACGCTTGGCTTGTTTTGGTAGCCGGCATGAACAAGACCGCCGCGTTCAACGAAAACCCGTGTAAATGTCAATGGCAAGGTCTGCGAAGGCGCGTTGTTGAGCGTCATCACCCGTGCATCGCCCAAGGTTGCAATGGTGTAGGAACCTGTGCCGATTGCCGTGCAGTTGCGCGTCGAGCCGTTGTTAAAGCGCTCCTTGCAAGCGTAGTAAGTGAGCGGATTAGTGCCCGTGCCCTTGAATGCCACGCGCAGTTTGGTGTTGCCGCTGTAAAAGCCGGGTGCCGTCGGACCTGTACCTACCGGTGCTGTGCCGACGGTGCCGATGCCCACCGTGCTGTTGCCCCAGGCCTCGTCGCTGGTGTCCGGGCTGGTGTACTTGACTGTGTTGTATGTAAAGCTGCCTTGCCCGAAGACGCACGGCGTACCCGTCATGGCACTGACCATGCTCTCCAGTGTGGTGCTTTTGGCGCCATTGGTGTTCTTAAATTCGTTGGAGGTACAACCCGCACTTGTACCTCCGGCAGAGACCGACGCGCTGTACTGTGTCACCAGCTGGCTGCTTCCCGGGTAGTAGCCGATGGCTTCGGTCAAAGGGGTGCTGGACTGGTAAAGCAGGGAAGCGCCGGGCGGGAAAGTCGTGCTGCCCAGCAGTGTGGTCAAGGTGGCTGCTGTGTTGTCGCCGATCGACAGGTTGGTGTATCCCGCAGCGCGAACGTCTGTGATGACACTGGCCATGGTTTTGCCCGAAACGTCGAACGTGGCGCGATTGCTTCTGCCCGTCTCGTTGTTGTTGCAATGGTTATAGGTGCTGTTGCCTTTGCCATCACGCACACTGTTGCTGCTTTCTTGGTTCAAGGTGCAAGCTGCCCAGGCTGAACCATTGAAATGCAGGTCTGACTGGCCGCTGGGACTGCCGCCGGTGTTCCAGCTGGCCACATTGGCGGCGGTGCTTTGATTGCGGCGTTCCACGTACTTGACGTTGCCTGACGCGTCAGGGGTGTTCTGCGCTAGCGTTGAGGTGAACACGCGCGAGACCCAGTTGTCCACGTCTGTAAATTTGAGGGCTCGCAGCGATGCACCAGCTGCCGGTGCTTCAGCCGCCACGGGGGCTGTCGAAGAGGTCTGGTTATTAATTGCCACCAGCGTGGCGACGGAAGCAGTCGTCAGGCCCGTGGCAGGGTCGGCCACCAAGGCCTTGGCCAAGACCAGCAAGGCAGGGTTATTGGCTGCCGTGCCATCCTTAACATTGGAGTCGGCAATGGCCGTTACCAGCGCGGGCAGAATTTCCAGCAGTTTGTTCTGAATAAGTTTATTTAGATCGGCCGCAGTAATCACCGTGCCGTCAATGGCTTTGGTGCCTATGGCGGTTTTGAGCGCATCGGACTGCTGCTGTGTAACCAGAACGACCGTGCGCGCCAGCGTGCCTGCCGCCTGGCTGTCGGGCGTGGTGCTCTTGGTGAAGTCTTCAAACAGCGAAACATTGATGCCGGTTTGCGCTTTGACGGAAGCCTCGGCCTGGGTGCTTGTGGCGCCGGTGCTGGCGATCAGGCTCTGAACCAGAGTGGTCAGCGGGCTGACCACAGCCGATTTGTCTGCAGGACCCTGCAGCGTGAAGGCCGTTGTGACGGGGCCGTGATCGGCATCGACCGCGTCCAGGCCAACGACCGCGAGAACGGGGAATTTACCGACATCGGCTGGGGCCACCTGTAGGGTGACGTTGCCGGTGGCGTCCGTTTTGCCCGAGGGTTCGCCAGCATCGCAAACGCCGTTGAGGTTTTTGTCGAGGCAAACCGTGGCTTTGCTGATGGCGCCGTCAATCACCGCGACTGAGACGTCGGTGGTGCTCGCAACGATGGGCGGCGTTGCGCTGGAAACGCCACTGCTATCGCCACCACATCCGGCCATTGTCAGCATGGCCGTACTTGCCAGGGCAAGCGCCAGCCTACTAAGCTTCATAGTCATGTAAATCTCCCAAAGATTTGAACGAAGCGGTCCCGAGAGTTCTCCGGATTGCGCTTGTAACTAATATATATATAGTTGTGACAAAGTGCATCACATAGATATGGGATGTAACTAAACGGCCAAGCTCGTATTCTTCAAAACAAGGCAGATCTGGCTTCGCGGCAGTTCTTTGGTCGGCGGGCGGCCAAGGCTGCAACTGCCGATAAGCTTGGCGCAACGCAGGGTGAGGTCATTTTGAATGACCCATAAAACAGGGTGGTTCCAGTGTGGCGTGTATTAATTGTTGAAGACGATGCGCAGATGCGCGAGTTTTTTGCGGCAAGCGTGGTGCGCTGCGAAAAGCTTGAACTGGCAGCCAGCGTAAGCACGCTGGCTGAGGCCCGGCTTTGGCTGGACGACCCTGGCAACGCCGTGGATGTGCTTTTGACCGATCTGGGCCTGCCCGACGGCAGCGGGCTGGACGTGATCCGCCACGCCACGCGCCTGCATCCAGCGTGCGAGCCGCTGGTGATCTCGATGTTTGGCGACGAAGACAACGTGCTGGCCAGCATCGAAGCCGGTGCCCTGGGCTACATCCACAAGGACTCGGCACCCGAGGACATTGCCC
Source organism: Polaromonas sp. (assembly GCF_012927455.1). Lineage (GTDB taxonomy): Bacteria > Pseudomonadota > Gammaproteobacteria > Burkholderiales > Burkholderiaceae_C > Polaromonas. The sequence continues at coordinate 506,426 of NZ_JABBPE010000002.1, read as the reverse complement.
AGACCATTCTGGAGATGAAGGGCGGTGCTTCGCCGATTTCCCCCATGATCGCGCGGCGGGTCTTGTCCAAATACCGGTCTGATCAGGCCAACAAGGCGCGTACACCCGTAGATCACGCGCCTGTAGCTATGAAAAAGGAAGCAGTTGGAGTGCTGGATGAGGTGGCGCAGCCGGGTTTTCTGTCCGCACGTGAACAGGAAGTTCTGGCCTTAATTGCCCGCGGGTTTTCCTATGCAGAAATCGCTCGTTTACAGGGTCTGAGCGTGCACACCGTGCAGACGCATATCAAGCACCTTTATGGAAAACTTGCCGTGCACTCCAAAAGCGAGGCCGTATTTGAAGCCACGCGCATGGGCTTGCTGGAGCGGCATGGCTGATGCTGGCGCCGGGGGCGCTCTACTGCGCTGCGTCTCTAGGCATGGTTTGGTGCAAGTGCAGTGCGCTCTGCGGCGGGCGGTCAGGTGGGGCCTGGCGCTGCTCCTCGCCTGCCCGGCCTTGCAGGCACAGGCCTTGGCACCTGAAGTGCTGGAACTGCGGGAGGCACGGGCCGTTGTGACGGTGCAAGGCCAGATGACGGGACTGGCGGTCAGCCTGCCCTACCACTGGGACCGTCATCACCCAGGCCTGCCGGGCCAGGCCACCTTCGAAATACCCTTTGATCTGGACGAGGTGCCGACGGCGCCGCAAGCCCTGTACCTACCCAGGCTGGGCAACGCCTATGAAATCTGGCTTAACGGCACGCTGCTGCAGCGCAATGGTGACTTGCTGCAGGGCAACGGGCCGGACTTTGCCAAGGGACCGCGCTACATCGTGATTTCGCCGGGGCTGCTGCGCAACAGCAACCTTTTCCGGGTTCATATCCGGGCCGACGTGGGCAGGCGCGGTGGTCTGGCACCACTCACTTTGGGCCCGGATGAGACGGTGGAAGCGCTCTATCTGCACGATTACCGCTGGCGTACTACAGGTTCGCTGGTGGTGGTCATCGCAAGCTTGCTGATCGGTGCGATGGCTATGGCCTTGTGGGCCAGCCAGATCAATGGGGACGAGCTCGGGCAGCCTCGACATGACCCTTTGTATCTTTTTGCGGGTCTGGCCGAGCTGTGCTGGACGGTCAGCATCAGCGACGCGCTCATCGAGCACCCACCGCTGGACTGGCCTTGGTGGGGCATGGTGGCGCTGGTGTCGTCGACGCTATGGGTTTGCAGCATGACGCTGTTTTGCATGGAGGTTGCCGGCTGGAGCAGGCTACCCATGGCCCGCTGGTTGCGCCACTGGCTGGCTTTGTTGCTGGTGGCAAGTGTTGGCGCCGGTACCGGCGCGCTGATTTACGGTCATCCGCTGGCGATGACGCTTTTGTACGCCGTCTCGGGTCTCACTTCCTTGATTTTTGTCGTGCTTTTTATCTGGAAGGCGGCGCGCGGTGGGCCTTTGCCGCACAAGATGGTAGCTTTCGCGCTGCTGCTCAACACGCTGGTGGGTATACGCGATCTGTATGCGTTTCGGCTCAGTCAGACGTACGGCGGAAACACCTACCTGCGCTACAGCTCTTTGCTGTTCGGACTGACGCTGGGGTACATCGTGGTCATGCGGTTCCGTGCGGTCAGCGGCCAGGCGCGCGACCTCACGGCCAACCTGGCGGCGCGGGTGGCGCAAAAAGAGCACGAACTGGCGCAGAGTTACCAGCGCGTGGAGCAACTCGCCCGCGAGCAGGAGCGTACCGCCGAGCGCGCACGCATCTTGCGCGACATGCACGATGGCGTGGGGTCGCACATCAGCACGGCCATCCGGCAACTGGAGTCAGGGCGGGCAAGCCAGGGAGAGGTGCTGCAGACCTTGCGTGACTCGCTGGACCAGCTCAAGCTGTCTATCGACGCCATCAACCTGCCGCCAGGCGACATCACGGCCCTGCTGGCCAACCTGCGATACCGGCTGGAGCCGCGCTTCAAGGCTTCCGACATCGAGCTCAAGTGGGACGTGGACCTGCTTGCGCCGCTGGTGCGGCTCGATCACAAAGCCATGCGACAGCTGCAGTTCATGGTCTTCGAGGCGCTCTCCAACGTGCTGCAGCATGCGCGCGCCAGCGTGCTGCGCATCGAGCTGCATTCCACGGTGCAGGGCGGCGCGCAGGTGCTGGTGATGGACAACGGCTGTGGCTTTGAGCTGGACCGCGTAAAAACCAGAGGACTGGGCTCACTGCGGGAACGGGCAGCGGCGATTGATGCGCGACTGGAAATTGTCAGCGAGCCTGGCAACACGGTGGTGGAAATCGTGCTGGGTTGAAGCTGGCGACCATGATGTCCAGGCATCCCAATCCTGCGCTGCGCGATCAGTCGGCCAGTTGAACCGGGATCACGGCGCGCTCCATCGGTCGCGCGCCGGCGGGTATTGCAGCGCGCGACGAGCGGACCATGCGCTGGAGCTCCGGGACACAGGAGCCGCAGTTGGTGCCGCATCGGAGTGCGTCCTGCAGCGAAGCCAGCCTGTCTTTGTCGGTGGCAAGGTCGCCGATTGCGCCAGCGCGCTCGCTAATGGCCTGGAGCTGCCTCTCAATCGCCGCATTCGTCACGTTAAAGCAGGTGCATACCAGTGTCCCGCGTGACTGCACCGCCACCGGGGGCTTGGCGCCAGGCGACAGCAATAGGCGGCCATAAGCCTGCGCGGGCAGTTGGTCTTTCAGCAGCGTGGTGATCCAGGCCTGGGCGCTGGTGTCGCCGGCCAGCACGAAACCGGCCAGTTGCAGTTCCGCCTGCTCGCCTTGCAGCACCGGTCGATGCAGCCGCACCGTGCGGCGCTGGCCTTTTTTCTTGTCGGCATAGCGCAGCGTGTCCAGGCCACTGAGGCCCAGGATGCGTTCGAGGTGGGCCAGCGTTTCCTCGGCCGGTGCCTCGTGGGCGGCAGCGCGAAACAACACGCCGGTGCGTTGTCGGTAGGCCTCTGCCAACGGGGTGCTGTCGGAAAACGGCACGCAGCTGCTAAAGGGAAACGCCGTCATCAGGTCTTTCAGCTGTTCGCGCGCCGCCAGCGCTTCCCCATCGGGCAGCCAGGCCATGGCCAGCAGGGACCAGGGTAGTTCGGCTTTCAGTATTTTGACCGCGGCGTGTTTGAGCTCGGGCTGTTTCGAGCTGGGGCAATAGGCCGAGGTGGTGAGGGCGTTGACGCCCGCCAGCGGCTGGCCGATGCTGGACAGGCCGCTCAGATACTCGCCACCCCAGTGCATTGCCATGAAGGCCTGGCTCACGGCCACCTCGGAAGATGCCTGCAGCGGCACAACGATGGAGCCGCGCTTGGAGGTGACATGCACCAGGTCGCCCTCTTTCAGCAGGCGCCGCGCCATATCCTGCACATTCATCTGGATCGAAGGTTCGGCCACATGGCCAAACAGCCGGCCCAGCGTGCCGCTGCGGCTCATGCCGTGCCACTGGTCCCGCAACCGCCCGGTGGTCAGCGAAAACGGGAAGCGTGATTCGCGCGGCTCGGCCACCGGTTTGTAAACGGTGTTGACGAAGCGTGCCTTGCCATCGGCCGTGGGGAAAATGCCGTCCTCATAAAGCCGGATTTTTCCGGTGCTTTCGCCAGATTTGAGTGGCCATTGCTGAGGCGCTTGCTCCAGCATGGCGTAACTCATGCCGGTGATGTCCAGATCACGACCGCGGGTGGATTCGCGGTGCTCGTTCCAGATCGCTTCAGCACCCGCGCCTTCGTCGTCTTTCTCGCTCAGGTAATAGGGAAACAGCGTCTTCTGGTCAAAACCCTGCAGGCGTTTTTCAAGCCGCTGCGCAAAATCAACCGCAATCGACCAGTCGTGCCGCGTCTCGCCGGGCGCTGCAACCGCCGGCCGCACCCGGCTGATGCGGCGTTCGCTGTTGGTCACCGTGCCGGTCTTTTCGCCCCAGGTGGTGGCGGGCAACAGCAGGTCGGCATAGTCGCAGCTGGCCGTAGTGGCAAAGGCCTCTTGCACCACTACCAGCTTTGCACGCTCCAGCGCACGGCGCACCGTCGCCTGGTCCGGCATGGACTGGGCCGGGTTGGTGCAGGCAATCCAGAGTGCCTTGATCTCGCCATCGGCGGCGGCTTGAAACATCTCAACGGCGGTCTTGCCCGGTTTTTCGGGAACCGACGGGACGCCCCAGAGCGCGGCGACTTCCGCGCGGTGGGCCGGGTTGGCCAGATCGCGGTGGGCACTCAGTAGATTGGCCATGCCGCCGACCTCGCGCCCGCCCATGGCATTGGGCTGACCGGTCAGTGAAAACGGCCCGGCACCCGGCTTGCCGATCTGGGCGGTGGCCAGGTGCAGGTTGATCAGCGCGGCGTTTTTAGCGGTGCCGCTGCTCGACTGGTTCAAGCCCTGGCAGTACAGGCTGAGCGTGGCGGGGGAGGTGGCAAACAGCCTGGCGGCAGCCAGCAGGTCATCTTTTTTGATGCCGCAGGTGTCGGCTACCAGGTCGGGCGTGTAGTCGCGCACCGTGCTTTTCAGTTCGTCAAAGCCGCTGGTGTGTGCGGCGATGTAGGCCGCGTCGGTCCAGCCTTCCCACAGCATGATGTGCAGCAGGCCGTTGAACAGCGACACGTCGGTGCCGGGCAGGATGGGCAGGTAAAGGTCGGCAATCTCGGCGGTGTCGGTGCGGCGCGGGTCGCAAAAAATGATCTTGAGCGCCGGGTTGGCCGCCTTGGCATCTTCAATGCGCCTGAACAGTATCGGGTGCGCGTAAGCCGTGTTGCTGCCAACAATGAAGATGCACTGGGCATGCTTCACATCGTCGTAGCAGTTCGGCGGGGCGTCGGCGCCCAGCGTCTGCTTATAGCCCGCCACCGCGCTGCTCATGCACAGGCGCGAGTTGCTGTCGATGTTGTTGGTGCCAATCAAGCCCTTGGCCAGCTTGTTGAAGACGTAATAGTCCTCGGTCAGCAACTGGCCTGAAATATAAAAACCCACGGCATCTGGACCATGGTTGCGAATGATCTGGGCAAAGCTCTCGCTGGCAAAGTCCAGCGCGCTGTCCCACGAGACGCGCTTGGCCGCTTCATGCCGGTGCTCGCGCCGCATCGGGTACAGCAGCCGCGTTTGCCTGGTCACCACGCTGGAGGCGGTCAGTGCCAGCGTGGCGCCCTTGGTGCAGAGCCGACCGAAGTTGGCCGGGTGCTCTGGGTCGCCCCTGACACCGGTAATCTGGTCGCCTTGCGATTCGATAACCACACCGCAGCCGACGCCGCAATAGGGGCACGTTGAGCGCGTCTCAGCCATGTGTGAAATGCTCCGGTTGCGGTGTCTCATGAATCCGCCCAGCGGGCCGCGCGTGCGCCACACCGCAGCCGACCTCCCAATAGGGGCACGTTGAGCCTGTCTCAGCCATGTGTGAAATGCTCCGGCTGCGGTGTCTCATGAATCCGCCCAGCGGGCCGCGCGTGCGCGAGACCGCAGCCGACGCCGCAATAAGGGCAGGTCGATCGCGTTTCCCTCATGGGTGGTTTTGTTCCATTTGGCGGCAAGCGGGTTCACCCGCTGTGGGGTGCCTGCACGGCGAAGGTCTGGTCGCCCACCGCGCCGGTGGATGCGCCCGGTCCGGCCCGGGGTGGCTGTAAATCAAGCGCCAGCGTAGCCAGCTCATTGGCGTCGAGATAGACCTCGCCGCCCTCGACCTTGCAGGTGAATTTTGGCGTGCAGCCTTCGTCGGGTGCCTTGGCGCAGCCGTCGGCCAGGCCTATGGTCATGTTGTGCAGCGGACAAGCGACAGTCTCGCCGAAAATAATGCCCTGGCTTAAGGGGCCACCCTTGTGTGGGCAGCGGTCCAGCAAGGCAAACACCTTGTCTTCGCTGCTGCGAAAAACGGCAACCGCCATGCCCTGCGCTCGCGCCACCCGGCGTGCGCCCAACAGCGGGATGTCATTGACCAGGCAGATTTTTTTCCATTCACTCATTGCTATCCCTTTTATAGCAGGTAACGCAGGTGGGATAAGCGCTACAGGCACTTTTAATTTAAATTAGTTGACGGATAATTCGCCGATTTTCTGCTTCCCGCCTTGGGGGGGAAGGAGCCGGGCGTTACCCCATCAAAGCACCGCGATCGGAATGAACTGGCGCGTGTCCACAGCGGCCTGCTGGTGTTCAAACCAGGGATCGGGCTCGCCATCCAGCGCAAACTGCAGCCGCTCCCACAGCGCCTTGCGGCCTTCGTGGTCGTCCAGGATTTTTTTCTTCACATAGTCCAGACCGACGCGATTGACGTAGTGCACGGTGCGCTCCAGGTACCAGCCTTCCTGACGGTATAACTCGCAGAAGGCGCCGGTGTACTCCAGCACTTCTGCAGCAGTTTTGAGCTTGACAAAAAAGTGCGCGACCTCAGTCTTGATGCCGCCGTTGCCGGCGACGTACATTTCCCAGCCGCTGTCCACGCCGATGATGCCGACGTCCTTGATGCCGGCTTCGGCGCAATTGCGCGGGCAGCCGCTAACGGCAAACTTGACCTTGTGCGGCGCGTACATGCGCCACATGGCGCGCTCCAGGTCCTTGCCCATTTGCGTGCTGTCCTGTGTGCCCATGCGGCACCATTCGCTGCCGACGCAGGTCTTGACGGTGCGCAGCGCCTTGGCGTAGGCGTGGCCGCTGGGCATGCCGATGTCTTTCCAGACATTGACCAGGTCTTCTTTCTTGACGCCCAGCAGGTCGATGCGCTGGCCGCCGGTGACCTTGACCGTCGGAATTTTGTATTTGTCGACCGCGTCGGCAATGCGGCGCAACTCGCTGGCCGAGGTTTCGCCGCCCCACATGCGCGGAATCACGCTGTAGGTGCCGTCCTTCTGGATGTTGGCGTGGCTGCGCTCGTTGATGAAGCGGCTCTGCGGATCGTCCTTGGCTTCCTTGGGCCAAGTGCTGGTCACGTAGTAATTGACGGCGGGGCGGCAGCTGGCGCAGCCGTTCGGCGTCTTCCATTCCATGAAGCCGTACACGTCGGCGATCTTGAGCAGCTTGTGGTCACGAACCGCATTGCGCACCGCCTGGTGGCCGTGTTCGGTGCAGCTGCACATGGCCTTCAGTTTGGGCGTGGCCGAGTAGTCGCCGCCGGCGGTAAACATCAGAAGCTGTTCGACCAGGCCGGTGCACGAACCACAACCGCCGCTGGCCTTGGTGTGCTTGCGCACCTCGTCCAGCGTGAACAAGCCTTTTTCCCGAATAGCCTTGCAGATCGTGCCTTTGGTGACGCCGTTGCAGCCGCAGACTTCGGCGTCGTCGGGCATGGACGCGGCCCTGGTGTGGCCTTCATGCCCGGTGTCGCCAATACTGGACTCGCCAAACATCAGCTTGTCGCGGATATCGGCGACGCTGCGGCCATCGCGCAGCAGCTTGAAGTAGTAGCTGCCATCGACCGTGTCGCCATACAGGCAGGCACCAATCAGCTTGTCGTCCTTGATGACCAGTTTTTTATAGACGCCGCCAAACGGGTCGCTCATGACGATTTCTTCGCATCCTTCGCCGCCCATGAACTCGCCGGCACTGAAGAGGTCAATGCCCGTCACCTTGAGCTTGGTGGAGGTGAGCGAGCCGGTGTAACGGCCTATGCCGAACTGCGCCAGATGGTTGGCCGCCACCTTGGCCTGCTCGAACAGCGGCGCCACCAGGCCGTAGGCAATGCCGCGGTGCGCCGCGCATTCGCCGACCGAGTAAATGCGCGCATCGGTGGTGGTCTGCATGGTGTCGTTCACCACAATGCCCTTGTTGCAGTGCAGGCGCATGGACTCGGCCAGTGTGGTGTTGGGGCGTATGCCGACGGCCATCACCACCAGATCAGTCGCCTGCTCGGTGCCATCCTTGAATTTGATGGCGGTCACGCGGCCATCCGGTCCGCCCACCAGCTCCTGCGTCTGCGCGCCAATCAGGAACTTCAGGCCGCGCTGTTCCAGCGATTTTTGCAGCAGTTTGCCGGCCACGCTGTCCAGCTGCCGCTCCATCAGGGTCGGCATGACATGCACAACGCTAACTTCCATGCCGCGCAGCATCAGGCCGTTGGCCGCTTCCAGGCCGAGCAGGCCGCCGCCAATCACCACGGCTTTCTTGTACTTTTTAGCCGCGTCAATCATTTCGTTGGTGTCAGCAATGTCGCGGTAGGCGATCACGCCTTGCAAGTCCTTACCGGGCACCGGCAAGATGAAGGGATTCGAGCCGGTGCACATCAGCAGCCGGTCGTAGGGTGCTTCGGTGATGTCACCTTTCGAGTCCGTGGCGCGCACAATGCGTTGGACGCGGTCCACTTCGACCACTGTTTTGCCGGCGTGCAGCGTGATGTGGTTGTCGCTGTACCAGTCCCAGGAATTGAGCACGATCTCGTCGAGCGTCTGTTCCCCGGCCAGCACAGGAGACAGCAATATGCGGTTGTAGTTGGGATGCGGTTCGGCACCGAAAACTGTGATGTCATACAGATCGGGCGCAACCTTGAGCAATTCCTCCAGGGTACGCACACCTGCCATGCCGTTGCCAATCATCACCAGGCGGGATTTTTTCATGAGGCTTTCCGTTGCACTATCTAAGTGATTAAGTGATTCAGTTAGCGCAAAGCCCATGCCATGCCGGGGCCGGACACGCGCAGGCGCTGCCTTTTGGGAAAATTATTGAAGAAATACGCCTCTAGCCCGTGTTGAACCGGCGCCGGTAGCTATTAAAAAAATAGCAAAAAAGGTTTAGCGCAGCCTCGTATGTGATACGCCCAATCGCCATGCACCAAGATGTCGCACCAAATTGGGCCGGTGCGGCGCGTGGCCTTGGTGCACGGCGTTCAGACCAACAACAAGGCCGGCCCGAAACTGCCCGCAGCTTCAGCGCAGGTCGCCGAAGCTGCTCTGCACCATTGACGCGGTCAGGCCGTACTTTTCGATGCGGTAGCGCAGCGTGTCGCGGCTGATTCCGAGTTCCCGGGCAGCGCGGCTGACGTTGCCGCCGGTACGTTCGAGAGCCTGCACCAGCGCCTCGCGTTCCAGCTCAGGCAGCGTGCGGGCCATGGCGCTGCTCGTGTCGTCCGGCTGCGCGACTGGCGTAGCGCGCGCCGCCGCAGTGGAAGGCGTCGCTGGCCCGGCCACGTCACGCGACGCCGGGCTCAAAGATAGAAGCGATTCGTCGAGGGTCTGATCCGTGCAAAGCAGCACCGCTTGTTCGAGCCGGTTGCGCAATTCGCGCACGTTGCCCGGCCAGCTGTGGCTCAGCAGGGCTTGGCGCGCGGCCAGAGTCACGCGTGGCGTCGGTTTACCGTAGCGTGTCGCGTGGTGCTGCAAAAAGCTTTCGGCAAGTCGCATGATGTCGTCGCCGCGTTCGCGCAAGGGCGGCAGATCGAGTTGCACCACACGCAGCCGAAAGTACAGGTCGGCGCGAAACTGGCCATCACGCACCAGCTGCTCCAGCGGCCGGTGCGTGGCGGCGACGATGCGCACGTTGACGCGCTGCTCGCGCACGCTGCCAAGCCGGCGAACCGTGCGATCTTCCAGCAGCTTGAGCAGCTTGGCCTGCAGGGCCGGTTCCATGTCGCCGATTTCATCGAGAAACAGCGTGCCGCCCTGGGCCGTCTCGACCAGGCCGAGTTTGCGTTCCCGCGCATCGGTGAAGGCGCCGCGTTCATGGCCAAAAAGCTCCGATTCCAGCAGTTGCGCGGGCAGTGCCGCGCAGTTCAACTCGACGAAGGGCTTGTCTCGGCGCGGGCCGTTGAAGTGCAGCGCCCGGGCTACCAGCTCTTTGCCGGTGCCAGTCTCGCCAACTACAAGCACCGCAGGCGCCTCACCGTCTTGCAGGCGCGCTTCGGCTTGTAGCAGCTGCTGCATCATCGCCTTGATCTTGCGCATTCCGGTCGATTCGCCCTGCAAGGCACTGAAGTCAGTTCCCTGGCTGTCCCGCTTGTGGTAGTAGTCGAGCGCGCTCTGGCGTTGCGCGTTCTCGGTGGCGCGCTCTATCAGCAAGCGCAGCTTGGCCAATGCCACCGGCTTGGTCAGGAAGTCCACTGCACCAGACTTCATGGCTTCCACCGCTATTTCCACACTGCCATGCCCGGTGACCATGATGATTCGCACCGCCGCGTCGAAGGCGCGGATGCGCGCCATCGCCTGCAGCCCGTCGATGCCCGGCAGGTTGAAGTCGAGCAGCACGACGTCAGGGCGAAAATCCTCCAGCGCCGCCAGACCCTCCTCGGCGCTTTCGGCGCAGCGCACTTCGTAGCCGTTGCGCTCAAGGTAGGTACGCATGTTTTTGGCAAGTACGATCTCGTCTTCGATGATCAGGATGGCAGCGCTCATAATTTTGGGTATAGATTGGGTACAGAGGTTAGGCGGCGCGCAGCATGATCGAGACTGTGGTGCCGCGACCGGGTTCGCTGTCGATGCGGAAGCTGCCACCGGCGCGTTCGATGACGCGGCGCGCGAGCGCAAGACCCAAGCCCATTCCGTGCGCCTTGGTGGTAAAAAAGGGCTTGCCGACGCGTTCCCTCTGGTCCGGCGTCATGCCTTGGCCATTGTCTTCAACCGTCAGCGTGACGTCACCCCTGTTCAGGTCGCAGGTCGCGCGTACAACGATACGTCCGCCCTCGGGCACAGCATCCAGCGCATTGGCTAGCAGGCTGCGCAGCACTTGACCCACCGCCAGCGAATCGCCTCGCACGTCAGGAAGATAGTCGGGCAGATAAGCGCTCGCCCCAATTTGGCGACGCTTGCATTCGCGTGAAAATTCCTTCAGGCAGGTACGCACCAGTGGCTCCAGCGCCACCGGCTGCGGCGTCTCGTCCGTCGGCCTGGTGTAGGCCAGAAGTTCGCGCACCCATGAGCCGAGGCGGTCGGACTGCGCGACGATGTCGAGTGCCGCATCGGTCGCGCTGTGGCCTGGCGATTCGAGGATCAGCTCGGCTGAGCTGCGGATGGCGGCCAGCGGGTTGCGGATGCCGTGCGCCACGACCGAACTCATCTCGCCGACGACGGCAAAGGTTTCGTTCTCGACCAATTGGTGCTCCTGCGACTGTATGGTGAGGTCGGCGCGGCGCACCAGCCAGAACAGCGCGATGAACAGCAGCAGCCCGAACACCACCGCGCCGAACGTGATGAAGCTGCGCAGCTGCGCCAGCACGCCCATCAGCGCGCGCGGGTTCTTGTAGAACTCGATCGCGGCGATGACCTTGCCGGTCTCGAGATCCAGTACGGGCATATACAGCTCCATGAACAGGTCTTCAGCAGGGCGCAGCAGTTCGTATTCGGCCTTGCCGTGTACGCGCTGGATATCGGTTTTCTTCTCGACCACGATGGTGCCGGCCAGCGCCGCATCGAGGTCGTCATTGACGCCGAAATTGCGGCCTATGAGCTGCTGGTCGCTCGACCAGAGGACCTGACGGTCGCGCCCATAGACGTTGGCGCGCACCACGTCGGGCATGCGCCCGATGTGTTCGAACGCATTTTGCACCGGCAGCGGCGGTGCCCCTTCGGGATTGCGCAGGTAGTTGTGCAGTGGCTTCTCCACAAGCATGAGGCTGTGCACGAAGTCGCGCGTCAGCGCGCCTTCCTGCCAGAGCATCCGTTCGGTAACAAACCAGCTGAGCAACCACACGCTGGTAGCCGCGATGGCCGCGATGGCGGTAAAAGCCACGCCTGCGAACCACCGGCTTAGTGCGAAACGTGCCCGGTGCGGGCGCGCTGCATCTTGGGGCATGGCAACCCCAAAAAAGTGGGCAAAAGACCCACGCAAATTGTGGGCAAAAGACCCGCGTCTTGGGGGCGACCTGCCACTTCGCCGAAAAAAACCTATATGAATCATCGGTTTTGCCTCGTAAGCCTGGCTGGCCCGGTTTTTGAGTGCTATTTAATTAATTGTCACATTCAAGCAAATCTAAAGCAAGACAGGCCACGCACCAGCGCGGCAACCTTTAGTGAGGAACCCGGCATGAAACGTATTCTGATCTACTCGCACGACACTTTTGGACTCGGCAACATCCGCCGCATGCTGGAAATTGGGCGTCACCTGGTGCAGGAATCGCAGGAGGTTTCGGTGCTCGTGATCACCGGCTCACCGATGCTGCACGCGTTTCGTATACCGGACCGGATTGACTATGTCAAGCTTCCGTGCCTGTCACGAAATGTGGACGGCCGCTACGGCGCGCGCAGCCTGCCGCTGGATCTGGACGCCTTGGTGCGACTGCGCGCCAATCTGATCCGTTCGACCATCGCTGATTTTGAGCCCGACCTGATCCTGGTCGATAAAAAGCCTTTCGGCGTCGAAGACGAGTTGTCCGGTGCGTTGATGGATTTGCAGTCCGGTGGGCGCCGGCCCAAGCTGGTGCTGCTGCTGCGCGACATCCTCGACAGCCCGGAGACCACCATGCGCGTGTGGCGCAAGAATGGCTATTTCGAGGCGATCGAAGCCTACTACGACCAGGTGTTGGTGGTCGGCTCGCCCGACGTTTTCGACCTGCGGCGCGAATACCAGTTTCCGCCATTCGCGGCGGCAAAAATAAGATTTTGTGGTTACATTGCGCGCCAGTTTGGACGGCAGACACGGGCCGAAGTACGCCACGGCCTGGGCGTGCGGGAAGGCCAACCGCTGGTGCTGGTCACCCCAGGCGGCGGCGAAGACGGGCACGACCTCATTGGCGCCTGCCTGTCAGGTCTGAAAGGCATCCCCGCGACGCACCGCCCACGCACCCACATCGTGTGTGGGCCCGAGATGGCCGATGCCCGGCGTATCGCCATCGAGGCCGCAGCAGTGTTGCCGCAAGTCAGCATGCAGGACTTCAGCGACGACATGATGTCGCTGATGGCTGGCGCTGACGTGGTGCTCGCCATGGGAGGCTACAACACCGTCTGCGAATTGCTTACGCTGGGCAAGCGGGCCGTACTGGTGCCGCGCGTGAAGCCGGGTATCGAGCAGCACATGCGCGCCGAGCGCATGGCCGGTCTTGGCCTGGTTCGTATGCTGAACCCGGTGGGCCTCACGCCGTCCGCCCTGATGGCCGGACTGCAGTCTGAACTCGCCGCGTTGGCGGCCCATCAGGCCCTGCCACAGTCGCCTCGGCTTGACGGCTTGGCGCGCGTCACTGCGGCGATCTTTGACGCCATCGACCTCACAGCCGATACCGCGCGCAGCGCTGTCAGCACCCTTTTTACGCATGCTCAGGAGGCCAAATGGTCGCTACCGCGCCAGACAGCCGTTGTTTCATCGGTCTGCTAGTCAAGATATTCCCCAAGCTTTCCGAGACCTTTGTGCTCGAAGAGGTGTTGGGGCTCGAACGGCTGGGCGTGTCGCTGCGTCTGTATACGCTCGCCGCCCCGACGGATGCGCTGGCGCACCCGGCGGTGGCGGGGGTGCACTCGACAATTACCTGCGTGCCGGCGTCGCTGCGCGCGGACTGGCGCGGTTTTGCCGTGCGCCATGCGCGCTGGCTTGCGACGCGGCCATTACATTACCTGCGGGCGCTGCGCCTGGCCAGCGGTCGCGGGCGTGCCGGTTTCATTGACTTTGCGCGTGCCGGCTGGCTGGCCGGGCAATTGCGCGACGACGGCGTGCGGCACCTGCACACGCACTTCATCTCGACGCCGGCCGATGTGGCCGAACTGGTGTCGTGCCTGGCTGGCATGCCGTTTTCAATATCCGCGCATGCCAAGGATATTTACCTTTCCGACACCGACGACCTGCGGCGCAAGATGGGCGCCGCCCGTTTCACGGTCACCTGCACCGACTTCAATTGCCAGACGCTGCGCGCCATCGCGCCTGACGCCAACGTGCAGCGCATGTACCACGGCATAGACCACGCGGTATTTCATCCGCAGCACCGGCTGGCGCCAAGCGGGGTTCCGCTGATTTTGAGCGTAGGCCGGCTGCGCGAAAAGAAGGGCCTGGACACCTTGATAGACGCGTGCGGTCTACTGCGCCAGCGCGGCCAGCATTTTCGCTGCGAGATTGTGGGTTATGGCGAAGAGCAAGAACGGCTGCAGGCGCTCATCGCAAGCCATGGCTTGCAGAGCCAGGTCCAGCTCACCGGCAAACTGACGCGCGAGCACGTCATAGACTGCTACGCGCGTGCCACCGTGTACGTTCAGCCTTCGCGGGTGGCCGCTGATGGTGATCGCGACGGCATTCCCAACGTGCTTCTGGAGGCCATGGCCATGGGTGTGCCCGTGGTGGCCACCAACGTCTCGGGTATTCCGGAGATCGTCTGCCATGGCCGCAACGGCCTGCTTATAGAACCTGACGACCCGGCAGCGCTGGCCGATGCAGTGACCCGACTGATCGGCGACCCAATCCTGGGCGCAGCCCTAGGACGTGCCGCACGCCAGGCCGTTACCGAAACCTTTGACAACGACCACAACCTGCGGCTGGTGATCCAGCTGCTGGAGACATCCCATGCCCACAGCTCTCCCTATGCCGTCGCGTGACACGCCCAAAGGCCGCCAAGCCGTGGCTTACGTGATGAATGGTTTTCCGCGCTTGTCGGAAACCTTTATTGCGCACGAAATTTACCAGCTCGAACGACTTGGCCTGGCGTTGCGCCTGTACTCGGTAAAAGACGAGCGCGAGCTAATGGTGCATCCGGTGGTGGGTGAAATCCGCGCACCGCTGCGTTACCTGACAGAGGCTTCCTCGCTGTCTGGTACTACGCTGGTCCGCTGGTTGGGCGACAACCTGGGAGCGTTCTGGCACGCTCACGCCCAGGTTGCTGCACGCCACCCGCTGCGCTGGGCGGGCGCGCTGGCTAGCGCTTTGCAGTTGTCGTGGCGTCACCGTAGCCGCGACGAGCAAGGCCACACGCGCCTGCGCAAGGTTTTTGTCAAAGAATTCTTGCAGGCCGGTGCGATCGCGGCCGACGTGATGCGTCAAGGCGACGTGGGCCACCTGCACGGCCACTTCTGCCATGGCGTGGCCACTATCACCTGGTTTGCCAGCCGCATGACGGGCATCAGCTACAGCTTTACCGCGCATGCCAAGGACATCTATCAGGCAGACCTCAACCCCGGTACGTTGCTCGAGCGCAAGATGGAGGACGCTCGCTTCGTCGCAACCTGTACCTGCGCCAACGCGCAGGTATTGCGCGCGCGTCACCCTCGGCCAAACGAGGTGCACGCGATTTACCACGGGCTCGATACTGAATGGTTTGCCCCACCGCACATGATGCCCAATGGGCTTGAGACCGACCGGCTCGTGCGACCACGGCGCCAGACCGGCACGCCGCCGCTGATTCTTTCGGTGGGCCGCTTCGTCGAAAAAAAGGGCTTTGACCAGCTGATCGAAGCCTGCGCCTGGCTGCGTGACGCCGGCGTGGCCTTCGCCTGCATCATCGTCGGCGAGCGCGGAAGCGCTTACGAGTCGATTCGCCGCCTGATTGCCGAGCGCGGGCTGGGCGACCAGGTAAGTTTGCGCGGCGCCATGACCCAGGATCGCTTGCGCGCCATCTACGCCCGCGCCCACGTCTTCGCGCTGCCCTGCCAGGTGATGGATGACGGTGATCGCGACGGTTTTCCGAACGTGCTGGCCGAGTCAATGGCGATGGGCGTGCCAGTGGTCTCCACGCGCATCTCGGGAATTCCAGAACTCATCGACGATGGCGTGCACGGCCTGCTGGTTGAGCCGCGCGACCCGGCCGGGCTAGCCCAGGCACTCAGGCGCGTGCTGCAAGACGATGCGCTGCACGTGTGCCTGGCGCAGGGCGGGCGCCAGCGCATGTGTGAGCGCTTCGACTCGCGCCGTACAACCGTGGCGTTGCGCGATCTGTTCGCCTGGCAGCTGCAGCAGGCGCGGGGCACCTCTAACCTCGCGCCCATTGAAGGGGTGACGACATGAACGTGGCCGTTTTTTCTGCTGCGGGTTTGGCTGCCACCGCCGGCAACACCGACGTCCTGTTTTGTGCGCCGTGGGACGATCTGGATGACGCTGCGCTGCTCGCCCACTACCGCAGTGCGCGCACAGTGTCTTTCGAGGCGGTGGTGGACCCGGAGGAAGTTCTTCCTACCCGTATAGAAGGCCTGATGCAAGGTCGCTTCGAGTTCAATGGCGAAACCCATGCGCTCGCCGACCCGCTGGATTGGCTTAGCAATCCCAGCTCAGATATCGAGTGGCACATTCTGTTGCACAAGTTCTACTACGCCGCAGGGCTGTCCCAGGCATGGCAGACGAGTGGCGACGCGCGCTATGTGCGGCGCTGGGCGCAGCTCATTGATGGGTGGATTCGGGTGACACCGCCGGACTTTATCGCCGCCGACGTGACGGGCCGGCGCGTGCAGAACTGGATTTACAGCCTGCACGGCATGGTGATGCACGACAGACCAGACCAGGCAGCGCCGGTAGAGGCGGGATTCCTTCGCCGCATGCTGCATTCCCTTCACGAACAGGTTGAATACCTTTGCGCCAATCTGACGCCCAAGCGCAACCACCGCACGCTGGAGCTGCTGGCTATCTGTCTGGCCGGTGCAGTGTTCCCGGAGTTCCAGCGTGCGGCGCACTGGCGCGCGTTCGCACTGCGTGAGACCTTGGCCAACATTCAGGCTGACCTGCTGGCCGATGGTGTGCACTGCGAACTGTCGACCGACTACCACCATCTCGCGCTGCGCAACTGGCTGCAGGTGCGCAATCTGGCCGCAAACAACGGCGAAACCGTACCGACAGCGATGGATGAGGCGCTGGAGCGCGCGCTTGAATTCAGCCTGCATGTGCACAAGCCTGACGGCATCGTACCGAGCTTTTCCGATGGTGATGCACGCAGCTATTTGCCGCTGCTGCTGCAGGGTGCGCAGCTGTTCGACCGAGAGGACATGCGCTTCGTCGCTACGCGGGGCCGGCAAGGCACACCGCCAGCGCGCCGTGCCGCCCATTTTCTTGCCAGTGGCTATCATGTGCTGCGCAGCGGCTGGCCGGCGTCGCCACAATTTGCCGACGCGCAGCATCTGGTGTTCGACTGCGGACCGCTGGGCGAAGGCAATCACGGCCACTTCGATGCACTCAGCTTCGAGCTTGCAGCCAACGGCCGGTCGCTGGTCGTCGATCCGGGCCGCTTCACCTACAGCGAGGCAGGAGAGACAAATTGGCGCGTCCACTTTCGTAGCACCGCCGCCCACAATACCGTTTGCGTGGACGACCTGCCGCAGACGCGCTATCTGCCGAAACCGATCAAGCAGCCGTCGCGCCACTCGCAAGGCTCGGTGCGACACAAAATTGGCGGACCAGCGCCTGAGACCACGCTGATCGAGTGCGCCGCCAGCGCCGTGCTGGACCTGCTACACGGCCGCTGCGACAGCCATGAGTACGACGCGCTGCACCAGCGCTGCATCGTCTTTGTTGACCGTCGTTACTGGATTGTCAGCGACTGGTTGCGTGCGGAAAGTGTTCACGACTACTCGCTGAACTTTCAGCTTGGTCCAGACGCCGATCAGCACACCACGCTGCTGGACAAAAACGGCACACAGCTTTCCAGCCCCGGACTGTGCATCGCTCAGCCCTCACGCGCCGGCCAGCGCGCCAGGCTCGCTGCCGGATGGATCTCGGCACGCTACGGGGAAAAACAGCCTGCGCCGGCGCTGCGCACCACAGCGCGCGGCTGCGATGCCGATTTCGACACGGTGCTGCTGCCTTGGGCGGGCAGTGAGCCCCCGTTGGCCGTGAGCGACTTGCCGGCAGTTGGCGAGGTCGCAGTCGAGGGCGACCTGACTACGCGCGCACTGCGCATCGGCTTGACACTGGACGGCGAGCCCATGCATGACGTCTGGTTTCATGCGCGTGGCGTGGTAGCGCGCTGCTGGCGTATTGGCCCGTACCAGTTTTTCGGTCGCTGGCTGCACTGGCGAGAAGCAGCTGATGGCAGCATGCTTCGGGCAGTCTCTCATGCCGGTGCCACGCTGCACGGGCCAGGTGGCGTGGTCCGTCTGATTGAAGGGGCAGGGTGTCACGGATGACTTCTTTTCACACGCTGCCGCAGGATCCGGCGCTGCCACAGCTGGCGCGCGCGTTTGACGTGCACGCCATGGCCGAAGTGTTCGCCGACGAGTTGCGCGTACACGGCAGTCAGCTTGAGAGCTGCACTATCGAACGCGTTAAATACCGGCCAAACCGCAATTGCACGCTTTCCTACCTGCTGCGTTTGCGTGATGGTATTAGCGGTCTGGCGCTGGAGCAACGCGTGACGGCGCGCCTGTGCAGCGGTGGTGATTCGGTGCGCCGCGCCGCGAGCGTCAGTGCCACGCCGCTGCATGCCACGCTCTCCGGGCCGGCACTGCGACTGCTGCCGGCGCTCGACATGCTCACTTGGTGGTGGCCCAACGACGCCAAACTCACCGCCCCGCAATTGCTGGCCGATGCCCATGCTTTGCGCGAGCATGTGTTGCCCGAACTCGTGGCGGTACTTAGCGACGGGCGCGGCGCCCTGATCAATCATGAGATAGAGATCGTGCAGTATGTGCCCGAACAGCGCCTGACCGCGCGACTGGATCTGCGCTGGCAGGCCGGCGGGCAGCACGTCCAGCAGCGTGTCTATGCCAAGGCCAGCCGCGAGCCAGATGGCGCTTTGGCGCACGAGATACTGCGCACGCTGCAGGCCTCGCCGGCCTGGGATGCTGGTAGCCTGCGCACACCGCGAGCCTTGTTGTGGCAGCCTGCCCATGCACTGCGCTGGCAACTGGGGCTGCCAGGCCGGGCGTTGCTTGACCTGCCACGCACTGAAGCGACCCGACTGGCTACGCCACTGGGCGCGCAATTGGCCGCATTGCACGGCACGCCCGTGGCTGCGGCGAGCGACCTTTCACGCGCCGTTCTTTACACCCGTCTGATTCAAATCACCGAGCTGCTGGGCGATGCTCTGCCGGCATCGCGCGGCACGCTACGGCGCGCCGCAGAATACTTGACTGACGGCCTGCGCTGGCTAGAAGGTGCGGACCTGGTGACGCTGCACGGCGACCTGCACCCGCGCAACGTGCTGTCCGATGGTGATCAACTCGCGTTGATCGACCTTGACGACCTGCATCGCGGACCCGCGCTGCTGGAGCTGGGTGCCTGGATGGCCGAAGGCATGTACCGGGCGGTGCTCGAAGGTGGCGCGCCGACACGCGATCAGCAAGCCTGGCAGGCATTGCTTGAGGGCTATGCCGGCGCCGGGGGTATACAACCACCTCCTCAGGCGCTTGCCTGGGCCTGCGCCTGGAACCTGCTTTGCCAGCGCGCTTGGCGCTGCGTGGTCAACCTCAAGCCCGGCCGCTTCGCGATAGCGCCAGGGCTGATCACACTGGCGGCGGACATCGCCCGCAGCCAAAGTCTGGAGGAAGTGTGATGCCGCGCCCCTCACAGACGCTCTCGATCGATACCTGCCTGGAGCCCGAGGCAATGCGCGCGCTGTTACAAATAGCTTTGCCGGAGCTACCCGATGGCCCCTTCGGAATTGCCCAGCTTCGTATATCCAAAGTGAGACGCAGCAGTTCCCGCCGCCGCCATCCGGTCCCGCTAACGCTTTGCTATGAGCTCGATGTGACTGATACAGCCACCGGGTGTCACTTTCCACGCCACTTTTACGGTAAGGTTTACCGTGATGGTGCCAGTGCCGACGCGGCGAAGGGGACGCCGGCGCTGCATTTGCCCGAGCTTGATATGCTGCTTTGGCCCTGGCCCTACGACCCCGGCCTGCCGCAGCTGCCGCAGTTACTCGATCCGCTTAAGTTTTCCGATTGTTTGCCGGAATGTTGCACTGCTGGCGGGCAGGCGGTCACCTTGGTCGAGACGCTGCGCTACGAACCGGAGCGCCGCGCCACCTTGCGCTACACGCTGTCGGGCGAAGCGGCGCTCGCCCCGCGCGTGGTGTACGGCAAGACCTTCGCGGATGACCATGCAAGCCTGCTGCATGAACGCTTTGTTTACTTTTGGAGATTGGCGCAGCGAGACGCCAGCGCTCCGTGCGTGGCCGAGCCGCTGGGTTTTGACGCCGCCACGCGCACGCTGTGGCAGGCTGCTGCCAGCGGGCAAACGCTGATGTCGCTGGCCGATACAGCAAAAGCTACCTGCGCGTTTCGCGCCGTGGGGCGCGCACTGGCGCATCTGCAGCAGGCGCCCCTGAATACCAGCAGCCGACGGCCGCTGTCGCACTGGCTTGCCGAACTACAGCGCCGTCAGGTGAAGCTCGTCCGCGCGGTCCCCGAGCTTGGTTCACGTGTCGCAGCGATCACTGAAGGGCTGGCCCTGGCGGCTCGCGATCTTCCCGATGCGCCGCCGACGCTGATTCACGGCGACTTCCATCCTGATCAGGTCTGGATCAATGCCGGTCGTGTCGTGCTGTTTGACTTTGACGAATTTGCTCTTGGCAATCCCATGGAAGACCTGGCCGAGTTCATCGTCAAGCTGGAACAGGCGGAGTTGCCCGCGTCCCGGTGCGCGGCCGCCGTTGCCGCGTTGATCGCAGGCTACTGCAGCGCTGCACCCCGGCACTTTGAACCGCTGGGCCTGCTTTGGCACTGCGCCATGCAGTCCTTGCTGCAAGCCAGCCGAGCCTTCATCTACCAGCGGCCCGGATGGCGCGCTGAACTTGCCTTGCGCCTTGCGCGCACCGAACAGCGCCTTGCCCTTGTTTTAACGGAGCCAACAACATGAATACTGCTTCGTACCTCGCCTGTCTGAACCAGCAGCGCGTAGCGCTAGCCTTCGCCTCACTGGCCTTGCCGCAACCCTTGGTGGAGCGCCGTCATGGGTAACCCATCACTGCCAACGCTGCTGTTTTACTGCCAGCATTCGCTGGGCATCGGACACCTGACACGCAGCTTCGCGCTGGCTACTGCGCTGGCCCAACGCTTTCGCGTGGTCTTTTTGAACGGCGGCCGATTGCCGCCAGGTGTGCTGGTGCCGGCGGGAATTGAACGCATCGACCTACCGCCGCTGGGTATGGACGATGGCCACACCGTCGTCAGCCGTGATGCCGTGTTTGACGTGGCCGCTGCGCGCGTCGAACGCCGCCGCCTGATCGATGCGGCGGTAGTTTCGACCCAGCCCGATGTGTTGCTGGTCGAATTGTTCCCCTTTGGCCGCAAGAAGTTCGCCACCGAAATACTGCCGATGATTCGCGCCGCGCGCGCCCAGCCCAGTGGTGCGCTGGTGGCCTGCAGCCTGCGCGACATTTTGGTTGACGTGCGGCCCGACCAGCAGCACCACGATGACCGTGCGCGCTGGCTGACCGACCGTTACTTTGATGCGGTTCTGGTGCATTCGGACCCTGAATTTGCCCGGCTGGAGACGAGCTTTCGGCCAACACGGCCGATGCGAACTCCGGTATTTCACAGCGGCTTTGTTGTGCCTGCACGCGAGCGGGCCGCTTCATGCGTGCGCGGCGGGCACCTGTTGGTGTCTGCTGGCGGCGGCATCGTCGGCGATGCGCTGTTTCGTTGTGCTCTGGCGGCGCGCGCGCTGCTGGCGCAGCCCTTGCCGATGCGGATCATCGCCGGGCCATTCCTGCCCGAGCCGCACTGGCAAGCCCTGCAGCGCCAGGCTGAAGGCATGCCGGGCGTCGAGCTGGTGCGCCACGTCAGCGACATGGTGCTGGAGATGCGCGCTGCGCGGGCCTCGCTCAGCCAGTGCGGCTACAACACCGCGCTCGACCTGGTCGTATCCGGCGTTCCGGCTCTGGTCGTGCCTTACCAGACGGCCACGGAAAACGAGCAAAGCCAGCGCGCCGAACGTTTGGCCGCGCTGGGCGCCATGCTGCAGCTTGACGCCGACGCCTTGCGCCCCGAAGTCCTGGCCACCGCCATCGAACGACTGCTGGCCTTCAAGCCACAGCCCGCTGCACTCGCGCTGGACGGCGCTGAGCGCAGCGCCAGCATCCTCGCCCAGTTGCAGGCCCAGCAACGCCAAACCCAAATTCAGGAAGCAACATGTCTGACGTCTTGACCCCAGTGCGTGTCGCACTCGATGCGGCAAGCGCGCCGCTTGATATCTTTCTGCGGGACGACGACGCCGGCTGGAATGACGCGCGCCTGATCGCGCTTCTCGATGTCGCGGCGCGCGCCGGCGTGGTGATCGATCTGGCGGTGATTCCGCTGGCCCTCGGTGATGCACTGGCGCATGCGCTGCGCGCGCGCATCGATGCCGCGCCCGGGCGCGTCGGCGTGCACCAGCACGGCTACGCCCACGCCAACCACCAGAGCGAGGGTCGTTCGGGCGAGTTTGGCGCGGCGCGCGATATGGATGCGCAGCGCCAGGACTTGCTGCGTGGCCGCGCCCTGTTGCAGCAGCATTTTGACGATCGCCTGGACGCCATCTTCACCCCCCCCTGGAACCGCTGCGCACCCGGCACGCCAGGGCTGCTGGCCGAGTTGGGCTACGCAGTACTGTCGCGCGACCGCGGCGCCACGCCGCAGCGCGCGCTGCCGGAACTGCCGGTTGACGTGGACTGGTGCAAACACCACCGTGCCGGCGGTCCGGCAGCCCTGGCCGAGGCGCTGGCGCGCGCCATCAGCCAGCGCAACGCCGACGGCCAGCCGCTAGGCCTGATGCTGCATCACGCGGCAATGGATGACGGCGAGCTGGCCTTGCTTGAAGGCTGGCTCGTCGCGCTGGCGCGGCATTCGCGTCTGCGCTGGCGCTCCATGCGCGCGCTGCAGCCAACAAGCGTTGAATGCCTTGGCAAGGCTGCGCTCCACATCGCGGCCTGAGTGCGACAAAAGGACACACCCATGAACTTTTCCACTCTCCTGGTTCTAGCCGCCGCGGCATGCCAGGCGCTGGGCGCAACGGTTCACGCGCAGGACTTAACACCCGTCGGGCTCGTCACGCCACCAGAACCCGCGGGACTGCGCGTCGACGAACGCCGCTCCGAGCAGCCCCTGACGGTCAATGCCCTCGGCCGGCCTGTGCAGCTGAGTGGCAGCTGGGAATACAGCGATGAGCTGCGCGACAACTTCGACCTTAACTCTGCCACGGCGCGTGATCGCCGCGTGCGTGAGCACGAAGTCAAGCTGGAGGCGCGCACGCGGCCAACCCAGGACACCGAGCTCTTTTTGCAGGCTGTCGGCCTGCACGAATCGCGCCGCACACAGGGCAGCGACGGCAAGCAGACGAGCCAGGCGCTGGAGCGCGGCCAGGCCTGGGTCAAGTTTGAGCGGCTGGGCGGCACCCTCTGGGCGCTGCAGGCCGGTCGCGTAGCGCTGATCGACCGCCGCGCCTGGTGGTGGGACGATGACCTGGACGCCGTGCGCGTGCTCTACGCCGGCGACAAATGGCGCCTGGACACCGGCCTCGCGCGCGAAGTTGCGCGGGTGTCTTCGGCCGAACATGGGATCAAGCCCAGCGTGCGCGGCGTGAATCGCTGGTTCGGGCAAGCGACTTGGCGCCTTGCACGCCGCCATACGATCGATGCGTTCTGGCTGCATGCGCGCGACAGCTCCGCACGACCGACCGTCGGCTCGCTGGCAGCCAGCGAAGACGACACCGATCCGAGCGACCTTACCGCCCGTTGGCACGGCTTGCGCGCCAGCGGTGAATGGCGCTTTGACAAAGGTCCTCGCCTGGCCTACTGGGCCGATGCCGCCATGCTGCGCGGCAGCGAGACGCTTACGCGCTACAGCGAGCGCGCTGATGGCCAGTTCACTGCCGGCAGCAGCAGCACGCGACGCGTGCGCGGCCAGGCGCTGGACGTCGGCGCGACGCTGATCTTCCCGGTCCCGCTGCGTCCGTCGGTCACGCTGGGCTATGCGCGCGGTTCGGGCGGTGAACGCAGTGCCACGCTTGACGCCAACTTTCGCCAGACCGGACTCCAGGAGAACAAAACCCGCTTGGCCGGCGTCAAGCGGCTGCGCCGCTACGGGGAGTTGCTGCAGCCCGAGCTGTCCAACCTGGCGGTGAGCACGCTGGGTGCGGGCGTTCGCGTTCTCGGCAACAGCTCGGTTGAGCTGGTAGCGCACCGCTACCGCCAGCGCGTTCCCTCTACCGAGCTGCCCGGCGCGCGCCTGAGCACTGACCCTTTGGGCGCGAACGGCGACATCGGCCGCGAACTCGATCTGGCGGTGGTACTGCGCGAGTGGCGGCAGGTAGAGCTCACATTCAAGTGGTCGCGCTTCAAGCCTGGCGCGGCCTTCGCCAGCAACCGGCGCAATCCGGCGCGCGCAATCGAGCTAGGCATGTCAGTCAACTTTTAACCTTCGATTCAACTGGAGAGACAAGAATGAAACTCACTGTCATTGGCACCGGTTATGTGGGCTTGGTCACTGGCGCGTGCTTCGCCGAAATGGGCAACGACGTTCTGTGCGTCGATGTCGACCAGCGAAAAATTGAGCGTATCCAAAACGGCGACCTGCCGATCTTTGAGCCCGGCCTGGCGGAAATCGTGGCGCGCAACGTGAGCGGCGGGCGGCTGCATTTCACCACCGACCTGAAGGAAGGCGTGCGCTTCGGCACCATTCAGTTCATCGCCGTCGGCACGCCGCCCGACGAGGACGGCTCGGCCGACATGCAACATGTGCTGGCCGCCGCGCGCACCATCGGCGAGCATATGACTGACTACAAGCTGGTGGTCGATAAAAGCACGGTGCCGGTCGGTACGGCCGATGCGGTGCGCGGAGCGGTCACCAAGGCGCTGGCGCGGCGCTGCGTCGACGTGCCTTTCAGTGTTGTGTCCAACCCCGAGTTTTTGAAGGAAGGCGCTGCGGTCGAAGACTTCATGCGCCCGGACCGCATCGTGGTTGGCGTTGATGACGAGCGCGCGCAATACCTGATGCAGGCGCTGTATGCACCGTTTCAGCGCCAGCGCGACAAGCTGGTCATGATGGACATACGCTCGGCCGAACTGACCAAGTACGCTGCCAACGCCATGCTGGCCACGCGCATCAGCTTCATGAACGAAATGGCGCTGCTGGCCGAAAAGCTGGGCGCCGACATCGAACAGGTGCGGCGCGGCATCGGCAGCGACCCGCGCATAGGCGCGCAGTTTCTCTATCCGGGTTGCGGCTACGGCGGCTCATGCTTCCCCAAGGACGTGAAGGCCTTGCTGCACAGCGCCGAAAGCGTGGGCGAACCACTGCATGTACTCGGCGCTGTAGAGCGAGCCAACGAGCGGCAAAAGCATGTGCTGGTCGACCGCATCGTCGAGCGCTTCGGCGAAGACTTGCACGGCCGGCTGTTCGCGTTGTGGGGTTTGGCTTTCAAGCCCGACACCGACGACCTGCGCGAGGCACCCAGCCGTGTCGTGGTGGCCGCACTGGTGCGGCGCGGTGCGCGTGTGGTGGCGCATGACCCGGTGGCGATGGACGAGGCGCGGCGCGTCTTTGCGATGGACTCCGCGCAGCTGGAGTTTGCCGCCACGCCCAATGATGCGCTGCAGGGAGCAGATGCGCTGATCATCGTCACAGAATGGCGGCACTTCCGCTCGCCGGACTTTGCCCGGATGAAGCAGTTGCTCAAGCAGCCCGTAATATTTGACGGCCGAAATCTTTTTAACCCACGGACGGTGCGCAACGCGGGCATCGAGTACCACCCAATTGGCCGGTCCATGAATGTGCCAGCGCTTGCGGTTGCCGCCATTAATCTCGTTATGGAGGAAATAATATGACCACCGTTGCTGTTGTCGGGCTCGGCTATGTCGGCCTGCCCCTGGTGGTGGAGTTCGGCAAGAAGCTGCGCACCCTGGGTTTTGATATAGACGCCAAGAAAGTCGCGTCGTGCCGCGACTACAAGGATCCCTCCCGCGAGATATCAAGTCAAGAGATGCGGCTTGCGAAAGGCGCCGAATACCACTGCGATCCCGCAGTGCTGCGCGAGGCAAACATCGTGCTGGTGGCGGTACCGACGCCGGTCGATTCTGCCCACACGCCGGACTTCGGGCCGTTGATCCGCGCCAGCCAGGCGATTGGGGAGAACCTGAACAAGGGAGCAACGGTGGTCTATGAGTCCACGGTGTACCCGGGCGCTACCGAAGAGGTTTGTATTCCGGTGCTCGAACGCGCTTCAGGTCTGCGCTGGAAACAGGACTTCTTCGTCGGATACAGCCCCGAACGCATCAATCCAGGCGACGGCAGCCACAGCCTGATCAACGTCACCAAGGTGGTGGCGGGCGATACGCCGCAAACGCTGGACCGCGTGGCCGCGCTCTACGAAATGGTGGTGTCTGCCGGCGTCCATCGCTGCACCAGCATCAAGGCGGCCGAGGCCTGCAAGGTGATTGAAAACACACAGCGCGATCTGAACATCGCGTTGATGAATGAGCTGGCGATCATCTTCGAGCGCATCGGCATCGACACCAACGAGGTGCTGGACGCGGCGGCAACGAAGTGGAACTTTTTGCGCTTTCGGCCCGGCCTGGTGGGCGGCCACTGTATAGGCGTCGATCCGTTCTACCTGACGCACAAGGCCGAGATGCTCGGTTACCACCCGCAGGTCATTCTGGCGGGGCGGCGCATTAACGACGGCATGGGCAAGTTCATCGCCGAGCAGACCATCAAGCAGATGATTGCGGCGGGCAGCTACATCAAGGGCGCAAAAGTCAATGTGCTGGGGCTGAGCTTCAAGGAAAACTGCGCCGACCTGCGCAACAGCAAGGTCTACGACGTCATCTGTGAATTGCAGGCCTACGGCGTTGAGGTCCATGTGCACGATCCGGTGGCAGACCCCGAAACGGCGCTGCACGAATACGGCGTGACGCTGCTGCCGTGGCGCGACCTGCCGCGTGCCGATGCCATGATTGCCGCCGTCGCGCATAACGAGTTGGTAGCTTTAAGCATGGAAGACATTAGTCAGAAGCTAGTGCGCGCAGGGTGTTTCATGGACGTCAAAGGCTGCTTCGACGCGACAGGGTTACGGGCAAGTGGGCTTCAGGTATGGCGGCTGTGATGACTGCTGTTAAATCGAGCGTCCTTGTCACTGGTGTTGCCGGGTTCATTGGGTTGCATGTCGCGCAGGCGCTACTGGCACGCGGCGATAGCGTGGTGGGCATCGATAACCTGAACGACTATTACGATCCGGCGCTCAAGCGCGCGAGATTGGCTCAGCTGACCGGCCAGCCAGGCTTCACCTTTGAGCGGCTGGACATTGCAGACCCGGCAGCCGTGGAAAACCGCTTTGCCCAGGGCGGGTTTGAGCGGGTTGTGCACCTAGCTGCTCAGGCCGGCGTGCGCCATTCCATCACCCATCCTCTCGACTACGCACAGGCCAACCTGGTGGGCTTCCTCAACGTTTTGGAGGGCTGCCGCGCAAGCGCTTGCCTGCACCTGGTGTACGCCAGCAGTTCCAGCGTGTACGGCGGAAATCGGAAACTGCCATTTTCTGAGGGCGACCCGGTGGACCGGCCCGTCAGTCTGTACGCCGCCACCAAGAAGGCCAATGAGCTGATGGCCCACAGCTACAGCCACCTGTACGGACTGCCCTGCACGGGCTTACGCTTTTTCACGGTTTACGGACCATGGGGTCGGCCCGACATGGCCTATTTTTCTTTTACGCGCGCCATCCTCGCTGGTGAGCCGATTGCGGTGTTCAACCACGGGCAGATGAGCCGCGACTTCACCTACATCGACGATATTGTTGCCGGTGTGCTGGGCGCGCTGGACCACTCTCCGGCTTGCGCAGATGACCACTCCGCGCCGTACCGTGTACTCAACATCGGCAGCAACGCGCCCGTACCGCTGCTCGATTTCATAGCCGAGCTTGAGCGCGCCCTTGGGCGCAAGGCGCAGCTCGATCTGCAGCCCATGCAGCCGGGCGACGTGCCAGCCACTTATGCAGACGTGTCACGTTTGCAGGCGCTTATTGGAACCTCCCGACCGGCTACGTCGCTGGAGCAGGGGGTGCGGCGATTTGTGGCGTGGTACAGGAGCTATTACTTTGCCGCAGGTGCGAGTGCGAGTACGCGGACCGTCGCGGGAAAGTCAGGTCAGCCAGCATGACGGGACCGCTTCTCAGTTCTAACAATCCAGCCGTGACCACGCTTTACGTGGCGCGGCATGGTCAAAGCGAATGGAACAATCAAAGCCGCGTGACCGGGCAGCTCAATCCTGGCTTGTCACCCAAAGGCCAGCAGCAAAGTGAAGCTTTGGCGCAGTGCCTGCAAGACGAAGACCTCGCGGCGATTTACGCGAGCGAACTACAACGCACGATCCACACGGCACAGCCCACTGCCAGCGCCAAACAATTGCCGATCAACTCCTTGTCGGCGCTCAACGAGATGAATCTCGGGGTGCTGCAAGGGCGCTTTCGGGATGAACGCGATCCCCAGGCCCAGGCCATGTGGGCGCAAGTGCATGCCGACATGTGGGGTTATCAGGTGCCAGGCGCCGAGAACTACCACGACTTGATGCAGCGCGTCAGTCAGGCACTTCAGGAAATTCTTCAGCAGCACCGTGGACGCCGCATTCTGATCGTCGGGCATCGCAACACCAACCGTGTATTGATGGGAAAACTTCTGGATTGGCCCCATGAGCGTTGGCCTGAACTGCGTTTGCGCAACAAATTTTTTTATCGCATCCGGCTTGGTGCCAAGACTGAAGTTGCGACATTTACCTTGAGCGGAAACAAAACCGGGGTATGCCATGACAGCTTCATCATGTGATTCAGCGCGGCGGGCATTTTCGCAGTGGAGCGGCCGGGTCCACGCGATTCCGGGTCGCAAGGAGGTACTTCATACGTCGCTGGCGCGGGGCGCAAATTCGAAACTGGACATCAACCTATGAAACCGGGGTCCTCGCGCTTCAGGCGCATCGTCCTCGCCGACTTGCGCGCCCGCAAGTGGAGCATTGCGTTTGCCTTCCTCAGCTTGCTGGGGGCTACTGCGATGGAGCTTTTGTCGCCGTGGCCGATCAAGATCGTGATCGACTACATCTTGCTGGCAAAGCCGCTGCCTTCAAGTCTTGACTGGCTCCAGCCCCTTTTCGCAAGTGGCACCACTGTTGCCTTGGTCGTGGTTTCGTGCTCCATTGCGGTGATTGCCTTGTTAAGTGGCGGCTTTGCCTATCTGCAAACGTATTTGAGTGCCAAGGTTGGCTACGAAATGGTTTATACGCTGCGGCGTGAGTTGTTCTCTCACCTGCAGCAACTGTCGCTGTCTTTTCACAATCGTTCGCGTTCTGGCGAGCTGCTCAACAAAGTCGCGTCTGACACCAACTTGATCCGCGATGTGTTCGCCGACTGGGCAATCCACTTTACCGCGCAACTTCTGATGTTGGCCGGTGTGCTGGTGATCATGCTGGCGATGAACTGGCGACTCGCCCTTGTGGTGCTGGCAACACTGCCGCTGCTTTTTACCGTGCTGTACTTCCTGAATCGAAAGATACGGCTGTCGGCCCGCTCCCAGCGCAAGCAGGAGGGCATGGTGATCTCGCGGCTGAACGAGGTGTTGTCCTCGATCGCGCTGGTACAGGCCTTCGGTCGCGAAAATTTCGAGCATGAGCGGTTTTCGGCTGAGAGTGCTCAAAGCCTGGAGTCGGGGCTTATCAACGCTCGCTCCGCCGCGGCGGTTTCCAAAGCCATCGGCTTGGCCACTGCGCTGGGTACAGCGGGCACGGTACTGGTTGGCGCCTGGCTCGCACTTAAAGGGCAGATCACGCCCGGCGACTTGCTGGTTTTCGTGGCTTATGTCAACAACCTGTACCGACCCATCAAAGACCTTGGCAAGATCTGGGCAAAGTTTTCGCGCGCCCGCGTCAGTGCGGAGCGGGTGAGCGAAGTGTTTGCGATTGAGCCAGATATTCTCGACTTTCCCGACGCCATCAAAGCAAACGATCTCAAGGGAGAGATCGTGCTGGAGCATGTCACTTTTGGCTACGAGAACGCCGCACCCATCCTCGATGACGTGTCATTGCACATTCGTGCGGGCGAACGCGTCGCGCTGATTGGTGCCTCGGGCGCCGGGAAATCAACCCTGGTCAGCCTGCTGCTGCGCCTGTACGAACCACAGGCTGGGGCGATCCGCATTGATGGCCGCAACCTTGCTGCGTACACACGCGAGTCGCTGCGTCGCGAGATCGGCATCGTGCTGCAAGACACCATTTTGTTTGGCGCCAGCATCCGCGAAAACATTGCCTATGGAAAACCTGATGCAACGCTGGAAGAGGTTGAGCAAGCGGCCCGCGCGGCGCATGCCGATACGTTCATTTCGCAATTGACCGATGGCTATGACGCATTGGTGGGCGAGCGCGGCTGCCTGCTTTCGGGCGGCCAGCGTCAGCGCATCTGTCTTGCACGTGCTCTGATCAAGCGGCCATCCATCCTGATCCTGGACGAGCCAACGTCTGCGGTCGATCCAGAGTCCGCAGCGGCGATTGACCGGGCGCTCAACGAGATGCACGCTGGAAAGACGCAACTTGTTATCGGTCACCAGTTTTCAACATTTGCGAAGTTTGACCGGGTGTTGACTCTTAAAAGCGGCAAGCTGATCGAGATCGACATGCAGGACCAACTCATGGCTACGCGGACCTTGCGGCCGCTCAAACAAGTCATGCCGGGCGATTGAGCACTCACTGCATTTTTAGATCATCCGTGCGCTTTGTCGGCTGCGCTTTTGCGGTGCGTCAAATAGAACTGCTCTTATTCAGACGGCCCGCGTCCTCGTCCTGAGAAACCGTGGCCACCGCTGCTGCCGGCCAGCGGGGATTGGTCAAAAGTTCATGGATGCCACTGATTGCCTGTGGAAAATGGCTCTTTTTGTGCGTTTGGCGGCGTGCCATGGGCTGGCCCGACCCGCATGGCTTCAGGCGGCCAGAAACAGTGCCGGGTCCACCATGGCCCGGTTCAGCATCACGCCCCAATGCAGGTGCGGCCCGGTTGCGCGGCCGGTGGCGCCCACCGCACCCAGGCGCTCGCCGGTTTTCAAAGTGTCGCCCGGCTTCACGTCGATGGCGCTCAGGTGGCACAGCATGCTCAGCAGCCCGCCGCCGTGGTCCAGCCACACGGTGCTGCCGTTGAAGAAATAGTCGCCTGTGTCTATCACCCGTCCGGGCAGCGGCGCCGCCACTGGCGTTCCCATGGCGGCCGCGAAGTCCATGCCGCTGTGCGGATTGCGCGACTGCCCGTTGAACACGCGGCGCAGCCCGAACGAGCTGGAGCGGCGCCCCGGCACCGGCACGCGCATGCGCAGCGAGGTCTGCGGCAAGGGTTCGGAGAAGGTCGCCATCACCGTCGCCAGGTGCGCGCGCTCGCGCTCGTAGCGCGCCTGGTCTTCGGGCGACAGATCGACCGTGCCCGGCGCCACCTTCAGGCGCTGCTCCAGATAGCGCTTGGGCGCCACAGTGTAGGGAATTTGCCGCTGGCCGCCTTGGGCCGTTTGCACAGCAATGCTGGCTTCGCCGGGCTTGGCCGCCAAGGGAATGCCGACCAGCGCCGTCCACTCAATCACATCGCCCAGCACCAGCAGGGGAGCCTCGCCCGCGTGCGCCACCGGCCGCGCCGCCGAGGGGCCAAGCGACAGCCGGGCGATGCCGCCGGGCACTTGCGCGGCGTTGGGCCAGACATCAGAGGGCTGCGGCGCGCCGGCTGCGTCAACGCGTGATGCGGGCAGCGCCAGCAGCGCCATGGCGCCCATCAGGGCAGAGCGGCGCGTCAGCGTTGGATGAATGAGAGGGGAGAGCAGGTGGTGGGACATGGGCACGGTGTGTGAAGTGAGGGCCAGTGTGAAGTATGCGCGAGCCGCCACCGATTACGTCGCAGAAACCTGCTTCCACACCAGCAACAAGTTGTTGGCGGGCATGGCGTGGCGTGCCGACAGTTGCAGCCCGGCGCCTGCGGCCTCCCGCTCAACGTCTTTGCTTCGGCGAATGCCCCAGGCCGGGCTTTGCGCGCGCAGACTTTGGTCAAACGCCAGATTGCCCGCCGATGTCGCAACGCCGCTTTCCAGATACGGGCCGTAGGTGATCAGCACGCCGCCCGGCGCCAGGTGCCGTGCGCTGCCACGCATCAAGGCGGCGCAAGTGGCCCAAGGCGAGATGTGCAGCATGTTGGCGCAGTAAATCGCGTCAAATCGCGCATCGTCTGGCAGCCAGTGCGCGGCCATCACGTCAAGCAGCAGGGGCGCGCGCACATTGCTCAAATCCAGCTGCGCCACGCGCGCGGCAATGCTGGGCAGCCCATTAAGCTGCGCGTCGCTGGGCTGCCAGCTCCAGTTCGGCAGGTTGGCGGCAAACCAGGCGACATGCTGGCCGGTGCCCGAGGCAATTTCCAGCGCACTGCCGCGCTCGGGCAGCAACTGGTGCAGCAGATCGAGAATCGGCTCTTTGTTGCGGTCAGCGGCTGGGCTGAAGTCGGGTTGGGACATGGTGGAAGGGGCCTGGATGCTGGAGTTTGGGGATGAAAACAGGTCTGGCCCTTGTGGTATGTGTGCGAGCAGCTATAAAAGTAATAGCAACGCGATTCCGCAAATCAGGGCAGCGAAGCTATTTGAGCCCGCAGGCCGGAATGTGACGAAGGTAGTCGGCAAGGCGCACAGGGTCTGCGCGGCTCATAGGGCCACAGCCTCGCGCAGCACCTGTTCCCTGAAGCTCGCCGGCAGGCCGTCAGGGGTCAGCACATCCACGTCCATCCCCAGCAACTGCTTCAACTCGAAGCGGATAGCGCCAATGTCCATCAGCGTGGTTTGCGGGGTGGGCTCCACCAGCAGGTCCAGATCGCTGCCCGCCACATCGTCGCCGCGCAGGGCGGAGCCGAACACCCGAACCCCAACCACGCGGTGGCGCAGCGCGATCTCGCGAATTTGCGTGCGGTGCAGGGAAAGAGCTTCTGAAGGGCGCATGAGGGCAAGTTTACAGCGATCGACTTGTTCTGGATAAAAATGGCCTCTAGCCCAATAGATACGGGCGCAAGCAGCTATATAAATAATAGCAACCGTGGGTCTGCCACGTTGACGGGCTGCCGCTTCATTCCATCGAGTTTTTTGTCTTGGGGTTTTCCACGCCAGGCTGCCGTTGGTCGAACGGCCCATGACCGCCATGGCTGCCGTGCTGGGGCTTGGGAAAAGATGGTCTTTGGCAAAGAGACGTACAGACCGGTTTGTGCAGCCATGACGCCGTCGTTGACAAGATGTTCGCGCAGGCGTTCGTTGGATGTGTCTTGAATGGAGGCCACGTTTTCCGTGCGCCCGCGTGAGCCCTTGAGCGACTGCGACTACAAGCACATCGCTGTCATCGGGCGTGTCAATCACACTGCCGGCGATGGACGTGCTGCAAGCGGGCAGAGTCAACAGCTTTTGTGCCTCACGGCACAGCGCTTTATTCCTGCGTCATCGTGATTTTGCCGTCCCGCACGTAGTCATCAAATTGCGTGCGCGGAATGGCCGTCACTTCAGCAACGCCGTCAGTTCCCCAGCTTAAAGTGGCGCTGTCGGGCGCCAAGTCCACTTCCACGCGGCCGCGCGGTATTTCGATGGGGACACCGTCTCCCGGTGTGAAGGTCACTGCACCGGTAATCGTGGCGAATTGAGGCATGGCAAGTTCCTTGATGGGTTAAAAGGCCGGCCTTCCTGGCCCGAAGCAGTTAGTTTGCCATCCTCCGCAAGCTTTTTGTGTCGGCGAAGGTCGCCTATGCGAGGCGGTGTGTGCTGCCGGTTTCTCTGCAACCCCCGGAACTTTCAATCTGAACGCTTCAGCCATGTGTCGGGCTCGGTTGGCTGACAGTGTGAGCGCCTAGTGCAGTTCTTTGGGCGCGGGTTAGCAGATTATTAGAAGCTTCTGCATCTTGAGCCATGGCTTGGATCGCAGCGGCTGATGGGTGGGCCGCAACGCAGCTGTTGATTGCTGCATTGCGATAGCATCGCCGCATGAGTACCCGTTACGAGAGCGTTCACATCGCCTCGCTTTATCCCGATGCCTTCCATGTGGCGGCCCCCGCTTGCGCCCTGGGGCGCGAAGTGTGGCCGCGCCAACCGGGTGTTTTCATCCGCGCGGCCCAAGCCCAGAAGGCCCAAGAGGCCCAAGAGGCCCAAGAGGCCCAAGAGGCCGCAGACGCTGACAAGCCCCCGCGTGAGATGCCATCTCGTGAGCTGGTGGCCGGGCAATTTGGCCTGGTGCCGCGATGGGTCAAGTCTGCGTCTGACGCCAAGCTGCGTTCGACCAAGCTGGTCAATGCACGCTCGGAAACCGTGACCACGTCCACCAACTTCCGGGATGCCTGGCTGGGCGGGCAGCGCTGCGTTGTGCCGATGATGGCGTTCATCGAAGATGATTGGCGCAGCGGCAAGGCCGTGCCCACCCGCATTGCCCGTGTCGATGGCAAGCCCATGAGTGTGGCGGGCTTGTGGGAAGGCTGGACGGGGGCGGAGGGCGACGTCATCATCAGCTTCACCTTGCTCACGCTGAACGCCAACAGCCACGCCCTGATGAGCCGCTACCAGCAGCCCGGCAATGAAAAACGCATGTTGGCGATCTTGAACGAGGGCGCCGCCGACGCCTGGCTCAGCACCCGCCCCGAGAAGGCCCGAGAGTTCATGCGGGCCTATCCGGCCAACTGGCTGACCGCCAACCCGGTTGAGAAAAGCCGCTGATTAGAGGTTTGAGCCACCACCGGGGATCACGTGATCCGCTGCGTCATGGCGCATGCAGCGAGGGTCGCTACGTCACCTCAAAAAGCAGCGAGGCTGATCGAGATTTAAATCTGACCCCAGCTACGCCGGGTGTGATGCCGACTGGGCATATAGCTAATTGGCCTCAAGCCGGCTGGTGTGAACCGCGCGCGGACAGATCTCGCTGCCCGGCCAGCAAACCGGCGACCGATATATCTTCATCCAGCGCATCCCAGTGCAAGCCGCCTTTGCTCAGTTCAACCTTGGCTCTTTCTTCGGGCGTCGCCTGCAGCAGGCGCGGGAACCAGGTTAGCGGCGCGGCGATCGTGCGGCCATCAGACAGGCTGACCCACAAAGTGTCGTCGTCAAAGCGAATAGATTTAGGCGAAATATTCATTCCAAGTCCTTTCGATGAGCTCTTTGTTGGTGGTGACAACGCCTTGCAGTTCGCGCAGCGTGCGTGCGTCAAAACCGTCACTGTCAGCCAGGTAAACGGTGGGTGTTAACCAGAATTTTGCCTCACCGTCAGCGCCGCGAACGTGAACGTGCATGGCCTCACGCGGATTACCTTCGTTGGAATAGAAGAAAAACCGGAACGACTTGTAGCGGAATACGACTGGCATGTACTGGAGTTTAACGGCGCATAGAACTTGAGAGTGAAATAGGGTTCTAGCCCAATAAGCATGGGCGCAAGCAGCTATTAAAAAGATAGCAAGCCGGTTTTCACAAGTTACGCTTTCTGGGCGCGACGTGTCACTGCAGCGCTGCCGCGAGCCTTCTCAGGCTTAGTCTCAACCCCGGGCACTTTCAAGCCGAACGCTTCAGCCATGCGACGGGCGCGGTCGGCTGAATCTCTCAAAGCCTTTTCAAGCACTTTGGGCGGCGGCCTCAGTCGGCTTTGGTTTGGTTTTGCAGTTGAAGTCATGGCGTTCGTTTTGACGGCAACTACCCTCAAGTCACTTCAAGCTCAAGATGCACACGCCGTCCGATAGCCGTGGCCACGTTGACCAACGCGTCCAGCGAAAACCTTGATACGCGTCCGCGCAGCAAGTCATTCATGCGTGGCTGGGTGATGCCGCACTGGGCGGCGGCTTCAACCTGCGTCCATTTGCTCTCTTTCACGATCGCCGCAATTTGCTGCATCAACTCGGCCCGCGCACGCAGGTTGGCAGCTTGCTCGGGCGTGTCGGCCAGTGCGTCCCACACGCTGGAAAAAGTTTCTGATTTGCTCATTTCTGGCCTTTCATGAATTCGGTTAATCGTTCTTTCGCAAGATCAATATCACGCTTCGACGTGGTCTGTGTTTTCTTCTGAAACGCGTGCAGCACGATCACCGCATCCGCCAGCCGGGCGGTGTACACAACACGGTAAGTGCCCGATTCATCCCAAATACGAATCTCTTCGACGCCCTTGCCAATGCTGGGCATCGGCTTGAAGTCATCCGGCTGCTCACCCCGCTGGACCTTGTCGATCTGGTAGCCCGCGTCCTGCCTGGCGTCTTCCGGGAAGTCTCAGTGCTTTTAGCGAGTTCCCGAGAAAGCGCACGGATTTCATTAGCTTGAATATACTGGTTCGGATATAAATTCGCAAGTTGGGTTTCAAGAACCCACTACGTTAAGCAAGCCTTGGTGCTTACTCAGGCTGTGCTCTTTCGTGGCAGTTGCTCAAAACATTGGGTGATTTGAAATACCCAATTCAGGGTTGTTCGTACCCAAATTGGGATTTCTCGAGAGAAATCTTGGTCAAATATGGCTCTAGCCCCCGTGTAATAGGCGCAAGCAGCTATTAAAAGCGTAGCAACCGTCAGCCGGCCACAGTCACAGACTGCCGCTTCACCTCGTCCAGCGTCCTGCCCTGCGAATTCTTCCACTCCACCCAGCCGTTGGCAGAGCGGCCCATGACCGCCATGGCGGCCGTGCTGGGGCTTGGGAAAAGATGGTCACGGGTAAAGACGTACAGACCGTTTTGTGCGGCCATGACGCCGTCGTTGACGAGTTGTTCGCGCAAGCGTTCGTTGGGGGTGCCTTGAATGGATGCCACTTTTTCCGTGCGCCCGCGTGAGCCCCTGAGCACCACAAAGCCTTCCGTTGTGTACTCGCCCACACCGTCTGCGCCAGAGCCCTTGCAATAGAACAGTTCCTTTTCACTGGCGGGGAGAAATATCTGGATGGTTTGGGGGCGGGGCATTGAATTTGACCGGGAATTGGCAGCAAGCCAAATTGTTTAAGAGTTCTGTGCTGAATATGACTCCAGCCCCCGTGGAATATGCGCAATCAGCTATTAATAATATAGCGGAAGCTCATTGCATGACGGCTGCCGCTGGCGATCAAACGCCGTGGATCAGACCGGGTGAAAATCCTGCGGCCACAAGAAGTAAGGCCCAAAGCGCCCTTTGGCAACAAACTCCACGCCTACACTTTCACCCTTCGGCGTTACGACATGTTTGTCGCCGGAGAGCAAAAGATAGCCCTGCTCGGTCGCGCGATCCAATAGCTGTGCAGTCTTCAAACCGAGTTTTTGCGCCAACTTGCCGGACGGCAGCTTGTCACCGGCAGTTTCTGCTTCGGTGCTCTTGTCCGCATCGTGGCTGTCAGTTTCGGGTTCGCTGGTCACCCGTTCCAGCGAAATGCGCACCTCGTCGCTGATACGGATGATGCGCTGGGCCTCTTCATAGGCGTCTTTGTACAACTGACCGTCTTCGGCGCGCCGAATCAGGATGCCCATTTCATTATTGTTGACCTGGCTGAACTCATACAAGTTCAGGCTGGTGACAATGCACATCTCTTCATTCATGTAGCACTTGGCATGCAGGTTTTTGCAGAAGCTGGTTCGGATATAAGTCAGGCCGCGCAGCCACTCGATTTCCTGCGGCTGCAGTTCACTCTTGCCGTAGACGATGCGCACATCGATCTTCAGCCGGTTCTTGTCGGCGAGCAGCTCTTTCATGCGGTCGTTGAGTTTGAGAAACGGGCTGATCAGAATCAAGCGGTCTGACGCGCCCTTAATCATTTCTTCGAGGAAATAGTTGGTTGCGCTGGTGTTTAGAAACTTTGCCATCCGACTTTATCTTTCAGGACCAATTAAAAATTTAAGATTTCCAGATTTCTCAGTTTGGTAGCTCAGGGGGTGTGAAGCTTGAATACAGAATCAGCTAAGCGACTTCCGGCGGACACCAGCTTTGATAACACTCTAAGCTGTTCTGTAGTTGCAATATTTGTTGCAGGTTTTGGATAATTAACAGTGTGATCTATTTCACCCCAAATCTCTTCAAATAAAGTTCGTACTTGGATCTCGCAGCTTGCTTGCGCCCCTTTTTTTGGACGCACCACGTAATGAATACTAGTGTAGTGAGATGGTTTGATTTTAACCTTCAATCCAAGCCCCTGAAAAAATTGGGTCGCGTCAGGATCCCAAGAGTATGCGATCGGCTTTTCGACAAGATACCATTCTTTATCAGTGACACGACTTATTATGAACTCATGTATTTTGGCTGCTTGAGCTTGGTGTAGGTGAAGAACACGCACCCCTGCTAAATCAGTAATATCTGTAAATAGTGATCCTTCGGTAATTTCCTTGCTATCTGATTCTTTACGCGCTATCTTCTCGGCAAGGTGACTCGGATCTTTTAATCTTGTTTTAATAGAGTGAATAATAGGATGAGGATCACTGTTTAACGCCGGATCAAATCGTAATGCGTTTGAAACCCCTTCTTGAAATAACTTGAAGAGGTGCAGGTTTGTCTGGTACAGATCAACTAGTTTAGCAATCCGTTTTTGCTTAGCAGTTGCCATGATTACACGTTTTTAAGTCTTTTTAGGAGCTCGCGCGCGAAGGATTTGTACGCATCTTTAGTGTCACGATAGCGTTGTGCTGCACCCGCTACCGTGTTTTGATGCTCCGCATCAAGAGCGTTGATGCTCGGCACTTTCCACATCGGCACATGATAATGCTGTGCAAGGGCAGGAAAAGTATTATGTGTATGCATAACTGCAGTTTCCCCTATTGGCGTTTCTAACTCCGTCTCTGTAATGTGACTGCGGAGTTCGGGAGCAATATAAGTTTTAATTTCTCTAGGAATTTTTTCTGCAAAACTTAAGTGAGCTTGTGCAAGATTCCATTTGTACGCTGGTGTGTACGTGTATTTTTTCGCGTTATAAATCGTATATCCTAAAAAAGTGACAAAACGATTAGGAAACTGTTTTCGCTTGTCGGTAGAGATGAGTTGGTAAAGTGTGTCAAAGTCTTGCTTCCATTTGGCAAGTGATTTTCCAATATTTCGAATTCCATAGAGTGAAAATAAATCTGGATAAGCAGGCACAAAAAAGCCATCTACCGTGGAAATAATTACTTTATTAAGAGCGCCTAAGCTAGGCGAAGTATCTATTATTACAAAGTCATAAGAGTGGATGCCGGAATATTCTTCTGCAAGATTTCTAATTCTAGTCATGGTACGTATCGCTAGTGAGTCGCCGCGATACGCGTCAGCCCACCGTGATGCCACCTTTTCTTCATATGAATGAAGAGATAACCGACCGGGTATTAGGTCCAAATTTTTAGCGAGCTTAAGAGGTGGTGAGAGATTGTCGAACTCCCCAGTCCCTTCTTCAGTAGGTTTTAGCAGGAAGTGCAAACTGCGCGTATTGGCCAGAAGCTTTTTTATTTGTGCTTTAGAGGCAGTAGCTCTCGTTATCTCGATGCCTTCATCAATATAAGGATCTTCTGGTTCCCAGATTGCCGAAATCGCATCTGAATCAACTGAAAATATTGTTAAATTGCATTGAGGGTCTGCATCGATCATCAATACCTTATGTCCTAATTCTGCAAGTGCATGAGCAAGATGAAAAGTGAGAGTTGTTTTTCCAACTCCTCCTTTGTTATTAAATACTGATATTGTTTTCATACTGTTCTAGCGAAAGTTATATGCTTAAGTAAATTATTAAAGAAAATTCGAATTATATTGCCTAAATCCGAACTATCTACCCAATAGTTCTTCGACTCCATAGCCAAATCAAGCACAGGGCTACCCGCCACATAAGCCACCAGATCCGCCACAAAAATTCATGCCGTTCAAACTGAAACTGGTTATCGGTTTGGCCGCAGTCAATGATGGCTTTTCTACTAACTGCACCACTTTCAGGCTGTTGGGCTTCAGTTTTTCGATGACGTCTTTGCCGCCTGCAACGTCTGGGTGTCGACACGTAGGCAATTGTAGGTGCGCGCCTTGGCCCATACGGTTTTGAGTGAGCCCTCAGGACTGGGCGAAGGCGCGGGATTTGATTTCGTTCCAAAAAAGGCGGATATCTGTTATCGCTTCTGCGACCGGTTGCGCCGGTAGCCATGTTTGCGGTGCTAGTGGGCGATGGAAATCATCAGTAAATTAACGACTTCAACGCCGTAAATCACTCTGTAAGGAAAGCGATTGAGACGGCAACGGCGAACTTGTGGATTTAAAGGGTGCCAGGCTTGCGGAAACTAGGCGATCAGTTTCAGTGTTTTTAGGGTTTCCGCCAGAAAAGCATCGCCCAAACCGGGTGCTTGGTTGGTGTACCAGGCGATGGCCTCGTCAAGCTCATGCTGCGCTGGCTCCAGCAGTTGGATGCTCATGCGCCCGGGACTTGGTATCTGGTCAGTACTTCGGATAGCGTCGCCGCACGAATCTCGCCCCTTCGCCAGGCTGCCAGGCGGTCATCCGCCTCGGCCGCCCACAGTGCTTCGATGGAAGGATCGGGGGCGTCCAGGCTGTCGAGAATATGTTCCACCAATGCCATGCGCTCCGCAGGCGGTAGCTGAACGGCTTGTTCACTCAATGCTTTGGCGGTTGTTGGCATGACAGGCTCCTGGTAAAAACGGGTGCAATGATCTTTTGAATATACCGCCGGGGTCGGCTTTATCTCAACGTGGCCTGCGCACTCCCGAATTTTTAGGGGGAAATGTGGCTCTAGCGCCCGAATGGTGGGCGCGAGTAGCTATCAAAATAATAGCGGTTGGGGTTTGCTTGAGCCGGGCGCGTTTGGTGCAGAGGCGGCTTGCGATGGGCCAGATTTCATGCGATCGAATGTCGCGGCGGGCAGCCAGTCGGTTGAAGCTTAGGCTGCTTTCTTGAGTTTCAGTTGCACGGAATATCCAAGATTCGCCGCCACGTTGACCAAGGCGTCAAGCGTGAATTTGTGAATACGACCTTTGACCAGATCGTTCATGCGCGGCTGGGTAATGCCGGCCCGCTTGGCGGCTTCAACCTGGGTCAGGCCGAGCTTGTCGATCTTTTTGCGAATATGGATGACCAGATTGCCCCTGAGCAAAAGGTTTTGCGCCTCACCCTCGGGAAAACCCAGATCGCGGAAGACGTTGTCACTGCCAATACAAGTCTCAAAGCTGTCGGTCATGCTGCTTTTCTGTATTCAAGGGGCAGCAAGCCTTCTTTTTTGGCGTCAAGCAGCACGATTTCGACAATCGTGCCGTCTTCGGCGTAGCTGATGTTGGTATGCCAGCCTTGTGAGACTTCGCGCACGATCGGCTTGTCAGACACGCGGATTTGCAAAATATCGTCGTTCTCGAAATAGATGCTCTTCATGGTTGAGGCTCCCAATGGTGCAGGATGGTTTTGACCACGAATACATTGTCAATCACAGCTGCCACGCATAGCAAGTTGTCGGTGCGGTCCGGCAGGTGTTTGTATAGCCAGTAGTGAAAACCGCCAGCCTCTTTGAGCGTGCCGCTATCAATGATCTCCAAAATCAGATGAGCATCGATATTGCGTTGCGCCATACGCACTCGAGCGTGTTCTGTTAACACCACCGGCAAGTCAAAGCGCTTACTGTGCATTACTTGCCCCAACTATCCTTCAACCCCACAGCCAAGTTAAACACAGGCTTCCCCACCGTATGATCCACCCGATCAGCTACAAAATACCCATGCCGCTCAAACTGAAACTTGTCATCAGCCTTGGCCTCAATCGCGCCGCCGCTGGCCAGTGAAGGCTCGACGTAAGCCGTCATGACCTTCAGGCTGTCGGTATTGAGGTTCTCCAGAAAATCCACGCCGCCGCCTTCCGGGTGCGCTTCCTTGAACAGGCGTTCATACAGCCGCACTTCGGCCTGCACCGCATCGGCCACGGCGACCCAGCTAATCACGCCCTTGACCTTCACCGAATCCGAGCCCGGCGTGCCGCTCTTGGTGTCGGGGATCAGGCCGGCATGAACCTCTAAAACTTTACCGTTGGCATCAGTCGTGTAATCCGTACACACTACGACATGGCCATATTTCAGTCGCACTT
This sequence comes from Polaromonas sp., assembly GCF_012927455.1. GTDB lineage: Bacteria > Pseudomonadota > Gammaproteobacteria > Burkholderiales > Burkholderiaceae_C > Polaromonas. The sequence continues at coordinate 464,723 of NZ_JABBPE010000002.1, read as the reverse complement.
TGCTGCCTTGAGATATGGCGCCGTCAGCTGAAACTCTAGCCGGGTAAAGGCGAAAGAAGCCTTTTGGGGGGGCTACTTCGAAGTCGCTGCGTTCAATCCAGACTTCCTTGCCGATCTTGAATTCGCGCTTGCCTAGTTCGGGGTGGTGCGGGTGAATCGGCGCGCTGCAGTCGTCAAGCACATCTTTCCCCATCACCTCATCCCAATTCGTCAACACCAGCTTTACCGGGTCGAGCACGGCCATGGCGCGCGGGGCAATCGGATCCAACGTGTCGCGCAGCGCGCCTTCGAGCGTGCTGTAGTCAATCCAGCTGTCGCTCTTGGTCACGCCTATGCGTTCGGCAAACAGCTGAATCGCCTCGTGCGTGTAGCCGCGCCGGCGCAGGCCGACGATGGTGGGCATGCGCGGGTCGTCCCAGCCGTTGACGCGCTTTTCACTGACTAGCTGTGCCAGCTTGCGTTTGCTGGTCAGCACGTAGGTGAGGTTGAGCCGGGCAAATTCGTACTGGCGCGGGTGCGGCGTGGCGATTTGTTTGCCTTCGGCTAAACGGTCCAATAGCCAGTCGTAAAACGGGCGCTGATCTTCAAACTCCAGCGTGCAGATGCTGTGGGTGATCTGCTCCAGCGCGTCTTCAACCGGGTGGGCAAAGGTGTACATCGGGTAGATGCACCATTTATCGCCGGTGTTGTGGTGTGTTGCGCGCCTTATGCGGTAAATAGCGGGATCGCGCAGGTTGATGTTCGGGCTGGCCATGTCGATCTTGGCGCGCAGCACGGCGGCGCCGTCAGCCAGCTTGCCGCCCTTCATTTCTTCGAAACGGGAAAGATTCTCAGCGGGTGTGCGGCTGCGAAACGGGCTGTTGGTGCCGGGGTGGCCAAAGTCGCCGCGGTTGTGGCGCATCTCGTCGGCGCTTTGCTCGTCGACATAGGCGTTGCCCGATTCGATCAGGTAAACGGCGGCGCGGTACATGAAGTCGAAGTAATCGCTGGCCTGGTAGAGGTTGGACTCGCCCGGGCTGATGTTGTCGTGTTTCCAGTCAAAACCCAGCCATTGCACGGCGTCCTTGATGGAATCGACGTATTCGATTTCTTCTTTTTCGGGGTTGGTGTCGTCAAAACGCAGGTGGCAGACGCCGCCGTAGTCGCGCGCCAGGCCAAAGTTCAGGCAAATGCTTTTGGCGTGGCCGATGTGCAGGTAGCCGTTGGGCTCGGGCGGAAAGCGCAGCCGTACCTTGGCAGGGTCGGACTGACCGGCGGCGTGGTGGGCGGCGTCGCCCGGGCTGCCGCCCCAGCGGCGCGCGGCGTAGGTGCCCTCGGCCAGGTCTTTTTCAATGATCTGGCGCAAGAAGTTGCTGGGCTTGTGGGCTTCTTTGTCGGCTGGGGAGGGGGCGGGAGAGGTCATTGGGTGATTTTAGGCCGTAGCGTGCGGGGGTTACGTTTGGCTACGCTCTTCACTGTGCATACGGTAGGCGCTTACCGGGTTGGTGCGTTTAATGAACACATGGGGTTTTTATGCCCTGTTAAGGAGTAAGTTATGAAGACATCCCTCAAAGCAAGCCGCTCAATGGTTATGGCGGGTGCCGCAGCAACATTGGCGGTTGCCGCTCTCGGCTTTGCCGGTGCAGCCCAAGCCAGAGACAACGTATTCTGGTCGGTGGGTGTGGGTTCTCCCGGCGTGGAACTGAATGTGGGCAATGCGCCACAGGTGTATGTGCAGCCGCAACCGATTTATGTGCAACCCCAGCCAATTTATGTGCAGCCTGCGCCGGTTTATTACCCGCGCCCTGTGTATGTGCAGCCGCAGCCAGTTTATGTGCAACCCGCACCGGTTTACTACGGTCGCCCTGGTTGGCGTGGGCGCCGTGATGGCTTCGTACAAGGAGCTGGTTATGGCTATGGCCCAGGGTACTACGGTGGTTACGGTGGTGGCCGGGGTTACGGGCCAGCGTATTACAAGCGTGGAGATGATGGCGACAGGCGTCATAACCGGCGGCACCGGGACCGCGACGACGACTAACAGTAAGGCCCGCGCACATAACGCAGACGGTTTGTTGTGCGCCGCTTGATTTGAGTCAAAAGCCTGCCTTGCGCAGGCTTTTTCTTGGGTGTGACAGCGAGCTTGCCGCTGCTGCTGATCTTCGGGAAAAAGTAAAAGGAAAGTCCCGCAAACCGGAATTTTCGGACCTTGGGCTTTTTCGCGCTAGGCGATCTTGGTAATTAAGCTAAGCGGCTTTCCAGAAGATGTAGTCAGTTTGGCAAGGTCGTGTCAGCTGTCGCCTAGGTCGGCTTGCGTGCAAGCCTTGCTCTGCGACTTCAATCCGCTGTGCCACCCCGCCGCCCTGCGCTATTGCCCGAAGCGTTTGCCGTTCAGCAGAAACTCTTCTTCGGCTGGCGTGTTACTGCGCTCCAGCGCCGCATTTCGGTAAGGAAAGCGGCCAAAGCGGCTGATGATGTCCCGGTGCTGTCGGGCAAAGTCCAGATTGCCTTGCAGCCGCTCCTTCAAGTCTTCGGGTGCGTCAACAATCAATTGCCTGAAGCAGGCCACGCACTGGTCTTGCAAGGCCAGGCTTTCCGCGTGCATCAGCGGCATGTGCAGGAAGACGCGGCAGACCCAGGGCAGTTTCCGGTCTTGTTGAGCCGCCAGCGTTTGCCGCACCAGCAGCTGGGCGCGCGCATCGCCGGCAAAGGCCTGCGCGCTGCCGCGAAACATATTGCGGGTGAACTGGTCAAGCACGATGATGAGCGCCAGCCGGTCAAGCGGTGCGGCTTCCCAGTCGGCCAGGCCGCCGGCCAGTGCCAGGGCAACCGCGCTGCCGAACTGCTGGCCAATGGCTTGGTCCAGCGTGGGTCCGCCGGTAAACCAGCGTTTGTTCAAGTTTTGGCTGGGCCAGCCGAGTGTCACGCCGTCGGCGAGCCAGAAGTTGAGGACCGCTGCGGGCGTGGCGGGATTGATAGGAGTGGATGAGGATGTCATGGACGGCATTCAGGGCAGAGGGGTAATTAATTTCATGGCACGGAATTGATGACTGTATAGACGGCGCACGGCGCACGGCGCCGGTGCACTGCGGCCCCGCGGCCACGCGGCGATAATCACGCAAACTTTTTTCTGGAGCTTGCGTGGACATCACATTGCTGATCAAGGCTGCCGTCATGGGCATCGTCGAGGGTTTGACCGAGTTCTTGCCCATCTCGTCGACCGGCCACCTGATCCTGGCCGGCGCGCTATTGGGCTTTGACGACGAAAAGGCCAAAGTGTTTGACATCGCCATTCAGACCGGCGCGATTTTTGCCGTGATTTTGGTGTACTGGCAAAAAATCCGCAGCACCTTGATCGCCTTGCCCAATGAAAAGCAGGCGCAGCAGTTTGCGCTCAACGTTCTTGTGGCCTTTTTGCCGGCGGTGGTGCTGGGCCTGCTGTTTGGCAAGGCCATCAAGGCCAATCTGTTTACCCCGGTGGTGGTGGCCAGTACCTTCATCATTGGCGGCTTCGTCATCTTGTGGGCTGAAAAGCGCCAGCAACGCAACCCGGCGGTGGCGCGCATTCACGAGGTCGAGGAGATGTCGGTGATGGACGCGCTCAAGGTTGGCCTGGTGCAATGCCTGGCGATGATTCCGGGCACCAGCCGCAGCGGCGCCACGATTATTGGCGGCATGCTGCTGGGCCTGTCACGCAAGGCGGCGACCGACTTTTCCTTCTACCTGGCAATCCCCACGCTGATAGGCGCCGGGGTTTACAGCCTGTACAAGGAGCGCGCGCTGTTGTCGATGGCCGATCTGCCGATGTTTGGCGTCGGCTTGCTGTTTTCCTTTGTCAGCGCTTGGCTGTGCATTCGCTGGCTGCTACGCTACATCGCGAGTCACAGTTTTGTGCCGTTTGCGTGGTACCGGATTGCTTTTGGGGTCGTTGTGTTGGCGACGGCCTGGAGTGGGGTGGTGACCTGGGCGGCTTAGGTCGACTGGTCTGCGTTCGATTGCCGGATTTTGTGCCAAATTAGTCTCTAGCCCAATAGACATGGGCGCGAGTAGCTACTTATTTGATGGCGTTGTGGCGTTATGGCCTTGCTGGCTTGGGCTACCCCGGCCAGCAAAGTGAAAAAGATAAATCTACTATCAAATAGATAGCTGCTTACGCCCGTATCCATTAGGCTTGAAGCCGAATCCGTACATTAACCGACGCGATGAAGGTGGCCTGCAGCCAAAGGCGTGGGTTCTGCCCAACCCGCGAAGGCCGCAGGACCGCATTTTTAACGGTAAAAATCTCGCTAGCCCTCTAGAATCGGGCGTTAGCAGCTATTGAAAATATAGCACGGCGGGCGCCTGAACAGGGTCAGAAGCTCAGGTCCGCGCGCTCAGGCTCGCCATATTGAGCAGCGCCGCTTCCATCGCCGCCGCCGTGGCGATCGGTTTTTCCATCGGAAACAGGTGGCTGCCGTCCAGCATCATGATGCGGCCTTTGGTGACTTTTTCGGTCATGGCCATGCCGACCTGTCGCATTTCTGCCGAGTGGCGCCCGCCTATGAAGGTGACCGGGCATTGCAGCGGATGGCGCTTGAGCAACTGATCCAGGTTGTCTGGCAGGGTGTTGTAGATGGCGGTTTCCACGTCACGGTCGAAGCTGAGCAGGCGCTGGCCTTTGCCGCGCAATTCGGCGCCACTGGTTTCGTCGTGGGTCCCGTGGTCGATGTAGTCGCACAGTACCTGCTCGTCCCATTTGGCAAAGGCCTTTTTGCTGCGGAAATGCGCCAGCACTTCGTCGCGGCCTAGCCATTGGTTTCTGCGTTTGCGGCTGATGGCACCGGGCGAGATCGAACCCACCAGCTTGGCGCGCTTGGCGACGCTGAGTGCAGTGGCACGCCAGCCGCCCAGCACCGGCGAGTCCATCAGCAATACGCCCCGAACGGGCAGCCCGCCCAGCAGCGGATGCTCCGCGGCGCACATCAGGCTTAAAAAGCCGCCCAGTGAATGGCCCGCCAGAAACGCCGGCTGGCCGGATTTTTTGACTTCGTAGCTGGCGAAGTCGGCGAGTTGCTGCACCAGGTGCGGCCAGTTGCTGGTGACGGGGTAGCGCGGGTCGTGGCCGAATTTTTCAATCGCCTTGATCTGAAAGCCCCTGGACTTCAGGCTTTGAAACAGCACGCCGTAGGTACTGGCTGGAAAGCTGTTGCCGTGGGAAAAGATAACGAGGGGTTTGGTACTGGAGGGCACGGTTTTTCTTGGGGGCGCCGCAGTGAACTGGCTGAGGCAATTGCCCATGTAAAAAAGTTAGATTAGCAAAAGCTTAGATCAGCTTTTCTTCAGGCGTCGTGATTTTTTTAAGCGCGGCGTGGCGGGTGACCGGCATTTTGAGCGGAATGTCGGTGTGCGCGTCGTCCCACACCGGGTCTTCAATGCTGTCGAACACCTCGCGCAGCTTTTGCCCCCAGCTGTTGTGCATCATCTTGTAGTAGGGGTTGTCGTGGTCAATGCAGACGATCTTGTCGCTTTTATAGGTATTCACTTCATAGACCACCAGGTCCAGCGGCAGGCCCACTGACAGGTTGGACTTCATGGTCGAGTCCATCGACACCAGCAGGCATTTGGCGGCCTCGGCCAGCGGAGTGTCGGGCGTCAGCACGCGGTCCAGCACGGGCTTGCCGTATTTGGATTCGCCGACCTGAAAATAGGGCGTCTCGTCGGTCGCTTCAATGAAATTGCCCGCTGAATACATGCGAAACAGCCGCATGCCTTCACCGCGAATCTGCCCGCCGAAAATGATGGACACATTGAAATTGACATCGGCATGTTTCAGCGCTGCGGCGTCGCGCTCGTAGACGCGGCGAATCGTCGAACCCAGCACGCGGGCGGCGTCAAACATGCTTTTGGCGTTCCAGATCGTGGTCGGCTCGGCCTCTTCGTGGTTTTCCTGGTCTTTGTGCTGCTGGGGGCCTTTGCTGTCTTTGAGCTGCTCGATCTGCAAAATTTCGCGCACCGATTGCGAAATTGACAGGTTGCCGGCGGACAGCAGCACCATGAAGCGGTCGTCCGCCTTTTCGTAAACCATCATCTTGCGAAAGGTGCTGATGTTGTCCAGGCCCGCGTTGGTGCGGGAATCTGACAGAAAGACCAGTCCGGCGTTGAGTTTGGCGGCGACGCAATAGGTCATGGGCGGTTCGGTAGTGGGGGGGCGGTTGGCGGGAGGCGCTGAGGATTTCAGGAGGCGGCGGACAGCTTTTTCAGCCGATACAGCGCCTCCAGCGCTTCACGCGGGCTTAAGGTGTCGGGCTCTATGGTACTCAATGCCTTGAGGGCGGCGCTCTGCTCGGGCGCCTGCGGTTCGGGCGGCGCGGCGAACAGGTCGACCTGGGCGCGCGTTTCGTTTTGCTGGATTTCGAGCGCAGCCAGCGCATGGCGGGCGTGGGTGACGACCGCTGCAGGCACGCCGGCGAGTTTGGCGACCGCAATGCCGTAGCTTTTGCTGGCCGGGCCGGGTGCTATGTGGTGTAGGAAGACGATGTCGGCGCCAGACTCGACCGCGCTGACATGCACATTGATCGCGCCATGGTGGCGCGCCGGAAACTCGGTCAGCTCAAAATAATGCGTAGCAAACAGCGTGAAGGCTTGAACCTTGTTGTGCAAGTAGGCGGCAATGCCACCGGCCAGAGCCAGGCCGTCAAAGGTGGAGGTACCACGGCCGATTTCGTCCATCAGCACCAGCGAATGCGGTGTCGCGGCGTGCAGGATTTGCGCAGCTTCCAGCATCTCGAGCATGAAGGTCGATTGCGCGTTGGCCACATCGTCGGCCGCGCCTATGCGGGTGTGGATGGCGTCGATCGGCCCAAGCCGGCAGCTGCTGGCTGGCACGTAAGAGCCGATACTGGCCAGCAGCACGATGAGCGCGACCTGGCGCATATAGGTAGATTTCCCGCCCATGTTGGGGCCGGTGATCACTTGCATGCGGCTTTTGCCCATCAGGCAACAGTCATTGGCAATGAAGGCGCCGCCGCCCGTTTCGGCCAGCCGCGCTTCGACCACCGGGTGCCGGCCTTGGGCGATGTCAATGCATGGCTCCCTGACAAACACCGGGGCGCACCAGTTCAGCGTGAGTGAGCGCTCGGCCAGCGCGCACAGCGCATCGAGCGAAGCGAGGGCGCGCGCCAGCCGGCTCAGCGCCGGAACAAAGGCCTGCAGCTGGTCAAGCAACTGCTCGTACAGCCATTTTTCGCGCGCCAGTGCCCGCGCCGAGGCCGACAAGGCTTTGTCTTCAAAGGCCTTGAGCTCGGGCGTGATGTAGCGTTCGGCATTTTTCAGGGTCTGGCGGCGCCGGTAGTCGGCCGGCACCTTGTCAAGCTGGCCCTGCGTCACCTCGATGTAAAAGCCATGCACCCGGTTGAACTGCACGCGCAGGTTGGCAATGCCAGTACGGGCCTTTTCGCGGCCTTCCAGCTCCAGCAGAAAGTCGTCGCAGTTGGTTTGGATGGCGCGCAGTTCGTCCAGTTCGGCATCGCAGCCGTGGTTGATGACGCCGCCGTCGCGAATCAGCGCCGCCGGTTCGTCGAGGATGTAGTGGCCCAGCAGCTCGGCGCAACCGGCTGGCGGCTGTAAATCCTCGAAAATAATGGTCAAATAGGCTGCTAGCCCAATATCCACGGGCGCAAGCTGCTCTGTTTTTTGTAGCGTCAGCTGCAGCGCCACGAGCTCACGCGGACGCACCTGGCGCAGTGCTATGCGCGCGGTGATGCGCTCGACATCGCTGCAGCCCTTGAGCCGCGCGCGCAGGGTTTGCTGCAGTCCTTCACGCAGCTGCGTGATGGCGTCCAGCCGGGCCGCGGCCTGGGCGCGGTCGCGGCGCGGGCTCAGCAGCCAGCTTTTCAGCGTTCGGCTGCCCATGCCGGTGACGCAGGTGTCGAGCAGAGAGAACAGCGTGGGCGAATCTTCACCGCGCAGGGTCTGCGTCAGTTCGAGGTTGCGCCGCGTGCTGGGCGGCAGCTCGATCAGCTCGCCCGAGCGCACCACCTGCAGGCCCTGCACATGCGGCAGGGCGCGGCCCTGCGTGTGTTCGGCGTAACCCAGCAGCGCCGACGCGGCGGCATGCGCTTCGCCCAGGCCTTCGGCGTTCCAGGCGGCCAGCGAGGCGACTTGGAGCTGCTCCAGCAGCCGCCGCGCACCGAGTGCCGCATCAAACTGCCAGGCCGGGCGTGCGCTGGCGGGGCAGCGTTGGGTTTTCAAGCGCTGCTCAAAGGCTGGCGTGACATCGACGTTGTACAGCAGCTCGCTAGCGTTGACGCGCGCCAGCCAGCTTTCCAGCTCGCTGTTGTCGCATTGCGCGAGATGAATCTCGCCCTGCGTGACGCTGAGCCAGGCCAGGCCGCAGCGGTTGCGGGCGCCCTGGTGCACCGCCAGCAGGATGGATTCAGTTTTGTCGCTCAGCAGTTCGGTGTCGGTTAGCGTGCCGGGCGTGACCACGCGCACCACCTTGCGCTCGACCGGCCCCTTGGCGGTGGCGACATCGCCGACCTGCTCGCAGATGGCGACCGACTCGCCCAGCTTGATCAGCTTGGCCAAGTAACCTTCGATCGAATGAAACGGCACCCCGGCCATCACCACCGGCTCGCCGGCCGACTGGCCACGCCGCGTCAGCGTGATGTCGAGCAGACGCGCGGCTTTCTCGGCATCGGCATAAAACAATTCGTAAAAATCGCCCATGCGGTAGAGCAGCAGCGTGTCGGGATAGTCTGCTTTCAGGCCCAGGTACTGCTGCATCATGGGCGTGTGTTTGCCGCTGCCGGCGCCTGGCAGGGCAAATTCGGCGAGCTCAAGAGGGGTGGCGGGTAGGTTCACGGGGGAATCAGGGGGGAACAAGGCGGTGACGGTAAACGGCTCAATGCAAAGGCAAGCGCAGGGTGACAGCGTGGCAAGCCATGAGCGTGAAAATATAGCACTTGCCTGAATGCCCGCTGCTGGCAGCGGCGGGTGTGCGGCAAAGGGAGTTCGTGCGCTACGCACTAATTGTCACAGTACGACGGGAACAGGGTCATATCACCCAAATCCGTGGCGGCTCCGAAGTAAAATTGCAGCGCTGCAACATGAATCGAAAAACATCCATGTTGCAGGCTTATGCCGCAAGTCTGTGGCCGGCCAGCACCCCCACGAAAGACGCCTGATGACACAGCCGAGTTCCCCGACCTCCTCACCCGGCGCAGCGCTGAGCCAGTGCGATGTGTTAGTGATTGGTGGTGGCCCGGCGGGGTCCACGGCGGGGGCGCTGCTGGCGCAACGGGGCTACAAGGTTGTGGTGCTCGAAAAAGAACATCACCCGCGCTTTCACATTGGCGAGTCGCTCTTGCCGGCCAATTTGCCGCTGCTTGAGAAACTCGGCGTGGCGGACGCCGTCAGGGCCATTGGCATGGAGAAATGGGGTGCCGAATTTGTCTCGCCCTGGCACGACAGCAAGAGCCAGACCTTCCTGTTTGGCGATGCCTGGGACAAATCCATGCCGTTTTCCTACCAGGTGCGGCGCTCCGAGTTCGATGAAATCCTGATTCGCAATGCCGCCCGATTGGGCGCCGAAGTCATAGAAGGCTGCCGGGTCAAGGACGTGGCTTTTGCGCCCGACCGGAGTGGCGCTACGGTGCAGGCGCAGCACGATGATGGCCGCGTTCAGCACTGGCGCGCGCGCTATGTGGTCGACGCGTCGGGCCGCGACACCTTGTTGGGCAAGCAGTTCGACGTCAAGCGGCGCAACCCCAATCACAACAGCTCGGCGCTGTATGCCCACTTCACCGGTGCCACCCGACACGCGGGCCAGGACGCCGGCCACATCACGATTTTCTGGTTTGAGAACGGCTGGTTTTGGTTCATTCCGCTGGCCGACGGCGCCACCAGCGTCGGCGCCGTAGTCTGGCCGCACTATCTGAAGAGCCGGAGCAAACCGGTAAAAGATTTTTTCCTCGACACGATTGCCATGTGCCCGGCCCTGAGCGAGCGGCTGGCCCATGCGCAGTTGTCAACCGAGGTGGAGGCCACCGGCAATTTCTCTTACGCCTGCGAGCGAACGCACGGACCCAACTACCTGCTGATTGGCGATGCCTTCTCTTTCATTGATCCGGTGTTTTCGTCTGGGGTGATGCTGGCCATGCAAGGTGGCTTTGTTGGTGCCGAGACGGTCGATACCTGCTTGCGCGAACCGACCCGGGCTGCGGCCGCGCTGGCGCATTTTGACCAGCAAGTGCGGCTGGGCCCTAAAGAGTTTTCGTGGTTTATTTACCGCGTGACGAATCCGGCCATGCGCGACATGTTCATGGGTCCCAGCAATATGCTGCGCGTCAAGGAAGCGCTGCTGTCGATGCTGGCTGGCGATATTTTTGGAAAGACACCGATCTGGCGTTCACTGGCGGTGCTCAAAACAATTTTTTACATTGCGTCGGCCTTCAATTTCAAACGTTCGTGGCAGGCCATGCGTCTGCGCAAGGCCAACATTCGCGTTGTCGATGGTGTCGACGCCGCTGCGCGCTGAAGGTTAAGCGCCACCGCCTGCCCCACTTTATGGACAACAAGCCAGATGCCGTTTTGAAAGATTACGTTACGCCGCTCGCGGGCCGCCGGGCCTGGCATGAAATCGTCCGGCTGCATCTGGGTTTCACGCTGCTGGGCTTGCTCTGCCTCAGCTTTTCCCTGCTGGCCATTCCGATGCGCGCGTTATTGCCGCGGGTCTTGAGCAAGCGGATCGGCCGCCAGTTAATCGCCGGGATGTTTCGAGCTTATTTGCGCGTGCTGGTTTTGATGGGGGCTTGCCGCTTTGACCTGACCGAGCTCGACGCGCTGCGCGCTGGCCCGGCCATGATCATTGCGCCCAATCATCCCTCGCTGCTGGATGCGGTCATGATTTTGTCGCGCTTGCCGGATGCCGCCTGCATCATGAAGGCCGACATCGTCAACAGCGTATTTTTTGGCTCGGGCTCGCGGCTGGCGGGCTACATCCGCAACACGCCGCTGCGCACCATGGTGCAACTGGCGGTTGCCGATTTGCACCAGGGCAGTCATTTGCTGCTGTTTCCCGAAGGCACGCGCACTACCCGATTTCCGATTGGCGCGTTGCAGGGAACGACTGGCCTGATTGCCAAAAAGGCCAGCGTGGCGGTGCAGACGGTGTTTATTGAGACCAATTCGGGCTTTCTGGGCAAAGGCTGGTCGGTACTGTGGACGCCGAAGATGCCGGTGACTTACCGAATCCGCCTTGGCAAGCGCTTTGAGCCGCCCCTACACACCGCGCACTTTGCCAGCGAGCTTGAGGCGTACTTTCAGTCCGAACTGGCGCATGCACAGTTGCCTGTTTTTCCTGTTTCAGCGCCGCCGGCCTGACCAGGATCTGCCCTCTTTTGCCTTTTGCTCAGGTTTCATGCCGATGAATGCTTTCTCGTCCGCCGCGCCCTGTGCCTTTCAAACTTCAAGCAGTCATCTGGTGCTGATTCCCAGCTACAACCCAGGTCCCAAGGTGTATGAAACCGTGCGTTCGGCACGCGCACAGTGGACGCCGGTCTGGGTCGTGGTCGACGGTAGCAGCGATGGCAGTGCCGAAGGCCTGCAGGCCATGGCAGCGCAGGACGATGGTTTGCAGGTGCTGGTCTTGCCGCACAACGTGGGCAAGGGCGCTGCCGTGCTGCACGGGCTGAACCTCGCCGCAGCGCAGGGCTTCACGCATGTGCTGACCATGGACTCCGATGGGCAGCACCCGGCGCCACTGATTCCGGCTTTTATGGCCGCCTCCGCCGCGCAGCCCGCTGCCATGGTGCTGGGTGTGCCGGTGTTCGCTGCCGACGCGCCGCGCCTGCGCGTCAATGGCCGCAAAGTGTCCAACTGGTGGGCCAATCTGGAAACGCTGTGGGCCGGCATAGGCGACTCGTTGTTCGGATTTCGCGTTTATCCGATTGAGCCGCTGCGCCAGGTGATGGGCGGCCAGCGCTGGATGCGCCGTTTTGACTTTGACCCCGAAGCCGTCGTGCGTATGTGCTGGCGCGGCGTCAGGCCGGTGAATATTCCCGCAACGGTGCGCTACTTTCGTGCCGATGAAGGCGGTGTCTCGCATTTCAACTACCTGCGCGACAACCTACTGCTGACCTGGATGCACTCGCGGCTGTTTATTGGGTTTTTGCTGCGCTTGCCAGTTTTACTGGCGAGACGTATGCAGCAGCGCTAGGCGCGCTACTGCGTCGAGATGGCGAGAAAAGTCAGCTCGACTGCAAGGGGCCTTTGACCGCCTGGTATTCTGAAAACACGCCCACTTCCAGATGCCGCGTCACTTGCGTCAGCCGCACCGCGCTGAGCGTGGCCATGACCTGTTCAGGTGGCACGCAAGCTTCGATGGTGTCCCAGTAATAGCGCCAGAGCGACGCGGTATCCTTTTGTTTGGATACGAATTGCGTCAGCAGCGGTATGACGCCGCGCATATAGCTTTTCAGCAGCCATCGACCGAGGCCGCTTTGGGCCTGGGTGATTTCGAGTATGCACAGTCGGCCGCCCGGTTTCAATACCCGTTCAAACTCTGCAAATGCCACACTCAGATCGCTAATATGGCGCAGTGCATAACCCATGCTCAAAAAATCAAAATGGTTGTCGGGAAAAGGCAATGATTCAGCCCGGCCCTCGACCATCCGCATGGTTTTGGGGAGCTTGCTGGCCGCCATCATGCCGGGGCTGGGGTCGACCCCGGTAACCAGGGCCGGATCGCCGGTCAGCATGCAGGCCTGCGCTGCCACCAGCCCGGTGCCTACGCCTACATCGAGCACTTTCATGCCGGCCTTCAAGCCACAGCGAATGAGCGCCTGGCGCCGATAACGCGAACCGGTTCCCCAAGCCAGCATGGACTCGATGCGGTCATAGTCGGCTGCGGTGTTGTCAAAAATCTTGCGTATATAGGCTTGTCGATCCTGCTCGGTCTGGTAGTAATCGGTGAGCAGGACATGGGGTGCATGCGCCGTGGGAGTCGGTGTGGGTGTATTCATAGGTTTACATGAGGGACGGTTAAATCATGCCGCCATTGATTGAGATGATCTGCCCGCTGATGTAGGAGGCGCGTTCCGAGGCCAGAAAGCTGACAAGATCCGCCACCTCCTCGGGCCGGCCGGCGCGTTTCATGGGCACCAGCTGTGCAATGGCTGACGCGTCAAAGCTGTCATGGCTCATGGGTGTCGTGATAATGCCTGGCGCCACGGCGTTGACGGTGATGCCGCGACTGGCCACTTCGAGTGCCAGCGACTTGGTGGCCGAATGCAGCGCGCCTTTGGCTGCCGAGTAGTTCACCTGGCCACGGTTGCCGGCCACGGCAGCCACCGATGTGATGTTGATGATGCGACCCCAGCGCGTGCGGATCATCGGCATCATGAGGGGCTGGGTGACGTGAAAAAAACCGTTGAGCGACACGTCGATGACCTGCTGCCATTGCCTGAGCTGCATGCCGGGAAAGATCGCGTCGTCGTGAATGCCAGCATTGTTGACAAGCACCTGGACCGGTCCATCCTCAAGGAGTGCCTCAAGCGCGGCGCTTGTGGCGGCTGCATCGGTAACGTCGAAGGCCAGCGCTTGCGCGGATCCGCCCGCTGCCGTGATTTCGCCAGCCAGACTTCGGGCGGCTTCAAGGCTGCGGTTGGCGTGCACGACAACGTGAAAGCCGTCGTTGGCCAGCTGCCGGCAAATGGCCGAACCAATGCCGCCGCTGCCGCCCGTGACCAGGGCTTTCTTGCGTGGTGTTGCTGTTTTCATAAGGTGTTGGCAGTGCTTGTCCGGGCCGCGGGATTACCGGGCTTGCTGGCGGGACCAGCCGTCGGCAGCGCCAGGCTGGCTGCGTTGAGTACCACGACGGCGCGCCCTGAAAGGAGCAGCGCCGGACCGGCATGAAGGGAGAAGCTATAAAGAATGGTGCCGGCGTCACCGCTCATGCGTTCGGCGTGGACGGTGAGCGAGCCGCTGAGGTCGTCGAGTATTTCGACGTGCAGCGTCACGCTTCGAACGCTGGCCAGGTAGCCGGCTTGTGGAGCAGGGCTGGTTCCGTCGGCGCTGGAGAAGGCTTCAGCGATCAGTGCGCCATGCACCGCCATGGCCTGCGCTGCGTATTCAATCCCGCAAGACGCGCCGAGTCGGCCGTAGGCGCGCAAAGGGTTGTTGGCAGCGCGGTGACTGCTCGCCTCGCAAGTGATCTGGCCGCCGTCCCATGCCGTTACGCGCTCAAGCAGGCACATGCTGCCCTGGTGAGGAATGCGGCGCGCAATATCGTCGTGTTGCAGCGTGGCGGGTGCGCCTGCAGGCATCAGCGGCATGGCGCGACCTGCACGGCCAGCTGCAGACCTGCCAGGTAGTCCAGTACGACCGTGCCCGAGATTTGCAGCGCCACACTGCGCAGCAGCGGCAGGCAGCGTGCGGCGGGAATGCCCTGGCGCAGCGCTTCGAGGGCGCCATCGTCCAGGCGGTGTGACGCCGCGCCGCTCAGGCAGCTGGCAGGCTCCAGGCTCCACTGTGCCAGACTGCGCTCGCTGCGGCTGGGGGTTAGCACCAAGGCCACGCCAAAGCTGTCCGGCAGGGGCCGAACGCTGTGCATCGGCTCGGGATAATCGGTGTCGTAAGCGACCAGCAAAACCGCAGTTTGTTCAACCACTGCCTGCGCCATTGCTTCCAGCAAGCCGGCCGCGAAACTGGCATCGCGCGCGCACAGCACAGATGAGGAGGCCATCGCGCCACTTGAAATACTCCAGTAACCCGCAGCGGCGTTGTGCACCGAATTGTGAAAGCGCGTCGGCGATATCAGCCGGTCGCCGGACGCCAGCGCTCTGCAAATTTCATGGCAATTGATAGCGTCGCCGCTGGACGAAGAAAAAACAGATGGCAGCGCGGCCGCCTGCAAGCCTGAGGCCGTTACCGCTTCCTGCCCGACGGCCAGCGAGACCCGGACCACTGCGCCCGCGCGGCGGCGCTCGGCAGGCGGCAGTGACATAGGCAGAGGCAGGGTGCATCGTTCGGGTTGATAGGGCGAGCTGCCATCGAGTTGCCGGCGCCCTTGCGCCCAGGTGGAAAAGCCGGGGCCGAGCAGACCGATGCCTTCGACAAAGACTGTCAGGGCTTGCGCGGGGCTTGCGGCCGCTGGCGTCATCTTCATACCCCTGAACCGGCGCGGCCAAAAATCAGGCTGCAATTGGTGCCGCCAAAACCGAAAGAATTGCTCAGCACACGGTTGACCGGCTGCTCGCGGTTTTGCAACAGGTAATTGAGGGGCAGTGCAGGGTCAAGCTGCTGCGTATTCAGGCCAGCCGGCAGCAGGCCGTGCCGCAGTGCCAGTGCGCAGATGACAGCCCCCATGCCGCCGGCTGCACCCAGCGTGTGACCGGTGGCCCCTTTGGTCGAGCTGCAAGCGGTGTTCGGGCCGAAAAGGGTTGATATTGCCTTCGACTCGGCCGCATCGTTGCTTTGGGTGGCGGTGCCATGCAGGTTGATGTAATCAATGTCGGCCGCATCCAAACAGGCCATTGTCAAGGCATCCTGCATCGCCATGCGGGCGCCCAGGCCTTCGGGGTGGGGGGACGACATGTGATGGGCGTCGCTTGATTCGCCTACCCCCAGCAGCAGAACGGCGTTCTCATCGAGCTGCTCTGGCACGCGTTCCAGCAGGGCGAAAGCCGCCGCTTCACCGATGGAAATGCCGTCGCGGGTGGTGTCAAATGGCCGGCAGGCCTGGGTAGAAATCAGGCCAAGGGAGTTAAAGCCATATAGGGTTGTCAAGCACAGCGAATCGACGCCACCCACCACAGCTGCGTCTATCAACCCGGCGGCCATCATGCGGCGCGCCGAAGCAAATACCTTGGCGCTGGAGGAGCAGGCCGACGACACCACGACGGCCGGTCCATTGAGGCCCAGATAGTGGCGTGTGAAATCGGCGACCGAGAACGTATTGTGCGTGGTGCCGTAATTAAAATCGGCCGGCAAAGCGCCGCTGGCCGGGTCGAGCCGACGGTAAGCCAGTTCGGTTTGCAGAATGCCTGATGTGCTGGTGCCGATAAATACCCCAACGCGTTGTGCACCGTATTTGTTGCTGGCCGCTGCTACAGCATCGGCAAAACCGTCTTGCTGCAAGCCCAGCAGTGCGAGCCGGTTGTTACGGCAGTCAAAGGCGAACAGTTGGGATGGAAGCTGCACGGCGTCCACGCCAGAGACCTCACCAATAAAGGTCGGCAGATCTACCGTATCAAACGCGCAAGAAACCAGACCTCCGCGCTGCTGGTGCAATGCGGCGAAGGTCTGCTGGAGGCCACGACCGATAGCGCTGGTCGCGGTGAAGTGGGAGAGCCAGAGCGCGTTCAGAAAAAAACAAGCCAATCTAAATGAAGTGACATATTAGCAAATCCGGATTATTGTTAAATCAAATAATTGGCAAGCGTACTGCGCCGACAACTTCGGTCTGCATGCGACGGCGCAATGACAGGCTGGCCGCCAGCGCGCCAAGCACCAAACCCCCCCACATATCCACGGCGACATGCTGGCGTGTGGCCAGCGTGGAGTAGATGATGCCGATGCACCACATCCAATTGAGCATGAGTACCCACTGCGGCCCACCAAATCGACGCAGCAAGTGATGCAACCAGACGCCTGAGAAAACGGCAGTAGCGACATGCAGGGAAGGGAAGGCATTACCCGATGCATCCATGCTTTTCAGAAAACCCACGCCTGGGTACAACGCCCAGTCGATATCGCCCGGGGGGACGGCGGTGGGCCAGAAGTAAAAGATGGTCAGCGCTGCAACGCAGGTGGCAGTCATGGCTTGGGCGTAGGCATAGAGTTCGCGACGCGTCGCCAGCAACGCCGGTGGCACGGAAACATAAACCCACAAGGAGATATAAAGCGGCATGGCCAGTGGCTGAAAGCCGATCAGCCTATCCAGCCAGGTGAAGGGCATCACCGTTATTGGATAGGCCGGATTTTTGAGTAAGTAGAAGTAGGCAGCGAAAAATACGCCGATGTACAGCGTGGTTCCGAAGCCTTTGAGCGGCAAATTCTTGGGTATGACCGCTACAGCCTGGCGGTACCAGGGCTTTGGTCGACTGCTTGTTGTCAAGACTTGTGTCACTTCAAGATACCGCAAGAATGCCGTGAGGCAGGCAACTGCAATTTGGAGAAACACCACACGCAAGCCAGTTCATGCATCATGAAAGAGCCTGCCGCAAGGTGACAAAACGCAGACGCGCGGCCGCGGCGGATTCCATTACCGCCGGCAAGACATCGAGAATGACGGGCCGGCCGTCGACGGTGCGCGCAACGTTGCCATCGTGTATCAGCAAGATGGCACCGGCTTGCAGGCCACGTAATAGTTTTTGTTTCACGCGCTCGGCGTCGCCAACACGGGTGTCGAAACCGCGTGCTGACCAGGTAGCAAGCTGTAACCCCAAGCGAGTGAGTACGGGATCGAGAAAAGGGTTGCGCAGGCCGGCTGGCGCGCGAAAAAATCGGGGGCGCTGGCCGGTTATCCCGGTGAGCGTGTCCTGTGCGGCCTGCACTTCGCGCGCAAAGCCACGCGGGCCCATCAAGGAGAAATGGTGGCGGTGGTGCTGGCTATGGTTTTCCACTGCATGGCCGCGGCGTACGATTTCCCGGCACAAATCCGGGTAGCGCGCAGCTTTTTCGCCAATGCAGAAAAAAGTCGCCTGTGCGGCGTAACGATCCAGTAAATCCAGCACTTGGGGAGTGACAGCGGGATCGGGGCCGTCGTCTATGGTCAGCGAAATTTCGTTTCGGGCCGTGGCGGCCGCCGGCAGCCTGGTCCAGTTGGAGCCCAGCCAGTGGCTGCGCGGCCATAGGCCGATGGCGGCAAGCAGCAGATGATTGGCGGCAACAGCGCCCAGTGCCCAGCGCCATTGGCCGGGCATGGCGATCACGGTCGCCAGGGCCAGCAGATGCAGAGCGAGGGTCCCGCGGACCAATAAAGGTGGCTGCCAGCGAACACTATGCATGTGTTTTCCTGGCAAAAATCGCAGCATAAATGAGCGCCAGGATGACGCCTGGGGCCACGGTGACCCCCATGGCCTGCAAGATCGACACATTGGAAAACGCCAGCAGTCCAAAACCGGCCACGGTGGTGAGGTTGGCAAACAGCATAGATGCCAACGTGCGCGGCGAGATGGCTGTGTGCGTATCGGGTCGATCAAAAAACAGGGCGTAATTGGAGCCCACCGCCACCACCAGCAGCAAGCCCACCAAATGCAGAATGATCAATTGCTGGCCAAACAGCGCCAAACCCGCGGTGACGGTAATGACAGCGGCAACCAGCGGCGCAATGATGCGCACAACCCGCCCGGGCGAACGGAAAACCACCAGCAGCAGTCCGACGATAGCGACCAGGCCACCTAGCGACAACAGCGTGGCTTCATGCAGATAGCCGGAATACAGGCGGTCGGACTCGGCTTTCATGTCCACAAACAGCACATTGGGCAGACCCGTGCTGCCCAATGCGGCGCGAATTCGATCGGCGTTGATGCTTCCCCTCTCAGGTGCGGTCAGCGGTAGCAAGGCCGTCCAGCCGCGGTCTTGCTGAATTAGCAAGGCATCAACGGCCATAGCCATGGAAGTTTTTTCCAAGTCGGCCGCTTGCAGCAACGGCTGGTCGCGGGCAGTTAGCACATCGGCCAGAAACGGCGAAAACAATTTCGCGCGTACAGGCAAGCCCTGGGCCGCCTGTTCAATGCGCGTTTTCAGCAGGTCGGCAGCAGGCAGGCTGGCCTGGCGTGCGCGCTGCGTTGCCGTGCTGGGGAGGTAGCGGCTGGGGCTTTCAAAGCGGGCGAGTTCACCTTGATCAACCTGGGTTTGCAACAGCGCGGAAACCTGCTCGGATGAATGCAGGACGGCTTCCCGGTCAGGGCCTGAGGCCACCACGAGATAACGCACATCGGGTGCGCCCATGTCGGCGCGCAAGCTCTCATCGAGTGCCACATCGGCCTGCGATACCGGGCTTAGGGAGGCGATCTTGTCATTCAACAAGCTGCTTCGATTGGCGACAAGTATGGCGCAGGCGGCCAACAGCAGCAGCGTGGCCGGCCAGCGCAAGGCCGTGGCGCGCTGCACCAGAGCGGCCAGAACGCGGCCTATTGGCGCTACATCATGGATACGGAAATGGGTTGGCAGCAGATGAGGTAGGACAAAACGGGTCACTGTGGCCGCGGCGACCAGTCCGGCAATCGCATACAGGCCGAGCTGCGCCAGACCCGGAAAGCCGGACAGCAGCAAGGATGCAAAGCCAAATATCGAGGTCAGCACGCCTAGTCGAACAGTGGGCCAGAAACGCTTGATCCAGTGTTGCTGGTCTGCGCCTCCCTGTTCGGACTGCACAAACAGATAAATGGAATAGTCCACCGCCTCGCCGATCAGCGCAGTGCCAAACCCCAAGGTGATGCCGTGCACCGCCCCAAAGCCCAGGCTGACTGCCGCGATGCCTGCCAGTGCCCCACTGATGACCGGCAGAAAACCCAGTGCCAACGCGGTGAAGGAACGATAAACCAGCAGCAATAGCGCAGCGATGATCGCGATGCTGATAATGGACAGGCGGCTGACCTGATTTTTGATGGTGTCGCGTGAGGTCACTGAAAACACGCCGGGGCCGGTCATGACCAGTCTGGCGCCAGAGATTTCACCGGCCGCCTGTTCGAAGGCTTGCCGAATGGTGGCCATTGCGCCTTGCTGGGCATCGGTATCAGAGCCGGCAGCGCGGGTCTGCATCAGCATCAGGGCGCGTGCGCCGTCGCGTGAGGCCCAGGCACCATCCACCATGGGCGGTTGGCTGCCACTGTTGAGTTGCCCTAGCAATTGCACCATCTCACCGGTCGGGTCGCGCGGCAGCAGGGACTTGACCAGCAGCCCCGCCGGCGAGGCAAGCAGATCGATGCTTTCAATCAAGGCGTCGTGCAGGCCGTCTGCGCTGAAGCGTGCCGGCGTCACTGCAGCGCTCAGCAGGTAACGGTTGTTGAACAGGAAAGTACGGTCTCGCTCGGTATTGACCGGCTCGCCATTGTTGACGCTGACAAAACCCGCATCGGCGCGCAGGCGCTGGGCAATCTGTTTGGACAGCCGGGACCGGCCGGGCGCATCGGCGCCTTCTATCCCCACCAGAATCAGCCGCGAGGCCAGGCCGTCACGCAGTTGATCCATCAGCAGTTGCTGCTCAGGCGTAGGCGTGCGCGGCAAAAAGGCCGACAGGTCAGTGGTGAAGGGGGTCCGGCCAATGATGGCGCCGCAGCCTAACAAAAACGCCAGCCAAAGCGCGACGGCGGTGAAGCCGCGGCGGCGCGTGACTGCCGTCACGGCGTTGCCAATTTTTCGATTGCCATCAGGGAACTGTCACCATCGGCCTGATTGATTTCGATGCTGCGCACCTGGTCGCGTGCACCGGCAATGCGAATGCTTTTTATAACGGCCAGCATCTTGTCATCCAGCGGCAGCAGTTGCAGGGTCCAGCGCTCGGCCGAACCCTCCAGGCTCAGCCGGTAGTTGCGTTCCAGCGCCTTGCGGTCGCCTGCCAGGGTTCCGCGAATGCTGTCGATGAAAGCCGCCAATTCCGGGTAGGCCTGTAACTGCAAATGGTATTTTTGGCGGCCACGTTCGACCAGCAGCTCGCCCCCGTTGACCAGCATGGATTCCGCTTTGGGCTTAAGCGTGCGTTTTTCCAGCCGGTCTGGCGCCGTGAACAGCAGTTCCCCCGACGACTCGACGGGTTTGTCGAGCACGGCGATATGTTTTGTTTCGACAAAGGTGGCGCGGCCCGATTTGCTTTGCGCCAATGTGTCCATCAGCTGCTGCAAGTCCCAGGCGGCGAAGGCTGCCGGGCTCAGCATGGCAAGGGTCAGGCCGATCGTGAAAGGGGCCAGCGCAAAGAGCAGGCTTTGCAAGAGGCCGTTCAGCGAGCGCGTCGGATTGGCAGCGAGGGCTGGGGATTGGGCGGGCAAGGTCATGTGATGCTTGAAGAAGGTTTGCTCTGGCTGGCGACGGTGGCTTGCCAAAAATCAAAAAAATTGAACCAGTTGTAGGGTGCGCTGTGGCAGTGCTGTTCCATCAGCTCAGCATAGCGCCTCATCGCCGTCTGTACCGCCAGTGTGCGGCCGTGCGGCGCCACGGTTGAAAAATCGGCCAAGGTTTCAAAATGGATGTCGTAGCGATTGCCACCGCGGTACAAGCCGGTCATGAACAGTACCGGGCGCTTCATGATCGCAGCCATCCTGAACGGCCCGAGCGGCAGCTCCGCCGAAGCACCCAGAAACTCAACCGCACGGGTCGCGTCGTTTCCCAGCGAGCGGTCGCCCAGCATGCCAACAACCGACCCTTGGGCCAGCAGGTCATGCACTTTAATCATCGAGTCGATATGGCCCAGCGCAATGATGTCCTGCTGCGCATTTGGGTTGATGGCGCCGAGTGCAGCGTTGATCTTGCGAGCATTTTCTTCGTACATCGCCATGGCCACGCGCAGGCCGGGCTGCTTGCGGCCGATGGCCCTGAGCACTTCAAAGCTGCCCATGTGCGCGCCCAGCAAGAACACGCCTTGGCCGTCGGCCATGATGGCTTCTATGAGTGCCTCGTTGTAAATGCGAATATCGAACAGTTCAAAGCGGTCGTTGACCAGGTAGACCCGATCGTGGATCACCGAGGCGAAACTCAGGAAGTGCCGAAACAGCTGGCGCCAACTGACCGCCGCAGGGGCGGGGAGCTTGAAGACGCGCTGCAGGTAGTTGCGCGACGTGCGGCGCGCTGCGGGCGCAAATGCCAGGAAGTAGGCCGCGATGCCGTACAGGACAAAGCGGCTGGCACGCCGGCCCAACCGCAGGGAAATCCATGTCATCACGCGTAGCCAGAACATGTTGCTGCGCTCAGGACGTTGTTTCCATTCAGCGCTACCCGGCAATGCAGCGCCAGGCGCCTTTTGCACGTTCTTCATGAAGAGGATTGCAACACCAGCGTGCCCGTGGCGACCTTGCGCTTGCCGCTTGAAATGTCAAAGCGCGTGCTGCCGGAGGCTGAGGCGGCGCAGGAAATGGTCAGCTTCTCGCCCGGACCGACCGGGCTGAGGAATTTGGCCACGCTGATCTGCCAGGTCTGTTTGACGCCCGCTTGTGTTGTCGAGGGGAGAAGTGATGGCAGAGCACTGCAAACGGCATGGACGGCGGCGTCCAGCAACACCACCCCGGGCAAAATCGGCGCGCCCGGAAAATGGCCTGCAAAGGCCGGATGGTCTGGCGCAATGACCAGCGTGGTTTCACCCAGCATGGGCGGCCCCCTTGCGCTGGTGTTCGCGTGCCAGCGCCAGCAGCGTGTCGCGCGGCAATTTTCCAGTGCTGTTGCGCGGCAGCGCATCGAGCAGTACCAGCGGTCTCGGGATGAAGTTGGCGTCAACCCGCTCACGCAGGGCGGCCAGCAGAGCGAGCGCCGTCATGCCGGGCGCTACCGCAAAGGCCATCAGGCGCGTCACGGTCTCGCCACCAGCATCGTCGGGCATGAAAAAAGTGCCGTCCAGCACGCCCGGCACGGCATTGAGCTGAAAGCTCAAATAGTCGAGCGAGCTGCGTTTGCCCGCGATATTGACGAGATCGGCGGTACGGCCATGCAGTAGAAAGTGCTGGTCGGTCAGCAGCTCCAGCTCATCGGCCATCGGCATCGCTTGCTCGATATGCCCTCCCGAGGCCCAAATCCGGTCCTGCGCCGCGTGCAGCTTGATCTCGGGGAAGAGCCTCCATTGCGCGCTTTCGGTGGTACGGCGCGAGGCAATCTGGCCGGTCTCGGTACAGCCGTAAATCTCCAGCACCGGTGCATGCAGGCTGGCCTCGGTCGCCAAGGCCAGCTGGGGCGGCAACGGCGCTGTGGCCGACAGCACCAGATCGGGCGAGGGAATGCTCAGGCCTGAGCCCAATAGCACCCGCAGATGAACCGGTGTGGTGACCAGCATGCAAGGGCGAGGCACTGCCGCCAGTGCCGCGCAGATGTCGGCCGGATAAAACGGATGCGCCGCGCTCAGGGCGGCGCCGCTTTGCAGCGCGATCAGCACGGACGATTCAAAGCCATACATGTGCTGCGGCGGTACCGTCGCCACGATGCTGTGGCGGCGCCCGTCCAGCAGGCCGAGGCGGGCGGCTTCGGCACGCACGCTGCTCACCAGTCCGCCCCAGTTTTTACGGTGCGCCACGGGTGCGCCGGTCGATCCCGATGTGAAGGCGATGACGGCCGTTTGCGCTGCCGCAATCTGGGGAATGTCAATGGGTGCGCCGGCTGGCGCGGGTGTGCGGTCTGTCATCGCGTCAGCCCAGGCCAATCGCGGCAAATCGATGGACTGTGGCTGGTCCGTCAGGCAAAACAGGTCAGGCGCATAGCGCTTGACTTGGCGCACCATCTCGGGCGTCAGCGAGGGCGGCAGCAGGCTGATCTTGTCTGCCAGCAGGGCAGCGGCGACACCGACAGCAAAGCGGTAGCGGTCGCCGCAAGCATTGAGCATATGCCGGCCGGCCGGCAATGCCGCAGCGAGGTGCCTGACGTCGGCCAGAAAATGTGCCAAGCTGATCGGCTTGCCCTGGGCATACGCCACTACATCTTCTGCGTGGGTATGCGTGACAAGTGGAAAGGTGCTTAGGGAGGTCATGGCAGGCGCGCCGAACCATCGGAAGACGCCTGGCGGTAGGCGCGAATCGCCTCCAGCGGTCCGGCCCGGTCCGCAGCTGGCAATACGTAACAACGTACAGCATATTCGCCGGCGAACATCAAGGCCAGTAGGGGAATACCCAGCAGGTTGGCAAAGGCAGACCAGACCGCGACCGGTGCCAGCCAGAACAGAAGCAGCGAAAGCGTTGCAATGGCGCCGAAATAGCTGGTCCAGGCCCAGGTGGCAGAGCGTGTGTAGCTCATCAGCGCTGGCGAAAGTTCGCCGTGCACGATGCTGGCGAAGTGCGAAATCATCGGCGTCTTGCCGCCTTGCAGGGTCCGGCCGAAGGCGGCGCAGAGCAGTCCATAGATGCCGGCATGCTGCAGCAGGAAGACCCAGTTGTAATGGGTGACCAGCCAGTCGCTGGCGGCGTAGAGCGCAACGCAGCCTGCGAAGAACAGCGCCAGCATCAGCACGCGCTGCGGCGAGCGCCAAGCCATCACCAGGGCCAGCCCCAGCAGCGGGACGATGGCGACCAGGGCGCCCAGCAGATTGGGCGTGCTAGCGGCGGCGGCCAGATGAGAGGCCAGCGCGTAAGCCAGTCCCAGCAGGGCGACAGCCCCCCAGCGAAAGACCTGTCCCAAGCTGGTCGTCAGTGCGGCTGTCACTTGGTTCGTTGGCTGGCGATATGGTCGCCCAGGCTGCGCAACGAATGAAAGATGGCGTGGTTGTCATCCTGATCGGCGCGCAATTGCAGGCCATAACGCTTGGAAACCACCAGGGCAATTTCCAGAATGTCGATGGAGTCCAGCCCCAGTCCGTCGCCGTACAGCGGATCGTCCGCTTGTACATCGGTCGCAACGACTTCCAGATTCAAGGCGCTCACGACCAGTTCAGCAACTTCAAGGAGCAGGGCTGCATCAGCCGTGGTGGAGGAAATTTTTGAGCTCAGTGCGGGCATAGGTGAGGATCAGTCAGGTTAGGAGGGCAGTGGGTGCGCCTGGCATCCATGCTCCAGGCGTCCTTGCCGCGTCTTCGATTTTAGCTGTAGCCGCCCAGCAGCAACTGCAAGGCTGTTAGTGGAGCTGACCAGCGACTGTCGGCTCAAAGCGGCGCGTCTTGTGGGCCAGAGTCGCCTGTCACCAGCGTCTTGACTTTCATGGCCTTCAAAGTGGGCTTGTCCGCCGGCAAAGTGGTGCTGGCAATGTCGCCGGCGGCCGTATCGTCCTGCAGGGTCTGGCGCACCGAGGCCTTGTCGCCCGCTCCGGCAAATTTGCTGTATTTGCCCAGCGTAGCCACCAGCTGGCCATAGATGCGCGGGTTGCCGGCGACGCATTCGCCGTGGTCGATGAAGTCGGACTCGCCGGTGTAGTTGCCAATCAGGCCGCCGGCTTCAGTGATCAGCAGTGAGCCGGCCGCCACATCCCAGGGCTGCAGGCCGCTTTCAAAAAAGCCATCACTGAAGCCTGCCGCCACATGCGCCAGGTCGAGCGCGGCCGCGCCCGGGCGGCGTACGCCGGCACACTGGCTCATGACTTCGCCGAGCATGTTGAGATAGGGTTTGAGCTTGTCGCCCGGGCGGTAGGGGAAACCGGTTGAAATCAGGCACTCCTGCAGGCGGATGCGTTTGGCCACGCGCAGGCGGCGGTCGTTGACGTAGGCGCCGCGGCCTTTGCTGGCACTGTAGATGTCGTTGCGGATGGGGTCGTAGACCACTGCCTGCTCGATCTTGCCGCGCACGGCCAGCGCAATGCTGACGCAGTAAAACGGAAAACCGTGGATAAAGTTGGTGGTGCCGTCCAGCGGGTCGATGATCCAGACAAATTCGGAATCTTTGGCGCCGTGTTCGCTGCCTGATTCTTCGGCCAGAATGCCGTGGCCGGGGTAGGCGGTCAGCAGGTTCTCGATGATTGCGGCTTCGGCGTTGTGGTCGACTTCGGTGACAAAGTCGTTGGTCTGCTTGACCGATACGCGAACCGCTTCGACATCAAGCGCGGCCCGGTTGATGATGGCGCCGGCGGCACGCGCAGCCTTGACGGCCACATTGAGCATGGGGTGTAGATTGCTGGACATAAAGGGTATGAAAGAGCAGGCAGGAGCTGCGAACCGGTAACCGGCGGCAGGCGACAATCGGCTATTTTACCGGCTTCGCCAGCGCACAGACTTCAGGGCCGAGCCCGCGGACAAATTTACCCATGAAAACCCGTTTCATCCTGATCAACACCAGCCACGCCGGCAATGTGGGCGCCACCGCCCGCGCCATGAAAGTCATGGGATTTGACGACCTGGTGCTGGTGGCGCCGCGCTGGGCCAATGTGCTGAACCGCGAGGAAACCATACAGCGCGCCAGCGGCGCCCTTGACGTGCTGAAAAACGCGCGCATCGTGGCCACGCTCGATGAAGCGCTCGACGGCGTGGTGCACTTGTGCGCCACCGCCATGACGCCGCGCGACTTTGGCCCGCCCACGCGGTCGCCGCGGGCGCATTTTGCCGAACTACTGGCATCCCGCCAACCTGCAGCCGATGCCGATTTGCTATCGAATTCAGAGCTGACTACGCCCGTCAGTCATGGGCTAGCGCCCGATTCGATTGCTTTTTTGTTCGGTTGCGAGCGTTTTGGCATGCAAAACGACGATGTCTACCGCTGCCATGTCGCCTTGAGCATTCCAAGCGATCCGAAGTTTGGCTCCCTCAATCTGGCAGCCGCCGTGCAGCTGATTGCCTACGATTGGCGCGAGGCGCTGGGCGGCTATGCGGTGCAGGCGGCCACGGCCGAGCCCGAGCAGGCCGACGCGGCAGCAGTGGCCGGCATGCTCAAACACTGGGAAGAGGCGCTGGCAGCCATCGGCTTTCTGGACCCGGCGTCGCCCAAAAAGCTGATGCCACGGCTGAACCAGCTGTTTAACCGGGCCCGGCTCAGCCCCGAAGAAATCCACATCCTGCGCGGCGTGGCCAAAGTGATGGCGCAAAAAGCCTTGCAGGCCGCCGGCAAAGCCGCCAGTCGGCAAACACTTTGAGCGACCGGTAGACTCCCCTGATGTTTTCCAGAATCCGCTCCGACGTCCAATGCATTCTTGAACGCGACCCGGCCGCTCGCACGGCCTGGGAGGTGCTGACCTGCTACCCCGGCCTGCACGCGCTGATTCTGCACCGCCGTGCCCACTGGTGCTGGCACCACGACTTCAAATGGCTGGGCCGCTTCATCTCGCACATCTCGCGCTGGCTCACCGGCATTGAAATTCATCCTGGCGCCAAAATTGGCACTTGTGTCTTTTTTGACCATGCCATGGGCGTGGTGGTGGGCGAAACCGCTGAAATTGGCAACGGCTGCACGATCTACCAGGGCGTGACGCTGGGCGGGACCTCGCTTTACAAAGGCGCCAAGCGCCATCCCACACTCGGGCAGGGCGTGGTGGTCGGTGCCGGAGCGCAGGTGCTGGGGGGCTTCACCGTTGGCGATGGCGCCCGTATCGGCTCCAACGCTGTCGTCGTCAAGCCGGTGCCGGCAGGCGCCACGGCGGTGGGAAACCCAGCCCGGGTGATTCAGGCCGATACCGACGTCAAGCGCGAAGCAGCTGCCAGCCAGATGGGGTTTTCCGCCTACGGGGTCACGCAAAACGACGACCCGCTGTCGCAGGCCCTGCGCGGCCTGATCGACAACGCGGCCGGACAGGAGCACCAGATTGCCTTGCTCTGGCAAGCGATAGAGCGGCTGGCTGCGCCGGCCAGCGCCGCCTCGCGCGACTGCGTGCCCAAGGACGCGGCGCTGCAGGAAACCTTTGAGGCCGACAAGCTGAACCAGCTGATCGGAAAGTAAATCAGCCGATCTCGTCAGGCTGGCAAGCGCAAGGCGCGTTCCAGCAGGTCGGCGGCCTGCAGGCATTGGCGGTCTGCGCGCGGCGCGCCTATTACTTGCAAGCCCATCGGGTAACCGTTTACGCCGACGGCGCCCGCCACGTTCACGCAAGGCAGTCCCAGCAGCGTCCAGGCGCGGTTGAAGGTCGAAACCCCGGTGCTGGCGTAACCCGCCGGCGCCTCGTCCACGGCACTCGGCGTCATCAGCACATCAAACTGGGTGAACCAGTCCGCGCAAGCCAGCCGGGCCTGCGCGGCGGTGTGCTGCGCGGCTTCGTAGGCCTGCGCCGTGATGTGGCGAGCAGCCAGCAAGTATTCGCGCAGCAGCGCCGACAACGCTTGCGGGTGCTGGTCCACCTCGCGCGCCAGCGCACGCCAGGCCTCAAAGCCCTGAATCACGTCCTGCGCCTCAAACACATCGTTCATCCAGGCCGGCAGATCCACGCTGCGCACCTCGGCACCAGCGGCCCGCCAGGCCTGGCTGCCCGCGGCTATCGCACGCTGGGCACTCGGCGATACGGCGCCCCAGGGATAGGCGTTTGGCACGCCGACCACCCATGGCCGTGCCGCTGCAGAAGCAAGCGCCAGCGCATGGCCGCTGACGGCCTCGGCAAACCAGGCGACATCGGCGACGCTGACGGCAAACAGGCCTACCGTGTCGAGCGACCACGAAAAGCATTTGAGCCCCGCCGTCGGCAATAGGCCAAAGCTCGGCTTGAAACCAGTCACGCCGCAGTACGACGCCGGGCGAATGATGGAGCCGCCGGTCTGGCTGCCAATCGCCAGAGGCAGCAGGCCGGCCGCGACCGCTGCCGCTGATCCAGCCGACGAGCCGCCCGGCGTGCGGCCAGCGGCGTTGGGGTTGCGGGTCGCGGTAGGCTCAAGAAAGGCAAATTCGGTGGTGCTGGATTTGGCAATCACCAGCCCGCCGGCGCGGCGAATCGCGCTGACCATGGCCGCATCGCTGCGTGCGGCAGCGCCTGCGTACAGCGGCGAGCCATAGCTGGTGGGCAGATCGCAGGTGTCGAAGATGTCCTTGACGGCGACCGGCAGGCCCTGCAGCGGACCTTCAAGCGTTTTCAGCTGCGCCAAGGCCGTGGGGAGGTCCAGCCGGGCCACCAAGGCGCCGAGCGCGCCATCTTGCGCGGCTATGCGCGCATAAGTGCCCGTCAGCAGCGAAGCCGCATCCAGCGTGCCGCCCGCCAGTTGCGCGGCGCAGGCCATGGCTGAAAGCGGCGTGTTCGTCACGGGGCGCGCGCTGAGCTGCCGGGCGTACCGGGCGTACCGGGCGTACGAAGGGCCGACTTGGGACGGAAGGCCTGGCAGACCGCGGGATCGGTTTCAAGATAAGGGCCGCTTATCAAGTCGATGCAGTAGGGCACGGCGGCAAAGATGCCGGGCACGATAGTTTCACCGGCGGCATTTTTCAGGCCTTCCAGTGTTTCTTGTATGGACTTGGGCTGGCCGGGCAGGTTGAGGATCAGGCTGCTGTCCCGAATCACCGCGCATTGGCGCGAAAGAATAGCCGTGGGCACGAATTTAAGGCTGATCTGCCGCATCTGCTCGCCAAAACCTGGCATCTGCCTGTGCGCCACTGCCAGCGTGGCTTCCGGCGTCACGTCGCGCACCGCCGGGCCGGTGCCGCCGGTGGTTAGCACCAGCGCGCAGCCGGCATCGACCAGTTCAATCAGCGTGGCGCTGATGCGCTGCTGTTCGTCGGGAATCAGGCGCTCTTCAAAGCTGATGGGGTTGCGCAAGGCGCGTGTCAGCCAGTCCTTTAATGCGGGCAGGCCCTTGTCCACATAAACCCCGGCAGAAGCACGGTCGCTGACCGACACGATGCCTATCCTCACCATGTCGTGCGGCTGGCTGGCTGGCACGCTCATGCTTCGGGCTCCTGCGCCGCCACTCCGCCTTTATCTTCGCCTTCGCTTTGTGCCGCCAATGCCTGCTTGACCAGCTGGAAAATCTCGCGGTAAGGCTTGCCGTGGCGCGGCGCCTCGCCAGCGCTTTCAGGTTTCTCGGGCTTGGCGTCCTTGCGGGCCTGGCGGATCAGGGCGCGCAGCTGCTGCGCGTCTGTTTGCGGATGCTCGGTCAGCCAGCTGCCCAGCGCATCGTCGGAGGCCACCAGCTTGTCGCGCCATTGCTCGGCCAGGTGCAGCGTCAGCGTGAGCTGCGCCGAGCCGCCGAGTTGCTCGTTGATGGCTTCGCGGATGGGCTCGGCGTCAAGCGGGCGCATCAGCTTGCCGATAAATTGCATCTGACGGCGCCTGCCCTCAAAACTTGTGATGCGTTTGGCCTGGGCCAGCGCATCTAGCAGTTTGTCGGGCAAATCGAGCCGCGCCATCAGGTCGGCACGCAGCGTCAGCAGCGCCTCGCCGAGCGCCTGTTTTTCACCGGCCTCGGCTTTCAGCTGGGTTTTGCTGGGCGGGCCGACTTCCTCTAGTGCAATTTCTTCGGGTTTGACGAAGCGGCCGTTGGACCAGTAGCCCTTGACGCCCTTGATGGCCTTGTTTGTCTTGATATTCATAGCAGTCAGTATCATAGCTACCCATGACCCTAAAATCTCCCGCCCGTTCAGTCAGTTCCGCTTCCCGACCAGCCGCCCGCCAGAGTAGCCAGCCCGAAGCCGGCTTCAGCTACCACCGCGACTTTTTTGAGCAGCTGGTTGACAGCGCACTGGCACACGCCAAAAAGCTGGGCGCCAGCGACGCGGCCGCCGAAGCCTCAGAAGGCTGCGGCTTGTCGGTCAGCGTGCGCAAGGGCGATCTGGAAACCGTTGAACGCAACCGCGACAAGTCGCTGGGCGTCACGGTGTACGTTGGCAAAAAACGCGGCAACGCGGCCACCAGCGATTTTTCGAAAGCGGCGATTCGCCAGACCGTGAAGGCGGCCTACGACATTGCGCGTTTCACGGCCGAGGACCCGACCTCGGGCTTGCCCGACGATCGCGACATCTCTTACGAGTACCCGGCGCTCGATCTGTTTTTCCCCTGGGCCATCACGTCGGAACAAGCGGCCCAGCTGGCGCTGCAGTGCGAAGCCGCAGCCATGGGCACCAGCCGCCTGATTACCAACAGCGAAGGCGCGGGGGTGTCGGCGCAGCAAAGCCATTTTTTCAGCGCCCACAGCAAGGGTTTTCGCGGCGGCTATGCCAGTTCGCGCCACAGCATTTCAGTGGCACCCATTGCCGGCAAGGGCAGTCAGATGCAGCGCGATGCCTGGTACAGCTCGATGCGCGACGCCGCCGACCTGGCGCGCCCGGAAGCGGTTGGCCGCTATGCCGCCGAACGCGCACTGGCGCGCCTGAAAAGCCGCAAAATTCCGACCACGCAATGCCCTGTCTTGTTTGAGTCGCCGCTGGCAGCCGGTTTGCTGGGCGGCTTTGTGCAGGCCATCAGCGGCGGCGCGCTGTACCGCAAAAGCACGTTTTTGGCGAACAGCCTGGGCAAGGCCGTCTTCCCCAAGCACATTCACATCAACGAAGACCCGCACCTGCGCAAAGGCAAGGGCAGCGCACCGTTTGATGAGGAAGGCGTTAAAACCAGCGCGCGCAAGGTGGTGGATGCGGGCCGCGTCGCCGGCTACTTTTTGAGTACCTATTCAGCGCGAAAGCTTGGCATGCGCACCACCGGCAATGCCGGCGGTTCGCACAATCTGGTGCTCACCAGCCGGCAGACGCGTCCCGGCGACGATCTCGACAACATGCTGCGCAAACTCGGGCGCGGCCTGTTTGTGACCGAACTGATGGGGCAGGGCGTGAACTACGTGACCGGCGACTACTCGCGCGGCGCCTCCGGCTTCTGGGTAGAAAACGGCCAGATCGCCTTCCCGGTCGAAGAAATCACCATTGCCGGCAACCTCAAGGACATGCTTAAGGGCATTGACGCGGTGGGCGCCGATGCCTACAACTACGGCTCCAAGACGGTTGGCTCGATTCTGGTCAACCGCATGAAGGTCGCCGGCTCCTGATTTTTGGCGCCCGGTGCCGCCCGCGCTTGCAGGGCGCGTCTGGACACACGCAAGGGACTTCGCTAGACTTTAAAGCGACCCAGGTGGGCCGGCACGCAAGCCACCACGGCTGCGGCTGACGCGATCGCAGCGGGCAGCCAACATCCAAGCCCATGCTGCGCCCAAGGGACAACTATGAATGTGCTTATCGTTCTTGGACACCCCCGCAACGCCAGCCTGTGCGGCGCTTTGGCCGTGGCCTTTCACGAGGGTGCGCGGGATGCCGGCGTCACAGTGCGCCAGCTCAATCTGGCGACGCTAGCTTTTGACCCTGACGTGCATCACGAATCGCCCCGTCAGCAGCCCTTTGAGGACGACCTGCTGAAGGCCCGTGAACTGATCCTGTGGGCCGAGCATCTGGTGTTCGTCTATCCCACCTGGTGGGGCACTATGCCGGCGCTGCTCAAGGGCTTTCTAGACCGGGTGCTGACTGAAGGTTTCTCGTTTCGAAGCTGCGAGGGAGGAACCGGCTACCAGGGCCTGCTGAACGGGCGGTCGGCGCAGCTGATCACTACCATGGACACGCCGCCGTTGGTCCATCGTTTCATCTACCGGCAGCCTGGCCGCAACGCCATGGCACGCGCAACGCTGGGTTTTTGCGGCATCTGGCCGGTGCGTTCGCTGGTCTTCGGTTCCGTTAAAAATTCCAGTGCCGGGCAGCGCCAGCAATGGCTAGCGCAGGCGCGGCGGCATGGCCGGCAACTCCAACGCGGCCGCGTCACACCGGTGGAACAGGTCAAGCACAAGGCGGGCGCCTGGCTCACCGGCATGCGGCTGCAGTTCTACCCCATGACCTGGGTGGCTTACTCGGTGGGCGCGCTGGCCGCAGCGCCGGCTGGCGGTGTCTTTGGCCAGCCGCTGTTCTGGGTCGGTTACCTGTGCCTGTTCCTGGCCGAAGTGGCCACCGTGCTGATCAACGACATGATGGATTTGCCAAGCGACAGGCGCAACCGCTTCTTCAGCACCTTCACCGGCGGTTCGCGGGTGCTGGTCGATGGCTTGCTGAGTCCGCGCGAGGTTAGCGCCGGCATCGGCGTGGCGCTGCTGGGCTTTGCTGGTGCTTCGGTCTGGCTGCTGGCCCTGTCGCCGTCCGCAACGCCTGCCGTGCTGTCAGTATTGGGCGTAATGACTGTGCTTGCCATGGGCTACACGGCGCCACCGCTCAAGCTGTGCTACCGCGGGCTGGGTGAACTTGACGTGGCGCTTACCCACAGCCTGGGGGTGGTCCTGTGCGGTTATGTTTTTATGGGCGGCGCCTGGCGCGACGCGCAGCCCTGGCTGCTAAGCGTGCCGCTGCTGCTGGCGATCCTGCCATCCATCATCTTGTCGGGTATTCCGGACATGGAGGCGGACGCCGCCACCGGCAAGCGAACCCTGGCTGTGCGTTTTGGACAACGCGGCGCGCTGTTGCTGGCGCTCGTCTGTACGCTGCTGGCCGCCGCCGCAGCGCTGCTGTGGCAACTCATGAATCTGGCGGGCGGCGCCTATGCCGGCACCGCTTACGCCGTGATTCCCCACGGCGCCTGGCTGGCCTGGCTGCTGTGCCGGCGCATGGCCTCGGGCCAGGCGCCAGGCCGCGTCGACGGCCTGATGGCGGCAGCGCTGACTTTTTTACTGTGGTTTGGACTCATCCCGCTGTGGCGGCTGGCGGCCTGAACAGCAGCGCGCTTGACTCGCCCGACAGCGTGCCCGGCCTGCGCACGGCGCCGCGCCCACCTTGCCTTTCGCCGCCTGCGCGATCAGGTTTCAGTCCAACAACAAGTTCATCGGCATCGACAACGTGCGCAAACGCGAAGTGCGCCACCGCCGCGTGTAGCCCCAGACGCAGCTCTGGTGGCGCGTTGTTTGCTATGAAAGGTATAGCTGTCTGCGCCCGTGGATACTGGGCTGCAGCCCTATCTTCTTCCAAATTTTGGGGAATAAGCCGGTTGTGATGGACGCCCTGGCTGATGCCATCTTGACAACAGAATAGGGCGTTAGCCCAATAAAGACGGGCGCAAGAAGCTATCAAAAGCATAGCGTTTTTGCTGCGCTGCGGCACTGCTGGCGGCAGCGCATTCATCGGCACCGTCTTACTTCCCGCCGTGCCGCACCGCTTTAAACTCGCCCCATGAAACCCGCCGTCCACCGCGCCGCCAGCTTGGCTGCTGAGCAATTCCATCGCCTTGCCACCCTCGTCAAAAAGCATCCAGTGCGCGCCGCTCTGGTGCTGCCAGCGCTGCTGCTGCTTTACGTGCTGCTGCTGATTCCGTTCACGCCCGGCATCGGCGACCTGCGCAAGGCCAAGTCTGAAGTGCCGTCGGTGCTGCTGGCCTCTGACGGCACGGTGCTGGCCGAGTACAAGCGCATCAATCGCCAATGGGTGCCGCTCGAGCAGATCTCGCCCAACGTCGTCAATGCGCTGATCGCCACCGAAGACCGGCGCTTTTACGATCACCACGGCATTGACATTCGCCGCACCCTGGGCGCGGTCCTTAGCACCCTGTCGGGCGATCTGCAGGGCGGCTCGACCATCACGCAGCAACTGGCGCGCAACCTGTACCCAGAAGAGATTGGCCGCGCCGCCAGCATCACGCGCAAGCTCAAGGAAGCCATCACGGCGCTGAAGATCGAGGCGGTCTACAGCAAGAAGGAAATCCTGGAAACCTACCTCAACACCGTGCCGTTTCTGTACAACGCCTTCGGTATTGAAATGGCGGCGCGCACCTACTTCGACAAATCCGCCGGCACGCTTGATGTGCTGGAGAGCGCCACGCTGATCGGCATGCTCAAGGGCACCAGTTACTACAACCCGGTACTCAACCCCGAGCGCGCGCTGCAGCGCCGCAACCTGGTGTTGGGGCAGATGGCCAGGCATGGCAAGCTCGACCCGGCCAGGCTCGATGCGCTGGCCAAGCGTCCGCTGCGGCTGGATTTTGAGCGTCAGACCGAACCGCTGGGCCCGGCGCCGCATGTGGCGCAGCACCTGCGCAAATGGCTGATCGCCTGGGCCGACCGCCGGGGCTACAACATCCATGCCGATGGGCTTCGACTGCGTACCACGCTTGACGCGCAGATCCAGCAGCTGGCCAACCAGGCGGTGGCGCGGCAGCTGGCGCAGCTGCAAAAGCTGGCCGACGGCCGGCGCAAAAAAGGCGAAGAGCGTGCCGTGCTGCAGGCCGGCTTTCTGGCGCTGGACCCACGCAGCGGCGCCGTGCGGGCCTGGGTCGGTAGCCGTGATTTTGCGCAGGAGCAGTTCGACCATGTTAGCCAGGCGCGGCGCCAGCCGGGCTCGACCTTCAAGCCTTTCGTTTATGGCGCCGCCTTCATGCAGGGCTTGAGCCCGTCCTACACCTTCATCGACGAGCCGGTCACCATCGCATCGCAGGGCGGCGCGGTGTGGACGCCCAGCGATGCCACGCCGCCCAGCTACCAGCCCACCAGCCTGCGCGACGGCCTGGTGTATTCCAAAAACACCATCACGGCGCAGCTGATGCAAAAAGTCGGGCCGGCCAACGTCGGGCGGCTGGCGCAGGCCATGGGCGTGCGGACAAGCAAGCTGGACCTGGTGCCCTCGCTCGCCTTGGGCACCAGCCCGGTCACGCTGCTGGAAATGGTGGCGGCCTACGGCACCATTGCCAATGCCGGCCACTACATGCTGCCGGTGCTGGTCGATCGGGTGGAAGACCGCAACGGCCGGCTGCTCGAAGCTTTCGAGTCGGTCCGGGAACCCGAGCTGGCTATGCCGCGCGCGCAGGCGCTGACGCTGGTTGATGTGATGCGCGGCGTGATCGACCAAGGCACCGGCGTGGCGATTCGCCAGCGCTTCGGCATTCAGGCCGACGCGGCCGGCAAGACCGGCACCACGCAAGACAACACCGACGGCTGGTTCATCATGATGACCCCGCAGCTGGTGGCCGGCGCCCGCGTCGGCTTCAATGACAACAGCGTCACGATGGGGTCCTGGGGCCAGGGGGCGCGCAGCGCGCTGCCCATGGTGGGGGAGGTTTTTCAGCAGGCGTTGCGCAAGCGCTGGCTGGACCCCAATGCCGAGTTCGACATCCCGCGCCCGCGTCCGCCACCGCCGCCCGAACAGCGGCAGCAAGATCCGTTAGGCGGCATAGTCACTGATTTTTTTGGCCGGCTTTTCAGACGGCTGCAGTGAAAGGGGTGAAGGAGCGGATGAAGCCCGTCCAGGCAATCGGGCAGTCCGTTTTAACCATGAAATGAGCTTCTAGCCCAACAACCACGGGCGCAAGCAGCTATTAAAATTATAGCGTAGTGACAGCGCCGGGCGGCGTTCAAGCCCCGTATACTGCCATTCAGTGAGGTGGCCGCAGGCGCTGGACCAGTCGCCGGCCGAGATCAACGCTGACGGCATGGCCTTCGGTGACAGTTTCAAGCCTGCGATGCCACCCACACCGCCTGCCGCGGCAGCGGGTATTCCTCCAGGTTGACACCCGGACCGGCCCTGTCTATCACCAGAAAGTCGCATACCTCGTTGAGTGATAGCAAGGGGTGATGCCAGGTGCCGCGGGCGTAATTCACGCCCTGTCCGGCGGCCGCCAGAAAGCAGCGCATCCCGGCCAGGTCCGGCGCAGCGCCGCCTGGCGCCACGACGACCAGAAACGTGCAGGGGGACAGCGGCATGAACGCCTGGCTGCCCAGCGGATGGCGCTCCAGCAGCGACAGGCAGAGCGGCAATTGCCGTGGCTTTGAGCGAAAGATGTTGATCAGCGTCCGTGCCCGACCTTCACTGTGCTGACCCTCCGCGCCGTCCCCGAGGTCGACCCTCGCCAGGTCGTGGTAACGCTCGGAAAAACCTTCGTTGATGCGCGTGCGTTGAGCGCGGTCACTGGCTTCAATGACGTCGCCGAACGGCGTAAACGCCGCGGCGGACAGCGGCTCGATTGGCAACGTGAGTGGCGGCATGGCTGTTTCCTCAGCAATCCACGTCTTCAAGGTCCGGCTCTGCGTTCTTGGAGGCACCCTGGCGCGGGCGACGGCGCTTGCTGAACGCCAGGCCCATCGCCAGGGTCTGCGCCAGGCTCATGGCTGCGCACAAGGAGCGGAAGCCGAGCAGTTCGGCATCGTTCACCTCCAGAACCAGGTCGGCGTCTTTCGCAATGGGGCTGAAAATCGTGTTGGTAATAGCCAGTCGCTTCACGCCGCAGGCCTGGAGCTGCTCGCACACCCGCAAGGTGTCTGCCGAATACGGCGGGAAGCTGATGGCAATCAGCAGATCTCCTGGCCGGGCGATTGACGCCTGCTCGCCGATGGCCCCCCCCAGTCCCGTGATCTGCACCGACGGCCGGCCGACGCGGTTGAGGGCATAGGCCAGGTAGGCGGCTACCGCATACGACCGACGCAAACCGATGACATGCACCATGGGCGCATCCCGGATCAGTGCAATCGCCTGTTTCAATGGCAGGCTCGCGGCATCCGCGCGCAGATGCTCCAGCGAGACGATGTTTGCCTGGCTGAATGCCTGCAGCACCGCAACCGGGTCATCCGGATCTTCGATCGGCTGGTCGCCACCAAAGTGGCGTATACGCTCGCGAAACGTGGGCTTGGCTGCAAGTTGCAGCGGCTCCCGAAACAGCCGCTTCAGCTCGCTGTAGCCTTCGAAACCCAGGGCTTGCGCCAGCCGGATGAATGCGGCTGGCGCGATTTTTGACGCTGTGGCCAGCGTCGCCACCGGGTTCAGTGCGACATCGTTGGGATGGTCCAGCGCGTAGCGCGCGGCGTCACGCATGCGCGGTGTCAAGCGCTCACCTTCGCGGCTGACCAACTCACGCAATTCCTCAAGGGTGGCGGCCTTTTTGAGTCTTCCGGTGGAGAGCGCCGGATTGGTTTGGATTGCTTTGGTCACGGTGTTGAATGAAGCCTAAAACGCCTGCACGGTACCACGGGGCACAAAGCGGCCCATGCCTTCGCGCCCCAGCCACTGCTCGCCATCCACAATCAGCTGGCCCCGCAAAAAAACCTTTTCGACGCGGCCGCGCAGCGTGCGGCCCTCCAGCAGCGTGTAGTCGCAATTACTGTGCAGGTGTCTGGCATGAATGGTCTGGCTTGCGGCGGGGTCAAACAGCACCACATCGGCATCGCTGCCAACGGCAATCGTGCCCTTTTTGGGAAACAGTCCAAACAGTTTGGCAGGCGTGGTCGAGGTCAGCTGCACAAAGCGGTTCAGTGACAGCTTGCCCTGCATCACGCCGATATCAAACAGGCTGACCAGCCGCGTCTCGATGCCCGGCGCGCCGTTGGGGATCTGTGAGAAATCATGTTGCCCGCGCATCTTTTGCTGAAAGAACCCTTTGTGGCCTTCCTTCATGCAGAAAGGGCAGTGATCGGTGGCGATCACTTGCAGGTCGTCGTAGCGCAGCGCACGCCACAGGTGCTTCTGGTCGTCACTGGTGCGAAGCGGCGGCGTCATCACGTACTTGGCAATTTCAAAATCGTCGCTGTTGTATACCGAATCATCGAAAAGCAGGTAATGCGGGCAAGTTTCGGCAAACACCGGGATACCTTCGGCGCGCGCGGTCACGATGTGCTTGAGCGCCTGGTTCGACGAGACGTGCACGAAGTAGATCTGCGCCTCGGCCAGCTCCGCCAGGCGAATGCCGCGGTGCGTCGCTTCGCCCTCCAAAATGGCCGGCCGTGTCAAGGCGTGGTAACGCGGCGACGTATGGCCCGCTTCCAGGGCTTCCCTGATCAGCAGGTCAATCACTGTGCCGTTCTCGGCATGCAGCGCCACCATGCCGCCATCGGCGCCAACCTGGCGCAGCATCTGGAAAATCGCGGCGTCATCAGCCATCATGACGCCCGGGTAGGCCATGAACATCTTGAAGCTGGTCACGCCTTCGTGCTGCATGGCATGCCGGACATCGCACAGCACTTGCGCATCGACCCGCGTGACGATGACGTGCAGGCTGTAGTCCACCGACACCTGCGGGTCGGCGCTGCGCTGCACGCGCGCAATGGCCGCCAGCGGCGAATCGTCTTTCGTCTGCAACGCAAAATCAACCACCGTGGTGGTGCCGCCAAAGGCCGCAGCGCGCGTGCCGCTGGCAAAGGTGTCGCAGGTGATGGACGGACCCACGATGTTTTCCATGTGCACATGCGTGTCGACCCCGCCCGGCAGCACGTACAGGCCCGTGGCATCGATGATTTTGACTTCTTCGCCCACCACGAGGGCCTTGCCGATGGCATGAATCACGCCATCCTGCATCAGCACATCGGCCAGGTAATCGTCGGTGGCCGTGATGACGCGGCCGTTGCGGATCAGGGTAGTGCCCATGTGCTTGCCCTAGTGCTTGAGGTCGATGGCCTGATCCAGATGCAGGATCAGCTTGTCAATTTCGGCCACCGTGTTGTAGTGCGCGATCGACACCCTGATGACGCCGCCCTGGCGATCCAGTCCCAGCGCCTCGATAAGGCGTTTGGCATAAAAGTCGCCGAACCGGATGCCGATGTGGAACTGATCCAGGTGTCGCACCACGGGTTCTGACTGCCTATCGCTTATCACAAAGCTGATGGTTGGAACCCTGGCGCCATCGGTGGCCGTTGGCAGGCCCACGATACGCACGCCAGGCTTGATGCGCAGGTAGGCCAGCAGGCGCTCGGCCAGCGCGTCCTCGTGCTGCTCAAAGGCGTCAAAGGCTGTCTGCATGCGTTCACGCTCCGAGCCGTTTGATCCGAGCGCCGTGCCCATGGCCACGAGGTAATCGGAAATTCCGATGCAGCCATAAGACAACTCGTAGTTCACGTTGCCCGGCTGCAGCTTGTAAGGCAGCACGTCCGGCCCGATGAAGTAGTGGTTCAGACTGGGCATCTGTAGCAGCAGTTCGCGCTTGCCCCACATGACCGCGTAGTGCGGGCCAAACACCTTGTAAAAGCTGAACACATAAATGTCCGCGCCGCTGGCTTGCACGTCCACGAGCCGGTGCGGGGCATAGGCCACCGCGTCGACGCACAGGCGGGCGCCGGCCTGGTGCACCAGCTCGGCCACTTTCGCAACCGGGTTCACGGTGCCCAGGATGTTGGAGGCATGCGTCATGGCCACCCAGCGCGTACGCGGGCTCAGCAGCTTTTGCAGATCGCCCAGATCGAGCGCCAGCGTGTCGAGGTTTACATTCCAGAACCTGATGACCGCACCGGCTTTTTCCAGCCGTGTCCAGCCGCCGATGTTGGCTTCGTGGTCGGAGTTGGTGACGATGATTTCGTCGCCGGGCCGGATGCCCGGCAGCAGCGCCTGCGTGAAGAAAAACATCAGGCTGGTGGTGGCGCCGCCCATCACCACTTCATCTTCATGCACTGCATGGATGAGCTGCGCCACCGAGCGGCGCGCTGCCAGGACTTTTTCTCCCGCAGCCTGCGACTGCGCGTAACTCGCACCGAGCTGCACGCTGCTGGTCAGCAGGTAGTCGCGCACCCGGTCAGCCACCCGGGTCAACACCTGCGAGCCTCCCGCGTTGTCCAGAAAAATGCAATCGCCGGCCAGTGCCGGAAATTCTTTGCGCACCAGATCAAGGTTCAATGCCGTCATAAGATTATTTGCCCAGTCAGTGGTGAATTGCCTGCAGGAAAGCCTTGGTGCGGGCTTCCCGCGGAGCAGTAAAAAATTCTTCGGGCCGTCCCTGTTCGACCACCCGGCCTGACTCCATGAAGATCACGCGGTCGGCCACGCGGCGCGCAAAGCCCATCTCGTGGGTGACGATGACCATGGTCACGCCCGAACGTGCCAGGATTTGCATCACGTCGAGGACCTCGCCGACCATTTCAGGATCCAGCGCCGAGGTGGGTTCGTCAAACAGCAGCACCTTGGGCTCCATCGCCAGCGCGCGCGCAATGGCGACCCGCTGCTGCTGGCCCCCTGAGAGCTGCGACGGCAGCTTGTGGGCATGCTCGGCCAGACCGACCTTGGCCAGCAGTGCGGCTGCGCGCTCGTCAGCATGGCGCCGGCTCATGCCGCGCACACGCAGCGGGCCCAGGGCCACATTGCGCAGGGCCGTCAAATGGGGAAACAAATTGAAGCTTTGAAACACCATTCCCACTTCCGCGCGTACCAGTGCCAGTGACCTGCCCCGGATCACAGGTTGGCCGTCAACCCGCACCTCCCCCTGCTGGTAATCCTCCAGCAGGTTGATGCAGCGAATCAGGGTTGACTTGCCCGAGCCCGAAGGACCCAGCACCACTACCACTTCGCCTTCGGCGATGTCCAGGTTGATATCGTGCAGCGCTGTGAATTCGCCATACCTTTTTTGGAGGTTGCGGATCTGGATAAG
This sequence comes from Polaromonas sp., assembly GCF_012927455.1. Taxonomy (GTDB): domain Bacteria; phylum Pseudomonadota; class Gammaproteobacteria; order Burkholderiales; family Burkholderiaceae_C; genus Polaromonas. The sequence goes on along the minus strand of NZ_JABBPE010000002.1, from coordinate 423,971 downwards.
CGCCGTGTTCGTTGTGTTCATGGTGTCCATGGGCTTGGGTGCGCTGTCTGCTTGAGCGGGTTGGGTGGGGCTATCGGCTTGATGCATGATGGCGCGCTTCAAAGTAGCCCACCAGTCGCACCAGCGGGAGCAGCAGCAGCAAGTACAGCAGCGCCGCGCCAATCAGCGGCGTGGGGTTGGCGGCCAGGGCTTGCGCCTGTGTGGCCTGCTTGAGCAAATCGGGCATGGCCACCACGGAGGCCAGCGCCGTGTCCTTCAGCACATTGATGCAGTTGCTGGTGAGCGGCGGGACGACAATGCGAAACGCCTGCGGCAGCACCACATCACGCATGGTGCAAAAAAAATTGAGTCCTATCGCTTCTGCTGCCTCAAACTGGCCTCTGGGCAGCGCTTGAATACCGGCGCGGAAAATTTCAGCGGTGTAGGCGCACGAAACCAGCGACAGGGTCAATACGGTCGAGGCGAAAGAGGACAACCGTATCCCGATGAAAGGCAGGGCGTAGTACACCAAAACCAGCAACACCAGGATGGGAATCGAGCGGAACACGTCGATGTATATGCGCGCCACGGCGCGAAGGGGCAACGTGCCATAAAGCCGGAGCAGTGCCATCAGCAAACCGCTGACCAGGCCAAGGAGAATGCTGACGACGCCCAGCAATATGGTGGTCACCAGTCCCCTCATCAGCATGGGGAGCGCGCCTTGCAATACGGTCCAGTTGAAAAATGTGTCTATCAAATTCATGCGGCTGTGCCTGTCTTTGCCTGCGTGGGATGGTCTTGCGCGTCAGCAAGCGCTGATGCCACGCACTTCACGGCCCTGAGAGTCAGAGCTTGGGAACGTCCATGACCTTGACTGAAGAAGAGTCTGCGGGCGGCGCCGTGCCAAACCATTGCTGGTGGGCCTTCGCGATAAATCCATCTTTTTTCATTTCCGTGAGGATGTCATTGATCCTGCCGCTGTCAGCCCAGTTCTTGGCCATCATGAAGGAATAGCGTTCGCCCGTAGGGATGCGCGCGGCAATGCGGTACTGCGGCTTGTCCTTGATGTAGTACGCCACCGCCGGAATATCACTGATGTAGCCGTCAATGCGGCCCGAGGCCAGGTCCAGCATGGCGGGTGCCAATCCCTCATAGCGCGAGATGCCGGCAATCTTGTATTTGGCGGTGTTTTGCGTGGCAAAAATGTCGCCGGTTGAGGCGGTGTCGACACCCACGGTCTTGCCGGCGGTGTCCTCAAGCTTGTTAATTTTTGATGTCTTCAGGACCGACAGGGACTGATCGCTGTCGTAGTAAGGCTGGGCGAAGGCCACCGACTCCAGTCGCTTGGGCGTGATGGTGATTGAAGATAGCGCAATCTGAATGCGGCCAGACTGCACGGCTGAAAACAGACCGTTGAACGGAATGTTTTCAATCTGTACTGTCTTGCCCGCCCGCTTGGCGACTTCATTGACGAGGTCAATTTCAAAGCCGACGATCTTACCGCCTGCATCCTGGAATTCCCATGGGACGTTGCCGATGTTGGCACCGACAGTCCAGTCGGCAGCGAGCGCCGGTACGCAAGTAGACGCTGCAAGCGCGATGATCGCGGCGAGTTTCTTAACTTTCATGCTGTGTAACTCCGGGTGTGGGTAAGGGTTGAGGTTGCCGGCATTGCGCGTGCGTCTGCTGTCCGGTGAAGTCACTCTATCAGAGTAGATCATTTGATTCAATAATGTTTTCCATGAATGTTTTACATCAAAATGGTGCGAATGAGTAAAGGTGCACGGCTATGGCGCGATGAGGCGTGCTGTTGCACCATCTTGGGGCAAATAAGGTGTCTTCCCGGATTCGTCAGCGGCAGTTATGTGCTTTTGAGACGTGGCTGCAAGGAGGAAATTTGCTACAAATTTGTTGTCCGTTGCTGCGACAAGAAATTGATTTGTTTTCAATAGATACTTACGCGATATGCAATAAAAAGGGAGCTTTTTTTCAGTGTGTGAAAGGGCTGCGGCGCGTTTGATGTGCCCTGCGGCTGGCCGCTGAAACTGATATCACCCCCGACAACTTGCGGCAACCCGGCGACGGCAAAGGGACTGCGTGCGGCCTGGTTGACGCCTGCCGGCCTGGCCCGATCTCAAAGCCCTGCAGCCGCGAGCCGCCAAAAACCGCACGTATACTTATTTTTTTAAGGCTGCAGCACTGCGGTGTGAACAGCCCGCCGTCTTCCCGGCATCCGCCCTATCGCATCCTGACTTCCCACTGCATGTGACCACTGGCTCTGCCCCCATTCCCGCGCCTGTGCGGCGTTCCATCTTGCTGCTGGCATTTGCCACCTTCGCCAGCATGGCGGCGCAGCGCATCTGCGACGCCATGCTGCCCGAGCTGTCGCGCGTGTTTGCCGTCGGCCTGGCGCAGGCCGCGCAAGTCGTCTCTGTGTTTGCCATCGCCTACGGCGCGGCGCAGCTGTTTTATGGCCCGCTCGGTGACCGGCTGGGCAAATTTCGCGTCATCACTTTTGCCACGCTTTTTTGCAGCGTTGGCAGCCTGCTGGCGGTGTTTGCCGCCACGCTGGATGCGCTGGTTTTCGCGCGACTGTTGATGGCGCTGGGCGCTGCGGCGCTGATTCCGCTGTCGATGGCCTGGGTCGGCGACGCGGTGCCGTCCGACCGGCTTCAGGAAATGTTGACGCGCACCGGGATGGGCAGCACCTTCGGCATTGTCGGCGGCCAGTTGGCCGGTGGTTTGCTGACCGATGCCCTGGGTTGGCGCTGGGCATTCGGGTTTATGACGCTGCTTTTTGGCGTAGTCGGCGCGCTGCTGTACATCGACTTGCGTCGTCAGCAGGCGGCACCAGCGCTGGCTGAAGTTCATAGCCGGCCGGCGCTGCGCCATGGATTTGTGAAGCAGGCGCTGATCATCGTCACCGGCAGTTGGTCGCGCACCATTTTGCTGATGGCGCTGGTGGAGGGCGCTGTGGGTTTTGGCGTGCTCGCCATGTGGGCTTCGCATCTGCACCGCTCGCTCGGGCTGTCGCTGTCGCTGGCTGGCGCCCTCGTCGCCTTGTTCGGCCTGGGCGGAATGCTTTATATGGCCATCGGCCCTCACCTGATTCGCCGCTTCAAGCAGCAGCATCTGGCCTTGATCGGCGGCGCGATTGTGGGCGTGTGCGCTCTGCTGCTGGCTTACACCCCCCAGTGGCCACCCGCCATTGTGGCCAGCCTGCTGGCCGGTTTTGGTTTCTTCATGTTTCACAACACCTTGCAGGCGCACGCCACGCAAATGGCGCCCGAGGCACGCGGCACCGCGGTATCGCTGTTTTCTTCTTTCCTGTTTCTGGGTCAGTCGCTGGGCGTGGTACTGGCTGCGGCCTTTATAGACCGATTGGGCAGCAGCGCCGTGATTGCGCTGGGCGGGGTCGCCATGGCGGCGGAAGGTGTGTACTTTGCCTGGGCGCTGCGGCGGCGGGCTGCCGCAATGCGTCCGATTTGAGCGTATTGGGGCAGGGCAGCGACCGCGCGCAAGTCATCCGCCCAGCCGCGTCCCTTGTTTGATTTTTATTGCGCCTGAAAGCCGCTGTCCTTGATGATGCGCGCCCAGGTTTTTGCATAAGCGCGCTCGCGGCTGGCCAACTGCTGCGACGCCATGTAGCCCACGCTCAGTCCCATCGCGGTCAGCCGCTCATGCACCTCGGGCAGAGCAACCACCTTGGCGACCGCTTCTGAAAAACGCTCAATCGCCGCCTGGGGCGTGCCGGCGGGCGCAAAAATGCCGTAGTAAGGCACATCCTCGAAGCCCGCCAGTCCCAGTTCGGCAAAGGTTGGCACGTCGGGCAATGCTGCCTGACGCTTGCCGCCCAACACTGCCACCACGCGGATCTTGCCGGCCTTGTGGTTCTCGATGAAATCGGGCACCGAACCGATACCGGCGTTGATCTGGTTGCCCAGCATGTCGGCAATCATGGGCGCGCTGCCCCGGTAGGGGACAGCCTGCAGGTCCAGCGCGTACTTTTCGCCAATCACCTTGACCAAAAACTCCGGCACCGAGGCTGGCGCCGGCACGCCCACAGCGCCTTTGCCCGCCCCCTGCTGGCGCAGCCAGCTGACATACTCGTTCATCGACTTCGCCGGCGTAGCGCCCGACACGGCTAGCGCATTGACAAAGGTGGCAAAACCCGCCACCGCCACAAAATCGTGCGCCGGATCGAAACCCGGTGTCTTCACCACCAACGGCAGGATGGAAATGGTGTGGTCATGCGACAGAAAAAAGGTGCCGCCATCAGCCGGCGCCGCCTTCAGCGCCTGCGCCGCAATCTGCCCACCGGCGCCGGCGCGGTTTTCCACAATGACGTTGGTGCCGAGCGCGTCTTTGAGCTTTTCGGCCAGGGTACGGGCAATCACGTCGGTACCGCCGCCCGGCGGAAAGCCGACCAGCAAGCGGATAGTCCCGCTTTGCGCCTGCACCAGCCCGGTCAGTAGAAAGGCAGTGAGGGCAAGGGTGTTGCGCAGCGCGCGAAATGCCTGGTTGAGAGAAGGTCTGCGCATGATGATTCCGGTGGGTGCGTAAAAAAATTGACAAGCAAGTTGTAGCAAGACTATAAAGCTGGCCCTAGCCAGGCGCCGAAGGATACAGGCGCCGCAGCACGTCGCGCATCATGACTTGCAATTCGTCGGCCATGGGGGCTGTGGCCTGCAAGGTAGTTTGCTGTGATCGTGCATTTGCCCAAAAGCGCCCGAGCCACTCTTTTTTATTCTCAAGGGCTGCGGCCACCTGGGTTTTCCAGAAACCTTCGCTGTCCATGGGAGGCGTAAGACCACGATCAAGGCCGCAAACCGCAAGGTAGCGCAGCAGCCCCGCTTGCGCCATGGCCTGCAGCATGTCGTCACGCAGTTGGACCAGTGTCGTGCCCGCCGGACTGGCCCGGTTCTTCCAGGCCGCGCCGGCAAACCCGGCGCTACCGCCAATCAGCGCACCCAGCGCCGCTGCCGCGCCCAGCGTCAGTCCGCCCGTCACCAGATCAATCGAGGCGCCCGAGGCTGCTCCCGTGGCAGCGCCCGCCAGGCCGGCTTCTGCCCGGTTGATTGGTGACTGAACATCGAACTGGGCGATCAGCGGCTGCTCCAGCATCGCGCCTGCAGCCTCATCGATGCCGTGCAGGCGCAGCAGCTCGGCATGCGCTTGGCGCATCGACTGCTGCAGGCGCTCGACCACTGCGGCCATTGCATCTTTCCTAGCCTGCGCATCGGCTTGCCGGTCGGCCGTGCTGATCAACCGCTTGACGAAGGGAAGCGCGCTGTTCACGGCTTCAACTTCGCGCGCGGCACTATGCAATTGCGTGGCGATGATTTGCATCGATTGCGCAAAGCGCTCGTCATTGCGCTGCAGCCAGGCGTTGGCCAGTCGAGTAAAGCCCGGCCTTTTAAGATTCGGCAGGCAGCGGGCGATGGCGTTCAACAGCATGGGATCCTGCACCCAGCATTGGGCGAAGCGATCAAAGCCCAGCACTTCGGTGCTCAGGCCCAGAGAGCGCACTTTGGTGCGGCACCGCTCAACGGCAGCTGCGCGGTCGGCTACAGCATTGACCAGCAGCAGCGTTGGCTGGCTTGGGCCGGCAAGGGCTGGCAGGGCAGCGTCGATATCGTCCGCGTCACGCACTACCAAAAGCAAGGCATCGCTGTCGTCATTCGCAGGCACCGGCGTGCTGTTTACCGACCGGGCTGAACCCGAACTGCGCGATGCAAGCAGCCGGCCAAAAGTCCGGCCTGCCCAACTCGCAGGCGCATGGTTCACCTGCGGTAGCGGCTGCGGATTGCCCGATAACGGGATGCTGGCAATACAAAGTTCTTCGCCGCTGTTGGTGCGGACCAGGGTTTGCAGCCTGCCTTGGGCGCTCTCTAGCGTATGCAGCGATGGCGCGCGTGGCCGCAAGACGTGAAGCAGCGCAGCGCTGTCTTCGCCGCGCAGTGCCCGCATGCCGAGCTTGATTCGCGTGGGGTTCAGCATGACCAGCAGCCGCTGGTAGTAGGGGTCGGTCAGCTTGAGCACGATGCGGCGCGACAGCACCCGCTCGCGCCATCCGGCAAACAGGGCCAGCGCCAGGCGTGGCACGATCACCACGACGGCCAGCAAAATGACATAGATATAAACCCAGCGCGCACCGGCCACGGCACCATTGCCCTGGCTGAATTGCAGGCTGGCAATGTCCTGGACAGAAAATGGCTGAAACTGAAAAAGCGCCATGGCCGGCATCAGCAGCACGCGCAGGATGGCATGCACCTGGCTGGCGTCAAGAAAGGTGCTTTCCCAACCGACGCGGTATTCCACCACCAGACCCCGGGTAAAAAGAGACAGGGCAATGCCCAGGGCCCAGCCGGCCGCTGCAAGGTGCAAGACCTTGCGCCAGCGCTGGGCATTGAGCGCGCTGGTCGCGCCGTACCAGCGCCGCATGAACTCTGCCGTCACCTTGGTACGCAACTGGCCAGCCCGGCGCTGCCAGCCGCGCCAGCTTTCGGCCCACCGCATGAAGGATGCAGAAGATTCAGGTGATGCAGGTGATGCATGACTGCGCCGCTGCAGGACATAACTGGCGATGAGCACGCCGTAAATCAGCAGATTCCACGCAATGATCAGCAACAGCGGCAGCGACAACAGGTCGACCCGATGCGGGTTGGCAATGCGGTCCGTGGCTGCGCCAAAAACCACCGCCGCCAGGAACGCGACCAGGGCGAGCCTGTGCGCCCAGGGGCTGTACTCTTGCAGCGAGGCCAGCGCCGGGTCGCGGTTTTCAACCACGCGCAAGACCTGTTGCGTCCGTTCGCGCAGAAACGCCTCGACATGGGCCGCCACACCGGGCGCGCCTTTGGTGGTGGATTGCAAGGCCAGGCGATCAATTTCATCGCGCTCTACCGGGCTGAGCAGCTTGCCCTGGGCGTCGCTGGTTTCAATCGCCTGCACCAGAATCATTCGACGCGCCAGTGGCTCTTCGGTCGTGATGCTGGTGGGTGCTGTGCTCATAAATGGATTATGCAGAAGCGCTTATTACGCCGGGTGGGTGAATCGGATAAATAGCGCTGCATCAGAGGACTGCGACACGCTGCAACAAGGCGCTGGCGGGCCCAGACCTAAAATCGCGCCATGAAAACGCTTGTATTGCGCGCCAAAACCTTCGCCGCCTCGTTGCCCGGCCACCTGCGTCATCTACGCCATCTACGCCACCCGACCCGGCGCGGCATCGCCTTGTCGCTGGCTGCGCTGCCGGTGCTGTTGCTGCTGTATGTGTTGATCCTGATTCCCTTCACCCCCAGCATCCGCGACCTGCGTAAGGCCAAGTCCGAAAAGCCCGCCGTGGTGCTGTCGGCCGATGGCAAGGAGCTGGCCTTGTTCAAGCGCGCCAACCGCGACTGGGTCAAGCTGACCGACATCTCGCCCAACGTGGTGGCCGCGCTGATTGCTACTGAGGATCGCCGCTTCTTTGAACACCACGGCATTGACCTGAAGCGGACGGCCTCGGCTGCCCTGAACACCGTCAAGGGCGATCTGCAGGGCGGCTCGACCATCACGCAGCAGCTGGCGCGCAACCTTTATCCTGAAGAGATTGGCCGCGCGGCCACGCTGACGCGCAAGATCAAGGAGGCCATCACGGCGCTGAAAATCGAGGCGGTCTACAGCAAGAACGAGATTCTGGAGACCTACCTCAACACCGTGCCTTTTCTCTACAACGCCTACGGCATTGAGATGGCGGCGCGCACCTACTTCGACAAATCGGCCGACACGCTCGATGTGCTGGAGAGCGCCACGCTGATCGGCATGCTCAAGGGCACGAGTTACTACAACCCGGTGCTTAACCCCGAGCGCGCGGTGCAGCGCCGCAACACGGTGCTTGGCCAGATGGTCAGGCACCAAAAGCTGGACGCGGCGAAGTTTGAGGCCCTGAAGAAAAAGCCGCTGAAGGTCGATTTTGAGCGGCAGGCCGAACCGCTTGGCCCGGCACCGCACTTTACCCAGCAGTTGCGGCGCTGGTTGATTGAATGGGCCGACCGCAACGACTACAACATTTACGCCGACGGGCTGGTGGTGCGCACCACCATTGATTCGCGGCTGCAGCGCATGGCCAATAACGCGCTGACGCGGCAGGCCAGCCGGCTGCAAAGCCTGGCCAGCGCGGAGTGGGGCCAGCGCTCGGGCTGGGCCGCCAAGAGCGGTCCGAAGCATGAGCTGGTGCTGGCTTTCGTGCGCGATACACGCCAGTACAAGGCAGCGCGCGAGGCCGGCCAGACCGAAGCGCAGGCGCTCAAGCTGCTGCAGGCCGACGCGGACCTCATGCAAACCCTGCGCGAAGACAAGACCCGTTTGCAGGCCGGCTTGCTGGCGATGGACCCGCGCAACGGCCATGTGATGGCCTGGGTCGGCAGCCGCGACTTCACGCAAGACCAGTTCGACCACGTCAGCCAGGCGCGTCGCCAGCCCGGCTCTACCTTCAAGCCCTTTGTCTACGGCGCCGCGTTTGCCAATGGCGCCAAGCCGACCGACGGCCTGGTTGACCAGGCGGTGGAAATTGCGCTGGGCGACGGCACCTTCTGGCGGCCCGGCGATGGCAAAGCGCCCAGCGGCGCCACCATGAGCTTGCGCGACGGCCTGGTGTATTCCAAAAACACCATCACCGCCCAGGTGATGCAGAGCGTCGGCCCGGCGCGCGTCGCCAAGCTGGCGCGCGCCATGGGCGTGCGGCAAAGCAAGCTTGAAGAGGTGCCCTCGCTGGCGCTCGGGACCAGCCCGGTGACGCTGAAGGAGATGGTTTCGGCCTACAGCACGATTGCCAACGACGGCCGCTATATCGAGCCGATGCTGGTCACGCGCATTGAAGACCGCAATGGCGTGGTGCTGGAGGAGTTTCAAACCAAGTCGCCGGAAACCGCCATGCCGACCCCGGTGGCCCACACGCTGCTGGACGTGATGCGCGGCGTTGTCGACCGCGGCACCGGCGCTGCAATTCGCAGTCGCTTTGGCATTCGCGCCGACCTGGCCGGCAAGACCGGCACCACGCAGGACAACACCGACGGCTGGTTCTTGCTGATGCATCCGCAACTGGTGGCGGGCGCCTGGGTTGGCTTTAACGACAACCGCGTCACCATGGGCGACCGCTGGGGCCCGGGTGCGCAAAGCGCGCTGCCCATGGTGGGCGAGTTTTTCGCGCAGTCGGTCAAAACCAAGCTCATCGACCCGCTGGCGCGCTTTGCCGCACCGCTACAGGCTGGCCAGCCTGATCCGACGCTGGCCCCTGGCAACGAATCGCTCAATGGTGGCTTGTTGAATGGCGAACTGGCGCCCGGTGTGGAGCCGCCACTGGACAGTGCGTCCGGCGCCGAAGCCGGCGCAGCGCCAGAATCCGGCGGGCAGCCGGTGATCCGCTACACGACAGTGCCCGGGCCCGCGCTGGATGCGCCGCCGCCAGAACGCGCGCTGCAACTGCCCGAGCCGAACGGCGAGGGCTCCTCCAACGTCCCTTTTCCGCAGGCGCCGGCGCGTCGCGACCCGGCGCCGGAATCCGGCGGCGCCGGCCCCGCGCCGGGCGAGGTCAGGGAGCCCGAGGCCGCGGGCCAATGAGTCGGGTTGAAAGTCGGTTTCAAGGCCGCCTCAGACCTGAAGCTGCGGCGCTTGACCGGGCATGTAGCTATTAAAAACATAGCTGCTTGCGCCCGTATTCATTGGGCTAGAGCTTGATTTGGCCCTCGGCTCCCGCCTGCGCCTGAATGATGAATTGAGGCAATACACTCACAGGCTGCGCGCGATCTTGTCCAGGCCGGTCTGGGCGCAGGCCGCGTCCTTCTCGCCGCCGGGGGCGCCCGAAATGCCGATGGCGCCGACCAGTTCCTTGTTGGCCGCGAAGATCGGCAGCCCGCCTTCAATCGGGGTGATGCGGTCCAGCAGCATGAAGCCTGACAAATTGGGCTGGGCGCGCTTGCCCATCTCCAGCGTTGACGCGCGTGTGGTGAAGGCGGTGTAGGCCTTGCGCATGCTGTTTTCGATGGTGTGCGGATTCACGCCGTCATCGCTCAACACCACGGCCGTGCGGGCGTGGCGGTTCAGCACCGTAATCGTCACCTTGTAGCCGTCGGCGCGGCAGCGCTCCAGGCTGGCGGTGGCGAGCTCCATCGCGGCGGCCAGAGAAATGCTTCGCTCGGTCATCAGACCGGCGGCTGCCGGTGGTGCCTGCGCGATGGCGCAGCCGCTGGTCAGGGCGGCCGCCAAAATAAGGCTGGTGGTTGTGGTTTGCATGGTTTGTCTCCGGTGGTTATTGTTATTTGGTGGTGCTGGCCTGCAGATTAGTCTTGAAGAAAGCCACGGTGCGTTCCCACGCCAGCTTGGCGGCAGCGGCGTCATAGCGCGGCGTGGTGTCATTGTTAAAGCCGTGCTGGGTGCCAGCGTACTGGTGCATGGTGTACTTCACGCCAGCCGCCTTCAGCGCAGCCTCGTAGGCGGGCCAGGCGGCGTTGATGCGTTCGTCTTCGCCGGCCAGCTGCACCAGCAACGGCGCCTTGACCTTGGCGGCGTCTTCTGGCGCCGGCGTATTGCCGTAAAAAGGCACGGCGGCGTTGAGCTCGGGCAGGCGCGTCGCCAGCAGGTGCGCAATGCCGCCGCCGTAGCAAAAGCCGACCACGCCGAGCTTGCCGCTGGCATCGCTGCGCCCCTTCAGCCAATGGGCCGCGGCAATGAAGTCTTCGCGCGTCTTGGCCTGGTCCAGCTTGGCAAAGGCTTCGCGCGCCTTGTCTTCGTCGCCCGGGTAGCCGCCCAGCGGCGTCAGCGCGTCGGGCGCGAAGGCCATGAAGCCGTCCAGCGCAAGACGGCGGGCGATATCCTCGATGTGCGGGTTCAGGCCGCGGTTTTCGTGAATCACCAGTACCGCCGGCAATTTGTTGCTGCCGGCGCCGGCGGGGCGCACCAGATAACCTTTGCAGCTGCCGTTGCCGGCGGACGAGGGGTAGGTGAGCAGTTCAGTTTTGAGCCTGGCGTCGTTTTTGGATACTTGCTGGCCGGCGGCAAAGTCAGGGCTTAGCGCGGCCAGCAGGCCCGCCGCTGTCATGCCGAACTTGGCAAACTTCTGCGCCTGACTCAGAAATCCACGTCGGTCCAGGCTGCCGTGGACATAAGCGTCGAAGAGTATGAGCAGTTCCTGGTCAAAGTCCTGGGCGGTCAAACGAGGTGGCATGGCGGGCTCCTTTTAGACGGAATTGCAGCATACCGCGATGGCGAAAATCGTGTCGAGCCCGCCTGCCATCGACCGTGCCACGCGGCGCTGCTGCGACCGCCATGCTTTAAATGCTATCAAACCGATAGCTACTGACGCCCGTGAATATTGGGCTAGAGGCTTTTTTTCTATTTGAAACAGGAAAAAAAACGCAGGGCGGCACAATCGAAGCTTCAGCTTGAGCGCAAAGGGACAGTGCAACACATGATTTTTGAACAATTGCTAGAGCAGGCGCTGTTTACGGCTTACCGCGTCGGTGCCTACGCGCTGCTGCATCTGATGGACGACCCGGCGTTGCTTGCCATCGTGTTCTGCTAGCTATAAAAACAATAGCTGTTTGCGCCTGTGGCTATTGGGCTAGAGCCCTGTTTATGCCTGAAAACTAGCCGAATCAACTGGAAAAGGTAGCGCTCCGTTGGCGATCGCGTTGCACTCACAGGGTTTGCCCAAAAACCTATCGGCCAATTAGATTTTTCGCGTAGCGCATACTTTCTCTTCGCACTTTCGCTTGTACAAGACACGGAGTCTCCGAATGAAAGAGTCAGCAGGCTTTTATGCGTTTCCGGCTTTGCTCGGCTTGGCGCTGCTGTCGGTATCGGTCCTGGCGCACGCGCAATGGGCGCCCAGCAAACCGGTTGAATTTGTGGTGCCTGCGGGAAGCGGCGGCGGCGCCGATCAGATGGCGCGATTTCTGCAAGGGGCGATTGCTAAAAACAACTTGATGACGCAGCCCATGGTGGTGGTGAACAAGGCCGGCAACGCAGGTGCAGAGGGCTTTTTGTACATCAAGAACGCCCCCGGTGACGGGCACAAAATTGTCATCACGCTGTCTAACCTGTTCACCACGCCGTTGGCTACCGGCGTTGCGTTCAACTGGAAAGATCTGACACCCATCAATATGCTGGCCCTGGACGAATTTGTGCTGTGGGTGCATGCCGAAAGCCCTTTCAAAACCGCCGGCGATTTCGTCCAGGCCGTGAAGAAAGGCAAACCAGGCCAGTACAAAATGGGCGGCACGGGTTCCAGGCAGGAAGACCAGATACTCACTGCGGCGATTGAGAAGGTCGTGGGTAACAAGATGACTTACCTGCCTTTCACGGGCGGCGGTGATGTCGCGATGCAATTGGTATTCAGACGTGTTGACGCCACGGTGAACAACCCGATAGAAGCGGTGACGCACTGGAAGTCAGGCAGCTTGCGGCCAATTTGCGTGTTTGACAGCGCCGCCATGGCTTATCCGAGAGCCATCACTTCTACCCATTCCTGGAAAGACCTGCCAAGCTGTAAATCGCAAGGTCTGGATGTGGAATATCTGATGCTGCGCGGCATCTTCATGGGGCCGGGCGCGACGGCCGACCAGGTGGGGTTTTACGTTGAGTTGTTCAACAAGGTGCGCGAATTGCCCGAGTGGAAACTGTTTCTTGAAGGCGGCGGGCTAAAGGGCACAGTGCTCTCCGGAAAAAATTTTCAGGAGTGGCTGCTCAAGGCGGAAGCAGAACATTACCGGCTTATGAACGAAGCCGGCTTTCTGGTCAATAGCCAGGCTGCATCACCTGAATCTGGCGACAAGCGAGAGCTGAAAACAGACAGGTCTAAATCCGGTGGCTGGAACTGGATCTGGAATTGGTAGATGTTGGGCTGAAGGGCTCTAGCTGCGGCAATAGCGGCAATTACCGCAAGAGCGGCAGGGCGTTTCAATTAAAAACTGCGGTACAGCATGTAAGTGCCCAGCAGCATCAACATGCCGGCAAAGCCACGTTTTAGCGACTGGATGTCGAGCCGGTGCGCAGCCCTGGCGCCCAGCGGCGCCGTGCTGACGCTGGCAACGGCAATCACCAGGAGGGCGGGTAAGTAGACAAAGCCCAGCGTGAACGGCGGCATGTTGGGCGTGTTCCAGCCGTTGATGATGTAGCCCAGCGTACCGGCCAGGGCAATTGGGAAACCCAGCGCGGCCGAGGTGGCGACGGCATTGTGAATCGGCACGCTGCACCAGGTCATGAAAGGCACGGAAATAAATCCGCCGCCCGCGCCCATCAGCCCCGACACTGCGCCTATCACGCCACCGGCGGTCAGCATGCCCGGGGTGGCGGGCAGGGACCGCGCCGCTTTGGGCTTGAGGTTGGCCAGCATCTGAAACGACGAAAAATACAGGAAGCCGGCTATCACCAGGCCCAGCAGGCGGCTGTTGAGGTGCGCCGACAGCCAGGCACCCAGGTAGGCGCCCAGCAAAATTCCCGGTGCCAGCGCCCAGACAATGGGCCAGCGCACCGCGCCAATTCGGTGGTGGGCGCGCACCGACGACAGCGATGAAAAACAGATGGTGGCCAGCGACGTGCCAATGGCGGTATGCACGATAAATTCGGGCCCGACGCCCTGTCTGGCCAGCACCCAGGTCATCACAGGCACCATCACCAGACTACCGCCTATGCCAAGCAGGCCGGCCAAAAATCCGGCGAAGGAGCCGAGCAGCAAAAGCTCGACGATCAGCAACGGGTCAAGAAGCATGGAGTTGCATGTGTTGCATGTGTTGTGAGGGGTAGCCAGTTCAGCCACCTCGTGCCTGAGAAGCTTTATCGCAGGGGCGTATCTTATAGCGATGCGTCACTGACGCCATGGCTTCAACGCTCCCAATCCCTTGACATTGCTTTGCCGCATGCGCACTATCAATGCCGGAAACGGCAGTTGAACGCATTCAATCTAGGTCAATAAGCGGCCATCCGGCGTTTTCAGGTTTAACGTCCATACCCGTCGTGGCGCGGCTTGCTGCACATTGCCTAAACCCTGACCAAAGGTTGCCTGAAGCTTGTCTTAAGCAGTGCCCTTACTTCTTATGAGGAACTAACATGCTGGAAACATTACGCCCGGATCCTACCTTCCATCCCTCGGCACGCCTGGCGATGGAAGCTGAAGCTGAACATATTGCCTACACAGTGCTTTTGTCACCCGACCAATCGCGGCCCGATGCGTTGGCCACTGTCGATGTAGACCCGACGTCGAAAACCTACGGCATGGTGCTGAGCCGTCTCGACATGCCCAATCGCGGCGACGAATTCCATCACTTCGGCTGGAACGCCTGCAGCTCGGCGCTTTCGCCCATGTCGGGCCACGCTTTTCTGCAGCGCCGCTACCTGATCATTCCGGGCATTCGTTCGTCGCGCATATATATTGTCGATACCCAGCCGAATCCGCGCGAGCCCAGACTGGTCAAGACGATAGAGCCGGAAGAGGTGTTTCGCAAGACCGGCTACTCGCGTCCGCACACCGTGCACTGCGGGCCCGAAGGCATCTACATCAGCACCCTGGGCGGCGGCGGCAAGGACGGTACCGAAGGGCCGCCCGGCGTCTTCATCATGGACTGTGAAACTTTCGAGATTCTCGGGCGCTGGGAAATTGACCGCGGCCCGCAAAAGCTGCACTACGACTTCTGGTGGAACCTGCCGCGCGACTACATGGTGTCCAGCGAATGGGGGCTGCCGCCGCAGTTTGAAAACGGCATTGTTGCCGAAGACCTGCTGGCCAACAAGTACGGTCACTCGGTGCATTTCTGGGACCTGCGCGCCCGCAAGCATGTGCAGACCATCGACCTTGGCGCAAATCACCAGATGGCGCTTGAGATCCGCCCGGCGCACGACCCGACGCGTGAATATGGTTTTCTTGGCGTGGTGGTCGATACCACCAACCTGGAAGGCTCGATCTGGACCTGGTACCGCGAAAACGGCAAGTTCCAGATTAAAAAGACCGCCACGATTCCGCCCGAGCCGGCCGACGCAGCGAAGCTGCCCGCGCTGCTGAAAGGCTTTGGCGCCGTGCCACCGCTGATCAGCGATATCGATCTTTCGCTCGACGACCGCTTCCTCTACGTCGCGTGTTGGGGCACCGGCGAGTTGCGGCAGTACGACGTCACCGACCCGATGAAGCCGACGCTGGCCGGCAGCGTGCGCATAGGCGGCATCGTGAACCATGCCAGGCACCCCAACGGCAAGCCTTTCGGCGGCGGCCCGCAGATGACCGAAATCAGCCGCGACGGCAAGCGCGTTTACTTCACCAACTCGCTGTACAGCAGCTGGGACACGCAGTTCTATCCCGAGGGCGTCGCGGGCGTGCAGGTGATGTGCAATGTGGGCGCGAATGGCGGCATCGAGCTCGATCCGAAGTTCTATACCGACTTCGGACCGGATTACGGCGCGCATCAGATTCGCCTGGAGGGCGGCGACTGCTCGACCGATTCGTTTTGCTACCCCTCGGCATAAAACCCAGTTAAACCCCAGTTAAAACCAGGTTGAAACCAAGTTGAACGCGACCGCTGCGCTCTGGCTCACGGTCGTTGCGGTCGGTTTGTACCACGGGCTCAACCCGGCGATGGGCTGGCCGCTCGCAGTCGCCAATGGCATGACGAAACAGCGCGCCAGTGCCGTGGTGGCAACGCTGCTGCCACTGGGAGGTGGGCATTTCATGGCGATGGCGGTGGTACTGATCCCGTTTGCCTGGCTCAGCTGGTATGTGGAGTGGAGCCGAACAATCCGCCTGGGCGCAGGCGGACTGGTGCTGCTGTTCGGCATCTTCAAGCTGGTGCAGCGGCGCCACCCGCGCGCGCTGGCGCGGATTCGCCCGACGCAGCTGGCCTGGTGGTCGTTCCTGATGGCCACTGCGCATGGCGCCGGGTTGATGCTGGTGCCCCTCATGCTGGGCCTGTGTGTCACGGCGCCTGCTGCCGAGGCGATAAGCGATGTGGGCCACGCGACGGTCATGAATTACCTGGCGCAGTCCAACGCCGCCACCGCCGTTGCGGTCGCGGCGCTGCACACGCTGGCAATGATGCTCGCAGGCCTGAGCATGGCCTGGACCGTGTACCGCTATCTCGGCTTGCCTTTTCTGCGCCGCGTCTGGCTGAATCTGGACCTGGTGTGGGGCTGGAGTCTGGTCATCGCCGGCGCGGCTGGTGTCGGCATGGCACTGTGACTTCGTCCCAGGCAGCTAAGGGCAGGCGTCACCTGTAAGCCCCGGCGAAGCAAACGCATTCACCGGCCCAGGCGAAGGGCGCAAAGTGCCCATTGCGCGTGCCGGTCGCGTCGTCCCAGTCGATGCCGAAAACGTGGAATTTGCTGCGCGTCGCCTTGGCGAGAGATCGCCGGCTATTGGCGGGATACACGGTGTTGTCAACGCAGATGGCTTGATTGAGATCGGCTGCATTCGCGATTCCCTCTCTCCGCGACGAACGAGTCGCAGCCGTTCTGATGCTTGGGCTGATTGCCGCTGGTCTGGTCAGGTTGCTGCTTGTCGCGACGTAGGCTGTTACTTCGACGTTTTTTGGGCTGGCTGGCTCGCCTTGACGTTCTGGTAGTGCGCGCAAATCGCAGCGATGAGGGACTGTGCATAGGCGGGCAGGGCGTTCTGTTCCCGCACCAGGATGTAGCGCTCGCGCACGCTCCAGGGCTCTCGCAGCTCGATCAGCGCCAGCTGCATGCTGTGCTGGTTGCGCCGCGCCGCGCTTTCGGGAACGATGCCGATGCCCACGCCCGCGCCTATCATGCGGCACATGGCGTCAAAGCTGCTGAGCTGGATGCGCAGCTTGAGTGGCTTGCCCAGCGACTCGGTCACCTGCGCCAGAAAGGTCTGCAAGGTGCTGCCCTGTTGCATGCCCACGGCATCTTCGTCCAGCGTTTCGGCAAAGGCGATAGCTTTATGCCTCGCAAAACGGTGGTTTTTGGCGGTGACCAGCACCAGGCGGTCGGTGCTGAAGTGGATCGCCTGCAGGCCCAGCATATCGACTTTGCCGGCCACGATGCCTATGTCGGCGCGGCCGTCGAACACGCCTCTGGCGATTTGAGGGTTCGGCTTTTCCTGAAGGTCAACATTCACCCCGGGGTTGTCTGTCAGGAAGCCAGGAAGGATTTCAAGTAGGAAATCCGTGACTGCCGTGGTGTTGGCGAACATGCGTACATGACCGCGCAGGCCGCCGTTGTATTCCTGCAGGTCGGTGCGCAACTGGTCCACCTGGCGCAGCACGCCGCGCGCATGGTGCTGACGCGCGCATCAAAGTTCTGCAGAAGCCTTCCTATAGTCAAGCACTTGATCCGGTATCGGAAAATAGTATTTGTTGTGCGTGGGTCAGTGAATGTAATCTCGAAGAAATCGGTGTAGGTCAGGGTATTTACACCTCACATCATTTCTATTGGAGACATCAGATTCATGGCATTCACGACAAAACTTCCTCCCCAAAACTATATTGACGGCCAGTGGGTTGATCCTGCCTCTGGTGAGGCTATCGACATGATTTGCCCGAGTGACGGGCATGTGATTGGAAAAATCGCACGCGGAGGAGCGAAAGACATAGGTCTCGCTGTTGCTGCAGCACGCCGTGCATTCGAAGGCGAGTGGGGGCGCACAACTGCCACCGAGCGTGGACGGCTACTGTCCCGCCTTGGCGCGGCCATTCTGGCTCACCAGGACGAACTGGCAGAGATCGAGGCCAACGACACGGGCAAGCCGCTGAGACTGGCACGCAGCGATGTGGTGGCCACGGCGCGTTATTTCGAGTACTACGGCGGCGCAGCCGATAAGGTGCACGGTGACACGATTCCATTTGTGGACGGCTACCAGGTCATGATCGTGCGCGAGCCCCGCGGCGTCACCGGCCACATCATTCCCTGGAACTACCCGGCGCAGATGTTTGGCCGTACCCTTGGTGCGGCACTGGCCACGGGCAACGCGACAGTGCTTAAACCCGCTGAAGAGGCCTGCATGAGCATTGTGCGTCTGACGCAGCTGGCCGCAGAAGTGGGTTTTCCGCCCGGCGTGATTAATTTGGTGACGGGCTACGGCGATGAAGCCGGGGCCGCGCTTTCAAGTCACGCAGGGATCGATTTCCTGTCCTTCACCGGCTCACCGGAGGTGGGCGTGCTGATCCAGAAGTCTGCCGCAGAAAACCACGTGCCGTGCGTCCTCGAGCTGGGTGGGAAGTCGCCCCAACTGGTGTTTGAAGACGCTAACGTCGAGAAGGCCTTGCCGGCGATCATCAGCGCCATCATCCAGAACGCTGGGCAGACCTGCTCGGCCGGCAGCCGGGTGCTGGTGCAGCGCTCAATTTATGAGACCTTCGTCGCGGCACTGGCCACCCGGATGAATGCCGTGCGCGTGGGCTCCCATAAAGCAGACCTGGATCTGGGGCCGGTCATCAGCAAGGTTCAGCTTAACCGTGTGGCCGGCTTTCTTGAGCGCGCCCAACGTGACGGTATTCCAGTCATCGGCGAAGGGCGCCTGGATGCTAGCGCGGGCGAAGGTGGCTTCTTCGTGAAGCCTACCTTGCTGGGGCCGGTGCCGGTTAGCCATGAACTGGCGAGAGAAGAAGTCTTTGGTCCGGTACTGGTGGTGATTCCGTTTGACGACGAAAACGACGCTCTGCGCATTGCTAACGGCACCGACTACGGTCTGATTGCCGGGGTCTGGACCGAAAACGGTGCGCGCCAGCTCCGCGTGGCCAAAAAACTGCGTGTCGGCCAGGTCTACGTGAATGGTTACGGCGCCGGTGGCGGCATCGAATTGCCATTCGGTGGTTTCAAGAAGAGTGGTCATGGTCGCGAGAAGGGCTTCGAGGCGCTGCGCGAGTACACAGTGGCGAAGACGATCGTCTTGAACCACGGTTGAGTTCGCATAAAAATTTTCACAAAAAAAATGGAGACAAATATCATGTTGAACACCAAGGCCGCAACCTGGGGCGTCATGGCGCGTGTCGCAACTACAGTGGCCGTCATGGCCATCGCTGCACTATGGAGCAGTACGGCAGCCGCCGAAATGAAAATCCGGCTTGGTCACGTATTTGCGATTAATAGTCCGGTGGACGAAGCGAGCAAGGAATTTGCAAAACTGGTGTCTGACCGCACCAAGGGAGAGATCGTGATTGCGGTTTTTCCCAACAGCCAGCTCGGCGGAGACGAAGCACTGGCGCGCGAGCTGTCACGCGGATCGCTGGAACTCGCGTTCCTGAATCCAGGCTCGCTTGCCGGGCTCGATCCACTGCTGGACATTCACTATCTGCCTTACATCGCTACCAACTTCCAGGAAGCGGATGCGATTTTCTACAACCCCAACGGGATCCTGCAGAAAACACTGCGCGCTACGCTGGCCAAACACAAAATGCAGACGCTTGGTTTCTTCGAGCTCGAGTTTCGCGCGGTGACCAATTCAAAAGTCGCCGTCGAGAAGGTCGCCGACCTGAAGGGACTAAAGCTACGTGTGCCGGGCTCTTCGGGGATCAAAGGGTTTTTTGAGGCTGCGGGCGCGCAGGCAGTCGCCATGCCCTTCCCCGAACTTTTCACTGCACTTCAGCAGGGAACGGTTGATGGTCAGGATAACGGAGCAAGCATCACTTATAACTCGCGCCTTTTCGAAGCGCAGAAATTCATGACGACGACCAACCATGTGTACGCCATGGGCGCCATCACGGCGGGTGAGCGTTCGTGGGCAAAGATGACCGACGAACAGAAGAAAATTCTGCAGGATGCTGCTGCGGAAGTAGCGGTGAAGCAAATCCAGAAAAATCGGGACCAGAACGCCCAGTTTCTCAAAAACATCGCGGCCGGTGGCGTGAAGGTGACGGCGCCTAGTCCAGCAGCGTTTGCTGAATTTCAGCGTGTCGGTCAGATGGTCTGGGACAAATTGGCACCAATCTACGGTGCTGAGCGTATTGCGGCCCTGCGCGAAGAAATCCGCAAGGTACGTGGCAAATGAGCGCAGGAGTTTTCATAAACCCCAGTGCACCGTGGTTCGATTGGATCGATGGATTGGAGTTTCGGGTGTTCCAGGGCGAGCGCTGGGTGTGCATCGCCAGTCTCCTGGTGATGGTGGTCACGGTGTCGATCAGTGTCGCGGTACGTTATTTCAATTTACCCATTCCCAACGTCGCAGAATGGGCGATGGTTGCTATGTCGCCACTGACCTTCGTCGGCGCAGCGATGTGCAGCTACACCCAGTCGCACATCGTCGTTGACGTGGTGAAACTGGCGCCACAGGAATGGATCCGCCGCACGGCGCGTGGGATAGGCGCAATAAGCCTACTGGCCTTTGCCGGCGTTTACTCCTGGCTGGCCTACGTTTTCTTCCAGGACATGCGGGTCTCTGGCGAGCGAATGCTCGACATGGGGACGCCTGTTGCGCTGCCCATCTTTTTTCTGCTGGCCGGCATGGTGCTGATGCTGTTCCATGGTGCCGTTGAGCTGTGGCGTGTGCTGACCGGGCGGCCCCCGGTGACTGAAGAGGACGTCGCATGATTGCCATCGTCCTTTTTGCCCTGCTGGTACTCGGAGTACCGGTGGGCATTGCGTTTGCCCTGATTGTCATGTCCCAGGCCAAGGCCTGGAACATTGATCTTTCAGCGCTGGCCTCTATTCCTTATGACACCATTTCCAGCTTCCCGTTGCTGGCTGTTCCGCTGTTCCTGCTTGGTGGCGAGCTGATGAATCGGGGTGGCCTGATCCGCCAGCTCACTGCGGTATGCGATATGTTTCTCACCTGGTCAAGGGCGCCACTGGGACACATCATGATTGCCGCTAGCGCACTGATGGGTGCTATCACGGGGTCCTCCGTGGCGACTGTGGCCGCCATCGGCGGCACGGTTGGCAAGGAAATGGCCGGGCGCGGTTACCCGCTGGGCTACACAGCCGCGCTGAACGCGTCAGCTGGCCTGCTAGGCGTGCTGATTCCACCGTCAATACCGCTGATCTTGTACGGCTCGATTGTGGGCGTGTCGATCACGCAGCTGTTCCTGGCCTCGACCCTGCCGGGCATCGTGATGATGATTGCGTTCGGCATCGTGCACACAATTCTGGCTAAGCGGGTGTTACCTGGTGGTCGCGAAAGTGTTCCGCCCGCTGGTTTTTCGGCCAGTGCCCCGCGCGGCACGCCGGTGACCCGCAAGCTGTCGATCCTGACCCGCTCCATCCCTGCGCTGATGCTGCCCGTGCTGGTTCTGGGCGGCATCTACTCCGGTGTGTTTACGCCCACCGAAGCGGCGGCGATCGCGGCTCTTTATGCGCTGCTGGTGACGGTGCTTGGCCGCATGACGAAGTTCAGCGATCTATCGGGTATTTTTGGCCGCGCCGCGCTGTCGTCGGCGGCGATCCTGGTGATCATCGGCTTTACCAGCATCTTCAACCGGGCTATGGTGCTGGAGCAGATTCCGCAAGCAATTGCGACCTTTGCGACCAGCTTCACCGACAGTGCAATCGTCTTCCTGCTGGTGGTGAACCTGGTGCTGCTGCTGGTTGGCATGTTCATGGAAACCAATGCCGCCACGCTGCTGATGGGTCCGCTGCTGGCTCCGGCAGCCGCCAAATTCGGTATCGACCCCGTGCACTTCGCCATTATTCTCGTCACCAACATCGAAATCGGTCTGCTGACCCCACCGATGGCGGCCAACCTGTATGTGGCGGCGCGCACTATTGGCTCGGACCTTCTCAGTCTGCTCAAGCACCTGGGCTGGTTTCTGTTCGCGGCGCTGGCTGTGATGGCCACCATTACTTACGTGCCACAGCTTTCGCTCTGGTACCGCTATTTTCTCTGACTTCAAAAATACCATGACTGCTATTCCAGAATACTCCCGCGCCGCCGTGCTCCGCAAGTTTAAAGAGCCGCTGAAAATCGAGAACGTCCCGATCCCGAAGAATGTCGAAACCAGCGCCGCGCTGGTGAAGATTGAAGCCTGCTCTATCTGTGGAACGGACGTCCATTTGTGGCAGGGTTCCCTGTCGCTGACCGTGAACCTGCCGGTCATCATCGGCCATGAAATGGTCGGCAGCATCCTGAAGCTCGGCTACGGTGCCGACCGCGATTCCGTGGGCAATCCGCTGCGGGTAGGTGACCGCGTGATCTACACCCACACCGCCTGCGGCAGCTGCTTTTTTTGCACCACGGCGCGCAAGCCCACGCTGTGCATGAACCGGCGTGCCTACATGTACGAGAACATGGAGCAGGAGCCCTACCTGCTTGGCGGCTTTTCGGAATATGGCTACATCCTCCCGCAGGCCGGGCGGCTGAAGGTGCCGGATAACGTGTCCAACGAACTGGCCAGCCTGTCGAGCTGCGCGCTACGCTCCGTGATGAATGCGATGTCCCAGCTGGGCGAGATCGATCCCACCGAGACGGTGGTAATTCAGGGCGCCGGGCCGCTGGGCCTGCTGGCCACGGCCAACGCCAAGGTGCGCGGTGCTCGCAAGGTTATCGTCATCGGTGCGCCGCAGGCCAGGCTTGACCTAGCGCGCGAGTTCGGCGCCGACCTCTGCATTTCTGTCGAAAATACCACGGCCGAAGAACGGCTTGAGCTGGTCAAGTCCCACACCTCCGGGCGCGGGGCCGATATTGTTCTCGAGTTCACGGGTGTGCCGGCGGCGTTCGTCGAAGGTCTGCATCTGGCACGCCGCGGCGCGCGTTACCTGATTGTGGGTCAACTGGGCGAAGGTAAAACCGAATTCCAGCCTTCGCTGATCGTGAAGAAAAACATCACAGTCATTGGCTCCTTCTCGGGCGATGCTCGCAGCTACTCTCTGGCACTCGACTTCATCTCCCGGCACGTGGTCGACTTTCCATTCGAAAAAATGATCACTGGCCGCTACAAGCTCGACGAAGTGAACGTTGCGCTGGAACGCATGAAAAACATGCAGGAAATCAAGCCAGTGATTCTGGTTTGAGGCACATGGGGAATATTTGATGAAGAAATTTTCGCTTGATGTGAGCGGCCCTCTCAAGGACGTCCGTGTCCTCGATCTTTCGCGGCTCGTCGCAGGCAACATGCTGTCGGTCTATCTGGCCGATTTTGGTGCCGATGTGATCAAGATCGAGCGAGGGACCACCGGCGACGATCTTCGCAACTGGCGTGAAGAAGGTCATGACATCTACTGGAAAGTTTATGGGCGCAACAAGCGATCCATGGTGCTGGACCTGAAGTCGCAAGAAGGGTTGGAGCATCTGAAGAAGCTGGTTCGCCATTCGCAGGTGTTCGTCGAGAACTTCGTGCCGGGTGGGCTGGAGAAAATGGGCTTGGCACCCGAACTGTTGCTTGAGCTCAATCCGAGCCTGGTGATAGTGCGAATTTCCGGCTGGGGCCAGACCGGCCCGTTCAACCACAAGCCCGGATTTGGCACCCTGGTCGAAGCCATGTCGGGCTTTGCGTTCCTAAACGGTTACGCGGACCGCCCGCCGGTGCTGCCACCGCTGGCGCTGGCCGACATGATTGCCGGTGTCTATGGCGCAGCCGGGGTGCTGACCGCATTGCGCGTGGCCGAAAAGGACGGGCGAGGGCAAGTGATCGACCTGTCCCTGTTCGAGCCGATTTTCTCGGTAATCGCCTCCGAAGCGACCAAGTACAAGCTCACCGGTGTGCCCACCATGCGCTCGGGAAACCAGTCAACTCACACCGCCCCGCGCAATATCTATGAATGCAGCGACGGAAAATTTGTCGCCATGTCGGGCTCAATGCAGTCAATGGCCATGCGTATTTTCGACGCTATCGGCCATCCGGAGCTGAAGACCGATCCGCGTTTTTGCACGAATGATGTGCGTGTTCTTTATCGCGATGAGCTGGACGCCATCATTGGCAAATTCATTTTCGCGCGCACGCAGGCGCAGAGCCTGGACATCTTTGAAACAGCTGGTGTGACCGTGGGGCCGGTATGCTCCGTGGCCGATCTGCTCGACCACCCATTTGTGGTTGGGCGCGAGGCCATCGTTGAACTGGAAGACTACGAGCTGGGTAGCGTTTCCATGCACAACATCGTGCCGCGTCTTTCTGAAAGCCCGGGCGGCTTTCGCCGGCCTGCACCTGCCTTGGGTGAGCACACCGCAGAAATTCTGGCAGAACTGAATGATCTGCTGTAACGGAAAAAATTCGAAATGACATCTCCCATTTCCGCGCTCGCGTGGCGCTCCATTTTGTTCGTCCCCGCCACCAGCGACCGATTTATCGAAAGCGCCATGCATCAGCCGGCGGATGCCTTGCAGATCGATCTGGAGGACAGCGTGGCGCCGGACCAGAAGGTGCTGGCACGCGAGCGCCTGCCCAGCATTGCCGACCGCTTTGCCGCCGCCGGCTACGACGTGATCGTACGGGTGAATCGTCCGTGGCGCCAGCAGGTGCGGGATCTGGAGGCGTCTGTGCGCCCCTCGGTGATCGCTGTGACCTTGCCAAAAGTGCCCGATGCTCCGGCGGTGCGGGCTGCTGCGGAAATCCTGAGCGAGTTGGAAAGCATTGCAGGCATGGCGGTTGGCCACACGCGGATCATTGCGATGATCGAAGAGGCAGAGGGCCTGCATAACATGGCCGATATCGCTGCGGCACATCCCCGCGTGCAAGGGATTATTGTCGGGGCGGAAGACTTGGCCGTGTCATTGCGCATGGCCGTGGATGATGACGGCCTGTATGTTCCTAATGTGATGGCCGTTGCAGCAGCGCGCCGGGCGAATGTCATGCCCATCGGCTTCATCGGCTCGGTGGCGGATTTTTCCGACGAAATCCAATTCCGGACTAAAGTCCAGCGGGCACGGCGCCTGGGCTTCGAAGGGGCATTCTGCATTCACCCCAAACAGGTTCCCATCCT
Organism: Polaromonas sp.; assembly: GCF_012927455.1. Lineage (GTDB taxonomy): Bacteria > Pseudomonadota > Gammaproteobacteria > Burkholderiales > Burkholderiaceae_C > Polaromonas. The sequence continues at coordinate 399,164 of NZ_JABBPE010000002.1, read as the reverse complement.
CAACGAGGGGTTCGCACCGAATCTGCAGGAAGTGAATCACGCGCAGGCCTTGCTGGCGGAGTTTGACTTGCAGGTGGTGGAAGGGCGTGTCGCATTTGCCTTCAAAGGCCGCATGGTGGACCTGCCAGTGGTCGAGCAGGCACGGCTCCTCGTCGCGCGGCATGAGGCTATCCAGCGCCTGAATCAACGCCGTCACTGATGGGGTCATTGCTCCCCGGCGCAAGTGCACCATGCGGGAGTAAAGTAGGCATGCAAGGTTCCGCCATCACGGCACATGCATTCACGTCTACAGGAGAATTCTGTTGAATTTCAGGCAGTTCAGTTATTTTGTCGCCATTGCGGAGCACCGCTCTTTTCTGAAAGCATCGCAGGCGCTGCATATTTCGCAGCCATCGGTAAGTGCCCAGATCAAGTTGCTGGAAGAAGAGATCAACGTGCAACTGTTCGAGCGCCGTTTTGACGGCGCCATACTGACACCGGAAGGGCGCGATTTTCTGGTGCATGCCCACACCGTGCTCGATGCGGTCAACGCGGCGCGCTCCGGCATGCGGGTTCATCAGTCGGCCGAAGTGGGTCGAGTGGCTGTGGGTATTCCGGGCTCACTCACTCCTTTGCTGACGGTCCCATTGATAGAAACGGTTCAACGCGAACTGCCAAATGTGCAGTTGCGAGTGGTTTCAGGATTGTCCGGGCATATCTCCCGATGGTTGCTCGAAGGCGTGATCGATTTTGGTCTTGTCTATGGAAACTCAACAATGGCGGGCCTTGATGTGGAAAAGCTGCTCGAAGAAAACCTGTTTTTGGCTGCGAAGGATGAGGCTGCAGTTGACGGCTTGGTTAACGCCAAGGGCGAGATTCCGGCGCACAAGCTGACAGGTTTACCTTTGGTGCTTCCTGGTCGCGAGCATGGCTTGCGTACGGTGATCGAAGAAGCCCTGAGCAAGGTCGGCGTAGGCCTGCACGTAACCGCAGAATTAGATGCACCGGAGCAGCTCAAGGAAATGGTGCGCCGCACTGGGTGCTACACCATACTGTCGCTTGCGGCTGTACAAAACGATCCAGCCAATGGCGCACTGATTACCTCACGGATTGTCAAGCCAACAATCGATCGCGTGGTTTTGATTGCCCACACCAGTGGAAGACCACTTTCGCGCGCGGCGCGGCGCGTAGAGGATACCCTCAAGGCGCTGCTGACAGAAGAGCTTGCTAAAGGGTGGTGGAAAACTGCCAGCGGCAGTTAAAACTGCCTTTTAGGTCGCTTTTGTGGGCTGGTGATGTCAAATTGCATGGGAGATCGAGTCTTTGAATGCATAAGAATCGATTTCTTTACTAGCTACTCGCAACTTTAGAACAGAGAAAACATGCAGACGTGAAAACAGACATTTGCACCCTTGATGCCGCCACCTTTGCCAATCTGCAAGACTGGTTCGGCAAGACCGAAACCCTGAGCGATGACATCGCCGCCGCGCCGCCGCGCGGGCTGTCCGCGACACTGGTCCGCGACGATGCTGCGCCTGTGCCGGGCACGGCGCTGCCGCCGTTGTGGCACTGAATGTATTTTTTGCCGCAGCCGCACCAAAGCGAGATTGGGCCCGATGGTCACGCCAGGCGCGGTGGTTTTCTGCCGCCCGTGCCGCAGCCGCGCCGCATGTGGGCCGGTGGCCGGCTGAATTGGCTACTGGACAATCCGCTGCGCGTGGTTAATGCGGTGCGGCGTATCTCGCGCATCGGGTCTGTGACGCACAAGACCGGCCGCAGAGGTGACCTGCTGTTTGTGCTGGTCAAGCAGGAAGTTCATAACGAAAAGGGCTTGGCCATCACCGAAGAGCATGACATCGTGTACCGCGCTGCGGCCCAGCCCGGAGACCCGGCGCCGCCGTCCTTACCTGCTGAGAAAGACGCCACCTGGCAGGGCAAAATCGTGCCCGACGACGTGCTGCTGTTCCGCTATTCGGCGTTGGCCTTCAACGGCCACCGGATTCACTACGACCGCCAATACGTTACCGAGGCCGAAGGCTATCCGGGCCTGATCGTGCACGGCCCGCTGATTGCCACGCTGCTGGTTGATCTGTTGCGCCGCCATGCGCCAGACGCGGTCATCAAGCGCTTTGATTTCAAGGCGCTGCGGCCAACGGTCGATTTGCAGCCGATGCGTATCGAGCGCCAGCCCTCGGCCGATGTCAAGAGCGTGCGCTGATGGGCGGAAGACCACGAAGGCTGGCTCACCATGCAAGCCAGCGCCGAGCTGGCTTGACCCCATTTTTAAACTACCAAACACCTTCATGATCAAAACCACCACCGACAAATACCAGGAAATCCGCGACGCGGTGCGCGCGCTGTGCGCCGAATTTCCTGACGACTACCACCGCAAGATTGATGAAAAACGCGGCTACCCCGAGGCTTTTGTCACGGCACTGACCCGGGCCGGCTGGCTCGCCGCGATGATTCCGCAGGAGTATGGCGGCTCGGGGCTGGGCCTGGCTGAGGCTTCGGTCATCATGGAAGAGATCAACCGCAGCGGCGGCAACGCCGGCGCCTGCCACGGCCAGATGTACAACATGGGCACGCTGCTGCGCCATGGCTCGCAGGCGCAAAAAGAGCTGTACCTGCCGAAGATCGCCAGCGGCGAGTGGCGCCTGCAATCGATGGGTGTGACCGAGCCGAGTACCGGCACCGACACCACCAAGATCAAGACCATGGCCGTCAAAAAAGGTGACCGCTACGTCATCAATGGGCAAAAGGTCTGGATCTCGCGCGTACAGCATTCGGACTGGATGATTTTGCTGGCGCGCACCACCGTGCTGGCCGAGGTAAAGAAAAAGACCGAGGGCATGTCGATTTTTATGGTCGACTTGCGCCAGGCCGAAAAATCGGGCATGACGGTACGGCCGATTCCCAACATGGTGAACCACGAAACCAACGAGCTGTTCTTCGAAAACCTTGAAATCCCTGAAGAAAACCTGATCGGCCAGGAAGGCCAGGGTTTCAAATACATTCTGGACGGGCTAAACGCCGAGCGCACGCTGATTGCGGCCGAGTGCATTGGCGACGGCTACTGGTTCATAGACCGCGTGACCAAATACGTCAGCGAGCGCGTGGTGTTCGGCCGCCCCATCGGGCAAAACCAGGGCGTGCAGTTCCCCATCGCCGAAAGCTACATTGAGGTGGAGGCCGCCAACCTGATGCGTTTCAAGGCCTGCGAACTGTTCGACGCCCAGCAGCCCTGCGGCGCCGAGGCCAACATGGCCAAGTACCTCGCCGCCAAGGCCTCCTGGGAGGCAGCCAACGCCTGCATTCAGTTTCACGGCGGCTTTGGCTTTGCCAACGAATACGACGTGGAGCGCAAGTTCCGGGAAACACGGCTGTACCAGGTCGCGCCGATATCGACCAACCTGATCTTGAGTTACGTGGCCGAGCACCTGCTGGGCCTGCCGCGCTCATTCTGAATTCCGGAAGACCGCCATGACCCGACCCCTTGACGGCATCACCGTCGTCTCTCTCGAACACGCGATCGCCGCGCCGTTCTGCACGCGCCAGCTGGCCGACCTGGGCGCGCGCGTCATCAAGGTAGAGCGCCCTGGTGGCGGCGATTTTGCCCGCGACTACGACGCCCGCGTGAAGGGCCTGGCCTCGCACTTTGTCTGGACCAACCGCTCCAAGGAAAGCCTGACGCTGGACCTGAAACAGCCGGGCGCGCTGGCAGCGCTGAAGGAGTTGCTGGGTCAGGCCGACGTGCTGGTGCAAAACCTCGCGCCCGGCGCGGCGGCGCGCATGGGGCTGTCGTTTGGCGCGCTGAGCCAGCAACACCCCAAGCTGATCGTCTGCGACATCTCCGGCTATGGCGACGACGGCCCCTACCGCGACAAGAAAGCCTACGACTTGCTGATCCAGAGCGAGGCGGGTTTTCTCTCCGTCACCGGAACGCCTGATGCGCCCAGCAAGGCGGGCAATTCAATCGCCGACATTGCGGCCGGCATGTACGCCTACACCAGCATCCTGTCGGCGCTGCTGCTGCGCGGCAAGACCGGCCAAGGCAGCCACATCGACGTGTCCATGCTGGAATCGCTGGCCGAATGGATGAACTACCCGATGTACTACGCGTTTGACGGCGCGCCGCCGCCGCCGCGCAGCGCCGCCGCGCACGCCAGCATCTATCCCTATGGCCCGTTTGCCGCCGGTGACGGCGGCACCGTGATGCTTGGCCTGCAGAACGAGCGCGAGTGGAAGGGCTTTTGCGAGGGGGTGCTGCAAGACGCCGGTCTGGCCAGCGACCCGCGCTTTGACAGCAATGCGCGGCGCAATGAGCACCGCGCGGCGCTTCAGGCCATCATCCTCGGAGTGTTCGGCAAGCTCAGCACCGAGCAGGTGCTGCAGCGACTGGACGCGGCGCAAATTGCCAACGCCCGCATGAACGACATGGCCGGTTTGTGGGCGCACCCGCAGCTCAAGGCACGCGGGCGCTGGCAAGAGGTGGGCTCGCCGGCGGGCAGCATTCCGGCACTGCTGCCACCCGGGCGCAGCAACCGCTTTGACTACCGCATGGACCCGGTGCCTGCCGTGGGCCAGCACACCGAGGCCATCCTGCGTGAGCTGGGGCAGGGCGACGCAGCGATTGCCGCGCTGCGTGCCAACGGCGCCATTTGATGCCTCTGCAAGCCAAGCGCCAGAACACCTAACTGCTATTAAAATAATAGCTACTTGCGCCCGCTGTATATGGGCTGCAGGCCTTTTTTGTTCCAAAGGATGATTTTCATGAGTTCTCCCACTGCCCAACTCGCAGCCTTCGCCGCCGGCCTGCGTTTCAACACCATTCCCGAGCCAGTAGTGCGCCGTGCCGAGGACCTGCTGGTTGACTGGTTTGGTTCGGCCGTCGCTGGCCACGGTGCGCGGCAAGTAACAAGCATCACGCGCTTTGCCCAGGCCATGGGCCCGGCCGGTGCAGAGGCGGGCCCGGCTGAAATCATCGTCAACCGCGCGCGCACCAGTCCCTACCTGGCCGCCATGGCCAACGCCGCCGCCTCGCATCTGGCCGAGCAGGACGATGTGCACAACGGCTCGGTGTTTCACCCGGCCACGGTGGTTTTTCCGGCGGCGCTGGCCACCGCGCAGGCGCTGGGCGCCAGCGGGCAGCAGCTGCTGACGGCCTGCGTGGCGGGCTACGAGGTCGGTATTCGCGTCGGTGAATTCCTCGGACGCTCGCACTACAAGGTGTTTCACACGACCGGAACAGCCGGCACGCTGGCCGCCGCCGCCGCCGTGGGCCAGCTGCTGGGGCTGGACGCGCAGCAGATGCAGCACGCCTTCGGCTCGGCTGGCACGCAGTCGGCCGGGCTCTGGGAGTTCTTGCGCACGGCGTCCGACAGCAAGCAGCTGCACACGGCGCACGCCGCCGCTGCCGGGCTGATGTCGGCCTACCTCGCGCAGGACGGCTTCACCGGTGCCGCGCAGATTTTTGAAGGACCGCAGGGCATGGCGGCCGGCATGTCGAGCGATGCCGACGTTGCCAAACTGACTGATGGCCTGCCTGGAAATGGAAAGGGAAAGGAAGGGCGCTGGGCCACCGCCGAGACCTCGTTCAAGTACCACGCCTGCTGCCGCCACACCCATCCGGCCGCCGATGCCTTGCTGCAGGTGATGCAAACGCACGCTTTACAGCCCGATGACCTGGCGCGCGTTGTGACGCATGTACACCAGGCGGCGATCGACGTGCTGGGTGCGGTGCTGCGGCCTGCCACGGTGCACCAGAGCAAATTTTCCATGGGCACGGTCCTGGGCCTGGTGGCGCGTTTCGGCCACGCCGGGCTGGCTGAGTTCGAGCAGCATTTTCTGGACGACGCCACGCAAAGCCTGCGTGAGCGGGTAACGATGGAACTTGACCCCGAGGTCGATGGCGCCTATCCGCAGCGCTGGATCGGCAAAGTTACGGTGCACACGACGGACGGCCGCGTGTTGCAAGGCCGCGTCGATGAGCCCAAGGGCGACCCCGGCAATACCTTGAGCCGCGCCGAGATCACGGCCAAGGCCTTGCGCCTGGCGGCGTTCAGCGGCGGCGCCACGGCCGTCGAAATGCAGGCCGCCGTGGATGCGCTGTGGCAGGTGGCGCAGTGGCCGCGCGTGGGGCTGTTGCTGGCAGCTACGCCCTGACCTGAAGGGCTTACCCCGTCGCTCAGCCCTTTGATCAGTCTGGCGCGCTCCTTCCGCCTCCTGTTGGTTCTGGCCAACTGGCCTGAAAGCCGGTTTGCATGCCACCCGCGCGCTGGCCGCCACGCGCTGACGGGGTTTATCCGAATTTTCGGCGTAGCCGATTTGGGTGAGAATAGCTGCCTATTCAGTTACACGATTCTTTGAAGAAGTGCTGAATCAACCCTGGAACCCCTATGAAACTCAAGCTCCAATTCAAGACTCTGCTCACGGCCTCTTTGTCGGTATTCGTGGCCGGCCTGGCCGCCCCCGCGTCGGCGCAGGCGCCGTTCCCCGACCATCCAATTTCGATGATCGTGCCCTTCGCGGCCGGTGGCCCGACTGATGCGGTGGCTCGCATGATCTCCATTCCCATGGGCAAGGCGCTGGGCCAGACCGTGCTGGTGGAAAACGTGGTGGGCGCGGGCGGCACGATAGGCGCCACCAAGGCGGCGCGCGCCGCGCCCAATGGCTACACCATATTCCTGCACCACATGGGCATGTCGACGGCGCCGGCGCTCTACAAAAAGCTGGCCTTTGATCCGCTGAAGGACTTCGAGTACATCGCCCAGGTGGTTGACGTGCCTATGACGCTGCTGGCGCGCAAGGACTTTCCGGCCAACAACCTCACAGAGCTGCAGGCCTACCTGAAGACCAACAAGGACAAGGTGTCGCTGGCCAATGCCGGCCTGGGCGCGGTCTCGCATTTGTGCGGCCTGATGTTCATGAGCCAGATCGGCGTCGAGCTCACCACCGTTCCCTACAAGGGCACGGGCCCGGCCATGAACGACTTGCTGGGCGGCCAAGTGGACTTGTTGTGCGACCAAACCACGCAGACCGTGCCCATGATCAAGGAGGGCCGCGTCAAGGTGTTTGGCGCGACCACACTCAAGCGCCTGTCATCCCTGCCCAATGTACCGACGCTGGACGAACAGGGCCTGAAGGGGTTCGAGGTCAAGGTCTGGCACGGCATGTATGCGCCCAAGGGCACGCCCAAGCCGATTCTTGACAAGATCACCGCCGCGCTGCAGACCGCGATGCAGGATCCCATGGTCAAGCAGCGCCTGGCCGATTTGAGTTCCGAAGTTGTGCCGATGGACAAGATGAATGGCCCCAGCCTGAAGACCCACCTGGAAGCCGAGATCGCCAAATGGGGACCGGTCATCAAGAAGGCTGGCGTTTACGCCGATTGACAGTGTTTTAGCCTCGCGCCCTTACAAAGAGGGCGGAACGCGCTATAAAAACAGTAGCATTTAACGGCCTTGGGCGGCAACGCCCAGGGCCGTTTTGCTTTCCGGAGCGAGCGTGTTGCCGATCCGGCTGGACCGCACCGAGGCCGGCTGCCCGGCCAGGTTTCTGTCTTTGTGCGCTATAAAAATAATAGCTGCTTAAGCCCATGTCTATTGGGCTGTAGCCTGGTTAACTACGTCGAAGTCACTAAAATGTTTGAGCTGAGCGGAAGCCTGACGGTGAACATGCTGCCGAGCATCTTGCCGTCGCTTTTTGCCTCCACCTGACCGCCGTGCGCCTCCACCAGATCGCGCACCACCGTCAGCCCAATACCCAAACCGCTTTTGTCAAAGGCCGTTGCGTGCGCATCCTGAACAAAAGGCTCGAAAATATCGGGCAAGGTCTCGGCAGTGATGCCGATGCCGTTGTCGACCACTGTGAGGGCCAGGAAATCGCCCTCGGCCTGCATTGACAGCCCGATCATTCCGCCCTCGGGCGTGTATTTTGATGCGTTGTCCAGGAGATTGGTGAGGATTTGCGTCAGTCGAACCGCATCGCCGTCCACTTCCGTCCGATACGGCGGCAGCTGCAGGTCGAACTGCTGCAGGCGCGAGTCCATGCCGGGCCGACAGGCTCTCACCACGTTATCAACCAGACCTGCCATGTCGACCGGGCGCTTTTCAATGCGCAGCTTGCCCGCACTCGCGCGGGATAAATCCAGCAGGTCTCCAACCAGCCGCGACATCGTGCTCAATTGCCTTTCAATGATGGCCTGAACTTGTCCCAAAAGCGGCTCGACGCTGGGAATGCGGCTCAGCAAGGCTGCGGCATTGCGCAGCGGCGCCAGCGGGTTACGCAGTTCATGGGCCAGGATTCCGAGGAAAACGGCCTGCTGGCGCCGCGCGCGTTCGGCCGCCTCTACCAGCTGCCGCGCGCCCAATGCGGATACCAGCAGCTCGGTGTTCGCCTCTTGCATGTCGGCTTGGTGCAGGGCCTGTTCGGCCAGCGCGGTATAGCGCTGAACCACCGGCTTTCGCAGCGGCGCCAGCGTCAATTCGCTGTCGGCCTTCTCGCCAGGCGAATCGCCGGCGGGGCTTTGCCATTTGGCCCGGTACATGGCGGCCACCGCCTGATCAATCAGGCTGTCAACCTGCTCACTGTCTTCCGGATAAATGCTGATGCCGACATTGGCGCTCAGGCGCAGCTCATGGTCGTTGAAGCGGGCGGGCGCGCCGAGCGCTGCGACTATTTTTTCAGCAAGAGCGACGGCTTCAGAAGCTTGCTGCACGTCAGGCAGCAATATCAAAAACTCGACGCTGCCGTGGCGGCTCACGGTGGCTTGCGCGCCTGCAGCGCTGGTCAGGCATCGGGTCGCATGCATCAACACCTGATCGCCCACCGCTGCGCCCATCGAGTCACGGATCTCCTTGAAGTTGCTGATTTCCATCAGCAGCAAGGCCACACGCCCGCCGCGCTGCTTGGCCTCCGCCACGGCCAGTGCCAGACGGGCACGCAGCAGCAAGCGGTTGGGCAGTTCGGTCAGCGCGTCAAGTTGTGCCGCCTCCACCGCTTCGTGCAGTGCGCGCTGGCTGATTTCGGCAGCCTTCTGGGCATTGAGGGTCGCCAGCACCAGTTGCTCGTTGGCTTCAAGCAGCCGGGCTGCTTGCGACTGGCCCTGCCGGGTCTGCGCTGTCTCCAGTTCCCTGAGCAGCCTGGCCAGGTCGGCGCGTGCCTCGCCGGTTTGCTGCTCAATTCGCGCCAGTTCCCGGGCGGCGTCGGCAACCTGGACACGCTGGCTATTGTGGCTATTGTGGCTTTCGTCCAGGTCAGCAGGGGTGTTCATCATGTGCCTTGGGTCTGCCGCGCCCGGCCGCCCTTGCCCGCCGGCCCGGCTTCACCCGCTTCGGGTTCGTTGCGGCGGGTAGGGCGCCCGCCCAGCAGTCCCTCCTGCTCGGTCAGCATGTCGCCGACATGAATGCCGTCCGCGGCAATGCTGTACTCGCGCAACTCGTTGGAATGCATGCTGGCGCGCACTTTGACGACGGCCATCACCCGGCGCAAGCGGCTGTCCAGTTCGATGTAACGCTGCACAACGATGGCATCGGTCAGAAAGGCTGTGCCATAAGGGCTGAAGCGCAGGTCGCTGTAACGATCTTCCAGCTCGGAGGTCATCAGCACCGTGACGCCCTCGCGAGACAGCGTGGTGACCATACGCAACATCGACTCACGAAAATCGTCACGAAAGGTGGGCGCTAATTTAAGCTCAAAACCCGACAGCGAATCGATCACCACGCGCTTCGCCTTGAGGCGGCGCACCTCCTTCATCAGCCAGTACAACACTTCATCGATGGAGATGTCGTCACCCTCGGTATCGACCAGGCCGACCTTGCCGGTTTTGATCAGCTCGTCCATCGGGCGGTTGCGCGTCGGGCTGGGGCGCTGCTCAAAGGCCACCAGCACGCCGGTCTCGCCGCAGCGCACACCTTCTGCCAGAAAGGAAGACGCAAGAATGCTTTTGCCCGAGCCTGAGGGGCCGGCTATCAGCATGGAATAGCCGCGCGGCAGGCCGCCCCCGAGCATCTCGTCAAGGCGGCCAATGCCGGTCTGCACGCGTTCGCCGGTCGCTTCAACCGGTGGCTCTAGCTGCTTGCCAGCGCCGGCCGGTGCAAACACCTGCACGCCCTCGCGGCCGATGCGAAACGAGTGCAAGCCCGCCAGGGTTGACTGGCCGCGCATCTTCAGGATTTCCAGTTTGCGCACCATGGAGTTGCGCTGCACCGACTGGCGCAGCCAGATCAGGCCATCTGCCACGGTGAACACCGGATTGGCATCGGTCTCGGTGAAATATTCGCCGATAAGAAAAGTCGTGGCGTGCCAGCTGGTCATCAGCATGGCGAGTTGCTGCATGAACAGCTGCAGCTCATTGCCCGGATTGCTGCCAGTGGCCCCGCTGGCACCAGCAGTGCCGGCCAGTACAACCGAGCGGAAAGAGTCGACAAACACCAGTGCAGGGTCATGCTTTTTTACTTCCGCCGCGATGCGCGCCAGCACCACCGCCAGGTCGCCCGTCAACGCTTCTTCGCTCAGATTGACGAAGTGCACTGAGTGGTTGATCTTGTCGCTGTCGAAAAAATCAAACTGCTGCTGATAGCGCAGCATTTTGATAGAAGGCTCACCCAGCACCGTCAAGAACAGCGCGGGGCGTTTTGGCGTGGCCAGCGCGAACATGATCTGATGCGCCAGCGTGGTCTTGCCGCAGCCAGGCGGCCCGGCAATCAGGTTAAAGGAAAACTCCGGTAGGCCACCGCCAATTATCTCGTCCAGGCCGGGTACGCCGGTGGGCAGGCGGTTGATGGTCACCTTGCGGGTCATGACAATTTTTCCTCAGTGGTGGGTTCGTTCAATGAGTGTTCCCAGATGGACCCAAGCAGGCGATGCGTCAGCGACGGGCTGATCAAGCTGCCAAGCACTTCGTAGAACGCCTGCAAGTGGGCGCCGCCGCCAGCTGCAGCGCTCGCACTGTCTTGCCCCTTCAGTGCGGCTTTCAATGCAGTCAAATCCATTGTGGTTTCAACGCCTTCATGGGCCGGCGCCAGCCAGGGATGGCCGGTGCGCGCCATGTGAAGACTGCGTTCGTAAAGCGCTGCAAGGCCGCGCTTGCCGATGACGGGGGCGAGGGCGCTTTCAATTTTCACCCAGGTCGAAACAATTGCGCTGGCTAGGCGGGCCACGTCCGCGCCCTGTGCTGCCAGTTGCCCCAGACCGTGTGTAAGCCCGTTACTTTCCTGATGTTCCATAAAGACAAATAGGTTTTTGGCAATAACGCTACGTTACTGCTTTTTGGCATTTGGCAATGCGGAATAATCGTCCCGATGACAGGGCAACGATTGCGATTAACAAGTTTTACAGGAGCTAACAGCTTACAGATTTTGGTGCCAGAGTTCTGTGCGGCACTGCACATACGGCAAGATCGGTTTGTTTAGTGGCTGCAGCAGGTTTCGGCCGGCAGTCTTACAAAAATTCGGCCACCTTCACCTTCTTGTCCCATTTGACATTCGCTTAGGATTCGAAGTCTACAAACTGCAAGGGTCTGAACCTATGCCTTATCAGCTTCACTACTGGCCGACGATTCAGGGGCGCGGCGAATTTGTCCGTTTGGCGCTAGAGGCGGCGGGCGCCAGTTACGTCGACGTGGCGAGGGGCGCAGAAGGTAAAGATGTTGACGCGATGCTGCAGTTCATGGAAAGCCCCCAGCTGACGCAGCCGCCGTTTGCCCCGCCATTTTTAATTGACGGCGAGGTCATCGTCGGCCAAACGGCGGCCATTTTGCTGTACTTGGGCCCGCGCCTGGGCCTGGTGGGCAAGAGTGAGCGCCGGCGCCTGTGGACGCACCAGATTCAGCTGACCATTGCCGACCTGGTGGCCGAGGCGCATGACACGCACCACCCGCTGGGCTCGGGCGCGTACTACGAAGATCAGAAGAAAGAGGCTGTCGCGCGCGCCAAGGACTTTCGGCTGGTGCGTGTGCCGAAGTTTTTGGCCTGGTTTGAAAGCCTGCTGGCGCGTAACCCGCGCAAGACGCGGAGTAGCGCGCATCTGGTCGGTGGGCGGCTGAGCTATGCCGACCTGTCGCTGTTTCAGCTGGTCGATGGCCTGCTCTACGCCTTTCCCAGAGCGACGCGGCGCGCCTTGAAAAAGGCGCCGCTGGTGGCCGCGCTGCATGACAGCGTGGCGCAGCATAAGCGCGTGGCGGCCTACCTGGCGAGCGAGCGGCGCATTGCTTTCAACGAAGAAGGCATTTTTCGCCACTATCCGGAGCTTGACGGCTGAGTCTACACGCAGTGCGCAGCCGTGCATGCTATTGTTTTAATAGCTGCTTGCGCCCTATTTGATTGGGCTTCGGGATTTTTTATTGATTTTTACTTGGCACCGGTAAGTTGGCTTGCGGCTTCGGCTATCCCGACTACAAAAGATGTCCTTGTCGCAGCGCCACCGGTTTCTCCACGTCTGTGCGGTGTTCTCCTACAACTGGTTTTGAGCTTGCCTGACCACCGTCTGCCGCGTTGCCGGCCAAGATATGGAAGTCGACCGAAATGAACTGTCTTTTGGCACCCGTTTTGGGCGTTCGCGCTTCCTCGCGATTCGTGTCTTTACCTTTTTACAGGAAACATCATGGCAAGAGAAAACAATCAGAATCTTGATCCGATCAGCCAGGAACCGGGCGCCCACCCTGTGGGTACCGGCGTAGGCGCGGTCGTCGGTGGAGCCGGGGCAGGCGCGGCCGCAGGTGCCTTTGGCGGCCCTGTGGGCGCCTTGGTGGGTGGTGTGGTCGGTGCCGTAGCCGGTGGCCTGGGCGGCAAAGCCGCCGCTGAAGCCATCAATCCCACGGCTGAAGAAGCCTATTGGCGCGACAACTACCACCGCGAACCCTACTACGAAACCGGCCGAACCTTCGACGACTACGGCCCGGCCTACCGTCTTGGGCTGGAGGCGCGTGGCGACTATATCGGCACGTTTGAGCAGACCGAAAGCCGGCTGGCGACGCATTGGGACGTCAGAAAAGAGCGTTCCACCCTTAATTGGGATCAGGCCAAGGTGGCCAGCCGCGCGGCTTGGAACCGTATCGACAGGCAACTGGAATCGGAAGCGCAATTGGGTAGCGGCGCCTCCCGGAGCAGCTACCCGGACATTGCCCGCGGCACGGCTGCCACTTTGAATAATGACGGCGTAGACAGCGATGCCATGGACAACGGTGATATGGATAACGACGATGTGATCGATACCCTCAATAACCTGCTGGAATCTTGCCGCGATGGTGAGTATGGCTTTCGGGAGTGCGGCTCTCACACCGTGGCGCAGGACATCAAGACACTGATGCTGCGCCATGCCGACGAATGCCGTGACGCCAGCGTGGAACTGCAGGGGCTGATCCTGCAATTGGGTGGCAAGCCTGATGAAGGTGGCTCCATGAGCGGCACGCTGCACCGGGGCTGGGTGTCCGTGCGCGGCACGCTGACGGGTTACAGCGACGAGGGCATGCTCGACGAATGTGAACGTGGCGAAGACGCGGCTTTGGCCCGCTACCGTAAAGCGCTGAAGGAAGACCTGCCGGCGGCCATCAAGGCCGTGGTGGAACGCCAGGCGCAAGGCGCCCAGCGCAGCCACGACCAGGTCAAGGCTTTGCGCGACGCCGTAAAAACCTCGGATTAGATCGCTTTAAAAAGCAGCGTGCCATTGGCCTGGTAGCGCAATCGACAAAAACGTTTTATTGCTGACCCCATGGCCCAGCAACCCGGGGGCGGCATTAAGTGCCGCCCCTTTTTTTTATCTTGAATGGTGTCGCACTAGTTTTTCAAGCGCGCACCGCAATCGATTTGGGCATCGAGTTGCAGGCCTTGGCGTGAAAAGTCGCTGTCGGTGACTTTACATCCGGAGGTGTTCTCTATCGCCTGAAGCAGCGCTGCCTTGCCCGACGCGCTGCTGTCAATCGGACGGTCAGCGCCTTTCGTGGTCGCCGTCCAGGTGCTGGCGGTCAGCGGGCCGATCAGGTAAGACCGTCCCTCTACGTTGACCGTCTGCGCCTGAGGATCGGCAGGCAAAGCGGCTGAGGAAAAATTGACCGGAACGGCGCAGGCGTTGAACAGCACACTGCCCGCTATCAGTAGGCGGCCCTGATAGCAAGGGCGGTTCATGAACGCCGCAGTGCCGCGGCGTTATTGGCAGACCCATGTGCCATCAGTGCAGCAGGCGCGCCAACAAAGGTGCCGGTCAGCAATTTTGGTTCAGGCACTTTGGGCGGTGGTTTGGGCATTTTGGAGTCAGGGCAACCGCTTAGCAGCAAGGCAACCAAAACGAGCAAAGTCAGGGGTGCGAATTTTTTCATCATGAGCCTCCAAACGCAATTCGTGCTGCGTTTGCCGAATCATAGGTCTGCTGCGGGTGGTGCGCCAGCGCAAGCAGGTAACTCGCGGCACAAACCTACACACACCGGTGCCGCGATGCAACGCCTCGCGTTCGACCAACCTGCCAAAGGCTTGGCAAAGGCCGCGCAAATGCTGGGAACGCTCAAAGTGTCTGGTCAGATTGCCCGCCATACACAACCTTGTTGTGCTGCGGTGGGGCGTCAGACGCATCGTCTGAAAATACGTCTTCGTCGCTTTCGTCTTCCTGACTAATTTCGATCTGGCTGTGCTCTCTACTTTGCTGGCCTTGATTGCCTTGGGCCCTGGTTCAGTTGCGCGTCGCTGGTTTGGTCTTGGACCGGATCTTGCAAGTTACCGTTCTGGCCGTGCTCGCCATTTTTGTTCTCTTTTTCCTGGGGTCGTTGTTCTTGCGGGTCGTTAGGGTCGCTGGCTTGGTTGTCAGAGTGCATGAAGTTCTCCGGAGGGGGTAAATGAGCCGCAAAATTGCTGCTCAATCATGATTTTGAAAAGTTCGTGCGCGCTCGGCCTGTAGGGCGAGTGGCTTTGTTTGCGTAGGAAGCCGGACAGCGCGCATGCCAGCACCGCCCGCATTCATTTAGCTTGCGCAGCCGGGTTGAAATCGAGTCGCTTCATGGCCGCCGTCAAGCGTTGGGCCGACGACGCGTAGTTGCTCCACGGCTGGTTGCCGGTGGCCAGCCGTCCGCCCAGGGTACGTGCCGTCCAGTGCGCGCCGCCGGTGAGGGCTGGCAACTCGTCCCAGGCCACGGGGACAGAAACCCCCAGACCCGGCCGCGCGCGCACCGACCAGGCCGCCACCGTGGTGGCGCCAAAGCCGTTGCGAAGGTAGTCGACAAAAATCTTCTTGACGCGGTTTTTCGGTCCGCTGATGGCCACAAAGCGCTGCGGCAGCACGCGCGCCAGATGGGTCACCATGGCATGAGAAAAGTTCTTGACCGTGGCAAAGTCGTGGCCGCGTTTGAGCGGCACCACCACATGCAGGCCTTTGCCACCGCTGGTTTTCAGAAAACCCGTCAGCCCGAGTTCATCAAGGAGAGTTCGCACCAGCTGCGCCGCCTCTTGCACTTCGGGCCAGCCCACGCCTTCCCCCGGATCCAGGTCAAAGATCATGCGGTCTGGCTTGCCGATAGCCTGGCTGGTGGCGTTCCAGGTATGAAACTCGACCACATTGAGCTGAGTGGCCGCCAGCAGGGCATCCGCAGTTGCGATTTCGAGCAGCGGCGCGTGGCCAGGGTCGAGCTTGGGGTCAAGCAGCTTGATGCCCGGAATGGACGTGGCTTCGGCGTGTTTTTGAACGAACAACTCGCCTTCTATGCCCGACGGCGCGCGCACCAGCGAAACCGGTCTGGCCTTCAGGTGCGGCAAGATCAGCGCGGCAACGCTGGCGTAATGCTCGACCAGGTTTTTCTTGGTAAAGCCGCTGCTCGGGTCGATGACGCGTTCGGGATGCGTGAGGCGCAGCGTGCGCAAGGCCGGGCTGGCACTGGGTGCGCTCTCGCTGCTGGGGGTGGTGGGGGTACTGCTTGGCGGGGGCACTGCATGTCCTTTCTCCAGCTCTGGCGGCGTCACCGCGCTTTCGCGAACAATGTGGCACGCTGCTTTGTCAAGGCGCAAGCCCTGGAATACCGCGTGGCGGATACGGCCGGCGTGGGTCCATTCGGCAAAAGATACTTCCGCTAGCAGCTGTGGTTTGACCCATTGGCCTTTCACCGCAGCGGGCAGCGCGGCAAAGGGGCTGCGCTCGCTGTGAATTTGGGACAAGCGAGCTTGCAGATCGCGCAATGTTTTCTCAGAAAATCCAGTGCCAACATTGCCGACGTAGCACAGCGTTTCATCCGCGTCGTGCACGCCTAGCAGCAGGGCGCCAAGCCCGGCGCGTGCGCCTTTGGGCGCGGTGTAGCCGCCAATCACAAACTCCTGGCGCAACTGTGTTTTCAGCTTGATCCAGTCGGGCGAATGGCTTGATCTGTAGTGTGAGCTGGCACGCTTGCCGACCACTCCCTCCAGCCCCAGGCGCTTCGCGGAAGCGAGCAGGTCTTGCGGGGCTTGCGCAAACGCTTCGCTGAAGCGAATGCTGCCCTGCGGCTGGCGCGCCAGCACGGCGCGCAGCCTGTCACGGCGCTCGGTCAGCGCAAGCGCGCGCAGATCCAGCCCGTCGGCGTAGGGCAGGTCGAAGACGAAGTAAACAATCTCGGCGGCATCTGCCTTGTGGGCACTGTCAAAGACGTTTTGCAACGCGCCAAAGTCCGGCAGGCCTTTGTCGTTCAGCATCACAATCTCGCCATCAAGCCAGCCTGACCCCAGGCCGAGCTGCCCAGCGGCCTTGACCAACGCGGGCAGCTTGGCGCTCCAGTCCTTGCCGTTGCGCGTGAAGCAGCGCACCGACGCACCTTCAATGCGGGTCAGCAGCCGGTAGCCATCGAACTTGATCTCGTACATCCAGTCTTCAGCGTCGGCGGGCACGCGCGTTACTAGCATGGCAAGTTGCGGGGCGAGGCTGTCGGGCAGCGCGGCTTTGACGGCGCCTGCGGGGAGGCGACCAGGGGACGGTGCCTTGGTCGCCGTGCTGCGTTGCGGGGTCTTTCGAAGCGCTTTGGCGCCGGCTTTCAGGATTGGTTTGGCTGGCAGTGGCTTGCCGCTCAGCACGCTGTCGGGAAGAGCCCTCAACGCATCGAATTCTTGCTCAGCGCGGGCATGCTCGTCGCGCTCCTTGATCAGCAGCCAGGTCGGCTGTTTTTCGTCGCTGCGGCCGTGCATGCGCACCAGCGTCCAGCCGCCTTTGAGCTTCTCGCCGTGCAGCTCAAACTTCAGTTTGCCGCTTTGCAGGCCTTTTTCCGCATCGCCCAATGGCGTCCAGATGCCACGGTCCCAGACGATAACGTTGCCCGAGCCGTATTGTTTTGGAGGAATAAGCCCTTCAAAGCTGGCGTAGGAAATCGGATGGTCTTCAACCTGCACGGCCATGCGTTTGACGGCCGGGTCCAGGCTGGGCCCTTTGGGCACCGCCCAGCTTTTGAGGCTGCCCTGCAGTTCCAGACGAAAGTCGTAGTGCAGATTGCGCGCGGCATGCTTCTGAATCACGAAGGTCAGCGCCTGGTCCGCGCGCTGCCCGCCTTCAGCGGGCTCGGGCGTCTGCATGAAGTCGCGTTTGGCGCGGTACTTCCCAAGCGGGTCAAGCGGGTCAGGCGGGTTATGAAGCTCGCGGTTGTCCATGACGGCGGGGTGTCGAGTTCAGGCGGCGCGCTGCTTGCCGGCGGGGCGCGCAGGTTTCTTTGCTGCGGCCTTGGTGGATGGGGTTTTGGGTGTGGGCGCGTCATCGCCAACCGAGCCACCTTTGCGCAGACTGCGCTGCAGCAACTCTGTGAGATCCAGTATTTGCGCTCCCCTACCGCCTTCAGCGGAGTCACCCGACGCTTCCAGTTGCGTCACCTTTTCCAGCTTGCCTGCCTTCGCCTTGCGTTCGACCAGCGCCATGATTTCTTCCTTGAACGAGTCGGTAAAAAGCTTCGGGTCCCAAGTCGTGGTCATGTCATCGACCAGCTGTTTGGCCATGGCCAGTTCGCGTTCAGACAAGCCGGCCGCCTTGGCGCCTTCGGCTGGCAAGTCCAGCTCTTCCCAAGAACGGATATCGCCGCCCCAGCGCAGCAAATTCAGCACCAGCCCGGGCCCCGACGGCACCAGCACAGCCAGGTGTTGCTTGGTTTGAATCACCACCCGCGCAATGCCCACGCGCTGCGTCTGCAGCAGCGTGTCGCGCAGCAAGGCGTAGACCTTTTTGCCCTTGTTGATGGGCGCAATGTAGTAGGGTCGCTCCAGGTAGATGAAGGGAATCTCGGTATTGGCGACAAAGCTTTCAATCTCTATGGTCTGCGTCGTCTTGGGATAGGCCGCTGCGATCTCTTCGTCGGACAGCACCACGTACTGGCCGTCTCCTTCTCCTTTTTCGTAGGCAATGCCTTTGACGATGTTTTCCTTGGTGATTTCCTTGCCGGTGATCTTGTTAATCCGTTTGTAGCCGACCGGGTCCATGCTGCGTTTGTCCAGCCAGTCAAAGTCCAGTCCGCTGTCTGAGGTGGCCGAATGCAGGGCCACCGGAATGTGCACCAGACCGAAGCTGATGGCTCCTTTCCATAAAGCGCGTGAAGCCATGTGGGTGCCCCTGTGTTTTTGCTGGGAAATGTTGGCCTACGGCCATTGCGTTACTGTTCCCGCGCCAGTGCTGGCCTGCTGTCGGCGGCCGGATTCCGATGGCGTAGGAAAAAACGCCAATAGAGGCCATCCGCCCTTCAGCGCTCACACCGCCAGCCCGGCTCATAAGGCGGGTCGTCCAATGCCGACGGGCCTTATTGGCGTTTGTCCTATGGCGTTTTTACGGGTGTCGAACAGACAATCGAGCTTCAAAAGTAAAAGGAACTGACCATGATCCGTCGCCCCTCATCCAGCACGTCTTTCGCCGCAATCACCTTGGTATCCCTGATTGCCTTGGCAGCGGTAAGCGGCTGCGGCATGATGAAGCGCGAGTCCAGCCTGGTGGCCTTCACCACTCAGTTGCGCGCTGCCAACGAGGTGCCGCCCAACGCGAGCCAGGGCAACGGTTCAGTTGACGCGGTTTTCAACAAGGAAACCAGCGAATTTCGCTGGAAAGCCAATTTCAGCGGTCTTTCGGGGCCTGCCACGGCGGCACACTTTCATGGGCCTGCCGCCATAGGCGTCAACGCCGGGGTCGCCTTGCCCTGGACCGCTCCCGTCCGCAGCCCGCAGGAAGGCCGTGCCACGCTGACGCCAGCGCAGGCGGCTGATTTGCTGGCCGGTCGCTGGTACGCCAATGTCCATACTGCCGCCAATCCGGGGGGTGAAGTGCGCGGGCAGATGACAGTGAGGAATTAGTGTTATGGCATCTTTCGCAGAAAAACCAGGGATGAATCCTTCCGCCGAAACGGAAATGCTGAGTGAAAGCCGCGGCCCCTTGCTGGCTGAAATTGAGCGGGGCGGCGTTGAAGCGGGCCTGAAGTTTTTGAATGCCCGCACCGACTATCGCTACACCGCGATTTACCGCTTTGAAGGCGCGATGATGCGCAATATTTACCTGTACGACCGGCTTGGAGAGTCCGTATCGAATTTTGCGAAAGTCCCGCTGGGAGACAGTTTTTGCCAGTTTGTCATGGCCGAGGGCGGTTTCAATACCGGCGATTCCAGCCAGGACGAGCGGCTGCTGGGACACTCTTACCGAGGTGTCCTCAATGCCTATTTTGGCCTGCCGCTGTCGCGCAAGCCAGGAACGATTTATGGCACCTTTTGCCATTTCGATCTCAAGCCGCAGGCTATTGATGACAGTGAAATTGAGTTTCTGCAATCGGTTACGCCGTGGCTGATGGACTATCTGGAATGATTTGCGGCGCCCGGTCTGGCCTTGATGGGTTGTTTATTTACTAGCAATTTGATAGCTGCTCGCGCCCGTTATTATTGGGTTAGGGGGCCATTTCATGGTGAATTTTCCGGGTTTTGATGCTTTGGCCTGAAATGACCAGCCCCTTCGGCCCAAGACGGGCTCCAAGTACCCTTGACGATGCGCGGAACGGTTTAAAACCGTAAAATCGAGGGTTACCCCCAAAATCGTAGGTTTCACCACACCGTGGTGCCAACGCCTGCTACAGATCCGCCCCATGAACGCCCCCGTTGACGTCTCCTTCTTTACGCGCGCCGCCAAGCCGCTGACCAGTTACCGCAAGTACTGGGCGGCGCGCTTCGGCACGGCCAAATTTCTGCCCACCACCCGGGCTGAAATGAATGCGCTCGGCTGGGACAGCTGCGATGTGGTGCTGGTCACCGGCGACGCCTATGTCGACCACCCAAGTTTTGGCATGGCGGTGATTGGCCGTGTGCTGGAAGCGCAGGGCTTTCGCGTCGGCATCATTGCCCAGCCCGACTGGCAAAGCGCGGAGGCCTTCAAGGCGCTGGGCAAGCCGAACCTGTTCTGGGGCGTGACCGCAGGCAACATGGACTCGATGATCAACCGCTACACGGCTGACCGCAAGATCCGCAGCGATGACGCCTACACCCCCGGCGATATAGGCGGCAAGCGGCCAGACCGCGCCGCCATTGTCTACAGCCAGCGCTGCCGCGAAGCCTATAAAGACGTACCCATCATTTTGGGCGGCATCGAAGGCAGCCTGCGCCGCATCGCGCATTACGACTACTGGTCCGACAAGGTGCGCCGCTCCATCGTCGTCGATGCCAAAAGCGACCTGCTGCTGTACGGCAACGCCGAGCGCGCGCTGGTCGAAATTGCGCATCGCCTGGCCGCCAAAGAGCCGGTACAGCAAATCACCGACGTGCGCGGCACCGCCTTCGTGCGTCGCCAGGACGACGAATCCGGCAAGGGCTGGTTTGAGATTGACTCCACGCAGGTTGATGAACCGGGCCGTGTCGAGTCGCACATCAACCCCTACATGACCACCAGCGAGCAGGCGGCCGGACAGGGTGCGAGCTGCGCCAAGGAAGACGGCGAGAAGGACGGCGGCGCCGTCTCAATATCCAACCCGGCGATCAAGCCTTTGGTCTTCATGCCCAATCCGGCGTTGTACGGCAAAGGCAGCGTCAAGGTGCCGCCACGCGATCGCACCGTGATTCGCCTGCCAAGCTACGAGCAGATCAAGGCTGACCCGGTGCTCTACGCCCATGCCAACCGCGTGCTGCACCTGGAAACCAATCCCGGCAATGCCCGGGCGCTGGTACAGGCGCATGGCGAAGGCGCAACGGCGCGCGATGTCTGGCTTAATCCGCCGCCGATTCCGCTGACCACGGCCGAGATGGACCATGTGTTCGATTTGCCGTATGCGCGCGGCCCGCATCCGGGTTACGCCGACGCCAACGGCCGCCACGACGGCGCCACCAAAATTCCGGCCTGGGAGATGATTCGCTTTTCGATCAACATCATGCGCGGCTGCTTTGGCGGCTGCACTTTTTGCTCGATCACCGAGCATGAAGGCCGCATCATCCAGAGCCGATCAGAGGATTCCGTCATCCGCGAGATTGAAGACATCCGCGACAAGGTTGAAGGTTTCACCGGCACCATTTCCGACTTGGGCGGCCCCACCGCCAACATGTACCGCCTGGGATGCCGCTCGCCCGAGATTGAGTCGGCCTGCCGCAAGCCGAGCTGCGTCTATCCCGGCATCTGCCAGAACCTGACCACCGACCACGGCCCGCTCATCAAGATCTACAAGCGCGGCCGTGCGCTCAAGGGCATCAAGAAAATCCTGATCGGTTCCGGCCTGCGTTACGACCTGGCGCTGCAAAGCCCAGAATACGTGAAAGAGCTGGTGCAGCACCACGTCGGCGGCTACCTGAAAATTGCGCCCGAGCACACCGAAGCCGGACCGCTCACCAAGATGATGAAGCCGGGCATTGGAAACTACGAAAAGTTCAAGACCCTGTTCGACAAGTTCACCCTGGAAGCCGGTAAGAAGCAGTTTTTGATTCCCTACTTCATCGCCGCCCACCCCGGCACCAGCGACGAAGACATGATGAACCTGGCCGTCTGGCTGAAGAAAAACGGCTTTCGCGCCGACCAGGTGCAAACCTTCTACCCCAGCCCGATGGCCACCGCCACGGCGATGTACCACAGCAACAAGAACCCGCTGCGCAAGATCACGCGCGACAGCGAAACGGTCGACATCGTTCGCGGCGACAAGCGCCGCCGCCTGCACAAGGCCTTTTTGCGCTACCACGATGCCAACAACTGGCCGCTGCTGCGCGAGGCACTCAAGGCGATGGGCCGCGCCGACCTGATCGGCAACGGCAAGCACCACCTGATCCCGACTTTTCAGCCCATGCTTGACGGCACTTACACCAGCGCGCGGCGCAAGAACTCGACTACGGTCGCGCTCAAGCCCGCCGCGCCGGTCAAGGGCCGCATGCTGACGCAGCACACCGGCCTGCCGCCGCGCGACAACGGGGCTGGCCGGGCTGCCGGCAAGCCGTTGCGCAAGGCCCGCTAGCATTTTTGCAATGAAAAGTTGCTCCAGCCCATATAGCACGGGCGTGAGCAGCTATCAAAACAGGAGCGTTGGGGAAACCGGCACGCGCTCGCTACCAACCCAAGAGAACTAGATCTATGCAGACAGCCCGCCGGGTTCTTGTGGCCCTGACCATGGCCGCCGTGGTTCTATGTTCCTGGCTTGCGCCGCTGGACGCGCCCGCCATGCAGCAGGTCGATGCGGGCCTGAAGAGGGCGCTGGTCAGCTTTGCCACTGCCAGGGTATTGAATGCCGCCATCTCGGTTGCGCAGGGCACGGAGGCTTTGGTGACGCCTCTGGGCGTGGGGGTCACTCTGGCGCCCGGCCAGGTGCTGGACCCCGTCAACGATCTGGTCGAACAGTTTTCCAACCTGATGCTGGCCGCCAGCGTCGTTTTCGGAATTCAAAAGGTTTTGATCGGCATAGGCGGCTACTGGCCTATATCACTGGCACTAAGCGCTGCAGCGCTGGGCTGGTGCTGGCTTTATATGCGGCGCCAGCACGCGCCTGCCTGGCTGTCCAGAATGCTGGTTATTTTGCTGATGCTGCGCTTCGCCATTCCCGTGGTCACGATAGGCACCGACCTGCTTTGGCAAAAATTTCTGGCCGCCGACTATCAGGCCAGCCAGCAGCTGATGGACTCGGCATCAGGTCAGGTGGACAAGCTCGGCCCCGCTGTTCCGATGGCTTCAGAGACCCCGGGATTGATGGAGCAAATGAAAGGCTGGCTGTCGAAAACCGCCGATGTGAAAAAGAATTTTGACGAGCTTAAACAGGCAGCAGAGCGGGCCACCGAGCACATCATCAAGCTCATCGTGATTTTTCTGCTGCAGACCCTGGTCTTGCCGCTGCTGCTTCTGTGGGCCCTGTATGGGGTGGCCAAACGTGCTTTTGAATGGCCGGGGCAGAGGCCTGATGTGAGATATCAACGGCAAGCCAGGGGAGTCGACTTGTCCTGATCGTGTTCAGCGAAGTTTCATGCGGGTGTGGAAGCCGTGATTACCTGATGGGAGTGCCATCTGCTATTTTTTTAATAGCTACTCGCGCATACGGAATGAGGGTTATAGGTCATTTTTATTTTAATAATCGTGCCACACGAGCCCCGCCCCGAGCGCCAGCAGCCCCCACATGAACCACGCACGAAAGCTCTCCTGGCTCAGTTCGTCGCGCAGGCGCTGACCCAGCCACATGCCCATCAGCGCCGGCAGCAGCAGCAGCAGGGATTGCGTCGCAGAGTCAGCGTTCAGGTGCCGGCTGGTGGTCAGGGTCACGGCAAGCGCCAAGGTGGAGACGGTGAACGACAGGCCCAGGGCCTGGGCCATCTCGTCTTTCTTAAGACCCAGCGCCTGAAGGTAGGGCACGGCCGGCAGCACGAACACGCCGGTGACAGCAGTCAGCAGCCCGGTCAGGCCGCCCACCACAGTTGAAACCCAGGCTTCTTGCCGCGGTGACGGTTGCGGCAGGTGCAGGCCAGCTAGCCCGGCGAGGGCATAGGCCGCCAGGCACAGGCCCAGCCACAGCATGGCGTCGCCGGCGGCTGCCAACATCCAGCCGCTGCCCATCCACGCGCCGGCGCAGACCCCGGCCATCATCGGCCACAGCCGCCGCGCCAGCGCTCGCAGGTGGTCACCGCGTGCCATCTGCCACAGATTGGTGATGAGCGACGGCAACACCAGTAGCGCGGCGCCTTCGGCCACCGGCATCATCAGGCCCAGCAGCCCCATGGCCACCGTCGGCAGCCCCATGCCGAGCAAGCCCTTGACATTGCCCGCCACGAAGAAAACAAAACTTACCACCATGAAGTCGTGGACATTGGGAACGAACATGAATGCACCTGAAGTAAACAGAGCTTTTATTTTGGTCTGTGGAAGCGACGGTGACTATCTGTCTTTGCTTGAGGTAGGCTTAGCGATGGCTATGTACCTGGGGTGATCGCTATGCGTTTTGACTGGACCGACCTTCAGCTTTTTGTGCATGCCTGCGAAGCCGGCAGCCTGACCGCAGCCGCCGGGCGCTCGCACCTGACGCTGGCCGCGGCTAGCGCGCGCATACGCGGCATGGAAGAGCAGGCCGGCGTGGCACTGCTGCTGCGCCACTCACGCGGCGTGCGCCCCACGGCCGCAGGTGAAGCACTGCTGCGCCATGCACACGCTGTGTTGGCGCAGATGACGCAGCTGCGCGGTGAGCTGGCGCTGCATGGCCGCGGCGCACTCGGAAAAATCCACCTGATGTGCAATACCTCGGCACTGGTGCAGCACTTGCCGCCATTGCTCGCGAGCTTTCTGCTGAAGCATCCGGCCATCGACACGGTGGTGGAGGAAAGCGCCAGCCACCTCACCGTGCATGCGGTTAAGCAGGGTGCCACCGACCTGGGCATCGTGTCGGACGCTGTGGATATGACCGGGCTGCGCACGGAATTTTTCTGCAGGGACCCGCTGGTGGTCGTGTTGCCGCGCGGGCACGCGCTGGCGCGCAGCCGCTCCGTGGCCTTTGCGAAGGCGCTGGAGATCGAGCTGGTGGGTTACAGCGCATCAAGCGCCTTGCAAACGTACTTAAGCCTGCAGGCGGCTCAGCTGGGCAAGCCCATGCGCATCCGCGCCAACCTCGGCAGCTTCGACGCGATATGCACCCTAGTGGCGCAAGGCGTAGGCGCGGCAGTCGTGCCCGCTGCCGTGCTCACGCGCGCCGGTAGTAGCACGCGCCTCACCGTGCGGCCGCTGTCGGACGCCTGGGCGCAGCGCTCGTTGTTGCTTTGCGCGCCCGTTGATTTTCCGGCTTCGCAGCCGGCTGGGCGACTGTATGAATTCCTGAAGGCGGCTGCGGCTGCGCGTTGTGTGTAACTATTTCAATTTGCACAACGAAGCCGAGTGAAAGGCGATGTTCGAATTGCTATAAAAATCTATTTTCCTGAACAAAATTTCAGGAAGTCGGAGAATTGCATGCAGGGTATAACGCACCAGCAAATTGCGCCCGGCGGCCGTTTTCAAGGGAAGAGGGCAGGAGAATGTCCATGTTTTCGGTGTCGCGATTAAAGCCGTTGAGGCGGACAGCGTGACCGCCGACCAGCAAATAGGCCACGCCTTCGGCCTGGAAGCGTCGCAACAGATCGAGCAAGCCGCGAAACCATCAAGGCGATGGCTAGCACTGCAATTCTCGACCGAGTCTGACAAAACTGACCCAGGCGACGTCGCCCTGACTTCCCTTTTTCCTCCAGCACGGCGGCTACACAATTTTGCAGCGCTTGCAAGCTTGCCGGGAACTCACCGCCGCTGCCACGCTCCATCGCTAATGCAGCTAAACCATCAAGTCGCGTTGATCACCGGCGCCGGGCAGGGTATTGGACAAGCCATCGCACTCAAGCTGGCTGAGCAAGGAGCGGACATTGCGCTCAACGTGCGCTCAGACGATGAGCGCGCCCAGGCGGTCCGCGTGGCAATCGAAGCCTGCGGGCGACGTTGTGAAGTGCTGGTGGCCGATGTTTCCAGCGTGGTTGCGGTGCGTGCGATGGTTGCGCAAGCTGCCGCGGCCTTTCCGCGCATTGATATTTTGGTGAACAACGCCGGCATCGAGCGTCGCGCCGGCTTTCTGGAGGTAGAGGAAGCCGATTACGACCAGGTCCTGAACACCAATCTAAAGGGTCCGTTTTTTCTGACCCAGGCCTTTGCCGCCCATTGCCGCCGTGCCGGCCATCCGGGCAAGGTCATCAACATCAGTTCTGTGCACGAAGAGCTGCCCTTTCCAAACTTTTCGCCGTATTGCATGAGCAAGGGCGGTCTCAAAATGCTGATGCGCAATTTGGCCATTGAACTCGCGCCGCTCGGCATCACAGTCAACAATGTTGCGCCAGGGGCGATTCGCACCCCCATTAATTCCAAGTTGCTCGACGACCCCGCGCAGGTTAGCCGGCTTGAGACGCAAATTCCCTTGCGGCGGCTCGGCTTGCCGTCAGACGTGGCAGGGCTGGTGGCTTTTCTCGCGTCTGACGATGCCGGCTATATAACGGGCACGACGTACGTGGTGGACGGTGGCCTGCTCTGGAACTACGCCGAGCAATGAAGGCCATCGACTGTCGCCCCGAGGCCCGGCAGGCGGCAGCCGCGAGTGCGCCACCGGCCGACGTCCACACGCCGGCCGACCGCTATCAGGAGCTTTTCATCGCAGTGCAAAGCGGCGGGATTTTTGACGACTGCAAGGCGTTTGTTGATTGCGCTCCACAAGACGAGCCATCCGCCATCCTTGCGGCCTACCGTGTGCAATGCGGCCGGCCAGGCTTTGACTTGAACGCCTTTGTCCATCAACACTTCGCGCCGCCGTGCATAGATCGCAGCGCCTATGTCTGCACGCCTGGCGTGCCGCTTGTGCAGCACATAGACGCTCTGTGGCCGGTGCTGACGCGCGAGCCGGCCGCTCACCCGGAAAAAAGTTCGCTGCTGCCCTTGCCGCATGCCTATGTGGTGCCGGGCGGGCGCTTTGTCGAGATGTACTACTGGGATTCGTACTTCACGATGCTGGGGCTGGCCCAAAGCGGCCGCGCCGAGCTGGTGCACGCGATGACCGACAATTTCGCCTACCTGATCGACACCTTCGGCCATGTTCCGAACGGCAACCGGACCTATTATTTAAGCCGCTCCCAGCCGCCGGTGTTCGCGCTCATGGTCGGGCTGTGCGAAGCCTGCGGCGGGCAACGCGCCCAAGGGTATTTGCCGCAGTTGCTGCGCGAACACGCTTACTGGATGGACGGGGCTGAACGGCTGCGCCCGGGCGAGGCATGGCGACATGTGGTCGCGCTGCAGGGCGGCGCCTTGCTCAACCGATATTGGGACGATCGCGACACGCCGCGCGAGGAGTCCTGGCGCGAGGACGTGGCCACAGCGGCGCAAGCCGACCGGCCGGCCGCCGAGGTCTATCGTGATTTGCGGGCGGCCGCTGAATCGGGATGGGACTTCAGCACCAGGTGGCTGCGCAATCCTAATTCTGCTGATTCTCCTGATCCGGCAGTGTCCGGAAGTCTTTCGCTTTCAAGCACATGCACCACCAGCCTGGCGCCGGTTGACCTCAATGCGTTCATGTACCAGCTCGAAATGACCATCGCGCGCCTGAGCCGAAACACCGGCGACAGCGCCAGGGGCAGTGCGTTTGAGACGCGCGCGGCTCAGCGCCGCGTAGCGATGGACCGGCTGATGTGGAACGCTGGCGAAGGCGCATATTTTGACTTTGACTGGCAGCAGGACCGGCAGCGCAGCTGCCTGAGCGCCGCCACTGTGACACCGCTTTTTACCGGCCTGGCGAGCCGGCCGCAGGCGGTTGCGGTGGCTGATACGGTGCGTCGGCGCTTGCTTGCCCCGGGCGGGCTGGCCACCACCGAGCAGGCGAGCGGCCAGCAATGGGACCGGCCCAACGGCTGGGCGCCGCTGCAATGGATGGCGGTCACGGGTTTTGAAAATTTCGGGCTGACTTCGCTCGCCAGCGATATCCGTCAGCGCTGGCTTTCCACAGTGCAAGCGGTCTTTGAGCGTGAGGGCAAGCTGGTTGAAAAGTACGCGCTGCGTGATTTGCCGCATGGCCGGGCGGCTGGCGGAGGCGGGGGCGAATATCCGCTGCAAGACGGGTTTGGCTGGACCAATGGTGTGACGCGCCGATGGCTGGCAAATTCATGATTTATCTGAGTTCACCCTGCACAAGCCCAAGGCCTAAATCTTGTGCGACCCCAGCACCTGCGGCGCAAAAAGCTCTTTCTCCCCAAGCATGCGCTGGCAGACGCCTGGCTCAAAGCCGAACTTCAAAAAAGCTTCCAGCGTTTTGCGGTTGATGTCGCCGCCGCGCCCCGGCGCACTACCGTAGGGAAAAAATCTCCACTGAAGATGCAGCGCTTGCGCCTGGTGTAGTGGTCGCCCAAGTCATGGGTGGATGTGATGCGGTGATGTCCGACAGGCGGTCTCACGAGCGAATTTTCACTTCCAGAAAAGCCTTGCACGACGTATACCCAACTGCACAGCACCTTTGGCTGCTGCCGTTTATGGCCGTGAAGTGACCGCGTCGACGTCATGCCGCTACCAGTCGCCTCAGCCAGTCCAGCAGCACGCTTGGCAGCAATTCGGGCCGCGGCAGCAAGGCATAGTGGTTGGGGCCGAAGACCGCTGACAGGTAGTTCGCCGCTTGCCGATCGATGGTCAGGCAAAACGGTGAAATGCCCTGCAGTTTGGCCTCGATCACGGCCTGGCGCAGGTCTTCCACGCCGTAGCGGCCTTCGTAGTCGTCGATGTCGTTGGGCTTGCCGTCGGACAGCAGCAGCAGCAGCCGGTGCTCGGCCGCCTCGTTCATCAGCAAGCTGCTGGCATGGCGCATTGCCGCGCCGGCGCGGGTGTAATGCTCGGGCTCCAGTCCGGCGATGCGCTGCGCCACGGCGTTGTCATAGCGCTCGTCAAAGCGCTTGATGCTGCGCACCACGACCGCTTGCGGCCCTTCTCCTGAAAATGCCAGCACGCTGTAGGGCTCGGCCATGCCGTCCAGCGCGATGCACACCAGCAGCAGCGCTTCGCGTTCGACATCAATGATGCGCCGGTCGGCGGCTATCCAGCCGTCGGTCGAGCCGCTGACATCGACCAGCAGCATGACGCCCAAGTCGCGCCGGCTGCGCCGCTCGGATTGGTAAAGCCGCTGCGCCATCGGCTGGCCGGCGCAAAAATCCGCATGGCTGTCGATGTATGCCTGCAGATCGATGTCGTCGCCGTCAAGCTGCTTGCGCACGCGCACGCGCTGGGCTCGCAGCAACTCGAAGCGGCGGCGAATTTCGTGCAGCATGCCGCGCCGCGCCTGCAGCGTGTCATCGACCCATTTTTGCGGGCCAACGGGCGCGGGCAGCAACAGCACGGTAGCGCCCGGATCGCGGTACGCCCCTAGGCGCCAGTCCCATTCGGGGTAATGCCGCCGGTCCGGTGCCTCGCCCGGCTTGCCCGTCATTTCACGCTTCGCGCGGGATTCTGGCGGGTCGTCCGAGATCAGCACTTCCTTGGGTTTGCCGGGGGCGGACACCAGCCGCGCTTCGGGCAACTCCGACATGGCGTCGGCGAAATCCTCGGCGGCGGTGCTTTCGTCGCGGTCGGTGGGGCGCTGCAGGCCCATCGGGTCTTCGGCTTTTTCCTGTGGCTGGGCGGTCTGCACCATCCAGGCCCCGGGTTTTTTATCGTCTTCATCGTCGTCGCCTTCGCGCACCTCGGGCCTGCGCGACAGGCGGGCGCTGCGGGGCTTGGTGGTGTCGTTGCCCTCATCTTCGCTGGCGGCCGGTTGGCCGGATGCGCGCAAGGTGGCGGGCGGCATGCGCAGCTCGCCAGTAAACCAGTCGCGCCACAACAGGCGCGTACCTTTGAGTGCACGTGCGGCAGTTTCACCCAGCGCGGCAGACAACGCCTGGGCTTGTCGCCGGATTTGCGCTGGCGTGGCTGGCAGCGCAAACAGGCTGGAGTCCAGCCTGCCCGGCAGTCTGGCCAGGAACGCGTTATCGCTGCCGGCGCCCAACAGCGCGCGCACCAGTTCCTCAATTTCTCGCAAGGGCGCGGTGAATGCAGCCAGCTTGGGCCGCTGCTGCAAAGCTTCGCGCCGCAGCGTGGCCAGCGGCGCGGCCATGCCGGGTAAGAGGCGAACCAGTGCATCCTCGGCGGCACGCGCTTCCAGCAGCAAATACAACTCGCGTTCCAGCGGCGCCGCCGCGTCAGGCAGATGCTCGGCGCTGCCGCGTTCGGCGCGCATGGCCTGCTGCAGCGCCAGGGTGCGAAAACGCTCGGTCGCCAGGGCGTCGGGTTCTGGCAGATCAAAGCTTGCCGGCAGCCAGATGCTGCGCCCATCGGTGGCTGGAAAAGCATCGCGCACCGGCGGCAGTTGATGGCGCAGCAACAGGCGACCGGCCCAGGACGGCGCGGCTGGCGGCTGGGCCACGCGCAGCGCAAAGCTGCGGCCAAACACGGCGGCAATCAGCAAGTCGAGCCGCTGGGCGACATCGGCCAGTCGAAGCGGCACGGGGCCGGGAGGGGCAGGGCGATGGCGGCGCCACAGCGCACGCGCAAAAATCGTCGCGTGACGCGCTGCGTCGGTAATGACATCTTCTGCTTCGGCCATGCCGACCCTGGGTTGCCTAAACGAAGGTGGCGTCGACCAGATCGCGCATGGCGCCGATCAGCGACGGCTCGTCCGACAGGGGCGACACGATGGCCGTATAGCACGCCAGATGCACCGGGATACCAGAAGTGATGAGGCGGGCCGCTGCAATCAACAGGCGTGTGCTCGGTACTTCGGCCAACCCCCGGTCGTGCAGGTTGCGCAGCCGCTGGCCCAGCCCGACCAAACCGCGCGCAATCGTCGGGTCCACGTCGCCTTCACGCTCCACGATGGCTGCTTCGCGTTCGGGCGGCGGAAAGGTGAAGTCGAGCGCCACAAAGCGCTGGCGCGTGCTCGGCTTCATGTCTTTCAACATGCGCTGATAACCCGGGTTGTACGACACCACGAGCTGAAAACCTTCGGCCGCGTGGATCGTTTCACCGGTCTTGTCTATCGGCAGCATCCGACGGTGATCGGTCAGCGGATGCAGCACGACGACCGTATCCTGGCGTGCTTCGACCACTTCATCAAGATAGCAAATCGCGCCGTCGCGCACCGCGCGGGTCAGTGGGCCGTCTTGCCAGGCCGTGCCGTCATGGCGGATCAAAAAGCGGCCGACCAGGTCGCTCGCAGTCAGGTCGTCATGGCAGGAAATGGTGATGAGCGGGCGGCCAAGGCGCCACGCCATGTACTCGATGAAACGCGTCTTGCCGCAGCCGGTCGGGCCCTTTAGCATGACCGCCAGACTGCGCGCATGGCATTGCTCGAACACCGCCACCTCGTCGCCGGTTGGCAGGTAGTAGGGCGCGTCAAGCGCTGCCGTTTGCGCTGCGTCAGGCGCCATGCTGACTCAAGCCGCGACCGGTCGCACCGGGCGGACGGGTTTGAGCGCCGGCTCCGGATCGTTCATCACTTCAAAGTGCGGGCTGTAACGGAAAAAATCAATGATGAACAAGGCCACGCCAATCGCAAAGATCGAAGCAGTGATGATCAGCATCACAAAATGGATCTGGATCTTGAGTTGGGCATCGAGGTAGCCCATGCCCATGATGCGCTCCAGGTAAACCTGGCCGATGCCTGCGGTGGCAAACGACAGCGTCATGCCGAACATGCCAGCGATCTGCATCCAGAACGAAACATAGCCCATCGCCGTGCCTTCCTCGGGCCGGCGGGTGATGGAAGGCAGCGCGTAGGTGATCATGGCCAGCACGATCATGGCGTAGGCGCCATAGAACGCCGCATGGCCGTGCATGGCCGTTATCAAGGTGCCATGCGTCCACTTGTTGACGCTTGGAAAGGTATGCGCCAAGCCGAGCAGGCCGGCGCCAAACAGCGTGAACACCGCGCTGCCTACGGTCCAGTGCAAGGCCAGTTTGTTGGGGTGCGCCAGGCCTGAGCGGCGGATGGATGAATAGGCGTAGATCGCCATGCCGATCAGCGCCAGCGGCTCCAGCGCGCTAAAAAAACCGCCGATGGGCAGCCAGTACCCCGGCACGCCGATCCAGTAGTAATGGTGCGCGGTGCCAATGATGCCGGCGATGAAGACCAGGCCAACGATGACATAGAGCCACTTTTCCATCACCTCGCGGTCGGCGCCCGACAGGCGAATCAGCAGGTAGGCAAGAAAGCCGCCCTGAATCATTTCCCACACGCCCTCGACCCACAGGTGAATCGTCCACCAGCGGTAGAAGATCGAGACGGTGTAATTTTCGTACTCAAGCAGCGCCGGCAAATACAGCAGCGCAGCCAAGCCCAGCCCGCCAATCAACACCCCTTCGGTGGTGGTGAAGCGGCCCGACTTCTTGATGGTCATGGCGATGTTGTAGAGGAACATCAGCATCACGATGACGATGACGATCTTGGACGGCAGCGGCTGCTCCAGCAGCTTGTTGCCGGTGCCATAACGAAACAGGTAACCGACGACGGTGGCCACGCCCATGAGCGTCCAGAGCACCAACTGCACATAAGCCAGCTTGGTGCTGTGCAACTCGGTTCGTGATTCGTCGGGAACCATCCAGTAGGTTGCGCCCATGAAGCCGGTCAGCACCCAGACAATCAGCAGATTGGTATGGATGACCTTGGTGACGTCAAACGGCAAGATGTAGAGCAGCGGATCGGGGCCGAGGTACTTGGCCGCCGACAGCAGACCGAATACCAGTTGCAGGCCAAACAATGTGAGGGCAACGGCAAAGTACCAGTAGGCAACTGCTTGGGATTTGTATCTCATGGCGATCTCCGGCGGAAATATGAATGTCTGAAGTCGGTGCTTGGCAACAATGCAGAGCGCATTATTTGAGCGACGACAGGTAGTCGGCGAGCTGGTCGATTTGCGCGGGCGTCAAGTCTTTGGCATAGGTCGTTGGCATGAACGACGCACCACTGGCCGAGTACATAGGACCCGGCACGATGTGCGCGCTGGGCTCGGTGATCGACTCCCGAATGTAGCCCGCCAGGTCTTTGGCTTTGCCCTTGTAGTCGCCTGAAGCCAGCAGCGTTTCAGTGCGTGCCGCCAAACCGGCAAGAGAGGGCCCGGCCATGTTCACGCCCGGCGCAATCGAATGGCATGCGGTGCAGGCCGGCGACGCGCTGCGAAATACTTTTTCGCCCAGGGCAATCGGATTTTCGTTGCCTGCAACGGGCCGCGCGCCGGGCGGCGTTGCGCTCGCGGCGCCGCCAGCGCCTGTGGTTTGCTGGCTGACCGCCAGGTCGGAGCCTGGCAGCGTGGCGCCCGTTACCAGAATCGGGCGGGGCGGCCAGTTCTGGTTATCGACATTGCTCACCCAGTCGAGGAACGCAATCAGGTCGGTGATGTCGGTTTCGCTTAAATCCTGCTTGGGCATCAGGCGGCGGTGACGCGTTTCATCGTAGAACTTGGACGGATCGCGCATGTAGGCCGTCAGGTAGGCCTCGCCGCGATGCTTGGTGATCTTGGTCAGGTCGGGCGCGTAGTAGGCACCCTCGCCAAACAGGGTGTGGCAGTTGATGCAGTTGTTTTTGTGCCAGACGTCTTTGCCTCGGGTGACCGTGGGCGTGATTTTGTCGGCATTGGTGAGCTTGCCAAATTGCCGGTGGCTGTCGATGGTCATGCCGATAAATGCCAGCGCAGCAACCAGCGACGAACCGATGGCAAACAGACGGGTTTGTTTTTTGTTCATGGCGTTGAGCTCTTAAACACTGATGCCGGACCAGTACTTGATGGAGATGAAGGCGGCGTACAAGATGGCGATCAACATCAACAGCACCACCACATGGCTGAATATCTTCAGCGGACCAATCCACTTTTTCATGAGGGCCTCCTTGGCTAGACCTCAATATATCGCCGGCGTACGCGATTTCGACGTTTAGATTACATGTCCATACAAAACCAGGTGAAGCAATAAAAAGTCGGCTGATTCAGCATCAGATGTTGCGGGCTTTTTTTGATTTGTAAAAAAGGGGTAGCTGTTGGCCACTGCTTCAGGTCAGCGTATTCGGCGCCATGTCGCAACGCTGGTCAATGCACGCGCTGACAAGCGGCCCATCGTTGGTAGCGGTTGTAGGGGTAGCAGACATGGCCGTGTGGCGAACGGTGGGCGTGCGCATACCTGCTGTAACGGCGCCACCCGATAAGGGTTCATTGCTAAAAATATCGGCAATGCGGCCAGGCGCACAGACGCCACAGTGCATAGCTACTAATTTAGAACAGTCGGCCTTGCTTGCGGGACGCTTCGTGCGCAGTGGTTTTGCATGGCTGTGGCAACCATGACTGTTTATGAAACTGGAGAAAAATAATATGCGCACCCTGCTTATTGCCTTAACGACATTGCTTTGCACGTTAAACCCCGCTCAGGCCCAGATCAGCGTTGGCATTGCTGCGCCCGGCATCAGCATCGGCATCAACGTGCCGGTCTATCCGCAGATGATGCAAGTGCCCGGCTATCCCGTGTATTACGACCCGGGTGCAAATTCAAATTACTTCTTCTACGACGGTTTGTACTGGGTGTATAGCGACGACAACTGGTACCAAAGCGGCTGGTACAACGGGCCCTGGCAATCGGTAGGGCCTGAATATGTGCCGCTGTTCGTGCTGCGCGTTCCGGTGCACTACTACGGCCAGCCTCCGCCATATTTTCGCGGCTGGCGTGCCGACGCGTCGCCGCGCTGGGGGGAGCACTGGGGGCGCGACTGGGAACAGCGCCACGGCGACTGGGACCGTTGGGACCGCCGCTCAGCCCCGGCGGCAGCGCCGTTACCGATCTACCAGCGCCAGTATTCGGGCGATCGCTATCCGCGCGCTGTAGACGAACAGCATTCGATCCGATCCGATCACTACCGCTACCAGCCACAGGAAGCCGCCACGCAGCGGTATTTTGATCCGCAAGACAACGCCGGCGGCAGCCAGCGAGGCGAACCACCGCGGCCGCAGCGGCAGGATCAGGAACGACAACCACAGCGGCAAGAGCAGCGTCAGGAGCAACGGCAGCAGGAGCAGTCCGAGCGGCGGCAAGCAGTTAATCAACAACAACGTGCGCAGCAAGATCGGCAAGCCCAGCCGCAGCAAGCCGAACAAGCTCCATCACAGGGACGCGGCCCGCGCAACGATGCGCAAGACCGGGGCCGCGAAAACAGCAATGCACAGCAAGACCGGGGTCCCGAGCGCAAGCAGCAGCGCCGGGACAGGGATGGAGAAAACCAGGACGAAGAGCGCGGCAAGGACCGCCGCTAACTGCAGCTTTGCGCAGGGTGAATGCATGGGCTTGCGGTTGCGCCTGCCCCGCTAATCCCAGAACGGCTTGGCTTCCTGCGCAAACCTAGCGTAGACGCCTCGAAGGCCCGCAGTGCAGCCAGTTCCTGTAGCCGCAGCACAGTCGCCGACGTCGGGTTACGCTGCGCTAATCCGACCTGCCGCGCGCGTGATCTGCGATGTTTTTGCATGCAATATCAGGCTGTAGCCCGCTCGTAGAATTCGCAAGTAGCTATGAATTAAATAGCAAATTGTGTACCGGTGACCAGAAGATCCAGCCCGCAAGAACCACGCAATGCAGCGCCACCGTAGCCCAGTAGCCGCCGCGAAAAGACGCCTTGTTTGATTTGTGCCGCAGGATCTGCTGCGCAAACCAGGCGCCGGGCCAGCCGCCCAGCAAGCCGAAGAGGTGCAGCGTGTCTTCTTTCGTGCGCCAGTTTCCCGTCTGCGCAGCGTGCTTGTCGGACCAGTACAGCCAGAAAGTAAGCAGATTCAGCAGCGGTGCCAGCGCCAGAGCCAGTGCGGAAAGCCGCCCCACCCAGATCCCCCACATCACCAGCGCCATCCAGCCCAGCATGAGGAGCATGACGAAAGCAGTCGGCGCCTGACGGGAAGAAGAATGCCTGTAGCTGGATGCGGAGTGACGCAGGGCGCTGGCGCCTGGGGACTTGCGCGGGTGCCGCGTTGTCGGCCTGATGCTTCGATCCATGCCACTTGCCCGCATGACCCCCAGACTTTTCACCGACATGGCGCGCGGGCCTTTTCCGCCGACGTGAATTTCCTCAAAAGTCACCGGCATGCCCTCGTGCGGCGCAGCCGTGTCCTGAAAGTCTTTGGCATGAAAGAAAACGTCAGCGGTCGTGCCGGCGCTGCGAATAAATCCAAATCCGCGTGCGCTGTCCCAGCGCACGACCATTCCATCTTTTCTCATGTGTCTGCCCGAAGGCCGGTAGTTGCAGCTTTCGATTGTCGCGCCAGCGTCAACGCGGCCATTGCGACGGTTTGTGCCGCGCCTGCCCCTGTTAATCCCAGAACGGCTTGGCTTCCTGCGCAAACTTCTCGCAGGCCTGCAGGCAGGCTTGCGCGTTGGCGGCGCGGCGGGCGCTGAGCCAGCCGGTGCCAAACCAGGCGCGCGCATCGTCGCTGACCAGTTGCTGCCAGGCCTGCAGGGCAGCCAGTTCGTCGTTGTACATGCCCAACGCGTCCTGCACGGGCTTGAGCGCAGCAACAAACGCATCGACCTCACGCCTGGCAAATAGCGGCCGCGAAAATTCGGCTAGGTAACGCAGGCGTTTGAGCCGCTTGCGCAGGCGATGCTGCATGGCTTCTTCAAGCTGGAGGAATTGCCGGCCCTCGGTGACCGCCTCCTTGTGCAGCTTGCGCAGACGGCGGCGCACGGTTTTCCTGGCGGATTGATCGGGCTGCATCACCTCATCGGCTGAAGCTGCGTGAACCAGGCCGATCAGGCCGATCAGCGCTTCCTGGAACGCCGGCGCGCGCACCGCTGCCGCCGGGTCAGGCAGCTCGGTAAGGGCAGCGCTCCAGTCCAGCGGCGGCCCGCCTGAAGCCGTCAGTTGGCCTTGCACGCTATGCAGCAGATAGTCGCGGTCACGGTGCAAGCCCAGCGCGCGAAACAGCGCAACGATGGGCGCTTCCCAGGCGCTGTCCACGCCCTCAATCAAGGCGCCGAGTTCGCGCAGGGCAGTGCGCAGCCGGCGCAGGCCGACGCGCAGCTGGTGGATGTGTTCAGCGTCGTTGCAGCCGCCGGCCACGTCGCTGGCGTTGGCCAGCACCTGGTCCAGGCAGGATGCAAGCACGGCGGCCGCCATGGTGCGGCCCGATGCGCGGCGCCCGAAGCGTGGCGCCTGCGCCGCCACGGCGGCGCCGAACGGCTGCGCATCAGCTAACCGCTGGCCTTTCATCGACTTGCTCACGCTGCTTAGCCACAGCCCGTGCGCCTGGCACCAGAAGCGCGCCAGTTCCACGGCGTTTGCCGGGCTGCCTTGCTTGAGTTCCAGCTCCAGTTCACGCACCGGCAGCGCGCGCCTTCCCTCTGGAGTTTTTGCTGAAATGCGTCCCGTGTCCCAGGCAATCTCGACCGACGCCTCGCCGGCGCTGATGATGCGGCTGAGCCGGGTGATGTCGGTCTGGTAAACCAGCTCCAGCGGGGGGAAGGCTTGGGCAGGCTTGAGCTTCAAGGCGCGCTGGATACGCTCGGCCACCGGCGTGCCGTGGTGCCGCGCCAAGTCAAGCAGCGGCGTCGCCCGGCCGGCCAGGTCGACGTTGTGCTCCAGCCGCTCCAGCGGCCGGCTACCCGGCGCCTTGGCGGTTTGCACCCATTGCGCGCCCTCCTTGCGCAGGCGCACCACCACGCCCTGCGCCGCCAGCGCACGATCGGGCGTGTCGAAGTAGCGCGCCAGCAGCCGCTGCCGCACGACCGGCCCGTTGCGCACAGCGGCCTCGACCGCCTCGGCGCAGTCGGCCGGGACCTCCAGCTTGAGTTCGAATTCGGTCATGGCGGGGTCCGATTAGAAGAGTTGGAAAAGGTTGGAAAGGCTGGGTTTCATCCTACCCGCGCCACGGCGGAAATCCAAGCAGCCCGAGGGTTGCAGCGATGGCGCACCATGGCCGGGCTGCTGTTGGCGGGTATGGAATATGCTATTGTTTCGATAGCTGATTGCGCTCGTGCTTATTGGGCTAGAGCGCCATTTACCTACCAATTTATAGCGACGCAGTTCCCTCAACACCCCGGTTCTTTTTAGATCGGCTTAGCCGCATGCGTAAGCGACAGTGACCGCCGCAGCCGTCCGGGTCGTTGCAAGGACGGCTTGAACCACTGGCACGGTCGGACTTGGCAACGCGCAAACCCTCCGCGCGTGGCGAGCTTGCAGGAGATATTTTCAGTAAGCCGTAGCCGTTGATCCGGGCTTGTCCAGCAACCGGCTCAGAGCGCGGGTGCGCTTCGCTTGCGCGATCTAGCCTTATTCGTCAAGCCCTGCGTTTCTTGCGCAAAGGCCAACATGCTTGCCAAGGCCTTATTGACTGCCTCAGAAGTAGGGAATGCTTTCTGAATTTCAGGTTGCAAGACAACGACATTGCTACCCTGCATGAAATGCTTTAGGTGCTTGCCACGTACACCCTTGCCGAGTTGATCTCGCTTCAATTCGGGGATGTCTAGATCAGCCGTTTTGGTAGATGCCTTTTTCATACCGCGTTGCCTTTCGTGCGCTGATGATTCGAATGCCGTTGCGGCGCTCCGTATGGATCACTACCAGACGCCGCGCT
This sequence comes from Polaromonas sp., assembly GCF_012927455.1. Lineage (GTDB taxonomy): Bacteria > Pseudomonadota > Gammaproteobacteria > Burkholderiales > Burkholderiaceae_C > Polaromonas. The sequence continues at coordinate 360,696 of NZ_JABBPE010000002.1, read as the reverse complement.
TTGTTTGAGATTCCGCAGGTCCGGCTTCGATCCTCGACCTTGGTGCGCAGAGTCCAGCGACCAAAGGGAGCGAGGAGGAGCGCCATGTTATGCATTGTCACCGTGACATCGGGTCTGACATTTTTTCGCGGAGCAATCCCAAGAATTTCTCACTAGGAATGCCACCAGCAGCAAGTTCTTTTGCGACCATTGCCCACGCATCGGAATACTGCCCTCGCCAGTAATAAGCCGTTGCCCATGACCTATAGACGTATCGCTTATTTGGTTCGATCTCTTCAGCCTTCTTGTACAGCGACTCTGAGCGTTCAAACAATTTGAACTTGGCTTCCGAGGTTAGACCTTTGTCGCTGACAGCACACAGGGTAATGAGTCGTGCCGCATCAGGGTGTATGCCTTGGAACGTAGGCGGGTTCAATGCGATTGCTCTTTCCATCATTTGCATGGCTTCGCAATTCCCCCCTTTGTCATGTAGTACGGAGCCAAAGCCGGCATAAACCTCGGGGTTTTGTGGGTTGAGAAGCCATGCCTGATTGAATCTGCGCATTGCGTTCGCTAGATCGTCTCGTTGGTAGTAAGCAAAGGCGTTGTTAACAAATGCAGCACTCGCTTTCTCTCGTGTTCCATAGTGGTTGGTTGTGTCGGCTATCAACTTTTCGTCGCCCGCCTTCAACTCAGGAATCGTGCTTCGGTCCATGCCTCCATACATTGGCACCTGGTCGATTGGAATTTGCTCATCTGCACGGAGTAAGGTCGAGAAGGACAGAAGAGAAGCAGCGACAAAAACAACGACGCGATGGCTCATAACATTCCTCGGGCTATAGATGCATAACGTTGAGCGTTTATCCGCCGTCGCAACAAGTCTTCGTAAATCATCGATGGCCTCCTGCGGCAGATACCTCGTTGGACGGAACCGTCTGCGCGGCGGTCGATACAGGGGTTTGAAATTTTCAAGCCCTGCTAACCGGGCAGATTATGGGCTGCTGCCCGCGCCGATGGCAAGCCAAAACTGTGCAGGCATGCAGTCACTACCTCAAACCCACATTCGCCGATGTCGGATTACGCTGCGCTAATCCGATCTACGAAGAACGGCGAATCCAGATGGACTTTAAGCCACCAGCTCAAGCAGCCCGTGCGCAAGCAGCTACTATTTTGATAGCGTGTGTAGCGGAATGTCTTTGTCAGCCGCCAACTGGTCGAGCTGCTTGCGTGTCTGCGTGAGCAAGAAGGCGGCAACCGCCTGCTGCGTGGCGGGGGCGAACATGGCCTTCATGCCTGAGGCCTCGACCCCGGCCGCTGCGCACAAGGCGGCGGCGAAATGCGGCTCCAGCGCAGCGACCGCGACACGGCCATTTTTACAAGGGTAGACGCGGTAGCCGGCGTGCGCGCCGCCGACCGTGCCGGCGGGCTGTGTCAAGCCCCAGTGCCGCGGCAGCGCCAGATAGGCGGCAGCGCCGGACAGCGTCACTTCGATGAATACGCCCTTGCCCTTGGCGTGTTGGGTCAAGGTGGCTTGCAGCACGGCCTCTACGGCCATCAGCGAGCCGCCCATGTCGGCGTAGAGCGTGGCGGGCAGGTCCAGCCCGGTCACCAGGCCGTTTTCAGCGAGGTAGGTCAGGTCGTGGCCGGGTTCTTCGGCACGCTCGCCCGGGCTGCCGACGATGGCAACCAGCGACAGGGAAGGGTAAAGGCGGTGCAGCTGTTTCCAGGCCAGCCCCAGCTTGGCTAGCGCTGAAGGGCGAAACGAGGTGAGCAGCACATCGGTTTTTGCCAGTTCGCGCTGCAGCAGTTTCTGGCCGGCATCCGTTTTAAGGTCCGCCGTCAACAGCTTGATGCCTTGGTGCAGTTGCGCATAGGCCGTCGGGCTGTAGCGGCCCATCGGGTCCGCGCCGGGCGGCTCCAGCTTGACGCAGCGCGCGCCCATCTGGTGGCAACGCATCAGCGCGGCCGGTCCGGGCAGGTTGAGGGCCAGGCTGAGGATGCTGACGCCCTTGAGGGCTTGCAGTGGTTTGATGGGGGTGGTGTTCATTTGCTATTAAATCAGTAGCTGGTTACGCCCGGTTTATGTGGGCTGGAGGGCGAAATTAATCATAGTCTGCTCCTGGTAAAAAACCGTGCGTCGGTTCACTCGCCAAAATCCAACGGCAGTCCGACATAGTTCTCGGCCAGCGAGCGTGCGCCGGCTTCGGAGTGAATGATGTAGTCGAGTTCGGCCTCTTGCAGCTTCTGGCCAATCTCGCCGTTTTCGGGGAAGCGGTGCATCAGGCCGGTGAACCACCAGGAAAAGCGCTCGGCGCGCCATACGCGGCGCAGGCAGCGCTCCGAGTAGTGGTCGATGCCGGCCTGGCTTTTCTCCTGGTAAAACTCTATGAGGGCGCTGGACAGGTATTTCACGTCGGTCGCCGCCAGATTCAGCCCCTTGGCGCCGGTGGGCGGCACGATGTGCGCGGCATCGCCGGCCAGAAACATGCGGCCAAAGTGCATCGGCTCGGTGACAAAGCTGCGCAGCGGGGCGATGCTTTTTTCGAGGGACGGGCCGGTGACCAGCTTAGCGCGCCCCTGTGGGTCAAGCCGCAGGCGCAGTTCCTGCCAGAAGGCTTCGTCGGACCAGTCGCTGGCCTTGTCGGTCAGCGGCACTTGCAGGTAGTAGCGGCTGCGCGTGTGGCTGCGCTGCGAGCACAGGGCAAAGCCGCGCGGACTGTTGGCGTAAATCAGTTCTTCATGGACTGGCGGCGTTTCTGACAACACGCCAAGCCAGCCGAAGGGGTAGATTTTTTCGTATTCCCGAATCGCGCTGTGCGGCACGCTGGCGCGGCACACGCCGTGAAAGCCGTCGCAGCCAGCGATGAAGTCGCAGGCGATCTCGTGCACCTGCTTGCCAGCCGGGCCGTCCCCTTCCGTCTCGTAGCGCACAAGCGGCTGGGCGCTGTCAAAGTCATGCACCGTTACGTTGCCGGCGCCATAAATGGTCTGCAGGCCGGCGGCCTGGCGGGCATCCATCAGGTCGCGCGTGAGTTCGGTCTGGCCGTAGACCATGACGTTTTTACCGCCGGTGAGCCGCTGCATATCGATGCGGTGGCGCTGGCCCTTGAACAGCATGTCAAAGCCGCCATGCACCAGGCCTTCCTGGTGCATGCGCGCGCCCACACCGACTTCATCCATCAGGTCGGTGGTGACCTGCTCAAGCACGCCGGCACGGATGCGGCCCAGCACATAGTCGGCGCTCTGGCGTTCCAAAATGACGGCGTCCAGGCCGGCCTTGTAGAGCAGTTGCCCCAGCAGCAGCCCGGCCGGACCGCCACCCACGATGACGACTTGAGTACGCATGGTGTCTCCTGTCAAGCGCTTGCGATGTCCGATAGCTGATGCCTGATGTCTGATGCCTGATAAGTCAAACGCCGAGGTATTGCTGCAGCAGATCAGGACTGGCCTGCAGTTCTGCCGAGCTGCCTTCAAACACCACCTCGCCCTTGAGCAAGATTACATTGCGGTCGGTGATTTGCGTGACATGCTTCCAGTTTTTATCGACGATGACGCTGCTGATGCCGGTCTCGCGAATCAGCCCGCAGATTCGCCAGATCTCGCGCGCCACCAAAGGCGCCAGACCTTCGGTGGCCTCGTCAAGAATCAGCACATCGGGGTTGGTCATCAGCGCGCGGCCTATGGTCAGCATTTGCTGCTCGCCGCCGCTGAGCTGCTGGCCGCCGTGGCCCAGGCGCTCCCGCAGGCGCGCAAAGGTGTCGAGCACGCGCTCGTAGGTCCAGTCGCGCTGGCCACGCGAGCCGGCCCGCGCCGACATGAGGAGGTTTTCCTTCACGCTGAGGTTCCCAAAAATGCCGCGGCCCTCGGGTACGTAGGCGATGCCCCGCCGGGCAATTTCATAGGGCGCTCGTCTTGTCATCGGCAGGCCGGCAATGGCAACCGAACCCGAGCGCGGTTTGACCAGGCCCATGATGCTTTTCAGCAGCGTGCTTTTTCCCATGCCGTTGCGGCCCATCAGGCCGATGGTTTCGCCGCGCGCCACCGAGAAGCTGACGCCGCGCAGGATGTGGCTGGCGCCGTAATAAGTGTGGATCTGCTCGGCGTTGATGAGTAAGTCGGCCATCAGTGTTCTTCACCCAGGTAAGCCGCCTGCACGCCCGCATCAGCGCGGATTTCTGCCGGCTTGCCACTCGCAATCACTTGGCCGTTGACCATCACCGTCAGTTGGTCGGCCAGCGCGAACACCGCATCCATGTCGTGCTCCACCAGCAAGATGCCGTGGTCCTTCTTGATACTTTGCAGCAGCGTCACCATGCGTTCGGCTTCTTGCGCGCCCATGCCGGCCAGCGGTTCGTCGAGCAGCAGCACCTGCGGCTCGGTGGCCAGCGTCATGGCGATCTCTAACTGGCGCTGTTCGCCGTGGCTGAGCGTACCGGCACCGCTGTTTTTCCTTTTTTGAAGGCCGGAAAGCTCCAGAGCCTTTTCAGCACGGGCGTTGACAGCTATAAAACTTGTAGCATGACTGAGCCAGCGCGCGGCGTGCGGCTGGCGCGACTGGGCGGCCAGCCGCACGTTTTCCCAGACACTGAAAGGCAAAAAGATGTTGGTCTTCTGGTAGCTGCGCCCCAGGCCCTGCGCGGATATTTTCTCGGGACTCCAGCCCGTCACGTCGCGCTGGCCCAGCATGACCGAGCCCGAGGTGGGCGGCAAATCGCCAGATAGCAGATTGGTCAGCGTGGATTTGCCAGCGCCGTTGGGGCCAATGACCGCATGAATTTGGTTGCGCAGCAGCTCCAGCGACACATCGTTGACGGCAGCCAGACCGCCAAAACGTTTGGTCAGGTTTTTGGCGCTTAAAAGTAGGGCCCCCACACTCGTCACTTGGTGTACTTCGCTGCCCCCCAAAGAAATTGTGCTTGCTTGGGGCAGTCCGGCGCGGCGCACATCCTCACTCATTGGATGCCTCCTTGCGTTGGCCAAAGCGCTCGACCAGCCCGAGCAACCCGCGTGGCGCAAACACCACCACCCCCACGATGAAAAGGCCCATCCAGAGCTGCCAGTGCTTGCCCAGATTCACGCTGCCGATCTGCGGCAGGTCTTTGAACACATGCAGCAGATATTCAAACGCAAACGCACCCACAATCGCGCCGGCGAAGTTGCCCATGCCGCCCAGAATCACCATCATGATGGCGTGCGCGCTCATGTGAAAGCCCATCAGTTCGGGATTGATGTAGCCAGTCTGCGTGCCCCACAGGTAGCCGGCCAGCCCGGCCAGCGCGCCTGCCAGCGTGAAGGCCGCCAGCTTGTAGCCAAAGACGCCATAGCCCATGGCGCGCATGCGGTGCTCGTTGACGCGAATGCCGGCCAGCGCGCGGCCAAACGGGCTCCAGAGCAGGCGACGCAAAAAGGCATAGACCAGCAGCAGGGCGCCCAGCGTGAAGTAATACAGCGTGCGCTTGCCGTCCAGATCAAACGGCACCCAGCCCGCAATTTGCGCACTCGGCTTGAAATTGATGTAAAGCCCGTCGGAGCCGCCCAGCAGCTTGTTGTCAAAAAACAGGTAGAACACCATCTGGGCAAAGGCCATGGTGACCATGATGAAGTAAATGCCGTGTGTGCGCACCACAAAAAAGCCGATGATGAGTGCCGCCAGGCCCGAGGCCAGAACGGCGATGGGCAGCGTCCACCACAGGCTCACGGCCTCGCCCTGCGGCGTCAAGAAAGCCAGCGCATAGCCGGCCAGACCAAAGTAGGCCGCATGGCCCAGCGACACCAAGCCGGTTACGCCCTGCAGCAAGTCCAGACTCATCGCAAAGATCGCCATGATCATCATGCGCGTGACCATCTGGATGTAGAAATCGGTGCCAGCGAAAGGGAAGGCGGCGAGGGCAATCAGCCCCAGCGCGAGCGCCACCTGCACGCCGCGCGGAAGAATCTCAAGATTTGCTTTTTGCGTGCTCATTGTTTGAAGAGTCCTTCAGGCTTCCAGAGCAAAACGGCCGCCATCAGCATGTACACCAGCATGCCCGCCACCGATGGCAGCAAGACCTTGCCAAAGGTATCGACCAGCCCGACCAGCAACGCGGCAATGAGCGCGCCGCGCACCGAACCGATACCGCCGATCACCACCACCACAAAGCACATGATGAGCACCTGCGAGCCCATGTTGGGATACACGCTGGCAACCGGCGCGGCGATCATGCCGGCCACAGCGGCAAGCCCAACGCCCAGCGCAAATACCACCGAATAAATCAGCCTGATGTTGATACCGAGCGACTCGGCCATGTCGCGGTTGAATGCGCCGGCGCGTATCTTCATGCCGAGACGGGTTTTGGAGATCAGAAAATAAAGACTGATTGCCAGCGTGATGCAAACGCCCGACATAAAAAGGCGGTAGACCGGATACGACAGGTTTTCGGTAAGCGGAATCGATGCGCTGAGCAGATCGGGAATGGGCACGCCGTGTACGTCGTCGCCCCACAAGATGGAGCGCAGTTCCTCAAAAATATAGATCAGGCCAAAGGTCAGCAGCACCTGGTCCAGATGGTCGCGCTGGTAGAAGTGCCTGAACAGCAACCACTCAAGTGCGAGGCCGAAGATGATAGAAAGCCCCGCGCCCACGATGATCGCCAGCGTGAGGCTGCCAAATTGCGCGCTAAGCGACCACGCCAGATACGCACCCAGCATATAAAAACTGCCATGCGCCAGATTGACCACGCCCATGATGCCGAAGATCAGTGTCAGGCCAGCCGCAAGCATGAAGAGCAGCAGGCCGTATTGCACGCTGTTTAAAAGCTGAATGAGAAAGTTGGCTAAATCCATCGATGAATTATTCGGATTTTTATTTCAGGAGTGGCGACGCGTGAGCCTCAGCATAAAAAAGGAGTAGGGGACGGTTACTGAAACGATACGCAGTGCTCGACTGGGTGTTTCTTAACGCAAGCAGGGGCCGCGGAGCCGGCTTCGCCGGGCCGCAGGCGCAGCGGCTCCCTTGGGGGGCAGTGAGCTATGCGTAGCAAGCGACCGTGGTGGCCATTTCAGGCCATCTTGCAGCCGGCGCCGCTGTCGGCCAGCGCTTTAGCGGCTACGCCCAGCACCTTGTTTTCCTTGTTTTCAACCACGCGAAGGTACATGTCCTGCACCGGGTTGTGCGCCTTGCTCATGGTCCATTTGCCGCGCGGGCTGTCGATGGTTGCGCCTTCCATGGCCTTGTACAGCACCGGTTTGCTGTTCAGGTCACCCTTCACGGCATTGGCGCCTTGAATCAAAAGCAGACCGGTGTCGTAGCCCTGCACCGCATAGACGTCGGGCTGGGCCTTGTAGGCTTTGGCGTAGTCGAGGCGAAATTTTTTGTTGCGGGGCGTGTCGAGCGAGTCGCTGTAATGCATCGTCGTGATGATGCCGTCAGCAGCCGGGCCGGCGGCTTCGAGCACGCCCTCGGTAAGAAAGCCCGAGCCGTATAGCGGAATCTTGCCCTTGAGGCCGGCGGCTGCGTAGTCTTTGATGAATTTGGCTGCGCCCCCGCCAGCAAAAAAGCAGGCGACCGCATCAGGTTTCAGCGCGGCAATTTCAGTCAGCAGTGCCTGAAATTCGACCTGCGGGAAGGGCAGGCCGAGCTCTTTGATGATGGTGCCGCCAGCGGCGGTGTAGCTTTCCTTGAAGCCTTCGAACGCTTCGTCGCCCGCAGCATATTTCCAGGTGATCCAAACGGCCTTTTTGTGGCCCTTGGCGATCATGGCCTGACCCAGCGCCCGGGTTGGTTGTGAGTTGGTAAATGAGGTGCGGAACACGTTGGGCGCGCACAGGCCGCGCGTGGCGGCGTGCACGCCGGCGTTGGGTATCAGGCTCAGCACACCGCTTTCGCGCGCGACTTTCTGAATGCCCATCTGCACGCCCGAATGCACGGTGCCGACCAGCACATCGACCTTGTCGCGCTGCACCAGTTTGTTGGCGTTTTCAATGCCCTTGGAGGGATCGGATTCGTCATCGACCTTGAAGTATTCGATCTCGCGGCCACCGAGCTTGCCGCCTTGCTCATTGATGGCCAGCCGAAAACCGTTTTCAATCGCCACGCCAAGTTGCGCGAAGGTGCCGGTGTAGGGCAGCATGAAGCCGACACGAATTTTGCTGGCCTGCGCGTGCGCGGGCAGCAGCAGGCCGGTGGAGGCCGCGCCAATCAAGCTGGCGCAGCGGGTCAGTACAAGGCGACGTGATGTCATGGGGGGTCTCCGGAAAAAAAACAGGCACTTGGGAAATGAGTGCACCCAATGTAGTTCACGCTTTGACCGCTGGCATAGCTGACTAACCCGAATAGGCCGTGCAAGTGCGTCGCCAGTCGCCAGCCGCCAGCTAGCCTGTCGAACTCTCGCGCAGTTTGAAGCGCTGTATCTTGCCAGTCGCCGTTTTGGGTAACTCGCTGACGAACTCAATCAAGCGCGGGTATTTGTACGGCGCCAGTTGCTGCTTGACATGGGCTTTCAGCTCGTCCGCCGTCACCGTCTGGCCAGCTTTAAGCACCACATAGGCCTTGGGCTTGACCAGTTGGTCGGCGTCGGCCACGCCAATGACAGCGACTTCCAGCACGGCGGCGTGGCTCATCAGGCAGGCCTCGACTTCGAATGGCGAAACATAAATGCCGCCGACCTTGAGCATGTCGTCGCTGCGCCCGCCGTAGGTGTAGTAGCCGTCGGCGTCACGCGTGTACTTGTCGCCGCTTTTGGTCCATTCTCCGGCAAAGGTGGCCTTGGTCTTGGCGCGGTTGTTCCAGTACATCAGTGCGGCGCTCGGGCCGCTGATCTGCAGTTCGCCGATCTCGCCAACGCCGCATTCCTGGCCGTCGTCGCCGACGATGCGCAGCGCGTAGCCGGGTACTGCCTGGCCGGTCGTGCCGTAGCGCACCTGGCCGGGCCGGTTGCTTAAGAAGATATGCAGCATCTCGGTCGAGCCGATGCCGTCCAGAATGTCGCAGTCATAGTGAGTTTTCCATTTTTTGCCGATTTCGGCGGGTAGCGCCTCGCCAGCGCTGGCGCAAAGGCGCAAGTTAAGCGCCGACCGCTCCGGCTTGTCCGGGAAGGCCAGCAAGCCTGCATACAGCGTGGGCACGCCGAAGAAGATGGTTGGCTGGTATTTTTCAAGAACACCAAATACCTCCGCCGGCGTGGGGCGCACGGCCAGCAGTACGGTGGTGGCGCCCACGCTCATGGGGAAGGTCAGCGCATTGCCAAGGCCATAGGCAAAAAACAGCTTGGCCGCCGAATACACCACGTCCGACTCGCGCATGCCGAGCACCGCGCGGCCATACAGCTCAGCGGTCTGGATCAGGTGGCTGTGCAGGTGCACCGTGCCCTTCGGCGTGCCGGTCGAGCCGCTGGAATAAAGCCAGAAGCAGGCGTCGTCCGCCCGCGTGTCTGCTATTTTTTTGGTAGCTGTCTGCGCCCGTATCGCTTGGGCTAACGTTATGAATGAAGCCGAATCTTCGGTTCCCGCGACGAACACCGTTTTCAGTGTGTCGCGGTCTGCCAGCAGTGCTTCGAACTGCGGCAGCAGGGCCTGCGAGACGACCAGCCCCTGGGCGCGCGAGTCGCGCAGCATGAAGGCAAAGTCAGCGCTGGTCAGCAGGGTGTTGGCCGCCACCGGTACCACGCCCGCCAGAATGCAGCCCAAAAACGCCACCGGCCATTCGGGCGTGTCCAGCATGGCCAGCATGACACGGCTTTCCGGCGCAAAACCGTGCGCCCGCAAGGCATTGGCAAAGCGCTGCGACTGCTCGGCCAGCGCGCCGTAGCTCAACTGCTCGCCGCTGAGCGCATCGATAAAGGCGGCCTTGTCCGGGCGCTGGGCATTGCGCTCCAGCAAATCGTGCGCGGCGTTGTAGTCGCGGGGAATCTCTACCCGGGGTGGGCTGACCGAATGGTCGGCACGGCTCAATGGCATGTTGTGTCTCCTGCTTGGCATCTGGCTCGCGGTCTGAGGGCGATGCACCGATGCTATTATTTTTATAGCTGCTTGCGCCTGTGTCTATTGGGCTAGAGCATGATTTGATGTGTTTTTTTAGGTCTGGGAGGCGTTTTATGGTTCTACGCCGCTGTGTCGGCGTCTTGCAGCGCAGCGACCAGCCACTGGCGACACCAGGCTGTGCCCTCAATCTCGGGCAGGGTGCCGCTGCTGGCATCGTGGCACCAGACCTCTCCGATGCGCTGCGCTCCCAGACCCTGCAACCGCTCGTCGAATTTCTTGCCGCCAAAGCAGTAAGTTTGCAGGTAGGTGCGGTCGCCCAGCGCAATCACGCCGTAGCGCACATGGCCTAAAAACCGCGGCTGGGAATCCATCGAGTCGTACAAGGCCCGGGCATTGTCCGGGACATCACCGGAACCATAAGTGGCGCTGCAGATGAGATAAATCGCATCTTCTGCTTTTTCGGCATCAAACACGCTGATGTCCAGCCCGTCCATCAGCGTCACTTCAATGTCACTCACCAGATCAGCGCAATCCATCTGGATGGCCTGCGCCACATAGTCGGCAGTGCTGGTCATGGTGCCCACGAGGACTTTGAGCTTCATCAACAATTCTCCAGAAAAAAGATGCGATAAACTGCGCTGGATCAAACAAAGCTGAAGTATACTGCAATTTCTCGAGGTCGAGCTTGCAAAAATCGCAAACGCAGCCCCCTTTTTATTTAAAGCAGGTGTTTTTTGGAAATCATGTCTGAACAGGAATCGAAAGCCACGCTTGCCGAGTTGGGTGGGCGGATCAGAGCCTGGCGCGCGCGCCGCGGCATGACGCGCCGGGCGCTGGCGGCAGATTCCGGCCTGAGCGAGCGCTTTCTGGCGGATGTGGAATCAGGAAAAGGTAATGTCTCCATCAATTCTCTGGAAGCGGCGGCGCGTGCGCTGAATATTTCCATTCTGGAGTTGCTGCAGGACGCGCCGCGCCCGGCGCTGGCACGGGCGCAGGGCCTGCTCTCGCGGCTCGATGACGCGCAACTGGACCAGGCCTGCGGCTTGCTGGGCAGCACCTTTGGCCTGCAGGACGCGCCGGGCCGCGCGCAGCGGGTGGCCTTGATTGGCTTGCGCGGCGCCGGCAAATCGACGCTGGGCAGCCAGCTGGCGGCCCGGCGCGGCCTGCCCTTCGTTGAGCTGGATCGTGAAATCGAACGCGAAGCCGGCACCAGCATGAACGAAATCCTGCTGCTGCACGGGCAGGCGGGCTACCGGCGTTACGAACGGCGCGCGCTGCTGCGCATTGCCGAAGAGCATGCCGGCGGTGTTGTGATAACCACGGGCGGCAGCATCGTCAGCGAGCGCGAAACCTTTGATTTGCTGCAAAGCCTTTTTTACTGTGTCTGGCTCAAGGCCAGCCCGCAAGAGCACATGGCGCGCGTGGTGGCCCAGGGCGACATGCGGCCTTTTGACGCGACGCGCGGCGCCACCAGCGAGGCGATGGAAGACCTGCGCGGCATTCTGGCCAGCCGGGAAGCGTTGTATGCGCGCGCCGACGCCGTCGTCGATACCGCTGCACACAGCCCTAAACAGAGCCTGAAAGACCTTGATCGCGCTGTGCCGCAGGCTAAATCCTTCGTCAAATCCATCGCCCAACACCCCGAGAAAGAGACGACATGAACGCCATGACCGAGCCGCTATTGTTTAAACAGCTGATCGCCGGCCAGCAGCGCGAGCTGGTGAGCTTTGCCACGCACCCCAGCCGTTATCAGCACTGGACGCTGACGGTAGAAGGCGAGGTGGCTCGCCTCAAGCTAGACATCAACGAAGACGGCGGGATCAAGCCGGGCTACAAGCTCAAGCTCAACAGCTATGACCTCGGGGTCGACATTGAACTGCACGACGCCATTAACCGCATCCGCTTCGAACACCCGGCTGTCAAGGTGCTGGTGTTTGAGAGCGGCAAGGAAAAAATCTGGTGCTCAGGCGCCAACATCTACATGCTGGGCCTGTCCGGCCATGGCTGGAAGGTGAACTTCTGCAAGTTCACCAACGAAACCCGCAACGGCCTGGAAGATTCATCGCGCCATGACGGCCTCAAGTCGATTGCCGCCGTCACGGGTGCCTGCGCCGGTGGCGGCTACGAGCTGGCGCTGGCCTGCGACCGCATCATCATGGTTGATGACCGCAGCTCGACCGTGAGCCTGCCCGAAGTGCCGCTGCTGGGCGTGTTGCCCGGCACCGGCGGCCTGACGCGCATCACCGACAAGCGCAAGGTGCGACGCGACCTGGCCGACATTTTCTGCACCACCAGCGAAGGCGTGCGTGCCGATCGCGCCAAAGACTGGAAGCTGATTGACGGCTGCGCCAGGCCGCAGCAATTCGGCGCCTTACTTGCTACAGAAATAGAAGCACTCCGCGCCCGATCTACAAGGGCTGCAGGCCTAAACCTTAACGAAAATGGCATTGAATTGACGGCTTTGCGGGCAACCATTGACGACGCCGGCTACCACTACAGCGTGGTCGATGTGGGGGTGGACCGCGACAAGCGCATCGCCACCTTAACAGTGCAGGCGCCCGCTGTGCCCGTCGAGTCCACGCCAGACGCCATCAAGGCCGCCGGCGCCAGCTGGTACCCGCTCAGGCTGCAGCGCGAGCTCGACGACGCCATTTTGAATCTGCGCAGCAACGAGCCAGAAATCGGCACTTGGGTGATCCGGACGCAGGGCGATGCGGTTCTGGTCATGCAGATGGACGAGGTGCTGGACCAACTCAAGGAGCACTGGCTGGTGAAGGAAACGCTGGGGGCGCTGCGCCGCACCTTGGCGCGGCTGGACGTGACCAGCCGCTCGCTGCTTGCGCTGGTCGATGCCGGCTCGTGCTTTTCCGGTACGTTTTATGAGTTGGCGCTGGCCTGCGACCGCATCTACATGCTGGAGTTGCCTGATTCTTCCGATGCCGCGCCGGCGCTTCAGCTCAGCGCCGCTAATTTCGGCTGGTTTCCCGCCGTCAACGGCTTGAGCCGGTTGCAGACGCGGTTTTGCGAGGACATGTCGACCATCACCCAGCTGGAAAAACTCGGCGACAGCAGGCTGCTCGCCGACCAGGCACTGGCGCTCGGCCTGGTCACTTTGACGCCAGACGACATCGACTGGGACGACGAGATTCGCATCATGCTTGAAGAGCGTGCCAGTCTATCGCCCGACGCCATGACCGGCCTGGAGGCCTCGCTGCGCTTTCCCGGCAAAGAGACCATGGAAACGCGCATCTTCGGCCGCCTTTCGGCTTGGCAGAACTGGATTTTCATTCGCCCCAATGCGGTGGGCGAAGAGGGCGCCTTGAAGCTCTTTGGCACCGGCAAGAAAGCCAAATTCGACTGGAAGAGGGTATAGCCCCCACGCTTTTCGCTGCACGTAATACGCTGCCCCTTGCACAAGAAGAAGGGGCTATTTTTTCTAGGGGCGGCCCGTCGAAAAATTGCCTTCTTTCTCATCTAACAAAGGAAGTTCTATGTCCAACATTGACCTGCAAGCCCTGATCCCCAACAACGTCCAGCTCGGTGAAAACCGACAGTTGCAACGCGCGCTTGAGCACTGGCAACCGGCCTTTTTGAACTGGTGGGACGAAATGGGTCCCAGCGACTTCAAGGCCAACGACGTTTTTCTGCGTACCGCCGTCGGCGTCGATGCGTCGGGCTGGGCCAGCTATGGCTACACGCCCATGCCCGACTACCGCTGGGGCATTTTTATGGCCGACAAGGAAGCGGGCCGCAAGATCGGCTTTGGCGACCACAAGGGCCAGGACGTCTGGCAAGAGGTCCCGGGTGAATACCGCAGCGCTTTTCGCCGGCTCATCGTCACGCAGGGCGACACCGAGCCGGCATCGGTTGAGCAGCAACGCCTGCTCGGCCATACCGCGCCCTCGCTGTACGACCTGCGCAACCTGTTTCAGGTCAACGTGGAAGAAGGCCGCCACCTCTGGGCCATGGTGTATCTGCTGCACGCGCACTTTGGCCGGGATGGCCGCGAGGAAGCCGAGGAACTTTTGATGCGCCACAGCGGCGATGCCGACAAGCCGCGCATTCTGGGGACGTTTAACGAACCCATGGACAACTGGCTGAGCTTTTTCATGTTCACCTACTTCACCGACCGGGACGGCAAGTTCCAGCTCAAAAGCTTTGCCGAGTCGGCGTTTGACCCGCTGGCGCGCACCACGCGTTTTATGCTCACCGAGGAAGCGCACCACATGTTTGTCGGCGAGACCGGTATCGGCCGCGTCATTAAACGGACGCTGGAAGTGATGAAGGAACTGCAGACCGATGACGTCGCCATGCTGCGTCAGGCCGGTGTGATTGATTTGCCGACCATCCAGAAATTCATGAACTACTGGTTCACCTCGTCGCTAGACCTGTTCGGCTCGGAGTCATCAAGCAACGCCGCCAACTACTTCAGCAACGGCATCAAGGGCCGGCCCGACGAAGCGAAGTTTGCCGACCATGTCGAGCTCGATACCGAAATGAGCATCCAGGTGCCTGACGGCAAGGGAGGACTGAGGAATGAAACCATTTCAACGCGTAACGGCATGAACGAAATCACCCGGCTGGAATACGTGAAGGATTGCAATGTCGGCGTGACGCGCTGGAACATGGGCATCAAGCGGGCCGGTATTAATTTTGAACTGAGCTTGCCCAACACGCGTTTTCGCCGTAGCGTCGGCGCCTGGGCAACCGCCTGCACCAACCCGCAGGGCCAGCCCATCAGCGCGGCAGAGTTTGAAGCGAATAAGGACGCCTGGCTGCCGACCGACGCCGACAAAAGCTTCATTCACAGCCTGATGCAGCGCGTTACCGAGCCGGGCAAGATGGCCGGCTGGATTGCACCGCCGGACCGTGGCATCAACGCCAATCCGATTGAGTACGAATACGTCAAGCTTTGAGAATATCGCCCCCAACGGTCGCTTACTGCGTGTAGCTTTTGAGGCCTTGCAGGCCGCGGCTCGCCAGACGCTTTGCCTTTGTCGCCCGTCCGAACCTGCTCAAGCAGGTTCGGAGCAGCAGGCTCCAGACCCTCGGGGGCCGTCGCTTGCTCGGGACGGACGGGCGGTGAAACCTAGCCGGCGATGAATGCGCCGCGTTCACTGAGCAGTTCGCGCAGCAGCGAACGGTGGCAGCGTGCTTCGTTGTCGCAGTAACAGCCGACCGCGAAATTGGTCTGGTGCGACAGCGCCGCCAGCAGATCCAGGCTTCGGCTGGCATCGGGCTGATTCGTTTCCGCGCGGTATTTTTTGCTGAACAAGGCCCAGTCCTTGTCCGATTCGATCGTCTGCCCCAGCTTCATGGTCTCCAGGCTCGGTGCCAGGTTGGGATACCAGACGTCGTACCAGTCCTGCGACGCAAACGCCGCCTTGGGCACACCGCGCGGTGGTCGGCGCACCGTACCAATGCGCAAGCCCTCATCGGTGCTGCGCGCCTCTCCCAGCCTGACGATCTTCACGGTCATTTGAGTCTCCTGTTTATTTCTCCATTGTGAGACCGTCTGCCAGTCTGCCCATTTTGTTGGGGCTACCGCTGTCACTGAAAGGTGGCCAAGAGCCGGTTTTCTGACCGGCGCCGGACTCAAGCAAAGCTGACGTTGGCAGGCAACGCAAAAAAATGGAGCCGCGCGCCGGGTTTGGAGTCCGTACACGCTATAATTCATTTCTTGTCGGAGTGTGGCGCAGTCTGGTAGCGCACCTGGTTTGGGACCAGGGGGTCCAAGGTTCGAATCCTTGTACTCCGACCAAGAATTCGATTAAAAAAAGCTCACTTTGTGGGCTTTTTTTATATCCGCCTTCGTTTTCTGCCCGTAGCTCAGTCGGATAGAGCATCAGCCTTCTAAGCTGAGGGTCGGGGGTTCGATCCCCTCCGGGCAGACCATTTAGCCTCCTGACACCCTCTAAAAATTCCTCAGGACTTGCATGTGTACCCGCATGACCGGTTTGGTGGCGGCTGGACTACTGGCACTTTGTTGTAGCGCAGCGGCAAGGGCTTCGCCGAAAAAAGTTAGGTTGATCGTGATACCGGGATTTCGCTTATTTTGCTACTATTATGATAGCTGTATTCGCCCGTCCCTTATGGGCTACTGCCTTATTTGTTCTGAATTTCAGCGTTTTTGGTACTGCGTGCTGCCAAACAGGATTTCGCGCTCTTTGTCGCCTGTGATGGGGCGGCGCAGGTCTGCCAGCACCTGCACGCCGCGCTGTACCGCCGGGCGGGCACCAACCAGGTCAAACCACTTTTTCAGTTGCGGGTAGTCGGCCCAGTCTATGCCCTGGTTTTCCCAGTTGCGCAGCCACGGAAAGATGGCGATGTCAGCGATGGTGTACTGGTTGCAGGCGATGAATTTGCTGCTGGCCAACTGCTTGTCCATCACGCCGTAAAGCCGTTTGGCTTCGTTGCTGTAACGGTTGATCGCATACTCTAGTTTGTTTGGCGCGTACTGCCGAAAGTGGTGCGCCTGTCCAAGCATGGGGCCGACTCCACCCATCTGGAACATCAGCCATTGCAGCACCTGAAATTTAAGCCTGTCGGTTTTCGGCAGCAGTTTGCCGGTTTTGGCTGCCAGGTAAAGCAGGATGGCGCCTGATTCAAACAGGGCAATCGGTTTGCCGTCCGGGCCGTTCGGGTCTATCAGGGCGGGAATCTTGTTGTTAGGACTGATGGCCAGAAAATCGGCTTTGAACTGGTCGCCAGCGCCGATATTGACCGGAATAGCCTCCCAGTCGCGGCCCAGCCGCAAGCCACATTCCTCTAGCATGACATGCACTTTGTGCCCATTGGGTGTGGGCCATGAATAAACCTTGATCACAGTTGTTTCCTTTGGATTCGATTACCGCTACGATGAAGTTTCACGGACTTTAAGAGAGAAGCAGGAACGATGTTTGAGCGGCTTAAAAAGTTTTCTGTAAACGCTAAAGCAGCTGGACAGAACCCGGCCCAGGCCGATGCCGTGTCCTCATGGGCCGATGCTCAGGGCTTTTCCTTTGCTGCAGCGGGGGAGG
This sequence comes from Polaromonas sp., assembly GCF_012927455.1. Classification (GTDB taxonomy): domain Bacteria; phylum Pseudomonadota; class Gammaproteobacteria; order Burkholderiales; family Burkholderiaceae_C; genus Polaromonas. The sequence goes on along the minus strand of NZ_JABBPE010000002.1, from coordinate 343,741 downwards.
GCCAAGGCTTCTCCCTGACTGGCATGGTCGACAACAAACCGTGGCGACTGGAATGCGGCCGCTCGTCGCGCGACTACCTCTTGGGCGAAGAACTGCGAGCCCGAGCTGAACTCAAGCTCGATCGCGGAGCATCGGTGCTGATCATGAGCCGTCCGCTGAAGGAAATGCTGGAAAAGCGGGCTTACGGTATCTACACCGACACCGTTCAGACCACGGCCGACCCAAGCCTTACCGAGGAAATGCGCTGGCTCGCTTTGTACCCGGAAGTGGGCTGGAACGGTCTGCCCGAGGCCTTCTGGGATCGCTATGCGGTGTTGGCTAATCAGCGCAGCCATGCCGTGGGCTGGCTTGACCTCGATCTGGCTGGCCTGCTTTTGTCATGGCCGGAACCGGGCGCAGACGCAAAGCTGCCTTTTATCTTGATGCTGCTGCGCGGCAAGGCCTACCTGCGCATGCAATATACGCCGGGCGATTTGCCCATGCTGCAGCATGCGACCCTGATCTTCCATGCCGCTTGCAAGTTGGCGCTGGCCGATCGTTCCACCGATATTGTCTGCGATTAAGAAAAAAAAGCCGCTAGCCCATACAGGGCGGGCGCAAGCAGCTATCTATTTTATATCACTAGCAGCCCGAGATATCTCAGCTGGCGCGTCGGCAGTCTTGTGCCAGCAGCCTTTAAGCCTGGCCTGGAACCACTAGGTGCTTGGCCAGTTCCAGCTTGGCCAGCGAGGCGCGGTGCACTTCGTCCGGGCCGTCGGCCAGGCGCAAGGTGCGCTGGTTGGCGTAGGCGTAGGCCAGCGGGAAATCGTCCGACACGCCGCCGCCGCCGTGGGCCTGAATGGCCCAGTCAATGATCTGGCAGGCCATGCTGGGCGCCACTACCTTGATCATGGCGATCTCGGCCTTGGCGACCTTGTTGCCCACGGTATCCATCATGTAGGCGGCCTTGAGTGTCAGCAGGCGTGCCTGCTCGATCATGCAGCGCGATTCGGCAATGCGTTCGCGCCAAACCGACTGCGCGGCGATGGGCTTGCCAAATGCAATCCGGCTGTTCAGGCGTTTGCACATGAGTTCGACGGCACGTTCGGCAATGCCGATGCTACGCATGCAGTGGTGAATGCGTCCGGGGCCAAGCCGGCCCTGGGCAATTTCAAAGCCGCGGCCTTCGCCCAGCAGCAGGTTGCTGGCGGGCACGCGCACATTGGTCAGCCGTACTTCCATGTGGCCGTGCGGCGCGTCGTCGTAGCCAAAGACGCTAAGCGGGCGCAGCACGGTGATGCCCGGGGTATTGGCCGGCACCAGAATCATCGATTGCTGTTCGTGGCGGCCGGCATCGGGATTGGTTTTGCCCATGACGATGTAGATCGCGCAGCGCGGATCTCCAGCGCCGGACGACCACCATTTGAGGCCGTTGATCACGTAGTCGTCGCCGTCGCGCTCAATGCGGCACGCGATGTTGGTGGCGTCGGAAGAGGCGACTTCAGGCTCGGTCATTAGAAAGGCTGAGCGGATGTCGCCCTTAAGCAGGGGCATCAGCCACTCGTCCTTGTTGGCTTCGGAACCGTAGCGGGCAATGGTTTCCATGTTGCCGGTGTCGGGCGCCGAGCAGTTGAAGACCTCGGCCGCAAACGGCACGCGGCCCATGATTTCGCACAAGGGTGCGTATTCAAGGTTGGACAGGCCTTCGGGCGCACGCGGGGAGTGCGGCAAAAACAGGTTCCACAGGCCGGCGGCGCGCGCCTTGGGTTTCAGCTCTTCAATCAGGGTGGTGGGAATCCAGGCATTTCCCTTGGCCCGGTTCTCAGCAATCTCGCGAAAAAACCGCGCTTCGTTCGGGTAGACGTGCTGGTCCATGAACTTCAACAGGCGCGCCTGCAAGTCTTGTACTTTGGGGGTGAAGTCGAAATCCATGAAATCTCCTGGGGTGTGTGAAAAAAGAAGAGGGGGCGAGAGAAGAGGGGTCAGGCTGGGGGTTTAAGCGCAAAGTCCCAGGCCATTTTGGCCAGCAGCGGCGCGCCGGCGGCCGAACTGACGGCCTGGGCACTCGATGCGGTTCCGGCCTCTACCCGTTTGGCAATGCCTTGCAAAATTGCGGCGAGGCGAAACAGGTTGTAGGCCAGGTAAAAATTCCAGTCGGCCCGCAGCGCTTCGGGTGTCGTCAGGCCGGTGCGTTCGCAATAGCGGCGGATGTACTCGGCCTCGGTGGGAATGCCCAGACTGGCGACATCGAGCCCGCCAATTCCGCGAAACGTTCCGGGTGGAATATGCCAGGCCATGCAGTGGTAGCTGAAGTCGGCCAGCGGATGGCCCAGCGTGGACAACTCCCAGTCCAGCACAGCGAGCACGCGCGGCTCGCTGGCGTGAAACAGCAGGTTGTCGAGCCGGAAGTCGCCGTGCACGATGGACACCTGGCTGGCGTCGCGTGCACTGGCCGGGATGTTGGCGGGCAACCATTGCATCAGGCTGTCCATCTCGGGGATGGGTTGGGTGATGGAGGCGTTGTACTGCTTGCTCCAGCGGCCAATCTGGCGCTCAAAGTAGTTGCCTGGCTTGCCGTAGTCGGCCAGGCCGCGTTCGGCAAACTTTACCTTGTGCAGGGCGGCGATCACGCGATTCATCTCGTCATAGATGTCGCCACGCTGGGCATTCGTCATGCCGGGCAGGGACTGGTCCCAGAGCACCCGGCCTTCAACAAACTCCATCACATAAAAAGCCCGCCCAATCACCGCCTCGTCTTCGCAAAGGCAATGCATTTTGGGAACCGGCACATCGGTGCCTTGCAGGCCCCGCATGACCTTGAATTCACGCTCCACCGCATGGGCGGACGGCAGCAGCCTGGCGACCGGACCGGGTTTCGCGCGCATCACGTAAGACGCGCTAGGGGTGAGGAGTTTGTAGGTGGGATTGGACTGCCCGCCCTTGAAAATTTCGGCTGTCAGCGGGCCTTTGAAGCCGTCCAGATGTTCGCTCAGGTAGGCGCTGAGGGCTTGCATGTCCACCGCCTGCGCGCCGGGGACGGACTGCGTTCCTAAAAAATGGTCAAAGTTGCTCATGATCTGTGGGGGGTTATTTGTCGATTTCGGCTTCAGCAATGCGCATCAGGGTTTCGCGGCTGCGCACCACCAGGCCACCCGGCTCGATACGGATGGCGCCCTCGCGCTCCATCGATTTGAGTTCCTGGTTGACGCGTTGGCGCGAGGCACCCAGCAGCTGGGCCAGCTCTTCCTGCGCCAGTTGCAGGCCGATCCGCACCTCGTGTCCGTCGGCCAGACATGGCACGCCGTAGCTGCGCACCAGGTGCAGCAATTGTTTGGCCAGTCGGGCCCGCAGCGGCAAGGTGTTGAGGTCTTCCACCAGGCCATAAAGCTGACGAATGCGGCGTGCGTGCAGGCGAAGCATGGCTTCGTACAGCTCGACATGCGACGCCAGGATCTTTCGGAAGTCGGCTTTGGCAACACACAGGATGGTGGTTTCGCCGTGGGCATAGGCATCGTGGGTGCGCCGGTCGCCATCGAAAATGGCCACATCGCCAAACCAGATCCCGGGCTCGACGTACGTCAGAGTGATCTGTTTGCCAGAAATCGACGTGGAACTGACGCGCACCGCGCCCTTGGCGCAGGCAATCCATTCTTCCGGCGGATCGCCGCGCGCGGAAATGAGTTGGCCGTCTTTGCAGCGTTTGACGAAAGCGCATCGCAGTATGTCGTGTCTCAGGGATGGTGACAGGGATGAAAACCAGCGGCCGCCGTTGATGGCCTCTCGCTCATCTATCGTAAGAATAGGATCGTCCATGGGCTGTCTTCTGAGTGACTAACAAAGTCTTGATTGTCGCGTGAGGGACGGGTCCCGCGCCATAGGGCTGTCGCATAGGCTTTGCACATGAGTCGCTTGGCGGCGGGAAGCTCTTGTACGGCTTCGGTGGTGATGCACCTTAGCGGTACTGCGGCGTGCGCTTTTGCAAAAATGCGTCAATGCCCTCGCCGGCATTGGAATGGTGCAGATTGCGCACAAAATGATCGCGTTCACTGGCAAGCTGCTGGCCTAGCGTGTTGACTGAGGCCTCGTTCATGAGCTCCTTCAGGCTGGCCAGCACGTTGGGCGCGCGTGCGTTGAGCTCCCCGGCCAATTGCAGGGCTTGGGCGAGCGCATCTCCGGCGGCCGTCACGCGGTTGACCAGTCCCAGCTCATGCAGCCGCTGGGCGCTGATGCGTTCGCCGCACATGAGCAGTTCGCTGGCCAGCGCCCGCGGCAAGGCACGCGTCAGGCTCCAGCTGGCGCCGCCGTCTGGCGACAGCGCCACCGTGCTGTAAGACATCACAAACACGGCGTTGTCAGCGGCGACTACAAAATCACAGGCCAGCGCCAGCGAAAAACCGGCACCGGCGGCCGCACCTTCGACTGCGGCTATCACTGGCTTGGGGTAAGTGCGGATGGAGTCTATCCAGTTGTGCAGGCCGTCTATGCTTTCGGCTTGTACCTCGGGGGGCTCTCGCCGGTTGGCTTGCAGGCGCTGCAAGTTGCCGCCGGCGCAAAAAAGCGCGCCTTCACCGGTGATCACGACGCTGCGGATATCCGGATTGTTTTCAGCAGCATTGAGCGCTTCAACGCCTGCCGCGTATATCTGGGGCCCCAGGGCATTTTTGAACTCGGGATTGCTCAGCGTGAGGATGAGGGTACCGCCCTCGCTGGTACTTTTCAGCGCGCCGATCATGTCAGTTCTCCTCGTGCATCAAGCTCAGGCCAATGGCGCCGCGCCGTCGCAGCCAGGGGGAAGGGCGGTAGCGCTGGTCGCCATATACGGTTTGCATGTTGAACAGAACTTCCAGCACGTTGGTGGGGCCGTAGCGGTCGCCCATGGCCAGTGGACCTATCGGATAACCCAGCCCGAGCGTGACGGCGGTTTCCAGGTCTTTCGGGCTGCATATGCCTTGCTGGCAGATGTCGCTGGCAATGTTGACGATGGAGGCGACGACGCGCTGCGTGACAAAGCCGCCGCTGTCCCGGATCACGCTGACGGCTTTGCCGTCGCGGGAGAACAGCGCATGGGCAGCGTCGCGCATGTCGGTGCGGGTGGCCGGGTTGGTCGCCAGCACCCGTCGCCGGGTGGCGGCGTCATCAATTAGCATGTCTATGCCCACGGTGCGCGTCGGGTCCAGCCGCTCCACCACGGCGACTGTCGTGATGTCAAAACCCAGCGGTGCCACCAGCTGCAAAGCCAGCAGTGAGGCCGATGGGCCGGATTCAATTTTTGCCCCCAGGTCTTTCAGCAATTGCAGCAATTCCGGACGTCGGGAGGCTCGGGGTGAGACCCAAACGGGGGGCAATTCGGCAAGCTCGGGAACGAGGGCTTCTGGCGGCGTTTGCGCTACGCCGCCTTCATAGCGGTAAAAACCTTGACCGGTTTTACGTCCGAGCATGCCGCCTGCCAGTCGCTGGGCGGTAATCACGCTCGGACGGTAGCGGGCCTCTTCGTAATACTGGTGGTAAATGGACTCCATGACCGGGTGCGAAACATCCAGAGCGGTCAGATCCATCAATTCGAAAGGGCCGAGCTTGAAGCCGGCCTGATCGCGCAGGATACGGTCTATGGTGGCGAAATCGGCGATGCCTTCGCTGACGATGCGCAGCGCTTCGGTGCCGTAGCCGCGCCCGGCGTGGTTGACGATGAAGCCGGGCGTGTCTTGCGCCTGCACCGGCGTGTGGCCCATCTGCCGGGCGTAGCTGGACAGCGTGCTGCAGACGGCCGCACTGGTTTTTAGACCAGCAATGACTTCGACCACCTTCATCAGCGGAACGGGGTTGAAGAAGTGATAGCCCGCCAGGCGCTCAGGATGCTTCAGTGCCGCCGCGATCGCCGTCACGGACAGCGACGACGTATTGCTCGCCAGCACCATGTGTGCGGGCACAAGTGCCTCCAATTCGACGAACAAGGTTTGCTTGGCATCCAGCCGCTCGACGATTGCCTCAATGATCAGATCGCAGTCCGCCAGTTCGGTTAGCGTGCTTGCCAGCACTAGCCGGGCTTTGTAGCCGTTGGCCACGCTGGCTTGCAGGCGATCTTTTTCAACCAGTTTGTCCCATTGGGCACAGATGGCATCACGGGCTTTTTCCGCCGCGCCCGCTTTCGCATCCATGAGCTTGACGAGGCTTCCCGCTTGCGCCGCAATCTGTGAGATACCGCGGCCCATGGCACCGGTGCCAACTATTCCAACGATTTTGTAACTTAATTGCATTTATGAATTATGGCTGACTGCTGTTTTGCCACACCGCTGTGGCAAAATTTGTAAATTACATGAATGCCACCGAGACAACCCTCAAATACATCCTCGGTGCAGTGCTGCTGGGTGCCACTGGCTGCAGCTTGGCAGTGTCTTTGGGCCGGATGCAGGGAGCAACGCTTGTAGGACGGCCTTTCGATGTGACACTCACTGCGCAACTCGACAGCGCTGAAGGGCTTTCGGGGGTCTGCGTGGCAGCCGATGTTTTTTTTGGGGACGCACAAGTGCCCGAAAACCGGGTTCGCATCCTGACCAGTGCGGGCGCCAAGGCAGGCGACGCACGGATACGTATACAGACCACTTCTATGGTGGACGAACCGGTAGTGACGGTGTACGTCCGCGAAGGTTGTTCGCAAAAGAATGCGCGCAAGTATGTGATTCTTGCCGAGTTTCTGTCTGACAGCGCCAGCCCGGTGCCTGTGACCATGGGCGAGGCCATAACGTCAGCGGCAGCGGCGGTGCAACGGCCCGGCATGGGTGAAGCAGGCAGTGTGGCCGGAGCGCTGGCAAGCACGAAGCGAGCGGAATCGGCAACCAGCGGGACGCGCAAACCAGCATTCAGACCCAAGGTCGTGGCAAGCCCGGCAACGGCTGCAGATGAGCGTCCGGCTGGAGCCACAACCCCTCAGTTGATCCTTCCTTCAACGCGTATGACGGCACGGGTTGCGGCTGAACCGGCCCGAAAGTCCTCACGCGCCCGCTTGAAACTCGATGTTCTGGATCTCGCCGCCGAGCGGGACCCGGTACTGCGTTCTACATCGGAACTGCTGACCATGCCTTCAACCAATGCGCTGCAGCGGGCCACCGCTATTGCGCTTTGGCAGGCGCTCAACGCTCAGCCCCAAGACATACTGCGTGACACCCAGAGACTCAAGTCCCTGGAGACCGATGTGGCCAGCATGCTGGTCCAAAGTCGTAAAACTGAGGCCGCAGTGACGCAACTGCGCGTCGAACTTGAGCAGGCGCGCAGTGAGCGCTACAGTAATTGGTTGGTCTACGGCTTGGGCGTTCTGTTGATGCTGGCGTCAGTGCTTGGAATTTTTCTCTGGACCCAAAGCAGAAGGCAAATCAGCGAGTTCAGCCGTGGCCCTTGGTGGCGCAGAAGGCTGGATACGCAGGAAGACATGGAGATTCCAGGCCCAGAGCCTTATGGCGGCGAGTCCATGAGCCAACATCTGAGCACCCATCCAGGCCGGGCAACCGGCCCTACCGTTGCTGCGCCGGACGTAGATTTCGAAGCGGACGAGTTTCCGCACGCGAGGCCAAAAATATCTCAGGATCTCCAGTTGGCAGGGCGTTTGGAGCCTATGGACACCAAAAGCAATACGGGATTTTCGTCCAGCCTGCCGGGCGCGCCGCGCCTCGTCAATGCCGAGGAGCTGTCGGACGTGCAGCACCAGGCAGATTTTTTTATGTCCTTGGGGCAGTTCGACAAGGCATTAGATGTCTTGCACCATCACATCACGGAGAGCGAGGAGACCAGCGCACTGGTATATCTCGACCTGCTTGACCTCTACCATCACCTCAACCGGAAAGTTGACTACGAACTGCTGCGCAAGGATTTCAACGAAATATTCAATGCCCAGGTATCCGCGTTTGAACAGTACAGTCCCGAGAGCAACGGTTTGGAGTTTTATCCATCGGCGCTCTCGCGCATCGAGTCGCTCTGGCCAACGCCCAGGGTTCTGGATGTCATCGAGGAAACCATTTTCCGAAAACCCGGTTCAAACGGCGATGTTTTCGATATTGCGGCGTACCGGGAATTGTTGCTGCTGTATGCGATTGCCAAGGAAATCGTCGAGCAACCTGCTGAGGTGACTGAGCCCGCAGGATCGTCGAGTCCCTCCGATAGCGGGTTTTCAAGTACCAGTTCCCAACCCTTGTCGGCTCGATTAAAGGACATGCCTGAGCTGTCGTCTCTGTCAAAACACGAGACTGACTTGACCCGGTTTACTGCCTCACGCTGGCTTGCCCTGGACATAGACGTGAGTCGCGATTTTGATGACAGCCCTGCATCGCAGTGCGTTGAGATCGGTGAACTGCTGGAGTTCGACATCGATCCATCCTATCTGCACGGCGTTAAAGACAAATAGTTGCTGGGAATTGCTTGATGTCGGGCGCTGGCAAAGAGGTGGAAAGTCTCTGGCGTTTGAGACTTTCGTCCCGATCCAGGGCAAGACCAGAAAAGGACTTTTGCTCTCGCTGAGAGCCTGATGGCGGTCGCTGCTTCATACAAAGGGTGAAGCATGACTTTGCGATGAAGGGAAATATGCTTGGAGGCCAATGCCCACATGCCGAGCTTCTGATCGAAACGCTGTCTTTGTCTGTCACCAAGTTAAATAAGCCACGCCAAACTAACGCCGCACCTGCAGCGCACCAGGATTGACAATATTGGTGGGTGTGCCCTTGATGAAGTTGACAACGTTATCAAACGCCGCCCCAAAATACATCTCGTAGCTGTCCTGCTCGACATAGCCGATATGCGGCGTGCAGATGCAGTTCTCAAGACGAAGCAACGCATGGCCTTGCAAAATGGGCTCTGACTCAAAGACATCCACAGCCGCAAGCCCGGGGCGCCCCCGGTTGAGCGCTGCAATCAAAGCCTCGGGCTCGATCAATTCTGCCCGCGAGGTGTTTACCAGCAGGGCAGTGGGTTTCATGCGGGAGAGATCTTCCGACGTCACAATACCGCGGGTTTCATCATTCAAGCGCAGATGCAGGCTGAGAACATCGCTTTGATCAAAGAACTCAGCTTTGTTGGTCGCGGTTTCAAAACCGTCAGCCTGGGCACGCTCGCGTGAGGCTTCGCGACCCCACACCACCACCCGCATGCCGAATGCACGGCCATAGCCAGCAACGATCTGACCGATTTTTCCGTAGCTCCAGATACCCAGTGTCTTGCCTTTGAGAACGGAACCGATGCCGAAATTAGTCGGCACTGAGGCTGATTTGAGGCCCGCTTGCTGCCAAGCGCCGTGCTTCAAGTGCGCAACGTAGTGAGGGATTCGACGCATGGCCGCCATTACCAGTGCCCATGTCAGTTCAGCAGGCGCCGTGGGGGACCCCATGCCTTCTGCAACAGCGATTCCGCGTTCGGTGCAGGCCGCAACGTCCACATGGCTGCCCACACGACCGGTCTGAACAATCAGTTTGAGTTTGGGGAGTTTTTCAATGACTTGACGATTGAGCTGGGTTCGTTCGCGAATCAGCACGATGACATCGGCGTCTTTGAGGCGGACAGACAACTGGCCGATACCCTTGACGGTATTGGTGTAAACCTTGGCAGGGTAGGCATCAAGCCTGGCAGCGCAATTCAATTTGCGCACCGCGTCCTGGTAGTCATCGAGAATCACAATATTCATAACGATATTGTGCCTGCAAGATTTTTCATTCCTCCCTGCGGGGTTGCCTGCACACCGTCAATTTGTATAGGAAGGCAACGCGCTGCTGTTTTTGCCCGTGACGGTTCGGCTCACGATTCAAGGCTGGAGCAATCCCGCATGCGTCCGTTCATGCTGAACCATGCGCTCAAGTTCTGCGCAGACATCGGCCATGCGACCTGAGATGACCATGCGGCCAGCGCAAGTGAGGCTTGCAGCACCGTCGAATTCCCGAACAACCTTGAGGTGGCTGACGGCGGGGAATTTAGAGGCGTTTCTGCCTATTTCGGTGCCGACAGAATGTTTATAGGCCGCTCGCTGCCGCCCGGCGCTGCCCGCCTGCGCAAAAGGCAACGGTAACTGCTGGGGGACTCGCCGGGTCTGCGCAGGAACAGCCAACAGGTTTGTCGTGTTCTGTGCCGGCACAAACCATGCAGCTACAGCCTGAGCCGGGGCTAGAAAAATTGACCGCATCGGTGGATGTAAAAAACTGACGATTCCCATGATGAACTCCTGTTTGAGAGAGGTTTACACAGGCAGGATTTCTGACTGGCTGGGGTGCCAGAGGGGTCACGCATCAGGGTGTTGGTCACCAATGACCAAACGCCCGCCACCTGTTGCGTAGCCAACAGAGTGCTACATCAGCATGGTGTTGCGGATCAATCCGACAGCCAGACCTTCGAGTTCGAAAGGCTCGCCGGGCTTAACGGTGATGGTTTTGAACTCAGGATTTTCGGGCAGCAGTTCGATCAGGCCGCTGGTGCGACGAAAGCGTTTGACGGTCACTTCATCGCCAAGCCTGGCGACGACAATCTGGCCATTTTTCGCTTCCTTGGTCTGTTTGACGGCGAGCAAATCGCCGTCCATGATTCCGACATCGCGCATACTCATGCCACGAACCTTTAGTAGGTAGTCTGGCTGCTGTTGAAACAGGCTGCTTTCAAGATAATAGGTCTTGTCGATATGTTCCTGCGCGAGAATCGGGCTGCCAGCAGCAACCCGCCCCACCAGAGGCAGTGCGAGTTGGGCCAAGCTTTGCAACGGCAGGGAAAACTGTTTGATACGCGATTCGTTCAGGCTCCTCAGGGTGTCACTGCGCAGGCGTATGCCGCGCGAGGTGCCGCTAACCAGTTCAATCACACCTTTGCGGGCCAGTGCCTGCAAGTGCTCTTCGGCTGCATTTGCTGAGCGAAAACCCAGCTCGGTGGCAATCTCGGCGCGGGTAGGCGGCGCACCGGTGCGAGAGATGGCTGTCTGGATCAGCTCCAGGATTTGTTGCTGGCGCGCGGTGAGCTTAGGATTTTCAAAAGAGGGATGCGGGAAATCGTTGAGAGTGCTCATGGCCGAAACTCCTTGGCTTGGTAGATCGATTGACAAGTTATGCAGGTCAGACCCTCGCATGCGAAAATTTATCTTGTAAGCTGTTTTAATAGCCAGTAACTGTATTTTTATACAGTCTCTAGAATAATGCAAGTCTTTTGCAAATTTCCTATTTATGAAACATCAACATCTTGTGATTCTGGGTACCGGCGGCACGATTGCTGGCCGCGCGGCCAATGCCTCTGACAACCTTGGCTACACCGCGGGCCAGGTGGGCATCTCGGAACTTCTGGCAACGCTTCCAGTTCCGCCCGGTGCGGAGCCCGTCATCTCTGAGCAGGTCGCGCAAATTGACAGCAAGGACATGAGCTTTGCGGTCTGGGCAACGCTGGCCGGGCGAGTTAGTCATTTTTTAGCGCAGCCCGATGTACAGGGTATCGTGATTACGCACGGCACCGACACGTTGGAGGAGACTGCGTACTTTTTGCAGCTAGCGTGCAACCCGGCCAAGCCGGTGGTGGTGACCTGCGCCATGCGCCCAGCTACAGCGTTGGCTCCCGACGGGCCGCAAAACTTGCTCGATGCGATGGCGGTTGCCCGCCACGCGGATGCCAAGGGCGTGGTGGCTGTCTGTGCGGGCACTATCCACAGCGCATTGGACATTCAGAAAGTACACACCTACCAGCTGGACGCCTTCAGTTCGGGAGACGCTGGTCCGCTTGGCTACGTTGAGGAGGGCATTGTCAGATTGGTAAAAAATTGGCCGCTAGCCAATGAGGGACGGGCGTCATCAGCTATAAAAAACATAGTAGAACTGGCCAGTCTTGCCGAATGGCCACGCGTGGAAATCGTCATGAACTATGCGGGCGCCAGCGGTACCGTTGTGGAGGCCTTGCTGGCGCAGGGCGTGCAGGGCCTGGTGGTTGCGGGTACGGGCAATGGTTCGCTGCACCATGCGCTCGAGGCCGCTTTGCTCAAGGCGCAGGTCGCTGGCGTACCAGTGCTTCGCTCGACACGCTGCCTCAATGGCCGAGTATTGCCCAAGCCAGGCGACGGCATCCCGGATTCCAAAGGATTGACTCCGGTGAAGGCCAGGGTGGCGCTGATTCTTCGTTTGCTAAGTGCAGGTCAGGGCTGATTTGATTTGCGGGGTTCGGAATATCTTTACCCATGGGCCCACGAAAAAGGCCGTCTGCTAGACGGCCTTTTTTAGGTGAGCGATGTCTTGCCGACTCAGTTTGACAATGCGGCGAATACTTTTTCGGTGATTTCATCCACGCCGCCCATGCCGCTGATGGCGCGGTATTTGGGCGCAGCTTCTGGTTCAGCTTTAGCCCAACGTGAGTAGTAATCCACCAAAGGGCGGGTTTGGGCGCTGTAAACTTCCAGCCGCTTGCGCACGGTATCTTCCTTATCGTCCTCGCGCTGAATCAAAGGCTCGCCGGTCACATCGTCCAGGCCTTCGACCTTGGGCGGGTTGTACTTCACATGGTAAGTTCGACCTGAAGTGCTGTGCGAGCGGCGTCCGCTCATGCGCTCGATGATGGCTTCGAACGGCACATCGATCTCCAACACGAAGTCAATCTTCACCCTTGCCGCCTTCATGGCATCGGCTTGGGGGAGGGTGCGCGGAAAACCGTCGAATAAAAAGCCTTTGGCGCAGTCGGGATGGGCAATGCGCTCCTTCACCAGGTTGATGATCAGGTCGTCACTTACCAGCGCGCCGGAATCCATGATTTTTTTGGCTTCAATGCCCAACGGTGTACCGGCCTTGACGGCTGCACGCAGCATGTCACCGGTTGAAATCTGCGGGATGCCGTATTTCTGGCAAATAAAGGTTGCTTGTGTTCCCTTGCCCGCGCCGGGCGCACCCAACAAAATCAGTCTCATGAATGTCCTCGTATTTTTATGAATTCAGGAAGTCAACTAGGCAGGTACAAGGGCTGGTAATGCTGGCTGCCGATCTCCATGGAAGTCTTAGACTTGTTTTTTGCAGAGGATAGCATGGGCACCTTTGCCAGCAGCTTACAGGGGCTACAAGGGTTAGAAGCGCATGTCGGCCCCACTGTTGCGCGCTATCTAAATAACTCGCGTGCCCGTTCCAGATCTTCCGGCGTGTCGACGCCCAGGCCCGGCGCATCGCCGGTGATGTGCACCGCTATGCGGTGGCCATGCCAGAGGGCGCGCAATTGTTCCAGCGACTCGAGTTGTTCCATGGGTGCTTTCGGCAGGCTTGGAAACTGCCGCAAAAACCCAACCCGATAGCCATAAATTCCAACGTGACGGAGCGGTTTGGGTAGCATGCTGCCGGCCTCCCACCAAGCCTGGCCTGCAAAGTCGCGGGCAGCGGGAATAGGGGCGCGGCTGAAATACAACGCCGTATGGCGCGCATCGAGCACCACCTTGACTACATTTGGGTTTAAAAAATCGGCCTGCTGGTCAATCGAGTGGGCGGCTGTGCTCATGGCGCAGTCCGGGCGCTCGCCGAGCAGGTTTGCCACAGCGTTGATCAGCGCCGGGTCTATCAGCGGTTCGTCGCCCTGCACATTCACCACGATGGCATCATCAGCGAGGCCGAGGCGGCTGCAGGCTTCCGCAAGCCGGTCGCTGCCGCTGGGGTGGTCAGCGCGCGTCAGTACCGCTGAAACGCCGAATGCCGCGCATTTCTCTACCACCTCGCTGCTGTCGGTGGCGACTACCGTGCGGGTGGCAGCACTGGACATGGCCCGTTGCGCCACGCGCACGACCATGGGCGCGCCACCGATGTCGGCCAGCGGCTTGTTGGGCAGGCGGGTGGAGGCCAGCCGAGCCGGTATGAGTACGGTAAAGCTCATGCTGTCAAAGTTGCAGCAGGCATCAAAGTCCGAGCTCTTCATCTGTGAGGGTTCGTGCCTCGTTTTCCAGCAGCACAGGAATTCCGTCGCGAACTGGGTAGGCGAGGCGGGCGGTGCGCGAGACCAGTTCCTGTTTCTCTCGGTCATACGTTAGCGGCCCTTTGGTGACGGGGCAGACCAGAAGTTCAAGTAGTTTGGTTTCCATGCTGTGATGGTAATGGAGAAATTCTGGCAGAAAGCCTGCGCGTCAGAAGTGCATCAAGCGCTGCAAAAAAAGCCGGCTCAGGCGAAAACGCTAAAGGCACGGCTAGCAACTGTAGCCCGCCCGGTTGCAGCGTGCCAAACAGCTTCACCGCGTCTTTTTCAGTGCAAAGAAGGGTTTGGCCTGCGTATGCACTGAAGTCGAAACTGTCGAAATCATGGTGATCCGGCAAAGCAATGGTCTTTTGCAGCGTCAGGCCACGTGCCCTGAGCATGTCAAAAAATGCTTCAGGATTCGCGATGCCCGCCAGTGCCACAAGCCCACGACCGTGCAGGGCGGCCAATGCGATCTGGCTGCCGTCTGCGGCTACCGCATAATCGACCAGTTCCCGGCTGGAGCTAAAGCCCTCAAAGGCGGGTTTTTGTCCGGTGTGCAGCAGCAGATCAAGGCCGTGACTTCTGCGCTCAGGCCAAGGCTCGCGAAGCGGGCCAGCCGGTTGCAACCAGCCGTTGCCCACGCCCCGGTCGTCAAACACGGCAATCTCAATGTCGCGTTGCAAGGCGTAGTGCTGCAAACCGTCGTCGCACACCACCACGTCGGTGGCCGGGTACGCTTTCAGCAGCGCTCGCAGGGCCTCGGTGCGCTGGGTTGCTACAAAAACAGGAGCACCAGTCGCCCGTTGTATAAGCGCTGGCTCGTCGCCAGAGGCCACAACAGGGGTGACCGGCCGGACTTCAAGACTCTCCTGGCCGGAACGTCCGTATCCGCGCGAGATCACGCCTGGCGCAAAACCCTGCGCCTGCAAGTGCTTGACGAGCGCCATCACCAGCGGTGTTTTGCCTGCACCGCCGGCCACCACATTGCCAACCACGATCACCGGTACGCCGAAGCGCTCTGATTTTAGGAAACCACTGCGGTACAAGGCCAAGCGCAGGCGCACGGCCAAGCCATGAAGTTGCGCTATCGGCCAGAGCAGGCGGGCCAGCCAGCCCCGAGACAGCCAAACCTTCAATAAAAGTTGTTTCACGCGTGTCCGGCCATGTCACAAGGCAAAGTGGCAGAGCGGGCCAACCCCTACCTGGCGCCAGCCTGCGCGGTGCTTTGGGTGGCAAAAGTGATTTGCGTCAGCCCATGGCGACGCGCTGCCTCCATCACTGTAATCACCGCTTGGTGCGTGGCGCTGGCGTCGGCGCTGATGATGATGACGCTGTCTTTGCCGGCCTTGGCCGCCTCGACCAGCGCCGCGCCCAGCCGCTCGATTCCGCGCCCTTCCACCAGGGTTTTGTTGACCATATAGCGGCCATCGCTGCTGACCGCGACGATCACCTCTTTCGGGTAATCTCGCTGCTGCTCGGTATCTGCCGTCGGCAACTTGACTTGAAGCTCGGTGAACTTGCTGTAAGTGGTTGACAGCATCAAAAAAATCAGTACAACAAGCAAGACGTCGATAAACGGAATCAAGTTGATTTCCGGTTCATCATGCGGGTGAGGGCGAAAGTTCATGTCATGTCCCTTTGGGCGACAGTGCGGCGCGAAGAGACAAGCGTGGGGGCCAGGGAACGCCGCGCAGGGCCGCCCCGAGCAAGTTGAGCCCCCCTCGGGGGCAGTGCAGTACACGAAGTGACAAGCGTGGGGGCCATACTCATTTTCGCAGGGTGTTGAGGTGACGTACAAAGCGTTCAGCCGCCAGTTCCATGGTCAGCAGGTAGCCGTCAACGCGGGCACGGAAATAGCGCCAGAAAATCAGTGAAGGAATGGCCACCATCAAGCCGAAAGCGGTGTTATACAGCGCAATCGAAATACCCTGCGCCAACTGCGCCGGGTTGCCGCCGGGCGCATTGCTGGCGCCGCCTGCGCCAGCCTGGGAGCCAAAAATTTCGATCATGCCGATGACGGTGCCCAGCAGGCCCAGCAGGGGCGCGGCCGAGGCTATGGTTGCCAGCGCCGCCAGATAGCGCTCCAGCTTGTGCGCCGCCTGGCGGCCAGCGCCTTCCAGCGTGGAGCGCAGATCTTCTTCGCTGATGCGCGGGTTCGAATTGAGGGCACGAAAGCCGCTTGCCAGCACCTCGCCCAGCAACGAGTTTTGTTCGAGTTGCGACACCACATCGGGCGAGGGAACGGCGGCGCGCGAAACCGTAATCGCTTCGTCAAGCAGTTTCGGCGGTGCGACCTTGGGCGTTTTGAGGCTGGTAAACCGCTCGATGACCAGCGCAAGAGCCAAGATGGAACAGGCAACCAAGGGCCAGATCGGCCAGCCTGCGGCTTGTATGATTGAAAACAATGCACGTCTCCAGACAGATAAATTGTGTTGGATTATGGCCTACCGAACCCAGGCACTCAGCCGGGCTGGCCCCTAGCTTGGCCATGTTTTGGGGAAGTTTTTGAGAGCACATAACCCACAGAACCTGTGGATAACTTTGTGAGCAAGTCCTGGCTGGAAGCTCGCGAAGCCGCGCCAATTCGTGCTTGTGACAAAACGATGAAAATTTAAGCACAATAAAGCTTTTAAAAATCAATGAGTTACGCCGATCTATCGAGATTTCCGGGGGGCACTGCCGCTCCTTCCCATAGACTACGCCCTATGGAGTATTCTCCTCGCCAGATCAAGAGGTTTGACGATGTTTGACGCATCGGCTCGGCCTGACAAAATGCCCGTATTGGCGCGTGAGCCAGGCGTGCGAGTCTGGCCCGTGGGTTCACTGCTACGGGCCATCGCCGACAGCTTGGATGCCCGGTTTAATCCGGTTGCCGTGCAGGGTGAACTTACAGGTTTTTCGCGCGCATCCAGCGGGCACTGCTATTTTTCCCTCAAGGACGAGCAAGGCCAGATTCGCTGTGCTATGTTCCGCCGAGCCGCTGCGCTGCTGGACTTTGCACCGCGCGATGGGCAACTGGTTGAGTTGCGGGGTCGCTTGGGCGTGTACGAGCCACGCGGCGAATTGCAACTGGTGGTGGAGTCCATGCGGCAGTCCGGCCAGGGTAACTTGTTTGAGCAGTTCCTGGCGCTCAAGGCCAAACTCGAGTCGGAGGGCCTTTTTGAGACCGCGCGTAAACGGCAGCCACCCTTGCTGCCCCGCGCGATCGGCGTCGTCACCTCATTGGGTGCTGCCGCCCTGCATGATGTTGTAACTGCACTGCAGCGGCGTGTCCCGCACATTCCAGTAGTGATCTACCCTTCCAGTGTGCAGGGTGCCCAGGCAGCGGGTGAACTGCGCGAGGCCTTGCTCACAGCTTACCGGCGACGCGCTGAGGATGGGGTCGACGTGCTGTTGCTGGTCCGCGGAGGTGGTGCCATGGAAGATTTGTGGGCCTTTAATGATGAACAGCTGGCGCGCACCATCGTGGCCTCGCCCGTGCCCGTGGTCAGCGGAGTAGGGCACGAAACGGACTTCACCATTGCCGATTTTTGTGCCGACCTGCGCGCACCCACGCCCACCGCGGCGGCAGAGCTGTGCGCCCAGCCGCAAAGTGTCTGGCGGGGAGCCCTCGGCCTGGCCTTGTCGCGTCTGCAAAATGGCGTAGATCGGCAAATGCAGGCGCACAGCCAGCGCCTGGACTGGGCGGCGTCCCGCGTCAGCCGGCCCTCGCACCTGGTGACCCGGCAACAGGCACGCGTGGCGAGACTGGCGCAAGAGCTGCGGCACGCAATGCAATCAACGTTGATGCATGAGGGGCGCAGGGTTCAGTCGCTCGGCAACGATTTTCACAGGGAAATGGCCTCCAATCTGCAGCGTAGCCGGCAACTGGTTGAGCGAGCACAATTGCGCCTCAAGCTGCTGGACCCTAAACTGATCTTGCAGCGTGGCTACGCCTGGCTGGCCGACTTGCAAGGGCAAGCTGTGAACAGCGTTAATAAGACGCATCTTGGCCAGCCATTGCGCGCTACCCTTGCCGATGGCGAGGTCGATTTGACAGTCTCGGCGCCGCGGCTCATTTAGTTTTTACAATACTTTTTCTAGTTTTTCGGCAGTCAACCAACCCACTATGAGGAAAAGTAATGGAACACAAGCTACCCCCGCTACCTTACGCAATCGACGCACTGGCCCCGCACTACAGCCAGGAAGCTTTTGAGTACCATCATGGCAAGCACCACAGTGCTTATGTGGTGAACCTTAACAACCTGCAAAAAGGCACTGAGTTCGAGTCCCTGACGCTGGAAGAAATTGTCAAAAAGTCCAGCGGCGGCGTATACAACAACGCGGCCCAGATTTGGAACCACACCTTTTTCTGGAGTTGCATGAAACCAGCAGGCGGCGGTGAGCCCAGCGGTGCGCTGGTAGCGGCCATCAATGCCAAATTTGGCTCCTATGCGGCCTTCAAGGAAGCCTTTGTCAAATCGGCCGTGGGTAATTTCGGCTCGGGCTGGACATGGCTGGTCAAAAAAGCCGACGGCGCTGTGGATATCGTCAACACCGGTCCTGCCGGTACCCCGTTGACTACGGCCGACAAGGCACTGCTGACGGTGGATGTGTGGGAACACGCTTACTACATTGACTACCGCAACCAACGTCCCAAGTTTGTCGAAACCTTTTTGTCCAATTTAGTGAACTGGCGTTTCGTAGAGGCGAATTTCTCCTGATCAGCGTCCATCAAATCGAGGTCACAAAAAAAGCCGACTTCAAGTCGGCTTTCTTATGGGCATAAAAGGCACTCAGCGCCTGACCCCAAACAGCGGGCCGCCCAGTTTGCTGCCCGCCTTGATGCCCTTCTTGGAAAACCAGCCCTTGTTCATCTCCAGAACGTAGCGAACCGGCTCGGTAGAACAGTGAGGTTCCGTGGTTTGTGGCTTCATGTCAGTCAAGTTCACGATGGTCCCGTCATCGGCGACGAAGGCTGCGGTCAGGGGCAGCAGAGTATTTTTCATCCAGAAGCACTGCTGGCTTGCTTGTTCGAACACAAATATCATGCCTTCTTGCGGCGGCATCTCCTTGCGAAACATCAAGCCGGTCTGGCGTTGCTCGGGGGTTGATGCCACCTGAACATCCATCAGGTGCATGCCCGCAGACAATTTGACGCGCTGCAGATTCATTTGAGGGCCTTCTTCGGCCAAAGTCCACAGCGGATAAAGCAAGGCGGTAGCGGCCAGCACTTGAACCAGACCTTTGCATGCCAGGCTGAAGGAGGCGGCGCGGGATTGAGGAAACATAGACCTACCCAGTTGAAGTTGAACTATCAGCATAAACGACGCGCATAAAAAAGCCCGCACAAGGCGGGCTTTTTCGACCGAAGTCACCAGGAATTACTTCTTGGCAGCGGCTTCAGCTTTTTTTGCAGCAGCGGCTTCAGCTTTTGCTTTTTTTGCAGCAGCGGCTTTTTCTTTCTTGGCGGCTTTTGCGGCAGCTTTGTCTTCTTTGGTCATGGCAGCTTTGGCGGCAGGCTTGGCCTCATCAGCTTTCATTTCGGTCTTGGCAGCTGGAGCCGCTGGAGCAGCGGCAGAAGCGCCAGCCATAGGAGCGCCGACGTGAGAAGCGGCGAAAGCGCCAGTAGCGAAGAGGCCAGCGATCAAAACAGCGAGGATCTTGTTCATTTGGAAATTTCCTTGATAACGTTGTTGGAAAAAATACCCCGAACTGCTCGGAGGCCTTACCGTAACGAGGCCTACTCACAATTCGTTGACATCTGGCCGTAAATTCTTTTCAAGAATTTTTTGGGGCTAGAATTTAGGGGTTTTTACCTAAACTGCTCAAAGTGGTGTTTTATCAACGCCATCAGCGCCTACCGGAGACTTTTGTACATGTACAAGCACATCAAGGTGCCCGCCCAGGGCCAGAAAATCACAGTCAATGCTGACAATTCACTGAATGTGCCGGACGAGCCTATCCTGCCATTCATTGAAGGTGACGGCACCGGTGTAGATATTACGCCGGTCATGCTAAAAGTGGTGGATGCTGCGGTTGCCAAGGCCTACGGTGGCAAGAAAAAGATCCACTGGATGGAAGTGTTTGCCGGTGAAAAATCCACCAAGGTGTATGGCCCGGACGTTTGGCTGCCCGAAGAAACCTTGCATGCCGTGCGCGACTTTGTAGTGTCTATCAAAGGCCCCCTGACGACCCCCGTGGGCGGCGGTATCCGCAGCTTGAATGTGGCCTTGCGCCAGGAACTCGACCTCTACGTCTGCCTGCGCCCCATCCAGTATTTTGCTGGCGTTCCTTCGCCCGTGAAAGAGCCGCAGAAGACCCATATGGTGATCTTCCGCGAAAACTCTGAAGACATCTACGCCGGGATCGAATTCGAATCCGGCAGCGACAAGGCCAAAAAGCTCATCAAGTTTCTGCAGGACGAGCTGGGCGTGAAGAAAATCCGTTTTCCCAACACTTCCGGCATCGGCATCAAGCCAGTGTCCAGCGAAGGCACCGAGCGCCTGGTGCGCAAGGCTATTCAGTACGCCATTGACAATGACAAGTCCAGTGTGACCATCGTGCACAAGGGCAACATCATGAAGTTCACTGAGGGTGGATTCCGTGATTGGGCGTACGCTCTGGCGCAGAACGAATTTGGCGCTGAAATGATCGACGGTGGCCCGTGGTGCAAGCTCAAAAACCCGAAAACCGGCAAAGACATCATCATCAAGGATGTCATCGCGGATGCCTTCCTTCAGCAGATTTTGTTGCGCCCGGCCGAATACAGCGTGATTGCCACGCTGAATCTGAATGGTGACTATATTTCCGACGCGCTCGCCGCACAGGTCGGCGGTATTGGCATTGCCCCCGGTGCCAACTTGAGCGACACCATCGCCATGTTTGAGGCAACGCACGGCACAGCTCCCAAATACGCGGGTAAAGATTACGTGAACCCAGGTTCCCTGATCCTTTCTGCGGAAATGATGCTGCGGCACATGGGCTGGGTTGAGGCTGCCGACCTCATCATCAGTTCAATGGAAAAATCCATTGATTCCAAAAAAGTCACCTACGACTTTGCTCGACTCATGGAAGGTGCTACCCAGGTCAGCTGCTCCGGGTTTGGTCAGGTCATGATCGAGCACATGTAAAACCGCCTTTATCGGCCCTGCAAAACCGCCCGGGAGCGATCCCGAGGCGGTTTTTTCATGGCTGCGGATTATGGGCCCCGAAATATGAAAAAAGTCACACTTGAATGTCGCCTTCCTGCCACCAATTCCCGCTGTCTGGCCATTGATCGGCAGGGTGGCTAGAATGAATTCCATGGCAACCAAATCTCCCAAGCCTCCAGCGCTCCCTCCGGCGCCTGCCGTCAAGCCCGACGACGGCAATGGCGGGGATTCGGTCGTACTGGAGCGCAGACCGCAAAAAACCAAGCCGCCGCAGATGTTCCAAGTGGTTTTGCTTAACGATGATTACACGCCAATGGAGTTTGTCGTCGTGGTTATTCAGGAGTTTTTCAACAAAGACCGGGAAACCGCCACGCAGATCATGCTCAAAATTCACTTGGACGGCAAAGGCATTTGTGGCGTATTTTCCAAGGACGTGGCAGCGACCAAAGTCGATCAGGTAACCGAAGCCGCCCGAAAAAACGGCCACCCTTTGCAATGTGTCAGTGAGCCCATTGAAATATGAGAAATGCTGCCAATATTGTCTTGAAGTCAGTACAGTAGAACATCAGCAAGCCGAAAGGAAGAGCAATGATTGCCCAAGAATTAGAAGTCAGCTTGCACATGGCCTTTGTCGAGGCGCGCCAGCAACGTCACGAGTTCATCACCGTGGAACACTTGCTGCTCGCCTTACTCGACAATCCCAGTGCCGCTGAAGTGTTGCGCGCTTGTTCCGCCAATGTCGATGATTTGCGCAAATCGCTTGCCAATTTCATCAAGGACAACACGCCCCAAGTGGCCGGGGCCGACGACGTGGATACTCAACCCACGCTGGGTTTTCAGCGCGTGATTCAGCGCGCCATCATGCATGTACAGTCCACCGGTAACGGTAAAAAGGAAGTGACGGGCGCCAACGTGCTGGTCGCCATTTTTGGCGAAAAGGACTCCCACGCGGTGTATTACCTGCACCAGCAGGGCGTGACGCGTCTGGACGTGGTCAATTTCATTGCCCACGGCATCAAGAAAAGCGACCCCCCCGAGCCGACCAAGTCGGGCGAGTCCGCCCCCGAGAACGAAGAGGGGGGCGAGAAAAATGAGAAAGCCTCGCCGCTCGAGCAATACACGGTTAACCTTAACCAACTCGCTAAAGACGGAAAGATTGACCCGCTGATTGGCCGCCACTATGAAGTCGAGCGCGTCATTCAAATTCTCTGCCGCCGCCGCAAAAACAACCCGCTGCTGGTTGGTGAAGCTGGCGTGGGTAAAACGGCGATCGCCGAGGGCCTGGCCTGGCGCATCACGCAAAAAGACGTGCCCGAAATTCTGGCCGATGCGCAGGTGTTTTCGCTCGACATGGGCGCCTTGCTCGCTGGCACCAAGTACCGCGGAGACTTTGAGCAGCGACTCAAAGGCGTGCTGAAAGCCTTGAAGGACAAGCCCGACGGCATTTTGTTCATCGATGAAATTCACACCCTGATCGGTGCCGGTGCGGCGTCCGGCGGCACGTTGGACGCGTCCAATCTGCTCAAGCCGGCACTTAGCACGGGGCAGCTCAAGTGCATTGGCGCCACCACCTTCACCGAATACCGCGGCATCTTCGAAAAAGACGCGGCGCTGTCGCGGCGCTTCCAAAAGGTCGATGTGGTGGAGCCTACGGTGCAGGAAACTGTCGAAATTCTGAAAGGGTTGAAGTCGCGCTTTGAAGAGCACCACAGCGTCAAGTACGCCCTGGCTGCACTGCAGGCAGCAGCCGAGCTGAGCGCCAAATACATCAACGACCGCCATCTGCCCGACAAGGCGATTGACGTGATCGACGAGGCGGGAGCCGCTCAGCGCATTTTGCCGGCCAACAAACGCAAGAAAACCATCACCAAGACTGAGGTGGAAGAGATCGTGGCCAAGATCGCCCGCATTCCGCCCGCCAATGTGTCCAACGATGACCGCGGCAAGCTCAAGACGCTGGAACGCGACTTGAAAAGCGTGGTGTTCGGTCAGGACAAGGCACTCGACGTGCTGGCGTCCGCCGTCAAGATGGCGCGCTCGGGCTTGGGCCGGGACGACAAGCCAATTGGCTGCTTCCTGTTCTCAGGCCCCACGGGTGTTGGCAAGACCGAGGCGGCCAAGCAGCTGGCCTACATCATGGGCATCGAGCTGATCCGCTTTGACATGTCGGAATACATGGAGCGCCATGCCGTCAGCCGCCTGATTGGCGCGCCGCCGGGCTATGTTGGTTTTGACCAAGGTGGTTTGCTGACTGAGGCCGTCACCAAAAAGCCGCATTGCGTGCTACTGCTTGACGAAATCGAGAAGGCCCATCCGGACATTTTCAATGTGTTGCTGCAAGTCATGGACCATGGCACGCTGACCGACAACAACGGGCGCAAGGCCGATTTCCGCAACGTGATCATTGTCATGACGACCAATGCGGGCGCCGAGACCATGAACAAGGCGACCATAGGCTTCACCAACCCGCGCGAGGCGGGCGACGAGATGGCCGACATCAAGCGCCTGTTCACGCCGGAGTTCCGCAACCGCCTCGATGCAACAGTGAGCTTCAAGGCGCTGGACGAAATCGTGATCTTGCGCGTGGTCGACAAGTTTCTGCTGCAGCTTGAGACGCAGCTGGCAGAGAAGAAGGTTGAGGTCACCTTCACCGATGTGCTGCGCAAATATCTGGCCAAGAAGGGTTTTGACCCGCTGATGGGCGCGCGCCCCATGCAGCGCCTGATCCAGGACACGATTCGTCGTGCGCTGGCTGACGAGTTGCTGTTTGGACGCCTGATTGAAGGGGGTCGTCTGACCGTCGACATGAAGGTGACAACGGATGAAAAAGGCGTGGAGACCGGCGAGGTGGAGCTGGACATCCAGCCGCTGATCAAGCGGGAAGGCCGCGCCAAACCCGAGCCGGAGGCGGCTGAAACCAACTCCTAGCAAGCCCTAGCGCGCTGGCGCGCCCCGTTTGCCCAGCGCAGCGGCAAAGCAGCCAAAAAGGCCGGTAGCATCACGCTATCGGCCTTTTTTAATTTCGCTATAAAAATGATAGCTGCCTGCGCCCGTACTACCTGGGCTAGAGCCTCTTTTTACCCATAAATTACTGAAATACCTCGTTATGGCTCCGCACACCTTTTTCTGGCACGACTACGAAACTTTCGGCATCAACACCCGTCGCGACCGGCCCTCACAGTTCGCCGGAATTCGTACCGATGCCGAGCTGAACGAGGTGGGCGAGCCGTTGATGCTTTACTGCCAGCCCGCCAACGACTACCTGCCTGATCCCGCGTCCTGCCTGATCACCGGCATCACGCCGCAGCATTGCCTGCAACACGGCGTTGCCGAACATGCGTTTGCCGCGCAGATCGAACAGCTGCTGGCGCAGCCCGGCACCATAGGCGTGGGCTACAACACCATCCGTTTTGACGATGAAGTGACGCGCCACATGCTCTGGCGCAACCTGATGGACCCGTACGCGCGTGAATGGCAAAACGACTGCGGCCGCTGGGATCTGCTGGATGTGGTGCGCATGGCCTATGCGCTGCGCCCTGAGGGCATCGTCTGGCCGATCAAGCAGGACGGCCCCTACATCGGCAAGCCCAGCTTCAAGCTGGAAGACCTGGCGCGCGCCAATGGTCTGCTGCACGAGGCGGCGCACGATGCCCTGTCAGACGTGCGCGCCACCATAGCACTGGCGCGCTTGATTCGCACGGCGCAGCCCAAGCTGTTCGACTTTTGTCTCAGTTTGCACAAGAAAGACCGCGTGGCATCCGAGCTTGGCCTGCCTGCCAGCAGCCAGAGCGCCAGACCGTTTTTGCATGTGTCGGGCATGTTTCCGGCCGAGCGCGGCTGTCTGGCCGTGATGTGGCCTCTGGCCACGCACCCGAGCAACAAAAACGAAGTGCTGGCCTGGGACCTGGCGCACGACCCGAGCGAGTTGCCGCTGCTGGACGTGGCCACGCTGCGCCTGCGCTTGTTCACCAAGTCGGCTGATTTGCCTGAAGGCGTGCTGCGCCTGCCGCTTAAATCGGTTCATCTCAACAAGTCACCGATGGTGGTGCGCAAGCTGCAAACCCTCACGCCCGAGATGGCAGCGCGTTGGGGCATCGACATGGACACGGCACTGCGCCACGCTGAAAAAGCCGCCGCCTTGCCCGACATGAGCGAGATCTGGCCCGCAGTTTTCCAGCGCCCCAAGGATGCCGCACCCGATGTGGACGAAGACCTCTACGGCGGCTTCATCGGCAATGCCGACCGCCGGCGGCTGAATCAGCTGCGCGCACTGTCGCCCGCCGAGCTGGCGCACAGCCGCAGCGGTTTCGACGACGAGCGGCTCGAAGAGCTGCTGTTTCGCTACCGCGCGCGCAACTTCGCCGAAACCTTGAACCCGGAAGAAACCCAGCGCTGGGAAGCCCATCGCGCTGCCAGGTTGCTGGAAGGCGCGGGCGGCGCGCGCAATGTCGATGCGCTGTTTGCCGAAATCGACACCCTGTCGGAGAGCGCTGACGAACGCGGCGAAGCCATTTTGGGCGCGCTCTACGACTACGTCGAGTCAATTGCTCCCGAGGCGTGAGCGCGGCAAGGTGATCTGAAACGAGATTGCTATTTAATTGATAGCTGCTCGCGCCCGTCCTGTATGGGCTAGAGGCATAAAACATCCTTAATAACCGTGTTTTCAATGGTTCCGGCTTTCCAAGATGTCTCAGGCCGCAGCGCGTTCGGCTGGGCGCTCGGCATAGGCCATGCCAAAGCGATTCGCCAGAAAATCTGCCAGCGCAATCTCTTCCTGCCGGATGAAGCCCCGCGCTGGCAGCCGTTCGCTGGCTAGCAGATCCAGCACGGTACAAATGCCGGCCGCTGTGGTGATCTGGATGGCGCTGCGCAGCGCGCCGCCGACCACATGGCTGTAGACCTTGTGCGCATAGGTCTCCTGCATCAACCGGCCTTCGCGCAGGCCGCTGACGGTGACAAAGACGATGACCACGTCCTGCAGCGTCGTTGGCAAAGCGTTTTCCAAAATGTCCTTGAGCACATCGCGGCGGTCGCGCAGGCGCAGGTCGTTGATGAGCGCCTTCATGATGGCCGCGTGGCCGGGGTAGCGAATGGTTTTGTAGTTGAGGTTGGTGACCTTGCCGAGCAGCGTCTCGCACAGCGTGCCCAGGCCACCCGAGGTATTGAAGGCCTCGTAGGTCACGCCGTCGAGAGAAAATTCTTCATGCTCGGCCAGCGGCGGCACCTGGCGCAGCACGCCTTCAACAATCGCCTCGCAGGGCTCGCAATATTCGTTGATGACGCCGTCGGTGCTCCAGGTCAGGTTGTAGTTGAGCGCGTTGGACGGGAATTGCGGCAGGGCGCCGACGCGCATGCGCACGCTGTGCAGGCTGTCAAAACGTCGGCACAGGTCGGCCGCCACGATGGAGATGAAGCCGGGCGCCAGGCCGCATTGCGGAATCAATGCCGATTGCGCGTTGCCGGCCAGTTCCCTGACGCGTCGCGTGCTGGCGACGTCTTCGGTCAGGTCCAGGTAATGCACCTGGGTGGCCACGGCAGCCTCGGCAATGGAGGCGGTGAGGTGAAACGGCGCGGCGCTGAGCACGGCGAAATGCCCCGCCAAGGCGGCGCGCAGGGCGAGCGGGTCTGTGACGTCCAGTGTTTGCAACTTCACCCTGGGGCCGGCTTTTACGCTGGCCAGTGTGGCTTGGGAGGCGTCGGCCAGTGTCACTGCGTAATCTCCGGCAGAGTCCAGCAGGGCGGCTATGGTCGAGCCGATCTTGCCGGCGCCTATCACCATAATTTTTTTCATATGAACTCCTTGCTTGCCCTGCCGACGTGGCGGTAGCTGGCTTATTGTGGGCGGGAGTGCTGACGGTTGGTAGTGTCAATTCATACAAATAGTAGTCATAATTTAGACAGATAGAAGTTCGTAACCCAACAGTTCATCTAATTTTGACCTTGCCGCATGAATCTTGACCTTATTGACCGAACCCTGCTTAACGAGCTGCGTGAAAACGCGCGCTGCCCGGTGGCCTTGCTGGCGCGCAAGGTGGGGCTATCGCGCACGGCGGTGCAGGCGCGCATGGCCCGGCTGGAGCGCGACAAGGTCATTACCGGTTACGGTGCGCGCACCGGCGATGTCTACGAGCAGTCGCTGGTCCGCGCCCATGTAATGCTTACCGTCGGCCCCAAGCTGTCCGGCCCAGTCGAAGCGGCGCTGCGCAAGATCCCCGAAGTTGGCTCACTGCTATCAATTAGCGGGACCTTTGACATGATCGCCATCGTGCAGGCAGGCTCGATTGAGCGGCTTGATGCGTTGATCGATAGCATTGGCCTGCTCGACGGGGTGGAGCGCACGCATACGTCGGTGGTACTGTCGACGCGTTTTAGCCGCTAAAAAGTCGGCGGTTACCGGACGGGACGCCTGGCGAACCGGCTTTAGACCCGGGTTCAGATCAAATAAGGCCTACAGCCCAAGCAGGGCGGGCGCAAGCTGCTATGCAATAAATAGCAAAACGGCGGTCGCAGTTGGGATGAAAATCTTGACTATGGGAATAGCACTCTCTCAAGAGTGGGAATGACGGGGTGCTGGTCGACGGATGGTTGGCTCGACTTCCTCGGTCCCAGCTTGTCTGCACAACGGCTTGCCGGGACTTGTCGACGCAGTATCACAGTCGCTGGGGCGCCCCAAGCAAGAGGGTACGACCTGTAAACCGAACGTTCGCGCTGCAGCCATGGGCTGGGCGCAACACGCTCTTTGATTTACCCGAAAAACCTTACTTGGCGTGGCAGGTCAGGCAGACCGCACTGTTCGTATTGGCTACGCGCATGAAGGTCAGATTGAAGGTGCTTCCCGCAGCACCTGACGGCACGCCGTGTGGGTCGTGGCAAGACGCGCATTCGACTTTTGCGTCATACAGCCGCACATCGCCAGTGTCCATGTTGCCGTTGCTATTGGAGTCAAAGAAGGTGGCGTTTCCCTTGGTACCCGTGGGCGTTTTAAAGTCGGTGCCGGGGCCATTGGTGGTGGGAAAGGTGATGCCCACCGGGTGGTCATTGGTCAGGTCGGTGCCGATGGCGGCAATCCTGAAATCAGGTGCGCCTGGAATGGCGACTCCACCATGGCAAGATAGACATCCCGCAGAGTTCAGGGCTTGATGATCCGCCCCTGTCTTTGGGCCAGTCCCTGGCCATGAATTAAGGAACGTTTGGCTAGCCGCAAAAGTAGCTGTTGCTTGATTTGCGTTATAACGGCCGGATCCAGGCATGTTGATGATGGAGTCCACCGCCGTCTGCCCGTCGTGGCAGGAAAGGCAGGATAAGGAATTGACGCCCGGTTGGGAGACCGTTTGCGTAAGCGACGAGGTTTTTAATTCGTTGTAGGTTTTGTACGTTGTTGCCTGCGTTGTTCGGTTCCATAAAGGCAACTTGACGTTGGTATCCGCACCGTGCGGGGTATGGCAATAAACGCAAACCTCACCATAATCGTTGCGCACAAGATCCATAAATGTGCCGTTGGGTCCGGCAGCAGGCGCGCGCTGCGTCAGGTTATGGCGGGTATTGGCAATGCTGCCCTGATTGGTGAATTTGGTGCCTGCAGTGCTTGGGGTTTGCGCTTGAGCCAAGCCCGATCCAAACAGCAGCAAACCCATTGCGACGACAATTTTCTGACTATTCATCTGCGCTCCCCTTTTTAACCTGTTATTTACCATGGTTATCCCTAAAGATTTTTTATGAAAACGAACAACGTGTTGAGCAAAAAACATACCTAAAGCTATTTTTGCGCAGACTGCAACATCTTCTGGCCTTCTTGCTCGCCCAAAGGTCGGAAAACTTCGACTTTGTTGAACAGTTGATCGGCCACGTAAACATTTCCAATCTCGTCCACGGCAATGCCGTTCAGCAGGCCAAATCGCCCTGGATTGCTCTCAGCGCCGGTCTCGCCAACGGCCAGCAATAGCTGACCATCCGGCTGAAAAATCTGAAAGTTGTTGTAGCTCGCGTCGGTTACATAAATCTTGCCTTCGTCGTCCACCGCTATGCCGCGCGGACGGGCGAAGTTGCCAATATTGACGCCGGCTTTGCCGAAAGCACGCAGAAAGCTGCCATCCCTGTTAAAGGCCTGAATGCGAAAATTACCCGAATCAAGCACGTACAGCGTGCCATCGGGCGCGACTGCGGCCTGCAACGGCACGTTGAACTGGCCATCGCCATCACCCCGGGTGCCGATCACCTTGATTTTTTTTCCATCCTTGTCATAAATGACGACCTTGTGCTGATTGCTTTCGTTGTCAGAGCGATCAACCGCGTAAATACGCTCCCCGTCGCGACTGACTGCCACGCCGGTCGGCCTTTCCAGGTCATCGGGGCCGCCTATGGCGCGCTTGAACAGGCCCAGGCTGTCAAATACCAGCACCTCGCGCCGCTTGGAGTCGGCGACATACACATTCATTTCCGCATCCAGCGCCAAACCAGACGGTTTTGCCAGTACAGCGGGCAGGCGCTGACCAAAGCGGAACACTTTGCGCCTGGGCACGTCGAACACCACAATCGATGCGGTGCTGGTGTCGGTCACATAAATGCGGCCTTGGCGTGCCACCGTGGCCGCCGGCTTTTTGAAAACCGGGCTGGTGGAGGTGGCTGGGGCGCCCGTCAGCTCCCGCAATAATTTTTCTTTGGGCAGTTCTACAACCGCAATATCGGACGGCGCACGCAACACCGTCTGGTAGGCAAAACGCGGCCGGTCAGGCGGCTGGGGCCAGACCAGGGGGCCCTTGAAAACTTTGGCCGATTTATCGGGCGTTACGGAACAGGCCGCAAGCACCACGGCGCAAGTCACGCCAGCAAAGCGGGCCATTCGAAGCAAGGCAGTTGCCATGAATATTTACCTTATCAAAAGCAATGTCGCGCAGAGGCATCGCCGTGGATGTAGCTCGTCAGCTGGGGTGCGCGCCTTCGTCAAGCGCCAGCCGGGGCGCTGTGGTTTGACTTGGCTAATGAGGCTGAAGCCGCCCAACACCGCTTGACTAGCAAGCGGGCTTGGCATTCCGGATTATTTGCGTTGCGCGTCAATCCGGATTTTCAGGTTTTTGGCGCCTGGGCGAACTGGTTCGGTCAAACCTTCAAGGTCGCCTGCTGTTGGTGTTGCGCTTCCCGATTTTGAGACGCGGGCGCCCACCACCACCATAGGAAAACTCGACAGCTTGGCATCGGGAACCATGCTCATGCTGTCATCGAGGACAAAGGCTGTTGGCAAATCCTTCACCTGCTTGCGCAGCACAGCCAGCGGAAAACGTGGCCCTTGCGCTGCGCGCGCAAAAATGAACACGGTGTCGGTGTCGGCTACCTGGGCTCGCAGCGCCGCATCAAGTTCAACGGTTCCAGCCACTTCGGCCGCCGCTGCGGCTGGCGCTGAGGGTGCCGTTGCCGTGGGGGGATTGGTAGGTGCAGGTGCCACCGCTAACGGCGCCGGTGCGGTCGCCGGTTTGCCTGCCGCCAGCGTTTGCGCCTCGCCAATGCTGTCGCCGGTCGAGCGTGCAATATCCGAATCAGCCGGCACTATCGCCAGAATTTTCTTCCACTGCGTGATTGCCACCGGGTAGTCACGCCGCTCAAATGCGGCACTGCCGGCCAAAGCCAGCGCCTTGATGTTCTTTGGATCGACTTCCAGGGCGCGCGCAATCAGTTTTTCGGGCTCGCCTTGCAGGCTCTTGTTAAGCGACATCGCCAGGGTGTCGGCGTAGTCGGCCAGCATGTCGGCATTGCCAGGGGCGAGTTTCACCAGGCGCGCATAGGCATCAGCGGCTTCGCCGAAGCGGCCCAGCGCGTTGTAAGAACGCGCCAGCATGCTCCAGCCCTGGACGTCATCAGGCGAATCCTTGAGCCGCTGGGCCAATCCCGTGATCATGGCTTGAATCTGCTCCTCGGTCACTTCATGCGCAGCCTCCTTGGGGGCAGACGTTTGTGCCGGATCCAGCCCGCCAGGGTTGCCCAACAAAAAATACAAGGAAACGGCGACGACAGGCAGCGACAGACCAACCAGTAAACCCACCGCGTTCTTGCGCGGTACGGTTTTGGCGAGCTTTGTCCCAGGCTGTACATCTTCGGCGACCCGTCTTTCGAGTTCCTGCCTGGAGCTTTCATAGGCTGCGGCATCAATGGTGCCTGCCGCCCGGTCGGCATCGAGTTCGTGCAGTTGATCGCGCAGCACCATCAGGTTGACTTCATCGCGCAAGGCATGCAGATGCGCGACTTCATCCTTGCGCAACAGCGGTGTCAAGATAAACAGCAAGGCGCCGGCCATCAACAACACCGCAACAATCCAAAAAGCAATCATTTCTTATCTTTCATATCGGGGGCAGGGCGCAGCAACTGGGCTGCGCGGCGCATTTCGGCTTCCGGCAAGGCATCAACCTGGGTGCGACGGCGGCTTAACTTCAAGCCGAGAAGAAAGATGCCAACGACCAGCAGAAGAAACGGTCCAAACCACAGCAACCACGTCGTGCCCCTGACCGGTGGCCGGTACAGCACGAAATCTCCATAACGCTCCACCATGTAATCGATGATGTCCTGGTCGGACATGCCTTGCCCGAGCTTTTCCCGCACCTGGTTTTTCAGATCGATAGCAAGTTCTGCATTGGAGTCAGCAATGGTCTGGTTTTGGCATACCAGGCAGCGCAATTCTGCGGAGAGCGCCATGACGCGCTTTTCAAGAACCGGGTCGGCCGCCAGGGTAGGCGCTTCTCTCGCATAGGCCGTTGCGGCCGTTGCTGTCGTCAATACCAGCAGGCAGGCAAGAAATAACTTACGCACGGTTCAACTCTTTGATCAAAGGCAGAAGTTTTTCCGTGATGACTTCCGGTGTAACGGGTCCGATATGCTTCATGCGAATCACGCCTTTTTTATCGATGACAAACGTTTCTGGTACGCCGTAGACGCCGTAGTCAATGCCTACTCTGCCGTCGGCATCGACGCCAGAAATCGAGTAAGGATTGCCGAACTGACGCAGCCAGATGGCACCGTTTTCAGTGCCATCCTTGTAGTTGAGTCCGAGCAGCGGCACCGCGCCCTGCTTGGCGAAATCCATCAGCACCGGGTGCTCCTGGCGGCACGCGACACACCACGATGCCCACACATTGAGAAGCCAGACCTGGCCCACCATGTCCTGCGGCGAAATGGTCTTGCCGGGTTCGTGCAGTTGTGCCAACTTGAAGGCCGGAGCGGGCTTGCCAATAAAAGGCGAGGGTATTTCGCGCGGGTTCAAGCGCAGCCCGATACCCAGAAACAACACCAACGTGAGGAAGACGGCAAAAGGTAGAAGAAAGCGTTTCATGACTTAAGTGGCAACATTGAGGGGTGGTGTGCCGAGCGCCTCTTGCGCCTCGACTTGCCGCTTGCGCGACGCCACGCGGTAGCGACGATCAGATGCGGCCAGGAAACCGCCGAATGCAATGATCAGGCACCCCCCCCAGATCCAACCAATGAAGGGTTTGTGCTGAACCCGCACGACCCATAAATCCTTGCCGATGGATTCACCCATGGACACATACAGGTCGCGCGTAAAGCCTCGATCAATGCCCGCTTCCGTCTGCGGCATTTGCTGCACGGTGTATAGCCGTTTTTCCGGCATCAGGGTCGCGATTTTTGTCTGGCCGCGTGTAACCTCGAAGGTGCCTTGCGCTGAGATGTAGTTCGGGCCCTTGATTTCCTTCAGATCGGCAAAGCGGAAGGTGTAGCCGGCGACGCTGGTGGTGTCACCCACTCGCATGGTGAGATCATTGGCGGCCTCCAAGCCCTTGACCAGCGTAACGCCAATCACAAAGATGGCAATGCCGGCGTGTGCCACCACCATGCCCCAGAAACTGCGCGGCTGACTGGAAACCCGCTTCCAGAGCGAGGTCCCTGCGGCTGCATGGCGCAAGCGCTGCACCAGCTGAAAGGCGGTCGCAAGCAATATCCAAAATGCAAAAGTAATCCCGAGCATCACCATGGGCGATGCTGCCAGCAACAGTGCGACCGCACCTCCCAGCAAGAGTGTCACAAGCGCAATCCAGCGCATACGACGCAGCACTTCAGGCAATGAAGCTTCCTTCCAGCGTACGAACGGGGCGATGGCCATCAGCAGCAGGACGGGGATCATCAAAGGCACGAATACCGTTTCAAAATACGGAGGGCCGACTGAAATTTTCCCGAGGTTGAGGGCGTCTAGGAACAGCGGATAAAGTGTTCCCAGCAAGACGGTTCCCGCCGCCACAAGCAACAAGACATTATTCATCAGCAGCATGGATTCGCGGGAAAACAGGCTGAACTTTCCGCCCAGACCGACCTTGGGTGCGCGCCATGCGTACAGCAGCAGGGAGCCGCCAATGACGATCGCCAGAAACACCAGAATGAACAAACCGCGGCGTGGGTCGGTGGCAAAGGAATGGACCGAAGTCAACACGCCAGAACGAACTAGGAAGGTGCCAAGCAATGACAAGGAGAACGCGATGATGGCAAGCAGCACCGTCCAGTTCTTGAAGGAACCACGCTTTTCAGTAACTGCCAATGAATGGACCAACGCAGTGCCCACCAGCCACGGCATGAAAGAAGCGTTTTCTACCGCATCCCAAAACCACCAGCCGCCCCAGCCCAGTTCATAGTAGGCCCAGAAGCTGCCCATAAAAATGCCGAGCGTCAGGAACGACCACGCTACCAGCGTCCACGGCCGTGACCAACGCGCCCAGGCGGCGTCAAGTTGCCCGCCCATCAGAGCGGCCAAGGCGAAAGAAAACGCCACCGAAAAGCCGACGTAACCCATGTAGAGCAACGGTGGATGAATGATCATGCCGAAATCCTGCAACAGCGGGTTCAGGTCGCGTCCGTCAATGGCGGCGGGCAGAAGGCGGTCAAATGGGTTGGAGGTGAACAGCATGAAGCTCAGAAAGCCGACGCTCACCAGACCCATTACGCCGAGTACGCGCGCCACGGTTTCGTCAGGCAACTGGCGGCTGAATGTGGCAACGGCAAAGGTCCATACCACCAGCATCCAGCTCCACAGCAGCAGAGATCCCTCATGGCCGCCCCATGTACCCGCGATCCGGTAATAGACAGGCAACATCGAGTTCGAATTGGACGCGACGTAGGTCACTGAAAAATCGTTGCTGACGAACGCATAGACCAGGCAGACGAAAGCCAGCGTGACAAATACGAACTGGCCGGCGGCAGCCGGTCGAGCCACTGACATCCAGCGGGCATTGCCGCGAAACGAACCGGCAATAGGAAGAATGCCTTGAACCAGCGCCAGGAATAGCCCCAGCATCAATGAAAAATTACCGAGTTCCGGAATCATTTGCTTTCCTTTGTCTTGTCGCCGCCGGTGATCACCGAAGCACCGTTATTTTGATTCGGTGCTTTGCCTTCGCTGCCCTTTTTGAGCGCATAGGCGGCATCCGGCGGCATGTAATTTTCATCATGCTTGGCCAATACTTCATCCGCAACAAAGAGCTTGTCGTCGCCAAGTTTTCCTTGGGCGACCACGCCTTTACCTTCTTTGAACAAATCGGGCAGCATGCCGCGGTAGTTAACGCGAATGGTCTGTGCGTTGTCGGTCACCAGGAAGCTGACTGTCATGCCATCGGCCTGCCGTTTCAGGCTGCCGTTTTCGACCATGCCACCCACACGAAAACTGCGGCCTTGCGGCGCCTCACCCGCCATGATCTGAGTCGGTGTAAAGAAGAAAACGAGGTTTTTTTGCGCCGCTGACAGGACCAGCCAGGCCGCTACGCCCAGTGTTGCCAGACCGGCGGAAATCAGAACCATGCGTTTGTGTCTGGGTTTCATGGGCGGCCTCCCATGTAACTTGTGCGCGCGAGTTCTTTGCGGATGGACTTGCCGCGCAGTTTTAGCGCGGCGACTTCCCACAGCATCGAACCGAAAACCACGACAAACGAACCCCATACGTAAAGGGCGTATCCGCCCATGGCGAAAAAATCGCTCCAGCTGTTCCAAATCATTTGTTGCTCTCCATGTAGTGCTTGACCCAATCGGTGTGCCGTTCGCGCTCAAGAAGAATGCAGCGCGCGCGAGTCAGTGATACCGCAATCGTGTACGCCCAAAATGCGAGCGCCATGATCAACATTCCCAGCAGCATGGTCATGGCCATGGACGGCGCGCTGCGCAGATTGATGGATGAACCTTGGTGCAGAGTGTTCCACCACTGAACTGAGAAGTAGATCACGGGAACGTTGACCACACCGACCAGCGCGAGCACCGCACCGGCCTTGTCGGCACGCCGAGGCTCATCTATCGATGCCTGCAGAGCCATGAAGCCGACATACAAAAACAACAGGATCAGTTCAGACGTCAGCCGTGCGTCCCAGACCCACCAAGCTCCCCAGGTCGGCTTGCCCCACAGAGCACCCGTCCACAGCGCGAGAAAGGTGAATATGGCACCTGTCGGTGCCAGGGCGCTTGCCATCATCGACGACATCCTGGTGTTGAAAGCCAGCCCAATACCCGCCCAGAAAGCCATCACGAGGTAGATGAACATCGACATCCAGGCGGCCGGCACATGCAGGAAGATGATGCGATAGGCATCGCCCTGTTGGTGATCGGTAGGCGCGACGAAAAACCCGACATACAGTCCAACTACGGACAGAACCACCGCGATGGACACAAACCAGGGAATCAGTTTTCCTGCAAGTGGGAAAAACGTCTGCGGCGACGCGTACTTGAACCAGTGAAAGCCATTCGAAGGACGCAAGCTGGAGGGCGCGTTGTTGGAGATTGACACTGTAGTAATGATCCAAAAAAAAGTTTCTGCGGTTACCCGGTGAGGCGACATTGCAGTACATCAGCATTCCCGAAATTGAGACGAGCTCTGCGTTACCGATCCCAAAAACCCGTAAAAAGAGCTTAATGCCTAATTAACGCCATTCTTCGTGGCATTCAATGCCATAGAGTTGGTCATAAGCGTAGATACGCAACCTGGGTAAAAGTTCTTTAATTTCCGCAATTTTCGTGCCATAGGTTATTCCAGAGCGATGCGTACCGCCGCAGCGGTTGCCCAGGGTGCCAAAGCCGCAGCGCCCGCCAATAGACCGCCCAGCAACAACAAATGGGCGCTGCTGCCAAGCCCGCTGGCTTCGGCGCCAACCGCACCAGCGCCAAAGATCAGCACGGGAATATAAAGAGGCAGCACCAAGAGTGAAACCAGCACCCCGCCGCCGCGCACGCCCAGTGTCAGCGCTGCCCCGATCGAGCCGATAAGGCTCAACACCGGCGTTCCGATTAACAAACTCAAAAATAGTACGCCGACCGATCCGCGCGGCAGGTCGAACTGCACTGCGAGCAGTGGCGCCAGCAAAACCAGAGGGAAGCCCGAAACCAGCCAATGCGCGATCACCTTGCCGATTACGATGACCGTCAGCGGTTCGGATGACAAAGCCATTTGTTCCAGCGTACCGTCCGCATAGTCAAGTGCAAACAGCCTGCCCAGCGCCAGCATCGAGGCCAACAAAGCTGCCACCCAAAGAATGCCAGGCGCCATCGTGCGTAACAGCGCCTGCTCTGGTCCTACGCCCAGGGGAAACAGGGTGGCGACAATGACAAAGAAGAATAAGGTGGTCAACACATCCGAGCGGCGCCGGAAGGCTAGCAGCAGGTCCCGCTGTATCACGCATCGCAGGGCCTTCAACATGCGCTGGCCAGATTGAGGTCCAGAAGCTGCGTGCGCTGCGCGGTGAGCTCAATTTCCTGATGTGTGGTGTAAATCACCATGCCGCCGTGGGCGAGGTGGTGGTTGAGTGTGCCGCATAGCTCAGTCACTGCTTTCTGGTCTAGGGCGGTAAATGGCTCATCGAGAATCCACAGAGGGGTCGCCATGCCAAGCGGGAGCCGCGCTAGCGCCACGCGTTTGCGCTGGCCTTGCGACAGTGCCCTGGTGGGTAAATCGGCAGCTTTGCCCAAACCGAGTTGGTCTAACGCCTGATACGCATCGGTGCGCGTCACGCTGTTGCCGGACAAGGTTGCAGCAACCACTACATTCTCCCAAGCAGTCAAGTCATCTTTTACACCGTTGGCGTGTCCCATATAAAGGAGCTGGCTGGCGAACTCTTCGCGCACAGACCGGATATTGCGGCCGCTCCACCGGACTTCTCCGGCAGCAGGCGATGCAAGGCCACACAGCATGCGTAGCAAGCTGGTCTTGCCGCTACCATTGGTGCCAGCCACGCGCAGCGCTTCACCTGGATGAATCTCAAAATTTACATTGTTAAACAGTTGCCGGTCGCCACGTGTGCAAATCAGCTCGAACGCCTGCAAAGTCATGGGTGTCCTCTCTTGGGAAACGGATGGTACAGCAGGTTCGAACACGCAGCAGCGAAGGACGCTTTGTGCGTCAGGCTATTGCCCATGTGAGGCTACGCGATCAATGACATCTTCTCGATGTCGAGTATCCTGATCTGGCGCCCGGAAATGGAAATCATGCCTTCTTGCGCAAGGTCATGAAACAGGCGGGATAAGGTCTCGGGTGTCAGGCTGAGGCGCGAGGCGATCAATGATTTGTTTGCCACCAATTCGATATCGTCGCTGGCCTCGCGTAGGCTTTGTCGCAGCAAATAGCCGGCCAGTCGCTGTTTGGCGGTTTGAGAATAGCTTTTGATGTCGCGCACCAGCCCATAGAATTGGCGTCCAACACAGGTCATCAGTTCACGGGCGAAGCCAAAATTCATTTTTGCGGCCTGGAGCATCGCATCGCGATCAATGTGCAGTATCAGTGAGTCTGTCGTGGTCTTCGCGAAAGCCAGATGCGGCCGATTCAGAAGCATCTCACCTAATCCGAAACACGTGTTCGGTCCTAATATCTCCAGTGTTTTTTCACCGCCTTTTTTGCTCTGCAAAACGATTTTTACCTGCCCGGAGACTATCCAATAGGTACCCTCTGGCGCATCGCCTTGCTTGACCACGCACATGTTCTGGCTGACCGGCAAAACACAGGTGTGGGAAACCATCTGGTCAAGTTGCTCGTCATCGAGCATCCGGAACAACCAGGAGTCCGCAAGAGTTTTTTTCAAGGTGTGCGTGGAGTTATTCATCGGCGTTAACTCAGGCATTACATTTTGATAATTTCAAACATTTACCCGGCGACTCAAGAGCTTAAAAACCACCGAAAACGTAGATTCCCTTGATTGATGGAATGAGCTTGCATAGTAGCGGCATGGCTATTGTGCTTGTTGATGCAAATCAATTTTTGGCCAATCAACGTCCATCCATAATCATTTAAAAGCAAAATTTCAGGATATGAGGCGAAATGGGTCGCAATGGGCGCAGGGGTCGCTATGCCGGCCAACCCCTGAGTGGGTAAGTTTGTCAAAAAGTATCTAGTGGCATCACAAAAACTGCATCGTGATTGATGGCTTGCTGCCATCATGAGCTTCCACCTCAAACATGATGGCGTTGAATTTAGCACTACCGTTTTTAGGCGCTACGCGAACCCGTAGCGTTATAGCGAGAAGCGTTGCTGTCCACTCTCACCACACCCAGCGTTGCAAGCGCGATGACGTCGATTCTGGAGAACAGAATTTTGCGCTGATGCGCCTGATCACAGAAACTGGTGGGACAGCGTTGGGCTTCATTACTGCAGGCGTTAGTTGGCTTGCGGGTACTCAATCGAATGCGGAATTTCGTTGCACTGTAGAGTAGCCCGATTTTTCAAGCGGACCAGGCGCTTTGGTCGGATGGCCTTCGCCATAGATTGCGAACTCTTCGCCCAGATGGCGTCCATCCTGTCGCGGGCGAATCAGGTGTCGTGCGATGGCGAGTGTTTAACAGCGCAGGGTAAAAGCGCACAAACTGCGATATATCAGCGCAGAGAAATATTTCGAAAGAGAAAGAGAGTAGGAAAGGTTGAAAGGCCCGAGCTTTTACGCATGCCTTTCAACGTCAGTTAAAGAAAAAAACGGCTTATTTGGCTTTGCTCATCATGAAGTCCACGGCCGAAATGACATCTGCATCGGAAAGCGCGGCATTGCCACCTTTGGCCGGCATGGCACCCTTGCCTTTAAGTGCGGATGTGTGAAGGGCGGCGGCACCTGTTGTAAGGCGCGGTGCCCAGGCAGCCTTG
This sequence comes from Polaromonas sp., assembly GCF_012927455.1. Lineage (GTDB taxonomy): Bacteria > Pseudomonadota > Gammaproteobacteria > Burkholderiales > Burkholderiaceae_C > Polaromonas. Next base: position 304,633 of record NZ_JABBPE010000002.1, on the reverse strand, counting down.
TCCTCAAGCTTGGGGGCACCGGCAGCGCCGCTGGCGTGGCAAGCGACGCAGCTGGCTTCGTAAACATCCTTGCCGCTGGCGGCATAGGCTTGAGTGGCTACTAACAATGATCCAGCTACAACGATGCTGCTCAGGAGATAGGTTTTCATATGCTTTCTTTGAAGTGAACAAATAATGCCAACAGGTAGTGTTGAACTGCTGCAGAAATGATCAGCAATAAATGTGCCACCAATTAATGCATGCGCCGCAGCTGGTGGCAAGTTCTCTCTTTATAAATTCAGTTGCCTTTTCGATCGCGCTTGGTCCGACGCGTGGACCTGAGTTAAGCAACAGGACGTGGCGTTGTCAGCGGGCGCCGCTGGCAGCGACCGATGGGCTTTGCGACAAGGGGTGAAAGGCTCTGCCAACGTAAGCGACGACGGCCTCAATTTCGTCCTCCTTGAGGACGGATTTCCATGCGGGCATGGACGTTTCGGGCAGGCCATCGCGAATCACGCCCGACAGACGCTCAGGCGTCATGGCAGACATGACTACTTTCGAAGTCAGGTCTCGTGGATGCGGCTCCAGAAAACTGCCAATCCAGTTGCGACCGGTGCCGTCGGCTGCATGGCAGAACGCACAATTCTCTTGGTACAGGGATTCGCCCATTCGCTGTTGCGCCGACAAGCCTGCAAGTTGCGGCACTTTGTCATGCAAATGGTAGGGCGTGGCACTGGTGACGGCGTCCACTCCAGGTGTCGCGCCGGGCCCGGTTCGGCCAGGCGAAGCGTAATTGTCGCCGGGCGAAAATCCATTTCGCGGATAAGACAGCGGACGCGATTCCCAGGGCGCGCCAGGCTCGCTGACTTTTGCGCGGTCGTGACAACTAACGCAGCTTGACATGAACAATCGGCGGCCCGCGCGTTGTTCGGGTGTCATTGATTCGACCGGAGCGTCGAGCATGATTGTGCCGGTGGCAAATGGAAATGCTGCAGCATACCGCTCATGATTAGGCCAGCCGTTTTCTGTCGTGTGATAACGGGTATTTGGTGATTTGTCGATCATGAACTCACGGCGAACGAAATCCGTAACTAAAGCGATCTCAGCCGGCTTCAATATGCCTTCAAAACCTTTCATTGCCGTGCCGGAACGTCCGTTCTTCACGGCGTCAAGCATGCTATCCCGGCTCAGCTTATCGGCAGATGTTGCGTTAAAGTCGCGCGGGCGAGGTTCAAGGTAGCTGCTGGCCAATGTCTGCGCATCGCCAGAATAACCGTGGCAGAAATAGCAGCGAAAGTTATAAATGCTGCGCCCCAGCTCATGATCGTTTGGCGTCGCCGCCGGCTGGGCAACGCTTGATGTCTTGAGTGCAACGTTGGCAGGCGCTGTTGAATCGAAACAGGCTGTTAGCGACACCAGCAGTGCCATAAAAAGCGCGATTCTCATTACTTCGATGTTTTTGCTGGTTTAGAGTTTCCTGGTACCGGCTGAATGAAGCGCTTGAACACAAATTCGGAAACATCGGCCATCTCTTGCTGGTTCAGTACCTGGCGCCACGCCGGCATTTCGGTGCCTTGCTTGCCGGCTGAAACTGCATCAAATATTGCGACCCGATTGAATTGCTGGCGTGATGCAGGATGCAGGAAGTTGCGCGGTTTCGGATTGATAAAATAGGCGCGAGGGCCGCGGCCGTCGCCGGTGGTGCCGTGGCAGGTCGCACAGTTGCTCATGTAGAAGGCCGCGCCCTTGACTGCATCGCCTTTCAAGGCGCTCGGCATCGGCAGTGACATGTTGACAGCGACGGGCTTGTCGGGCGGTGCGGTCGCCTCCGGTGGTGCCGCGCGCCGGCCGTTCTTGATACCCGAAATGCCCTCTGTGTAAGGGGCTGCCATAAAGCCGGTGCGAATGTAGTCGACGACAGCATTTATATCACTCGCACTTAGCTGGCCTTTGAATCCGGCCATCGCGGTGTCAGGGCGACCGTAGGTCACTGAGGCGATCATGCGTTGTTGTGTCAGGTCTGATTTGGACGCAGGGGATGTGAAGTCGCGCGGCGGGGGCATTAGGCTAGCTTGTGCGCGGCTGCGTCCGTCACCTTTCTCGCCGTGGCAAACCGAGCAGTTCTTGGAAAACACCATGCGACCACGGCTGTTGTCTGGCGCAGCCGAGCCTTGCATGAAAGAACTGCGTACATAGTCAGTGAGCGCTTCGATTTCTTTCGGATTGAGCTGCGTTTTGTAGGCAGTCATGGCGGTGCCGGCACGACCGTTGGTTATCGACTCGATCATGCGGGCACGTGTCAGTTGTGAGGTTGAGTCAGTTGTCGTGAAGTCGCGCGGCGGCGGCACCAGGCTGTTCTGGGCTCGGCTGCGGCCGTCGCCTTTGTCACCGTGACAAACAGAGCAGTAGTCATGGTAAAGCACGGCCGGACGGATCTCGCCTTTTGAGGAGGAGGGAGCACTTTTTTCGCCCGCCATGGCTGGCGTCGAGCCGGAGGCAAACCAGACTATGAGTAATAAAACGAGTCGCCAGCAGTTGGTTAGAAACAGGGTGTTAGTTTTGGTCATTTTTATAAAAGCGAGGTGGCGATCACGGGCTGGACGACGTGACCTTCTGCAGCTGTTTGATATTGATTGATGGCGCACGCAAGAACAATGCCTAACGGGAAAGGTCTCACACTGAAATGACCAGCTCATGGGATCTCGCACAATCCAAGAGAGTGTTGTCAGGTGGTACGGTGTTTGCTTGCAAGTGCCCTCTCACAACCGTTTTGCGGTTGTGTCCGCCACAACCTGACGAAGGAAAGACGAAAATGAGAATTCCAACTTCCAGCAAAACCTCCCTGGGCATCCTTCAACTGATTTTCGTAGTGCTCGTTGCGGGTTGCGCGCTGCCACAGCAGTCTCTCAAAGAGCAGGAAATTCCGGTGTTTCCGCCGCCGCCCGACGAAGCGCGGTTCTTTTTTGAACGCTCCATTTACACCAGCGCTGATGTCGTTGCTGAAGACAAGAATGCCAATTTAAGGCGGCTGTTTACCGGCGAACCCAGGATTGGCGAAGGCATGGGTAAGCCGTATGGTGTTGCGGTCTTCCATGGTCGTGTTTTTGTCAGTGACACGGCCCTTCGCTATGTCTCGGTATTCGATATCCCGAATCAGCGCTATTTCAAGATCGGCGAGGACGAGTTGGGCCGACTGGAGACGCCGTTGGGTCTTGACGTCGATGGTCAGGGCAATCTGTATGTGGTCGACAGTTCCGCCAAACATGTTCAGGTGTACGACAAGGACGGTAAATTCCTGCGTACTGTAGGCGAGGCGAAAATGTTCTCCCGGCCGGTGGGCATTGCGGTGGACGCAGAGGGAAGCCGGATTTACGTAGTAGATGCCGGCGGCATCGACAGCGAAAACCATCGGGTGCGTGTGTTCGACGCGCAAAGCGGCAAGCACTTGCTCGACATCGGTAAGCGCGGTTCGGCCCCGGGAGAGTTCAATTTGCCGAGAGACGTGACAATTGGAAAAGACGGCTTGCTGTACGTCGTTGATGGCGCCAATTTCCGTGTGCAAGTGTTTAAGTCAGACGGTACGTTTGTCCGGGTGTTTGGTGGCATAGGAAGGCAGGGCGGGCAATTTTCCCGACCCAAGGAAGTTGCCACTGACCCGGACGGCAATGTCTATATCGTCGACAGCGCATTCGGTAACTTTCAGATTTTTACACCCGATGGCAAGTTGTTGCTGTCAGTGGGTAACCGTGCGGAAAAGGACGGTATGGCGAAATACCTGCTTCCCTCAGGCATCGCGATTGATGGTGACGGCCGAGTCTATGTGGTCGACCAGTTCTATCGCAAGGTAGACATTTACCGGCCCGCCAAACTCGCGGCCGATGCCGGCTTCGCAGTGAAGAAGCAAGCCGCGGCGAAAAAGTAGCTGTGTGGTTTAAAGCCCCTCCTCTGCCCGGAGAAGTTTCCAGTCTTTGGGATGTGATTCTCGTTTTCAGGAATTAGGGAGGTGCCGATGCGTAGAAAAATCAGTGTGTCACAGAAATTCCTTGATGTGGATCAAGTAGGCACTTGGCCTGTTATTTGCATGCTTTAAGGTGTACTTAAACAATCCGGGTTGGAGAGAGTGGTCTTGAAAACGTGGTTACCAAGAAAGGTAGGTTAGGAAATCATGAAAATGAGTTTATTTAAAGATGGGCGAGCGCGCTGGGCAGGTGGCGTAGCCACTGCGTTGCTGGCGCTGGGAGTGCTGGGCAGTGCGCCGGCGTTGGCGGGTATTGCTAATACCAAGCACAACCTTGGAGCCCTCGGTACTGGTGCTAACAAGTTTACCGGTACCCAGGAAATCTGCGTGTTCTGCCATACGCCGCACGGCGCGGATATCTCCGCCGCTGTGCCTTTGTGGAATCGTGTTCTGGCGGCGCCGACTACATATCAGACCTACAACAGTCTGGGCACTTCCAGCTTAGACGGAGCGACGGCTCCGGTAGGTTCGGTTTCGCTGGCTTGTCTGTCCTGTCATGATGGCGGGCAGGCCATGAACGTGATGATCAATCAGCCTGGATCAGGCACTACAGTTGCTGGCCTCAACATCACTCCCGTGACTGGTCAAGGAAACCTGACCGCCGACGGCAAAATTGGTGCAGGGGTTATTACCAATATTGGAACGGATCTGAGGAACGATCATCCGATCGGTATTCAGTATGGTGGCGGTATGCCCGGAAACATTGCGTATCCTGCAGCCGCAGTCGCAGACGGCGGATTCAGGGATAAAGATTTCCGTGGCGTCCAGTGGTCAAACCTGAACGGTAATGACGTCTGGTGGGTTGATACTCCAGGGACCGGAGCTGCCGGCACTCGTGAGAAGACCGACATGCAGCTTTACACCCGTCTTGCAACTGGTACCAGCCCGGTCCCCGGGGCTACTGGCAACCAGGCTCTGGTTGAATGCGCGAGCTGCCATGACCCCCATAGCGAGAACCCGACTTTCCTGCGTGTTGCCAATACCAACAGCGCAGTTTGCCTGGCTTGCCACATTAAATAAATAGTGGATTGCTAAGGCACCTAAGAGGGAGACAAGCATCTTGTCTCCCTCTTGTTTGGGGCAGGTTTTGCCCGAGAACGAAAGGTTTCTTGAATATGAGAATAGCGAAAAAATATCTATGCAACGCAGCTATGCTGTCGTTCGCTATGCTGGGCACCAGCAATATTGTTGCAGCTCCAGCAGCTCCAGCAGCTTCTGCAACTCCGGCCAAAGCCGGCAGCACAGCCGGGCCGAACAGTGTGTTCGCCAAGGTAGGCGACACGGTCATTACCCGCAAAGAATACGACGAAGCTTTCGGTACCGCCTCGCGCGGCAAGTTCTATCACGGCAAACCGCCTGAGAACGAAATCGCAGTGCTGCAACGTGAAGTAGGCGACAAGCTGGTTGCGCGCGTGCTGCTGCTGCGCGAAGCCAAACGGCGCGGCCTGCGCCCGGATGCTGCCGAAATTCAGAAGACTATGCAGACTTATGAGCAGCGTTATGCCAACAGCGAGCAGTGGAAAAAGAACCGTGCGCAAGTGCTGCCGGGCCTCACAGCGCGTCTGGAAGAAGACAACATTCTGGGTCAGCTTGAGGCCGCAACGCGCGCCAATGTCAAGGCTGACGTGAAGGATGCGAAAACGTATTTTCTCAAGCATCCCGAAAAATTCACCGAGCCTGAGAAGCTTCGTGTTTCAGCAATATTGTTGAAGGTCGATCCATCGTCGCCAAAAGAGACATGGGTCAAGACCGATGAAGAAGCGAAAAGTCTAGTCAAGCTATTGCGCGGCGGTGCCGATTTTGCAGAGCTGGCGCGCAAGCATTCGGCGGACCCCTCTGCCAAGCAGGGCGGCGACATGGGTTACCTGCACGAAGGCATGCTGCCCGACGGTACTCAGGAGGTGCTTAGTAAACTAAAGGCCGGCGAGACCACGGAGACGTTGCGCTTGCTGGAGGGAATCGCCGTGTTTCGAATGGTTGATCGCAAACCAGCACAGGCACACCCGTTTGACGAGGTCAAGGTGCGTGCGCAGGAATTGGCGCAAAGAGATCAGAGCGAGGCGGCATGGAACACCTTCGTGGCAGATCTGAAGAAAAAAACCCCGGCGGAGGTTGATCAGTCGGGTTTTCTGCCGCTGGCAAAGGCAAAGGCAAAGTCAAAGTAATTGGAGGGCACGGGGCACCGTTAGGTCATGCCGGCAGGCGCGTGGTTGTGCCTGCTTAAACAAGCAAGGTGTAGTGTGTCTGATCGACTGGTAAAGCATGGGGTCTTCTCGCCGACTTTGTTGATGGCAGTGGTGGCTTTGCTGTGGCCGGGTGTAGGTCGCTCGGCCTTGCCTTCAGCGGATGGGGCTTCACAAAATAGAGATTCCGGTCCTATCGAGCAACCGGGGCCTTTGCAGAGTGGCGGCACTGCTGATGGAGAAACGACACAGGGAAACGTTTGGGCCTTGCCCCCGGTGCGCATTGGCGGCGCGGTGTCCTACGACCTTAGGCGCGATACCGTTGGAGATCAAACCAGGACGCAGCATGGATTCAGCACGACGCTGAACGCCAGTACCCAAACTTTTATTTGGCAGCCGTGGTTTTCGCAACTGACCGGCAACGTCGGACTGACGTTTGCAAAGTCCAGCAGCGACAGCAATGCGACGGAGTTCGGCAACAGCAATAGCAACAAAAGCCGCAACGTCATTCTGACCGGCGGCGGACAATTGTCGATACTGCCGCAAAGCCGATTTCCGTTCGAAGCGCATTTCAATCGCAATGACAGCCGTATCTCCAGCCAACTGGCTATCGGCAATGGGTACGCCAGTCAACGCTACGGCTTTTCTCAGCATTACACACAGTCGCAGGGCGACTCGATGTTTGGCTGGGACCGTAGCACGCAAGACAGCGACCTGAATGGTCGCGACCAGCAAGACAGTTGGCAACTGAGTATTTCGCACGCGCTGCAAAATCAGCGCATGCAGTTGATTGGCAACCGCTCGGTCAACACGCATGAGGATACTGATGAGTCTGCGGTTCAAAACAATTTGACCTTACAGCACAGCTACACACCGAGCTCGTCACTTTCGGTGGAGAGCATGAGCAACATCAGTCGGTCCAACTATCACCTTGTAAGTGGGGACAATAACACCCGCATTACGCAACTGAGTACTCTGGCTTTCTGGCGCCCGGACGATCAGCCGTTGACGGTTACTGGCGGTGCCCGGCTGTTCACGCTGGCATCTGACAGCACTGGCTTTCGCGATACCAGTTTTGGATTTGACGGCAACTCTGCTGGAGCCCGCAACAGCAACGCGAACGTCAATCTGGGCATCAACTACGAACTCAGCAGATTTACCCGACTCAATGCGGGCGCCAATGTAAATCTGATTACAACTAACGGACTGCGAAGCAACAACACGAATCAAACCATCGGTGCAACCTATCAACCCGATTTCACCGAGCTGGGCAAGTTCCGCTACAACTGGTCCGCCGGGAGCAGCTTTACCAACACCACGGGCAGCGAAGAGGCAAGCCGTCAGGTCTCCCTGCAATTGAGCCACGGCCTGAGTCGCAGTTTCACTGTCAGCCCGATATCGACGGTTTCTATGGACTTGTCGCAAAGCGTTGCAGCTGTGGCGAGCAGCGGAAATTCAAATCGCACTACTTTGAGTGACGGTACTTTCAGCGAGGATTCCGGATCGACCTTGCGATTGACCCACAGCGGTTCCTTGTCATGGAACATTAGCAAGGAGCCAGGGGACGCGATGATACGGCTCAGTGCGAGTGATTCGCGCACCGTAAGCGGCCGGAAGGAGTTTTTCCAGCTTATCAATTTGCAGGCGTCAAGCAATCTGCCGACTGGCGAGTACAGCTCGTGGACCGGAAATCTTACTATTCAAGGGGTGCGTCAAGAATTCGCGATCCTTGGTAACACGACCGAGCTGGGAATCCTGCAACAGAACTCCAGCGAGCAGCATGGTTTTGTAACGACCTCCGGCGGTTCATTGACCTATCAACACCAACGCGTATTCGGCGTCCGGCGTCTGCGCTTCGTATCGGACCTGCGGCTGAACAGTCAGGCATTGCTGCCGCTGCTGGGCGGCCCGCAAGACCAGGAAACCGCGGCATGGGAAAACCGTTTTGACTACTCAATTGGGCGCACCCAGTTGAGGTTGAACATGCTGATAGCGAGAAACTCCGTCCCCAGGGCCACTACAGCAGCCGTGCAGCGCGCCACGACCCTGAACCGGTCCATATTATTTTCCGTGACTCGCACGTTTTGAGTCTTTTGATTTTTGCTTTTGGTATCTATGAGAGGATTATTGGAATGATAACGTTGAAGATATACGGCTCAGCCATCAAAAGGGGGCTGCTAATACTTATGATCTTGGTGGGCGGCCTGTTCACCATGCAGACGGCTAACGCCGAGTATGGTGACATTGTCATCAACAACTATTCCGATGCTGCTGGCATGCGACCTGCCGTATTTCCTCATTGGTTTCACCGTATCCGATTTCGCTGCAAAGTATGTCACGCCGACCTGGGCTTCAAGTTCAAAGCGGGCGGCAATGAAATTGACATGGTCAAGATTATTGATGGCCAGTATTGTGGCGCTTGTCACAACGGCAGCATAGCGTGGTCGGTAGAAAATTGCGACCTGTGCCACTCCGGCAAACCCCGCACGCCGACCCAGGTGCACCAAAGCACCATCAATTCGCTGGTGGCGCCGGCTGCCGCAGCTGCGCCTGCGAAGCCGCAAACCCAGCAGAAGAAATAGGACGCATCATGAATAAATTAATTGTGCGGCTTGGGGCAGTTTTGTTGTCGCTGCTCTGTGTGCAGGTCAATGCAGCGAGCCCGCCAGACGGAAAAGCCATTTACGACCGCACCTGTGTCGCCTGTCATGGCACGGGCGCTACGGGCGCGCCCAAGCTGGGTGATGCTGCTGCGTGGGCGCCGCGTATCAAGGCCGGTTCAAAAGCTCTGGTTGCCAGCGCCATCAAAGGCAAGGGCGTGATGCCGGCAAAAGGCGGAAACGCCAGCTTGTCCAATGCCGAGGTGCAGGCTGCGGTAAATTACATCGTCAGTCAATCGGGTTCGGGCGCGAAGAGTGCCGAGGCGGCCGCCCCAGCAGCAGCTGGTGCGCCCGCGGTTGTAGCTGCGGTCGGTGGCGATGCCAACGGCAAGACTGTCTACGACAGTACCTGCGGTGCTTGTCATGCGACCGGCGCGGCGGGTGCGCCCAAACTCGGCGACGCTGCCGCATGGGCGCCGCGCATCAAAGCCGGTCAGGCTGCTATGGTCGCCAATGCAACCAAGGGCAAGGGCGCGATGCCAGCAAAAGGCGGAAACGCCAAGCTGACCGATGCCGAAATGCAGTCTGCGGTCAAATACATCGTCAGTCAATCGGGTTCTGGTACGAAGAATGCCGAGGCGGCTGCTCCGTCAGCCCCTGCGGCGCCAGCGGTGGTGGCTGCGGCCGGTGGAGATGCTAACGGCAAGGCTGTTTACGACAGCACCTGCGGAGCTTGTCATGCAACTGGCGCGGCGGGTGCGCCCAAACTTGGCGACGCTGCTGCATGGGCGCCACGCATCAAAGCCGGTCAGGCTGCTATGGTCGCCAATGCAACCAAGGGCAAGGGCGCGATGCCAGCAAAAGGCGGAAACGCCAAGCTGACCGATGCCGAAATGCAGTCTGCGGTCAAATACATCGTCAGTCAATCGGGTTCTGGCGCGAAGAGCGTCGAGGCCGCCGCGCCACCGGCAGATGCTTCGACCAAAATCGCAGCTGCAGCGCCGGTTGCGGCCCCAGCTGAAGCACCACCCGCGGCCGCAGCCCCTGCAGGTCCACCAACGGTTGCAGCCGCAGGCGGTGTGAATACCTTTAATCGACTCATGCAGCCGGCAGCAAAGCGAAACCTGCCACCGGCTGAAGATGGCATTCACGACCCCGCGAACGACGGCACGCTGTCGCTGCAGCCGCCGCTGGCCGCGTTCGGGGCGCTGACCAAGAGCAATGATGGGAATCGGGTGGACTGGGTCAAGTCTCTCAATGAAAACAAGATCAATCCGCGCTTTGACCGCATCGACCCGAATGCCAAGCCGATGGTGATGGACATGAACATCGTGCGTGAAGTCAAAGGCTCGATGCCAGATGTGGTCTATCCCCACAAAGAGCACACGCAGTGGCTGGATTGCTCGAACTGTCATCCTGCAATTTTTATCCCGCAAAAGGGCGCTAACCAGATCAGCATGGCGGCCATTCTGCTCGGTCAGAAATGTGGCGTTTGCCACGGCAAAGTTGCTTTTCCAGTATCGGACTGCCGTCGTTGCCATTCGAAGACCAAAACGCCAGTTGTGAAGGCGGCAGCCAAGCCATGAGAAATTTTCGGATAACCGCGTCTTTTGCATGGTTCGGTCTGATGCTGGCTGGTGCGGCTGCGGATGCGGCCGCGGCTGCCGAACCGGTTTCTGTTGTACTTGCCAAACCCGATGCGACAGGCGGCGTCGAGGTCCGCGCCAATTCTTTCCGTGCGACGCTGGAGCGCAAACTGCGATTGGTCAAGCAATTGCTGTCGCTATCACCGGCAGTCCTGCGCATACCCCAGAGCAACAACGCTCAAGCGAAAAGGAAACTGGCTGAGGCACAGGCTCGGTATGCAAAGGCGGAAACCGAGTTCAATGCCAGTCGCGGGGAAGCTGCGATGCTGCTACTCGATGAGTCGTTGCGGCAAATCGCTGCAGCATCATCTCTGGTACCTGATCCTGTGCAACAGCTTGCGCAAAAACGCAGCCGCAATACGCAATTGCGCGAAGCGATACGTACGTTTCAAATGCAGCAAAAGGGCCTTTCAAGCCGCATGTCCCCCAAAAAACTGCAGGCCTCCACGGTCGTTGCCGATGTCGACCGAATTGACGGCATGGTGGACAAGGCCGACGCGCTGATTCTGGGTGGCAATCAGGACGAAGCTAACGTGGTATTGAATAGCGCCTACCAGAGCGTCGTCGCGACATTGAATAAGATACTTGCGGCAGAAACAATTGTGTACGGGCTGAAGTTCGATTTGCCGGCTGAGGAGTTTAGACACGAATTGGCTCGCAACCGCAGTTACGAAGAATTGATTCCGATCGCCATCGCACAGCTCAATACGGTGCGTGAAACGGCTGTAGTTGCCGAGCACTACGCGCAGCAGAGCCGCGACCTTCGCGTTATTGCGCAGAAGCAGGCAAGCGGTCAAGACTACATCGCTGCCGTGAAAACGATAGAAGGCGCGACCAGCCATTTGCAGCGCTCATTGCGCATTGCTGGAGTGGTCGTACCGCATTCATCCGAGGTCCCTCCGTGAAGTCTATTATGAAAAAAAATCTCAAAAAAAGCATGATGCTGATGCTGTGGAGTGCCAGTCTACCCATGGCATCAGCGGGCGCCGCCGAACCGGCGCAGGTTGTCAATCCGCCTGCCGTACCCGCAGCACGTCCTGCCCGCACGCCGGAGGACAAGGAGCAGTTAGAGCGCCGTTTGGCATCGGTTTCAACATTGATTGAAAAATCGTCGGCTGCGAAGCAGATTGAAAGTAGTGCGGTCCCTGAGGCTCTTGCTTTGCGCGTTAAAGCGCGTGAATTGCGTAAGCAGGCAGAAGATGCGTACAAGGCGGGCAACGCTGTTGAAGCGTCCCGCATGCTGGATCAGGCAGCAAAACTGATGTTTGAGGGTGTTCATCTGGCTTCTCCGGGACAGGTCACCGGGGCGAAAGATAAAAGCGACTTTGACGGGCGTATGGAGAGTGTAAAGGCCTTGCTGGCAGCATTGAAGCGCATAAATACGGAAAAGAATCAGGGCTCAAAGGGCGCGGAAAACACAAGCGCGATGGAAGCGCAGGCACGCGAAGCCGCCGCGCTTGCCGCCGCCGGAAAAATCGACCAGGGCCGCGTCTTGCTTGATAAAGTTTATGTAACGGCCAGAAAGGCAATAGAAGGTTTGCGCGAAGGCGATACCCTTGTGCGTTCGCTTAATTTTGCGAGCAAGGAAGAAGAGTATCGCTACGAGGTTGATCGCAACGATACGCACAAGATGCTGGTCAAGGTCTTGCTTGATGAGAAGCGTGCCAGTAATGCGGGACTCGATGGGATGGTGCAGAAGTCCCTTGAACAGGCGGCGGTTTTACGCGGAAATGCCGAAGGGATGGCGGCCAAGAAAGATTACGAGTCGGGGGTCAAGCTGTTGGAGGACTCGACCAAAGAGTTGGTGCGCGCCATCCGCAGTGCTGGTGTCTATATTCCAGGATAGAAAAATAGAGGCGGTCATGTCGATGCTTTCAGGGCACATCCTTCGCAGCATATCAATCCGGCTTTGGGTCGTGACCGCGTGTTTGTTTGCAGGCGCCGCCTTGGCTGCTGACCGCCTTCCCTTGGCCAAAGACGGCGTGCATGATCCCGCCAATCCTGCTATCAAGCTACTGCAGGAACCTGCAGAGGCGCTGGCAAAACTGCCTCCCGATGCGGTGGGCAATCGCGTCCGTTGGGTTCAGGCGCTTGAGCAGGGCCTGATCGCTCCGCGAACCAATATCTTGCCGGATACCAAGATCAAGGTGTTGGATCAGGATGTGATCATGCCGCGCACCGGCGAAATGCCTATGGTGCGCTTCCCCCACAAGCAGCATACCGAATGGCTGGACTGTAGCAATTGCCATGAGCAGCTGTTCAAGTCCAAGGCCGGTGGCACCAAGCAGATGAACATGTTTCAGATACTGCAAGGCGAATATTGCGGCGTGTGTCACGGAGCGGTTTCTTTTCCGCTGACCGAGTGCAAGCGTTGCCATAGCGTGGAGCGGAAATGAAAGCCGTCTGTCTCTGGCGCAAATACAGCAGGGGCGCGACAAGGTGCACACACTTGGTCAAGTGCGCGCTGGGCAGTGCGCTTGCGCTCTGGCTGGCTGCCGTCTCTATTCCGGTGCATGCCGAATATGGAGATGTGGTGCTAAACAAGCGCGCAGAAAAAGAGGGTGTTCGACCGGTGGTTTTTCCGCATTGGTTTCATCGCATCCGCTTTCGCTGCAAAGTCTGTCATTCCGAACTTGGCTTCAAGATGCGCGCTGGGAGCAACGATGTGTTGATGTCCGACATCATCAATGGCAAGTTTTGCGGCATGTGCCATAACGACCAGGTCGCATGGGGGGCGGCGAATTGCGACTTGTGCCATTCAGGAAAACCTGGCCTGCCCAGTGGCATCTATGGCGGCGACTCCACAACGGGCCCGGGGAAGTGGTAGCGTAAATTGCCATTAGAAAGAAACTGAGCGTTCATGATGAAAAAATCCGAGCTTCTTCACCCTCGCCGCGCATGGTGCCTCGGTATGCTGTTTGGGGCCGGTGCGTTGACGCTGGGCTGCGCCGCATCGCCATCAGCGCCGCGTTCCAGTGGCGAAGCGGGTAAGCAATCGTTGTTGACGCATTGGTCAACGTTGACAGGTGCGCGCGTCAGTGCGCTTCCCGATCCGCTGAGCCCCTTTGCACGCAAGCCCGACTTTTCCGGAAATCTTCAGTGGATATCTCTTGCTGCGGTGGCAGCGCGTGGCAATTACGTCTTTGTGGCCGATGCCGGTCGCCGAAAGATCTATCGCTATGACACCGCCCAGCAGAGCATGACCTCGTTTGCTGACTATGCTGGCGGGGCAATGGGCAACATCGCGGTCGCGTCGGACCTGTCACTTTATGTGGCCGACATTGGGTCGCAAAAGGTGTTGCACTACTCTGTAGATGGCAGACTGCTGCGCAGCTTTGACAATGCGCTTGAGATCGCTCGTCCCGTTGGGGTTCTGGTGGACGCGTCCAATGGGGAGGTGCTGGTCGCCGATAGTTTGCGCAATCATGTCGTCGTTTTTAATAGCCTGGGCCGCGTCTTGTCGGTCCTTCGCTCTGATGAGAGCCGAAGTATCGAAGCGCTGGCGAGCGGACCTGATGGCCTGTACCTTGTCGACCGTGTTGGCCGCAAAATTGTGGTCATCGGTCGAGACGGGCGGGATCGATATACGCTTGGTTCCGGTTTATTGAAAATGCCTGGCGTTATTGCAGTTGACCGCTTTAACCGCGTTTTTGTAAGTGACAGTTTCGACAATACGATCAAAGTCTTTGAAAATGGGGAATTGCTGACAAGCTTTGTCGGCGGTGGTGCGGTACCGCCCAGTTTCAACCGCATCACTGGCTTGTGGGTGGAACAAAACATGCTTCATGTTGCGGACAGTGTGCATGCGCGCATCCAAATATTTCGCATCGCACCTCCCCAAAAGAAGGCTTCCTCAAGTGAATAGGCTGATTTTCGGTCCATTTTTGCTATTGCTCGCGTCGTGGCTGGCGCTGTCCGGCTGTGCCGAGACCAAATACGTCATGCGCTTCGACCCGGAGCAGCGGGCTGGCGGTACGACGGCAACCTGGCCGGCAGCTCCGGAAACGCCTCGCTACGGTTATGTTGGCGAATTGGTCGGTGAACAGAATTTCGTCCCCGAAACAGGTGATACACGCAGCAAGGGCATGAAAGTGCTGGCCTGGCTGGTCGGGCTGTTCGATGGTGACGAGGACCGTACCGCATTAAAGCGGCCACAAAGCGGGACGGTTGATGCCGACGGCCGCATCTACGTCACCGACGTCAGCAACCATGCGGTGTTTGTGTTTGACCAGGCGGCTGGCAAGTTGCTGGTGTGGAACCGGGCTATGCCAAACAAACGATTCGTCACGCCCATAGGGATCGCCATGGGTGCGGGCGGGCAGATTCTGGTCGCCGATGCCGAATTGGGTGGTGTGTTTCGCCTGGACCGGGAAGGCAAGCCGATCGGAAGTTTTGGCCAGGGTGTATTGACGCGGCCCACTGGTTTGGCGCGCGATGCGCAACGCGGCCGGATCTACGTGTCTGATACCCACGCGCATGACGTCAAGGTCTTTGATGACAACGGTATTTTGCTGGAAACCATAGGCCATCGCGGGGAGGGCGAAGGTGAACTGAACTTTCCGACCCATCTGGCTTTTGCCGCCGACAAGCTGTACGTGACCGACGGCATGAATGCTCGCGTTCAAATCTACGACACACGGGGTCAGGTGACAGGAACGCTTGGGCAGCGCGGGCTGTTTATTGGCAATTTCACCCGGCCCAAGGGCGTGACGGTGGATGCTTCAGGCAACATTTACGTGGTGGAATCTTTTTACGACAATTTACTGGTGTTCAACAGCGAAGGAAGCTTTTTGATGCCTCTCGGTGGAACCGGAAAAGAAGTGGGCCAGTTCTACTTGCCGGCCGGCGTCTGGAGTGACCCGCGTGGACGAATTTATGTGGCCGATATGTTCAATGGACGGATTGCTATTTTTCAGCTTTTAGGAGGTACCTGATGCAGTTACCCAAATATCCTGCAGCGGCCTTGCTTATGTTGGCTCTTCTGCTGGTGGGTAACTTTACGCACGCCCAAATCGCTCCTACTAACAAAATTCCGGACGTGCGGGGAACCAAACACAATTTCTCTGCCGTGCCGGACGGATCGGCTACGCCATCTGGGGGCACAGTGCCGGCGCGTAGCGTAAAGGCGACTTCGGAAACGCAGGTTTGTGTGTTCTGCCACACACCGCATGAAGCCGAAACCATCAGTTTTGGCGGTGGCTCGACTGCGCTAGGAGCGCCGCTCTGGAACCGAAAATTGTCCGGCCAGACCTATACGCTTTACTCCTCCACCTCAATGGAAGCCGACGCGGCGGAACTGGCTACGCAGCCCGGTGGCAGTTCCAAGCTCTGCCTGTCCTGCCATGACGGCACTATGGCCATCGACAAAGTCAATGCGCTCAATGGCGCGAAGAACGCCACGATTGCAATGAACACACCCACACCCGTCAAGGTGCCGGGCAACGCGGCGACTGGCTTTACCCGCAATCTGGGGACTGATCTGAGTGCCGATCATCCGATTTCATTCACGTATAACGCTGCACTTGCCAATCTGGACGGCGAGTTGCGTAGTCCCGATGGTTCACTCGTCGGGAATCGCGTCACCGGGGCCGCGAAACCTCAACTGCCGCTGGAAAACAACCAGATGCAGTGCTCGACTTGCCATGATCCGCATTTACGCGACAAGACCACCACCAACGGCAACGCCAAATTTTTGCGCATGAATCGCTTTCAGGTAACCCAGCCTGTCGGCGGCGCCTTCAGTGCGACCAATGACATCATCTGCCTGGCTTGCCATGACAAGGGCGGCAGTGCCTGGGCCTTTTCGGCGCACGCCAACAGTCTGGTTGCAACGCAGACCTATACGCCTGAGGCGGCAAAGCAGCGTGAATTTCCTTCGTCAATTGGAATTCCTGCCAATGCCA
Source organism: Polaromonas sp. (assembly GCF_012927455.1). Classification (GTDB taxonomy): domain Bacteria; phylum Pseudomonadota; class Gammaproteobacteria; order Burkholderiales; family Burkholderiaceae_C; genus Polaromonas. The sequence continues at coordinate 288,304 of NZ_JABBPE010000002.1, read as the reverse complement.
ATCCGCCAGTCTGGCAGGTCGGCTGTCTGAATTGCCACGACACGCACACTGTGCAGGGCGCACGCCGTTTGCTGCGCGAAGGCACCGACAGTGCCGCTAAACCAAAGATCGGTGGCGCCGCCGCGCTCGAAGAAACCTGCTACCAATGCCACACCACCAGCGCCGATTCAGCGGTGAGCTACATCACGCAATCCTCGAACGCAATTCCGGATATCAAGTCGGATTTCGCGCTCGGCCGACACATGCCTATCAAGTCAAGCGAGCAGGCCGCAGGAACCGAAACGCACAACGTCGGTGGTGTTTTCAACGATGGACCCGACACCAATTGCAGCAAGCTTACCGGCAAATGCGGCAAGGACTTGCTGGAGTCACGTAGCGGCCTCGGCCTGGATAATCCCAATAACCGCCATGCTGAATGCTCCGATTGCCACAATCCGCATCGTGTGATCAAGACGCAAAACGGGCTGCCGGGCCCTCTTTCCGCTGGCAATACGAACGAAAAGGCGGGTACTCACCGCCATGAAGATGCCGCTGGCTATGTGCACACCAACGTCATCTCCGGCGTGCTGCGCGGATCGTTTGGGGTCGAGCCGGTCTACGGGGGAAATTCGTTCCAGTCAATGCCGCTGAGCTTTAACGCCAAACGTGGGGACCCTGGCGCAAGTGCCAGCAACCTGGTGGGCGAAAAGTACGTCACGCGCGAATACCAGATCTGCCTGAAGTGCCATTCCAACTACGCATACGCGGATGACAACATCTATCCGAACGGTGCAACGCGCCCGCTGCTCGGCGGTTTGGGGTTGACGCCACCAAATTCAAACGGTCATAACAACTTCACGCGTTACACCAATCAGGCCAAGGAGTTCCAGGCGCCTTTAACGCATGCTGTTCCAGTCGGCACGGTCAGCAACGGCTTCGATGGCGGCGCGGGCGCCTCTGCAGTGGCTACGACGACCAACAACAACAACCACCGGTCGTGGCACCCGGTTATGGCGCCCACCGGCCGTGGTGTTAACCGCTTAGGCAGGTGGCTTCCGCCGTGGAACAATTCAGGGGCGCTCGGCACTCAGACCATGTATTGCTCCGACTGCCATGGTTCGGCCACGGGCCAGGGGACTGTTATGCCTGCGGGCAACACCAACACCAGCGAGAACGGCAAACCCTGGGGGCCGCACGGTTCGGAAAACAACTTTTTGCTTAAAGGAAAATATGACGCCGCCACCGGCACAGGCCAAGCGGATGCTCTGTGCTTCAAGTGCCACAATGCCACTAATTACGCGACAAGGGACGGCGGTGGAACCGGATTCAGCACCGACAAGGGCGACGGCCATGGGATACATTCGGACAAAATCGGTGGCGGCATCAAGTGCAATTATTGCCATGTGGCGGTCCCCCATGGCTGGAAGAACCGCGGTTTGCTGGCCAACCTCAACGACGTTGGACCTGAAGCCGGGCTTGCGGCGGGCACCTCGGTGACTCCCGCCCAGAACGTCGGCTACACCAACGGGCCGTATTACCGTAAGGCCTTCATTAAGGTCACTTCCTTCCCAAGCGGTAGCAACTGGACGGAGAACAATTGCAACGGTGGTAGAGACGGCATGAGAAACACCTGCGACTCGCCGCCCTGATGCGACTGATTCTGGCGCTGGCATCACTCAAATTCACACCGGTTGGACTGCTGCTGCTTGGTATCGCCTCTGTCGCTGTTTATAAGCTCGATCAGGCTGCCGCGCCCTGGCTGGCTGCGCCGCTGCTGTTACTGGCCATTAATCTGATCGCTGCGGTCGTTACCAATGGTGTGTTTCGCAGGCAAATGCCACTGTTGGTTTTTCATCTGGCGCTGATCGCGCTGGTGCTGCTGGCGGCTGCTGGCCAATTGATGTACTTGAAAGGGACCGCCGAGGTCACCGATGGTGCGGCTTTTACCGGTTTGAAGTCGCGGGACGCAGGGCCTTTGCATATGGGGCGGATTGATGAAGTTGATTTTGTTAACGACGGCTTTGAGATCGCCTACATGGCCGGCCCGATATTGGATCGGCTGATCAACCGGCTGCGCTGGCACGATAGCAATGGCGAGGAACGTTTTGGCGAGATAGAGATCAATAAACCGCTGGTGCTGCTCGGATACCGCATCTATCCCACTTCCAACAAGGGCTTTGCTCCTTTGTTTTTGTGGCGTCCGGTGAACGGCGAGGCGTTGCTGGCGGCGGTCCACTTGCCGAGCTACCCGGCCAATGCCACCGGACAGGCGCAGAGTTGGCGACCGGCCGGCAGCAAAGAAGATATCTGGGTAATGCTCAACGTCGAAGAGAACCTGATTCCGTCGGACCGCGCCTCGCGCTTTCAGTTGCCGGACCAGCGAAAAATTGTCGTGCGTTATCAGGGAACGCGCTGGGAAATGCAGCCCGGTGAGCGCATCGCATTGGCCGATGGAACGCTGGAGTATCGGGAACTGCGCACCTGGATGGGATACCGTTTCTTTTACGACTGGACCATTTCATGGATGCTGGCAGCCTGCGCGGTTGGCGTGCTGAGTCTGTCTTGGCACTTTTGGCGCAAATTTGAGTCAACACCCTGGAATACAGAAAGAAATTAATCCGAATGGCGCATGTATTTTGCCGATTAGCTCTTAAATTGATAGCGGGATACGCATACTGCATAAGCGTTAGAGGCTAAAATTGTATAAATTTAAAGTAAAGCATCCCGTCAGGAAAGACTAAATGGAACTTGAACTGAGAACCTTGTGGGCAGCCATCATCTGTTATGTGCTGGGCGGCTCGCTGGCGATAGGCGCGGTGGTGCTGAAAAGGTGTCCGGAGCGAGTCGTGCTGGCGCTGATTGCGTTCGGCTGGTTGCTGCATACCGCAGCACTGCTGATCCGCTGGGAGCGGCTGGGGCAGGGGCCGTTCGTCTCCATGTTCGAGATACTGTCGAGCAATATCTGGAGTTTGGTACTGGTGTTCGTCATCACCTATTGGCGTATTCCGTCGATCCGGCCATCGGCGGCAGTGGTCATGCCCATACTGTTTGTGATGATGGGTTGGCTGATGCTGTCGAGCCCTGGCGAAGTGCATTTTCCGCGCACGTTTCGCACGCCCTGGTTGTATATTCATGTCGGCTTGGGTAAAGTTTTTCTGGGCTCGATGCTGGTGGCGGTTGGACTGGCAGGTGTGATCCAGATGCGACGCACGGCTTCGGGCTCGTCCTGGTTTCTGCGTCTGCCCGAAGACAAGCGGCTTGATGACCTGGCCTATCGCTTCATGGCGCTGGCGCTGATATTCAACGGCTTGATGCTGGTGGCCGGCGCTATTTGGGCGCAGGACGCATGGGGGCGCTATTGGGCTTGGGATCCACTTGAAACCTGGGCCTTCATCACTTGGCTGTTGCTGGCACTCGCATTGCATCTGCGCATGACGTACAAGCCATCGCCCCGGCTGTCGTCGGTGATGGCGTTTGCAGTGTTTGTCATTGCTTTTTTGACGTTTTTCGGTGTGCCATTTCTGTCGGATCGACCCCATCAAGGGACGTTTTGAAAATGCCTGCAGCAACCCAATACGACCGGCCAGGTTTTCGCGGCACTGATACAGATAGGCCGTCCGCGCTAAGGGTGCATCCCGATGTGCGCGGCGTGGCGGGGGGCTGGCTGCTGCTGGCGTTGAGCGCACTCGCGCTCTCGACACTGTGTGCCGTGCTGCTGATTGCCGCGCGCACACCCTTGTTCGGAACAGTCGCCACTTCTGGCGAATTGTTTGGCCGAGCCCTGGTGCTTCATGTCAGCCTCGCGGTGGTGGTCTGGTTTCTAGCGTGCGCTTCCGGCTTTTGGTCGCTGGCAGCTGGCGTTGCGGCGAGCCCTTTACGCTGGGCTGTTCTGGCGCTGGCAGCGGCGGGACTGGCCTCGATGGTGACACCGCTATTTTTTGGCGCCGCCGCGCCGGTGCTGGCCAACTACGTGCCGGTTCTCAATCATCCGATGTTTCTCACGGGTCTGTTGCTGTTTCTTGCCGCTGTTGCGCTGTGCGGCGTAGCTTCTTTGCGCGGCATGGTGCGCCGATTAAAAGAAGCACCGGCCTGGCGTCTGGGCGCATTGCTGTCACTGCTTGTCGCAGCGGCAGCGCTGGGCGCATTGATCACCTCCATCGCCAAGGCGCAGTGGCCGCCCAGCCAAGCGGCATTTGAGATTTTGGCGTGGGGTCCGGGCCACGTCCTGCAGTTCCTCCATGTGATCTTGCTGATGAGTGTCTGGACCGTTCTGGGCGAGCAGGTACTGGAGCAACCTATTGCGCCGCGCCGGTGGCTGGCTGGCCTGCTGGTGCTGGCCGCTGCGCCGGTTCTGGTCGTGCCTTTCATTTACCTCGCCTATCCCATTGACAGCCCTGATTTTCGGCGTGCCTTCACGCTGCTAATGGCTCTGGGCGTCTGGCCAGCAGCCGCGCTGCTGGCGCTGCGCCTGTTGCTGCAGCTCAAGCGGGCGGGGCGCGCCGTTTGGTCGGCGCCGCAAGCGCCAGCGTTGTTGATGTCGATTCTGCTGTTCTTGCTAGGATGCGTTTTGGGCGCGATGATTCGTAACGACACGACCATGGTGCCCGCTCATTACCACGGCACCGTCGGCGCGGTAACCCTAGCCTATATGGCGCTCGGCTACCAGTTGTTGCCGGCGTTCGGGCTGGTTGGCTATCAAGGGCGTCTGGTTCGCTGGCAGCCAGTGTTGTACGGCTCAGGCTTGGTAATTCTGGCACTGGCTCTTGCCTGGTCGGGTTGGCTTGGCGTGCCGCGCAAAACCTTGCATGTTGATGTCATCGTTCAGTACCCGGCGTATTTTGCAGCCATGAGCCTGGCCGGGCTGGGCGGCTTTCTGGCTATCAGCGGGGCTGCGCTGTTTGTCTTGAATATTTTGCGCAGCCTGCGAGCCAAGGCGCGGCCAACACCGCTACGCCGGGACCGGCGCGATGTGCGGTGGTCGGCCATCGCGCTCACGGCCGCATTGACTGTAACGCTTGGCACCCTGCTAGCTTATTGGCCAGCCGACAGTGGCGGCGTCGTTACGGCGCAGGGCGCGGATCCGCGCAAAGATGCAATCGGTCCGGCCACACTGAAAAGCAAGTCCGAAATTGATCATCTTTTCTCTCAGGGTGTTGCCTCACTCAATTTAAAGCAGTACGACGCCGCGGCAAGTCAATTGCATCGGGTGCTCGAATTGGCCCCGAAGATGCCGGAAGCGCATGTCAACATGGGATTCGCCTTGTTGGGTTTGCAGCGTTACGACATGGCCAGGACATCGTTTGAAAATGCCACTGCCTTGAAGCGGGATCAACTTAATGCGTATTTTGGCCTGGCAGTTGCGCTTGAAGGCTTGCGCGATTTGCAAGGTGCGTTGGGCGCAATGCGCAGTTACGTACATTTGAGCAAGTCAGACGATCCGTATTTGCGCAAGGCCAATGCAGCAATTTGGGAATGGGAAGAGGACTTGAAAAAACAAGGGTCGGTGGCCACAGTGCTCACCAATAAGTCACTTCCCGCAATTGAGAAAATCCCGGTCCCCCGTCCCATTACCGAGAAAAAGTCACCCTGATGGAATTCTTGGCAAACAATGTGACGCAAGCTCAACAATAAGTACGAATAAACGTAACGTTGGCGTAAAAATTGCATGATTTCCAACTTGTTTAGGTCAACAGTGCCGCCCAACGTCTTTCACAGGCCTGGCATCGAGCGATTAACCGCCTCGCAAAACGCGGTGAAGTAACCTAATTCTTCACGCGCCGTCGATGCCGACTGGCACGGTCTGCGTGGAAATCGGATGTCAACTGCGAACGTCGCCCGGATCGCGTCGGGACGAGATAAAGAGCCCGTGCCGCAGAATCAGCCATTGCAAGGGCTAGGAGGAAACCAGGTCATGAATACAGAACGCTTACGTGATGGGGGGCAGGCCCGTTCCATGCCCGCTGTGGTGTTCTGGATTGGATTGGCTGTTGTTGCCTTGGGTCTCATGATTTTGGTGGAGTATTTGGCAACAAGAACTTCCCGCTTGGGCATGCCGTTTGAACGATTAGTTTCCTATCAGTTGGTTAGTTATGCCAATTTGCTGCTGATTGGTTCTACCATCCTTTATTTAAGCCATCTTCGCTTCACTTCTGAAAGGGTCGGGCGCTGGGCATCGGGCTTCGCTACAGTCGGTGCAATCTGCCTCACGCTGGGTATGCTGGTGCGCAGGGTTGAAGCTTTCTACGTGCATCCGGTAGGTCAGGCGCCGATTGCTGGTTTGTACGAAGTTATGTCGCTGTTCAGCGCTATTACCGTAGTGATCTATCTCGTCATGGAGAAGGTTTATAGGACCCGTTCGGCAGGCGCTTTTGTCATGCCCATTGTTGTTAGCGCGGTGTTGTTCGAGATTTGGCTGGTCTCCAATGACCAGGCGGCTCCTGACTATCAGGTGCCATTATTCAAGAGTTACTGGATCCATGCGCATGTCTTGACCAATTTCCTTGGCTATGGCGCGTTTGCTGTTGCCGCGCTATTGGGTGGGGTGTACTTGCTGCGTCATCGTGCCGAGCGCCACGGTGTTACTGAAGGATTTGCGATGCGATCGTTGCCGGATTTGTGGAAGATTGACCGGTTGATACATCAGGCAATCTTGGTGGGATTTCCGCTGTTTACGTTTGCAACCATCCTGGGCGCCGTTTCGGCCTACGAGGTCTGGGGACGATTTTGGGCATGGGACCCCAAGGAAACGTGGGCACTGGTTGTCTGGTTAACCTATGCGTTTTATTTTTACTTGCGCTACGTCAATCACTGGAGTGGCATGCGCGCGGCGTGGTGGGCAATCATCGGATTTGCCGTAACCGTATTTTGTTTCTTCGGCGTTAATTTGATATTTTCAGGCTTGCATTCATATGATCAATTGAGCTTGTGGCTCCCCGATGCAATCCTGGGCGCGCATTGAGATGGTCAGGTTTTGTCGCTGCTTTGGCGCTATATTGGAGGCTCCTGTGCGAAGGAAATCGCAGCGAATAGCCCTGTCCATCATGGCTGTATTGTTGATGTCGGTTGCTGGGTGTAAAAGGCCGGAATCCGTAGCTCCTCAGTTGGTGGAAGGGCAGGCATTTCCATCGTTCATGTTGAATTACGTGCTGGGCGAAAACGCCAATACACCGGCTTTCCAGGGGAAGGTGTTGGTGCTCAATGTTTGGGCCACTTGGTGTCCGCCGTGCCGCAAGGAGATGCCCAGCCTGCAACGCTTGAGTCAGACGCTCGATCCGAAACGCTTCTCGGTGATAGGTTTGTCTACCGACCGCGACGCTCTGTTGGCAACCGAGTTCCTTGCGCAAGGCGGCGTCACTTTCAGCAACTTTTTTGACCCGAACGGAAAAATGTCCAAGCAGCTTGGGCTAAGGGTTTATCCAGAGACTTTTCTGATTGCGCCAGACGGTACTTTGGTGCGGCGCGTTACTGGTCTGCAAGACTGGAGCAGTCCGGAGATGTTAGCCTTGCTGGAGGATATTTATCGAACTGAGCGGGGTAGCAATGTCCGCAATTAAATTCATAAAAATCGTCCCCGTTACTAATTCTGCAGAGCTGGCCAAATCGGCCTCGGGAACGCCGACGCCAGATCTACCAACCCAGATGCTTCCTGCTTCGCGCAAGCCGTCCCGTTTCAATTTGTCGATTCGCACCAAAGGCCTGATAGTTTTTGCGGCGCTGATGATTTACACGCTCATAGTAGATGCATTCATTTATCACCAAAAAGAATTATTGCTTCGTGATTTTGATGAAATTCAACAAACACTCGAAGCCGAAGGCCTGTTGAAGCAAGTGGATGTTTCGACATTCCACACAGTGATGGCGATATTTGCTAATTTTGACGCGCCAGATCGCGGTGCTGGACTGCAACGCATCGCAATGCATCAGCAATCAATTCTGAGTCGCCACGCAGAGCTTGTCAGCCGCTTGCCGAAATTAGAACTGAGTTTGGTGAACATGAATGCTGCCTGGGACGATGCGCGCCAGGACCCGTCCAGAAACAACCTGAATCGTCTGGTGGTGGAATTGATCAAGATAAAAAATTCGGTTGGGGCGATGACCGAACAATCGCAAGACCGGCGCAAGCAATTGTCGGAACGTTACCGCACCCATAGCGATTCGGTGGCTATCACTACATTCATGCTGGGCATGTTGGGCCTGGCTTTGCTGGGCGCAATTATTGGGCTCTTTTTCCGGCGATTGACAGACGATTTGCGGACTTTGCAAGCCAGAGCGCTGGACATTGTGAAAGGCTATCGAGGTGCGCCGATTCCAGTCACGCGTCATGACGAGGTCGGGCAACTGATATCAGCCGTCAATGGGATGGAGCGTGCTTTGGATACGCGCGAAAAGGAGCTCATGGTGGAACGACAAAAGTATTTCCATCAAGAAAAGATGGCGGCAATCGGCACTCTTGCGGCCGGTGTGGCGCACGAAATTGGCAATCCGATCGCCGCTATTTCGGGCATTGCGCAAGAGATGGCCGAACGCAAAATGGAGAAGCTGAAGGCCTGCCACGAATGCAGGCCTGACCTGATTTATGCGCAGACGCAGCGCCTGACCGCCATTACGCGGGAGATCTCGGAGTTCGCATCGCCGCAGGCTGTTGAACCGCAGTTCCTGGACTTGAATGGCCAATTGCGCAGCACAAGCAGCTTGATTCGCTACGACAAACGTCTTCAGCGCGTGGCACTGAAGCTCGACCTTGACCCGCAGTTACCGGCTATTTATGGTGTCGCCGACCAATTGACTCAACTCATCATGAACCTTCTCATCAACGCCATGGATGCGCTGGACGGCATGCAGGGACGCGCGGCGGCAATCACCATTTCGACACGTTGCGACTTGGAACGGATCGTCATGAAAGTTGAAGACAACGGCCATGGCATGGACCAGGCCACCTTGGTGCGCGTGTTTGAAGCTTTCTTCACGACCAAGCCGGCGGGCAAGGGTACTGGCTTGGGGCTGTCCCTGTGTTACTCCATTATGAAAAAACATGGCGGCACCATCGAGATTGAGTCGACACCTGGTGTGGGAACCCGGGTGCAAGTTTTTTTCCCTTTGTCTGAAACTGCCTACAACCAAGCGAACTCCATATGAAATCGATGGACGTCATGGTGATTGATGATGAGCCGGCGATCCGACAGATATTGACAGCGCATTTAAGCCGGGCAGGCTACAACGTGCTGCAGGCATCGAACGGGTTGAACGCCTTCGAGTTGCTCTCCAAAGGTGATATTGATGTCGCAATTTGCGATATCAAAATGCCAGACATCAGTGGCATCGAGCTGGTGAGGCGCGCGCGCGCTGCCGGCATCGACACAAGTTTCATCATGATGACTGCGTTTGCGTCGGTCGATACCGCGATCGAAGCCATTCAGGCCGGCGCTGCCGATTACATGATTAAGCCGGTGCGAAACGAGGAAGTTTTGCACCGGCTCGTGAAAATAGCGGACCTGCGCGGTTTGCGTGCCGAAAATCGTGTTTTGCGGAGCCTGGTGTTAGGTAAGAAAAAGGATTTGTTCGGCTTCGCGTCAGCGCCTATGCGCGATCTGGAGCGATTGATAGACAAAGTCTCGCCGACAGACAGCACCGTTCTTATAACAGGCGAAAGTGGCACGGGCAAGGGCGTTATTGCGCGGCGTATTCATCAGCAGAGTCCCCGGGCCAGCGAGGCCTTCATTCCGGTCAATTGCGGTGCGCTGCCAGAGAACCTCATGGAAAGCGAATTATTTGGTCATACCAAGGGCGCATTCACCGGCGCCGACAGGGCCAGGAAGGGACTTTTTCTGGAGGCTGACAAGGGAACCATTTTTCTTGACGAGATTGGTGAGTTGCCGCTGCAGCTGCAGGTCAAGCTATTGCATGTCATTGAGGAGAAGTCGATCCGGCCGGTGGGGAGTGAGCAGGCCAAGCGCGCCGACGTACGTATCGTGGCGGCGACCAATCGCAATTTGGCGCAGATGGTCGCCGAAGGCAAGTTTCGCGAGGATCTGTATTTCCGTTTGAGCGTCTTTCAGATCCATGCGCCCCCATTGCGCGAGCGGCGGCAAGATATCCCCGGATTGGTGCGATTCTTGCTTCAAAGAGGTGCCAAGCGTTTGCTCGAAGGCGCTCCGATTCTGATCGATCCTGAAGTGGAAGAGCTTCTTGCAGCTTATGAATGGCCGGGCAACGTACGGGAAATGGAAAATGTGATTGATCGTGCGCTGATCCTGGCGGACGACGGACACGTGACTTGCGCCGATCTTCCGCCGCAGATTGCCAAGGGCAAGGGCGTGGGAACGACGGTCACGACGCCGCTGGATTCGGGCAACAACTTGCGCGAGCAGGTGAGAAGCTTTGAAAGTGCGCTAATTGGAAAGGCTATCAGTGATGCCGACGGTGACAGGCGAATAGCGGCGCAAAAGCTGGGAATTGGTTTGTCCAGTCTTTACCGGAAATTGGAAGAGTATGAAACGTTGGGACTGTTGCAGGTCAGCGCAGCGCTACAAGACGACCCTCGTCAGGCTTGACCCGGTGGTCAAGCGAGATCGTTTGAATCGGAATGGAGAAGCATATGAAAACTAGCAAAAAGCAAACTGGCACGAAGCATGGCATGCACAACAAATGGCTACTGTTGGGTGCGCTGACGCTGATGTTGGGGCTTGTCGCGCCTTTGGCGATGGCTGGGCCGGAGCAAGACAACGAACAGGCCGTCAAGGAATTTAACCGAGGTGATCTGGTCGCTTCAATAGCTTTGTGGCGAAAGGCCGCCAACGCGGGTTACGCGCCGGCGCAAGTCTGGCTCGGCGATGTCCTCGATAAATCCGAGGAGGATGCAGAAGCTGTTGAGTGGTACCGCAAGGCCGCTGCGCAGGGTGATGCCGCCGGTGAATATGGATTGGGACAGATGTACGCCAAAGGCGAAGGGGTGAAAAAGGATTTGGTGGAAGCGCGATCGCATATTTTGCTCGCTGCCGAAAAGAACCATCTGCCCGCGATGATGGTGATGATGGGAGCTTACAGAGTTGGTGGCCTGGGTGTGACTCCCGATGCAGCGCAAGCCGATGCATGGGAAGCAAAGTTGGTCGCGCTTTCTCCAACCTACAAAAAAGATCCTGTGAGCACTCAGGGCAAACCGAAAAAGGTAAACGGTAAATGAAACCAGATATGAAAGGCCGGGCCAGCACAATGCCCGGAGCGGGGCGGCTAGCCGGCGCGGCGGTGATCGGATACGTGTTGCTGACGGCGGGTGGCGCGCTGCATGCCGCCGACACCTTTAAAGGCAGGCAGCTGTATACAACCAACTGTGTGACTTGTCACGGCGCAACCGGCAAAAGCGTGATTCCGGGCGCCCCCAATTTAGGTCTGGGCGACGGCATGATGCGCCCCGATTTCACCCTGCTTAACGCCATTCGCTCCGGCAAAAACGCCATGCCTGCCTTCCGGGGCATTCTGTCCGACCGCGACATCATGGATGTCATCGCCTACATGAGGACCTTGCATTGATCCGTTCGTTTAAATACTTATTGTTAAGCGCACTGCTTGCAACGTCCGCTCATGTCACTCATGCGCAGCAAGGAAAAAAGGCCGACAGCGTGACGCCGCTCAATGTGATTGAGACTTTTGACGTTGGCGACAACGTCTATGTCCGCGCTCTGACAGTCGAGCAAAAAACCAACGCCCTGTGGGTGGGAACATCCAAGGGGGTTCACGAAATAGATGTGAATTCCGGCAAGCTGCGACAGACTTTTAACCGCGACAGCGGGCTGGCCAACGAATACGTGTTCGCCATCGGCATTGACCACGAAGGCTACAAGTGGTTTGGCACCAATGCGGGTGGCGTATCGCGCTACCGCGACGGCAAATGGAAAACCTATTTCCCGATGCACGGCCTAGCCGATTATTGGATTTACTCATTTGCCAGCCAGAAGAATGGCGATTTGTGGATAGGTACCTGGGCCGGCGCCAATGTGGTCGACATGAAGAATCTGAAATTCAAGACCTATGTCAAAGAGCTTATCAATGAGTGGGTGTACGGTCTTGGCGTTGATGCCAAGGACCGTGTGTGGTTTGGCACCGAGGGCGGTGTCTCCATGTTGGACGGCAAGACCTGGAAGTCATGGACGCACAAGGATGGCTTGGGAGCGGGCAACCCCAACAAGTTGCTGGCCAGCCCGAATACCGGGTTGGGAACACGTTCACGCCATGACCTTGGAATGGCTTCGAAAGACGGAGCACCGTCTTACAACCCCAACTATGTGTTTTCGATTCAGGTGGCGCAGGATCAATCGGTCTGGGCTGGCACTTGGGGTGGCGGAGTCAGCCGCTTCGACGGCAAGACATGGAAAAATTTCACGGTCAAGGATGGCTTGGCCGGCGACATCGTGTACAGCATCGCGCAGGATGCCAAGGGCGTATTTTGGTTTGGTACCAACAAAGGACTGAGTCGTTACGACGGCAAAACCTGGACCAGCATCGACAGCACGACCGGACTGCTCGACAACAACGTATATGCCGTCGCGGTTGGCCCTAACGGGGACATCTGGGCCGGAACCCGGCGCGGCGTCGCGCATGTGGGTCAATCAAAAGGTAAATAGGAAGAACATGGCGAAAATGAACACAAAATCGGCAAGTATTATCGCGGCCAGTGTGGTTGGTGTGGCGGCTTTGGTGGGCGCGGCCTATTACAGCGGCATGAAACAGACGCAAAAGGCGCCGGAATCGGCGATGCAGTTGCCGGTCGCTGGGCAACTCAAAGCTGGCGCGCAGACGCCGCCATCGCATCCCCAAGCCAATGCCAGTGCGAGCGCGGGCGCGAACGCGCCACCAGCGCAGGCTGGCAAGGTGCAGGTTGACCCAAACGCCAAGTTCACCCATTTCAGAGTCGGCAACCGCAATGTCAAGTCCATGTTTCTGGAGGAAAAAGTGCTGTGGGTTGGCACCTCTGGCGGCGTAATTCGTTATGACACCAGTACCGATAACTATCGCTTGTTCGATGCCCGCAACGGCTTATTGTCAAACGGCATCTTCCACGTCAGTAAACTGGGCGACAAGATACTGGCCGGAACTTATGGCGGCGGCATGTCTTTGTACGATCCAGTCAAAGACACCTGGGAAAACTACAACATTCCAGACGGCCTGGGCGATGCCTTTGTATACGGTGCGCTGACGGTCAAGAACGGCGACGTCTGGGTGGCGACCTGGTCAGGCGTCAACCGGATACGCGGCGGCGCGCTCAAAGACCGCTCAAAATGGGATCTATATACCGTCGAAAACACCAAAAACGGTTTGCCCAACGATTGGGTCTATGGCGTGGCCGAAGGTAAGAATGGCGAAATATGGTTGGCCACCGAAGGCGGTCTGGCACGCTATAAAGACAACAAGTGGGACAACTGGAACCACGCCAAAGGCCTCGGTGCACCGTTTGAAAAGGTGAAGGACGACATCAAGTTCAACACTGATCCGGCTCAGGTTTCGGAGCACCATGCCAAGCAAAAAGAGGAGATGGGACTGAAAGGCATCACGGTCGCCTACAACCCCAACTATATTGTTGCCTTGCAGGTCGATAACGACGGCGTGGTCTGGGCCGGTACCTGGGGCGGCGGGCTGGCGCGCTTCGATGGCAAGACCTGGCGCAATTACACGGTGGCCGAAGGCTTGCCGGGCAACCACGTGTTCATGCTGCATCAGGACCCCAAGGGAAAACTGTGGGTTGGCACAAACGCCGGTTTGGCTCGCATGGACGGCGATAAATTCACTGTCATGACGACCGAGCAGGGCCTGTTTTCAGACAATGTATTTTCGATGGCGACCGGCCCGGCTGGTGATCAGTGGATCGGCAGTTTCGGTGGTGTCGCCCATTTGAAGGCGCCGCCAAAATAGCGTGATAGCGCTGGAGTCTCGCCGCTTTTGCTGACCCGGTTCTATTCAGGATTGATCAGCAAAAGCTGAGCGAATCCCTTATTTCATTTTCAGATCGTTCGTACACTTTGTCGGCTTCGTTTAGCCGAACGTCTGTGCTGTAGTCGTTTCGCCTTCGCGTTAACCAATGTTCTGGAAACGGAATTAAGCCATCGCGTGCTCAAGGAAAGCGAACCGCCGCCGCACCCGGCACCCAGGGCGGATACTTGTCCATCGTGCAGCTATACAGATCGGACGCCAGCCAGTTCGTCAGCCAGCGCTGCAGGTCTGGCCAGGGCTGCTGGTCAAACCAGGCTTGGTCGGTTTGCGCAAACTGTCGCACAAACGGCGCAACCGCCATGTCCGCCCACGCCGCGCGCTCGCCGAAAAGGTGGCTTGTCTTGGCCAGCTGCGCATCGAGCTGTGCCAGAAAGCGCGCGCCTTCGGTGCGCTGAAACTGCGCAGCTGTGCACCCGTTCTGTTCGATGGTTTCGTCGACACGTTCACTCGCAAAGCGTCCGGGGTATTTGTAGCGGTCCAGCTGTCGCTTGAAACCGCCATCACATTCGGCGATCAACGCCTGCATGTCTGGCAGTGAGCCAAGCTCTGGCATCAGCCAGTGGTCGGGATCATGCTGCTCCAACGCCCAGCGCATGATGTCCAGGCTTTGGTCCAGCACTTGACCGTGCCGCGTGATCAGTACCGGCACCGTGCCTTTGGGCGAAGCCTCCAGCAGCCCCTGTGGCTTGCTTCGCAACATCACTTCGCGCAACTCGCAGACCACGCCGCTAACTGCCAGCGCCAGACGCGCCCGCATGGCATACGGGCAGCGCCGAAAGGAATACAGGATGGGCAGGCTGGCCGGCACGTTGTCGCTTGATCGGTGCTGTCAATCGGCGCTGTCTGGAGTCGCTGCTTGGGGCGCCGCCTCGGTCGCTGCGCGCATGCCGATATGGCCCTGCTCGCGCGCCTCTGCCAGCCCGACCTGGCGCTGGCGCTCCCGGTATCCGCGCTTTTGCTGCTCGGTGGTCGTAGCATGGCAGCGTGCGCAACTGACGCCCAATTCAAACAACGCCGAGGCTCGGTCCTTCTCGCTCAAGGGGTCGCGACAAGAGCGGCACAGCGTGTAGTGGCCCGCGCTCAGCCCCTGGCCGACCGATACGCGCTCATCAAATACAAAACATTCGCCCTGCCAGCGGCTTTGCGCCTGGGGCACGGTTTCCAGGTATTTCAGGATGCCGCCTTCGAGGTGGTAGACCTCCTCAAAGCCCTGCGCCCGCAAGAACGCCGTGGATTTTTCGCATCGAATGCCGCCGGTGCAGAACATCGCCACCTTGGGCTTTTGGCCGTTAGCCGCAGCCAGCTTGCCGCCCTCACGCATTTCGCGCTCAACCCAGCCAGGCAGCTCTGAAAAGCTGCGGGTGGCCGGGTTGACCGCTCCTTTAAACGTGCCGATGGCCACTTCGTAGTCGTTGCGCGTGTCGACCAGCACCACGCCCGGGTCGTCGAGCAACTGGTTCCAGTCGGCCGGCTTGACGTACTGGCCCGCCATGAGGGCGGGGTGCACGCCGGGCACGCCCAGGGTGACGATTTCGCGTTTGAGGCGTACTTTCATGCGGTAAAACGGTAGCAGCTTGGTAGAGGCCTCTTTGTGCTCCAGCGAAGCCAGGCGTGGGTCGCGGCGCAGAAATGCCAGTACGGCATACACGCCGTCAACGCGTCCAGCGATGGTGCCGTTAATGCCCTCCGACGCCAGCAGCAGCGTGCCTTTCACGCCGTGCGCTTCACAGCACGCCAGCAGCGGCGCCTGCAGTTCGGCAAAGTCGGGCAGCTCGACGAATTTGTACAGTGCGGCGGTCAGGAAGTCAGGCATGGGATGAAGGGACAGGTGAAGAGGGTGGCGGGCAAAAAGCCCGCAGTCTCAATCGTAACGGCTTGACCGCCAAGCGCGAGCCGCTGAGGACAATAGCTGGGGAGTCTCGCCAGAAACACCAGATTTTAAGTTTCCCGCGTGTGTTCAGGTGAATTTGTTGCAGTGCAGCAAAATGAGTTATGCTTATTTCCAGTCATCAAAAGTTAGTCTTGGCACCGTCCTACGCAGGCATGGCGCCCCCCCCCATGACATCGTCCACTCCCACTCCCACCCCGTGCTCCGCGCCATGGCCAAGAGCCTGAGCAGCCTGTGGCTCAAGAGCGTGCGGCGCCTGAGCAAAGTCCAGAAGACGCAGCAGGCGCGCGGCCGCAAGCTTATCAAAAGCCTGCTGCCCAAGGCCGTGCGCGCGGCGCCAGTGCGGCGTGCCAAGCCAGTCAAAACCGCAGCGCCCAAAGCGGTCAAGCGCAGCCGCCAAGTGGTAGCCAAGCCGGTGCCCCCCGTCCCTGGCTTGCCCGGGAGCTGGCAAAAATCGTACTTTTCCGTGCCCGGCGCAGGCCAGCTGGCGCCCGCGCGGCGCCTGCTGTACTGGCTCTACCAGCCTGCGGGCAAAGCCCCAACGCCGCGCCCGCTGGTGGTCATGCTGCACGGCTGCCAGCAGACAGCAACCGATTTTGCCGCCGCCACGCGCATGAACGAACTGGCCGAACGCAAGGGCTTTGCCGTGCTGTATCCACAGCAATCCGTGGCCAGCGATTCACACCGCTGCTGGCACTGGTACCAGCGCGCCACGCAACAGGGGCAGGGCGAGGCCGGACTGATTGCCGCCATGATTGCGCAGGTCCAGGGCAAGCACGGCTTGGATGCGTCTCGCACTTATGTGACGGGGCTGTCGGCCGGCGCGGCGCTGGCCACCATCGTGGCGCTGCGCTACCCCCACATGATTGCCGCAGTGGGGCTGCACTCGACGCCGGTGTTTGGCACCAGCGACTCGCCGATGAGCGCTTTTCGCGCCATGCAGCAGGGCTCTGGCCGGGCGCACAGTGAGGCGACTGCCTTTGCCGAAGCGCTGCCGCAATTCCCCGGCATGCCGGCGGTACTGATCCACGGCGAGCGCGATGCGGTGGTGCGGCGCATCAATGCCGAGCAGCTGACCCGGCAGTTCGAAATCATCAATGCCGCCTTCATCACCCGCGACCAGCCGGTGCGCCGCAGCTATGCGGCGCGCAGGGGTGGGCGCAGCCCGCGTCACGGCTACCAGACCACCAGCTACTATGCCGGCAGAAAACCACAGCTGCTGCGCTGCCAGATTGATGCGCTGGGCCACGCCTGGAGCGGCGGGGACGAGCGGCTGGCCTTCAGCGCGCGGGAAGGCCCTGACGCGACGCTGCTGATGTGGACTTTTTTTGCGCTGCACCGGCGAATTGCGCTAGTGCCCAAGCCCTGACAGGGCCCGTGTTCCGGCATAGCTCGCAACGTCGCGATGCTGCCGCCGAATGCTGAGGTTGCGTTTTTGAGCATCCGTAGGTAAAAAAGTGATCGAATATGCCTCTAGCCCAATAGCTACGGGCGCAAGCAGCTATTATTTTTGTAGCAGATTGGTGGTGGCGTTCTGCTCAAAGCGTGCGCGCAAGGCCTCCACCCGCGCCCGGTTGACGCCAAGGTCTTTCTGGCCCAGTCGGCTGGCCGAGCGGACGTGAATCACAGCGGCCGCTTTGTCCAGAAAGAACTCCACGTCGTCGGTGAATTTCAGCCAGCGAGTCGTGCATTGCGCGTACAGGTAGTCAGGTTCGCGCTTGACCAGCACGCAGCCCTCGTTGGCCTCCAGCAACGCGGCCAGACTGTGCAGGGCTGCCTTGCCATCGCCCACGAACTTGAACGGCGTCACTTCGGCGTAGCTGCGCTGCGGATGGTCGGGATAGAGTCCGGCCTGGCTGGAGACGCTATTGGGCGTCAGGGACGGCGTTTTGAGCCGGTCTTGCTGCACGCCCAGCCCAGGTGGCGGCTGGCCGCGCAGAAAGCCGAGCTGGCCGGCGGCAAAAATAACGACAACCAGCACAAGCGCCAGCAGGGCAACGTATCCGATGATTTTCATGGCTGAACTACTCCTGAATTAATAGCTACCCGCGCCGATTCCATATGGGTCAAGACCAATTTTAAGCATGAACGTCAGCGTTCAAACAAGCCCACATGAGCGACTTCCCGTGATGGCTTGCCAGTGGCGCGGCTCTACTGGCGTGATGGACAGGCGATTGCCCTTTTTCAGCACCAGCAGATCGGCCAGCTCGGGCCGGGCGCGTAGCGCGGGCAAGCTCAAGGTGGGGATCTTGCGCAGCAGTTGCACGTCCACCAGCAACCAGCGCGGCGCGTCGGGTTTTGAAGCCGGATCGAAGTAGGGCGACTTCGGGTCGAACTGGGTCGGGTCGGGGTAGGGCGTGGAAGCCACGCGTGCGATGCCTACGATGCCCGGCTGGTCACAGCTTGAGTGGTAGAAAAGCACGCCGTCGCCTACGTGCATGGCGCCCTTCATAAAGTTGCGGGCCTGGTAGTTGCGCACGCCTGTCCAGGGCACCGTGGCATCGGGCGCGGCGAGCGCATCGTCCACCGAGCATTCTTTGGGCTCGGATTTCATCAGCCAGTAGTTCATCGTCTCAAGTTTGCCAGCGTCGGGCCCACATTGCACGCGCTTCTTCCGCCCTCCCTAAAATGGCTTTTTCTGTTCCACCCACGAGAGGTCCACCATGGTCGGCATCCCGCTCACCGAACCGCACGCAGCAAAAATGAGTTTCAAGGTCGCCGTCATGGGCGCAGGCGCCGTCGGTTGTTACTTCGGCGGCATGCTGGCGCGCGCCAGGCATGAGGTGGTGCTGATAGCGCGGCCCCTGCATGTCGAAGCCATAGCTAAAGACGGCCTGCGCATGCAGACCACAACCTTCGACGAACGCGTGTGCCTGGCTGCCAGCAGCGAGCCGGCCGCGGTGCAGGGCGCCAAGCTGGTGCTGTTCTGCGTCAAGTCGCTTGATACCGAAGCCGCCGGCGCGCTGCTGCGGCCGCACCTCGCGTCCGATGCGCTGGTGCTGTGCCTGCAAAACGGCGTGGACAACGCCGACCGGCTGCGCACCGTGCTGCCGGAGCACGCGGTGGCTGCCGCCGTGGTTTACGTTGCCACTGAAATGGCCGGCCCTGGACACGTCAAACACCATGGCCGCGGCGAACTGGTGATCGAGCCTTCAAGCGCCAGCGAAGCCGTCGCGCAGGCGCTGATCGCCGCCGCCGTGCCCACCGAAATTTCAGACAACGTGCGCGGCGAGTTGTGGGCCAAGCTGATCCTCAACTGCGCCTACAACGCCGTCTCGGCCATTGCCCAGCTGCCTTATGGCAAGACGGTGGCAGGCGAGGGCATCAAGGACGTGATGCGCGACGTGGTGGCCGAATGCCTGGCCGTGGCCCAGGCCGATGGCGTGCAGGTGGCGGGCGATGTGCATGCGTCCGTGGCCAAGCTCGCCGCCAGCATGCCCAGTCAGTTTTCATCCACCGCACAAGATCTGGCGCGCGGCAAACGCAGCGAGATTGATTACCTCAATGGCCTGATCGTGCGGCGCGGCAAGGCGCTGGGTATTGCGACGCCGGCAAATCGGGTGCTATGGGCGTTGGTGAAGTTGATGGAGGGAAAGCCTTCCCATTCCTCCCAATGACTCTGAACCACCCAAATTTCGACTTCAGCGAAGTTGCTGAAGGTCACGCCAGCGTTGACGCCACGGCTTCGGCCACACCGGCACAGCGGTCTGCCCTGCAGGCGCAAGCATGGGGAGCGTGGCGCGTGCTGAACTGGGCGGACTGCATGAAGTGGTTGGCGGGATTTGCGCTGCTGGTCTTGTTTCACAGTGCCCACGCCGCGCCGCCGCACCTTGATTTGGAAGTTACGCTCGACCCCGACACCCGGGCCTTCAACGCCAGGGCGGAATTGACAACGGCCGCAGGGCCGCCGCAGCTGCAGCTGAACCCGCTATTCAGGGTTTCCAGTGTCACGTTGAACGGCGTGGCAATGTCCGTTGCCGGGTCGACGGATTCCGGGAGAAAGCCGTCACCGCCCCAGGCCTCAGCACCCGAAACACCGCAACATTTCAGCATGGCGTATTCGGGGACCTTGCCGGCCCTTCCCAAAAGCGATCAGCGCGACGCCTCGGTTCAGGCCGCGCTGTTTGCTTCACCCGAGGGCAGTTACCTGTCGCCCGGCGCGGGCTGGTATCCCGACCCGGGCGTGCCCTTCACGTACACGCTCAAGTTGTCGCTGCCAACAGGCCAGAAGGGGCTCGCACCGGGCAGCCAGCAGCGCGTGAGTGAAATCGGCGCGCGCACCGTCGCAGAGTACGAGTTTGCGCAGCCTGCTGAAGGTGTCTGGATCATGGCCGGACCTTACGAGGTGGCGCAACAATCCGTTGCGCTGGACAACGGCAAAATCGTGACGGTCCGGACCTGGTTTCATGCCGAGCTTGCTGGCCTGGCCGGCGGCTACTTGCAGGACAGCGCCCGCTACATCCAGCGCTACAGCCGCCTCATCGGCGACTATCCTTTCGACGATTTCAGCGTGGTCTCCAGCCCGCTGTCGCACGGCCTTGGCATGCCCAGCCTGACCTACCTCGGACGCGACGTCTTGCGCCTGCCATTCATTCGTGCCACCTCACTCGGTCATGAGGTCTTGCACAACTGGTGGGGCAATGGCGTGTATCCCGAATGGTCCAGCGGCAACTGGTCCGAGGGGCTGACGACCTTCATGGCCGATTACGCCTTCCGCGAGGACCAGTCCGAACCGTCCGCCCGCGAGATGCGGCTTAATTGGCTCAGGGACCTGACGGCCATTGCAGCGCCCGATGAGACAGCGCTGGCGGACTTCAAATCACGCCAGCACGGCATCTCCTCCGTCGTCGGGTACTCCAAATCGGCCATGCTGTTTTTCATGCTGCGCGATGAGATCGGAGCAGCGGCGTTCGACAAGGCAATTCGCCTGTTCTGGCAAGGACAGCGCTTCAAGGCCGCCAGCTGGAAAGATCTCGAAGCGGCGTTTTCACTGGCCGCCGGGCGAGACTTGTCGCGCTTTTTCGCGCAATGGGTGCATCGGCCATCATCGGCCCAACTGGTCCTTGCGCCACGCCGCAATACCGACTCCAAAGGCAGCTTTCGCCTGATTCAGCAGGGTGGGGTGTTTGACATGCTCGTGCCTTTGCGCGTGCGCCCGGCCTCTGGTGCAAGCCGTGATATCGGTGTGCGTGTGCGGGATTGGGAAACAGTGGTCGACCTGGCTTCAATACACGCTGCGCCAGACGCGGCGCAGGTCGAGCTCGATCCCGAGTTGCGGCTGTGGCGCCGGCTGGACCCTGCGACGGTGCCGCCGATTTTCAGGGAGATCTTTATTTCTCCGCGACCAAAGCTGTTTCTCGCCAACCAGGCACTCCAGTGGAAGGTTCCAGCCACGGCTCTGGCGGCCCGACTGCTGGACGCGCAGGCCCGCGAGGTGCGCGAGGCGGAATTGCTGTCTGCATCGGCGCTGCCGACCCTTGTTATTGGAGACGCGAACAGCATCCGTCGTTTGCTGCCTCGCTTGGGCATTGGCGGATTGCCTGATGTTCTACTGCAGGCGAACCCGGCCAATCCAGTTGGGCAGCGGCCGCTCAAGGGGTCCGCCCAGGCATGGACCGCGCGTGCGCCAAGCGGCAGGACCTTCGCCTTCGTGATGGCTGACAGCCCGGACTTACTCGGCACGCTGCAGCGCTCGCTGCCGCACTATGGGCGGCAGAGCTGGCTTTTGTTTCAGGACGGGCGTGTCATCGAGCAAGGCGCATGGCCGGTGCCTGCGCAGAACTTGCGGCTCAATGCCGGGAAGGTCGTCCGGTCACGTTGATTGCGAGCGGCCCGGTTGCACCTCAACGCAGCATGCCGGCGTTCGACCTATGGCGTTAAAAACGACCCAGGCAAGGTAGTTGCATCTCGCCATCAATCGAGCTGCCAGACCACACCGAAATTGACGCCCAGCACGTCAATGCCTGGATTGGGGTCAGTCATGCCGAGATTGGAATGGTGCGTGAAATAGACGCCGCCCGTCAGGCCCAGCTTGTTGCTCAGTTGACGGCGCAGACCCAGTTGGGTGAACCAGTTGAAAGCCAGATCCTGCCCTTGCCCGCCCGGCACGCCCTTTGAATTCAACAGGCCAACGCCGCCGCCTATTTCATAGAAAAGCGCGGTTTTCTGGTCGGCCGACCACAGCTCGAAGGTTGGCGAACCGGCAAACGCGACATAGTAGTCCTCCGGCCCTCTGACAAATGTCTCAGCCACCAGCGCCAGCCGATTGCGCACTGTCAACCTGGCGCCACTTTCGCCTCGCCACAGATCGAACAGCGGGGGGCTGCGCCAGACCGCCTGCGTCGGGACGATGCGGTAGTCGAGCGGTGAGTTGTTTCTAATCTTTCTCAGGTAACCCGTCTCCACTGCGAACTCCCAATGGTCTGCGGGGTGCCGGGCCTGAACCTCTTGGGCCTGAACTTGTTGGAAGCCTCCCAGCAAGGCGAGCAAAAGCCAAAACGCTGGGTGCCACGAGATTTTTTGCATCAAAGTTTCCTTACTCCGCCAAGCCGACAAAACATATTCTGCACATTGTCGTTTGCATCGATGGCAGCCAGGAAAGCTTTAAGCTCCTTCCGGTGAGCGGGGGCCAGGCTGGCCGGGTCAACCAGGTCCCTGGCCTGACGCATGCAGGAATTCTTAACCAAAACCAGGCGTTGAAATTGGAAGCAAGATGCTTAACTCGCCATCGGAGCGCATCATGCAGTCGGAGCCCAAGGTGGCAAAGCGTGGTGCCGGTCGCCGGCGACGCACGGCAGCTTTCCAGTAAAGCCTTGAATAAAAACGCCATGCACCGCCGCGCCGACACCTTGTATGAGGATGCGATGATCGCAGCGACGGCAGTTCGACATCAGCTGGCGGTGGTCACGTGCAAAGGCGCAGATTTTTCTGCTTTTGGCGTTCAGTTGCTAAACCCATCTGAGTCACCCGTTCGAATCTGCCGTAGCTGACTTCTGGAGAGTCTGAATCGGACTTGGCCAACGGCGCGATCTCGCAGAGCAGCCTGACGCTCTCGGGGCACTCAAGCCGGGTGCGCCTGCACAAAAAGCAGAAAACAACCTTTTATCGATTTCGTTCAGCTTCCATTCACCCACTCCTTCGTAAGCTCTGTATCACATCAACCAAGGAGCTCTCCATGAAACGTTCTGCCATTCTTTGCCTGACCACGCTGCTGGCAGCGGGCGTCCAGGCCCAGACCTTCAACGACACTGCCCGCGTGCGCAATGTCACCCCACAGCACGAGAGCATCTCCGTGCCGCGCAACGAGTGCACCAGCCAGTGGGTAACCGAGCAGCAAGCCGTGCCGGCTTCGCGCAATTACGGCGGGCTGGCGATTGGCGGTGTGGCCGGCGCGTTGCTGGGCAACCAGGTCGGCGGGGGCCGCGGCCGCGACGCCGCCACCGCCGTCGGTGCCGTGGTCGGCGCGCTGACCGGCGAGCACTTTGCTAACCAGAACGGCTGGGGCGGCTACCAACAGGCAGCGCAGCAGCAGCAGCGCCAGGTGCAGAACTGTCGCACCGTCAATGACGTGCAGTCACGGCTCACGGGCTACCAGGTCGAGTACGAGTACCGCGGTCAGGTCTACAGCACGGTGACCCGCGAGAACCCGGGCCGCACCCTGCCCGTGCGCGTTTCGGTGGCCCCGGTAGAGCCGGCGGGGGGCGATTACCAGGGTTATCAGGGCGCACGCGAATACCAGGGCAAGCGCGATGACCGTGGCGGTCGCGAGTACTATGGTGCCTACAACCGATGAACGCATTTGCCAAACTGCTCTGCGCCACCTTGCTGCTGGCATCCAACCTGGCTTGGGCCGACCTGAGCCGCGACGACGCGGCCACGGTGGCCCAGCAGGCCAGTGGTGGCCGCGTGTTGTCGGTCGAGAAGTCCGAGTCTTCGGGCCAACCGGTCTGGCGCGTCAAGGTGGTTACGCCAGCGGGTGAAGTCCGCGTGATCCAGGTGGACGTTGCCACCGGCCAGGTCCGCTAAGGCCGGCTTGCGGCAGCCCAAATCTCATGCGCCTGTTGCTGATCGAGGACGATGCCGCGCTGCGGCTCACCCTGGCCCGCCAGCTGGAGGCCGATGGCTACCGGGTTGACCAGGCCAAAGACGGCGAAGAGGGCCTGTTCCTGGCGCGCGAGTACCCGGTCGATCTGGCCATCGTTGACTTGGGACTGCCGAAGCTGAATGGGCTGACCATCGTGCAGCACCTGCGCCAGGACGGGAGCGCCCTGCCCATCCTGATCCTCACCGCGCGCGGCAGCTGGCAAGACAAGGTGGTCGGCCTGGAAGCCGGCGCCGACGACTACCTGGTCAAGCCTTTCGAATACCCGGAGCTGGCGGCGCGTCTTAAGGCCTTGCTGCGGCGCTCGCTTAAGACCGCGTCCGACGTGCTAATGCTCGGCCCCCTCAGCATTGACCTGACGGCGCAGGCGGTGCGGCTTAATGGCGCGGCGCTGGAGCTTACGGCCTTTGAGTACCGCCTGCTCGAAACCCTGGTGCGTCAGCGCCCGGCCATCGTCACCCGGCAGGCGCTGTCGGACTACCTGTACCCGCACGGCGAAGACCGCGACAGCAACGTGCTGGAGGTGCTGGTGGGCCGGCTGCGGCGCAAGCTTGACCCGGAAGGCAGCCTCGGTCCGATCGAGACCGTGCGCGGACGGGGCTACCGGTTCACCCTGGAATGAGGGCCGGCACCTCCATCCGTGCCCGGCTCCTGCTGGGTGCCGCCTTGGTGCTGCTGGCCTTTTTAACGGGCGCAGGGCTGGCGGTGCAGCGTGCCAATGCTGAAAGTGTGCGGGCGGCCTATTTCGGCCGGCTGCAGAGCACCATCTACCTGCTGCTGGCAGCGGCCGAACTCGATGCCGGCGGGGCGCTGGTGATGCCGCCGGGGTTTGCCGAGCCGCGCCTCTCGCTGCCGGGTTCCGGCCTGTATGCCGGCATCTACAACGTGTCGTGGGGGAAGCAATGGCAGTCGGCTTCCACCTTGGGCCAACAGCCGCCGTTCCAGCGCAGCCTGCAAGCCGGTCAGTGGCGTAACGAAACGGTGGAGGGGATTAGCGGGTCCTTCCTGTCGGTCAGCTACGCCGTCACTTGGAAGGCCTCCGCGCGTGAGGCGCCGCTGGTGCTTACGGTACTGGAAGACCGCGCGGCCTTTGACCGCGAGGTCGGCGCCTTCACACGCACGCTGTGGCTCTGGCTGGGCGGCGCCGCCGTATTGCTGTTGCTGGCCCAGCTGTGGCTGCTGCGCTGGGGCCTGGCGCCGCTGCGGCAGGTGGCCAGCGAGATCCGGCGCATCGAAGAGGGCGGGCAATCGCGCATTGAGGGCCGCTACCCCACCGAAATCTCCGGCCTCACGGACAACCTGAACACCTTGATCCAGCAAGAGCGCGTGCGCCAGACCCGGCAGCGCGACGCACTGAGCTTTCTGGCCCACAGCCTGAAAACGCCGCTGGCCGTGCTGCGCAGCGCCCTGGCCGAGCCGGCCCAACTGCCAGCCACCGTGGCCCAGCAGGTGAACCGCATGGACGACATCGTGCAGCACCAGCTGGGGCGCGCCATCGCGGGCGGCGCCGCGCGCTTTGCGCCGCCGCTTCCGCTGGCGCCGATCGTGGAGCGCATTCGCGACGCGCTGGCCAAGGTCTATGCCGAAAAGGCCTTGGACTTCAGCATCGAGTGCCCGCTAGAGCTGGCCTGGCGCATCGACGAGGGCGACCTGTTCGAGATGCTGGGTAACCTGCTGGACAACGCGGCCAAGTGGGCGCAGAGCCGGGTTTTGGTGCGCGTGTGGCGCGAAACACGGCGCTTGTGCATCCGCATCGAAGACGACGGCCCCGGCTTCAGCGACACCGAGTCCGTCCTGCGGCTGCATGTGCGGGGCGACGAGCGCGTGCCCGGGCACGGCGTCGGGCTGGCGGTGGTGAGCGACCTGGTGGCCAGCCACCAGGGGGAGCTGAAGCTTTCGCGCGGCTCGATGGGCGGCGGGCGGGTGGAGATTAAGTTGCCTGCGCCTTGAGGGGGCAAGCCGCAGTAACCTATTGCGGTTTATATTAAAATGACTAGACAGATGACTAGTTAAATAAGGGGTATTTCAATGAACACATGGCCAGTACAACACGCAAAAGCACGTTTCAGTGAATTCCTTGATGCCTGCCTGGCCGAAGGGCCGCAGATGGTGACGCGCCGGGGTGCTGAGGCGGCTGTGTTGGTGCCAGCTGCAGAGTGGCGGCGCTTGCAGTCTGCTGCCAGGCCGTCGCTGAAGGAGTTGCTTTTATCGGATGCTGCCCGCACCGAATTTCTGGTGCCACCACGTGGTTCTGCCCGCCGGCGGCAGGTTATGGCGCTGGGCTAAGCGCCATGTACTTGCTGGATACGAACGTTATTTCTGAACTGCGTCGCCCCAGGCCGCATGGCGCAGTACTGGCGTGGTTTCAGTCTGTGGCTGACAGCGACCTGCACATTTCGGCTGTAAGCCTTGGCGAGATTCAGGCGGGCATTGAGCTCACACGCGATCAGGATGCGGCCAAGGCTGCGGAGATAGAGCAATGGGCCGACTTGGTGGCCGCGTCTTACAACGTGCTGCCGATGGATGCTGCAAGCTTTCGCCACTGGGCAAAGCTCATGCACCGGCGCTCTGACACCTTGTATGAGGACGCGATGATTGCCGCAACGGCCATTCGCCATCAACTGAAGGTGGTGACGCGCAATGTTGCGGACTTATCCGATTTTGGTGTTGAGATTTTTAACCCGTTTGAGAATGCGCTTGGCTGACCTCCTGGAGGTCTGAATCGCTCTGGCAAAAAAGCGGCTCAGGAGCAGCTTAGCGGCGCATAAAATTGACTTTTTCTGGCCGCTCCAGCAGATTCAACCGCGCCACCACCTCCGCAGTCTCGGCCAGAAGCGTCCCTTTCCTCCAAACCTTCAAGCGATTGGCCCGCAGCCGGATCGCCTCAACCGGGTCGCGCGCCTGCAGCAGCACAAAGCTCGCATCGCAGCCCGCCTCCAGCCCGTAGCCCTGCAGATGCATCACCTTCGCTGCGTTGGTTGTCACTGCGTCGAAACAGGCTCGTATGCCTTTCTGGCTGGTCATCTGCGCCACATGCAGGCCCATATGCGCCACTTCCAGCATGTCGCCGCTGCCCATGCCGTACCAGGGGTCCATCACGCAGTCGTGGCCGAAAGCGACGTTGACGCCGGCGGCCATCAGCTCGGGCACGCGGGTCATGCCGCGCCGCTTGGGGTAGCTGTCGTGCCGGCCCTGCAGCGTGATGTTGATCAACGGGTTGGCGATCACGCTGACCTGTGATTCGGCTATGAGGGGAATCAGCTTGCTTACGTAGTAGTTGTCCATGCTGTGCATCGACGTACAGTGTGAGCCGTTGACGCGGCCCTGCAGGCTCAGGCGCTGGGCCTCAAAAGCCAGCGTCTCTATGTGGCGCGACAGCGGGTCGTCTGATTCGTCGCAGTGCATGTCCACCAGCAAGCCGCGCTCGGCCGCGATCTCGCACAGCAGCTTCACGCTGGCGGCGCCCTCGGCCATGGTGCGTTCAAAGTGCGGGATGCCGCCGACGACATCCACCCCCTTGTCCAGCGCGCGTTTCAGATTCTCCACGCCGCCCTTTATCCTTAGAACACCGTCTTGCGGAAAAGCCACCAGCTGCAGATCGATATAGGGTGCGACTTGTTTCTTCACCTCCAGCAGCGCATCCACCGCCAGCAGGCTCGGGTCGCTGGTGTCGACATGGCTGCGGATGGCCAGCAGGCCCTTGGCCACGGCCCAGTCGCAGTAGGTCAGGGCGCGCTCGATCAGCGCCTCGGGCGTCAGCAGTGGCTTGAGCTCGCCCCACAGCGCGATGCCTTCGAGCAGCGTGCCGGACTCATTCACGCGCGGCAGGCCGTAGCTCAGCGTGGCGTCCATGTGGAAATGTGGGTCGACAAAATGCGGGCTCAGCAGGTAGCCGCCGGCGTCCAGCGTTTCATGGGCCGGCGCGTCCAGGCCGGGCACTGCGGCTGTGATGCGGCCGTCCTGCACGGCGACGGCCATATTGGTTCTGCCGTCGGGCAGGGTGGCGTTCTTGATCAGTAAGTCCAGCATGGGGAAACCTCCTGGGGTGGATGGCGCAAGCTTAACGCTCGCCCTTGCGATAAGGTTTCATCAGCGCCTGCGGGTAGGCGGCTTTGCGCGCGGCAAGCACTAACGCCAGGATGGACAGCACATAAGGCAGCATCAAATACAGCTGGTAGGGCACCTGAAACGACGAGTTAGCGATGCCCGACGTTTGCAGCCGCAGCTGCAAGGCGTCAAAAAAAGCAAAGAGAAGGGCGCCCAGCAGCGCCTTGCCGGGGCGCCACGAGGCAAACACCACCCAGGAGTAGTGGCGGGGCGATGCGCAGCACGGCGCTCCAGAACTGCGGATTGGCCAGGATGTCGAGCAGCTCGGTCATCGCAAAAGCCTCGCAGCCCTTGTAAAATACGTGTCGCTTGCTATAAAATAAATAGCTGCTTGCGCCCGTCCTGATTGGGCTACAGGCCTTTTTTGTTTGAATTTCATGGCGTGCGCTGGCGCCAGATCCGCCGGTATTGCCCAAACAGGATGGACACCAGGGTCGATTTGCCGGCCTCTCGCCCAGCGGTGCCAGCACCTCACCCGCCTGCAGCTGCAGCGAGATGTCGTCGTTGGCCACCAGGGCGCCAAAGTGCTTGCTGATGCCGGACAAGACAAGGACAGGGTCACTCGCGCTGCGGGGAGGGCGCCCCGAGCAAGCACAGCTCCGGAGGGGCTGGAGCCTGCGGCTCCAAGCCTGCTTGTGCAGGGTTGGACAGGCGACAGAGGCGAAGCGTCTCGCGAGCCGCGGCCTGCAAGGCCTCGCGCAGCACACGCAGTGGCAAGTGTGGGGGCCGCCGTGCGCTGCGCCGGGCCGCCCTAAGCAAGCACAGCCCCCTCGGGGGGCAGCGCAGCACACGCAGTGGCAAGCGTGGGAGCCCATTATCTGGAGCTTGACTTGGGCTGGCTGTCGTCCACCTTGACGCTGAATTTGCCGTCCAGAATCGCCTTCTCTTTGGCCTTGACCTTGGCCAGCACCTCCGCCGGAACCTTCATCTCGAAAGTGCCCAACGTTGCCAGTTCGGAGCCTTTGTGTTTCATCATCGAGTAAGGGCCGTAGTCTTCGGCCGTGAACTTGCCGTCTTTCACCAGCTTGAGGGCGCGGTCTATGCTGGGCTCCATGCGCCACAGCGCCGAGGCGACCACGGTGTCGGGGTACTTGTCCTGGGTGTTGATCACGTTGCCAATCGCCAGCTTGCCTTTTTCCTTGGCCGCGTCGCTGACGCCAAAGCGTTCGGCGTACATCACGTCGGCACCCTTGTCTATCATGTCGAACGCGGCTTCCTTGGCTTTGGGCGGGTCAAATCAGCTGTTGATGAAGCTCACGCTGAACTCCACGTTGGGGTTGGTTTCCTTCGCGCCGGCCATGAAGGCGTTCATCAGGCGGTTGACTTCGGGAATCGGGAAACCGCCGACCATGCCGATCTTGTTGGTCTTGGTCATGCCGCCCGCCACCATGCCGGTCAAATATGCTGGCTTCTGGATGTAGTTGTCAAACACCGCCAGGTTGGGCGCCTGCACCTTGCCCGATGAGCCCAACAAAAAAGACACCTTCGAAAAATCTTTAGCGACCTTGCGTGCCGCCGCTTCAACCGCAAAAGCTTTCCCCACGATGAGTGCATTGCCGGCGGTGGCGTATTCGCGCATGACGGGCTCGTAGTCGGCGTTGGCGACGTTATCGCTGGCCTTGTATTCGATCTCGCCGCGACCTTGGTTTTTGTCAGCGCGAGCGCCGGGCCGGGCAGGGCACGGCCATCGCGGCGGCGAGCAGGACGAGTTTGCGGCGCTTGAGAGTCTGATGCACGGCGTTCTCCGGTTCATGTTCAGGCGTTGGTCTGACAGATAGAAAAATTTAGCAAAAATTCAAGAGCTCGCAGCTCCCCGATTTTTCAAGCAAGGGCCGCGGGACTGGCTTCGCCAGACCGCAGGCGCCGGGCTGCGAGACGCAGCCCTTCTGCGTGCCCTCCAAGACTGCATCGCAGGCTTGGAGCCGCGGCACACAGCCCCCTCGGGGGGCAGGAAGCGACACGCAGTGCGCGACCGTGGGGGTCATTTAGTTCCAAAAATACGGTCCCCCGCGTCGCCCAGGCCGGGCAGGATGTAGCCGTGTTCATCGAGCTGGCGGTCTATCGCCGCGGTGTAGAGGGGCACGTCCGGATGGGCTTTGTGCAGGGCGGCGATGCCTTCGGGGCAGGTCAGCAGGCAGACGAACTTGATAGATTTCGGATTGAGCTCCTTGATTCGCTCCACGGCGGCAATTGCCGAGTTGCCGGTGGCCAGCATCGGGTCAACCACGATGACATCGCGCTCGTGCATGTCGTGCGGCATCTTGAAGTAGTACTCGATGGCGGTCAGCGTTTTTGGGTCGCGGTACAGGCCGACATGGCCTACGCGGGCGCCCGGCACCACGCTTAGCATGCCTCCCAAAATGCCGTTGCCGGCGCGCAGGATGGAGACAAAGACCAGTTTCTTGCCGTCAATGACTCTGGCCGTCATGGTCTCCAGCGGCGTTTCAATCTCGATGTCCTGCATCGGCATGTCGCGCGTGACTTCATAGGCCATCAGCATGCTGACCTCATTGAGCAGGGTGCGAAAGGTGTTGGACGAGGCGTCTTTTCGGCGCATCAGCGTGAGCTTGTGCTGCACCAGCGGGTGGTCAATAAGGTGGAGGTTTTCTGGAAAGGTGGTCATTTTGTCGGCCGCTTGTTGTTGAATTTTCAGAAAACCGTGCCATCACTCTGGATGTTCAGAGGCGGCCTGCCTTCGCGCAATTGCTGCGCCAGTGCACGGCCCGCGGCCCAGGTGCCGCCCTCAAGAACGCAGGCCAGCGGCATCTGTCCAAGGCTTAGCCGCAATTGCGCGCGGACCATTGGCGCCAGCTCGTCGAGCAGCGCAACTGTCAGGGCCCGCCACTCGACAATCAGCTCAGCGCCGGGCGCGTGCAAGCGCTCTGTTTGCGAAGCATCTTTCAGGCGCAGCACGCCCGCGTCGAGAAACAGGCCGCCGTTTCGGTATTCGGGCAGCCCGGTCAGTTCGTCCAGCCCATCAACCCGCACACCGGCCCATTCAAACGGCTCCAGCAGCGAGTAAGTCAGCCACTGCGACAGCTTGTGAAACGGCATCCAGCCATGGCTGTCACTGCCTGGCAGCTCGCTGTCGCCCGCCGCGGGGTGCCGCCAGCAGTCACCGAGTGCTACATTTTTCATAGCGTTTTGCGCAGGCCAGATGGGGGCGAGGCCGGTTAGCAGTACCGACAGCAGGGCATGCGCCCGGATCACGGCGGGCCCGCTTTGCTCTTGCGTCAGCAGATCAAACAGATGACCGGGTCGGCCCGGCTCGCCGAAGGTCTCGGGCTGGTCCTTCAGCGCCTGACCCAGGCGGCGCAACAGTGCCGCGCGCCCATCCAGCCCAACCAGCGGGTTGCTTTCGCTCACCTGAAAAGCATCGCCGAGTTGCCCGGCCGTGAGCCTCTGCAATCCGCGCGCGTCGGCTTGCAGGGGCTGCGCGGGGTTGCTGGAAAAAAGGCCAGCCATGAAGGCGTGAAAGCTGGCCACGCCGAGGCCTTCTGAGCGGCTGTACTCGTGCCCGGGCTGTTGACCCAGTGGCGGCTCCCGGTAGCGCCAATCGGGGCCGGCACCAGCATCGAGCAGCACGCTGACCAGCGCCAGGTCAATCCGGGCGCGCGCCCGCTCAGCCACCGAGACAGTGCCGCAAGCTTTCTCCAGTGCCCGGTCGAGCTGGCCGGCCCGGTCAACGCCGCCGGCTGCAAAATGTCGCCAGCGGCTGTGGTACGGGATCTTCAGGTCGGGGTAACGGGCGCGGGTCACCTTGGCCACCAGCGCTGCGGTGTTGACCATGGCGCCGTCGTTGACGACAAACCAGGCTGACTCGTTGCGGCGCGCCCGTTCAAGCAAGGCCGCGGCACGCGAACGTATCGTGTGGGTAGAGCGCAAATCGGCCACAGAAGCCGTCAATCGGGCGCTGCTAGCTATTATATTCATAGCAACCGGCCCCCAGGGAGCAGGCTTTCAGACATCAAGGCCACGTCCCTTGGGTTTCTTCAGCTCATCCGGCTCAGGCACGGCACCCGGCGTGAAATACCCAGCGGCCATCTTGGCGTCCATCTCTACCCGCGCATCTGCCGGAATCAGGGCGTCGGGAATGTTGACGCGTTTGACCACTTCAATGCCCGCTCGGGTGATGGCGTCGTATTTCATATTGCTCATGGACACCAGACGATGAATTTTGCGTATACCGAGCCAGTTCAGCACGTCGGGCATGAGCTCCTGAAAGCGCATGTCCTGCACCCCTGCCACGCATTCGGTGCGGATGAAATACTGGTCAGCTGAATCGCCGCCCACCTGCCGTTTACGCGCGTTGTAAACCAGGAATTTGGTGACTTCGCCCAGCGCCCGGCCTTCTTTTCGAAAGTAGCACACCAAACCCACGCCGCCACGCTGCGCGCCCTGAATGCATTCTTCAATCGCGTGCGTCAGGTAGGGGCGGCAGGTGCAGATGTCAGAGCCAAAAACGTCCGAACCGTTGCATTCGTCGTGCACGCGGGCGGTCAGTTCGACGTCGGGGTTGGCCAGGTCGCGCGGCTTGCCAAAAATGTAGGCCGTCAAACCGCCTATCGGTGGCAAAAACACTTCCAGGTCACTGCGTGTGACCAGTTCGGGGTACATGCCGCCGGTTTCTTCGAACAGCACGCGGCGCAAGTTGGCCTCGCTGCAGCCAAAGCGTCTGGCGACCTCTGGCAGGAACCACACGGGCTCCACCGCCACTTTGGTGACCATGGCGGCACCACCCGCAGTCAAGAATTTGCCGTCGGCTTTCAGCCGGCCCGACTGCAGTGCCTCTATCACCTCGGGCAGGATCACATGCGCCCGGGTCACCGCAATCGTCGGGCGAATGTCATAGCCGGCAGCCAGCTCGTTTGCGAACACATCGGCCACCGCAGCTCCCCAAGGGTCCATGGCGACGATGCGGCCAGGCTCGCTCCATTGCGGGTAGGGGCCGATGATGTCGGTCGGCGAGGTGTTGGTCAGGTCCGCCTTGTGCTGGCGCGACAGCGCGCCCGAGGCCACCGCGAGCGCCCGGTACACGCTGTAAGAGCCGCTGTGCGTGCCAATCACGTTGCGGTGACTGCGTCGGGTGGTGGTGCCCACCACCGGGCCCCGCTCTATCGCCGTGGCAGCCGCCCAATGAATAGGCAGCGCCCCATGGCCACTGGCATGGGATGTCAGGCGAATGTGCTGGCTGGCCTCGGCAGCAAGGATGGCGGTGGAGGTGGAGGTGGGCAGCGCGCCCGCCAAGCTGGGTGATTCGGGCGCCGCATCAAAAGGTTTCGAGACAGCGTCAGCAGACATTGCAGATCCTTTAAAAAATCCAATGTAGCGATGAACCCCGGGCTTGACAAGCCGATTGTGGGCGATGGGTCACTAATTTGCGACAGCCGACAGGCTGCCCGCGTGAGCGGCAGCTGTCAGTAACGAAGGGCTAGCTGTTCGCTAGCCTTTCACCGCCGCCCGCCTACAGGTTAAACAGCCGCTGGGCCAGCCACCAGCTCGCCAGCAGCGCCACCAGCAGCGAGCCGACTTTCAGCACACCGAACCGGTAGAACCCGGTGCCGCGCAGCGCAAACGCCACTGGCAGGAAGATGGCGACGATGGCCAGTTGACCCAATTCCACGCCGACGTTGAAACCCACCAGCGCCAGCGCCAGCGCCCCCTGCGGCAGTCCCAGGTCGGCCAGCACCGAGGCAAAGCCGAAACCATGCAGCAGGCCGAACACAAAGGCCATGACCCAGCGCCTACCCTCTATCGTGCCGCGCAGGTTGTTGAGCGCCGCCAGCACCACCGAGGCGGCGATGGCGGACTCCACCAGGCGCGAGGGCAGGCTGATGACGCCCAGCGCGGCCAGGCTTAGCGTGATGGAATGCGCCAGCGTGAAAGCGGTGACGACCTTGACCACTTCCCTGGCCGCGCCCGAAAAGCGCGGGGCACCCTCCCACTGGCCCTGCCGGCGTACCAGCACCGCAGGCAGCAGCAGGGCCAGCAGGAACAGGATGTGGTCATAGCCAATCCAGATGTGCCAGACGCCGTCGACCAGGTATTGACGCAGTGTCTGCCAGGGACCCTGCGCTTGCAGCGCAAGCGTCTGCTCAGCCGACTCGGTCCCGAAGACGAGCGCCTGGGGGCTCTCGCTGCCTGGGCCAATCCATTGAACCAGACCGCGGTGCGACGGATCGACATCGAACAGCAGCGAATAACGTGCTTTGAGCGCGCTGGACAGGCTGGCGCACTGCGCCGTGAGGCTGAGTACCGCGTAGCTGCCGTCGCTGTGTTTGTCCAGCATCAGGGGGCCGGCGGTGGTCCAGGTGCAAGGCTGGTCGGCCGAGCTCAGTTGCAGCCGGCTGGTGGCCAGCCGCGTAATGTCTTCGCTGCGCTGGCGCACCTCGCCCCAGCTGATCTCGCCATTGCCGTTGCGGTCGAGCTGGAGCACATAGTCCAGGTCGCGCAGGGCGATGTCCCAGCGCACCGCGATGTCGCCGCTGCCGGCGGTGGCGCGCAGCGTCAGGTAGCTGTCGCTGGGTTTGTGAGCCCAGGCTGGAGCTTGAAACATCAGCACAGGCAGCAGCGCGATAAAAAGTAGCCAGCGCTTCATCGAGTCGCCCCCTGCGCCGCGAGCTGCTCTACCAGCTTGACGATCAAGGGGTCTTCATGGCGACTGCTGCGCAACCAGTCGAGTGCCGGCTGGGCTGCCTTGGGCTGCTTCGCCGCCAGCGCGGCACGCAGCAGGATTTCGGCATCGCGCGGCTCCTTCTGGATTTGGTAGTTTCGGCTTGCAAGCGCCAGCGCTTTGGCGGTGTTGCGCTCAATATCCAGTTCAAAGCGCGCGGCTTCCTGTTCGTGCAGCCGGTCGCCGCGTTGTTCAGCGGCCTGGAAGCGGTCGCGCAATTGCGCTGCCCAATCGGCCGCCCGCCCGTCGCCAGCGGCACGGCCAGCCAGTGCCAGCCGCAGCAGCAGGATGTCAGATCGCTCCCAGCCGGCCAGCAGCTTGAGCACTTCGGCCGGACGCTGGCGCGCCAGCAGAAAGTCGGCGTACGCGCCGAGCAGGTACTGATCGGTCAGGCCGAGCTTGAGCGCGCTTTTGAAATAGTCCTCAGCCAGCTCAATGCGCTGCAGCCGCCAGGCCATGTCGGCCAGCCGGGTGTATTGCCACAGCAGCAATTCGGGGGCCGGCGTGGGCGCGGTGTTGGCGGCGCTGGCCGCGTTGCTGGTGGCAGGCTTGATGGCGTTGGCCACCTCCTGAAAAGCGGCTTCCAGCTGGCCCGTGGTGGCGCCAACATAGGCTTTCCAGCCCAGGCCCAGCAGCGGCTCGGCCAGTGGAGTGAGCCGCTCGGCTTCGGCCAGCGCCTCGGCGTAGCGCGCTTGCACCATGAAAATCGCGATGCGCCAGGACAAAGGATCGGGTGACGAGGGTGCCAGCTGGCTGGCCTTGGCCAGGCTGATCAGGGCGGCTTCAAAATCATGGCTGAACTGCTGGATTTGTCCGCGCACCAGCCAGTAGCCGGCGCTGTCTTCAGCTTTGGCTGGGGGCGTGGCCGCCAGCGGCGCGATGGCTGACGAGGCATAGCCGACAAAGCGCGGGTCGCCCTGGGCCATGGCCAGCTCGAAATAGCGGCGGGCAATTTCTACCCGCAGCGTGGTGTCTTCGGGCCGCGCGGCGAGTTGCCTGCGCAGCGATTCAACGCGCCGCACCGACGGGTCGCTGGTCAGAGGCAGGCGCTCCACCACCTCACTGTCGCTTTGGGGGGTGTAAGGCGCGGCATGGGCGGGCCAAGCGCAGGCCAGCAGCAATGCCACGGCCAGTGGTCGTGCGTCAAGGCAAAACATGCTTATTTGGTGCCAAAGATGCGGTCGCCGGCATCGCCCAGGCCCGGCAGTATGTAGCCGTGTTCGTTGAGCTGGCGGTCAATCGCTGCGGTGTAGATGGCTACGTCCGGATGGGCTTTTTGCAAGGCAGCGATGCCTTCGGGGCAGGTCAACAGGCAGACAAACTTGATGGATTTGGGCTTGAGCTTTTTGAGCCGGTTGACGGCGGCGATAGCCGAGTTGCCGGTGGCAAGCATGGGGTCGACGATGACGATGTCGCGTTCTGCCATTTCCTGCGGCATCTTGAAGTAATACTCCACCGGTTCCAGCGTCTTCGGGTCGCGGTACAGGCCTACATGGCCGACCCGGGCGCCCGGCACCACGCTGAGCATGCCTTCCAAAATGCCGTTGCCGGCGCGCAGGATGGAAACAAACACCAGCTTTTTGCCGTCAATTACCTTGCCGGTCATGGTTTCCAGCGGGGTTTCGACTTCAACATCCTGCAGCGGCATGTCGCGCGTCACTTCATAGGCCATCAAGCTGCTCAGTTCATTGAGCAATGTGCGAAAGGTGTTGGTGGAGGCGTCTTTGCGGCGCATCAGTGTCAGTTTGTGCTGCACCAGCGGGTGGTTGATCAGGTGAACGTTGCTCATAACTTAAGGGTTTTCCTTGTGTGGTTAGTGTCGGGTGTTGAGGGTCTCGCAGCAGACCTTCGGCCGCCCGCGTTGTGGTTTATCGTTTTTTGCCGCCAAAGATGCTGCCCAGTACGCCGCGTATGATTTCCCTTCCCACGGCGGAGCCCATGGTGCGGACCGCCGACTTGGCCATGCTTTGAGCCAGGCCGTCGTGTTTGGCGCCGCGTGGGCCGGTGCTGCCAAACAGCATGTCGTTAAGCCCGCCCAGCATACCGCCCGATTCGGCCTGGCCAGCAGCGCCGCCGTTGGGGGCCTGCGCTGCTGCAGTGGCCGCTGCGTCCGCGCGCCCCTTGAGCATTTCGTAAGCCGAATCCCGGTCGACGTCCTTCTCATAGGTACCGGCCACCAAGGAGTTCTGCCGCAGCGATTGGCGTTGCTGGGACGTGATGGGACCGATCTGGCTGCCCGGCGGCAGTACGTAAACCCGCTCGGTGACGCTGGGCCGGCCTTTGGCGTCTAGCAGGCTGATGAGGGCTTCGCCGACTGCCAGTTCTGTGATGGCGGTCTCTATGTCGAGCCCGGGCTTTTGCCGCATGGTTTGGGCGGTGGCTTTGACGGCTTTCTGGTCGCGCGGGGTGTAGGCGCGCAGCGCGTGCTGCACCCGGTTGCCCAGTTGGGCCAGCACCGAATCGGGGATGTCGAGGGGGTTTTGCGTGACGAAATAAACCCCCACTCCCTTGGAGCGCACCAGCCGCACCACCAGCTCGATGCGCTCAATCAGCGCCTTGGGCGCTTCGTTGAACAGCAAATGCGCTTCGTCAAAAAAGAACACCAGCTTGGGTTTTTCAGGGTCGCCAATTTCGGGCAACTGCTCAAACAGCTCGGACAGCATCCACAGCAGAAAGGTGGCGTACAGCCGCGGCGAATTCATCAGCTTGTCGGCGCTGAGGATGTTGACGACGCCATGGCCGGCGCTGTCAGTCTGCATGAAATCGTCGATGTTGAGCATGGGCTCGCCAAAAAATTGGTCGCCGCCCTGGCTTTCGATCTGCATCAGCCCGCGCTGGATGGCACCCACGCTGGCGGCGCTGACGTTGCCGTATTTGGTGGTGAACTCGCTGGCGTTGTCGCCCACGGACTGCAGCATGGCGCGCAGGTCTTTCAGGTCAAGCAGCAGCATGCCGTTGTCATCGGCGATCTTGAACACCAGGTTGAGCACGCCAGCCTGGGTCTCGTTGAGGTTAAGCATGCGGCCCAGCAACAGCGGGCCCATGTCGGACACGGTGGCGCGCACCGGGTGCCCCTGCTCGCCAAACACGTCCCACAGCGTGACCGGGCAGGCGAGGGATTCGGGCGTGTCGAGGCTCCGCTCTTTCAGGATGGCGGCCATTTTTTCGCCCATGCTGCCGGCCTGGCTGATGCCCGTCAGGTCGCCCTTGACGTCGGCCATGAAGACGGGTACGCCAATTTTTGAGAAATTTTCAGCCAGTGTCTGCAAGGTGACGGTCTTGCCGGTGCCTGTGGCACCCGTGATCAAACCATGACGATTGGCCAGCGCGGGCAACAGTTCACACTGCGTGGAAGCGTTCCGGGCGATCAGCAACGAAGGAATTGAGGTTTCGGCCATCTGGGTGTCCTGTAGGTGAAAAAGTAAAATACAGGCTGTAGATTAAATCAATTAATCCGTCGAATAAGGGAGTCTGTCGTGGCTGGACATAGTAAATGGGCAAATATTCAACACCGCAAGGGGCGTCAGGACGACAAGCGCGGCAAGGTCTGGACGCGTGTGATCCGCGAGATCATGGTGGCCGCACGCCTGGGCGGTGGCGACCTGGACACCAACCCGCGCCTGCGCCTGGCGGTGGACAAAGCCAAGGCGGCCAACATGCCGGCCGACAACGTCAAGCGCAATATTGACAAGGCCACGGGCAACCTGGAAGGCGTTCACTACGAGGAAATCCGCTATGAAGGCTATGGCGTCAGCGGGGCCGCCATTCTGGTCGACTGCATGACCGACAACAAGGTGCGTACCGTTGCCGAAGTGCGCCATGCCTTTTCCAAGCACGGCGGCCACATGGGCGCCGAAGGTTCCGTGGTGTTTCAGTTTAAACACTGCGGCCAGATGATTTTTGCCCCCGGCACCAGTGAAGATAAAGTCATGGAAGTGGCGCTCGATGCGGGTGCCGACGATGTGATCACGCATGACGATGGCGCCATAGAAGTGCTGACGCCTTACACCGGATTTGAAGCCGTCAAGAAAGCGCTAGAAGCTGCGGGGCTGAAGCCCGAACTGGCTGAAGTCACCATGCGGGCCGACAACACGGTGGAGCTGACGCCTGAAGATTCCCAGAAGATGCAAAGGCTGCTGGATGTGCTGGAAGACCTGGACGACACGCAGGAAGTCTTTCACAACGCAGCGCTTTCCGAATGATTGTTTTCCAAGCGCAGCACTGGCTACCCAAGATTAAGAGCACAACCATGAAAGCTGCAGCATGAAAGTTTTAGTAGTGGGCGGCGGTGGCCGGGAACACGCGCTGGCGTGGAAACTGGCGCAATCGCCCAAGGTGCAGGCGGTTTATGTCGCGCCCGGCAACGGTGGAACCGCGTTGGACCCTCGGCTTGAGAACGTCGATATCACGGATATCCAGGCGCTACTGGCGTGGGCAGCTACAGAAAAGATAGCACTGACGGTGGTGGGCCCGGAGCAGCCGCTGGCTGCCGGCATCGTCGATGAATTTCGCAAGCATGGCCTGCGGGTATTTGGCCCGACCAAGGCGGCGGCGCAGCTGGAAAGCTCCAAGGCCTTTTCCAAGGCCTTCATGAAGCGCCACCAAATTCCGACGGCAGACTACGAAACCTTTACCGATGCGGTGGCCGCGCATGCCTACGTTGATGAAAAGGGCGCACCCATCGTGGTTAAGGCCGATGGCTTGGCGGCGGGCAAAGGCGTGGTGGTTGCTATGACGCTGCATGAGGCGCACGAAGCCATCGAGTTCATGCTGGCCACCAGTCCTGACCACAACGTGCTGGGTGTGAAGCACAACGAAGGTGAAGACGGCAAGGCCCTGCCGCGCGTTGTCATTGAGGAATTCTTACAAGGCGAGGAGGCCAGCTTCATCGTCATGTGCGACGGTAAAAACGTAGTGGCGATGGCCACCAGCCAGGACCACAAGCGCCTGCTCGATGGCGACCAGGGCCCGAACACTGGCGGCATGGGCGCATATTCACCGGCCCCGGTGGTGACGCCCGAAGTGCATGCGCGCGCCATGCGCGAGATCATTCTGCCCACCATCAAGGGCATGGAAAAAGACGGCATCACTTACACCGGTTTTTTGTACGCCGGCCTAATGATCGACGCGAAGGGAAGGCCCAAGACGCTGGAGTTCAATTGCCGCATGGGTGACCCGGAAACCCAGCCCATCATGTTGCGGCTGAAAACAGATTTGTTCGAGGTGATGATGGCGGCCACATCGGGTGGCCTGGAGCATATTGAACTGGAGTGGGACCGGCGCCCGGCCTTGGGCGTCGTGATGGCCGCGCTCGGTTACCCGCTCGCGCCGCGCAAGGGTGATGTCATTCATGGCTTGCCCAAGGCTGCTGAAGACGCCGTGGTGTTCCATGCTGCAACGCTTAAACAAGAACGTATCAGCGTGACCGCGGGCGGCCGCGTGCTGTGTGTCACGGCATTGGGCAGTACCGTCAAGGCGGCGCAGCAGCGGGCCTATGAAGTGGCCCAGGGAATTGACTTTGATGGCGTGCAATACCGCAAGGACATTGGGTACCGGGCTGTCAAATCCTGATGATGATGGATTTCGCGCCGCGCCATCCCGTGCAGTTTCAGGGTAGCCGGGTGGCTAAAGCGCTGCTGCGTGGTCTCGGTTGGCGTGCGGTGTTTCAAGGGCTGCCGGCGTTGCAGGGAGTG
Organism: Polaromonas sp.; assembly: GCF_012927455.1. Classification (GTDB taxonomy): domain Bacteria; phylum Pseudomonadota; class Gammaproteobacteria; order Burkholderiales; family Burkholderiaceae_C; genus Polaromonas. The sequence continues at coordinate 247,883 of NZ_JABBPE010000002.1, read as the reverse complement.
TTGGTGATCTACCCGCATACCTCCAACTGGGATTTCGTGATTGCCGTGCTCATTAAATGGTCGCTGGGAATGCCAGTGCAATTCTGGGGCAAGGATGCGTTGTTTCGCATTCCGCTGTTTGGTGGGTGGTTGCGCTGGCTAGGCGGTGTGCCGGTCAGCCGCACGGCGCCCCAAGGCGTGGTCGAGCAGATGACGCTCATCATGAAACAGAAAAAATCCAGTGGGCAGTACTTCTGGCTCGCTTTGTCTCCCGAAGGTACGCGCAAACGTACAGCGGGCTGGCGCAGCGGCTTCTACCGGTTGGCGCTGCAGGCGGATGTGCCGGTGGGGCTCGCCGCGCTCGATTACTCGCGCAAGCAACTGGTGCTTTGTGAGTTTTTGCGCCTCACGGGCCGGGAAACTGAAGATATGGCACGCATTGCCGAAGCGCTGGGCGAGTGTCGGGGCTTCACGCCCGGCGGTGCTGCACCTGTAAGCCTGCTTGACGGCCGCATTCCCCGAGTCGCTATAGTGACCAAACTACCATGATCGATCTATCACACGTTCGCACCTTTTTACTCGGGCTGCAGGAGCGCATTACCGGCGCTGTGGGCGAGCTTGACGGCAACTCTTTTGTGGCCGACGCATGGCAAAAAGAAGCTGGAGAGCCGCTTCAGGGCAACGGGATCACCCTCATTTTGGAACAGGGTCAGGTGTTTGAGCGAGCCGGTTGCGGGTTTTCGCATGTACGCGGCTTCAAGCTTCCTGCCTCGGCCACCCAGCACCGGCCCGAGTTGGCGGGGGCGCCCTTTGAGGCCATCGGTGTTTCGCTGGTGTTTCATCCGCGCAATCCCTATGTACCAACTGTGCACATGAATGTACGCATGCTGGCGGCCACGCCTGTAGCCGGTGCCGGCGAGCCCGTCTGCTGGTTTGGCGGCGGCATGGACTTAACGCCTTATTACGGTTTCAATGAAGATGCGGTGCATTTCCATCAAGTCTGCAAAGATGCGTTGGTACCCTTCGGTAGTGACAAGTACCCACGCTTCAAGCAGTGGTGCGACGAGTATTTTTACCTGAAGCATCGTCAGGAGCCGCGCGGCATAGGTGGGGTGTTTTTTGACGATTTTCAGGAGTTGGGCCAGGACCGGAGCTTTGCCATGATGCAAAGCGTGGCAGATTCGTTTTTGCAGGCCTACCTGCCGATCGTGGAAAAGCGCAAAAATACGCCTTATGGCGAGCATGAGCGCGACTTTCAGCTTTACCGGCGGGGCCGCTATGTCGAGTTCAACCTGGTCTGGGACCGCGGCACGCACTTTGGCCTGCAGTCGGGCGGGCGCACGGAATCTATCCTGATGTCGATGCCTCCGCTTGCGAGCTGGGCTTACCGGCGCCAGATTGAAGCCGGATCACCCGAAGAGCGGCTTTACAAAGAGTTTTTGATCAAGCGGGACTGGGTTTGACTGCCGCGGCATCCCCAGACGTCCAACGTGTGGGTGCACGGATTGGCGTCTTCGGCGGTGCATTTGACCCGCCGCATAACGCGCACCTTGCGCTGGCCAAGGCAGCGTTGAAGCAGTTCGGACTGGACGCGCTGTACATCATTCCGACCGGGCAGGCCTGGCATAAATCTAGAGAATTGATAGCACCGCGTCATCGGCTCGCCATGACCCGACTGGCGTTTGAAGATATGCTGCGGGTCGTGGTGGATGACCGTGAGCTTCAACGGGCTGGGCCAACCTTCACGATTGACACACTGCGGGCCCTGCAAGCCGAGAACCCTCAGGCCCGGCTCTACCTGTTCATTGGCGCTGACCAGTTTGCGGCTTTCAGGCAATGGAACCGGTGGGAGGAGATTCTTGAGCTTGCTATAATTTGTATAGCTGATCGTGCACAGTCCACGCTGGCGCAAGCCCAGTTTGAAGCTTACCCAGAGTACAGCAAGCACTTTTTCAAGCTCCAGCTACCCCTGATGCCTGTGAGCGCCACCCAGATTCGCCAGATGATGGCATCAGGTGTCGCCACCGCCGAAGCCATCGCTTCGCTGGTCCCCGAGCCGGTTGCGCGTTATATTTCACTGCACCAGCTGTACAGTTCCCGTTAATTCCTACCTCACTGAAGCAAACACTGCATGACCTCCACCACTGTCAAAACTACCAGCACCGCAGATAAGAAAGATGTGCAGAAATTGCAGCGCGCCATCATCGATGGCTTGGAGGATGTCAAGGCACAGGATATCCAGGTGTTTGACACAGAGCACATTACCTCTCTTTTTGAGCGCGTGATCATCGCTTCAGGAACTTCCAATCGTCAGACCAAAGCCCTCGCCGCCAGTGTGCGCGATGCAGTGCGGGATGCCGGCTTTGCCAAACCCCGCATTGAAGGTGAGGCCAACGGCGAATGGATCATCGTGGACTGCGGCGCCGCGGTTGCCCACATCATGCAGCCGACGATTCGCCAGTACTACCACCTTGAGGAGCTTTGGGGTGACAAACCCGTCAAACTCAAATTGGGTGCGCCCGCACCGCTGGTCAAGGCCTCCAGACCTGAAGTCAAGGTAGCCGCTGAACCTGCAGCAAAACGGAAGCCGGCTGTGAAAGCTGGAGTCCGAAAGTCGGTAAAAGCGCCAGCTAAAGATCCCGTAAAGGTGCTCGCTCACGTTACCGACTCCAGCTACGTGGGCCGGGTGGGTAAAACCAACGATTGGACCGCTAAGCGCAATGCGACAGCGCCCGCCGTTGAGCCGGCTGAAAAGCCACACAGGACAAGCGCCAGGGTTACTGCTAAAACCGCACCAGCAAAATCAGCCGCCCGGCCTGCCGCCAAGACGCCTATCGTCAAAGTACCGGTCGCTAAAAAGGTAGCTGCCAAGAAGGTGGCCGCGAAAACCGCAGCTAAAACAGCTGCCAAATCAGCGGCCAGGAAGCCCGCCGCCAAAAAAGCCGCGCCCCGGAGCCAATGAGGCTAACGATCGTAGCCGTCGGCCAGAAGGTGCCCGACTGGGCGCAGACGGCTTATGACGATTACGCAAAGCGCTTCCCGCCCGAACTGAAGGTAGAGCTGAAGGCCGTTAAAACCGAGCCGCGCGCATCCAAAGCCCTTGATAACCTGCTGGCGGCTGAACGTGGGCGCATTGAAGGAGCCATCACGCGGGGTTGCCGGATAGTCGCGCTTGATGAACGCGGTACCGCGCTCACCACCCTGGCACTTGCCAAAAAACTCAAGAGCTGGCAACTGTCAGGCGACGATGTCGCCATCGTGATTGGCGGGCCGGACGGGCTCGATGCCGGATTCAAGCAAGCCGCGCACGAACGCCTGCGACTGTCAGACCTGACGCTGCCCCATGCCATGGTGCGTGTGCTGTTGATCGAGCAACTTTACCGGGCCTGGAGCATCACGATCAACCATCCGTACCATCGTGAGTAGCTGTATAACCTCCAAGCTTGTCGCTTCGCGTACTGTGCTGCTCTTCGATGGGGCTGTTTCCCTTACAGGCGGCCGGTCAACGGAGCGGGCTGCCACGCGTGCAAGATCATTTGCTCCGGCGCCTCCGGTCGCCTGATCATTTATGTCTCAGTTTATTTATCTTGCCTCGCAAAGCCCGAGGCGTCGGCAGTTGCTTGAGCAGGTTGGCGTTCGCTATGAGTTGTTGTTGCTCGACGCTGACGAAGATACTGAAGCACTGGAAGTTATGCTGAAAAACGAGGCCCCTTCCGCGTATGTCAGGCGGGTCACGGGCCTCAAACTAGACGCGGCCACGGCGCGCCTGAAGCGCCGAAATCTGCCATCCGCGCCTGTTTTGTGTTCGGATACCACTGTAGCGCTGGGGCGCACTATTTACGGCAAACCAGACAATGCCGTGGGAGCAGCAAAAATGTTGCACGAACTGGCGGGCGTCACGCATCGCGTTCTGAGTGCAGTGGCGATACAGTGTGGTCGGCGTCGTTTTGAGGCACTCAGTGTTTCTCGTGTGAGTTTCGATGCCATGACTGCCGCGCAGATCCGCGATTATGTGGCTACCGGCGAGCCCATGGGCAAGGCCGGTGCTTATGCGGTGCAGGGCAGGGTGGCAGTGCATATCAGTCGCATCAGTGGCAGTTACAGTGGCATCATGGGCCTTCCGCTTCGGGAAACGGCGTTGCTGCTGCGGGCGGCCGGTTTAAAAATCTAGTTTTGAACCCACACCGCTGCCAAATCATAGAAAAATTAATGCAACAAGATATCCTGATAAATTGGTCTCCCCAGGAAACCCGGGTTGCCGTGATTGAACAGGGTGCCGTGCAGGAATTGCATGTCGAACGCACGCTGGAGCGCGGCCTGGTTGGCAATGTTTATCTGGGAAAAGTGGCGCGGGTGCTGCCGGGTATGCAGTCGGCCTTCATTGACATTGGCCTGGATCGGGCCGCTTTTCTGCACGTCGCCGACCTGATGAGCAGCATCAACAACCGGCATGCGGACGCCGGTGCACCGCTCACAGTGGGATCTGCACGGGCAACCCCGGCATCGCTTCATCCCATTGAGAAGCAGCTGTTTGAAGGGCAGGCCGTGATGGTGCAGGTGCTGAAGGATTCGATTGGAACCAAGGGTGCGCGGTTGACGGCGCAAATTAGCATTGCTGGCCGTCTGCTGGTTTTTTTACCTCAGGACAATCACGTCGGCGTATCGCAAAAAATTCCACCACGCCAGCGCGAAGATTTACGCCAGCGCGTGCAGGCACTGGCAGGAGAGCTGGGGGGGGGCTTCATTCTTCGTACCAACGGGGAAGAAGCCACCGATGCCGAACTGACAGAAGACATTGCCTACCTGCGCAAAACCTGGTCACGCATCAAGGACGCTGCGCTGCGGTTACCGCCAGCTTCGGTGCTGCACCAGGACCTGAGCCTGTTGCAGCGCGTGTTGCGAGACGTGGTGATGGAGGGCACGCAAACCATTCGCATCGATTCCCGCGATCAGTTTAAAAAACTGCAAGCCTTTGCGGTGGAGTTCATGCCCGCAACCGTGCAAAAACTTCAGCTTTATAGCGGTGAGCGACCCATTTTTGACCTCAACAACGTTGATGAGGAAATTGCCAAGGCGCTAGGGCGACGGGTAGACCTTAAATCGGGCGGGTATCTGATCATCGATCAGACAGAAGCCTTGACCACCATCGACGTGAATACTGGTGGATTTGTCGGTGCCCGGAATTTCGACGACACTATTTTCAAAACCAATGTGGAAGCCGCTCAGGCGATTGCCCGGCAACTTAGGTTGCGCAATCTCGGCGGCATCGTGATCATCGATTTTATCGACATGATCAAGGAAAACCACCGAGACGCGGTGCTGGTGGAGTTCCAGAAGCAGCTGGCACGGGACCGCATTAAAACTACGGTGAACGGATTTTCGGCACTTGGTTTACTGGAAATGACGCGCAAGCGAACCCGGGAGTCGTTGGCTCACCAGTTGTGCGAACCTTGCAGTGCTTGCAGCGGAAAAGGTGTGGTCAAGACGGCGCGCAGCGTGACGTATGACATTTTGCGGGAGATTTTGCGCGAGGCTCGTCAGTTCAATCCTCGTGAATTTCGCGTCGTGGCCTCGCCCAAAGTTATCGAGCTTTTTCTGGATGAGGAAAGTTTGCACCTGGCGAGTTTGAGTGACTTCATAGGCAAGCCTATTTCCCTGCAGTCCGAAGCCGCTATGGCGCAGGAACAGTACGATATTGTTTTGTTATGACGACGAGGAACACCGCCAACCGGCGGCCCATCCCCATTCTGGTGTACCACCAGATCGCTGAAGCACCCGCCAAGGGCAGCCCTTTTAGAAGCTTGTATGTGGCACCGGGGGCTTTTGCGCGGCAGATGGCATGGCTAAAACGGCTGGGCTACACCGGCTTGTCTATGAGTGGTTTGCAGCCATACTTGCGTGGGGAACGGAGCGGAAAAGTTGTCGGCATTACCTTTGATGACGGGTATCGGAACAACCTCGCCCATGCCTTGCCGGCGCTTGTCATGCAGGGTTTTTCGTCCACTTGCTACGCGGTAAGTGGGCTTTTAGGTCTCACCAATGTGTGGGATCAAGGTATCGGTATTGCACAAACGCAGTTAATGAACGAATCAGAGATTCGCCAATGGGTGTCGGCAGGGCAAGAAATTGGGTCGCATACCCGCCGGCACGTGGATCTGATAGTCATGGATGCTGCTGGTTGCCGTGTTGAAATGACGCTGGGGAAAACCGAGCTCGAGTCCTTACTGGGTCAGCCAGTCCACCATTTTTGCTACCCGTATGGGAACTATGAATCTAAGCACGTCGCAATGGCCGGTGAATTGGGCTTTGTGACCGCGACCACGACCCAGCGCGGTCGCTGCCATGCACAGACAGACATGCTGCAATTGCCGCGGGTGCCCGTGTTGCGCTCGACTACACTGCCGGTTTTTTGGCTCAAAATCGCAACCCGCTACGAAGATCGCCGAAAAAGGTGAGCCCGCCTGCCTCAAGCTCAGTTCAGCGCAAACTGCGCATCGCTGTTTTCAATCGGACCTTTTCTTCTACAGGTGGAGGTGCAGAGCGCTATTCCATCGCGTTGGTTGAACAGTTGGCCGCCAGGCACGATATGCACGTGTTTTCGCAGGAGATTGAACACGCCTGGCCGGGGGTCACCTATCACAAGGTTTCTGCGCCGTTTCGGAAGCCGCGCTGGATCAACCAGCTGTGGTTTTCCACGGCCACCTGGTGGGCCACGCGACGTGGTTTTGACGTGGTGCACTCCCACGAAAACACCTGGCATGGTGACGTCCAGACGGTTCACGTCTTGCCGGTCAAATACAACCTGTTTCGTGCGCGCACCGGCTGGCGCCTGATGTCGCGGTGGATCAAGGTTGTGACCAGTCCGCGTCTGCTGGTGTATCTAGGTCTGGAGCGCTTGCGATATGCCGCAAGCCACGGTCTGCAGGTGGTCGTGACTTCTGAGAGCTTGCGGTCCATCATGGCAAGCACCTATCCGGGCTGCAGGGAAATGGTTTCGGTCATCACGCCGGGAATCACGATGCCGGAATTGCCAGTCACAAAGCTGCGAAGAAGCCGGGCGAGGGAGCAATTGGGCTTGCCTACAGCTGGCGCGTGTCTGCTATTTGTTGCCAACGATTACCGCAAGAAAGGCCTTGAGATCCTGCTGCAGGCGTTAGCTCAGTTGCCTTCAGATGTGATGCTGGCAGTGGTGGGAAACTCCTCGCATATTTCGGAGTTTCGCGCGCAAGCAGAAGCTTTAAGGCTGGCTGAACGTGTCTTTTTCCTGGGACCGCTTAAAGATGTTGGCCTCGCATACGAAGCCTCTAATTGCCTGGTGCATCCGACCTTGGAAGACACCTTTGCGATGGTGGTTCTGGAAGCCATGGCGCATGGCTTGCCGGTGGTTGTCAGTGGGCTCAAATATTGCGGCATATCAGGGTTGCTGACGCACGGTGTCAACGCGCTTATTCTGGATGATCCCAAAGATGTCAGTCATTTAACCCATGTTCTTGAGCAACTGTTAGGACACCAAGCTCTTCAGGACCAGCTAGTGCGGGGGGCGATAGACTTTGCCGAAAACTATCAATGGCGCGAAATTGCCTTGAAGCAGGAGGCCATATATTTTTCTGTGGTTGAGGCGAAGAATGCTGCTAGCGCGCTTTAGCCGCCTATGGCTTCAGGCCACCAGTTTAAAATGCTCCCGGCTGAAATCCAGCCCCGTCAGCGTTTCAACCTGCCGCATGAAGTGATATTTGTTTTCTTTGGGCGTTGGCTTGTAGCTCGGATCTATATTTAGAATCTGCTCGGCCTCGGTCGCCAGCCATGCCTGCACGGCCTGTGGATGCGTGCCCGTAAACGGTGCCAGGGCGCGCCGGTCAAACTGGCTATACGTGATTTGCGCGGCCTTCGCTTCTCCCCAGTATTTGCTGACGGTATCGAGTTTTTTTTGCATCTCTTCGTTTCGGCGTATCCAGCCGTAGTGGTAGATATGCGCGCCGGCAAGTGCTGCGTGAGGATTGCGACCTCGTTTGTGCTCGCTGGTGACCAGCCAGTATTGGCCATCAGGCGCGTAGCTGCGGATGGTGTTCCGGATCAAGCGGCATTCGCGGCGGTACCAGCCAGGGCTGATAGAGGTCCACTGAGGTGACCCGTAAAAATGATGGTAATCAAATACCAGCGCTTCCACGGCGGGATTGGCGTGATGCCTTTCGACACTGGCACGTATGGCGGCCAGTTCGGTTTCATGCACGACTTCATCGCCCTCCAGATAAAAAGCCCAGTCACCTGTGCATGAGTACTGTGCGATCATTTTTTGCTGCGCATAGACAAAGCCGCGATCAGCCATGCGTTCATTCCACAGAGTTTCTATGATTCTTATTTTGGGGTCTGCAATGGCCCGTACGCGATCCAAGGTGTCATCGGAGCCTTGCCCAACCGCCACAACCATCTCATCGACCAGTGGTAGCAGGGAGCGGATGGACGCCTCGAATGGAAAACCTAGGTCTACGCCGTTGCGTATGAAGGTGAAGCCACTGATTGATGCACTCATCTGAATATAGACCTTCAGGCGTTAATTTTTAAAGCTGAAATCGCGTAACAGCGGCGGAATGACCAAAAGCTAGGCAGACTGAAAACCAAGCCGGTAAAGGTGTGCATAAGCACCATTTTTATCCAGCAATTCCGTGTGCGTACCAGATTCAATTATTTCGCCGGACTCCATCATGATGATGCGGTCCGCATGCTGAACGGTGGAAAGACGATGTGCAATCACCAGCGACGTACGGTTAAAGGTGAGCCGTTTGATTGCTTCCTGCACGGCCAGCTCGGATTCGGTATCTAGCGCCGATGTGGCTTCATCCAAAACAAGAATGGGCGCGTCTTTGTACAGGGCACGTGCGATTGCAAGCCGCTGGCGCTGGCCGCCGGATAGTTGCATGGCGTTGTGGCCCAGCACGGTGTCCAGGCCATGGGGTAGTTCAGAGAGTAACGTAGCCAGATTGGCGGCTGTAAGACATTCTTTTACTCGGTTAAGATCAATCGGCTGGCCCAACGCTACGTTCTCGGCGATGCTGCTGTTGAGCATCACCACATGTTGGCTCACAAATGCAAACTGCGAGCGCAGCGATGCAAGGTCCCACGTTCTAATCTCCTGACCGTCCAGGTAAATAGTGCCTGCAGTCATTTCGGTAAATCTGGGCAGTAGATTCACCAAGGTTGTTTTTCCGGAGCCCGAAGCCCCGACCAACGCGAGTGTTTCCCCTGCCTTGATAGAGAGGTTGAACTGCTGGAGCGCGGGCGTGGCATCGGTTTTGTAGACGACGCTGACCTTTGAAAACTTAATATCACCGCGCGCCCTGGTTTTGATGAAAGTGCCACCGGTTTCGTCCGGGGTCAGATCCATGAGGTCAAGGCCGCGCTCAAGTGCGGCCAGCCCCCGGATGACCGGCGTGGCCGCGTCCGACAGGCTCTTGACGGGCGAAATCAGCAGCAGCATCGCGGTGACGAAGGCCACAAAGCCACCCACGGTTGTGGTGTTTTCAGCACTCTGCAACAAAGCAATGGAAATCACGGCCGACAGCGCGATGGCCGCCAGCACTTGAGTGATCGCGCTCATGCCTGCATAGGCTGCGGTGGATTTCATTGAGAGGAGGCGCAGGGAATCGCTCAGGACGTTGAAGCGACTGGCTTGGCTGGCTTGAGCGCCATGCAGTCGAACATCCCGGTGGGCCAAGACGTTTTCTTCCACCACATAGGCCAAATCGTCTGTGGCGGTCTGGCTTTCCTTGGTCAGGCGGTACAGGCGCTTGGATAGAACCTGAATTACCGAGGCTACCGCAGGAAACAATAGCGCGACGATCAGCGTCAGCTTCCAGTTCAAATAGACTAAATAGCCGATCAGCGCCAAGAGCGTAAGCACGTCCCGCGCGAGTTTGATGATGGCATTCATCAACAGTGAGGAGCCGTTGAATACTTCATAGACCACGGTATTGGCGATGGCGCTGGAGCTTTGGTCTGAAAATAAAGTTAGCCGGGCACTTAACAGCTTGCCAAACATAGCCTTGCGCAGTCTCAACAAACCGTCGTTGGTAACCTTTGCTAGTGCAAACTGCGCCAAAAATCCGGAAAGTCCCCGGACGGTAAACAGCAGCATCAGGGCCAGTGGAACCAGCCAGACGTTAAATGAATCCCTTTGGAAGCCACGGTCCAGTAGCGGCTTGAGCAGTGCGGGAAGAAAGGGCTCGGTTGCCGAGGCTACGATCGTCGCGCCTATCGCAACCGCCCAGCCTGACCGCGATCCGCTGAAATACGGCCAAACCCGGGAAATTCTGCGAAGCAGGGTCTGCCTTGCTGCTGGTCTAATGGCAGCTGTTTTTGCCGGGTGCTTCATGTGGGGCACTCTTGTTGAGGCGTTGCAATAGTCGGCCTTGCGTTCTTGTGAAGGCCAAGAGCCAACAGCAAGCCAATCAGTACGCAGAAAAAATCACCAATCAACGCGTCGTAGATGCTCGAATTGAAAAGGCAGGCTATGGCCAGGGCCAGCAGGGCGGATTGGGCGGCCCGCGCATACGGTTTTTCCATCCTCAGGGTGTCGTGAAGCACTGCGAGCATCAGACTACAAAGAATGAGGATGCCTGGAATGCCAAGTTGTACGCCCCAAAGCAGGTATTCCTGATGAGGGTTCCAATTGCCGTCAATATCTTTGTGGGCCGGATTGTTCTCGCGTTGAAGCCGGTTGTATTCACTGCTCCAACTGCCGACACCTGACCCTGTAAACGGATGCTGGGCAATGCTCTGGATCGATCTGCGCCAGAGACCCAGTCGGATGCCTGATGATGTCGTGGGCTGTACCTGGGTTGAATACGATTGAACTTCAGTCCTGACCTGTGTCAATCGCTCGCGTATCTTCGGCGAGCTGAAAAACAAAATCAGAACCAGCAGGAAAGGCAGCAGGATAACGGCGGAGCGGTATCGCTTCGGGAGTTCCCACATGATGGCAATGGACAGCAATGCAATCGCAACGATGTGCCCGCTACGTCCGCTCAATACAAAAAACACATTCCCCAAAGAAGTGAAAGCCAAAAAAATCGCAAGGTGCTGGCCAAAACGCCCTGGGGCCAAGCTGCGAAAATGCCAACAGATTGCAGCGAACACGCTGCTTATGATGCCCTGGTCAAGGTAGCTTGAGAACACAGCGTACTCTGTCAGCGCCATGTTGGATGTGGCCCATGGTACGGGCAGATGAGCGAAGAGCATCCATGAGCTTGCTACGAGAAACAGCTGTGCAGCAACAAATGTTCCCAGCGCATACATGGCCTCGCGCCGATCACGAATAAGGGCCATCATCAAAACAATCGCGAGCAGCTTGCCGTATTTGGCCACAGAGCCCAAGGCGTCGGCCAGCGGTGCCACTGTCCAGAAAAGACTGGCAGAAAAAGCGAGTAGGGTGAATAGCACCGCAACCGGTGTGTACGCTTGATTCAGGGATTTTCCTGCCGTGGGATCGCGTTGGGCGAACACCAAAATAGCCAAGCCGCAAAGTAGCAACAAGAGTTTGGATAGGCTGATGATCGCCATCGACAACCCAACAGAAGCCGTCGCCATGCAGATAATAGCTAGCCGGAAATTGATTGTCTTTTTTGGCAAAATAGTTGCAAGGGTGCTGGATAACAAGCCCGCATTATCGGTGAATCCATGGGCGTACACCGAGCGTCCCCGCGATCTGGTTCAGCAGTCAGTCAGCGCATTCCTTGCAGCCTTCACGATTGCGTTAACCGGAATATCGCTCACATCGCGGGTTGCTGACTGCAGGGCGGACCGAAGATGCGCACCTGAAAGCCGCCAGTGCGGACTGATCTCCGAATTGAAAAGTGACACCAGCCTGGTTGCCGTCGTTGCACCCAAATGCATCAGGCCTCCATCGGCTGCAATGAATAAATCCTGCTGATGGATCAGCTCTCGACATTCTGCAAGGCTAGTCTTGTTGACCTGATTGAATGTTTGAAAGGCTTCCGCGAACTCGTTCATGAACATTTGGGCCGCATCTACCGCGTTACTTGACCCTAACAAGGTGAATTCAATTTTCTCCGTTCGTTCATTTAGCAATGCTTTGGCTAGTTGCCCCCAGCGCTGAAAAGTGCGTGACGTATGAACTCCTCCAAAAGCGAACGCGATTTTCTTGATCGTGCTGCGCGCCGCTGGCGGCCCGGCAAGGGGCGCCAGCTTTTGGTCCTGATGTAGGGCAAAGTCTTGCTCGCTTGCTTCATACCCAAGAAGATCAATGATGCGTTGAGTCGCAAATTTTGCGCGGTGAAAGTCCGGGCCGGTGTAAAACCCGTGCATCGAAACCCACGGGTGATTTGGCAGCAAAAGAGACTTAGTCTTTAATGATCTGCCCTTGTGACTCGGCACAATGACAAAATCGTAATGCTGATTTGTAATCGCCCGGGGATCGTCATGCACGCGATTGAACCAGGGATCGCCACGGTATAAGCTTGCGAGGTGACTATCTGTGAAGAGGTCAATGCAAAATCCCTGTTGATGCAATAGGCTGCGAGGTGCCAGATCCATCAGCGAGTCGCCTATTTGCGGAATGCCCTTGTAAAGCCATAGGCCCTTTCTCCAGTTCCGCTCTATGCGATGGCTCAGATGCTCATGCTGACCGGACAACGCAAATACCAATGTGCGGCGAAAATGGCGCCATCCGAGTTTCTTGTACCCTACCTCATTTGTGTAGTCAACTTCGTTGCTTTCCACCCCGCAAGACAACGGCTGTGTGACGGAAATCAAGGCTTGTTTTTTTAACCAGGTTGCGTAAGCGATCATGATTTTTTGTGTCACCTTAAGATATCCCCGCGCTCTAAATGCGTTAATGAACTATGGAGTGGATATTGTTTCATGAAGATTTCAGCCGTATTGATCGTGTGCAATGAAGCGTCAAATCTCGAGGCTTGCGTCAAGTCAGTGTCTTGGGCAGACGAGTGCGTTGTCTTGGAACATGGCAGCACGGACAACACCGTCAAAATTGCTCGCGATCTTAACGTTGCGGTTTTGCAGACGACGGATTGGCTAGGCTTTGGCGTGCAGAAGAATCGTGCCATTGACGCTGCGACCGGTGAATGGATACTGTCGATTGATGCTGATGAGCGCGTCACGCCTGAATTGGCCCTGGAGATTTTTGATGCCCTAGAAAAGGCTAAAATAACAAGCGGAAGCATCGCATTTGAGATACCACGCTTGACCCAATTTTGCGGCGTATGGATTCGGCACTGCGGCTGGACACCTGACTACGTGCTCAGGTTGTTTAAGCGTGGCGAGGCGCGCTTTAGCGACGATCTTGTGCACGAAAAATTACAGCTCATTGGCGCCAACACCACTGTTGTCCGTTTGAATCATCCGCTTTTGCACTACAGTTATCCGACCCCTGAACACTATTGGCGCAAGCTCCAGCGCTACAGCAAGGACTGGGCTCGCCAACGGCATGCGCGTGGGCAAAAGACCTCCATTGCGCGCGCTGCGTTGTCCGCCTTCACTGCTTTTGTACGCAGCTATGTGTTGCAGTTGGGTTTTTTAGATGGCGCTATGGGCTTTGCAGTGTGTACCATGCAGGCCCAATCAGCATTTGGCAAATATTTTGAGTTGTATTGTTTGGGCCGTGAACATGACAAGTAATTTTTTCTCTCAGACTTCGCTGAAGCGTCGCGCCACTCTCAAGGGCTTGGCGGGTGTGGGATTGTTCGCCAGTTCTGCGGGCTATGCCATTGCACAATTTCGCGTAGAGGTCTCGGGCGTGGGCATGACGCAGTTGCCTATTGCCATTGCCACCTTTCGCGGAGAAGCCCAGTCGCCCCAAAAAATTGGCTCTATTGTCAAGGCTGATCTTGAACGTAGCGGCATGTTTCGCGCAGTCGATACTGCCGGTGTTGTGGCAGATGAAAGCACCCGCCCGGATATTGCCGCTTGGCGGCAAAAAGGGGCGGACGCGATGGTGACCGGAAGCGTTTCACCTCTCGCCGACGGGCGCTTTGATGTGCGGCTTCGCCTTTGGGATATTGTGCGCGGGCTGGACTTGGGTGGCCAAAGCTTCACCGTGACTCAGGCGGATTTGCGGTTGTCGGCGCACCGCATTTCTGACTTTGTGTATGAGAAGTTGACCGGCGAAAAAGGCATTTTCTCCACACGTATCGCCTACGTGACAAAGGTCGGCACGCGCTTTAACCTCTGGGTAGCAGACTCTGATGGTGAAGGTGCCCAATCGGCACTTACCAGCCCGGAACCCATCATTTCGCCTTCATGGTCGCCCAATGGTTCCCAGCTGGCATATGTCTCTTTCGAATCTCGCAAGCCTGTCATCTATGCGCACGATGTTGCGACGGGCAAACGGCGGCTGCTTGCCAATTTTAGGGGCTCCAACAGTGCGCCTGCTTGGTCGCCCGACGGGAAACAGCTGGTCGCCACACTGACCCGGGACGGTGGGTCGCAAATTTATGCCATTGGCCTCAATGGCGGCGACCCCAAGAGGCTGACGCAGTCCTCCAGCATCGACACCGAACCGACCTATTCGGCTGATGGAAAAACCATCTATTTCGTGAGTGATCGTGGCGGTTCTCCGCAGATATACCGCATGAGTCCTACGGGAGGTAACCCCGAAAGGGTGACGTTTACGGGGAGCTACAACATCTCCCCCGCAGTCAGCCCCGATGGGCGATGGCTTGCCTATGTTTCAAGGGTAGGCGGCGCATTCAAGCTGCACGTTATGGAACTTGCCGGCGGAAAAGTTACACCGATTACCGATACCGCAGGCGATGAGAGCCCGAGTTTCGCGCCCAATAGCCGCCTTATTGTTTATGCCACCAATCAGCAAGGCAAAGAAACACTCATGACTACTACCCTGGACGGCAAGATCAAGGCCAGATTGTCTGGCGCCAGCGGTGACATCCGCGAACCCGATTGGGGCCCCTTTCAGCGGTAAAACCACTTTTGAATTCATCAAATTTTTTTAATTTTCTAACTGAGGTAATCAATGAAGCGCGTCCTTTTCTCTATCGTCTCCTCCCTTGTCCTTGCTGCCACACTGGCGGCTTGCAGCTCTGGCGTCAAGCTTGATGATGTTCCGGTGGAAGACAGAACAGCCGGGGCAAAACAAACGGACCCTGCGGCAGGGGCTGGTGCCCGCGGCGTAGCACCGGTGCAGATTGGCGCCACGGACGATTCCGCAGCAGGACCCGTCAACACGGCCAAAGTCGTTTATTTTGATTTCGACAGCTACGTGGTCAAGCCCGAATTCCAGGGGGTCATTGAGGCGCATGCGAAATACCTGACTTCCAACAAGGCCCGCAAAATGGCAATCGAAGGTCATACGGACGAACGCGGTGGGCGTGAGTACAACCTGGCACTCGGTCAAAAGCGCTCCGAAGCCGTGCGCCGTGCGCTAGGATTGCTGGGCGTCGCAGATGCTCAAGTGGAAGCCGTGAGTTTCGGGAAAGAAAAGCCCGCCGCCTCCGGTTCGGATGAAGAGTCGATGGCCAAAAATCGCCGGGCTGAAATTTACTACCGTTAAGCCAGGAGCTGAACCGTGAATATGTTCAAGACTGCTGCGGCAGTTGCGGCCTGCGTGCTCGCATTTAGCGCACAGGCCGCCCTGTTTGAAGACGACGAGGCGCGCCGGGCTGTGCTCGATTTGCGGCAAAAGCTCGACGCGTCGCAACAGCGCATAGCCGATGACCTGAGAAGGGCCAACGACGACAATGCCCAGCTGCGCCGCAGCATGCTCGACCTGTCCAACCAGATTGAGGCGCAGCGCAACGAGATGGCTAACCTGCGTGGGCAAAACGAACAGCTTGCGAAAGGCGTTGCCGACATTCAGCGTACCCAGAAGGATCTGACGCAAGGCGTTGACGAACGTCTGCGAAAGTTTGAGCCCGGCAAAGTTGCGCTGGATGGCAAGGAATTTGTTGCCGAACCCGCTGAAAAGCAGGAATTCGAGGCTGCACTTGCCACCCTGCGCAAGGGCGATTTCGCTGCTGCGCAGACAAGCTTCGTGAACTTCATGAAGCGTTATCCCCAAAGCGGCTATCAATCGTCGTCGCTGTTCTGGCTTGGCAACGCCCAGTATGCCTTGCGAAACTATCGCGACGCAGTGACCAATTTCCGCAGTCTGGTGGCAGCAGAGCCCGGCCACGCACGGGCGCCTGAAGCGCTGTTGTCGATGGCCAATTGCCAAGTGGAGCTCAAGGACGTCAAGTCAGCGCGCAAGACGCTGGATGAGCTCGTGAAAACCTATCCGCAGTCGGAAGCGGCCTCTGTGGCCAAAGAGCGGCTGGCAAAGCTAAAGTAGCCCGATCCGGGATTTCCATTCCCACCTAAAATTGGGGCATGGAAATTTCCGGAATCAACTCGCTAACCACCCAGGTTCTCTGGACTGGCTTTATCCTCTCAGTAATTTTTGGTGCCATTTCACAGCGCACCCATTTTTGCACCATGGGTGCCGTCAGCGATATTGTGAACATGGGGGACTGGACGCGTATGCGCATGTGGGGTATGGCGATTGGTGTGGCCATGATTGGATTTTTCGGCATGGCGGCAGCCGGCCTGATTGATCCCGCCAAAACTCTGTACGCTTCTAATCGTTTCATCTGGCTCTCGGCTCTGGTTGGCGGCGCCATATTCGGCTTTGGCATGGTGCTGTCTTCCGGTTGTGGCAGCAAGACACTGGTGCGCATCGGTGGCGGGAGCCTCAAATCGCTCGTCGTTTTTGCTGTCATGGGTATTGCTGCTTTTGCCACGCTCAAAGGCATCACCGCAGTGGTCCGCGTGGCCACGGTAGACCGTGTGGCCGTCGACTTCCCCAGCAATGCTGCGCTACCAAACTGGTTGGGCGGTGTCATGGGCGTGGCGCCCGCCGCTGCCGGACTGGGTTTGGCCTTATTGATTGGATCAAGCCTGATCGTCTGGGCCCTGTGCGGCAGGGATTTTCGCCGCTTCGACAATCTGCTTGCCGGGCTGGGTATTGGTGCTGTGGTAGTGGCCATGTGGTGGGTCAGCGCCAAGCTGGGTTATGCGGCCGAGCATCCAGAAACCCTGCAAGAAGCATTTATCGCCACCAATTCAGGCAGAGCTGAGGCCATGAGCTTTGTTTCTCCCGTGGCTTACACCCTGGACTGGGTCATGTTTTTTAGCGACAAAAGCAAAGTTCTTACATTGGGCATTGTGTCGGTGTTTGGTGTCGTGGCAGGCTCAGCCCTGTACGCTTTACTGTCACGCAATTTTCGATGGGAAGGCTTTCGTGATGCACAGGACACCGGCAACCACTTGGTCGGCGCCACCCTGATGGGGGTCGGCGGTGTGGCCGCCATGGGTTGCACGATAGGGCAGGGCTTGTCCGGCATTTCGACCTTAAGTGCCACCAGCTTTGTCGCGCTGGCAGCGATATTGGCGGGCGGTGTCACCGGCCTTAAATTCCAGATCTGGCGGCTTGAGCGCTCGCTCTGAAGCTCGATATTCCCGCAGCAGCATGACATCCGTCGCAGCGTCCATTCCTGCCGATCTTGATCGGCGCTTCGGCGGCCTGGCGCGGTTGTACGGTACGGCCGGTGCCAGTCGCATACGTGCTGCGCATATTGTGGTGGTGGGGCTGGGTGGCGTCGGTTCCTGGGCGGCGGAGGCCGCCGCGCGTAGCGGTGTGGCCAGATTGACGCTGGTCGATCTCGACCACATCGCCGAATCCAATATCAACAGACAGGTTCATGCGCTGGACGATACTTTGGGGCAGGCCAAAGTGCAGGCCATGCGCGCACGCATTGCCCACATCAACCCAGAGTGCAAGGTGGGATGCATCGAAGAGTTTGTTGATGCCGCCAACTGGCCCGAGGTTCTTGAATTGGGCAGCACTTTCGACTGGACGCAACTCGCCGTCATAGACGCCTGTGATCAGGTGAGGGCCAAGACTGCCATGGCGGCCTGGGCCGTAAAGAACAAAGTTACCTTGATCAGCGTCGGCGCTGCGGGCGGTAAGCGACTGGCACACCGTGTTGACATTGAGGATTTATCCCTCGTCACGCACGACCCCTTGCTAGCGCAGATGCGCTATCGCCTGCGCAAAGAGCATGGCGTAGCCCGCATTGGCAAGATCGGCGTGGCTTGTGTGTTCAGTCGCGAAGCCGTGCTACAGCCTGCTGCCGTGAGTGCACCTGATGCGCAGCAAAGTAAGCAGGAAACGGGTAAGGAAGCACCAGGCGACACACTGATCCAAAGCGATGGCAGCCTTAATTGTCACGGCTATGGATCTGTAGTTACCGTCACGTCCACCTTTGGCGTTTGCGCCACTGGGTGGGTGCTCAGCAAAATTGCCGGGTAGTTTTTCAAAGCCTTTAAAAATGACGCTATAATTTGAGGCTGTGCTGCAGGCAACGCAGCACTATTCGGGAGAAATCCTTGGGACCTTAGCTCAGTTGGTAGAGCAGCGGACTTTTAATCCGTTTGTCGTGGGTTCGACCCCCGCAGGTCCCACCAAATAAGCCTTATTTGGCACTGGAAACCCCGCTATTTAAATGATAGCGGGGTTTTTTTATTTGCCTGTGTTGCATATCTGGTGCACGTTTTGGCGTCGATGGATTTTTGGTTTTGATTCCCGTAGCGATGTTTTAGCCGATTGCCCCGAAGGACTCGCGAAGGTCGCGCATCACCACTCGGACGGATCAAGTAGCCCGAGTAAATTCATCCCTGATGGTGACAGGTCTTTTCAGTCATGACGGATCGATTGATGAAGGTACTACAGAGGCAGTCCGGGAAGCCGCTCTACGCCTGAAAACCGCATGTATAAAGGGTTTCCAGAAAAAAGGTGACGAGCCTTTACCCCGGCACTGGCTCCGCAGTTAGGGCTGCTTGGTTCCCCATCTGACCCGGTTGGCCGCTTTACCATGCGGGAAGGCCCGTCACGTTCTATTGTAAGGGAGTTGGCGATGGTCTCCGCGTGGCGGGCAGATTAAAGCCGGGTAAAAATAATTTACGCGAATGATGTCCGCGTGGCTGTTGATCAGTCCCGGCACAGCGCGTTGGCCCTTTGAGGTCTATACCGGAGGGGCTTCCCGGCCAATTTAGAATATCTGCATGTCCTATCTCGTTCTTGCCCGCAAATACCGCCCCCGAAATTTCTCTGAAATGGTGGGGCAGTCGCATGTGGTGCAGGCCTTGGGCAATGCGCTCAGCACCCAGCGCTTGCACCATGCCTATCTGTTCACCGGAACTCGGGGCGTGGGCAAGACGACGATTTCGCGCATTCTGGCCAAGTCGCTTAATTGCACGGGCGTCGATGGGCAGGGGGGCATCACGGACCAGCCTTGCGGCGTCTGCCAAGCCTGCCTGGACATTGACAGCGGTCGCTTTGTTGACTACACCGAGCTGGACGCGGCGTCCAACCGGGGGGTGGATGAAATTGCGCAGCTGCTGGAACAGGCGGTTTACAAGCCGGTGGTGGGACGCTTCAAGGTGTTCATGATTGACGAGGTTCACATGCTCACGAACACAGCGTTCAACGCCATGCTCAAGACGCTGGAAGAGCCGCCCGAATACCTCAAGTTTGTGCTGGCCACGACCGACCCGCAAAAAGTGCCGGCCACCGTGCTGTCGCGCTGCCTGCAGTTCAATTTGCGGCCGATGGCGCCCGAGACGGTGCTTGAACACCTGGTGCAGGTGCTGTCTCTGGAGAACGTGCCGGCTGAGCCGCAGGCGCTGCGCCTGTTGGCGCGCGCGGCGCGTGGCTCCATGCGTGACGCGCTGTCTTTGACCGACCAGGCGATTGCCTTTGGTTCGGGCCAACTGGATGAAGCCAGCGTGCGCACCATGCTGGGCAGCGTGGACCGCAGCTATGTGTTTCGGCTGCTCGATGCGCTGGCGCGTGGCGATGGCCGCACCGTGGTGGAAACCTCTGAAGCGCTGCGCCTCAATGGCCTGAGTGCCGCTTCAACGCTGGAAGAAATGACGACCGTGCTGCAACGCATGGCGGTGCTGCAGGCGGTGCCTGAGATGGCCGCTGGCGATGATGATGCGGACCCCGAAATAGCTGAAACGGCACGGCTGGCCCACTCCCTGCCGTCTGATGAAACCCAGTTGCTCTATAGCCTGTGCCTGCATGGCCGTGGCGAACTGGGCCTGGCGCCCGATGAATACGCCGCACTGACCATGGTGCTGCTGCGCCTGCTGGCCTTCAAACCGGCCGGGAAAGTGGCGGCTGCACAGGCCCCCGCGGCGGGGAGTGCCGCCGCGCACCCAAAAAAGCCGCAGCCTGAGCTTCCTGCCTTGGGCCGGATCGAAGCGGTCGAAGCCAGCGCTCCTGTCGCGTCACACAAGCGGGTATCAGCAGCGACACCGGTGCCAGTTGCAGAGCCAGTGCCACTGCCTGGCACTGCTTTAGTCCCGATTAAGGAGTCAAATCTGGCTCTAGCCCAATCAGAACGGGCGCTACCAGCTATCAATTCAGGAGCGTCGGTGGAGTTGTCAGCTGCGGCTACGTCGCGCCTGCAGCCTGCTCTGACCAATGTGAGCGCCGCCCCGGCGGATAGTTCACTCGGCGACGTCTGGAGCCAGGCTGTAAGCCAGCTGGTGGCCGCCGAAGCGGTGGCCGCGCTGACGCGCGAGTTGGCCTTGCAGTCTGAACTTCGCAGCCAGCAGGGTGGCGTGTGGACCTTGCGCGTTGAGCGCGAGTCGCTGAGCCAGCCCTCCGCGCGGGACAAGCTGCAGGCCGCACTGCACCAAGTGCTGGGCGACACTGCCGTGCAGCTGGCCGTGGAAGTGGGCACTGTGAGCGATACCCCGGCACGCCGCAACGCCGCCGCGCTTGCCGAGCGCCAGCGCGGCGCCGAAGAGATGATTTACAACGACCCTCTGGTGCAGGGCCTGATTCGCGACTGGGGCGCCAAAATCGTTCCGGGCAGCATCAAGCCGCTTGCGTCCAAGCCGATATGATCAGCACCAGTTTGTAGAACCCCGATTTAAAGGAATCACCATGTTTAACAAAGGACAACTTGCCGGCCTCATGAAACAGGCGCAGGCGATGCAGGAAAACCTGAAAAAGGCGCAGGACGAACTGGCTTTTGTGGAGGTGACGGCAGAAGCCGGCGCGGGCCTCGTCAAGGTCACGATGACCTGCAAACACGATGTCAAACGCATTGAGATCGATCCCAGCTTGCTGGCCGAAGACAAAGACATGCTCGAAGACCTGGTGGCAGCTGCTTTCAACGCCGCCGTGCGCAAGGCCGAAGAGGTCAGCCAGGAAAAAATGGGCAAGCTGACGGCAGGCATGCCCAGCCTTCCCGGCGGCATGAAGATGCCTTTCTGAATTCCGCTGACCTGGCAACAAGCTGCAGTGGCTGAATCGAATGCTCTTGAAGGTCTAACCCAGGCACTGCGCAAGCTGCCAGGGGTGGGCGCGAAGTCGGCCGCGCGCATGGCTTTCCATCTGCTGCAGCACGACAAGCCCGGTGCGCTGCAGATTGCGCGGGCCATGGAACACGCCGTCAACAGCATCAAGCACTGCACCTTGTGCAACACCCTGACCGAGCAGGAAGTTTGCGCCACCTGCGCCAACCTGCAACGTGACCGCAGCAAGCTTTGTGTGGTGGAGACGCCGGCCGATCAAGCGGCACTAGAGCGCACGCGGGCCTATCGGGGCCTTTACTTTGTGTTGATGGGCAAGCTCAGCCCACTCGATGGCATTGGTCCCCATGACATAGGCCTGCAAATACTGTTTGACCGGGTGGTGCCCAAGGATGCGTGCGGCGAGCCCTTGGCGCCAGCGTCGCGAGAAGTGCAGGAAGTCATTTTGGCCACCAATTTCACGGCCGAGGGCGAGGCCACCGCGCATGTAATTGCCCAAGCCCTGAAAAGCCGTGGCGTGCAGGTCACGCGGCTGGCACGCGGCGTGCCAGTGGGCAGTGAACTCGAATATGTCGATTTGGGTACCATCGCGCACGCGCTGATTGACAGAAGGTGAGCCCGTCGCCGTTTGCCCCAGTATTACGGGCGTGAGCCGCTATTATTTTGATAGCTGACGACGCGCAATGAGCAGCAGCTAGCCAACTCAAATAAAAAGAAATTTCCTCATGACCTTTGCCCGTTTCACCGTTGCCTATTGGTGCGTGCTGATCGCAGCGTTGTTACCCTTTGTATGCGCAGGCATTGCCAAGTCCGGCATGCTGCGCACGACCCAACGCGACGGAGGTTACGACAACAACAACCCGCGCAGCTGGCTGGCGCGGCAAACCGACTGGCGCGCCCGAGCCAACGCGGCGCAGGCCAACACCTTTGAGGCCCTGCCATTTTTCTTTGCGGCCGTCATCATTGCGCACCTGCTACAGGCGGGGCAAACCCGGCTGGACATCCTGGCGCTGATGTTTGTCGTGCTGCGCATCGGCTACATCATGATGTATGTCGCTGACTTGGCCAAGGCGCGCTCAGTGATCTGGGCCTTGGCGCTGCTCGTCAATATTGGCATTCTTTTTACGGGCTACCGCTGATGGTCCGCGGGCCGGGCCATCAAGGCCAAGGTAAGCGCTGGTAACCATTCCAAAGTCTTCGGTAAAAACCCGCACGGGATCATCCCGATGTGGGTTTTTTTTCGTCCCGATAAGCTTGTGTGGGTCAAAAAAAGATATGGAGAGGTCCCAGTATGAATTACCAAGCCCTCATTTCCCGCCGAACTTTTACCGGAGGCACCGCATTGGTCGCCACTGCGCTCGCGCTGCCGGCGTTGCGCGCGCAGTCCAGGCTTGAGAAATCAAAAATTACCCTCTCCGTAGGCGGCAGGGCCGCTTTTTATTATTTGCCGCTGACGATTACCGAGCAGCTGGGCTATTTCAAAATCGAAGGCCTGGAGGTGGAGATCAGTGACTTTGCCGGTGGCGCGCGGGCCTTGCAGGCGGTTGTGGACGGGTCGGCCGATGTGTGCTCAGGCGCCTATGAGCACACCATCAACCTGCAGTCCAAGAACCAGATGTTTCAGGCTTTTGTGCTGCAGGGCAGGGCGCCGCAAATTGCGTTTGGCGTTTCCACCAAAAACATGCCTGACTACAAATCGATTGCCGACCTGAGGGGAAAAAGAATCGGTGTTTCTGCGCCCGGCTCATCCACCAACATGATGGCCAACCTGGTGCTGTCACGCGGTGGCCTGAAAGCCACCGACGTGAGCTTCGTCGGGGTCGGCTCGGCAGGCGGCGCACTTAGCGCGCTGCGCTCGGGCCAAATAGACGCGATGAGCAATACCGATCCGATCATGACCATGCTGGAACAAAAAGGCGAAGTCAAAATCATTAGCGACACGCGCACGTTAAAGGGCACGATGGAAGTATTTGGCGGCCCCATGCCGGCGGCCTGCCTGTATGCGCCAACGGATTTCATCAAGAAGAACCCCAACACTTGCCAAGCGCTGGCCAATGCCATCGTGCATGGCCTGAAGTGGTTGCAAACAGCCGGTCCGGGAGACATTATCAAGACCGTGCCGGAAAGCTACTTGCTGGGGGACCGCGGGCTGTACCTGGCGTCATTCAACAAGGTGCGCGAATCGATCTCGCTTGACGGCATCATTCCGGACGATGGCGTACTCACCGCGTTGAAGGCCCTGAGCAGCTTTGACCCGAGCATCAAGCCCGAAAAAATCGACA
The DNA here is from genome assembly GCF_012927455.1 of Polaromonas sp. GTDB lineage: Bacteria > Pseudomonadota > Gammaproteobacteria > Burkholderiales > Burkholderiaceae_C > Polaromonas. The sequence goes on along the minus strand of NZ_JABBPE010000002.1, from coordinate 224,271 downwards.
TTGCCAAAACCTACACCAACGAGTTTGCACGCCGCGCAAAAGAGCGCTACAAGGCTTGAGTCGTTTCTGCCAGACGCACTGGCTGCCGGCCCGCTTCGGGGTTGGTCGGCCCGTCACAGGCTCCAGCCATTCGTGTCGCGCGCTGATATGCACCAGCGCTATACCGCTGTCAGCGACACCACACTGCGGGTCGATGCCAGTGCGTTTGTGTCACTGGTCGGCCCCACGGGCTGCGATAACCCTCGCCGCTTAACATCGTCGCCGTCTGGTGGCACTCGGGTGTGATAAGGATGTTTGGCCAGACCTGAAACGCGGCATCAACGCGCAACGTCTATCTGCCGATCACCACCAGTTGTGTGTTGTCCAGCCTGCACACGTCCGCGGGGCTGGCGTTTTTAGGCGGGGCGGTCGGTTGGTGCATATTCTGGCTCGGCGCGCGGGGTGCGCTACCTCATCCTGCTGGCTGAAGGCACCTTTGATGTCAATAGCGTATTCGCCGGCATCGTGGTGCTGCCTTCGCGCTGCTGCTGGACGGCCTGGTTGGAACGTTGGAAAAACGTCTCATGAAATGTCAGCCACGCAGCGCAGAAACCGAAAAACGTCAGGACCCGTATTACGACTATCTGCTGGTGCAGAGCCCTGTCGAACAACGGTTTGCAACTCTTCCTGTCGTCCTACAACTGGGCACCCTGCAGCTGCGTACAGTGGTAAAAGTGTTCTTCGTGATGGTCTCTATAGCCTAGTTTTTAGCGCGTAGGGGCGGCGGCGAGCCGGCTAGCCAAACAACAAGGAAACACCATGAATCTGTCACTTCACATCGGTCCCATCGTCTCACTGGTCGCGGGCATTTTAATTCTCCTCATGCCCCGCCTGCTGAACTACATCGTAGCGATTTACCTGATTGTCATCGGTCTGATTGGCTTGTTCGGGACCGGATCGTTTCGGCTTTAAAACCGGCCCGGCCTCCCAGGCTTAACGCCGTCTTTTTGATTTCGCTACTGCCCGAGTGCTGTTGCGATTAATCGCTTTGATATTGCCACGGCTTGGCGCAGATGCGCGGCTTTTTAGGGGGAGGAACACCACGACTGGATGCCCCTTTTTGAAAGCTGAAGAAGCGCCGACGTTGTTCCAAGTGGCCACGCTGGTAGCGCTCAATCCATAGCGTTGGGCGATGGTCGTAACCGATTCGCCCTTGCGGGCCTTGACCGTCGTGCGACGCGTAACGATTTCGGGGGCCAGCAAGACTTGACCGTTGTCCGCGACATGGCTGGTCACGTCGGTTTCCATCTTGGCCGAACGCGGCACCAGCAAGGTTGAGCCGACCTTGATGAGCATGCGTGGCGGTATGTTGTTGACGCCGCGCAGTTCAGCTTCGCTCATGCCGGTGCGCCGCGCCGCTTCAGTCGGGTTCATGGTGCTGGGAGCCGTCCATGCGGTCCAACTGGCGTACTGGCCCTGGGTGTAGGCGTCAAAGTTGCGCTGAAATACCAGAGCGTTGTCCCATGGCAGCAAAATTTGAGGCGTGCCCGCGGCAAGAATGACCGGACGGTGAGCCGAAGGATTGAGCGCCTTGAAGTCCTCAATTTTCACGTCGGCCAGCCGCGCGGCGAGCGCGACGTCGATGTCTCGCGAGATCCGTACCTGCTGGAAATAAGGGTGGTTTTCAATCAGCGGAAGTTCGGTGCTGAAGTTTTGCGGGTTGGCCACAATGTTTTTGACGGCCTGCAGTTTGGGCACGTAAAGTCTGGTTTCCGCCGGCATGTTGAGGTCGCTATAACTGGTCCCCAAGCCTGCTTTCTGGTTCTTGGCGATGGCGCGGCCGACGCTGCCTTCCCCCCAGTTGTAAGCAGCCAGGGCCAAATGCCAGTCACCAAACATGCCGTAAAGCCGTTGCAGGTAGTCGAGCGCCGCGCGCGTGGAGGCCAATACGTCGCGCCGGTCATCGCGGAAAACATTTTGCTTCAAGGCGTAGTCTTTCCCGGTAGCTGGCATAAATTGCCACATGCCGGCCGCTTTTGCGCTGGAAACCGCTTGGGGGTTGAAGGCGCTTTCGATGAAAGGCAGCAGTGCCAGTTCTGTGGGCATCTGGCGGCGCTCAAGCTCTTCAACGATGTGAAACAGATACTTGCTGGAGCGCCCAGTCATTCGCCCGATGTAGTCCGGCCGGCTTGCATACCATTGCTCGCGGTCCGTCACCAGCTCGTTTTCCAGGTTGGGCATGGCAAAGCCACGACGAATGCGGTCCCACAGTTCCTTGGGTGGTTCTGTCTGTGCAATCTGCCGCGATCCCGTCTGGCCGGGCGTAATGGCTTGCAGGGGGACATCTGGAATCAGTGTTGGCGGGATGGTTTCCGACCGCGTGCCCGTTCCCGTCGTGAGCACCGGGTCATCGGGCAGGCCTGGTGGTTTGGTGGCGCAACCGGTCAGCAGCGCCAGTGCGAGAAGGAGGACAAACGAAGCAAAACGTGAATGAGAAAAAGAAAAAGAAGCAGCGATTCGGGAGTGAGGCGTCATTTGAATTGGTTTTTCCAATGCCGGATGGCAGCAAATACGATGTTGTCGTCATGAGTTGACGCATCGAAACGGCGGGCAACTTCCATGATAGAGGCTTGCCGGGTTCGCAAGAAGGGGTTGACCAGCAGATTCTGAGCTATTTTCATTGCGCGAAGCCTGCGGCGCCCACGTTTTTGGTCTGGCCACTGCGCGAATTTCGCAGCCGCTTGCTTTACTGCGGGAAGGCGATAGGGCACGCGCTCTGCGACTGGATTTTTAGATACTTGACGTTCCCGGCCTGCATAGACGCCACCCGTGTAATCGGCATGGTGGTGCGTGACTAGAATCGACTCTGGATGAAGCCCGAGCTGCGCAGGGATGCGCAGCACGGGCGGGGCTTCGGCTGGATCTACGACTAGAGCGCGTTTGCCGTCATGGAGCAGCCACAGATAGTTGTCGGCAAAAGCGGGAACAGGAATCAAATACATGCAGTGGTTTTGATGAACACAGAAATTATAGGTTTTACCGACTGGTTGAAGACCGCGCCAGGCCGTTATCTAATGAGCTGGGAACGCGCGAATTTCGACGAGGCGGTCAGCGATATTTTTGGCTACCATGCAATGCAATTAGGCCTGCCCGAGTTCAATGGCCTGCAAACCAATCGCATGCCGCACAAATGGCTCGCTTCAACTTCAGAACTGCCACAAGGACCTTTCCTTCAACCCGATGAATCAGCTAGCCCTAGGACTTTCGCTGGTTCGGTAAGTTCCCCGCGTGTCGCACTGGTCTGCGCTTCAGAGGCGCTGCCGTTTCCCGAAAACAGCCTCGATCTGGTGGTCTTGCCGCATACGCTTGAGATCAGCAGCGACCCCCATGCTACCTTGCGCGAAGTCGCGCGCGTACTGGTTCCTGAAGGTCGTGTGGTCATCAGCGGGTTCAATCCGACCAGCTTGTGGGGTTTGCGTCAGCGGCGGGGCCATTTTTACCAACGCTTGGGTTACGACGACATGTTTTTGCCCAAGACGGGCGAATTCATAGGTTATTGGCGCCTGCGCGACTGGCTCAGGCTGCTTGACTTTGAGGTAGAGTCAGGGCGCTTTGGTTGTTACCGCCCCGCACTGACCAGTCAGAAATGGCTGGATCGCTTTGACTGGATGGATGGGGCCGGCGAGCGCTGGTGGCCTATTTTAGGGGCGGTCTACTTTCTGGTTGCCGTTAAGCGCGTGCGCGGCGTCCGTTTGCTCGAGCCCGCCTGGAAAACGCGTAAAGCGCCGGGGGCGGCACCAGTTGCCGTAGTCAACAAAGAGCCCGTGACCCGCGCCAAGCCTCAGGCTTGATTCTTTTTGATCAGTTCCGCTCTCCCTGAAATTTCCTGAAACTCAAAAAACGCATGACCGATTCGCCAGCAAGCAAGCAAGCACAACAAGTCGTGATATACACCGATGGCGCCTGCAAAGGTAATCCTGGACCGGGGGGCTGGGGCGCTTTGCTGGCCACTGGCAGCACCGAAAAGGAGCTGTTTGGTGGCGAGATGGGCACCACCAACAACCGCATGGAAATGACTGCGGTCATCGAGGCGCTGGCCGCACTGAAACGACCCTGCAACATTACCCTTTACCTTGACAGCCAGTACGTACTCAAGGGCATCACCGAGTGGATCCATGGCTGGAAAGCTCGGGGCTGGCGCACGGCGGCCAAAGCGCCCGTCAAAAATGTCGACTTGTGGCAGCGGCTCGATGCGCTGCTGGTATCGAGTGGCCACACCATCGATTGGCGCTGGGTCAGGGGTCACAACGGCGACCCCGGCAACGAGCGTGCCGATGCGCTGGCCAACAAAGGCGTGGAGCGAGCGCTGGGCCGCATTTAAAAGCGACTCCGAAATCGCACGTCATTGTGCGGCCAGTGCGGACAGGGAAGCACGGCGAAAACTCGGGATCAGACTGTCGTCAATGCCCTTGCTGCTTGGGCAGGCGATGCAAGTGGTCAACTGCTGCATCCGGGCTAAAGGGTGGTGAAGCATGGGTAAAGCTGGTCTCGCGTCCCCTCAATGAAGCCCCGCAAACCCCGCAGACTTCGTGCCGTCCTGCTACATTGAAAGCTTGTTTCCATTCATAACAAGTTAACTGTCCCAAGGCGGCTTTTCCTTCTCTTTAATTCTTCATGGCATCCAAAGCAATTTACACCGTGGTCGCTATTGCTGGCATTGCCGCCGCCTCGGGCGCGGCCTGGTGGTACCAGAAATCTAAAGCCGATGACCGCGCTGCCATGGCGTCATTGGCCATCGGGCCGACGCAAGGGCTTGCCAATGGCGTTGCCAATGGCGTTGCCAACGGCAAGCTGCCGGCGGTGGAGGTGGCTCGGGTAGAGATCAGCCGCCTTACCGACAGCACGCAGGCCGTGGGTAGCCTGCGTTCGCGCCGGGGCGTCGTGCTGCGCCCGGAGGTCAGTGGGCGCATCACCCGGCTTAATTTCACCGATGGCCAACGCGTGCGAAAAGGGCAGGTACTGGTGCAGTTTGACGATCAGTTGCAACTGGCGCAAGTCCAGCAAAGCCAAGCCGAACTGTCGATTGCCCAAGCCAACCAGAAGCGCAACCAGGATCTGGTGGCGCAAAACTTCATCAGCCAGCGTTCGCTCGATGAAAGCGCTGCCAACCTGCAAGTGGCGCAAGCCAAGCTGTCGCTGGCCAAGGCCACTGCGGCGCGCCTGAAAATCGTCGCACCGTTTGACGGCATTGCCGGCATTCGTCAGGTCAACGTCGGCGACTACCTGAAAGACGGTGCGGACATCGTCAATATCGAAGACATTGAAGCCATTTTTGTAGATTTCAGGCTGCCCGAGCGGTTTCAGCCCAAGCTCAAGCGCGGCCAGACGGCCCAACTCGATATTGATGCGCTGCCCGGCCGTCAATACACCACGCAGATCCAGGCGATTGACCCGCTGATTGATGCCAACGGCCGTTCTGTCGGTGTGCGCGGCTGTATTGACAACCGCCCGCTGCAATTGCGGCCCGGCATGTTTGCCCGCGTTACCACCGTCTTTGCCGTGCGCGACAACGCGCGGGTAGTTCCCGAAGAAGCCATTGTTCCGCAAGCTGGCAAGCAGTTTGTCATCAAGCTGCTCGATAGCCCGGATGGGCAAAGCAAAACGACCCAGCGCATCGAGGTCAAGGTCGGCCTGCGCAGCCCTGGCAAGGTAGAAATCATTGAAGGGCTGGAACCCGGCGACACCGTGGTAACGACGGGGCAGCAACGGATACAGCGTGATGGGACCGCGGTCAGCGTGGTGGAACTGGCCAGCAGCCCTTCGTCTCGCCCGGCGACAGATCCGCGCACCGGGGATGCTGGAACTGCGCCTGCCAAAGCGGCGCCAGCGCCCGCATTGGCGGGCCCGAACCCCTGCGGCGTGCCGGTTTCCGAAGCACCCTCGGCGCTAGTGCCGGTCAACGAGGCCGCTACCCGGGCGCATCGTCCGGCCCCTGCGGCGCCGCGCGATCCCCGCTGAGCTTTAGCCGAATCCAAACCTAAGCTTTCCCCCGAGTGACTGACGCCTCCTACGCTTATGCAACTCGCTGAAGTCTCCATTCGCCGCCCCGTCTTCGCCACGGTGCTGTCGCTGCTCATCGTGCTGGTCGGCGCGGTGAGTTTTAACCGCCTGTCGTTGCGCGAGTATCCGAAGATCGATGAACCCGTCGTCACCGTCAGCGTGCGCTACGCCGGCGCTTCGGCAGAGGTCATCGAGTCGCAGGTGACCAAGCCGCTAGAAGATTCTATCGCCGGCATTGATGCGGTGGACGTGATTACCTCAATCAGCCGCGCCGACCAGGCGCAGATCAGCGTGCGTTTCCGTTTAGAGAAAGACGCCGACTCCGCCGCCGCCGAGGTGCGCGACCGCACTTCACGCGTGCGCAACCGGCTGCCCCAGGCGATTGAAGAGCCGGTCATCGCCAAGGTCGAGGCCGATGCGTTTCCCGTTATACAGATTGCCTTTTCCAGCGAATCGATGACACCGCTGCAAATCAACGATCTGGTAAACCGCATCGTCAAGCCGCGTTTGCAAACCGTAACGGGCGTCGCCGATGTCCGCATTTTTGGGGAACGCAAATACGCCATGCGCGTCTGGCTGGACTCCGACCGGCTGGCCGCCTTCCGCCTGACGACGCAGGATGTCGAAGACGCGATTCGCCGCAGCAACCTCGAACTGCCGGCCGGCCGGATTGAATCGCAGCAGCGCGAGTTCAGCGTGACCTCGCAGACCGCTCTGGTCAAGCCGGCCCAGTTTGGCGAGATCGTGATCAGGAACATCAACGGCTTTGCCGTCAAACTGAAAGATGTGGCCAGGGTGCAGGAAGGCGCAGCAGACGAACGTACCGCCGTCAGGCTGAACGGGCGATCTGCCGTCGCGGTCGGCGTGATTCGTCAGGCCACCGCCAATCCGCTGGACCTGTCCAAGGGGGTGCGCGAGGTTCTGCCCAAGCTCAAGGCCGACCTGCCGCCTGACCTGCTGGTTGACGTGGCCAATGACAACTCGGTGTTCATAGACCGCTCCGTCAAAAACGTCTACACCACCATCATCGAGGCGATTGTGCTGGTGGCTTTGGTGATCTTTGTGTTTTTGCGCACGCTGCGTGCGTCCATCATTCCCCTCGTCACCATTCCGGTCAGTCTGGTCGGCACCTTTGCTTTGATGTCGCTGGCCGGCTTTAGCGTCAACACCCTGACCTTGCTGGCGCTGGTGCTGGCGATCGGCCTGGTGGTGGACGATGCCATCGTGATGCTGGAAAACATCTTCCGGCACATCGAAGAGGGCATGGATCCTTTTTCCGCCGGCATCAAGGGTGCCCGGGAAATTGGCTTTGCCATTGTCACCATGACGGCGACGCTGGTGGCGGTGTATGCGCCGCTGGCATTCACACCGGGACGCACCGGTCGCCTGTTTGTTGAATTCGCGTTGGCGCTGGCCGGCGCGGTGCTGGTCTCGGGTTTTGTCGCGCTGACGCTGACCCCGATGATGTGCACGCTGCTGCTGCGGCACAACCCCAAACCCAACCGCTTCGACCGGGGCATGGAGAAGTTGCTAACGGCGCTGTCCGGGCGCTACGGCGCTGCGCTGCGCTGGGTCGTCAGCGCCCGCTATCAGCCACCCGCGGATGCGCCCGGCCAGCGCCAGCCCGGGCTGGGCCAGCGCATCACTGGATTTATCCTGCAGGCGCGCTGGCTTGTTGTCGCGCTCATGCTGGCCAGCGCGCTGGCCATTGCGCTGGTGTTTCCCACCATGAAGCAGGAACTCTCACCGCTGGAAGACCGCGGCGTGATTCTGGCCAACGTCAACGCCCCGGACGGCGCCACGCTGGACTACACCAACCGCTACGCGCAGGCGCTCGAAGCCATCGGCCAGCCCTACCAGGAGTTCGACCGTATTTTCGCCAGCGTTGGCAACCCGACCGTGGCGCAGGCCTCTGTGGTGTACCGCACCGTCGACTGGGATGCGCGCAAGCGCTCCACACTGGACATCGCACGCGAGCTGCAACCCAAATTCAACGCGCTGCCGGGTGTCACGGCATTTCCGATCACGCCGCCTTCACTGGGCCAGGGCTTTCGCGAGCGGCCTCTCAATTTTGTGATCCAGACCTCCGACAGCTACCAGAACCTCAACACCGTGGTGACACAGATGCTGGCGGAGATCGCCAAAAACCCAGGTATCGTGTCGCCCGATGTGGACTTGCGGCTGAACAAGCCCGAGCTGCGCATCGAAGTCGAACGCGACAAGGCGGGCGACCTTGGCGTCAGCGTCGAGGTGGTCGCCAAGGCGGTCGAGACGCTGCTGGGAGGCCGCAACGTGACCCGCTACAAGCGCGACGCCGAGCAGTACGACGTGATCGTGCAGACCGAGGCGCGCGGCCGCAATACCCCCGAGGACATTGACCGCATTTATGTACGCGGCCAAAAAGGAGGTGTAGACGCCATGATCCCGCTCTCGGCCATGGTCAAGGTGCGTGAAAGCGTCTCACCGCGCGAACTGAACCATTTCGGGCAGCGCCGCTCGGTTTCCATCACCGCCAGTCTGGCTCCAGACTATTCGCTCGGTGAAGCGATCAGGTTTATGGACCAGACCTCGGCCAAGGTGCTGCAGGCCGGCTACAGCACGGACCTGAACGGCACGTCGCGCGAGTTCAGGAACTCGCAAGGCGCGCTGGCAATAGTGTTTGTGCTGGCGCTGCTGTTCATTTTTCTTGTGCTGGCCGCGCAGTTTGAAAGCTTTGTCGACCCGCTGGTGATCATGCTGTCGGTGCCGCTGTCGATGATTGGCGCGCTGCTGGCGCTCAAATGGAGCGGCGGATCGCTCAACGTTTATTCGCAGATCGGACTCATCACGTTGGTCGGCCTGATCACCAAGCACGGCATTTTGATCGTCGAGTTCACCAACCAGCTGCGCGGGCAGGGCATGGAGATGATTGATGCGCTGGTCAAAGCGTCTTCGCAGCGCCTGCGGCCCATCCTGATGACCACCGGCGCCATGGTGCTGGGCGCCTTGCCGCTGGCGCTGGCCCATGGTGCGGGTGCTGAAAGCCGCACCCAGATTGGCTGGGTGATTGTGGGCGGCATGTCGCTGGGCACTTTGCTGACCATCTTCGTGGTGCCCACCATGTACAGCTTGTTTGCCCGAAAGCTGATACCGGGCGCCAATCAAGCCGTCGCCAGCCTCCAGCCGGAGGCGCACCCGAAGCCTGCGGAGCAGGTGGCCAAGTAGTCACCAGACTATCGAATAAGCTGCCGCTGGTTGCAGTGGTGCAGCTGGCGCTCTGTTCCGCCAGGCTTCAGATCACGCCGTCAAACATCATCACATCGACGTCATCGCCGACGGCGACATTGCCTTGGGCGTGGTGCAGCACCATCAGGCCGTTGGACTCGGCCATGGAACGCAGCACGCCAGAACCCTGGCTGCCGGTGGTTTTGACGTGCAAAGAGCCGTCGGACGCGGTCGATACCCAGCCGCGCTGGTATTCGGTGCGGCCCGGCTTTTTGCGAATGGCTTCAAGGCTGCGCGCCTTCAGCAGCGGCGCCGGCACGGCGCTGGCGCCCATCATTTGCAGCAGGGCCGGGCGCACAAAGGCCAGAAAAGTCACCATCACCGCCACCGGGTTGCCGGGCAGACCAAACAGCACGGCGCCATCAGGATTGCTATTATTTTTATAGCTGCTTGCGCCCGTAGCTATTGGGCTAGAGGCCGATTTTATAGATAATATGCGACCCACGGCCATCGGGCGGCCGGGCCGCATCGCAATGCGCCAGAATGCTACATCGCCGAGCTTTTTCATCATGGTTTTGGTGTAGTCCGCCTCACCCACGCTGACACCGCCCGAGGTGATGATGGCGTCGGCCTGCGCCGCGGCGCTGGTAAAGGCCGCCTCCAGCAGTGCCGGGTCGTCGCGCACCACGCCCATGTCTATCACCTGGCAGCCCATGCGGCTTAACAGGCCAAAGACGGTGTAGCGGTTGCTGTCGTAAACGGCACCTTCACGCGGCGCTTCTCCGAGCGACAAAATTTCGTCGCCGGTTGAAAAGTAGGCGACTCGCAGCGGCCGCCAGGTTTTCACGGTCTTAAGGCCCAAAGAGGCCGCCAGCCCAAGGCGGGCGGGCGTGAGCAGCTCACCTTTTTGTAGCGCTGGTTTTCCCTGCATGAGGTCTTCTCCGCGCAGCCGGCGGTTGTCGCCGGCGGCTAGCAAACCAGGCGGAATGCTGATGCGGCTGCTCTCGCCGACTTGGCTGAGCTTGACGAACTCCTGCGGCACCACGGTGTCCAGGCCCTGCGGCATGATGGCGCCGGTCATGATCTTGACGCATTCGCCGGGCTTGACGGAGCCCTGCCAGGCCTTGCCCGCCAGCGCCGTGCCTACCACCTGCAATTCAAGTGCAGCGTTGGGGCGCGGCGAACGCAGCGCCGGGCCGCCCCAAGCAAGTTCAGCCCCCTCGGGGGGCAGCGTAGTACGCGAAGCGACAAGCGTGGGGGCCCATTCATGGCTAGCAAATGCGTAGCCATCCATCGCCGAGTTGTCGTGCGGCGGCACATCAAACGGCGAAATCACGTCTTCAGCCAGCACGCGGCCCAGCGCTTCAAACAGCGGCAGTTCAAGCATGTCCTGAACCGGCGTGACGAGCCTGGACAAAAAGGCCAGCACCTGCTCGGCAGACAGGGCCTGCGGGTCGTAGCCCTGCAGCTCGGCGGCAATCTGTTGCAGCGTTTTCACGGCAGGCGGGATTCGAGTTGGTGCAGCTCGGTCAGCGTATTGGCATTGAAAAAACCATGCGTGTCGTCGCCGGGCTGGTCAAAAGGCACGACGACGGTTTTATGCTGCGCCGTCCAGGCGTCAATTTTTCGGCCACCGCCTTGCGTAAAACGCACCAGGCTTTCCAGCATGCCGCAACGCATCAGGCAAAACACCGGTTGCGGCCTCAGTTGCCCGTCTTCCTCCAGCGCTGCGGCCACGGCAAAGTCAGCATCATCGCGCGCAAAGCCCTCGGCCATGCGGGCTACCAGGTCGTCCGGAAACAGCGGGGTGTCGCAGGGCACGGTCAGCAGGTAGGGCGTTTCACAGCGCTCCAGAGCCGTGAGAAACCCGGCCAGCGGCCCGGCGTACTCGCCCAGCGAGGTAGCGTCGGGCCAGACCGGAACGCCAAAAGACTCGTAAGCGGACAGGTTGCGGTTGGCATTGATCATGATCTCGCCGACCTGCGGCGACAGCCGCATCAGCGTGTGCAAAGCCAGCGGCACGCCGTTGAAGTTTTGCAGACCCTTGTCCACGCCGCCCATGCGCGAGCCGCGTCCACCGGCCAGAATCACGCCGGTGATGGCCTCAATATGCAGTGGGGCATTCATGTCAACGTTGGTCAAAAAATTCTCCAAGGGGAAGTGAAAAGTGTGGGGGCGGCCGCGGTGACCGCAGCAGTCCAATACCAGCCAGGGCCGCAGAACCGGCTTTGCCGGGCTGCAGGCGCCGGGCTGCGAGGCGCAGCCCTTTTGCGTGCCGTCCAAGCCTGCATCGCAGGCTTGGAGCCGCGGCACACAGCCCCCTTGGGGGGCAGCGTAGTGCGCGAAGCGACAAGCGTGGGGGCCACTCTAACCTCCGATGTAACTCATTTCCACGCGCCGCGCGCCGTCACCCAGACCCACATCAGCGGGCAGGGCGGCGCGCAGTTCCGAATAGTGGTCACCGCGCGTCTGCCAGATCGGGCCGACCGCTGCGGCGATTTGTTCGTCGGCGAAACCGCCGCGCAGCAGCGCGCGCAAATCGTGTCCCTGGCTGGCAAACAGGCACAAAAACAGCTTGCCTTCGGTCGACAACCTGGCGCGGTTGCAGTCGCTGCAAAAGGCCTTCGTGACGCTGCTGATCACGCCAATTTCGCCAGCACCATCGGCATAGCGCCAGCGCGCTGCGGTTTCACCGGCGTAGCCCGGGTCAATGGCGGTCAAGGGAAACTCAGCGCTGAGGCGCTCTATGACTTGCGCGGAGGGCAACACCTCGTCCATGCGCCAGCCGTTGCTGGCGCCCACGTCCATGTATTCGATGAAGCGCAATACCGAGCCGGTGTAACGGAAATACAGCGCCATCGGCAGTATTTCGGCGTCATTGGTGCCGCGCTTGACCACCATGTTGATCTTGATCGGCGCCAGGCCGACTTTTTGCGCCTCTTCGATGCCTTTAAGCACATCGATCACGGGAAAATCCACATCGTTCATGCGGCGAAAAACGGCGTCGTCCAGTCCATCAAGGCTCACCGTCACGCGCTGCAAGCCGGCATCCTTGAGCGATTGCGCCTTTTTGGCGAGCAAAGAGCCGTTGGTGGTCAGCGTGATGTCTAGCGGCTTGCCGGCGGGCGTCTGCAGTTTGGCCAGCATCTCGATCAGCACCTCGAGGTGTTTGCGCAGCAAGGGCTCGCCGCCCGTCAGCCGGATTTTTTGAACGCCATGCGCCACAAAAATACGCGCCAGCCGGGTGATTTCCTCAAAGCTCAGCAGCGAGCTTTGCGGCAAAAACGCGTAGTCCTTGTCAAACACCGAGCGCGGCATGCAGTAATTGCAGCGAAAATTGCAGCGGTCCGTCACGCTGATGCGCAAATCGCGCAGCGGCCGGCCCCGCGTGTCGCTGAGCAGGCCGGTGGGGGCCAGCAGCTGGGCAGGAATCGACGGCACGCGGCTCGCGTAGCGCATGTCTGCGACAGGGATGATTTTGTTGGTGTTTTCTGTCATGGTGTAAAGGCTTCAGCTGGAATTTACTCCATTGAGCCAAGCAATGGCCGGGGACCGGCCTTATTCCCCCGACTGGCACGCTATGAACAATATAGCCTTGAAGCGCTGCTCGCAAGCCCCTAAACAGCTAAACGCAGCGCGCGCCGTCCACCTCGATACACACGCCGCTGATGAAATCAGCCTCGTCGCTGGCCAAGTAGAGCGCCGCGTTGGCCACATCGAGCGCACTGGAAAAACGCCCCAGCGGAATGCTGGCGCGAAAGCGCGCCTTGCGCTCTTCATCCAGCGGGCCACCGGCGAATTCGACCGACAAGCCGGTGTCGGGATTGAACACCGGGTTGATGCAGTTCACCCGGATGTTGTCGGGGCCGAGTTCGGCCGCCAGCGACTTCGAGGTGGTGATGACAGCGCCCTTGGAGCCGTTGTACCAGGTCAGGCCCGGGCGCGGACGCACCCCGGCGGTGGAGGCAATGTTGATGAAGCTGCCGCCGCCCTGACTGCGAAACACCGGCGTGGCATGAATGGTGGCGAGGTAAATGCTTTTGACGTTGATGGCGTAGCACTTGTCAAAATCGTCTTCGCTCACGTCGAGCGCCGGCTGGTTGCGGTGCGTCCAGCCGGCGTTGTTGACCATCACGTCGAGCTTGCCGTAGCGCTGCACGGCGGCAGCGACCAGCGCCTTGACCTCGGCAGACTTCGTGACATCGGCGGCAAAAAACGAGGCCGTGCCGCCCGCCTTGACGATGGCCGCCACGACTTTTTCGCCGAGCGCCACGTTGATGTCGTTGACGATCACCTTGGCGCCCTCAGCGGCCAGTCGCCTGGCGATGCCTTCGCCAATGCCGCCGCCGGAGCCAGTGACGATGATGGATTTGTCTTTAACGCGCATGGATGGTCTTTCCGTTGGTTTTAACTTACTACTGATTTAATAGCGCTTTGCGCCCGCTGTATATGGGCTAGCGGCTGATTTCATTCAATTTTCGCGCTCAGCCGTGCTTGATAGCCAGCGTCTTCAGTGTGGTAAATCCATACAGCGCCTCAAAGCCCTTTTCACGCCCGTAGCCCGATGATTTCACGCCGCCAAACGGCAGTTCCACGCCGCCGCCGGCGCCGTAGTTGTTGATGAAGACCTGGCCGCTTTTGACGCGCTTGGCCATGCGAAACTGGCGTGCGCCGTCGCGCGTCCAGATGCCGGCCACCAGGCCGAACTGCGTGGCGTTGGCAAGTTCGACGGCGTGGTCTTCGTCGTTAAAGCTCATGGCGCATAGCACCGGGCCAAATACTTCTTCCTGCGCCAGCCGGTGCATCACCGGCACATCGCGCAGCAGCGTCGGGGCCTGGTAAAAGCCGCTGTCGGGTGCTTCATCAACGATCTGGCCCTGCGCCACCATGGGGATGCCTGCGACGTGGGCGTCGCTCAGGAAATCCCAGACGCGTTGCTGCTGGCTTTGGCGAATCAGCGGGCCCACGTCCAGGTCCATCGCAGCGGGGCCGACGCGCAGGTTTTCGAAAGCGTGGCCGAGACGCTCCAGCAGCGGCTCGTAAATGCTTTGCGCCACCAGCAGGCGTGAGCCGGCCGAACAGGTTTGCCCGGCGTTTTGCACGATGGCGTTGACGATGGCGGGAATGGCCGCGTCCAGATCGGCATCGGCAAACACGATTTGCGGGCTTTTGCCGCCCAGCTCTAGCGTGACGGGGCAATGGCGTAGCGCCGCCACTTGCTGGATCAGCGTGCCGACCGAGGGGCTGCCGGTGAAGCTGATGTGGTCAATGCCGGCGTGGCGCGCCAGGGCGTCGCCCACTTCATGACCGTAGCCGGTCACGATGTTGATGGCGCCAGCCGGAAAGCCGACTTCAGCGGCCAACTGCGCGACGCGGATCAGCGACAGGCAGGCGTCTTCGGCCGGCTTGACGACGCAGACATTGCCGGCTGCCAGCGCACCGCCCACGCTGCGGCCAAAAATCTGCATCGGGTAGTTCCACGGAATGACGTGGCCGGTGACGCCGTGCGGCTCGCGCCAGGTCATCACGCTGTAGCCGGCCAGATAGGGCAGGGTGGCGCCCTGCAGCTTGTCGCAGGCGCCGGCGTAGAACTCGAAATAGCGCGCCAGCGCCGCCGCATCGGCACGCGCCTGCGTGACAGGTTTGCCGCAGTCGCGCTGCTCGATCAGCGCCAGTTCTTCGGCGTGCTCGGCCACTTTGACTGATAGCCGCATCAGCAGGCGGCCGCGCTCGGCCGCGCTGAGGCGGCTCCAGACCAGCTCCAGGCAGTCCCTGGCACTGCCCACGGCCACGTCGATGTCATGGGCATTGCTGCGCTGGATCTCGTCAAAAACCTGGCCGTCTGAGGGATCGATGACAGGAATGGTTTTGCCGGAAGAGGAGGGAACCGATGCATTGGCGATGTAATTGAGTTGCATGCCTTTGATTTTGCGCGAAACCGGCCGATTTAAAAAAAATGGGCTAAAAAGGCCCCAAGCCCATTGTTCATGGGCGGAAATAGCTATTAAATCGATAGCATTTTGTGTCTGGCCTTTTGGCTCGGCGCCGCCGCCACCGTTTCAGGTTGCGTCTTGCCACCAGCCGGCTTGCCGCTAACCGCTGACCTGTTGCGCCTTTGAGGCGATTGCGCCGGCAGTCACGCCAAGGTGGCAACTTCGCAGGGCTCAGCGCCGTTTACCAAACTTAACGTCAAGAAATCTGATTTTTGTGTAGGATTGAACCTACAAATTAGTGCTTTCAAGACAGGCGACGTGACGTGCTTTTCACACCTCCCCGCCCTGACTCCCCGGCACATTCCCCACAGGCGACGCACGCTTCGCCCCCAACCAAGCCAGTTATTTGCAGCCACCAGCGTTCAAACGGCGGGCGTCACACTATTTGACAGGAAAGAAACGATGACCGATTTATCACGAGGCAGGAGCGCTGCCAACCCGGCAGACGAAGCAGCTGACGCACCATCGGGCCTGCTTAACCGGATCAGGAACACGCTAAGCCGTTTGCAGGACTGGTGGTCAGTTCAGTCACGTGGCCTGAAGCTGACGCTGCTGGCCATCGCGCTGATGATTCCATTGACCGCTATTTACTCGTGGGCAACCTGGATGCGCCAGGAAAAAATGGCCGACGAGGTTAAAGCCATGGCCACGACGGGCGCGAATGGCGAAGCGGTCTGGAGCTACAACAAGGCCTTGCCGGTGGTATTTGGCACTGGGTCGGTGCTGAGTTTTCTGGATGCCAACCCAGTCGCGCGCATCACCATCATTTACCGGCCGATTCTCTGGACCGTTTCCGAGCGCTTTGTATTGATCGAGTCGCAAGGCAAGCAATATGCCTACTATCCGTCCGACATGGAAACCAAAATCCTCACCGACAAGGCGGTCACCGCCCCCTGGGGCGGCAAGCTGACCTTCGTTCCCAAAGCCGCGCTGGACAGTGCCAGCGCTGAAGTGTTGGCGCGCCTGGAGCAGCGCTTTGGCGAAGCCCGCCCGCAGTCGGAACAGGACTCCTGGAAAGCTGGTGTCAGTGCCATGCTTTCGGCGTCCTTTACGGTGGGTTTGTTGGCTTTTTTGTGGTTTCAGATGGGTGGGCAGCGCAAGGCCCTGAAGTTCCTCGCGCCCGCCGAGATCAGCGGCGACATCACGGACCTGATCGGCATGGACGACATCAAGGCCGAGGTGGCGCAGATACGGGACCAGTACGAGCGCCGCGCAGAGTACGCAGCCTACGGCGTGAACAAGCCTTTTAACGTGATGTTCAGCGGCCCGGCAGGAACCGGCAAGACCAAGCTGGCCAGCTATCTGGCCAAGGACCTGGGCCTGCCCATCCTGTTTCAATCGGCCGCGAATCTTGAAACCGGCTTTGTCGGGGGCGGCTCCCAGACCTTGTCGCGCATCCTGGCGCTGGCCGCGCGGCGCAAGCGCTGCATTGTCTTTTTGGACGAGGCGCAAGACCTGTTCATGCGGCGCGGCGGCAACCGCAAGTTTGATGACGATACGCAGAACATGCTGCTGGCCGTGCTGGACGGCGTTCGCACCACATCCGACACCGAAATCATCTGGATTGTTGCGTCCAACTTCAATTCCGAAAATCAGCAGATGGACGAGGCCATGTTGCGCCGCTTTCAGATGAAGGTGGACTTTCGCATGCCCAACCCGGCGGAGCGGCTCGCCATCATCGGGCACTACCTGCGCCAGCGCGCCGACAAGGTGCTGCCTGATCTGGATCTGCGCCACTTTGTCGAACTGACCGAAGGCAGCAGTCCGGCCGACCTGGAAACCATGGTCAATCAGGCCGGCATCATTGCGGTTCAGGCCGGCGAAATGATCAGCGCCGACACTTTGATGCGGGCCGCCGAGCGCGTGCTGGTCGGCAACGTCAACGACAGCACCACCAAAGAGCGAGATCGCGACCGGCGCATCATCGCGGTTCACGAGTGGGGCCATTTTTTGATGGACTTCCAGCGCGAACGCGAGTTGGCCCATGGCAACTGGGACACCCTTCTGGCCGAGATGACAACCATCAAGATTTCGTTGAAAGCCAACCCGCGCACCAATGCGTTGGGCTTTGTCTTTCATAAGCAAGGCAGAAACCTGCTCAAGACCAAGGGCGACATGGAGCACGAGGCGCGCGTGCTGCTTGCGGGCATGGCCAACGAGGAGCTGTTTTTCGGAGAAGACGGCACCACCAACGGCGCCCATAACGACATTACACGCGTCACCAGGCTACTGCACCACGCGGTGGGCGAGATGGGCATGTACCGCAAGACGCGATTGAACTATGCAGCGCTTGGCAAAGACGGCGCCAGTGCCCAGCCCGACGAGGAGACGCGCGGCATCATGGAGGCGCAAAGCGAGCGGCTGTACAGCGAAACCAAAGCCACGCTGACACAGCACAAGGCGTTGACCGAACACCTGACCACCGCGCTGATGCAGGCCGGTGACATGACCTTGCGCCAGGCCCTTGACGCAATTCGCCGCTTCGAATGCGCTCCCCCTGTGCTGGCGTGATCGGCGGGCTGCTGATCCCGCTCCTGCCGGGGTGTATAAATACGGCTGTAGCCCAATAAATACGGGCGCAAGCAGCTATTGAAATGATAGCGGCTGAGCGGGTGATTGAAGTCGGGGCTAGTTCACCATCACCAGCTTGCCCATCACGCCGCGCGAGCCCATGTGGGCAAAGGCCGCTTTCAATTCTGCCATCGGCATGGTGCGGTCAATCACCGGTTTGATCTTGCCTTGGGCGTACCAGCTGGCCAGCTCGGCCATCATGGCGGCATTGGCCTTGGGTTCGCGCCGGGCAAAATCGCCCCAGAACACCCCGACGATGGAGGCGCCCTTGAGCAGCGCCAGATTGAGCGGCAGCGAGGGAATAGCGCCGGCGGCAAAGCCCACCACTAGATAACGGCCGCGCCAGGCGATGGAGCGCAAAGCCGGCTCGGCATAGTGACCGCCTACCGGGTCGTAGATCACGTCCGGGCCCTTGCCATCGGTCAGCCGCTTGATTTC
Source organism: Polaromonas sp. (assembly GCF_012927455.1). GTDB lineage: Bacteria > Pseudomonadota > Gammaproteobacteria > Burkholderiales > Burkholderiaceae_C > Polaromonas. Next base: position 206,026 of record NZ_JABBPE010000002.1, on the reverse strand, counting down.
TTCGCGCAGATTGCTGCGGGTGTAGTTGATGGTGGCGTCCGCGCCCAGGGTGGTGCACAGCGCGCATTTTTCATCGCTTGACGCGGCGGCAATGACGCGCGCGCCGGCCGCCTTGGCAATCTGGATGGCGGCCGTGCCGACGCCGCCGGCGGCGCCCAGCACCAGCACGGTTTCGCCGGCTTTAAGTTGCGCCCGGTCCATCAGGGCGTGCCAGGAGGTGGCATAAATCATGATGAAAGCGGCCGCGTCCACATGCGAAAACCCTTCGGGCAGCGGCATGCACAAGGCCGCAGGGGCAATTGTGTGGGTGCCAAAGCCGCCGGTGCCCGACAGACAGGCAACGTTCTGGCCGACCTGCAGGTTGCGCACGCCTTCGCCCATGGCTTGCACTACACCGGCGTATTCGGAGCCCGGCACGAAAGGCAGCGGCGGCTTGATCTGATATTTGTTCTGCACGATCAGCAGGTCGGGGAAATTGAGGCTGGCCGCCTTGATTTCGATCAGCACTTCACCCGCTCTGGGCTGCGGCGTGGGCAGCTCTTTCCAGCTCAGGGCGTCTACGCCGGTGGGGTTTTCACAAAGCCAGGCATGCATGGGGTGTCTCCAAAAAGAAAGGGAAGAAATGGGGATATGGCGCCAAGGCAGGAGGTCGAAAGGCGTTCCTCCGCATCATAGGCAAAAGCCGCAGAATCGATGCCACTCTTCAGCGCGGCGGCTGTCACCACTGGGACCGTAGAATCTGGCTATGAAAATTTTAATTTGCAACGACGACGGTTACCAGGCCCCAGGCATTGTTGCCCTGTACGAAGCACTTAAAACCATCGCCGACGTCGAGGTGGTGGCACCCGAGCAAAACAACAGCGCCAAATCCAATGCGCTGACCATGCACTCGCCGATGTATGTGCAAACGGCGACCAATGGTTTTCGCTACATCAACGGCACGCCGGCGGACTGCGTGCACATCGCGTTGACGGGCCTGCTGGGATACCGGCCGGACCTGGTAGTTTCGGGCATCAACAACGGCGCCAACATGGGCGACGACACGCTTTATTCAGGCACCGTGGGGGCGGCCATGGAGGGCTACCTGTTCGGCGTGCCGGCCATCGCGTTTTCGCAAACCGAAAGGGGCTGGGCTTTTATCGACGTGGCGGCGCGGCGCGCGAGAGAGCTGGTGCAGCAGCTGATCCCGTCGCTGGAAGCGGTGGCTGCAGGCGCGCAGCCGATGCTGGCGCCCTGGCTGCTCAATGTGAACATTCCCAATTTGCCGAACGAGCAGCTCAAGGGCGTAAAAGTGGCGCGGCTGGGGCGCCGCCATGCGGCCGAGCGCGTCATCACGCAGACCAGCCCGCGCGGCGAAACCATGTACTGGATCGGCAGCGCCGGACTGGCCAAGGAGGCGGGTGAGGGCACCGACTTTCACGCGGCCGGCCAGAATTTTATTTCCATCACGCCGCTTCATGTGGACCTGACCGATCACGCGCGGCTGCCTTTCTGGGCGCAAACCGTTGCCGATCTGAAGTAACCGGTCTGATCAGTCACGCATGACGCCTCCTTTCAAGCCGCCTTTCAATCCGACGAAAAAGCCCTTGGTGCTGGCGCTTCGCCCGGCGTTTCCAGTGCGGCTGAATCCCGACGCGGGCATGCCGTCTGCTACTAAATTAATAGCTGCTACCGCCCGCACTGTATGGGCTAAAGGCCAAAAAAGCACTGAAAAGCCGGTTCAGGCCAGCGTTTCTGGCAGTGTCGGGCTGGACTCGCAGGCGGTGCGCGCGCGCATGCTGCGCAAGCTGGCGGCGCAAGGCGTTTGCGACGCGCAGGTGCTGGCAGCCATGGGCGCGGTGGAGCGCCACCGCTTTGTCGATAGCGCGCTGGCCAACCAGGCCTATGAAGACACCAGCCTGCCGATTGGCCTGGGGCAGACCATCTCCAAACCCAATGTGGTGGCGCGCATGCTGGAATTGCTGCGTCACGGTGCTGGCGCCAGTGGCAAGCTGGGCCGCGTGCTGGAAATTGGCACCGGCTGTGGCTACCAGGCGGCGCTGCTGAGCCACCTGGCGAGCGAGGTCTACAGCATTGAGCGGCTGCGCGGCCTGCACGACAAGGCCAGAGAGAACCTGCGCACGCTGCGCCTGGCCAATGTGCACCTGCTGTTTGGCGACGGCATGATTGGTTATGCCAAGGGCGCGCCGTATGCGGCCATCATCGCAGCGGCCGGCGGGCAAGCCATTCCTCCGGCCTGGATAGAGCAGCTGGCGATGGGCGGGCGCCTGGTGGCGCCGCTGCAATCGGCCAATGGCGCACAGGCGCTGGTGGTGGTTGACAAAACTCCCCAGGGAATCCGGCAAACCTTGCTGGAAGCCGTACACTTTGTGCCTTTAAAATCAGGCACAAGCTGAAAATTTCATTGTGTTTCAAGATCCGGCCAGGATCAGCTCAAAAGTGAAGACGAAAGAACCCATGATTCAAAATATGACGCCGCACCGGAGGGAAGCTTCGCTTGCCGCCGGTGCGGTTTACACAAGCCGCTGGACGCGCGGGCTGGCGCTGTCATGCGCTTTGGCCGCCGCCATGCTGCTGGCCGCTGGCTGCGGCTCGCGTACCCGTAACGCACCGGTTGAAGACCGCGGCAGCAGCGCCTCGCGCCAGCTTCCCGACGCGGTCGACCCGGCCAGCATCAAGCCGCTGCCAGGCATAGAAAACCTGGGCAAACCTGGTTACTACACCGTCAAGCCCGGCGACACCATGATTCGCATCGGACTGGAAAATGGCCAGAACTGGCGCGACATCGTGCGCTGGAACATCCTTGAAAACCCCAACATCATTGAAGTCGGCCAGGTGCTGCGCGTGGTTCCGCCGGTGCTCGCCGCCGAGAATTCGCAGGTCGTGACGCGGCCGGTCACGTCGGGCTCTGTGGCCACGACATCGGTTACGCCAGGCAACGCACCAGCTTCGGCTGCCAGCGCGGCGCGGCCCGCTTCAGCTCCGGTATCCGCGCCGGTGTCAGCCCCGGTGCCAGCCGTGGCGCCGCCTGTCGTGGCGCCGCCTGCGGTGGTTGCCAGCCCGGCACCTGCGGCCAATGGCGATGAAAATGTGGCATGGATCTGGCCCGCGCACGGCACGCTGTTGGCGGGCTTTGACGAGGCCAAGAACAAGGGACTGGATATTGCCGGCAAGGCCGGTGATGCCGTGCTGGCATCCGCCGATGGCCGTGTGGTGTATGCCGGTGCCGGGCTGCGCGGTTATGGCAACCTGGTCATTCTCAAGCACAACAGCACCTTCCTGACGGCCTACGCGCACAACCAGACCTTGCTGGTCAAGGAAGACCAGTCGGTCAGAAAAGGCCAGAAAATTGCCGAAATGGGCAACAGCGACGCTGATCGCGTGAAGCTGCACTTCGAGATCCGGCGCCAGGGCAAACCGGTTGACCCGGCCAAATACCTGCCGGCCAAGTAAGCAGTCTGTATCCCCATTAAAGAGGAGGCCTGCGCTGCAGGCCTCCTCTTTTTATGGGCAGGCGGTTTTTGCTATTTTTACAATGAAATTGGCCTTTAGCCCTTGATTGACGGGCGTGAATAGCTATCTATTTTGTAGCAATTAAGATCAGTTTGGTTGCAATATCGCGTCGTAGCCGCGACCCTGGAATTGCAGCAAATCCAGACCATGGCCAAACGGGTCGGCCAGCCCGGCGATGCGGCCCCAGGCTTTGTCCGTCACCGGCATTTCCAGCACGGCGCCCAGTTGTTGCAGCCGGGCGACGGCTGCATCAATATCGTCGACCACGAAGTCCAGGTGCAGCGGCGTCCAGTGGCGCTGGTAGTTGCGCGGGCTGCCGCTGCCGGGCACCGGGTGCGTTCCCGCGGCATTGAAGAGCAGGTCAATCGGGCAAGCGGCGCCCAGCAGTTCGACAAAATCGTTCCCGAAGCGGCGGCCCAGCTGCAGCCCCAGCCCCTCGGTGTAAAACGTGATGGCGCGCTCCATGTCGTTCACGTCCATGCAAATACGCAGTTCCATAAGTCCTTCCTTTTCTGACGGGCTGGAAATGGTAGCGCAGCCTGAGACAATCGGTGATGACCGAAGAAACCCAGAACAAACCGCCTGCCGCACCGGCCGACTACCCGCTCGATCTGCTTGAAGTGGAGTCGCTCGACATCGAAGCCCAGGGCATTGCGCACCGGGCCAACGGTAAGGTGGTGTTCATTGAAGGGGCGCTGCCTTTTGAGCTGGTCAGCGCCAGTGTTTACCGCAAGAAAAGCTCATTTGAAAAAGCCACGCTGCTGGCGATTCACCGTGAGTCGTCGCAGCGTGTGCGCCCGGCGTGCCCCCACTTCGGCATGCACACTGGCGCTTGCGGTGGCTGCAAGATGCAGCATCTGCATGTGGGCGCGCAGGTGGCCGTCAAACAGCGCGTGCTGGAAGACAATTTGCAGCACATCGGCAAGCTCAAGGCCGACAACTTGCTGCGTCCCATTGAAGGGCCGGCTTGGGGCTACCGCTACCGCGCCCGCCTGTCGGTGCGCTATGTGCGCAAAAAAGGCGCTGTGCTGGTCGGTTTTCACGAGCGCAAGAGCGGCTATGTGGCCGACATGCGCGAATGCCATGTGCTGCCGCGTCATGTCAGCGATCTGCTGCTGCCGCTGCGCGAGCTGATTGGCGCCATGGATGCCAAAGAAACCCTGCCGCAGATCGAGCTGGCCTGTGGCGATGCGGTGACGGCGCTGGTGCTGCGCCATATGGAGCCGCTCAGCGGGGGCGATCTGGCGCGGCTGCGCGCTTTTGCCACGGCGCACCAGGGCCTGCAGTGGTGGTTGCAGCCGGGCGGTCTGGAAACGGTGGCGCTGCTGGACGAGAACATGCAGGATCTGCAGCAGCTGAGTTACGCCTTGCCCGAGTTTGGCGTGACCATGCCCTTCAAGCCGACCGATTTCACTCAGGTCAACCCGCACATCAACCAGGTGCTGGTGTCGCGCGCGCTGCGCCTGCTCGACGTGAAGCCTCACGAGCGGGTGATTGACTGGTTTTGCGGCCTGGGCAATTTCACGCTGCCGCTGGCCACCCGTGCGCGCGAAGTGCTGGGCATCGAGGGCAGCGCAGTGCTAGTCGCCCGTTCACGTCAGAATTATGAGATGAACAAGGCTGCATCGCCCGCTAGAGGAGCGCTGGCTGCTACAAAGTTTGTAGCTAGAAACCTTTTTGAAATGACCCCGGCGATGCTGGTCAAAGACGGCGCAGCGGAAAAATGGCTGGTCGACCCGCCGCGCGAAGGAGCGTTTGAGTTGTTCAAGGCGCTGGCCGCGCTGCACCAGCAGATCGCGACCGGCGTGCCCTGCGACGACGGTGGACAGCAGCAAAGCTTGGCGCTGGGCGGCTGGACACTGCCTAGCCGAATTGTTTATGTGAGCTGCAATCCGGCCACGCTGGCGCGCGATGCCGGTGTGCTGGTGGAGAGCGGCGCCTACCGTTGCACCGCGGCGGGCGTGGTCAACATGTTTCCGCATACGGCGCATGTGGAATCCATGGCTGTTTTTGAGCGGATTTCCACGTAAGTCCCAACGTTCGCTCACTGCGTAAAGCTCTCTGCCCCCCAAGGGGGGCTAATTTCCCTTGGGGCGGCCTGGCGGGAAATGGCGCCTTACCCTGCAAGATTCCGCTGGCAGGCATGAAAAAAGGGCCCGAAGGCCCTTTTATGGAAAGGTGCGAAATTCAGTCGCGCTCGCCGCCCATGATGCCGAGCAGCGCCAGCAAGGCCTGGAACACGTTGAATATGTCCAGGTACAGGGCCAGCGTGGCGCTGATGTAGTTGGTTTCGCCGCCGTCCAGGATGCGCTTCAAGTCATACAGCATGTAGGCGCTGAATATCCCGATCACCGCGACCGAAATCGCCATCATGCCGGCCGTGGAGCCGACAAAGACATTGACGATAGCGCCTACCATGACGACCAATGCACCGACAAACAGCCATTTGCCCATGCCGGAGAGGTCGCGCTTGATCACGCTGGACAAGGTCGCCATGACAAAGAACACGCCCGCCGTGCCGCCCATGGCCGTCATGATCAGCTGGGAGCCGTTGCTGAAGCCCAGGATCATGCCGATCATGCGCGACAGCATCAAGCCCATGAAGAAGGTAAAGCCCAGCAGCACCGGCACGCCGGCCGCCGAGTTCTTGGTCTTCTCAATGGCGTACATGAAGCCGAAGGCGCCGCCCAGGAACACCACCAGCCCTAAGCCGCCAGTCAGCGCCTGGGTAATGCCGGTTGCTACGCCCAGCCAGGCACCTGCTACCGTGGGCAGCAGGCTCAGGGCTAGCAGCCAGTAGGTGTTGCGCAACACTTTGTTGCGTTGCACAGCCGAAGCGGTCGAACCGAATCTACTGGATTCAAGTGTTTGAAAATTGTCAGCCATCAGCGTCATCTCCATAGAGCCAGCACATACCGGCAATGCTATTTTAGGGGTGATCCCTGCTATTTCAATGGATCGGCTACCGCCCATTCCCCACTATTTGTAAGTGTTCTTCCAGCCAATTCACGGGGAATAGGGACGCAACGGAGGTCAAAATTTGCTTATGCTTGAAGGCTCGGCCGATAAACGCGTCATAACCCATCGATAAACTGCAAAATCCGAAAGTTTTTGAAACCCCATGAAATCAAAAGCCGTGCTTGAACTTGCCGACATCAAACTCATCGCCGCTGCGGCGGAGGCCGAAGCCCTTAAAAACAGCTGGGCTGTGACCATTGCCATCGTCGACGACGGCGGTCATTTGCTACACCTGCAGCGCCTCGATGGCGCGCCACCGGTGTCCGCCCACATTGCGCCGGCCAAGGCCAATACCGCCGCCATGGGCCGCCGCGAAAGCAAGGTGTATGAGGACGTGATCAATGGCGGCCGCGTCTCTTTCTTGTCGGCTCCCTTTATCCAAGGCATGCTCGAAGGCGGCGTGCCCATCATCAAGGACGGGCAGTGCCTGGGCGCTGTTGGCGTGAGTGGCGTCAAGTCCAGCGAAGATGCGCAGATTGCGCGTGCTGGCATGGCCGCCATCGGTTTGTGATGGGCTTGCGCTTGATGCGCTTACTTCGTCAAAATCAGCTTGCCCAGACGCGTTGCCAGCAGGCGGTAGGTGAAGCCGTTGTGATTAATTTCCACTGCCTTTTTGCCACGCAAAAGCTCGGCGCTGTTCAGACAGCCGGCTGGCGCGTTAGCGGCACTAGGGACAGAAGCCGGCGCTGAAGCTGGCGTTATGCCGGCCACGTGTGAGACAGGAAGTGCAATAGACATGATGGGTAAACCTGATTGGGTTTTTTTGAGTTAATGATAATCATTATCATTTAAAAGTCAAGCCAGTTTGCCCGGTGTCTTGTTTTTGCTTCCTTCTTTTGAATATTTCCTGGCGAAACCTGTCGCCAAGCGCTCAGTTCTTCGGCTCGGTGATGAAACCAATCTTGCGCAGGCCGGCCTGCTGTGCGGCCGCCATGGCCTGGGCCACGCGCTCGTAGCGCACTGATTTGTCACCGCGGATATGCAAATCAGGTTGCGGCGCTATGGCGGCTGCCGCCCTCAACCGGGGCACCAGGTCTTCATCTGCGATTTTGGCTTCATTGAGGAAGTAGTTGCCATCGGCATCAACGCTCAGGCGAAGCGTTTCCGGTTTGATGTTTTGCGCCTCATTGTTGGCGCGCGGCAGGTCGATGTTGACGGAGTGCTTCATTACAGGCACCGTGATGATGAAGATGATCAGTAGCACCAGCATGATGTCCACCATGGGCGTCATGTTGATCTCGTTCATCACCTCATCGCTGTCGTCCTGGGTTCCAAAGGCCATGGTGCTTCTCGATTATTAAATAAAAACGTCGGGCTAAAAGGATTTTGCGGCGTTCAGGCCTTTTTCATCGACACCACATTGGCCATGCCACCTGCTTCGCCGGTGCTGACGCGGGCGCCGGTGACAAAGTAGGCGTGCAGGTCGTGCGCGAAGCGGTTGAGCTTGTGCAGTACGCCCTTGTTGCCGCGCACCAGGGCGTTGTAGCCCAGTACGGCAGGGATGGCCACGGCCAGGCCGAGCGCCGTCATGATCAGCGATTCGCCGATCGGGCCGGCCACCTTGTCGATAGTGGCCTGGCCGGCCGCGCCTATGGCCAGCAGCGCGTGGTAGATGCCCCAAACCGTGCCAAACAGACCAACAAAGGGCGCGGTGGAACCAACCGATGCCAAAATGGCCAGTCCTGATTGCAGCTTGGCGGTGAATTCATCGATGGTGTTGCGCAAGGTGCGCGTGACCCAGTCGCTTACATCAAGCGCATCGTGCAGGTGGGCCCGGGTGACGCGGTGGTGCAGCGTGGCTTCACGGCCTTCAAGCGCCAGCTGGCGAAAAGGGTTGGCGGGGTCGGCGCCCAACTTGGCGAGGCCTGCCGCGAAATCCTCGCTGTGCCAGAAGCCTTCGGCGGCCCTGGAAATCTTTTTGTACCGGATCAGGTCCAGCGTCTTGATGATGATGACCATCCACGAGGCGAGCGACATCAGCAGCAGCAGCAACGCTACCGCTTTGGTAACGATATCGCCCTGGCTCCAGACGTTGGCAAGGCCAAATTGTGAATTCATTACTTACTCCAGAACAAAATTAATCGGGGCCTTGAGCAGAAACTGAGTGTCTTCGCTGACACCCGCGCGCCCGAAAGGGGTGACCTGCGAGGCCAGCACCGCATCGCGCGCGGCGCGGTCCAGACGCTCGAAACCGCTGGACTTCAGGACGTCCGCGCGTCTGGCATGACCGGAGACGCTGTAGTACACCGCAACAATAACCACGCCGGATTCGCCACTGCGTTTGCTCAGCGACGGGTAGACCGGCCGCGGCGGCAGGACGTACACGGTTTCTCCCTGCGTGATTTCGACCAACTGCGGCGCGGCCGGCGGCGCAGGCGGCGCGGGGGCGGGTGCGACCGGGGTAGCCACAAAGGGCGGGGGCGGTTGCGGCTCAAGCACACCGATGGGTGCATTTGGCGCAGGCAACGGGTCCGGCACGGCCAGGGGCATGGGTGGTGGCGGCCGCGCGGGTGTTTTGGGTGCCGGCCTGGGTGGCTGCGGCGGCAGTTGGGGGGGTGGCGCCGCGACCTTGGGCGGCTCAATTTCGATGATACGGGTCAGGATTTCGGCCGACACCACCATTTCCACCGTCCGGCGCATCAGGCCGTTTTGCAGGGCCCAGAGCACCGCAACATGAAACACCACCACGGTGGTAGCAATGACAATATTTTGGTTCAGAGGAATGCGCACAAGGGGGGAAGAGCTGAAGAGGTCGAAATGGCGAGCGCCTTCATCTGGAGTTTAGTGGATGCAGGAGCAGCAGCAGGGGTCTGCGCAAGACGCGCTTGCGTTAGCGGCGAAAGATCCACCACGCGGAGCCGATCACCAGGATCAGGCTGACGGGGAGTGTTGCGATTAGGTTGGTGAGGTTTTCCATGCGCTGCCTTCCGGAGTGTGGTTGGCTAGCTTGATGTTGGCACTCGGGCAGCTTGCGCTGCATTGGGCCACCACTTCACGGGCGCCGCTTTCGCATTGGCCGCACTGGGTGGCAACGCCGAGCTCGAACTGAATCTCGTCAAAGCCCAGACCTGCCCGTGCGTGACGGGCAATTTCGCGGTCGGAGATGCGGCGGCAGATACAGACGATCATGGAGGGCTTGCTGGTTAGTAAATCGGTAACTTTATTATAAATGCGAATCGGTCGCATTTGCAGTAACATTTTGCGTATGTCCGATAGGGCTGCCGGGTTTTAGCGCGGCACGGCCGGCTGGCTCTGGCGCTGCCTGAGCTGCTCAAGCAGGGTTGGGTGGCTAAAGTGATTGGCTGCCTTGCGCAACCGTTGTTGGGCCGTGCCGGCGGCCAGGCCGCGCTGGCCGTCCCCATAACTTGCCGCCACGCCGGGCATGTTGTGCAACGCATCTTCCGTGGAGTGCGCTACCTGTTCGCGCAGCAACTGGGCCGGCACCCACGTTGACCGAACGCGAGATGTCGCGCAGTGGTGTGCTGCCCTCGGTGGCGGTGCTGCTGGTGGCCGGGGAGCCTAGCTGAGTTCTCCCATCTGGCTTTGCAAGTAGTTCTGCAGGCCCACTTTGCTGACCAGCTCGATCTGGGTTTCCAGGAAGTCGATGTGCTCTTCGGTGTCGTCCAGAATGCCTTGCAGCAAGTCGCGCGACACGTAGTCTCGTACCGTCTCGCAATGGGCCATGCCATCCTTGATCGTCGCCTGGGCGCCGACCTCTGCTTGGAGGTCGCAGTTGAGGGCTTCGGGCACGTCTTCGCCAATCATCAGTTTGCCCAGGTCCTGCAAATTGGGCAGGCCTTCGAGCATGAAGATGCGGTCCATCAGTTTGTCGGCGTGTTTCATCTCGCCCATCGATTCCTCGTATTCCTTCTTGGCCAGCTTGTCCAGGCCCCAGTGCTTGTACATGCGGTAGTGCAGGAAATACTGGTTGATGGCAGTCAGCTCGTTTTTCAGCTGGGCCTGCAGGTGGGTGATAACTTGGGCATCGCCTTTCATGGAAACTCCTTTTTTGGTTTTGAATGCACTCATTGTCTGCAGCCTGACTCCATCGGGCAAGCAAAAAAACCGTAGCCCCGGCGGCGGCACTTACAGAGCAAACAGCACCCACAGCCAGACCCGCACGATGAGACCCAAGGGCGCCAAGGCGACAAGCAGGCCCGCCACGGCGCGCCGGGTCCAGCGCACCAGACACATGCGCAGCATCAGGTAGGCCGAGAAGCCCGCCGCCAGGGTCAGCAGCACGCCCCGCAGCGCAGGCACCCAGGCCAATGTGATGCCCTCGGCCTTGAGATGACCGAGCGTCAGCATCGACAGGCCCAGAAACACCCCGACACCGGCCATCGGCACCAAGGCCAGTGACAGTTTTTGCCAGGACAGCGCCGGGTCGTGCAGCACGCGCGCCGCCAGCCAGACACCGGCCCAGACAGCCAAACCCAGCGCGCCACCGCCGCACAGAATGAAGGCCAGAATGCACAGACCATCGAGCCAGGTAAACACGTCGTGGGCTGCCGGGTAGTTCGTCAGCAACCACCAAGGTGCGTTGTCCTGCAGCAGGGCCAGCCAATCACGCTCCATCAGCCAATCGGCCAGCGCGGTCTTCATCTGCACAAAGCGGCTGCTCGATGACCATATGAACGCAGCGGTGGCGATGCCGATCACACCAAAAATCAGGGTCACCGCTTCATCGGTCCTGACCTCGCGGCGGTTGGTAGCCAGAATTTCGCGCGCCGGTGAGCACAGCCCCAGTTCGACCGCGCCATGTTCACCGCTGCAGCGTCCGCAGGCATGACAGGCAGATGCGCTCTTCATATGCCGGATGTCGATCAACGGGGCGCAGTTCACGGCAGGCGCACGCTGCTGGTTCTGCTTCCAGACGGCTTCATTCACCCGAAAGTGCAGCGGAGCAATTTTGGCGAGTAAACCAAACACGCCATTGGCCGGACACAGGTAGCGACACCAGACGCGTGTACCCCGGCCATACACCAAGCCCACAGCGACAGCCGCCAGTGTTGAGCCCCCCAGCACCAGCAGGGCAGCTTGCGGATACTCATAAACGCTGACCAACTGGCCATAAACCGTGGTGCAGACAAAGGTCACAAATGGCCAGCCGCTCCAGCGCAGCCAGCGCGGGATGGCGCGACCCAGACCGTGACGGCTGGCCAGCTCGGTCAACATGCCTTCCGGGCAAAACACGCCGCACCAGACGCGCCCCAGCAGCATGGTGCCCAACATGACGAAAGGCCACCAGACGCCCCAGAACATGAACTGCGCAAACAGCCGCAGGTTGTCGACAATGTGCGCATCTTCCGCCGGCAAGGGCATAAACACCGGATAAATCAGCAGGCTGAAATAAAACACCACCACCAGCCACTGCAGGCCCAGGATGAAGCGCTGATGACGACGCATGGCCATGCCAACGCGCGCCAGCACGCCGGTTTGCATGGGGGCTTGCACTTCGTCTCGAACAAGGGCGACGGGAATGCTACGCATCGCGCCTCTCAAGGTGCATGGCACGCGACACCACCAACCAGTAAACGGCATAGATGCTCACCAGCATCAACGACGGGTGAGCGCGGTAGCCCGCCAGCGCGGCCAGCAAAGAGCCGAAGCGGCTGCCATCATCGAGCAGCCATGAACTGTCCCACAAGGGATCGACCAATGCGGGCAGCAGCCCAGCGCCTATGAGGCGATCAACCGCGTTTACCAGCAGCGCAACGGCAAACAGCAACAGCATCCAGCCGCTCACCAGAAAGAAGCGCCGGTAGTCCAGAAAGCGCAATCCGCGCCCCAGTGCCCAGGCGGTCAGACCCGCCAATACAAAACCCAAGGCCGCGCCCGCCACCAAACTGGCAGAACCTCCCTGCTCCAGGCTTACGCCGTACAGGAACACCGCCGTTTCCGCACCCTCGCGCGCGATCGCCAACGCGGCCACGATGGCAATGCCGAGCAGGCCGGAGCGCTGCATAGCTGCCGCCAGATTCTGGTGCAGGCTTTTACGCATGCCAGCGCCGTGACGGCGCATCCATAACACCATCTGCACGATCAGTGCGCCTGCCACCAACAGCATGCCAATCTGAAACCACTCCAGCGCCGCGCCCGAGAGTTCACCCTGCGCGGCCACCATCGCCCAACCCAGCGCGCCGGCCAGCGCCATGCCACAGCCCACCCCAAGCCACAACGCGTGCAGGCCGTTACTCGCCGCCTCGTTGAACTTCAGCCAAGAATGCAGAATGCCAACCACCAGCATGGCCTCCAAGCTTTCGCGCCAGACGATAAAGAGCGTGCTCCCCATTGCAGTCTTCCTTTATTTGGCCACCATTTGGCCTTGTGCCGTATCGGGATGAAAGTCACCAAAGAACTTGTAGGTGCCGGGTTTAAGCGGCTGAAAAATCAGGAAGCTTGAGGCACCGGGTGCCAGCACCTTTTCCTTGCGCAAATCGACGCTTTCAAACTCTTCCGCCCCCGGTCCTTCGTTCTTGATCAGCAAGCGAAACCTGGTGTTGGCCGGAACCTGCAGCGTTGACGGCACAAAGCGGCCGGCCCGAATCAGCAAATTGACAGACGGCATGTCCTGGGCGCGCACTGGTGCCAGCGCCAGCAACAAAGTCAAGGCCAGCGCAAGCGCGCCAGCGGTATGAAATTTCAGTGGCATGGTGGCCTTCTGCAACAAGGTTTAGTAGCCGCCCTTTTTGCCAATGCCCGCATAGCTGAAGTCGTTCTCGACGGCAAAGGCCTTGAACCAGGGCTTCACCCCGGTGAGCTTGTCAATGTGGCGGCCAAAATGGGCCGGCTTGTTTTCCGTGGGCGGCGAGATGGTGTATTTGACGTGGTACTTTCCGGGGCCAAAGAGCTTGATGTTGTCGCCGTAATGCGGGCCGTCGTTGGCCACCATGGGCATGAACTCACCCGACACTTTTTGGCTGGTGCCAATCTTGGTGATCTCGAACTTCACCACCAGGTAGGGAATCCAGGCTCCCTCCTCAAAGCCATTGGGATTGCCTTTGAGCGCCTTGATGTCAGCCTCGATGTGGATGTCTGACTCTTCAGTCTTGCGCATCATGCCTTCGGGCTCCATGGCAACCGGCTGCAGATAGACCGCGGCAATCTCCATGCCAAATTGTTGCTGCGGCTTGCCGATGGGGTATTCCGCCGCACCGGCAATCAGGGCGTTGGCGAGCAAGCCGAAAGCTGCTGCTTGTTTAATTGGACGGCGGAATTTGTTGGGGAGCATGTCAAGACCTTTTAAATGAGAATAATTGTTGTTTGCAAATGATAACACTTCTCATTTGCAATAAGCGTGCTGCTTTTAGCAGTTGCTCAGGTTCTCACCATGATTGTTTGTGCTGGGCAACAAATATCAGACCGCGACAAACTCCGCTATGTACGCGTTGCGCTATGACCCGATTCAGCCGAGCAAAGCTGCGCCGCCTGCAAGGCGTTCACGCCAGCGCTTTGTCCTTAAATCCAAGGAGAAATAAAGGCGCTAGCCCAATAGATACGGGCGCAGACAGCTATTAAAATGGTAGCAAGTGAAGCCCGCTCAGTCCGGCTTAATACTCCAGCCGCTCCGGCCTGATCTCCTGCAGGATGGTGGTGGCGATTTCTTCGATGGACTTGGTGGTGGTCGATAGCCAGCGTATGCCTTCGCGCCGCATCATGGCTTCGGCTTCATGGATTTCGTTGCGGCAGTTGACCAAGCTGGCGTAGTTGGAGTTGGGTCGGCGCTCGTTGCGGATCTGGGCCAGGCGCTCGGGCCCTATCGTCAGGCCAAAGATTTTCTTGCGGTGCGGCACCAGGGCAGGGGGTAACTGGCGGCGGTCGAAGTCTTCGGGAATCAGCGGGTAGTTGGAGGTTTTGATGCCGTACTGCATCGCCAGATACAGTGAAGTCGGCGTTTTGCCGCTGCGGCTGACGCCCACCAGAATCACATCGGAGTTCTCCAGGTCACGGTTGCTTTGGCCGTCATCGTGCGCCAGCGAGAAATTAATGGCCTCGATCCGGTCGTCATATTCCTTGCTTTTGGAGGCATCCGAAAAGCGCCCGACCCGGTGGTTGGACTTGATGCCGAGTTCACCCTCCAGTGGCGCCACGAACATGCCAAACATATCCAGCAGCATGCCGTTGCAGTGGGTTTTGATGACCGCCAGAATCTCCATGTTGACCAGTGTCGTGAAAACAATCGGTCGTTTGCCTTCCAGTTCGGCCGTGTGGTTGATCTGCCGGATCGCCTGATGCGCCTTGTCTACGCTGTCGATAAAGGGCAGGCGGACGTGGCGCGGCTTGAACTCAAACTGCGCCAGAATGGCGTTGCCGAAGGTCTCGGCGGTAATGCCGGTGCCGTCGGAGATGAAAAACACGGTTCGATTGGACATGGCGGACTGCTTGGCTGGTGTAAAGGTGAAAAAAGTGGTGGTAAGAGCGGCCGGCAACAGGCCCCTACAATCGGTTTGATTATCCAGATTCCCCAGCCATGCCCCGTTTTCGCCCCCAAAAACAACAATCAGGCTGCCAGCCGTGCATGGTTTCGACCCCAGTTTTTAAACCTCCCGGAGTATTTTCATGTCCAACCTGTTTGAGGCGACCGCCTTGGTCGTACCGTTTGAAAACCTGAGAATGACGGATGTCGAGGTCGTCGGCGGCAAGAACGCCAGTCTCGGCGAGATGATCTCGCAATTGCCCACCGGCCCCCAAGGCGTGCGGGTTCCCACCGGATTTGCCACCACGGCGCACGCCTTTCGCGTGTTTCTGGCCCATGCGGGGCTGGACAGCAAAATCAACGCGCTGCTCGATGCGCTAAACACTGACGACGTGCGCGCGCTGGCAGAAACCGGCGCCAAAATTCGGGCGCTGGTCGAGACCCAGCCTTTCCCGCCTGAATTTGAACAAGCCGTGATCCAGAGCTTTGCCGCGCTGAACGCGGGCGATACCCAGACGAACCAGACGAACCAGGCGAGCCAGGCCAGCTTTGCCGTGCGCTCGTCCGCCACCGCCGAAGACCTGCCTGACGCTTCGTTTGCCGGCCAGCAGGAAACTTTTTTAAACGTCGTCGGTATTGAAGACGTGTTGCTCAAGATGAAAGAGGTGTTTGCCTCGCTCTACAACGACCGCGCCATCAGCTACCGCGTGCACCAGGGCTTTGCCCATGCCGACGTGGCCTTGTCGGCGGGCGTGCAGCGCATGGTGCGCAGCGACCTGGGGGCGGCCGGCGTGATGTTCACCATTGACACCGAAAGCGGCTTTGAAGATGTGGTCTTCATCACCTCCAGCTACGGCCTGGGTGAAACCGTGGTGCAGGGCGCCGTCAATCCGGACGAGTTTTACGTGCACAAGCCCATGCTGCGGGCCGGCAAGCGCGCCGTGATTCGCCGCAACCTGGGCTCCAAGCTGCTGCAGATGGAGTTCACCACGGCAGCTGAAAAAAAGGTCAGCGGCAAGCTGGTCAAGACCACCGACGTACCGACCGAATTGCGCAACCGCTACTCGCTGACCGATGCCGATGTCGAGCAGTTGGCCCGCTACGCGCTGATCATTGAAGACCACTACGGCCGCGCCATGGACATCGAGTGGGGCAAGGATGGAGCCGACGGCCAGCTCTACATCCTGCAGGCACGCCCGGAAACCGTGAAGAGCCAGGCCAAGGGCAAGGCCGAGCAGCGTTACAAGCTAAAAGGCACTGGCACCGTGCTGACTGAGGGCCGCGCGATTGGCCAGAAGATTGGCACCGGCCCGGTGCGCATCGTGCGCGACATCAAGGACATGGACCAGGTGCAGCCCGGCGACGTGCTGGTGACCGACATGACCGACCCGAACTGGGAGCCGGTGATGAAACGCGCCAGCGCCATCGTGACGAATCGCGGCGGCCGCACCTGCCACGCCGCCATCATTGCGCGCGAGCTGGGAATTCCGGCGGTGGTGGGCTGCGGTGACGCTACTGAACGCCTGCTGGATGGCATGCTGGTGACGGTCAGTTGCGCCGAAGGCGATACCGGCAGCATTTATGACGGCCTGCTGGAGACCGAGGTTACCGAGGTGCAGCGCGGCGACATGCCGGCCATCGACATCAAGATCACGATGAATATCGGCAATCCGCAACTGGCCTTTGACTTCTGCCAGATTCCCAACCACGGCGTGGGGCTGGCGCGGCTGGAATTCATTATCAACAACAATATTGGCGTGCATCCCAAGGCCATCCTGGACTACCCGAATGTCGATGCTGACCTGAAAAAGGCGGTCGAAAGCGTGGCGCGGGGTCATGCGTCACCGCGGGCTTTTTACGTGGACAAGGTGGCCGAAGGGGTTGCTACCATTGGCGCGGCTTTTTGGCCCAAACCGGTGATTGTTCGCCTGTCCGACTTCAAGTCCAACGAGTACCGCAAGCTGATTGGCGGCTCGCGTTACGAGCCCGAAGAGGAAAATCCAATGCTAGGCTTTCGTGGCGCGGCACGCTATATCAGCAACGATTTTCGCGAGTCTTTTGCCATGGAATGCGAGGCGCTCAGGCGCGTGCGCAACGACATGGGCCTAACCAACGTCGAAGTCATGGTGCCGTTTGTGCGCACGCTGGGCCAGGCCCAGGCCGTGACCGAACTGCTGGCGCAGCAGGGCCTCAAGCGCGGTGAGCAAGGCTTGCGCATCATCATGATGTGCGAAGTGCCCAGCAACGCCATCCTGGCCGATCAGTTCCTGGAGTACTTTGACGGATTCTCCATCGGCTCGAACGACCTGACCCAGCTCACGCTGGGGCTGGACCGTGACTCGGGGCTGGAAATTCTGGCCAAAGACTTTGATGAACGCGATCCGGCCGTGAAAGCGCTGCTCAGCCTGGCTATTTCGGCCTGCAAGCGCCAGGGCAAATATGTCGGTATTTGCGGTCAGGGCCCAAGCGACCATCCAGACTTTGCGCTGTGGCTCAAAGAGCAGGGGATAGGTTCGATGTCGCTCAACCCGGATACCGTGATCGATGCCTGGAAGCGCCTCGCCAGCTGATGGCCTGACCCGTCAACCAAGGGAAACCCCCCGGTTGACCGGGCGCCTGTCCGGCAAGCGCCCGGCTGACAATCGAAGGCATGCCGCCGATTGACCAACCCTTTGCTACCTAGCTGCCGATTGCTGCTCGCCAAACTTCATGCTTGCCGTTGCCACCACTGTCAAACTGCTGGCTGAAATCGCCTTGCTTGCCTTATTGGGCCAGTGGGTGATTGGCTTGCTGTCGGGCCAGGCGCGAGAGCGCAATCCGTTTTATCGCGTGCTTCAACTGATCGCCCGGCCCTGGGTGAAGGCAGCGCGCTGGATCTCGCCGGCCTTCGTGCTTGATCGCCACCTGCCGCTGGTGGCTTTTGCGGTGTTGCTGCTGATTTGGGGTGGGGCGGCCATCCTAAAGGTCAGCACCTGCCTGCAGATTGGCATTGCGCTGTGCAAATAAAGCCTGCGTTGCAGTATCTGTTCCTGAAGATTCAGGCCGTGCTTTTGCTGGGAGCCGGCAACTGCGCAGGCGCACTGCCGAGGTTTGAGCGGATGTTGCTATTGCGACCGGCGGACCGTTACGCGCTCGCCAGCCGGGCGCATCTGCTGGCCCAACTGAACAATTTTGCAGAAGCAATCTCCAGCCTGCAGCAGCTCACCCGCATTGGGGGCTCGGCGCCGCAAGAGGCGGCGGCCTGGTTTAACCTGGGCTTTGTTTTGCAGCAGACCGGGCGCCACGATGACGCCGGGCCGGCGTTTCAACGGGCGCTGGAACGCGACCCTTGCATGGACCGGGCCTGGTACGGCCTGGCGCTGGTGCTGATTCATCAGGCTCAATTCCTTGACGCCGTGAAGGCGCTCAAAAGGAACACCGCTCTGCAACCCCTAAGCCCTTATGGCTGGTATCGGCTGGCGCAGGTCCGGCTGGCATTGGGGCAGCCTGACAAAGCCCTAAGGGTGATTGCCCATCTGCGCCAGTTCGAGCCCAGGGTAGCGGCGCAACTCGAGCGCGAAACTGGGCTAAGCCCGGAAGTCGGCGTGGCCGGCATGGCTGGGGTGGGCGATGCGACTCACTAACATGCACCGCCGTTACTGGCACAAAAACCTCTCGGTAACGGCGCTGCTGTTGCTGATCTGGTTTGTCGTCACCTTCGTCGTCAGCTACTTTGCACGTGCGCTGAATTTCACCTTTTTCGGCTGGCCTTTCAGCTTCTGGATGGGCGCGCAAGGCGCCTTGCTGGTGTATTGCCTGATCATCGGCTTTTACGCCTGGTATATGAACCGTCTTGACATCGAGCACGACGTTGCTGACGGAGACGACTGAACCATGGCCGGGTTTTTCGGTTCGCGCGACGGCGTCAAGCTCTCCAAGCAGCAGTTCAAGTCCCAGCTTGACCGCGTCTACCGTTGGTATACGGTTGGTTTTGTGCTTTTTGTCGCGCTGCTCGCTGGCCTTGAGCAAATGGGGCTGCCGCGTCTGTGGATAGGCTTTACCTTTCTGATGGCCACTATTGGCCTTTACGCAGGCATAGGGGTCATGAGCCGTACCACCGACGCCGCCGAATATTACGTGGCGGGCCGCCGTGTCCCGGCAATTTACAACGGGATGGCGACCGGTGCCGACTGGATGTCGGCGGCTTCGTTTATCGGCCTGGCGGGAACGCTTTACCTGACCGGCTACAGCGGACTGGCCTTCATCATGGGCTGGACCGGCGGTTATTGCCTGGTCGCCCTGGTGCTGGCGCCTTACCTGCGCAAGTTTGGCCAGTTCACCATTCCTGATTTTCTGGGCGAGCGCTATGGCGGACATTTGCCCCGGCTGATCGGCCTGTCTGCCGCCATCCTGTGCTCGTTCACTTACCTGGTGGCGCAGATCTATGGCGTCGGCCTGATCACCTCTTACCTCACGGGGATCGCCTTCGAACTTGGCATTTTCCTGGGCCTGGGCGGCATCCTGGTGTGTTCATTCCTGGGCGGCATGCGTGCCGTGACCTGGACCCAGGTGGCCCAGTACATTATTTTGGTGGTCGCCTACATGATCCCGGTGGTCTGGCTGTCGGTCAAACAGACCGGCATTCCGCTGCCGCAACTGGTCTACGGATTTCAGCTTGAAAAGGTCAGCGCCAAGGAAAAAGAGCTGGCCATAGATCCGAAGGAGTTGCAGGTGCGCGACATCTTCAGGCAGCGCTCCGAGGCCTTCACCGAAAAGCTCAAGCACCCGGCAACTTCACTGGCCGCCGACAAACAGGCTGCCAGCAAAAGGGTGGAGATGCTGAAGGCGCGCAACGCGTCGGTGACAGAAATTTCTGCTGCGGGCAAGACCCTGGCCGCCTTGCCCAGAGACGAAGCCGCCGCCCGGAGGGCCTGGACTGCCGCCAGAGCCGCCGCCGACATTAAAACCCAGCCGCTCAATGGCATGCCGGCCCATGCGGCACAGTTTTCCGGTGACCCCGACGGCACGCCCAAGGAAAAGGAGCTTTACGACACCTCGCGGCGCAATTTTCTGGCGCTGATTTTTTGCCTCATGGTGGGCACCGCGGCCCTGCCGCACATCTTGATGCGCTACTACACCGTCCCTACGGTGCGCGAGGCGCGCCAATCGGTCACCTGGTCGCTGTTTTTCATCTTTTTGCTGTACTTCACCGCGCCTGCGCTGGCCGTGCTGGTGAAGTATGAAATCTTCACGGTGCTGGTGGGCACGCCGTTTGACCATCTGCCGGCATGGGTGCACGCCTGGAGCAAGATCGATCCGGCGCTGCTGTCGGTGGTTGATGTCAACAAGGACAACCTCCTGCAGCTCAACGAAATGACGATAGGCGGCGACATCATTGTGCTGCTGACGCCCGAGCTCGCTGGCCTGCCTTACGTCATTTCCGGGCTGGTGGCTGCGGGTGGGCTGGCGGCCGCGCTATCCACCGCTGATGGTTTGCTGCTGACCATTGCCAACGCGCTGGGCCATGACCTGTATTACAAGATGATTGACCCTAACGCCTCGACAGTAAGCCGGGTCACGGTGTCCAAAATCCTGCTGCTGGTGGTCGCCTTGCTGGCAGCTTATGTGGCGGCCCAAAAGCCGGCCGACATCCTGTTTTTGGTCTCGGCGGCTTTTTCCTTTGCGGCGGCCTCGTTTTTTCCGGCGCTCAGCCTGGGCATTTTCTGGAAGCGCGCCACCGGCAGCGGGGCGGTTCTGGGCATGGTGTCTGGCTTGGGCGTCACCACGTATTACATGTTCACCACCCAGCCCTGGCTACGCGCAACTTTCGGCATCACCTCGCCAATCGAGCTATGGTGGGGCATTGAGCCGATTTCCGCCGGCCTTTTTGGCGTACCGGTCGGCTTTGCGGTGATTTTTCTGGTGAGCCTGGTCACGCCGCCGCCCAGCCCGAAAGCGCAGGAGTTGGTCGAGTACATCCGCTACCCGGACCTGAAAGTTTATGACCGGAGTTTTGCCACGCCGGCGTCGCGCCAGGATGACGCGTTCAGGCATCAAAGCGGCGACGGGCTATAATCATGGGCTTCGCCTTGCTGCACCCTTAACGACGCTGGGGCAGCTTTCATTTATCCACAAGGAGAATTTATGCGTCATTACGAGATCGTCTTGCTGATCCACCCGGATCAAAGCGAGCAAGTCCCAGCCATGCTGGAACGTTACAAAGGCATGATCACCGCCGGCGGTGGCGTTGTGCACCGTGTTGAAGATTGGGGTCGTCGCCAGCTGGTGTACCTGATCCAGAAACTCGGCAAAGCCCACTACCTGTGCATCAACATCGAAGCCAGTCAAGCCGTGATGGAAGAAATTGAACACGCGTTCAAGTTCAACGATGCCGTGCTGCGCCACCTGACCGTGGTCAAGAAAAAGGCTGAAACCGGCCCGTCCCTCATGATGCGCAACGTCGAGAGGGAAGAAGCCCGTAAAACCCAACAGCAGGAGTATGCGGCTTAATTGCCACCATGCTTTTGAACGCTTCGCTGCCGTGCCCATGAGCTTGCAGTGAACCACGTTGAACTGACCGCCTGTATCGCCGAGCTCAGCGCTCTTCGCTACACGCCCGCTGGAATTCCCGCTGCCAATTTCGTTCTCGAACACGAGTCTGAAATGCTTGAAGCAGGGGTGACCAGACAGGTCAAGTTAACGCTCAAGGCAGTTGCTTTCGGATCGCTGGCTGAACAAGCCATCAAGCTTCCCTTAAGCAAGCCTTTCAGGTTCACCGGTTTTCTCATCAATGCACGCACCAGCAAAGGCGTTGTTTTTCATATTCAAGCTTTCGAAATTTTCGAACAAGTACTGAACCCCATTTAAGGAGTCCATCATGGCCGGACCAAAACGTTTCAATAAAGACAAGCGCCCCAAGCGCAACACCCAATCCCTGCTGTTCAAGCGCAAGCGCTTTTGCCGCTTCACAGCCGCTGGCGTTGAAGAAATCGACTACAAAGACATCGACACCCTGCGTGACTTTGTCTCTGAAAACGGAAAAATCATCCCGGCGCGCCTGACCGGCACGCGCGCAATTTTCCAGCGCCAGATCAACACCGCCGTCAAGCGCGCTCGCTTCCTCGCGATGCTGCCTTACAGCGACCAGCACCGCAGCCTGTAAGGAGTACGACCATGCAAATTATTCTGCTCGACAAAGTCGTTAACCTCGGCAACCTGGGCGAAGTCGTCAAAGTCAAAGACGGCTACGCACGCAACTTCCTGATCCCTTCGGGCCGCGCCCGTCGCGCCACGGCAGTGGCCATCAAGGAATTCGAAGTCAAACGCGCTGAACTTGAAAAAGCCGCCGCCGCCAAGCTTGCCGAAATGCAAGCCCAGGGCGAAAAGCTTGGCGGTACCACCGTCAAGCTGACGCAAAAAGCCGGTGTTGACGGCCGCCTGTTTGGCTCTGTCACCAACCATGACATTGCGCAAGAAGTGAGTAAACAGGGCTTTGTGGTTTCCAAATCGCAGATTCGCCTGCCTAACGGTCCGTTGAAAACCGTCGGCGATCACGCTGTGAGCGTGGCGCTGCACACCGACGTGACCGCCGAGATCACCGTCACCGTCTACGGCGAAACTGCCTAAGCAGCCACCGCGCTGTCCCGAAAAAGCCGCTCTTCGGAGCGGCTTTTTTCTTGGGTCTTTAGGTTTGCCGCTTGTACACATTCTCAGGCTGCATTCCCACCTGATTTCCCCCGCTTATCCACAAGCTTGTCCACCTGCTGCTCCCCTGACGGGCTTACTATTTAGCACTGCTCTAGGAAACCCATGTCTGCCGTACTTTCCAACTTCGACGATCCGCGCTACAGCGCTGACCGCCAGATCGCCCAACTGCGCATTCCGCCGCACTCGATTGAAGGTGAATCCAGCGTGTTGGGCGGCCTGCTGCTTGACAACAGCGCCTGGGACCGCGTTGCCGACTTGCTGAGCGACCAGGACTTCTACCGACGCGAGCACCAGCTGATTTATGCCGCTGCCGAAGCGCTGATCAACGCCTCCAAGCCGGCCGACATCATCACGGTGTACGAGTACCTGCAAAACCTCGGCAAGGCCGACGAAGTGGGGGGGCTGAGCTACCTCAACGCGCTGGCCCAGTACGTGCCCAGCGCCGCCAACATTCGCCGCTACGCCGAAATCGTTCGCGAGCGCTCCATCTTGCGCAAGCTGGTCAAGGCCAGCGACGAAATTGCCACCGACGCCTTCAGCCCGCAGGGCAAGGCGGTCGCCACCATTCTTGACGAAGCCGAGCAGAAGATTTTCAACATCGGCGAGCAGGGCTCGCGCATGCAGCAGGGCTTCCAGAGCATGGACACGCTGGTCGTGCAGTTGCTCGATCGCGTCACCGAGATGTCGGAAAACCCCAACGACATCACCGGCGTGCCGACCGGCTTTTACGACCTCGACCGCATGACCTCCGGCTTTCAGGCCGGCGATCTGGTGATTCTGGCGGCACGACCTTCGATGGGTAAAACCGCGCTGGCCATCAACATCGCCGAGCATGTGGCCTTGAACGAAGGTCTGCCGGTGGCCGTGTTTTCGATGGAGATGGGCGCCTCCCAGCTGGCCGTGCGTATCGTCGGCTCGATCGGCCGCATTGACCAGACCCATCTGCGCACCGGCAAGCTCACCGACGAAGAGTGGCCGCGCCTGACCGAAGCCATCGAAAAGCTGCGCAACATCTCGCTGCACATCGACGAATCCGCCGGCCTGACGGTCAGCGAGCTGCGCGCCAATGCCAGGCGGCTGGCGCGCCAGTGCGGCAAGCTCGGCCTGATCGTGGTCGACTACCTGCAGCTCATGAGTGTGTCGACCAGCATGAACGACGAAAACCGCGCCACCGCCGTCGGCGAGATCTCTCGCGGCCTCAAATCGCTGGCCAAAGAACTGCAGTGCCCGGTGGTCGCCCTGTCGCAGCTCAGCCGCGGCGTCGAGTCCCGCACCGACAAGCGCCCCATGATGAGCGACCTGCGCGAATCCGGCGCCATCGAGCAGGACGCCGACATCATCATGTTCATCTACCGCGACGAGTACTACACCAAGGAAGCCTGCAAGGAGCCCGGCGTCGCCGAGGTCATCATCAGCAAGCAGCGCAACGGCCCGACCGGCACGGTGAAGCTGGCGTTTATCAACCGCATTACCAAGTTTGAGAGTCTGGCGAGCGGCTCTAGCGGGGATTATTAAGGCCGGGCTTTCATTGCAGCGCTAAGCCGCAATACGACTGATCCAGGTCGATACAGCCCGGCAGGTTGTGCCCCACGTCCTTAGCCCAGACCCAGCGCCTCAAACACCCGCAGCGCCGCATACGCATCATTGGCCGCATAAATGAGCTGCGCCTCGGTCAGCCGCGCATTGGCCCAGTTTGATGTGGTGGCTTTTCTGGACTTGATGAAGCGTTGGTTGAATAGCACCGCCACCGCCCCGCGCACGCCCATGTCCTTGCGGTAGCCGCGCTCCCTGAACACGGTGTTCAGGTCGAGCACGCCTCGCGGATCAACGCCGAGCTTGCTGATGATGCGCCGGCGGTCGTCGCCCAAGCCAAAGCCGGCCTTGATGATGGCGGGCGCCTCCAGCAGTTGCGCCACGGCGCGCCGGCAGTCGGCGTCTTCGAGCTGAAAGATCCAGGCCCTGCCCAGCGTGGAGAGCTGCACGATGTGCGGCCCGTCAGAGGCCTCGTTTTTGGCAAAGGTGGGTTTGCTCTCCGTGTCAAACCCCAGCGCCGTCACGCCGCCCAGTCCATGCAGCGCCTCGGCCGCTTGCTGCGCGTTGGCCACCAGCTGGATCTGGTTCAGCCCCAGCCGGTCAAAAGGCTCCAGCAGCGCGATTTGGTCTTTGTCGGGGGTTAAGTGGCGCTCGGTCATAGCTTTCATGCGAGAGGGGCAGGATAAAAAAAGGGGCCTCAGGCTGAGAGCCCAGGCTAGAGCTTACAGTCACAGGCTTGCGCATTACTTCGGACAGCAGCCAACATGGCCTCATCTCAAATCATTACCAACCAGCAGTACAAGCTTTTCCCGTCGCCGCGCAACCGGCACCGCACGATTTTTTTGTGTCGGGTCTTCGTGCCCCACCCCTACATGCTGATTGACATGGAAAGCTACCGCCTCAAAGGCAAGTACAGCCTGTTTGGCGCCTGCCGGTTGGCCGACAACAAAATGGGACAGCTGGTCACGCTGGAGCTGCCAGAAGACGAACTGAAGTTCAAGGCCAATTTTGTACCAGATTAACGAATAAAAAAGGCCTCTAGCCCATATAGAACGGGCGTAAGCAGCTATTAATCTGATAGTAAATTAAACTGGCCTATCTGCTTTTGGCTAGATGGCCGCCGCCAGCCGCGTGCCCTGGTCAATCGCGCGCTTGGCGTCCAATTCGGTCGCTTCGTCGGCACCGCCTATCAGATGCGTTTTGACGCCCGCCGCGCGCAGCGGCTCCAGCAACTCGCGCATGGGCTCCTGGCCGGCGCACAGCACGATGTTGTCCACGCTCAGCAGCGTGCCGTTTTGGCGCTTGTCGCCAAAGGTGATGAACAGGCCCAGGCTTGAGGCTTCCCCGCTCGCATCTTCACCGATGCGTTCATAGTTCACACCCGACAGCATCTCAACGTTTTTCATCTTCAGCGCGGCGCGGTGAATCCAGCCGGTGGTTTTGCCGAGGTTGGCGCCCAGCTTGCCGGGCTTGCGCTGCAGTAGCGTCACCTGGCGCGCAGGCGAGGTGATGTGGGGCTTGACGACGCCGCCACGCACTGTGCCAGGGTCGGCCACGCCCCATTCGGCCAGCCAAGCCGGCAGGTCGAGTGTGCTGGAGTGGCCGGGCTGCGTGACGAGGAACACGGCCACATCAAACCCGATGCCGCCCGCGCCTATCAGCGCCACGCGCTGGCCGACCGGCTGGCGGCCCAGCAGCACGTCGATGTAGCTCAGCACCTTGGGATGCTCCTGGCCGGGGATGCGTGGATTGCGCGGCGTCACGCCGGTGGCCAGAATGATCTCGTCAAATTTCTGAGCCAACAGCTCGGCGGTTTGCACGCGCGTGTTCAGTCGCAGCGTGACGCCGCTGCGGGCGATGCGCTGGCCGAAGTAGCGCAGGGTTTCCTCAAACTCTTCCTTGCCAGGCACGCGTTTGGCCAGGTTGAACTGTCCGCCGATCTGCCCGGCCGCATCGTACAGCGTCACGCGGTGGCCGCGCTCGGCCAGTGTGGTGGCGGCTGCCAGCCCGGCCGGGCCTGCGCCAATCACGGCGACGCGTTTTTTGGCCGGTGTTATGCGGATGAGCAGTTTGGTTTCATGCACGGCGCGCGGGTTGACCAGGCAGCTGGCCAGCTTGCCTTTGAAGGCATGGTCCAGACAGGCCTGGTTGCAGGCAATGCAGGTGTTGATTTCCTGGCTGCGGTTCTGCGCGGCCTTGTTGACAAACTCGGGGTCGGCCAGGAAAGGGCGCGCCATGCTGACCATGTCGGCACAGCCATCGGCCAATACCTGCTCGGCCACCTCGGGCATGTTGATCCGGTTGCTGGTGATCAGCGGAATAGTCAGCCCGGCGGCACGCAACTCGGTGCGCAGCTTTTGCGTGACCCAGGTGAAGGCGCCGCGCGGCACCGAGGTGGCAATCGTCGGCACGCGCGCTTCGTGCCAGCCGATGCCGCTGTTGATCAGCGTGGCGCCCGCCGCCGCTACGGCCTTGGCGAGCAGTACAACTTCTTCCCAGCTGCTGCCATCCGGGATCAGGTCGATCATCGAGAGCCGGTAAATCAAGATGAAGTCTAGCCCCACCGCTTCGCGCGTGCGCCGCACGATCTCGACGGCCAGGCGCATGCGGTTGGCATAGCTGCCGCCCCAGTCGTCGCCGCGCTGGTTGGTGCGGGTGACCAAAAACTGGTTGATGAAATAACCTTCGCTGCCCATGATTTCGACGCCGTCATACCCCGCATCGCGCGCCAGCGAGGCGCAGCGGATGAAGGCGCGGATTTGCCGCTCGATACCGCCCGCGCTCAACTCACGCGGCTTGAACGGCGAGATCGGGCTCTGGATGCGCGAGGGCGCCACGCACAGCGGGTGGTAGCCGTAGCGGCCGGTGTGCAAAATTTGCAGCGCAATCTTGCCGCCTTCGGCATGCACCGCATCGGTCACCTGTTTATGACGCCGCGCCGCGCCAGCGCTGGCCAGCATGCCGGCAAAGGGCTTGGTCCAGCCGGCGATGTTGGGGGCAAAGCCGCCGGTGACCATCAACCCGACCCCGCCGCGCGCGCGTTCGGCAAAGTAGGCCGCCATGGCTGGGAAATGCTTGCGCCCGTCTTCCAGGCCGGTGTGCATGCTGCCCATCAGCACGCGGTTTTTCAGCGTGGTAAAGCCCAGGTCCAGCGGGGCCAGCAGGTGAGGGTAGGGCGATGCGCCAGAAGTGGTGCTAGCGGCGGTGTGGGTGGCCATGTGCAGGTCCTGGAGTCAAACTGCCTGCATGGTAGTCGCAAGCCTTCGCATCCAACAGCGGCCGGTTGCTCTGCGGGACAGTGTGTACTGGCCCGTGAAGCCGCCTCGCAGCGGGTTTGCCTGAGTCGGTTTGCTATGAATTAAATAGCTGCTTGCGCCCGTCAGATATGGGCTTCAGGCATTTTCTATGGATTTTATGGGCGCTGCTCACCGCAGCAGAGCCCAACTTGGCGCAAGGCTTCCCTATCAAGTCGTGGGTAGTTCCTACCCTCCCAAGAGCGCTGATTCGCAGCACTGTTGACGTGCTGCCCGGTTGATGGCGGACGTCAACGATCACTCAGCTGAATCTTTGTTTCGTCCAGGGGGCCTACAAATAGCAAAATATCTCGCAATTACCGGCTTATTGCGCCGGTTGCGGGGTATTCATTGAATTGGGTGTTCAGGTTTCAGCGCCCGCAGACAATGTGTGCATGATCAAGCCGATAAATCTTTCAGACGCGGGACTGGATATCGCTGGCCGCCCGCTCTCGGAGGAGGCTCAGCGCAGCAACGAAGCGCAATTTCGCCGACTCACAGAGGCCATGCCCCACATCGTCTGGATGATGCTGCCGGATGGACGGCACATCTACTTCAATCAACAATGGTCGGCCTATACGGGTCTGGCACTAGAGGAGAGCCTGGGTCACAACGCGGCCCGCCTGATTCATCCCGATGACAGCCTGCGCGCTGCCCAGCTCTGGGAAAAAGCATCCGGAAGTGGCGAGGTCTATGAGATTGAATGTCGGCTGCGTCGGGCGGACGGCGTCTATCGCTGGATGCTGGGCCGCGCGCTCCCGTTGTGTGATTCGTCGGGCCAAAGGACTCAATGGCTGGGTACTTACACCGATATTGACGACCTGAAACAGGCCACCGGGCTGCTGGAGCAAGACCACGCCATGATCCGCATCGCCGGCAGGGTTGCGCGCCTTGGAGGCTGGACCATCGATCTGCCGGATCGCACGCTGACATGGTCCGATGAAAACTGCCTTATTCACGACGTAGCGCCAGGCTATAAACCAACGTTGGAAGAGGGAATTGGCTTCTTTCTTCCAGAGCATAGGGCGACGGTGATCGCCTATGTGGAGGCTTGTGCGCAGCAAGGTATTCCCTACGAATTTGAGTTGCCGAAAGTCACGGCCACGGGGCGGCGAATCTGGGTGAGTTCGACCGGGGAGGCCGTTCGTGATGCCGCAGGACAAATAGTCCGCATTCAAGGTGCGTTTCAGGACATCACCTTGAGGCGCTCGGAACAGGCGCAATTGCGACTGCTGGAAACGGCAGTCTCCAGATTGAATGACATTGTGATCATCACGGATGCCGCGCCATCTGACGAGCCGGGTCCGCGAATCGTTTTTGTGAACGATGCTTTCGAGCGGTACACCGGCTACGGCCGGGACGACGCCATCGGGAATAACCCACGGCTTTTGTTGGGGCCCAAATCCCCGGGCCGTGAGTTGGACCGAATTCGTGCAGCCATGAAAAAGTGGCAACCCGTGCGCTCGGAGATTGTCAGCTACACAAAGACCGGCAAGGAGCTCTGGCTGGAAATCGATATCGCGCCCATCGCCGACGAATCGGGCAGATACACGCACTGGGTGGCCGTCGGGCGCGACATCACAGAGCGCAGGCGACAACAGGAAGAAATTCTCTGCCTTAATTGCGAACTCGAACAACGGGTGCAATTGCGTACCGCCCAGTTGAAGTCCGCCATGACGGAACTGGAGGCCTTTTCATATTCCGTGGCGCACGATCTGCGCTCTCCGCTCAATACTATCGACGGCTTCAGCGCCTTGCTGCAAAAGGCGCTTCCTTTAGATGCGGGGGAGCGGGCTCAGCACTATTTGGCCAGGATACGAAACGCGGTAAGACGCATGGACGAACTCACGGATGGACTGCTTTCGCTGGCCCATTTGTCGCGCACCAGCCTGACCTGGTCTGCGGTTGACATGACTGCCGAGGCCACCACGGTGGTCCAGCAATGCATGGAGAAGGACACTGCGCGGGTGGTGCAGGTGACAGTCGAGCCAGACCTGCTGGTGCGGGCGGACCCTTCGCTGCTGCGACTGGTGCTGGAGAACCTCATCGCGAATGCCTGGAAGTTCACCTCGAAAAAACCCTGCGCTGAAATTTTGGTAGGCCGGGAGACTGGCGCCGACCATCAGCCCGTGTATTTCGTCAGGGACAACGGTGCAGGATTTGACATGGCCTATGCGGACAAACTGTTCGGTACGTTCCAGCGACTGCATTCGCCGGAAGAGTTTTCCGGCAGTGGTATTGGCCTGGCCACGGTCAAGCGCATCATCAGCCGGCACGGTGGACAGATATGGGCCTCTTCAGCGGTTGACCAAGGCAGCACGTTTTACTTCACGCTGGGAAGCGACCAGGCCAGTGCCGAGCCAGGCGCAAGCCGCCAGGACTAATTCCATTTCAAATTTGATAGGAGATTAGGCGCGACGCTCAGGGGGTATAGCCCAGCAGGGGGAGTTCCAGCTGCGCCTGCCTGGCCACCCGGATGCAGTCCTTCATGTGCTCTTCGCCAAAGTAGCGAATCGCCGCATAGCCCACGGCGGCGGCCACGATCTGGCCGGCGAAGGGCACGTACTTGGCGAGCTGCTTGCTGGTCAGGCGCATGCCAATTTTGGTGGCGGCCTTCAGGACCAGATCGCGACTGATGAGCTTGCCTATCAGCACCGAACCGACCATGGTCACGGCCTTTTGAACCTGTTCACGTTTGCTCGGGTCCAGCTGGTCAAGCTGCTGCGGCGTCAGGCCAAACTCTTTGTTGATTTCGGGAATCAGCTTGGACAGCAGGGCCGCGTCAACCGCCCAGTCCAGGCCCGGAACCGGCACCGCGCTGGCAACGGCGGCCACCATGGCGCGCTTGTTGAGCAGCTTGCGGCTGCGTTTGACGGCGGCTTCCAGCGCCGCATCGTCCGCGGCCATGTGCAGGGCGGTGGGCATGAATCAAGAGCCTTTCAGGTGGGTGACAAGTTGACGAAAAAATCCTGCTAGACCGTAGCAACCTCAATTTGCTCGGTCAACGCCAGCCAGCGTTCTTCCAGCGTACCCAGTTCGTTTTCAATGGCCTTCAGCCGTTTGCCGGTCTGGACAATTTCCGCGGCGACGCTGGTGCTGGTCAGCAAGGTTTGCAAACTGGCTTGCTCGGTGCCGAGCGACTGCATCTTCTGGTCTATCTTTTCCAGCTCCTTGCGCAGCGGCTTGGTGGCATCCGACTGCTGCTGGCGCCGCTGGGCTTCCTCTTTCTTGCTGGAATTTTTATGCGTATCCGAATTGCTTTTAGTATTCGATGCGTTGGCTGCAACTTCACTGGCAGCTACGTTTTTAGTAGCAACGGGCGCAGCGGCGCTGCTGTTGGTTTTCTTGGCTTCCTCGCGCAGGCGCTTGGCCTCGTCGAGCAAATAGCGCTGGTAGTCGTCCAGATCGCCGTCAAACGGTTCGACGCCGCCGCGTGACACCATCCAGAACTCGTCGCAAACCGCGCGCAGCAAGGCGCGGTCGTGGCTGACCAGCATCACGGTGCCTTCAAATTCATTGAGCGCCATCGACAGCGCCTCACGCGTGGCCAGATCAAGGTGGTTGGTCGGCTCATCAAGCAGCAGCAAATTGGGGCGCTGCCAGACGATCATGCACAGCACCAGCCGGGCTTTTTCGCCGCCGCTCATGGAGCCGACGGCCTGCTTGACCATGTCGCCGCCAAAATTGAAGTTGCCCAGAAAACTGCGCAAGTCCTGCTCGCGCGTAGGCTGATTGCCCATCTTGCCGGCGGCGCTGACTTCCTTGACGAGCCGGATCATGTGCTCCAGCGGGTTGTCGCCCAGGCGCAGCACGTCGAGTTCCTGCTGGGCAAAGTAGCCGATGTTCAGGCCCTTGCCTTCGGTCATGTCGCCGCTGATCGGTGCCAGGGCGCGCGCCACGGTTTTCACCAGCGTCGACTTGCCCTGGCCATTGGCGCCCAGAATGCCGATGCGCTGGCCGGCCAGCACCGATTTGCTGACGTTTTGCACGATCACAGTGGGCGGCGTGCCTTCGGGCGCGTCTTCAGGGGCGGGGTAGCCGAAGTAAGCGTTTTGCATCGACAGCATCGGGTTGGGCAGATTCGCCGGTTCCTTGAACTCGAAGGTGAAATCGGCTTCGGCCAGCAGCGGCGCGATTTTCTCCATTCGGTCTAGTGCCTTGACGCGGCTTTGCGCCTGCTTGGCCTTGCTCGCCTTGGCTTTGAAGCGGGCAATGAATTTTTGCAGGTGGGCAATCTTGTCCTGCTGCTTGTTAAAAGCGCCTTGCTGCAGCGCCATCTGCTCGGCGCGCAGGTCTTCAAACTTGCTGTAGTTGCCGCCGTAACGCGTCAGCTTGGCGCTTTCGATGTGCACGGTCACGTCGGTCACCGCGTCCAGGAATTCGCGGTCATGGCTGATCACCAGCATGGTGCCCTGGTAGCGCTTGAGCCAGGCTTCAAGCCAGACCAGCGCGTCCAGGTCCAGGTGATTGGTCGGCTCGTCCAGCAGCAGCAGGTCGGACGGGCACATCAGCGCGCGCGCCAATTGCAGGCGCATGCGCCAGCCGCCGGAAAAGCTGTTGACCGGGTTGTCGAGTTCGTTGATCTTGAAGCCCAGGCCGAGGATCAGTGCCTGCGCGCGCGCCTGCGCGTCATGCGCGCCGGAGTCGTACAGGTCCATGTAGGCGTGCGCCATGCGGTCGCCGTCGCCGCTGGCTTCGGCTGCCTCGACCTCGGTCTGCGCGGCCAGCAGCACCACGTCGCCTTCGATGACATAACTGGTGGCGCTTTGCTCGGTCTCGGGCATGTCCTGCGCGACCTGCGCCATTTTCCATTGCGCGGGAATGTAGTATTCGCCGCCGTCTTCGTGCAGCGTGCCGTTGAGCATGGCAAACAGCGAGGATTTGCCAGCGCCGTTCCGCCCCACCAGGCCGATTTTTTCGCCCGGGTTGAGGGTGACAGACGCGCTGTCGAGAATTACTTTGGAGCCGCGACGCAGCACCACATTTTTAAGGGTAATCATTTAAACAAACAGACTCAAAGACTCAAGAGGATTAAACGGGGAGCACCTGACGCCGCACCTTCAGGGCGGCTGCCAAAATTCAAGCTAGCTTTCAGGCCAATTGTTCCCGGGTCAGCAACATCACCTGGTCAGCGCCAGCGCTGGTTTCAAACCAGAGCGGCGCAAGGTGAGGGAAGGCGCGCTCGAAATTGGCGCGTTCGTGGCCTATTTCCAGCACCAATACTGCATTTTCGTTCATTTGCGCGGCAACGTTTAGAAAAAGGCCTCGAATGAAGTCCATGCCGTCGCTTCCGCCAAGACTATTGCCGGCCAGCGCCAGCGCTGGTTCGGCCCTGAATTCAGCGGGCAGGGCGGCCATGCTGGCAGCGTTTACATAGGGTGGATTGCACAAAATCAGGTCGTAGCCGCCGTTGGTCAGTCCGTGGCAGGCGGCCAGGCCGTCCGATTCAATCAGGCTGATGCGGCCGGCCAGCTGGTGCCGCTCCACATTGATGCGCGCCACGGCCAGCGCGTCCGGGCTGATGTCGGCGGCATCTACGTTCACGTCGGGATAGGTCATTGCCGCCAGCACCGCCAGGCTGCCGTTGCCGGTGCACAGGTCCAGCACGCGGCGGGTTTCTTCGTTCAGCCAGGGGTCAATGCTGACGTCCACCAGCAGCTCGGCAATCAGGGAGCGCGGAATGATCACGCGTTCGTCGACATAAAAGGGCACGCCCATCAACCAGGCCTCGTTCGTCAGGTAGGCGGCGGGCTTGCGGGTGCTGATGCGTGCTTCCAAAAGCATAGCTACTTGCGCCCGCTCTGCTTGGGCTACAGGCTGATTTGCCACTGAGTCGAGGTCGTCGAGCGGCAACCCCAGCTGCCACAGCACCAGCCAGGCGGCTTCGTCGAAGGCGTTGGTGGTGCCTTGCCCAAAGCCGTCGGCATAGCTCAGCCCCGCCGCTTCCAGCCGGTCCGCCATCTGCTCGACCAGCGCCTGTACCGTCACGGGCATTTCAGCGCTCATGGCGCCGCCAGCCGTTCCAGCACGCCCCTGTAGATGTTTTTCAGCGGATCGAGCGACGCCACCAGGACGCACTCGTTGATTTTGTGAATCGACGCATTGACCGGGCCGAACTCGATGACCTGCGGGCAAATTTTGGCGATGAAGCGGCCGTCGCTGGTACCGCCGCTGGTCGAAAGCGCGCCATCCAGGCCGGTCTCGGCCTGGATGGCGCCTCGAACCGCTTCGACCAGCGCGCCCGGCGTGGTCAGAAAGGGCAGGCCGCCCAGCGTCCATTTCAGGTCATATTCCAGCTCGTGCCGGTGCAAAACGCATTGCAGGCGCTGCTGCAGGCTGTCGGGCGTGGACTCGGTGCAAAAGCGGAAATTGAAGTCCACCACCAGCTCGCCGGGAATGATGTTGGACGCGCCGGTGCCGCCGTGCAGATTCGACACCTGCCAGCTGGTGGCGGGAAAGAATTCATTGCCACGGTCCCACTCGGTCGCCACCAGCTCGCTAAGGGCAGGCGCAAAGCGGTGAATCGGGTTGTTGGCCAAGTGCGGGTAGGCGATGTGGCCCTGCACGCCCTTGATTGTGAGCCGGCCACTCAGGGTGCCGCGGCGGCCGTTCTTGATCGTGTCGCCGAGCTGGTCGACCGAGGTCGGCTCGCCGACGATGCAGTAGTCCAGCACCTCGCCGCGCGCGCTCAGCTGCTCGCAGACCTTCACCGTGCCATCGAGGGCTGGGCCTTCTTCGTCGCTGGTGAGCAGGAAGGCGATCGACAGCGCCGGTTGCGGCTGGTCGGCCAGAAACTCCTCGACCGCCACCACCATCGCCGCAATCGACGTCTTCATGTCGGCGGCGCCGCGCCCGTACAGCTTGCCGTCGCGCCGGCTAGGCGTGAACGGCGGGCTGAGCCATTGCTCCAGCGGTCCCGTGGGCACCACGTCGGTATGGCCGGCAAATACCAGGGTTTTGATCAGTGGTTTGGGCGGTGCCTGGAGTGCTATTGATTCAATAGCTGCTTGCGCCCGTCCTGATTGGGCTAGCGGGATAAAACCTTCCTTTTTTGCCCAGAGATTGGTGACGCGCGCGTTTGCCGGGCCGCTGACAATGGTTTCGCATTGAAAGCCCAGCGACGCCAGCCGCGCCGCCAGAATCTCCTGGCAGCCGGCGTCGTCGGGCGTGACGGAAGGGCGTGCGATCAGCTGCTCAGCAAGGTGAAGTGTTCGGGACATGGTCAGTGCCTGACATCCAGCGTAATTTCCGTGAAGCTCGGTTCGTCATCGTGGTCGTCATGCAGCTCCTGCGCCTGCGTATGGGCCACCGCAAAATCATTTTCCAGACGCCACATCAGGTTGGTTGGCGAGTCGGCATACTGCAGGCCTTCCTTGCGCGTGACGATTTTGTCCATGATCAGCCGGGCGATGTCTTCTTCAAAGGTTTGCGAGCCTTCGGCCATGGATTTTTCCATCGCTTCCTTGACGCCCGAAAAGTCGCCTTTTTCAATCAGCTCGGCCACCAGCTTGGTGTTGAGCATGACTTCAGCGGCCGGCGTGCGCGTGCCGTCCAGCGTGCGTAGCAGGCGCTGCGACACGATGGCCTTGAGCGCCGCGGCCAGGTCGCCCAGCATGGTGTTGCGCACTTCTACCGGATAAAAGCTCAGAATGCGGTTGAGCGCCTGGTAGCTGTTGTTGGCGTGCATGGTGGCCAGGCACAAATGGCCAGACTGCGCATAAGCAATGGCCGCCGACATGGTTTCGCGGTCGCGAATCTCGCCGATCAGAATCACGTCGGGCGCCTGGCGCAACGCATTTCTCAGTGCCACCTGCAGCGACTGCGTGTCGCTGCCCACCTCGCGCTGGTTAACCACCGATTTGCGGTTGGTAAACATGAACTCGATCGGGTCTTCAATCGTCAGGATATGACCCATGGCAGTCGCGTTGCGGTAATCCAGCATGGACGCCAGCGTGGTGCTTTTGCCCGCCCCGGTGGAGCCCACCATCAGCAACAGGCCGCGCTTTTCCATGATCAGCTCGGACAGGACGGGCGGCAGCTTCAGGCTGGCCAGCGCCGGAATGTCGGTTGGAATGTAGCGAATCACCGCCGCATAGCTGCCGCGCTGGCGAAAGCCGCTGATGCGGAAGTTGCCCAAACCCGCCACCGGCAGCGCCATATTGAGCTCGCCGATTTCTCTCAGCTCTTCAATCCGCTCGGGCGGCAACACTTCGGCCAGCAAGTTGAGCGGTGCCTCGGCCGGCAGCAGCTGCGAATTGATGGGAAGCGCGTGTCCGTTGATCTTGATGAGGGCGGGCGAGTGCGCCGATAGGTAGACGTCCGACGCCTTTCTTTCCACCATCAAACGCAGAATTCTTTCCATCGTGCTCATGATCCACCCTCGTTGATTGAAATTGGGTCGAAGCCCGGCGCAGCAAAACCAGCCAGCGGCCGCCGCGTCGGGCCGCCCCAAGCAAGGCCCGCCCCCTCGGGGGGCAGCAAAGTACGCGAAGCGACAAGCGTGGGGGCCAAATCTCTAGTCGCGGAGCAAATCATTCAGGCTGGTCGTAGCGCGCGTTTTGGCATCGACGCGCTTGACAATCACCGCGCAGTACAGGCTGTACTTGCCGCCCGCCTTGGGCAGGTTGCCCGACACCACGACAGAGCCGGCCGGAATGCGGCCGTAGCTCACGGTGTCGAGCTCGCGGTCGTAAATCGGCGTGCTCTGGCCGATGTACACGCCCATGGAGATCACCGAGTTTTCTTCAACGATCACGCCTTCGACGATTTCAGAGCGCGCGCCGATAAAGCAATTGTCTTCAATGATGGTCGGGTTGGCCTGCATCGGCTCGAGCACGCCGCCAATGCCGACGCCACCCGACAGGTGCACGTTTTTGCCGATCTGGGCACACGAGCCGACAGCAGCCCAGGTGTCCACCATCGTGCCTTCATCGACATAAGCGCCGATGTTGACGTAGCTGGGCATCAGGATCGCGCCCTTGGCGATGAAGCTGCCGCGCCGCGCCATCGCAGGCGGCACCACGCGCACGCCGGTGGCGCGCATTTCATCTTCGCTCAGGTGGGCAAACTTGGTGGGCACCTTGTCATAAAAACCAAAGTCGCCGGCGCGCATGACTTCGTTGTCTTTCAGCCGAAAGCTCAGCAGCACCGCCTTTTTAATCCACTGGTGCGTTGTCCACTGGCCCACGCTTTGACGCGTTGCCACGCGCAGCTTGCCGTTGTTGAGCTGATCAATCGTGTGTTCCACGGCATCAAGCACTTCCCGGGGCGCTGCGGCGGGCGACAGGTTGGCGCGGTTTTCCCAGGCGGCGTCGATGGTGGCTTGCAAGTTGTCTTGAGTCATGTGAGGGTCTTCAGTGAACTTTGGAATGAATGAATTGAACGATGCGCTGTGCTGCTTCGACGCATTCGGCGGTTTCGGCCACCAGCGCCATGCGGATTCGGCCGGCGCCCGGGTTAGACCCTTGGGCCTCGCGCGCCAGGTAACTGCCGGGCAACACCAAGACATTGTAAAGAGCGAGCAGTTCGCGCGCGAACGCGGTGTCGGAGCCCTTGAAGACTTCGGGAATGGCCGCCCACAGGTAAAAACCGGCGTCGGGCAGCGCCACGTCCATCACGGCGGCCAGCAGCGGTGTGACCTGGGCGAACTTTTCGCGGTACTGGGCGCGGTTATCCACCACATGCTGCTCGTCGTTCCAGGCGGCGATGCTGGCTGCTTGCACGATGGGACTCATGGCGCTGCCGTGGTAGGTGCGGTACAGCAAAAAGGACTTGATCAGCGCCGCATCGCCCGCCACAAAACCGCTGCGCAGGCCGGGCACATTGCTGCGCTTGGACAGGCTGGTCAGCGCGATCAGGTTTTTGAAATCAGCCCGGCCCAATTGCGCCGCCGCCTGCAGGCCACCCAGCGGCGCTTCGTCGCGAAAGTAAATCTCGCTGTAGCACTCGTCAGAGGCAATGACGAAGCCGTAGCGGTCGCTCAGCTTGAACAGCAGTTCCCATTCGGCGAGCGACATCACGGCGCCCGTCGGGTTGCCCGGTGAGCAGACAAACAGCAGCTGGGTTTTGGCCCACACCGCCCCGGGCACGCCGGCCCAGTCCACGGCAAAGTTGCGCGCCGGGTCGCTGGGCGCAAACCAGGTCTGGGCGCCGGCCAGCAGCGCCGCGCCTTCGTAAATTTGATAGAAAGGATTGGGACAGACGACTATGGGTGCCCCCACGCTCGCCACTTCGTGAGCCTCCGGCGATTCGCTGCCCCTTGCACGGGGAGAAGGGGCGTCGCCCGCCTTGGGGCGGCCCAGCGGCGGTCGGGCGCCGCTCTGGCTGGGGTCAATCACGGTCTGCGCCAATGCAAACAGCGCCTCGCGCGAGCCATTGACTGGCAGGATTTGCGTCGCCGCGTCTACCTTCAGGCCGTAGCGGCGTGCCAGCCAGTCGCTCATGGCCTGGCGAAGCTTGGGCTCCCCCACGGTCGCCGGGTAGCTCGCCAGACCGGCCAGACTGGCACTCAGCGCATCCTTGATCAGCTGCGGCGTAGCGTGGCGTGGCTCGCCAATGCCCAGGCTGATGGGTTTATAGGCTGGGTTGGGGGTGATGTCGGCGTGCAGTTGGCGCAGCCGCTCAAAGGGATAGGGCTGAAGGCGTGAAAGCAGGGGATTCATGCCCGGATTATCCGGCCTTGATGCCGCAAGCTAATTGGCCGCTTGCGTTGTGCCGGGTGGCGATTTCCTTTATTCGCTATGAAAATAATAGCTGATTACGCCCGTTTCTATTGGGCTAGAGGCCTATTTGATACCTATTTACGGCTGGTGAGCTTTTTTCGAGGCTGGCCGGCGCGCCATGCGCTTTTGATTGACAAAAACCGGCCGCGCGCTCGGGGTAACATTGCAGGCCGTGCGTTGCGGCATGTGCCGCGCGTGGTCTCGGCGCCTCGTCAACGCGCTATAAGAATCAACGAGTTACCTCCAGGCTCAAGAAAACAGGGAAAGCCGTGCGGCTTAATTCGATCAAGTTATCCGGGTTTAAATCGTTCGCGGAGCCCACCAATTTCATACTGCCGGGGCAGCTCGTCGGCGTGGTCGGGCCCAACGGTTGCGGCAAGTCCAACATCATGGATGCGGTGCGCTGGGTGCTGGGCGAGAGCAAGGCGTCCGAGCTGCGCGGCGAGTCGATGCAGGACGTCATTTTTAGCGGCACCACCACGCGCAAGGCAGCGAGCCGCGCCAGCGTCGAGCTGGTGTTCGAGAACGCCGACCACCGGGCTGGCGGTCAGTGGGGGCAGTTTCTGGAGATCGCCGTCAAGCGCGTGCTGACGCGTGACGGCACGTCGAGCTACTACATCAACAACCAGCCGGTGCGCCGGCGCGACGTGCAGGACGTTTTTCTGGGCACCGGCCTGGGGCCGCGCGCCTACGCCATCATCGGCCAGGGCACGATCAGCCGCATCATCGAGTCCAAGCCCGAAGAGCTGCGCCTGTTCCTTGAAGAAGCCGCCGGTGTTTCCAAGTACAAAGAGCGTCGCCGCGAGACCGCCAACCGGCTCTCGGGCACGCGCGAAAACCTGACCCGCGTCGAAGACATCCTGCGCGAGCTCAATGCCAATCTTGAGCGCCTTGAAAAGCAGGCCGCCGTCGCCCTGCGTTACAACACGCTGCAGTCCGATGGCTCGCTCAAGCAGCACCAGCTGTGGTTTTTAAAGCGTGCCGAGAGCGAAGCCGACCAGGCCAGGGTCAAGGCCGATGCTGAAAAAGCCGTGAATGAACTGGAAAGCCGGGTGGCTGACTTGCGCCACATTGAAGCCGACCTGGAAACCGTGCGGCAGGCGCACTATGCGGCGGGCGATCAGGTCAACCAGGCGCAGGGCAAGCTTTACGAGGCCAGCGCCGAAGTCGGGCGGCTGGAGTCTGAAATCCGCTTTGTGGTGGATGGCCGGCTGCGCGTCGAGCAGCGCCTGGCCCAGCTGAAAGAGCAGACCGCCCAGTGGGCGACGCGCAAGGAAGACGCGGCGATCGAGACCGAAAGCCTGGCCGCCCAGGCGATTGAGGCCGAAGAAAAAGCCGAGCTGCTGGTGGCGCAAAACGAAGAGCACGCCACGCAATCGCCAGCGCTGGATGAAGCGCTGCGCCAGGCTCAGGCCAAGGCCAGCGAGCAGCGCGCCAGCGTGGCCCAGGTGCAGCAGCAAATCCAGGTGTTGGCCGCCGACCAGCGCAATATCGAAGAACAATCGCGCACGCTGAGCCTGCGCCACGAGCGCCTGAGCGCTGACCGCAATGCGCTGAACGCGCCCGACGAAGCGCGCCTGGTCAACCTCAACGCGCAATTTGCCAGCGCGCAGGAAGCGCAAGCGGTGGCCGAAGGCCTACTGCACGAACTGACAGCCAACGTGCCGCAGCTGGACCAAGAACGGCGCACGCTGCAGCAAAGTGTCAACACCGAATCGGCCAAGCGCGCCGACCTGTCGGCCCGCATGGAGGCGCTCAAGGCGCTGCAGGAAAAAGTCAAGACCGACGGCAAACTCAAGCCCTGGCTGGCCAGGCATGGTCTGGACAGCCTGCAGGGCCTGTGGAGCCGCATCCACATTGAGCAAGGCTGGGAAAACGCGCTGGAAGCCGCGCTGCGCGAGCGCCTGGGCGCCCTCGAAGTCAGCCGGCTGGACCTGGTGCGCGGCTTTGCCGGCTCCAACGGGCACGCCGCCGGAGAAGGCCCGCCGGCCAAGCTGTCGTTTTACAGCGCGCCCAGCGCGGCCGCGCCAGGACGCTCCAATCCGGCGCTCAACCTGAAGCCGCTAAGCGATCTGCTGCGCCTCAACGATGCCGGTCAGTCGGCGCTGCTTGGCGACTGGCTGCACGGCAGCTACACCGCGCCCAGCCTCGACGACGCCATGGGTGCGCGCGACAAGCTGCAGGCCGGCGAAGTGATTTTCGTCAAGGGCGGCCACGCGGTGACGCAGCACAGCGTGAGTTTTTATGCGCCCGATTCCGAGCAGGCCGGCCTGCTGGCGCGCGCCCAGGAAATCGAAAACCTTGACAAGCAGCTCAGGGCGCAAGCCATGATCAGCGACGAAGCGCGCAGCGCGCTGATACGCGCCGAAGCCGCCTATGCGGATGCGGCGCAGCGCCTGGCCACGGCGCGCCGCGAAGCCGCCGAAGGCCAAAGCCGCGCCCACGAGCTGCAGGTTGAAGTGCTGCGCCTGTCGCAGCTGGCCGAGCAGACGCGGGCGCGCAGCCAGCAAATCCAGTCCGACATGGCGGAAATTGACGCCCATCTTGGCGAGCTGCAAGAGCGCAAGGTGACGGCCGAGGGCCGCTTTGAAGAGCTCGACATGCAGCTGGCCGACAGCCAGGAGCGCCACGCGCAGCTCGATGACCGGGTGATAGAGCTGGAGCGCAAGCTGGGCGAATCACGCGAGCAGCAACGCACGCTGGAGCGCCAGGCGCAGGAGGCGCAGTTTGCGCTGCGCAGCCTGGCCTCGCGCCGCGAGGAACTGACGCGCTCGATTGACATCGCCGCGCAGCAGGCGGCGTCGATTGCCAGCGAGGAAGAGCGCGCTAGAGAAGAGCTGTCGCGCCTGACCGACGCGGCGGCGCAGGCCGGCCTGCAAAGCGCGCTTGGCGCCAAGCTTGAACGCGAAGCCGATCTGGGCGCCAAACGCAGCCAGTACGATGACCTGACCAGCAAGCTGCGGGCAAGTGATGAAAGGCGACTCGCACTTGAGCGCGAACTCGATCCGCTGCGCCAGCGCATCACCGAGTTTCAGCTGAAGGAACAGGCGGCACGCCTGGGCTTTGAGCAATACGCGGGCCTGCTGACCGATGCCCAGGCCGATCTGGCCGCCGTTGAACAATCGATTCAGAGCGGCAATGTGCGCCTGACCGGCCTGCAAGGCGAGATTGACCGCATCAACCGCGAAATTCAGGCGCTGGGCGCCGTCAATCTGGCTGCGCTTGACGAGCTCAGCGCAGCGCGCGAGCGCAAGCAGTTTCTCGATGCGCAGTCGGCCGACCTGAACGAAGCCATGGCGACGCTGGAAGATGCGATCAAGAAAATCGACATGGAAACGCGCGATTTGCTGGCCAGCACCTTTGAAGCGGTAAATGGGCATTTCGGCCGCATGTTCCCCGAGCTGTTTGGCGGCGGCAACGCCAGGCTGATGATGACGGGCGAAGAAATTCTGGACGCCGGAGTGCAGGTGATGGCGCAACCGCCCGGCAAGAAAAACCAGACGATTCACCTGCTCTCGGGCGGTGAAAAGGCGCTGACGGCGATCGCGCTGGTGTTTGCGATTTTCCAGCTCAATCCTGCGCCGTTTTGCCTGCTCGACGAGGTCGATGCGCCGCTGGACGACGCCAACACCGAGCGTTACGCCAAACTGGTGTCCAGCATGAGCAAGGAGACACAGTTTTTGTTCATCAGTCACAACAAGATTGCCATGGAAATGGCCGAACAGCTGATTGGCGTAACCATGCAGGAGCAGGGCGTGTCTCGCATCGTCGCCGTCGACATGGAAGCAGCCCTCGGCTTTGCCGAAACTGCCTAAAAAATACAATCAAGCCCATGAGCACACTTCAGATCAGTTTGGCGGTGGTCGGTGGCCTGGTGCTGGCGGGCGTGGTTGCCCACAGCACGTGGTCGTCGCGCCGCAACCTGCCCAAGCGGGCCACGCCCGAAGCCGCACCGCCGCAGGAGCCGACGCATCAGCCGCTGCCGCAGCAGGCCGAACCCGGCCAGGCCGACCAAGCCGGTGATGGGCCGCACGATCTGGACGAGCTGGGGGAGCGCCATGAACCGCGCTTTGACACCGACACCAATCTGGGCGCATTGACCCGCTTCACCACGCCAGAGAAAAAGCCCGGCCTGGACATCCTGATTGACGCGCTGGCGGCGGTGCAGCTGGACGCTGTCGTTTCCGGGGAAGCCGCGCTGGCCGCCATGCCCGGCACACGCCGGGTCGGCAGTAAACCGTTTGGCGTGGAAGGCCTGAGCGTCATCAACGGCGAATGGGAAGTGCCTGGCGCGGGCCAGCGCTACAGCGCCTTTCAGTGCGGCGTGCAGCTGGCCAACCGGACCGGTGCGCTCAATCAGATCGAGTACTCGGAATTTGTCATCAAGGCGCAGGCCTTTGCCGACGCCGTGGGCGGTGAAGCGGAGTTTCCGGAAATGCTGGACGAAGTCGCGCGCGCCCGTGAGTTGGACCAGTTTGCCAGCGCCCATGACGCGCAGCTGAGCTTCACGCTGCGCGCCACCAACACCGCCTGGAGCCCCGGCTACGTGCAGCAAAATGCCGGCCGCATCGGTTTTGTTGCCGGCTCCATCCCGGGCCGCATGGTGCTGCCGGGCAACCAGAGCGGTCATGCGCCGATTCTGGGCCTGTCGTTTGACGCGATGGCGGCCATGGCCGAAGACCCTGAACAGACGGCGCTGCGCGAAGTCACGCTGTCGCTCGACGTGCCGCAGGTGCCCCGCGAAGAGCATCCGTTTGAGCGCATGTGCGAGGCCGCCATTGCGCTGGCTGCCAGCATGGACGGCGTGATCATTGACGACAATGGCAACCCCATCCCGACTGAGGCCATGGAGGCTATTCACGCCGACTTGGAGCAGCTGTATGACACGCTCGACGGACGCGATCTGTCGGCCGGCTCGGCGCTGGGCCGGCGCGTGTTCTCCTGAGGTTGCGGGCACCCCAGGGGTGTCGCCTTGCTTTGACGCTTTGCTGTAGGACTTCTCATGGCTACCTCTGACCTGTTCGGGCCGGCTTCCAGCCCGCCCCTATCCACGCCGGTAGCCGTTGCCGAGCGCATGGCGGCCCTGCGCGCCGAACTGCAGGCGCATGGCCACCGCTACTACGTGCTTGACGAGCCCACGCTTCCCGACAGCGAATACGACAGGTTGTTTAAGGAGTTGCAGGCGCTGGAAGCGACGCACCCGCAGCTGCTGAGCGCGGACTCGCCGACGCAGCGCGTGGGTGGCAAGCCCCTGGCGCAATTTGCCAGCGTGCGCCACAAAGTGCCCATGCTCAGCATTCGCACCGAAACCGATACCGAGTCAACCGGTGCAAAAAATTTTGATGCGCGCGTACGCAAAGAACTCGGTTTGACGGCCAACGATCCCCCGGTTGAATACGTGGCCGAGCTGAAGTTCGACGGACTGGCGATGAGCCTGCGTTATGAGAACGGGGTGCTGGTGCAGGCGGCGACGAGGGGTGACGGGGAAGTCGGTGAAGACGTGACGCAGAACATTCGCACGATCAATCAGATACCACTGAAGTTGCCGAGCCGCAGCGCAGGGCCGCCCCAAGCAAGGCTGGCCGCCCTGGGGAGCGTGGAGGCCACATTCCCGCCGGCGGTGCTGGAAGTACGCGGCGAGGTTTACATGCGGCGCGCCGATTTCGAGGCGCTCAATGAAAAGCAGCGTGAAAAGATCGGCCAGGGCGCCAAGAATGAAAAAACCTTTGTCAACCCGCGCAACGCGGCGGCAGGTGGTGTGCGCCAGCTCGATCCGGCGATTGCGGCGCAGCGGCGACTGAGCTTTTTTGCCTATGGCTTGGGCGAAGTCACTGCACCGGCGCAGGGCGGGCCCGACTTCAACACCCATTTTGAGCTGCTGCAAACCCTCAAATCATGGGGATTTCCGGTTGCAGCCCAGGTGGAACGGGCGCAAGGTGCTATTGAATTGATATCGTACCATCAACGTATGGGCGCCGCGCGCGACCAGTTGCCTTACGACATTGACGGTGTGGTTTACAAGGTCAACAGCCTGGCGCTGCAGCGGCAGATCGGATTTGTCTCGCGCGAGCCGCGCTGGGCCGTGGCGCACAAATACCCGGCGCAGGAGCAGCTGACCAGCGTGCTGGCGATTGACGTGCAGGTCGGGCGCACCGGCAAGCTGACGCCGGTGGCCAAGCTGGCGCCGGTGTTCGTCGGTGGCGTCACCGTGACCAACGCCACCCTGCACAACGAAGA
Organism: Polaromonas sp.; assembly: GCF_012927455.1. Classification (GTDB taxonomy): domain Bacteria; phylum Pseudomonadota; class Gammaproteobacteria; order Burkholderiales; family Burkholderiaceae_C; genus Polaromonas. Next base: position 161,609 of record NZ_JABBPE010000002.1, on the reverse strand, counting down.
CGAGGCGCGCCGCAAAGACGTGCGCGTTGGCGACACGGTGATCGTGCGCCGCGCCGGCGATGTGATTCCCGAAGTGGTGAGCGTGCTGCTGGAAAAGCGTGTGCAGGACGCGCCGCAATTCACCATGCCGCGCCAGTGCCCGATATGTGGCTCGGACGCGGTCCGCCTGGAGGGCGAAGCCGACTACCGCTGCACCGGCGGCCTGTTCTGTGCGGCCCAGCGCAAGGAAGCGATCCTGCATTACGCGCACCGCCGCGCCGTTGAAATTGAAGGCCTGGGCGACAAACTGGTCGAGCAGCTGGTCGACGCCAACGTGATTCGCACCTTGCCCGATCTGTACAAGCTGGGCCTGACGGCACTCGCCAGCCTGGACCGCATGGCCGACAAATCGGCCAGCAATCTGATCGACGCGCTGGAAAAGTCCAAGCAGACGACGCTGCCGCGCTTTCTATTTGGTCTGGGTATTCGCCATGTCGGCGAGGCCACCGCCAAGGCGCTGGCACGCTACTTCGGCACGCTCGATGCGGTAATGGACGCGACTGAAGAGCAGCTGATCGAGGTCGGCGACGTAGGCCCCATCGTCGCCAAAAGCCTGCGCACTTTCTTTGAGCAGCCGCACAACCGCGAAGTGGTGGCGCAGCTGCGCGCTTGCGGCGTGCGCTGGGAAGAGAGTGAAGAGGGAAGGCCTGCCGCTGCCGCGCCCAGGCTGCTGGCCGGCAAGACCTTTGTCATCACCGGCACCTTGCCCAGCCTGAGCCGCGACGAAGCCAAAGACAGAGTGGAAGCGGCAGGCGGCAAGGTGGCAGGCTCGGTCAGCAAAAAAACCGACTTCGTGGTCGCCGGCGCCGAAGCTGGCAGCAAGCTGCTGAAGGCTCAGGAGCTGGGCTTGGTGGTGATAGATGAGGCGGCGCTGCTGGCGCTGCTGGCTGCAGCGGCCGACTGAGCAGCGCGAAGGTCCGCCGGGCTTGGCGTCGGCACCGCTTGCCAGGGCTGGCAACGCTGACAATTGCTACTAAATAGATAGCTATTGACGCCCGTATTCATTGGTCTAGAGGCTGTTTTACTTGCCATTTTGTCCGGGTGGCGCTTGCGCTTAACCCGATGTGCTGAATGTCAGGTCAGAAAAGCTGCCCCGGACGCATCTTGTTGCAGGCGGACCTGTTCGTCTGTTGCCTGCTTACCAAACCACTAGGCGCTGGCCTACAAGTTGCCAAAGGCGCGCGCCTTTAACCTGACCTTGGTGCAGGATACCGCTCGGAAAATCAACCGCTCTGCACCCGGACCCCCGCCTGTGTCTCACCGGTAGGCTCTGTCAGCCACCCTATGTTCAACCCCACTTTAAAGGAAATTACTATGAAAGCATTGGTTTATCAAGGACCGCGTGACGTTCGCGTCATGGACATGCCTGACGCCAAAATCGAACGTCCCACGGACGTGCTGGTCAAGATTATCTTGACCAACATCTGTGGCTCTGACCTGCACATGTATGAAGGCCGTACCAATATGGAATCGGGCCGCATTCTGGGTCATGAAAATCTGGGCGAGGTTGTAGAAATAGGCAAGGCAGTCGACCGGATCAAGATCGGCGACAAGGTCTGCCTACCCTTTAACATCGGCTGCGGCTTCTGCAAGAACTGCGAACGCGGCCTGACCGGTTATTGCCTGATCGCAAATCCTGGAATGGCGGGCGCAGCTTACGGATTTGCTGGCATGGGACCTTTTAGCGGCGGCCAGGCCGAATACCTGCGCGTTCCCTACGGCGACTTCAACTGCCTCAAGCTGCCGCCCGACTCTGAAGAGAAATTCAACGACTACGTGATGCTGTCTGACGTTTTTCCGACCGGCTATCACGCCACCCAGCTGGCCGGCGTGCTGCCGGGCGAAACCGTCGTCATCTACGGCGCCGGTCCGGTCGGGCTGATGGCCGCGCATTCGGCATCCATCAAGGGCGCCAGCCAGATCATGGTGGTGGACAGGCACAAAGACCGGCTGGCGCTGGCAGAAGAAGCCGGCGCCATCGCGATTGATGACTCCGATGGCTCAGGCGTCGACCAAATCATGGAACTGACCAAAGGCAAAGGCGCCGATCGCGGCTGCGAATGCGTGGGTTACCAGTGCTGCGACAAGGCGGGCCACGAAGTGCCCAATCTGACCATGAACAACCTGGTGGAAACGGTGCGCGCCACCGGCAGCATCGGTGTGGTGGGTGTCTTTATTCCCGAGGACCCAGGCGCGAAGGACAAGTTGGCAAAGCAGGGACAGATGGCATTTGATTTTGGCAAGTTCTGGATTAAAGGCCAGCGCATTGCCACCGGACAGGCCAACGTCAAGGCTTACAACCGTCAGTTGCGCGATCTGATTGCCGCAGGCAAGGCCAATCCATCGTTCATCGTCTCGCACGAGCTTCCGCTGGAGCAGGCGCCTGAGGCTTACAAGAACTTTGATGAGCGCAAGGATGGCTGGACCAAGGTGCTATTGCGGCCGGGCGCTTAAGAGCCCTTAAACGCTGTTCATACATGGTGTTACCGAGGTTTGCACGCCGTACGTGAGCCCACGCAAGACTGTCAGACGTTAAATAGTTCTGAACACACTGGAGCTTTCCATGAATTACAAGCGTTTGTCCAGTTTACTGGCGGCGGGTGGCCTGGCCACTTTGCTGTCGGGCTGCGTGGTGGCGCCGATTGGTGCGCGTCCGTATGGCGTGTACGGGCCACGCCCTGTTTACGTCGAACCGGCGCCTGTCATCGTCGTGCCCGCACCGGGCTATTACGGCTATGGACGCCGTGGTTACGGACCTGGCTATGGGCCCGGTTATAGGCCAGGATATGGGCCCGGTTTTGGGCCTGGCTATGGGCCCGGTTTTGGGCCTGGCTACGGGCCTGGCTACGGCCATCGCTAGGGCTGCTTCAAGCATCGCGGTAGTCAATGGGTCGGCAACGCGATAATCGTTGCATGACCATTCGCGAAATTCTCAAAATGGGCGACGTGCGGCTGCTGCGCGTAGCCGCTCCCGTTTCGGCTTTTGACACGGACGAGCTGCACCTGCTGATCTCGGACATGTTTGACACCATGCGGGCGGCCGACGGCGCTGGTTTGGCGGCACCGCAGATTGGGGTTGATTTGCAACTGGTGATCTTCGGCACCGACCAGATCAACCCGCGTTACCCCGACGCGCCGCTGGTGCCGCGCACCGTGCTGCTCAACCCCGTCATCATGCCCCTGAGCGCGGAGGAAGAAAGCGATTGGGAAGGTTGCCTGTCGGTGCCCGGCCTACGCGGCATGGTGCCGCGTTTCTCTCACATCCGCTACACCGGATTCGATCAGTACGGTGATCCGGTTGACCGGACTGTGGAGGGGTTTCACGCCCGCGTGGTGCAGCATGAATGCGACCACCTGTTGGGCAAGCTTTACCCCATGCGTATTCGCGATTTCAGCCAGTTTGGTTACACCGAAGTGCTGTTTCCGGGGCTGGACGAACGGGACGAATAATTGGCTCAAGACGCCCCCCAGAATGCGGCGGTATCAGAGGTTTCCGCCCCGGTTTCGGCAAAGCCCGTCACCTCCTGCACCAACTTGCCCTATTTGCTGAAAATTGAGCCGGTCAGCGGTATCGGTGCCGAGCTGCGGCTGCGCTGCCTGCTCGACAGGCAGCAATACCACGATCCGCTGGGCGAGGCCGAGCGCGAAGGAATTTCTTCATCGGCCTGGCCGATCTTTGGCATGCTCTGGCCCTCGGGCCGGGTGCTGGCGCATGCCATGCTGAGCTATCCGCTCGACGGCAAGCGCATCTTGGAACTGGGCTGCGGTTTGGCACTTGCCAGTTTGGTGTTGCACCGGCGCGGCGGCGACGTCACCGCCAGCGATTGCCATCCGCTGGCTGGCGAATTCCTGCGAAAGAACCTCTTGCTCAATCAGCTGCCCGCCATGAAGTACCAAAGCGGCAACTGGGCGCGCAGCAATCCGCTGCTGGGTCGTTTTGACGTAATTATTGGCAGCGACGTGTTGTACGACCGCGGCCAGCCGCAAGTGCTGGCGCAGTTCATAGAGCAGCACGCGCAGCCCGATGCGCAGGTGCTAATCGTCGACCCCGACCGTGGCAACCGCGCCGCCTTCAACCGCGAAATGGCTGCGCGCGGCTATTCGCACAGCGAAACGCGCGTCGCCGCGCTGCCAGGCGAGGGCGGTAAGTACAAGGGGCGGTTGCTGAAATACCTGAAGACCTCAGCGCACTGAAAAGCACGCGGGCCGTGCGTCTCGGGCCAGGCGTTCAGTCGTTCAGCGCTTGCAGCAACTCGGTTTCAATCGCGATCTGCGCCTTGTTGTGCTGCAGTTCCGGCCCGTCGATCAAAAAGGTGTCTTCAACACGCTCGCCCAGCGTGGTGACCTTGGCCAGCTGCAGATTGATGCGGTGGTGCGCCAGCACCCGGGCGATCAGGTACAGCAGGCCGACGCGGTCGCTGGCCGACACGCTGAGCAGCCAGCGCTGGGCTTTTTCATCGGGCCGCAAGTCGACCCGCGGCGCTACCGGAAAGCTCTTGACGCGGCGGGACACGCGGCCTTTGCCAGGCGGCGGCAGCGGGCCGCGCTCGGCAATGGCGCGGTCCAGTTCGGCCTCGACCATGGCGGCCAGTTCGCGGTAATGGTCGGCCAGCGTCGGGCTGACGACCTGGAAGGTATCGATCGCGTAGCCGTTGTTGGCGGTGTGAATTTTGGCATCCAGAATGCTGAAGCCAGCCTGGTCAAAGTAACCGCAGATGCGTGCAAATAGCTCCGGCACATCGGGCGTGTACACCAGCACCTGCATGCCTTCGCCGGCCAGTGAACGGCGCGCGCGCACAATCGCTTTGGCCTTGCCGGCGTGGCGCGAAAGCTGGCGCGCGTGCCAGGCAATGTCGCTGGCCTCATGGCGCATGAAGTAACTCACGTCCAGTGTTGCCCACAAGGCCTTGTGCCCCTCAAAAGGTTCGGCATGCAGGGCCAGCGTGGTCAGCGCTTCGCGTTTGCGCGCTTCCACTTCGGCATTTGCATCGGGGGCGCGGCCGCCCAGCACGCGCAGTGTGTAGCGGTACAGGTCTTCCAGCAGCTTGCCTTTCCAGGCGTTCCAGACCTTGGGGCTGGTGCCGCGGATGTCGGCCACCGTCAGCAGGTACAGCGCCGTCAGGTAGCGCTCATTGCAGACGCGCCGGGCGAACGCGGCAATCACTTCGGGGTTGCTCAGGTCTTCTTTCTGGGCAATGCGGCTCATGCTCAGGTGCTCGCTCACCAGGAATTCGATCAGTTGCGCGTCAGCCGCCGCAATGCCGTGCTGGCGGCAAAAAACGCGCACCTCCCTGCCGCCCAGCTCGGAATGATCGCCACCGCGGCCCTTGGCAATATCATGAAACAGGGCCGCCACAAAGAGTATCCAGGGCTTGTCCCAGCCAGCCGCCAGCTGCGAGCACATCGGGTACTCGTGCGAATGCTCGGCCATGAAAAAGCGACGCACATTGCGCAGCACCATCAGGATGTGCTGGTCCACCGTGTAGACGTGGAACAGGTCGTGCTGCATCTGCCCGACGATCTTGCGGAAAATCCAGAGGTAGCGGCCCAGCACCGAAGTCTGGTTCATCAGCCGCAGTGCATGCGTGATGCCCTGCGGCTGCTGCAGGATGCGCCTGAAGGTGTCGCGATTGACCGGGTCGCGGCGGAACTGGCTGTCCATCACGCTGCGTGCGTTGTACAGCGCGCGCAGCGTACGCGCCGATAGCCCCTTGATGCCTACGCTGGTTTCATAGACCAGGAAGGTTTCCAAAATCGCATGCGGCTCGCGCAGGTACAAATCGTCGCTGGCCACCTCCAGCATCCCCGCCTTGTCCAGAAAGCGTTCATTGATGGGGCGCAGCGGGTAGGTGTGCGGGTTGATCCGCTCCTGGATGTTGAGCAGCAGAATTTGGTTGAGCTGCGTCACCGCCTTGGCCGCCCAGTAGTAGCGGCGCATCAGCGCTTCGCTCGGACGGATGGCGCCACGTTTCGCCGACAGGCCGCCCTTAGGCGAAACAGCCCCCTCGGGGGGCAGCGCAGCACACGCAGTGGCAAGCGTGGAGGCAAGGTTCGCCGACAGGCCGCCCTTAGGCGAAACAGCCCCCTCGGGGGGCAGCGCAGCACACGCAGTGGCAAGCGTGGAGGCAAGGTTCGCCGACAGGCCGCCCTTAGGCGAAACAGCCCCTTTTTCAGGTGCAAGGGGCAGCGCAACGCCGGAGGCACGCGAAGCAACCAGCGTGGGGGCCGTGTCACCATAGCCGAAGGACTCGGCAACGGCGGTCTGTAGATCGAACACCAGCCGGTCTTCGCGCCGCCCCGCAATCAGGTGCAGACGCGCCCGTATCAGGCTCAATAGCGCTTCGTTGGCCTTGATCTGCCGCACCTCAAAAGAGGTGGCCAGCCCGCTCTCGGCCAACTCATCCCAGGACTTGCCCAGACCAGCCGCGCGCGCCACCCACAGCACCACCTGCAGGTCGCGCAGGCCGCCCGGCGATTCCTTGCAATTGGGTTCGAGCGAGTAGGGCGTGTCTTCAAATTTGTTGTGGCGCTGGCGCAGTTCCAGCGTTTTAGCCACATAAAAAGCTTTCGGATCCAGCACGGCCGCCAGCTGCGTTTGCAGGCTCTGAAAGTTCTTTTTCGAGCCAGCCACCAGCCGCGCCTCCAGCAAAGAGGTTTGCACCGTGACGTCTTTGCTCGCTTCGGCCACGCAGTCGGCCGCCGTGCGCACGCTGGAACCGATCTCCAGCCCGCTGTCCCAACAACTGCCGATAAAGCTTTCCACCTTGGCCTTGAGGGCTGGGTCAGCCTCGACATCGGCGTCATCGGGTAGCAGCAGCAGCACATCGACATCGGAATGCGGAAACAACTCGCCCCGGCCGTAGCCGCCCGCCGCGACCAGGCAAGCGGTTGCCGCAAAGTCGGCGCGCTGCCACAGCAACTGCAATGTGGTGTCGGCGTGTTGGGCCAGCTTTTTCAGCAGGCCGTGAATGCCGCGGTAAGAAGCGCCGCTGCTCGCCAGTGAGGCGAGCAGCGCGGTTTTGCCCGCTCGGTACTTCGCGCGCAGCTCGGAGAAGTCGGCCAGGTTGGCCGGTTCGGTCATGCGGGTGCAGTCACGGGAGCGCGGCGCAGCAAGCAGCGCCGGTCAGGCGTTGACGCTGAGCTGGGCCGGGTTGCTTTGCGTCACAAACGCCGGTATCGGCGGGCTGCCGGCCGACAGCGTCAGCACCTCGTAGCCGGTCTCGGTGACCAGCACGGTGTGCTCCCACTGGGCTGACAGCGAATGGTCGCGTGTCACGATGCTCCAGCCATCTTTTTCGGGGCCGTCTTTGATGTCACGCCTGCCGATGTTGATCATGGGCTCGATCGTGAAGGTCATGCCAGGCTTGAGTTCTTCCAGTGTGCCGGGGCGGCCGTAGTGCAACACCTGCGGGTCCTCGTGAAACTTGACGCCAATGCCGTGGCCGCAAAATTCGCGCACGACGGTGAACCCTTGTTTTTCGGTAAACGTCTGGATGGCAAAACCAATGTCGCCGAGCCGCACCCCCGGCTTGACGCGCATGATGCCCTGCCACATGGCTTCGTAAGTGACCTGGCACAGCCGCTTGGCGGCAATCGATACCTCGCCGACCAGGAACATGCGGCTGCTGTCGCCGTGCCAGCCGTCCTTGATGCCGGTCACATCAAGATTGACGATGTCGCCTTTCTTAAGCGGCTTGTCGTTGGGAATGCCGTGGCACACCTGGTGATTGACCGAGCTGCACAGCGACTTGGGGTAGGGCCCATAGCCGGGGGGCTGGTAGCCCAGGGTGGCCGGAATCGTGCCCTGAACCTGGACCATGTAGTCATGGGCCAGCTTGTCAATCTGGTTGGTGGTGACGCCGGGTTTGACGAAGGGCGTCAAATAGTCCAGCAGCTCGGAAGCGAGCCTGCCAGCGACGCGCATACCCTCAATACCGGCTTCATCTTTGATCGTAATACTCATGCTTTGGATTATCCCACTGGCGCAATCCGGGGGTAATGGCGGGCTGTCAGCAAGGGCTTTTTACTGGCACGGCGCAGCAAGCCTTGGAAGCAAGCTGCTTTTGCCAGGGTAAATGGAGTCGCTGATAAAATTATCTTGTCCCGTCCTCCCTTCAAATTCTTGCCGGTCTCTAGCCTGCAGGCGCTGGCAAACCCGCAAAAACAGCTTGCTGGCTGACCTTTTCTTTTTCTACCTTTCACTACAAGGCCGCCGTCCCCGTGACCCTGCACCTGACCATTTTTGAGGGCGAAGCCCAAGGCATCAGCGCCCTGAGCGACTTTCGCGTCCAGCAACTTCTTCCGCGTCTGCAAACGGTGCATGACAAGATCGCCGGCATCAGTGCGCGCTTTGTGCATCTGGTGGCCACCGAGGCGGTGCCGACCGAATCACTCAAGCAGCAGCTGGCGGCTTTGCTGACTTATGGCGACCCGTGCCCGCAGCCCGCTACCGAGGCACTCGACGCGGCCAACCATCTGCTGTTCATCGTTTCGCCGCGTTTTGGCACCGTGTCGCCCTGGGCCTCCAAAGCGACCGACATCGCGCACAACTGCGGGCTGGCCGTCAAACGCATAGAGCGCATCACCGAATACCGCCTGACGCTGAAATCCGGCTTTTTCAGCAAGAGCGCGCTGAGCCAGGCCCAGCACGCGCGGGTCGCCGCGCTACTGCACGACCGCATGACCGAAAGCGTGATGGCCGAGCGGGTGCAGGCGGAAGTCGGCCTTTTCACAGAACTGCACGGCGCGCCGCTGCAAACCATTGACGTGTTGCAGGGCGGCAAAGCGGCGCTGGAGCGCGCCAACAGCGAGTTCGGCCTGGCACTGGCGCCCGATGAAATTGACTACTTGGTCAATGCCTTCACACAACTTGAGCGCAACCCGACCGATGTCGAGCTGATGATGTTTGCGCAGGCCAACAGCGAGCACTGCCGCCACAAGATTTTCAACGCCGGCTTCACGATTGACGGCGTAGTGCAGGACAAGAGCCTGTTTGCCATGATCCGCAACACCGAGAAGCTGAACCCGCAGCACACGGTGGTGGCGTATTCAGACAACGCCTCGGTCATGGAAGGTGGAAAAATTCAGCGTTTCCATGCAAAATCGGCCTCTAGCCCAATATCTACGGGCGCAAGCAGCTATCAAAAGTATAGCGCCTCAGACGCCGTGTTGACGCATGTGCTGATGAAGGTTGAGACGCACAATCACCCGACGGCGATCTCGCCTTTCCCTGGCGCATCGACCGGCGCGGGCGGCGAGATCCGCGATGAAGGCGCCACCGGGCGCGGCTCCAAACCCAAGGCGGGTTTGACGGGTTTTACCGTGTCCAGGCTTTTCGACGGCGACGGCCAGGGTTATAAGGGTTATGGCAAGCCCGATCACATCGCCAGCCCGCTGCAGATCATGACGGAAGGCCCACTCGGCGGCGCCGCCTTCAACAACGAATTTGGCCGGCCCAATCTGGCCGGCTACTTCCGCGAATACGAGCAAACCGTGGGCGGCCAACGCTGGGGTTACCACAAGCCCATCATGATTGCCGGCGGTGTCGGCACGATTGACGCTGAACTGACTCACAAAATCCTGTTCCCGGCCGGCACGCTGCTGATTCAGCTGGGCGGCCCCGGCATGCGCATCGGCATGGGCGGCAGCGCGGCCAGTTCCATGGCCTCGGGCGCCAACGCGGCGCAACTGGACTTTGATTCGGTGCAGCGCGGCAATCCTGAAATCGAGCGGCGCGCGCAAGAAGTCATCAACCAGTGCGCCCAGCTCGGTCTGGCCAATCCGATCCTGGCGATTCACGATGTCGGTGCCGGCGGCCTGTCCAACGCCTTCCCCGAACTGGTCAACGACGCCGGGCGCGGCGCGCGTTTCGACCTGCGTGCCGTCAAGCTGGAAGAAAGCGGCTTGTCGCCCAAGGAAATCTGGAGCAACGAAAGCCAGGAACGTTACGTCATGGCGATTGCGCCCGAGTCGCTGGCGCAGTTTGAGGCGTTTTGCGAGCGCGAGCGTTGCCCGTTTGCCGTGATTGGCGTGGCGACAGAGGAGCGGGATCTGATAGTCACAGACGCAGCCCCCTTGAAAGGCAGCGAATCACACGCAGTGGGGAGCGTGGAGGCACCTGTCCACATGCCGATGAACGTGCTGCTGGGCAAGCCACCCAAAATGCAGCGCGACGTGAGCAGCGTGGCGCGCAGCATCCAGCCGATTGACCTGACCGGCGTCGATCTGCAAAAAAGCTGCATCGCCGTGCTGAGCCACCCGACGGTGGCGTCCAAACGCTTTCTCATCACTATTGGCGACCGCACCGTAGGCGGCATGACGCACCGCGACCAGATGGTCGGCCCCTGGCAGGTGCCGGTGGCCGATTGCGCCGTGACGTTGGCTGATTACCAAGGCTTTGGCGGCGAGGCCATGAGCATGGGCGAGCGCACGCCACTGGCCGCCATCAATGCTGCAGCTTCCGGCCGCATGGCCGTGGCCGAAGCCATCACCAACCTGCTGGCCGCGCCGATCGAGCTGGCGCGCGTCAAGCTCTCGGCCAACTGGATGGCCGCCTGCGGCGAGCCGGGGCAGGACGCGGCCTTGTACGAAACGGTGAAAGCGGTCGGCATGGAACTGTGCCCGGCGCTCGGCGTGTCGATTCCGGTCGGCAAGGATTCGCTGTCGATGCGCACGGTCTGGAGCGAGGGCGGCGAAGCCAAGAAAGTCACCTCACCGGTGTCGCTGATCGTCAGCGCCTTCGCCACACTGCCCGATGTGCGCGGCACACTCACGCCCGAGCTGAACACGCGGGAAGCCGACACCACCTTGATATTGATCGATCTGGGCAAGGGCCGGATGCGCATGGGCGGCTCCATCCTGGCGCAAAGCCTCGATTTAGAACACGGCGAAGTGCCCGACCTCGACGACCCCAACGACCTGGTCAACCTGGTCAACGCCGTCAACGCCTTGCGCGCGCAGGGGCAGATCCTGGCCTACCACGACCGCAGCGACGGCGGCTTGTTTGCCACTGCCTGTGAAATGGCGTTTGCCGGCCACGTCGGCGTATCGCTCAATATTGACATGCTGCTGGTCGAAGGCGACGGCATCAGCGACAGCCGCATGGACTACGGCGACAGCAAGAACTGGGCGTCGCAGGTCAGTGCGCGCCGGGAAGAACTCGCGCTCAAGGCGCTGTTCAACGAAGAGCTGGGTGCGGTGATTCAGGTGCGCAGCGACGTGCGCAATGAAGTGATGCAGACGCTGCGCCAGCACGGCTTGTCAAAGTTCAGCCACTTTGTCGGCAAAACCCGGCCGCAACACGCCGCGCTGGAAGTCGGCAAGGGCGAAGTGCAGATCTGGCGCGACACCAAGGCCGTGTTCAAGGCACCGCTGCAAGACCTGCACCAGGTCTGGGATGCAGTGAGCTGGAAGATTTGCCAGCAGCGCGACAACCCGGCTTGTGCCGATTCGGAACACGCCTCAAGCGGTGATGCTGCCGATCCGGGCCTGCATGTGCACCTGACGTTTGATCCGGTCAAGACGCTGGCGGCGCCAGCGCTGAACCTGAGCCGGCCCAAGGTCGCCGTACTGCGCGAGCAGGGCGTCAATTCTCACGTAGAAATGGCCTACGCCTTCACACAAGCCGGTTTTGAAGCCTACGACGTACACATGACCGACTTGCAAACCGGCCGCGCCCAGCTGGCCGACTTTGCCGGCGTGGTGGCCTGTGGCGGCTTCAGTTACGGCGACACGCTGGGCGCCGGCATAGGCTGGGCGCGCTCCATCACCTTCAACCCGGCGCTCGCCGACCAGTTCAAGGCCTTCTTTGCACGGCCAGACACCTTTGGCCTGGGCGTGTGCAACGGCTGCCAGATGTTTGCTGAACTCGCCGACATCATTCCGGGCGCCCAAGCCTGGCCACGCTTTACCACCAATCGCAGCGAACGCTTTGAGGCGCGTTTGAGCCAGGTTGAAGTGCTCGATTCGCCCAGCCTGTTTTTTGCCGGCATGGCCGGCACACGGCTGCCGATCGCCGTGGCGCACGGCGAGGGCTATGCCAATTTCGAGCAACAGCACGGTGGGCGTGGCGATCCATCCAAAGCGATTGCCGCCATGCGCTTTACCGACAACCATGGCCAGCCGACGGACGCCTACCCGGCCAACCCCAATGGCAGCGCGGGCGGATTGACGGCGGTCACCACCGCAGACGGCCGCTTCACCGCCATGATGCCGCACCCCGAACGGGTGTTCCGCAATATCCAGATGAGCTGGAGTATCGGCGACGAGAGCAGCCTGAGCCCGTGGATGCAGCTGTGGGTCAACGCGCGCAAGTGGGTGGGTTGATCGGGCGGACCTGACAAGCGCCGCAAGCTGCTACTGAAAATATAGCGGCTTACGCTTATCTGACGTGGGTTAGAGGCTTGTTTTATGTCTTATTTATTGGCCGATTGTCGCCGCCTCGGGAATGCCGGACCGCATGCGGTATCGTTGCCGCATGACTTCCACGCCTCCTGTAGCGCCTGCTCCCCGCCTTGACTCGGTAGACGTACTGCGTGGCGTGGCCATCGTCTGGATGACGGTCTATCACTTCTGCTTTGACCTGAACCACTTCGGCTACCTCCAGCAAAATTTCTACGCCGACCCTTTCTGGACCTGGCAGCGCTCGGCGATTGTCAGCCTGTTTCTTTTTACCGCGGGTTTGGGGCAGGCGATTGCCGTGCATCGTGGCCAGAGCTGGCCGCGCTTCTGGCGGCGTTGGGCGCAGGTGGCGGGCTGTGCCTTGCTGGTCAGCGCCGGCTCTTACTGGATGTATCCGCAAAGCTTCATCTATTTCGGCGTGCTGCATGGCATGGCTGTGATGCTGCTGCTGGTGCGCCTGACAGCCGGTTGGGGCGGCTGGCTGTGGGCCTTGGGAGCGGCCGCGATTGCTATGCAATTTATAGCTGCTTACACCCATTCTGCCTGGGCTGGAGCCGAATTTCTCAATCAAAACTGGCTCAACTGGCTGGGCTTGATCAGCCGCAAGCCGGTGACTGAGGACTATGTGCCGCTGATCCCCTGGCTGGGCGTGATGTGGTGGGGCATGGCGGCGGGCAGTTGGGCGCTGCGCCAGCGGCCTCAATGGTTTCGGCAGACGCCGGGCGGGCTTGGCGGGAATGGAGCTCGTGCGGCAAGCCGTCCGCTGGCGTGGCTGGGCCGCTGGAGCTTGAGCTATTACATGCTGCACCAGCCGGTGCTTATCGGGCTTTTTATGGCGTTGGCCGCCCTGAAATAGCGCCTCATTCAGCAGCCCGTTCTTAGGCGGGCGAAAAAAAAAGCGCGGACAGACCGCGCTTTTTTTAGGAAAGCCTCGCCAGCTAAGCGAAGCGGTCGGCAGCTTTACTCGACCTTGGCTTTCTTACGCAACTCGTCCTGAAACGCGGAAAGCTTTTGCTGCTGCATCTGCTGGGAAATTTGCGGCTTGACTTCATCAAATGAAGGCAGCTTGGCATCGCGGGTATCGTCGACGCGGATGATGTGGTAGCCAAACTGGGTTTTCACCGGGGTCTCGGTCATCTGGCCCTTGTTCAGCTTGGTCAATGCCGCACTAAACTCTGGCACGTAGCTGGCCGGGTTGGCCCAATCCAGATCGCCGCCCTTAGCACCCGAACCGGGGTCTTTGGACTGCTTTTTTGCGATATCTTCAAATTTGCCACCCTTTTTCAGGCTGGCAACAATTGCTTTGGCGTCGGCTTCTTTTTCAACCAGGATGTGGCGGGCCTTGTATTCCTTGCCGCCATTGGCCGTCGCAAACTTGTCGTATTCGGCCTTCAGCTCAGCATCGACGATGGGATTTTTCTTTTGGTACTCGGCGAAAAGTTCGCGGATCAGAATGGTCTGGCGCGCCAGTTCCATTTGCGCCTTGAAGTCTTCGCTGGCAGACAGGCCCTGTTTCTCGGCTTCCTGCATGAAGACCTCGCGCGCGATCACTTCTTCGCGCAGCTGACCTTCCATTTCCGGTGTCACGGGACGGCCGGAGCGGGCAACCTGCTGTGCCAATGAATCAAGACGGGTCTTGGGAACCGCCTTGCCATTGACGATGGCAACATTCTGGGCGAGGACTCCTTGTGCGCTCAGGGCCAGCAGGCCGGCAACGACGGTGGTCACTAGAAAATTTTTCTTCATCATGTCTGTGTAATCCTTTGGTAATAAGTAAGACTTGCTGTTTCTGCATGCTTGCCGATTGCAGTTTGGCCCATGCGGCAACGCAAAAGAGGTTCAGGGAATGTCTACGATTTCAATGGCCAAGGCGTGCAGTCCCTGTGCTATGAAAGGCTTCATTGCATCATACACAAGCCGATGGCGCACCACCCGGCTCTTGCCGGCAAACTGGGGGCTGGCAATGCGGATGCGGAAGTGGCTGCCAAAGCCCTGTTCATTGGCGCCCGCATGGCCCGCATGGGCGGCGCTTTCGTCCAGTACTTCCAGGTGCGTGGGATCAAGCCGTGCCCTGAGCAACTGCTCAATCTCGCTGACGCGCACCGGCAGCGGCTTCGCGCTGACTAGCCCGGAGTTAAGGCCGGCGCTCATGGCGTGGCGCCTGGTTTGATGTGCTTGTTCAGGTAAACCGCCTGAACAAGCACAAACAGCATCATCAGGCCCAGTCCGCCAAACAGCTTGAAGTTGACCCAGATAGCGGTGGGGAAGTTAAAGGCGACCCAGAGATTGAGAAAACCCATGACGGTAAAAAACGCCACCCAGCTGAAGTTAACCAAGCGCCAGATGGCGTCGGGCAAGTCCATCTGCGCACCCATCAAGGACTTAATGCCGTTTTTCTTCAGCACCAGCTGACCAAACAGCAGGGCACTGCCCATGACCCAGTAAAGCACGGTGGGCTTCCATTTGATGAAGCTTTCGCTGTGAAAGTAAATAGTGGCGCTGCCCAGCGCGGTGACCAGCCCAAGGCTAACCCAGAGCATCAGGTCAATTTTTTTGCCGCTCGCCTTCAGCCAGAGGATTTGCGCGAGCGTGGCCACGATCACCACCACCGTCGCCAGCAGCACGGGCGCTTCGGCCGCCCCCACTACACCCCCCGATACCATGAACCCCAGCCATTCCGTGGCGGTGCTGGCGGCCCAGTCCTTGTTACCTTCAGCGTACTTGAACATGCCGAAAAAGAGGGCAATCGGCAAAAAGTCGAAGAGAATTTTCATGGGGAGATTATGGCGGAGCGGTTTTCAATAAAAAATGAGGGCCAGGTTGACTCAGGTAACGCCGCACAAGAAGCGATAAGCGCTGCGCGCCGGAACTGGCTGCAGGCGCCCATGCCAGTCAGGACCGCGCAACCGGCTTTGCCGGGCCGCAGTCGCAGCGACCCCCTCGGGGGGCAGCGCAATACGCGAAGCGACAAGCGTGGGGGTCACGTTGGCTTGAAATCCAGCGAAGCCGAGTTCATGCAGTAGCGCAGTCCGGTCGGCGTAGGCCCATCAGGAAACACATGGCCCAGGTGGGCGCCACAGTTGGCGCAAACGGTCTCGGTGCGCGTCATGCCATGCGCGCGGTCCACATGTTCTTCAATCGCGCCTTCTTTGATTTCCTGGGCGAAACTGGGCCAGCCGCAGCCCGCGTCGAATTTGCTGGACGAGTCAAACAATTCGGCATCGCAGCATTTGCAGCGGTAAGTGCCGTCGGCATAGTTGTTATCGTATTTGCCGGTGAAGGGGCGCTCGGTGGCCGCGTGCCGGGTAACCTCAAAGGCGCCGCGCTCTGCATCCTTTTCGGCCAGCAGGGCTTTCCATTCTTCATCGGATTTCTGGATCTTGCTGCCTGTCGTGTTCATCGTGCTCATGGTGGTGAAATCCCGAGGGTATTGAAAGTTTGAAGTATCGGTACTGTGGGCAGCAAGGATGTTACGAGCTGCAACTGATCTCAATTGAAGTAGCCCAGTCCGGTGGAAAGGCTGCGAAATGCTCATGGCCTGGATGCTCGTCAAAGGGGGCTTGCAGCAATGTCAGCAAGGTATTGACTGCGGAAAAGTCTTTTAGTTTCGCTGCACGTATGGCTTCTTCGCCCAGATGGTTTCTCAGCACGAACTTCGGGTTGCTTTTTAACATTAAATCTGCCCGTAGCCCACTATCCACGGGCGTAAGCCGCTCTGAATACTGTAGCGCCCAGGCATTGAATGATTCGCCGTCGAAGAACAAATCGCGCAGCGGCTCGTGACCACTTTGCGGTGTGAAACTGCACAGGCGGCGCCAGAAAATGGTGTAGTCCACCTTGTTGCTCGCCAGCAGCCTGAAGGTGCTCTCAATGAGCGCCGCGTCCTCCGGCTGCGCATCGAGCAGACCGAGCTTGGCGCACATCCTGGCGTGCAGCGCCTCGGGAAAAACCGTCTTGTAAGACTCCAGCGCGGCCAGCGCCTGCTCCTGGTTGTCCATCAGCGGCAGCAGGGCCTGAGCCAGGCAAAACAGGTTCCAGTAAGCCATGTTGGGCTGCTTGTTATAGGCATAACGGCCTTCACTGTCGGAGTGGTTGCAGATATGCCCGGGGTCAAACGCATCAAGAAACTGGAAGGGGCCGTAGTCGATGGTCAGGCCCAAAATGCTCATGTTGTCGGTGTTCATGACGCCGTGACAAAAGCCGACGGCCTGCCAGGCAGCCATCAGGTGGGCCGTGCGCTCGCTGACCGCTTCAAGCAGTGCGGCATAGGGTTGCTTAGCGTCGCGACAAGCCGGATAAAACCGGTCGATGACATGGTCGGCCAGCGTTTTGAGCTGGGCGTGCTGGTTGCTGTAGCTGAAGTGCTCAAAATGCCCGAAGCGGATGAAGCTGGGCGCCGTGCGCGTCACCACGGCAGCGGTTTCAAATTCTTCGCGCCGCACGGCGGCATCGGAGCCAGTAACGCAAAGCGCGCGGGTGGTCGGAATGCCCAGGCCCTGCATGGCCTCGGAACACAAAAACTCGCGAATCGAACTGCGCAGCACGGCACGTCCGTCGCCCATGCGCGAGTAGGACGTCCTGCCCGCGCCCTTGAGCTGAATTTCTCGCGGGCCGGCATTTGTTGCTATATCGCCCAGCAAGATGGCCCGGCCGTCGCCCAGTTGTCCCGCCCACACGCCGAACTGGTGACCGCTGTAAACGCTGGCTAGCGGCCGGGAGCCAGCTGCCAGCTGGTTGCCGGTCAGCAGCGCCAGCGCATAGTCGGACTCCAGCCATTGGTCTTCCAGGCCAAGCTCTCGCGCCAAAGCGTGGCTACGCCCGACCCAGTAGGGCGAGGGCAAGGGGGTGGGCTGGAGCTCGGTGTAGAAATCCGGGCCAAGCCGCGCAAAGCTGTTGCCCCATTTCAGCTCCGATTCGGCAAGGGTCCGTTCGGCAGATGGGGTGGCGGTGGCAAAGGTCATGAAAGCATTGTGCTATGGGGTCAACAGCCCTGCACACGGGGGGTTAAGGTGCTTTTCGACCGCTTGACCGCTGTCGCCAACGTGGCGTCGCTATGGATTTCCCCGGTGCACCCAGCAGGGCGCGCGCGTTACTATTCGTGGGTTTTCAGAATTAAAAACATGCCCTGCCGGGCCACCAAGGAGCCAGACCATGCTAGGTTTGATGCAAAGTCAGCCCCTGCTGATTTCTTCGCTGATTGAGTTTGCAGCACGTCACCATGGCGATGCAGAAATCGTCTCTCGCCGGGTCGAGGGTGACCTGCATCGCTACACCTACAAGGACGCTGCCCAGCGAGCCCACCAGGTCGCCAATGCGCTGGATAGCCTGAAGCTGGCTTTTGGCGACCGCGTGGCAACGCTGGCGTGGAACGGCTACCGGCACTTTGAGCTGTATTACGGCGTCAGTGGCTCGGGCCGGGTGCTGCACACCCTCAACCCCCGGCTGCACCCGGACCAGATCGCCTGGATCGCCAACCATGCGGAAGACCAGGTGCTGTGCTTTGATTTGAGCTTTTTGCCTCTGGTGCAGGCGGTGCATGGCCGATGCCCCACCGTCAAACACTACATCGCGCTTTGTGATGCGGACAAGCTCCCAACTGATTCCGGTATCCCCAACCTGCAGAGTTACGAAGCGTGGATTGGCGCGCAGGCGGTCGACTATGCATGGCCAACTTTTGATGAAAACACCGCCTCCAGCATGTGCTACACCAGTGGCACCACGGGCAACCCCAAGGCGGCGTTGTACAGCCACCGATCCAGCACCTTGCACGCCTATGCCGCGGCCCTGCCCGATGTGATGTGCATCTCGGCGCGCGATGCCATCTTGCCGGTCGTGCCGATGTTTCACGTCAATGCCTGGGGCATTCCGTACTCGGCAGCACTCACGGGCGCGAAGTTGGTCTTTCCTGGACCGGCGCTCGATGGCAAGTCGGTGTACGAACTGATAGAAGCTGAAAAAGTCACTTACGCCGCCGGCGTGCCCACGGTCTGGCAAATGCTGCTCAGCCACATGAAGCCGGCGGGCCTGCGGTTTTCGACCTTGCGCCGTACCGTCATTGGCGGATCAGCCTGTCCGCCAGCCATGATCAAGGCCTTCAACGACGACTATGGCGTGGAGGTGTTGCACGCCTGGGGTATGACCGAAATGAGTCCGCTGGGCACGCTTTGCACGCTCAAAAACAAGCACGATGCGCTGCCCGCCGATGAAAAAATGAAAATTCGCCTCAAACAGGGGCGCGCCATTTTCGGTGTTGACATGAAAATTGTCGACGCGGCTGGCGCGGAACTGCCCTGGGACGGCAAGACGTTTGGTGACCTGTACGTCAAGGGCCCGTGGATCTTGCGCGAGTACTACAAGGGCGAAGGCGGCGACCCCTTGGTGGATGGCTGGTTCCTGACCGGTGACGTGGCAACCATAGACGCCGATGGCTACATGCAGATCACTGACCGCAGCAAGGATGTCATCAAGTCGGGCGGTGAATGGATCAGTTCCATAGAGATTGAAAACATTGCCATGGCGCATCCGGCGGTGGCCATGGCCGCGTGCATTGGCGTGGCCCACCCGAAGTGGGATGAGCGGCCCATCATCGCGGTGGTCAAAAAGCCGGGCATGGACGTCACGCGCGACGAACTCATCAAGTTTTACGAAGGCAAGACCGCCAAATGGCAAATTCCCGATGACGCGGTGTTTGTCGAGGCCATGCCCATGGGCGCGACCGGCAAGATGCTGAAGACCCGACTTCGCGAGCTGCTCAAGGACTACAAACTGCCGCTTTGAGCAGTCGGTACGAGTCACCAACGCGATAGCCAGGCGGCGTTCTAGGGGCAATCCCTGTGCGCTGCGGGGGACAAAACTCGTACGCTCAGAATCTTGTTAAACGAAGGAGACGCGGAATGAAGTTTGCTATTAAATCAGTAGCTGTATGCGTAATGCTGGCGGGGACTACCATCGCTTTTGCCCAAAAAGGTGAAACTGTCAAAATCGCCATGATCGAAGGCCTGTCTGGTCCCTTTGGCAATGTGGGCCAAAACCAGCTGAAAAACTGGCAATTCGTTTCTGATCGTCTCAATGGGGCCAAAAATGCGGCGGGTGTCAAATTCGAGATTGTCGGCATAGACAGCAAGAGCTCGCCCCAGGAAGCGCTCAACGGACTCAAATCTGCCATCGACCAGGGCATCCGCTATGTCGCGCAAGGCAATGGTTCGGCAGTGGCGCTGGCGTTGGCCGATGCCATTGCCAAACACAATGAGCGCAACCCGGGCAAGGAAGTTATTTTCCTCAACTATGCTGCAGTTGACCCCGCGCTGACCAACGAGAAATGCTCTTTTGCGCATTTCCGCTTTGATGCGGACACCTCCATGAAGATGGAAGCCTTGACCTCTTTCATGAAAGATCAGCCCAAGGTCAAAAAGGTGTATCTGCTCAACCAGAACTACTCGCACGGCCAACAGGTCGCGAAGTATTTCAAGGAGGGGCTGGCCCGCAAACGGCCTGATGCCCAGATTGCCGGTGAAGATTTGCATCCATTCGGACAGGTCAAGGACTTTGCGCCCTATGTTGCCAAAATCAAGGCCAGCGGTGCGGACACCCTGGTCACTGGCAACTGGGGTCAGGACATGACCCTGCTGGTCAAGGCGATTACCGAGGCCGGCTTGAAGATTCCGATCTATGCCTACTACGCAGGCGTGTCCGGTACCCCGACGGCATTGGCTGCCGCTGGTGATATTGAGGTCTACCAGATTGCCTACAACCATTCCAACTACACCGGCGAGCTGGGGGCTATCACCAAAGAGTTCAAACAGAAGTTCAACGACGACTTCTACACCTTCGCGATTTACAACGCGGTGGTGCTGTTGTCCGAAGCCATGAACAAAGCCAAGTCTGTCGATCCCCTCAAGGTCGCAACAGCTATGGAAGGCTTGACATTCAAGGGCTTTAACGGCGAGTCGCAGATGCGCAAGTCAGACCACCAGCTGCAGCAAGGACTCTACATCTCGAAGTGGCAAAAAGTCGATGCCAAGAATAACTACAGCGTGGAGAACACCGGCTACACCTTTGCACCGGTGAAATACCTCGACACCTACATTGCCAGCACGCCGACCAGCTGCGAAATGAAGCGTCCTTGAACTCATTTTTCTGACGCAACGCCGGGGTCGGCTCCAGCTCCCCGGCGTTTTTTTATGACACAGCGAAAGGGTTAAGTGCTGTTTCCTTTCCCACCGTCGCTGATCTGAGAAAGCCTGCATGGAGTTTTTTGCTATTTCGCTTTTGAACGGGCTTAGCTACGGCCTGCTGCTGTTCATGCTGAGTTCTGGCCTGACGCTGATTTTCAGCATGATGGGGGTGCTCAATTTTGCGCATGCGTCTTTCTACATGTTGGGCGCTTACTTTGCCTACACCGTCACCAGTGTGCTGGGCTTCTGGCCGGCGCTCATTATTGCCCCCTTGCTAGTGGGTCTGATCGGTGCGGCATTCGAAAAATTCTGTTTGCGCCGCGTCCACAAGTTTGGTCACGTGCCGGAGCTGCTGGTGACCTTTGGCCTGAGCTACATCCTGGTGGAGCTAGTGCAATTGGTATGGGGCCGCATCGCGGTCGATTACCGGGTGCCGGAGTCGCTGAGCGGCCCGTTGTTTACGCTGTATGGCACCCAGTTTCCAATGTACCGCGGCTTCATGATGCTGGTGGCGCTGTTCATGCTGCTGGCGGTCTGGTTGCTGCTCAAGCGCACCCGCATCGGTCTGGTGATTCAGGCGGCGCTGACGCATCCCGAAACTGCCGAAGCGCTCGGCCACAACGTGCCGCGTGTGTTCATGCTGGTGTTTGGCGGTGGCGCTGCGCTGGCGGGCCTGGCAGGCGTGATTGGCGGCAACGCCTTTGTGACGGAGCCCAGCATGGCGGCCGCGGTGGGCTCGGTCATATTTGTGGTGGTGGTGGTGGGCGGTATGGGCTCACTGGTCGGGGCGTTTCTGGCTTCGCTGCTGATTGGCGTAATCCAGACCTTTGCGGTGGCCGTCGACAGTTCATTGTTGGGCGCCGCCGCGACGCTGGGTGTCACTGTGACGCCCGCGACCTTCGGCTACGCCTTGTTGAAGCTCAAGGTCAGCCAGATTGCCCCCATCCTGCCCTACCTGTTTCTGGTGCTGATGCTGACGTTCCGGCCCAAGGGTCTGCTGGGTACCCGGGAGGGTTAGGTCGTCATGTCAGCCACACATTACCAATTCAAACCGCTCAACATCGGGCGCTTCCTTGTCTGGAGCATTTTTGCCATGGTGCTGATGCTGGTTCCGCTGCTGTTCACCAGCAGCCTGAGCCACACCATCCTGTCGCAGATGGGCATCGCCATCATTGTCTGCCTGAGTTACAACATGTTGCTGGGGCAGGGCGGCATGCTGAGCTTCGGCCATGCGGTGTATTCGGGGCTTGGATCGTTTGTGGCCATTCACGCGCTGAACCTGGTCAGCCAGGGACGGCTGCCGCTGCCGGTCAGCCTGATTCCGCTGGCGGGTGGTTTGGCTGGCCTGCTGTTTGCCCTGCTTCTTGGATGGGTGACCACCAAAAAAGCCGCCACCACCTTTGCCATGATCACGCTGGGCGTGGGTGAGCTGGTCTGGGCCATGTCGCTGATGTTTCCCGAGTTTTTTGGCGGGGAAGGCGGTGTCTCAGGCAACCGCGTCACCGGTCCCAAGCCGCTGGGCATCACGTTTGGCCCGCAAATACAGCTGTATTACCTGATCGCGCTCTACACCTTTGTCTGCACGGGCCTGATGTTCGCTTTCACCCGCACGCCGCTCGGCCGCATGCTGAACGCGGTGCGCGACAACCCCGAGCGCGTGGAGTTTGTCGGGTATGACACGCAGAAAGTACGCTACCTCTCCTTTGTGATTGCCGCTTTTTTTGCCGGTATTTCGGGCGGCTTGGCTGCATTGAACTTTGAGATCGTCACCTCGGAAGTTGTCAGCGGCTATCGCTCGGGTGCTTATTTGCTGTTTACCTTTTTGGGTGGTGCCACCTTCTTCTTTGGTCCGATCATTGGTGCCGTGCTGATGGTGCTGGCCTTTGTTTTGCTCAGTGAATTCACCAAGGCCTGGCTGCTTTACCTGGGACTGATTTTTTTGTTCATGGTCATGTTTGCGCCTGGCGGCTTTGCCAGCCTCATCATGATGAATGTGCGAGTGGCGGCTTTTGGCAAGCTCAAGCCCTTGTGGCGCAATTACCTGGCGCTGCTGCTAACCGGCCTGATCGCCTTTGCCGGTGCAGCCGCCATGATTGAGATGCTCTACCACCTGCAACTCGATGCTGCGCTGGGCTCGAAACTTCGCTACCTCGGCATGCAACTCAACGCGGCTGCGGCGGGCAGCTGGGGGGCTGCTGCTGCGGTGATGCTGCTGGGGCTTGGCCTTTTTGCGGTGGCGCGGCGCCGGTTTGTAGCCGAATGGAGTGATATCCAGGAGTCGATTGAAAAAGAAATCAAACGGCGGGAGGCCCTGTGAGCGCAGCACAACACTACGCGCTGGAACTTAGAGACCTGCGCAAAAGCTTTGGAAAAACCGAGATCATTCGCGGCACCAATCTGGCCGTCATGCCTGGCGAGCGCGTGGCCATCATCGGGCCCAACGGCGCCGGCAAATCGACGCTGTTTAATTTGATCAGCGGGCGCTTTGAGCCCAGCAGTGGGGAGGTGTTGCTCAATGGCCAGCGCATTAATGGCAAAAAGCCTTTCGAAATCAACCGGCTCGGTCTGTCGCGCAGCTTTCAGATCACCAACATTTTTCCAAAGCTCAGCGTCTTTGAAAACCTGCGCTGCGGTGTGCTCTGGAGCCTCGGTTATAAATACACCTTTTTGAAGTTTTTGGCAGGTCTGGATGACGCCAACGAACGGGCCGACCAATTGATGGCCATGATCAAGCTTGACAAGAAGCGCGATGTCCTCGCGATCAATCTGACTTATGCCGAGCAACGCGCGCTCGAGATCGGCATCACCATCGCCGGCGGCGCCAGCGTGATCTTGCTGGACGAGCCCACCGCCGGTATGAGCCGCTCGGAGACCGCGCGTTTCATCAGCCTGATCAAGCAAGTCACCGTGGGCAAGACCCTGCTGACGGTTGAGCACGATATGGGCGTGGTGTTCGGCCTGGCCGACAAGATAGCGGTGGTGGTCTACGGCGAAATTATTGCCTACGACAGCCCCGAAGCCGTGCGCGCTGACCAGCGCGTTCAAGAGGCTTATCTGGGTTCTCCGGTTGCAGATCAGCAAGTTGGAGGGCATTGAAAATATGGCCCCCACACTTGTCGCTTCGCGCACTGCATTGCCCCCCAAGGGGGCTCAAGGCTTCCTAGGGGCGGCCCGTCGGAGCCTCATATGCTAAGCGTCAAAAACCTCCACGCCTTCTACGGCAAAAGCCATGTGCTGCATGGCGTTTCATTCGACGTGCAGCCCGGCCAGATTGTGGCTTTGCTGGGCCGCAATGGCTCAGGCCGCTCCACCACCGCTAAAGCCATCATGGGTCTGGTCGATTGTCAGGGCTCCATTAACTGGAAGGCGGGCGAGATTGTGGGTAAAAAGGCCTACCAGATCTCCCATCTGGGCATTGGCTACGTGCCGGAAAACCGCGACATCTTTCCCAAACTGACGGTGCACCAAAACCTGCTGCTCGGGCAAAAGGATGCCGGAAAAGGATCGCGCTGGTCTTTCAGCGACATGTACAGCATGTTTCCACGGCTGCAGGAGCGCCAGCACACCGAAGCCGGGGTGTTGTCGGGTGGCGAGCAGCAGATGCTCACGCTGTGCCGCACCCTCATGGGCGACCCGGACCTCATCATCATTGACGAACCGACCGAAGGACTGGCGCCGAAAATTGTGCACCTCGTCGGTCAATTCCTGCAAAC
This sequence comes from Polaromonas sp., assembly GCF_012927455.1. Taxonomy (GTDB): domain Bacteria; phylum Pseudomonadota; class Gammaproteobacteria; order Burkholderiales; family Burkholderiaceae_C; genus Polaromonas. The sequence continues at coordinate 137,284 of NZ_JABBPE010000002.1, read as the reverse complement.
GCTTAAGGTCAAAGGCATATCCGTGCTTTTGATTGAGCAGAAGCTGACCATTGCCATGGCTATTTCTGACCGCGCACTGGTAATGGGGCATGGCTGCATCGTGTTTGATGGCACGCCCGACAGCTTGCGGGCCGACGCGTACACGCGAAAAGAGTGGCTGGAAGTGTAAAAATTTGCCGGGCTTGTCACCGCCGGGACAAATCTGGGCAAATTGGAACTGAGGGCGTACTTGCAAGCTCATGAAGCCCCTCTACAATTATAAAAGAACGATCGTTCTATTTGTTTAATGCAGGTCCCTTGCACCGGGGGTCAAAAACAGCCGAAACTGCAACCTGAAGCCTCAAAACTGAAACTGAAACTTCGCTCAAGTTCAATCAAGTTCACTCAAGGAAAGACACACCAATGACAACCCTCTACGAAGTTCACGGCAGCGTGGCACTGATCACCCTGAGCAATCCTCCCGTCAATGGCCTCGGTCACGCCACGCGGCTGAGCCTCACTGACAACTTGCAGAAGGCCAGCGCGGACGCCGCCGTCAAATCCATCGTGATCACCGGTGCCGGCAAAGCTTTTTCGGGCGGCGCCGACATCAAGGAATTTGGCTCGCCCAAGGCCTTGCAAGAGCCCAATTTGCACAGCGTCATCCAGATGATTGAAAACTCATCGAAGCCCGTGGTGGCCGCGATTCATTCAGTGTGCATGGGCGGCGGACTGGAGCTGTCACTGGGTTGTCACTACCGCATTGCCGCGCCAGGCTGCAGTGTCGCGCTGCCCGAAGTCAAGCTGGGCCTGTTGCCCGGGGCCGGCGGTACGCAACGCCTGCCGCGCGCGCTAGGTGTCGAGCCGGCACTGAACATGATCGTCAGCGGTGAACCCGTCAAGAGCGAGCTGCTGGCACAGATCCCTGGCCAGAAGCTGTTCGACAAAATGGCCCATTCGCCCGAGTCGCTGGCCGAAGAAGCGCTGGCCTATGCGCAGTCCATTGCCGACACGCGACCGCTTCCGCAGGTACGCAATCTGCCCTGCAAGCATCGCAACGGCGATGCCTATTTCCAGTTTGCCCGCAATATGGTCAAGGGCATGGCCAAAAACTTTCCCGCGCCGCTCAAGTGCGTGGACGCCGTGGAAGCCGCGACCAAGCAAAAATTCGAGGACGGCTTGAAGTTCGAGCGGGAAATTTTCATCAATCTGATGTGGACTCCAGAGAGCCGCGCGCTGCGCCATATTTTCATGGCCGAGCGCGCTGCCTCCAAGATTCCGGACGTTCCTGCAGACACGCCGCTGCGCGAGATCAAGTCGATCGCCGTGATTGGCGCCGGCACCATGGGCGGCGGCATCTCCATGAACTTCCTCAACGCCGGCATTCCGGTCAAGATGCTGGAAATGAAGCAGGAAGCGCTTGATCGAGGCATCGCCACGATTCGTAAAAACTACGAATCGCAAGTCAAGAAAGGCAAGCTCAAACAAGACAAGTACGAGCAGCGCATGGGCCTGCTCAGCACCACGTTGAGCTACGACGACCTGAAAGACGCTGACATGGTGATCGAAGCTGTGTTCGAGGAAATGGGTGTGAAGGAAAAGGTCTTCAAGGAACTCGACCGTGTCATGAAGCCCGGTGCCATCCTGGCGTCCAACACCTCGACGCTGGATGTCAACGAGATCGCCTCGTTCACCGAGCGCCCGCAAGATGTCGTTGGGCTGCATTTCTTCAGCCCGGCCAATATTATGAAGCTGCTTGAAGTGGTGCGCGGCGAAAAAACCGCGAAGGACGTCATGGCCACGGTCATGGGTGTGGCCAAGAAAATTCGCAAAACGGCGGTAGTGTCCGGCGTCTGTGACGGCTTCATCGGCAACCGCATGATCGAGCAGTACGGCCGCCAGGGCGGGTTCCTACTGGACGAGGGTTGCACCCCCGCGCAAGTAGACAAAGCCGTTGAAAAATTTGGTTTCGCGATGGGGCCGTTTCGCATGGGTGACCTGGCGGGCAACGACATTGGCTGGGCTATTCGCAAGCGCCGCTACCAGGAAAAGCCAGGCATGAAATACAGCAAAACTGCCGATCTGTTGTGCGAGAAAGGACGCTTCGGCCAGAAGACCGGTGCCGGCTGGTATGACTACGTGGCCGGCAAACGCGACGCGATTCCCAATGCCGAAGTGGTGCAGATGATTGAAGAGCACCGCAAGTCATTGGGCGTCACCCCCCGCAAGATTTCGGACGAAGAGATTGTCCAGCGCCTGGTGTACGCACTCGTGAACGAGGCTGCGCACATTTTGGAGGAGGGCATTGCGTCCAGGGCCAGCGACATCGACATGGTGTACCTCATGGGCTATGGTTTCCCGATTTACCGCGGTGGCCCGATGCTGTATGCCGACCAGGTCGGCCTCTTCAACGTGGTGCAGAGCATGAACCGCTTTGCGCAAAACCCGCTGGACGACGCCAACTTCTGGAAGCCTGCACCGCTGCTGGCCAAGCTTGCCGCCGAAGGCAAGACCTTTAACTGATCCACGCTCACTGATTTCGGAGATTTTAATGACCAACGCTGTAATTGTTTCAACCGCCCGCACCCCTCTGGCCAAAAGCTGGAAGGGCTCTTTCAACATGACGCATGGCGCCACCCTGGGCGGCCACGCCGTAGAGCAGGCGATTGCCCGCGCCGGCATAGACGCCGCCGAAGTCGATGACGTGATCATGGGTTGCGCCACGCCGGAAGGCGCCACCGGGGCCAATATTGCGCGCCAGATTGCGTTGCGCGCAGGGTGCCCCATCACCGTGTCGGGCATGACCGTCAACCGTTTTTGCTCCTCCGGCCTGCAAGCCATCGCCTTGGCGGCCCAGCGCGTGATGGCGCGCGAAGCCGACATCTATGTTGCTGGCGGTGTCGAGAGCATTTCCTGCGTGCAGCAAGAGATGAACACCCACATGCTGCGCGAAGACTGGCTGGTCAAGAACAAGCCCGAGATTTACTGGAACATGCTGCAAACGGCCGAGCAGGTCGCCAAGCGCTATGGCATTGCACGTGAGCGCATGGATGAATACGGCGCAGGCAGCCAGCAAAGGGCCACGGCCGCGCTGGCTGCTGGCCTATTTGAGGCCGAGATCGCACCGATCACCGTCACTATGGGCGTGGCAGATACGGTGATGGGCCTGACCACCCGGCAAGTCACGGTAAGCAAGGACGAAGGCATCCGCGAAGGCACGACCAAAGAGGGCATCAGCGGCATCAAGCCCGCCATTGCCGGCGGCGTGATCGCAGCCGGCAATGCCAGCCAGTTCTCGGATGGCGGCGGCGCCGTGGTGGTCATGGACGAAAAAGTGGCTGAGAGGAAAGGCCTGAATCCGCTGGGACGCTTCCTTGGTTTTGCCGTCGCGGGCTGCGAGCCCGATGAAATGGGCATCGGGCCGGTGTTCGCCATTCCCAAGGTGCTGGCCAAGCTGGGTTTAAAGGTCAGTGACATTGACTTGTGGGAACTCAACGAAGCATTTGCCGTGCAGGTGCTGTACTGCGCCGACAAGCTGGGCATTCCCATGGACAAGCTCAACGTCAATGGCGGCGCTATTGCGGTGGGTCACCCTTACGGCGTTACCGGCCAGCGCCTGACTGGCCATGCGCTGATTGAAGGCAAACGGCGCGGCGCCAAGCTGGTTTGCGTCACTATGTGCATTGGCGGCGGCATGGGCGCTGCGGGCGTTTTTGAAGTCTTGTAAAAAGAAATTGCGATTGCGGGCTTGACCCGCAATCCATCTCACTGCCTGCCCAGAACCCAATACCCTCGGGCTTGACTTCGCAGTCATGCAGGGCATGTGTTCCGGATACCGGGTTCCGGGTCTGGCCCGGGATGACATTTTTTTTGGAGTCCATGCCATGCCTCTTCGCAGCACCCTTGACTTCCTGCTTTACCAGTGGCTTGACGCCGAATCACTGAACCAGCGCGAACGCTTCGCCGACCATTCGCGCGAGACTTTCAATGCGGTGTTCGACACCTGCGAGCGCATCGCCCGCGAGAAATACGCCCCATTCAACCGCACGGTTGACACGCAGGAGCCGCATTTCGATGGCGAAAAAGTCATCTTGCCGCAAGCCACTTACGACGCGCAAAAAGCCTATGCGGCGTCGGGCATGCTAAGCGCCGCGCAGAATTACGACATAGGCGGCATGCAACTGCCCTACACGGTGGAAGCCGCAGCCAATGCCTTTTTCGCCATGGCTTCGGTCAGCATCGGTTCGGGCATGCTGACGACCGGCAATGCCAATCTGCTGATGGTGCACGGCACACGGACGCAGCAGGACGTGTTCGCGAAAAACGAATTTTCCGGTCGCTTTTCCGGAACCATGTGCCTGTCGGAACCGCAAGCGGGCTCCTCGCTCAGCGATATCACAACCCGTGCCATACCTGACCAAGGCCCTTGGGTAACCGCCGACAGCGCGGAGCCGTGGGATCAAGACCCGCTGGGCCCCCGCTATCGCCTCAAGGGCAACAAGATGTGGATCTCGGCCGGTGAACACGAGCTTACCGACAACATTATTCACCTAGTGCTGGCCAAGATTCCCGGCCCCGATGGCAAGCTGATTGCCGGTACGCGCGGCATTTCGCTGTTCATCGTGCCCAAAAAACTGGTCGGCACCGATGGCGCACTCACCGGCGTTCGCAACGATGTGGCGCTGGCGGGTCTGAATCACAAGCTGGGCTGGCGCGGCACCACCAATACCTTGCTCAACTTCGGTGAAGGCAAGTACCCGGTCAACGGCGCGGCCGGTGCCGTGGGCTACCTGGTCGGCAAGCCGCACGAAGGCCTGCGCTGCATGTTTCACATGATGAACGAGGCGCGCATTGCCATAGGAATGGCCGCCACCATGTTGGGCATGGCCGGTTACTACGCCTCGCTTGACTACGCCAAAAACCGGCCGCAGGGGCGCCCCATCACCGGCGCCGGCAAGGATGCCGGGGCCCCGCAAAGCCGCATCATCGAGCACGCCGACGTCAAGCGCATGCTGCTGGCGCAAAAATCGTATTGCGAAGGCGCGCTGGCGCTCGAACTGTATTGCGCCCGGCTGGTGGACGATCAGCACAGCGCCGAAGCGCAAGCCGCTGACGAGGCTCGGCTGCTGCTTGAAGTGCTGACGCCAATTGCCAAGAGCTGGCCCAGCGAATGGTGTCTGGAAGCCAATTCGCTGGCGATTCAGGTGCATGGCGGCTACGGCTACACGCGCGACTTCCCTGTAGAGCAGTACTGGCGCGACAACCGCCTGAACATGATCCATGAAGGCACGCATGGCATTCAGGCCATGGACCTGCTGGGGCGCAAGGTGCGGATGGAGGGGGGCAGGGGGCTGGAACTGCTGGCCGCGCGCATAACTGCCACCGTGGCCCGCGCCCATCAGCAGCCCGAGTTGTCCGCCTACGCCGATGCGCTGGGCCAGGCCTTGCAGCGTGTTGGAAGCGCCACCCAGCAGGCCTGGGCGACCGGCAAACCCGCCGACGCATTGGCCAATGCCGTGCCCTATATGCAGGGCGTCGGCCATACCGTGCTGGCCTGGATCTGGCTGGATGTAGCGCTTGCCGCGCTGAAGTACGATGCTACTAAATCAATAGCTGCTACCGTAGGCCAGCTGGGCGCTACACGCTATTTTTATCACTATGAATTGCCCAAAATAGACGCTTGGTTGAAAGTTGTTGAAGCGCGCGATCCCACCTGTGCCGAATTTCCGGAGGAGGCCTTTTAGTGGGCTTTTTCAAACCTTCAGCCAGCACCACATCCAATACATCCGCGGCGCGTTTGCACGGTGTGATCTGGGTGCTGATTTATGGCGGCCTGCTGACGCTCGTGCTGGGCCTGTCCGTGGCGCCGATTGACGACAACATGGCCTGGTTGCTGATAGTGGGTGGCGGGATCGCCGCGGCAGTCGGCGTTGCCTTGATCGTTGTCCGTTCCAGAATGAAGGTTGATCCATGATCAAACATATCGTGATGTGGAAGCTCAAAAATCCCGTCGATGCGCCGCATTTCAAGGCCGAGCTCGACAGCTGCCGCGATCTGGTGCCGGGCATGCTGAAGTTTGAAGTCGCCACCCGGACAGTCGCGCTTGAGGCCAGCTGCGATGTTGTGCTTTACTCGGTATTTGAAAGCAGCGCGGCGCTGGCGGCCTACCAAAAGCACCCGCAGCACCAGTACATCAGCAGCGTGCTGGGCGCCTTGCGCGACAGTCGCAGCGTGCTGGACTACGAAATCATCGACAGCCATTAATCCCTTTATCAAGACTGAATAATAAGGAGACACCCTATGCCGAAAGCCACCCGTACCATCCAGCAACTGTTTGACCTCAAGGGCAAAACCGCGCTTGTCACCGGCGGCTCGCGCGGCCTGGGCCTGCAACTCGCCCAGGCGCTGGGCGAGGCCGGCGCCCGGGTCATGCTGAGCTCGCGCAAGGCCGATGATCTGATCAAGGCGGCGGCCGAATTGCAGGTTGCCGGCATCGAGGTGGACTGGATCGCCGCCGATTGCTCCAAAGAAGCCGATATCCGCACGCTGGCCGATGAAACCATCAAGCGTTTCGGCCATGTGGACATCCTCGTCAACAACGCCGGTGCCGCCTGGGGCGCGCCGGCCGAAGATCACCCGGTGGACGCCTGGGACAAGGTCATGAACCTGAATATTCGCGGCTATTTCATCTTGTCGCAGCACATCGCCAAACACAGCATGATCCCGCGCAAGTCGGGGCGCATCATCAACGTGGCTTCGATTGCCGGTCTGGGTGGCAACCCGCGCGAGATGACCACGATTGCCTACAACACGTCCAAGGGTGCGGTGGTCAACTTCACCCGGGCCCTGGCTTGCGAATGGGGCGCCCACAACATCAACGTGAACGCCATTTGCCCGGGCTTTTTCCCGAGCAAGATGACCATGGGTACGCTCAAGGCCATGGGCGAAGAAAAACTCGCCGCGCACGCCCCGCTGGGCCGGCTTGGCGATGACGAAGACCTCAAGGGTCTGTGCGTGCTTTATGCGTCCGACGCGGGTAAGCACATCACCGGCCAGTGGCTGGCGGTGGACGGCGGCGTTTCAGTCATCGCTGGCGGCTAAGAATGGCCCCCACGCTTGTCGCTTCGCGTACGGCGCTGCCCCCCGAGGGGGCTGAACTTCGCTTGGGGCGGCCCGGCGCTTCGTTCGTCGCCCCCACGCTTGTCGCTTCGCGTACGGCGCTGCCCTCCGAGGGGGCTGAACTTCGCTTGGGGCGGCCCGGCGCTTCGTTCGTCGCCCCCACGCTTGTCGCTTCGCGTACGGCGCTGCCCCAGGGGAGGGCTGTGCTTGCTTGGGGCGGCCCTGCGCTGCGCACGCCATGATGAACTTCGGCGCGGAAATACCCTTCGTCAGCCACCTCGGCTTTGCGCTGGAACTGTTTGAAGGCGGCCAGTCGGCGATTGGCTACACGCCCCGGCCTGAGCACCTCAATTCCTTTGCCGTCACTCACGGCGGCGCCATCATGACGCTGCTTGATGTGACGATGGCCGTTGCCGCGCGGAGTGTGCAAAAAGACATGGGCGTGGTCACTATCGAAATGAAAACCAGTTTCATGCAGCCGGCACCGGGCGACGGCAGCAAGCTTACGGGCAAGGGCCGCCTGATGCACCGCAGCACCTCGCTGGCATTTACGGAAGCCACGCTGTACGACGCGCAGGGCAGGCCTTGCGCTCACGCGACCGGAACATTTAAATACGTCAAACGGCAGACCAAAAGCGCCAATCCGGCTGATGCGGGCAGCGCTGCGGTCAGTCCCATTTCAACCGACTAAAGTGCGTTTTACCTATTAAATCGTGCTCTAGCCCAATGAATGCGGGCGCGAGCAGCTATCAAAACTATAGCTTCATTATTTGTCCAGAAGTCCTCAAATCCCATTCAGGAGATCCACATGCCCGTCAATCAACAATTCCTGCTCGACAACCGTCCCAGCGGCGAAGCCGTCACCAGCAATTTCAAGCTCGTGAGCAGCCAGACAGCGGCCTTGCAAGAGGGTCAGGTGCTGGTATGCCATCACTTTTTGAGCCTGGACCCTTACATGCGCGGCCGCATGAATGACTCCAAAAGCTATGCGGTGCCGCAGCCACTGGGCCAGGTCATGCAGGGTGGCACGGTGGGCGAAGTGGTGGAAAGCCGCTCGCCGCTGTTTCAACCTGGCGACAAGGTGGTCGGCATGGGCGGCTGGCAGCAGTACAGCGTCGTCGACGCGGCGCAGCCGGGCGCCTTGCGCAAGGTCGACACCACGCATGTGCCGCTGTCGCATTACCTGGGCGCGGTCGGCATGCCGGGCGTCACCGCCTGGTACGGCCTTCTCAAAATTATCGAACCCCAGGCCGGCCAGACCGTCACGGTGAGCGCTGCCACCGGCGCCGTCGGCAGCGCCTTCGCCGCGCTGGCCAAGGCGCGCGGCTGCCGCGTGGTCGGCATTGCCGGCGGGCCGGACAAATGCAAGTACGCGGTGGACGAACTGGGCTTTGATGCCTGCATCGACTACAAACTGCACCCCGACGCGGCCTCGCTGTCGAAGGCGCTGAAAGAAGCCTGCCCCAAAGGCATTGACGGCCACTTCGAAAATGTCGGCGGCATGGTGCTGGACGCCGTGCTGTCGCAAATGAACGCCTTTGGCCGCATTGCCGTGTGCGGCATGATTGCCGGCTACGACGGCAAGCCGCTGCCCATCACCCAGCCCTCGTTGATCCTGCTCAGCCGCCTGAAGCTGCAGGGCTTTATCGTCAGCGAGCACATGGACGTCTGGCCCGAGGCGCTTAAGGAACTCGGCACCCTGGTGGCCACGGCGAAGCTGCGGCCGCGCGAATCCGTGGCGCAGGGGCTGGAGGCCGCGCCAGAAGCCTTTTTGGGCCTGCTCAAAGGCAAGAACTTTGGCAAGCAGCTGGTCAAGCTGATTTAACTTTTGCACGGGAGGTCGCCGTGGATATCACCCATGAGGTCTTCAACCAGCCCGAGCCGCTGGTCAATTACAACCTGTTCGACAGCAACCGGCCGCTGCTGGGCGCGCTGAAGTTCAACGCGCCGCAGCTTGACACGGCCCAGCTCAGCCGGCTGGGCGCAATGCTGGGCAGTGCCGATATGCAGGTCCACGCGCGGCTGGCCAACACCCATGCGCCCGAGCTGCACAGCCATGACCGCTTCGGCCGGCGCGTCGATCATGTGGAGTTTCATCCGAGCTACCACGCGCTGATGGCGGCAGCCGTGGGCGCCGGCTTGCATGGCACGCCCTGGGCAGAAGTGGCCCCCACGCTTGCCGCTTCGCGTGCTGCGCTGCCCTTGCAGGGCGCCGCGCCGCCTGAGGCGTCGCATCTGCAGGCTGTCCAAACCCGCGCAGGCGGGCTTGGAGCCGCAGCCTTCAGCCCCGAGGGGGCTGTTTCGGCTTGGGGCGGCCCGGCGCCAAAACGCCTTGGCCTATCGCCGCATGTCGAGCGCGCCGCCGGTTTCATGCTGTTTACCGAGCTTGAGCCGTCCACGTTGTGCCCGATTTCCATGACTTACGCCGTCACACCGGCGCTGCGCAGCAACGCGGCGATTTATGCCGACTGGGGTCCCAAACTCACCAGTCGCGCCTACGACCCGGTGCTGAAACCCTGGCAAGGCAAGCCCGGCCTGACTATGGGCATGGGCATGACTGAGAAGCAGGGCGGCTCTGATGTGCGGGCCAACACCACGCGGGCCGAGCCGGCGGGCCAGGACAGCTGGGGCGAGCGCTACGCGCTGACCGGGCACAAGTGGTTTTTATCGGCGCCGATGTGCGACGCCTTTCTGGTGCTGGCCCAGACGCCGGACGGCTTGAGTTGCTTTTTTATGCCGCGCGTTCTGGCCGACGGCAGCCTGAACGCCATACGCATCCAGCGCCTGAAAGACAAGCTGGGCAACAAGGCCAATGCCAGCTCCGAAGTCGAATTCGAAGGGGCGCAGGCATGGCTGGTTGGCGATGAAGGCCGTGGTGTTTCGCAAATCCTTGCGATGGGCAGCATGACGCGCCTCGACTGCGCCTTGGGCAGCAGTGGCCTGATGCGCCAGGCCCTGAGCCTGGCCCTCAACCACAGCGCCCAGCGCACGGCGTTTGGTAAGCTGCTGATTGATCAGCCGCTGATGCGCAATGTGCTGGCCGATCTGGCGTTGGAGTCTGAAGCCGCGACCGCGCTGGCGATTCGCCTGGCCCGCACTTTTGACCGGGGCACCGACACCCATGAAGCTGTCATGGCGCGCCTGTTAACCCCGATCGCCAAATACTGGATCTGCAAGCGCGGCAGCCACCTCGCCCAGGAGGCCATGGAATGCTTGGGTGGCAACGGCTATGTGGAGGAGGGCGGCGAAGGCGTGATGGCGCGCATTTACCGCGAAATGCCGGTCAATTCAATCTGGGAAGGCGCGGGCAACATCATGGCGCTGGACCTGCTGCGTGCCCTGCGCAAGGCCGATGCAGTAGCCGCGCTGGCCCACGAGCTGTCTGCTGCCAAAGGCGCGCACCCGGCGCTGGACCGGCTTGTTGCCGCCTTGCTGGTCCGTGTCGAAAACATGAGCGCTGAGACCGCAGAGCTCCAGGCGCGTCGCCTCGCGCAGGACGTGGCGCTGGCAGTTCAGGCCGCGCTGCTATACCAGACGGCCCCGGGCGCGGTGTTTGGCGCTTTCTGCGACTCGCGCCTGGCCGGCAATTGGGGTCAGGCGTTTGGCACACTGGCCTCCGGCACCGATTTCAAAAGCATCATCGCCCGTGCCATGCCTCGGTAACAACCAAGGCATCGGGATATCGAGACAGTCAGAGAACCCACAGGGAGATTTATGATCGAGCTGATTCTTCACCATTACCCGACCTCGCCTTTCGCCGAAAAAACCAGGTTGATGCTGGGCTACAAAAACCTGCCTTGGAAGTCCGTCATCATTCCGGCGATCATGCCCAAGCCCGACGTGGTGGCCCTGACGGGGGGCTACCGCAAAACCCCGGTACTGCAAATTGGTGCCGACATTTATTGCGACACCACGCTGATTGCCGATTTGTTGGAACACCTGCAGCCCGCGCCCGCGCTGTACCCGGAGCCCAGCAAAGGCATGGCGCGCACCCTGGCGCACTGGGCAGACAACACCTTGTTCTGGACCGCCATGGCGTTCAACTTTCAGCCCAAGGGCAGGGACCAGGTGTTCAACAACGTACCGCCGGAGGCGGCCCGCGCATTTGGCGAAGACCGCAGAGCCATGAGCAGCGGCATGACGCGGCTGCACCCGGCAGACGCCGCAGCCGCCTACAAATCCTATCTGCGCCGCCTGTCGGACATGCTTGATGACTGGCCTTTTTTGCTGGGCGAAGTGCCTTGCATCACCGACTTTGCGATGTACCACCCGCTGTGGTTCACGCGCGTGCGCACCTCGGTGCTGGCAGATATTCTGAACGCCACGCCCGCCGTGCTGGACTGGATGGACCGGATGGCCGCAATCGGCCACGGCACCATGAATAAATTTAGCGCGGTGCAGGCGATTGCCGCAGCGGCGGCCGCCACGCCGCTGCCGCTGAAAGACGATATCTTTCAGGACGAGCATGGCATAGCGCTGGGCAGTCGCGTGCTGGTCAGTAGCGAAAGCTTCGGGCACGAGGCGACCGAAGGCGAACTGATGGCCGCCACCCGCATGCACTACACGCTGCGCCGCACCGACGAGCGCGCCGGCACGGTTCATGTGCACTTCCCGCGCATCGGCTACTCGCTGAAGGCCGCATGAACAGAACGACCCCTATCAGCCGCCTGTCCACCACCTCCTTCACATGGCGCTTTGTCGCCTTTAATGCGCTGACGACGGCTGAGCTGTATCAGCTGCTGCAACTGCGCAGCGAGGTCTTTGTGGTCGAGCAGGCCTGCGTCTTTCAGGACATGGATGGCGCGGATGCGCAGGCCATGCACCTGCTGGGCCATCTCGGCGAAGAACCGGGACAAGCGGGTCAGGTGGTAGCGTATGCGCGCTGCTTCGCTGCGGGCATCAAGTTTGCCGAAAGCAGCATTGGCCGCGTGGTGACGCACCATGACGCGCGCGGCAGCGGCGCAGGCCATGTGCTTATGAAAAAGGCCGTGGCCTGCCTGACGCAGCATTGGGGCGCCCAGCCCATACGCATTGGCGCCCAAGCGCGGCTGGAAGGTTTTTACCAGCAGCATGGCTTTGAAGCCGCCGGGGCGCCGTACCTGGAAGACGGCATTGCCCACATCGAAATGCTGCGCCCCGCTTAATTGGAGGAATTATTCATGATCACGAATTTCAAAGGTAAAACGGCCGTTCTCACCGGGGCTGCTTCGGGCTTTGGCCTGGAGTGCGCGCGCATAGGCGCCAGGCTAGGCATGAACCTGGTGCTGGTCGACGTGCAGCAAGATGCGCTGGACCAGGCCAGCGCAGAGATCAAGGCCAGCGGTGCCCCGGTGCTCAGCTTCCGGCTCGATGTTTCCAGTGCCGACCAGATGGAGGCCATGGGCCAGGCCGTGTTCGAGCGTTTTGGCGCGCCGCACTTTGTCTTCAACAATGCCGGCGTCGGCTCGGGCGGCCTGATCTGGGAAAACAGCGTCAAGGATTGGGAATGGGTGCTCGGCGTCAACGTGATGGGCGTGGCGCACGGCGTGCGCATCTTCACGCCCATGATGCTGCAAGCTGCCGCCAAAGACCCGTCCTGGCAGGGACATATTGTCAACACCGCCAGCATGGCCGGTTTGCTCAATCCGCCCAACATGGGGGTTTACAACGTGAGCAAGCATGCAGTGGTCTCATTAAGCGAAACCCTGTACCAGGACCTTGCGCTGGTGACCGATCAGATCGGCGCTTCAGTGCTGTGCCCGTTTTTTGTGGCCACCGGCATAGGCCAGAGCCAGCGCAATCGGCCGGCTGAGTTAAGCGGCGACAAGCCGACGAAGAGCCAGCTGATTCAGCAAGCAATGACAGGCAAGGCCGTCGGCTCCGGCAAGGTAAGCGCGGCCGACGTGGCGCAACGGGTATTTGATGGAATCGCAAGCAATCAGTTTTACATCTACAGCCACCCCAAAGCCATCAATTCGGTGCAAACGCGGCTCGAAGACATCTTGCAGGCGCGCAACCCGACCGATCCGTTTGCCGACAAACCCGAGATCGGGCTGCAATTGAAGGCGGCGTTGCGCGCACCCTGATTCCGTTTTCAGTGATTACGGCTATTTTTGCAATAAAAGTAGCCTCTAGCCCACGACTGACGGGCGCACCATGCTATTGAAATAATAGCGCGATGACTAGCCTGCGCGGTTCCACGTCAATCCGATAGGCCTGCCGGCTGCATAGTGCTCGGCCATTTCCTCGCCCCAACTTGGGCGAGTGTAGGCTGAACGCGATTCCGCGTCGTTTTGGTATCAATTTGTAATTACTTATCTCGGTCAGTTCGGCCTTCTCACCCTTCTTGTTTTGTGTATTAAGTTAGGGTTTGTACCAATTGTAATTTAACTTTTACGAGGGATTTATTTGGCTTTAAATGATTGAGCAGTAGTTTTCGGCGTAGAATTTTAAAAACTTGATAGAACTGACAATATTAGCAATTACATCTTCCGAGCTTTGCTTGATGTCAATCGTTGATTGCTTCCCTCAGGGGAAAAATCATTCTGAATTTTGCGATCCGGAGACCTTGGTCTCGTAGCCGGTCGGTAATTCGGACTTTAGTAGTCACTGCGATTAAGGAATTGAACAATTGATGCATGTCATCCCTCAAGAAGTGTGGCGAGAGCTCGACTCAGGAAGCCCTTCTCTGCCTCAGCTCAATGAGGTCAAACGCAGCGTCCCGGGCAATCCGGCGCTTACCCGGCTTGCCAAGTCCAAAAAAGTCTTGTTGCTTCAAGGGCCTTTGGGGCCCTTCTATGACCGCTTAAGCCGTTGGCTGCAAATCGGCGGCGCCGAAGTTCATAGAGTCGTGTTTCAGGGTGGGGATGAGCATGACTGCCAACTGCTCAGGCCTGCAACCTACAAAGGTAAGCCTGACGCTTGGCCTGCATTCCTTGAAACGCTGATCGAACAGTTGGGTATCGATTGCGTAGTGCTGTTCGGCCAATCGCGCCAGTACCACGCGATGGCCCTGGAACTGGTGCGAGTCCTTGGCCTGCCCGCGGTCGTGCTGGAAGAAGGCTATTTTCGACCAGGTTTTCTCACCATGGAACTCGATGGGGTGAACGGCTACTCCACCACGCTGCAGCGCTACTCCTGGAAACCGATGGCCCTGGTGCAGAGCGACACCTCCAGTTCAGTCGCTCTTAACGGTATTGAGCCGCACACCTCGCGCCACCACTTTCAAAAAATGGCCTGGCATGCCGCCCAGCACTACATTGCCATGCACAAGTCGCGTGCCGCCTACCCGCACTATGTGCACCACCGCCAGGACGACCCCTACCATTACCTTGGCTACTGGGCTCGATCATGGCGGCGCAAATTGTTGGCCAGGACGGCCGACTACCGCTTTCAGTCCTGGCTGTTTAAGAACCTTCCTCCTTACTTTTTTGTGCCGCTGCAGCACGATGATGATGCACAGATCTCCCACCACAGCCCGTTTGAACAGAACGCCGATTTCATCATTCGTGTCATGCGATCATTTGCCGGGCACGCTGCTTCAGGTGCCATGCTGGTGTTTCGCCAGCATCCTCAATCACGTGGTGGAGCAGGGCACACGGGCCTGATTTTTAGCCTAGCAACCGAGTTGGGAGTTCGCCATCGTATTCATCATCTGGTAGAGGGCGATACACCTGATATCGCAGAGCGCGCTGCGGGTGTTGTGCTGATCAACAGCACGGTTGGCTTGCAGGCTCTGGAACGCGGCGCCCCGGTGATGGCACTGGGTGAAGCCTTATACAAGCATCCACAGCTTACTTTTTCTGGTGATCTGGATGCGTTCTGGACGCAGGCGCGCCCGGCGGACAAAGCCGCCACGGCGACCTTTCTGGCACAGATGAAAAACCTTACCCAGGCGCCTGTCAGCCTGTATGCACTACGAGACGAGCCAATACCCTGGCGCCATCTCTGACTTAAACATACCCAACTTTTAAGGAAACCAACATGCTCATTCCCGTTATTCTTTGTGGTGGCGCAGGCTCCCGCCTGTGGCCTGTTTCTCGCGAACTGCACCCCAAGCCTTTTATTCGCCTTGCGGACGGGCAAAGCCTGCTGCAAAAGGCTTTTCTGCGAGGCGCCGCACTGCCCGACGTCAAGGAAATCCTGACCGTCACCAACCGCGAACTTGCGTTTCAGACTGAAGACGAGTTCCGGGAGGTCAACAATGCCAAGCTGCCGACTTCTTTCATCCTTGAACCTTTTGGCCGCAATACATCGGCCGCCATTGCCGCCGCTGCGCTGACGGTTGTCAAGACGCACGGCAAAGATGCCGTCATGCTTGTGCTTGCCGCAGACCATTTGATTGCAGACCAGGAAGCGTTTGCCGCAGCGGTCAGCAAAGCCGTCAAGCTGGCTAAAGGCGGAAAGTTGGTCACCTTTGGCATTGAGCCCGATGCGCCTGAAACCGGCTATGGCTATATCGAAGCCGATGGCAACAAGGTGGTGCAGTTTGTAGAAAAACCTTCGCTTGAAAAAGCCCAGGAATACCTGGCATCGGGCCACTTTTTGTGGAACTCCGGCATGTTCTGCTTCAAGGCCAGCGTCATGCTGCAAGCGATGGAAAAGCACTGCCTGGAAATTCTTTCAACCACCATGGCTTGCCTAGAACAATCCAGCCGGGCTGAAGGCAAGGGCTTTGAAAAACTCACTCTTGACGAAGAGAGCTTTGCCCAGGTGCCTGACAGTTCCATCGACTACAGCGTGATGGAACGGTCTGACCAGGTAGCCGTGGTTCCCTGCAGCATCGGCTGGAGCGATATTGGCTCGTGGAGCGCGCTGGGCGATCTTTCAGTGCCGGACGATGACGGCAATCGCATTGAAGGCGAAGCGCTGTTGCATGACGTCACCGACTGCTTCATCCAGAGCGACAAGCGCGTGGTGGGCGCCGTCGGGGTCAGCAACCTGATCATCGTGGACACACCCGACGCCCTTTTGGTGGTGGACAAAGCCCACACCCAGGACGTCAAGCACCTCTATACAGCGCTTAAAGACAAGGCGCACGACGCGCACAAACACCACCTCACCGTGCACCGGCCGTGGGGCACTTACACGGTCATTGAAGAAGACCCCAGCTTCAAGATCAAGCGCATTGAAGTCAAGCCGGGCGAGACCTTGTCTTTGCAAATGCACCACCACCGCAGCGAGCACTGGATTGTTGTCAGCGGCATGGCCAGGGTGGTCAACGGTGAAAACGAATTGTTTGTCAGAACCAATGAATCAACCTACATACCTGCGGGCTTCAAGCACCGGCTAGAGAACCCTGGGGTCATGAACCTGGTGATGATTGAAGTTCAAAGCGGCCAGTACCTTGGCGAAGATGACATCGTGCGATTTGAGGACGTGTACGGGCGGGTCTGACGACTCGGCCACGAAACACGCAAGAAGGCACCCAAGACAGCAACGCGAAGAGTTCTGTCCGCGAAGCGCGCGAAAAGATATTTTAAAAAATGTCGGAGCCATTGTGCTTTGACATTTCCTTTTCGTACCTTTCGTGTTTTTTAGCGGACCAACTCCGCAGCTCTCCCTCTTCTTTCCCCACCTCAAAGTTAAAGCGATATTAGGAATTCTCACTTGGAAATGCAATCTGCCCTAGAGTTGAAAGCCCCCGCCGGTACCTGGCGCCGCGCTGTGAAAAAACGCTTGTCTCGAGTCAACCGCCTGTTTCTCCTGACAGTGTTTTTGCCAACCGTTCTGGCGACCATTTACTTCGGGTTGATCGCGTCGGACGTGTACGTTTCGGAGTCGCGCTTTGTGGTGCGCAGCCCCGATAAGCAGATGGGTAGTGGCCTCGGTGCCCTGCTTAAAGGCGCGGGTTTTTCGCGCGCGCAAGACGACAGCTACACCGTTCATGACTATGTGCTCTCGCGCGACGCGCTCAAGGAAATCAACGACAAACTTGGCGTGGGCAAGGCCTTTTCCAGCAGCCAGGTAGACCTGTTCAGCCGCTTTGGTGGACTGGACTTTGACGTCAGTTTTGAAGCCCTGCACCGCTACTACCAAAAAAAGGTGGAGATGCTGCAAGACTCGGTTTCTTCCATCTCAACGCTCACGGTCCGTGCCTACACCGCGCAAGACGCCGTCGGCATCAACCAAAAACTGCTGGAGTTGAGCGAGGCGCTTGTCAACCGTATGAACGAGCGCGGCCGACAAGACTTGATCCGTTCCGCCGCCCTTGAGGTGTCCAACGCCGAAACCAAGGCCAAGGCCGCTGGCCTGGCGTTGTCGGCTTACCGTACCGCCAAAGGCGTGGTAGACCCTGAGCGACAGGCCACCGCGCAACTGCAACAAATAGCCAAATTGCAAGACGAGCTGATCGCGACCAAGACCCAGCTTGCGCAACTCAAAGCCTTCACCCCGCAAAACCCGCAAATCCCGGCCATGCAACTGCGGGCGAAAACCTTGCAAAGTGAAATGGACATAGAAACTGGCAAGGTGACCGGCGACGGGCGTTCGCTGTCCAACAAGGCCGCTGACTACCAGCGCCTGGCACTGGAGCGCGAGTTTGCTGACAAGCAGTTGGGCAGCGCGATGGCTTCACTAGAACTAGCGCGAAACGAGGCGCAGCGCAAACAGGTTTATATAGAACGCATTGTGCAACCCAGTCAGCCTGATCTGGCCATGGAACCCCGGCGCTTGCGCAGCATTTTGGCAACCTTCGTGTTGGGCCTGGTGGCGTGGGGCATCCTGAGCATGTTGCTGGCAGGCGTGCGCGAGCACCAGGACTAAGGGCGCTATGGAAGGCTCCTCTTCTTTAAGCCAGTCATGGGCTATTCAGCGCCGGGTGATCGGCGCGCTGCTCATGCGCGAAATTCTCACGCGCTTTGGCCGCCACAACATCGGTTTTCTTTGGCTGTTTGTAGAACCCATGCTGTTTACCTTGGGCGTGACCGCGATGTGGACGATTGCCGGTCTTGGGCATGGCTCCAATTTACCCATCGTTGCCTTTGCGCTTACAGGCTACTCAAGCGTCTTGCTCTGGCGAAATATGCCTGGCCGCTGCATATGCGCCATTACTCCAAACTTGTCGCTCATGTACCACCGCCATGTCAAAGTGATCGACATCTTTGTTTCCCGTCTGCTGTTGGAAGGGGCTGGTGCCACTATTTCGTTTGTGGTGTTGGGGCTGCTTTTCTATGCTACCGGCTGGCTCAGCGCACCCGAAGACGTCGGCAAAGTTCTTTTCGCATGGTTCATGTTGGCCTGGTTTGGCTTTTCCCTTGCGTTATTAATGGGCGCCTTAAGCGAGCAGTCTGAAATAGTTGAAAAGTTATGGGGCCCCACTTCGTACCTGCTTTTTCCGCTTTCAGGCGCTGCCTTCATGGTGGACGCATTGCCTCCGGCCGCGCAAGATTTCGTGTTGTTGCTGCCTATGGTTCATGGCGTTGAGCTGCTGCGCGAGGGCTACTTCGGCTCCATCTTCAAGGCGCATTACGACATTTCGTACATGGCAGTGGTCTGCGCGGCGCTAACACTGTTGGGTCTGGTCAAAACCCACGAGATCAGCCGCAAGGTGATGCCCGAATGATTCACATCGAACACGTTATCAAGCGCTATGGCACACGCCACGGCGACGTCACCGTGCTGGACGACGTGAACCTGACTATCAAGCCGGGTGAAAAGGTGGGCATTTTGGGCCGCAACGGCGCCGGCAAGTCCACCATCATCCGCTTGATCAGCGGCGCCGAGCGCCCCAGCGCGGGCCGCATACGCCGTTCCATGAGCGTGTCGTGGCCGCTGGCTTTTGGCGGTGCTTTTCAGGGCACGCTGACAGGGCTGGACAACCTGCGTTTCATCTGCCGCGTGTATGGCACCAGCCCTGAAGACAAGATTGAGTTTGTGCAGGAGTTTTCCGAACTGGGGCGCTACCTGCGCGAGCCCGTAAAAACATACTCGGCCGGCATGCGCGCGCGCCTGGCCTTCGCCATCAGCATGGTGGTGGAGTTTGACTGCTTTTTGATCGACGAGATCGTGGCCGTGGGCGACAGCCGCTTTCACGAAAAGTGCCGAGTCGAACTGTTCGAAAAGCGCAAAGACCGCGCCATGATCATCGTCTCGCACGACCCGGGCTACATCAGGATGCATTGCCAGCACGCAGCCGTGTTGGACAAAGGCAAGCTCGTTGCATTTGACGAAGTGGACGAAGCTTTTGCGTTTTATCAAGACCACGCCACTGCATGATGAAAATTTCGCGTAATCTGCCCGCGTGGCTTCTCAAGCTGCTCCCCGTGCAACTGGCACGGCAGAGTGCAATGACTGGCGTTCAGGCGTCGCTGCCAACGGATACCTTAATGCGGCAGTTGCTAATTGACGTTTCCGTCATTCATCAAAGCGACGCACGCACCGGCATCCAGCGCGTGGTGCGCGCGCTGCTGCTTCAGTTGATTGCAGCGCCGCCAAGGGGCTTTCGGGTGTGTCCCGTTTTTGCCACGCGGCACCAGGGTTACTGCCATGCGGCGCCACGCTTTATGGCGCAGCCAGATGAGCCGCAGCAAGGCCTGGGCGCACCGGTCAAGGCGCAGAACGGTGACCTGTTTCTGGCTCTTGACCTGGCTGCCCACCTGCTGCCGCGCCACCAGGCACAAGTGCTTGGCTGGAAAAAAAGCGGCGTCTCGGTGCATGTGGTGGTGTATGACTTGCTACCACTTCAGCACCCGCAATGGTTCAACAAAACGACCACGCGCAACTTCAAGCGCTGGATTAAATGGGTGGCGGTATACGCTGACAACGCCATCTGCGTTTCTGAGTCCGTTAAAGACGAATTGACCGCCTGGCTCAGTGCGAAGTTTGACCTTCCAGGCACCGCGCTGCCCGCCAGCAAGATGGTGCTGGGAGCCGACATTGAAGCTAGCGCGCCCAGCGGCGGTCTGCCGCCGGATGCCGGTTTTTTACTTGCCCGCCTGCGCAACACGCCTGCCGTGCTGATGGTGGGCACGCTGGAGCCACGCAAAGGTCATGACCAGACTTTAGCCGCCTTTGAACATCTATGGAAACTGCCAACCCCACCCGTCCCTGTGCCGCTATTGGTCATAGTGGGCCGCCCAGGCTGGAAGACCGAGGCACTGCAAGAACGGCTACGCAGGCACCCCCAAGCCGGCAAACGACTGTTCTGGTTTGACAACATCAGCGATGAATTTTTGCTTCGGTTGTACACCACATGCAGGGGCGTTCTGGTGGCGTCTCGCGCAGAGGGCTTCGGTTTGCCTTTGGTGGAGGCGGCGCTACATGGCAAGCCGGTGCTGGTGCGAGACATACCGGTTTTTCGCGAAATTGAAGTCGCGGGCGTTACCTATTTCAATGGCGAAACGCCGCAGGGCCTGGCAACTGCCATCAATCAATGGTTGCCACGAGCTGGTGCTGCCTTGCCTGGTTGGGCGCGCGCAAAGCTGCCCACATGGCAGCTTGCGGCAGCGCAGCTCACGCACGCGCTGGGCTTGCCGCAGGGCACCGCAGCAGCGGCTTCCACCGTCAAGCGCTCAAACCGAAGCGCGCGAGCCGCACGAGGCGCAGCGGTATGAGCATTAACTCCTACGCCCAAAATTTTGAAGACGTCATGCTCTGGCGGGCGCTTGGCCATATTAGAAGCGGTACATACATAGACGTCGGCGCCCAAGACCCGGTAGTTGACTCTGTCAGCCTCGCGTTTCATGAGCATGGCTGGCACGGCATTCATGTTGAGCCCACACCGCGGTATGCTGAATTGCTAAGGCAGCAGCGCCCGGGCGACACCGTCATTCAGGCGGCTGTCGGGACTCGCCCAGGGGTGTTGCGCTTTTTTGAAATTCCGGACACTGGAATCTCGACCGCAGACGCCACTATTGCAGCGCAGCACCGAGAGCGTGGATTTGATGTTCGCGAAACCACCGTTCCCTGCATCGCCCTGTCTGCAATTTTTGATACCTGTACGGCGCCCGATATCCATTGGCTAAAAGTTGACGTTGAAGGTTTTGAGCAGCAAGTGCTTTCCAGCTGGCGCTCCTCTGCGGTACGCCCGTGGGTAGTCGTGGTGGAAAGCACTCTGCCGCTCACGCAGATAGAGACGCGCGAAAACTGGGAAGCGACTCTTGTTGCCTATGGATATGCCCATGTCTATTTCGACGGACTCAACCGCTACTACGTGTCAAACGAGCATCCCGAGCTTAGGGAAGCGTTTGCGGCACCGCCAAACGTCTTCGACCAATTTACCCTCAACGGCACAGCCAGCGCGACTTTCCACAAAAAGATTGATGAGCGCTACCAGGAGAAGGTCGCCGAAGCCTCTGCACTGGTCAAGCAGCAAAGGCAATTGACAAGCAGTGAGATCGAACGACTGACCCTTGGCATTGCTTTGCTGGAAAAAACGCAAGCCGAACGGGAGCGCGCGGCGGCCGTTCAAATGCTGGAAATTCAACAGAAAACTGCCGACGATAAAGCCGAACAGGTCCGCAGCCATGGGGAACAACAGCACGCACTGGTCAGTCAGCACAGTGAGCGGGAACAGTCTCTCAGTCAGCAACTGCAAGCCCGGCAGCAGGATCTTCAAAACCTGCTGAAGGACCGCGCCAAACGTGAGCAGGACGTTGGCACGCAGCTGCTGGCCGGTCAACTGCAAGCCGCAAGGGACACGACAGACCAGGCCCGCATGCATCGGGAGCAGGTCAAGACACTACGGCGCCAGCACGCCGAACGGGAGGAGGCGCACGCCCAGCAACTCCAGGCCGGGCAACAGGAAATACGCCGCCTGGAACAAGAACGGGCGCAGCGTGAAAAAGAACACGCCGTGCAAAGCAGCCAATCCCGGCTGGCGCTGGAAAACAGGTTGGGCCAGCAACTGCAACGCGAGCAGGAAGTTATCGCGCAACTGTTGGCCGTTCAGCAACAGGCGGAGCATCAGAAAGCCGAACAGGCCAAGCTGCACAGCGAACGCGTGCGCGCGCTCAGCTTGAAGCAGGCCGAACGGGAGCAGTGCCTGCTTGAGCAACAGAGGTCGGCACACGAAGAACGCCTTCAACAGGATCAAAGTTGGGCACGGCGTGACAAAGCGTTAGGCCAGGAGATCGCAGCTCTGCAAAGCGAAGTGCAGGCGCTTCACCACGCCCATCAACTACAAGCGCAACACCATGACTTACAACTGGGCGCGAGGCTGGCGGAGCACAGTCGCCTGATTGAAACTTGCGCAGCCGTGGAGAGCCAGCTCAAAGCCGAGATCCTTTCCGGGCAGCAACAAGCTTTGCTGCTGCACCAGTCGCTGGCCGAGCTACAGCAAACCCTTGCAGCGACGCATGCCTCGCTTATCTGGCGCATGACCAAACCACTGCGCGCGCTGCTCCCCTTCACGGGTCTCAAAAATCCTGGCGCAGATGCCGTGATCGCGCCGGCTGCTGCTCTACCTTTGCCGCTGGCCAACGCCCGACAAGCGCCTGTTAAGCCAAATCTTTTAACCACCACGGCTACGGTCGATTCGTCTGCCCAGGCCCATGCAAGCGAAGAGGGTGCCTTGCCACCCGACTCAGCCTCACCGATCAACGCCTTATATGCATTCAATGAGCCCCTCATGCCTTCCTCTGCCCACACACCTACCGCGTTCACCTCAACCCCGGCAAACACGCTGGATGAATTATTGGCCTGCCACGACCAACAGTTTGTTATTTGCGCTTATCAAACACTATTTGGACGGGCGCCTGATCCTGAGGGCTTGACTTATTACCTGGACCGGTTGCGCTCAGGTTTCTCCAAAATTCAGATGTTGGCGCAACTGCGTTTATCAACAGAAGGCAAGTCGCGCGTGACCACGCTTCCCAAACTGGATGGAGCGATTCGACAACACCAGAGAGGGCAATACCCACTGATTGGATGGCTCTTCAGACAGTTCGATAACACCGGCGGAGGTGAATCCATCCAACGAAAGCTGCGCGCCATTGAAAACCAAATTCTTGTTCTCAACGAGGCAAGTAACTGTCGATTCAACCAGATGGAAACGGCATTTGCAGGCTTACACCACCTGATCCGAAATCAAAGTCAGACCGTGATATCGATATTGGGCGGTACATCCCCGGCGACGCCGGACAGCGCGGCCCATGCTTCCGTCCAGCCGACAGCGCTTGATGGACTCAAGCAACTCTCGCCTCACGCAAGAGATGTTTATCTTCAACTTAAAACAGCGGCTGTACAACATGCCGAGAAGGCCCATTGATGCGTATCGTTATTGATTTACAAGGGGCGCAGAGTGGAAGTCGTCATCGCGGCATCGGACGGTATAGCCTCGCTTTGGCGCATGCCATGGTCCGGAACCGGGGAAACCATGAAGTAATTATCGCCCTGAATGGTCTGTTTCCCGACTCCATTGAAGCCATACGCGCAGACTTTGATGGGAAATTGCCTCAGCAGAACATCGTGGTGTGGAATGCGCCCGGGCCTGTTCACAGCGCCGATCCGGCAAATATATGGCGCAGGCATGCAGCTGAACTGATCCGTGAAACATTTTTGGCCAGCTTGCAGCCGGACATCATCCACATAACAAGCTTGTTTGAGGGTTTTGATGACAATTCCGTCAACAGTATTGGTTTATCGACGGATGCGCTGCCTACGGCTGTGACCTTTTACGATTTGATCCCACTTCTTCAAAGCGAGGTTTATCTCACGCCCCATCCAACCTTCGCGAAGTTCTATCAAGAAAAACTTGCATTCCTAAAGCAGGCAGATATATATCTTGCCATTTCGGAATCAGCGCGACAGGAGAGCATCGATTTTCTGGATGCATCACCTGAGCAGGCCGTCAATATTGGCGCTGCAGTGGACGATCACTTCAAACCTGTCAAGATTTCTGCAGAGCAAGAGAGTGCATTGCGCAAGCGCTTCGGATTAAACCGCCGCTTCCTGATGTACTCGGGTGCAACGGATGAGAGAAAAAATCATCTTCGCCTCATCAAGGCTTTTTCTTTACTGCCTGCCAATATTAGGGAGACTTATCAACTAGCAATAGTTGGCGGCTTGCCGGGTCCCCATCGGCAGAAATTTGAGGACTATACGAATTATTCCGGGCTTACTTCCTCCGATGTCGTGATTACAGGGCGGGTTAGCGATGAAGAAATGGTGCAGCTTTATAACCTGTGCGACCTATTTGTATTTCCTTCCTGGCACGAGGGCTTTGGCTTGCCTGCCCTGGAAGCGATGTCCTGCGGCGCTCCTGTCATAGTAGCCAATACGACCAGCCTGCCCGAAGTAATTGGAAGAGTAGATGCATTGTTCAATCCCTTCAGTGAAAAGGACATAGCCGAAAAAATAGCCGAGGTATTGAACGACGAGGATATGCGACTTGACTTAGCCAGACACGGACTCGAACGATCCAAGGCATATTCATGGGATGCGACTGCCAAAATAACTATCTCGGCCTTTGAGCTGTGGCATGGCAAGCAGTATAAAAAGAGTGTTTCTGTCAGCAACCGAAAATCTAATTCGGCGTTTACCTCATGGCTGGTCGACAAAATTGCCAGCCAGGCTCCCCCGTTAGACGAAAATGACTGGCTGAAAACGGCCCAAGCTATTGCGCAGAACCACCCCGTAAAAGGTGAGTCACAATTACTGATTGATATTTCAGAATTGGTGCAGCGAGACTCAAAAACTGGCGTGCAGCGGGTGGTGCGTAGCATTCTGACGGAATTGCTCGACAATCCTCCGAAGGGCTTCAGGATAGAGCCCGTATATGCCGCGCAAAATGGAACTGGTTACCGGTATGCGCGGAATTTTACTTTGCAGTTTTCGGATAAAGTAAATAGTGTAGATTTGGAAGACTCGCCTATTGACGCCTTCAGTGGCGATATTTTCTTTGGCCTTGATCTGACGCACTCGATTACGACAAGTAATTCTGATTATTTTAAAATATTGCGGCAGAACGGCGTGCGCGTATATTTCTTGGTCCACGATCTGCTGCCGGTATTAAAGCCAAAACTTTTTCCAGAAACCATACCTCTCCTGCATGCGCGGTGGCTTCTCACGATAGCGGAGTCGGACGGTGTTATATGCGTCAGCCGCACTGTTGCCGATGAGCTGCGCGATTGGCTTGGCATGTTTGGCGGGAAGCGCTTGCGGCCATTGAATATTGGATGGTCGCATAACGCAGCCGACTTGGCTGGGTCAGTGCCAACAACGGGGCTTCCTGCCGATGCGGCTTCTGTACTCGACGTTCTGTCAGTCAGACCCACTTTTTTGATGGTGGGAACGGTTGAGCCGCGTAAAGGCCAAATGCAAACGTTGATGGCGTTTGAGCAGCTCTGGGATCAAGGTCTCGATGTCAATCTGGTGATAGTGGGCAAGCATGGCTGGAATGTAGATCTGTTAGTTGACATGCTTCGTAGTCATTCCGAACGCAATAAACGTTTGTTCTGGCTCGAGGGCATTAGCGACGAGTACCTTGAGAAAGTTTATGCTGCGTCTGGCTGTCTGATCTCGGCGTCGGAAGGCGAAGGTTTTGGCCTGCCGCTGATTGAAGCCGCTCATCACAAGAAACCGATTATTGCCCGCGATCTGCCTGTGTTTCGGGAGGTCGCGGGAGAACACGCATTCTATTTTTCGGGTTTGAAACCCGAAGCGCTCGCTAGTGCCGTTCGCGAATGGCAGGCATTGGAAAAGCTTGGCCGTACCCCTCAGTCAGACAAAATGCCCTGGCTGACCTGGAAACAAAGTACGAAGAATTTACTGGATGTAATGTTGAACGGGCAATGGCATAGCCAATGGATGCCCGATGATATATACCGATTCATGGCTAGCGATCATCGCCTGAATACCCAGGTAGGGGAACGTGCGGGACTAGCAATGAAAACGACGGGCAGGGAGGGGCATCTTGTCTATGGGCCCTATATCCCATTGGCTGCTGGCTGGTATCGGGTCGCGTTTCGAGGTTCAATTGGAATTAAAGGCCTTGCCGCAGCACGCATGGATGTCGTCTGCGATCAAGATACACGCAAGCTGGGTGAACTCGTCCTGAGCGAACCAGACGACACCGGTTGCTTTGGCACGTTGGCCATAGAGCTGACTTCCCCGTGCTCTGACCTGGAGGTTCGGGTCTGGGTCAGTGAGAGTACTGAGATGGAAATTGCCACGCTCGAGATTGCGCCCGGCCAGTTTCCAGAGGAATACTTTTTTAAGGGTTCTGATACTCGTTTTCAAACGCAGGTAGGAACCCGATCTGGCCCTAACACCACGAGCACAAGTAAGGCGGGCTATCTGCTGTTTGGTTCTTACATTTCCCTGGCGGCGGGGCAGTATCTCGTGACCCTTCGCGGTATCGCTGGAGAAAGCGGTCTCGCCAGAGCTCGTATGGATATTGCGATTAATAAAGGGCGATTCATCGTCGCCGAGTCTTCTTTGCATGAACCTGGCGAAGACGGTTGCCTGACCAGGGTCCCCATAACGCTGGATTCCAACTGTACAGACCTTGAGCTCAGAATCTGGGTCAATGAAAAAACAGACGTCCAGATCTCCATGATCGAGATTACGCCGTGGACGAGTGAACAGGCTGCGGCAAATCCAATTTACAAAATTGGCAGAATCGGGGAGTTCCAGAAAGTCATAGCCCGGCACGCCGAGATAAAGCGGGTATTTGAGAATGAGAGTATTGCTGCCGATTTAATTTCGATTGGAAGCGATAAGCTTGCTATTACTTTTCAACCTTATGATTTTTTGGGGTTTGAGGCTAAAGGATTTGGTGAGAATTTTTTCGTTTCTTTAGGGTACGACGTTCTCTGTTTTAAAATCACTGAAAATGAGTGGTATCAAAACGTCTCTACAGATGAAATGACGCATCTCACGCAGGAATATTTACACCACTATAGTTTACGCGTCGGATATGGTTCCAGTATGGGGGCGTATGCCGCGCTATATTTTGCCAAAGCTCTTGAGCTGCACAAAGTCATTGCGTGTAGCCCCCAGTTTTCAATTGATTCAGGTTCTGTGCCTTTCGAGCTTCGCTGGATCGAAGAAGCAGCTTCACTTTCGTTTTGTCATACCCCCATGACTGGCGACGATGGCATTGAAGTTATTATGCTGTACGACCCGTTCAACGAGCTCGACAAACAGCATGTCAATTTAATTAGAGCTGAGTTTCCGACTGGTCAGGATATTAAACTACCGTTTTCGGGTCACCCCAGTATTAGCGCGTTGGCTGAATGTGAAATGTTAAGACATTCGATTGAATGCCTGTTGGATGACCGGGGTGTGGACCTTCACCGGACCAGAAAAGCGATAAGGGAAGGGAGCAAAGAATACGCAAATAATATTTTGCAACACGGCTCCTTTCGGAGAGCAAACAAGTCAGTGCGGCTTTTTAATATCTTATCGCGCTACCATGCGCCCGACAATGCATGGATGTCGAAGCAGGGCCTAGCGCTGGGACGCGAATTTGGATTTTCGGGAAGGATAGATGAACCACATATCCCTTCTTTGAATATTGACGCTGCTAATACTGTCGAAAATGCAGAGGTATCTTTTCCCCCTTCCCCGGCGGCACCTGTCGAGTTGGAAAACCCCAGGCCACGATCGACAGTGGCAGAGATGCTGTCGGGCGACGCAGAGTTAACCGACGCTCATTCCGCCAAAGTGATCAGTCTGCCACGAGTCAAGGCCAAGAAGTCGTCGCAAACGTCCTCCCCGGCTCCAACACAGGCAAGAGTCAGACGCCAGAAAAAACGTTAATTTATTTAAAGGAAATGGAATATCTATGAAAACTGCAATAATTACTGGTATTACTGGCCAAGACGGCGCCTACCTTGCGGAACTGCTACTCGGCAAAGGCTATGCAGTGTATGGCACCTACCGCCGCACCAGCTCCGTCAACTTTTGGCGGACGGAGGAGCTGGGGGTAGCCAAGCACCCTCATTTGCATCTGGTTGAATATGACCTGACCGATCTGTCGTCCAGCATCCGCCTACTGCAAACCACCGGTGCGACCGAGGTGTATAACCTCGCCGCACAAAGTTTTGTCGGCGTGTCGTTCGATCAGCCCGTCACTACGGCTGAAATTACCGGTCTGGGGCCGGTCAATCTGCTCGAAGCCATTCGCATCGTTAACCCGAAAATTCGCTTTTACCAGGCCAGCACGTCTGAAATGTTCGGCAAGGTGCAGGCCGTGCCACAGATGGAAGACACGCCTTTTTACCCGCGCAGCCCTTACGGTGTCGCCAAGCTTTACGCGCACTGGATGACTATTAATTACCGGGAGAGCTATGGACTTTTTGGCTGCAGCGGCATCTTGTTTAACCACGAAAGCCCATTGCGTGGCCGTGAGTTCGTGACGCGCAAGATCACCGACAGCGTGGCCAAGATCAAACTGGGCAAGCTCGATTGCCTGGAACTGGGCAACATTGACGCCAAGCGTGACTGGGGCTTCGCCAAAGAATATGTCGAGGGTATGTGGCGCATGCTGCAGGCCGACGAGCCGGATACTTTTGTGCTGGCCACCAACCGCACCGAAACCGTTCGCGACTTTGTCACCATGGCTTTCAAGGGCGCGGGTATTGTGATTGACTATAAAGGTGCGGCAGAAAAAGAAACGGCCATTGACTGCGCGACGGGCAAAACCGTGATGCGCATCAACCCCAAGTTTTATCGGC
The DNA here is from genome assembly GCF_012927455.1 of Polaromonas sp. Taxonomy (GTDB): domain Bacteria; phylum Pseudomonadota; class Gammaproteobacteria; order Burkholderiales; family Burkholderiaceae_C; genus Polaromonas. Next base: position 108,587 of record NZ_JABBPE010000002.1, on the reverse strand, counting down.
CGGCTGAGGTGGAGTTGCTGATTGGCAACCCGACCAAAGTGAAGGCGAAGCTGGGCTGGGCACCCAAGACCACGCTGGAGCAGTTGTGCCAGATGATGGTTGAGGCCGACCTGCGCCGTAACCAGGCCGGTTTCTCTTTCTAAGATGGCTGACGCTATGCAAGGTATGCAAAGTGCATTGAAAGGGCGATCAAAAGAACTGGTTCAAGGCGCGTCGCTAGTCGCTATCAGCGACCTGATGGCGCAAAGCGGCGTGGCTTTTGGCACCAGCGGTGCGCGTGGCTTGGTCTTGGCCATGACGGACGCCGTGTGTTTTGCCTACACAGCGGCTTTTTTGCAGCACATGGCGGCCGTCGGCGAGTTTGCGCCAGGCACACCGGTGGCGCTGGCCGGCGATTTGCGGGCCAGTACGCCGCGTATTTTGGCGGCCTGCATGGCCGCCATCACGGCGCAGGGCGGCCAGCCGATTTTTTGCGGTTTTGTGCCTGCGCCAGCAGTGGCACTGCATGCATTCACGCAAGGCATTCCGTCGCTGATGGTCACAGGCAGTCATATTCCGGACGACCGCAACGGCATCAAGTTCAATCGCGTCGCGGGCGAGGTGCTCAAGCCTGACGAGGCGGGCATTCGTGCCCAGCGCGTTTTGTTGCCAGACGGTCTGTTCGATGCAAAAGGTGCGCTGCTTTCGCCGCCGTCCTTGCCTGAGCCGCTGGATGTCACTGCAGCCTACGTGCGGCGCTACACAGAATTTCTTCGTCCGGCAGCTTTGCAGGGACTGCGCGTAGGGGTGTACCAGCATTCGGCGGTCGGGCGTGATGTGCTGGTCACGTTGCTGCAGGCCCTGGGTGCTGAAGTCTTGCCGTTGGGGCGCTCGGCCAGCTTTGTGCCGGTTGATACAGAGGCGGTGCGCGCCGAGGACGTATTGCTGGCGCGCCAATGGGCGGCGCAGCATCAGCTCGACGCCATTGTGTCCACCGATGGCGACTCTGATCGTCCGCTGATGGCCGATGAACATGGTGAGTGGCTGCGCGGCGATGTGCTGGGCATTCTTTGTGCGCGGTATTTGGGCGCGCAGTGCGTGGTAACGCCTGTGAGCAGCAACACAGCGCTTGAAAAGTCGGGCTGGTTTGCGCGCACCAGCCGCACCCGTATTGGCTCGCCGTATGTGATTGAGGGCATGCAGGCAGCTTTGGTGCAGAGCCCATCCAATAGCGGTTCCGGCGTTTGCGGCTACGAGGCGAATGGCGGTTTCCTTTTAGCGACGCCAGTGGTCGTGGCCGGACGTGTGTTGGCCGCGTTGCCTACCCGCGATGCGGCGCTACCGATGCTGGCAACGCTGGCCAGTGCGCGGTCGCAGTGCTGCACGGTATCGGCCTTGCAGGCTACCTTGCCGACCTGCTACACCTGCAGTGACCGGATTCAGAACTTTCCCACCGCGCTGAGCCAGCAGCATCTGGCAGGCCTGCAAAAGGGAACGCGGCAGCAGCAAAACGCGGCACTGGAGGCTTTGTTTGCTGCGGTATCGGGTGCTGTGAGCGGTGTGGATACGACGGACGGTTTGCGCGTCACATTCGTCAACCAGGAAATCATTCATTTGCGCCCGTCTGGCAATGCGCCCGAGCTTCGCTGCTATACCGAGGCGGCAACACTGCTGCGGGCCGGTGAAATCAACAAGCTGGCTTTAGCTGTGCTTGCAAGCTGGCGTGAAGCTTGATGCTGGCGAACGGCCTTGTTGCAGTCCGCTGGCAACGCAGAATCAAATGCAGTCCGTGCGCGGGCGCTACCGGTGCGTGCCCGACCGGCCTAACCTACCAGGGGTGCTTGGCGCCTCACTAATTTTGGAGTGTGAGATGAAAAAAATCCTGATAACCGGTGCCGATGGGTTTACCGGCCGTTATCTGGCCAATGAACTGCAGCGCGCTGGCTACGAAGTGCACGGCACAGTGCACAAGCCGCTAGCCGATGGCGTGGCCAGCGTGGCGAAGCTGCACGTGGCCGATCTGTCGGATGCGGCCCGGCTGACGGCGGTGGTGCAAGAGGTGCAGCCGCAGCAGGTGGTCCACCTGGCCGCCATCGCCTTTGTGGCGCATGGCGATGTGGACGCCCTGTACCGAACCAACGTGGTGGGCACGCGCAACTTGCTTGAGGCGCTGGTGCAAGGCAAGGCGCCGATTGAAAAAGTCCTGCTGGCCAGCAGTGCCAACGTCTATGGCAACTCGGTGGGCGGTGTGCTTGATGAGTCGACACCCGCAGCGCCGGCCAATGACTACGCCGTAAGCAAGCTGGCGATGGAGTATGTGGCGCGGCTCTATGCCGAGCGCCTGCCGATGGTACTGGTCCGGCCCTTCAACTACACCGGCGTTGGTCAGTCCGAGAGTTTTTTGATCCCTAAGATCGTGAACCACGTGCGCCGCCGCGCGCCGCTGATTGAGCTGGGCAACCTGGAAGTGGCGCGAGATTTTTCGGATGTGCGCACGGTGGTGCAGTGCTACTGCCGTTTGCTGCAGGCCGATGCCGCAATGGTGCTGGGGCAGACCTTCAATGTGTCCTCAGGGCGGGCCTGGACGCTCAATGAGGTTCTATCAATGGTGCGGAAGATTTCCGGCCACCCGTTTGAAGTGCGGGTCAACCCCGCATTCGTGCGTCAAAACGAGGTCAAGCTGCTGCTGGGCAGCAACGCCGAACTTGAGTCGGCCATTGGCGCGTTGCCGCCCATTGCGTTGGCTGACACCCTGCGCTGGATGCTAGAGGCCAGCGTTTGAAGCTGGTCCTGTCCGTTGATGCGCTGGCCCCCGGGCTCACGGGCATTGGCCGCTACACCTGGGAACTCGCGCAGGGTTTGCCCGGGCACGACGGGATGCGCGATGTGAGGTTTTACCGCGCCGGGCGCTGGGTTAATGACCTGGGCAAGCTGGTGCGCGCGCCAGAAGGCTGCGCCAAACCAGCCGCGCGCAGCATGTTCAAGCCGCCACGCTGGGCGCGTGAGTGGGGCGTGTCGCGCGCGTGTCGCGGTCATGTCTTTCATGGTCCCAACTTTTTTATTCCGGCCTGTGCCGACAAGGGTGTCATCACGGTGCATGACTTGTCGGTGTTCAAGTTCCCCGAGACGCATCCAGCGGAGCGGGTACGACATTTCGAGCGTGACTTCTCGCGTTCCCTGGCGCAGTCGGTTCATGTCATTACCGATTCACAAACCACCCGCGCCGAGGTGATGGCCTTTACCGGTCTGGCTGCCAGCCGGGTCACGGCAGTGCCTTTGGGAGTGTCGGCCGCTTACGCGCCCCGCCTTGGCCATGAGATCACCAGTCAGCTGCTTACCTATGGTTTGGTATTTGGCGCCTATGCCTTGTGTGTATCCACGCTGGAGCCGCGCAAGAAGATCGAACAACTGCTGAGTGCATGGGAATATCTTCCAGCAGCATTGCGGTGCGCGTTCCCGCTCATGCTGGTGGGCAGCCGCGGCTGGCTCAGTGAGGCGCTGCAAGAGAAGATACGGCGCGGCACGGCGCAGGGTTGGGTGCGGTATTTGGGCTACGTGCCCGAGTGTGATTTGCCCGCGCTGTATGCCGGTGCTGTGGTTTTTGTCTTCCCCTCCACCTACGAGGGCTTTGGCTTACCTCCGATTGAGGCGATGGCCTGTGGCGTTCCTGTGGTGGTATCGGGGCAATCGTGCCTGCCGGAGATCACCCAGGGGGCTGCGTTGACGGCCGAGCCAGACGACATCGCTGACTTTGCCGCGGCCCTGGAAATAAGCCTCACTGATGAAGCATGGCGACTGCACGCGACCGCCGCAGGGCTGGCCGTGGCCGCTTCTTATACCTGGCAACGCTGCGTTAGCGAGACCGTGAAGGTCTACCGGCGCGCGGCCTCCTGCGGCTAGCGGGTAGCCAAATTGAATCAAAAAGGACTGATTGAGATGAAAAAAGACAATGAAGCAGGGCGTTTTGCCTCTGCGCGTGAGGTACCTTGCAGCCTGCTGGGCCTGGCATCGGCACTGATTTCTAGCCTGTTGTTGGCAGGTTGCAGTACCTATCCCGGCTGGTTGCCCTCTGCAGGGCCCAGCGCAGAGCAGGTGAACAATTCAGCCAACGTCGCGAATGCGCAAAATGCGCAGAATCTGTCGGGCGTTCAGGTGGTCGAGGTAACCGACGTAGTGGCGCGCCGGGTGGCGGCAAGCCAGCAGCGCCGGCTGTTTTCGGAAACACTGGGTGCCACGCCAGCGGCCGGATTTGTCGTGGGTGCCGGTGACGTGCTGGAAATCTCGATCTGGGAGGCGCCGCCAGCCAGCCTTTTCGGTTCTGGTGTGCTTGATCCGCGTGCGGGCGCGGCAGCGTCGCGCGTCACGGCCTTGCCCGAGCAGATGGTCAACAGTGCAGGGAAAATCAATGTGCCGTTTGCCGGCGCGGTGCAGGCCGCCGGGCGCTCACCGCAGCAAATAGAAGCCGATGTGGTGCGCCTCCTCAAGGGCAAGGCCAATATGCCGCAGGTGCTGGTGCGTGTGATCCGCAATGCCACCTCCAATGTGACGGTCGTGGGGGAGTTCAACACCAACGCGCGCATGCCGTTGACGGCCAAGGGTGAGCGCCTGCTCGATGCCGTGGCGGCGGCCGGCGGTGTGCGTCAGCCGGTTGGCAAGATGACGGTGCAGATCACGCGCGGCACTTCGGTGCAGGCGCTGCCGCTGGAGACGATCATCAAGGACCCGCTGCAAAACATCGTCTTGCAATCGGGCGACGTGGTGACGGCCCTGCATCAGCCGTTGAGCTTCACGGTGCTGGGTGCGACCGGCAAGAACGAAGAGATGAATTTCGAAGCGCAGGGGATCACGCTGGCGCAGGCGCTGGCCCGCGCCGGTGGTCTGCAGGATGCGCGGGCCGACGCTAGAGGTGTGTTCGTTTTCAGGTTCGAGGATCCGGCCGCCTTGGGTTTGAAAGCTGATTCCGGCGTGCAGACCACGCCAGAGGGGAAAATCCCCGTGGTCTACCGCGTCGACCTGAAAGACCCCGCCACCTTCTTTGTGGCGCAAGGCTTTCCGATTCGGAACAAGGACGTGATGTTTGTCACGAACGCGCCTGCGGCAGAACTGCAGAAGTTCCTCAACATCATCGGTTCGGTGGTGGCGCCTGTTGCCGGCGTGCGCGCCTTGAATCCGAATTAAGCCGGACCAGTTTGTGAAGGCTGAGGTTTTTATTGACATCAGTCGCCTGCTCAGGCGTGCCTTGCGGGGGCGCTTGCCGACGGGGGTTGACCGCGTCTGTCTGGCCTACGTTGCGCGCTGGGGTGAGCGCGCCCAAGCGGTGCTGCTGATGGGCAACTGGCGTCGCGTGCTGGCGTACCGGGAGTCGCAAGCGCTGTTTGCGCTGTTACTGGCGCCTCCACCCGACCTGGCGTTTCGAATGGCGCGCGTTTTGGCTAGAGCGTTTCTGCCGCCTTGGCCGGCGCAAAAGACAGCCGGCAAACTGGGGTTTTACCTCGGTCATTCCGGCGTGGAAGGGCGCGGCTTTGCCCGGTGGCTTGGCGTTTCCGGCCAAAAGCCGATTTATTTCGTGCATGACTTGATTCCCATCAGCCATCCGGAATATTGCCGTGCCGGCGAGCAGGCGCTGCACGTCAGGCGCATGCAGACCATGCTGCAAACCGGCGCCGCGGTGATCGGAAATTCCCAATTCACGCTCGACGCGATGGCCGACTTTGCGCGCTGCCAGGGCTTGCCCATGCCGCCCGCCGTGGTCGCCAAACTGGCGTCTGCGCCTTTGCCAGCAGGCGCGACCACGCAGACTGCGTCGCCGCTGAGCCGGCCCTATTTTGTGGTGCTGGGCACCCTAGAGCCGCGCAAAAACCACTTGCTGCTGCTCAACGTCTGGCGCGAGCTGGTGCAACGCCTGGGCGATGCCTGCCCACACCTCGTGGTGATTGGTCAGCGCGGCTGGGAATGCGAAAACGTGCTGGACATGCTGGAGCGCTGCGAGGTGATTCGGCCGGTTCTGCATGAGGTGGCCGCTTGCACGGATGCCGACTTGGCGCGCTACCTGCATCACGCGCAGGCCTTGCTGTTTCCGTCTTTTGTTGAAGGTTACGGCATGCCGCTGGTGGAGGCCTTGATGCTGGGCACACCCGTTGTGGCAAGCAATCTTTCCGTGTTTCGGGAAATCGCCGGCGACATACCGGATTTTTTGAATCCTGTTGATGGTATTGGCTGGGGGCAGGCGGTGCTGGACTACACCGAGACCGCCGGCGCCCGGCGTGCTGCGCAGCTGCAGCGACTGCAGGGCTTTAGCGTGCCGACCTGGGACCAGCACTTCGGTCAAGTAGAACGTTTGCTGGAACAGCTGGCATGACGCAGTTTGGCAGCGCGGTTCAATGGCGCGCCGTCGTGGTGGCCCACGGCTTCTCGTGGCGTAAGCGCGCGCTTGTGCGCGACTTTACCGGCCGCGCTGATGTCCGTTTTATCTCGCGCGGCGCGGACGTGCCCGCCGGCGCAGATCTGCTGCTGTGGGGCAGTGCCGCCGTGCCCGCTGATGTGGCCGGGCAGGTGCGGGTGGTGCGGCTGGAAGACGGGTTTCTGCGCTCGGTCGGCCTGGGTGCTGATCTGATCCGCCCGATCTCATGGGTGCTGGACACGCGGGGCATTTACTACGATGCGCGCAGCCCCAGCGACATGGAAACGCTGCTGCAAACCACAATTTTTAGCGAAGCTTCAACGCAGCGCGCCGGCGTCTTGCGCCAGCAGGTGGTGCAGTCGGGCCTGAGCAAATACAACCTGGACCAGGCAGACCAGGCGCCATGGCGCCGTCCTGATTGCGCGCGGACCGTGGCGCTGGTGATTGGCCAGGTCGAAACCGATGCATCGATTGCCACCGGCACCCTGGATATTCGCAGCAACATGGCGCTGCTGCAGGCGGTGCGGCGCGCCCGGCCCGACGCCTGGCTGGTCTACAAGCCGCACCCGGACGTGGTAGCCGGGCTTCGCCGCAGCGGCAGCCAGGAAGAGCAGGCCCGCCAGTGGGCCGACGAGGTGCTGACGCAGGGCTCGCCGGGCCAGCTGTTTCCTGTGGTGGATGAGGTGCATGTCATGAGCTCGCTCACCGGCTTCGAGGCCTTGCTGCGCCACAAGCCGGTGTTTTGCTACGGTCAGCCGTTTTATGCCGGATGGGGCTTGACGCACGACAGCCACGTCCATCCCCGGCGCACCCGGCGCCTGACGCTCGACGAACTGGTGGCTGGCGCCTTGCTGCTCTACCCGGTCTACGTCAGTTGCGAGAGTCGCCGGCGCTGCACGCCCGAGCAGGCGCTGCAAGAGCTGCTGGCTTGGCGTGGCCGCACGCAAGGCCGTTTGTCGTGGTGGCGGCAGTTGCTGCGGCCGCTGCTGGCCAGGCGCTGAAGCGAGTGCTCTGGTTTGGATTTTAAGCATCAAATTGGCCTCTAGCCCAATAGATACGGGCGTTGGCAGCTATTTATTTGATAGCTACTAGCGCCCGTACTGATTGGGCTACAGCACAATTTGTCATTGAAATGAAGGCTGGAACGCATTCGCTGGCCGCTGCGCGCAGACCTGCTTTGAGGCGTCCCGCAGCAACAAAAAAAGCCCGCTGAAGCGGGCTTTTTGACTGAAAGCGCTTGCCTTTATCTGGAAGCAGCAGGCGCCGGGGTGGGGGTTGCGGCTGCGTCAGGCGCCTGCTTGGGCGCTGGCGCGGGCATGGCGGGCGCCATGACGGTGCTGGCCGGCGCGCTGATTGACGCCGGTGCGGCCACCGGCGTCAGCGGTGCCGCCTCCACGCCACCGTGGAACTTCATCACCAGCGGCACGATCAGCAGCGCGACGATGTTGATGATCTTGATCAGCGGATTGATGGCCGGGCCAGCGGTGTCTTTGTAGGGGTCGCCTACGGTGTCGCCGGTGACGGCGGCCTTGTGCGCCTCGGAGCCCTTGCCGCCGTGATTACCGTCTTCAATATACTTTTTGGCGTTGTCCCAGGCACCCCCGCCGGTGCACATCGAGATCGCCACGAACAGGCCGGTGACGATGGTGCCCATCAGCAAACCGCCCAGCGCCTTGGGGCCTAGCAGCAGACCGACCAGAATTGGCACCACCACCGGCAGCAGCGAAGGAATGATCATTTCCTTGATGGCTGCGGTGGTCAGCATGTCGACTGCGCGGCCATACTCCGGCTTGGCCGTGCCTTCCATGATGCCGGGGATCTCCTTGAACTGGCGGCGCACTTCAACCACCACGGCACCGGCGGCGCGGCCCACGGCTTCCATCGCCATGGCACCAAACAGGTAGGGAATCAGGCCACCGATAAAGAGGCCGACGATGACCATCGGGTCGCTCAGGTCAAAGCTGATGGCGCGGCCGTAGCTCTCTAACTTGTGGGTGTAGTCGGCAAATAGCACCAGCGCGGCCAGACCGGCTGAGCCGATCGCGTAGCCTTTGGTGACGGCCTTGGTGGTGTTGCCCACGGCATCGAGCGGGTCAGTGATGTCACGCACGCTGGGCGGCATGTCGGCCATCTCGGCAATGCCGCCGGCGTTGTCGGTGATGGGGCCGTAGGCGTCCAGTGCCACCACGATACCGGCCATGCTGAGCATGGAGGTCGCGGCAATCGCAATGCCATACAGGCCAGCCAGGTTGTACGACACCAAAATGGCGGCACATACAAACACCACAGGCCAGGCGGTGGAACGCATGGAGACGCCCAGACCGGCAATGATGTTGGTGCCGTGGCCGGTGGTGGAGGCTTGCGCAATGTGCTTGACCGGCGCGTACTGCGTGCCGGTGTAGTACTCGGTCACCCAGACCAGCGCGGCCGTCAGCACCAGGCCGACGGCGCAGGCGCCATACAGCCGCATCTGGCTGCCGCTGGCGGTGATGGCGTTGTCGGGGATCAGCCAGGTTGTGACAAAGTAAAACGCGATCAGCGACAGCACGCCGGCAATCGCCAGGCCCTTGTACAAGGCCGGCATCACGTTGCGCATGCCGGGCGAGGCCTTCACAAAGGAGCAGCCAATGATGGATGCGACGATGGACACGGCCGCCAAAGCCAGCGGATACAGCACGGCGTTGACTGGCGCGGAGGCGACCAGCAGGGCGCCCAGCACCATGGTGGCAATCAGCGTCACGGCATAGGTTTCAAACAGGTCGGCGGCCATGCCGGCGCAGTCGCCGACGTTGTCGCCGACGTTATCGGCAATCACGGCCGGATTGCGCGGGTCATCTTCGGGAATACCGGCTTCAACCTTGCCAACCAGGTCGGCGCCGACGTCAGCGCCCTTGGTGAAAATGCCGCCGCCCAGTCGCGCAAAGATCGAGATCAGCGAAGCGCCAAAAGCAAAACCGATCAGCGGATTGAGCAGATCGGCCAGCTTGCGGTCGGGCGTGTAGTTGCCGTTGCCAACCAGAAACCAGAAGAACGCGGTGACGCCCAAAAGCCCCAACCCCACCACCAGCATGCCGGTGATGGCGCCGCCGCGAAAAGCGACGTCAAGTGCGGGGCCGATGCCGCGCGTGGCCGCCTGCGCGGTGCGCACATTGGCGCGCACCGAGACATTCATGCCGATGAAGCCGCAGGCGCCTGACAGCACTGCGCCGACCACGAAGCCGATGGCAGTTTTGCCGTCAAGAAAGACGCCGATCAATACGGCCAGAATGACGCCGACGATGGCGATGGTTTTGTACTGCCGCGCTAAGTAAGCGGCAGCGCCGGTCTGAATTGCTGCAGCAATTTCCTGCATGCGCGCATTGCCTGCGTCTTGGGAAAGAATCCAGCTGCGTGCCCAAATGCCGTAAATCACCGCAATTAGTCCGCACGCTAGCGCCAAAATGAGCGCTGAGTTGCCAATCATAGAAAGCTCCTACGTTTGTTTTTTCGCTTGGAGGGGGCGCCACGCTAGCGGCACCCCCGCTGCGTTGCTTCCTCGTTGCTCGCGTAGAGACGATTGGCCAACCCTCTAAATTTACCGCGAAAACGTGACAACTTAGCGCCCGGCGAGGTCTGAAACGGTAAAATGAGGGTAATTACCAAGGTTCAGGCAAAAAAGCCACGGTTTTTGCTTTACTCATCCCTTTTTCTTTTCCTTTTCTAACTTCATTTCCTCAACCCAAAACGACCATGTCATTAGATAACGTTACCCCCGGAAAAAACGCGCCTGAGTCTTTCAACGTGATTATCGAAATCCCGATGAACGCCGACCCGGTGAAATATGAAGTCGACAAAGAGTCCGGCGCGATTTTTGTGGACCGCTTTATGAGCACGTCCATGCACTACCCGACCAACTACGGTTATGTGCCGAAGACGCTCAGTGGTGACGGCGACCCGGTGGATGTGCTGGTGATTACCCCGGTGCCGCTGATTCCTGGCGTGGTGGTAACTTGCCGCGTGATTGGCATTTTGAAGATGACCGACGAAGCCGGCGAAGACGGCAAGGTGCTGGCCGTGCCGATTGACAAGAAGTGCTCGCTTTACACCCACTGGCAAAAACCGGAAGACATGAACCCCTTGCGCCTGAAAACCATTGCCCATTTCTTTGAACACTACAAGGATCTGGAAGAAGGCAAATGGGTCAAGATTGCAGGGTGGGAAGGCCCCGACGCAGCCAAGAAGGAAATCACCGACGGCATGGCCAATTACATGAAAGCCAATAAGAGCTAATTTATTATTGATTTCACCCGATTTCGCCTTATTTCGGGTGTTTTAGTGCTGTAGCCCAATAGGTTCCGGCGCAGATCGCTACAGATTAGATAGCACAATAAAAACTGATTATTACCTCAAAGCGCCTCCAGATCAGTCTGAAGGCGCTTTTTTCATGGGTTGCTTATCGGTTTACGAAGTCCTAAACCGCGGCCATGCTGGTGCAGCTTTGAGCGCACTTTCGGCAGGCGGCAGCACACTCGTCCATGTCGCCGACGGCTTCACAGCTGACGGCGCAGGCTTCGCAAATCTCTGCGCACAGTGCGCACAGCTTGGGTACAAATTGCGAACCACTGAGCTGGAAGTTGGCCGAGGTCTGGCAGATTTCCGCACAGTTGAGCATCAGCGCGAAATGCTTGGGCTCCACGTGCTTTCCGCCAAGCTGCAAGCAGTGCGTCATGGCGGTTTGCAGGCAGATTTGATGGCATTCGGTGCAGGCCTCAATGCAGGGCTGCATGCTTGCAATTGCGTGGTTCATGAGGTTGTCCTTCGGTATTAGTGAAATAAAACCTCACTCTGAGTTAGCGGTGGCGCACGGGGTATCAGACCGCAAGCTTAGCGAAGGTAGGCGCCGACTGACGTGTTGGCAGCGACGCACAACTTGCGCGGCGTTGTGCCGCTATCAAGCCGGGCGGAAGCCCTTGGCCAGCTTGATGAAGTTGTCGCGCTGGGCCGCCACGGTCTTGTTCGGGCCATACATCTGCATCGTGATGCGGCCGGCAGGCGCTTCGGTCATGGCAACCATCAGCGTCTGATCCGGCTTGGCATCGCCGCTTGGACCCATGCCGACGCCGCGGGCATAAGAGCCCTGCAGTTCCACCACCGTGACTTCAATATCGCCGCTCTTGCTTTTGCTGGTTGCTGGCGCTACAGGCTTGCCGTCGGCGCCGGTAAATTGTGAGGACCAGCGCTCAATGTTGGCCTCTTGGCTGCCGCCTTGCCCCACAGGGAAAAAGTAGACCGCGACTTCGCCGGGCTCTGCGCCCGCTACGGCGGGCAAGCCGAACTGGGCCACGCGCATGGTGCTACTCAGTGGGGTTGGTGTCCAGGCGGCGGGAATTTGCGAGGCCAGTCCCTGTACCACCAGCTTATCGGATTTAACTTCCGCGCCGCCCACGGCGCTAGGCATTTGCGTTGCAGCTGCTTCGGCAGCCTGCGATGCGGCGGCCTGTGGTGCGGCTGGCTGCGCCTGGCTGCTTGTCCCTGGTTGATCGGATTTGCCGCAAGCGGCGAGGACAAATGAGCTGGCTGCAAGGGCCGCTATGGCCAGAAGACGCGGGTTCATACGATGAAGACCTTTGGTTTGAGTTGAAATACAAGAAAGTGCGGACTTATTCCGCACTTCCCTAGGGTTAACAACAATGCAATTGTTGTGCCTGTTGCATTATAGGAATGCGGTGTTACAGCCAGAGTTGCAGTTAAAGTTACAGCTTGGCAGCCTTGCTTGTGTGACAGGCGCCAATTGTTGGTGACCATTGGTCGTCCCCGGATATCAATACTGGTATCGGTATCGGTATCGGGTCCGTGTCAGCACAAACACAAAGGAAATTCATGTACTACATCGTTGAAACCGGCAAATCATTTGAGCAGGCCTCAGCCGACCTGGATGCGGCGGTCAAACGCCATGACTTCGGCGTGCTGCATGTGCACGACCTGGGCAACACGCTGCGCAGCAAGGGCATTGCCTTTGACGAGCAATGCAAGGTTTTTGAAGTCTGCAACCCCAAGCAGGCGGCAAAAGTTCTGGCCGCCGACATGCGGCTGAACATGGCGCTGCCGTGTCGTATCTCGGTGTTCACCGAGAAGGGCAAAACCAAGATCGGTCTGATCACGCCAGTCAAAATGCTTTCGGCGCTGTCGCAGGATCCTGCCTTGGTCCAGGTCGCCAGGGAAGTGGAGGAAAAAACCATCCAGATGGTTGACGAGGCGAAATGAAAAATCGCCACTGCCTCGGGTCACGAAACCGGCGCTGTGGACAGGTGGATGAGTGAATGGGGTCGCAAGATATTCGGCCGGGGTAATGCAATCTGCTGCTGTCAGGGTTAAGCGGGAAAGCCGCTTTGCGTTTGGGTTAGGATGAAAACTCAAGCTACCCGACACTCCTTGCGCTGTGACAACGCACCATCTTTTAATACAAGGAAAACGCAACATGCAAGTTCAAGTCAACACCGACAAAAACATCGAGGGCGGAGAGCGCCTGGCTCTTTTTGTCAAGACGGCCCTTGATACAAGGCTGCGCCGTTTCGGCGCACAGATTACGCGTGTGGAAGCGCACCTTAGCGACGAAAGCAGCCACAAATCTCATGGCGACGACAAGAAGTGCATGCTCGAAGCACGGCCCGTCGGCAAGCCCGCTGTGGCCGTGTCGCACCTGGCACCCACGCTGGATCAGGCGATTCATGGCGCAGCCGAAAAGCTTGAGCGTCTGCTTGGTGGAACCCTCGGACAAGTCAACCACCCCAGGGCCGAACCTGCGCCTGACCTCGCCTGATTGAACCTGAAGCAGGCGAAGGATGGCGATTGACGGCCCATCGCGCCGCGTGATCCGCACTTTCCCTAACCGGTTTCACCCGCCTGCTTCACCCGCCGCGTTCCCCAATGGCGCACATCCCCCCAGCAAGCCCTGCGCATCGTCATCAAACCCCGCCACCGGCGTGGCCTTGGCCAGCGCAATCCAGACTGCAAAGGGCAGCTGCTGGCGCAAGCTTCTGGGCGCGGCACGGGCAACGATCAGGCGATCGGCCTGAATCACCATCACACCGCACTCTGCGGGAATCTCGTCGGGCGCCCCTATGCTGCGGCCTTTGGCGTCGCAGCCCAGCACATACCAGCACTCACCGCCCAGGTCGAGGTAGGCTGCGCGCTTTTCGGGGCGGCGCAAGTCGCCCAGCAGGTCAGAGCGCTGCACTTTAATTTCGTGAATGATTGGGTCGACATAGCTTGCTACCGAGGTGTTGCGGATCGAAAACACATCGGGCCGCACCATGCACCAGCGCACAGGGGCGCCTTCGCTGGCGGGCGGCAGCTGGGCGCGCAGGCCCAGCGTGCGCCAGGTGATGCGACCGGCGCGCACCATCTCGCAGGCGACGCGCTCCACCAGCGCTTCGTGCGCCGACAGCGCCGCGCGGTTGCGCAGCAGTGTGGCGGCCAGCCAGTCCACACCGGCATCGGTGACGCGCAGGGTTTCGTGGCCCGATTGGCCGATGCGCTGCAGCAAGCCGGCAGCGAGCAGGTCGATTTCCAGCAGATCCTGGCAAGGCCAGCCAGCCGAGCGGTAGATCTCGCGCAGGCGCTTGGCGTGCGCGCGGCTGAGGGCTACGGCAGTTGCTGTGAGAGGCGCTGAAACAGGCGGGTTGCTGGGTGGTGCGGCGCTGGAAGGGTTGGCGGTGATGTCGCGCATAAGAAGGCGGAGAAGCGTGTGAATACGGGGTGAATAGGGGGTGAAGTCTGGCTGACGCTGACTCAGGCGTATTTTGCCTTGCGCGAAGGCCAAAAGCACCCAAAACGACCGCATTTGGCCATAAAATATGCCTCTAGCCCAATAGCAGCGGGCGCCAGAAGCTATCAATATAATAGCAAACTGTTCAGGCTGCGTTGCCCTGATCGGGTTTGCTCGCCTGCCTGAACGGGTTGCGCCGTTCCAGCTCTTCCATGTAGCTCGCGATGCCGTCGCCTTCGCGTTCCAGAAAGCGCTCTACCGCGTCGGCAAACGCCGGATGCGCCAGCCAGTGGGCGCTGGTGGTTTTGACCGGCAGCAGGGCGCGCGCCATTTTGTGCTCTCCTTGCGCGCCGCCTTCAAAGCTTTGGTAGCCGTGCTCAATGCACCAAGCCAAGGGTTGGTAGTAGCAGGCTTCAAAGTGCAGGCAGTCGACACGGGCGAGGGCGCCCCAGTAGCGGCCGTAGGCGGTCAGCTGTTGAATCGGCCGGGTAATCGCTGCAAAATCCCGATTTTCAGCATCGATTTCGCCTGTCGCCCAATCAGCACGGGCGCTAACAGCTATCAAACTAGTAGCAATCGGCGTGCCCTGATGTTCGGCCACAAATAGCAGCCAGTTCTCCGGCATGCTGTCCTGCATGCGCTGGAAGAAGTCGCGGCTCAGATAGGGCGCGTTGCCGTGTTCGTAATAGGTGCGCTCGTAACAGCGGTAAAAAAAGTCCCAGTCGGCGCTGCTGATGTCGCGCCCCAGCGACCAGCGAAAGCTGATGCCCGCATCAGACACCTTGCGGCGCTCCTGGCGGATTTTTTTGCGCTTTTCTTGGCTGAGCGACATCAGGAATTCGTCGAAGTCGCGGTAGCCGGAAGCTACGGGCGCTGCAGAAGAGGTTGTGGAGGAATTTTCCGACAGGCCGCCCCCAGAAAAATTCGCCCTATCTTCTGAAGAAAGGGGCAGCGTACCACCTAACGCACGCGAAGCGACAAGCGTGGGGGCAGGCGAACGCAGCGCTGGGCCGCCCCGAGCAGGTTCAGCCCCCTCTGGGGGCAGCGCAGTACGCGAAGCAACAAGCGTGGGGGCAATATTTGTCCAGTGAAACTGGACGTTATGGCGAAGCATCAAGCCCGCTTCTGCGCAGGCGGCCACATCTTTATCCGCCGTAAACAGCAGGTGCAGCGACGACAGCTTTTCCTCCTCGCACCAGGCCACCAGCGCTTTCACCAGCAGCGTGCGCTCGGCCGCGTTGCGCGCCAGCAGGCGGGCGCCGGGCACGGGGGTGAAGGGCACGGCGACCACGGCTTTGGGGTAGTAAGGCAGGCCGTGCTGCTGGTAGGCATGGGCCCAGGCATGGTCAAAGACGTACTCGCCGTAGGAGTGCTTCTTGATGTAAAGCGCGCAGGCGCCGACCAGCACCGAGCCCTGCCACAGCGTTACAAAGCGCGGTGTCCAGCCGGTCGCTGGCGTGGCGCTGCCGCTGCTATGCAGGGCGGCCAAATACTCGTGACGCATGAAGGGGTTCAGCGAGCCGTCCGGGTTCTGGGCGGCCAACAGGGCGTTCCACTGCGCGCCATTGACCTGCAGCGGTGAAGTCAGTACGCGGATGACATAATCGTTTGAGTTGTTTTTCACTTGTGTCCAGGGTGTTTTCCTGGTGTTTTCCTGGTGTTTTTTGGGGCTCAGTTTCTTCATGTCACTCAAAATTTGCGTTGCCCAATTAAACTTCTGCGTCGGCGACATGCCGGGCAATGCGCAAAAAATAATTGACGCGGCCCGCACCGCCTATCAGGACGGCGTGCGGCTGATGCTGACCCCCGAGCTGGCGATTTGCGGCTACGCGGCCGAAGATCTGTTCCTGCGACCTTCTTTCATCCAAGCCTGTGATGATGCCGTGAATCTGGTGGCCCGTGAGCTGGCCGGGTTAAAAGGCCTGAGCGTGGTGGTGGGCACGCCAACCAACGGCGATGAAGGCCAGAACGGACTAGCCGGCAAGGGCCTGCGCACCAAGAGCGTGGCGGTGCAACAGCGCCACAACGCCGCCCGCGTGTTGTGCGAAGGCCGCATCATTGCAAGCTACGCCAAGCGCGAGCTGGCCAATTACCAGGTGTTTGACGAGCGCCGCTATTTCGCGCAGGGGCAGGGCATTTGCGTGTTCCAGGCGGGGGGTGACCAAGCGGGCGACGACGCCCTCAGCATCGGGCTGCTGATCTGCGAAGACGCCTGGTTTGAAGAGCCGGCGCGGTTGGCCAAAAACGCTGGGGCCGAGCTGCTGGTGGTGATCAACGCCTCGCCATTTCATGTCGGCAAGGGCGGCGAGCGTGAACTGATGATGCGCGAACGCGTACTGGCGACCGGGCTGCCGCTGGTTTATGCCCACTTGGTGGGCGGGCAGGACGAGATCGTCTTCGAAGGCCACTCGTTTGCGCTGCAGGCCGATGGCGCGCTCGCTGGCCGAGCCCCCAGTTTCCAGGAGAATTTGTTCCTGGTGCAGGCAGAACGGGCGCAGGCAGCTATTAAATTAGTAGCAAGCACGGACCCTGATCGCAGCCCGGAAGCTGACCTGTGGGACGCGCTGGTGCTGGGAGTGCGCGACTATCTCGGCAAGAATGGCTTTCCTGGCGCCATTCTGGGGCTGTCCGGCGGCATCGACTCTGCGCTGGTACTGGCCATCGCGGTGGATGCGCTAGGCGCCGACAAGGTACGCACGGTGATGATGCCCTCGCCCTATACGGCCGACATTTCGTGGATGGATGCGCGCGAGATGGCCGGGCGCGTCAAGGTGCGTTATGACGAGATTTCCATCGTTCCCGAATTTGAGGCCTTCAAGGCCTCGTTGGCCGGCGAGTTCAAGGGGCTCAAAGAAGACACCACCGAGGAAAACCTGCAGGCGCGCATTCGCGGGATGTTCTTGATGGCGCTGTCCAACAAGTTCGGCTCCATCGTGCTGACGACCGGCAACAAGAGCGAGCTGGCGACCGGCTACTGCACGCTGTACGGCGACATGGCGGGCGGCTTTGCCGTCATCAAGGATCTGCTGAAGACCACCGTGTTCCGGTTGGCGCGCTGGCGCAATGCCCACGATCCGTACGGCACCGGCAGCAACCCCATCCCCGAGCGCATCATCACCCGGCCGCCAAGCGCAGAACTGCGCCCCGACCAGTCGGACCAGGACAGCCTGCCGCCCTATGATGTGCTGGATGCCATTTTGGAGCGCTACATGGAAAACGACCAAGGCGTGGAAGCCATCGTGGCGGCCGGCTTTGAGCGCGCGCTGGTCGAGCGCGTGGCGCGCCTGATCAGGATCAACGAGTACAAGCGGCGCCAGTCGCCGGTCGGGATCCGGGTCACACACCGCAGCTTTGGCAAGGATTGGCGCTATCCTATTACCAGCAAATTTCACGCCTGAACTGAACGTGATGTTGGAAGCAGCGTTTGGCAATTTAGCTTTTAGTGGCCGCAAATTCAGTATCTAAAACCATCGGAGATTTTCAATGAAACAAATTACTGCTGTCCTCAAGCCCTTCAAATTGGAAGAAGTCCGCGAGGCGCTGGCCGAATGCGGCGTCACCGGCCTGACCGTGACCGAAGTCAAGGGTTTTGGCCGACAGAAGGGCCACACCGAGCTCTACCGGGGTGCCGAATATGTGGTTGATTTTTTACCCAAGGTCAAGGTCGAGGTGGTGGTGAAGACCGACGACGTCGAGCGCTGCGTCGACGCCATCGTGCGCGCCGCGCGCACTGGCAAGATTGGTGACGGCAAGATTTTCATCACCAGCGTCGAGCGCGTGGTGCGCATACGCACCGGCGAAGAAGACGAATCGGCGGTTTGATGCTGCGGACGGGGAGCGCTGCTTTTCGTTCGCTTTTCTCCGTTTGTTTTTTTCCTTTCAACTTTTTCCATTTTTTTTTGCTGGCTAGCCATGACATTCAGACTTCTGCGCAACTTATTTCCGGCCGCCCTTATCGCGGCCAGTCTGGCACTGGCTGGCTGCAACGATGCGCCGGGCACGGCATCGGTAAAAGCCGCGCCCACACCGGTTTCCATCGCCGCGATCGCTGCAGAGGCCAAAGGCTTCACAGTTGGCACACCCATGAGCGCGCGCACCGTTTATGTGTTCTTTGACCCCCAGTGTCCGCATTGCGCGGTGCTGTGGCAGGCCGCCAAGCCATTGAAGTCGCAGGCGAAATTTGTCTGGATTCCCGTGGGCATCATCAACCCGTCCAGCACGGCCCAGGGCGCCACCTTGCTGGCCGCCAAGGACCCGGTCGCGTTGATGGACGAGCACGAAGCCTCCATGCTGGGCAAGCGTGGCGGCATTAGCGCCGGCAGCGACATCGACGCGCAAAAGGCCGTCGTTGCCAAGAACACCGAACTGATGACCCGTTTTGGCTTCACCTCCATCCCCAGCATCGTGGCCACGCACGCCCAGAGCGGCGCGCTGGTGTCGCGCGAAGGCGGCTTGCCCACCGCCGAGCTTGCGGCATTCCTCGGCCTGCAACCCCCGGCGCAGTAAGTTTTTAGAGGTAAAAGTGCCTGTAGCCCAATAGAAACGGGCGCAAGCAGCTATTATTTTAATAGCGGATGCGGTTTCGGCAACAGCTCCCGCCAGCGCCGACTACGTTTAAAAAAGCACGCGGCTGCGGATGGTTCCCGGCACTTGCGCGAGCTTGGCCAGCGCCATGTCGGAGTGCGCCGCATCAATGTCTATCACCACGTACCCTATGGCTTCGTTGGTCTGTAGGTACTGCGAGGCGATGTTGATGTGGTTGCTCGCAAACACCTGGTTGATTTCCGACAGCACGCCCGGCACGTTGCGGTGAATGTGCAGCAGCCGGTGTTTGCCGGGGTGCGCCGGCAACGCCACCTCGGGGAAGTTGACCGACGAGGTAGAGGTGCCGTTGTCGCTGTACTTCACCAGCTTTTCAGCCACTTCAACACCGATGTTTTCCTGTGCTTCCATCGTTGAGCCACCGACGTGCGGCGTCAAGATCACGTTGTCCAGGCCGCGCAACGGCGACTCGAAGACATCCTTGTTGCTGCGCGGTTCCACCGGGAAAACATCAATCGCCGCGCCCAGCAACTTCTTCTGGCGCAGCGCTTCGGCCAGCGGCTCAATCTTGACGACGGTGCCGCGCGACGCGTTGATCAGCACGCTGCCCGGCTTCATCGCGGCAATCTCGGCGGTGCCTATCATCCATTGCGTGGCCTGGGTCTCCGGCACATGCAAGGTAACCACATCGGACTGCGCCAGCAAATCGTTCAGTTTGGCGACCTGTCTGGCATTGCCCAGCGGCAGCTTGGTGACCACGTCGAAAAACACCACCTGCATGCCCAGCGCTTCGGCCAGTACCGATAACTGCGTGCCGATGGAGCCATAGCCGACGATGCCCAGGGTCTTGCCGCGAATCTCGAAAGCGTTGTCGGCCGACTTAAGCCAGCCGCCGCGGTGCGCCACGGCGCTTTTCTCGGGCACGCCGCGTAGCAGCAAAATCGCCTCGGCCAGCACCAGCTCGGCCACCGAACGGGTGTTGGAAAACGGCGCGTTGAACACCGCAATGCCGCGTTCGCGCGCCGCATTTAAATCCACCTGATTGGTGCCTATGCAAAAGCAGCCGACCGCCGCCAGCTTGGCCGCATGGGCAAACACGTCGGCCGTGAGCTGGGTGCGCGAGCGGATGCCGACAAAATGCGCGTCTGCGATTTTGGCCTTGAGCTCATCGTCGGGCAGGGCACCCGGCAGACTTTCGATCTGCGTATAGCCTGCAGCCTTTAGCACCTGCAGGGCCGATGGGTGAATCCCCTCCAGCAGCAGGAACTTGATTTTTTTCTTGTCGGTCGAGGTTTTGGTCATGAGCGGTGGCAATCGGTGAGTAGTCAAAGGTCAAGTATGAAGGAAAGCGAAACGCCGGCGTTGTGGCTGGCCGCTTGCCCTTGCCGCCTGCCTGTCTGCTCTGGCACCGCATGCCGTTTCGGGGGCTGGCTAACGTTGCGCTACGAATCGCGCGGGGGCTTGCCGTTAGACCGAATCGCTGACGCGCTGCCAGGCGTCGCGCGCAGCGGGCTGCGCGCGGTACCAAGCCAGAGTCGATTTGCCGCGCGCGGCGGCCCAGCCGGACGAGAGCTCAACCTCAAGCTCGCCAAAGCTGCGGCCGGGGTTGCGCACACAGGCCTCAACGCCATAGCCATAGGCAGGTCCATAGTCGTCGTAGCTGGCGCCTGCATCCACGTAGGGCCGGCCGATAAAGTTTTCGCGCCAATAGGCTTCTTCACGCGACGGATCTATGGACTTGGCGTCGCTCTTGCCTGCCAGTCCGCCGATGATCGCGCCGACCGTCGCCCCAATCACGGTGCCGACGGGCCCCGCGGCAATGGTGCCGGTGGCAGCGCCAACAGCCGCGCCACCCAATGCGGCATCGATGCCGGAGTCGACCGGCTTCGCCTCTGGCGTGGTGGCAAGGGGATCATGGCTGTGGCCGCCGTCGCCGGTTTTGTCAGTGTTGTGCATGCTGGTTTCCTTCAATGATTGAAAAGTGGATCGACGCCTTTTATAGCGAGCGTCAGCGTTGGCGTTTTTCGCGGCGCATGGCGCCAATACCGGAAAGAACCATGCCGACAATACCGCCGACTATCATGACTTCGCCCAGCGTGTGATGCCAGCCGCTCATCGGCGTCAGCAGCAGCAGGGAACCGCTGATTACAAGCGCCGCGAAAGCGATGGCGCGCGCCAGCCGCTCAAGATTTCGGCTGAAGCGCCCGCCCAGCGCTTCCAGGCCAGGCAGGCTGCCCAGATCGCCTTCGGCAATGCGTCGCAGGACGCGTCGTGTGTCGCCGGGCGCATCCATGACCAGGCGCTCTATGTCTCGCACCAGCTTGCCGGTTTTCTCTTTGACGCGCTCCGGCGCAAAGTGCAGCGCCCGCAGGCGTGCAATCTGTTCGCGAAACGAGTCCATGTAGTTGTGGTCGGGTGCAAGCTGGCGAATCATCGACTCAAGGATGACGAACGCACGGGTTAGCAGCACGAACTCGCCGGGGTTGTGGACCCCGTTGCGGCTGCCTGCTCGCAGCAGTGCTTCCAGGGCATTGCCGACAGAAACATTGTCCAGATTGGTCCGGCGAATTTCATAGAGCACGGTCTTGATGTCCACCAGTAGCGCACCACGGTTGATGTCTTCGCCCGCCGGCGCCATTTCAAGATAGGCCTCGGTGGCGGCCCGCGCATCGCCGTTGACAACCGATTCGAGCAGCAGTGTCAGTGATTCGCGCATCGCCTCGTCGAGCTCGCCAGTGTTGCCAAAATCGAGCAGGGACAGCCGCCCGTCGGGCAGAACGAAAACATTGCCGGGATGCGGATCCGCGTGAAACAGGCCTTCTTCGAAAATTGTTTGCAGCATCAGCCTGACCAGGGTGTTCATTGCCTGCGGCATCGCTTGCGGATGCTGCCTGGCGTAGAAATCCACCCGCTCGCCGGCAGAAAACTCCAGCGTGAGCACGGCCGCGCTTGAACACTCGGCCACGACATCCGGAATCCAGAGGTCGGGAAAATCGGCCATCGCGGTGCGAAAAAGCACCACGGAACGCGCTTCGCGATTGAAATCGGTTTCCCGCCTCAAGCTGGTGGCAAATTCACGCACCACCACTGGAAGGTCGAGTGCGCGCAGGCTCGGAAAGACACTTTCGCCCAGCGCCACCAGGTAATTCAGCGCCGCCATATCGGTGGCAATCAGCGCTTGCAGGCCGGGGCGCTGCACCTTCACCGCCACATGACGCCCGTCGTGCAGGCTGGCCTCATGCACCTGGGCGATGGTGGCGGCACCCAGCGGCACTTCGTTGAACGATGCGAACACTTGCGACAGCGGCCTGCCGAGTTCGGCTTCGACGGTTGCGCGCACTACCTCAAAGTCCATCGCCGGCAACTGGTCATGCAGCAGTGCCAGCTCATCGACGTAGGCTTGCGGCAGCAGGTCGCCGCGCATCGCAAGCACCTGGCCGAATTTGAGAAAGATCAGCCCGAGTTCCTCCAGCGTTTCACGTACCTCTTGCGGCGCCGGCCAATGGGTTCGGCCCAACAGCGCTCCCAAAAATTTATGGCGTGCCAGCACGCGCAGGATTTGTAGCAGACGCGGTGCCGCGCGCAGCAAAGTGGGTTTTCTCGGGTCAATCATTGCGGCCATTCAGGAGGTGGAACCAACCGGGGACGTCAAGAGTTCGCCTTGACTTTTCAACTCCTTTTTCAGCTGCCATTGCTTGACCAGCGCATACAACGCAGGAATCACCGCCAGCGTCAGAACGGTCGAGGAAATCATCCCGCCCACCATGGGCGCGGCAATGCGGCTCATCACTTCAGAGCCGGTGCCGGTGCCCCACAAGATGGGCAGCAGGCCGGCCATGATGGCCACCACCGTCATCATCTTGGGCCGCACGCGCTCGACGGCGCCTTCCATCACCGCTTCATACAAATCGCCCGCATTCGGCGTTTTGCCCGACACCCTGCATGCGGCTTTCTGCGCCTCCCAGGCATGGTCAAGATAAATTAGCATCACGACGCCGGTTTCCGCCGCCACGCCGGCCAGCGCAATGAAGCCGACAGCGACCGCCACCGACTGGTTGTAGCCGAGCAGCCACATCAGCCAGACGCCGCCGACCAGCGCGAAAGGCACTGACAGCATGACGATCAGCGTCTCGGTCATTCGCCTGAAGTTCAGGTAGAGCAGCAGAAAGATGATGAGCAGCGTCACGGGGATGACGACCTTCATTCTTTCGGCGGCGCGCTCCATGTACTCGAACTGGCCGCTCCAGGTGGCGTAGTAACCCGGCGGAAATTTCACTTGCTCATTGACCGCCTTGCGCGCGTCGGCCACGTAGCCGCCGATGTCACGGTCGCGGATGTCGACGTAGATGTAGGCCGAGAGCAGGGCGTTTTCGGTGCGTATGCCCGGCGTGCCTTTGGCCACTTCCACCCGGGCAACCTGGCCGAGCGGGATCATGGCACCGTCCATCGTCGTCACCAGCACCTCGCGGGCGATCTGCTGCGGGTCCCCGCGCAACTCGCGCGGGTAGCGTACATTGACACCGAAGCGCTCGCGCCCCTCGACGGTGGTGGTCACCATCTCGCCGCCCAGTGCGGTGCCGATGACGTCCTGCAGGTCGCCGACGGCCATTCCGTAGCGCGCCAGCTGCTCGCGATCGGGCTCGATGTTGATGTAAAAGCCGCCGGTAATGCGTTCGGCAAAGGCCGAGGTGGTGCCTGGCACCTGCTTGACGACGGCCTCGATCTGCTTGGCGAGTTTTTCCATCTCGCCCAGGTCCTTGCCGAAAACCTTGATGCCAATAGGCGTGCGGATGCCAGTGGCCAGCATGTCCAGGCGCGCCTTGATTGGCATGGTCCAGGCATTGGAGACGCCTGGGAACTGCAGCGCCTTGTCCATCTCGGCGACGAGCTTGTCGGTGGTCATGCCCGCGCGCCACTCGGACTCGGGCTTGAGGTTGATGACGGTCTCGAACATTTCCGTGGGCGCCGGGTCGGTTGCGGTGTTGGCGCGGCCCGCCTTGCCCCAGACCGATACCACTTCCGGGAAGCTCTTGATGATCTTGTTCTGCGTCTGCATCAGTTCGGCCGCCTTGGTGATGGACATGCCGGGCAGGCTTGACGGCATAAACAACAGCGTGCCTTCATTGAGGGTCGGCATGAATTCGCTGCCAAGTTTGGAGGCCGGATAGAGCGAAACCACCATCACCAGCAGCGCTAGCGCGATGGTCAGCTTTTTCCAGTGCATCACGCCCTTGATGACGGGCCGATAGACCCAGATCAGAAAGCGGTTCACCGGATTTTTAGCTTCCGGCATGATTTTTCCGCGTATGAACAGCATCATTAGCACCGGCACCAGCGTGACCGAGAGCAGCGCCGCGCCGGCCATGGAGAAGGTCTTGGTGAAGGCGAGCGGCGAGAACATCCGGCCTTCCTGCGATTCCAGCGTGAACACCGGAAGGAATGAAACGGTAATGATAAGCAGCGAGAAGAACAGCGCAGGCCCCACCTCTTTGCAGGCGGCAATCATCGCCTCGGCGCGCTGCTGTTTCGAATGGCCTTCCTTCAGGCGTTCAATGTGCTTGTGCGCGTTCTCGATCATCACGATGGCCGCATCGACCATTGCGCCTATGGCAATCGCGATGCCGCCCAGGCTCATCAGGTTTGAGTTCATGCCCAGCAGTCGCATGGCGATGAAGGCAATCAGCACGCCGACCGGCAACATGACAATGGCGACCAGCGCGCTGCGTACGTGCAGCAAAAACACAAAGCAGACCAGCGCCACGATGATGCTTTCTTCTAGCAGCGTGCGCTTGAGCGTGTCGATTGCCCGCTCGATCAGGTCGGAGCGGTCGTACACCGCTTCAATCGACACGCCTTCAGGCAAGCCCGGGCCGATTTCGGCAATCTTCGCCTTCAGGTTGGAAATCACTTCCAGCGCGTTCTGGCCAAAGCGCGCCATTGCGATGCCCGACACCACTTCGCCTTCGCCATTGAGTTCGGTCAGCCCGCGCCGCTCGTCGGGCGCCAGTTCGACCCTGGCTATATCGCGCACCAGCACCGGCGTGCCCTTGTCACTTTTCACGACCAGCGTTTCCAGATCGCCCTTGCCGCGCAGGTAACCCTTGCCGCGCACCATGTATTCGGTTTCGGCCATTTCAACCACCCGGCCGCCGACGTCGCGGTTGGAATCACGGATGACTTGCGTCACTTTGCTGAGCGGAATGCCATAGGCGCGCAGTTTCACCGGATCGACCGTGACCTGGTAGGTCTGCACGAAGCCGCCAATCGACGCCACCTCGGACACGCCCTGGGCCTTGGTCAGCTGGTAGCGCACAAACCAGTCTTGCAGCGTGCGCAGTTCAGCCAGCGATTTGTTTTTTGCCAGCACAACGTATTGGTAAACCCAGCCGACGCCGGTGGCATCCGGCCCAAGCGAAGGCGTCACGCCTTTGGGCATGCGGCTGGAGGCGAAATTGAGGTACTCCAGCACGCGCGAGCGTGCCCAGTAAATGTCAGTGCCGTCTTCAAAAATGATGTAAACGAAGGAGGCGCCGAAGTACGAAAAGCCGCGCACCACGCGCGACTTGGGCACCGACAGCATGGCGGTGGTCAGCGGATAGGTGACCTGGTCTTCGACCACCTGCGGCGCCTGGCCCGGGTACTCGGTATAGACGATGACCTGTACGTCCGACAGGTCGGGCAGCGCGTCAATTGGCGTTTTCATGACCGCGTAAACGCCGCCCACCACAATGAACAGCGTTGCCAGCAGAACCATGAAAATGTTTCTGGCCGACCAATCAATAATCTTGTTGAGCATGGGCTATTTCTTTCAGTGCTGTCGGTGCCGTCAGTAGCCGACGTGCGGATTGGCCGCAGCAGGAGGGCTAGCCGCAGGCGCAGCAGGGGTAACAGGGGCAGCAATTGCAGCCGGACCAGCCGCTGCAGCGGGCGTAGGCGCGTTGCCCTTGCCACCCGCAGCCGGTTTGACGCCGGTGATGACCCATTCGCCGGGCTGGCGCTCGACAAACTCAAAGGCCACCACGGAACCGGGTTTGAGGTCTTTGAGCAAAGCGTCGTTCGCGGCCTTGAACGCCATCGTCATGGCCGGCCACTTAAGGGTCGCCACCGCACCATGGCTGATACTGACCTGGCCGGTCTTCGCATCCACGCTGGTCACCGTGCCAACGGCCTGGTGGCCTGCGGCTGCAGCGCCGCTTTGGGGTGCAGAGCCTGCTGTTGCAGGCTGTGCTGGCCTGTCGGCGCTGCCGCCAAAGCCGCCGATGGCTGCTTTCAGATTGCTTTCGGCGTCAATCAGGAAGTTGGCGGACACCACCACTTGCTCGCCGTCCTGTACCCCTTCCAGCACTTCCGCATAATTGTCGCTGCGCGCGCCCAGTTTGACTTCGCGCGGCTCAAAGCGGCCCTCGCTGGCTTGCACCAGCACGATGCGGCGGGTGCCGCTGTCGATGACGGCGGAAACCGGAACCGTCACGACCTTGTTCCTGGCGGCCACGGCCAGCTCGACTTGCGCGAACATGCCCGGCTTGAGCAGCTGGCCCGGATTGGCCAGTTCAATGCGCACCTGCACGCTGCGCGTTTCCGCCTTCAGCGTTGGGTACACGTAGCTGATCTTGCCGTCGAACGGCTTGTCCGGATAGGCGGCGATCATCACCTTGGCTTTGGCCCCCGATTTGGCAAGGCCGATATCCTGCTCAAATACATCGGCCAACACCCAGACCGATGACAAGTCGGTGATCTGGTACAGCGCTTCGCCGGGCATGAAGCGCATCCCCTGCAGCGCTTTCTTCTCTGTCACGATGCCGCTCACCGGAGAGCGGAAGGTCAGGGTGCGTTTCGTTTCGCCCGCCCGGGACAAGGCCCTGATCTGTTCGTCTGAAATGTCCCAATTTTTAAGGCGCAGCAAGCTGGCGTCGGCCAGCTGCTTCATGCTGGTCTGCACATCGCTGCCGGCGTCCTTCAGGGCTTGCACGCCTTGCGCCGCGAGCGCGTATTCGCGCTGCGCCGACACCAATTCGGGGCTGTAGACCTCAAACAGCGCCTGCCCCTTGCCGACAGCCTGACCGGTCGCGCTGACATGCAGGCGTTCCACGTAACCTTCGAATTTGGGCGAAATGGCATAGACGCGCCGCTCGTCCGCCTCGATGCGCCCGGAAGCGCGAACCACCTTGTCAAGCGACTTCAAACTGGCCGCTTCGGTCTTGACGCCCAGTTTCTGGATTTTCTCTGTGCTGATCCTGATCTGGTTTGCTCCGGCTGCCGCGTTGGTTTCAGTTTCTGCCTCGCCTTCATAAACCGCGACGTAGTCCATGCCCATCGGGTCTTTCTTGGGCACAGGAGAGGTGTCTGGCAGCCCCATGGGGTTGCGGTAGAAGAGCAGCTTGCGCTCTTTCTTTTCCATGGCCGCGCTGCCCGCCGCCGCTGCGCTGGTCGCTGCGGCTGGGCCGTCGCTGCGGCGGTTGCCCACCCAATAACCCCCAGCGGCAGCCAGTGCGGCCACCACCAGCGTTCCGATGGCGATATTTGCGCCTTGTTTCATAGCTCTTCTCCCAAAAGTCGTTCGATGTCTGCAAGCCGCGCCTGGCCTTGAGCCTGCAACTTGATCTGGCTTTGTTTGGCCTGGCGGATCTGTCGCTGGGAATCCAGCAAAGTCGCGAAATCCAGCTTGCCGTTTTGATAGCTTGCCAGCGCCGACTGGTAGCTCAGTTCGGCTTGCGGCAGCAGGCTATTGGCAATTGCCGTTTCTGTACGGCGCGCGGTATCGAGGCCGAAAACAGCTTCTGAAAGGTCGGCCAGCACCTGGTTGGTCGTGGCATCCCTGCGTGAACGGGCGGCCGCGAGCATGGCCTCGGCCTCACGCTCTTGCGATCGTTTGGATGACTGTTGCAGAGGAATGTTCAGTTCCACCATCAGCATCCATTCCTTGATGGAGCTCCGGCTCTGCAGCGGCGCAATGCCCACGGTGACATCCGGATAGCGGTTCTTGTAGGTCAGCTCGCGGGTTTTCTCCGCCGCCCTGGTCCGCGCATCTTCGGCCACCAGTTGCGGACTTCGACTGCGCACGCGGTCTTCGAGCGCGGCGTAGTCCAGGCTTTCCGGCGCTGGCAGCGGTCGCAGGCGCTCTGGCTGGGCCAGCGGCGCACTGGCCGGACGCGCCACCAGTGCATTCAGCCGAGCCTGGGTTATATGCCGTTCGTGTTCGAGAGCGATCAGCTCGTTTTTTAGATTGGTTTGTTCCAGCTGTGTGCGAATCACGTCCTGCTGCGCAGCCAGGCCACCGGCATAACGCACTTGCGCGATCTTTTCCAGGCGCACCATCAAGTCGAGGATTTCGCGGGTCAGACGTTCGTTTTGCTGGATGTAAAAAAACTGCGCGTAGCCGGTCTTGATGCGTGCCGACAGTTCGGCCCAACTGCCCAGCGCACGCCCCTGGGCGCCTGCAGCTTCGAACGAGGCAATGTCGCGCTTAAGCTCGCGTTTGCCGAACCACGGCAGGTCTTGCATGAAGGTGTAGCGGGTGCCTCCGACCCGGCCTGGCAATAGCGTCGGGTTCTGCTCGCCCATTTTGGTGATGTCTTCGAGTTCGACGCGCAGCTTGGGATCGGGCAATGCGCCAGCCGGCGCGACGCGCTCGCCGGCGGCCTGCGCCTCATGGCGCATGCCGGCGTATTCCGGGTTGCGCTCTTTGGCCAGCGCCAAAAGGCTTTCCACGCTGCTGCCGGGTTCTGCTTCGTTTGCCAGCGCAAAGCTGGGCGCGCCCGTGGCCAGGGCGAAGGCGAGCGCGAAGACGCAGGTGCGTGAGGCATGCTGCATAAATTCTCCTGAGAGACGAAAGACGAAAAAAGGGAAGGGGGTGCGGTCTGGCCTGGCAAAAAAAGCAGACAGGCAGAAAACCTCAAATCTTCAGACCGGCACGACAGGCTGCCAGAGCGCATCGCGTGCTCAGGCAGCTATCAGGCGGCTGAAGGGTTTAAATGCGAAAGCAGCAGTTGCGCACGGCTAGCGGCGGGGCCGTGGTGCGCCTGAGAAGCGGCGCTTGCAGCAATGCACCTACAGGTGCGGGTGTGACGATGGGGAGAGGGAAGTCGCTGGTCAGATTTGCCAGGCTGGGCATGGCAGGAAACTGGTATTTATCGGCGGTCTGTGGGTCAGCCTTGCAGTGGGCGTGGCACAGGCTTGACTGATCGTTATTCATGGCCCCGTCGCACGGCATATCGGTCTGCGCCATGGGCGCAACAACAGGTGCCTTGCTTACCTGGTCCAGGCTGACTTCGCACGAATAGCCCGCAATGGCCAGTTGCATGAACAGCAGGCTTGCCAGCGCGAGCAGCACTGTCACGATTCGGTAGCGGCAATTGAGATGATTCCGGGGCATGGGGTGAGTTTAACGGCCGGTCTGCAAAGTTTTTAATTATCTGGTAAAGAAATGGGTAGTCTATATCGGAAGACCAGCCGCATTTTAAAAGGCGATACACCTGTACGCAGACAGGTGCTCAGTCCATGTCCAGCAAGCCCA
This sequence comes from Polaromonas sp., assembly GCF_012927455.1. Taxonomy (GTDB): domain Bacteria; phylum Pseudomonadota; class Gammaproteobacteria; order Burkholderiales; family Burkholderiaceae_C; genus Polaromonas. Next base: position 79,406 of record NZ_JABBPE010000002.1, on the reverse strand, counting down.
GCTGGCTGCCCGTGTGAATGGCTTGCGCGCGGGTCTTGGCGTTCAATTTTTTAAAAATGCTGCACATGTGTGCGTTGACAGTCGCCGCTGCTATGCCCAGTGCATCGGCGATGCCCACGCTTACATGGCCACGTGCCACCATTTTCAAAACTTCCAGCTCTCTACCAGACAAAGTTTTGCTCCTTGCATCACTAGCGGGCAAGCTATTTTGAAAAGCCGGGCGTTGGGAGGGCAGGGCGCTGCTCTGTGGCTCCAGCAGATTCAATATGGTTCGCGAGAATCCGGGTGAGGCGGTGAACCCGCCATCGGCCACCTCGAGAACAGAAGTAACCAGATGTCTGGCCAGGTCTTCATAGCAGAGGTAGCCCATCACTTTCGAGTCGTACAACTGCCTGAGTTCGGCAATGCCCTCCGGGCTCAATACCACCACGGCGCGCGCTTTGGGCTGGTGCAGATTCATCAAGTGCAAGAGCGCGCACAGATCACCGCGGTGCGCGTTCAACGCAATCAGCACCACGTCGTAGTTGGCGCTGCGCAAGGCCCGGCAGGCGTCGCTCAGGCGCAGCACCGTGCCGGTGAGGTGGATGCGGGAGTCGCTAAGCAAATACTCTCGCAAGTGCAATTTCTCTTCGCCGTCGGCAACCACCAAGACCTGTGTGGAGCCTTCGCTCAATTCGGCCCAGCAAGAAGAGCCCATCTGTGAGCTGTCCCTAACAATGTCCGGGTATTGCTGGAATGGAAACGTCACAGGATCTTCGTTATTTTTCGGTACGTTCATGACTCTTTCCTCCCGATGTTGTCGCCCAGCTATAGCTGCCATGAATGCCCACCTACTGCATTGACGGAAGCCCAAGATACTGAAAGCCCGATCGCTTGCCCACTCGTTAAAACTACTTTTTTTGCGTTACAAAACGTGGCTCATGATGCGATTTGTCGATCAGCAAAGCAAGGTATTTGTATAAATCAGTAACAGGAAATAAGCACCAAATAAAGTGGCCGGAAAGCTGTTACACGTTTGAACGTATGCGATCAAAGAGAAGCCACGTCGTACTACGTTGTGCAACAGGCGCTCAGTGTTTTGTTGCTTGTTGTTGCGTGAGAAACGTTACCGCAGACAGCCTTTTATTTTTATTACAAATGAAACATAAAGATACATACTTTGCGTTTCTGAAAGTTTTGCTTAAAGCCCATGAAAACAAGGACTTGGCGCTGCTTTTGAAGGGAACTTTCGACGATCTTCAATCTGTGTGTACGCATTGCTGACGATTGTTTAGGTAGCCGTGCGGACGGAAACTGCAGCTGTGACTGAAGCCGACATGCATCCCTTAACAAGATATTTGTGGTGCTGATGACACACTCTTCTGAAGCAGAAACAATTATTGTTTCAGTGGAGTCCGTTTAAATCTGGTAAGTTTTTATTACTTTTGGAGATCGTCATGAAATCACTCGCTATTGCTTCCCTCCTGGTTATGTCTGGTGCAGCTTTTGCCGGCGGCAGCCATTCGGCTCCACAAGGCGGCCCTGCCCATGTCGTAATCAACGGCAATTCTTTGCAAGTCGCATTGATGGACCGCTCCACCGTGAGCAACAAGGCCACGAACAGCGATACCAAGGCCACACAAAACGTTTCGTCCAACTCGGGCAATGTAACGGTTAATGGCAACCAGCTGCAACTGACCGCCTTGGAATACAGCATGGTGACGAACAAAGCCACTAACGGCGACGCCGTGGCCACGCAAAACGTCTCTAGCAACCTGGGCCTGGTTGATATCAATGGCAATTCGGTGCAAATCACTGCGGCGCGCTCCAGCTACATCACCAACGAGGCGGTTAACCACAACGCCAAAGCCGTGCAAAACATTGCCAGCAACAATGGCTGCGATACCTGCAAGCCAAGTTCGAAATCGCGTTATTAATTTCTCAGGTCCTTTGAGCGAAGCGCGCCGCCATCGCGGGTGCGCTTTGCCCAAAAAAATTTTTTCATTTGACAAAGTCTGTAGTCTCAGGATTCAGGAGCAGTCACCATGATTTATCCCTCTCACCCCGTTCGGCTGGTTCTTCAGTCGGCCGCTCTGCTGGTTGTATTTTATTTTTGGCTGGTGGTACCCGCTTTTGCGGCTGCACCCGGCGAAGACACGATTTCTATTTCGGGTTTCAAGCCCACAGCGCCCGGCAATGGTTCAGGCCAGTCCACTGTCAGGGGCGGCCTGGACGCCAACGAGGCGGTTCCGGCCTGGTTGCGCGCCAAAGTCACGCGCTTCACCGCCCGAGCCTACGCTGAAAATACCCAAGGCATCAACACCGACAACCAGGTGGTGCAAAGCGCACAAAGCAATGGCATGTCAAAAACCTGCGTCCAAGAGGTGGGTAGCAATACCGCAGCGTCAGGCTCGCCTAAAGCGGGTCCAAAAGGCCAGCAACAGATCGTGGTTCTGCGTGGTGACCTGGTCAACATCTGCAAATAAGTTTTTGGTTTTTAGCGGTATTCAGGGAGAACACCATGCGCATCATCACTTTAGTCGCTGCTGCCGTGGCGCTTACCCTGGCGGGCTGCGCCACGCCCTATCGGCCGAGTGATCAGGATGCGAATTTTGCCGCGCAGGCGTCTGCCACCAATCGTCCGCTGATCCAGCCGGCACGCTCGTTTTCGAGCTATTCAACCAGTCTGGCGTGCATGGACCATCTGTTGCGCGACATGCGTTTGCCCACGACCTTGATCACCAGCAAGTACATCCCCGATGCGTCGGGCAAGGTCACGGTGGCGGCCAAGGAAATGGTGATCACGGCGCTTTCACAAATGTCGCGCACCAGCAGCGCCTTTCGCTTTGTTGACTACGAAGTTGACATTGTTCGTCAGGACACAGTACAAAACCTGACCACGCTGCTGCTGGGCGCCAACCAGATGCAGATCCAGCGGCCTGCGCTGTACGTATCGGGTGCCATTTCGTTTGTAGACCAGAACATCATCAACAACCGCTCTGACGTGGGTACCTCTGCCAGCAGGCTGGAATTAGCCTATAGCAAGAACCGCGCAAGTACGCTGGTGGGGCTGGAGCTGCATTTGGGTGAATTTCGCACTCGCACCCTTATTCCCGGCATCGAGTCGGCCAACGAGGTAGTCATTTCCAATGGCGGCCAGGGTCTGGATGTGGCCGGTCGCATTGGCAGCTACGGTGTGCAGTTCAATGTCGGGCGAGATTTCACGCAAGGCACGGGCGCGGCGCTGCGAACGCTGGTTGAACTGGGCGTGATTGAGGTGATCGGCAAATGGGCACGGGTGCCTTACTGGCAGTGCCTGTCGCTGGACCAGACGCACCCCGACTTTCAACGCAGTTTGCTGGACTGGTACAACGCCGACAGCGAAGCGCAAAAGCGCACCAATGTGATCAATGCCTTGTCGGCACGCGGTTACCTGAAAGCTACAGGGGTGGCCGGAGACGCAGAACTGAAGAGATCACTGGTTCGTTTTCAGGCAGATGAAGATCTGGTCACGCACGGACAAATCACGTTTGAAGTTTATGAGCGAGCCCTGCGTGACTATGTACGGGTCGATGCCCAAGGTCATTTCAGTCGCGTAGGCTGGGACAAGGCCCAGGTGGTCAGCCGAAAAACTGACGACTTTCTCAGTCCCAAAACCCTTGCTGACACCGACTCGGCTGGCGCGGCAGATAGTAAAGCTGCGTCCGCTGGCAACCAGATTGACCTGAAGATCGAGAACGTTCCAAGCCCTGCCAACCGTATGGGCACTTCCTTTGAAGTCGGTGAGCAGTTGTTCATGTCAGCGGTACTCCCGCAGACCGCCCATGTGTGGTGCTACTACCAGGACGCCACCAACTCGGTCATTCGCCTGTACCCCAACTCCGTCCATCGCAACAGCCTGACGCAGGCCAACCGCAGCATTCGCCTGCCCGACTGGATGAATCCGAACCCGGGCTTCTTTATTGAAGCAAGCGATGCGGGTCAGGAGCGTGTGATGTGCCTGTCGCATGAGAAAGACCTGCTGGCCGACGTCACCACTGGGGTACTAGCCACGCCACCGCTGAACCAGATGAATGGCGAGACCCTGGAGAGCATCAAAGCGCGCTTTGAAGGCCTGTCCAATGACGGGATGCTGGGCAGCGGCAGCGTAGGCTGGGCCGTGCGGCTCAAAACGCCAGCTGCGACTGCCCCCACGCCTGCGCCGGCAGCAGCCCAGCCCAAGAGCAATTAGGCCCGCAGGCTGAAATCGGGATCTCGCATGCGAATTCACATTGCCGCCTCGTTCGCGCTGTTGTGGCTGGCGGCCAGTACCTGCCAGGCGCGCGTGGTCAAAACGCCAGCGCTGCCCGATGAGCAGACAGCACCCAGCTTCGCACCGCAAACTGTCGGCCCGCTCGGTCAGCCCGGCCCCACAGCGCCTTTGCGCTCGCTCAGTCCGAATGCGCCGCCGGTATCGACTGCGCTGCAACAGGGCCTGGCCTATTTGCATGGGCTGGACCGGCAGCCCGATTTGGCGCTGGCCGGAAGAATGATGATGAAAGCCTGGACGCAAGGCGATAAGTATTCGGCCGCCGGCGTGGCGCTGTGCCATGCCTCGGGCTGCTACGGCGTACCCGATGCCCGCTCGGTGCAGTTGTGGATTGAGCGCGCCAGACGCGCCGCGCCGGCCAAAGCGAAACTGCTGGAATGGCATTGGGCCAATCTGGCCGCTCAAAGCAATCCACAAGCCAGCAGCCGCGCCAAGGCGCAACGCCTGCTGCAGGAGGCGGCGGCCCTGGGCGACCCGGTCGCCTTGAATGAGCGCGCCCTGCAAGCCATCAGCGAAGGCAAGACCCAGCAAGCCGCTGCGCTGCTGGAGCGGGCCCGCCTGCGCGGCAGCGCGGCTGCGGCCTACAACCTGGGCAAGCTCAATCAAATCCAGTTGCCGCTGGAGGGCAACGTAGGCGGCGCCGCTAACGTTGGTAGCCTTGGTAGTGTTGGCAACGCCGCAGGTCAGGCCGACTATGACCTTGCCATGACCTACCATCGCGGCAAAGGCGTACCGGTCAACATCACCCAGGCCGTGGCTTTTTACCAAAAAGCGGCCCAGCAAGGGCACCTGGCGGCGCAGCGCATGTTGGCGCTGATCTTTTCGCGGCCCACGCCGCAAGGCACGATAGACGAGGTCTGGTTTCGCCAACTTGCGCCACCCGAAGGCGTTGCCAGCGCCCCCTCAGCCCGCGCGCAGACCACCGCCTGGTTTCAAAGCGACAGTTCAGTGCTGATTGACTGGCTTCCCGCGCAGCAGCAAGCCTCGGGGGTGGCGCGCAGCTTTTCCGCTTGGCCACAGTGAAGAGGTCGGGCGCTTCAGGCTGTTTTAATGAATAAATCGATGCCTAGCCCAATGAATACGGGCGCAAGCAGCTATCAATTACATAGCATATAAAGCATCGTGCAGATCTTCAAGAGCCGGCAGATTTAAAAGCCGCCGCGAGGCGCAGGCGCCAGATTTTCACGCGCTCTTTGACCTGCAGTTTGAGCTGACCAACCCTGCGCCAAAGCCAGGAGCTGCGCACCTGCGCCAGCATGCGGTCCTTCCAGATTTTCCAGGGGGTGTATAGGCGCGCAAACCACTTTAGTTGCATCAACGCCGGATGCGTCAGCTGAAACAGCCGCGCGGCAACCGCTGTGCCCGAAACTTTGGCGGCAATCAGCAAGCCCAGACCCAGCGCCGCGTGGCCCCCGCCAAACAGGTAAAGCGCCAGCAGCTTGACGGGCAGCAGCGCCAGCACCGGCAAACCAAAAACCAGCAGGGCGGCCCAAGGTGGCAAGCGCGCAATCAGGCGCTCCAGCTGGCCCCACCACGGCAACCTGCCCAGTGCTGCAAAGCCGGCGGCCAGCGGCTCCCAGCCCCATTCCTCAAACAGTAAAAACAGCGCAAGCGGCGCCAGCAACAGGGCCCGGAAAGCTCTTTTAAGCAGCCTCAAGTGATGCCTGTACGCAAGTTCATGAGTGCATTGTGCGGGCACGGACTAAAGATCGCGCGTTCAAGAGGCTTCTGGCCATGACGTCGTGTATTGCAGGCTCAGTGCCTGCAGCGTGCTGCCGGTTTTGCTGTCAAACACCACCAGTTTGACCTAGCGTCCGTGGCGGGGCTTGTGCGCAATGCTGCTCAGGGTCAGTTTCTGCGGGCTGGTACCGCTGGTTTTGTAGTCGCCGGCTGGCGTGTGTTAGCACGACTACAAAGTCGTGCGTGAGGAATTCACCGGCATTTTCGCCCGCCTGCACCTTCGAGTTGTGATAGCGAGCGGGCAGGAACTGCAGCCCTTTGAGGTGTAGAGCTTCACCACCGGCTTAATGCTGGCGCCAGAACTCGCGCTGCATTAATTTTTCGTTAAAAACTGCTTGAAACCGCCGCCAGCAGCACGCTGGCAGCTATCAAGTTTGTAGCGGATGGCAGCATGAGGACGCTGTATGGTTGCGCCACCAGCCGAGCAGTGCCAAAAAGGCCTGCAGCAAGCCGCCGGGACAAACGTTAAACGCCTCAGCGGAAATCTTCTTAAAAGTGCGCCTGTGCGGCCTTCAAACCACCGGTGCGTTGAGGTTGTCCCGTTCGCGGCCCAGCTTCGGACTGCCGCCTCCGTTGCTGGCATTGCTGGCGCGCCGCTCCAGCCGGTCTTCCATGTGGCCCATATAGGCGGCCAGCGAGTTGTCTGATTGCTCCATGCGGGCCAGCAGCGCCTTTTGCTGCACGGCAAAGCGTTCGCCAAGCGCCGTGCTCATGACAGTTTCGCGCTGCTGCGCGGCCAGGACCTGCACTTCCAGGAAGCTGCGCAACTCGGTAAAGCGCGACGCCTCGGCCTTGTCGGCCAGCTCGCGTTGGGTGTTCAACTCGCGGGCGTAGCGGCGGGTTTCCAGCAGGTTGGTGCTTTGCATATACAGCGTGTTGCCCAGAAAAATAAGTGTGACAACGACCAGCAAAACCAGCATGACCAGGCCCAGCGACACCTGGATGGTGGTGAAGCCCAGACTTAGCACGCTGACGCGCGTGAACTCGTCCACATTGAGCGCGACAAAGGCCGCGACCAGCACGATGGCAAGGACTAAAACGATGGTGCGGATGCGCATGGGGAAACCCTCTCAATTTTTGAAACATCGGTCGTGAATCGCATTTAACTCGATGAAGATTATGAGCGCCGAGGCCGCCTGCGGCTGTGGGACAATTCCGACCCTTGACGTCAGTTTGTGGGGCTGCAACCAAAGTATTCAGGGGTTGCCTGGCGCCTGACTGGTCCCAATCTGCAGGCCTCGGGCTGCATCCGGCCGGCGGGCATGCTCTTTTACCCTCCCAGCCCACTTCCCCCCAATACCCTCCCTCACAACATGCAGAAAATAATCCTCCAGATCGCCGCAGAAATCAAGGCGCAAGCGCATCAGGTCAAGGCGGCTGTCGACTTGCTGGACGGCGGCGCGACCGTGCCGTTTATTGCGCGTTACCGCAAAGAAGCCACCGGCGGGCTCGATGACATCCAGCTGCGCGAACTTGACTACCGGCTGGGCTATCTGCGCGAGCTGGAAGAGCGCCGTGAAGCGGTGATCAAAAGCATTGAAGAGCAAGGCAAGCTGACGCCCGAGCTGCGCGCCGCGATTGAATTTGCCAGTACCAAGCAGGATCTGGAAGACCTCTACCTGCCCTACAAACCGCGGCGCCGCACCAAGGGCCAGATTGCGCGCGAAGCCGGCATCGAGCCCTTGGCTGACGCGCTGTTTGCCAACCCCGCGCTGGTGCCTGCAGACGAAGCCGCCGGCTATGTCAAAGCCGAAAAGAACGAAAGCGGCGACGATTTCACCAATGTGCAAGCCGTGCTCGACGGCGTGCGCGATATTTTGAGCGAGCGCTGGGCCGAAGACGCGACGCTGGTGCAGTCGCTGCGCGGCTGGCTCTGGAGCGAAGGCCTGTTTTCGTCCAAGCTCGTCACCGGCAAAGACGAAAACAACAACGACAACGCCAAATTTCGCGATTACTTTGACTACGACGAGCCGATTGGCCGCGTGCCCTCGCACCGTGCGCTGGCGGTGTTTCGCGGCCGCAGCCTGGAAATTCTGGAGGCCAAACTGGTGCTGCCGCTGCCGCCCGAGGTGGCTCTGACCGCGGGCGCCAAGGCAGTCCCCGTGGTGTCTCTGGCCGAAGGAAAAATTGCCTTGCACCTGGGCTGGAGCCACCGCGCGCGCCCCGCCGACGACCTGCTGCGCAAGTGCGTGAGCTGGACCTGGCGCGTCAAGCTCAGCCTTTCGCTGGAGCGCGACCTGTTTACGCGGCTGCGCGAAGAAGCCGAAAAAGTTGCCATCAAGGTGTTTGCCGATAACATGCGCGACCTGCTGCTGGCCGCGCCCGCCGGCCCGCGCGTGGTGATGGGGCTGGACCCGGGCATTCGCACCGGCGTGAAAGTGGCGGTGGTCGACGCCACCGGCAAGCTGGTTGAAACCGCCACCATTTTCCCGCACGAACCGCGCAAGGACTGGGACGGCTCGCTGCACGCGCTGAGCAGGCTGTGCGAAAAGCACGGCGTGAACCTGATCGCCATTGGCAATGGCACGGCCAGCCGCGAGACCGACAAGCTGGCCGGCGACCTGATCAAGCTGCTGGCCAAACACACGGATTCTGCTGGCGCGGCCGGCGCAGCAGGTGCGCTGGGCTCGGTTCAGCCGCTGGAAAAAGTCGTGGTCAGCGAAGCCGGCGCCTCGGTCTATTCGGCCAGCGAATTTGCCAGCCAGGAAATGCCCGATGTCGACGTGAGCCTGCGCGGCGCGGCCAGTATTGCGCGGCGCCTGCAAGACCCGCTGGCCGAACTGGTCAAGATTGACCCGAAATCGATCGGCGTCGGCCAGTACCAGCACGACGTGAATCAGAGTGACCTGGCGCGCAGCCTGGACACCGTGGTCGAAGACTGCGTTAACAGCGTCGGCGTGGACCTGAACACTGCCAGCGTGCCGCTGCTGGCGCGCGTGTCGGGTTTGAGCCAGACCGTGGCCAAGGCGGTGGTGCGCTGGCGCGATGCCAATGGGGCGTTTACCAGCCGCGCCGACCTGCTCAAGGTAACCGGCCTGGGCGCCAAAACCTTTGAGCAAAGCGCCGGCTTTTTGCGTCTGCGCGCCAGCAGCAACCCACTGGACATGACCGGCGTACACCCCGAAACCTATTCCGTGGTTGAAAAAATCATGGCGCACACCGGCAAGCCGGTGGCCGAGCTGATGGGCCGCGCTGAGATGCTCAAAACCTTGAAGCCCGAGCTGTTCGCCAACGCGCAGTTTGGTGTCATCACGGTCAAAGACATCCTGGCCGAACTGGAAAAACCCGGCCGCGACCCGCGCCCCGACTTCAAGGTGGCGCGCTTTAATGACGGGATTGAAGACATCAAGGACCTGAAAGAAGGCATGACGCTGGAAGGCACGGTCAGCAACGTGGCCGCCTTTGGCGCGTTTGTCGACATCGGCGTGCACCAGGACGGCCTGGTGCATGTAAGCCAGCTCGCCAACAAGTTCGTCACTGATGCGCGCGAGGTGGTCAAAACCGGCGACATCGTCAAGGTGCGCGTGACCGAGATCGACGTCGCGCGCAAGCGCATCGGCCTGACCATGAAGCTGGGCGACGCGCCGCCACGCCAGGGCGGAGCCGCAGGCCCGCGCGACAACCGTTTTGAAAGCGCCCGGGCAGGCGGGCAGAACCGCAGCGGCGCTGGGTATGGCGCTGATGGCGGCGGGCGGCAGGGCGCGCCTCAACCCGCAACTTCAACCGCGATGGAATCAGCCTTCAGCAAGCTAGCTGGATTGAAAAAATAGCGCTTTCAGGTAAAAATAGGGCTGTAGCCCATTACCCATGAGCGCAAGCAGCTATCAAATAAATAGCGCTTATCGTTTTGAGTGGACGCGGAATACAGGTCGTTGTTAAAATCTAGCGCGTCTAGACGGATACGAGAAAGGATTTTTTATGCCTTTATCGACAACTTTGAATCTGGAGTATTCCGCCTTGCCCCGATGGCAACTGCAGGACGCCAAGAACCGCTTCAGCGCGCTCGTCAAGGCCGCGGCGGGCGGGACTGCGCAGGTGGTGACCGTGCATGGCGTGCCGGCAGCCGTGGTGCTTTCAGCGCAGGCTTATGAGCGTCTTTTGGCGGCGGCTACGGCATCCGCAGTGAAGAAACAAAGCCTGTCTCAGGCGCTTAGCTGCCCCGAACTTGACCTGGCTGACGAGGCGCTGTTTGCACGCAGCCGGGCCACTGAACCCTCTGAAGCGCCGCCGGAGCCCGCGCCATGAACGCCTTGCTTGACACCTGCGTGCTGGCGGAATACCTCAAGCGCTCGCCCCATCTGGGCGTTATCGAATGGCTCGATTCGCAGCCCGAGCCCTGCCTGTTCATCAGCGCGCTAAGTCTGGCGGAACTTGAAAAGGGCATCGCGCAAATGGCCGCAGCTGAGCCGGTGCGTGCCGAGCGACTGACCCTGTGGCTGGCCAAACTGGCGCAGCGTTTTGCCGACCGCACCTTGCCGGTCGATGCGGCGGTCTGGCGTGTCTGGGCGCAGCAAGCCGCGCAGGCCGGACGGCTGGGGCACAGCATCGCCCCACTGCAGGGCTTGCTGTTGGCCACGGCGCAATGCTACAGCCTGACGCTGGTGACGCGCGATGTAGCGGATTTCGCCCCGTACCCGCAGCTATTTAACCCGTGGGATTTGGCTTGAAAGCGCTTCGCATTTACGCCGGCCCGCAAGCGCGCCAGCACATCGCGCAAAACGGCTTGCAGCCTCAAGACATCGCCGTGGTGCCCGGCGCAGCGGGCGGACCCAAGGGGCTGATTCTGGGCCCGCTCGACCGCTTTATTTTTGGCGACTGGCTGGCTCAAAGCACACACACCGTGCACTTGGTGGGGGCCTCGATTGGCGCCTGGCGCATGGCGACCGCCTGCCTGACGGACCCGGTGGCGGCTTTTCAGCGCCTGGAAAGCGACTACATCCACCAGCATTTCGAAGTGGTACCGGGCCAGAAGCGGCCGAGCGCGCAGCTGGTGAGCGAGCAGTTTGGCGAAAGCCTGAAAAGCTTTTACGGCGGACGGGTGCAGGAGGTGCTGCAGCACCCGCGCTACCGGCTGCACATAATCACCTCACGCGGGCGCCACCTGCTGGGGCGCGAACACAAATTGCGCACGCCGCTGGGTTACCTGGGCGCTTTTTTGACCAACAGCGTGCACCGCAAAGCCATGGGCGCATGGCTGGAGCGCGTGGTGTTCTCCAGCCAGGGGGCGCCACTGCCATTTGCTACCAGCGACTACCGCACGCGCCAGGTCACGTTGACCGACGCCAATTTTCAGCCCGCACTGCAGGCCAGCTGCTCGATTCCCTTTGCGCTGAAGGCCGTGCACAACATCCCCGGCGCACCGCCCGGCGCTTACTGGGACGGCGGCATCACCGACTACCACCTGCACCTCAACTATGCTCCTGATTTGATAGCTGCTTGCGCAGGTGTGGCGGGGTCTACAGGCACATTTGATACCGAAAAGGCGGGTAAAGCGGACAAATCGGGCAGGGCGGGACTGGTGCTGTACCCCCATTTCCAGAAGGCCGTGGTGCCCGGCTGGCTGGACAAAGGCCTCAAGTGGCGCCACGGCGCGACGCATTTCCTCGACCGCATGGTGTTGCTGGCGCCCGACCCGCAATGGGTCAAGACCCTGCCCAACGGCAAGCTGCCCGACCGCAGCGACTTTCCGCGCTATGGAACGGATTTGCAGGGCCGGGCGAAAGCCTGGCGCGCGGCTGCGTCAGCCGGTGAGCAGTTGGCCGAGGAGTGGCGGGCGTGGCTGGCGCGGCCGGAGTTGGGCAGTTTGGGCAGTCTTTGAAACCACTGCATTGCAAGTCGGGATGTGCAGTTTCCGGCTACAGGTCGCTTCCTCAAGCGCACTCTCAACCGAGCTTGCCCGGGCACTTTCGAAGGCACCGATAAAATCACGCTGAAGGCGACTTCAGCAACATCTCCCCATAGCTTCCCGCGACACACGTCCGCGGACTAATCCTCCCGCCCCAAGGAAAAAATGGTTCCCACTCTTTCTGCCGCAGACCTCTGGTCTGATGTGCTGGCCGTGCGTCAGCGTTCGCCGTTGGTGCACAGCATCACCAACCTGGTCGTCATCAACTTCAATGCCAACGTGCTGCTGGCCGCTGGCGCCTCGCCTGTGATGGCCCATGCACATGAGGAAGTGCGCGACATGGTGGCTATCGCCCAAGCGCTGGTGCTTAACATTGGCACGCTCGATCCTTACTGGATTGGCAGCATGAAGCTGGCGCTGGCGGCGGCCGCGCAGCGCGGCATTCCCTCGGTGCTGGACCCGGTGGGTGCTGGCGCCACGCCTTACCGCAATCAGACGCTGGAAGACCTGCTGGCCATCGCCCCGCCCACGGTGATTCGCGGCAATGCGTCCGAGATCATGAGCATGGCGGGCGCAGCCGTTCAAACGCGCGGTGTTGACAGCAGTGCGGCAGCCGGCGATGCGCTGGGCGCTGCGCAGGCGCTGCTGGCGCGCACCGGCGGCACGGTCTGTGTCAGCGGTGCGGTCGACCACATTCTTGACGCCAGCAAGCGCTGGGCGCGCCTGTCCAACGGCCATGCCTGGATGACACGCATCACCGGGGTCGGCTGCTCGGCCAGCGCGCTGGTGGGCGCATTTTGCGCGGTGCAGCCCGATGCCTGGCGTGCCACCACGGCCGCCATGGCTTTGCTGGGTGTGGTCGGTGAAGTCGCAGCTGAAAAGACGCAGGCGCGCGGCTTGGGCGTGGGCAGCATGGCGGTCAGCCTGCTCGACGAATTGCAATTGCTCGATCACGCCACGTTTGAGCAGCGGCTCAAGCTGGAAACGGCGACTTGGTGACACTGGCGAGCGGCGCGTGACCACATGACCAGGCTGAACCCCGACGCCCTGCGCCTTTACCTGGTGACGGACCAGTCGCTGGTGCGAGGCCGGCCGCTGGCCGATGTCGTTGCTGCGGCCGTGCAGGGCGGCGTCAGCTGCGTGCAGCTGCGCGAAAAAAACCTGGGGACCCGTGATTTTCTGGCGCAGGCGCTAATGCTGAAAAAATTACTGGCGCCGCACCGCGTGCCGCTGGTAATCAACGACCGTATCGACATTGCGCTGGCTTGCGGCGCCGAAGGCGTGCATTTGGGCCAGAGCGACCTGCCGGTGACTGAGGCCCGCAGGCTGTTGCCGCCCGAGGTGTTTATCGGCTGGTCGGTGGAGTCCATGGACGAGGTACTGCAGAGCGTTGCTTTGCCGTTGGATTCGCTGGATTATTTGGGCGTGAGCCCGATCTTTGCCACGCCGACCAAGACCGATATCGGGAACGCCTGGGGCCTGGGCGGGCTGGCCCGGGTGCGCGCCGCCACCCGCTTGCCACTGGTCGCGATAGGCGGCATTCATGCGGGCAATGCGCGCCAGGTGCTGCAAGCCGGGGCCGACGGCCTGGCTGTAGTAAGTGCGCTGTGCGCGGCGGACGATCCGCAGGCCGCCGCCGCCGGCATCAGAGCGATGTGTGATCAAGAGTTGACGGCACGGAGAACAGCAAATGACTGAGCAAGCTTTTGAATTCGAGTACCCGCGCGTGCTGTCCATTGCAGGCTCCGACAGCGGCGGCGGCGCTGGCATTCAGGCGGACCTTAAAACCTTCGCGGCGCTAGGCTGCTATGGCATGACGGCTATCACCGCCCTGACAGCGCAAAACACGTTGGGCGTGCGCGCCATTCACGGCGTTCCGCCCGCCATGCTGCGCGCGCAGATTGACGCGGTGCTCGAAGACATCGGTGCGCATGCCGTGAAGATAGGCATGCTGCATTCGCCCGATATTGTGTTGACGGTGGCCGAAGCAATTGATCGCCATGCGCTTGAAAAGGTCGTGCTCGACCCGGTGATGGTGGCCACCAGCGGCGCCGTGCTGATAGACCACCCGGCCATTGCCATGCTGGTGCGCGAGTTGTTTGGGCGCGCCAGCGTGGTCACGCCGAATTTGGACGAGGCCGCCTTGCTGGTCGGGCGAACCCTGGACAACGAAGCGGCGATGGAGGCGGCTGCGCGCGAGTTGCTGGCCATGGGCGCGACTGCGGTATTGCTCAAAGGCGGGCATCTGGCGGGCGATGTGGTGAGCGATTTGTTGCTAACAAAAAGTGGCGAAGTGCACTGGATGCGCGCGCCGCGCATTCACACGGCCAACACCCATGGCACCGGCTGCACGTTGTCGTCGGCCATTGCCGCGCAGCTGGCGCTAGGTGCATCGCTGTTGCAGGCGGTGCATGCAGCGCGCGCCTATGTGCGCGCAGCGCTGCAAGCCGGCGCCAAGGTGCGCACCGGAGCCGGCAGCGGACCGCTGAACCACAGTCAGGCGCCCGAAGCCATGCGGCTTAAAACGCTGTAGCGCTTGGCAAGGCCTGGCAAGCTTTTCGGATTACGCTTTGTTAACCTGGCCTACGAGGTAAATACGGCTGTAGCCCAATCAATGCGGGCGCAAGCAGCTACTAATAAGATAGCAATCTAGCGCGCTGCCGCCGCGCTGACGGGTGAATTTCCCGGCGACGCTCGGCTAAAACGCGCCAGCACAAACGTCAGTGCCAGCGTGGGCAAGGCGGCCCCCCAGCTGGGCGCCAATTGTGCGCACAGGTGGTAACAGGCCACGCCCAGCAGCCAGATCAGCACCGCGCTGGTGTTGAACTTGCGCTCTGTCACCAGCGCCACGACGTTGCGGTGCCCGGCCAGGCGCGCCAAGATGACGCCGTAAAGTGGCACGAACACCGAGCTGAGCATCAGCAAAAACGGCTCCAGGCTGTGCATCGGCAGCACCAGCGCCAGAGCGATGCACAGCACGGCCAGCGCCATGCCCCAGCGCCGCACGCTCCAGCCGGGCTTCAGGCTGTGGCCGGCGACCGAGCCCGAATAGAGGTCGCCATAGGCGTTGTCGACTTCGTCGATCAAGATCAGGCCGAGCGCCAGCAGACCGCCTTGCGCCAGCAGCAGCGCGGCCACCAGATCGGTGCTCGGCGTTGTCAGGGCCACCAGCACACCCAGCGCGTAGCACCAGATGTTGGCAACGGCGTAGCCCAGCCAGGTGCCGCGCAGTGCGCTGTTGCCGTCACGGCCATGGCGCGCAAAGTCGGCGACCAGCGGCAACCACGATACCGGCATGGCGATGACCAGATCAAGCGCCGACAAGGTACTCATGCCGCCTTCACCGGGGCGATTCCACAAGGCGGCGAAGCCCTGGGCGCCGGCTTTGGTCAGAAACTGCCAGCTCAGCCACAGCAGCGAGGCCATCACCAGCGGCAGGCCGTAGCGGCCAATGAATTTGCGTACCAGTTTCACCATGGAGCCTGACAGCAAGGCCAGCAGCACGGCGCCCCATAGCAACGTGGCCAGCAGCGGCCACCAGGCCGCGCTGAAACTGCCGGACTGACGTGCGATGGCCACTGTGCCGTCGCGCATGACGACCAGCTCAAAGGTGGTCCAGCCAATCAGCTGCACGATGTTGAGCAGCACCGGCAGCCGCGCGAAGCTGCTGCCGTAAGTGGCGTGCATCAGGCCGGCACTCGACAAACCGCTGTCGCAGCCAATCTTGGCGGTCCAGGCCAGCAGGCCTGCGCCCAGTACCGAGCCGCAGACGATCACTGTCAAGGCCGCCTGAGCGCCCAGCGCGGGCACCAGGTAAGCGCCTATCTGCATGACCAGCAGGCCTACGCCCAGGCTGAGCCAGAGCGCCGCATGGTCGCGCCAGCCGAACAGGCGCTCGCCTTGCGGCAGCGGTGTCAGCGCGGTGTTGCCGCCCCCGGTGGAGTGTGAAGTGGTAGCCATGGCCCGTTCCATTCGTTCATGGCAGGTCGGCTTGCCTGAAGCTCCGAAATTATTCGGGAGCGTCTGGAACATGCTTCCCTGCGCGAGGATTACCTCAGTCAGGTTCAAAGGGACTTTCTCAGTCACTGCCCATCAAAAAATGAAATGCAGCAACACCCCCAGCGAAAGTGTTCTAACGAACACAGTGCAAATTGTAGAGCCGATCAATGAAGCGCTGGTTGTGGCGCTGCTTTGACCCCGACTAAAAAAAGCGCGTAAAAAAGCCCGCATGGAAGCGGGCTTGCCGGCACAGACCTTGACGCCGCGCGTCAGTCGAACACCGGAGACTCAACACCCAGCACCTTGTGCAGTTTGGGGCTGGTCGTGGTGTATTGCAGATGGATCTTCTTGTCCGGGAAGATCAGCGGCGCAGCGCCAAAAGCGGCCAGTGCACATTCATGAAAGCCGCTCAAAATCAGCTTCTTCTTACCGGGGTAAATGTTGATGTCGCCTACTGCGAAGATGCCCGGAACATTGGTGGAAAACTTCTCGGTGTCCACCTTGAGCTGCTTGCGCTCGATGTCCAGGCCCCAGTGGGCAATCGGCCCGAGCTTGGGCGACAGCCCGAAGAACACCAGCAAAACGTCCAGCGGCACAACGCGCGTGATGCCATCGGCACCCGTCACCTTGGCGGCAGTCAGCTGCCCGTCCTTTTCATCGTAGCCAGTGACCTGACCGACGATGAATTGCATCTCGAAGGCGTCGCACAGCTCTTTCATTTTGGCGACGCTGGCAGGCGCGGCCTTGAAGCCGTCGCGTCGGTGAATCAAAATTACGCTTTCAGCCTTGTGCGGGCCGTCCTTGACAAAGTTCAGGGCCCAGTCCAGCGCGGAATCTCCGCCGCCGACGATCACCAGGTTTTTGCCGGCAAAGTCAGCCGGGTTTCTGACGCGGTAAAACAGCTGGCTGTCGTCAAACTTCTCCAGGCCATCGACCCGCAGCAGCTTGGGCTGGAAAGCGCCGACGCCGGCTGCAATGAAGATGGTCTTGGTCAGAAACTGTGTGCCTTTGGAGGTCTCCACAAAAAAGCGGCCGTCCTGCTGCTGGTCAACCACGCTGACTTCCTGACCGAAGTGAAAAGTCGCGCCAAATGGCTCGATTTGTTTAAGTAGGTTGTCGGTCAGTTCCTTGCCGGTACACACCGGCACCGCAGGAATGTCATAAATCGGCTTATCGGGATAGAGCTCGATGCACTGCCCGCCGGGATAGGCCAGCGAGTCGATCACATGGGCCTTGATTTCGAGCAAACCCAGCTCAAACACCTGAAAAAGACCGACAGGGCCGGCGCCCACAATGACGGCATCGGTTTCGATGGGGCCATCGTGCGCGGCAGCGGTATTGATGACTTCTTGATTCAGTTGAGGTTCCATGTTTTTCTTGGGCATTGCTTTTTTTAAACGGATAGTGGGGGGCACGACAGGCCCGGCGGTGTGGGAGTTTTCAGCGCACCAGCTCGGACAGCTTGCCGTCCTTGTCTTTCCATTCATCGGCATCCGGCAAAGGGTCTTTGCGCTTGGTGATGCTTTTCCAGCCCGGGGCGCGGCTCAGGTCAGCATTGATCTTGATGAACTGCATCTGGTCGGCCGGCACGTCTTCTTCGGCGTAGATGGCATTGACCGGGCATTCGGGAATGCAGACTGCGCAATCAATGCATTCGTCCGGGTCGATCACCAGCATGTTGGGGCCTTCGCGGAAGCAGTCCACAGGGCAAACGTCCACGCAGTCGGTGTATTTGCAGCGGATGCACGAGTCGGAGACGATGTGTGTCATGTTGTTGTCGGTGATCGGTGGAAACCCTCAATTTTAAGAGCTTTCCATGAAGGGGGCTAAGCGCGATGCATTAAAGGGGTTTTTGCGGGTGCCAACGGCAGGCAAATCGCTCAAAGAATCAGCGCGGCGCCGGAGGTCTTGTGCGATGCGGTGTCGACCAACACCAGCGAGCCCAGCACGCGCGAACGCAGGTAGGGCAGGGTGGCCAGCGCTTCCTGCAGACTCAGCTCGATATGGCCAATGGCGTTGGGCGGCAGTTCGCTGGCGTCTTCCTCGGCCAGGGTGTTGACATCGAGCTTGTGCACGATGCGCTTGACCTTGGCCTTGACCCAGCGATGGCCGTGCAGCGCCCAGTAAACCCGACCGGCAACCAGCGGCTCATCGTCCATCCAGGCAACGGTGACGGCCAGCTCGCGCGAGGGCGTAAAGGCGTCGGGGGCCAGCAGCCAGTCGCCGCGCGACACGTCCACTTCTCGGTCCAGCACGATGCCCGCACTGTGACCGGCCAGAATGGGTTTGGGCTGACGGGTATGGTCCAGCACCTGCGCCACCACAGCGCTTTGGCCGCTGGGCAGCACGGTCACGCTCTGGCCCGGCTGCACCGCGCCGGTGGCGACGCGGCCCCAAAAAATGCGACGGCCTTGCGAGGTGTCGGATGAGGAGGAGGATGATTTCTCCGCCGGGTCGCCCCCAGGAGAAACAAGCCCTTCGGGGGGCAGCGACGACACGCCAGTGCGAAGCGTGGGGGCAGGTTTTTCAACCCACTGCACCGGAAAAGCGAACGCTTCCGTGGTTTCAGCCGCTGTGGCGGGCAGATGCTCCAGCAATTGCAGCAGCGACGGACCGGTGTAGCCGCACCAGCCTGGCTTGGCTTCAACCACGTTGTAGCCAATCAGCGCAGAAATCGGCACGATGGCCTTGACCGGAATTCTGGCGGCCTGGGCAAAGGCAATCAGTGCCGCACTGATATTTTCAAAGGCGAGGGTGGCGTCTGACACCGCGTCGAGCTTGTTCACCGTGAAAACGATAGACGGGACGCGCAGCAGGTTGACCAGCAACGAATGGCGGCGGGTTTGCTGCAGCAGTTCTAGCGACGGGTTTTGCCAAGCGAGCTTGGTGGCGTCGACCAGCACCACGGCGGCGTCGGCACTCGACGCGGCCGTCACCATGTTGCGCGTGTACTGCACATGACCGGGCGCATCGCCGATGATGAACTTGCGGTTTTCAGTGGCGAAGTAGCGGTAGGCGACGTCGATGGTGATTCCTTGCTCGCGCTCGGCCGACAGGCCGTCGGTCAGCAGAGCCAGGTCGGTAACGCCCGCGCGCTGGACGCCGGCCAGGTGGTCTTGCAGCACGGCCTTGCTGTCCACCAGCAGGCGGCCTATCAGCGTGCTCTTGCCGTCATCGACCGAGCCGCAGGTGATGAACTTCAGTGCGGAACGCAAGTCATTTTGGCCTGCAGTTCCTACAAATGGGGCGTCACCAGCTATCAAATCAATAGTGCTCATCAGAAGTACCCGTCTTTCTTGCGCTTTTCCATCGAAGCGTCTGAGGTTTTGTCGTCCATGCGCGTGGCGCCGCGTTCGCTCACGTCAGCAGCCAGCGTTTCAATCACGATTTCTGCGGCGGTGCTGGCCGGGCTGTCAACCGGGCAGGTGCAGGTGATGTCGCCGACGGTGCGAAAACGCACGGTTTTTTCGACCACCTGCTCGCCATCGCGCGCCGGGGTGAGCTCGGTCACGGGCACCAGCAGTCCCTTGCGTTCGACCACCTTGCGCTGGTGCGCGTAATACAGCGAAGGCAGCGCGATCTGCTCGCGCTCGATGTATTGCCAGACGTCAAGTTCGGTCCAGTTGGAAATCGGGAACACGCGAAAGTGCTCGCCCGGTTGCAGCCGGGTGTTGAACAAGGTCCAGAGCTCGGGGCGCTGGGCCTTGGGCTGCCACTGGCCGAAGCTGTCGCGGTGCGAAAAGATGCGTTCCTTGGCGCGCGCTTTTTCTTCGTCGCGGCGCGCGCCGCCTATCAGCGCATCGAAGCGGAACTCGTCAATCGCTTCCAGCAGCGTGACCGACTGATGCACATTGCGCGACTCACCAGGGTGCGCCAGGCGCACCGTGCCGCGCTTCATCGAGTCTTCGACGTTGCGCACGATCAGCTCGGCGCCCAGTTCCTTGGCACGAAAATCACGAAAATCGGTGACTTCAGGAAAATTGTGGCCGGTGTCTATCATCAACAGCGGGTAGGGGATGTGACCTTTGCCATCCGCGCCTACAAAGGCCTTTTCGGCGCATTTAAGCATCACCAGCGAGTCCTTGCCGCCGGAAAACAACAAGGTCGGGCGTTCGAAGGCGGCGGCCACTTCGCGCAGGATGAAGATGGTTTCTTCCTCTAGCGCATCCAGGTGGGCATTGCTCAATTTGTTGAGCAGTTGGGGTTCAGCGCGAGCGTTCATGCGGGTATTTCTCGGATGGGAATGATGCTGGAGACACTGGATAAGGGCTCGAAGGCGGCGGGTTCCTGTGCTTCATGGGTGCCGTCAGCGGCGACGTGCAGGCCGCACTCCTTGGCGCTTTCCTGCTCCCACCACCAGCGCCCCGAGCGAAAATCTTCGCCCAGGGTGACGGCGCGGGTGCAGGGCGCGCAGCCGATGCTGGGGAAAAACTGGTCGTGGAGCGGGTTGAAGGGCACATCGTGGGTTGCAATGAAGTGCCAGACATCACCCCAGCTCCAGTCGGCCAGCGGGTTGATCTTGACGCGCTCTGCCTGTGGCTCGATGTCATGGACTTCGGCGCGGAAACTCGATTGCTCGCGGCGCAGGCCGGTGAACCAGCCGTTTTTACCGGCGAGGGCGCGCGCCAAAGGTTCCATTTTGCGAATGTGGCAGCACTGCTTGCGCAATTCCAGGCTCTTGTACATCGCGTCCGAACCATGAGTCTGCACGAAGGCCGAAGCAGCGCTCGTGTCGGGACGGTAAACATCCACCTTGCGCTGGTAGCGCTCTTCGATGCGGCCAACCAGCGCCAGAGTTTCGGCATGCAGCATGCCGGTGTCGAGCACAAAGATGCTGGCGTCAATGCCGGATTGCTGCAGCAGGTGGGTGACCACCATGTCCTCGGCGCCCAGGCTGGAGGCCTGTGTCAGCGGCGCATAGTGCGCCGCGGCGGACTGCAGCAGGGCCTTGCTGGCCTTTAACTTTTGCGCAAAGTTGGCCGATGGCTTGGCATACAGGGAAATGGCGCTCATGGCGGATCCTTGGGTAAATCACGAAAAATGCGGACTGACCTGAACCGCATCGCCCTGGTAGCGGCCGACGTCGTAGCCCGGGTAGCTGCCAAGCACGCGCTCGGCGACGGCCAGGTCCTGGTCGGCGCGCAGCACCGCGCTGGTGAAGCCGCTGCGCTCCATTTGGGCCAGCTGGTCGGCCAACACATCGCCGGTGGCGCGGATTTCGCCTTTAAAGCCGAGGCGGCGGCTTAACAAAAACGCCTGGCTGAAAGCCCGGCCATCGGTGAACTTGGGAAAGTTCAAGGCAACACAGTCAACCCCGCTCAGCGACACGGCACGCGGGTCGGCGTCATTCGCCAATTCAAGGGTGTTTTGGCCTGTAGGCCAAGTAGCATGGGCGGAAGCAGCTATCAATTTCATAGTAAATATACTTTCAGGCAACCGTTTCGGCGGAGCTGGTGATGGCTTTTGCATGCCCAGATGCAGCAAAACGAGCGCCATTGGCGGCGGCCTTGAAGGGCTCGGCGCCGACCCGACGCAGCGTGGCAATAAACGTTTCCTGCTTGCCCTCCAGCGTCTGGCGCTGATCGCGGTAGATGCCCAGCACGGCTTCAATCACCTCGGGCACTTCCGCGGCAGAAAACGAAGGGCCAACCACCTTGCCGGTGGCCGGCGCGCCCGACAGCGTCGAGCCGTCCGAGCCGCCCAGCGTGATCTGGTACCACTCCTTGCCGTCCTTGTCGACGCCCAGAATGCCGATGTGGCCGCTGTGGTGGTGGCCGCATGAGTTGATGCAGCCGCTGATGTGCAGGTCAATCTCGCCCAGGTCATGCAGTTCGTCAAGGTCCTGGTAACGCTGCGTGATGGCTTCGGCTAGCGGCAGTGAGCGCGCATTGGCCAGCGAGCAGAAATCACCACCCGGGCAGGCAATCATGTCGGTCAGCAGGCGAATGTTGGGACGCGCCAGACCGGCTTTGCGGGCGGCTTTCCAGAGTTCGGTCAGCTGGTCCCAACGCACCCAGGGCAGCACCAGGTTCTGGTCATGCGTGACGCGCACTTCGCCCGCGCTGAACTGGTCGGCCAGATCGGCGGCGGTGTCGAGCTGCGCGGCCGTGGCGTCGCCGGGCGCCTGGCCCAGGCGCTTAAAGGACAACGTGACGATGCGCAGGTCGGGGTTTTGGTGCGGGGCCACGTTTTGCTGCAGCCAGCGCGAGAACTCCATGTCGTCTTCCGCCGCGGCGCGCAGCACATTGGCATTCTTGATCTCTTCGTCGTTGCGGTTGCAGGCCAGATCGGGTGCCACAAACGAGCTTGAGACGCGATCGAGTTCGGCCTGGGTGATGGTGTGCGGCGCGCCATCGAATTCAACAATGTCTTTGTACTCGGCTTCGACCTGGTCGATAAAGTTCTGGCCTTCGGCCTTGACCAGTATCTTGATGCGCGCCTTGTAGATGTTGTCGCGCCGGCCAAAGCGGTTGTAGGCGCGCACGATGGCTTCGAGGTAATTAAGAAGCTGATTCCATGGCAAAAACTCCCGGATGGTGATGCCAAGCAGCGGGGTGCGGCCCATGCCGCCACCCACCAGTACCTTGAAGCCGAGCTCGCCGCCTGCGTTTTTGATCAGGTGCAGGCCGACGTCGTGCCAGGCGGTGGCGGCCCGGTCCTCCCGTGCGCCGGTGATGGCGATCTTGAACTTGCGTGGCAAAAAGGCGAATTCAGGGTGCAGCGTGCTCCACTGGCGCATGATTTCGGCAAAGGGCCGCGGGTCGGCGATCTCGTCGACGGCAATGCCGGCGCGCTCGTCGCTGGTGATGTTGCGTATGCAGTTGCCGCTGGTCTGGATGCCGTGCATGTTCACGCTGGCCAGCAAGTCCATCACGTCGGCCGACTTGTCGAGCGGAATCCAGTTGTACTGCACGTTTTGGCGCGTAGTGAAGTGGGCGTAGCCGCTGCTCAGCCTGGAATGCACGGAGCTGCCATTGCTCAGCGGCACGGCGCCGAGCTTGTCCTGGGCGGCCTGCGCGTCCTTGAACAGGGTGGCGTTGGGCTGGTCGTAGTCGCGCGCAATTTTGCCCAGCACGCGCAGCTGGGCGCTGGAGAGTTCGCCATAGGGCACGGCCACGCGCAGCATGGGCGCATAGCGCTGCACATACCAGCCGTTTTGCAGGCGCAGCGGGCGAAAGTCGTCTTCGGGCAGCTGGCCGGCCTGCCAGCGCGTCAGCTGGTCACGGTACTGGCTGGCACGCGCCTTCACAAACCGGCGGTCAAATTCTGTGTATTGGTACATGGCAGTCAGGTGTCAAAGTAAAGGGGGATTGAAAGGGCTTGTTTTAGATGGAAATCAGCTTGACGCCGGCATAAGCCAGCAGCACCGACAGCAGCGAGCGGATGACGCGGTCAGGCGTTTTATGCATCAGGTGCGCGCCCAGCCAGATGCCGGGCAGCGAGCCGGCCAGCAGATTGATCAGCAGCGACCAGTCTACCGAACCTATGGAGGCATGTCCCAGGCCAGCCACCAGGGTGAGCGGCACGGCATGGGCAATGTCGGCCGCAACAATGCGCGGCAAAGGGAGCGCGGGGTAGAGCAGCATCAGAACAATCACGCCCAC
The DNA here is from genome assembly GCF_012927455.1 of Polaromonas sp. Classification (GTDB taxonomy): domain Bacteria; phylum Pseudomonadota; class Gammaproteobacteria; order Burkholderiales; family Burkholderiaceae_C; genus Polaromonas. The sequence goes on along the minus strand of NZ_JABBPE010000002.1, from coordinate 55,930 downwards.
GGCCCCGGCGCCAACCGAGGTCATGGTCACCAATGTACCGATGACCGCGCCGAACAGCACCGGCTGCACCCAGTGGCGCGCGCGTGTCGCCTGGGCTATCAATTCGGGGGCAATGGCCGTAGGCATGACCTTGCCGCGCAGCACCTTGTAGAAGGTGGCAACGGCAGTCAGCAGCAGCGCCAGACCCAGCGTGGTGGTCATGAGGGTCTGGGTGGCCGGATTGGCTGGGCCCAGGCGCTGCAACACATACAAGGTAGCCAGCGAGGCTGGCAGGCTGCCCGCCGCGACCTGGCCAACAATTCGCCAGTCCACCAGCCGCGCGCGCGCCAGGCTGACGGTGCCACCCATCTTGGTGAAGGCTGCAAACAGCAAATCGGTGCCTATGGCCAGATGCGGTTTGACGCCAAAAACAAAGATCAGTATCGGCGTCATCAGCGAACCGCCGCCCACACCGGTCAGGCCCACCACGAGGCCGACGGCAAAACCGGCAAAGACAAAGGCAAATTCAGTCATAAGCGGAGAAATGTAAAGGAGGCCTATATAAAAACAAACTACAGTTTTGTACTTCCTTTATGCGAATAAGCTTATTCGCCAGTGTTTCTGCGGGTTTGCCGAGGGTCTGGTCGAGTGCGCGGGCGGCAGAAGGGCGGGTCGCTGTGTGCGCTGGTACAGTCGCTGCTTTTCAATGCTGGCCGCGCGCCGGCAGAATCGGCCGGATCCCTTAACTTTGGAGAAAACCGTGAAATTGACGAAATCTGCCTTGCTCGGTGTCTTACTGCTGGCGTCGGTGGCAACTGTGGCGTCGGCCCAGGGTGACTCAAAAAATCCCATCAAGATCGGCGAGATCAACAGCTATTCCACCATTCCGCAGTTCACGCTTCCTTACCGCCAAGGCTGGCAGCTTGCCGTCGAAGAAATCAATGTGGCCGGTGGCCTGCTGGGCCGCAAGGTTGAAGTAATCTCGCGCGATGACGCCGGAAAACCCGAAGAAGCGCTGCGCCACGCCATCGAGTTGAGCGCCAAGGAAAACGTCGATGTGCTGGCCGGCGGCTTTTTATCCAACGTGGGTCTGGCCCTGGCCGATCATGCGCAGAAAAACCGCAAGGTTTACATTGCCAGCGAGCCCTTGACCGATGCCCTCGTCTGGGACAAAGGCAATCGCTACACCTTCCGGCTTCGCCCCAGTACCTATATGCAGGCGGCCATGCTGGTCGAAGAAGCCGCCAAACTGCCGGCCAAACGCTGGGCCACGATTGCGCCCAACTACGAATACGGGCAGAGCGCGGTCGCCAGCTTCAAGGAACTGCTCAAGGCCAAACGACCCGATGTGGAGTTTGTCGGCGAGCAATGGCCAGCGCTGGGAAAGCTGGAAGCCGGCACCACGCTCCAAGCCACCATGCAGGCCAAGCCCGACGCGATCTTCAATGTAACATTTGGTGCAGATCTGGCCAAACTGGTGCGAGAAGGCAATCAGCGCGGCATATTTCCCAAGACGCCGGTGGTGTCCCTGCTGTCTGGAGAGCCTGAATACCTGGACGTGTTGAAGGACGAAACGCCCAAGGGCTGGATCGTTACCGGCTATCCCTGGGACCAGATAGATTCGCGCGAACACGCCAGTTTTGCAGCCAATTATTACCGCCGCTTCAAGGAGTACCCCAAGGTCGGCTCGGTCGTCGGCTATGCCACCATGCAGGCAATTTTTGCCGCCATCAAAAAGGCCAATTCCACCGACAACGAAAAGCTCGTTTTGGCTCTGCGCGGCTTGAAATTTTCAACGCCGTTCGGGCCTGCCGAATTCCGCGCGCTGGACCATCAGTCAACCATGGGCGCCTATGTCGGCAAGCTCGATTTACGCGGCAACAAGGGCACGATGGTGCAGTGGCGCTATGCCGACGGCAAGGCTTATCTGCCGAGCGATGCGTACGTGAAGGCGCGTCGCCCTGCGGAGGCGATGAAGTAAAACTTTCGACCTCTTGACGGCTGAATCGGGCCAAATCCCCGCATAATCAGCCTTAAATGAAAAAAATGGATTCCGAGGTTGTCAAGAGAATGTTTGTAAAAGTGTTCGGATTTTCCGACGTGGAGCGGCACGCCTTGAACACGATTTTTCGCCTTTCCGAAGACCGGTCCGTGGCCTACGCGCCCTGGACTCCAGCCATACCCTGTGCCGCTGAAGTGGTGCTGATCGATGGCCAGAGCTGGGAAGCCGCACTGGAACTGGCCAACCCCGCGCACGACGCGCTCACGCTAATTTGGGTCGGTGACAACGCGCCGGCCAAGGCCAGCCTGGTTATTGCGCGGCCCCTGCAATGGTCGGCCGTGATTGAGCGCGTGGACCAGTTGCTGGCTTTTCCCAGCCTCCGTGTGGCGCCTGCTGGTGGCGCAGAAGATAACGTGGATCTGGACCGTTTGCCTGAGGCCGGTGCCCTGCCTGGTCCTGACCAGGACGCTGAGGCGCATGTCGCGACGCAACCGCTGTCATCAAAGTCGCTGGCAGCGAATCCTGATCACCCGCGGGTACTGATGGTCGATGCCGACCCCGAAGCGCGTTTTTATTTGCGTGCCAAGCTGGCCGCGGCCGGGCTTTCGCAAGTGGACGAGGCCGCGAGCGGCGCCGAGGCACTGCTGCGCCTCCAGACCCGTGTTTACAAGATGGTGCTGCTCGATCTTGATCTTCCAGACTCTGCCGGTTGGCAATTGGTCAAGCAGATTGGGCGCTTATGCCCGTCCATTGAGGTGTTGATTCTGACCGGTAGCCAGATGTCGCGGCTGGACGCGGTGCGCGGCTGGTTTGCCGGCGCTCGCGGCAGCTTGCGCAAACCGCTGGACCCCGTAAAACTCATGGCACTGCTGCGCCACGAGGCTCGAACGGCCAAGTGTCCGTAGACCCACAGGCGCCATTTGCTATTTATTAGATAGCACGTTGCGCCCGTATTTATTGGGCTAGAGCCTTAAAATGTCATCAATTGTCCGGTGCTGACGCGACCACTCCCCGCTGCGGCAGCAGCGCGTCAGCCAGGCGCTGCTCCACCGGCAGCGGCTCGCCGTGCAGCCGGGCTGCCAGCAATTCGGCGCACAAGGCGGTAAACGTCAAGCCGCGCGAGCCCATGCCGCTGCACAGCCACAACCCTGGCATAGGCGGCTTATTAAGTGGCCCGACAGCCGGCAGGCGGCTCGGTGTGGCGCAGCGCACGCCAGCCCAGGCCTGGACATCGCCGCTGTCAAATTCATCCCTGAGCGTGTCGGCAACTGCGGGCAGCAGCGTCTGCAGGCGGTGGAGGTTGTGCTGGTTGTCCTCAGGCCGGATTTCAGCCAGGGCGTTGTCCCGCTCAAAGCTGGAGCCCAGAAGCCACGCCAGCCCGCCTGCCGTGCCGGACAAGGGCAAGGCCGGTAGCAGGCTGCCGTGGCCATTGACCGGGAAAGCTGGCAGCGACTCCAGCGCGTCCGGTCCGTGCATGCCCCAAGACAGCTGGCCGCGAATAGCCTGCAGCGCCAGCGGGACGGCCGGCAAGTCGGCACTGTCGCCGCTGCTGGCCAGCGCCCGGCTGGCGAAGCCCGCAGCCAGCACCACCAGATCGGCGCAAGCCAGCTCCTGCCCGGACGCATCCAGCAGCTGCCATGCATCGTCCTGTCGGATCAGTTGGCTTACCGTGGCATGGCCGCGCCATTGAATGCCCCGCATACCCAGCCAGGCCTGCACCAGCCGCGCTGGTTTGATCCAGCCCGCCTGCACGTGCCAAAGCGCCTCTGCGTCGGGGCTTTGGCCGCAGGCTGCCAGTTGTTCAGGCGTCGCCGGGCGCGTCCAGTCGCGCGCTGCCTCGGCTAAATCTTTGTCTTGCAGCCACGCGGCGGGTTGCTTGCGCGGGTGCTCGACGCCCAACTCCAGCACGCCGCTGCGGCTCCAGTCGCTGCCCGCTTGCAGCAGCTTGTCAGCTTGCTGCAGCGTTGCCCGGACGCCGCTGCGCGACAGGCGTGACAGCAGGCTGTCGTCGGGCGATACGTGGGGCGACAGCAGGCCGGCGGGCAGGCCGGAGGCGCCCGCAGCGGGCGCGGCTGCGCCATCCAGCACCGTGACCTGCCAGCCCCGGCGCGCCAAGCTGGCCGCTACGGCCGCTCCCGCCAGCCCAGCCCCAATCACGACGCAGCGGGCGGCGGGGCGGCGAATCGAAGCAAGGGAAGAACGCGTCTTTTTCGGCGTCCAGGCCGGATTGAACACGCCTTGCAGGTTGTCGCGCTTGGGCGGCACACCGGGAACTTTGTGCACCATGAAACCGCATTGCGCCAGCGCATCGCGCACGCTGCGCGCCACCGTCCAGCTGGCTACGCCGGTGCCGCGCCGGCAGCAGCGCGCCACTGCCCTCAGCGTATGAATATCCCAAATGTCGGGGTTGCATTGCGGACTGAAGCCGTCGAGGTAGACCGAATCGGCCTCAAACGATTGCTCGCGCAGCATCGCTTTGGCGTCCCCAATGCACAGCGTTAAAAGCACCTGGCCACCGGCAAACACCAGTCGGTGAAAGCCCGGCAGCAGTCCCCACAGCTGGTGCTGCAGCTGCTCGGCCAACGGCAGCAGCTCGGGCTGGCTGCGGGCGGCGCGCAACACATCGTCAGCGCTGGTCGGAAAGGCCTCGGTTGAGACGAAATGCAGCAGGCGTGGACGCTGCGGATCAGCCTGCCAGGCTGCCCAGGTCACCAGAAAATTCAGCCCCAGGCCAAAGCCGGTTTCAAGAATGGTCCATTGCGGCCGGCTGGCCCAGGCGACGGGCAGACCGCAACCATTCAGAAAAACCTCTGTGGCTTGTGCCAGCCCGCCGCTCTCGCTACGGTAGCGGTCGCTAAAGCGCGGGTTGTAGGGGCTGCCGTCCCGCGTGCCGTCGTCCAGCCATTCAATGCGCTCGGACATCGGCAGATCGTTCGAAAAAGGATTTTGGGATCGCGACGCTTTTCAGGCGGTGGGCGGGACGTAGCCCTGAACCACATCGGCACCACTGCCGAAAAAATGGTTTTCCATCTGGCGCGCCAGGTATTGGCGGGCTCTGGCGTCGGCCAGGTTGAGGCGGTTTTCATTGACTAGCATGGTTTGCTGCTTCATCCAATCGGCCCAGGCTTCCTTGCTGACTTCTTCCCAGAGGCGCTTGCCTAGGGGACCCGGGTAGGGCGGAAAGTCCAGACCTTCGGCTTCTCTGCCGAGCTTGATGCATTTAACGAGGCGTGCCATGTACGGTGTTCTTTCGGGTTTCGGGGTGCTTGAAAGCAGGAAACTGCTTCAGAGCCTTATTTTCTTCCATTTGGAAGCGGTTTTGGGCGAGAGGACATTTCACTGTCTTATGCAGCCAGTTTTTCCCAGTCAGCTCACGATGCTCTGCTCATGCAAGCTTGCGATCTCGTGGGCGCTATAGCCCAAGCCAGACAGTACTTCCTGGGTGTGCTCACCCAACACAGGTGGATTGAGCCGCACCTTCAGGCGCTGGCCCTCCATCGTGAAGGGCAACAGCGTGGTTTGCACAGTTGTGCCGGCGCGTTCGCCGTCGGGCAGCTTGATCTCGGCCAGTCCGCCTGTGGTTTGAAGGTGCTCGTCGTCGTAAAGCTCTTCCGGCTTGCGGATAGGCGCAAACGGTAGGCCGGCTTTTTCGAACAGCGTCGCCAGGTCGGCAGCACTGCGCGCGGCCAGGCGCTCTCGCAGCACGGGCATCAGGCTCAGGCGCTGGGTGACGCGCGCGTTGTTGCTGGTGTAGCGCGGGTCGGCCTTCAGGTCGGCAAAACCAAGCACGTCACAAAAAGTGGCCCATTGCACATCGCTGACGGCCGCCAGAAAAATCTGCTCGCCGTCTTTGACCGTAAACACGTCGTACACGGCCCAAGCCGAGATGCGGTCGGGCATGGGGGCGGCCGCCTGGCCCGTCATGGCGTACTGCAGCATGTGCTGGCCGACCAGAAAAACATTGTTTTCAAACAAAGCTGACTGCACTTCCATGCCCTTGCCGGTAATGCCGCGCTGAATCAGCGCACCCAGCGCACCGATGGCGCCAAACATGCCGCCCATGATGTCGTTCACGCTGCTGCCGGCGCGCAGCGGGTCGCCGGGCCTGCCGGTCATATAAGCGAGCCCGCCCATCATCTGCACCACCTCGTCCAGCGCCGTGCGGTGCTCGTAGGGGCCGGGCAAAAAGCCCTTGTGGCTGACGTAAATAAGGCGCGGGTTGGTGGCGCTCAGGCTGGCATAGTCGAGCCCATATTTGGCCATCGTGCGCGGCTTGAAATTTTCTGCCACTACGTCGGCGCTGGCGCAAAGCCTGCGCGCCACGGCGACGCCCGCCGGCGTATGCAGGTCGATGCCCACGCTTTTCTTGTTGCGGTTGAACATCGGGAAAAAGCCCGAACCGGCGCCCAACAGTCGGCGCGTGCGGTCGCCTTCAATGGGTTCGACCTTGATGACTTCGGCCCCCATGTCGGCCAGCACCATGCCGCAAGCCGGGCCCATGACCATGTGAGTGAATTCAACGACGCGCAGGCCGGCAAGCGGCTGGGGCGGGGCTGGGTTTGGAAGGTTTTGCATGACATTTTCTTTGGAAGGTGTGCGCCTGAGGCACGCTGCGCGGCCTGGTGGGCCTGTCGCTGTATCTGCCTGCCAGCTAGTCGAAATCAAAGCCTGATTTCATGGTGGCAAACATAGCAGAGATGGGCCACCGGCAAAGCCTGCGGCATGCAAACAAAACCCTTCTGCAAATGCGGGGGAATTTGCGGTCACATTTATTTAGCGGTAAAATGTCAGCCTAACCCATGATAGACAAGCGCTTCCAGCTATGAAAAACATAGCAGTCAGCGCCCACCAGGCTGCGCTAAAGCGGCTCGGCAGGCGCCTCAACGCAGGGCATGGGACGCTTGCGAGGCGCTTGTATTTGGCAAAAGAACCCCCAGTTTTCGTTCATGAACGCCACCAAACCCCATCTTCAAACCGATCTCACCGTGACTCACGTGCTGGCCGAGCTGCTTGAGCGGCTGGAGCGTAGCGCCGAGCCGGTCGGTGCCGCACAGTATCTTTCAGTGGTGCAGCACCTGGTTGACGAACTAGGCGAGGTCGAGCCAGGCTTGGCGCTGGGCGCCTTGCTGGACTCGCACCCGGCTGCGGCCGAACTGTACGAGAACGTCAACTACCAACACGCGGGGCTTTGCCGCTCCGCGCTTGACGCTTCGCTCGATGCGGAACGCCAGGCTAAGCAGGCCATACTCCTGGCGATGAGCCGGGCTCCTAACCCTTCAACAAACCAACCCAAGGAAGATCCAAACCATGGCAAGAGCTGACGCCAAAACCGCCGTCCTCGCAGACGGCTTGCGCTACAAATCAAAGGTATCGGGTTCACCTTTCGCCGCCACCACGTCTTTTGGCGCGGCCACCATGTCGTGCTTCATGTGCGGCAAGCACCGCGCGCGCTCCTTGATGGGCACACGCAAGGTTCTCGGCAAATCCCAGGCCGTCTGTTCCCCCTCCTGCAAGGCGCTTGATGAAGCGCTGGAAAACGCAGCGGGCTAACCTCCTAAAAAGCAGCCTTTGCGACCTGATCTTTACTGCCGCATGGCGTATTGATCATGCCGCAGCACCGGCGCATACTGTGGTACGCGCCTTAGCAAGCAAGTCAGAAGGTGACCATCATGCCCACCAAAGCCAAGCTGGACCCCCTGCTTTCCCCTGACGGGGCGATTGACCATATCCGCGGCCCGGCCTCCGCCCCGGTCACGCTCATCGAATACGCTGATTTTGAGTGCCCGTCGTGCCTGCAGGCCTTTAACGCGCTGAAGACCATGGTTCCGCACTTTGGCCCTCAGTTGCGCTTCGTTTTCCGCCACTTCCCGCTGCGCGAGGTACACCCGCATGCCGAACTGGCCGCCGAAACCGCGGAAGCCGCTGGCGCACAAGGAAAATTCTGGCCGATGTACGAATTGCTCTTCACGAACCAGCAGCACCTGAAGGAAAAACACCTGCTCGACTATGCGGCGCAGGTAGGGCTGGACCTGCCGCGCTACCAGAACGAGATGAATGACCATGTCTACCTGCAGCGGGTGCAGGAGCACATGCTGGGCGGACGGCATCTGAGCGTGCGGGCCACGCCGACCTTTTACCTCAATGGCGTGGTCACCGATGTGTCGTTCGGTTTGCAGCGTCTGCACGAGGCGATAGACAAGCTGCTGCTGCCAAGCTGAGCGGAGGCAGACCCCGCACCAGCGTGCATGTTGCGCTGAGGGCGACCAAGCGCTTGGCCTGATAATTGCGCTGTTGCGCGCCAGATTCAATTCATGTCCGCAAGAGGTGCTTACCGCAAGCGCGATGCAGCACACCCGCCACCCCCAAGGACATCCGTGAGAAAAACTTATTCGTTAAATGTTGAAGGCAAAAACCGTGATCGCTTGCTGGAAGCCAGCAAACACGATATCCGCAAGTACGTCAAACGTGAACGCGGCCGCGCCTTGCCCGCGGGTGTTGACTATTGGGACTTCGATTGCAAATTTGGCAACAGTGAAGTCAGCGCCGAAGTGGTTCATTTCGCTACCCTGATGGGCCTGATCGACACCCTTGCCAAAGAAGGCGGAGACCAGTTTTACGTGGAAGTTGTGACCAAACACGGGCTGCGCACAGCGAGGCCGCGCGACGCTGAGGGTGCCGAAGATAACGAAGCGGACGCCGAATAAGCAAAAGAGGCGCGGGCCTTTCTCGCGTGCCGGCTTATTTCTTGGGCAGTGATTGTTCTTGCGCCGCCGCTTCGCGCAGCTTGTCTTTCTTGCTAGGGCGTTTGCCTTTGATGCCGCCGTTAGACAATAGGTCGGCAGGGTTCGGAACCATGATTTCAAGTGGTTCAAAACCGGCAACCTGTTCGCGCGGCACGCTGATGCGCTGGCGCTTTTCGATAAGCCGAAAATGCGCTTCAGTGTCTGCGCTGACAAAACTGACTGCTACCCCGCTTTCACCGGCGCGCCCGGTGCGGCCTATGCGGTGCGTATAGTCAACAGCTGAGCGAGGCAGGTCGTAGTTCACTACCACGGGCAATTGGGCGATGTCGATGCCGCGCGCGGCAACGTCGGTTGCAACCATTACCTGCACCGCCTTGATCTTGAAATCCTGCAGCACCTGGGTGCGCTTGCCCTGGCTCAACTCACCATGAAATGGTTCGGCCTCAATGTCCGCCTTGCGCAGCTTGTCGGCCACGATTTCGGCCGCGTGCTTGGTCGCTACGAACACCAGCACACGTTCCCATTTTTCGGTTTGCACCAAGTGGCGCAGCAACTGCGTGCGACGGCTGGCATCGACCTCTACGGCGCGATGCGTGATCTCCAAAGCGTTTTGCTCGCTCGCCTGCACTTCGACGCGCAAAGGGTTGTGCAGCATGCTTTGCGCCAGCGCCTGTATTACCGGCGGAAAAGTGGCTGAGAAAAACAGGTTCTGGCGCTGCGCTGGCAGCAGGCTCAGAATGCGACCCAGCTCTTCGCCAAAGCCCAGGTCCAGCAGGCGGTCGGCCTCATCCAGCACCAGCGTGCTCACCGCGGCAAGGTTCAGGGCGTTGTGATCGATCAGGTCCAGCAAACGCCCCGGCGTGGCCACCACGATGTCGGCGCCGCTGCGCAGGTTCATCATTTGACGATTGATGGAAACGCCGCCAAAGACCACCGCCACCTTCACCCGCTGCGGCAAGTATTTGGCCAGGCTGACTAGGGCTTCGCCGACCTGCGCCGCCAGCTCGCGTGTCGGCACCAACACCAACGCGCGAACGCGGCGCGGCGCGGTGGCTGGTGCCTCGGCCAGCTGATGCAGCATGGGCAGCGAAAACGCGGCCGTTTTGCCTGAGCCGGTTTGGGCCGAGCAAAGCACATCGCGGCCCTGCAAAATCGCTGGAATTGCCGCCGTCTGAATCGCCGTGGGCACCAAGTAGCCTTCGTCGGCAATGGCGTGCAAAAAGGCGGGCAGCAGGGCGGACGAAAGGCCCAGTGAGGAAAATGGCATGGGCGAAATTTCTGAAGGGTGGAAGGGCGCAAGTGCCGGGAAAGGCGTTGCTAGCCGAACCGACAATTTTAAGCTCTCGGCCTCATGGTTCCCCCGTGAGCGCGGGGTATGAGGCCTCAGGACTGGCGCTCTGGCGTTATCCCGGCCTTGATAAACAGCGCACCGCAGGCCGCCGCACCCAGCGCACACAGCACAGCCGCAAGCACCACAAAGCGAAACGCCCGGATCAAATCCTCGGGCGGAGCGCCTTGCACTTGCTGCCCAAGTGCCAAGCTAAAGACCACACCCATCGCCGCCACGGCCAACAAACCCGCGACCCGCGCCACCGCGTTGTTCACGCCCGAGGCAATGCCTGCATGCGATGTCGCTACCGCGTTCATGACGGTTGTGGTCAGCGGCGCCACGGCAAGCGTCATGCCCAGGCCCAGCACCAGCATGCCAGGGAAAAAGCCAGTCCAATACGACCAGCCCTCACTCGGCAATGCCAGCAGCGCCAGGCCTGCCGCGGCAATGACGGGCCCGATCGTCAGCATCAGGCGCGCGCCAAAACGCTGCATCAGGCGACCGGTGGCGGAAGACAGCAAGCCTAGCGCCAGTGACAGCGGCAGCAGCGCCGCGCCGGCCGCAGTAGCCGAATAAGCAAAAGCGCCAATCAGCACAAAAGGCAGAAAAAACAACACGCCACTCAGCGCAAAGTACAGCAGCAGCGTCAGCAGATTGGCCCCCATAAAATCAGGCGAGCGAAAAAGGCCCAGGGGCATCATGGGCGAGCGCACCCGCGCCTGTACCAGCACGAAAGCCAGCAGCGTCACCAGGCCCAGTGCAAGTGAGCCGAGCACGCTGAATGCACGCCAGCCCTGCGCCGGCGCCTGCGTCAACCCATAGGTGAGGGCGCCCAGGCCTAAGGCCACCAGCAGCGCGCCCAGCCAGTCGAGTTGCGCCGGCGCCCGCGCGACACGGCTTTCGGGCACGGCGTACAACGCCAGGGCAACTGCGGCTACAGCAATGGGCAAGTTCAGAAAGAAAATCGCGCGCCACGACAGCGCATCGACCAGCCAGCCGCCCAGCACCGGCGCTGCCGCCGCCGTGATGGCAGCCCATGCGGCCCAGGTGCTGATCGCCTTGCCGCGCGCCTTCCCCTCAAACAGATTTCCCAGAATGGCCAGACTGGTGGGCACCAGCAGCGCCGCACCCACACCCTGCAATGCGCGCGCTGCAATCAGAGCGAGCGTGCCGGTGGCAAACCCGCACGCCGCAGAAGCAACCGAGAAAAGCGCGATGCCGGTGATGAAAATGGTACGGCGCCCAAACCGGTCGCCGAGCGAGCCGCCCACCAGTACCAGCGAGCTCAGTGCCAGCAGGTAGGCGTTGATCACCCACTGCATGTCAGCCAGATTGGCGCCTTGGCGGCCGGCCAGATCGCTTTGAATTGCCGGCAGTGCGACGTTGACGACGGACCCGTCAATAAACGCCATGGAAGAGCCGAGCACGGTGGCTGCCAGCGCAAAGCCTTTTCGCGGCAGCGGCGACTCACTGCAAGCGGTTTGAGCCTGAATGATTCCTTCGTCGCACGGAGCAAGCACGTGGCCGGGCATGATTTTTCTTGTTCGTGGTGGTGCCGTCGGCCCAGCCTCAACCTTGCAGTTCGCCCAAGTGCACTGAGAGATCGAGCAGCTTGGCCTTGCTCATGTAGTAGCGGTCAAGTCGCCACTCTTTAAGCATATCAATGCCGAGATTGAATTTTTCGTAGTCGAGCTTGTACAGATCGGACAGCTCAAACTTTTCATCCGACTCCAGTGCACGCACCAGGCGAGTCAGTATTTTTGCAGAATCAGAGGCAGGACTGGCCTCAATGAATTTGCGGGCCTTCTTGATTGCGTTCATGCCGGTCTTTCAAAAAATTGAGAGTGAACAACTTTGGTCATACCGTATCCGCTTAGCGACAAAATAGTTGCAAAATTATGTCGCTGCCGCAACGGTGCTGTCTATCGCGCCTTGGAATCGGCAGTTCAGGAAATTACAAATACCTCTGTTACTGCAACATGAGCGTCCGGAATTACCTGCAGTTTATTTGCATAAGTTTACAACTTGGGTTCCCGGAGTTACACGTTAAGCCACATGGCCGAGGGTGCTGGAATGCAGCGTCAACGCGGGTCCTTCTGTGCAATCCCTGTTGATTAGATCTTCGTCTGCTCAGACCAGGAGGACAACGGCCTACAGGCAGTGGTTGCGATAGCGTACGTAGCGTGTGTGCGATAGCGTACATACAAATTGACATTAATTTCATACAGTCAATGTTTATCGCAAAGATGATTTTCAGAGGAAATACTTGAACCTAGATCTGCGCCGGAGATCCACGATGGCTGTGTCCCCCGACCCCAAATTAAACGAGTTGCTCGCCGCGTTGCCCGATCCGGATTTCCAGCGCTGGTTGCTGCAACTCGAACCCGTAGACTTGCCCCTAGGCCAGGTTCTTTACGAGTCGGGTAGCACGTTGAGCCACGTCTACTTTCCGACCACCGCCATTGTCTCGCTGCTGTATGTGATGGAGAACGGTTCCTCTGCCGAGATCGCTGTGGTTGGCTACGAAGGCATTGTCGGCGTTTCGCTGTTCATGGGGGGCGAATCCACGCCCAGCCGAGCGGTGGTGCAAAGCGCCGGCCAGGGCTTTCGGCTCAAATCGCAGGTAATCAAAGACGAGTTCAAACGCGCGCCGGTACTGCACCTGCTGTTGCGCTACACCCAGGCGCTAATTACGCAGATGGCGCAAACAGCGGTGTGCAACCGACACCACTCGCTGGACCAGCAATTGTGTCGTTGGCTGCTGCTGAGCTTGGACCGTTTGCAGGGCAACGAGTTGGTGATGACGCAGGAGTTGATCGCCAACATGCTCGGCGTGCGCCGCGAAGGCGTGACCGAGGGCGCGCTCAAGTTGCAAAATCTCGGGCTGATCCGCTATTCGCGCGGGCGCATCACGGTGCTAGACCGCCCGGGGCTGGAGAAACGCACCTGCGAGTGTTATGCGGTGGTCAAAAAAGAGTACGACCGGCTGCTCCCCGACAAGGTTGCTGCATAACCGATGGCGACGCTTGGTGCGGCTTGCTGCCTGATCTGAATACGCCTTTCCCGTTGTTTGCACTGCCGCACATTTGTGCTGTGGCCTGTCGTGCGTACTGGGAAACACCGAATTGAACCGCTTTTCGACAGTAGCGCGGCCTCGAACTCTTCCCCATCACCCGACGGGGCCCGCCATACAACGGAAAGCCATTTTGGCCACTGTCGAAAACCACCTGATCGAACGTCTTCCCCGCAAGGATCGTCTGGCCCTGCTGGCACTCTGCAAGCCGGTTCAGCTGGAGTTGTCTGAAGTGCTGTGCGAGCCCGGCAAGCCGACTCGCTATGTCTACTTTCCCATCGATGGCTTTATTTCACTGGTGGCGCTGGTTGATGGAAGCCCGGGCGTGGAAGTCGGAATGGTCGGCCGTGAAGGCATGCTGGGTGCGCAGTTGGCGCTAGGCGTGGTCACCACACCATTGCATGCGCTGGTGCAGGGCAAGGGCGCGGCTTGGCGCATTGACACTGCTGCGTTCCGGATAGAGCTGGCGCAAAGCGCGGCGCTGCAGCGTTGTCTGAACCGCTATCTTTATGTATTGATGTCCCAGCAGGCCGCGTCAGCCGGCTGCCTTCGCTTTCACCTGATTGGTCAGCGCCTGGCGCGCTGGCTGCTGATGAGCCAGGACCGTGCCCACTCCGACAGCTTTCATATTACGCACGAGTTCCTCGCCTACATGCTGGGCATGCGGCGCGTCGGCATCACAGCTGCCGCCAGTGACTTGCAACGCCATGGGCTAATTCAATACCACCGCGGCGAGCTGACGGTGCTTGACCGCAGCGGCCTTGAAGCCGCGGCCTGCGGTTGCTATGCCGCTGAACGGCAGACTTACACCGAATTGCTTGGTTGAATGGTACGCTGCGAGCCCAGCCTGCCAGGTTAAAAAAATCTTCTGGTCGCTCACTGCGGGCTGATTGAAACTCACGCAAAAATGGAGTATTTCTACTTGCAATGCTTTTCTGACGCTGACAGAATGAAGACGTTGCGTGGCCCGACTGTGCTAGAACTTCAATGTGCGCTAGCGCACCGACAGACAGCTGCACGCAACTTTATAACCGAGGTTCAGGCGATTTGCAAACCGACTTCCGGTTGCAGCACCTGATCACAGTAGTACTTATATGCATAGCTCTCTTTTGAGGAGGGTTCAATTATGATTTGTCCTGATTCCACGCGGCCCAACGGTCAAGAAGCCGACAAATACGGATCTGCCAATTCTGAATTTAGTGATCTGATGGCAGAACTGAAGTCGTACCAACCGACGGCGAGCGCCGTTGGGCGCGACAGCTCGTATGGCTGCCCCGGAGTCGATGGCGCGGCCAGCGCCGTGCGCGTGAGGGTGCGGCGCCAGCCACTAGAGATTTCTCCCTCCGATTGGGATATGTTGTTTCGCGCAGTAGAAGAACGGCTCAAGTTGAGCGTTGGCGCAGGGCCCGCTTCAACAGCGCAAGGCCGCGACGCTCCCGGCCGCGTCCAAGCCGTGGTACTGGAGTGCGTGGCGGAACTCGAAAAGCTTCACATCGCGCTAAAGCAGGAACGGCGTCAACACGATGAGGGTGAGAGTTGAGTCCTGGTCGCGCAATCCGCTATTTTGCAGTTCGTTCTGGGGGTCAGGAAAAAAATCGCCGCAGATAGGGCGCGGTATGGCTGTCTCTGGCCTGACTGACTTCGCGCGGTGGGCCGCTCGCCACAATGCGGCCGCCTTCCTCACCCGGGCCCGGCCCGACATCAATGACCCAATCGCTGCCGGCAACAACGTGCAGCTCGTGCTCCACGACCACAACGGTATTACCCGCAGTGACCAGGCTTTGCAGCTGGGCCATCAGCTTGTCCACATCGGCAGGGTGCAGCCCGGTGGTCGGCTCGTCGAGTACATAGAGCGTTTTGCCCCATTGCGCGCGCTGCAGTTCTGTTGCCAGTTTGATGCGCTGGGCTTCGCCGCCAGACAGTTCGGTGGCGGCTTGCCCGAGCCTCAGGTAGCCCAAGCCAATGTCTTTAAGTAGCGTCAAAGGCTTCAGCACGGCCGCCTCCTGTTCAAATAATGTGCAGGCCTCATCAACGGTCAAACGCAGCACCTCGGCTATGTTTTTGCCTTGCCACGTTACCTGGAGCGTCGCCTCGTTGTAGCGCGCACCGTGGCAACTCGGGCAAGGCGCGTACACGCTGGGCATGAAGAGCAGTTCGACGCTGACGAAGCCCTCGCCTTCGCAGGTCTCGCAACGGCCTTTGGCGACGTTGAATGAAAAGCGTCCTGCGTCATAGTGCCGGGCGCGGGATGCGCGGGTAGCGGCAAAGAGCTTGCGGACATGGTCGAACAGGCCGGTGTACGTTGCCAGATTGGAACGAGGTGTGCGCCCAATCGGTTTCTGGTCAACGCGTACCAGCCTCTTGACGTGATGAATGCCGGCGTGAATGCGCCCGCTGGTCGCAGCCGCAACGGTGGGCGCAAGCTCTTCATCGGGCTCCTCACCGATCGAAGGCAGGTGTCCGAAATGTTCACAGACCAGCTCCACCAAGGCCTGACTCACCAGACTCGATTTGCCGGAACCTGACACCCCCGTGACGGCCGTGAACACGCCAAGCGGAATCCGCGCGTCAAGCCCTTTGAGGTTGTTGCGGGTGATGCCGCGCAGCTCCAGCCAGGCCGACGGTTCGCGCGGCTGCCTTGGTGCGGCCAGTGCGGGGGCAAACAGGTAACGCGCCGTTTGTGAGGCTTCGACGTTTTTGAGGCCGTCGGGCGGTCCGCTGTAAAGCACATGGCCGCCGCCCTCGCCAGCGTCGGGTCCCACGTCCACCAGCCAGTCCGCGCGGCGCATCATATCCAGGTCATGTTCGACGACGAACAGCGAGTTGCCCGAGCGCTTGAGCTGGTCGAGCGCCAGTAGCAAGGCCTCGCTGTCGGCCGGGTGAAGCCCGGCGGACGGTTCGTCGAGCACGTAAACCACGCCAAAGAGATTCGAGCGGATCTGTGTGGCCAGGCGCAGGCGCTGCAATTCACCGGGCGACAGTGTTGGCGTGCTGCGGTCCAGCGAGAGGTAGCCCAGACCCAGTTCCTGCAAGGTGGCGATGCGCGCCAGCAGATCCTGTGCGATGCGCCGGGCGGCGATACGCTTTTCTTCGGACAGGTTCGGTGTGCGCCGCACGTCAGGCGCCGCTTGGTGCGCCGAGCCGCCCGCAGCCACGCGCCGCGCGGTGTCCGCGCGCGCGGTCTTGCGGCTCAAGCTTGCGTTGCTGCTGGTTGGCGTTTCGGAGAAATGGCCGTGAGCGACTGGCTGCAGCAATTCGGCCAGATGGTTCAATGACAGCTGCGACAGGGATCCGATGTCTATCCCCGAAAAAGTCACGACCAGCGCTTCAAGCTTGAGGCGTTTGCCATTGCAAACCGGGCAAAGACTGCCGCGCATGAAACGCGACACGCGCTTTTTCATCAAGGCGCTTTGCGTGCTGGCGAAAGTGTGCAGCACGTATTTGCGCGCGCCGGTAAAAGTGCCCTGGTAGCTGGGCTCCGTCTTGCGGCGCAGCGCTGCCTTGGTTTCCGCAGACGTGAAGCCGGCGTAGACCGGCACGCTTGGCTGCTCGTCGGTATACAAAATCCAGTCGCGGTCTTTCTTCGGCAAATCGCGCCAGGGCGTATCCACGTCGTAGCCCAGGGTCACCAGGATGTCGCGCAGGTTCTGCCCATGCCAGGCCGTCGGCCAGGCGGCGATGGCGCGTTCGCGGATCGTCAATGAGTCGTCGGGAACCATCAGCTTTTCAGTCACCTCAAACACATGCCCCAGGCCATGACAGTGCGGGCACGCGCCCTGCGGCGTGTTAGGAGAAAAATCTTCCGCGTAGAGCATGGGCTGGCCGGGCGGGTAGTTGCCCGCGCGGGAATACAGCATTCGAACCAAGCTGGACAGCCTGGTAACGCTGCCGACGGAAGAGCGGCTGCTGGCCGTGCCGCGCTGCTGCTGCAACGCCACGGCGGGTGGCAAGCCGTCGATTGAGTCCACATCGGGAACGCCGACTTGATCGATAAGCCGGCGCGCGTAAGGCGCAACCGTCTCGAAATAGCGGCGCTGCGCCTCGGCATAAAGCGTTGCGAAGGCCAACGATGATTTACCTGAACCCGACACGCCGGTGAACACGACAAACGCATCACGCGGAATGTCGACGTCGACGTTTTTCAGGTTGTGCACACGTGCACCGCGTACGCGTACAAACCCGCTGCGCCCATGCTCGTTGTCATCCGGAGATTCCGCCTGGGTTGTTTCGCCGTGTGGACCCATGGTTCGATTCAACCGGCTGTCATTTCATGCCGCGCGTCGGCGGCCGCCCGGGTGCCACGCGCTTGAGCAGTTGCCGAACGGCCAGGAAAGTCGCAGTGGTGGCGGCATAGACAATTGCGCGCTGACGCAGCGATGGTCGCTGGCTGCGGGACAGCCTGACTTGCTTCGGTCGGCGCTCAGACATAGGCTCATACGCAGGCGCGGGCCGGCTGCGTTGGGGTATGGCTGAGGGCGTTTCGTCTGCGCTACCCCCGACCCTCAGTGCGGCCGATGATGCCACAGCAGCTGCCGGTACAGCCATTTCACCGTGCGACAGCGAACCGAACTCATGCGCGTAAACCCAGGTAAATTCAGCGCCCAGCAAGAAAATCTGCGCCGAGTAATACACCCACACCAGCAGCACCACCAGTGAGCCGGCGGCCGCAAACGACGAGGTGACGCTGCTCTTGCCGATGTACAGACCGATCAGCGTCTTGCCGATTTCAAACAGCACTGCGGTGACGCCCGCGCCCACCCACACGTCACGCCAGCCCACCGTGGCCTGCGGCATGAGCTTGAAGATCATGGCAAACAACGTGGCGCCAATGCCGAGAGAGATCACACTGTTGAGGATATGAAGCAGTGTCTCCCAGCCCGGAAAAAGCCCGTTGGTCCAGCTTCCAAAGGCTGCGGTACCGGCGCTGATCACCAGCGACACCGACAGCAAGAATCCCAGCCCCAAAATAAAGCCCAGTGACAGCAGCCGGCCACGCAGCGCAATCCAAACGCCCGATACCTTTCGTGCCGGTGGCAGGCCCCACACGCGGTCCAGCGCGCTTTGCAGTTCGGCAAAGACGGTGGTCGCGCCTATCACCAACACAACCAGGCTGATGGCGCCGGCCACCAGCCCCTGGGTGGGTTTGTTAGCGCTCTCGATCAGCGCCTGTATGCCGGTCGCGCCATCCTTGCCAATCAGACCCGACAGCTGCGCCACGATTTCTCCCTGCACCGCATCGCGGCCCCACACCAGGCCAGCCACCGCAATGACGATGAGCAGCAGCGGGGCAATCGAAAACACCGTGTAGTAGGAAATTGCCGCACCCATGCTGGGCGCGTAGTCGTCAACCCAGGCGGTGACAGACTTTTTGGCGAGCTGGTAGAAATCGATGGGTTTCACGGTACTGCTTTTGTTTCGTGCCGATACATAGTTTTCCCAAACTCAGGTGGCGCTCCCGTCGGTGTAGGCGCAGCGTGCTTGTAGGCTGTGGGCCATTGATGGCGAACCAGTGGTTTTCGCCTACTTCATTATTAACAGCGTGTTGCATTTCCTGTTCGGCCGGGCAGGCTACTGCTTTGCATAATGATTTGTTAAGCGTATCTTCAACACCGCCATTTCAGGAGTATTCATGAGCACCACCAACATAGCCGTCATCATCGGAAGTCTTCGCAAGGATTCCTTCAATAAGAAACTTGCCAAGGCACTTGAAAAGCTGTTTCCGGCCGATTTCAGCTTTACCCAAGTGCGCATTGACGACCTGCCGCTGTACAACCAGGATGACGACGGCAACCCGTCGGCGCAGGTCAAGCGCCTCAAGGGCGAGATCAAGGCGGCGCAGGGCGTGCTGTTTTTCACCCCGGAATACAACCGCTCCCTTCCCGGCGTTTTGAAGAACGCCATTGACCACGCTTCGCGCCCCTATGGCCAGAGCGCGTGGGATGGAAAACCAGCGGGTGTGCTGGGGGCCTCGATCGGCGCAACCGGCACGGCCATGTCCCAACAGCACCTGCGCAACATTCTGGCTTACCTCAACATGCCAACCCTGGGCCAGCCCGAGGCCTTCATCCACAACAAGGATGGGCTGTATGACGCGGCCGGCAACATCGGCGCAGACAGCCTGAAGTTTTTGCAAGGCTGGGTGGACAGCTACGTGGCTTGGGTGAAAAAGCACGCGTGAAGAAACGCTGCTTATAAAAACAAAAAAGCCCGCAACGTGCGGGCTTTTTCACAGGCGCAAACTGAGGCAGTCTGTGCTCCCGGCTGTCAGAAAATCATGCGGCCAGCGCGGCTTGCGCCTGGTTGGCTGCAGTTTTCGATTGCGCAATGATGTCCAGCTCAGCCGCGGCCAGCGCTGCGGTTTTAGCCGCCTCGCCCATCGCCAGTCCTTCGGCGCGCACAAAACGCACGTCGGTCACGCCCATGAAGCCCAGGACGGTCTTCAGGTAACTTTCTTGGTGCTCCATGGCATTGCCTGCGTCGCTGGTCGAATAGACGCCGCCACGGGCCGAGGCCACGATGACGGTCTTGCCGCCGGCCAAACCCACCGGGCCTTTGTCCGTGTAGGTGAAGGTGCGTCCAACCTGGGCGATACGGTCTATCCAGGACTTGAGCTGGGTCGGAATGGCAAAGTTGTACAGCGGCGCACCAACGACGACGACGTCGGCGGCCAGAAACTGCGCGACCAGCGTCTCGGAAATGGCGTTTTCACGCTGTTGCGCGGCGGTTAACGCTGCAGCGCCGGCAGGCATGCGAAAACCCAGGGATTCGGCCGATAGGTGGCTGGGCGTGTCCACGGCCAGGTCGAGGTAACTGACTTCGGTAGCCGGGTGGGCGGCGCGCCAGGAGGCGACGATTTGTGCCGTGAGTTGGCGCGAGACCGAATTGCCGCCAAGAATGCTGGAGTCGATGTGAAGAAGCTTGCTCATGAGGGGTTCCTTGAATGGGTGGTCAGGTTGATTCGGATTGAAGCTGGCTGTGTTCACCTTGAATTACCACCATGGATAGATTGTGCAGACGAGTCGATTGATTGATAAGTTGGCAAAATTGCGATAGAT
The DNA here is from genome assembly GCF_012927455.1 of Polaromonas sp. Lineage (GTDB taxonomy): Bacteria > Pseudomonadota > Gammaproteobacteria > Burkholderiales > Burkholderiaceae_C > Polaromonas. The sequence continues at coordinate 35,748 of NZ_JABBPE010000002.1, read as the reverse complement.
TGTCCTGCCAGTGGGACAATAAACCCAGAATTTTTAAAGGCCAGTGAATTTCATGCAAGACCTGAACGATATGGTTTACTTCGCCGAAGTGGTGGAGCGCGGCGGTTTTGCCGCTGCCGGGCGCGCGCTGGGTTTGCCAAAATCACGTCTGTCGCGCCGCGTGGCCGAACTTGAGGCCCGGTTGGGGGTGCGGCTGCTGCAGCGCACCACACGCAAGCTTTCATTGACGCAGGTGGGTGAGATCTATTTACGCCACTGCAGTGCCATGCGTGATGAAGCACTGGCCGCCGCCGATGCGGTCGCGCAGATGCAGGTCGAGCCGCGCGGCACGCTGCGCATTGCCTGCCCGGTGACGCTGGCGCAAAGCACGCTGGGCTACCTGATTCCGCGTTACCTGGTGCTGCACCCCAAGGTCACGCTCGACATGCAGGTAACCAACCGGGTGGTCGATCTCGTGGAGGAGGGCATAGACATCGCGCTGCGGGTGCGCCCCACGCTGGGCGACAGTGGCAGCCTGGTGGTCAAGCAACTGGGCGCCACCTGTGGTCATCTGCTGGCCAGCCCCGAACAGCTGCGCCGCCAGGGCATACCGGCCACGCCTGAAGACCTGGCCCGGCTCGACACCGTGGCCATGTCATCTGCCGACGGGCGCAGCGCCTGGGTGCTGCTGGGCCCCGCGGGGCAGGAGTTTGTGCTTCAGCACCGCCCGCGCTATGCGGCCGACGACCTGCAGACGCTCAAGCTGGCGGTGCTGGCGGGCACTGGCATCAGTTTTTTGCCGGATATTGTCAGCCAGGCCGAGCGCGAGGCGCAGTTGCTGGTGCCGGTATTGCCGGGTTGGGCGCCCGTGCCAAGCATGGTGCATGCCGTGTTTCCCTCGCGCCGCGGCCAGGTGCCGGCGGTGCGCAGCTTTCTGGATTTCATGGGGCAGCACATGCAGGGTGAGCAACTGGTGCAAAGCAGGTTGTGACGCTTGCGAATCCTTTGCTGAGACGCACGGCGTGCGCTCTCTTCGGGTGAACGTGCTGGGGGGCGTGACTGTACTACTGCGAGCGACGCGCCATGACCGAAGGTGCGCCCCGAAGGTCTGAAAAGTTGCTGTTTAGGTATTAAATAGGCCTCTAGCCCAATGAATACGGGCGCAAGCAGCTATAAAAATAATAGCTATAAGAGGCTGCCCGTGCCACTTTGCGGGGGTTTTTTTACTTTCATAGTCACTGTTCCCGCCTTCACCCAAGACTCCCGCGCCGGCAAGATTTCCTTTCACCCATGGGCTTGACAATGATTCGGTGCCCCGAACAATAAATTGAGCGGGTTGGGCGCCGTCGAGCAAGGCGGAGTTCAAGCCCTGGCGTTCCAAATCGCACAGGAAGGTTTGGCCGTTGACGAAAGCGACCAGCGTGGCGCGCGATGAATCGGTGCCGTCGCCACCCGTAAACGGTGCCGCATTGAAGGCCGGCGCGTAGGTGCTGTTGCCCCGCGCTGCGGTGCCCGGTTCCGATCAGGCGCAGTTGCTCACAGCAGATGTTCACGCCAACGGTTAAAACTGATCGGGCAGAACGTCCGTTTTTGCAGCTTTTTTCTGTTCAATAAACTGGTCGAAAAAGTCGCTCGAAATTGCCGCCGGCGCGGAAGCATCGTGATCAGTGCGCGTGGCGATGTCCACAATTTGTGAAGCGCCCAATGGAATTTTTTGTGCCCAGTCCAACGATGTTGCAAGCAATGTCGCGACGGCCAGCAGTGTCCCAAGAATCAGTGCGATCGTTTCTCTGCCGAAATTTTTGGTCAGCCTGGGATGCCGTTCAAACCATTCGTGTGTGAATAAGTGAGGATGCGATGCATTAGCCATGACTTCTCCCTTGATTTAGATAATTTAGGAACCAACCCAGCAGGGCCGTGGCTGTCGAAATAGCAGCGCTCAAGCGCCATCAGACCCGGCACCTAGCGTAGTCCCCAGGCGAAAGACCGCCATCCTGCGATTTGAGGATATTTGATACATGCTGCAACCGGGTTATGGATCCCGCAGAGGCGTTATTCGTCGAGTGGCAGAGGTCAACGATCGCGTTTATACAAAGTCTGACTCTCGCTGAAGCAGCGCGCAAAAAAAAGCCGCCAACACCCCGAGCGGAGCGCGGCGGCAAGTCCGTTTAGTTGCTTATGCGGGCAGCACTACCTGCTGATCGACGCTGAACTGGTAATCGCGAAAAATGTGTTCGGCGCTCAATGTCTGATAGCTGCCGTCGGCCAGCAGCCGGGTGGTGTCCTTGAGCCGGTAGGTCGTGCTGCCGCAAGTCCAGCAGTTGTAGTTGCGCATGTGCGTGCACAAGCAGGTCTTGTCCATCACCGACAAGTTTTTGCCATCGGGGTGAATGACGATTTGTGCGTTGTAGGCGTTGATGTAGGCGCAATTGCCGTTGCCATCCAGCAGATAACCGTAGGCTTCGCAATTTGGGCGTATGCCCGAGCCTATGGCTGGCGTGCTCTTCAACATGCGCATCGGGTAGCCGGTCGGTGAAATGGTGTTCACGATGATGTCTTCTTCGCTGGCCAGGAAGTAATCCTGCTTGACCTTGGCCGGCAGGCCGCACTCATTGGCGACAGTAAAGCGCGTGGCCAGTTGCACCGCGGCGGCGCCATTTTCCAGAAACGACACGGCGTCGCTGCCGGTAAAAATGCCGCCTGCGGCAATCAGCGGAATATCCAGCTGCTCGGCTTTCAGGTAGGCCGCAATTTCGGCCAGGATGGTGGCCAGGTCGTACTGGGCCCAATCCATGCCAAAACCCAGGTGACCACCGGCCAGCGGGCCTTCCACAATCACGAAATCAGGCAACCGGCTGAGCCGCGCCGTCTTGCGCAGAAAAAGTTGCAGCGCACGCACCGAAGAAACAATGATGCCCAGCTTGGCGTCTCGAAAACGCGGATGCGCCGCCATCAGGCCGAAAGAGCCCAGATGCAGGCCGGCGCTCAGGGTGATGCCGTCAATGCCGGCATCCAGCGCGGAATTGAGCCGCACTTCCAGCGTGTCGCGCGGCGAGTTCATGGTCAGCTTTTCCATGCAGTTGATAAACACCAGGCCATCGCCACGCTTGGCTTCCATGGTTCTGCCGACATGCAGTTTGGTGGCTTCGGCCAGGCGCGCCAGATCGAACTGGACAACGCTCTTGTCCGAGTTGTTGATGTTGTGCTTGTAGAACTTGGTCTTTTCCTTGACAAAATCAGTGTCAAAACGCCGGTCAGACACATCCTGAACCATGGCGTCGGAGATATGGCCGATACCCCCCAGGCGTACCGCCTCAAGTGCCAGCTCGGCGGTGGAAATGTCTACGCCCATTCCGCCAATAATGAGGGGGACCAGTTCTTTGCTGCCAAATTTCAGGCGGAAATCATCAACTCGTTTCATCGGTGTCCTTGTTGTGGCGCTCGCCCGGGCGGGCGCGCCACTGTCTGCGCTGCAATACAAGGGTGGAAGTTTACGCTCTGGTTAGTGACAAAAAGCCTGAAAGACCTCATAACCCGATATTCATCAGGTCGGAATCACCCCTGCTTACAGGATGGACTAAGCCCCTCCAACGTAGCGCGCGCCAGCGCAGGGCTCAAGGACATCGATTGAACCGGCTCACCACCGCAGGCCGCTGATTCGCAGTAACGATCTTTTGAATGAGTCAAGTTGCTTTGGTTAGCGTGGTTAGCGTGGTTAGCGTGGTTAGCGTGGTTAGCGCATTCCTGTGGTTGCGGAGCGTCCACCAAGGCCGTGCGTCCCCATAGGCGCGCAGCCGCTTAAACTCTGCCTAGGCTACTTGACTAATTCCCGGACTTACAGGATGACCATGTTTTTGACTTATTTCGATGCGATGCCACGCCGCGTGCTGGCACTGCTGTCTTTGGGCTGTGTGGCCCTGCTGGCTTTTGGTTTGTATCTGCAGCATGTGGTGGGGCTGGAGCCTTGCCCCATGTGCATCGTGCAGCGTTACGCACTGCTGCTGGTCGCCATTGTTGCAGGCCTCACGGCCATTTCCAACAAAAAAAGCGTGCTGATCAGCGGTGCTCTGCTACTGGTGCTGCTCTCGGGTTTTGGCGCGTTTGTGGCGGCGCGGCAAAGCTGGCTGCAATGGTATCCGCCCGAAGTCGCCTCCTGTGGGCGCGACTTTTACGGGATGATTGAAACCTTTCCGCTGCAGCGCGTGGTGCCGATGATTTTCAAAGGCAGCGGCGACTGCTCCAAGGTGGACTGGACCTTTCTGGGCGGCTCGATTGCCAACTGGTCCTTTGTGTGCTTTGTCGCAACCGGCCTGATCGGCCTGACGCTGGCGCTGCGCCAGGCGCGCAAACGCTAAGACACGCTAAGACACGCTAAGACACGCTAAGACGTCAGGCCGCAGACCAAGGCGCCAGGGAGATCAAGCCCTGGCGCTTTTTTTTATCCGGCTGATGCAGGCCCCTTCAAGGGTCGAGCAGACGTGGGGCCAAACCAGTTGAAAGGGTATTGCCCCCAAGCCTTGAATCAGGTCATATACTGTATGTCCGTACAGTTAATTAACCTGATTCAAGCCGTTTCAAGCGTCCATCATGCCTTCCCTGATTTCCATGGACCGTGCCTTGCCTGCCTTCGGCGCCGTAGGCGCCTTGTCCCAGGTGTGGCGCGCCGGCGAGCTGGGCAGTGCAAGCCTGCACACCGTGGATACCGGCTATGCAGCGCTCAACCAGGTGCTGCCAGGTGGCGGCTGGCCGCAGGGCGCGCTGATTGAACTGTTGCAGCCGCAGGCGGGGCTGCATGAATGGGGCTTGCTGGCGCCTGCGCTGGCTGCCATTCAGCAGGCCGGGCCGGGCCAGATGGTGGTGCTGGTCGGCGCGCCTTGGCTGCCTTTTGGCCCGGCTTTGGGCGCGCGCCAGCTCGACATGCAGCGCCTGCTGTGCGTGCAGGCCAACGATGGGCTGGCGCTGCTTTGGGCCACACGCGAGGCCTTGCAGTGTGCCGATGTCGCCAGCGTGCTGGCCTGGCTGCCCGATGCCCGCAGCGCCCATTTGCGGCGTCTGCAGATTGCCGCCCATGCGCACAACAAGCTGCTGTTTGTGTTTCGCCCCTTGCGCGCGCAGCAGGAGTCTTCGCCGGCGCCGCTGCGGCTGCTACTTGAATGCGCGGTGAACGAGGCCGGCGAGGCCGGCAACCTGCTGGTCCATCTGCTGAAACGCCGTGGCCCGCCGCTGGCTGCGCCGTTGCTGCTGACCACCCGGCCGGCCCGTTTGCTGGCGCTGCTGGCGGCTAGCCGGGAGCGGGTACGGCGGCGGCGCGAAGACGAGGGGGCCGCTCCGGTGCTGTTTCCTTCCACTTCTTCAGCTTCACCGTGGATAGCGCATGCGCTGGATCGCACTGCAAGCGTGCATCCGCACTGAGCCCGGGCCGGCCGTGCTGAACCAGGCGGCGGCGCAGCGGGCGCTGGCCAGCATCGCGCTCGGCTTTACGCCGCGCGTGGCGCTGCTCGATGAAGCCGTGCTGCTGGAAGTCTCCGGCAGCCTGCGCTTGTTTGGCGGGCTGGCCCGGCTGGCGCAGCTGCTGGTGCAGCAGGCAAGCCAGTTTTTTCAAGAAAATAAGGTTCTAGCCCATATAGAACGGGCGCAAGGCGCTACATCTTTGATAGCGCTCGGGCGCTTGCGCCAGGCCCACGTTGCCCGTAATTTGCAGCTTGAGCGTCAGCATGCAGCAGCGCGCCAGCGCGTGGCCGAGCTACCAATGCACACGCTTAGCGCGGCTAGAGCCCATCTGGGCGTGCTGGAGCGGATCGGTTGCCGCAATTGGGACGACCTGCTGCGCCTGCCGCGTGACGGCGTGGCCAGGCGTTTTGGCGCGCCGCTGCTGGCTGCGCTGGACCGCGCCCGCGGCCACGCGCCAGACGGCTACGACTGGCTGGTGCTGCCCGAGTCTTTCGACGAAAAGCTGGAGCTCGACGCGCTGGTGATTCATGCGCCGGCGCTGATGTCCGGTGTCGAACGCCTGCTGCTGCACCTGCAGGCCTGGCTGCTGGGCCGCCAGAGCGGTTTGCGCGCCCTCAAGCTGGTCTGGCAGCTGGACCAGCGCCGCGATGTGCCGCCCACCGGCGAACTGGTGGTGCGCACGGCCCAGCCCGCGCAAGACTTGCGCCATGTGGCGCGCCTGATCGCCGAGCAGCTGGGCCAGCAGCGTTTGCCGGCGCCTGTTCATACCCTGAGATTGCAGTCGCTGGAGACCGAAAAGCTCACCGATTCGGCCGCCGCCACTGCCAGCTTGCTGATGCAGGAGCGCAAGCAGGGCGACAGCGCGCTGGAGCTGATCGAACGCCTGAGCGCCCGTCTGGGCGCCGAGCAGGTGCAGGTCTGGCAGCCCTGCGCCGACCACCGGCCCGAGCAGATGCAGCGCTGGATTAGTGCCGTGAATGCAGTGAGTGCAAGCAGCGTCCGAAGTGCTATTAAATCAATAGCTTCTAACGCCCGTACTGTATGGGCTAGAGGCCTAAATGATAGGGAAAAAGAGCAAAAAACCGAAGCCTTGTACCCGAGCTGGCTGCTGTACCCGCCGTTGCGGCTGGCGATGCACGGCGACAGCCCGGTGTACCAGGGCCGGCTGCAACGGCTGGCCGGACCGCAGCGGCTGGAGGTCAGCGGCTGGCTGATGGCGGGTGACAAGGCGGGCGACAAGGCGGGCGAGGGCGCGGCCTCGGGGGGGCGCAGCAGGCCGCCGGCGATCCGCGACTATTTCATCTACCGCAGCGGGCAGGGCGGACTGCTGTGGATTTACAGCGAACGGTTGCCGGTGGCAGCGCCGCAAAGCGCTGCCGGGCAGCCGCACGCCTGGTATCTGCACGGTTTTTTTGCCTGAACATCCTGAAAAAGCACCCATGGCCAGCCTGCTTCCCGACTACGCCGAGCTGCATGCGCTCAGCAATTTCAGTTTTCAGCGCGGCGCTTCGCACGCCGAAGAGCTGGTAGCGCGCGCCCATGCGCTGGGTTACCGGGCGCTGGCCATTACCGATGAATGCTCGGTCGCCGGCGTGGTGCGGGCGCATGTGGCGGCTAAACAGCACGGGCTGCAATTGCTGCCAGGCGCCGAGTTTTGGGTCGCTGCGGCCCATCCCTTCAAGCTGGTGGTGCTGCCACACAACGCGGCGGGCTGGGGCAACCTGTGTGAATTCATCACTGCAGCGCGCCAGGCCGGCGACCTGATTGAAAAAGGCAGCTACCGCGTGGCGCTGGGTGAAAGCGACTTTTCGCTGCTGGCCAACTGCGAGGTGCTGCTTTGTCCTTTACCCGGGTTATCGGGTGCTATCAATACAGAAGCACTCTGCGCCCATGCCGATTGGGCTAGAGGCCTTTTTTGCTCAAAAAATGGCCCAAATGGCGCCAATTGCTGGCTCGCGGTCGAGCTGCTGCAAGGACTGGATGACGCGCTGCGCCTGCAGCAGCTGCAGGCCGTCGCCAGTCGCACCGGCATCCGGCTGGTGGCTGCGGGCTGTGTGCTGATGCATGTGCGTTCACGCAAGCCGCTGCACGACGTGATGACCGCCATAGGCCTGGGAAAAAGTGTGCATGACTGCGGCTTTGCCCTGCAGATGAACGCCGAGGCGCATTTGCGGCCGCGCATGCGCCTTAGCGATATTTACCCCGCCAGCCTGCTCAAGGCCACGTTGGAAGTGGCGGCGCGCTGCCGTTTCAATCTTGACGAGATTCGTGACCTTTACCGCTATCCGAGGCAAGACATCGTGCCCGCCGCTGAAACCCCGGCCCAATGCCTGCGCCGTCTCACCGCTGAAGGCGCGCGCAGGCGTTACCCGGGCGGCGTGCCCGAAGCCATCCAGACCCAGCTCGGCTACGAATTGGCGCTGATTGAAGAGCTGCACTACGAGATGTTCTTCATCACGGTGTATGACATCGTGCGTTTTGCCAACGAGCAACACATCCTGTGTCAGGGGCGCGGCTCGGCGGCCAATTCAGCGGTGTGTTATTGCCTGGGCGTGACGGCCGTCAATCCGGCCGAAAGCCAGCTGCTGTTTGAGCGTTTCATGAGCCGCGAACGCCACGAGCCGCCCGATATTGATGTGGACTTTGAGCACCAGCGGCGCGAAGAAGTGATCCAGTACATCTACCAAAAATACGGCCACGACCGCGCCGCCATTGCTGCCACCGTGACCTGCTACCGGCCGCGCAGCGCCTTGCGCGATGTCGGCAAGGCGCTGGCCATAGACCCGGCGCTGGTCGAGCAACTGGCCAAAGAGCATTTCTGGTTTGACGGCAGTGACGCGTTGCAGAAAAAACTCGAGGAAGCCAATCTGCAGGCCGACATCGGGCCGGTGCTGCAGTGGCTGGACCTGACGACGCAGCTGATCGGCTTTCCACGCCATCTGGGCCAGCATGTCGGCGGTTTTGTGCTGACGCAGGGCAAGCTGACGCGGCTGGTGCCGATTCAGCCGGCGGCCATGGAGGCGCGCCGCATCATCCAGTGGGACAAGGACGACCTGGACGCCATGGGCCTGCTCAAGGTCGATGTGCTGGCGCTGGGCATGCTGTCGGCGATTCGGCGTTGCCTTGATCTGGTCGACCTGAGCCGGGGCGGCCAGCTGCAAATGCATCAGATTGAATCGGGCGATGTGCCGACCTACGACATGATTTGTCAGGCCGACACCGTGGGCGTGTTCCAGATCGAAAGCCGGGCCCAGATGTCGATGCTGCCGCGCCTGAAACCGCGCTGCTTTTACGACCTGGTGGTGCAGGTCGCCATCGTGCGGCCGGGACCGATTCAGGGCGGCATGGTGCACCCGTATTTGCGTCGCCGTGAGCACCCCGAAGAAGAAACCTATCCCAATGAAGAGCTGCGCCATGCCTTGGGGCGCACGCTGGGCGTGCCGATTTTTCAGGAGCAGGTCATGCAGATTGCCATGATTGCCGCAAAGTTTTCTGCCGACGAGGCCGATGACCTGCGCCGTTCCATGGCGGCGTGGAAGCGCAAGGGCGGGGTCGAGCGCTTTCATGACCGGCTGGTCGGCACCATGACGGCGCGCGGTTACGAAGCCGAATTTTCCGAAAACATCTTCAAGCAGATCAGGGGCTTTGGTGCCTACGGCTTTCCGGAAAGCCACGCCGCCAGTTTTGCCAAGCTGGTCTACATCAGCTGCTGGCTTAAATGCCACGAGCCCGCCTGCTTTCTGGCGGCCCTGCTCAATTCCCAGCCCATGGGCTTTTATGCGCCCGCGCAACTGGTGCAGGACGCGCGCCGCCATGGGGTGGAGCTGCGCGCGGTCGATGTGACTTTTAGCGGCTGGGACTGCTCGCTGGAAAACGCCAGGGAAGCCAAGGAAGCTTCCGCGCCGCCTGAATATCCTGGCATCAGGCAGCCGCAACCTGCCGTGCGCCTGGGCCTGCGCATGGTCTCTGGTTTGTCTGAAGCCGCCGCGCAGCGCCTGGTCGCAGCCCGGGCCCAAGCCTGCTTCACCTCCACCGAAGACCTGGCCCTGCGGGCGCAGCTTGGCACGCTGGAAATCAATGCGCTGGCCGCCGCCGATGCCTTGTTGCCACTGGCCGGTCACAGGCGCCAGCAGGTGTGGCAAGCCGCTGCCATCAAGCCGGCACCGCTGCTGCTCAAAGCCGTTCCCACGCATGAATCACCGCTGCAGCTGCCCGACACCCCCGAAGGTGAAAACATCCTGTTTGACTACCAGTCCACCGGCCTCACGCTGCGCCGCCATCCGCTGGCCTTGCTGCGGCCACGGCTGGCGAAGAAAGGTCTGCTCAGCGCCGACCAGCTCAATGCGCTGCCCGATGGCCGGCAGGTCGCGGCCTGCGGCATTGTCACGGTGCGCCAGCAGCCGCAAACGGCCAAAGGCACCATCTTCATCACGCTGGAAGACGAAACCGGCCCGGTCAACGTGATTGTCTGGAAGTCACTGCGCGAAACGCAGCGCGCCGAGGTGCTGCATGCGCGCTTGCTGGCGGTGCATGGCGTCTGGCAACGCAGCGAAGATGCCGACAAAAAAGGCTACGGCGCCGTGCGCAACTTGGTGGCGCAGCGGCTGGAAGACCTGACGCCACTGCTCGGGCGGCTGGGCACCGCCAGCCGCGATTTTCATTAGGCGCAAAGATACCTGCGGCGCGGCCAGCTACGACGTCTGCGTGCCGTGCCGTGCCAGGGAGTTTTCGCCTATTACCCCGATCCTTAACGGCCTTTCACTGTCCGGCCCGGGCCTGCGCGCGCCGAGCCTCCTCAAGCAACGAGCGCACCTCATCGTCACTGGCCTGTGGAAAATCCTCGTACCACAGACCAACGGCACGAAACGGCTGCGGCATGGCGGCGCAGACCACTTCATCGGCCTCTTCCCGCAGCGCCTGGCAGCTGTCCTTGTCGCCCACCGGCACAGCTGCCACCAGGCAAGCCGGCTGCTGCTGGCGAATCGCCTGCAACGCCGCGCGCATGGTGGCGCCGGTCGCCAGCCCATCATCGACCACGATCACGCAACGGCCCGCCACGCTGATCGCCGGACGCTCGCCGCGGTAGAGCCGCTCGCGCCGCAGCAACTCGGCCTGTTCGCGCGCGACGACTGCGGCCACCACTTTGGGCGAAACCGTGAGGCCGGGCAGGCTATTCATGACGCGCACGCCGCCGCTGGCGATTGCGCCCATGGCGTATTCCTCCTGGCCGGGAAAGCCGAGCTTGCGCACCATAAAAATGTCCAGCGGGGCTTGCAGCGCGCGCGCCACCTCAAAGCCCACGGCGACCCCGCCGCGCGGCAAGGCAAGGACCAGCAGGTCGGGGCGGCCGCGGTAATGCGCCAGCTTTTGGGCCAGTACGCAGCCGGCGTGGCGACGGTCGCGAAAGGGCAGGGGCAGCCCCATCATCAGGCGTGTCCGGGGTGTTGCGTCTGCCCGTCAGGCGCCACGCATTTCCCTTTTGGCAGGTACTTGGTGAACCATGATGCCGCCAGCTCGGACACCTGTTCCAGCGCGTCACGTTGCACTAACCGATGGGTGGCGCCGGCGACGATGGCCAGCCGCCGGTGGCAGCTCAGATGTTCATAGGCCTGGCCATTGAGATCAATCACCCCATGGTCGGCGCGACCAACGATCAGCAAGGTGGGCGCCTTGACGGCGGCCAGCGTGTCGGGCCCGGCCAGGTCAGGACGGCCGCCGCGCGACACCACGGCGGCGACGCGATCAGCCAGCCGGGCTGCGGCAATCAGCGCTGCGGCGCTGCCGGTACTGGCACCAAAGTAGCCGATGGGCGCGTGCTGCAAGTCCGCCTGCGCGGACACCCAGTCGGTGGCATCGTGCATACGCTGGGTCAGCAACGCCATGTCAAAGCGGTGTTCACGGGTATAAAAATCGACCTCTTCTTCCTGCGCCGTCAGCAGATCGAACAGCAAGGTGGCGATGCCGGCCCGCTGGAGCTTTTGCGCAATCTGGCGGTTGCGCGGGCTGAAGCGGCCATTGCCACTGCTGTGCGCAAACAGCACCAGGCCACAGAAGTCGGGGGGCAAGGCTAGATCGCCGCCAAGCCAGGCGTCGCAGCAGGGAATGCGTACTTCACGGGTCAGAGGGATTTGCGCCGGGCTGTCCAAGAAACTCTCCAAGATCGCGCGATGCTAGGCGAAAAAAGAGTGCTACTTTGCCAGCGGTTTCTCTTCTTCGTGTAGGAGAAACAGACGCAAGAGCAGGATGAAAAAGGCGTTCAGGCCATCGCCAGGCAGGCTGGCAGACGCCAGATCAGGCAAAAGCCGCTCCGGGCGCGCCTCAGCCCAGCTTCTTGACCAGCACCAGACTTTTGCGATTCAGGTTGTAGTTTCGCTTGCGTGCTTCGGGCAGCCAGGCCGGGTCAACCTGCACGAAGCCGCGCTTGATGAACCAGTGCATGGTGCGCGTGGTCAGCACAAAAATGCTTTGCAGGCCGGCGGCGCGAGCGCGCTGCTCTATGCGCTTGAGGATTTTTTCGCCATCGCCCTGGCCCTGGCTTTGCGGCGATACGGTCAGCGCGGCCATTTCGCCGGTTTTCGCTTCGGGGTAGGGGTAAAGCGCGGCGCAGGCAAAGATCACGCTGTCGTGTTCGACGATGGTGTAGTGGTCGGCGTCGCGTTCAATCTCGGTGCGGCTGCGCTTGACCAGCGTGCCGTCGTTTTCAAAGGGCTCTATCAGCTGCAGGATGCCGGCGACATCATCCCCGGTGGCTTCGCGCAGGGATTCGAGCTTTTCATCGACCACCATGGTGCCAATGCCGTCGTGTACGTAAATTTCCAGCAACAGCGAGCCATCGACCGCAAAGGGCAGGATGTGGCTGCGCTCGACGCCGGCCTTGCAGGCCGTGACGCAGTGCTGCAGATAAAACGCGGTGTCGGTCGGGTTTTCGCCGGGCGGCAAGGTCGCCAGCAGCTTTTCTGCCGCTGCCAGCGGCAGCTCGGTGCCTATCGGGTTGTCGTCGCTGGCGGGCTGGTCATGCTGCACGCGAATCCCGGGAATCTCGGTCAAAAAAAGCAGTTTGTCGGCCTGCATGGCAATCGCTACCGAGGTGGCGACCTCTTCCATGGTCAGATTGAAGGCCTCACCGGTTGGTGAAAAACCGAAGGGCGACAACAACACCATGGCGCCAAAGTCCAGCACGCGGCCGATGGCGGCGGTATCGACTTTGCGCACCATGCCCGAGTGCTGGAAATCCACGCCATCGAGAATGCCAACCGGGCGCGCGGTGATGAAATTGCCGGAAATCACCCGCACGGTGGAGCCCGCCATGGGAGTGTTGGGCAGGCCCTGGCTGAAGGCTGCCTCAATTTCGTAGCGCAGCTGGCCGGCCGCTTCCTGAGCGCTGTCGAGCGCGACTTCATCGGTGATGCGCATGCCGTGCGAGTATTTGGCTGCATGACCCTTGGCCTGCAGTTGTTCATTGACTTGCGGGCGAAAACCGTGCACCAGCACAATCTTCACGCCCATGCTTTGAATCAGCGCCAGATCCTGCGCAATGTGCTGCAGCTTGCCGGCAGCAATCGCCTCGCCGGCAATACCGACCACAAAAGTCTTGCCACGGTGCGTGTGGATGTAAGGCGCCACCGAGCGAAACCAGGGAACGAAGGTGAAATTGAAGACGGCAGGCATGGGCTCGCTTTCGGGGTCAGGGGAAATCGGGAAAGTGGAGACAATCGAGCGGAAATCGACAAATCCGGCGAACTTGACCCACTTGAGGAAGGCGGGGCAGGGTTGGTGCTGTTTTCCTGAGATAAAACCAGGATTTTTATTAGTGTAAGGGACGACGCCGTGGGCCTAAGTGTGCAATATGCCACCGATCAACGAGTACGAAAGAGGTATGGTTCAAGCCTATGGAACAACTTGTCATAGGTTTTTGGGGCTGCTATTTCGGGGCTACCGCTTTGATGCTGGCCGCCTCGGCGTTTGCCTTCAGACATTCCGTGCGGCGCATTGCGCGAAACTCTGCTGTGTCGGCGCTAGCTTCGGCTTTTTTTGTGTTGGCTTTTCTGGGCGGACTGCCGATTGAGGACGCCGACACGCTGGCGCGTTTGCTGGCGCATATTGCCAGCGTGGTCTCGGCGCTGCTGGCCTACATGCTTTTTTCCGTACTCGGCGTCTTGCGCCAAGCTGCCACCCGGCGCCGCACCAGTCTGGCACTGGCGGTGTTGGCCGGGGGGGTGATGGGAGTCGGCTGGTTGCTGCCGCCGCTGCAGGCGCTGGCCCTGGGCGCTGCCATGGCCTGCCTGCTTGGTGCGGAGGCGCTGTTTTTGACCTTGTGCAGCGCAGTGCGCGGCGAGCGACTGGCCAGAGTGGCGGTAGCCGGCCTTTGCTTCATGCTGGTGGCCTTGATTGGGCTTAGCTGGATCGCGCTGGACCGGGCGCATGTCCCCTGGCAGGTGCATGCGGTTAGCGCCGTCGCTGGCACGGCTTACCTCGCATCCATGGCATCGGTGTTGTGGCTGCGTTACTTTTACCTTTTCGAGCTCAAAGAGGTGTTGGCGCACGGGCCCGGCTATGACCCGGTGACGCGCATGCGCACGCACGCCGAAACCGGCAACATGGTGGCTGCCGCGTTCAAGCTTTACCATGACGACCCGGTTCCGCTGGGCATGATTGTGGTCACCATCGCCAACTTGTACACGCTCGAAAAGCTGTACGGCCTGGCGGCGGTGAACCACGCGTTGTTCGTCTGCGCCGGTCGTCTGCGGCGCACGATGCCCGGCCATGTGGATATGGGCCGTCTTGGTGAAGACGGGTTTTTGCTGCTGCAGTACAACTGCAGGGACAGCGGCGCGCTGATACAGCTGGCGCGCAGGGTGCAGGCGCATTTGTCCAAGTCCGTGGCACTTAATACCGGCTTTGACGCGCACGTGTTGGAGCACCAGCAAAAACAGCGCACCCGCTGGGCCGCCGATGTCGGGGTGGGCGTGCTTAGAGTGTCCAAGGCCGATGCGCGCTCCGCAAGCGCTGTTGCGAAGGGCCGGGGTATGGCGCGCACGGCCTGGAGCTACCCGAGCAGGGTCGCCTGGTTCGATGAAAAAAGCGGAGAAATTGTCGCGATGCCCGTCATTAGGCCATCATGAGCGTGCCGCCACCAGGCATCTCCAAAAAAACTGACATGGCTCCAGCATGAATGTGCCATGGCTGCGACATACCCGCGCAGACGCCTGAGCGTGAAGGAACACCGATAATCAATGGCTTTAACTGTCGTTGTGTCCTTGCTCTCCTCCTTGTCCCAGCTAGCCATCACCTTTCCTGAATCTTTGCCGGTTTCAGGCAAGCGCGACGACATCACCGCCGCGCTCACGGCGCACCAGGTCATCATCGTCTGCGGCGAGACCGGCTCAGGCAAAACCACGCAATTGCCCAAAATTGCGCTGGCCATGGGGCGCGGCAAGCTCAATTATCCGGCTGGCCAAGGCAAGCTGATTGGCCACACGCAGCCGCGTCGCATTGCTGCATCCAGCGTTGCCAAGCGCATCGCCGAAGAGCTGAAAACGCCTTTGGGCGATGTGGTCGGCTACAAAGTGCGATTTCAAGACCGCTTAAGCCGCGATGCCTCCGTCAAGCTGATGACCGACGGCATCTTGCTGGCCGAAACGCAGACCGACCCGCTGCTGCGCGCCTACGACACCATCATCATTGACGAGGCGCATGAGCGCAGCCTGAACATCGATTTTTTGCTGGGCTACCTGCGCCAGCTGCTGCCGCGCCGGCCCGACTTGAAGGTCGTCATCACCTCGGCGACGATTGACGCGCAGCGCTTTGCTGATTACTTTGCCGCGCCAGCACTGGGCCGCCCCAAGCCAAGCGACGTCCCCGAGGGGCTGGAGCCTGCGGCTCCAAGCCTGCTTGAGCAGGCTTGGACAGGCGACAGAGGCGAAGCGTCTCGCGAGCCGCGGCCTGCAGGGCCTCGCGACGACGCGCAGCGCGGAGCGTGGGGGCCTATGGTGCCAGCGCCGGTCATCATGGTGTCGGGCCGGATGTTTCCGGTCGAGCAGCGCTGGCGGCCTTATGAAGAGTCACGCGATTACGACTTGAACAACGCCATTGCGGACGCGGTGGACGAGCTCTGGCTGAGCCCGCACAGTGCCGGCGACATCCTGATTTTTCTGCCCGGCGAGCGCGAGATTCGTGAAGCCGCCGACCATTTGCGCAAGCATCTTTCGCACCAGCCACTGAACCGTAACGCCGAAGTGCTGCCGCTGTTTGCCCGCCTGAGCCAGGCCGAACAGGACCGGATCTTTGACAGTCACAGCGGGCGGCGCATTGTGCTGGCGACCAATGTGGCCGAGACTTCATTAACAGTTCCAGGCATCAGATACGTCATTGACGCAGGCACAGCGCGCGTCAAGCGCTACAGTTTCAGGAGCAAGGTCGAGCAGTTGATGGTCGAGCCGGTGTCGCAAGCTGCGGCCAACCAGCGTGCCGGGCGCTGCGGCCGGGTGGCCGACGGCATCTGCATACGCCTGTATGACGAGCAGGATTTTCTGGGCCGGCCGCGCTTTACCGACCCAGAAATTTTACGCAGTTCGCTGGCCTCGGTAATCCTGCGCATGAAGGCGCTGCACCTGGGAACGATAGAGGACTTTGCCTTCATCGAGCCACCGCAGCGCCGCGCCATTGCGGACGGCTACCAGCTGCTGGCCGAACTCGGCGCGGTCGATGACGACAACGAACTGACGCCGGTAGGCCGTACGCTGGCCAAGCTGCCGCTGGACCCGCGTGTCGGCCGCATGATTCTGGAAGCGAAAGACCGGCAGGCGCTGGACGAAGTGCTGGTGATTGCGAGCGCGCTCAGCGTGCAGGACGTGCGCGATCGCCCCATGGACCGGCAAGCGCAGGCCGACCAGGCGCATGCCAAGTTCGACGATGAAAAGAGTGAATTCAGCGGCTACCTGCGGCTGTGGAAGTGGCTGGGAGTCGCGCGTGGCGGCCATGACGCGGTTCATAAGCTGACGAATCGCCAGTACGAAACCCTGTTGCGCGAAAACTTCGTCAACATCCGGCGCGTGCGCGAGTGGCGCGACATCCACTCGCAATTGCACACCGTGGTGGGCGAGCAGGGCTGGCACCTCAACGACAGGCCCGCCAGCTACGAGCAGCTGCACCTGTCCATGCTGTGCGGTTTGCTGGGCAACATCGGCTGCAAGAGCGACGAGGAAGACTGGTACTTGGGCGCGCGCGGCATCAAGTTTTACCGCCATCCCGGCGCCAAGCTCAGCAAGAAGCCGGGCCGCTGGATTGTGGCGGCCGAGCTGGTCGAAACCACGCGCCTGTTTGGCCGGGGCATTGCCAACATCGAGCCGCAGTGGATAGAGCAGGTGGCCGGCCATCTTTTGAATAAGCAACTGCTCGATCCGCATTGGGAGAAAAAAGCTGCGCAGGTGACGGCTTTGGAGCGTGCCACGCTTTACGGCCTGGTGGTTTACAACGGCAGGCGCGTCAACTTTGGGCGCGTTGACCCGGTGACAGCGCGTGAAATTTTCATTCGCGAAGCGCTGGTGGCCGGCAATTGGGACACCAAGCTGCCGTTTCTGGCTGCCAACCTGAAGCTGATAAGCCAGGTACAGGACCTGGAGCACAAAGCGCGCCGCCAGGACGTGCTGGTCGATGAAGAGCTGATCTACGCCTTTTACGACCAGCAGTTGCCGGCCGAAATATGCAGCGGCGCCAGCTGTGAGAGCTGGTACAAGCACGATGTCAAAAAGCAGGCCGGATTGCTGCTGCTGACGCGCGATGAATTGATGCGCCATGAAGCCGCTGGCATCACCACGCAGTCCTTCCCCAAAACGCTTCGGCTGGGTGGCGTGGACTGCACGACGACTTACCTGCACGAACCGGGCGACACCAAAGACGGCGTGACGGTCGATGTGCCGCTGTTTGCGTTGAACCAGGTGAACGAGGAGCGCTGCGAATGGCTGGTGCCCGGCATGCTGAAGGACAAAATCCAGGCGCTGATCAAGACCTTGCACCAGCGACCGCGCTCGCGGCTGGTGCCGCTGCCTGATACGGCAACCCGCATGGCCGAACAGCTCAATCAGCCGCAGCTGTTTGGCGCAGGTTCACTGACCGACGCGGTCTTGAAATGGGTGCGCGACGCGACATCAATCGACATCAAGCGCGCCGACTTGAAGCTGGACATGCTGGCGCCGCACCTGTTCATGAACTTTCGCGTGCTGGACGAGCATGGCCGGCAGCTGGGAACGGGTCGCAATCTGGGTGCGCTCAAGGGCGAGCTGGGATCGCAGGCGCGCGGGGCTTTTCAGGCGCTGGCCGGCTTGAAGAACCTGGGCACGGCGCCGGGCCGCGATCTCGTCAAAAATACCGATTCGCCCCCAAATAATGCATCAAATAGGCCTCTAGCCCAATCAGGACGGGCGCAAGTAGCTCCTGAAAAGATAGCAATTAAGACACCCGAGCGCTACAGCAGCTGGAGCTTTGGCGAGTTGCCGGAGCTGATGGAAATCCGCAAGGGGGCGCAAACGCTGATTGGTTTTCCGGCGCTGATCGACTTGGGCGATGCCGTGACGATCGAAGTGTTCGACGAACCCGATGCGGCCGCCGCCAAGCACCGCGCCGGCTTGCGGCGGTTATTTTCGCTGCAGATCAAGGACGCGCTGAAGTACCTTGAGAAGAACTTGCCCGAGCTGCAAAAAACCGCCACGGCCTACATGCTGGTCGGCCGCGCCGCCGACAACTCGGGCGGCGGAACGCTCGAAGAGTTGCGCCAGCAGATCATTGACGTGGCGCTGGACCGGGCTTTTCTGCTGGAGCCGCTGCCGACCAACGAAGCCGACTTCAAACGGCGTATTGACGATGGGCGAGGGCGGTTGACGCTGATTGCCAGCGAAGTCGCGCGTCTGGCCGCTGGAATTTTGACCGAATTTGCCGTGGCCCAGCGAAAAATCAAGGACAGCAAGAACGCCGCCGAAGCCGCCCTGGACGCCGCGCAGCAGCTGCTGCGGCTGGTGCCGAAACGCTTCCTGACCATTACACCGTACGCGCAACTGCAGCATTTCCCGCGCTACCTCAAGGCCATCACGCTGCGGCTGGAGAAGTGGCGTGCCGACCCGGCGCGCGACGCCTCCCGCCTGGCTGAATTGCGGCCTCAAGAGCAGCATTACTGGCGCCTGGTGGTTGATCGCAAGGGCGCGGTGGATGCACGCATGCAGGAGTTTCGCTGGCTGCTGGAGGAACTGCGGGTGAGCTTTTTTGCGCAGGAGTTGCGCACACCACAACCGGTCAGCATCAAGCGGCTGGAGAAACTTTGGGCTCAGCTGAACAGCTAGGCCTGCTTTTTCCAGTGAGATTGGTGCTGCGGCCAGCTCAAGAAAGCGGGTTCATTGCACCGCAATCGTTCCCATCATTCCACCGGCAGAATGGTCCAGGATGTGGCAGTGGAACATCCACTCGCCCGGGTTGTCCGCGACGAAGGCGATGTCGACGTTCTCGCGCGGCCCCATCATCACCGTGTCGCGCCGCTCTTGAAAGCGCGTTTTCTTGCCGTTGATTGCGACGACGCGGAAAAAGTGGCCGTGCATATGCATGGGATGCGCGAAATCGGTCTCATTGATCATGTGCAGTGCGATATGCGCGCCCTTCTTGAAATGAAACAGCGGCTCGTGCATCAAGGCATGTTCGTGCTGGGCGCTGTAGTTCATAGTCCAGGTGATGCCTTCCTTTTCCATGATCTCATTGATTTTTGCCGGTTTGCCGTCAATCGTACCGATGACGGGTGCGCCCCGCATGCCTCCCTGGAACACGATGTAGTGGTCTTGCGCGCGCTTCAGATCGGGCTCTGCCATCTGGTTGGGCACCAGGCGGATAGCAGCGGCCATCGGCTTCTCGCGCAGGGATTTCTCGCGGCTGTAAGCCAACCTGGCGATCTCGCCGGCGCCACGGTGGCCGGCATCGGTCATGGAAAAAACCGCCCCGGCTGCTTGCAGGCAATCGATCACAAGATCAATTCGCATGCCGGGCCCAAGGGTGATCTGCTCGACGGGATGCGGCTGGACCGCCTGGCCGTCAAAGGCGATCGCTGTCATGACGTGGCCCGCCAGCGACAGTCTGAAAATCCGCGCCGATGCCGCATTGATGAGGCGCAAGCGGATGCGCTCGCCGCGGCGTACGTCCAGCGTTTGAGCCGCGCCGGCAGCCTTGCCATTGACAAGAACCTGATTGCCGATGCGCCCTTCGTTGGCCAGATCTAGAATGCGTCCGTAGTCCTCCACCTGCTGTCCGTCGGCGCCTAGCTTGACGTCGGACAAGAGCCACACCACGTCTTGGTCGACCTCGATCGGCTTGCTCTCGGCGACGATGTAGGCGCCGTAAAGGCCGCGCGGAACCTGCTCAAAACTCGACTGGTGCGGGTGGTACCAAAAAGTGCCGGAATCGAGCAAGGGGTATTCGTAAAGCAACTTGCCACCGGGCTTGATCGGGTCTTGCGTGACAAAGGGAACACCGTCCATGGGATTGGGAACACGCACGCCATGCCAATGCACGGCAGTGTCGACGCTGAGCCCGTTGCTGACCAGAATGCGGGCCCTGTCGCCCTTGCGGTAGCGCAGCACTGGCCCCGGAACGCTGCCGTTGAAGCCCCACAAGCGAGTCTTGGGCGCTCCGGCTTTGAGCTCCTGCTCGACCAAGCCGGTGCTTAACTCGAACGGCGGGGGTGAGGTAGAGGGTGAGGTCGCGGCGCCAGCCATACCCGCTGGAAGGCTGGCAAGGCCGGCTGCGGCCGAAGCGGACTTGAGTAAATCGCGGCGGGAAATCGTCATCTGCTTGTCTCCAGTTTGGGCACTAGCTTCAGCGGCGGCTCTGCAGTTCGTAGAGCCGGGAAATACGGTCGCTCGACTCAAGGATCGCATCGGACGACTCGGCAACGATTAGCCGATAGTAGCCGGCACCGTCAACCGACATTGATGCCTGCAGCCACTCCCATTGCTGGGCGACCTCGTCGAGCTCGCCCCGGATCTCCGCGTTGTTGACCTGGCTTGCACGAAGTTTGATCAGCCCTGCGGAAAAATCTTTGGTCGCCGATTCAAGCTCCTGGCGTACCGCCAAAGAGTCGACGCCCCAACTGCGCAACAGGTAGCTTTTTGCAATCCGCTGCGACAGCATGCGCTGGCGACCCGCAAGGTTGACCAGCCGGCTGGTGGCTGACTTGCTCTCGTTTTCCAGCACGCGTGTCAAGTCTTCTGCCGCTGCAAGCGTCGTTTCGGCCCGCAACGAGAGCGCGACTGCCGCGTCCCGCGAAATCGCGACCGCTGCCGCTTTCTTCATGCCCAGCCACTCGCCACTCAGGCGTTCGTAAGCACGTCTGGCTTCGGCCGAGCCCGCCACCACGGGCTTCAGCGCCGCAAGGTTGCCCTCGAAACGCTCAGTTGCCAAACCCAGTTGACGCTTGGCGAGCGCGGGCATGACATTGAGTCCGGTTTGAATGTACAAGTTGGCGATGCGTTGCGACAGCATGCGCTGCTCGCCCGCCAGATTGACCGACGCTGCGCCCTCGGTTTGCGTCAGGGCCAGACCCGAAAAAGACGTCAGGACGAAGGCCAGTATGAAAGTAAAAAGTCTGCGCATGATTGCCTTTTGGCTGGTCAAAAAACGGGGATGCCCATCGATTGCAGCGCTTTGTTGAGCTGCCCGCTGGCTTTTTCCATCAGCACCACCGCTTCCTTGTGGTGCTGGGAATCTGCCTCGGCTTCGGCGAGGCTCCTGAGCCGGTTGCCCTCGGTGACGAAGCTGTCCACGAGCTTGCGTTTTTGACCTTCGGCTCGTCCTTCTCCAATCATCATGTCGATCATGGTCAGGCTGCTGCCGAAGCGCTTCTGCTCGTAGACATATTCATCGGCTGGCGTGTCGAACTTGAGCGACATAAAAACTTCCTGGCCAGCGCGAAGCTTCGTGATTTCCTCGACCGTCAGCTTGTAGGCCGAAGCCATTTTCTTGTTGGCATCGCCCAGTCGGCCGGCATCGGCAAGTTGTTTCGATTCGGACAACAGCGTGTCAATCTGACTAAGGAGTTGTCGCGCCGCAACGCCGACCTTGCCGTCGCGCGTCAACTCGACGACCGAAGCGCGGTAACTAGCCACCTGCTCCGCCATATCCGCAAGACTTTTGCGTTGGGCGCTCTCGGAAAGCAAGCTTCCGTCCGGAGAAATTTTTCTGGATGCTGCGGACGTCGATTTAAGCGCTTCGTCCAACAGTCTGGAAGCTTCGTCAATCCGACTGTCGGCGAATGCTTGCCGGGCTGCGTCGAACGCTTTCCGTCCCTTTTCAATCAATGCGGCCGACTCAGGATCACGACCAGAAGCAGCGTTCCTGGCTGCTGGCGAATTGACGAGCATGTCAAGAAGCCGTATTTTTTGTTCAATCAGCTGGCGCTTTGGCGCTGGGCCATCCGCGGGGGCAGTCTGGGCAAGACAGGGGGTGGGGTGTCCAAGCACCAGTAGCAGGGCGGATGTAAAAGCCAACTTCATGCGGATCCCCTTCGACCTCATGGGGAAGATCATATCGGGTCGGGTTCAGGTTTCCGGCGAAGACAGTCCATAGACCCGGGCCGACACCTCAATACCTGCACAACGCTTGCAGGAATGCCATGGTCGATGATTTGCACAGCCATGGCCGCTACCAATGCCCTGTCCGGCTAATTACCCCGCAATTAAAATTTTTAAAAAGGCTTACTTCTTGACGCTATTTGCGGCTCTGCTGGCAAGGGATTCGCTTGACAGAGGACGCCACCCTGGCTACCGTAATCGTGTACGTTTAGCAAACGGGTTTCGCGGGAAAGGCAATCATGACCAAGCACATCAAGCAGGGCCTCGTTCTAGCTGCATCCTTACTCGCGGTACTCCCGGCCCACTTCACGCTGGCGCAAACGCTGCCGCCAGTCACGCAAATCCTGCCGCCAACGGCTCAAACCAGTCCGGATGATGACAATCGCCGCGGCATCTCGACCCGTCCTAATGAGCGGGTGCGCATCCTGACCAACATGCGCAAGTATTTGGTCGGCCTGCAGTGGGTGACTGAAGCGCTGGCCCGCGACGACATGCAGGCGGCCATCGCCGCCGTGCGCACGATGGGCGCTGTCAACCTGTACGACATCAAGCTGATGTTTCCAAACAAGGCCTCGGTCGAATTTCACAACCTCGCATTTGAGGTGCACAGCGATTTTGATGCCATCGCCAGAGACGCAGAAGCCAAGAAAGATCCTAAGCTGATGCTGGCGCAAATCGGAACCGTCATGAAAAAGTGCACGCACTGCCACGAAACTTACAGACTGCAGGATTCCGCGCATTAGGAGCAAACGCAAGCCACGCTAACGAGCGAGGCAATATTTCAGGGCTCACCAGAGTCTGCGCCGCTTACCACCACGCCTTCGTTTCTCCATGCGGAATGCTATGGCAGCGCTCGCATGAGAAAAACGTCAAGAAGGCGACGCGGTCATGGCAGGTGCCGCAGTATTCGCCCTTGAAAATCTTTGTCATGTCGATGGGGTTGGCGCCGGCCTTTTTCACGAAAATCTTATCGTGGCAGTTGCTGCATGCAAGCCACTGCGTATGAGAATTGTGCGGAAAATTCACATAAGGCATTTCCTTGGTGTTTTTCATGACGATATCCAGATCAAGCACCTCCATCTGCTTGCTTCCCGTCAGGTCGGCGCGCGGCTTGATGGCGCCACTGAATAGTGCCTTCATCCAGTCGACTTCGCCTTTTTTGTCGCGCGGGAAACCTTTTAACGCCTGTGGGCTTTTTTGCAGCTGGGAGTAGGCGGGACTGGCCGGATCGTAAAACTTGTTTGGGGCCAGTTTCGGCTGTGCATCAGCTACCTGCGGCTCGGACACGAATTCATTCTTGGGTGGTGCCTCGATTTCGGCGGGACGTAACTGCCCATAGGCGAGGGGCAAAGCAGCGCAAACGATTGCAAACAGCGCAATAAGCCAGCGTAATGTGGTTTTCATGTAGTTTGAAAAATAAACAAATCGACTCGTCACGGATGATGCGATAAGGGTGCACCCGGAGTTATAGATGCAGATGCAGATATCGTGCCAGTCCTGCAATTTAATCTCTTGCCCCGCGCAATCTCCGTCAAGCGCGCGTTGGGTGTGGCCGCCGGGCCTACAGTGATTTCAAATATTCGGTCAAATCCGCCATTTCGTTCGGTTGATGCCTTTCAGGCCGTAAGCCGGCGGGATGACCTGCGGACCGTTCTTGCCATCCAGATTGAAACGCGGATCATATTTTCCTGGCCCCCTAAGACAGATACACGACCCTTTTCGGTTCGTCCACGGCAGGCGATAGCGCAACAATGGCGCACAGGTTGAGATCACGATTCGGCCAGCCATCGAGCCGCTTGCCAGTCTCTTTCGAGAACGAATCATCAACGGTTGAATGGCACAGCGCACAAGTGACGCGAGGCCAGGTCAGCGTGTCGGTGCCATTAGTGGTTTCAACCGTCCCCTTTAGGCCGAGCACCGCATTCAACTTGAGCAAGGCGATCGTGGTGGCGGGACTTGTCAGGTCTATGCTTTTGTTTTGAATACCCTGGACGACCGCGGCCGGCAAAGCTTCCGAATCAACCTTCAAGCCGACCGCTAATGCTGCCACCGGAGAGACCGGCTTGCTGATTACTTCATGCAGGCGAAGGGTATCGGTCCACTGGGTTTCGTCGCCAAAGGTATCGAAGCGGAAAATTTCCACGCGTTGAGCGACCAATGGCATGTTTGATGCCCCGGTTTGCGAAGTACCGTCGTCACCGCGTCAAGCGCTCGCTATGACCGAAGTCGCGATGGCCAAAGCTAACTTCAACAACGGGCGTGATGCTCGCAGGGAAGGGAGTTGAAGTTGGAAAATGTGAGGCCGATGCCAACTCCTGAGTGCGAATCGCCCAGGGTGAAGTAGGGTATTTGATAATCATTCTCCTGAATGGTGACATGCAGCAAGCAAGCCCCAATTGTGCTCAACCCTCATGACGACAAATCAACCACTCATTTTTTCTGCAACATGCCGAGCTCAGGCGCTGGGCTTAAGCAACACGCGCAAACGCTGTCAGAACCCACCACGCCCACCGGCAGCCGGTACCAGAAGGCTTGTGCCAACGGCCGCCCGAATGCCGAACAAATCACGACACACTTACTAGATGCGGCCCATCAAAAGCAATATGACCAAAATGAGTACCACCAAGCCAATACCGCCGCTGGGACCGTAACCCCAACTACGGCTGTGACCCCAAGTTGGCAGGGCACCCACCAGAATAAGAATCAGAATGATCAGCAGGATGAGCGAGATGGACATAGAGAAACTCCTTGTTATAAGTAATAATTCTTTACTTTTGTGTAGAAGAATCCAACAGGAGGGAGGCGCGTTCCCGCGTCAGGAGCCGCCTACAATTTGGCGAGGCGTCTCAACGCAGCGTGTAGGGTTTCGTCCTTTTTGGCAAAGCAAAAACGCACTACGCGCTGATCGAACCCGTTGCCATAAAACGCCGACAGCGGGATCGCCGCCACGCCGATTTCGGTGGTCAACCATTTGCAAAAGTCGGCCTCATTGAGGTCGCTAACTTGCGAAATATCCACGCACTGAAAATAGCTGCCTTCGCTGGGGAGCAGTTTGAAACGGGTGGCTGCCAGGCCGCTGCGAAACAAATCGCGCTTGCGCTGGTAGAAGGCTGGCAATTCCAGGTAAGGCCGGTCATCTTTCATGTAGTCGGCCAAGCCATACTGCACCGGCGTGTTGACCGTGAAGACATTGAACTGGTGCACCTTGCGGAACTCGGTGGTGAGCGCGGCGGGTGCCGCGACATAGCCTATCTTCCAGCCCGTCACATGGTAGGTCTTGCCAAAACTGCTGACGATGAAGGCGCGTGCCGCCAGACCGGGAAAACGTGCTGCGCTTTGGTGGATTTGACCCTTGGCGGCATCAAACACCATGTGCTCGTACACCTCGTCGCTGATCAGCAGTACATCGGTGGGTGCAAGAATGTCTTGCAGCCTGCGCATGTCGGCCTCGGTCCAGACAGTGGCGCTTGGGTTGTGTGGCGAATTGACCAAGATGGCACGGGTTTTCGGGGTAATCGCCGCTGAAATTTTCGCGAAGTCGGGCCGGAAAGTGCCCGGCGTTAGCGGCACGCGCACCACCGTGCCACCGGCCAACTCGATGTTGGGCACGTAGCTGTCGTAGCAGGGCTCCAGCACGATCACTTCATCGCCGGGGTGGACCACTGCCAGGATGACTGTGATGATGGCCTGCGTGGCCCCCGCCGTGACGGTGATTTCGTTGTCGGCGTTAAAGTCGTGGTTGTGAAGCTTAGCCAGCTTGGCGGCAATAGCCTCGCGCAGCTCGCGCACGCCTGCCATTGGTGGATACTGATTTAACCCTTTGCGCATGGCGTCTGTCACGGCGTTGACCAGTTTCGGGTCGCATTCAAAGTCCGGAAAGCCCTGGCCCAGATTGACCGCACCTTTTTGAGAGGCCAGCGTGGACATGACGGTGAATATGGTAGTGCCGACGGCTGGCAGCTTGCTTTTAACTTGCGGGGTGCGTGCTGCGTTGGCGTGGGTCGAATTTTCCGTTGGCGTATTCATGTTTCGTGGTCGTGAAGTCGGCCGGCCATGGCCTTGGTGATCATGGTGCGGTCTAGCTTGTCGCTAAGTAACTCGGCAAATTTATAGACAAAATTGCGCAGGTAAGCGCTGCGTTTAAACGCAACGCGGGCAATGTTCTCGCCAAAAAGCGCCCCTGCAGGTCTTGCCAGCAAATCGCTGTTGGTGCCGTCGTCCTTGATTGCCATCTCGGCCACGATTCCCACACCCAGTCCCAGTCGTACGTAGGTCTTTATGACGTCGGAATCAATTGCTTCCAGGGCAATGCGCGGCTGTAGGTGTTTGGCCGCAAAAGCCTGGTCTACCTTAGTGCGTCCAGTGAAGGAGGGGTGGTAAGTAATCAGCGGTTCCTGCGCCAAGTCCTCCAGCGTGATGTGTTCATTCTTGGCCAGCGGATGGTCTATCGGCATGACCAGCATGTGTTGCCATTCGTAGCAGGGCAGGGTAATTAGATCGTCATATTGCGTCAGCGACTCCGTGGCAATGCCAATCTCGGCGACTTCGTCCAGCACCATACGGGCCACTTGGTCGGGCGAGCCCTGGTGCAGGCTGACATTGACCTTGGGAAAGGCTTCACGCAGCTTGGCCACTGGTTGTGGCAAGACGTAGCGCGCTTGAGTGTGGGTCGTGGCAATGGAAAGTGTGCCGCTGTCCTGTGCGGAGAATTGCTCGCCGATGCGCCGCAAATTTCCCACTTCCCGCATGATGAGTTCTATGCTTTTGAGCACATGCTCGCCGGGCTCGGTCACGCGTTTAAGGCGCTTGCCATGGCGGGCAAAAATCTCCACTCCGAGCTCCTCTTCAAGCTCAATGATGGCTTTGGAAACGCCAGGCTGCGAGGTGTGCAAAATCCGGGCTGTTTCGGTCAGATTCAGGTTACGCCGGACAGCCTCTTGGACAAAGCGAAATTGGTGTAGGTTCATATCAAAATCAGGCTAATTGTTTTCTTTATTATGCCGATAATGCGCTAAGAGTGGGCGGTGCGAACTACAGTTTTCTGGCCCGTGTCCAACGTAAAACTAAGCTATGGCGATATCGGCCATCAACGCAGTCAGCTGGGCGTACTCACCGGCTGCAGGCAAGAGTTCAACTGCGACGCTGGGGTGCGCGGTCCGTATTTGTTCGATAAGCAGGGGCAAGTCTTCGCGTGCATGCTTGCCAACACCAAAGAAAATCGGGAAAATCCTTATCTGACGGGCGCCAACAGCTATCAATTCAGTAGCGGCCTCTAGCAGCGAAGGAGCGCAAAGCTCCAGGTAAGCGCAGCGCACTGCCGTACCGGGTTTGCGGGCCTGGATGTTCGCGGCAACCGCTTCGATCGGCACACGCCACTGTGGGTCACGCGAGCCGTGGGCGAACAAAATAATACTGGGGGAGCGCGATGTTATGAGGCTCATTTAAAGCGAGTGTTAACAGTGAGTATGTCTGCGCAGTGATCAGCGCTTGAGGACCAGCCAGCCAAACGCGCCCAGCGAAACAGCCATGTACAGCAGCCCCGGTGTGGCGGCCGCCAGCCAGGGTTGCCAGTTGCGCAAGTTGCCGACGTAGCCGAAGACGTTGTTGAGCAGGAAGAAACTGATACCAATCATGACGCCGGCAAAGACATAACCGGCGATGCCGCCAGAGCGGAAATGGAGGTAGGCAAAAGGCAGCGCCAGCATCACCATGACAAGGCAGCTGAGCGGATAGAACACCTTTTTCCAGAATTCGATTTCATAACGCTGGGCAGTCTGGCCGTTGGCATCCAGATGACGAACGTAGTTGAAGAGGTCGATGGTGGCCATGCGATCTGGTTTAAGCAACGCCACCGACACCATCTCCGCGCCTATCCCCGTCGGCCAGCGCAGGCTCTCCAGGGTAGACCGGCTAACTTTGGCACTCTCCTTGCCCTTACCGGCGGGGGTCAAGCCTGAGGAGACTTCAAATTCGACGCGGGTAGCTTGCTGGAGCAGCCAGGCGTCGCCCTTGGCAAAGACGGCCAGCGGTGCTTGTGTGGTCGAAACAATCAGGCCTTGATTGTTAAACTCGTAAATCTGCACGCCTTGCATCTTGTTGTCGGGGTTTAGCGCTTTGACGTTAACCACAAAGGTGTTGTAGGCTTGTTTTTCTTTCAGCCATGCACCCGTCTGTCCTATAGTGATTTTTCCTTGATAACGTGCTTTGAGCAACTGGGCCGCCCGCTCGCTGGCGGGCGCCACATAGTCCCCCAGTGCAAAGCTGAACGCCACAAAAACAGCGCCCAACGCCAGTAACAGCTTTAGCGCACGCCAGGGGCCCAGTCCACTGGTCCGTAAAATGGTGAACTCAGAACTTTGGGCCAGGCGCGCCATGACAAAAATGGTGCCGATCAGGACCGAGATGGGCATCAATTCGTACAAGTGATTGGGTAGCAGCAGAGCCACGTAAAGCAGTGCATGCTTGATCTGGTAAATGTCGGTAGCCGCGCTGAGGGCGTTGTTCTTGCCGAGGTACTGCAACTCATCGACCAAGTCAAAAAATAAGAATAGCGCAAGGAACCCCAAGGTCACCAGCGCAATGGCGGCAAGCACCTCACCGTAAATCAGCCGGCGTATAGTCTTCATGGATGGCTTCCCCCATCCGTACGCGCTGCAGGTAGCGGACGGCGTATACGCGCAATCGGTTTGAGCACCCAATTGAAATGCCGCTTGCCCAGCCACCCCAGACCCAACAACAATACGCCGCCATGCAGTGCTAGCAGTAAGTTGCCGAAACTGATGACGCCGGAAAAAATCCAGCTTTGTCCTACGTTAACCAGGTTGTTGTAAACCACGAAGGTCAGCAATACAAAAATCAGATTGCTGCTGCGCCCTCCACGTGGGTTCACGCTAGCCAGGGCCACGGCCAGTATCACGACGTTGAAAGCAACCAACGCCAGCCCCAAACGCCATGCCAGTTCCCCCATATTGCTTCGCGTGGGCGCTTTGATGAGATCGCGCGTCGACAACAGCTTGGCTTCTGGCGCGTTCTCGCTGGCGGTTCCCACGTCGCCTGTTTTGGATCCGTATTCTTCAAAGTCGCTGATTTTGAGGGCAGATTGACCAATGACGTTTTCAAGTCGTTGACCGTTTTCAAGCATCAAAAACTGGGCGTTGTCCCTGGTGTCTATCCGGCCTGAGCGCGCCGTAGTGATGGAGCTTTTGCCTTTTTCTGTCGCAGCGATGAATACATTGTTGCTGGCTTGCTCGCCGGCCAGATCGCGGTCAATAAAAAAAACTCGATTACCGCTGGACGATTCCTGAAACTGGCCGGGCGCAATGCGGTCGAGGTCGCCGCGTTGCTCATAGCGACTCTGCATGTCCTTGGTCTGTTGATTGCTCCAGGGCCAGACAAAAAGAGCCATCAGGGTGATCACCAGCAAAACCGGCCAGGCAAAGCGAAACAGCGGGCCCAGGAAACCTGCGAGGCCCCGGCCGCTAGCGAACCAGACCACCATTTCGCTATCACGGTACATACGCGACAAAGTGCTGACCATGGCGATGAAAAGCGAGAGCGTGAGGATGGTCGGCAGGCGGCCTAAGGCGGAGTAAGCCATGAACAGCATGACATCCTGCGGATTGATAAAGCCGCGCGAGGCTTGACCCAGCGTGCGGATCAGCACAATGGTCATGACGATGGTGATCAGCACCACCAGGGTTGCCCCGAAACTGCGTGCCAACTCTTTACGAATCGAGGATTGGAATAACATTGATGAACTATTTACTTTGCTTTGCTTATTTGCTTAACCTTGAATTATGGACTTTGAACTTAAAACACTGACCCGTGCCCGTATTTGCAACGAGAAATGTGATGCCCTCATTGTGCTCATACCCCAAGACTTGAACTCGGATGACGACCCCCTGTCTGCGCTATCTGCGCTGGCCATCAAATCTGGTGACCTTGAAATAAAGGCAGGCAGGCTGCTCAGCGCTTACCGCACGCCAGGAATTGCAGCAATACGAATCGTGTTGGTGGGGGCGGGAGACGGGAGCCCCAAAAATATCCGAACCGCTGTCAATGCAGCGTTCGGAGCCCTGAAGACGAGTAACGCCCAGCGCGCAATACTTTGCCTTAGCACCCTGAATAACCTTCAGCCCGATGCCGTGCGGGCTGCTGTGGTGGCCTGCAGCGAAGCCGTCTACAGCTACAACACCACCAAATCCAAATCCAAAGCCACTCCGGCCAAACTGCAGCGTGTAGTGGTCGGGGTGAGCGACGCCGCGACTGCGAGGGCAGGGTTTGACAAGGGAATAGCGCTCGTCAAAGGTCTTGCAATCGCCAAGGAATGGGCCAATCGGCCGGCCAATTACGCAACTCCCACTTTGCTTGCAGGCGCGGCTAGGGAACTGGCTGAGTCGCGCAATATTGAGGTCGAAATTCTGGGACCGAAAGAAGTTGCCAAACTGGGCATGGGCTCGTTCATGGCCGTGGCCCAAGGCTCCGCAGAGCCGCTGCGGTTTATTATCCTGCGCTATAACGGTGCCGCTAAAGCAATGGCGCCAGTGGTACTTATTGGCAAAGGCATTACGTTCGACACCGGCGGTATTTCCCTTAAGCCGGGCAGCGAAATGGACGAGATGAAGTTTGACATGTGTGGTGCGGCAAGCGTTCTGGGAATCTTTCGGGCGCTGGCTGAGTTGCAACCCGCGCTGAACGTGGTGGGATTGATTCCCGCCTCTGAAAATATGCCGGATGGCCGAGCCGTGAAACCAGGCGATGTGGTCACCAGCATGAGCGGGCAAACCATCGAAATTCTGAACACCGATGCAGAAGGGCGGCTGGTGTTGTGTGACGCGCTCACTTACGCAGAGCGATTCAAGCCGAAGGCGGTGGTCGATATCGCTACCTTGACAGGCGCCTGTGTGGTCGCGCTGGGCGGGGTGCGCAGCGCCCTTTTTTCGACGGACGAGCAGTTGGCAGTGGCGCTTCAGGCGGCCGGTGAGTCGTCGCTGGATTTGTGCTGGAGGATGCCGCTGGATGAAGAATATGCAGAAGGGCTGAAGACGAATTTTGCCGATGTAGCCAATATTGCAGGCCGGGCTGCGGGTGCTGTGACTGCAGCCAAGTTTCTGCAGCGCTTTGCCAGCCGCTTTCCATGGGCTCATCTCGATATAGCCGGCACGGCGTGGAAGGGCGGAACGGCCAAAGGTGCAACTGGCCGGCCGGTTGCATTGTTGCTGGATTACTTGCTTAGCCAGATACCTTCGGCCGTACCCGGTAAAGCCCCGGCCAAAGCCAAACTGCTAAAATCAAAGGCTGCTACCAAAACCCGGGCATGACCGAAATCGCGTTTCATTTCAATGTGGCCGCCAAGCTGGTGTACGGCTGTCGCCTGTTGCGCAAGGTCTACCTCAGTGGCGCTCACGTAGTGGTAACGGCGGAGCCCGAGGTGCTGGCGGAGCTTGATGAATTGCTGTGGAGTTTTTCTCCCACAGATTTTCTGCCGCATTGCCGAATCAGTGTCTCAGAAAATAGTCTGGCCGGTACGCAAGTGTTGCTTGCAGAGTCGCTTGTGGCCGTTCCGCACCACGCTGTCCTTGTTAATTTAGGGCAAGTCACTCCTGACGGATTTGAACGTTTTGAACGTGTTATCGAAGTGGTCACACTGGCCGGTGATGACCGCCTTGCCGCGCGCAGCCGCTGGAAGTACTACACCGAGAGAGGTTACGCCATGAAACGATATGACCTGACGTCAGCCGGGGAGGGCGCATGAGTCCTTCATCCGTCCCACCACGTTTCGTTCCTACGTTGACCGAAATCGTCCATCCCTCGCTGGCGACCGTTGAAGCCCGGTCTTTGAACGAGGAGGCAATGAAGGTTTCGGCACTGCTTGCCGAACTGGAGGCAGAAATGGTTCAGCGTGTTCTGCAGCGGTTAGACCTGATACTGGAACGGCGTTTGCGAGAAGCTGTCGGGCAGATGCTCCTTGAACACACCCAAAGCTTGGCGCTCCGACTTCGCGAAGAGATTGAAAAGGTTGTTCGTCAGTCCGTGAGGCAGGCGTTTGAACAAGAGATAGCGCCAACAACGACCCGCTCTTGACTCGTCGCGACCTGATTTGGATCAAGCCATTTGATCCGGAACTTGCATTCGTCGAACTCCAAATTCAAAAAAGATAAGCCAATCACCGGGTAAACCCCCTTATCGACATTAATCTAGGGGCGTTGCTATGGTGCGGGCTTGGAAATTGCGTTATCTTCTGCCCCGTTGAGTAGAAAGTTGTTCTCAACCTTATTGGTAATTTCTTAATCGGAGTGTTTTATGCAAATGAAGTTAAAACTGACAGTGGTGGCGGCCATCGCTATGGTGGCGGGCATGGCTTCCGCACAAGATACAGTGGTAAAAATTGGTCACGTGGCACCGATGTCCGGCTCTCAGGCCCACTATGGCAAAGACAATGAAAACGGCGTGCGCATGGCGATTGAGGACTTGAACGCGCAGAACGTGGTCATCGGCGGGAAAAAAATCAAGTTTGAATTGGTTGCTGAAGACGACGCCGCTGACCCAAAACAAGGCACGGCTGTTGCACAAAAACTGTGCGACTCCAAAGTTGCTGGTGTGGTCGGACACCTGAATTCCGGCACAACAATTCCGGCTTCCAAGGTTTATAACGATTGCGGCATTCCCCACATCACTGGCGCCGCTACAAACCCTAGTCTAACCAAGCCAGGCTATAAGACAACTTACCGAATTATTGCCAACGACCTCGCGTTGGGCGCGGGCTTGGCCTTCTATGCGGCCGACGCGTTGAAACTGAAAAAAGTTGCCATCATCGATGACCGCACTGCTTACGGGCAGGGTGTCGCTGAAGTTTTCAAAAAGACGGCATTGGCAAAGGGCATGACCGTGGTTGACGAGCAATTCACCACCGACAAAGCCACCGATTTCATGGCCATTTTGACGGCTGTTAAGTCCAAAAATCCTGATGCGGTTTTCTTCGGCGGCATGGATGCCCAAGGTGGCCCGATGTTGCGCCAGATGGAACAGTTGGGCATGAGCAACGTCAAATACTTCGGTGGTGACGGCATCTGCACGGCCGAAATAGCCAAGCTTGCGGCTGGCGCCAAGACTCTGGGCAATGTGGTTTGCGCCGAAGGCGGTTCGTCTCTGGCCAAAATGCCTGGCGGCGAAGCCTGGAAAAAGCGTTACGACGCCAAGTACCCTAGTCAGTTCCAGATCTACAGCCCGTACACCTACGACGCTACCTTCGTTTTGGTAGACGCCATGAAGCGTGCCAATTCGACCGATCCAAAAGTTTATACCCCCGAGTTGATCAAGAGCAACTTCAAAGGCGTGACGACCACTATCGCCTTCGAACCTAATGGCGAGTTGAAAAACCCGGCCATCACCTTGTACGTATACAAGGATGGCAAGAAATCTGCACTGAACTAAAGCGTTTAGCAGCAACAAAAAAGCCACCGCGAGGTGGCTTTTTTACGGGTCTTAAGAACCTTGAGGGTCAAAAAAACCTGTCGAGCTTTGGAGAATTGCCCGACTAATTTTGGCGGAAGAGGCGTCTGCCTCAGGGCGTTCCTAAAGCGTCCTAAGAAATCCAAAAACGTAAATTTCTGCAATGAAGAGTGCCAAATTACATTCCTAAGTCGTCCCATCAAAGTGCACCCAATCCTAAAATTTATGGTAGAAAGGATGGTAGAACAAAAAATGGATGAACGCTCGTGGCCCGTAAAGCAAAAGACCTCACAGCACTTGAAGTAAACAGACTTACCGCGCCTGGTCACCACGCTGTTGGTGGTGTATCGGGCCTGTACCTATACGTCAATGACTCAGGTGCCCGGGCTTGGGTGCTGCGCACGATGGTGGGCAATAAGCGCCGCCATATGGGCTTAGGCGGATTCCCCGATGTCACCTTGGCACAAGCCAGGGAAAAAGCGAGAAAGGCCAAGGATGAGATTGCTCAAGGAATCGACCCCATAGTCCAACGCAAAGCAGCGACCAGCCAACTTCAAGCACAGCAGGCCACAGAAAAGACCTTTCGGCAAGCATCAGAAGGCTACATCGCCGCCCATGGTGACACGTGGAGAAATCCCAAACACAGGGCCCAGTGGGCCGCGACTCTGGAGACCTACGCATTTCCCGTCATGGGCAACCTATTGGTGAAGGACGTCGCACAGGAGCACGTACTGTCTGCCCTGGAGCCCATCTGGAAAACCAAGAACGAGACCGCCTCCCGGCTTCGTGGGCGGATCGAGAGCGTTTTAGACTGGGCAACAGTACGCAAATATCGCTCCGGAGAAAATTCCGCCCGCTGGAAAGGCCACCTGGACATGCTGCTCCCAGCTCCTAGCAAGGTAAAAAAAGTAGAGCACCACCGTGCACTGCCAATCGATAGCATGAACGCATTTATGGTCGACCTGCGTAAACGTGAAGGTACTGCAGCCAGGGCGTTGGAGTTCACTATCTTGACAGCATCCCGCAGTGGAGAAGTGCGAGGTGCCTCTTGGGAAGAGGTTGACCTGAAGGCCGGCGTGTGGACTGTTCCATCTGAAAGAATGAAGTCCGGCAAAGAGCACCGGGTCCCATTGACTGAATCGGCGATTCAAATCCTCCGCACGCGTCCACATCAAGATGAGATTGGGCTGGTGTTTCCTGCACTACGTGGAGGCCAGCTTTCAGACATGGCAATGACCGCCGTCATGCGGCGCATGGAGGTTGACGCCGTGCCTCATGGATTCCGTTCTACTTTCCGTGACTGGGCGAGAGAGCGTACCAATTATCCGCGTGATCTGGCAGAACAGGCCTTGGCCCACGCACTAGATAACAAAGTGGAAGCGGCCTACCGACGCGGAGATGCTCTGGAGAAACGGCGGGAAATGATGGCGACCTGGGCAGACTTTTGCGGAAACAGGACCGAAAACACCAGCCACGCGGCCAGCATAGCTGCCGGCAATCAGTCAAACCGGCTGCTGCTGGCAAAAGGTAGTTGATGAGCGTCCAGCCCGTCGGTCGGATGACCACGCGCCATCAGCATGGCAGAGCACTAACCAGGGGTCTGCATGCCATAACCAACAATTTTTGTTAGTAAACACTTCATTCGATTCTGATTTGTGACCAGCACCTTATCTCCAGTCGCCACGCCTTATGTGGATCTATGCCGGAAGTGCTGACCATCAACGCGGATCGCCATGATCTGATGTGCTAATTTTACAAACCTGTGGACCAAAAGCGGATGGTGGTGATCTTGCCACCGGACAGTTATGACCATTGGCTCAAGGCTACTCCGCAGCAGAGCATGAAAATTGTGCGTCAGTACCCGGCAGAGCGGCTACTTGCTGGCGCAGAGTCTCCCGACCAACGCTCGCTGCTTGCCTGAACCACTGGCCGTATCAAACATAGCTCGGCGCATGCATCACCACGTCTATGTTATTGAATTGTCCCACGACGTGCTGCTCAAGGCCGGTTCATGCGCTCGAACCCAGATTACCAGCCAGGAAAGCCGTGCGTTTACGTTGGCATGACCGGTCTAGACCCGGACGTGCGGTTTGATAGACACAAGGCTGGCATTCAAGCCAACCGATACGTAAATGAAGAGCTGGCTGGTTGACGACAATTACCCTGGCCGGTTGACGACAACTATGTTGGCCGGTTAGAGGCCTACACCGGGCGGGTCCGGGAGGCGGGGCTACCGTTGGTCCTTCGAACACAAATCGAAGGTAGG
>NZ_JABBPE010000010.1 GCF_012927455.1 Polaromonas sp. | reverse complement strand
CGGCCATGACGCTGGCTGCGGTTGACCGGCTGGTGCATCACGCAACCATTCTGGAGATGAACGTGGAGAGCTACCGCCGCCGCGCCGCACAGGCGGGGCATGCTCCGCCTGCCAGAAAGGCTCGTTCAACAACCTAACCAGTTCCATTCATTCCCCGCTTCCACCGGCCAGGATAGTTGTCGCCGAGCGGTCAAGATAGTTGACGTCGACCAGCTGGCATTGAGTCATGGCGCTAGTCAAAGGAAAGCAGTCGCTTGGAATGCCGGGGCAAAACTTCCGGTTGAGCGGTGGGGACGTTCGCCCGTTTCCATCGAAAAACTCACTGCGTGAAAGCCAAAAAACGGCCCACAAACATAGCTGTTGCATAATTTGTACCAAAGTGCAAATAAATTAACCAAATGCAATGGACAAATGCCGAGTTTCAAAAAAATCTCACTTGGGTTCTTGATGGCCGCTGCCATCAGCGTCCAGGCGCAGGGAATGGTTACCGCTGCCATGGGCACGCGGGCGGTTCTGAAGGCCTATACAGACGCAGACGGCAAAAGCGAAACCGCGTCTCTGAACGTGAAAGACATCTCCTTCCCTCTCAAAATATTTGAAATATCTGAGCAGGGATTTGTCCACGTGAAGGTAGCAAGCCAGGATGTCTGGCTGGATCGCAAGCAGATCCGCATTCCTCCAGAGTCTCTGGAGGTGTCATGCCTCACGGTAGACCGCACAAATGCCAATTTGGTCACGGCTGGTATCCGTGGCGCAAACGCAGGCTGCAAATAAAAAAATCTAGTAGGGATTTCATCCGCAAGTTGGACGGTTGGGGGTAAACCATGTCAGTCACATCTTTCTTTTCCTTCCTTGAAGTGCGCCGCGCAACTCGCGTTGCCGCGTGCCTTCTTTTTCCGCTTTGGTTGTCTACGGTTCACGCCGAAGGTTCACTGGATAGCGCTCCGCAGGCGTCAGACACCTTGCCTGCCGCTGCCTCCGCCACTACTGTGACAGGCGGTGCCATTGGCGGCTTTTTCAGTAACCTGGGAAATTCCATCAACAACGTCGTCACAGGCAGTCGTGACAAACTTCAATTCCTGGACCTCGCCCCTGGCACATACCAAAAATCGAACGAAGCCATTGGCGAGCAAAAAGACATTGATGAAAACCGCATCACCCGGGGTGTGTTGTCAGTACCGAGTTTTACGAATTACGCCAACGTCGTGCTTGGAAAACTCAAGGACGCAAGCGCAGTTGAGCAGGTACCAGGACAAGTCATTGTGGTGGCCAACGACCAGATGGACGCTGGGGCTACCGCGGACGGCAATATTTTCATTTCCAGCGGTTACATCAGAGAATTGAAAAACGAAGACCAATTGGCTGCATTGCTAGCCCATGAGTTGTCGCACGTGCTTTTGAGGCATCACGACTCCAATGCATTCAGCCGGGTACAAAAACAGATTTCCACGCTGACCGCGGTGGGTATGAATATTCGCAATGCAGTCGACAAGTCAACGGGTGGCGCGGCCAGCAGTGCGCTGTCTCCAGGACAAAAAGAAGTACTGCAACAAATGGAATTGCTGATTAGCATTAGCGATATCGCGCTTAGCCCTGCCTGGGGGCGGCGGCAAGAAGCTGAAGGAGACCGTCTGGGCATGGATTTGATGGTCAAGGCAGGCTACAGCTACCAGGATGGTCTCATTCCCTGGCTGGAAACGGTGGCAAAGTGGGACGCGATTCAGGATGAAAAAAAAGCTGTGGCCTTCAAAAAGCAGCAAGCATCCATGCAAGCCTTGATTGCCGGGGGAAAGTTTGATGACTCCATTAAACAGGGGTTGGGTTTTGCACTAAATGACATCAAAAGCCAGCTTTCTGCCGGCCACGAGGGCGGCGAAAAGCGCATCAATGACATCGACGCGTACTTCATCAAAGCCTACAACGAAAAAGTGCCAAAGGTTGCGCCAACAACTTCTCCTTATGAACAAGCCCGGAACAAGCCTGATGTCAAGCTCGTTCTGGCCGACTACAGCAAAGTGTTTCAAGCGCGCAGTTTGGTCACTGATCAAAAGTACGCCGATGCGCAAGGGTTACTAAAGCCGTTGCTGGTGCCAAAGTCGCAAATTGCTGGGCACGCGTTGCCCAATCAGCTGATGTTCGAGGCACTAAGGGGCCTGGGCCGCCGCAAGGAAGCCGAGGTGTATTTGTCCAAAAGCCTACAGTCAAACAACTCGGTGTGGGCTGCATATGACTCGGCCGCTACTTACTTCAAGGACCAGGGTAATGAAGATGCCATCGGCAAAGTGGGCCAGAGTGCTTTTCAGCGCTTCTCGGGCGCGCCGTCGGCTTATCCAAGGTTGATTGCACTCTACAAGCGCAACGGTTTAACGAAAAACATGAATGCCGTGATGGCGGAATGTGCGTTGAAGCAAGCTGACAAACGTGACCAGTGTTTGGCGGCGACTCAATAAATAGCCATGAAATCCCGCACACACAAAGCATCTGACCGCCAGACCTGGCGATGGCATCTTTATGTGGTATTCATGACCATTGTGGTCGGTCTTTTCCTGGCGTGGTTATCGAACAAGCTGCTGATGGAAGAGGTCATCAAAAGGGCAACAACCCGCATTTACGCGCCTTTATTGTCGTTGAACTATCCGGACATTGGCCAGCGCGCTATTGCGGTCATGACCCTCGACGACACAGACCTGAAAGAATATGGCTTGAACTGGCCTGTACCTCTGGATTATTACCAGCGCCTCCTGGACGGGGTCGTCAAGAGAAAACCGAAAGCCGTATTTCTGGATGTTCTCTTCTTGGATGACAAGCCAAAAAAAGAAGTCGAAAGCCTGATAGATGCTGCATGCCGTGCCACTGATGCAGGAATCCCGTTTTTTTTGGCAACTTTTGCACTGGAACCATTGACCTCAAATACCGAGCGGCAAATATTTGCCGCGCGCAGTGGCTCCGGCGTACCGTGCGTGATTCCCGTGCGGCCCAACGTGACCCCGGATTCTCTTGACCAGTCACAGTGGGCCTACCCGCTGAGACCACGTAATGCCGACGAAGATAAAGAAAACTCCTCCCTACCAGATTCAGTTGCCCTGACCATCTATTGCAAACTTTACCCTGGTACTTGCCCCGCCGAAACGGATGTGCCTTTGGCGCTTATTTGGGCCACAAGAGCTGCATCAACCAATGTATCGACCATGGTTGTCCGTGACAAACAAGGGAGTCTGATACCCGTATGCCGGGACGTCTGGAATTGGTGGGAAGTGATACCTGGCACCGTGTTGTTCCGTCAAATTGCCAACATGTCAATGTTGCCACTCTGCCCATATAACCAAGTGATTCCAGTCAGGGCTTTTAAAAAGTATGGGTTTACTGTTGAACAACTTGACGAAGAATTAAAAGGTAAAGTGGTCTTGATTGGCGCTGATTTAAAGGCGATTGGTGACAACCTGTTTTCACCACTACATGGCAGACTGCCAGGCGTCCATGTCCACGCCATGGCCTTGGACAACTTGATCTCATTTAAAGGAAAATACCGGGAAAATGGAGACTTTGAGTGGCGCGAACTATGGCACTCGTCTGCGAATATCTTCATTTTCCTGAGTCTGCTGTTGACTGCATTGATGATGGTTCCGTGGAACCACCACAAAGAGGCCGTATTGGCGAGGAAGTCGCCTCGTAAAGCAGGATCATGCAGCCCATCCAGCTGCAGAAACCGAGCCAGGATTTTTATGATTTTGTGCAGCCCTTTTATGCTGATCCTGGGCGGTCTAATCGTTGGCCGAAAGAAGAAAACGATTTCTCAGTGGATGCTGCCGATCATTCATGT
Organism: Polaromonas sp.; assembly: GCF_012927455.1. Classification (GTDB taxonomy): domain Bacteria; phylum Pseudomonadota; class Gammaproteobacteria; order Burkholderiales; family Burkholderiaceae_C; genus Polaromonas. Next base: position 68,487 of record NZ_JABBPE010000010.1, on the reverse strand, counting down.
GCTCATCTATTTGATACTTGGCGTTGCCATCTTTTACCTAGGGTATTACGTTTTTTTTCAGGGACCACTGGCGATCATCGAATACGTGATGTTTCCCGTCATGGCGCATTTTCTGCATATTGGCGAAACCATTGCCAATCGTTCCAAACAGCTCTGGTATGCCATGAGTGCCCCAGACCCTTGGGCACATTGGGCGCTCATTGAAAATAAATACACATGACCCGTATGGAGGCTGAGCGTCGATAGATAGCTCCTGGACGACTCCCGAAGTTGAGCGCGCTTGCTGCGGCGATTCAGGGTGGTTGAGTCTGCCATGCGATCCGTGTTCGCTGCACCATTGGCGCGCAGTTTATGTATTTTTCCTGGGTTTAACGCCCCATCAAACTAGCCCCCTTACACGATCCATGATCCTAGAAAAAGCAGTTGTGATGACGAATGCCCGCTAAGTGCAAGCGGAACAACGGAATTCAGCGTCATGCAGTTTCACCCATTTGGTACTGCTCCGCAGAGGCTAAAAAACTGGTGCAACCCGCAGGGACCGGAACCGCCTACTCTCCGCGGAAAAACGTATTCAACTCGCCACCGTTCGCGGCGCCGGTGAAGCCGTCAAACTTGCCCTCCGTGGCAATCGTCTGCGCGGCGCGCATGAAGCCGCCCCACGCCGTGCGCGCGAGGGCGCCGCCGACACTCACCCGGCGCACGCCCAGCGCCTCAATGTCGTGCAGCGTGAGTTCGGTAGTAAAGCCGATCAGCAAGTTGACAGGCTTGGGTGCTACTGCAGCCACCACTGCGGCGATCTGCTCACGTGTCGTGATGCCGGGCGCATAGAGGCAATCCGCGCCCGCTTCGGCGTAGGCCTGCAGGCGGCGAATCGCATCGGGCAAATCCGGCCGGTCGACGATGAAGTTCTCAGCCCGCCCGATCAGTAACGTGTCGCCGCCGGATTCATCGATTGCCGCGCGAGCGGCGCGCATGCGCTCGACCGCCGAGGCGATGTCGCGTAGAGGTTCGCTTGCGTCGCCTGTGGAATCCTCGATGGCCCGTCGGCCTTCGCGTGCCGCCATGCCGTGCCCGAGCTAGTGGTCGCCAGCGCCTTGAAGCCAAGCCTCTGGAGATAAAGCGCACTGCCAGCGTCCCAAGGGTTCGGAATGACGAAACAGCCAGATTCGTGCAGCAGGCGGAAGGCGCGCCGGCGGGCGGATACGTTTTGGGGTGTAAGCATGGGATGTCTTCAGTTCGTAGAACGGTTGTCGGCACCATTGTGCGTCGCCGGCATCAACAAGTGGTGCCTCAAGGGGAGCGCTTTATTCCAACGCAAACCAGAGTCGGCGATACTGTATGTATGTACAGCAAAAATTTTCAGCGAATTCCAATCCTGCTGTCTGATGCGCCGCTTTTGGCACTGCTGATCCCAAACCGGGTCTGCGCCGGTTTTCCGTCCCCGGCTGAAGACCTCGGCGCACAGCGCATTGACCTGACTCAAATGCTGATTGTTCACGCGCAGGCCACCTACTTTTTGCGTGCCAGCGGGCAATCGATGATCGAGGCTGGTATTTTTGACAACGATATTTTGGTCGTGGACCGCGCCATCAAACCCCGCCACAACCACATCGTGGTGGCTGTTGTGGATGGCGACTTCACCGTCAAGCGTCTTTACCAGAGGGCAGGGCGCATCAAGCTCAAAGCTGCCAACCCCACGTACCCCGACATCGTGCCCAAGGAAGGGCAGACCATCGAGGTCTGGGGCGTGGTGACCAGCAGCATCAAGCAGTTTCTGGTTTGACGGCGCTGTATGTACGCCTTGGTGGACGGAAACAACTTCTATGTGAGCTGCGAGCGAGTGTTCCGCCCTACTTTGAACGGTTGCCCGGTAGTTGTGCTGAGCAACAACGACGGTTGTGCCATCGCCCGCAGCAATGAAGCCAAAGCGCTCGGTATTGCCATGGGAGCGCCGTGGTTCAAGATCAAACACATGGCGGAATCTGATGGCTTGGTGGCACTGTCGGCGAACTTTGCGCTCTATGGCGACCTGAGCGACCGCATGATGAGTCTGGCTGCGGGTCTCGGGCCACTGCAGGAAATCTATTCAATTGACGAGAGCTTTATCGATCTGACCGGTGTGCGCGGCAATCTGGTCGAGCGCAGCCACAAGGTACGCGCCCGCATCTTGCAGTGGGTGGGTATCCCGTGCGGCATTGGCATAGGTGCCACCAAGACCCTGGCAAAACTGGCGAACCACATTGCCAAGACAGCAGAGCGCAAGCCGGGAAGTTACCCCGAGCATTTTGCACAGGTCTGCAATCTGGCAACGTTGACGCCGCTCGAGTTAGAGGCAGTCATGGCCGCCACGCCAGTCAACGAGGTCTGGGGCGTTGGCAGGCAGATCACAAAGCAACTATTAGAGGGCGGCGTCAACACTGTGCTGGACCTGGTGCGAATTGACCTAGCCATGGTCAAACGGCGGTGGTCCGTGGTTCTGGAACGTACGGTGCGGGAGTTGCAGGGTACCAGTTGCATTGACCTGGAACACGCGCCACAACCGAAACAGGAGATTGCCTGTACACGGTCATTCGGGCACCCGGTGACAGAACTCCACGAACTCGAAGAAGCCGTGACCGAGTTTGCCAGCCGCGCCGCCCAAAAGCTGCGCAAACAAAGCAGCCTCGCCGGTCAGGTGATGTGTTTCATCCGCACCAGCCCGTTTCGGCAGGACGCTCAGTACAGCCGCTCAGTCACGATGCCGTTGCGCAGACCCAGCGCGGACACAACGGTAATTGTGGCTGCGGCCCTGGCGGGGTTGCGCGCCATTTATCGTCCCGGTTTCAAACTGGCGAAGGCCGGTGTCATGCTGCTGGAACTCCAGTCTGACACGGTGCAACAACAGGAGCTCGCGCTTGAGCGGGAAGATGACAACGTGGCCGACAGAGGCCGCCTCATGACAACCCTCGATGACCTCAACCAGCGATATGGCAGGGGCACAGTGCTGATGGCAAGTGCCGGTCTGGCTGGAAATCGTCGAGCGTGGTCGATGAAACAGGAGCGCCGAACGCCCGGGTACACCACTTGTCTGGCGGATATGGCTGTGGCGAGGGCATGAGTGTTAGCGCCAGTTGAATACTGACCACCTGTGCCAATTGAATTCTGGCCAGGGGCTAGAGTTGGTAGTTTGAATGCCAACTGTGGATAACTATAGCGGTTTGCTGGTTTTGTTGATTCCTTTTCAATTGGCTTTCCTGCGGTATTTACATCAAAGGCAAGCTGCGTAGGGCGTAGCCCGAAGCTGCTTGCCTTTGCCTCAGCAGTGATCAGAATGGATCAGCGTCTTCAATCAGTGGGGCATCCCCACGCGCAGCGGTTTTCCTGGATTGCTCCCTTGACTTGATCTTCCCCTTGGCCTCTTTGGAGCTGTGGCGGAACCGGTAAGAGTCATTGCCCGTCTCCACGATGTGGCAGTGATGGGTGAGTCGGTCCAACAAGGCAGTCGTCATCTTGGCATCCCCAAACACGCTGGACCATTCTGCAAACGTCAGGTTGGTAGTGATCAATACGCTGGTGTGCTCATACAGCTTGGACAGCAGATGAAACAGCAAGGCGCCGCCCGCCTGGCTAAACGGCAAGTACCCCAGTTCATCGAGAATGACCAGGTCCAGACGCATCAAGGTCATGGCAATTCGACCTGCCTTGCCTTGCGCCTTCTCTTGTTCCAGTGCGTTGACCAGATCCACCGTGGAGTAAAACCGAACACGCTTGTGGTGGCGCGTCAGACCCGAGATCCCCAACGCCGTGGCCAAGTGAGTCTTGCCCGTCCCAGGCCCGCCAATCAACACCGCGTTCTGGGCATCTTGCGTGAACGACAGATCGGCCAATTTTTGAATAAGCGTTTTGTCGACGCACGACACGTCGAAGTCAAACCCGGCCAGGTCACGGTGCACCGGGAAACGTGCAGCCTTCATCTGGTGGGCGATGGAGCGCATATGCCGGTCCACATCTTCGGCCTGCAACAAGTGCTCAATCAGCCAGCGCGATGGCTCGATGCTGGCTCCGCCACCTTGCGCCATCAAGTCACCCCAGGCACTGGCCATGCCGTGCAGGCGCAATGCCTTGAGCTCAACCTGGACATCACGCACTGTTTCAATCGGATGGTTACTGCGCATGGTTCACCTCCAGACCATCCTGATGGGTTGGACGCAGTCGGTCATACCGAGCGGTATCCGCCCTGGGGGCCTGGGTCAGTTGCAGAGCCGTTTCTGCCTGCTCCGGTGTGGCCGGTGTGTTCAGGCGTGCCAATACATTGCGGACATGCTCGGCGCTGATGCTGCCACTCGGTGCAGCACCTTCGAGCAACAAAGACACAGCCACCAATACCGCCTCCAGCCCGGCTTGTGGAACCATGGCCAACACATCGGCCATGACCCGGTCGCCACCTGCGTGGCGCAGCAAAGATTGGCGCAGCCGCAACAAGGGCTCTGGCATGTCCAGAAACGGCGCACCGTTTCGCAAGGCCCCCGGCTTTCTTTGCACCAGGTCGATGTAGTGCTGCCAGTCGTAGTTGGTTTGACCGGATCCCGTCATCCTGGAATGACTGGTCACGATGGTGTCGTCCGCAGCTACCGCAACACAGGTGGGATACAGCCGGGTGCTCACCATGTGCCCCGCCCATTCGCAAGGCACGGAGTATCGGTTGCGCGCCACCGCTACCAAGCAGGTGCTACTTACCCTGGCAGACTTCTCGACGTAGCCATCAAAGGGTACGGGCATGTTCATCAAATGCGGCCTTTCCAACTCCAGCATTTCGGCCACGGTGAACTGCTTGTGGACCGGGTGCGCGGTGTCAGCCCACAAGGAACGGCATCGCTCACCCAACCAGGCATTGAGCTCAATGAAAGTGCCAAAGCGCCGGGTTCCCGCTTCAATCCAGATGCGGCGACGACTGTCTTGCACGTTCTTCTCTACGACGCCTTTCTCCCAACCGGAAGCGACGTTGCAGAAATCCGGATCAAACAAGTAATGACTGCACATCGCCGCAAAGCGGGCGTTGACGATGCGCCCCTTGCCCTTCTTCACCTTGTCCACCGCCGTCTTCATGTTGTCGTAGATGCCACGGCGCGTGACACCACCCAACGCCTGGAAGGATCGGGTGTGGGCATCAAACAGCATTTCATGGCCCTGGCTGGGGTAGGCCACCAGCCAGAATGCCCGACTCGCGCACAGCTTCAAATGCGAGACCTGCACCTTGTAGAAGATGCCGCCCACCACCAAGCCTTCATCGCTCCAGTCGAACTGGAACGCCTCACCCAACTCGAAACTCAGAGGGACAAAGGCTTTGCTGGGTGATTTACCTGTCTTCTCGCGCCACGCGCGGATGAAGTTGGTCACTATGCTGTAGCCACCCCGGTAGCCCTGGGCCTGAATTTGCTTGAACAACGCGCGCCCCGTGCGCCTGCCGTGTTTGGGTCGATGGGCGTCGGCGCTGAGGGACTGGTCCAATGTTTCTTCAAAAGCGGTGAGCTTGCCTTCAACACTTTCTCTGACGTACTTGGGGGCCTTGTCGCCAGAGGCTTTGAGCCACTTCTTGACCGTGGTGCGCGACAGTCCGGTGGCCTTCGCGATTGCGCTGTGGGAGAGTTTGTCGCGCAGCTTCATGCGCCTGACCTTGCCTATCATTTCCATGGTGATCACCTTTTAAGTACCTGCTGAAATATTCAGCAGGTCAGTGGAACACCCTGGTCAGTTTTGGATTGGCACTTATCCGTTCAGATGGTCAGTTTTCGGTTGGCGGCAACACCTATCCCCCGCTCCAGTAAGCAATGCCAGTCTCCCTGGAGAACGACGACCAGTTGGCTGCCAAGTAGGGGTGGGTGCAGCGGCAATTGAATTCGTCGCTACATTGCCGACCGACAACCTACTGGCTTCAGTGACCGGTATGGATCAAGCAGTCGGGCATCTGCCTAACTCAGCAATGATGCGTCGAAAAAAACGACTGCACACGAGAGACTTTAAATACCCATCCCCGGATGTCCAAGTCATGCCATCGCTGATCCGACCCAAGGAGCGAACTTTGCTTTTTTCTATTTGATAGTCGCTTTGATAGTCGAAACGTAAAGGCGAAAAAAAGCCCATGATTTACATGGGCTTTTATCAATTACTGGCGGAAGAGGCGGGATTCGAACCCGCGGTGGGAATAACCCCACGCACGCTTTCCAGGCGTGTGACTTAAACCGCTCATCCACCCTTCCGCGTAGCTTTATATTGTAGCAGTGCCAGAAGCCGCATCGGGGGAATAGCGCTTGGCAATGAGCTTGAAGAACAGGTCGCTACTGCAAGGCGCCCTGAAACCGGTGCTTTTGCAGTTGTGCCATGAGTACGAATTCCAGGGCTTTGTGGTGGGTGGCTTCCAGAACTACAGGCGGGGCAACGCCGGACTCCAGCGCTTCCCGCCAGCGATTGGCGCAAAGGCACCAGCGGTCGCCCGGCTTGAGGCCGGCAAATCTGTACTGGGGCTGTGGTGTGACGAGGTCATTTCCGCAGGCGCCGGAGAATGCCAAAAACTCCTTGGTTACACGCACGCACACCAAGTGGGAGCCCATGTCTGACTCGTCGGTGTTGCAGCAGCCGTCGCGGAAATAACCGGTAAGAGGATCGTAAGAGCAGGGTAGCAAGTCGGTACCCAGAACATTTTTGGGGTTCATGGCTTTGCCTTTTTCCTAAGCTAAGAGATAGCGGTAAGGATAAGCATAAGGGTAACGGTCAAGCTTTGCTGGATTGCACCATTTTCATGGCTGACGCAATCAATGTCGACACTTCCGTCATGTTGCTCGGCACGATAAGCGTGGTGGTTGCGTCGCTGGCCACCCGTGAATAGGCTTCAACGGCCTTTTCTGCCACCTTGAGTTGCACGGCCTGCTCGCCGCCCGGTTGCCGAATCGCTGCAGCGACTACTTCAATGGCCTTTGCATTGGCTTCTGCAACCGCGGTGATGGCCGAAGCTTCACCTTGAGCGTTGTTGATGGCGGCCTGTTTTTCACCTTCGGAGCGGGCGATAAAAGCTTCGCGTTCGCCGGTGGCGATGTTGATTTGTTCCTGCTTTCGCCCCTCGGAGGCTGCAATTAGCGCGCGCTTTTCGCGTTCGGCGGTGATTTGCGACTGCATCGCATGCAAGATTTCCTTGGGCGGGGTTAGATCCTTGATCTCGTAGCGCAGCACTTTCACCCCCCAGTTCAAGGCCGCTTCGTCGATCGCTGCAACGACTTGCGCATTGATGATGTCGCGCTCTTCAAAGGTTTTATCGAGCTCCAGCTTGCCGATGACCGAGCGCAGCGAGGTCTGGGCCAACTGCGTGACCGCCACAATGTAGTTCGATGAGCCGTAGCTAGCCCGCATCGGGTCGGTCACCTGAAAATACAGGATGCCGTCGACCTGCAACTGAGTGTTGTCGCGCGTAATGCACACCTGGCTGGGCACGTCGAGCGGGATCTCCTTGAGGCTGTGCTTGTAGGCCACCCTGTCGATAAAGGGCACCAGAAAATTCAGACCCGGCGTGAGGCTGCCATGGTATTTCCCCAAACGCTCGATCACCCAGGCGTTTTGCTGCGGCACCACCTTGATGCTGCGCACAATAAAAATGCCAACCACGAGCAGGATGACCAGTGCTATTTCCATAAATTCTCCGTTAATTTAGAACAGGGTGTGCCTGCGCCGGACCGGATGATCCAGTCACAATCGCCGTCAAATTTGTGTGTGAACGCCGCACGCAGCCTACAGCTTTTCAATCACCAGCCGGTTGCCCAGCATTTCCTTGATGCGAAAGCTGCCGGGGCCCGCCAACTCAGCCTGGCTTGCAGCGATGGCGGTCCAGTTGGCGCCGCGAAATTTCACCGTGGTGGTGCCGTCCGCATTCCACTGCGCAACGTGGACCGGCTCGCCGATATCAAGGTTGACATCCCGGTTGGCATTGGCCGGCAATGGTGATGGGCTTTTGCTGCGATACCAGTGCCATACGGCTACCGCGCCGCCGCCAACGGCGGCTGCAATTCCCATCTGGCCTATCATGCCAAAGCCGAGGTGAGCGGCTACCGCGCCTGCAACCAGCCCAACGGTGAGCATCAGCAGGTAAAAGGTTCCTGTGACCAGTTCAATCGCAACCGCAGCACCCGCCAGGAGCCACCATATGGTTGATTCACTCATGTTTTTTCCTGTTGACTTGTGATGCGCTACATTTTGAGGCATACAGACCCCCGCAAACGCATAGACACAATATTTCCTTACACTGCGCAGTCTCGACACCTTGCCGTGTGTCACATCAAACCGTTCGGGCTCAACCTGTCTATGCCCATCGAGCGTTCCTCTTGCCCTCCGACAGGTTCAGGGCGCCCATGAACTGCCCGTACCACAAAGTACGCCAACACAATCCCTCACGCCATGAAATTCCGTTTCCCGATTGTCATCATTGACGAAGATTTCCGCTCCGAAAACACCTCCGGCCTCGGTATTCGCGCGCTGGCACAGGCCATTGAAAGCGAAGGCTTTGAGGTGCTGGGCGTCACCAGCTACGGCGACCTGTCTCAGTTTGCGCAGCAGCAAAGCCGCGCCAGCGCCTTTATCCTGTCGATTGACGACGAGGAGTTCACCCCCGGGCCTGACCTCGATCCGGCCGTTTTGAACCTGCGCAATTTCATTGAAGAGGTGCGCCGCAAGAATCTGGATGTACCGATTTATGTGTATGGCGAGACCAAAACTTCGCGCCATATTCCGAACGACATCCTGCGCGAACTGCACGGCTTCATTCACATGTTTGAAGACACCCCCGAGTTCGTGGCGCGCCACATCATCCGTGAAGCCAAGAGCTACCTGGAAGGCGTTCAGCCGCCGTTTTTCAAGGCCTTGCTGGACTACGCCGAAGACGGCTCCTATTCATGGCATTGCCCGGGCCATTCAGGTGGCGTGGCCTTCCTGAAAAGCCCGGTCGGGCAGATGTTTCACCAGTTTTTTGGCGAGAACATGCTGCGTGCCGACGTCTGCAACGCGGTGGAAGAGTTGGGTCAACTGCTCGACCACACCGGCCCGGTGGCCGCGTCCGAGCGCAATGCCGCGCGCATTTTCAATGCCGACCATTGCTTCTTCGTGACCAACGGCACGTCAACCAGCAACAAGATCGTCTGGCATTACACAGTGGCACCCGGCGATGTGGTGGTGGTTGATCGCAACTGCCACAAATCCATCCTGCACGCCATCATCATGACGGGGGCGATTCCGGTATTTTTGAAGCCCACACGCAACCATTTCGGCATCATCGGACCGATTCCGCAAAGCGAGTTCGAGCCCGAAGCCATCAAGGCCAAGATCAAGGCCAATCCGCTGCTCAAAAATGTCGACCCGGAAAAGGTCAAGCCGCGCGTACTGACGCTCACGCAGTCGACCTACGATGGCGTGCTCTACAACACCGAAACCATCAAGGGCATGCTCGACGGCTACGTGGACAACCTGCACTTTGATGAAGCCTGGCTGCCGCACGCTGCGTTTCACCCGTTTTATGGCTGCTACCATTCCATGGGAAAAAACCGCACCCGGCCGAAAAATGCGGTGGTGTATGCCACCCAGTCGATTCACAAGCTGCTGGCCGGCATCAGCCAGGCCAGCCAAGTGCTGGTGCAGGACTCGCAAAACATCAAACTGGACCGGCACCTCTTTAACGAGGCCTACCTGATGCATACCTCGACCTCGCCGCAGTACAGCATCATTGCCAGCTGCGACGTGGCCGCCGCCATGATGGAGCCACCCGGCGGCACGGCGCTGGTCGAGGAGAGCATTGCCGAGGCGCTGGACTTTCGCCGTGCCATGCGCAAGATCGACGAAGAATATGGCGCTGACTGGTGGTTCAAGGTCTGGGGGCCGGACAAACTGGTGGACGAAGGCATTGGCCGGGCCCAGGACTGGATCATCAAGGGCGAGTCGCGCAGTGCCAAGACAGCGAAGAACGGCGCCAACAACTGGCATGGTTTTGGCCAGATGGCGACCGGCTTCAACATGCTGGACCCAATCAAATCGACCATCGTCACGCCCGGTCTGGACCTTAATGGCAAGTTTGCCAAAACCGGCATTCCAGCCAGCATCGTGACCAAGTTTTTGGCCGAGCACGGCGTGATTGTGGAAAAAACCGGACTCTACAGTTTTTTCATCCTGTTCACCATCGGCATCACCAAAGGGCGCTGGAACACGTTGCTGACAGCGCTGCAACAGTTCAAGGACGACTATGACAAGAATCAGCCGATGTGGCGCATCCTGCCCGAGTTCTGCCAGAAGTTCCCCAAGTACGAGCGCATGGGGTTGGCCGACCTGTGCCAGCACATTCACGCCCTGTACGCCAAGTACGACATCGCGCGCTTGACGACCGAGGTCTATCTGAGCGACCTGGCGCCCGCTATGACGCCCAGCGACGCCTATGCTCACATCGCTCACCGCACAACGGAGCGGGTCGAGATTGACCGTCTGGAAGGCCGCATCACCGTCGGCTTGGTCACGCCATACCCGCCCGGTATTCCGCTACTCATCCCGGGGGAGGTGTTTAACAAGAAAATTGTCGACTACCTCAAGTTTGCCCGCGAGTTCAACGCGCAGTGCCCAGGTTTTGAGACGGATATTCACGGGCTGGTCGAGGAGTCGGATGCCAAAGGAAAACTGCGTTACTACGCCGACTGCGTGAAGAAATAGCGGCAAGAAAGGCGGCATGAGTTGGCGGAAGTCACGCCAGGCGGCGCCGCTATTTTTAGCCGGGCTGGTCGTCAAACACCCGCATGAAGCTGGCAAAGCGCGGAATACCGCTGCTGTTTAAACCCCTGAACCGATAGGTCACCTGCATCCCCACAGCCGGCGGGTCTCGCCGTTGCGCCTGCGTAAAACCCGTGCCCAACTTGAAACGCTGCGCCGGCTTGCCGCCAACTGCGGGCATTTCCAGCAGCAGTGCGCCCATCTGGCCAGCATACTTGCCTTTGCCCGCAATGTGCGCGATCACGCGGGCTTCCGAGTCCTCGTGGGTTTTGACCTTCAGCAGGTCGTCGCTGCGCTGGCCTCGGTAAAGCGATGCGCCACGGTGCAGCATCAGGCCTTCGCCGCCTTGCTTCACGGTTCTGAGCAGCAAGCTCTGCAGTGCGGAGTGATTCGCCAGCTTGAACTGCGCCACCGTCTGCACCCAAGGCTGATCAATCTGACTGACCAATCCGTTCAATGCCGGAATTCGTTCGTTGAACGGACCGCCTTGCGCCGGCAAATCGAACACCATGAAACGCATGGCACGCCACGCTTTGTTATCGGGGGTTTGCTGGCGCACGGTAGAAACTGCCTTGGCAAATTGGCCACGGCCTGCCCACAGCTCGCCATCCATGGGCACCTTGGGCCAACCTGCCGTGAACCAATCGGGTGCTGCAACGCGCTCGCCACCGCGGGTCAACAGCTTTTCGCCATCCCAGTAGCCGCGCACGCCGTCGAGCTTTTCACTAGCCCAATAGTCCGCCAGCGGAACGCCCACTTGATACACCTTGGCCAGCATCAGCGGTGGAGCGCCTTCGGCCGCGGCATGGGGCAGGGCGGGCGTCAGCAGGCCGGCGAAGGCAAGTAGCAGCGGGAGTGTCCGAATGCGAAGGAAGCCGAATGCGAGAGGGGCATTGGCTGGCAGGCCTTTCAGGATATTGTTTTTTTTGATTTTGGAGATCATTTATGCTTTTGGCCCAAGCAGAACGGGCGTGGTTAGCTATCAAAATAATAGTTCCAAGAATTTTTTGCAGCTTAGACGCTGGCTGAATGCTTGGACAAAAGGTTTGCCATGAAACTGTATGCATGTACAGTTTATAGGTCCGGGTGCCAAGGCACAAGCAGGGAATTCACCGACCGGAAGGTCGCGACAGGAGCCTGCGTAGCTCGCACCTGCCTATTGAACAAGCACGTGTTTTAAACACCGCTTCCCTTGTGTTTGCAGCCCTTACCTCTAATGGCAAGAGAACCCACCCCAGCACTATTCTTATGGTCGCTGTCCACACTCTTGCTGGCTTGAAGGCAGACCAGGGCTGCTGTCGGCGGACAGTTTTTATCGGGCCAGTCCTTCCGGACGCTGAAAATCTCAGTTTAGAAGCTATTTAGGCCTGTAGCCCAGCAACTACGGGCGTAAGCAGCTATGAATAAGATAGCGACTCAAAGTACCTCGCTGTCGCGACTGGCGCCAGCCGTGTGGCTGAAACCACCGTCTACATAGGTGATTTCGGCGGTCACGCCGGATGCCAGGTCGGACAGCAGGAAAGCCGCCACATTGCCCACTTCTTCGATCGTTACGTTGCGGCGCAGCGGCGAGGCGGCCGCAACGATGCTGAGTAGCTTGCCAAAATCCTTGATGGCGCTGGCCGCCAGAGTTTTGATGGGGCCGGCGCTGATGCCGTTACAACGCATACCGCGCGGCCCCAGGGATTCTGCCAAGTAGCGCACGCTGGCCTCTAGGCTTGCCTTGGCTAGACCCATGGTGTTGTAGTAAGGCACGGTGCGCAAGGCACCGAGGTAGCTCAGTGTGAGCAGGGATGACTTGTTGTTGAGGTAAGGCAGCGCTGCCTTGGCCATGCCCGGAAAGCTGTAAGAGCTGATGTCGTGGGCAATCCGGAAACCCTCGCGCGACAGGCCGTCCAGAAAATCGCCGGCAATCGCCTCGCGTGGCGCGTAGCCAATGCTGTGCACAAAACCGTCAAACTTTGGCCAGGTTTTTGACAGATCGGCAAACATCTTGTCGATCTGTGCGTCGTCGCTCACGTCGCAGTCAAAAATCAGGTTGGAACCAAACTCGGCCGCGAATTCGGTGATACGGTCCTTGAAGCGCTCACCGACGTAGCTGAAGGCCAGCTCCGCGCCTTGGGCGTGGCAGGACTTGGCAATGCCATAGGCGATAGACCGGTTGGACAACAAGCCCGTGATCAACAGTTTTTTGCCGGTAAGAAAACCCATGCTTGTGCTCCAGTATGTACAAGTGAACCGATCAACAATCCTCGGCTCCAGCAGGGTAGGTCCCTGCAGGCCGTGAAATATTGCCGACTTAATTAGTGCAGAATTGTCGCATGCGGGATTTGTCTTTTTTTCAGGCTTTGAGGATGTCTTTAATGCCGGTCCTGTTGGCGTGTTTTACCCCCGTATCCTGGTCCGCTTACGCCTACGCGCTGTGGAGCGACCTCAAATACCCGCCCGGCTTCGCCCAGTTCGACTACGTAGACCCCGCAGCGCCCAAGGGCGGCGAATTGCGGCTGGTTAGCAATTTGCGGGTGTCAACGTTCGACAAGTACAACCCGTTCACCATCAAGGGCAACGCACCGGCATATCTGTCAGAGATGATGTTCGAATCACTGCTGATTGGCTCGCTCGATGAAACCGCGTCGGGCTACGGCTTGCTGGCCGAAGACGTTACGGTGGCGCTAGACGGCATGTCGGCCACCTTCACGTTGCGCAAGGAAGCGCGATTTCACAACGGCGATCCGGTACTGGCCGAAGACGTCAAGCACAGTCTGGACACGCTGCTCGGCCCTTACACCTCACCGGCTTATAAAACCGTGCTGGAAGACGTGGCCGGCATCGAAGTCGTCAATGAACGCGCCGTACGTTACCACTTCAAGAAACCGAACCGTGAACTGCCATTGACCGTCGGCGGTCTTCCGGTGTTCAGCCGTAAATGGGGAGTGGAAGGCGGCAAGCCCAAGCGTTTTGATGCGGTGGTGATGGATATTCCGATCGGCAGTGGCCCGTACAAGATCGGCTCGGTGCGGTTCGGCAAGGACATCACCTACCTGCGCGACCCGAACTATTGGGGCAAGGATTTGAACGTGCGGCGCGGCACGGCCAATTTCGACCGCGTGCTGGTCAAAATTTATAAAGACAACACGGCCCGGCTCGAAGCGCTGAAGGCCGGCGAATTCGACTTGATGCGCTTCTTTTCGGCCGGCGACTGGGCCCGCCGCGTTAATGGCAAAAAGTTCGACTCGGGTGAGCTGGTCAAAGGCGAGTTCAAACACCGCCTGCCATCGGGTTTCCAGAGCTATGTCATCAACACCCGCCGCGAAAAATTCAGGGATGTGCGCGTACGCCAGGCGCTAGGGCTGGCGATGGACTACGAGTGGATGAACCGCCAGATGTTCTACAACGCCTACCAGCGCGTCAGCGGCCTGTTCGGCAACACCGATTGCCAGGCGACGGGCGTGCCCGGGTCCGACGAGCTGGCCTTGTTGGAACCTTGGCGCAAAGAGCTTTCCGCCGCGGTTTTCGGGCCGCCCGCTGTGCCACCACGCACCGAGGGCGACAGCGGCCTGCGAGAGAACCTGCGCCGCGCCCGCGACCTGCTGCAGCAGGCCGGCTGGGAAATCAGGGACGGCGCACTGCGCAACCAAAAGGGCGAGGCGATGGTGATCGAATACCTTGACAGCAACGAAGGCGGCGCGCGTGTGGTCTCACCGTGGGCGCGCAATCTGGAAAAACTCGGCATCGAATTCAACCACCGCGCCGTCGACTTCGCGCTGTACCAGCAGCGCCTTAACCGGTTCGAATTCGACATCACCACGCTGGCTTATGCCGGAACCAACAACCCGGGCCAGGAATTTGCCGATCTGTTCGGCAGCAAGGCGGCCATCACTGAAGATTCCGGCAATCTTGCCGGTGTCAGCAGCCCGGCTGTCGATGCGATCATCACGCGCATGACGAGTGCTAAGACCAAAGCTGACTTGCTGCCGGCGTGCCGCGCGCTGGAGCGCGTCATCACCCACAGCCATTACTTGATCCCGCAGTGGACAGCCGCTACCCACCGCATGGCGTTCAACGACCGGCGCCTGGCGCGACACGACCCGATGCCGCCTTATGCCGCCGGCGAAAACTGGGCTATTTACACTTGGTGGGCCAAGTAATTGTTCGCCTACCTTCTCAAACGTATTTTGCTGATGGTCCCGACGCTGTTTGGCGTTTTGCTGATCACCTTCGCCGTGGTGCAGTTCGTGCCCGGCGGCCCGGTCGAGCAGTACCTGGCCGAGGCGAAAACCGGCGCCGGTGGAGGCGGTGCCGAAGGCGGGGGCTTCAGCTACCGCGGCGGGCAGGGCGTGGACCCGAAACGCATCGAGCAGATCAAGGTGCTGTATGGCTTCGACAAGGCGGCGCCTGAACGCTTCTGGCAGATGCTGGGGCAGTTCGCGCGGTTCGACCTGGGCAAAAGCTTTTTCCAGAACCGCGATGTGTCGCAACTGATCATCGAAAAACTGCCTGTTTCCATCAGCCTGGGTCTGTGGACGTTTTTCATTAGCTACCTGGTAGCCGTGCCGCTGGGTGTGGCCAAGGCGGTGCGCGCCGGCTCACAGTTTGACCTGATCACCACCTTGTTGGTGCTGATCGGCTACGCGATTCCCGGTTTTGTACTCGGCCTGGTGCTGCTGGTGGTTTTTGGCGGGCAGCTGCAATGGTTTCCACTTCGCGGCCTGACGTCAAGTACCTGGGACGAAATGAGCTGGGGAGCGCGCATCGTGGACTACCTGTGGCATATCGCGCTGCCGGTCACCGCGATGGTGCTGGGCAGCTTTGCCGTCACCGCCATTCTGACTAAGAACGCGTTTTTGGAAGAAATCAGAAAGCAGTATGTGGTCACGGCGCGCGCCAAAGGCCTGGGCGAGCGGCAGGTGCTCTACAAGCATGTTTTTCGCAATGCGCTAATTCCGATCATCACGGGTTTTCCGGCGGCTTTTGTCGGTGCTTTTTTCACCGGCTCGCTGCTGATCGAAACCCTGTTTTCACTCGACGGCCTGGGCCTGCTCAGCTACGAAAGCGTTATCCGGCGCGACTACCCGGTGGTGATGGGCACGCTGTTTTTGTTCACGCTGATCGGCCTGGTGACCAAGCTGATCAGCGACCTTTGCTATGTTTGGGTGGACCCGCGTGTACGATTTGATTGACCCCCCCGAAGTTGCCCCTGCCCGCCCCCCCTCTGAGGGGGCGCCGCCGACGGCCGGGCCGGGCCCGATCCGCCGCGGAATTAATCTAAACACGTCCCCCGCCGTTGGGCTGAGTCCCGCCCGGCGGGCCTGGAAGCGTTTTCGCCGCAACAAACTGGGGTTTTACAGCCTAGTCCTGTTTTGCACGATGGTGCTGCTCAGTCTGGCCGCTGAACTGGTCTCCAACGACCGTCCGCTGATGGTCAGGTATGAGGGCGGTTTCTACTTTCCGATATTTAAGACTTATCCGGAAAAAGTCTTTGGCGGCGATTTCGAGACCGCCGCGGATTACCTCGACCCATTCATTCGCGACAAGCTCACAAAAGGCGGTAACTGGGCTGTTTTTGCGCCCAACCCCTACGGCCCGAAAACCCTGAATTACTTTGCCAAAGAACCGAATCCGTCGCGCCCCACACTGGCCAATCTGTTCGGCACCGACGACCGCGGGCGTGATCTGCTGGCGCAACTGATTTACGGCTTTCGTGTCAGTGTGCTGTTTGCGCTTGCGCTGACGGCCACGGGCGTGTTGCTCGGGGTGATCACCGGCGCCATCCAAGGCTATTTCGGTGGCAAAACCGACCTGGCTTTCCAGCGCTTTATGGAAATCTGGGGCTCTATGCCCGAGCTGTATTTGCTGATCATTTTCAGCGCCGTCTTCGCGCCCAGCATTTCGCTGCTGCTAGTGTTGCTGAGCCTGTTCGGCTGGCTTGGGCTGTCAGACTATGTGAGGGCCGAGTTTTTGCGCAACCGCCAGCTTGACTACGTGCGGGCTGCAAGGGCGCTGGGCCTGTCGAACTGGCAAATCATCGTTCGCCATGTGCTGCCCAACAGCATGACGCCGGTGGTAACTTTCTTGCCTTTTCGCATGAGCGCGGCCATTTTGGCGCTGACGTCGCTCGACTTTCTGGGCCTCGGCGTGCCGCCGGGGACGCCGTCGCTGGGCGAGCTGCTGTCGCAGGGCAAAAACAGCATCGACGCTTGGTGGATTTCGTTGTCGACTTTCTGCGTGCTGGTGGTGACCTTGCTGCTGCTCACGCTGATGGGCGATGCGCTGCGCGATGCGCTGGACCCGCGAAAGGCTGACTAAATGGCCCCCACGCTTTTCACTTTGTGTAATGCGCTGCCCCTCGAAGGAGTTGAACTTGCTTGGGGCGGCCCGGCGCGGCAGCCGCCTTCCTTTGCAGCATCAACTTGCAAACCGCTTTGAAAAACGACGCAACCCACCCCCTGCTTGAGGTCAAAGACCTGCGCGTTGCTTTCGGCGGCAAAGAAGTCGTTCACGGCATCAATTTTTCCATCGCGCCCGGAGAAAAGCTGGCCCTGGTGGGAGAGTCTGGCTCGGGCAAGACGGTGACGGCGCTGAGCCTGTTGCGGCTGGTTCAAAACGCTGAACTCGCCGGGCACGCGCTGTTCGCCGCTCGCGGGGCCACGCCAGACAGCGAGCAAAGGGGGGCGGTGGATCTGCTGGCTCTGCCCGAGCGCGAGTTGCGCGGCATTCGGGGCCGCGACATCGCCATGATTTTTCAGGAGCCCATGACGGCGTTGAACCCGCTGTTCAGCGTGGGCGACCAGATTGCCGAAGTTCTACAACTAAAACAAGGTGTATCCCAAGCAGCATCAGCGCAAGCAGCTATCAAATTGTTAGCAGATACGGGCATCCCGGAGGCTGCAAGACGGGCCTTGGCATTTCCGCATCAGCTGTCGGGCGGGCAACGCCAGCGCGCCATGATTGCCATGGCGCTGGCCTGCCAGCCCAAGCTGCTGCTGGCCGATGAACCGACCACGGCGCTGGACGTCACCCTGCGTGGTCAAATTCTGGACTTGCTCGGCGACTTGCAGCGCCGCAACGGCATGGCCGTGCTGATGATTACGCACGACCTCAATCTGGTGCGGCGTTTCGCTGACCGCGTCGCTGTCATGGAAAACGGGCACATCGTCGAGCAAGGCATCGTCGCTGAGGTGTTTGCCAACCCCCAGCACCCCTACACCCGCAAGCTTATTGACAGCAAGCCGGTACGCAATGTGGCCGAAGGGCCAGCCGCGACGGCAGCTTCCGAGCCGGTGATGCGCGCCAGCCATCTGCGCGTGGCGTATCCGGTAGGCATCCCCGGTTTCAGGGGCTGGTTCAAAAGAGGTGAATTTGTCGCCGTCAAAGACGCCAGCTTTGCTATCCCACGCGGCAAGACGCTGGGAGTAGTCGGCGAATCGGGCTCAGGCAAGTCCACCCTAGCCCTGGCCAGCCTGGGACTGCTGCCTTATTCCGGGCAATTGCAGGCTGCGGGCGACTCCTGGAGCCGGCAGGTGGCCCGCAACAGGGTCATTCGCAGCGCTGTTCAGGTGGTGTTTCAGGATCCGTTTTCCTCGCTGTCTCCCCGCATGACGGTGGAGGCGATTGTCGGTGAGGGCTTGCTGGTGCATGAGCCTGCGCTGAACCCGAGCCAGCGGCGACAGCGCGTCGAGCAATCGCTGGACGACGTGGGCATGGGGGAAGGCCTGCAAGCGGGACAGTTTTCGGGCCTGTTGCAGCGCTATCCGCATGAATTCTCGGGCGGGCAGCGCCAGCGCCTCGCAATTGCGCGTGCGCTCATCATCAACCCCAGCCTGCTGGTGCTTGACGAGCCCACCAGCGCGCTCGATGTGACCATACAAAAGCAGGTGCTGGCGCTGCTGCAGCGCCTGCAGCGCGAACGCGGGCTGAGTTATCTGTTGATCACCCACGACGTGGACGTGATTCGTGCCATGGCCCATGAGGTGCTGGTGATGAAGGACGGCGAGGTGGTCGAGTCGGGCACCGTCCTTGATGTGCTGGATGCGCCGCGCCATCCCTACACCCGGGTATTGGTGTCGCAGGCTTAAAGCGTTGTCCGTGCGCCCTATGCACTATCAACCACGACGGCGTGTGGCGGCTTGCGTGAATGCTCTAATAAAGCCATGTTCTCGACGGCCCGGCGCAAACTGTTTAATTATCTCGTTGGCTTCCTTTTGCTGCTGCCAGCAGGTGGTAGTCCCGCCGCTGACGCGATCCATCGTATTCCGGGGTATGTGTTCGGTACTGCGGTCGAAGTGGCAATCTACGGCGGATCGCAGGCGGATGCTCAGCGGCTGGGAGCCAGCGTTTTGAGCGAGTTTGACCGGCTGCACAATAAGTTTCATGCCTGGCAGCCCAGCGCCTTGACCGCCTTGAACGAGAGCATCGCGCGCGGGGAGACGTTTCAGGCCGACGCCGAGATGGTCGACATGCTGCAATCGGCCACCAGGCTCGCCGAACGATCGGACAATTTATTCAATCCGGCGGTCGGCCATCTGATCCGCTTGTGGGGCTTTCAGAGCAGCGACATCACGGTGCACACGCCAGCGCCCGCAGAAATCAAGCGCTGGGTCGATGCCAAGCCGCGCATGAGCGATCTGCGCTACGACGGCACCAGGATTTCAAGTCGCAACAAGGCGGTGATGCTGGACCTGGGCGGCTATGCGAAAGGCTATGCGCTGGACCGGGCGGCGCGGCTGCTGCGAGATGCGGGTGTAAAAGCGGCGCTGGTCAATATAGGCGGCAATATTCTGGCGATCGGCCAGCCCGGTGAACGGCCCTGGAAGGTCGGCATCCGCGACCCGCGCGGCGAGGGCACGGTTGCCGCAGTCGACCTGCATGACAACGAAGCGATCGGCACCAGCGGCGACTACCAGCGCTATTTCATGAAGGATGGCAAACGCCATCCCCACGTCATTGATCCGCGCAGCGGGCAAACCATAGACTTGGTGGCGTCCGTGACCATCATCACGTCGGGAGGCACGGATGCAGGTTTGCGCTCCGATGGAAACACTAAACCGCTCTTCGTCGTCGGCCCACAGCATTGGCGGGCCATGGCGCAGCGCCTGGGCCTGAACGAAGTGCTGCTGATCGATACAAACCGGAATATCGAGATGACGCCTGCGATGCGCCAGCGCCTGGCAGGTAGTAAACAGTAAAAAAGCGGCTGAAAAAGCTTCGTCGAAGCGATGCTGAGTTCTGCCAATGCATCACTTTTTTCAGTTTCCGCTTTTTGCAACTTTCGTTGCTTAAAGTTACCGGTGGTTGGTGTTTTGCAGAGGCATTTTTAGGGAGAACCGGCATAAAAATGTTCGCGTGGAACGGGAAGGGCGTTACAATATGCCCTTCACGACCAAATGGGCGGGTTTTCACCGCCCATTTTTTTTGGGCGTTTGTTTTCCAAAGACGGATTTAAAAAGACTGAATGGCGATTCAAGAGACGATTGAGCAAACGGTGACGGGACTGGGCTACGAGCTGGTGGAAGTCGAGCGCACGAGCGGCGGCTTGCTGCGCGTGACGATTGACATGCCCCACGTTCCCGGGCTTGAACAGTTTGTCAACGCGGAAGATTGCGAAAAGGTCACGCGCCAGTTGCAGTTTGTGCTGGAAGTTGAAGGCGCTGAGTATGCGCGGCTGGAAGTCAGTTCCCCCGGCATTGACCGGCTGCTGCGCAGCGAGAAAGATTTTGAGCGTTTTTCCGGCGAATTGATCGACATCACCCTTAAAGCGCCGATTGGTGTGGCGGCGAGTGCAGGTTCGACGGTTTCAGCCAGCCGTAAAAAATTCCGCGGCACGCTGGAGCGCGTTGGGTCCAAAGATACGCCGGCCGCCTGGCAGATTGTGTGGAGCGATGAGCCCGCCGTTAAACCAGGCCAGAAAGTCAGCAAGAACAGGATTCCCGCGCCCCTGCAAGCGCTCGGTTTTACGCTCGACGAAATTCATCAGGCGCGTCTGGCCGCGGTGGTCGATTTCAAGGGGCGCAAACCCAAAACGGCTCACGGAATGACACCGGCGGCTGATGTTCCTACAGAGAAATAATTAAGAAAGGCAGGCTTGTGAAATGAATCGCGAACTGTTGATGTTGGTTGATGCCATCTCGCGTGAGAAAAACGTTGAACGTGACGTCGTCTTTGGCGCTGTTGAGCTTGCGCTCGCCTCGGCTACCAAGAAGGTGTATACCGGCGAAGTGGACATCCGCGTTGCGGTTGACCGCGATAGCGGCAGTTACGAAACCTTCCGCCGCTGGCTGGTGGTGCCCGACGAAGCCGGCCTGCAAAATCCGGAAGCCGAAGAGTTGGTGAGCGACGCACGCGACGAAATTGCCGACATCGAAGAAGGCGACTACATCGAAAAACCGGTTGAAAGCCTGCCGATAGGCCGGATTGGGGCGCAAGCTGCCAAGCAGGTCATTCTGCAAAAAATTCGCGACGCCGAACGCGAAATGCTGCTTACCGATTTCATGTCACGTGGCGACAAGATTTTTGTTGGCACCGTCAAGCGCATGGACAAGGGCGACCTGATTGTCGAATCCGGCCGTGTTGAAGGCCGGCTGCGCCGCAGCGACATGATTCCTAAGGAAAACCTTCGTTCCGGTGATCGCGTGCGCGCCATGATCATGGAAGTGGACACCACGCTGCGAGGTGCACCCATCATCCTGTCGCGTACCGCGCCGGAGTACATGATCGAGTTGTTCCGCCAGGAAGTGCCCGAGATCGAGCAGGGTCTGCTGGAGATCAAATCCTGCGCCCGTGACCCCGGCTCGCGTGCCAAGATTGCCGTGCTGTCGCATGACAAGCGCGTCGACCCGATCGGCACCTGTGTCGGCGTTCGCGGTACCCGCGTCAACGGCGTCACCAACGAATTGGCAGGCGAGCGCGTCGACATTGTGCTGTGGAGCGAAGACCCGGCTCAATTTGTCATTGGCGCGCTTGCCCCCGCCAATGTTTCGTCCATCGTGGTCGACGAAGAGCGTCACGCCATGGATGTGGTGGTGGACGAGGAAAACCTTGCCATCGCCATTGGCCGCGGTGGCCAGAACGTGCGCCTGGCGTCCGAGCTGACCGGCTGGAAGATCAATATCATGGACGCCAACGAATCGGCTGAAAAGCAGGCGTCCGAGACCGACACCAGCCGCAAGCTGTTCATGGAAAAACTCGATGTGGACGAGGACATCGCCGACATTCTGATCTCCGAAGGCTTCACCAGCCTGGAAGAGGTGGCTTACGTGCCGCTGCAGGAAATGCTCGAAATCGAATCGTTCGACGAAGATACCGTCAATGAGCTGCGCACCCGCGCCAAAGATGCACTTCTGACGATGGAAATTGCCAAGGAAGAAAATGCCGACGGTGTTTCGCAGAACTTGCGTGACGTGGAAGGCCTGACCCCCGAGCTGATCGCCAAACTCACTGAAGCGGGCATATATACCCGCGACGACCTGGCCGATCTGGCCGTGGACGAACTTACAGATATCACCGGCCAGTCCACGGACGAAGCCAAAGCCCTGATCATGACTGCACGCGCCCATTGGTTTACCGATGACGCTGCTGGCACCGCTGCACCAGCAACGGTCCAAGAGCAATGATCATGGAGGCCAGCAGGAAAACCACATATGTCCAGTACCACTACCGTCGCTGAATTCGCAGCTGAATTGAACAAATCTCCCGCCACTCTGATCGAGCAATTGACCAGTGCGGGCGTTGCCAAGGCGCAGGCCGGCGATCCCCTGTCCGAAGCGGACAAGCAAAAGCTGCTCGGCTATCTGCAGGCAAGCCACGGCACCGTCGCGGCCGAACGAAAAAAAATCACGCTGGTGAAGAAATCCACCAGTGAGATCAAGCAGGCCGACTCTTCGGGCAAGGCCCGCACTATCCAGGTGGAAGTCCGTAAAAAGCGTACCTTCGTCAAGCGCGAAGACGAGTCCGACCTGCCCGCCGAAGAACTGCAGCGCGAAACTGCAGCAGCGCCAGCGGCCCCGGTGGTTGATGATTCCGAGCTGATTCGACGAGAAGAAGAAGCCAGTCGCCACGCGGAATTGTTGCGTCGCCAGGAAGAAGAGCTGACGGAAAAACGCCGTTTGCGTGAAGAGCATGACGCCCAGGAAGCGGCACGCGAACAGGAACGCGAGGCCGCCGAACAAGTTGCCCAGGCTGCGGCCCAAGCGGCTGTTGCGGCAGATGCCGCTAAAAAGAACAAGCCCAGCATCGGAAAAATTCAGGTGGCGGCGCCCTCTGCCGAAGTTTCCAGAGCCGCTGAAGCTGCATCCGCAGAACAGGCCAGCAAAGCCGCCCATGCTGCAGTCGCGCTGGCGGCAACCAAAGCCAAAGCCACGGCAGAATTTCAGGCAGATGCTGCCAAAGCGCAGGATCTGCAGGAGCGCCGCCGCAGAGCCGAAGCGGAAGCTGCTGGCATTCGGGCCATGATGTCGGCGCCCAAGCGTGTGCTGGTACCTCATGTGGATCCAAAGCTGGCCATGAAGGGTACGCTGCACAAGCCAACCGTTGTTCCCGGCGCGGTCAAGCCCGGCGCGGCGGCGGGTGCGCCTGCAGCCCCCGGGGCCGCCGGCAAGAAAGAAGTCAAATCAGAGAATCTGTCGTCCACTTGGAAAGATGACGCAGCCAAGAAAAAGGGCTTGCCGAGTCGTGGTGCACCGGTGGTACCCGGGCGTGGCAATTTCCGTGGAGGCCCACGGGGTCGTCGCAGCAGTGATCGCGATGCACGTCCAGAATCCACCTTTGTAGCGCCTACCGAATTCAAGGTGATCGAGGTTCATGTGCCCGAAACCATTACCGTGGCAGAACTTGCGCACAAAATGAGCGTCAAGTCTTCCGAGGTGATCAAGCACCTGATGAAACTCGGCCAGATGGTCACCATCAACCAGCCGCTGGACCAGGACACCGCCATGATTCTGGTGGAAGAAATGGGCCATACGGCAGTCACCGCTGCGCTGGACGATCCAGAAGCGTTTACCGCCGACGATGTGCAAGGCCAGCAATCCGAATTGCTGCCTAGAGCGCCGGTGGTGACTGTCATGGGACACGTTGACCATGGCAAAACCTCGCTGCTCGACTACATTCGCCGCGCCAAAGTGGCGGCCGGTGAAGCCGGTGGCATTACCCAGCACATTGGCGCCTACCACGTGCAAACCCCGCGCGGCATGGTGTCGTTCCTGGACACCCCGGGCCACGAGGCGTTTACCGCCATGCGCGCGCGCGGCGCCCAAGCTACCGACATCGTGATTCTGGTCGTGGCCGCCGATGACGGCGTAATGCCGCAAACCAAGGAGGCCATCAAGCACGCCAGGGCGGCGGGTGTCCCCATCGTCGTGGCGATCAACAAAATCGACAAGCCCGGTGTCAATCTGGAGCGCGTCAAGGGCGAACTGGTCACCGAAGGTGTTGTGCCGGAAGAGTTTGGCGGTGATTCCCCGTTTGTGCCGGTTTCAGCCCATACCGGCGCAGGCGTCGACACCTTGCTAGAGCAGGTGCTGCTGCAGGCCGAAGTGCTGGAACTCAAGGCAGCGGTCGATGCCATGGCCAAGGGTCTGGTGATCGAGGCCAGGCTAGACAAAGGGCGCGGCCCGGTGGCGACCGTGCTGGTACAGTCCGGAACCTTGAAGGCGGGCGACGTGGTGCTGGCCGGTTCAACCTACGGCCGCGTGCGCGCCATGCTTGACGAAAACGGCAAACCCATCAAGACCGCCGGGCCTTCCATTCCCGTGGAAATCCAGGGTCTGACCGAAGTGCCACAGGCCGGCGACGAGTTCATGGTGATGACTGACGAACGCCGTGTTCGCGAAATTGCCACCTACCGCGCTGGCAAGTTCCGCAATACCAAGCTGGCCAAGCAGCAGGCGTCCAAGCTGGAAAATATGTTTTCGGACATCTCGGCTGGCGAAGTCAAGATGCTGCCCATCATCATCAAGGCCGATGTGCAGGGTTCGCAGGAAGCGCTGGCGCAGTCGCTGCTCAAGCTTTCGACCGACGAGGTCAAAGTTCAGCTGGTGTACTCCGGCGTTGGCGGTATTTCCGAATCCGACGTCAACCTGGCAATCGCCTCCAAAGCCGTGCTGATCGGGTTCAACACCCGGGCCGATGCTCAGGCGCGCAAGCAAGCCGAGAACAACGGCGTGGACATTCGTTACTACCAGATCATTTATGACGCGGTGGATGAACTCAAGGCCGCCATGTCCGGCATGCTGACGCCCGACAAGAAGGAAGAAATTATCGGCAATGCCGAGATTCGCCAGGTCTTCAAGGTCAGCAAGATCGGCTCGATTGCCGGCTGTATGGTCACCGCCGGTGTGGTCCGCCGCACCGCCAGGTTGCGTTTGCTGCGCGAAAACGTGGTCATCTTCACGGGTGAACTCGACTCGCTCAAGCGCTTCAAGGACGATGCCAAGGAAGTCAAGGAAGGCTTCGAGTGCGGTTTGAACGTCAAGAACTACAACGACATCGAAGTTGGCGACGTTCTTGAGTTCTTCGAGATCAAGGAAGTGGCACGTACCTTGTAAGGAAACAAAGATGCAGACGCCGGCCAACTCGCAAGTGTTGGCCGGCGGCCTTATTCCTAGTCGAGCCTACAAGTCCAAACCATTGTTTCATGCGTAAAAAGTCATCTACCCCTAACCGCGGCTTCCGCGTTGCCGATCAGATCCAGCGCGATCTGACGGAGCTGATCGCGCGCGAGTTGAAGGACCCCAGGGTTGGCATGGTTACGATCCAGGCGGTTGAAGTGACGCCCGACTATGCCCATGCCAAGATATTTTTCAGTGTGTTGGTCGGCGATGCGAAAGAGTGCGAAGTCGCGCTCAACCAGGCGGCCGGGTTTCTGCGCAATGGCCTGTTCAAGCGCCTGATGATTCATACCGTGCCCACCTTGCATTTTCAGTTTGACCGCACCTCCGAGCGTGCGGCAGACATGAACGCCTTGATTGCCAAGGCGGTTTCTTCCCGCGCCCAAGACGACTGAGTTCGCGCCGTTCCCCCCCTTGACAGGTTCGGGACAACGGTGCCAACGAAGCGTTCGGGCAGGCTCCGTACGCTGAGCCTGTCAAAGCTTATGACGCAAACCTCCTTTCATCGTCAGACTCCCAAAGGTCAAAAGATTCAGCGACGTCCCGTGCATGGCGTGCTGCTGCTTGACAAGCCGCTGGGCCTGTCCAGCAACCAGGCGCTGCAAAAAGCCAAATGGCTGCTGCGCGCGGACAAGGCCGGGCATACCGGCACGCTCGATCCGCTGGCCACTGGCGTGTTGCCGCTGTGCTTTGGCGCCGCCACCAAGTTCAGCCAGATCCAGCTTGATGCCGACAAGACTTACGAAGCGCTACTGTTGTTGGGCCAGAAGACAACAACCGCTGACGCCGAAGGCGACGTGATTGAAACCCGGCCTGTGCCGCAAATTACGCCCGAGCTGCTACAGACGATCACGCAGCGCTTTACCGGCCCGCTGGCGCAAATTCCACCGATGTATTCGGCGCTGAAAAAAGACGGCAAGGCGCTGTACGAATATGCCCGCAAGGGCATTGAGGTGGAGCGGGAAGCGCGTCACATCCTCATTTATGAGCTAAATATGGCTCTAGCCCATGACGCACGGGCGCCAGCAGCTATCAAAATCATAGTAAGATGCAGCAAGGGCACTTACATCCGCACGCTCGGTGAAGACATCGGCGAAGCCCTGGGTTGCGGCGCGCACCTGGGCTCGCTGCGGCGGCTGGAAACCGGTGGCTTTGTGGCGACACAGTGCGTGACGCTGCCAGCGCTCGAAGCCATGACCGAAGCCGAGCGTGAAGCGTGCTTGTTGCCGGCGCAGTCGCTGGTGGCCGCGTACCCTTCTGTCACATTGGACGCCGATAATGCAGGACGCTTTTTGAGCGGCCTGCGCCGGCGCGGCGAGCCTGGTCAGTGGGGCGCCGATGCACCACTGGTGCAGGTCTACGGCAGCGAACCTGCGGCGTTTTTGGGTTCGGCCCACATCACGGCCGACGAACTGATTCCACAGCGTTTGCTGAGCCCGATTGAAATCCAGGACATCCTGCAATCGGCGCAGCGTGCAGTAGAAGTTTTAGCGTCACTTTCCATGGCCGCACCAGTGAGTGCGGGCTCTTTTCAACATTAATTCCGACCCGTTTCAAGTCCCCAGAAAGTCAACCATGAGTCATACACAGATCCGTAACATCGCCATCATCGCCCACGTCGATCATGGCAAGACCACCATGGTCGACCAATTGCTGCGCCAGTCCGGCACCTTTGCCGAGCACGAAAAAGTTGTCGACACCGTGATGGATAACAACGCCATCGAAAAAGAGCGGGGCATCACGATTCTGGCCAAGAATTGCGCCGTGACCTGGGAAGGCACGCACATCAATATCGTTGATACCCCCGGCCATGCCGACTTCGGCGGTGAAGTCGAACGTGCCCTGTCCATGGTCGACGGCGTGGTGCTGCTGATCGATGCGCAGGAAGGCCCCATGCCGCAGACCCGCTTTGTGACCAAGAAGGCGTTGGCCCTGGGCCTCCGGCCTATCCTGGTGGTCAACAAGGTCGACAAGCCCGGTGCAAGGCCTGATTTTGTGGTTAACGCCGCTTTCGACCTGTTCGACAAGCTCGGTGCCACCGATGAACAACTTGACTTCCCCGTGGTCTACGCCTCGGGCATCAATGGCTGGTCGTCGATGGAAGAGGGCGCACCGGGTGAACAGTGGGGTCCCGACATGTCTGCCTTGTTCAACACCGTGCTCAAACACGTGCCCGCCCAAAAGGGCGACCCTAATGCGCCGCTGCAACTGCAAATTTCTGCGCTGGACTTTTCGACCTTCGTTGGGAAAATTGGCGTCGGCCGCATCAGTCAGGGCACGATCAGGCCGATGATGGATGTGGTTGTGATGGAAGGCCCGGATGGCAAGGCCGTTAAAGGCCGTGTCAACCAGGTGTTGACCTTCCAGGGACTGGAGCGCGTGCAGACTACAGACGCCGGCCCCGGTGAAATCGTGCTGATCAACGGCCTGACCGACATCGGCATTGGCGTGACCATCACTGACCCGATCAACCCGGCGCCGCTGCCCATGCTCAAGGTCGACGAACCGACCCTGACCATGAACTTCTGCGTCAACACCAGCCCGCTGGCTGGCCGCGAAGGCAAGTACGTCACCAGCCGCCAGATCTGGGACCGCCTGCAAAAGGAACTGCAGCACAACGTCGCGCTGCGCGTCAAGGAAACCGGCGAAGAAGGTATCTTTGAAGTCATGGGTCGCGGCGAACTTCACCTGACCATCCTGCTGGAGAACATGCGCCGCGAAGGCTACGAGCTGGCAGTGTCCAAGCCACGCGTTGTGATGAAAGACGTGAACGGTGAACGCCATGAGCCTATCGAGCTGGTGACCGTGGACATTGAAGAGCAGCACCAAGGCGGCGTGATGCAGGCTTTGGGCGAGCGCAAGGGTGAACTGAGCAGCATGGACCCGGACGGCCGAGGGCGCGTTCGCCTGGAATACCGCATCCCGGCGCGTGGCCTGATCGGTTTCACCAACGAATTCTTGAACCTGACGCGCGGCTCGGGCCTGATCTCCAACATCTTCGATAGCTACGAGGCGCATAAGGGCGATATTGGTGGGCGCAAAAACGGCGTGCTGATTTCCATGGACGCTGGTGAAATCTTCACCTACGCGCTGGGCAAGCTGGACGACCGCGGCCGCATGTTCGTGCGGGCCAACGACCCGGTGTACGAAGGCATGATTGTCGGCATCCACAGTCGTGACAACGACCTGGTGGTCAACGCCACGCGCACCAAGCAGCTGACCAACTTTCGCGTCAGCGGCAAGGAAGACGCGATCAAGATCACCCCTCCTATCGAATTGACGCTGGAATACGGCGTGGAGTTTATCGAGGACGACGAACTGGTCGAAATTACGCCCAAGTCGATCCGCCTGCGCAAGCGTCACCTGACAGAGAGCGAGCGCAAACGCTCCGGTCGCTAGATTCCGCCAAGCCTTCACCCGCTGCGGCGGCCGGGGCGAGGTGAATCGAGAAGGGCTTGTCAGAGGCCGCTGCCCGGCAGCGGCCTTTTTTTGTCTGCAGGTTTCGTCACGGGACAGATGGTTTTATGAAACTCACGCAACTCACTCACCTCAGGGCAGTCGCCCTGATGGTTGTCGTCACTTTGATGTGGTCGACGGCAGGCGTGGTGGCGCGCCAGCTGGAGTCGGCGCGCAGCTTTGAAGTGACGTTCTGGCGCAGCCTGTTCACGGCGCTCTCGCTGCTGGTCCTACTGCCTTTTTTTCAGGGACGGGTGGTTTTTTTCAGGATGCGCCAAGGCGGCCCGGCGTTCTGGCTGTCCGGCCTGTGCTGGAGCGTGATGTTCACGGCCTTCATGGTGGCGCTGACGCTTACCACGGTGGCCAATGTGCTGGTGATGATGGCCCTCGGCCCCTTTATCACGGCACTGCTGGCCCGCGTTTTCATTGGCCACCGGATTCCCGCGCGCACCTGGCTGGCTATTGCCATGGCCGGCTTGGGTATCGCATGGATGTACGGTGGGCAAACCGACCTGGCCAGCCGCCTTGATGGAACGCTGGTCGCTTTGCTGGTGCCCCTGGCCGGTGCCTGCAACTGGACGGTGGTACAGCACAGCCGCAGCCATGGGCAGAAAATCGACCTGGTTCCCGCCGTGCTGCTGGGCGCGCTGATTTCCTCGCTGGCGACCTTGCCGCTGGCCTTGCCATTTTCGGCTACGCCGCACGACATCGCCCTGCTGGCCCTGCTCGGGCTGTTTCAGCTGGCGATTCCCTGTGTGCTGGCGGTGTTGTGCGCGAGTGTGCTCAAGGCGCCGGAAGTGGCGCTGCTGGCGCTGCTGGAAGTAATTTTCGGTATCCTGCTGGCCTGGTTTGGCGCCAACGAGGTGCCGGGGGCGAGCGTGCTGACCGGCGGAGCGCTGGTCATTGGGGCGCTGGTGGTTAATGAACTGATTGGATGGAGGCAAAGATCATGAATGCAGAGATGGCAGAAACCGGCTTGAGAAAAAACGACCACAAAAGTGATGTGATTGCAGAGCGTAGTGGCAGCTGTGGACTCATCACGCTGAACCGGCCCAAGGCCCTCAATGCGCTGTCCTTGCCCATGTTGCGCGAACTGCTCAGCATTCTGCAAGCCTGGCGCGACGACCCGGCCGTGCTGCTGGTGGCGATTCGCGGCAGCAACAAGGTCGGGCGCCCCGGTACCCCGGAAAGTCTTTTTGGCGGCTTCTGCGCCGGTGGCGACCTGCGGTTTTTTCATCAGGCTGCGCTTGCTGGTGACCCGTCCCTGGAAGATTTTTTCACCGTTGAATACACCCTCAACCACCTGATTCATAACTATCCCAAGCCCTATATCGCCTTTCTGGACGGCATCGTGATGGGCGGCGGCATGGGCATCAGCCAGGGGGCGAAAGTCCGCATCGTCACCGAGCACACCAAGATGGCCATGCCCGAGACCAACGTCGGGCTGTTCCCGGACGTAGGGGGTGGTTACTTCCTGAGCCGCTGCCCAGGCCATGTCGGCGAGTACCTGGCGCTGACCGGGGAGGTCATAGGCGCAGACGACGCCATCCGCTTTGGCTTGGCCGATGTCAAGCTGGAGGCGGCGCGCTTGCCGGCCTTGTGGGACGCGCTGGCGGCGCAGGCGTTCCAGGATACGGCCCAGGTCGAGGCCTGGATTGCTATACATTTAATAGCTACTGGCACCCGTCCTGATTGGGCTAGAGCCGAATTTGACAACTTTTTCTCGCTGCCGGACGTGGTGCAGATCATCCGCGCGCTGGAAGCTGCCGAGGGCGACTGGGCGCGCAAGACGGCGGCCACCTTGCGCAAGCGCTCGCCGCTGATGTTGCACGTGACGCTGGAGCAAATCCGTCGCGCCCGCGCGATGACGCTGGCCGATGACTTGCGCATGGAGTGCGGCATGATGCACCACTGCTTTCATCTGCGGCCTGGCGACCGCAGTGAAACGGTGGAAGGTATACGCGCACTGGTGATCGACAAGGACCACGAACCGCGCTGGAAGCCGGCCAAAATTGAGAAGGTCACGCCAGATATGGTGGCGCCGTTTTTTGAAAGTCCCTGGACGGCGCAGACCCACCCGCTGCGCGGGCTTTAAGGCTGCGCTGCCCAAGGAGAATCAAAGCTGCTGGTAGACCAGCTCGGCCAGCTTCATCAATTCCTCGCGCGAAACCGGGCCGCTCATCGCATAGCCAAAGCCCTGATCTACCCAATAAAAACCGGGTACCGGGCCTTCGCTGCTGTAGCGAAAAGCCGTGTCCTGGGAGGCTGGGACGGCCGGCTTGGCGTTGGCGGCAGCTGCGGCAGTTGAGGCAGTTGAGGCACGCCCATCGACTGCGCCCAGATACAGCGTGACGCGGACGCCGGCGGTGTTTTCAAACATGAACTGCGCGCGCGCGCCGCTTTCGCCCGGCAGCAGCCGCCCGCCCATCAGGCTGTAGCCCTGAGCGGTGAGCGACGGTACCTTCAAGGGCTTGACCAGGCGCTTGGACAACCATTGCACCAGATGTTCCTGCTGCGCCGCCGCCACCTCAACCGGATGGCGCAATTCGGGCGCATACACGGCATGGGCCAAAGCCGCCTGATGAACAAACTCCCGGCCCGCCCGGTTCTGGCTGGCCGCGAGGGTTTGGGCAGTATCCCCGGGCCGGACGCCAAGCCAGCCACCATGGGCCAACCAGCCCAGCGCAAACGCCATCGTCACTGATGCCGCCATGCCACCCCAACGCCACCAGCCCTCGCGCTGCTGACGCGCCCGCGCACTGTGCTGGGCGGCCGCCAGCAAGGTTTCCGGAATCGGCTCGTCAAGCAGCGCGCGGTGCAGTTCGCGCAAGGCGTCGCGCTGCGCCTGCCAGACAGCCAGGGTTTCGCGCGCCGCCGGATCGGCCGCCGCGCGGGCCTGCACCGCCGCACGCGCAGCCGCCGGCAACTGCCCGTCAAGCAGCGCATTCAGCTCGTCAAGCGAGGGTTTGTCAGCAGGGCGCGGGTCCATGGTTGAATTCGAGAAAATTTAATTCAGGCGCCGCAGGGCGGACACTTTTTGGTTGCTCTCGGCCAATGCCGGTGTCGCAGATGTTTGGTTTGGGCTGTTCATAAGTTCGCGCAAACGCGTACGTGCGCGCGACAGCCGTGACATCACCGTGCCCACAGGCGCCCCCACAATACGGGCGGTTTCTTCGTAGCTCATGTCTTCCACACTGACGAGCAGCAGCACCGCGCGCTGGTCCTGCGGCAGGCGCATCAGGCAACGCTGCAAATCAAGCCTCTGCTCCTGGC
The DNA here is from genome assembly GCF_012927455.1 of Polaromonas sp. Lineage (GTDB taxonomy): Bacteria > Pseudomonadota > Gammaproteobacteria > Burkholderiales > Burkholderiaceae_C > Polaromonas. Next base: position 36,394 of record NZ_JABBPE010000010.1, on the reverse strand, counting down.
CGGCATCGGGCGCTGCCAGTTGCTCTGGCAGCGCATCGATATCGAGCGGCGTCGCTAAGCCAGCTTGCCGGCTTGAATGCCGGAGTTGATTAACAAACAGGTTGTGCATCAGGGTAAACAGCCAGGCACGCAAATCAGAACCAGCCGCCCAGAGGCGCCATTTGGTGCAGGCGCGCTCCAGCGTGTCCTGAACCAGGTCGTCAGCCGCCCAAGCATTTCCCGTCAGGGCGCGCGCATAACGCCGCAGGGCCGGGATCTCGGCGATCAGCTCAGTACGATCCATGCGCTGCGGACATTGGGGTTATGTCAGCGCTGAAGCTCAGGGCTTGATGACGTGCCAGACGCTTTGCACGCCGTCGCCCGTCTTGTCACCGGCTTTCGTGTCCTTGATCCAGTAGTACAGCGGTTTACCTTTAACGGCCCACTGCTTTTTGCCATCGTCGCGCGTCACCACCGAGTAGTCGCCCGATGGCTTGTCCATGTCGCTCGCCATCAGCGGCGGCCAGTTGGTGGCACACGGGCCGTTGCAAACCGACTTGCCGCTGTCTGTGGCGTCCTTGTCAAAGGTATACAGCGTCATGCCATTGGGACCAACCAACACCCCGTCGGCGACTTTGGCCGGGCTGCCGCTGTGCATGCCGCCCATGCCGCTCATGCTGGACATACCGGAACAGCCCGCCACAAGGGCGGCGCTCAAGACTGCAAGGCTCAAAAGTTTCATGGAATTCTCCCGGAGTGAATAGTAGGTAGGCAGAAGATATCTGCAACCGGATAAACACCTTGCGAGGGGACTTTATTCCATTTAACCCAAATAATTTTTTCTCGGTAGTTACCGGCTTCTGGATTTCATCGCGCGCTCCACCTCGCGCTTGCCCTCGCGGTCCTTGATGGTGTCGCGCTTGTCGTGCTCGGCCTTGCCTTTAGCCAGGCCGATTTCGCACTTCACCTTGCCGGCTTTCCAATGCATGTTCAGCGGCACCAGCGTGAAGCCTTTTTGCTCGACCTTGCCGACCAGCCGGCGAATTTCTTCCTTGTGCATCAGCAGCTTCTTGGTCCGCACGGAATCAGGGCGGACGTGAGTCGAGGCCGTACCCAGCGGATTGATCTGGCAGCCGATGATGAAAAGCTCGCCATTGCGAATCACCACGTAGCCGTCGGTGAGTTGCACCTTGCCTTCGCGCACCGACTTCACCTCCCAGCCCTGCAACACCATGCCGGCCTCAAAGCGCTCCTCGATGTGGTAATTGAAGGTGGCTTTCTTGTTGTCGGCAATGCGGATAGCGGCCGCGGCGGCTTTCGCGTCGAGCTTGGAGAGAACTTTGTCGGCGGCTTTCCCGGATGAGGCCGCGGCGATTTTTTTGGAGGAGTTTGCTTCTTTGGTGGCCATGGCTAGATGTAGGGGCAGCATCGGCTAATACAATTGCGCCCAGCCTTCCATTGTATGAAAACAGTTCACAAGTCCGTCCTCATCTGGTATAGCCCTGCTGAAATGTATGCGTTGGTCACCGACGTAGCGAGCTATCCGCAGTTTCTGCCCTGGTGCGACAAGACCTCGGTGCTCGATGAAACAGCCGCCGGCATGACGGCCAAAATCGGCATCGCGTTTGCAGGACTGAAGCACCGCTTCACCACACGCAATCTGCATGAGCCAGACCGTAAGGTCAGCATCGAACTGGTCGATGGTCCATTTTCAAGGCTGGACGGCCAATGGGAGTTTTCCCCGCTGGGCGACGCTAGCCAGCGCGCCTGCAAGATCGACTTCACCTTGCGTTATGACTTCGACAGTGCGGCGCTGGCGGCGCTGGTAGGCCCGGTGTTTGACAAGATTGCCGGCAGTCTGGTTGATGCCTTTGTCAAACGTGCTTCGCAGGTATACGGCGAGGCGTGAAAGCCCCGAGGTCAGTCTCGCTTGAAGATATCTCTTGTTTATTCACCAGCGCCGCGGCAGGTCCGCGAGTGGGCGCTGGAGCTTGCGCCCGGCAGCACCGTCACGCAGGCGCTGGCTGAATGCCATATTTTTGAAGACTTTCCCGAGTTGCAGGCGGCCCAGCCGACGCTGGGTATCTGGGGTAAAAAAACCAATTTGGGGCAGGTGCTGAAAGAGGGCGACCGGGTGGAAATTTACCGCAGTCTGCGCGTGGACCCAAAAATCGCCCGTCGCGAGCGTTTTGACCGCCAGGGTGTCAAGCGGGCGGGCCTTTTCGCCAAAATACGCAAAGGTGGAAAAGCAGGCTATTGAGCGCGTGCGTCCCGTGTGACTCGCTCAATGCGCGTGGTTAATGACAGCGTGGCTTTACTTGCAGTCCGCCGCAACGATGTCCTGCAGCCGCCTGGTTTCGGTGGCGCGGGATTTGTCGTCCATGATTTCCCGCTCGCCCTTTGCATTGGTCGTCGCTACCCGTACGCCAGAGTCTAAGCTGGCGACGCCGCGCTTGGCGCGACCGCAATTTTCGGTTTTTGCGGCGGCTATTTTTTCTTCTTCCACCTTTTTGCTGGCGGCTTCGGCATCTTCTGCCTGCTTTTTCTTGGCTTCTAGTTGTGTGTCCTTACCCGGTAGCTTGGGAGCGCTGGCCATGCCGGCCGGGGTAGATGCGACGGCAACTGCAGGCACCGCGGTAATGTCTTTGGGCACGGCCGCTGCTGTCCGACTGGCGCCGCCAGGGCGCTTCAGGATATTTTTTTGCTGAATGTCGGACGGCGGCGAGCGGTCGCTAAAAACTTTGCGATTATCCTTGTCAATCCACTGCCACTGGGCAAATGCCGTGAGCGCAAATGACGCGCCGGCGATGGCCAAAATAAGGGTTTTGAATGCAGGTTTGAAGTCCATTTTTGCAGTGTAGCCGGAGTGGTAACGTTTTGTGTCGCTTGGCCGATGACGCTGCCTTTTCGTAACTCGAGTGCAGCGCTCGCGGGCCGCCAGGAGGACCGAAGGCTTCATGGGACAAAGGTACAATCGCGTTTTTGGAGCTATCCCTATGCGCCTACTCGGCAAAGCGCTTACCTTCGACGACGTATTGTTGGTGCCAGCGTTCTCCCAGGTCCTGCCCAAGGACGCCTCACTTTCCACCCAGTTCTCCCGAAACATTCGCCTGAATCTGCCGCTCGTGTCAGCGGCCATGGACACGGTGACCGAAGCTCGGCTCGCGATTGCCATCGCCCAGGAGGGAGGCATTGGCATCGTACACAAAAACCTCACGCCGCAAGAACAGGCCGCGCATGTGGCCAAGGTCAAGCGTTATGAGTCCGGTGTGGTGCGCGACCCCGTGGTGATCACGCCCGAGCACACCGTGTTGCAGGTGTTGGAATTGTCCGAGCAGTTGGGCATCTCCGGTTTTCCGGTGTGCGCCGGCGGCAAAGTGGTTGGCATAGTCACCAGCCGTGACCTGCGCTTTGAAACCCGCTACGACGTCAAGGCGCACCAGATCATGACGCCTCGCGAGAAGCTGATCACGGTCAAAGAGGGCACTTCTGCAGCCGAAGCTAAAGCCTTGCTCAACAAATACAAGCTGGAACGCTTGCTGGTGGTCAACGACGACTTTGAGCTCAAAGGTCTGATCACGGTCAAGGACATTACCAAGCAGACCAACTTCCCCAATGCCGCACGCGACGCCTCGGGCCGCCTGCGCGTAGGCGCTGCGGTCGGCGTTGGTGAAGGCACGGAGGAGCGCGTTGAAGCGCTGGTCCGGGCCGGCGTGGATGCCATCGTGGTCGATACAGCCCATGGCCACAGCCACGGCGTCATTGAGCGGGTGCGTTGGGTCAAGAAGAACTATCCGCACATCGACGTGATAGGCGGCAATATTGCCACCGGTGCAGCCGCGCTGGCTTTGGTAGAAGCCGGTGCCGACGCAGTCAAGGTGGGCATCGGTCCGGGCAGTATTTGCACCACCCGAATCGTCGCCGGTGTGGGCGTACCCCAGATCATGGCCATCGACAATGTCGCCACCGCCTTGCGCGGCAGCGGCGTCCCGCTAATTGGGGACGGCGGCATTCGCTACAGCGGCGACATTGCCAAAGCCATTGCCGCGGGGGCCAACACCGTGATGATGGGCGGCATGTTTGCGGGCACCGAAGAGGCGCCGGGCGAGGTCATTTTGTACCAGGGTCGCAGCTACAAGAGCTACCGCGGCATGGGCAGCATTGGCGCCATGCAACAGGGCAGCGCGGACCGCTACTTTCAGGAGTCGAGCACCGGCAACCCGAATGCCGACAAACTCGTGCCCGAAGGCATTGAAGGCCGGGTGCCGTACAAAGGCTCCATGGTTTCCATCGTTTTCCAGATGGCGGGCGGCTTACGCGCCAGCATGGGTTACTGCGGTTGCTCCACCATCGACGACATGCAGAACAAAGCCGAGTTTGTGGAAATTACTTCCGCCGGCATTCGTGAGAGCCACGTCCACGACGTGCAAATCACCAAAGAAGCGCCCAATTATCGGGCTGAGTAGATGGCCCCCACGCTTGTCACTTCGTGTACTGCGCTGCCCCCCGAGGGGGCTGTGCTTGCTTGGGGCGGCCCGGCGCGGCGCACGATGTTGCCCCCACGTTCGCTCACTTCGGGTAACTCTCTGCCCGCCAAGGTGGCTGGCCTTACTCGGGGCGGCCCGGTGTGGCGGCCATTGGCCCCTACGCTTTTTACTTCGTGTACTGCGCTGCCCCCGCGGGAGATAATTTTCATAGGGGCGGCCCGTCGGAAAATTGTCTTCAATACTTATGACGGCCATGGCGACTAATCCAATCCAATGCAGCACTCCAAGATACTCATCCTCGACTTCGGCTCCCAAGTCACCCAACTGATTGCCCGCCGCGTGCGCGAGGCCCATGTTTTTTGCGAAGTCCACCCCTGCGATGTCACCGACGAGTGGCTTCGAGACTACGCCAAAGATGGCAATCTCAAGGGCGTGATTCTTTCAGGCAGCCATGCCAGCTTGTGGGAAGACGAGACCTTGCGCGCGCCGCAAGCAGTGTTTGAGCTGGGCATCCCGGTGCTGGGCATCTGCTTTGGCATGTACGCCATCGCCGCAGCCCTGGGCGGCAAGGTCGAAGGCGGGCACAAGCGCGAGTTCGGTTACGCCGAAGTTCGTGCCCGTGGCCACACAAAGTTGCTGGACGGCATACAGGATTACACGACGCCAGAAGGCCACGGCATGCTGCATGTCTGGATGAGCCATGGCGACAACGTGACCGAAATGCCGCCCGGCTTCAAGATCATGGCCTCCACGGACTCCTGCCCGATTGCCGGCATGGCCGACGAGGAACGCAAATACTACGCTGTGCAGTTTCATCCCGAAGTCACGCACACGCCCCAAGGCAAGGCCCTTTTAGAGCGCTTCGTTCTGGACATCTGCGCCGCGCGGCCAGACTGGGTGATGGGCGATTACATTGTGGAGGCGGTTGAGAAAATTCGTCAGCAGGTCGGCGACGAGGAAGTCATCCTCGGCCTGTCAGGCGGTGTCGATTCATCGGTTGCTGCGGCACTGATTCACCGCGCCATTGGCGACCAACTCACCTGTGTGTTTGTCGATCATGGGCTGTTGCGCCTGAATGAAGGCGACATGGTGATGGATATGTTTGTTGGCAAGCTGCACGCCAAGGTCATACGCGTCGATGCCGCCGGGCAGTTTCTCGGACACCTCGCCGGCGTGAGCGACCCCGAAGCCAAGCGCAAGATCATTGGCCGCGAGTTTGTAGAAGTGTTCAAGGCCGAGGCGGCGCGGCTCAAGGCCGGGCTGGACGGTGCCTACAAAGGCGCCAAATGGCTGGCTCAAGGCACGATTTACCCCGACGTGATCGAGTCGGGTGCGGCCAAAAGCAAAAAGGCGGTATCGATCAAAAGCCACCACAACGTCGGTGGCCTGCCTGAGCAATTGGGCCTGAAGTTGCTCGAACCTCTGCGCGAACTGTTCAAGGATGAAGTGCGCGAACTGGGCGAAGCCCTCGGCCTGCCGCACGACATGGTCTACCGCCACCCCTTCCCTGGTCCGGGCCTGGGTGTTCGAATCCTCGGAGAAGTCAAAAAAGAGTTTGCTGATCTGCTGCGCCGGGCCGACGCCATCTTTATCGAAGAGTTGCACAACTTCAAGGATGCCGGGTCCGGCAAAACCTGGTACGAGTTGACCAGCCAGGCCTTCGCGGTGTTCTTGCCCGTGAAAAGCGTGGGCGTGATGGGCGATGGCCGCACCTACGAATACGTCGTCGCCTTGCGTGCCGTGCAAACCAGCGATTTCATGACGGCGGACTGGGCTGAACTGCCTTACGCGCTGCTCAAAAAGGTGTCGGGCCGCATCATCAACGAGGTGCGCGGCATCAACCGGGTTACCTACGACGTCAGCAGCAAGCCGCCCGCTACGATTGAGTGGGAATAAAGCGGCGAACGACTCACCTGGCTGGGTGAGGACCTCGCAACGAGCCGGGACGGCCGACGCTATTTCCTGCAGAATGTGAAAAAACGTTTCGGACAGGCTCCCAAGGGTGTCCTGAATCCGAAATTACTTTTCATCTGCAGGGTGACTGATGCAAGCACGGTACCGATTTGGATGTTTCGACATGCTGCCCGGCACTCGCCAGTTGATGCTCGATGACGCGCCCGTTGTCATCGGTGCCCGGGCGTTCAACCTGCTGCAATGCCTGATCGAGTGCCGTGAGCGCGTGGTGAGCAAAGACGACCTGATGCGGCGCATCTGGCCCGAAACCGTGGTGGGTGAGAACAATCTGAATGTGCAGGTCGCGACGCTGCGCAAGCTGCTCGGCCCGCAGGCGGTCGTCACGGTAGCCGGTCACGGCTACCGCTTTGGTCTGGAGCTGAAAGTGCCGCCCTTTGCAGCTGACGACTTTCAAAGCCCACCGGCGGCAGCGTTGGCGCTTCCCGACAAACCCTCCATCGCGGTCCTGCCCTTCCTCAATCTCAGCGACGATCCGCACAGGCATTCCTCGCAGACGGCGTTACCGAGGACATCACCACCGAATTGTCACGGTTTCACAGCCTGTTCGTGATCGCTCGCAATTCGGCATTCACCTACAAGGGCCAGGCGGTAGACGTGCGTACCGTGTCGCGCGAACTGGGCGTTCGTTATGTGGTCGAAGGCAGTGTGCGCCGCGCAGGCACGCGCGTGCGCGTGGTGGCGCAACTGATTGATGCGTTGACGGGTGAGCACATCTGGGCCGAGAAATACGACCGGGTTGTCGAAGACATCTTCGATCTCCAGGACGAGGTCGCCCGCGCTGTAGTCGTCGCCATGGCGCCACAGATTGAAGTGCCCGAAGCCAGCCGGGCTCGCAGGGTGCGACCCGACAACCTCAGTGCCTATGCCCTGGCGCAACGCGGCTGGGCTGTGGCTTCGGCCAGCGACATGGCCTATGACCATTCGCCCCGTGACGAAGCCTTCCGGTGGGCGACGCAGGCGCTGGCGCTTGATGCCGGCTGTGCGCTGGCCCTGCGCACCATCGCTTTGGTGCAGTGGTGGCACGCGTACCACAACACTACAGAATCGATGCCAGAAACCATTACGCAAGGGCTGGTGGCTGCGACCCGCGCCCTTGCGCTGGACCACGGCGACCACCATGCACGCCGTTGGCGCGCGCAGTTGCTTTTCATGGCCGGACAGCCCGATGATGGACTGGCCGAGTTGCGCAAGGCCCACCAGATCAATCCCAACTGTGCGCTCACACTGAGCTGGCTGGGTTGCTACGAGGCAACCACGGGTGATGAGTCCAAAGGTGTGCCGTATGCACTGGATGCCCTGCGATTGAGCCCCCGCGACCCGTCGCGCGCCGCTTTCCTGGCGGTCCTGGGCTTTGCGCACTTCGCCACTGGCGACTACGCGGCCGCCGTGGAAGCGGCTCAGACAGCGTTGCGGGAAGCGCCGGGCAGTCCCATTCCCCATGTCGTAGGCGCCATCAGCTGGGTGGGAGTGGGCGAAATCGCGATGGCGCAGGTCGAATTCCAGCGACTCGTCCAGATCGCGCCCAGGCTGGCCGAAGCACGTCTGGCTGGGCGGTGGCTGTCGGCACGTCCACGCTATCTCCAGCGCGCCCACACCTTCCTGCGCATCGCCGCCGGAATGGAAGACCCGCACGCGGCCGACGCCTTGCGCTGACGCGTTGTCGCATCAGCCCTGCGGCCTGGCGCGCCTGCGCTGGGCGCTCCAGAGCGCGATGGGTCCATCGAAGATTTTTATAACTTTTTAGTGCCACTGATGGACGACGGGACGCTGGCCGCGCAAAGTCTGATGCGCGCTGTGAAATTCCACGCGCATCAACAAGGAGACATCCCATGTTTGCACGAGTCATAACTGTCCACGCACAGCCAGGCAAGATCGATGAAGCCGCCACCGTCTATCGCGACTCGATCATCCCGGCGGCCAAAAACCAAAAGGGCTTCAAGGATGCCATGCTGCTGACCGACCCCGTGACGGGAAAAGGCATCTCGGTGACCTTGTGGGAGACCGAGGCCGACCAGAAGGCCAGCGAGGCCAGTGGCTACGTTTCGCAGCAACTGGCCAAGATCGTCCCGCTGCTGGCCGGCCCGCCCGTGCGCGAATCGTTTGTGGTCAGTGCGAAGGGCTGAGTTCGAGCCCCGCACCGCCTACCTACAGACCAGACGGGGCAGGGCAGGCAGTGGTCATGCCGGGTGTCCGTGTGACCCCGTCAATCGGGACAAGCCGGCTATCGGACTTCCTGGTGCAGAGTGTGCATCAGCCGGTGTCGCCGATTCGGGGTTCGATGAACGCGGCCACCATACCTCCTGTCGCGACGCATTGAAAGCATCGCGCGACAACTCTTTCCAACTTTCAATCCAACCCAGGGAGAAATTCCATGACCACAAAAGCCTTTGTCGTCGCGCCTAAAGACTATCCCCGTCCCTTGAACGTCGTCGGCGAGCACATCACGGTGCTGGCCTCGGGGGCGGCGACGGGTGGCTATGAAATCTTTCTGCAGGAAGGACCTGAAGGCAGCGGCCCGGTGCCGCACAGCCACCCGTGGGACGAATCGTTCTTCGTGGCCCGGGGCGAGGTCGATTTCAGCATCGACGGCGCAGACCAGACAGCGCTCACCGGCACGCTGGTGCATTTGCCTGCGGGCACGATGCACGCGTTTCGCTTTCGTCAGGGTGGCGCCGCGATGGTTTCGATGACCTCGCGACTCGGTGCATCGAGCATGTTTGCCGAGCTGGACCGCGAGATCGCCCCCGAGCAACCCGATATTGAAAAGTTGGTGGCTGTTGCCAGGCAACATGGCTTGACTATCGCCGAGCCGGGATGATCCTGGAAACGACAGTTGGACTCGCCCGAACGCCTGGCCTGCGCGCCGACTTGGGATGCTGAGTAGTTTATTTAAGTCAAAAAGGCCTCCAGCCCAATCAAGACGTGCGCAAGAAGCTACTAAATCTATAGCGACCTCTGAATGGCGGGTCGACATGTTGTCGGCCGGCGAGGTCGCCCGCCTTGACTACGCGCAGTGGAAGAATCTGTCGCGCTGGATTGCCACCATGAAGGCCCGGCCGACCTGGGACCAGGTCAATGAAGGTTTCTACACTTACTTTGTCGCGCCCAGAAGGACGCGGCTTTCGAAGGACTGAGAGGCTAACCATGATCCGCAAACTGCACCACAACGCCTACCGCTGCCGTGACTCGGAAGAGACGCGCTGCTTCTATGAAGACTTCCTCGGCCTGCCACTGGTCAGTACGCTGGAACTTGGTGAAACCAAAACCGGGCGCGGTACGCACACGCTGCACACCTTCTACCGCATGGAGGACGCCTCGCACCTGGCGTTTTTTGAAACCACCGACATGCCCTTCGAGTTCAAGCGCCAGCACGACTTCGACCTGCATATCGCGCTGGAGGTGGGGGCCGAAGCCTTGCCGCCCATGCTGACGAAAGGCCAGGCCGCGGGCATAGAAACACGGGTTCCGTCGAACCACGGCATGGTCGATTCGATCTATTTTCGCGACCCCAGCGGCTACGTCATCGAGCTGTGCGCCAAGCGGGCCGAGCACGACACCCTGATGAACCCCGCCACCAACGGCGCACGCAGCAAGCTGCAGCGCTGGCCGGCAGGCAAGGCCGGGCACCCGGCAACCTGCTGACCGACACGCTCGCGATGGTCCATATCTTCGACTGCCTGCACTGCGCACCCCCAACCCCCAACCAACGGAAGCAACATGAACACCTCCCTTGAAACCGACTACCTCGTCGTTTGCGCCGGGGCCACCGCCATGGCCTTTGTCGACACGCTCCTCACCGAGAACGCCGACGCCACAGTGTTGATGGTGGACCGCCACCACCGCCCCGGCGGTCACTGGAACGACGCCTACCCGTTCGTGCGGCTGCACCAGCCTTCGGCGTTCTATGGTGTGGCCTCGCGAGAATTGAGCAACTGGGCCAAAGACCAGACCGGTCTGAATGAGGGGCTTTACGGCCTTGCCTCGGGTGTCGAGGTGCTGGCCTACTTCGACCAGGTGATGCAACAGCATTTTTTTCCCTCCGGGCGGGTGCAGTGGTTGCCGATGTCCAAGTACAGCAAGGGAGCACACGGATCGCATCAGGTCCAGTCACTCACCAGCGGGGAGCGCCAGCAGGTGACGGTGCGCCGCAAGGTGGTCAATGCCACGCACGCCCGAACGGCAGTACCGTCAACCCACCCGCCGAAATACGCCGTCGCCCCGGGGATAAGCTGCGTACCGGTGAACCAGATACCCCATATCGGCCGTCCCTATGCATGCTACACCGTGGTCGGATCCGGCAAGACCGGCATGGACGCTGTTTTGTGGCTGATCCAGAACGGAGTGCCGCCGCATCGCACCCGCTGGATCATGCCGCGCGACGCCTGGCTGATGGACCGCGCGAACAACCAGCCCGGTGCCGACGATTTTGATCGGACCATCGGCAGCACCATCGGCCAATTCGAGTCCATCGCCGAGGCCACGTCGCTGACCGACTTGTTCAGCAGGCTGGAGGAGCGTGGCTCGCTGATGCGCATCGACCGTTCGGTGGAGCCCACCACCTACCGCTGCGCCGTGGTGTCGCAGGCAGAACTGGCGCAGCTCCGACGCATTGAAGACGTCGTGCGGATGGGCCACGTCAAAGCGATTGAGCCAATGCAGATCGTGCTGGCCCAGGGCAAGGTGCCGGCGGACCCTGACACGCTCTACATCGATTGCAGTGCAGGCGCCATTGTGAAGCCACCACCGGCCTTGCCGGTGTTCGATGGTGACCATATCAACCTGCTGATGGTGCGCTGGTACCAGCCGCTTTTCAGCGCGGCGCTGACCGCTTATGTCGAATGCCACCTCGGCGACCAGGACGCCATGAACGCCTTGTGTACCGTGGTACCCAGCCCGGAGGCGCCAGCCGACTGGCTGACCATGTGGGCCGTGACCCTGGCCAACACTGCGCGCTGGCGACAGCACCCCGGGGTACACACGTGGCTGTCGCAGTTCCGCCTGAACAGCGTGACGGCGATGATGCGCGGTGTGAAAGCAGACGACTCCGCCAAGTTCGTGCGGATCAAGGAGAGTGGCGCCAAGGCAGGCGCTGCGGCGGCCAACCTGCCCAGACTTTTAGCCGCCATCTGATGAACGAGGTGACGCTGCAAACCCTGCCGCTCAATGGCATTCACATGCGGGTGGCCGTGCAGGGCCGTGGACCGCTGGTGCTGCTGTGCCATGGTTTTCCAGAATCGTGGTGTTCCTGGCGACACCAGTTGGCCGCCCTGGCCAGCGCTGGCTACCGGGCGGTGGCGCCCGACATGCGCGGCTACGGCGGCACCGACGCGCCCCTCGACGTGGCGTCTTACACCATGCTGCACCACGTCGGCGACATGACGGAACTGGTCCACGCGCTGGGCGAGACGCAGGCCGTTATCGTCGGCCACGATTGGGGTGCCCCGGTGGCGTGGTCTGCCGGGCTGCTTCGGCCGGATATTTTTCGGGCGGTGGTCGGCCTGAGCGTTCCTTTTTCGCCGCCATCGGGTGTCAACCTGCTCGACGCGCTGGAAAAGCAGGGCATCCGAACGTTCTACATGCAGTATTTCCAGACGCCGGGCGTCGCAGAATCTGAACTGGGCGCAGACCCCGAGGCGACCTTGCGGCGGTTGGGCTTCAGCATGTCCGGCGACGGACCCGGCCGGGTAGTCGCCGGGGTGCTGCCGCCCGACGCCGGCTTTCTGGACAACACCGTCGAGCCCGACGTGCTGCCCGCGTGGCTGGACCGTGAAGACCTCTCCTATGTGGCCCGCGAGTTCAGTCGCACCGGCTTTCGGGGTGGCTTGAACTGGTACCGCAGCATGGCGCTGTCGACGCAATTGCTGGTTCCATGGCGCGGCGCGAGCATCCCGCAGCCGTCGCTATACATTGCCGGCGCGTGCGACGACGTGCTCAAGTTCCCCAGCTCGCGTTCGCAGATCGAACACTTCCCCACGACGCTGCCCGGCTTGCGCGGCTGCCACATTCTCGATGGCGCGGGGCACTGGATACAGCGCGAACGCGCTGCGGCGGTCAATGAGCTTCTGGTTGCTTTTCTGGACGGGCTTTGATGACGGGGCGGCATCGGGGCATCAATGACGGCCGTTCGGCCAGGCGTTCAACTGCGCCTTCGGCCATACTTCAGGGCATGTACCTCCCCCCACAATTCAAGGGCGACGCCGGTCAGGCGGCCGCGCTGATGGAAGCCTACCCTTTTGCCAGCCTGATCAGCACCGACGATGCCGGCCTGCCCTATGTGACCCATTTGCCACTACACCTTGAGCAGTTCCCTCAAGCTGGCCAGGAAGCACCATTCGTCTTGCTGGGCCACGTTGCAAAAGCCAATCCACACTGGCATTATCTTCAGGCCAGGCCGAAAGCAGTCGTGACTTTCATGGGTCCGCACGCCTACATGACGCCTCGCGTGTACCCCGATTTGGCCCGTGTTCCGACCTGGAACTACATCACTGTCCATTGCACCGTCGAGGCTCGCCTGCTCGAGCATTTCGACGACAAGGACCACCTGCTCAAACACCTGATTGCCGACCATGACCCGGCGTACGCCAACCAGTGGCGCGGGTTGGGCGAGGACTACCAGCACAAGATGATGAACGGCATCGTCGCCTTTGAGCTGAAGTTGCTTGAGTTGCAGTGCAAGGTCAAGCTCAACCAGCATCGGCCGGAAGCGCATGCGGCGATGCGGGCGCTGTATGCGCAGGGCGGTGAAAACGAGCAGGCACTGGGCGACTGGATGGACCGCCTGCGCCTGGGCGCCAGCCCTGCAAATTCTCGGGAGGCCTGAGATGCGCGCTGTTCTGGGGGTGCTGAGCCTGTTGATTGCGCTGGTCGTGGTTGGTTTGCTGGTCAAAAAGCAGCTGGGCGTCGTGTCGGCCGCACCGGTCAAGCTGCAGGCGCAACTACCGGCCGATGCTGCGCTCGCTTTGCCGCCCGTTGCCCCGGGCGACACACCGCAACAACAAAGCCAGCGAATTCAGCAGCAGATCCGGCAGACGCTGGAAAGCACCCTGCAGCAGGCCCCCCTGCCTGATGAGCAATAAAGTGATCAAATATGCCTCTAGCCCAATAGACACGGGCGCAAGCAGCTATCAAAACAATAGCATCATGAAAGATGGCGAGTTTATGCGACTGGCCCTCGCGCAGGCCCGCGAAGCCGCTGCCGCGGGCGAAGTCCCGGTCGGCGCGGTGGTGGTGCGACGCGGCCAGGTGATTGCCAGCGGTCGCAATGCGCCGGTCGACGGGCATGACCCGACGGCCCACGCCGAGATCGTGGCCTTGCGCGCTGCAGCGCGGGCTTTGGGCAATTACCGGCTCGATGATTGCGAATTGTTCGTCACCCTCGAGCCCTGCGCCATGTGCAGCGGCGCCATGCTGCATGCCCGGCTCAAGCGCGTGGTGTTTGGCGCGCCAGACCCAAAGACCGGCGCTGCCGGCTCGGTCATCAACCTGTTTGCGCAGGCGCAGCTGAACCACCAGACCGCGCTGCAGGGCGGCGTGCTGGCCGCCCAATGTGGAGCGCTGCTGCACGACTTCTTTCGCCTGCGCCGTGCCGACCAGCGCAGCGAGGCCAGGCTCAGCCACCCACTGCGCGACGACGCGCTGCGCACGCCCGATGCCGCCTTCGCCGGCTTGCCGGGCTACCCGTGGCAGCCGCGCTACCTCAGCGATTTGCCGACGCTAGCCGGTCTGCGCATGCATTACCTCGATGAACGGGAATCCGTGGAGGTGGGCGATGAGCCGGGCCTCACTTATTTGTGCCTGCATGGCAACCCGGCCTGGAGCTATCTCTACCGCAAGATGATTCCGGCCTTCCTGCAAGCCGGGCACCGGGTGGTGGCCCCCGACCTGATCGGCTTCGGCAAAAGCGACAAACCAAAAAAGGACAGCTTTCACGGCTTCAACGTGCATCGCCAGATACTGCTTGAACTGGTGGAAAGGCTGGACTTGCAACGTGTCGTGCTGGTCGTGCAGGATTGGGGTGGTCTGATCGGCCTCACGCTGCCTATGGCAGCGCCGCAGCGCTACCAGGGCCTGCTGGTCATGAACACCACGCTGGCAACCGGTGATGCGCCGCTGTCAGCTGGTTTTTTGGCTTGGCGCCAGATGTGCGCCAAAAGCCCGGAATTTGATGTGGCGCGCCTGCTGGCCCGTGGCAACCCGCAGATGAGCGCTGAAGAGTGCGCGGCCTACATGGCCCCGTTTCCCGACAGGGGTCACCGCGCCGCGCTGCGCGCCTTTCCCGCCATGGTGCAAGTCGAAGAGCAGGACGGCGCGGCCATTTCGCGCACGGTGCGCCAGTTCTGGCGCGAGCGCTGGGACGGCCAGACGTTGATGGTGATCGGCGCGCAAGACCCGGTGCTCGGTGCGCCTGTCATGCAGGCCTTGCGCTCCAACATTCGCGGCTGCGCGGAACCGCTGGTGCTAGGGCAGGCCGGTCATTTTGTGCAGGAGCATGGTGAGTTGGTAGCCCAGCACGCGCTGCTTTTCTTCCGGAGCCGAGTCTGAAAACAACTGGAGTCGGTTGCCGGACCTGCGCTGCGCCGGCAATGGGATACTGGACCCCGTGAAAAAACATATCTATATCTACTCACCCTCCAGCGCGGTGCGCGACAAAGCCAGCTTCAAACGCGGCGTGAAACGCCTGCAGACCCTGGGTTACGAGGTCGAAGTTGACGCCGACGCACTGGCGAGTCACCAGCGCTTTGCCGGCGACGACGCCACCCGGCTGGCCGCCATTCACCGCGCAGCGGCCAGTGGCGCCGATGTCGCGCTTGTTTCGCGAGGCGGCTACGGCCTGTCGCGCATCCTGCCAGGCATCAACTACAAAGCCGTGGCCAAAAGCATTGGCAAGGGCACGCATTTTGTGGGTTTGAGCGACTTCACGGCGTTTCAGATGGCTGTGCTGGCCAAGACCGGCGCTGTAACCTGGGCCGGTCCCGCGCTGGGTTGCGACTTTGGGACCGCGGCTGCGCCCGACGACATCATGGAAGCCTGCTTTGACGACCTGATCACCGGGCAGGGCGAGGGAACGGGCTGGAAGCTTCCCAAGCACGCTATCACTTTAATAGCTGACGGTGCAAGTGCAACGGGCGCTGCAGGCCAATTCAACATCAAGAACGCAGTGCTGTGGGGCGGCAATCTGGCCATGCTGTCGTCGCTGGTCGGCACGCCTTATCTGCCCGTTGTCCCAGGCGGTATTTTGTTTCTTGAGGATATTGGCGAGCACCCTTACCGGGTGGAACGCATGCTCACGCAACTGCTGCATGCGGGGGTGCTGGCGCAACAAAAGGCCGTTATTTTCGGGCAGTTCACTGGCTTCAAGGCAGTGCCGCACGACAAGGGCTTCAAGCTGCCCACGGTGGTTGCGTGGCTGCAGAGCCAGATCAAGGCGCGCGTGCTGACCGGACTGCCGTTTGGCCATGTCGCCACCAAGGTGCTGCTGCCGGTAGGGCGCCAAATCACCTTGGCCGTGGAGGGCAGAGATGCCTTTTTGCTGTGGGGTCATCCATAGCACGCCGGCGCAACAGCTGCGACTGGCCAAAGAAAAACCAGCACGCAGCTGGTTGATGGAGGGGGTTGAATAAAGGGCTTGAAGGCTGAGGGCGATCAAGTGCTCAGCGGACTGGGCCTTGAACTCAGGCCACGCGGCAGCAGTCCCCTGAACTGGTCGGTGATGCGATCTACTTTTTCGCGGGCAATGGTTTCTCCGTGTACCGCCGAAAGCACCGCCATCACGTCGCCGCGGGCGTACCACAGACTCACGACGTCCTGGGCATAGCGCACGCGACGTCCAATATTTGGAAAGTGTTTTTCGCCAAATTCACCCAATTCGTCCAGGATGAATTCGCGAATGATTTCGGTGCGGTCGTCCATCGTCGAAGGCGTTACGGGACCTTGACCCAGGAAGGCCATAAAGCTGCTTCTTAAATTTGGTTTTAACCAGCGCATGGTGTGGAAACTTTCTGTCAAGCTTGCCGCATTAGGTATGGCTCGATTAGCAATGCAAGATAGCGGCGAAATCGTTTGTCAATATTCACACACTTTTGTGTCATTTCTGTGTGTTCTGTTAGATTAATACTCACTTGCGTTGGATGCAATCGGTCTTACCCAAATTTTTTGACTTAGAACAACAAATAATGCATTTACTTAGTAACGAAATGTGAAGCAACTTCAGGTTTTAAATGCTATTTACCGTCAGCCCTTTGGTCCCGCCCTAAATTAGTGAAACATGCAGCCAGAAATCTGATCCCCCGAGGAAAACCCCTGATTTTTGCAATTGTGCATTGGTTGGAACGACGCCCGACATGACCAACTCCGCCATGACTGCCGCCCTCGCCACGTATCCAGTGCGTTACATCAACGGCCAATGGGTCAAGGCCCGCTCCAGCGAAACCCTGCCGGTCTACGACTTCAACACCGAAGCATTGGTAGCGACGGTGCCCTCTGGCATGGTGCCAGAGGCCAAAGCCGCGGTGCTGGCAGCCCGCACGGCATTTGACAGCTGGTCCACGCCACCTCTGGAAACCCGCGCGGGCCACCTTGGCACGATCGCCGCTGGGATCGAGGGGCGATCCGAAAAGTTGAAGCTTACAATTTCCCGCGAGGTCGGCATGCCTTTTAAAATAGCGCGGGCCGTGCAGGTCGGCGGGCCGGCTTGGCATTGGTGCAACTTTGCAAAGGTAGCGCGCGCTTTTGAGTGGGAGAAAAAGGTCAGCAGTTTGCTAATGCTGCGCGATCCCATCGGGGTGGTGGGCTGCATCACTCCATTGAATTTTCTGTTCAGTCAGATTACGCTGAAAATCACCCGGGCCTTGGTAGCGGGCTGTACGGTGTCAGTCAGGCAACGGGCGGGAAAGCGGTATTTACGGATTCGACGAATTTCTCGAATTCAAGGCGATAAATTCCAGCTACCTGCCACCTAACAAGCATCTAACGGGAGTTTTTGGCCGCGGCCAAGTCACATTGGATGTGCAACATTTTTTGTATCTATGTGTTTTAATTAATTTAAATAATTACAAATCATTAGCAGAATCACGACATGTTAGAACTTACTGTGGTTTTTGCCGATCTGACTGGAAGCACCGGCGTGTTTGAGTCATTGGGCAACGCCAAGGCAACCCAAGCCATCACGCGGTTAACTCAGTGGATAGGCGAAGTGTGCAAAGCGCGCGATGGACGCGTGGTAAAAAACTTGGGTGACGGGGTACTGATGGTGTTTACCAAGAACCTTAGCGCGATTGAAGCCGTGACTGAAATGCAGCGGGTGCACCAAGACCGCATTCGCAACTGGCCCGAGCAACTGAAAATGCGGCTTCAGGTCGGCATGGCCCGTGGTGACATCGTCGAACAGGATGGCGATTGTTTTGGCGATGCCGTCAATGTAGCCTCCCGTCTGAGTGACCTGTCCGGCCCCGAGCAGATTCTTGCCACAGACTCGGTCATCCGCGAGCTCGGTTACGACAGCATGGTGCGGTTTCGCTGTCTGGGCGCGATGGACATTCGCGGCCGCAGTGAAGCCTGCGTTGTACACCGGATCGAGTGGCAATCAGACATCATGTCAGCGTTTCTAACTCAACCCGCCAGCCTCACACCATTGCCGGTTGCCACGCCGGCTGCACCGCCCGCAACCATTCGCCTCTCATGGCTGGACAGCTACGCTGTGTATACATCTGACCGGCTACCGATATTCCTGGGTCGCGATAAAGCGTCGCAATTTGTGGTGCAGGACCCTCGGGTTTCCCGCTGGCATTCCAAAATTTCGTGGCGGGCGGGCAAATATTATCTGGAAGATGTCAGCAGTTACGGCACTTGGGTACGTTTTTCTGACAACCCGGTCATTGTGGCCTTGCGCCGGCAAGAGTGCCTGTTGCTACAGGAGGGTGAAATTGCGCTAGGTGCATCCTTTGACGATTTCACGGCCCCTATCGTCAGTTTTAACTTTGATGCAGCGTGTTTGGGCGCGAACGGTAGTAATTTCTCAGGTGCAGCCGACTGATCTAGTCCCGAATTGGCGATCGAGCCGGTCTGGCTGCTGAACTTTTCTTGACGGGAATGCGGCTTGAGGCCGTGACTGCGCCAAATACGTGAGATTGAGGACGCACTGGCACCGGCTTGTTTGACCATGGTGCGTGTGCTTCAGTGGGTGGCCGCTTCAGGCTGGGTTTGCGTGGTTAATTCGATGACCCGCTGCAGCTGCCGCCATTTCTGAACCAGACCTTAGTGCAGCCGCCCCTTCACACCCACACTGGCAGGAGCCGCTTCGCGCGCCATGGGCGGGCTTTGACGGAACCATGCGTGCCGTGTACGACCTGACCGATCCGGAGTATTCCCGGTTTATCTACCAGTCCGGACAGAGCGGGCTGGTGTTTTACAGCCGCTACCGCGACATGAGGGACAGCTGGGATGCGCTGGAGTACCGGCTGCTGCAAATGAAACCGGCGATATTGGCGCACCAGTTGACGCTACGGCCCTGGACCATTCGCCTGGAAAACAGGGCTGGACTCTCAAATCTGGTCCAGCTGCGGCTTGCCAGAGGCCATACCCGCAGCCTCAACCAATGTCTGGAGCAGAGCGCGCGCTTCGGGCCCGGTACGAATCAAATCAATTTGCCAGTCGCTCATGAAGCCCTGCGTCACGGCAGAGTTCAAAAACCCCAACAGGCTGTTGTAGTAGCCCTTGTGGTTCAGCAGGCCGACCGGCTTGTCGTGGTAGCCCAGTTGACGCCAGGTCCAGACTTCAAAGAATTCTTCCAGCGTACCAATACCTCCGGGCATGGTCAGGAACGCGTCGGCATGCTCGGCCATGATGCGCTTGCGTTCGTGCATGTTCTCCACAATGTGCAGTTCGGTGCATCCGGTATGAGCCCATTCTTTTTCCACCAATGCTTGGGGAATCACGCCAATCACCCGGCCCCCGGCTTCTAGTGTGGCATCGGCGAGGATACCCATCAAGCCATTGCGGCCACCGCCGTACACCAGTTGGCCGCCGTGCAGTCCGATCCAGCTACCCACCTGGCGGGCCAACGCCGCGAATTCGGGTTGATTGCCAGTTCGCGAGCCGCAATAAACACATATTGAGAAAGCTGGCCCGGTCAGTTTGGCAGAACTCATGCGGCAAACCGCTGGTACAGCGCCAGGGACCAAGTGCCGGCGCACAGCAGCAAACTGAGCAACACGGCGGCGCTGCCCATGTCTTTGGCACGCTTGGAGAGGTCGTGCCACTCTGGGCCGATGCGGTCGATGGCGGTTTCGATGCCGGTGTTGAGCAGTTCGACAATCATGATGAGAATGACCGTGCCGGCCAGCAAAGCGGTCTCGACCCAGTTTTGACCCAGCCAGAAGGCGAGGGGAACAAGCACAAGGGAGGAGATCGCTTCCTGGCGAAAAGCCGTTTCGGACCAACCGGCGCGCAGCCCAGCCATGGAATATCCAGTAGCGTGCCAGACGCGGCTCAGGCCTTTGCGGTATTTTTGGGGATTAACTTGTTCACCAACGGGCAACTGACTGTCACCGCTGGGTTGAGCGGGGGCTGAACCAGGAATGGGAAACGGGATTTGTTCGGACATGCAGGATTGTCGCGCAGCTTACGGCTACGTTGTTGCCAGTGCTAATCAGGTGCCGCGCTTTGCCCGGGCCGGCGGCACCCAAGTCACCAGCCGCGTGCCAGCCCAAGCGTCATGCCAGAACTGCCGGGTAGGATGAAAATTCGCCAAAATTGCCCAAATAGCGACCCAGCCGACGGCCAATACGGCGCTTTCCCTTGCTGGCAGACCCAGCAGCCAGCTTACAAGCAGTGGCGGCAGAAACCAGAGCCAACTCAGCAGGTAACGTAGCAAAGCGCGCTGCTGGGTGATGGGGGCACCGTTGACATCCACCATACGGATGTTCCATGTTTTCATCGCCAAGGTCTGCCCTTTGGCCCAGAACCAAACAAAATAAATGCCGACGACAACGAACACAAACGTCTGAAGCGCGTGGCGGTTATCCAAGGCATTTTTGGTCTGGCTCAGCGTGCCGAACAGGTAGCCGGCAAGGAACACCACGCCAAACATCAGCAGGCCTTCGTACATCCAGCAGGCCATACGCCTGAAAAGTGAGGGGGTTGGGGTGCAGGATACTGTCAATTTTGGCGGTAAGTGATTGCAGGCTGCGGTCTGCAGAACCGGTTGAGTTAAATCACCAGCCCCACCGGCAGCGCGTTTGCGGGTTTCAGCGCTGCGTTGCAGTTCCCGATTCGCCGTTGGCCATTTCGCCTGCATGCGGCACCATTGAATTGGGGGCTATCGCTGGCTGGAATGGCGCTATTTTAGGTGACGGCCTGGCTCCTGAGGCGCTGGAGTGCGGCGGGACTGCCGCTAATTTTTGCGGTGCCACTGGCCTGAGAGCAGTTGCGGCGCCGGCAGGCTTGGGGCTGGCTTTGGCCGCCAGCTTTTGCTTTTCTTCAGCGCTCAGCGCCTGATAGGTCTGCCATTTGGCTTTTTTCTCTTCGGGCGTCAATTCCTTCGACAGCTCTTTGCTTTTGCCGAAGTTAAGGCGTGCCTGGGCGCGTTGCTGATGGCTGAGAGTGACCCATTCGTTCATGCGGCTGTGCATGGTGGTCTGACCTTCCAGTGGGAGTGCGGCGTAATTCTTGGAAATTTCCAGCCATTTGCGCTTTTGCACCTCGCTAATGGTGTTCCAGCTCGAGGCCAAGGGCGCAAGCGCCTGTTGTTGCCTCGAAGAAAGCTCTAGCCAGGAGGGTCGGGATGTGGGCCCTTTGGATGCCGCCTCAATCGGCTTTCTGCCTGAGGGCGCGGCAGAAGTTGCCTGCTTGATGACCTGAGTAAATCCGGAAACAGGCAGAACGGACAGGAGGCCGACCAGCGCAAACGCGGCGAAAAACTGCGACAACCTCAACGTCCCGGTCTGCAGCGCTCCGCGCGCGAGCAGTTCGGTATGGTCATGGTGCGATTGAGCATCTAAAAAGGCGACTTGCGCGGTCATTTAAAAGTTAGGGTTTAGCGCCGTCAGGGCTTTAATGTGTGGCCTTGAGAAACTGGATAAAGCCGGGATCTGCAAATGCAGCCGGGGGCAGCTCGTCGGTCAGTAGCGCAGCATCAACCTCTGCCACTTCCTGGTCGCGGTTATCGCTTTGAATTGAATTGATGGCAAGCAGGCCGACCACCAGGGCAATGAGGGGCAGAACTGAACCAATGCGAGCCCACCAGCTCACACGATCATCGGAACCCCATGAAAGCGCAGCGCTGCCACCGGCGTTAACTATGCCGCCCGAGGTTTCCATTTTTACGATTTTTCGCTTGGAAACCGCCTGGGCCCGAGCGGCACGCAGACGCTCGGAAATTTCGTACGGCAGGTCTGCGGCGCCTGCGGACAAGTAACAAGCAGCTTTCAGGCCATAACGGTCTTGCAGGATAGCGGCTCTTTTTTGCACTGAATTAGTCATAGTTTTATACCTTTTGCGCTCAAGGCCTTACTGAGGGCGTGAACCGCGCGGGAACAGTGCGTTTTGACGCTGCCTTCCGAGCAACCCATCGCCGCAGCTGTTTCAGCCACGTCCATCTCCTCCCAGTAACGCATCAGAAACGCTTCCCGTTGACGGCCGGGCAGTTCCTTTATCTCAAGTTCGATTTCCCTAAATATTTGAGTCCGTTCCGTAGCATCCTGAGCGCTCTCTGTACCTTCGGAGTTGGTCAGCGTCTCTAAAGTTTCCAGAAGATCAAAATCTCCGTCTTCTCCTGGCGATTCAAAATCGCTCATATTGGAGAAAAGCGCGTTTCGGGTCTTGCGACGCCGGAACCAGTCCAGCGTGGTGTTGGATAAAATCCGCTGAAACAGCATGGGCAACTCCGCAGCAGGCTTGTCGCCGTAGTGCTGCGCCAGTTTCATCATGCTGTCTTGAACGATATCCAAGGCAGCTTCTTCATCCCGCACGTGGTAGATGCTGCGCTTGAAAGCCCGTTTTTCAACGCTTTTCAAAAAGTCAGAAAGTTCTTGTTCAGTTGCCAACGGTTTCGAATTCTGGCTTGTCCAGCGCTGTAGTTATTTTGATTCAGTGACGCCACGGCGTCGTGCGTATTGGCTCGCAATTACGGATTACCGATCAAAATTATCGCATCAGACAACGCCAGCCTTGGTTTTCGCGCTTTTTCTGCCTGTGCACAACGCAGAAATGCAATAATGCTCGCTGCTATTCAAAAGGCAAACGGGTCATGGCTCGGCGGATTATGTATCTGCTTATGGTTCTGGCCTCAAGTCTCGACTCTGCTTCACAAGAGCGGGAGAAGAGGCACCCACGGTATTTCGTTAGAGAAATTCACAAAGGTTGATCATGGACATTTCAAAAGCGGAAATCGCTTCCGCAGCCGCCGCATCTGCTCCCGCAAACTCGCAGGAACTCCGAGGCGCAGAAATTCTCATCAAGGCGCTTCAAGCCGAAGGCGTCAAGCACGTTTGGGGTTATCCGGGCGGCGCGGTTTTGCACATCTACGACGCTTTCTACAAGCAGGACACCATCCAGCACATCCTGGTGCGTCACGAGCAAGCCGCCGTACACGCGGCCGATGGCTATGCGCGCGCAACCGGTGATGTCGGCGTGGCCCTGGTCACCTCTGGCCCTGGCGTCACCAACGCGGTGACGGGTATCGCAACGGCCTACATGGACAGCATCCCGATGGTCATCATCACGGGTCAGGTTCCAACTCACGCGATTGGTCTGGACGCGTTTCAGGAATGCGATACCGTGGGCATTACCCGTCCCATCGTCAAGCACAACTTCCTGGTCAAGGATGTACGGCAGATGGCCGACACTTTAAAAAAGGCCTTCCACATCGCCCGGACGGGCCGGCCAGGTCCGGTGGTGGTGGATATCCCTAAAGACGTTTCGTTCAACAAAACGCTTTACACCGGGTATCCGCAGAGTGTTGAAATGCGCTCCTACAACCCGGTGCGTAAAGGGCATGGTGGGCAAATTCGAAAGGCGCTGCAGTTGCTGCTATCGGCCAAGCGGCCCTATATTTACACGGGCGGCGGTGTTGTTCTTAGCAATGCCTCGCAAGAGTTGCGTACCCTGGTGGACATGCTGGGCTACCCCTGCACCAACACGTTGATGGGCCTGGGCGCTTATCCAGCCAGCGACAGGAAATTCCTCGGCATGCTCGGCATGCACGGTACCGTTGAAGCCAACAACGCGATGCAGCACTGTGATGTGTTGCTGGCAGTTGGTGCCCGATTTGATGATCGCGTGATTGGTAACCCCAAACACTTCGCGCAGAACGAACGCAAGATCATTCACATTGATATTGATCCGTCGAGCATCTCCAAGCGTGTGAAGGTTGATATCCCAATCGTGGGCGATGTAAAAGACGTGCTGACCGAACTGATCGCCATGATCAAAGAATCGGGCCTCAAGCCCGATGCCAATGCGTTGGGCGGCTGGTGGGACACGATCGAAGGCTGGCGCAAACGGGATTGCATGAAATATAGCCTGGGTACCGGCGATGTCATCAAGCCGCAGTACGTGGTAGAAACGCTATGGAACATGACCAAGGACGCCGATACCTATATCACGTCAGACGTCGGTCAGCACCAGATGTGGGCCGCGCAGTACTACAAGTTTGACGAGCCGCGCCGCTGGATCAATTCCGGCGGGCTGGGCACTATGGGCGTCGGCATTCCCTATGCCATGGGCATCAAGCTGGCCAAACCCGACTCGGAAGTGTTCTGCATCACTGGTGAAGGCTCGGTGCAAATGTGCATCCAGGAGCTTTCAACCTGCCTGCAGTACAACACACCGATCAAAATCGTGTCACTGAACAACCGCTACCTGGGCATGGTTCGCCAATGGCAGGAAGTTGAATACGCCGGCCGCTACAGCAGCAGCTACATGGACGCATTGCCTAATTTTGTGAAGCTGGCCGAAGCCTATGGGCATGTCGGCATGCTGATCGAAAAGCCACAGGACGTGGAGCCGGCGCTTCGCGAAGCGCGCAAGCTCAAGGACCGCACGGTTTTCATGGACTTTCGCACCGACCCTACAGAAAACGTGTTTCCGATGGTGCAGGCCGGCAAGGGCATCACTGAAATGCTGCTGGGGTCGGAAGACCTGTAAGACAAAAAGCCTGTCATGGCGGATCAAGTCCGGCATGACAACCCGAAGAATCTATTGGCTGCCAAGCCGTTCGGTTACCGCCGGACGGGGAGGGCACCGAAAAGAGGAATCTACTCAATATGAAACATATCATTGCAGTCTTGCTGGAAAACGAGCCTGGCGCGCTTTCCCGCGTCGTGGGCCTGTTCTCGGCCCGCGGCTACAACATTGAAAGCCTGACCGTCGCACCGACGGAAGATCCGAGCCTGTCGCGCATGACGATACAGACCGCTGGTTCGGACGATGTAATCGAGCAGATCACCAAGCACCTGAACCGCCTGATTGAAGTGGTCAAGGTGGTTGACCTGACTGAAGGCTCTTACACCGAGCGCGAGCTCATGATGGTTAAGGTGCGCGCTGTCGGCAAGGAGCGTGAAGAGATGAAGCGCATGGCTGATATATTTCGCGGGCGGATTATTGATGTGACTGAAAAAAGTTACACGATCGAACTGACGGGCGACCAGACCAAAAACGATGCGTTTCTGGAAGCGATCGACCGCAGCGCCATTCTGGAGACGGTGCGAACCGGTTCAAGCGGCATCGGCCGAGGCGAGCGGATTTTGAGAGTTTGAAGTTGCCGGCAATGGCAACGCCCGCGGCGCTTTTGCCGGATTTTTTGATCTGTTTGTGATTATTTAGGAGCGAGAGATGAAAGTTTTTTACGACAAAGATTGCGATTTGAGCCTGATCAAGGGCAAAACGGTTGCCATCATTGGCTACGGCAGCCAGGGCCATGCACACGCCCAGAATTTGAATGACAGCGGCGTCAAGGTTGTCGTCGGTTTGCGCAAGGGCGGCGCTTCCTGGCCCAAGGTTGAAAAAGCCGGCTTGAAAGTAGCTGAAGTGGCTGATGCGGTCAAGGCTGCCGATGTGGTCATGATTTTGTTGCCTGATGAGCAAATCGGCGCGGTTTACAAAAGCGATGTGGCGCCCAACATCAAGCAGGGCGCTTCGCTGGTGTTCGCGCACGGCTTTAACGTACATTACGGCTGCGTGATTCCACGTGCTGACCTTGACGTCTGGATGGTCGCTCCAAAGGCGCCAGGCCACACCGTGCGCAATACCTACACCCAAGGCGGCGGCGTGCCTCACCTCGTCGCTGTGCATCAAGACAAATCCGGCAAAGCCCGGGACCTGGCACTCAGCTATGCGATGGCCAATGGCGGCGGCAAAGCCGGCATCATTGAAACCAACTTCCGTGAAGAAACCGAAACCGACCTGTTCGGCGAGCAGGCCGTGTTGTGCGGCGGAACGGTTGAGCTCATCAAGGCTGGTTTCGAAACGCTGGTTGAAGCAGGCTACGCGCCCGAAATGGCTTACTTCGAGTGCTTGCATGAACTCAAGCTGATCGTGGATCTGATCTACGAAGGCGGTATCGCCAACATGAACTACTCCATCTCGAACAACGCCGAGTACGGTGAGTACGTAACTGGCCGCCGTATCGTGACCGAAGATACCAAAAACGTCATGCGCGCCGTGCTGAAGGACATCCAGACCGGCGAATACGCCAAGAGTTTCCTCCTGGAGAACCAGGCAGGTGCGCCGACACTCATCAGCCGCCGCCGTCTGAACGCCGAGCATCAGATCGAAGTGGTAGGTGAAAAACTTCGTGCCATGATGCCGTGGATCGCGAAAAACAAACTCGTGGACCAGACGCGCAACTGAGCGCAAACCAGGTCCCAAACTAAATTTGGAGTCTAATCAGGCATTGTCCTGCTGAAAGCTGCGCAAAGTCTTTGCGCGGCTTTTTTTATGTTGAAAGCAAACTGGTATCTGCCTGCAGCGTGCAGTCACATTAAGCAGTTGAACCGCTGGCTTGCTACCTTTGGACAGTGAATAATTCAGGGGCGCATTGTTGCCCAGCGTGTCATTTATGGGCAGTAGAATCCGACTTGCTATCGTATTTATAGCTGTTTTCGCGCACCAGTTGTGCTTCAGGAGAGTTTTTTTATGCATGATGGCGAGGAATCCGGTTCGATGACACATGAGGTGGTGGTACGCAAGCGTCGCAAAGGCATCTACATACTGCCTAACCTGTTCACGCTCGCGGCGCTGTTCGGTGGCTTTTACGCCATCGTCATGGCGATGAACGGCAAATTTGATCAGGCTGCCATTGGCGTTTTTTGCGCCATGGTGCTCGACAGCCTTGATGGAAGAGTCGCCCGCATGACCAACACCCAAAGCGCCTTTGGCGAGCAGATGGACTCTCTGTCCGATATGGTGTCTTTCGGGGCCGCACCCGCTCTGATAGCCTATGTGTGGGCTCTCACCAGTTTAGGACGTTGGGGCTGGATTGGCGCCTTCGTTTATTGCGCCTGTGCCGCGCTAAGGCTGGCCCGTTTTAACGTCAATACCGCAGTAGTAGATAAGCGTTTCTTTCAGGGCTTACCCTCACCGGCAGCGGCGGCTCTCGTAGCCGGTTTTATCTGGCTGATGTCCGACGCTGGCTTCACAGGGCTAGAGGTGCGCTGGTATACGTTCGGCTTGACCCTGTACGCCGGGCTCACCATGGTGACCAATGTGCCGTTCTACAGTTTCAAGGACGTGCAGATGAAGCGCAGCGTGCCCTTCGTGGTGATCGTGCTGATCGCCTTGGGGATCGCAGCGATCAACATCCATCCGCCAATTGTGATGTTCGGCTTGTTTGTTGTCTATGGCTTATCGGGATACGTACTGTACGGCTGGCGCAAGGCCAAGGGCTTGCAGACCAGCGTCATTTCCACGTCGACCGACGAGCCGGATGAGCGCGGTCTTCACAAATAAATCATGGTATATTGAAGGTATGAAAAAAATTTCGTTAGTACTACTGCTACCTGCCATCGGGCGAAGACGGTAGCGCGTACGCGTACACCCAATTCAACGGCCCGTTTGCACCAGCAACGGGTCGTTTTTTATTGGGTTGCCAAGTTTTGAAATTCGAGTTAAGAAGATGACCATGTTGAAAACCCCTTCGAGCAAATATAAGTCCTTCCCCCCGATCCGTCTGGTCGGTCGCACTTGGCCCGATGCCGTGTTGACGCGTCCGCCGGTATGGTGCAGCGTCGACCTGCGCGACGGTAACCAGGCCCTGATTGAGCCCATGGACATCCCGCGCAAACTCAAAATGTTCGATACCCTCATAAAAATCGGCTTTAAAGAGATTGAGGTCGGTTTCCCTTCGGCCTCGCAGGTCGAATTCGACTTTCTTCGCCGACTGATAGATGACAAACTCATCCCTGACGACGTCACTGTTCAGGTGCTCACGCAGGCCCGCGAGCCGCTAATTCGCCGCACTTTCGAGTCGCTAAAAGGCGCCCAAAAGGCCATCGTCCACCTCTACAATGCCACCGCCCCCGTCATGCGCCGCGTCGTGCTTGGCATGGACGAAGACGAAATCGTAAAGCTCGCCACCGACAACGCGCGTCTCTTCATGCATTTGGCCGACGAACACCCCGGCACGCAGTGGACATTCCAATATTCGCCTGAAATGTGGTCGGGCACCGAACTTGAATTTTCCAAACGTGTCGTCGATGCGGTAACCAGCGTCTGGCAGCCTACGCCCCAGCACAAATGCATCATCAACCTTCCGTCGACGGTAGAGCATTCAACGCCCAATATCTTTGCGGATATGATGGAGTGGATGCACCGCCACCTGGCGCGGCGCGAGGCCATCGTGCTTTCGGTTCATCCACACAACGACCGGGGAACAGGTACGGCAGCGGGTGAATTTGCCTTGATGGCTGGCGCCGACCGTATCGAAGGTTGCCTTTTCGGCAACGGCGAACGGACCGGCAACGTCGATCTTGTCAACGTGGCGCTTAACCTCTACACGCAAGGCGTCTCACCTGGCCTGGACTTCTCGAAAATTGACGATATCCGCCGCTTGGTCGAGCATTGCAACCAGTTGCCGGTCCATCCCCGCCACCCTTATGCCGGCGACCTTGTCTACACCTCGTTCTCGGGCTCGCACCAGGACGCGATTAAGAAAGCGTTCGCTTCGCGCAGGGAGGAGGACCTCTGGGACATGCCGTATCTTCCGATCGACCCGAAAGATCTGGGCCGCAGCTATGAAGCCGTCATCCGCGTCAACAGCCAGTCGGGCAAGGGCGGTATTGCTTATCTACTCGAAAGCGAGTTCGGCCTTGAGCTTCCGAGGCGCCTGCAGATCGAATTCAGCCAGGTTGTACAAACCGTCATGGACGCCAGCGGCAAGGAATTGACAGCGCAAGACCTTTTTGCGTTGTTTGAAAAGGAATACGGCGTACAAACCATCGCCGCACCACAGCATCTGGTGATCCAGGAAATCGGGAGCGCTGGCAGCAGGACGTTCAACATCAAGGCCGAGGTGTGGCTGGGCGGCAGCCCCCACCCGATTGCAGGCGCGGGCACGGGCCCGATTGACGCCTTTATCGCGGGACTCAATGCAGCGACCGGCCTTTCAGTTCGCGTGCTTGATTACCACGAGCATGCAATTGGCTCCGGTGCTGGCGCGCAGGCGGTGGCTTACCTGGAGTTGTGCATCAACGGCCAGACGCTGTTCGGCGTCGGCATGGATGGCAATATTGTCTCTGCATCGCTCAAGGCCATCGTCTCGGGTCTGAAACGAAGCAATGCCGGGAAAGGCGCTAAGACAACCGCCATGACGTACTGACTCACTTTTCCCCACATACAGCTAGCAGCGCACCCGGAGCTTTTCATGACCGACAAATTGATTATTTTTGACACCACCTTGCGTGACGGCGAACAATCACCTGGCGCCTCCATGACCAGAGACGAGAAACTGCGTATTGCCCGCCAGTTGGAGCGATTGAAAGTTGACGTGATTGAGGCAGGTTTTGCAGCAAGTTCCAACGGCGACTTCGAGGCGGTGCAAGCGATCGCAAATGCAATCAAGGATTGCACCGTTTGTTCACTGTCGCGCGCCAATGATCGAGACATTTCGCGGGCCGCCGAGGCGCTCAAGGGCGCCCGCTCCGCGCGCATTCACACATTTATCGCTACCAGTGCCCTGCACATGGAAAAAAAGCTGCGCATGTCGCCCGAACAGGTGCTGGAGCAGGCCAGGTTGTCGGTTCGTTTCGCGCGAAACCTGGTAGCCGACGTCGAGTTCAGTCCCGAGGACGGCTTCCGCAGCGATGTCGACTACCTGTGCCGCGTGCTGGAGGCCGTGATCGACGAGGGCGCCACGACCATCAATGTGCCAGACACCGTAGGCTACGCAGTGCCTGAGTTGTATGGCAACTTCATCAGAACGCTGCGCGAACGCATTCCCAACAGCGACAAGGTCATTTGGTCGGTGCACTGCCACAACGACTTGGGCATGGCGGTCGCCAACTCGCTGGCCGGCGTGAAGATAGGCGGCGCGCGTCAGGTTGAATGCACCATCAATGGGCTGGGTGAACGTGCAGGAAACTGTTCACTTGAAGAGATCGTCATGGCGGTGAGAACCCGCAAGGACTATTTCAACCTGGATATGAATATCGAACCGCTGCATATTCTGGCTGCCAGCCGCATGGTCAGCCAGACCACTGGCTTCGTGGTGCAGCCCAACAAGGCGGTGGTAGGCGCCAATGCCTTTGCCCACGCCTCGGGCATTCACCAGGATGGCATGCTGAAGGCGCGTGAGACCTACGAGATCATGCGGGCAGAAGATGTGGGCTGGAGCGCCAGCAAAATTGTGCTGGGCAAGCTTAGTGGCCGCAACGCGTTCAAGCAGCGCTTGCAAGACCTCGGCGTGCAGTCGGAGAGTGAGGCCGACATCAACAGCCTGTTCGCCAAATTCAAGGAACTCGCAGACCGCAAAAGCGAGATTTTCGACGAGGACATTCTGGCGCTGGTCAGCGACGAAAGCGTCACGCACGATAAAGAGCAATATGGCTTTGTCTCCCTGTCACAGCACAGTGAAACCGGTGAGCGCCCACAAGCCAGTGTCGTCTTCACCGTCGAGGGAAAGGAAGTCAGGGGTGAATCGGACGGCAACGGCCCCGTCGATGCCACCCTGAAGGCGATTGAGTCACACGTCAATAGTGGTGCGGAGATGGTGCTTTATTCAGTCAATGCGATCAGCGGATCGACGGAAAGCCAGGGAGAGGTGACGGTACGCCTGCAAAACAGCGGACGCGTGGTCAATGGCGTGGGCGCCGACCCCGATATCGTGGTCGCGTCAGCCAAGGCCTACCTCAGCGCGCTAAATAAACTTCAAAGTAAAGCTGATCGGGTTGCTGCGCAGGGGTGATACATTGAGTTATTGAAATAAAACTGTTTATATTCAATGGTTTAGAGGGCCTTCTGGTGCAGATCGTGGGATCGGGCGGCAAAAGTAGCCAGAACTGAGTGCGTTTTTAAGAAAGTCACGCAAGTTTTTGATATTGCGTGACTTTTTCTATTTGTATACACTCCTAACATCTTATCGATAGCAACCCAAAGCAGGCCAATCTACATGTCTAAACAGATTTTCAATCCCGCATTAAAAATCGTTAGCATTTTGGCTTTATTTTTCGCATTTGGGGTGCCTGCGGCCGATGCGGCGACCGGCAAGCAGGCGATTGTTAAAAAGTCGCATGTCACCAAGACCACGGCGTCCAAAAAGGTGGTGGCAACGCGCAAGAGTGTCCGGTTTGCAGCATCAACCAAGCGTAAAACCATCATTTACGCTGCGGTTCCACCCAAACCTTCTTTCGGCCAAATTGCGGGCCTGCACATTGGGCAAGACGCCCTGGATCTAAAGTCAAGCGTCGCGCTGGTAATTGATCAGGACACGCGTGAAGTGCTGTTCAGCAAAAATGATCGAGCCGTGCTCCCGATTGCCTCGCTCACCAAGTTGATGACCGGCGTCATCATCAGCGGTGCCAAGTTGCCGATGGATGAAATGATCACGGTGACGCAAGATGATGTGGACACCGAAAAACACAGCAGTTCGCGTCTCAGAGTAGGCACTACCTTGACGCGCGGTGAAATGTTGCACCTTGCTTTGATGTCCAGCGAAAATCGTGCAGCGCATGCCTTGGGGCGCACCTATCCCGGTGGCATGACAACGTTCGTCAGTTTGATGAACGCCAAGGCCAAGATGCTGGGCATGACGGGTACCAGCTATGTCGAGCCTACCGGTCTTTCCAGCCTCAACCAGTCAAGCGCGCAGGATTTGGCCACGCTGGTCAATGCTGCGCACGGCGACCCTACGCTTCGCGAATTGTCAACCTCTGCGGGCTACCAGGTTGCAGTGGGAAATCGCACCCTGCAGTACAACAACACCAATCGCTTGGTGAAGAACCCTGAATGGGAAATTGGCTTGCAAAAAACCGGCTACATCACAGAAGCTGGTCAATGCCTGGTGATGCAAACCAAAATTGCCGGGCGCAAGCTGATCATGGTATTTCTCGATTCTGCAGGCAAGCTCAGCCGCCTGGGCGATGCCGAGCGCGTGCGTCGCTGGGTAGAGTCCAATCCTGTAGCTGACCAAAAGCTCAACCTCACCGCATCCGCCAAGTTGGCGACTGTCAATTAACAGATGTCATGCGCTTGCGCTGAATTTTGGTGTTCAGCGCAAAAAGCTCATTAAGACCCTGCAGGTCTTTCTTTAGCCGCTCTTTTTCGCTTCTATTTTCATAGCTGGTGGTGCACGTTGTGCTTGGGTTTATCGGCTATTTACTGCCAGGTTGGCGCTACGTGAGCTTGTATCCCAGGGCTGCGGAAATCTCGTTGGCAGTTGCCTGCAATTTAGGCAGCCAATTTTCCTCGAGCCGGTCCGCAGGGGCTGAAATAGACAGACCAGCCACAAGCTGGCCTTGGTCGTCGTAAATGCCGGCGGCCATGCAACGCACTCCCAGCTCCAGCTCCTCGTTGTCACGCGCGATGCCGTATTGCCGTGCCTTGGAAAGCTCACGTTCCAAAATAGACAGTTGCGTGATGCTGTTGCGGGTCTGGCCCGACAAGCCGGTGCGCGTGGCATAGGTGCGCAATCGTTGCGGGTCGTCAGAAGCCAGAAACAGCTTACCGACGGAGGTCAAATGCAGTGGTGCCCGGCCGCCAATAGACCGAACCACCTGCATGCCCGATCGCTCGCTGAAAGTGCGCTCCACATACACAATTTCATCGCCCTGGCGCATGCTCAGGTTGACGGGTTGCTGGGTGAGTTTATGCAGCTCACGCATCGGGGTGAGGGCGGCATCGCGAACATTCAAACGCGCCTTGACAAGGTTGCCCAACTCCAGCAGACGCATGCCTAGCCGGTAGTTGCCCGCAACCGGGCGGTCTACAAAACGGCCGGTCGCCAGGTCGTTCAATATACGGTGCGCCGTTGAGGGATGAAGCCCTGATTTTTCGCTGATTTCCTTGAGCGTCACCGCCTCTTCACGACTCGCAAGAATTTCCAGCAAGGTAAATATGCGTTCAATCACTTGAACTGTGGGGGTAGCGGGTGCGCCACTGTCAGACTTTTTCATATGCAGACTTTCTGCACAAATTTTACACTGTGAAATGCCAAGGAAGCAGTCGACGCAATTCAGCTGACCTAATTTGCTTGATTGGGAAGGCCGTCCTTGTCAGTGGCAGCGGTGGCAACCGAAGGCGCCCAGCGTCCGTCGAGCAACAATTCATGCGGTTTGAACCTGGCCTTGTAGCTCATCTTTGCGCTTTGGGCTATCCAATAGCCAAGATACACATAAGGCAGGTTCAAGTGCCGGGCCTGCTCTATTTGCCAAAGCACGCTGTAGTTACCGTAACTGGCCTGCGCGTCAGGTTCGTAAAACGTATACACCGCCGAAATGCCGTCTTCCAGCACATCAAGGATGGAAACCATTTTGAGCGAACCGGCCTCGCCATTGGGCAGGCTTTCGCGAAACTCCACTAGGCGCGAGTTCACCCGGCTTTGGAGCAGAAATTGCGTGTACTGGTCGATGCTGTCATGGTCCATGCCGCCCCCGGCGTGGCGACTGTTCTGGTAGCGAAGATAAAGTCGGTAATGCTCTGGGATAAAGCACAGCTTGAGGATGCGCGTATGCAGCGTGCGGTGCTGTGCCCAGGCTCGGCGCTGGCTGCGGTCTGTTATAAAGCTGGCAACCGGCACGCGAAGCGGCACGCACGCTTGGCATCCATCGCAGTAGGGGCGGTAGGTGAACATGCCGCTACGCCGGAACCCGTTAGTTACTAGGTCGGAATAGGCGTCGTTGTGGATCAGGTGGCTGGGCGTGGCGACCTGCGAGCGTGCCTGCTTGCCGGGCAGATAGCTGCAAGGATAGGGCGCCGTTGCATAAAACTGCAGGCTTTGCAGGGGCAGGTCTTTGAGGTGCGTCACGGTAACGTCGGCGTTCTCGGCGCCAAAATTTGATTCCAGTATACGGTTTCGAAGTGCCAGCGGGGGGCAGTTTTACCCACGCTGCTATCAAGGTGAGCGACGAATTCGGCGCGGCTGATTTCACCCGCTCCCAGCGATGCTAGGTGCCGCGTGTTTTGCTGGCAATCTACCAGCGCGATGTCTTGCGCGCGGCAAAAAGCCACCAGTGCCGCCAACGCAATTTTGGAGGCGTCGGTTCGATCCGCAAACATTGACTCACCAAACACCATGCTACCCAGGTTGACGCAATACAACCCCCCGATGAGTTCTCCCGCAACCCAGGTTTCCACACTGTGTGCGTACCCCGCCTGGTGCAGCGCACTGTACGCCTTCACTATGTCCGGAACAATCCAGGTGCCGGCTTGGCCGCCTCTCAACTTGGCCGCACAGGCGCTAATGACGCACTCAAAAGCGCTGTCAAACCTGATCTCGCACCCTGGCGTATCCAGAAAATGAAGCAGGCTCTTGCGCAAGGACCGGTGCAGCTTGAAGGCGGCAGTGCGCAGCACCATGCGCGGATCGGGGCTCCACCACAGCACGGGCTGCCCCAGACTGAACCACGGGAAAATACCCTGCGAATAAGCCTGTATCAATGTACGCACATCCAGCGCCGCACCAGCCGCCAACAAACCAGGAGCTGGGTCGTCGGGACCCCAGGCTCGCTCCAGCGGCGGGAAATTTTGCAAGGCAGCCAGCCAAGGCACAGGACGTGGTCGTTTTCCCATGGTTTAGAGGTTTAAGGACACGAAGCGGTTAAACCTCATGCGTTGTAGCAGGAATGTAGGGATGGTAGCCGAGCCTGCACGTCCAGTGGGCAGGGTGTCCGAAGAAAGCGAGAATGCCCAAGGGAGGGGGCAACGATATTTGCTATAAAATTAATAGCATTTCACTCTCGAAAACGATGATAAATGCGGGTTTCATTGAAAAATCTACCCACTACATCCGTGTACGCCCTCTCGAAGAATGCACCTATGGGCGCGTCCAACACCAAAAAGTAGGGAATTGCACGCTATAATCTAAGGCTGTATTCCTCAATAGCTCAGTTGGTAGAGCGCCGGACTGTTAATCCGTAGGTCCCTGGTTCGAGCCCAGGTTGAGGAGCCAAAAACAAGAAATGAATCAAGCACTTAGGTCGCAAGCCTAGGTGCTTTTTTCATGGTCGGGCTGGCCCGTGGCAACTTTGTGGGTTCTGTATTGGTTCGCCCAGAGATTCAACAAGGTCAAGCAGATCCCCATTCGGCTTTGACGACCACGTCTTTTGGCCAGTGGGGGCCGGGCTTGGAGCACTGATCGCCCCCTAAGCTGAAATACATGCAATTACCGAAAGAAAAAATGTTTGATAAAAGCGGCCATTGGATCCACCTTGAAACGTTTGATGATTTTGACAACGGCCTGTCCGACCTAATTGACCTCTGGTCCAGTACATCGAAGAAGGCAACCAAAGCCTTCAAAGAATCAGCGCTCGCTCATTTCAAAGAAGACCTGGAAGCCGCGGTTCTCAAATGGATCGACAACAAAGCCAAGTCCAAGAAATACGCTTCCATTGGCGAAGAGTTGGCTGAGTTTGAAGAAGTACTTACCAAAGGCGCAGACGTTGCCCTTGAAGCCGACAACACCACCCCTGCGGTGCCTGTGGCGCCTGTGGTGTCTGCCAAGGCTAAGAAGAAGCAGTGAGCATCCCAGGTACACCGAACGTATGGGTCATGGTTGAGAAGCCAAGCAAGTCTCATGGGCATTTAATAGTCTGCTGCTGAAAAGATAGCGGTATTTTTTCTTGGAGGTGCCATAGGTGCCGAGCAACCGAGTAGGCACCAAATGAAAACAGGATTCAGGGCGGACTCTCCCTGCGTCTGCACCGTCGCCATGGCCGAAAGTGGTGAAATTCGGGCTCACCTCTTTTCTCCCAGTGGGCGCACCCAAGACGTGGACCGACGTAAACGCCTGCCACGTAGCCCTCTCTGTCCCAGCCACAAGGGCATGAAAACTTGCGTAGACGTCATCCCGTTCTCTGCTATTAAAAGAATAGCAGGTATCCTGCTTTCGCTCATGGCGCTCTCAAATCCAAGTGCAGCACAGCGGTAGTTTATTGGATGGTTTGCGATGAGTCTTCCAGCTTGGCCAGCCAGGCACTGTAGACCTCGTGCGGTGTGCACCAGTCCAGAGTTTTCCTGGGCCGGCCATTCATCAGATCGGCAATCGCATCAAGCTGCTCTTGGCTATAGCCAGACAGATCCGTGCTCTTGGGCAAGAACTGGCGAATTAAGCCATTGATGTTCTCATTGGTGAATCGCCCCGGATTTTGAGGAGGCTCCAATCTCTGAGAGGATTGAGCCATGAAGAAGCCAAACAAGTTTTCCCCGGAAGTGCGCGAACGCGCAGTACGGATGGTGCAGGACCACCGTGGCGAATACCCATCGCTGTGGGCAGCCATTGAATCCATCGCCCCCAAAATTGGGTGCGTGTC
>NZ_JABBPE010000011.1 GCF_012927455.1 Polaromonas sp. | reverse complement strand
CCTACCTTCGATTTGTGTTCGAAGGACCAACGGTAGCCCCGCCTCCCGGACCCGCCCGGTGTAGGCCTCTAACCGGCCAACATAGTTGTCGTCAACCGGCCAGGGTAATTGTCGTCAACCACAATGGCAACATCCAGCATCGTGTTCACAAGCTGGGCATCTGGCCGGGTGCCGATGGTCCAGCTGATCACCAGCCCATCGAAGCAGTCGATCATGGGCGATAGGTACACCTTGCCAGCTGGAATCTGGAACTCCGTGATGTCGGTGAGCCACTTCTCATTCGGGGTTGCAGCCTGGAAGTCGCGATTGATGACATTGTCTGGCGCAGGGCTGATTTCTCCCAGGTAGGAGCCGTACCGTCTGCGCTTAGCCCGGGCAACGACCAGGCATTCCTGCCTCATCAAACGCCGCACGACTTTCTCCGAGATGAAGACGTGCTGTCTGCCCAGTGACGCCTGTATCCGGCGATAGCCGTAGCAGCGGTGATTGAGTTCGAAGATGTCTGCGATGGTGCGACGCACGACACCATGCTTGTCGGCGACCCGTAGCCGTGCCCGATGATAAAAGTAGGAACTTCGGGCAAGATCGAGTTCGGCCAAGAGTTCTGCCAATGCATAGGTTTTTCTCAGGGCGTCAACGAGCCGCGTCTTCTCCTGGTTGCTCAGGAGCGGCAGGTCGACGCCCAGGCCCTTTTTTTAACAGCTCATTGGCCTTCTTCAAGATGTCGTGTTCAAGCTGCAATTGCCGGACGTCGCGTCGAAGCGATTGGACTTGCTGCTCCAGTTCTTTCCGCTCAGGATCTGGCGACGGATCGTTGTTAAGTTTCATGGATGCGGGGGCCTCACGGCCCAGGAGTTGATTTTTCCATTGGTACAGCGTCGGCCTGCTCACGGCTAGCTTTTGTGCAATGGCTTGCGCACTTGTCTGCCTGGTGCAAAGCGCAATGACTGCCGCCTGCTTTAGCTCTGGAGGGCGCGGTACGCTCCGCGCTTTGTCAACAACGTACTTTCTCGTTTCGGGGTGCAGCTCATCGACCCAGGCTGAGATCGTTTCGCGGCACGGGTATCCCAGTGCCTTCAGGGTTCCAGCAAAGCAGCAACCATGGTCTAGGTAGTGCTGAACGGCCACTTTCTTCTGCTCGTCTGAATACTTCGGCCTTGAAAGCACATAGCCCACCGGCAAATCGTGACCTTGTTCGTATTCTCGATGCCAACTCTTGAGCGCGTTCTTCGTCGGGTATCCCAACTGACGAATGGTCGCTTCAGTGCATTTCCCGAGTTTTATATAGAGCTTGACTGCTCGAATGCGGTCTTCGTAAGAGTACATGAACTACCTCCAAGTAGTCCAAGTTTTCGTCCGCACCCCCAGGGGGCCAGTATTCAATTGGCGCTAACAGGCTGACTTATGATGTTCAGCAAATATTGTGGTGTGGCTAAAGGTGTGGCTAAATTTGCGCGACACACCGAGAAAGAAGAAAGGACTTCGCCCCTTTTCGAAGCTAAGTCCTTGATTCATATGGTCGGTGTGAGAGGATTCGAACCTCCGACCCCTTGCACCCCATGCAAGTGCGCTACCAAGCTGCGCCACACACCGACAGACTTTGGAGTATAGCGCGACACGACGCCCTACTCAGTAAATGGGTTGAGTCAGGGGGCTGAGCAGATCGCGGATTTCAAACAGTTCGCGGCGCACCAATTGCAAGCGTTGCTGCGAAATGCTGCCATCCGGCAAATCCGCATCCGCGTGCTCGCTGTCTTCAAAGTCCACCGAGTCCTCGAAATCGTTTAGTACCGAATCGCCCGCCTCCAGCGCGTCCACACCATCCAGCATGATTTCCCCGTTGCGCCGCTTGTCGCGTTCAGTCTGAACGATCTCCTGCAGTTTGTTGCGTGCGCCGCTGATGGTGAAGCCCTGGTCATACAGAAGATCCCGGATCCGGCGAATCATCAGCACCTCGTGGTGCTGGTAATAACGGCGGTTGCCACGCCTTTTCATCGGGCGCAACTGCGAGAACTCTTGCTCCCAGTAACGGAGCACATGAGGTTTGACGCCGCACAAATCACTGACCTCACCAATAGTAAAGTAGCGTTTCGCGGGAATGGAAGGTAGAGTTTTCTCCAATTAGATGAATACGCTAAAGGGTGATTTCAAATTTACTCTAAGTCGGAAGCTTGGGCAAAGGGTAACTAAATTTTCTTGAAATATGTTGTTTTGATACATATTTAATATTAAGTACTCCTTTGCTCCCCCTCCAGTACTTCTAGAAAAGATTCCGGAAGTTCACTCTCTGCAGTGTCGCCCTGAATCTGGTCTTTCAGCTTGTGGCTGGCGTGGAAAGTTACCACCCGACGGGCTTGAATGGGGATGGCTTCGCCTGTTCGAGGGTTGCGGCCTGGTCGTGGCGCCTTGGTGCGAATCTGAAAATTGCCGAAGCCGGAAATTTTCACATCATCACCCTCTACCAAGCTGTCTGAAATCAAGTCAAAAAACGCGTCCAGCATGTCTTTCGATTCGCGTTTGTTGAGCCCGATTTTCTCAAACAACAACTCGGCCAGATGCGCCTTGGTGAGCGCGGGGGTCTCCAGGCTTTCAACAGAAAATTCCATGGCTCGATCCTCCTGGCCGCTATTGTTTTGTAAAGACTTTTGTGCAAGCATCAGGCGCGCAAACGGGCCTGCAATTGGCCCTGCAGATTGGCTAGCACGGCCTGCACGGTTGCATCAATTTCCTCGTCTGTCAGTGTAGTGGCGTCGCTCGAAAGCACCAAGCGCGCGGCGAGGCTTTTCTCTCCGAGCTGTATGCCTGCGTTGGCTTGCAGCGGCCGGTAGATATCGAACAGCGTTGTGCCCTTGAGGCGGCCCCGCGTGTCAGCGCCGTGTATCGCAGCCAAAAGCGCCGCATGTGTGACGCTCTCTGGCACGATCACGGCGATGTCGCGCTCCACGGGCTGCAGTTTGCTGACTGGCTTGAAGACCGGCACTGGCCGTTGTAGAACGGCATCGAGCTCCAACTCAAACAGCAGGGGCGCCTGCGGCAGCTCGTAGCTTTGCCGCCACTGCGGATGAAGTTCACCCACGAAGCCAATTGCCCTACCGGCCACAGACACGCTGGAGCAACGGCCAGGATGCATGGCGGGATGCTCTGCCGGCGCAAAAAATGCTTGCAGTGGCGCCAGCAACGCTTCGACATCGCCCTTAATGTCAAAGAAGTCAACCGCCTTGTCGGGCTGGCTCCAGTGCAGTGCCGCGCGTGGACCATACGCCAGACCGGCGACACGCATCGGCTGATTGAACCCGGCCACCGTGGTGTCGGTGTTCTGGCTTTGCGCATCGCGTAGAAATACCCGACCTACCTCGAACACATTCACGCGAGGCGCCTTGCGGTCCAAATTGAACTTGAGCACCTGCAACAAGGAACCCAGCAATGAGGAACGCATCACGCTCATCTGGCTGGCAATCGGGTTCAGCAGCTTGATGGGATGGGGGTTGTCGGCAAGTTCGGTCTCCCAGCGCTGGTCCACAAAACTGAAATTGATGGTTTCTTGGTAGCCCAAGGCTGCCAACGCACGGCGCACAGCAAACGGTGAGCGCTCCGCCTCCGGACGGATTCTGGCGGTGATGGGTGCGAAAGGCGGGGTTTCGGGCAACTGCTGATAACCGACCATGCGCACCACCTCCTCTATGAGGTCTTCTTCAATTTGCAGGTCGAAACGGTAGCTGGGCGGCGTCACCGTCAGCGCGCCTTCGACCTCTGTCACCTGCAAACCGAGACGATTGAGCGCATCCAGGCACTGTGCCTGCGTGAGCGGCATGCCTATCACCTTGGCCGCGCGCTCCACCCGCAGGGTGACGGGACTCGCCGTGGGCAGGTTGACCTGCAGATCATCCAGTGGGCCGCACACCGTGTCCGCAGTGCCGCAGATATCGATGATGAGCTGGGTGATGCGTTCGATGTGCTCCAGGGTTTGGCCAGGGTCCACGCCGCGTTCAAAGCGGTGGCCTGCATCGGTTGAAAAGTTGTATCGGCGTGATCGGCCTGCGATGGCTTTGGGCCACCAGAAGGCGGCTTCAACATAGACGTTCTGCGTGTCGTCCGACACCGCCGTAGCACTACCGCCCATGATGCCGGCCAATGATTCGACCTGAACGTCGTCAGCAATCACGCCAACCTTTTCATCAACAGTCACGGTGCTGCCGTTGAGAAGCTTCAGCGTCTCGGCGGACTTGCCCCAGCGAATGTCGAGCCCGCCGTGGATTTTGTCGAGATCAAAGATGTGGCTGGGACGACCCAGTTCAAACATGACGTAGTTGGAAATGTCGACCAGTGCCGTCACGCTGCGCTGCCCGCAACGCGCCAGCCTGTCAACCATCCAGGAGGGGGTGGCAGCTTGTGGATTGACGCCGCGCACTATACGGCCCGAAAAACGGCCGCACAGGTCCGGTGCACTAACCTTCACAGCCAACTTGTCCTGATTACCGACAGGCACGGATGGAAAACACGGCGTATTCAAGCGCGCGCCGGTCAGGGCAGCGACTTCGCGTGCGACGCCATAGACGCTCAGGCAGTGCGCCAAATTGGGCGTGAGCTTCAAGGTGAACAGGGTGTCATCGAGCTTCAGGTGCTCACGGATGTCCTGACCCGGCGGCGCGTCGGGAGCCAGTTCCAACAGGCCGCCATGGTCCTCCGACAGCTTGAGTTCCCGCGCTGAGCAAAGCATTCCCTGGCTTTCGACGCCGCGTAGCTTGCCAACCTTGATCAGAAAAGGTTTGCCGTCTTCGCCTGGCGGCAATTCGGCACCCACTAGCGCACAAGGCACCTTGATGCCGACTCTGGCATTGGGCGCACCACAAACGATAGTGAGCAAACTGTCCTGCCCCACATCCACTTGGCAAACGCGCAAGCGGTCGGCATTCGGATGCTGTTGCGCCTGCATGATTTGGCCCACGACTATATGGCTAAAAGGCGGCGCGACCGGCTTGAGTTCTTCGACTTCAAGCCCGGCCATGGTCAGGGTTTCAGCGAGTTGCCCGGTGCTGAGCGGTGGGTTGCAAAATTCGCGCAGCCAGGATTCTGGAAATTGCATGGTCTTACCTTCTATCTTTGTTCGTTTTGGCTTTATGACTGGAACTGGGAAAGAAAGCGGATGTCGCCGTCAAAGAACAGGCGCAAGTCATTCACGCCATAGCGCAGCATGGTGAGACGGTCGGGCCCCATGCCGAAGGCAAAGCCAATGTATTTTTCGGGGTCCAGCCCCATGTTGCGAACCACGTTGGGATGCACTTGGCCAGAGCCCGCTACTTCGAGCCAGCGCCCAGCCAATGGGCCCGTCACGAACTGGATATCGATCTCGGCGCTGGGCTCAGTGAACGGGAAAAAGCTAGGACGAAAACGCAACACCAGGTCGTCGCTTTCAAAAAAACTTCGACAAAAATCGGTAAACACAAACTTCAAATCCTTGAAACTCACATTCTCGCCAATCCACAGGCCTTCGCACTGATGAAACATCGGTGAATGGGTGGCGTCGCTATCTACCCGGTAAGTGCGACCCGGGGCGATAACGCGAATTTCAGGCATTGTGCCGCCTGCATCGATGGCCACCCGATGTTTTTTGACATGCTGGATGGCATAACGTATCTGCATCGGGCTGGTGTGCGTGCGCAACAAATTCGGGGCTGCTTCGGTACCACCTTCAACATAAAACGTGTCGTGCATAGAACGCGCGGGATGGTCCTCCGGCGTGTTGAGCGCGGTGAAATTAAACCAGTCGGTTTCAATCTCGGGACCCTGCGCCACGTCAAATCCCATGGAGCTAAAAATCGCTTCAATCCGCTCCAGCGTCAAGGATATGGGGTGCAGACCGCCCTGCATCCGCTGGCGGCCAGGCAGGCTTACGTCGAGCGCTTCGGCTTTGAGTTGCTTTTCGAGTTCGGCATTCGCCAGTGCCTGGCGGCGCTCAGTTAGCGCGGCTTCTATGGCTTGTTTGGCGACATTAATGGCTGCACCGCGCGATTTTTTCTCGTCTACAGGAAGTAGCGCCAAGCCCTTCATCAACTCGGTGATGCGCCCCGATTTTCCCAGAAGCTGGGCCTTGGCATTCTCCAGATCGGCAGGCGTGGTGGCCAGCGCAAAACTGGTCTGAGCAGAACTCACCAATTCATTGAGGGCGTGGGCATCGTTCATAAATTCTCTTATACGGGTAAAGATACTGGTGCGGCCCAGTCAACAGCAGCGACGATCTCGGCCGAGCGGCCATCACGCAAGTGCAAGAAAAGAACAATAAGTAAAGCGAGCCATAAAAAAAAGACCAGAGCTTTTTCAAGCTCCAGCCCTTTATTCTAGTGCGCAAAATGCTATTAATTTAATAGCAAAAGACCTTAAAAATCAGACAGCCAGCTTGGCTTTCACCTGCTCAACGATGGCGCCGAAAGCGGCGCTGTCATGGATGGCCATATCAGACAGAACCTTGCGGTCAATCTCTATACCGGCCCTTTTCAGACCATTGGCAAATTGACTGTAAGTCATGCCGAACGAACGGCTTGCCGCATTGATACGGGCGATCCACAACTGGCGGAACACGCGTTTCTTGGTCCGGCGGTCACGGTAGGCATATTGCCCGGCCTTCATCACCGCTTCTTTGGCGATGCGGAAGACGTTACCGCGGCGACCACGGAATCCCTTTGCAAGGGCTAAAACTTTTTTGTGGCGGGCGCGAGCCGTTACACCACGTTTGACGCGAGGCATGTAGTTACTCCTTGTTCGTCGTTAATTAAATGCCACGGCCTGGCAGCATCTGTGACATGCGACCCATATCGGTGTCATGAACAGCTACTGAACCACGCAAATGACGTTTGTTCTTGGTGGTCTTCTTGGTCAGGATGTGACGCTTGAAGGCTTGACCGCGCTTGACGGTGCCACCTGGACGAACGCGAAAACGCTTTTTAGCGCCGCTTTTGGTCTTCATTTTGGGCATGTAATGCTCCTTTTCATTTGTGCTCGTGAGGCGCTACGAAACTTCCGCAGACTTGATGGCCCCGAGCCACTTGTTAGTGGCGAGTGTTTAGCTCTCCACTTGTTGGTGGCGAGCGTTAAAGCTCACCACTCTAATGACAGGTTTTAAGGCTTGCCACTTTCCAGCGAGGAAGTTTTCCAACTTTTCACTGATCGTGCCGGATTTTATTCCGCCACTTTCGGAAGACCGGCTTGTCGCCTGCCTTCACAGGAGTGCCAAAAGGCATCCCTCTTAATGGCCCGCTGGTGATCAAACCAGCAAACCTTAATCGAAACCACACAACCTTCAGGTTGCTGTGGATGGCGCCATCACGGTGTCCGCCGCCGGCTTGTTCATCGCTTTCTTGCGGCCAGGCGCGATCATCATGACCATCTGCCTACCCTCAAGCTTGGGAAACTGTTCGACCAATATCAAATCTGCCAACTCATCACGGATACGCGCCAGCAGGGCCAAACCGAGCTCCTGGTGCGTAATTTCGCGACCGCGAAAGCGCAAGGTAATTTTGCACTTGTCGCCATCTTCCAAAAAGCGCTTTATGTTGCGCAGTTTGATGTTGTAGTCACCATCATCAGTGCCGGGCCGGAATTTGATTTCCTTGATCTCGATCACTTTTTGCTTGGACTTCGCTTCTGCCGCCTTTTTCTGCTCGGCATACTTGAACTTGCCGTAATCCATGAGCCTGCAAACCGGCGGGACCGCCGTTGGGGAGATTTCAACCAGATCTACGTCAGCTTCACCGGCCAGACGGAGCGCTTCCATGATGCTAACAACGCCCAAAGGCTCATTGTCTGGCCCAGTCAGTCGCACTTCTGGGGCCATGATTTCACGGTTCAAGCGATGCTTGCGTTCTTCACGGTGACGGCGGTCACGAAATTCAGTAGCGATGGTGTTAATCCTTCAATTTTTGCTATAAAAGCTATAGCGACTTGCGCCCGTCTGGCAATGACAAGAAGCCCGATTCATCAACAAATTCGTCGAAAATC
Organism: Polaromonas sp.; assembly: GCF_012927455.1. GTDB lineage: Bacteria > Pseudomonadota > Gammaproteobacteria > Burkholderiales > Burkholderiaceae_C > Polaromonas. The sequence continues at coordinate 83,113 of NZ_JABBPE010000011.1, read as the reverse complement.
AAACCTTTTGGGCGATGTCAGAAGCGATTTGCAAGGAAAAAGCTTCGAGGGACATCGCTCCAAGGTCTTTATTACCCCTGGCGCGCACAGACACTAACCCTGCCACCTTCTCTTTGTCACCTACGACAAGAATGTAAGGCAGCTTTTGAAGCGAGTGCTCCCGTATTTTATACGTAATTTTCTCGTTGCGCAGGTCTAGGTTGACTCTAAGCCCTTGATCCTGCAGCGTTTTAGCAACTTTCCGCGCGTAACCGGCTTGGGAATCGGTGATATTGAGCACCGAGACCTGTTCGGGCGCCAGCCAAGCGGGCAGCGCACCAGCGCTCTCCTCGATCAAAATGCCAATAAATCGTTCCAGACTGCCCACAATCGCCCGGTGCAGCATCACCGGGCGGTGGCGGGCGCCGTCCTCGCCCACATATTCGGCATCCAGTCGCTCAGGCATCGAAAAATCGACTTGCATGGTGCCGCATTGCCACTGCCGGCCAATCGCGTCCTTGAGCGTGTATTCAATCTTGGGGCCATAAAACGCGCCCTCACCCGGGGAAATTTCGAATTCGCAGCCCGAGACGCGCAGACTTTCGATCAGTGCGTTTTCTGCCTTATTCCAGCCTTCATCAGAGCCAATGCGCGCTTCTGGCCGCGTCGCAACCTTATAGACAATATTTTTAAAGCCAAAATCGGTATATACCTTTTGCAGCAGTGTGGTGTAGTCAACGCACTCTTTCAAAATCTGGTCTTCGGTGCAAAAGATGTGGCCGTCGTCCTGCGTGAACCCGCGCACGCGCATGATGCCGTGCAAACCGCCCGAGGGCTCGTTGCGGTGGCACTGACCGAATTCGCCATAGCGCAGCGGCAAATCCCGGTAGCTCTTGATGCCTTGCTTGAAGATCAGGATATGACCAGGGCAATTCATCGGCTTGAGGGCGAAATCGCGTTTTTCGCTCTCTGTCGTAAACATGTTGTCGCGGTATTTGTCCCAGTGTCCGGTTTTTTCCCACAGCGTCTTGTCCAGAAGTTGAGGTCCCTTGACTTCCTGGTAGCCGTTTTCCTGGTAAACCTTTCGCATGTACTGCTCGACGCCCTGCCAAAGCGTCCAGCCCTTGGGGTGCCAAAACACCAGACCAGGGGCATGGTCATCAATGTGAAACAAGTCAAGTTCCTTGCCAAGCTTGCGATGGTCACGTTTCTCGGCCTCCTCCAGCATGGAGAGGTGCTGCTGCAGTTCGTCTTTGGTGGCCCAAGCCGTGCCGTAGATACGCTGCAGCATCTCGTTGCGGTGGTCGCCGCGCCAGTAAGCGCCCGCCAGCTTCATGAGCTTGAAAAATTTGAGTTTCCCTGTGCTGGGCACATGCGGCCCGCGACACAGGTCTTCGAACGCACCCTCTCGGTACAAGGACACATCCTCATTGGCAGGAATACTGGCAATAATTTCGGCTTTGTAATGCTCGCCCATGCTTTTGAAATACGCCACCGCTTCATCGCGCGGCAGAACGCGGCGCGTCACCGGCTCGTCTTTGGCCGCTAGTTCGCTCATACGCTTTTCGATGAAAACGAGGTCCTCCGGCGTGAACGGGCGCTTAAAGGAAAAGTCGTAGAAAAATCCGTTTTCAATCACCGGTCCGATTGTGACCTGCGCCTCGGGGAACAACTCCTTTACGGCGTAGGCCAACAGGTGGGCGGTGCTGTGGCGAATCAGTTCCAGGCCGTCGGCGTCTTTGGCGGTGATGATGGAAACAGGACTGTCCTGAGCGATGAGGTAGCTGGTGTCGACCAGTTTGCCGTCGACCTTGCCGCCCAGCGCGGCTTTGGCCAGGCCAGCGCCTATGGACGCGGCAACCTCGGCCACCGTTACCGGGCCTGCATAGTCGCGCTTGGAGCTGTCAGGAAGTGTGATTTGGATCATGATTTCGAAAACAAAAGTAAAAAAGCGCGGACTTGCCGCGCTTGAAAGCTTAAAGCCGGGATAGCGTAATTTTACGCCGCACCGGCTTGCCCTTCAGATCAGTGAAACTGCTCTTCTTCGGTCGAACCGGTCAGCGCAGTCACGCTGGACTTGCCGCCCTGGATCGTGGTGGTCACTTCGTCGAAGTAGCCGGTGCCAACTTCCTGCTGGTGAGACACAAAGGTGTAACCACGGTCGCGTGCTGCAAATTCTGGCTCTTGCACCTTTTCGATGTACGCCGTCATGCCGCGCTGGACGTAGTCTTGCGCCAGATCGTACATGTTGAACCACATGGAGTGGATGCCAGCCAGCGTGATGAACTGGTACTTGTAACCCATGGCGCCGAGCTCTCTCTGGAACTTGGCAATTGTCGCGTCGTCCAGGTTTTTCTTCCAGTTAAACGATGGCGAGCAGTTGTAAGCCAGCATCTTACCGGGGTGAACCTTGTGCACGGCGTCGGCAAACTTCTTGGCAAAGTCCAGATCGGGCGTACCAGTTTCGCACCACACCAGATCCGCGTAATGCGCATAGGCGTTGGCACGCGAAACGGCCTGGTCCAGACCTTTTTTGGTCTTGTAAAAGCCTTCAGCGGTGCGCTCGCCGGTCAGGAAAGGCTTGTCGATCTCGTCGTAGTCCGAGGTCAGCAGATCAGCGGCTTCTGCGTCGGTGCGGGCAATCACCAGCGTTGGCACACCGCACACGTCGGCCGCCATGCGGGCAGCAATCAGCTTTTGGCAAGACTCGCGGGTAGGCAACAGCACCTTGCCGCCCATGTGGCCACATTTCTTGACGGAGGCGAGCTGATCTTCCCAATGCACGCCGCCGGCACCGGCCTTGATCATGGCCTTCATCAGCTCGAACGCGTTAAGCACGCCACCAAAGCCTGCTTCCGCATCGGCCACGATGGGCGCAAAGTAGTCGATGTAGCCCTTGTCGCCCGCATCGATGCCCTTGGCATGCTGGATCTCGTCGGCGCGACGGAACGTGTTGTTGATGGTCTCGACGACCTTGGGCACCGAATCAACCGGGTACAGCGACTGGTCGGGGTACATCGACGAATAGGTATTGTTGTCGGCAGCGACTTGCCAGCCCGACAGGTAAATCGCCTTCACGCCTGCTTTGACCTGCTGCATGGCTTGCCCGCCAGTAAGCGCGCCCAGGCAATTGACGTAGGGCTCGCTGTGCAAAATGCTCCACAGCTTTTCAGCGCCGCGGCGAGCCAGCGTGTGCTCAATCGGGAAAGAGCCGCGCAGGCGTACCACGTCGGCGGCGCTGTAGCCGCGCTTGATGCCCTTCCAGCGCGGGTTGGTGGCCCAGTCTTTCTCCAGGGCAGATATCTGCTGGTCGCGGCTCAGTTGTTCGGTGAGGGTTTGTGGCATGGTGCGCTCCGTAGGTTGAAATAAAAATTTGACTGGACGACTTGAATCGGTAAACAACTTTAAGTCTTCTACAAGACCTTGTAAAGCTCTTATGTCTTATATAAGACAAAAATTAATTTCAATGAAATCAATACTCTTCTTTATAAATTTCGCAATACAAAATCAAATTTCTTATATTGAGAAATAATTCCGCACTGCAGCAATTATGGATTTCATATTAAAACAACCATTTGCCGGATTATGAAATCCAAGGAGCTTGCGTCAAGGCGCCGATTCAGCGCGCGCCCTAGGCGCGGCATTGCACCCAATCGTCACCAGCGATGACCAGCATGCCCAACACACGCGCCGGCGCCACCTCATAAAGAACGCAGATAAGTTGCGCAGACGCGCCGCTCGAGGGGCGATCAAGCTGGACTGCGACTTCGCGTTTGGCGTACTCGCCACTAGACTCGGGCCAGACCTCTTCGATCTCGTCGAGCTGACGCTCCAGTTCAGCGCTGATTCGGTAGACCTCACCCCGCACCAGGCCAGTCGCTCCCAGCATTACGCCCGGATAGGCGCCCAGGTCATGCATCACGCCTGCCACGCTGGCGCGTCCGACCCGGCAGGGCGCAGGCAGCAAGCGATTGATATCGCGTTGCTCGCCGCGGCGCAAGCTACCGTAGACAAAGACATGACGAACAGAGGGCGCCGGCATCGTTGATAGGTTCGAACAGAGCGGTAAAGTGACGCTAAAAAATAAGGCATGATTTCAGGCTGCGCCCGCCGAACGGGCTGGCAACCCAACCCGACCGGTCAGCTGAACCGGCGCAATAGGATTTCTCCATTTTAATGAACCGCTTTGTGGCTTACGCCTGCCTCGCGCTCAGCATGTCTTTGGTCGGCAGCTACGTCGCGCTGTCCAAACCGCTGGTCGCCGCGCTGCCGGTTTTCTTGCTGGCCTGGCTGCGCTTTGGCATCGGCGGCCTGGCGATGCTTCGCTGGTTCAAAAAACCGGCGATGGAACGGCCGATGAGCAGCCAGACACGGCGCCTGCTGTTTCTCGAATCATTTCTGGGCAATTTCCTGTTTTCCATCTGTATGTTGTATGGCGTGAGCCTGACCAGCGCGGTGGCTGCAGGCGTCATCATGGCGTCGATTCCGGCGGCAGTGGCACTGATGAGCTGGCTCTTCCTGCGCGAACGTATCGGCGCACCGGTCTGGGCCGCCGTGGCCTGCGCCGTGCTGGGCATCGGTCTTTTTTCACTATCAAAAAGTGAGCTGCTTGCGCCCGTATCTATTGGGCTAGAGGCCAATTTGTTACCTAAAATCAGCTGGTGGAGTAGCCCTTGGCTGGGCAACCTCTTGCTGGTGGGCGCCGTACTGTGCGAGGCGGCCTATGCGGTGATCGGAAAAAAGCTCACGGGCGTGCTCAGTCCCAAACGCATCACAGCACTAATCAACCTCTGGGGCTTTGCACTGGTCACGCCGCTAGGCCTGTGGATGGCCTGGAGCTTTGACTTTGCCGCTGTGGCGCCCGCGAGTTGGTGGCTACTGCTGTTTTATTCGCTGGCCGCCAGCGTATGGACGGTGTGGCTGTGGATGACCGGGTTAAAAACCATTCCCGCCAACCAGGCCGGTGTGTTCACCGTCATGCTGCCTTTAAGCGCCGCAGCCGTCGGCGTCGTCGTATTGGGCGAAACACTGAGCGTTACGCAGGTGGGGGCCTTCGCCATCGCGTTGGCAGGCGTGGTGCTGGCTACCTTGCCACAACGGGGTCGGGAAAAGCCTGCTCGGGCCGCGCCGCCGCACTGATTTCACGCGCCAACCGCCGCTGCCGGCGCATCACGAAGACGCTGTAACTGATGATGCCCAGCGACACGACGCCAATCAAAATCGTCGCCGCCGCGTAAATGGACGGGTTCACGCCGCGCCGCGCGTAGCTGAAGATCACCTGCGGCAAGGTCGTCACGCCCGGACCAGACAAAAACTCGGAAATCACCACGTCGTCAAACGACAGAGTGAAGGTGAGCAGCCAGGCTGAAACCAGGGCAGACGCGATATTGGGCAGCGTCACCAGAAAGAACACCTGCATGGGCCGGCAGCCCAAGTCCATGGCGGCTTCTTCCAGCGATCGGTCCATCTCGCTCAGACGCGACTGGATCACCACCGTGGCATAGGCCATGCCCAGCAGCGTGTGGCCGGTCACGATGGTGATGAAACCGCGCTCTGGCCAGCCCACGCCGCGTTGCACCGCCACCATCAGCAGCAGCAAGGACAGCCCGATGATGACTTCGGGCATCACCAGCGGGGCGTTGACCATGCCGTAAAACAGCGTGCGCCCCGAAAAGCGCAGGTAGCGCACCAGCACGAAAGCGGCAAAACTGCCCAGCACGACCGAAAGCGTGCCGGTAATCAGCGCCACCTTGAGCGACAGCAAAAAACCCTCGACCAGGCGGGAGTCCTGCAGCAGGGCCTGGTACCAGCGCAGCGAAAAACCGGTGAACGCGCCGTCCTGGCGGGTGCTGTTGAAAGAAAAGACGATGAGGAAAAACAGCGGAATGTACAGAAAAAGATAAACCAGACCGAGCCAGACCCGGCCCAACTGGTTTTCTGCAAAGCGCCACAGACTTCTCATGTCAGGACGCCTCACGCTCTGCGTAGGTATGGCGCCCGTTGCTGTAGCGGTAGTAAAAAGCCAGCGGCACCAGGATCAACAAAATCATCACGACCGATAACGCTGCTGCGCGCGGCCAGTTGTTGCTGCTGAACATTTCGTCCCACACTACGCGGCCAATCATGATGTTTTCGGCACCCCCCAGCAGCGAGGGAATGACGAACTCACCAACGCTGGGAATGAACACCAGCATGGAGCCCGCAATGATGCCGGACTTGCTGAGCGGCACCGTGATCAGCCAGAACGCCTTCCAGGCGCTGGCGCCCAGGTCATGGGCCGCCTCCAGCAGGCGGAAGTCCATCTTCACCAGATTGGCGTACAGCGGCAGGATCATGAACGGGCAGTACACGTAAGTCATGCCGACCAGCATGGAGACATCGGTGTAGAGCATGACCAGCGGTTCGCGGATGATGCCCAGACTCAGCAGCAGCTGGTTGAGCACGCCCTGGTCGGCCAAAATGCCTTTCCATGCATACACGCGTAGCAAAAACGAGGTCCAGAACGGCAGCATCACCAGCATCAGCAACGCGGGGCGAATCGAGGGCCGGGAGCGTGCGAGAAAATAGGCAAACGGGTAGCCTATCAGCAGGCACGACAGCGTGGTGAGCGAGGCGAACTTGAGTGAAGTCCGGTACGCCTCCATGTAGATGGTGTCGCCAAAACCTCCGGCTGCCGCCGAAGTGTCGATGAAAATAGAAACATAGTTTCCGAAGCGCAGCAGGATGTGCCAGGAGGCGTCCACCGTGCGAATCAGCGGAACAAACGGGTCGACCCCGTTGCCCATGTCGGTCACGCTGATGCGCAGCAGTATCAAAAAAGGCAGCAGGAAAAACAGCAGCAGCCAGACATAGGGCACGCCAATGACAAAGCGCCGCCCCAGCCGCAAAGAAAGCGAAGAGAGGAGCGAAGAGAGGAGCGAAGACGGGATTTTCACTGCCTGAGCCTGTGTAGGTTACGGGTTCATCAGATGATTGATCAACAGCATCATTGGATCAGCACGATCGGTGCGGCGTCGTCCCACCAGAAGAAAACCGGATCTTCCCAGGTAATCGCACTGCCCTCGTCTCTGGTGGTGTTGGTCTCGGTGATCTTCATGCTGACGCCCCCGCTAATTTCCACGATGTAGCTGTTGTAGCTGCCAAAGTAGGCAATCTCGCGAACCTTGCCGTAAAACAGATTGACGCTAACCTCGGGGCGGAGCTTGGAGATATGAATCTTCTCGGGCCGCACCGCAATGGCCACCGCCATGCCCAGGGTACCGCTGATGCCGTGGCCGACCTTCACCACGCCCTGCCCGGTCGTCACCTCGCAGCGGTCCGCCTCGTCCAGCGTGAGCTCGCCTTCCATCAAATTGACGTTGCCAATAAAATCGGCCACAAAGCGGCAGTTCGGGTGTTCGTAGATTTCTTTGGGTGTACCCACCTGCAGCACGCGGCCGTGGCTCATGACAGCAATGCGCGAGGCCATGGCCATGGCCTCTTCCTGGTCATGGGTCACCATCACACAGGTCACACCGACCGATTCCAGGATATTGACCAGTTCAAACTGGGTGCGCTCGCGCAGTTTCTTGTCCAGGGCGCCCAGCGGTTCATCGAGCAGCAACAACTGTGGCTTCTTGGCCAGGCTGCGCGCCAACGCGACGCGCTGCTGCTGGCCGCCGGAAAGCTGGTGCGGCTTGCGCTTGGCAAAGGACTCCAGCTGGACCAGCTTGAGCATCTCCTGCACCCGCGCCTCAAGCTGCGCCTTGGGCATGCCCTCGCGCTTGAGGCCGAAGGCGATGTTGTCCCAGATGTTCAGGTGCGGAAACAGCGCATACGACTGGAACATCATGTTGATTGGCCGTTCATAAGGCGGGAATGAAGCAATGTCCACACCATCAAGAAAAACGGCGCCAGAGCTCGGCTTTTCAAAACCGGCCAGCATGCGCAGCAAGGTTGATTTGCCGCAGCCCGAGCTGCCGAGCAAGGCAAAAATCTCTCCCCTGCGGATAGACAGCGAGACCTCATCGACCGCCGCCAAACCGTCAAAGCGTTTGACCAGCTGTTCGGTACGTAAAAATCCGTCGTCGGGCGTTGCGGGCAAATTCATGAAGGCGGCTTCCTGCGGTCGCACCACAATGAAAAAAAACCGGACACGCAAAGCATTGCAGGTCCGGCCGAGGGTCAAACTGAAATCAACAACTAGACCGATGTGCGGCTCGAAGTGCGGCTATTTGCCTTTTTTGAAGCTGGTAAAGGCATTGCTCATGGACTCTCGCGCTTCATTGCTGAAGCTTGCGGGTGAGACCATTTTCTGCAGATTGGCGGTGTCGGGAAAGACAGCCTTGTCCTGAACAATTTCAGCTTTGACCTGCGCCAGGCTAGCCTTGTTAGCCGTGGCGTAGCTCAGCTCATTGCTCAGCGAGGCCGACACTTCGGGCCGCAGGAAATAGTTGATGAAGGCATGCGCGTTGTCCGGATGCTTAGCGTCTTTGGGAATGGCCAGGGTGTCAAAGAAAATCAGACCACCGGTGCTGGGCAGCAGCGCCTCGACGTCGTTGCCGCTCTTGTTCTCGATGGCACGGCCGCGAGCAATGTTAATGTCTCCGGCCCAGGCCAGAGCCACGCAGGCTTTTCCACCAGCCAGATCGTCAATCATGGTGCTGGAGAACATGCGGATGTGCGGTCGCACCTTGGCCAGCATCTCACCCGCCGCCTTGTGGTCGGCCGGGTCGTTCGAGTAGGCATTTTTGCCCAGGTAATGCATGGCCGGTGGAATCACCTCGGTCGGTGAATCCAGGTAAGCGATACCGCAGGACTTGAGTTTGGCCGTGTAGACCGGGTTGAACACCAGTTCCCAGGCGTTTTCGGGCATGGGCGTGGCGCCCAGAGCCTTCGCGACCTTACCTTTGTTGATACCCACCGTGGTAAAGCTCCAGGCCCAAGGCACCAGGTAGCCATTACCCGGATCAATCGTGCCGAGTTTTCCCATGATGGCCGAATCCAGATTGCCATAGTTGCCAATCTTGGCCTTGTCCAGTTTCAGCAGCAAGCCGCCATCTATCTGCGGCTTGGCGAACACGGCGCCCGGGACCACGATGTCGTAGCCGGTATTGCCCGCCACCAGCTTGGCGTGCAGGGCTTCGTTGTTTTCAAAAGTCTGGTAATTGACCTTGATGCCGGTTTCCTTCTCGAAATTCGCCACCATGTCCTTGGCGATGTAGTCGGGCCAGTTATAAATATTGAGCACCTTCTCTTCGGCACTGCTAACCGCCGCAGGAGCGCTGGCCGCCGGTGTCGGCACGACGACGGCTGCGGGTGCATCTTCCTTTTTGCCGCAGGCTACCAATGCCAGCGCTGAAAACGCGAAAGACCACAAGTGCTTGTTCATATTGTCTTCAAGTCCGTTAAAAATGGCGAAAAAATGACGTCCAGAACATACCTAGAGGCTGTAGGGCCTTAGGGGGTTAAGCCACGGAGAGCGGAATTGTAAGAGTAATTATTCCGGCTGGACCTGTAGTTTCGCAAACGCTTGCGACAGACCTTGGAACGGCGGCAAAGTCAGGGCGTCAGGCACCACGGGGCGGTGTTGTGCACCAACCCCATCCACAACGCCCCAAGGGAAGTGGTCAGCAAGGCCAGTCCCGCCAGACGAATCGCCCACTGCCCCGAGCCCGGCTTGCGCAGACGCAGCCAAAGCCAGGGCCCGGCCATCAGGGAAACGCTGCTGCCCAAAGCAAAGAGCGCCATGACTGCGGCGCCCTCCAGCGCGCTGCTGCTCAAGGCAGCCACCAGCAAGGCTGAATAAAGCAAACCGCAAGGCAGCAGGGCCCACAAAACGCCCAGCAGCAGCGGAGCAGCGCCCACTGATCCCTTAGTGACGGAGCGCACGCGGCTCCAGACTTTGCGCGCGCCGTCTTCAAGCCAGACCGGCTGGCGCGCCCGCCATAGAAGCATCAGGCCCAGCAGTGCCGCCGCCACATGGAACAGCGTCCAGACCGGTCTGAGTGCAGCAGATTGAACGCTTAGCCAGCCCAGACCCTGCATGGAAGCCGCTGCCACCCCGCCCATGGCAGAATAGCCCAGAACCCTGCCCGCTTGAAATATCCACATGGAGCGCGTGTTGGTACCCGTGCTGGATCTCCCGATGCCGGCGCATGCGGCACCACACATGGCAACGCAGTGGGGCCCGCCGGCAAGCCCCATCAGCAAAGCGGTTGCGCCAAGTGCCGTCAGCATCAGATGATTCTTGAGAACTTGGTACGGTTGCGATCAGCCTGCAAATAACGGTCAAACACCATCGCCACCGCGCGTACAAAAAACCAGCCCTTGGCCGTCACCTGAATACCCGAATCATCCAGGGACACCAATTCGCGGTCGGCCAGCAACTCAAGCGCTTGCAGTTCTGTAGCAAAGTATCTGCGAAAATCGATCAAATGGGCAATCTCCACAGATTCATACTCCACCGCGCCCTGGCACATCAAAGCCATGATCACTGCGCGCCGCACCACGTCATCGCGCGACAAAGCCAAGCCCTGCACAACGGGGAACTGTCCCTGGTCCAAATGGTCATAATACTCTTCCAGCGTTTTGGCATTCTGGCTGTAGCTAGCCCCGACGCGCCCGATCGCCGAAACACCCAGGGCGATCAAATCGCAATCGGGTTGGGCGCTGTAGCCCTGGAAGTTGCGATTCAAGCGGCCCTGGCGTTTGGCAACGGCCAGCGCATCGTTGGGCAAGGCGAAATGATCCATGCCGACATAGACGTAGCCCGCCTCTTCAAACACTGCAAGTGAGCGCGAGAGCATGGAAATCTTGGCCGGAGCCGGGGGCAGCTCGGCCGCCACAATCCGGCGCTGCGGCTTAAAACGTTCAGGCAAATGCGCATAGGCATACAGCGCAATCCGGTCCGGCCGCAGTTCGCTCATCAGAGCCAGGGTCCGCTCAAACGACTCGGGTGTCTGCCGCGGCAAGCCATAAATCAGATCCACATTGATCGACTCAAATCCCAGTTCGCGCGCCGTTTCAACGAGTGAAAAAATCCGCTCCGTGGCCTGAATCCGGTGCACGGCTTTTTGCACTGCCGGATCAAAATCCTGCACGCCAAAGCTCAGACGGTTAAAACCCAATTCAGCCAGCACCGTTAGCCTGCCGGCATCCACGGTGCGCGGATCCACTTCAATCGAGTATTCGCCACCAGGCGCCAGCGCAAAGCTGCGACGCAACATGGACATCAGTTCGCGCAGCTCGTCGTCGCTTAAAAAAGTCGGACTTCCACCGCCCAAATGCAGCTGACTGACGACTTGACCCACTCCCACGTGGGCGGTGTGCAAATTGACCTCACGGCTGAGGTAACGCAGATACTCTGCTGCCCGTTCATGGTGTTTGGTGATGACTTTATTGCAGGCGCAGTAGTAACACAGCGACTCGCAAAACGGGATGTGGACGTAAAGCGACAACGGCAGTGTCATGGCCCCACCGCCGGAGTGGCGCTGCTGCAAGGCCTGTACATAGTCGGCGGCGGCGAAGGCCTCAATAAACCGGTCTGCCGTGGGATACGAGGTGTAGCGCGGCCCGTTCAGGTCATACTGGCGCAGCAAGTCAGGCGAAACAACGCTCATATAGAACTCCCCAAGGGTTAATTTAAATTGTGAGGTCAAACGCAGGCGGTTATGTTGACCTGAATCAACGCTGCAGCAGGCAAGCACACGCAGAATTGAGGATGCATAGCGGCACCAGTCATGTGCGGGGGCTCCAGTGTGGGCTACCGCACATACAAATGAAAGCTTGGAGAAACCGCAGAATTCCCCGAAAATCGCTTGGTGAACAACGAAACCATCAAAGTCGCCTGCTCCAATTGCAATGTGCGCGAACTGTGCATGCCTATTGGCCTGACCATCGAAGAGTTAAGTCGCGTCGACGAACTGGTCGCCATGCGACGTCCCGTCAAGCGCGGCGCCACATTGTTTCGCAATGGTGAGAAGTTCACCTCGCTGTTTGCCATACGTACCGGTTTCTTTAAAACCTGCGTGACAACCGAAGACGGACGCGACCAAGTCACGGGGTTCCAGATGGCGGGTGAAATCATCGGCCTGGACGGCATCGTCAATGACCAGCACACCTGCGACGCCATCGCACTCGAAGACGCTGAAGTATGTGTCTTGCCGTTTGACCGCATCGAGGAAATTTCACGCGAGGTCAATGCCCTGCAGCACCACGTCCACAAGATCATGAGCCGCGAAATTGTGCGCGAGCATGGTGTGATGCTGCTTCTCGGAAGCATGCGGGCCGAAGAACGGCTGGCGGCCTTCCTGCTCAATCTGGTGCAGCGGATGCAAGCGCGCGGTTTCTCAAAATCCGAACTGGTGCTGCGCATGACACGCGAAGAGATCGGCAGTTACCTGGGTATGAAGCTTGAAACCGTGAGCCGCGCCTTCTCGAAATTTTCCGAAGATGGGATGGTCGAAGTCAAACAGCGCCATGTTCATATCAAAGACGCTGAGGGACTCAAGCGCATCGTCAATTCACAATTGTGTCATTGACCTTGCGCGCCGGCTGAGCCAGCCACAAGACCAGGCGACTGCACACCATGGTGATCAGCCAGAAGGCAAAAAACGCAACCGTATAAACGCCCTGGCGTGTCATTTGCACAAGCTGACCCGGCCAATGCACCTCACCCGGGTCAAACATTGCAAAGACCAATACCTCCAGCAGGCACGCCGCGACGAACGCCGGCCAAGCCACCAGGATCCAGCAGCGCATAGTCTGTGGTTTTTTCGCGTCATGGTTTTTCAAGACTTTTTCCTCCCGTCGCACTATGGTTGCGGCCAGCCATGGCGGGCTGCATAGGCGGCGGGGCGGTCTGCACCTGTTTGCTGATCTCAATGCCTTCCCGGTAACGGTCATCGGGCACCAGGGCGTCTGGCCCCTGCATGATGTAGACCGCCGTCACAGCACAGGCCAGCACGGCCGAAAGCGGCCCGGAGATTACCAGCCAGACATAGGGCTCCTTCCACCAGGGGCGAGTCGCAGGTTCGGACGAAAACGTGTCAGCGCTCTTGTCGGCAGCGTGCATGTATGGGCTCCTTCCACAAACTTATAAACACGATTAAACTAAACAAGTCTGAGCCTTTATCGCGGTACCAGGAAGACTGATTTTTCGATCACTTCATCACGCGCCCCGCCAAGGCTTTCAATCTTAAAGGTGATCGGATGCGAACCGGCAGTGGCCGCATTGGGCGGAGTCTGCACGCGAACCGGAATCCATCGCGAATTCGCTGCATCGACCGTGACCACGGCCTCGGACACAATCCGGGCGCCTTCGATGCCGTCAACCGCTATCTCATACTGCTCGCCGTGTTCTGTCGCATTCATAATCTGCAGGCGATAGACGTTTTCGACCTGGCCCTGCCCCACCACGCGCGCCATCGCGCCCCGGTCGCGCACCACATCCACCTTGAACGTAGCACGCGTCAGCAGGCTCGCCAGCAGGCCCAGACTAACGGCCAATAGCACGGCGGTATACACCAGCACCCTGGGTCGAAATACCCGACGCCACATCGCCGCCCGCGGCAATTTCTGGTTTATACCGTTTTGCGTGCTGTAGCGAATCAAGCCGCGCGGGTAATGCATCTTGTCCATGACGCTGTCGCAGACGTCGATGCAGGCCGAGCAACTGATGCATTCGTACTGCAAGCCCTTGCGGATATCAATGCCGGTAGGACACACCTGAACGCACAAACCGCAGTCAACGCAATCGCCGAGCCCTTTGGCGTGGTAATCGGCAGGTGTATCGCTGCGTGGGCGTGAACCACGACCTTCTCCCAGGGCTTCGTCATACGTGACGATCAGCGTGTCACGGTCAAACATCGCGCTTTGAAAACGGGCGTACGGGCACATGTACTTGCAGACCTGCTCGCGCATAAAGCCCGCGTTGCCGTAGGTCGCAAAGCCATAAAACAGCACCCAGAACAGTTCCCAGGGCCCTAGCGACAACCTGGCAACCGCACCCGTCAATTCCTTGATCGGTGTGAAGTAACCGACAAAGGTAAAGCCAGTCCACAAGGCGATTGCCAGCCAGATCGCGTGCTTGAAACTTTTGCGCGCCAGCTTGGCGGCACCCATGGGGGCTTTGTCGAGTCGCATTCGGGCTATCCTGTCGCCTTCGATCTTTCGCTCGACCCACATGAAGATTTCGGTATACACCGTTTGTGGACAGGCATAGCCACACCAGAGGCGGCCCGCAACCGCCGTGAACAAGAAGAGCGACAGCGCGCTGATGACCAGCAAACCCGTCAGGTAGATGAGATCTTGCGGATACAGTACCAGATTGAAAATATAGAAGCGGCGCGAGTCCAAGTCAAACAGCAGCGCTTGCCGGCCATTCAGGGACAGCCAGGGCATGCCATAAAACACCAGCTGCGTGATCCACACCATAGCCCAACGCCAATGGCTGAACCAGCCGGTGACACTGCGCGCAAATATCTTGCGTTCAGACTGGTACAGCGACAGCACGGCCGACGAGTCGTCTGTTGCCATGACGCCGGAAGCCGAGCCGTCAACCGCAATGATCGGAATGACCCGTTGCGCTGAACGCTTACCGCTGGGGGGAACTGCCACGTGAATAACCGTTCTATTTAATACGTTGCGGGTGTCGACACCGGGACCCAGTGCTTATCGGCCTTTTTCACCCTTGTCACCCTTGTCACCCTTGTCGTGTTTTTCGCCCGTCTTGCCGTCATCGTCCGAATGCTGGGTTGCCGATAGGCTCAGCACATAAGCCGCGACCACACGAATCTGATCGGGTGTGAACTTGGACGCCTGCGCCGGCATGACGTTGCTTTTGCCGGTTTTCACAATGCTCGCGATCGCCGCCTCGCCTCTGCCATGCAGCCAGTAGTCGTCTGTCAGATTGGGCGCGCCTATGGCTTTGTTGCCCTTGCCATCTACGCCATGACAAGCCGCGCAAGCCGCGAATTTTTTCTTGCCATTGACCGCCTTGAGCTCGTTGTACGGGCTGCCTGACAGCGACAAGACGTAATGTGCCACCTCGCTGATCTCGACCTCCCCACCAATGACCGCACCCATGGGCGGCATGACGCCCATGCGACCGTTGGTGACCGTCTGCACAATGTGCTCGGCACCGCGCTCACCAAGCCAGCCAGCATTGCTGTTGGTGAGGTTGGGATAGGACTGGCTGCCGCGGCCGTCAGAGCCGTGGCATTGTGAGCAGTTGTTCATGAACTGCCGCTCACCGATGGCCAGCGCACGCGGGTCCTTGGCAAGCGCCTCAATCGGTTGCGCTGAAAACTCCGCATACAGCGGCGCCACCTGGTCGCGAACGCGCGTGACATCCTGCTGGTGCTCGCTCTCGGTCGACCATTTCAGCAGCCCTTGAAAGCTGCCCAGACCCGGAAAAATCGCCAGGTAGGCTAGCGAGAAAACGACGGTAATGATGAACAGCCACATCCACCAGCGTGGCAGCGGGTTGTTCAGCTCACGCAGGTCCTCGTCCCAGACATGACCGGTCGTGTTGTCGCTGACTTGCCCGGCTTTAACGCTGACTTTGGCACTTCCTGCCACCCACAACAATAAGGCGCAAGCCGCGATCGAGACCAGGCTGATGATTGCCACGTAGAGGGGCCAAAATCCATTTGTGAAATCACTCATTGCGATTGCTCCTATTCAGACCGGAACGGCAGTTGCGCGGCGTCGTCAAACTGCGCTTTTCGGGAAGGCAGGCAGGCCCACACCATAATTCCGACGAACGCCGCGAACGCGGCCACTGTGACGATGCTGCGGAGCACATTGATATCCATGTTAATAACCTCTTATTTGAATGCCAGACCCAAACCCTGCAAATACGCTACCAGCGCGTCCAATTCGGTCTTACCCTTGAGCTCTGCGGGTGCACTGGCGATTTCGGCGTCGGTGTACGGAACACCCACCGTTCGCAAGGCCTTCATATGACTCTGAATTGATTCGGCGTCAGCCGGGGCGTTCTCAAGCCAAGGATAGGCCGGCATGATGGATTCGGGAACCAAGTCGCGCGGACTGATCAAATGCAGACGCTGCCATTCGTCGCTGTACTTGCCGCCTACCCGGTGCAGGTCCGGCCCGGTGCGCTTGCTGCCCCATTGAAACGGATGGTCGTAAACAAACTCGCCCGCCACGGAGTAGTGGCCGTAGCGCAGGGTTTCAGCGACCAGCGGCCGGATCATCTGCGAGTGGCAGTTGTAGCAACCTTCGCGCACATAGATATCGCGCCCGACGATTTTCAGAGGCGTGTCAGGCACCACCCCTTTGACGGCCTGAGTGGTGGACTTCTGAAAGAACAGCGGAACAATCTCTACCAGACCGCCCACGGCGACGACCAGCAGGATTAGCACAATCATCAACCAGTTGGTGGTTTCAATTTTTTCGTGTGAGAAAGACATGTCGGGCTTCTTTCAGGCGTGGGCCAAGGCGGCAGGAATCTTGATATCGACCGGCTTTCCGGCCAGCGCTGTTTTGGCCACATTCCAGGCCATCAGCACCATGCCGCTCAGATAAAGCACGCCACCGCACAACCGCACCACATAAAACGGAAAGGTTGCCTTGACGCTCTCCACAAAGGTGTAGGTCAATGAACCGTCGGTGTTGATGGCACGCCACATCAGGCCCTGCATCACTCCGGCAATCCACATTGCAGAGATGTACAGCACGATGCCTATCGTCGCGATCCAGAAATGAATCTCAATTGCCTTGGTGCTGTGCATCTTGCTTTGACCAAACAGGCGGGGCACCAGGTAGTACAGCGCGCCCATAGAAATAAAGCCAACCCAGCCCAGCGTGCCACCGTGCACGTGGGCAACGTTCCAGTCGGTGTAGTGCGACAAGGCATTCACCGTTTTAATCGACAACATGGGACCCTCGAAGGTGGCGATGCCATAGAACGACAGCGCCACGATCATGAAGCGAATAATCGGGTCTTCGCGCAGTTTGTGCCAAGCGCCCGACAGGGTCATCACGCCGTTGATCATGCCGCCCCAGCTCGGCGCCAGAAGAATCAGCGAAAACACCATGCCCAGCGACTGCGTCCAGTCGGGCAGCGCGGTGTAGTGCAAGTGGTGCGGGCCGGCCCACATATAGGTAAAGATCAGTGCCCAGAAATGGACGATAGAGAGCCGGTAGGAATACACCGGCCGCTCGGCCTGCTTGGGAATGAAGTAGTAAACAATTCCCAGAAAACCCGCCGTCAGGAAGAAACCAACGGCGTTATGGCCATACCACCACTGCACCATCGCATCCTGTACACCGGCATAAACCGAATAAGACTTCATCCAGCCGGCAGGCACCACCGCAGCATTGACGATATGCAGCAGCGCCACTGCAATGATGAACGAACCATAAAACCAGTTGGCAACATAGATATGGCGCACCTTGCGCAGGCCAATCGTGCCGAAAAAGACGATGGCGTAAGCCACCCAGGTCAACGCGATCAGAATGCCAATCGGCCATTCAAGTTCAGCGTATTCTTTGCCGCGGGTAAAACCCATGGGCAGAGAAATGGCCGCCCCCACAATCACAACCTGCCAGCCCCAGAAGTGAAACGCCGCCAGTTTGTCAGAGATTAATCGAACCTGACAGGTGCGCTGCACCACGTGGTAACTGGTGGCAAACAGCGCGCAGCCGCCAAAGGCAAAGATGGCCGCATTGGTGTGCAGCGGACGCAAGCGCCCGAAGGACAGCCAGGAGATTCCGAAATTGAGTTCGGGCCAAGCCATCTGCGCGGCGATGAACACGCCGACCAGCATGCTGACTACACCCCAGACCACCGCCATCACGGAAAACTGTCGCACCACCTTGTCGTTATAGACTGTGGCACGGGAAGCGGACCAGCCACTTGTAGAGGCCCCTATGGAGGCAATTGGAAGCACGGCACTCATTTAAAATCCCTTGGTTGCCTAAGTTGTAAAGGAGTGTGCTCCTTGGGTTCAGGCTCGGTATTGACATGGATCAAGTCTTCAGGGCAAACCCTTGCTATCTCGCCCTCATCTGCCTCATCTGCACCAGGTTGATTCTTTTCGCCCTGAAAGATGCGCTGTCCCTCACTCTCCAAATCGTCAAACTGGCCGGACCAGACGGCCCAGGCCAACACTCCCATGACGGCCAGGGCCAGCATCACCGACAAGGGAACGAGCAAAAATAAAATATCCATCAGTCGCCTTCTTTCACGCCTTGCAGGCGTGAGATGCCCGACACACGCGCCAGACGCGCTGCATTGGCGATTACCAGCAGCGAACTCAGTGCCATGCCCAGGCCAGCCAGCCAGGCCGGCAAGGAGCCCGTCAGGGCCAGCGGCACGCACACTGCGTTGTAGATGGCGGCCCACCAGAGGTTTTGCCGCACGGTGCGCATGGTGCGGCGTGCCTGTACCAGCAGACCGGGAACCATCCGCAGTTGCCCGCCCGGTATGAGAAAGTCCGACTGGGCTTGCGCCAGCGCCACTGCGCCTCCCACAGCCACTGACACGTTGGCGCCGGCCAGCACCGGCCCATCGTTCAGCCCGTCACCCACCATCAGCACCTGGCGTCCCTGTTGCTGCAAAGCCAGCAGGTGCTGCAGCTTGCTTTGCGGCGTACTGTCACCCTGCGCGTGGCTGATGCCTATGTGATCTGCAACGCGACGGGCCGCCGCTTGACTATCACCGGACAGCAGCTGTACCTCCACCCCGGCCGCCTGCAAGGCGGAGATCGCGGCAGCGGCATCGGGACGCACCATCTCATCGAGGTCAAAGCGCGCCAACCAGCCCGATTCATCGGCCAGGCAGACCTGCACGGTGTCAGACTCGGTGTCTGCTGAGGCCGTGTCAAGATTGCAAAACCGCGCCGACCCCAGACGCAGCTGAAGCCCACAAGCTGGCAAATGTGACGCCAGCAGCGTGCCCTGAAGACCTTGGCCCGCGAACTCCTGAACATCCGCCAGCTTGAACTGCGCGGACGCGTCGACCGGCCCAGGCAATGCAGCGCGCGCGGCCATAACCAGGGCGCGCGACACCGGATGGCGCGAGTGTTGCGCCAGCGCGGCCGCCAGTTGCAAAGCCTCGGCACCGGTCACACCGTCCCGCGTACGCACGGCGTGCAAGCCCATGCGCGCTTCGGTCAGTGTGCCGGTTTTGTCAAAAATCACGGTGTCTATTTGCGCCAGCGATTCAAGCGCCTGCAAACGCCGCACCAGCACGCCGTGCCGCGCCAGCAGCCCGGCAGAAGTGAGCATGGCGCTGGGCGTGGCGAGCGACAGCGCGCACGGACACGTTACTATCAACACGGCCACCGCTGCCATCAGGGCGCGCGCCGGGTCGGTGCTCCACCAGAAGGCCGCCGCCATCGCCGCGGCAATCAAGACAAACCACAGGAAAGGCTTGGCAACGCGGTCAGCCAGCAGCGCCAGCCGGGGCTTGTCCACGGCGGCCCGCTCCATCAGGGCCACGATCTGCGCATAGCGGGTGGTCTGGCCGGTCTGTTCAATGCACACTTGCACCACGCCAGAAAGGTTGTAGCTGCCGGCCAGCACCGGCGAGCCGGCTGGACGGGCGACCGGCCGCGACTCCCCGGTGAGCAGCGCCTCATCGGCGAAGGTGTCACCCAGCACAATGCGGCCATCAGCCGGAAACGCCTCGCCCGGCAGCACGCGAATCAAGTCGCCCGGCATGAGCCGGCGCACCGCCACCCGTTCAAACAGGCCGCTCGCCACTTGCCGCTCTACGCTGTCGGGCAGTCGCTGCATCAGGCTGTCCAGAGAACGGGCGGTGCGCCCGCGCAAGCGCTGCTCCAGCCAGCGGCCGGTGAGCAGAAAAAAGACAAACATTGTCAGCGAATCAAAGTAAACCTCGTGGCTCCACCAGCCTTGCGGTTCAAAGGTGGCCACGCTGCTGACCGCGAAAGTGATGGCGATGCCGAGCGCCACCGGCAAATCCATGCTGATGCTGCGCCGCTTCAGGTCGCGCAGCGCATTGGCAAAAAATGGCCGGCACGAAAACAGCAGCACCGGCAGACTCAAGACCCAGGAGGCCCAGCGCAGCAGCTTTTCAATGTCTGGCGTGATGTCTCCCGGCCCGGCGATATAAGACGGAAAGGCATACATCATGACCTGCATCATGCAAAACCCGGCCACCAGCCAGCGCCAAAGCGCCAGACGCGCCTCCTTGCGGCCATGGTCGGGAACAAATGCATCAGCGGCGGGCAGCAGGCGGTAGCCCAGCGCCAGCGGCAGGTCCATCCATTGCGAGGGCCGGGTATGCGCAGCCGACCAGACGATGCTGGCGCGCTCGCTGGCGGCACTGACGCGCGCAGCCAGCACGCCGGGAATACCCATCAGCGCCTGTTCCAGCGTAAGCGAGCAGGCCGCGCAATGCATGCCCTGCACCACCAGCTGCGATTCCCAGAGCTGCTGGACGGAGGCCGAGGGCGCGTCGCAGGCCCGGCTGAAAAGTGCCCATTCTTCGGGCTCATCGAACAGCTTCAGGCGGTTGCTGCGCGCTTCGGTCGATGCACCTGCTGTACCGGTTATATCGGCGGTTATATCGGCGGCTGTAGCGGAGGGGGCGGATAGCGCAGACGGGAGGCCGACCGCTTCGCATGAAAAGACTGCAACTGGCATGTGCCAAGACTAATGGCAGCGGCGGCATGGAACCTTGATATGCATCAATTCCAGAGTCATCTATTGGCTTAAGGTAGGACTTTCTTGCAACATCAGGAATTCGGCCATGTACCAATGCATTCTTATAGCCACCGATGGATCAACCTTATCCCGCAAAGCCGTCAGCAGCGGAATCAAGCTGGCCGAACTCACGGGCGCGAAAATCGTGGCGCTCAAGGTGGTGCCGCGCTACCCGCTTAGCTATTTTGAGGGCGGCATGGCGGTCTCGGTGCAGGACGTGGCCAAGGTCGAGCAGCAATGGGCTGAAGGGGCGCAGACCATAGTCGATGGCGTGAAAGCCAGCGCCGAGGCCAAGGGCGTCACGGCCAAGGCCGTCACCGTCAAGTCAGACCTGATCGCCGAGGCCATTGTCGCCGCCGCCAAAAAACACAAATGCGACCTGATTGTGATGGCCTCGCATGGACGGCGTGGTCTTAAGCGCCTGCTGCTGGGCAGCGAAACCATCCATGTGCTGACGCATTCACATGTTCCGGTGCTGGTATTGAGGTAATTGGCCCCTAGCCCATATAAGGCGGGCGTAGGCAGCTATTAAATTAATAGCGTTCCAGCGCCGCTTCAACCAAAGAGGCTTTTGTGCTGCTCGCGCAACAGGTTCTTTTGCACCTTGCCCATGGTGTTGCGCGGCAGTTCGCTGACGACGAAGCACTGCTTGGGTATCTTGAAATTAGCCAGTTTGGACTTGAGAGCGGCCACGATCTGAGCCGCATCGAGCGTGACGCCCGGCTTGGCGATGACGACCGCCACCCCGACTTCGCCAAAGTCCGGATGCGGCACGCCGACCAGCGCGCTCTCAGCCACGCCGTCCATGTCGTTGATGTAGCCTTCGATCTCGGCAGGGTAGACGTTATAGCCACCGCTGATGATCAAATCCTTGCTGCGCCCGACGATGGTGATGTAGCCCCGCTCGTCAATCTTGCCGACGTCACCGGTCTTGAAATAGCCGTCGGCGGTGAATTCCTCGGCGGTTTTTTCAGGCATGCGCCAGTAGCCCATGAAGACGTTCGGCCCTTTGACCTGAATGCCGCCAATCTCGCCGACGGGCAGAGGCAGTCCCGCATCGCTTTGCACGCGCAGGCTTACGCCGGGCAATGCAAAACCCACGGTACCGCCGCGCCGCCCATCACCCTGGTGGCCCTGGTAGGGGTTGGAAGTCAGCATGGCGGTCTCGGACATGCCGTAGCGTTCCAAAATGGTGTGGCCGGTGCGCTGCTGCCATTCAGTGAAGGTTTCGATCAGCAGCGGCGCCGAACCCGCAATGAACAGCCGCATGTTGCGGCAGGCGTCGCGGTCCAGCCCGGGTTCGGCCAGCAGGCGCACATACAGTGTGGGCACGCCCATGAAGACGGTCGCCTGCGGCAGTTTTTCAACCACCAGCTTCGGGTCAAATTTAGCCAGCCAGATCATCTTGCTGCCGTTGATGAGCGCGCCGTGAACTGCCACAAACAGCCCGTGCACATGAAAAATCGGCAAGGCATGAATCAACACATCATTCTTTTGCCAACCCCAATACGCCTTGAGCACCAGCGCGTTGCTCAGCAGGTTGCCATGCGACAGCATGGCGCCCTTGCTGCGGCCGGTGGTGCCGCTGGTGTACAAAATCGCGGCCAGGTCGTCCTGCTGCATGAGGGCCACCGCGTGTTGGTCGCTGCAGTGTGCGGCGCGAGCCAGCAGCGAGCCGCTGCGGTCGTCGTCCAGCGTGAAGACGTTCTGCGTGCCCGCCTTGAAGGCAATCTTGCTGACCCAACCGAAATTCTTGCTGCTGCAGACCACCACAGCGGGCTCGGCGTTGCCGATGAAATACTCGATCTCGGCACTCAGGTAGGCGGTGTTCAGCGGCAAAAACACATAGCCGGCGCGCAAGGTCGCCAGGTACAGCATCAAGGCTTCGACCGATTTTTCAACCTGCACCGCGATGCGCGCGCCGGCTGGCAAGCCCAGCGATTGCAGCAGGTTGGCCATCATGGCCGTGGCCCGTTCCAGATCGGCCCATGAATAGCGCAGGCCGTTGTCGGTTTCAATCGCGACCTGGTCGAGCGCGGCGGGGAAAGCAGCACGCAGCGCTGCAAACAGGTTATGGTTTTTCATGGAAATCCGGCGAATCTGTCGTTTTGAAAATTGAAAATTAAAATATGGGGGCGTTCAACGGGCAAACTGCGGCTCGCGTTTTTCAATGAAGGCCGTCACGCCCTCGCGGTGTTCAGCAGAGGCCGCATAAGCATAAGCATTTGCTATTAAATCTATAGCCGCTTGCGCCCGTGGTATCTGGGCTATAGCCCTTAACGCCTGTTTATTCAGGCGCGCCGCACGCGGCCCCAGCGGCTTGATTCGGTCAACCCGCGCGAGTGCGGCAGCGCACAGCGCGTCAGCCGGCACCAGCTGGTTCAAGAAGCCGCGCTGCTTCATCTCCTGCGCATCCAGCACAGCTGCCGTCAGCAGCATCTCTCTAGCCGTCAGTTCGCCGACGGCACGCATGACCAGCGCGGCTTCGCGCGGTGCCATGGGAAAACCGAGCCGGGCAATCGGTGCGCTAAAACGGGCGCTGTCCGCCGCGATACGGATGTCGCAGCAACTGGCGATTTCAAGGCCGGCGCCCATGCAGTTGCCGTCAATCCGCGCGACGATGGGCGCGTCGCAGTCCAGCATGGCCTGCAAACCGCCCCACACCTCGTTTTCATGAAAATCGTGCAGGCTGGCTTCTTCAAAGCGAAAGCTGGCATATTCAGAGATGTCACCGCCGGCACAGAAGTGGCCGCCGTCACCCTGAATCAGCACGCAAAGAAGATCGCTGCGCTGCTGGATACCTTCGAACGCGGCACGCAACTGGCGCCACATCACGCGCGACATGGCGTTGAATTTGCCGGGGTGTGAGAGCGTGACAAAGGCCAAAGGGCCGGTCACTTTAAGCTGAACCGCACCGCTCATCGAACTGAAGACAGCCAGCCGGCGCCGAGAGAGAAAACCAACGGCCGCCGCGCCGGGCCGCCCCAAGCAAGGCCAGTCCCCTTTGGAGGCAGCGAGGCGATGGAAACGGCCGCAGAGGTTCCATGCCAGTCAGGGCCGCGGAACCGGCTTTGCCGGGCCGCAGGCGCAGCAGCCCCCTCGGGGGGCAGCGCAGTACGCGAAGCGACAAGCGTGGGGGCCATATCTACTCCAGCCGGGCGCCAGAGGCCTTGACGACTGCCGCCCAGCGCCTGATTTCAGCCCTCACAAACGCGCCAAACTGCGCCGGCGTCAAATTGCCAAACTCTGCACCATTGCTGGCCCAGACGGTTTTGAGTTCTTCGCTGGCGGCCGCCTTGCGCAGTTCTTCGACAATGCGCGCCTGCACCTCGGCCGGTGTGCCCTTGGGCGCCCACATCCCGTACCAGGTGGTCACGGTGTAGTCGGGCAGCCCCAGTTCGGCGGCGCACGGCACGTCGGGAAAAGCCGGATTACGTTTAAGTCCTGACACCATCAGTGCCTTGATACGGCCACCCTTGATGTGATTGGCCGACGAACCCAGGCCGTCGAACATCATGTCGACGTTGCCCGAGATCAAATCCTGCAGCGCCGGACCCGCGCCGCGGTAGGGAATATGGGTGATAAAGGTTTTGGTCTGCTGTTTGAACAACTCGCCCGCCAGATGGTGCGAAGTACCGGCACCTGCAGAACCATAGTTATAGCGTCCCGGTTTGCTGACAACCTGGGCTAAAAAGGCCTTGAAATCGCCGGAAATGTTTTTGGGGTTGACCACCAGTACCTGCGGCACGTTGGCCATCAGCGCGAGCGGCACAAAGTCCTTTTCAAGGTCGTAGTCAAGCTTCGGATACATGGACGGCGCAATCGCGTGATGCACGGCACCCATGAAAAGCGTGTAGCCATCGGGCGCAGCCTTGGCCGCAATACTGGCGCCCAGTGTGCCGCCTGCGCCGCCGCGGTTGTCAATGATCAGCGGCTTGCCGCTCATCTTGGCGAACTGCGCTGACAGCGGCCGGGCAAAGGCGTCGGTGCCGCCGCCTGCGGGAAACGGCACGATCAGCGTCACCGGCTTGGCGGGCCAGGCCGACTGAGCCTGGCTGCCGAAGGAATATGCCGCGACGCTGGCCGCTGCGGCGCGCAATACGTCGCGCCGCGAGCCCGGAAATTCGAGGCTGAATGTCATGCTTGTCTCCTGCTATTGTTGAATCGAAAAAAACCAAAAAAAAACGGCTGCACTGATGCCAGGCATCACGTTCAAATATACAAAGCCTCCACGCCACCTGATACCGGAATTTTCCCTTGCGCCAGCAATGCGCGGTGCTTATCCAGGCGCTTCAGGTCGTAAAGATAGTTCACCATGATGCCGTAAGACTGTTTCAGCCCCTTGGGCGAGGGGTCGCCAGCCCAGTTGAGCCGTTCGACGCGGGCGCCGTTGCCCAGATGAAAGCGCGCCACCGGATCGACTGGTTTGCCACCCGCTTCCAGCCCCTGGCCCAGGTAGTGGGCGGCGCATCGGAGCAGCATCAGGCGCAGCGGCGATTTCTCGGGCAGGGCCAGCGCGCCCTCGGCCGCCGTGAGCAAGTGCGCTGCGCTGGGCGGCTCAAAGCCGAGCGCCCGGCCCAGCGCCGCGCGCTCCTTCTCGCCCAGCTTGTCCAGCATGGCCGCCGCATGTTTGCCCAGCCAGGCGCGAAAGCCCGGTATCGGCGACAGCGTGGCAAATACCCTGAGCCTGGGGAACTCTTCCTTCAGCGTCTCCACCACGCGCTTGATCAGCGAGTCGCCAAAGCTCACGCCACGCAGGCCAGGCTGCGTGTTGCTAATGGAATAAAAAATAGCCGTCGTCGCTTTTTTCAGATCCTCCGCTGCGGCCAGTTCATCGAGCAGCGGCATGATGTCGCCGGTCATGCTGTCGACCAGCGCGACTTCAACAAAAATCAAGGGCACTTCGGGCAGACGCGGATGAAAAAACCCGTAGCAGCGGCGGTCGCTGTCGAGCCGGTTCTTGACGTCGGCCCAGCTCTTGATGTCATGTACCGCCTCGTACTTGATCAGTTTTTCTATCAACGAAGCAGGCGAGTCCCAGCTGATGCGGCGCAGGTCCAGGAAACCCACGTCAAACCAGGTGGAAAACATGTATTCCATCTCGACATCCAACGCCAGCAGCCGCTTGTCGGTCCTCAGGCTATGCTGCATTTCGGCACGCATATCCACCAGAAACTGGATCCCTCCGGGATACACGCTGAAACGCTGCAGCAAGCGACGGCGCGGCGACACGGTGGCACGCCGGTAATGCACCTCGGCCACCGCTTCATCCGGTGTGCCCACGGCGGCGGCCAATTGGGCTTGCGCCACATTGACCTTTTGCGTGTTGGCGACGAACTGCTCGCTCATCAGCAGCCACAGGTCACGGCGCCGCTCCGTTGTCGCCCCCGCATACCAGGCGGCAACCGCCATGGCGCGACGCCCTCCCTCGACCTCGCTCACGCCAGGATCGACGATGGCCTGGAGCTCCTGCAGCGTGCGGCGCAGCACCCGCGGCGACAGCGCCTCGTCTTTCTGGCTCAGCGTGGCCTTCAGCCGTTCGTGGCTGCTGCGGGCCGGTTGCCCGGCTCCGGGTGCTATTTTTTTAGGAGCTGCTTGCGCCCGTTCTGATTGGGCTACAGCCACTTTTGTTTCTTTTTTATCGGTTGCCGTGAAGCGCGAGACCTTGCGGCTGAACCAGTCAGCGGCGCTCATGATGCAACCCTGGAGTGTTGGCTGCGCGCCAGCTCGCGCAGCGCCTCCCGCTGGCGCGTCAGGTGCGTGCGCATGGCGGCTTCCGCACCCTCGCTGTCACGGCTTTTCAGCGCGGCAAACACCGTCATGTGTTCCGACAGGCTTTGCGCCAGGCGTCCCGGCGCATGCAACTGCTGCAGACGGGCCAGCTTGAGAATTTTGCGCAAATCAGCAATCGCTTGCGCCAGCCAGCGGTTGTTGGCCAGCAAAATAATCGCCTCGTGAATCGCGAAATTGGTGGCGTAGTAATCATTGATGCGGCCGGCCCGTGCATAGTTATTTAGCCGCTCGTGCAGCGTGGCGAGCGCCGCCAGATCGGCATCTGTGGCATGGCGCGCCGCCTCGTAGGCACAGCGCCCTTCCAGCAACGCAATCACCGGGAAAATATCGTCAAGGTCTTGCTCGGTCACTTCATTGACAAAGCAGCCGCGCCGCGGCTCATGGCGCAGCAGGCCCTCGGCCGTCAGCACCTTGAGCGCCTCGCGCAGCGGCGTGCGGGAAATCTCCAGCCGCTCGCACAGTGCGGCCTCGTCCAGAAAGCTGCCAGGCACCAACTGGCCCGCGAAAATCTGCTCGCGCAAGGTAGCGGCGACTTCCTGATGCAGCGAATGGGGGACAAGGCGCATGGCTGGGTTTCCTGCTGGACGTTCAAACTTGCCGGCTTCGGATAAGCATAATTTTTGGTAATTACCCGTAATTATGGATAAGACCAGAACTGGTTTCAAGCCGGTGGCGCGCCTAAATCACCCGTGTAAACCCGAAGCCGCCGGGCGACCTCGCCACTACTGCCGGGCTCCTGGAGGCGCAGCCATCTTTCATCTTCGATCTTCCAAGCCGATGCGCGACGAGGCGCGCCGCAGTGCGACGCCGCAGACAGCGCCGCAAAACCGCAGAACCGCAGAACCGCGAGAAGGTGCTACACCCTATCGGGCGTGAGGCAGAAATCGATCGCTATCAAATAAATAGCTACTCACGCCCGTTTTATATGGGCTGCGGCCGTTTTGAAGCCCACATCCAGAGCCAGACGCCGGCCCCGATCATGGGGATGCACAGCCATTGGCCCATGCTCATGCCGAGCGCCAGAATGCCGAGAAAATCGTCGGGTTCGCGGAAGAACTCGGCAATGAAACGGAACACCCCATAGCCGACCAGGAAGGCGCCCGAAACCTGGCCCATCTTGCGCGGTTTGCGCGCGTACAGCCACAGCAGCACGAACAGCAGCAGACCTTCCAGCAAAAACTGGTAAACCTGCGAGGGATGCCGCGGCTGCAGCGAGCCGCTGTGCCTGAAAACCATGCCCCACGGCAAATCAGGCGCACTGAAACGCCCCCACAGTTCGCCATTGATGAAGTTGCCGACGCGCCCGGCCGCCAGCCCGGTTGGCACGCAAGGCGCCACAAAGTCCATCACCTGCAGCCAGGGCCGCTGGCGCGAGCGCGCAAACCAGAGCTGAGAAACCAGCACGCCCAACAAGCCGCCATGAAAGCTCATGCCGCCTTGCCAGACTGCCAGAATTTCCAGCGGATGAGCGGCGTAGTACGCGGGCTTGTAGAACAGGCAGTAACCGAGGCGCCCGCCGATGATCACGCCCATCACGCCCAGAAACAGAATGTCTTCAATGTCCCGGCGGGACCAGGCGCCGGGGCCGGTGATGGCGGCATACGGTTGATGCCGCAGGCGCAAGGTAGCCAGCAAAAAGAACAGGCCAAAAGCCGCCAGGTAGGTCAGGCCGTACCAGTGAATGGCGAGCGGGCCCAGCTGGAGTGCAACGGGATTGATTTCGGGATGAATAAGCATGGGGGATATTTTGCCTTGTCACTGCGGGTGCCTTCGGCGCTATGCTGCCTCTTGTTTCTCGAGCAGAGACCGAGCTCTGTTTGAGGCGGCCCAGCGCTTCGTTTGGTGGCCCCCCTCGACGAGGCCGGGGCGCCGTCCTCAGCCGAGGGGCTGGCCGATAAATGCCACAAAACGCTGCAGCACCGGGTTGCTGCTAGCCTCGGACCAGACCAGGCTGGTTTCGCAGCCCGGCATTTGAATTGGCGCCCTGCCGCTTGAGGCGCCCTTCGAGCTGCCCGCCGAAACACAGCGGTACACCACGCCCGGCCGCTGGAACTGGCGCACGCTATCGGGCACCCAGGCGATACCGAGGCCGGCCGACACCAGATTGACGATGGTCTGCATCTGGATGGCTTCCTGCGCCACGCTCGGTAACTGACCGGCGGCATGGTACATCGCAAAAATCGCGTCGTAGAGCGAAGGCAGGATGCGTCGCGGAAAAATCACCAGGGGCTGGTCCAGCAAGTCCTTCAGCGTGAGCCTGGTCTTGGCTGCCAGAGCGCTGTGTTCGGGCAGCGCCAGCCGCAGCGGATCGTGCGCCACCCGCTGGCACGCCAGGCCGGGCGGTGCAAAGCCAGGCGAATGAAGGATAAAACCGGCGTCGATTTCGGCGCGCTCAAAAGCCAGCAGCTGCACATCGCCAGTGGCTTCGATCAGCTCGAGCTGCACCTTGGGGTGCTGCGCGCGAAAGGCCAGCACCCAGCGCGGCAGCAAATCGAAGCCGACGGTGGAGACAAAGGCCAGCCGCAAGCGCCCCGCTTCGCCGTCGGCGCTGGCGCGCGCATAGGCGGGCAAGGCGCTGGCACGCGCCAGCAGGTCGTGCGCCTCGGGCAGCAAAGCGGCACCTGCGGCAGTGAGTTGAACGCTGCGCTTGGTGCGCTCGAACAATCTGAGCCCGAGCGCGGCCTCCAGCTGGGCAATCGCCTGGGTCAGCGGCGGCTGAGTCATGTTCAGGCGCTGGGCGGCGCGGCTGAAATGGAGCTCTTCGGCCACGGCGATGAACTGGCGCCAAAGCCGCAGCTCGATCAACGGTGGTTGGCGGGAATAAGTGCGGGTGACTGTGCGGGTGACTGTGCGGGCGACGGGATCTTTCATATGCAGTAGATATTAATACAGCATAAATAATGGATTAGAAAGAATCAGTCAAAGCGCCGATACTTGGCGTTTCGTCCACCTCGTCCTCATCACCTGACTTCACCAGACCTCAAAAAGGCGCCCCATGGAAACCAAAACCATCCAACTCAACCCGCGCAGCAAAAACATCACGGAAGGGAAGTCGCGCGCGCCCAACCGATCCATGTACTACGCCATGGGTTACGAAGAAGCCGACTTCAAGAAGCCCATGATCGGCGTCGCCAATGGGCACAGCACCATCACGCCGTGCAACAGCGGCCTGCAAAAGCTGGCGGACGCAGCTATTGCGGCGATTGAAGAAGCCGGCGGCAACGCGCAGGTGTTTGGCACGCCGACCATTTCCGATGGCATGGCCATGGGCACCGAGGGCATGAAGTACTCGCTGGTGAGCCGCGAAGTCATTTCCGACTGCATCGAAACCTGCGTGCAGGGCCAGTGGATGGATGGCGTGGTGGTCATCGGCGGCTGCGACAAGAACATGCCGGGCGGCCTGATGGGCATGCTGCGCGCCAACGTGCCGGCGATTTATGTCTATGGCGGCACCATATTGCCGGGCACTTACAAGGGCAAAGACCTGAACATCGTCAGCGTGTTTGAAGCCGTCGGCGAAAATGCCGCCGGCCGCATGAGCGACGAGGACCTGCTGCAGATCGAGCGCCGCGCCGTTCCCGGTACCGGCAGCTGCGGCGGCATGTACACGGCCAACACCATGTCCAGTGCCTTCGAGGCGCTCGGCATTTCGCTGCCCTACTCCAGCACCATGGCCAATCCGCACGACGAGAAAATGAACTCGGCCAAAGAATCGGCCAAGGTATTGATTGAAGCGGTCAAAAAGGACCTCAAGCCGCGCGACATCGTGACAAAAAAATCGATTGAAAATGCCGTCGCCGTGATCATGGCCACCGGCGGCTCGACCAACGCCGTGCTGCACTTTCTGGCAATTGCGCATGCGGCAGGCGTGCAGTGGACGATTGACGACTTCGAGCGCGTGCGCCAGAAAACCCCGGTTCTGTGCAACCTCAAACCGTCCGGCCAATATCTGGCGGTCGACCTGCACCTGGCAGGCGGCATTCCGCAAGTCATGAAGACGCTGCTGGTGGCCGGCCTGCTGCACGGCGACTGCGTGACAATTTCGGGCCAGACCATTGCCGAAGTACTCAAAGACGTGCCCGATGCCCCGCGGGCCGACCAGGACGTGATTCGGCCTATCGACAAGCCGATGTACGCCCAGGGTCACCTGGCCATTCTCAAGGGCAATCTGTCGCCCGAAGGCTGCGTCGCCAAAATCACTGGCCTGAAGAACCCCGTGATGACCGGGCCAGCGCGCGTGTTTGATGATGAGCAGTCCGGCCTCGCCGCCATCCTGGCCGGAAAGATCGTCGCCGGCGACGTGATGGTCTTGCGCTACCTTGGCCCCAAGGGCGGCCCCGGCATGCCGGAAATGCTGGCACCCACCGGCGCGCTGATTGGCGCCGGTCTGGGCGAAAGTGTGGGCCTGATCACCGACGGGCGCTTTTCCGGCGGCACCTGGGGCATGGTGGTAGGCCACGTCGCGCCAGAGGCGGCGGCTGGCGGCAACATCGCGTTCATCCGGGAAGGCGACTCGATCACGATTGATGCCAGACAGCTGCTGCTGCAACTGAACATCAGCGATGCCGAACTGGAAAGCCGCAAGGTCGGCTGGAAAGCGCCGGCGCCACGCTACACCCGCGGCGTGCAGGCCAAGTTTGCCTTTAATGCATCAAGCGCCAGCAAGGGTGCGGTGCTCGACGACTATTGAGTCCAGCTAGCTACTTTGTGGCGTTTTGAAAGAGCCCGTAAGTTACAGACTTCGCGGGCTCTTTACTTTCTTTTTTTTGGCTGCAAGCCCATAGCGTCGCGCTGCCGGTCAATGCGGTCCTGCTTGCGCTTGTCCATCTTGTCGACTTCCTTTTGTTTGGTATAGCCCGAGGCGTCAGCCCAGGCCCACCAGGCCGCTGCGAGCGCAAAAGGCAGCAATACGACCCACCAGCTCCAGTCGGCGACCGGCCCAATCTCCAGATATTTCAGGGTCAATGCGACCAAGCCAATCATTAAAAAATACACAGCAAACTCCAAAAATTCTTGCCGGAACAAGCGGTGCTCCCAATCGCCTGCCCGGACCATGAGTCAACCGGCACCACTACAATAACGTTGGTTGACTGTAACCTTTCCATCACTACCCTTTAGAGGACATCCGATGAAACGTATTCTTTTGGCAATCGCTTCCCTGGCTGCAGGTTTTGCAGTAACCACGCCCGCAATGGCCGATATGGCGCTGGCCACCGCCAAGAACTGCATGGCTTGCCACGCTATCGATAAAAAACTGGTGGGACCTTCGTACAAGGATGTCGCAGCCAAGTACGCCGGCCAGAAAGACGCCGCCGACAAGCTCGCAACCAAAGTGATCAAAGGCGGCTCCGGCGTCTGGGGCCCCGTGCCCATGCCCGCCAATGCCCAGGTCACGCCTGACGAAGCCAAGAAATTGGTGGCCTGGATCCTGACGCAGAAGTAATCAGCGTCTATCTGCCAGCAAAAAGCCCGCTCACTGAGCGGGTTTTTTTTATGGCTTTTTCTGCCACTTCATAACAATTTATGGCTCTAGCCCATTATCCACGGGCGCAAGCAGCTATCACTTTAATAGCACCCTGAGGTGCCATCGCGTTCTTAATAAGCTTGGCCCAGCTGGTCCAGAATCGCCGGGTTTTCGAGTGTCGAGGTGTCCTGTGTAACCGCTTCGCCCTTGGCAATGGAGCGCAGCAGGCGGCGCATGATCTTGCCGGAGCGGGTCTTGGGCAGGTTTTCGGCGAAGCGGATGTCCTTGGGCTTGGCGATCGGACCGATCTCCTTGGCCACCCAGTCACGCAATTCCTTGGCCAGTTTCTTGCCCTCCTCGCCTGTCGGCAAGGGGCGCTTGAGCACCACAAAGGCGCAGATGGCCTCGCCCGTCAAATCATCGGGACGGCCAACCACGGCGGCTTCGGCCACCAGGTCGCTCTTGGCCACCAGCGCCGATTCGATTTCCATCGTGCCCATGCGGTGGCCTGAGACGTTGAGCACGTCGTCGATGCGACCGGTGATGCGGAAGTAGCCGCGGTCGGCGCTGCGCACCGCGCCATCGCCGGCCAGGTAGAGCTTGCCGCCCATTTCTTCCGGGAAATAGCTGGTCTTGAAGCGCGCCGGATCATTCCAGATGGTGCGGATCATTGACGGCCAGGGCCGCTTCACGACCAGGATGCCGCCCGTGCCATTGGCAATGTCGTTGCCGACCTCGTCCACAATCGCCGCCATGATGCCCGGCAGCGGCAGCGTGCAACTGCCCGGCACCAGCGGCGTGGCGCCCGGCAGCGGCGTCATCATGTGGCCACCGGTTTCGGTCTGCCAGAAGGTGTCGACGATAGGGCATTGCTCATGACCGATGTTTTTGTAGTACCACATCCAGGCCTCGGGGTTGATCGGTTCGCCGACCGAGCCCAGAATGCGCAGGCTGGACAGATCCGAACGGTCCGGATGCACTTTTTCGTCGGCCTCTGCCGCCTTGATGAGCGAGCGGATAGCCGTTGGCGCGGTGTAAAAGATCGAGCATTTGTGACGCTCGATCATCTGCCAGAAGCGCCCGGCGTTCGGGTAGGTCGGAATGCCTTCAAAAATGATTTGTGTGGCGCCAGCGGCCAGCGGGCCGTAGGCGACATAGGTGTGGCCGGTGATCCAGCCGATGTCGGCGGTGCACCAGAACACGTCGGCCGGCTTCAGGTCAAAGGTCCAGTCCATCGTGACCTTGGCCCACAGCAGGTAGCCGCCGGTCGAATGCTGCACGCCCTTGGGCTTGCCGGTGGAGCCCGAGGTGTAAAGAATAAACAGCGGGTGCTCGGCGCCCACGGGCACCGGCGCGCATTCGGTACTTTGGCCGGCCAGTGCCTGGTCAAAGGTTTTGTCGCGCCCAGCCACCATGTTGCAGGCGGTGGCCGTGCGCTGGTACACCAGCACGGTTTTGATGGACTCGCAGCCGCCCATCGCCAGGCCTTCATCGACGATGGCCTTGAGCGGCAATTCCTTGCCGCCGCGCATCTGGAAATTGGTCGTGATGACAGCGACCGCTCCGGCGTCGATGATGCGTTCTTGCAGCGCCTTGGCCGAAAAGCCGCCAAACACCACGCTGTGTGTGGCGCCTATGCGCGCGCAGGCCTGCATGGCAATCACGCCTTCCAGCGTCATTGGCATATAGACCAGCACCCGGTCCCCCTTTTTGATGCCTTCGGCCTTGAGCGCATTGGCAAACTGGCTGACCCGGGCCAGCAATTGCTTGTACGTGGTCTTGGTGACGGTCCCGTCGTCGGCCTCGAAAATCACCGCGGTCTTGTTCTCGACCGGGGTGCCCATGTGCTTGTCCAGGCAGTTGGCCGAGGCATTGAGTTCGCCGTCGGCAAACCATTGGTAAAACGGCGCGTTGGACTCATCCAGCGTCTGGGTGAATGGCTTGTTCCAGACGACGTTTTCGCGCGCCAGCCGAGCCCAGAAACCTTCGAAGTCGTTTTCGGCCTCTGCGCACAGCGCGTTGTAAGCGCCCATACCCGAGATACGGGCGGCTTTGACCATGGCTTCGCTGGGCGGAAATACGCGGTTTTCAACCAGCATGGATTCGGTGGAAGCGCTAGGGGAAGTGATCGTGGTCATGGTTGTTGTCTCCGGTTTGACATGGGAATGCGCGTTACTGTCGGGTTTCGCACTTACAAAGCACTGACTGGCTTGAATCTTACAAGTTCCAGGCGCCACTCGGGGCTTATGGTGGGCCTCTACAATCCAGCAAAACTCAGAACCCCTCCATGACAGAACCCATCGCGCCCAAAGCCTCCCCACTTCGCCCGCTGCCCAAGCTGATTTTTGCCAGCCGCTGGCTACAGTTGCCGCTCTACCTGGGGCTGATTGCCGCGCAGGCGGTCTACGTGGTTCACTTCCTGGTGGAGTTGATGCATCTGATCGAAGCCGCCTTTGGCAGCCAGACCGCCGTGCAGGCGCTGATCAGCAGCATCGGCTACAAAACCACCACGCCCATCACGGCCTTGAATGAGACCGTCATCATGCTGGTCGTGCTGGCGCTGATCGACGTGGTCATGATTTCCAACCTGCTGATCATGGTGATCGTGGGCGGCTATGAAACCTTTGTCAGCCGCATGGACCTGGAAGGACACCCCGACCAGCCCGAGTGGCTGAGCCATGTGAATGCTTCAGTGTTGAAGGTCAAGCTGGCCACGGCCATTATTGGCATCAGTTCAATTCACCTGCTAAAAACCTTCATCAATGCCGACAACTACAGCGACCGGGTGCTGATTGCGCAGACGGTGATTCACATCGCGTTCCTGCTTTCTGCGTTGGCTATTGCCTACACCGACAAGATCATGTCGGGCATCGCGGCCCAAAAACATTGATCAAATAAGCCTCTAGCGCAATCAGGACGGGTGCTATCAGCTATTTAAACGATAGCAGATAGCGCCTTTTTCAGACCATGTTCTGCGGCACCACCCAGGCGTCGAACTGTTCGGCCGTGACATGGCCCGAGGCAATCGCCGCCTCGCGCAGGCTGCTTCCCTCCCTGTGCGCCTTTTTGGCGATGAAAGCGGCCTTGTCGTAGCCGATATGCGGATTGAGCGCCGTCACCAGCATCAGCGAACGGCCGACCAGCTCTGCAATGCGCTCGCGATTCGGCTCGATGCCGACGGCGCAATGGTCGTTAAAACTCACCATGCCGTCGGCCAGCAGGCGCACACTTTGCAAGAAGTTGTGCGCAATCATCGGCCGGAACACGTTCAGCTCGAAGTTGCCCGACGCGCCGCCAAAGTTGATCGCCACGTCGTTGCCGAACACCTGGCAGCACAGCATGGTCAGCGCCTCGCTTTGCGTCGGATTGACCTTGCCCGGCATGATCGACGAGCCCGGCTCGTTCTCGGGAATGCTCAGCTCGCCAATACCGCTGCGCGGGCCGCTGGCAAGCCAGCGCACGTCGTTGGCGATTTTCATCAGGCTGGCGGCCAGCGTTTTCAGCGCGCCGTGGGCATGGACCAGCGCGTCGCACGAGGCCAGCGCTTCGAACTTGTTGGGCGCCGTGACAAACGGCAAACCGGTCAGCCGCGCCAGTTCAGCCGCCACCTGTTCGGCATAGCCCTTGGGCGCGTTGAGCCCGGTTCCGACGGCGGTTCCGCCCAGCGCCAGTTCATACAGATGCGGCAGCGCATCGCGCACATGCGCCGCGCCGTGCGCGAGTTGCGTCGCGTAGCCGGAGAACTCCTGGCCCAGCGTCAGCGGCGTCGCATCCTGCAAATGGGTACGGCCGATTTTCACGATACCGTCAAAATCCCTGGCCTTCCGCGCCAAAGTCGGGCGCAGCTTTTCAATCGCCGGCAGCAGCCGATTGGTGATGCCCTCTACCGCCGATACATGCATGGCGGTTGGAAACACATCGTTCGACGACTGGCTGCGGTTCACGTCGTCATTCGGATGCACCAGCCGCGCATCGCCGCGCTCGCCGCCCAGCAGTTCGCTGGCGCGGTTGGCCAGCACTTCGTTGACGTTCATGTTGGTCTGGGTGCCCGAGCCGGTCTGCCAGACCACCAGCGGAAATTCGTTCGCGTGCTGGCCGGCAATCACTTCATCGGCCGCCGTCACGATGGCCTGGGTTTTATTCTCGTCCTGCAGGCCCAGCGCGTGATTGACGAGGGCCGACGAGCGCTTGATCTGCGCCAGCGCCCGGATCAGCTCGGGCGGCGGCTGCTCGCCCGAAATATCAAAGTTCTGCAGCGAACGCTGCGTTTGCGCCCCCCATAATTTTTCGGCGGGCACCTCAATCGGGCCAAAGGTATCGCGTTCGGTACGTGTCTTCATGGCAGAGCCTGGGGCTGTCGAATGGTGGGACGGCAAGTATCAGTCCAAAACCACCCGATGTCACCCCAAGATGCCTGTGCCGGCAATGGGAAAGGCCGCAAAGCGGTCCTTCCCTTTTATCGGATGACGCGCGTCGGGTCTAGCGAACCACGGCGTAGTTCACGGGCACCCAGGCGTAACCCTTGCCGCTCGCACGCACATGGCCAATGCCTGGAAACGAAATGTGGGCGCCGCCCACCAGGTAGCCGTTTTTGGCGGCGTCGGCAAAGACCTGCTTGCGCTGCACCGCTGCTGATTTGGCATCGCCGTCAAACTCGATGGTGACGGCAGGATCGTCAAATTGCACCGCCGCCGCGTGAACCACATCCCCCCACAGCAGGAGCTTTTGTCCCTTGCTCTCCACCATGTAGGCGCTGTGGCCGGCGGTATGGCCGGGCGCGGCGACCGCCTTGATGCCGGGCACCAGGTTGGTGCTGCCTTCAAAAGTCGAGAAATGGCTGGCCTTGACATAAGGATTCAACGACGCCATCGCGCCTTGAAAGAAACCTTTGGCCTCAGGCGCAGCCTTGTCCAGATTGGCCTGGCTCAGCCAGTAATCAGCATCGTGCTTGTCAGCGCGCACCGTCGCATTCGGGAAGGCCATCTTGTCGCCGTCCATCAGGCCGCCGACGTGGTCAGGATGCATGTGGGTAATGTAGATTTCATCGACCTGTTCGGGCTGGTAGCCTGCAGCTTTCAGGTTGGCCAGCAGGTTGCCCAGGGTCGGGCCAAACAGTTTGGCCGCGCCGGTGTCAATCAGGACCAGTTTGCTGCCGGTGTTGATGAGGTAGGTGTTGACCGATGTTTCGACCGGGGCTTTCATGAACGATTGGGCCAGTGCCTTGTTGACTTTGGCCGGTGTGGTGTGGGTCAGCAGCTTGGCCACCGGCAAGTCCACGGTGCCGTCCGACAAGGCGGTGACTTCAAAGTCGCCCAGCATCATGCGGTAGTAGCCGGGTGCCGACGTTTTAACGAATGGCGCGGCGGCATGCGCACTTTGCAGCGGTGCAAGCCCGAGGGTGGCGCTGGCGGTCAGGGCAGCCATCAAGTAGGTGCGGAACTGTTTGCTTGTGTGGGTTTTCATGAGAGATTGGGAAGTTGAGGAAAAAGAAAAAGGGCAAATCGCATCCAGAACGGCTCAGGCCGGAGCACCCTGCTGGCGGGCAGGCTCCGCGCTGGCGAACGCGGCGTGCGCATCGCACGACTGCATGATGCGGTCTATGGTGGGCGTGTTGGGCACCGTGATCTTGAACAGGCGAGTCATCACCACGATGCTGGCCAGCACGATATCGGCCACGGTGGGGGTGTCGCCATGGCAGAACGAGCCGGTTTCCTGGTCAGCGGCCAGACGCTGCTCGACAGCGGCCAGGCCGGTGCCGAACCACTGGATTTGCCAGGCGCGCCAGGCGGCATCGTCAAAACCGGCTGCCGAAGACGCCAGGTATTTCTTCACGCGCGGGGTGATCAGCGGGTGCGTGTCGGCCGCCAGCATGGCAGCCAGCGAACGCACGCGCGCCCGGCCATGCAGGTCCTTGGGCAGCAGGGGCGGGGCCGGCTGAAATTCATCGAGGAATTCCAGAATCGCCAGCGACTGGGTCAGCGGCGCATGGCCAGGCTCCACGAGCGCCGGAATCGCACCCAGCGGATTGATCTTCAAAAATGCTTCGCTGCGCTGCTCGCCAGCGTCCAGGTTCACGATGCGTTCATGCGCGGTCAATCCCTTGAGGTTCAGGGCTACCCGCACGCGGTAGGTGGCCGAGGTGCGCCAGAAGGCGAAAAGTTCAAAGTGCGGCTGGTTTTGCGGGCTGTTCATGATGACCTTTATGGGGTTGAAGTGGATTGAATTAAATCCGCAGATTTTCGGACTGATTGGTCCATAATGTACGGCATGTTGCCAATCGCTGCCTCCGTTCATCTGCAAAAAACGCCTGTCGCTGCGGGCCGGCCGCGCCAGTTCCTGCCGGAAACTGTTTTACAAACCGCCCTTGAGTTGTTCTGGCGCAAAGGCTTCGAGGCGACCTCGCTGGATGACCTGCTAGGTGCCATGCGGCTCAGCCGGTCGAGTTTTTACGGCTGCTTCGGCTCCAAGCAGGGAGTTTTCACAGCGGCCGTCCATGCGTATGCCGATGAATGCTTCACCACATTCAGCGCCGCCGCCGAGGCCGCGCCTGACCCGCTTGCCGCCGTGCGGGCCGTGCTGGCCGCTGTCGCCGATGTCGACGGCGGGACGCGTGGTTGCTTTTTCGTCAACTCGGTGACCGAACTTGCGCCTCACGATGTGGAACTCACCGCCTACAGCCAGGGCCACATCGCCAGGGTTGCCGCGCTCGTCACGGATTTGCTGGTGCGCGCCGGTTTTGCACCGCAGCTTGCGCAAGACCGTGCCGGCGCAGCGCTGGCGCTGGCCATGGGCGCCATCACCTTGCGCAAGGCCGGGATTCCTGCGGCCCGCATCAAGATGCTGCTGGATCAGGCGCAGATGCTGCTGGCCTTGCCATGACCGCTGCCTTCATTCAGGCACGGGCGCCACCAGCCTTCGGCCTGACACCGAGCTGATTTTGATCCCTTGATATCTAACCCTCCCTTCGTTATTCAGAAAGCTGCCAATGTCCACCTCCATTGCGACCCTCTTCATTCCCGCACTGCTGTGCGACGAACGCCTGTACAGCGACGTGATCGCCAAATTGGGCGACCAGATTGACGCCCGGGTAATGATGTCACCCAAGCCTCTTTTAGCCGACAGCGTGGCTGACATCCTGGCGAGAGCACCCGCAACGTTTGCGCTGGTCGGGACCTCTTACGGAGGCAACCTGGCCATGGAAATCGCCCTGGCGGCGCCCGAGCGGGTCACGGCGCTCTGGCTGATGGGCTGCGACCCTGCAGCGCCGCAAGCTGGCGGTCCCGATCTGGCCAGCGGTCTTGAAGCGACGCCCGACGCGGTCTATGGCATGCTGGCCGGCTTGGTAGTGCACAAGGAAGCCACCGGTTCGGCAGTAACTTTTCTAGAGATGGCGCGGGCGGTTGGCGGCGCTGCGGGTGCCGCCCAAGCCAGGGCACTGGCTGTGCGGGCAGAACTCACCGCTCGCCTGAAAGAATTGAAGATGCCAGTGCTGGCGTTGTGGGGTGCAGAAGACGTACTGGTCCCGGCCGCTATCGGGCGCAAGCTGGCCGATGCCCTGCCGAACGCCAAGTTCCACCAGCTGGCGGGTTGCGGCCATCTGCCGACGCTCGAAAAGCCGGCGGAATCGGCAGCGCTCTTCGCCAACTTTCTTCGCAACGCTCACTGAAGCGGTCCAGCTTGTTTGGCGTGGCCTGCGGTTTTGCCGGGGGGATAATCGCCGGAATCCAAAAACCCACAGAACCCGCCATGACCACGATCAAACAAGCCGACCTCATCGAATCCGTTGCCGCCGCCCTGCAGTACATCAGCTACTACCACCCGGCCGACTACATCGCCCATCTGGCGCGCGCCTACGAGCGCGAGCAAAGCCCGGCCGCCAAGGACGCCATTGCGCAGATCCTGACCAACAGCAAGATGAGCGCGACCGGGCACCGCCCGATCTGCCAGGACACCGGCATCGTCAACGTGTTTTTGAAAGTCGGCATGGATGTGCGCTGGGACGGCTTCACCGGCAGCATTGACGACGCCATCAACGAAGGCGTACGCCAAGGCTACAACCATCCCGACAACACGCTGCGCGCTAGCGTAGTGGCCGATCCGCAGTTTGACCGCAAGAACACCAAGGACAACACGCCGGCCGTGATCTTCACTGAAATCGTTCCCGGCAACACGATGGAAGTGACCGTGGCGGCCAAGGGCGGCGGCAGCGAGAACAAAAGCAAGATGGCCATGCTCAACCCCGGCGATTCGGTAGTCGACTGGGTCCTCAAGACCGTGCCGACCATGGGCGCCGGCTGGTGCCCGCCGGGGATGCTCGGCATCGGCATTGGCGGCACCGCCGAAAAGGCCGTGCTGATGGCCAAGGAAAGCCTGATGGACGACCTGGACATGTACGAGTTGCAGGCCAAATCCGCCTCCGGCGCACCGCTGACCAAGGTCGAGGCGCTGCGCCTGGAACTGTTTGAAAAGGTCAATGCGCTGGGTATCGGCGCGCAGGGCCTGGGCGGCCTGACCACCGTGCTCGACGTCAAGATCAAGCTGTACCCGACGCACGCGGCCAGCAAGCCGATCGCCATGATTCCGAACTGCGCCGCCACGCGCCATGCGCATTTCGTGATGGACGGCAGCGGCCCTGTGTACTTGACGCCGCCATCGCTCGATACCTGGCCCGACGTGAACTGGACGCCTGATTACGTCAAGAGCAAGAAGGTTGACCTCAACACTTTGACCCGTGAAGAAGTCGCTAGCTGGAAGCCGGGCGAGACCTTGCTGCTCAACGGCAAAATGCTGACCGGCCGCGACGCCGCGCACAAGCGCATTGCCGACATGCTGGCCAAGGGCGAAAAGCTGCCGGTCGATTTCACCAGCCGCGTGATTTACTACGTCGGCCCGGTCGATCCGGTCAAGGGCGAAGCCGTTGGCCCAGCCGGCCCAACGACGGCGACCCGCATGGACGGCTTCACCGAGATGATGCTGGCGCAGACCGGTTTGATCTCCATGGTCGGCAAGGCCGAGCGCGGCCCGGTCGCGATTGAAGCCATCAAGAAGCACAAAAGCGCTTACCTGATGGCGGTCGGCGGCGCCGCTTACCTGGTGTCCAAGGCGATCAAGCATGCTGAAGTCGTGGGCTTTGCCGACCTGGGCATGGAAGCGATTTACGAGTTTGACGTGGTCGATATGCCCGTCACCGTGGCGGTCGATGCCGGGGGAACGAGCGTGCACAACACCGGCCCGGCGGAGTGGCAAAAAAAGATTGCCAGCGGCGAATTCAAGGGGATTGCGGTCGCTGCGGGGTGAGTGCACTCTGGCGGTAACACCCATTCGCCGCCGTTTTGCACCGGATTCACGTCAAAATCCGCGCTTTCGGTGCAAATCGTTTAAAATCATAGACTTATGATCTATGAAAAGCATCAGTATTTGCCGTTTTCGAGCGACGCACAACGCATAGCAGCCAATCTTGAACAGGCTTACAGCTTCTGGCTGAGCGCTCGTCAGTCTCTGCAGGCTCTACCAGCGTCAATGTACTGGGCCGAACGCTCGGGCACTCAGTACCTGTACGTCAAACAAAACGGAACTGACAACGGCACCAGCCACGGCGCGCGAAGCCCAGAAACCGAGCAGACGTTTGCATCGTTTACCGAAGAGAAAAAGCAGGCGCTTGAGCGGGCAGCTTCCGCAGACGCGCTGATTCAAACCCGCGCAACGCTATACCGCCGCTTGCGGATGCCCACGCTACCCGACAAGCAGGCTGAAATCCTGCGTAAGCTGGATATTGAAGGTTTGCTGGGCACGGACCTGATGGTCGTGGGGACAAACGCATTTTCGGGCTATGAATGGGCCGCCAATGCCATCTTTCCAGCAGGCAACGAAGAAACGCAAGACTTTGACTTGACGTGGTGCCGGGACACTCCGGCGTCGTTGACCTTCGCAGGGACCGATTTCAAAAAAAAAGGAACGCGCAAAACCCTTTTCAGCGTTTTAAGAAGCATTGACCCCAGCTACAAAATCAACCCGCGCAAGCCCTACCAGGCCTTGGACGCTGACGGCTACGAGGTAGAGCTTTTGGCGGCACCCAGTTGCCACCCCTTGCCAAAAGAAGAAGCCTTTTTACCCATGCAAACATTAATCGAGCAAGAATGGCTGTTACTGGGCAGCCCAGTAAGCGCTGTCGTCGCCACCGAACGCGGCAGAGCCTGTCCGCTGACGGTGCCCGACCCCCGCTTCATGGGCTTACACAAGCTCTGGCTGGCCGACAAACCCGAGCGCAACCCCGTCAAGCGCGACAAAGACCGCCGGCAAGGCGATGTTCTGCTCGACGCCGTGCGCCACTTCATGGTGGCGAGCCACCCCCTCAACGTCGATTTTCTGTTCTCGGTTCCTGACGACCTTAGGCACACCTTCGACGCATGGTGCGCGGAGCGCCAGTTCATTCCCGCAGCATGAACGCCCCCATCGGCGTTTTCGACAGCGGCATAGGCGGCCTGAGCGTTCTGAAGGCGCTGCGGGCCGAGCTGCCGCTCGAAGACTTCATCTACATTGCCGACAGCGGCCACGCGCCTTATGGCGAGCGCGATGACGCGCATGTGCTGGCGCGCTCGCGCGCCCTCACCGCTCACCTGGTCCAAAAAAACGTCAAGGCAGTGGTGATTGCCTGCAACACCGCCACCGCAGCGGCCATCAACCAGCTGCGCGCCGAATATCCGCAGTTACCCATCATCGGCGTTGAGCCGGCCCTTAAGCCCGCCGCCCTGCTGAGCCGGACCAGGCGCATAGGCGTCATGGCCACGCGCAGCACGCTGGCCAGCAGCCGCTTCAAGCTGCTGCTGGACTCGCTGGCAAGCCAGGCGGAGTTTGTGCTTCAGCCCTGCGACGGCCTAGCAGACGCCATCGAGCGCGGCATCAAGGCGCAGGCCGGGGCCGAAAGCGCTACTGAAATCATAGCTGCCTGTGCCCGTAACATAAGGGCTATGGGCCAATTCGGCCTTGAAAATGGCGAGATCGACACGCTGGTACTGGGCTGCACCCACTACCCCTTCGCCGGCGATCACCTGCAGGCGCTGGTGGGCGCCGACGTGACGCTGGTAGAAACAGGCGAGGCTGTGGCGCGGCAAACGCAGCGCTTGCTGCGCGCCGCTGCAGGCAGCATCGGCCCGGCAGTAACTGGCCCAGGTCGTATCAGCTTGCTCACCACGGGCGATGCGTACACCCTAAAGGCGGCTGCGGCGCACTGGCTGGCTCTGCATGAGCCGGTTGATCTGCTCCCAACACGCTCGAACAGCTTGCACTCGACGCCCTCCAGTTGATTCTGTTGCAATAAAATAATTAGTAGGTTTACTAGAATTCAAGGGAAGTCATGATTAAAAGAATAGTCGTTGGTTTTTGGATTTTTTCCATTTCCTCAGTCGGCTCAGTCTCGTTTGCGGCCGGTTTGGATGATATTTTCAAAGTCATTGGGCAAGTTCAAAAATTTGCAGGCGATGGGTTGGCGGGAGGTAACTCAGGCAGTCCAGCTAATATGGACAGGCTAAGCGACAGCGCCGCAACTAGTACACCTCAAATCGGTAAACGTTATCAACCAGATTGGTTGTCGGCTTACCCACGCGCAGAACTAAAAAAGGAATTTTTTAATCCATTTGAAGCCTCAACAATTCCGCTATCGATGCCCGAGGCGGGTGCCACCTCGGCTCGCTACGCCGTAGCAGTTGAAGGTCAAACCACTATTTTGCAGTATTTGCATCAGCGCGACGACTCTCCCACGCTCATTCAGCGGCACTATGACACTCTTTTTGCCCAGCACGGGTTTAATCGTTTCATCGCGTGCGCGATACCTTGTGCGTCTGGCGGCTATGAGAACAACTGGATGCCAATGCTAGATCCATCTCGTGCGGTCAGCCGGTTGTTTTTCCCAAATCACCCAAGCTACTTGGTGGCGTACAAAGAGAATGCGATTGCCGTTGTAGCGATTGGGCGCTGGGGGGACGATAGATACTCTTCATTCATCAAAATTATTGATGGGAAAATCACCAACCGCCGTGATCTGGACGATTACATCGCCACACTACTGCCATTAAATTCCACTCAGACCGCTACTCCTACAACCAGTAAGGCGCCCGCTGAAATCGACATCGTGGAAAATATCGCTCCGGGCAGGCTGCAAGCGGCCATTAGTCAGACGAGAGGCAAATTGATCGTACTTTTGTCTTCGCATGACAAGGCCTGCGGTTTTTGTACGCGCGCCATTGGGCGTTATTCGGAGTTATCGAAACTCAATCCCAATTCAGGGCGATACATTGCTGTGTATTGGGAGCCATGGCTAGAGGCCTTTAAACACGAAATTTTGGTTGCACAAGGTATTGTCGGCATACCCACGTATTTACTGTACGAGGATGGCCGTTTGATCAATCGGGTCGATGGCGATTTGAGCGTATTAGATCTGCAAAAGAAACTGTTCACTGCGAATAATCCTGCTGGCAATGGAATGACGGAGTCGCCTGGATTTAAGGTGATTGATATAGCTTCATTGACTCAGATGATTGATCGCAACCAGCGATTCATAGTGCAAATGCTCGCGTCTGATGCAGTTTGTGCCCCTTGCTCAGAATCTATGCA
Organism: Polaromonas sp.; assembly: GCF_012927455.1. GTDB lineage: Bacteria > Pseudomonadota > Gammaproteobacteria > Burkholderiales > Burkholderiaceae_C > Polaromonas. The sequence goes on along the minus strand of NZ_JABBPE010000011.1, from coordinate 38,589 downwards.
GCGTTGGGACAAGGCCATGCTCGGGCAATACCCTGATCAGCCTTTTGTCCGGGTGACATTCACGTCGCTGGACGAGGCAAGCAGATTTGTTGCAACTAAAAACATGCGCATTTCGGCGCTACCTGCAGTGTTGTCCATGGAGCCTGGACCTGAAACCATGTTGGCTGCTTACCGTAAAAGCCTGCGAAAAAACGCAAGGATTGGCAATATTGAGCCCGAACTTAAAAGTTTATCGTCGCGAGGGCAGGGCTTAGTTTTTGAAATGGTGTCGATTGATAGCGGCTTGGTGAAATTAAAGTAACGTACATGAAAATTCTCGTGATTCGCACTTTACTGAAGTGGACGCTCCACGGTGAGGTATCCCCAATCATGCAGTTACTCACCCTGTAACCGTTAACCGTTCGGCCGAGATTAGAAATCCTAATTCAAAGAGCTGCGGCACGCTAATTGGGGATCATCAGGGTCAGATTTTGTAGTCAAGCATTTACTCATCCAGGGTCTCGGGGTCAAAGGCCCGGGGTCAGGTCTTGTAATCATGCAATTATTCTTCCAGTACTCATCCGGCCAAAATCAAAAATCCCGCTCAAGGCAGCACCGCCATACGCGCAATCGTCGGGTTACGCTGCGCTAACCCGACCTACGAATACTATGATTTTGATAGCTGCTTGCGCCCGTGGCTATTGGGCTAGAGGCCTAGAAGACCCCTAAACAGGCGAACTCAGCCCTCAAGCCAGCAGGCAAGCCGCTTCACTCAGCCCATCCAGCCGGCGCAGTTCCGGCACCTCGCTGGCGCAGCGCTCTATCGCCTGCGGGCAGCGGGTTCTAAACACACAGCCCGAGGGCGGGTTGATCGGCGACGGCAAATCGCCCTGCAAAATCTGGATGACTTTTTGCCGCTCAAGCCGCGGATCGGGAATCGGAATGGCCGACAGCAGCGCCCGCGTATACGGATGGCGCGGCGTCGCATACAACGCTTTCTTGTGCGCCAGCTCCATCGCGTGCCCCAGATACATCACCAAAATGCGGTCGCTGATGTGTTTGACGACCGCCAGGTCATGGGCGATGAAAATTAGCGCCAGGCCCATGGACTGCTGCAACTCCTTGAGCAGGTTGATGATTTGCGCCTGAATCGAGACGTCGAGCGCCGACACCGGCTCGTCGCAAATGATCAGCTTGGGCTCAAGAATCAGCGCCCGCGCAATGCCGATGCGCTGGCATTGCCCGCCTGAAAACTCGTGCGGGTAGCGGTTGATCTGCTGCGCCGACAGGCCGACGCGCAGCATCATGGCCTTGACGCGCGCCATCACCTGGTCGCGCGGCATGGCGGCGTGGTGCGTCTGCAGCGGCTCGGCAAGGATTTGCGCAATCGTCATGCGCGGGTCCAGCGAGGCCAGCGGGTCCTGGAAAATCATCTGGATGTCCTTGCGCGCCGCCAGCCAGCGCTGGGGCGAGGCGCCGTTCATCTCCTGCCCCATCCAGACAATGCTGCCGGCAGTCGCCGGAATCAGGTTGAGCACGGCGCGTGCCAGCGTCGATTTGCCGCAACCCGACTCACCGACCACGCCCAATGTTTCGCCGGCGCGGATGTTGAAGGAAACGCCATCGACCGCATTCAAGGTGCGGGCGGGCGACCAGGGCCAGCCCTTGTCGCTCTTGACCTGGAAGTGCACTTTCAAGTCGCGCACCGACAAAATGGGCTGGGCCGCATCAAGCATGGCTGACATCCCCGGCGCTCAGTTCGGCCACCGCCTGCACTGACTGGTGGCAAGCGCGCAGCACGCCGGGATGGCCGGCGGCGGCCTGCAAGGGCGCCAGGGTTTCGCGGCAATCGGCGCTGGCCAGCGCGCAGCGCTCGTTGAACGGGCAGCCGAGAGGCGGCCTGGCCATGTTGGGCGGCGCCCCTGGAATGGCGACCAGCGCGGCATCGTCGGCGTCGAGTCGCGGTATGGCCTTGAGCAAACCCACGGTGTAGGGATGAGAGGCGCTGTAGAAAATGCTCTCGGCCGCGCCCTGCTCCATTACGCGCCCGCCGTACAGCACCATCACCTCGTCGCACAAGCCGGCAACCACGCCCAGATCGTGCGTGATCATGACAATGGCGGTGCCGAAGTCCCGCTGCAAGTCGCGCAGCAGCGCCAGGATCTGCGCCTGCACTGTGACGTCTAGCGCGGTCGTCGGCTCGTCGGCGATCAGCACTTCAGGCTCGCACAGCAGCGCCATCGCGATCATCACGCGCTGGCGCATGCCGCCGGAAAATTCGTGCGGGTACATCGTGATGCGGCTCGCCGCTTCGGGTATTTTCACGGCGTCCAGTAGTTCGACCGAGCGGGCGCGCGCCGACTTGCGATTCATTCCCTTGTGAAACTGCAGCACCTCGGTCATCTGCCGCTCCACCGTCAGATAGGGATTGAGCGAGGTCATCGGGTCCTGAAAAATCATCGCCACGCGGTTGCCGCGTATCTTGTTGAGCGCTACCGGCTTCATCGTCAGCAAATCCTCGCCCTTGTAAAACGCCTGGCCGGTGGTCGCGCCGTTGCGGGCGAGCAGGCCCATCATGGCCAGCACGCTCTGGCTTTTGCCGGAGCCGCTTTCGCCGACTATGCCCAGGGTCTGGCCGCGTTCGAGCGAAAAGTTGATGCCGTTGACGGCGTAGATCAGCGCGTCCTGGGTTTGAAACCGGACACCGAGGTTTTTGACTTCTAGCAGACTCATGATGTGGTTGCCTCAACGGTCCTTGGGATCGAGCGCATCGCGCAGGCCGTCGCCGATATAGTTAAAGCAGTACAGCGTCACCGACAACAAGCCCGCCGGAAACAGCAGCATCCAGGGCGACACTTCCATGACCGCCGCGCCATCGTGAATCAGCACGCCCCAACTCGTCATGGGCTCCTGGATACCCAGGCCCAGAAAGGACAGCACCGACTCGGTCAATATCACGCCGGGAACGGTAACCGTGGTGTAGATCACCACCACGCCAAGCAGGTTGGGAACGATGTGGCGCGAGATGATGCGGCGCGTCGGCACGCCCAGGGCGCGCGCCGCCTCGATGAATTCTTTGGAGCGCAGAGACAGGGTCTGGCCACGCACCACCCGCGCCATGTCCATCCAGGAGAACACCGTGATGGTGAGCACCACCAGGTAAAACTCGCGCCCCAGGATGGTCACCATCAAAATGGCAATCAGCAAATACGGAACGGCGTACATCATGTCGACCACGCGCATCATGAAGGCATCGACCTTGCCGCCCATGAAGCCGGCCGTCGCACCCCAGACAATGCCCAGCGTGACGGAAGACAGGGTCGCCAGAAAACCAACCATCAGAGAGATGCGGCCGCCCACCAGACTGCGCACCAGCAAGTCGCGGCCGGCCTCGTCGGTGCCAAACAAGTGCCAGTTCTTCAGGCTGGGCGGCAGGCTCATGGCGTCCCAGTCAGCGCTGTCAAAGGCGTGAGGCAGCAGCCAAGGCCCGACGATGCAGGTTAGCGTGATCAGCAGCAGCAGGCACAGGCTGATTAGGGCCGCCTTGTTGCGCACAAAGCGGCCGCGCGCATCGGCCCACGGGCTGCGTCCCACCACCGCTCCCTCCAGGCTCTGGCCCAGGCTACCGCCCAAGGCGGCAACCAGCGAATCGTTTTTATTCTTCAACAGCATGTCAGCCCCCGCTCAATAGCGAATCTTCGGATCGAGCACGGCGTAAGCCAGATCGACCAGCAGATTGAACAGCACCGCAATCACCGTCACCAGCACCACCAGCCCGAGCACCAGCGTGTAGTCGCGGTTGGCAGCTCCGTTCACAATCAGTTTTCCCAAGCCCGGCAGCGAGAACACCGACTCGGTGACGATGGCCGAAGTGATGGAGGAAATGGCCAGCGGGCCAATGACGGACACCACCGGCAGCAAGGCGGGCTTGAGGGCGTGGCGCAGGATGATGGTGCGCATGGGCAGGCCCTTGGCGCGCGCAGTACGGATGAAGTTGCTGTGCAGCACTTCAATCAGGCTGCCGCGCATGACGCGGGCGATGGTCGCGACGTTGATGAACACCAGCAGCAGCATGGGCAAGACCATGAAGCGCGGCGAAAAATTATCCCAGCCTCCGGCAGGTAGCAGCCTGAGCCAGATTGCGAACACCAGAATTAGCACCGGTCCAACAACAAACGACGGGAACGCATGGCCGGCGTTGCCGAGCAGCATCACCAAGTAGTCGACCGCGCTGTTCTGGCGCAAGGCGGCAATCGTGCCGAGAAAAATCCCGACAAACAGCGCAATCACAATCGCCCCGCCGCCTATCGCCGCTGAGACCGGCAGCGCGTTGGCGACCAGTTCATTGACCGACCAGTCGGCGTAGCGAAACGAGGCGCCCAAGTCGCCATGCAGCAAATTGTTGAGGTAATGCAGGTATTGCTGCCACAGCGGCTGATCAAGGTGGTACTTGGCCTGCAGATTGGCCAGGACTGCCGCAGAAACCTTACGCTCGGCGTCAAACGGCCCACCCGGCGTGGCATGCAGCAGCAGGTAGCAAACGGTCACAACGGCGAGCAGCGTCGGAATCGTCGCGAGAATGCGCCTGAAGGTGTAGGACCACATGAAACTTTTCTCCGAAGGAACCTAATGCCGTACACGTTGAATCATTGATACGGCGCCCACCTCGTCGGGGTGAATTAAAAAAATGCAGGCGCCACGCAGCGCCTGTTTCACTTTCTCATGACACCCAATCAGGCGCCCACCATCAGTGCTTGATGATGTACATGTCCTTGGCGCGGTAGCGGTCCAGCGCGTTGGTGTTGGAGTAACCGCCGACATAAGGCTTGACCAGCCGCGGCACGGTGTACTGCAGCAAGGGAATCATGGGGTAGTCGTCCATGATCATTTTGGCAGCCTGGGTCAGCAGCGTTTTACGCTTGGCCGGGTCCATGGACTGGTTGCCCTCATCGATCAGCGCGGCGGCCTTGCGGTCGCAGTTGCCCTGGTTGTTCTGGTCCGAATCGCACTGCACCAGCGTCAAAAAGGTGGTGGCATCGTTGTAGTCGGCCACCCAGCCGTTGCGGGCGATCTGGTAGTCTTTGTCGGTGCGCTTCTTGATCAGCACCTTGAACTCCAGTGCCTCCAGTTGCACATCAATGCCCAGCTTGGTTTTCCATTCGGAGGCCGCAAAAATGGCCATCTTCTTGTGGTAGTCGCTGGTGTTGTAGGCAAATTTGAATTTCGTGCCGGGCGCAACGCCGGCAGCCGCCATCAGCTTTTTCGCTTCGGCCAGGCGTTTGTCCATGGGCCAGGTCGCCCAGTCATACGCGGTGACATCGGCGCCTGAAGTGCCCTTGACAATCACGCCGTAAGCCGGTGTTTGCCCATCGGCCGTCACACGCTTGGCCAGGATGTCGCGGTCAATCACCATCGACAGCGCCTTGCGCACGCGAACGTCTTTGAACGCCGGGTCTGCATTGTTGAGCGAGTAGTAGCGCAGGCCCAACATGTCGGTGTTGCGAATGTCTTTTGGGTACTGCGCCTTGTATTTTTCATAGCTGCCCGGCGGCAGCTGGTAGACCCAGTCGTTCTCGCCCGATTCGTACAGCTTGACATCGGCGTTGCCGTCTTCTACCGACAGGTAGGTCATCTTGCTCAACTGCACATTTTTTGCGTCCCAGTACGTGGGGCTCTTGGCCAGCGTGATTTTGCTGTTGACCTGCCAGTCTTTCAGCATGAAAGCACCATTGCCGACGATATTGGCCGGCTTGGTCCAGTCCTTGCCGAATTTTTCAACGCTCGCCTTGTGTACCGGACCGACCTGCAGGTTGGAGAGAACATCGGGCAGAAAGCCGACGGGAAAAGGTGTCTTGATTTCCAGCGTGTACGGATCAATCGCCTTCACGCCAAGTTCGCTGCCGGGCTTTTTTCCCGCAGTGATTTCCTTGGCGTTGAGCAGGAAGATGCCGTAAGTGGCCGCATACGTTGACGCCGTGGCCGGATCAACAAACCGCCGAATGCCGTAAACAAAATCTGCGGCGGTCACCGCGTCGCCGTTAGACCATTTGGCGTTCTTGCGCAGCTTGAAAAGCCAGGTGTTTTTGTCGCTCTGCTTCCAGCTCTCGGCAACACCGGGGACCACCTTGCCGTGGCCATCAGTCGCCGTCAGGCCTTCAAAAAGATCGCGGATGACATTGTTAGCCGGTACCCCGGAAGCCAAAGCGGGGTCCAGCGTTTCGGGTTCCGAGCCATTGTTGCGAACCAATTCCTGGCTGTCGTGCAACTTGACGCCAGCAGGCACCGTTGCGGCATGGGCCAGCGCTGCGCATGCCAGCAACAGGGCGCTGCTAAGCGCCTTCAAAGAGCATTTCGAGTTCATGCTTGCCTTACTCATAGTTAAAAAATTGGCGAGCTTTTGGCCCCCAAGGTTTTGTGCCGTGACCCTGCTCTGGTTAGGAACGAGCACGCTTGGCTTTAGTTTGGCCGCGACTATACACCCAGCATCACCGGCCTTAATATCGCCGAACAGAGCGACTGAGAGCGCGCACATTTCGCGGAAATCAGTCACTCGCGCGGCGCCAATACAGTTCAGACCGCCAGGAATCCAAACTTTAAAAGCTGGCGAACTTGCTATTACTTCGATAGCAGCTTGCGCTTGTTTTTTCTGGGCTACAGGCATAAATAGTTATGCAACTGCATCTATGAAAAAGTTGAGCGTGTACATAGACGCAGCAACCACTTGGCGATTTTGGCGTCGCCAGACAGGGGCCAAGACAAAGTTTCTGAAACGGAAAAAGTAGATGGACCGTATGGTCGCCAGCTTGCAATCCAACAGTTGAACATGTCATCTGTGATAAGATGCATTTCAAATGCATAAATAATTTGTTTTAAAAAAAATGTTTTTAGCGCGCGCACGAACCGACAGAACTTGTAAGAAAGCAATACTAAGTTCGCTATCGAACGAACGCAAGGTAAGCACCCGCCGGACAATAGGAAACTTTGGATCTTCGCGATACGCACCAATGCTGATCGTTTTCATGACGGCATGAGATGACAACATATCTACCTTCGCGGCGCGGTACAACACGACAAGGCCAGACCATCAATTCGCGGCCCCTGCATGGCTGCAGACAGAGCAAATTTTCAGTTACTAAAGTTAGGAAAAACCGATGACAGAAGTGAAAAAAAACCGGCTCGATGAAGACCTCTTGAAAGCCAACGGGCGCCGAAACTTCCTCGGCAAAAGTGCCTTGCTAGGATTAACCGGCGCCGGCGTGTCACTGGGTCTGGCTGGTTGCAAGGACGAAATTGCTGCCAAGCCGGCCGCTGCGGCAGCGAGCGCGCCCGCGCTCGGGCGTGAAGTGGCGCCAGGGCAACTTGATGACTACTACCATTTTTCCAGTGGCGGCCACTCAGGCGAAGCCCGAATTCTGGGCGTGCCTTCCGGCCGGACGCTGCGCCGCATTCCCATCTTCAACATTGATCCAATGGTCGGTTGGGGCATTACGAATGAGTCGAAGGCGATCATGGGCACCAAGCCCGATGGCAGCCTGAAGTACACCACCGGCGACACCCACCATGTGCATGGCAGCTACAAGGATGGCACCTACGACGGCCGCTGGTTGTTCACCAACGACAAGATCCATTCCCGTTTGGCGCGCATTCGCATGGACACCATGGAATGCGACAAGATTACCGAGTTGCCGAACGTGATGGGTTTTCACGGCATTTTTACCGACAAGCGAGATCCGGTGGATGAAAAAATTAACTACACCACACGCGTGTTTTGCGGTCAGGAATTTCATACGCCGCTGCCCAACGACGGGCGTGATCTAGAGGACCCGAGCAAGTGGGGCTGCCTGTTCAGCTGCGTTGACGCAGAGACAATGGAAGTGCGCTGGCAGTGCCGGATCGATGGCAACATGGAACTGGTTGCCACTTCGTATGACGGCAAGCTGGCGGGCTCAACCAACTACAACACCGAAAATGCCATGGATCTGGCGGGCATGATGACGGCCGAACGCGATGCCTGCACGTTCTTTCACATCGAGCGCATCGAGAAAATGGTCAAGGATGGAAAATTCACCACCATAGGCAGCTCCAAGGTGCCGGTGGTCGATGGCCGCAAAGCCGCCAATGCAGACCCGAAAGCAGCCGTCACCTGTTATGTCCAACTGGGAAAAAATCCGCATGGCGTGAATGCCTCACCGGACGGAAAATATTTTGTAACCGCTGACAAGCTGTCGCCGACCGCTTCCGTGATTGAGCTGGCGCTGGTGTTGAAATGGTTTGCTGGCGAGTTGAAAGACTTGAAAGAGGTGGTGGTGGCTCAGCCAGAAATTGGCTTGGGACCGCTGCATACCGCTTTTGATGGCAAGGGCAACGCCTACACCTCCCTGTTCCTTGACAGCCAGGTCGTCAAATGGAACATCGCTCAGGCCATCGCCCAGTTCAAAGGCGACAAGGCGGCCAAAGTAGTGCTCGACCGGATCGACGTGAATTTTCAGCCCGGTCACGGTTATTCGTCGATGGGTGAAACCAAGGAATCGGACGGCAAGTACTTCAATTCGGGCAACAAGTTTTCCAAAGACCGCTTCTTGCCGGTCGGCCCTTTGCATCCGGAGACCGAACAGCTGATCAACATCAGTGGCGAAAAAATGGCGACGATTGCCGAGCACACAGCTTATCCCGAGCCACATGACGGCATCATCGTGCGCCGTGATGTCGTCAAGACACGCCAGATCTACAACATGGACGACTTCCCGAATGCGGTCAAGGCCGAGAACGCCGGTATTGAACGCAAGGGTAACAAGGTTCATGTGCGCCTGATGTCGCAGGCACCCGCCTTCAGCATGCCGATCATCAAGGTCAAAAAGGGTGACGAAGTCACGATCACCCTGACCAACCATGACAAGGTCGAGGACCTGACCCATGGGTGTGCGGTTCCGACTTACAACATCTGCTTTATCGTCAATCCGCAAGAAACCAAGTCGGTGACATTCAAGGCGGACCGGGTCGGTGCTTACTGGATTTACTGCACTCACTTTTGCCATGCGCTGCACCTCGAAATGCGCAGCCGCTTGCTGATTGAGGCGTAATTTCGCGCCGGAGGCCAAGCAGGGCGCGCACCGCGCAACTGGCTTGGCTTCAATACATCGTCGGGCCGGATACTGACGCAATTGGACCGTAGTTTTCGTATGGAACATTTAGTGCACTACGGGCGCTTGTTGCGCCCCATGTTGATCGTATTGGCCATCCTGTTCAGCCAGCTGTTTGCAGCGCACGCTGACGCGGCCATTTACGACGCCGAGTTGTCCGAGCAAACCCTGCACGGGCCCGACCTGTGCGCGGCAGCGCCCTGCCGCGACGTCATGCCTGCTGCGCAGCAGTTTTCCAAGCGCAAGGGCGCACCCAGTTACGTGGATGCATATGCGATCGAAGGCGGGAAAACTCGTTTGGTCGGTTATGTTTTTCTCTCGACCGACGTGGTGGATATTCCTGCTTATTCCGGCAAGCCGATCATCACGTTGATCGGCATGGACACCAGCGGCGTCATTACCGGGGTGCGCATTCTCAAGCATTCCGAGCCCATCTTGCTGGCCGGAATTCCCGAATCGGCGCTACTTAAATTTATTGACCAGTACATTGGAAAAACTGCCGCTTCCAGGCTGGTGATTGGCCGCGATCGGGAGGATGAAAAGGCCATCGGCCTGGATGCCATCAGCGGCGCGACCGTCACTGCGATAGCCGAAAACCAGGTGATTTCACGCAGCGCCTATGAAATCGGTAGACAGGTTGGTCTTATCAAAAGCACACCCCGGCCACCAGCACGCTTTACCGCAGTCAAGGAGGAGCTCGACTGGGCAGCCTTGCTGAAAGAAGGCAGCTTGCAGCATCTGGTGGTGCGAGCGTCTGACATGGGCCTGGCGGACCAGTCCAGTCCTTATATGGACTTGTACTTCGGCTATCTCAATGCGCCGTCAATCGGCCGCAGCTTGCTGGGCGAACATGGCTACAAGCGGCTGATGGACGATTTGAAACCTGATGAGCACGCCATCTTTATCATTGGTAATGGGCAGGAAACCTTCAAAGGCTCGGGTTATGTGCGTGGTGGCATTTTTGACCGCGTACAGGTGCGCCAGGATCCTGTGACCTTCACTTTTCGCGATACCGACTACTTGAATCTTTACCATTTGCAGCCGGCCGATGTGCCGAGTTTCAAAGAGTCGGCGATTTTTATCATTCGCTCGCCCAACTTTAATCCGGCCTGGCCGTGGCAGTTGACAGTGCTTGCCAACAAGGCCAATAGCGCCGGCGGCAAGACCTTCGTGCATTTCGACCAGGAATTCTGGTTGCCTGCGCGTTACCTAGAAGGGGGGCGCCCACAGGTGGACCGGCCTCAGGCGGCATGGAAATCAATCTGGAAAAATCAAAAAATTGAAATCACCCTGTTCGTTCTGATCCTCGGCGCGACTGCCTTGCTGTATGCGCTGCGCGACAAACTGGTGCGCCGGTCCACCCGCAAACACAAACCCTGGACAGCGGTGCCGCACCATCTACTATGGATTGCCAGCGTCGGTTTCCTGGGCTTCTACCTTAAGGCGCAGCCCAGCATCACGCAGGTGATGACCTGGTTTCATTCGATGCTAAACCAGTGGAAGTGGGAGTTGTTCCTGTCGGACCCGTTCATTTTTATTTTCTGGGTATTCATCGTTGTCACGGTGCTGGTTTGGGGGCGTGGCGTGTTTTGCGGTTGGTTGTGCCCGTTCGGATCACTGCAGCAACTCATGCACAGCGCCGGTCAGTGGCTGGGCCTGAAGCGATTTCAGCGCCTGCTGCCTAAAGCGCTGCATGACAAACTGAAATGGATTAAATACGGCGTCTTCTTCATCCTGCTCGGCGTGTCGTTTTATTCAATGGAGACGGCCGAAAAGCTGGCTGAAATCGAGCCGTTCAAGACGACGTTCATTGTCGGCGTGTGGAACCGGACCTGGCCGTTTTGGGTTTTTATCGGCGGCATTCTCGGCTGGTCGTTTTTCAGCGAACGCCCGTACTGCAAATACATCTGCCCTTTGGGGGCCGGTCTGGCCATTCCCGGAAAGTTTCCATTGTTCCGGCTCAAGCGCAAGGCGGAATGCCAAACCTGCCATGCCTGCGCAGCCGGATGCGGCTCCCATGCGATTGATGCGGCCGGCAAGATAGACCCGATGGAATGCATGACGTGCCTCGATTGCATGGTTTTGTATTACGACGACCATGCCTGTCCACCGCTGGTCAAGGAGCGCAAATCACGCGAAAACCAAGGACTGCCGCTGACGCCCATTAATGCCGGGGGTTACTTTATTTCCCTTGACAGCGTGCGTCGCAATCTGTCCGACAAAACAGCCGAACTGGCCAGCAGGAAAGCATAGCGTCGTGAACATGTCGTTGCTATTCAGCAGGTTAGCCACAACGGCGCTGCTGGCCGGATGTCTCGGTCTGTCGGCCAAGGCGGCCTGGAGCGCCGTGCTTCTGGTCAAGCCCGGCGAGTCGATTGCCGCGATGATCCACGCCGCCCAACCGGGCGACACGGTGCAGGTGGCACGCGGCTTTTATGCCGAACAGCTGTTGATCGACAAGCCGCTTACGCTGCAAGGCATTGACCGGCCCACCATCAGCGCCCAAGGCACCGGCCATGTGATACGGGTGCGCGCGCCCGATGTGCAGATCCAGGGTTTCATCCTTCGCGACAGCGGGGTTGATCTGAGCGCCAAAGACGCCGGCGTTTTTTTAGAGGCGGGTTCGGATCGCGCGTTGGTACGCGATTGCGCGCTGGTCTACAACCTCTTTGGCGTGTGGCTTGAGAAATCCAAAGATGCGCGCGTGATTGGCAATGTCATTACCGGCAAGCGAGATCTGCTGTCGGCGGCGCGCGGCAATGGCATTCAGGTCTTCAACATGAACGGGGTGCAGATTCTTGACAACAACATCAGCTTCACGCGCGATGGCATATATGTCGACGTATCAAGCAATGCGCTTTTTCGCGGCAACAAGATTCATCATTTGCGTTATGGCACGCACTACATGAATACCCATCACAGCACCTGGGAAAACAACGAGTCCTACCTCAATCGCGGTGGCCTGGCACTGATGGAAGTGCGCGACCTGACAGTTCGCAACAACGTTGCCTGGGGCAATACCGATCACGGCATCATGCTGCGCACGATTCAGGACTCGGTGATTGAAAATAATGTGGTCGCGGGCAACGGCCGCGGGTTTTTTATCTATGACGCCGAGTACAACACCGTCAAAGCCAATCTGGTCATAGGCAACCGCGTGGGCATCCACCTGACGGCCGGTTCGGGCAACAACAAGGTTGACGGCAACGACTTCATCGGCAACCAGGAGCAAGTCAAGTACGTGGCTTCGCGCGATGTGCAGTGGGGCCGCAGTCAAGGCAATTACTGGAGTAATTACAACGGCTGGGACCAGAACGCCGACGGTCTTGGCGACATGGCCTATGAAGCGAACGATGTGGTGGACCGGCTCAATTGGCAATATCCGCTGCTCAAACTTCTGTTGTCTAGCCCCTCGATACAGACGCTGCGTTTTGTCGCGCGCCAGTTCCCGGTCTTGCGCGCGCCCAGCATTGTGGACAAGACCCCGCGCATGGAGCCTTTGCACAAAGACTGGAGACGCTGGAATGGCAAGTGAAAAAATGAACGTGATTGAAGTGCTTGGCGTCAGCAAAAGGTATGGCGACGTAGCAGCTGTTGACGGCATCAGCCTGTCGGTGGCGCAAGGCGAGATGTTCGGATTGATCGGCCCCAATGGTGCCGGTAAAAGCACGCTGTTCAAGCTCCTGCTGGGGCTGATTGCGCCAGACTCGGGCGAGATTCGGGTGCACGATGTACTGATCGACGGTCGCGATTTCAGAACGGTGCGCCGCCGCATCGGCTACCTGCCGGAAAGTTTTGTGACTTACGACAATTTGACCGGGTTGGAAGTATTGCGTTTGTTTGCTGATTTGAAGCAGGTGCCGCGCAGCAGCTGCGCGGCACTGCTGGAGCGCGTCGGACTGGCCGATGCGGCGACCCGGCGCGTCAACGGCTATTCCAAGGGAATGCGCCAACGGCTGGGTTTTGCCCAGGTCCTTCTCGGCAAGCCGGACCTTATTTTTCTCGACGAACCGACCAACGGTCTGGACCCGCAGGGCATCCATGATTTTTATGAGATTCTTCGTCAGGTGCAAGCCGATGGTGCCACCATCATCGTGACCTCGCACATCCTGGCCGAAATTCAAGAACGGGTCGATCGTCTGGTGATTCTGCAAAATGGGCGTGTTGCTGCCCAGGGGACACTGGCGCAGCTGCGCACGCAGCGCGTCATGCCGTCAGTCATTCATGTGACGCTGCCGCCTGATCAGGAGGCATGGATACAAACTGCGCTGGCGCGCATCACTGGCGTGGAAGTCATGATGAGCGGAAATCTCGCACGCATTTCCTGTATGCCAGCGCAAAAGCTTGCGGTGCTCGAACAGCTGTTTGCGCTGAAAGGCAAGTTGCAGGACATCGCCATACACGAACCATCGCTGGAAGATCTGTTCCTCGGTTACGGAGGCTCGCATGTTGCTGCGCGTTGAGTGGGCGCAGGTACGCGTCATAGCCGGCAATGAATGGCGTGAGCGCATCCGCAACTGGTGGGTGCTGGCGGTAGCGGTAATTTTTGCGCTGTTTGCGTTGGCCATTGCCTACTTCGGCTCGGCGCAGCAGGGCAGCGTCGGGTTCCACGGCATTGACGTCACCATCGCGAGTCTGGTCAGCCTGGTCATTTATCTGGTGCCGTTGATCGCCATGATCCTGGGCTATGACGCCATCGTCGGGGAAAGGGAACGCGGCTCCCTGGAATTGCTGCTGTCGATGCCAATCACCCGCTTTGAAATCCTTCTCGGTAAATATCTTGGCCTGTCGGCTGCGCTCGCATGCGCAACGGCAGTGGGATTCGGAGCGGGATTGCTGCCCATGGCGTCTCAGTTGGGGCTACGCGACTTCTACCATTACGCAGGTTTTGTTTTCTCGGCAATCCTGATGGGAATGGCTTTTTTAAGTCTTTCGCTGTGGCTGTCGGTGGTGGCGCAAGACCGCATGCGCGCCAGTGGCATGGCCATCGGGACCTGGTTTTTCTTTGTGCTGGTGTTTGACTTGCTGTTGATGGGCCTGCTGGTGCTTAGCAAGGGAAGCCTGGGCAGCACCGTCTTTGCCAGCTTGCTGATGCTGAATCCGGCGGATGTCTTCCGTCTGCTGAACATCTTCAGTTCTCAGCAGGTGCAAACCATGTATGGCCTTGCAACTGTGATGCCGGACGGCCTGACCAACCCGATGGTGTTGATGGGCATCATGCTGGGCTGGATCATCGTGCCATTTCTATTCGCCAACTGGAGATTCAAGTGAAAGCGCTCAATATCGGCAGGCGACACGGCCTGTTCACCTCTTTGAAATATGCCGGCAGCCTGGCGCTGCTGGCGCTGCTGCCGGCTTGCAAGCGCGCCGCGCCGCAAGTGGTTGTGGCGCAGGAGCCTGGCAGTGACACCGTCTGCGTGCTGGACGGCATGCTGCTGAAGGATTTCCCCGGACCCAAAGGGCAGATTCACTATGTTGAAGGAACGCCCGATTTTTTCTGTGACTTGAACGAGTTGTTTAGTGCGTTACTGGCGCCAGAGCAAAAACGAGCACTCACCGCGGTGATGGTGCAGGATATGGGCAAGACCGATTGGGAGCATCCGAGTGCCAACTGGATCGATGCCAGGACCGCCTTTTATGTCAGCGGAAGCCGCAAACGGGGCTCCATGGGCCCTACCCTCGGATCTTTTTCCAGCCTGCCGGACGCTGAAAAATTCGCTCAGCAAGAAGGCGGAAAGGCGCTGCGTTTTGCCCAGATCACGGAGGACATGGTCAACTTGAGCGGCGGTGTGGTGAACGACACGTCCATGTCACGTTGAGTCCCGCATGCCGATACAAGAACCATCCCACCCCTTGGACCGCACAAATCACATGGCGAAGGCCGACATGAGCCCGGAAGCGCTGCAGGCGCTGTTTTCGGAAATCAACTACCAGCTGCGTGAGTCACGCAAGGCGGTGTTGCAGCGTTACGCCGTCGGCAGCGAAGCGGAGTTGCTTGCAAAAATCAGGCACGCGTCTGTTGCCGAACATCCCGCCTATGAGCTGTACCTTAGTGCCTTGATTCTTGAGCAAACCCGCATGCAGATCAGGGCAGAGATGCTGTCGCAGTTAACGCACGCGCCTGAGTCCGAAATACCGTCCATCAGCGTGCATTGGGGGCTCAAGGAAAAACTGCAAAGCCATTACGCCTTGCGCCTTGCTGAGCCAGTACGGCTTGCGCAAGACGCGCTGATGTTTTCGTTCGATACCGGCCTGAGCGTGGAAGTGCGCTATTTCAGCGCCCAAGAGTATTCCATCATGTGGCGTTGGCGTGATGCCGAGTTGCGGATCGATACCGCACCAACGCACCCTGACTGCACGACTTTTCCACGCCATCTGCACGGCGAAGATGGCACGCTTGTGCTTGCCGTAGCGACATCTGCTGACACGGACTGCTGGCCAAACCTTTCCGGGCTGCTTGATCTGCTGCTGCAAGATCCTTTATTGAAAACGCTCGGGGCTGCGCCTGCCTCAACAAGACATGCTGCAACAGATGGCGTTGCCAGCTTCAATGACTGAGCAAAAGCGCACCGCCCCATCCGGCGTTTTGCCGGCAATAATTTTTCTGCTGTCTCAACTTTTTTAACCCAATAGGAACTCACTCATGAATGTCTACAAAATTTTGCCGCTCGTGATCGCTGCGGCCTTGGCCGGATGCGGCGACAAATCCTCTCCGACCAGCCAAACAACGGCGCCGGCCGCGGTGACGCCTGCGGCTACAGCGCCGGACCCCACACCCGCTCCGGCAGTTGCTGCGGCGCCACCGGTTGCACCCGCAGCCAAGGGCCCGGCGCCTAGCGCTGAAGTTCTGGCTAAAGGCGAAAAAATTTACACAGCCACTTGCTCGGCTTGTCATGGTGCAGGCGTTTTGGGCGCACCAAAATTAGGCGACAAGGCCATGTGGGCGCCGCGTATCGCCAAGGGAATGGACACGCTTTATGCCAACTCCATTAAAGGCATCAACACGATGCCGGCGCGCGGCGGAAACGCAGCCTTGAAAGATGACGAAATGAACGCTGCGGTTGACTACATGGTCAGCAAAGTGAACTGACCTTGACTGGCGCGCTGGTCAACTCGAACGCATGCTGCTCTTGCAATCCATGCTTGCCTGTGCATCAGAGGTATAACGCCAGCGCACGCTAACCCCATAGACTTAATTTCTCCCCCTGGAAATGACTAAAAAATTTCCCATTCATCCAGCCAATCCTGAGCGAATCTGTTGGGGCTGTGACAAGTTTTGCCCAGCCGACTCGCTTGCATGCTCGAACGAACGCGCGCCCCACCCGTGTGAACTTTTTGGGGAGGACTGGCTGGAGTGGGGCAACAAACAAGGAACAGAAGTGGTGGTTGCAACAATACCGCCCTTAGCTACTGACCCCTGACGGGAGCGAAGCGCGCATTGACTTTGCGTCGGCATTGAAACCGCAGTCGACGGTTTGAATGCTATACTTTTAATAGCTGCTAGCTCCCGTATTCATTGGGCTACAGGCATAAACGATGGTTTTTTTTGATATAACCGCTGCGCTGTGCCGGTTGGGGCTTGGGGCCGACCAGCTGGCGGCCGCTCAAGGTTTGGTTGGATGGCCCGTTCGCAAGCTCGGCGCGCCCTGATCAGCCTCCTTCCAGCCGCCCCCCAGCGTTTTGTACAGCGTGACCTGGCTTTGCAGCTGCGCCAGGCGGGTCTGCACGACGGCCTGTCGGGCGCTGAACAGCGAGCGCTGGGCATCTAGCAGATCAAGGTAGCTGGCAACACCATTTCGGTAGCGCAGGTCGGACAGCTTGAAGCGGATCGCCTCCGCATTGGCCTGCGCCTGCTGCGACTGCAGCTGATCGACCAGGGTGGTGCGCGTGGCCAGCGCATCGGCGACTTCGCGAAACGCGGTTTGTATGGCTTTTTCGTACTGCGCGATGGCGATGTTGCGGCCTACTTTGGCCGAATCCAGCCCGGCTTGGTTGCGCCCGGCGTCAAAAATCGGCAGCAACAGTTGCGGCGCCATCGTGAAACCCCAGGAGCCACTTTTCAGCAGCCCCGACAGTTGGCCGCTGGCACTGCCGGCGCCCACCGTCAGTGAAATCCGCGGGAAGAAGGCTGCGCGGGCAGCGCCAATATTGGCATTGGAGGCCAGCAACAATTGCTCAGCCTGGCGGATGTCGGGCCGGCTGATGAGTAAGTCGGAAGGCAGGCCGGCGGGCACATCGGCCATGGGTTGGGCTTGCGCCAGCGGCATGGCTTGCGCGACAGCGCTGGGGCTGCTGGGTAAATCGCCCAACAGATCACTGCCCAGCGGCTGGCCTACCAACAGGGTCAGCGCATTTTCATCAAGCGCTCGCGCCCGCTGCTGCTGTGCATAGGCCACGCGCGCAGCCTCCAGCAGCGACTCGGCCTGACGAAAGTCGAGCTCGGAGGTCACGCCGCTGTCAAAGCGCAGCTTGCTGAGTTTCAAGGAATCTTCGCGCGTTATCAGGGTCTGGCGCGTGATGTCCAGCAACTCCTCGTCGGCCAGAATGCTTAGATAGCTATTGGCCACTGCAGCGATCAGGCTGATTTGCGCAGTCTTGCGACCCTCTTCGCTTGCCAGGTACTGGCTCAGCGCCGCTTCCTTCAGGCTGTTGACGCGGCCGAAGAAATCAATCTCATACGCAGTCACCGCCAGCCCGACGCTGTACACCTTGGTGCTACCACCATTGGCCGCAGGCGTGCGTAAGCCGCTGAGCACACCGTTCACCGTGGGCAGCTGATCGGCACGGCGGATCTGATACTGGGCCTTGGCCTGCTCGATGTTGAGCACCGCCACGCGCAAGTCACGGTTGTTGTCCAGTGACAACGCGATCAGGCGCCGCAGTTTGGCGTCGGCAAAAAAGTCCTGCCAGGCCACGGCGGATGCCGGTGCCGCGTCAGCAGTGGGGGCGGCGCTGCCGTAGGCCGGATAGCTGGCCGCCACTGGCGCTGCGGGTCGCTCAAAGGCAGGAATCATCGAGCACCCCGCCAGCAGCGCCAGCGCGCCTGCCGTCAGAAGTTGCGGGAGCCTGCACTTATTCATGCGCTGCACCTTTGATGCTTCCATTTTCTTCACGCCCGCCCTCTGCCTCTATGCCTGCGTCTTGCGCATGCCTGGAATAAATTTTTCGTTGCCGCTCGCTGCCTTTGAAAAGGCCGCGCACCACGACAAAGAAAATCGGAACAAAAATGACCGACAACGCAGTGCCGGTCAAAATGCCGCCCATCACACCGGTACCGATGGCCCGCTGACTGGCCGAACTCGCGCCGGTGGCAATCGCCAGCGGCAGCACCCCCAGCGTGAAGGCCAGCGATGTCATGACAATAGGCCTGAAGCGCAGATGCGCAGCGGCCAGTGCCGACTCGATCACGCCCTTGCCTTGCGCCTGCAGATCTTTGGCAAACTCGATGATCAAAATGGCATTTTTGGAGGACAGGCCGATGATGGTGATCAGGCCGACCTGGAAGTACACATCATTGGCATAGCCGCGCAGCAAGGTGGCCAGCAAGACGCCCAGCACGCCGAGCGGCACCACAAGAATCACCGCCATCGGGATGGACCAGCTTTCATACAGCGCGGCCAGGCACAAAAACACCGCCAGGATGGCAAAGCCGTACAGGATGATGGCCTGCGAGCCTGCCAGCTTTTCTTCGCGTGACTGGCCGGTCCACTCATAGCCAAAGCCCTGCGGCAACTGGGCTGCGAGTTTTTCCATTTCGGCCATGGCGGCGCCGGTGCTGTAGCCCGGTGCTGCGGAACCGCTGATGCGCATCGCGGGGTAGCCGTTGTAGCGAATGGTCTGCATCGCGCCCTTGACCCAGCGCGTCGTGGCAAATGCCGACAGCGGCACCTGCTGGCCCTGCCGGTTGCTGGCATTCAGTTCGAGCAGGTCATGCGGCTGCATGCGCGCTGGCGCATCGGCTTGCACCACTACACGTTGCAAACGCCCCTGGTTCGGAAAGTCATTGACGTAGCTCGAACCCAGCGCCGTCGACAGCACGCTGTTAATGGCGTCAAAGCTCACGCCCAGGGCGTTGGCCTTGTCGCGGTCAATGTCGATCTGCAACTGCGGCGCGTCTTCCAGGCCATCGGGCCGCACTTGCGCCAGCAGCGGGCTTTTTGAGGCCATGCCTAGCAGTTGGTTGCGCGCCGCCAGCATGGCGTCGTGGCCGGCACTGGCACGGTCTTGCAGGCGGAAGGTAAAGCCGCTGGCAGATCCGAGTTCAGGAATCGGCGGCGGACTCAAGGGGAAGATGAAAGCGTCGCGGATGCCTGACAAGGCGCCGAAGGCCCGTCCGGCCAGCGCCTCTGCGGACTGCCCTTTTTCCTTGCGTTCAGACCAGTCTTTCAGCGTGACGAAAGCCAGCGCTGCGTTTTGCCCCTGACCGGAGAAGCTGAAACCCATCACGCCGACCATGCTTTGCACTTCAGGCTGCTTAAGAATGAAGCCTTCGACCTGTTCGATGACACTGCGCGTACGCTCCTGCGTGGCACCCGGCGGCAGCTGGATGTTGACCAGCATGGTGCCCTGGTCTTCCCCGGGAAGAAAAGACGTTGGCAGGCGCGTGTAGAGCAGCACCACCACGCCAATGATTGCAGCATAAATAATCAGGTAGCGGCCGGCGCGCTTAAGCAAGCGCGCGACCAGTCCTTCATAGCCTTTGGCGGTGCGCGAAAAGCCGCGGTTAAACCAGCCAAAAAATCCGCTTTTGGCATGGTGATGACCGGCTTCAACCGGCTTGAGCAGCGTGGCGCACAGGGCGGGCGTGAGCGACAGCGCGAGAAAAGCTGAAAACGCAATCGACGACACCATGACCGCGGAGAACTGACGGTAAATATTGCCGACCGAGCCGGCAAAGAACGCCAGCGGCACAAACACCGAGATCAGCACCACGGTGACGCCGATGATGGCGCCGGAAATTTGCCCCATGGCCTTGCGCGTCGCCTCCAGCGGCGACAAGCCTTCTTCGCTCATGATGCGTTCGACATTTTCTACCACGACGATGGCATCGTCGACCACGATACCGATCACCAGCACCATGCCGAACATGGTCAGCACGTTGATGGAAAAGCCCAACGCCAGCAGCGTGGCAAAGGTGCCCAGCAAGGCCACCGGCACCACGATGGTCGGGATGATGGTGTAGCGCCAGTTTTGCAGAAACAGGAACATCACCAAAAACACCAGCACCACCGCTTCGACCAACGTTTCCGCCACCTGGCGCATCGAGATACTGACGAAGCGCGAGCTGTCGTAAGGAATGACGTAGCTCACGCCCGGCGGAAAGTAAGGCGTGAGCTCTTCCATCTTGTCGCGCACGGCCTTGGCGGCGGCCAGCGCGTTGCCGCTGGGCGTGAGCTGCACGCCAATGCCGGTGGAGGGCTTGCCGTTAAGGCGCGCCGAGGTGGCATAGGCCTGCGCGCCGAGTTCTATGCGGGCCACATCTTTGAGGCGCACGGTAGAGCCATTGATGTTGGCGCGCAGCACCACGTTGCCGAACTGTTCGACGCTGGAGAGCTGGCCGTTGACGACCACCGTGGCCGCGATGCCCTGCCCCGCCACATTGGGCAAGTCGCCTATCGTGCCGGACGAAATCTGGGCATTTTGCGCGCGGATGGCGTTTGTCACATCGGAGGCCGACAGCGCCAGAGCGGCGAGCTTGGCCGGATCAATCCAGATGCGCATGGCGCGCTCGGTACCAAACAGCTGGGCCTGGCCAACGCCGGGCAAGCGTTGCAGTTCGGGGATGACATTGCGCGAAGCATAGTCGCCCAGTTCCACCGGATCAATCGCCGGGTTGGTGGAGGAAAGAATGGTAAACAGCAGGAAGTTGGAACGAGCCTTGTCAACCCTCACACCCTGCTGGGTGACGGCCTGGGGCAGGCGCGGCGAGGCGCGCGCCAGGCGGTTCTGCACGTCCACTTGCGCCAGATCGGGATTGGTACCAGTTTCAAAACTCAGGGTAATGTTGCCGGTGCCGTTGGCCTGCGCTACCGATTCCATATAAATCAGGCCGGGGGCGCCGTTCATTTCGCGTTCGATCACGCTCAGCACGCTGTCTTCCAGCGTTTGGGCCGAAGCCCCTGGATAGCTGGCTGTCACCACAATCGACGGAGGCGCTACCGGCGGGTACTGGGCAATTGGCAATTGCGTGACCGCCACGCTGCCTACCACCAGAATGAAAAGGGCAATCACCCAGGCAAAGATCGGCCGATCAATGAAAAATTTGGCCATGCGCGGTGCTCCTTACTTCGCAGCCGAAGAAGCAGTCACTGAAGCAGCGGGTGCCGCAGCGCTGGCAGCCGGGGCTGCGGCGGTAACGGAAGACGCCGAAGCAGCGGCACCACCAGGCTGCCAGGGCACGGGCTTAACTGTTGCGCCGGGTTGCAGCTTCTGGAAACCATCGACCATTACCTGCTCGCCGGTTTTCAGGCCTTCCAGTACGACCCATTGCGCGCCTTTGGCCGAGCCTATCTTGATGGTGCGTGGCGCGACTTTGCCGTCAGCGCCCACCACCATCACCGAATCGCCCTGCGCCGTGCGCGTGACAGCCTGCTGCGGCAGTGTGATGGCATTGGTCGCCTGGGCCTGCTCCAGCCGCACCCGCACATACAGGCCTGGCAGCAACTGGCCGCCGGGGTTGGGCACCTCAGCCCGCAAGGTCACCTGACCCGTGGTGGGATCAACAGTCAGGTCAGAAAAAAGCAAACGACCCGCTTGCGCATATTCGGTGCCGTCTTCGAGCACAATGCGCACGCTGGCCGCATCCGCGCCGCTGGCACGCTTGAACTGACCGCTGTCCATCGCGGCGCGCAACCTCATCACCTCCGACGCGGACTGCGTGAAGTTGACGTACATCGGGTTGATCTGCTGGATCACTGCGAGCTGGGTCGCGTCGCCCTGCCCGACCAGAGCGCCTTCGGTCACCAGCGCCCGGCCTATGCGGCCCGAGATCGGTGCCGTGACAGAGGCATAACCAAGATTGATGCTGGCCGTCTGCACGCTGGCCTTGCCGACAGCGACGTCGGCTTCAGCCTGTTTTTGCGCCGCAACGGCATTGGCGTATTCCTGCTTGCTGATGGCATTGGCTTCCACTAGCGGTTTGTAGCGCTCGGCTAGCCCGGTGGCCAGCACCAGGTTGGCCTGAGCACGCGCCTGACCGGCTTTGGCGCTGGCCGCTGCCGCGGCATAAGGAGCGGCGTCGATGCTGAACAGCGCCTGACCCGCTTTCACGTCACTGCCTTCGCGGAACAGCCGCTTTTGCAAAATTCCGGCAGCGCGCGCCCTGACCTGGGCGACTCGCGAGGCTTCGAGCCGACCGGGCAATTCGGTCACCAGGCCGACATCGCCTGGCGTCACCATCACGACACCGACCTGCGCCGGCGGCGGCGTAGCGCCAACACCCGGAGGGGCATTGCCGCCTTTGCCACACGCCGCCAAAAGCAATGAAAGCGCGGCAATCGCCAGCAGCAGCAGCGGACGGCGCATAACTTGGGGCGACACACATGAATGGACAACGCGAAACGTAGGCATGCTATTCCTGGAATTTTTGAAGGGAAGCGCAGAGGAATTAGTGCTGCCTTTGAGATCAAGGCGAAGCACGGGCGTCGAAACCGAAGAATGCAAGGGTTTTTACGAGTGATATAGTTTACATACATTTATGAATGTATGTAGTTCTGTTAAGGAATCGGTTTTCAGGAGACAGCATTGGCCCGTCGAACCAAAGAAGAAGCACTGGCAACCCGCAACAAGCTGCTGGATGCAGCTGAACACCTGTTTCAGGCACAAGGGGTGTCGCGCACCAGTCTGCAGGACATTGCCCGGCGCGCTGGCGCCACGCGGGGTGCTATCTACTGGCATTTCAAGGACAAAGCCGACTTGTTCAACGCCATGATGGAGCGGGTGACGCTGCCGATGGAGGCGTCTTTCAACCCCGGACATGCCGATGCCGGGGCGGTTAATAATTCCGACGAAAACGCGCTTCATCAAATACGGCTTGCCACCACCCAAGCCCTGCAGCAGATCGCCACCGACGCGCAAACCCGCCGGGTACTCGAGGTCGCGACACAGAAAGTGGAATACGTGGAAGAACTTCAGGCCGTCCGGCTTCGGCATCTGGCCGTCCGAAATGGTTTTTTGGACCGCATTGAACAAAGCATGAACGCGGCGTCGCGTCAGACCGGCCTGCAACTGCCTCTGGCTGCCTCAGTGGCGGCGCAGGGCTTGCACGCCCTGATCGATGGGCTGATACAAAACTGGCTGCTAGACCCACAAGCTTTTAATCTTCTGGAAGTTGGCAAGGGAGCGATGAACGTTTATCTTCGCGGTTTAGGCTTTGCCAACGAAGCCTGCCCGGCACTCCCGGCCGGGTCAGCCGCTGAATTTGCCTAGTGCAGGTGACGTGGCTTGCGACCGCCTCCATGGCCGGAACCGCCCTGGGGGCCGCCCAATCCGCGCGGCGGCTTACCGAGTTGCATGGAATTGACCAAGGCATCAAAGCGCTGCTCGAACAACCGGTCGACCGCCGCGACGACTTCGCCAAGCTCCGAGCCATCAAAATGCCGCTCCAGCAGACCTATCATGTCTTGCACCAGCAAGTCGCGCTGAACCTGCATGATGGCGGCTGGCGTGGGACCTACGAAATACATGGCAAAGTCATCACGCGCTTCGTCGTCATCGGCGCCCTCTTCCTCGTCAAAGTCCGAATCGTAAAAAGTGACTTCAATCGGTGCACCCGCTTCAGCCAGATCATTGAGGCCCATGCACATTTCGTCGAGCGCCTGACGGAAATCCTCGTCACCCGGCACGGTCCAGCAGATGTTCAGCAAGTGCTTGTGAACATCAAACTGAATCCCGGGCTCTTCTTCATAGGCACTGGCAGCGCCCGCAGCCAGAGATTTGGAGCCGGCGTACTTCCACAGTGGCCTGAGCGCTTCCTGCAACTGGTCAAAGTTGACGTCCGCACGCAGAGGCACCTCACCGTGGACGTGAATTTCAAAAGGTGTGTTGTAGCGGGCCATAGAATTTATCTTACCCAGTTTTCAAGAGAACGCCTGTTGTCTGGGTCAACGGTGGTAAATGGTGCCTGAGACCGGAATCGAACCGGTACGCCCGCTATTCACGAAGCGGCGGATTTTAAGTCCGCTGTGTCTACCTATTTCACCACTCAGGCCAGAGCGTAATACAGTATTGTGAAACAAAAAAGCCCCAATGCTTGGGGCTGAAGGCAATGACTTTTTGGAGGCGCGGCCCGGAGTCGAACCGGGCTAGCCGGATTTGCAATCCGGTACATAACCGCTTTGTTACCGCGCCTTGTTTCTGTCTGATGCGGCAAAGCTCGCTTGCCTTACCGACTTAATGACTCCATCTGACAACTCAAAATTCCATCCGTCCAGATTCTATCTACTACAACCGATTACTCCAATAAGAAAGGGCAGCATTTTGAAGTGCTGCCCTTTAAATTGGAGCGGGAGAAGAGTCTCGAACTCTCGACCTCAACCTTGGCAAGGTTGCGCTCTACCAACTGAGCTACTCCCGCGATTTCAGTCTCAAATTATAGCTCAGTTTCAACGCCTTAGCGGGGCCGCTGAAGAATCTTGATTTAATGTTTCACTGTTCCCGCAATTTCGGCAGGTGCCGCGAGCGGCAACGGGGCCGCTACGGCAGCATCTTCATCGGGCAGTGCGACGGGCTGACGCTCAAGGGCCACCTGCAATACCTGGTCTATCCATTTCACCGGCACGATCTCCAGACCACTTTTCACGTTGTCCGGAATCTCCTGCAAATCCTTGGCGTTGTCCTGCGGGATCAGTACGGTCTTGATGCCACCCCGCAAAGCCGCCAGCAGTTTTTCCTTAAGCCCTCCAATGGCCGTCACCTCGCCACGCAGGGTAATTTCTCCCGTCATCGCGACGTCGCCGCGCACCGGAATACCGGTCAACGCAGAAACAAAGGCTGTGGTCATGGCCGCACCCGCGCTCGGGCCATCTTTAGGCGTGGCACCGTCGGGCACGTGGATGTGGATGTCACGTTTTTCAAACATTTCATCCTTGATGCCGAGGAATTTGGCGCGGCTGCGCACCACCGTGCGGGCAGCCTCCACCGATTCCTTCATAACATCGCCGAGCGAGCCAGTACGCGTGATTACGCCTTTGCCCGGCATGACGGCGGCCTCAATAGTCAGCAAATCGCCCCCGACTTCGGTCCACGCTAGTCCGACTACCTGGCCCACCTGATTTTTCTGCTCCGCACGGCCGTAATCGAATTTGCGAACACCCAGAAATTCGTTGAGGTTGTCTGGCCCCACGACCACTTTGGGCGTCATTTTCTTAAGCTGGATGCCCTTCACCACCTTGCGGCAAATCTTCGAGAGCTCGCGCTCCAGCGAGCGAACGCCGGCCTCACGCGTGTAATAGCGCACGATGTCACGCACGGCCTGCTCGGTGATATCGAGTTCGGTTTCCTTGACGCCATTGTTCTTCAACTGCTTGGGTAGCAGGTAGCGCATGGCAATGTTGGTTTTTTCATCTTCCGTGTAACCCGCCAGCCGAATGACCTCCATGCGGTCCAGCAAGGCGGGAGGAATATTCATCGAATTCGAGGTCGCCACGAACATTACATCACTCAAGTCAAAATCCACCTCGACGTAGTGATCGCCAAAGGTGTGGTTTTGCTCAGGATCGAGCACCTCTAGCAAGGCGCTGGATGGATCGCCGCGGAAGTCGGTGCCCAGTTTGTCGATCTCGTCAAGCAGGAACAGCGGATTGCGCGTGCCCGCCTTGGCCAGGCTTTGCAGCACCTTGCCGGGCAAGGCGCCAATATAGGTGCGGCGGTGACCCCGAATTTCTGCCTCGTCACGCATACCGCCCAGCGCCATGCGCACATACTTGCGTCCCGTCGCTTTGGCAATCGACTGCCCCAGCGAGGTTTTACCCACGCCCGGAGGTCCCACGAGGCAAAGTATCGGCGCCTTGAGTTTGTCCACGCGTTGCTGCACAGCGAGGTATTCCACAATGCGGTCTTTGACTTTTTCAAGCCCGTAGTGGTCTTCGTTGAGTACGTTCTCGGCGTTGACCAGATCGTGCTTTATCTTGGTCTTCTTGCTCCATGGCAAGCCCGTCAGGACTTCGATGTAGGTGCGCACCACTGTCGCCTCGGCTGACATGGGCGACATAAGCTTGAGTTTCTTGAGTTCGCTCTCCGCTTTTTTGCGCGCCTCTTGCGGCATCTTGGCGGCCTTGATCTTTTTCTCGATCTCATCAATGTCCGCGCCCTCCTCGCCCTCACCCAGTTCTTTCTGGATGGCTTTCACCTGCTCATTGAGGTAGAAGTCGCGCTGGTTCTTTTCCATCTGACGCTTTACGCGACCACGAATTTTCTTGTCGACATTGAGGATGTCAACTTCGCGCTCAAGCTGCTCGTAAAGGTTTTCGAGACGGGCCTTGACGTTGTCGAGACCCAAAATCACCTGCTTGGCATCAAGCTTGAGCGGCAAATGGGCTGCAATGGTGTCAGCCAATCGACCAGCATCGTCAATGCTGGAGATCGATGTCAGGATTTCCGGAGGAATTTTTTTATTCAGTTTGACATAGTGATCAAACTGCTGCATCACGGCGCGGCGCAAGGCTTCGGTTTCGCTGCTCTTGTCGCCGCCAATCACCACGACGGGTTCAACCGGCGTGAGGTTGGCGCTGAAGTGCTGCTCGCCTTCGTCAATCCTGTTGACCCTGGCACGCTGCTGACCCTCTACCAGCACCTTGACGGTACCGTCGGGCAGCTTCAGCAACTGCAAGATCGTCGCCACGCAACCGACCTCAAACATGTCTTCCACCGAGGGCTCGTCCTTGGCAGCGGCCTTCTGAGCCACCAGCATAATGCGGCGCTCGGCTTCCATGGCCGATTCCAGGGCCTTGATGCTTTTGGGGCGACCGACGAACAGCGGAATCACCATGTGCGGAAAAACTACCACATCGCGCAGAGGCAACAAAGGCAGGTCGATGGGGGTGGAAGGCAATGAAGTTTGTCCGGACATATAAAACCTTAAAGCTTAGACGTTAGACAAAACGCGAAAACCGCTCTCATGGTCACGCGCAACGTGGTCAGAACTAGACGTGGGGCACGGCAGCCACTTTTCAAGCACGCCTGAAGAACTCTGTGTGGCGTTCAGGCCTTCTTGGCAGTTTCGCGGTACACCAGCAAAGGCGCCTTGTTTTCTTCAATCGTCGACTCATCGACTACCACTTTGTCCACATTGCTCGTATTTGGCAAGTCAAACATGGTGTCAATCAGCGATTGCTCCAGGATGGAGCGCAGCCCGCGCGCACCCGTTTTACGGGCGAGCGCCTTGCGGGCGATGGCTTTCAGCGCGGAGGGCCGAATCTCCAGATCCACACCTTCCATGGCGAGCAGTTTGCTGAACTGCTTGACCACCGCATTCTTTGGTTCAGTCAGAATCTGCACCAGCGCATCCTCACTCAGTTCGGCCAATGTGGCGACCACCGGCATGCGGCCCACCAATTCGGGAATCAGGCCGAACTTGATCAGGTCTTCCGGCTCAACTTCCTTGAATGCATCAGTGAGGGTACGCGATTTTTTGCTTTTGACGGCAGCGCCAAAACCGATACCGGAGGCCTCGGTGCGGTTCTCAATGACTTTTTCCAATCCGGAAAAAGCACCCCCGCAGATGAAGAGAATATTGGTGGTGTCGACTTGCAGGAAATCCTGGTTCGGATGCTTGCGCCCGCCCTGCGGCGGCACCGACGCCATCGTGCCCTCAATCAGCTTGAGCAAGGCTTGCTGCACACCTTCGCCCGACACGTCACGGGTGATCGAAGGGTTGTCAGATTTACGCGAAATCTTGTCAATTTCGTCAATGTAAACGATTCCCTGCTGGGCGCGCTCGACTTCGTAGTTACAGCTCTGCAGCAACTTCTGAATGATGTTTTCAACATCCTCACCCACATAACCGGCTTCGGTCAGGGTCGTGGCGTCGGCCATGACAAAAGGCACGTTCAGCGTGCGGGCCAAAGTTTGCGCCAGCAGCGTCTTGCCCGAACCGGTGGGGCCAATCAGCAAAATATTGCTTTTGGTCAATTCCACATCATCTTTTTTGGCTTTTTCCTTGTGCCGCAGGCGCTTGTAATGGTTGTACACGGCGACGGCGAGCGTTCGCTTGGCAGGCTCTTGACCAATCACGTAGCCGTCCAGCGTCGACTTGATTTCGGCCGGTGTCGGCAAGTCACTGCGCGTTTCGCGTACATCGGCGCCAGCGGGCAGCTCGTCACGAATGATTTCATTACATAAATCGATGCACTCGTCACAAATAAAGACAGATGGCCCTGCAATCAGTTTTTTGACTTCGTGCTGACTTTTACCGCAGAAGGAGCAGTACAGGGTCTTTTCGCTAGAGGAGCCTTTTTTCTCGGCCATTGTTGGGATGCCTTTAAGGTGCCGTGAGATAACTATTGCCCAATGATAACCAATAAAAAACGGCGCTTCTGTTACAGAAAACGCCGTTGTTGCTAGGCAACTTAAGCTTGTTTACTCAGGGGCGTTTGGAGATGACCTGATCGACAACACCGTATTCCTTGGCTTCTTCGGCAAACATGAAATAGTCACGCTCGGTGTCGCGTTCGATTTTCTCAATGGTCTGGCCGGTATTGGCCGCCAAAATACGATTTAGCTGGTCCCGGGTTTTCAGGATGTCACGGGCGTGAATCTCAATATCCGAAGCTTGGCCTTGTGCGCCACCAGAGGGCTGGTGAATCATCACGCGCGAATTGGGCAGCGTAAAACGCTTGCCCTTGGCGCCCGCCGCTAGCAAAAACGCGCCCATGCTGGCCGCCATGCCCACGCAAAGGGTGGATACATCCGGCTTGATAAACTGCATGGTGTCGTAAATCGCCATGCCAGCCGTCACGGAACCGCCCGGTGAGTTGATATAAAAGGAAATGTCCTTGTCTGGATTTTCGCTTTCCAGGAACAGCAATTGCGCCACCACCAGATTGGCAGTCTGGTCATTGACCGGACCGACCAGGAAAATGACGCGCTCTTTGAGCAGGCGCGAGTAGATGTCATACGAGCGCTCGCCCCGGCCGGATTGCTCGATCACCATCGGCACCATGCCCAGGCCCTGCACTTCTTGGCTGGCGGCTTGCGGGCTGACGTAGGCGCCGCCGTAAATACTGTTTCGGACCATCATGTTTCTCCAAAGATATTTGTACTGTACCTAAATAAATTGGGGCCTGTGCCGCAAAGCACAAGCCCCAAAACATCAGCAGTCGCAGGGCGGAATCAGTTCTGGCCCATCAACTCGTCAAATGAGACGGTTTTATCGGTGACCTTGGCTTTGCCCAAGACGAAATCGGTCACGTTGTTCTCAATCACGACCGCTTCCACTTCAGCCATGCGGCGGTTGTCGCTCAGGTACCAGCGCACCACTTCTTGCGGTTTTTCGTAGCTGGCAGCCAGCTCTTCAATATGGGCCTTAAGCTGCTCGGGCTTGGCCTGGAGGTCGTTGGAGCGCACCAGTTCGGCGACGACCAGACCCAGGCGCACGCGCTTTTCGGCCTGCGGACGGAAGATGTCGTCAGGAATTGGAGCCTTGTCCGCGTCCTTGATGCCGCGTTGTTTCAGGTCGGCTCTGGCGCCTTCAATCATGCGGTCCACTTCGGCCTGCACGCTTGCATTGGGCAAGTCGAGCTCGGCCTTGGCCACCAGGGCGTCCATCACGGCGGTTTTGTTGCGAGCCAGCAGCCGAAACTTGACTTCGCGCTCCAGGTTTTTCCTGATGTCGGCGCGCAGACCTTCCACACTCGCATCGGCAATGCCCAGCGACTTGGCCAGCGCTTCGTTGACTTCAGGCAGATGCGCCGCCTCGATTTTCTTCACGGTCACCAGGAAATCCGCCTGTTTGCCGGCGACTTCCTTGCCGTGGTAGTCGGCTGGAAAACTCAGGGGAAAGGTCTTGCTTTCGCCGCTTTTCATGCCGAGCACGGCCTCTTCGAATTCCTTGAGCATCTGGCCGTCGCCGATCAGAAACTGGAAAGCCTCGGCCTTGCCACCAGCGAAGGCTTCGCCGTCGATCTTTCCTTCGAAATCAATGGTGGCACGGTCACCGTCTTGCGCGGGCGCATCGGCCGCGCGCTGGGCGAAGGTGCGGCGTTGCTTGCGCAAAATGTCTATGGTCTTGTCGATGGCCGCATCGGTGACTTCAGCGCTGACTTTCTCGACTTCCGCACCAGCCAGATCGGCGATCTTGACGTCGGGATAGACTTCAAAAACAGCATCGAACACCAGTTCGCCCTCGGGCGTGCCTTCTTTTTCGCTGATGCGGGGCTGGCCGGCAACGCGCAGCTTGGCTTCGTTGGCCGCCACCGAAAACGCTTCGCCAACCTTGTCGTTCATGACTTCGTAATGCACCGAATAGCCATAGCGCTGGGCCACCACGGTCATTGGCACCTTACCGGGACGAAAACCGTCCATTTTCACGGTCCGGGCCAGGCGCTTCAAACGGGAATCGACCTCCGACTGAATGGTATTGAGGGGCAGCGTCAGCGTCATTTTGCGCTCGAGCTTTTCAAGGGTTTCAACAGTCACGGCCATGATGGTTTCCTAAAATCAAAAGTATCAAAACAGGGCTTGCCCTGACTTGCTGCGGCGATGCAGCAACTCCTGCAGGCCTGGACGCACGATTGCGCCAGCAAGGCCTCAGGGTTGGTGCGCGGGGCGGGACTCGAACCCGCACAGTATTGCTACCGTCAGGACCTAAACCTGGTGCGTCTACCAATTTCGCCACCCGCGCGCCTGAAATAACAACGGGAATTCGAACACTTCGAACTCCCGCCTGAAATCGGTCAACTTTGGATTTTAGCCTGTATCGATCAGAACTCCCTTGGAGGACCCTGGCGAATGCCGTCACGCCCTTGCCGGCAGCCCGCTCACATCGCGCTTGACGCGAAACCAGGCCGCGTACATGGCCGGCAGTGTCAGCAAGGTCAGCACGGTTGCCACCACCAGGCCGCCCATGATGGCGACGGCCATCGGGCCCCAAAACACGCTGCGCGACAGCGGAATCATGGCCAGCACCGCAGCGGCGGCCGTCAGCACGATGGGGCGCGAGCGGCGCACCGCCGACTCGACAATCGCGTCCCAGGCCGGCACGCCGCGCGCCCGGTCCTGCTCGATCTGGTCAATCAGGATCACGGAATTGCGCTGGATCATGCCCATCAGCGCAATCACGCCCAGCAAAGCAACAAAGCCAAAGGGCCGACCCAGCAGCAGCAAGGCGCCGGCCACGCCGGCAATCCCCAGCGGCCCAGTCAAAAACACCAGCACCGCGCGGCTAAAGCTCTGCAACTGCAGCATCAGCAGCGTGAAGGTCAGGAATAGCATGACGGGAATCCCCGCAGCGATCGAGGCTGACCCCTTGCTGCTTTCCTCCACCGCACCGGCCACCTGGATGCGATAGCCAACGAGGCCGCTGCCCTGCCACTTCGCTTCCAGCGCTTTTAGCCTGGGCTGCAGTTGCTGCGTCACGGTGGCGCCCTGCAGGCCTTCGGCGATGTCGCTTTGCACCGTGATGGCGTAATCTCGGTTTTCGCGCCACATCACACCGGGCTCCCAACCAAACACCGGTTTGGCGATCTGGGTCAGCGGAATCATCTTGCCCGAGGCCGTCGGCAAATAGGCATTGCCGAGATCGGTCATCGCATTGCGTTCATCCAGCGGCTGGCGAAAGACGATGTCAATCAACTTGTCGCCTTCGCGGAACTGGCCCACCGGCGTACCCGCCAAAATGGTGCGCGAGACCTGCGCAATCGATTGGCTGGTCACGCCGAGGGCCCGCGCCTTCGACTGATCCACCTCCAGCCGCAGCACCTTGACCGATTCATTCCAGTTGTCGTTGACACCGCGCGTGTTGCCGCTTTCCCGCATCAGCGCCTTGACTTCGTCGGCGCGCTCGCGCAGCACCAGCGGGTCTGGTCCCACCACGCGAAACTGCACCGGATATGGCACCGGCGGCCCGTTGGGCAAAAGCTTGACGCGGCCGCGCACCTCGGGAAACTCGGTTGCCAGCAAGGCTGGCAGCTTGATGCGCAGGGACTCGCGCACCTTCAGGTCCTTCGGCAACACAATCATCTGCGACACATTGGTTTGCGGAAAGACCTGGTCCAGCGGCAGATAAAAGCGTGGCACGCCCGAGCCCAGCCAAGTGCTCACGGACGTCACGCCGGGCTCGCGCATCAGGCGCTGCTCCACGCGCTGGGCGGTCAGTTCATTGGCGGCAAACGAGGTGCCCTCGGGAAACCAGAGGTCCACCATGATTTCGGGACGGCTGGAGTCGGGAAAAAACTGCTGCTGCACCCGGCCCATGCCGACGATGCCCAGCGCAAAAATCAGTAGCGTCGCGCCAATCGTGATCCAGCGGTACTGCACGCACCAGTTCACCGTCCGGCGAAAACGCATGTAAAACGCGCTGTCATACATCTCGTGCGGCCTGTCATGCCCCTCGGCCACCTCCTTCACATGCGGCGGCAGGTTCGCCCCCACGCTCGCCACTGCGTGTGCGTCGCTGCCCCCCGGGGGGGCCGCCGCCTTGGGGCGGCCCGGCGGCGGCTTGAGCAGCAGCGTGCCCAGATAAGGCACGAAGTACACCGAGACGATCCAGCTCAGCACCAGTGCAATCACAGTCACCGCAAAAATCGCAAAGGTGTATTCACCGGTGACCGATCTGGCCAGGCCGATCGGCAAAAACCCGACGGCGGTGATCAATGTGCCGGTCAGCATGGGCATGGCGGTGAGTTCGTAGGCAAAGGTGGCGGCGCGCACCTTGTCGTAGCCTTCTTCCATCTTGCGCACCATCATCTCGACGGCAATGATGGCGTCGTCGACCAGCAGGCCCAGCGCAATGATCAGTGAGCCCAGCGATATCTTGTGCAGGCCGATGCCGGCGTACCACATGGCGACAAATGTCATGCCCAGCACCAGCGGAATGGTGATGCCCACGACCAGGCCGGGCCGCATGTCGATGTAATAGCACCGCCACAGCGGCAACCGGGCAGCGCTCTGGTCGCCCGCCGCAGCTGGGCGTTTATGCAGGCCCAGGCTGACAAAGCTGACGGCCAGCACAATCAGCACCGCCTCAATCAGCGTGCTGACGAACTCGTTGACGGATCGGGTCACCGCCTGGGGCTGATCTTGCACATTGACCAGCTTGATGCCGGCCGGCAGCGTCCTGCCCAGGCCGGCGGACAGTTTGGCCAGCGACTGGCCCAGCGCAATGATGTCGCCACCCTTGCGCATCGACACGCCCAGGGCAATCACCTCCTTGCCCTGGTGGTGCACCTTGACCACCGGTGGGTCGCTGTAGCCGCGCTTGATGTCGGCAATATCCGCCAGCCGCAACTGGCTGCCCGCGGCCGTACTGCCAGCGCCGTAGCCGGCGCCGCGAATCGGCATGGCACGCAACTGCTCAATCGCCTCAAACTGGCCCGCCACCCGCACCTGCACCACATCCAGCGGGGTCTGCACCGCCCCGGCCGGCTCCACCGCGTTTTGCTGGCCCAACTGCGCCAGCACCTGGTTCAGGTCCAACCCGAGCTGCGCCAGCCGTTTCTGCGAGATTTCAATGAAAACTTTTTCATCCTGCACGCCAAACAGCTCGACCTTGCTGACGTCGGGCACGCGCAGCAGCTGCTGGCGCACCTCGTCGGCAAAGGTCTTGACTTCGGCGTAACTAAAACCGTCGGACTCCAGCGCGTAAATCACACCAAAGACATCACCAAAGTCATCATTGAAGAACGGCCCCTGCACGCCGGCCGGCAAGGTGCCGCGCATGTCACCGATTTTCTTGCGCACCGCATACCAGACGCCGGGCACTTCGCTGGCCCGGGAGGAGTCCTTGATCTGGAAAATGATCTGCGACTCGCCCGGCTTGGAGTAGCTGCGGATCTTGTCGGCGTAGGGCACCTCCTGCAGCGTGCGCTCCAGCTTGTCGGTGACTTGCTCGGCCACCTGTTGCGCAGTGGCGCCCGGCCAGTTGGTGCGCACCACCATGGCGCGAAAGGTGAAGGGCGGGTCTTCATCCTGTCCGAGCTGGAAGTAGGCGACAAAACCCATCAGCAGCAGCACCAGCAACAAATAGCGTGTCAGCGCCGGATGCTCAAGCGCCCAGCGCGACAGGTTGAAGCGGTCGGCGCGAGGATTGCCGTTGCCGTTGCCGTTTCCTTTGCCGCCGTCGTTACCGGCAGGCGCGCCGCTGTGATTGCTTGTCTGCGTCATGCCGGCCTCACTTCGCGGCCGATGCAGCGCTGGCGGCAGGCCCGGACAGGCTCGGTTTCGCTATTAAATCAGGAGCTGCTTGCGCCCGTCCTGTATGGGCTACAGCCCTATTTGACTGGTAAATACTGACTTTCTGTCCGGCTGACAGCACATGCGCGCCCGCGCTCACCACCCGCATGCCCGGCTGCAGGCCTGCGGTCACGATGACGTCGTTGCCATCGGTGGCGGCAAGCTCTATTACCTGCGCCTTGACGGTCATGCTGGCCGGGTCAAGCAGCCACACGGCCGTGGACTGCCCCATCTGGAACAAGGCCGTGGTCGGCAGCTTGATGACCGCTGCGCCTGCGCCGCCTGCCAGCGCCGGCAGCACGTAGACCGTGGCGCCCAGTGCGGGCGGTTCCTTGGCGTCGATGGACACCTTAATTGGGTAGGTGCGCGTCACCGGATCGCTGCTGGCGGCCACCTCGCGCACCCGTCCCGGCAGCTCGGTGTTTTGCGCCCACAACCTGATCTTGACGGGCGCGCCTACCCGGATACCGGCCAGCTTGTCCTCCGGCACCGAAAACACCACATCGCGCACGCCGTCAGCCGCAATGCGCAGCACCGGCGTGCCGGCCGGCACCACCTGGCCGGGCTCGGCCTCTACGGCCGTCACGACGCCCGAGACATCGGCCAGCAGCGCGGCATAGCTGGCCTGATGGCCTTGCACGGCAAGCTGTGAGCGGGCCTGCTCGAGCTGCGCCTGGGCCGCCTTGAAGGCCGTTTCGCGGCGTTCCAGCTCTGCGCCGCTGATGAAGTTCTGCTCCATCAGCGCCTTGTAGCGCTTGAAATCAGCCGCCGCCAAGTCCCGGTTGGTAGCTGCGGCGGCAACCTGCGCGCGCGCCGCATCGGCAGCCAGTTTGTAATCCTGCGGATCGAGTTGTGCCAGCACCTGACCGGCCTTGACGCGTTGTCCCAGTTCAGCCTGCCGCTTGATGATCTTGCCACCCACCCGAAAACCCAGCCTGGACTCAACCTGGGCCCGGACTTCCCCGGCGTACTCGTCGCCGGCAGCGATGCTGGCGCTACCGACCGTCAGCACTTTCACGGCACGAACCGGTTCATCGGGTGGCGCCGTTGGTGAACAGGCGGCCAGCACCAGCGCTGCGCCGGCCAGCATAAAGACAGTTTTTTTCATGATCTGATTCGACTGAAATATCCGATGAGAGCTCGGGGGAAGCAGATTAGGGGAAATCGGTTCAGCAGCGGTTTGGCACTTAAGCGAGGCTTGATAAACGAGGCCGAAACAGGCCCCGGCAACACAGCTACTGACTGACTGGTTAGTAATCTAGGGGAATCGGGAAAACTTGTCAAGCGACAATCCACGCCATGCATCAAGGCCCTCCACCGCTAGCCAAACCGCTCGACGAACCGCTGTCTCAACCACTAGCCGAAACACTGGCCGCAACAGGCGTCAGCCACTACGAAAACTTTCCGGTGGCTTCCTGGCTGTGTCCGCCGCGGCTGCGCCCGGCCATCACCGCCATCTACTGGTTCGCCCGTACCGCCGACGACATCGCCGACGAAGGCGACGCTGCACCGCAAACGCGCCTGGACGATCTGGCAGCCTACCGCGCCGACCTGCTGGCTACCGCGGCCGGCGAGGCGCCTTCGCCGCGCTGGGCCGCAGTATTTACGCGGCTGGGCCCAATGATCACGCAGTTCGCCCTGCCCGTTTCTTTGCTGGCCGACCTGCTCAGCGCGTTCGAGCAGGATGTCGTTAAGCAGCGCTACGCCAGCACGGCCGAACTGCTGGACTACTGCGCGCGCTCAGCCAACCCGGTGGGCCGGCTGCTGCTGCACCTGTACGGCGTGCATGACAAGGCCTCGCTCCAGCAAAGCGACTGCATCTGCAGCGCCCTGCAGCTCATCAATTTCTGGCAAGACCTCAGCGTCGACATTCCACGCGGGCGCATCTACCTGCCGGCCGACGCCTGGGTCAGGCACGGCGTTGACGAAGCCCAGCTGCTGCGCCTGGAAAGCAAGCAGAACACTATTAATTTGATAGCTGACTGCGCCCGTACTGCAAGGGCTGGCATGCTAAAAGGCTCTGAACTCCCGGCCACGGTCGGTCGGCGGCTGGGTGGTTTCACGGGCTGGCGAGCCGCGCTTGAATTGCGCTGCGTCATTCAGGGCGGGCTGCGTATTCTGGACAAGATAGAAGCCATGAACTACGCCACACTCACCCGGCGCCCCGCACTTGGCAAAGGGGATGCCTTACTGATTGTCTGGAAGGCGCTCATCCAATGGAAAACATGACCTCCATCACCCGCGCTGTCCCTTTACCCGCCAATTGCCAGCTCACACCCACACAGCACGACGCTGATTTTGCAGATGCCTACGAAACGCTGGTGCCTAAATCAGACCTCAGCGCGACCGAAATTTACTGTGCCGTGGCCCGGCAAACTCCGGGCTGGGTCAATGCCCTGATGTGGCTGCGCAACAGGTTGGTTCAACCGTTTGGCTTGAAAGACGCAGGCGCCATCTCCAACGTGCCCGCCGCGCGCAGCGCCACCGCCGTGCCAGGCCAGCGCATGGGCTTGTTTGAAGTGGTCAGCGTGTCGGCCAGCGAACTGGTTTTGCAAGACGATGACAAACACCTGCTGGTGCAACTGTCAGTGCTCAAGCAAAGCCATGACACCACGCATGACAAACTCACCATCAGCACCGTCGTCCATATTCACAACACCCTGGGCTGCGTTTACATGACCTTTGTTGGACCGGCGCATAAAGTGATAGCGCCCGCTATTACGCGCCGGGCGAGCCGGGCGGTTGCCAAGAGCCTGCCGGGTTTTGAAATTGGAGTGAAAAAAGTATGAATGCAAGACCTGACCCCAATAACGTAACGTAACGTAACGAATTGCCACAAAGCCGGTACTCCAGCTCAAAAAGCCGCAAGGGGCCAAGCGGCATGAAGCCCAATGCCAAACGCATCCAATGGCTTGCTCCGCTGCCGAGCCTGGCCCTGCTGCCGGTGGTCTGTACCAGCAGCCCCCGTGCAGCCCAGCCCAGCGAACGGCAGGCCAAAGCCATGGCGATGTGGCAGGAGCGGTGCAAGGTGGCGGGGGAGAAGATTTACCGGACGGTGGAGGGTGTGGAGGGAGTTTATCTGCTCAAACTGAGGCCCAGTGATATTAATTACGGCGATCAATTCAGGATGGATGACCCGTATGGGCGGGATTTGGGGGGTCTTGGATACATTGAAAGCTTTATTCTTGGGCAGTATGCAGCTACGCATGTTGAAAATCCTAGTGCCGACTTGCCAACGCGACCTAGAGGCTATCCTTATATTGAAGCCAAAGATCCAAAAGATGGGCAGCAGTATCGATTTACAGGTGTTTTAAAGTGACAGGCCGTATGGATGCGAATGCACCCAACGTTCGAATCGATCTCAAACGCAACCCAAACTTTGACTCGAACATTTATCGGTTCGTTCTGGATCGTGCGCCTGCCTCTGGCAAACCGCCCCGCTATGGCGTGACATATGACGATATCTCCACCCGTGAAGAACGTGAATACTGGATTGCAGGCAGCTCTCTGAAAGTGATTGATCTGCAAACCAACGAAGTTATTGCTGAACGGATCGGCTACATGGTGGACTGGGCGCAGGGGAGCCAGGCTGGTGGTCGATCACCTTGGTTGTTTGCCGCCAATAACGCCTGTCCGCAATTTGCAGATAAACATGGTTCAAGCGCTCAGCCATATCAGGCAGCACGGTTCGTAGAAAAAGTACTCAAACCATCCAAATAAAGAGAGCTAAAAAACGACAACACCAACTACAGCCGAATTGTTGAAGTATGCCGATCTACAAATGGCCGCAGAGGCTTTTTTTAGTGTCAATAAGACTGGTGACTTAATTTCAAGTGGCTTTGGCCTTATTGATGCTCTAAAAGCCGGTAACGTGGTCGACGTCAACTATCTTGACCGCTCGGCGACAACTATCCTGGCCGGTGGAAGCGGGGAATGAATGGAACTGGTTACGTTGTTGAACGGGCCTTTCTGGCAGGCGGAGCATGCCCCGCCTGTGCGGCGCGGCGGCGGTAGCTCTCCACGTTCATCTCCAGAATGGTTGCGTGATGCACCAGCCGGTCAACCGCAGCCAGCGTCATGGCCG
>NZ_JABBPE010000022.1 GCF_012927455.1 Polaromonas sp. | reverse complement strand
GTCTACATCACCGATCAAATGGTTGGCCACAAGCTGGGCGAGTTCGCACTCACCCGGACTTTCAAAGGTCATCCGGCTGACAAAAAAGTTGTGAGAAAGTAAGGAAAGACCATGGAAACACGTGCAACCCTCCGGGGCGTTCGTCTGTCGGTCGACAAGGGCCGGCTGGTCGCTGACCTGATCCGCGGCAAGAAAGTGGAGCAAGCGCTCAACATCTTGAATTTCACGCAGAAAAAAGCTGCTGGAATCATCAAGAAAGTGGTGGAGTCCGCCATTGCCAATGCTGAACACAATGATGGTGCCGATATCGACGAGTTGAAGGTGAAAACCATCTACGTCGAACAAGGTGCCACGCTCAAGCGTTTCTCGGCGCGCGCCAAAGGCCGCGGTAACAGCATCAGCAAGCCCACGTGCCATGTGTACGTGGTGGTTGGCAACTAAGGACCGCAGGATATGGGACAAAAAATCAACCCAACCGGGTTTCGCCTGTCAATCAGCCGCAACTGGTCGAGCCGCTGGTACGCCAGCAACCGTGATTTCGCCGGCATGCTGGCCGAAGACATCAAGGTTCGCGAGTACCTCAAGGCCAAGCTGAAGAATGCCGCAGTGTCGCGCGTTCTGATCGAGCGCCCCGCCAAAAATGCCCGCATCACGATTTTCTCGGCGCGTCCGGGCGTCGTGATCGGCAAAAAGGGCGAGGATATCGAGAAGCTCAAGAAAGAACTGAGCCGCCAGCTGGGCGTGCCGGTAGCCGTGAACATTGAAGAAGTTCGCAAGCCTGAAATTGATGCCAAGCTGATCGCCGACAGCATCACCCAACAGCTTGAAAAGCGCATCATGTTCCGCCGTGCCATGAAGCGCGCCATGCAAAACGCCATGCGTCTGGGTGCCCTGGGTATCAAGATCATGTCGTCTGGTCGTCTCAATGGCATCGAAATCGCTCGCTGCGAGTGGTACCGCGAAGGTCGCGTGCCACTTCACACCTTGCGCGCCGACATCGACTACGGCACGTCTGAAGCCAAGACCACCTACGGTGTGATCGGCGTCAAGGTCTGGGTCTACAAAGGTGACACGTTGGGTCGCAGTGATGCCCCAGGTGCCAAGATGATGGAAACGTCGGCTGACGAAGAGCGCAAACCGCGCGGCCCGCGTCGTGACGCGCGCCCTGGTGAGCGTACCGACCGTCCGGCTCCGCGTGGTGCCGCCCGACCAGCGCGCAGCGCTGCCGGTGTGAACACCGCCCCGGCCGATGGCAGCGACAAACCCACCGAAGCATCTGGTGTTGCACCAGCTGACGAGGCCCCGAAAACCACCGTTAAGCGCGTCCGCAAAGCCGCGCCAGCTGCAGCAGCTGACGGTGCCAAGACCGAGTAATCGGTCGGAATAACGGAGAAAAACCATGCTGCAACCCGCTCGCAGAAAATACCGCAAAGAGCAAAAAGGCCGCAACACCGGCGTCGCAACCCGGGGTAACTCGGTTGCGTTCGGTGACTTCGGCCTGAAGTGCACCGACCGAGGTCGCCTGACTGCTCGTCAAATTGAAGCCGCACGTCGTGCGATTTCCCGCCACGTCAAACGTGGCGGCCGTATCTGGATCCGTGTCTTCCCGGACAAGCCGATTTCCCAAAAGCCTGCTGAAGTGCGCATGGGTAACGGTAAAGGCAACCCAGAGTACTACGTGGCTGAAATCCAGCCCGGCAAGATTGTTTTTGAAATCGTCGGCGTGCCTGAAGAACTGGCCCGTGAAGCGTTCCGCCTGGCCTCTGCCAAGCTGCCGCTGCGCACTACGTTCGTCAGCCGCATGATCGGCCAGTAATCAGGGGAATGAAGGAATGAACACTACTGAACTGCGCCAAAAAGACGTTGCCGGCCTGCAAACCGAAGTCAAAGAGCTGCAAAAAGCCCACTTTGGCCTGCGTATGCAAAAAGCCACGCAGCAACTGACCAACCTCTCCACGCTGCGCTCGACGCGTCGTGCCATTGCTCGCGCCAAAACCATTTTGGCCGAAACTATTCTCAAGCAAGAAGCCAAAAAATGACGGAAGCTAAAACATCCCTCAAGCGCACCTTGATTGGCAAGGTGGTCAGCGACAAGCGCGCCAAGACCGTCACGGTACTGGTCGAACGCCGCGTCAAGCACGCGTTGTACGGCAAGATCGTGTCCCTGTCCAGCAAGTACCACGCCCATGACGAAAAGGGCGAGTACAAGACCGGTGACATGATTGAGATTACCGAAAGCCGTCCGATCTCCAAAACCAAAAACTGGGTTGTGACCCGTTTGGTGCAAAAAGCCGCGCTGGTCTAAGGACTTTTATCGCTGGCGGTTTTTGACCACCAGGCTTGCTAAAACGGCTCACCTCTGGTGAGCCGTTTTTGTTTTCGCATCCGCTCTCGATGACGACTGGGCGGGCCCGACTGGCGTAGCTGAAAGACCGTTGAGCGCCCCCGGTTTTCTGCGTGAGACAAAATGAAATCTATCAATTGTCTTTCATAAATACTAACAGGAGCAGCCATGATCAAAGTAGGCGACACCCTTCCCGCAGCCACGCTGATGGAATATTCAGACGTTGAAGGCAAGGCCTGCAGCATTGGCCCCAACGCATTCGACGTTGGCAAGGCTAGCGCCGGCAAGACCATCGCCCTGTTTGCCCTGCCTGGCGCCTTTACGCCGACCTGCTCGGCGAAGCATGTGCCGGGCTATCTTGAAAACTTCGCGGCCCTGCAGGCCGCCGGTGTCGATGAGATCTGGTGCGTCAGCGTGAACGATGCATTTGTCATGGGCGCCTGGGCGCGCGAGCAAAAGAGCGCCGGCAAGGTGCGCATGCTGGCAGACGGCAGCGCGGACTTCACCAAAGCGACCGGCCTGACGCTGGACCTCACAAGCAGGGGCATGGGCCTGCGCAGTAACCGCTACTCGATGCTGGTGAAAGACGGCAAAGTGCTGAGCCTCAATGTGGAAGCCCCGGGCAAGTTCGAGGTCAGCGATGCCGCCACGCTGCTGGAACAGGCCAAGGCTTGAGTTTAAATTTTTCCCTCGAGAAAGGCCACCTCGCGTTGCGTCGGTGGCTTTTTTATGGGCTCATAGGAGCTTCATGTTTGCTATGAAGTTAATAGCTGCTTACGTCCGATATATAAGGGCTAGAGGCTTTTTTGCCTACAAATCCACCTTCAAATAGTGGGCTCCGGCAATCGGGTTGTGGTAGTAGGGCGGGATCGCCAGAAAGCCAAGATCGACGTACAGCGCGCGCGCCGACTCCATGTCGTCCAGGGTGTCGAGCAATACGCAGTGGTAGCCCGCGATGCGAGCGGCGTCCAGCACGGCTTCGGCCAGCTGCCGGCCCAGGCTTAGTCGGCGAAAGGGCTTGCGCACGAACAGCCGTTTCATCTCGCCGGCATTGGAATAGCCGACCGCGACCAAGCCGCGCAATGCGCAGCAGCCAGCTATTTCTCCATCGACCAGCGCCAGCAACAACGCGCCAGTCGGATCGCCGTAGTCGCCGGGCAGGCCAGCCAGCTCGGCGTCAAAATTCTGAAAGCACAAATCAACGCCGAGTTGCTGCGCATGCTCGGCAAAGATCAGCCGTGTGGCAGCCAGCCTCTCGGGGGTGTCCGGCGTGATGAACTAGATGAAAGGGTGATGCACGGAGTCGTGGGCAAAGAACGAAAGCCAGCTTAAGGCATTTGCCGGCGCATGCAGGCGCGCCGTGGCTGGCCGCTGCCCGGCTTAGAAAGCCGGCACGTCGAGGCTGGCCACCCAATAGGCCAAGCCAGCGCATGCCGCCAGAATCAGTAGCGCCGCCGCGCGTGATACGGCGTCATCGCGCGACGGCGGCGCTGCCAGCACCAAGTCCTTGTCGCCGTGCAGCATGGCGCCCACCAGATGGTGCTTGCGACGCAGGTAATAAATGATGGCTCCGATATGCAGCAGCACCAGCGCCAGCAGCACCCATTTGCCGATGTTGGCGTGGTACTGGGTGGCCAGGCTCACCGTGCTATTGCTGACAAAGCGTGTCAGCGGTCCCGCCGTGGCGATTTCGTCATCGCTGAACAGGCCGCTGCCGACCTGCGCCAGCAAAAACAGCAGCATGGCAAAGACTGAACCGGCGCCTGTCGGGCTGTGGCCTACACCGTGCTCGGGTTTGCCCCGGCCCTTCAGGTAGTTGAGCAAACTTTGCGGCGAATAGGCAAAGGCACCGAAGCGCGACCAGCGCCCACCCACCAGCCCCCAGATGATGCGAAACAGCAGCAGCGCCAGCACCGCGTAGCCGACACGAAAGTGCCAGGCCAGGGCGTTGCCGCCCACCAGGCCCGTGATGGCCTGCAAGATCACGGCAAGCGCCAGCGCCCAGTGAAAGACCCGGGTCGGCAGGTCCCAGACTCTTACTTTCGTCAAGCCCGGCTTGAGGTGCATAGTGATTCTTCCTTCTTGTTGGATCTTCTTGGCTAGTCGTAAGGCGGGCACCA
Source organism: Polaromonas sp. (assembly GCF_012927455.1). Taxonomy (GTDB): domain Bacteria; phylum Pseudomonadota; class Gammaproteobacteria; order Burkholderiales; family Burkholderiaceae_C; genus Polaromonas. Next base: position 91,616 of record NZ_JABBPE010000022.1, on the reverse strand, counting down.
TTGTGATCGACCTCATCCAATGCCGTCCCGCCAGCCGACGCGGGAACTGCGGCGGCGTGACTCAAGTCACAGACGATGGGCGCGGTAATGCATCCAATACAACCATCAACCACTTTTCCCGGGAAAAAAATGAAAACTCTTGCTTGTATGGCTGCCGCCGCCACACTTCTCGCCTTGGCCTCACCGGCCTCGGCACAGTTTGCCAAGCCGGAAGACGCGATCAAATACCGTCAGAGCGCGATGTTTGTCATGGGGACGCACTTTGGCCGCATCGGTGCCATGGCCAACGGCAAGGCGCCGTATGACGCCAAGGTGGCCGAAACCAGCGCCGCAGTCGTTGCCGACATGTCCAAGCTGCCCTGGGCGGGCTTTGTTGCAGGCACCGAGACCGGCGGCAACACCAAGGCCAAGCCCGAAATCTGGACCGAACAGGCCAAGTTCAAGGAAAACAACGAGAAGCTGATGGCGCAAACCCCGAAGCTGGCCGCCGCTGCCAAGACCGGCGATCTGGCGGCCCTTAAAATCGCCTTCAGCGCCACGGCCGAAGCCTGCAAGGCCTGCCACGACGACTTCCGCAACAAGTAGATAAAGCCCCAACGGTCGCTCACTGCGTGTAACTTCCTGCCCCCCCGAGGGTGCCGCTGCGCCTGCGGCCCGGCTAAGCCGGATCCGCGGCCCTTGCTTGAAAAAGACGAGCCTTTTGCGCGGGAGTGATGAGAAAAGACCTGCCCTCTGCGCGTTCGGTTTTTTGTTCACCACTTACTGCTGCGAGACCTCGTATTTTCAAGTTGGGGCCGCGGGACTGGCTCTGCCAGACCGCAGGAGCTGCGCCCCCTCGGGGGCAGCGCAGTACGCGAAGCGACAAGCGTGGGGGCCTACGACTCTTCCAGCAGCTTCTCGATCAACTGGTGCAGCGCCGCAAAATCGGGCTCGCCGACATACTGCTTGACGATCTGGCCGCGCTTGTTGACCAGAAAGGTTGTCGGTGTCAGTTGCACGTCGCCCCAGGCCTTGGCCAGCGCCCCGGTGTTGTCAATCGCCACTTTGAAGGGCAGCTGGCGCGTTTGCGCGTAATTGACGACGTAGCTGGGCGGGTCATAACGCATGGCCACGGCCAGCGTGTCGTAGCCGCGCGCCTGGTACTTGTTGTAGGTCGAAACCATCTTGGGCATTTCCGCCACGCAGGTCACGCAGCTGGTGGCCCAGAAGTTGATCAGGGTGACCTTACCCTGCAGATCGGCGCTGGTTTTTTTGCTGCCATCAAGCAGCACAAAGGTCGATTCCGGCGCACTTTGGGCGCCGCTACAGCCCGCCAGACCCACCAGCGCGCCAAGCAACAGCGCGCCCGCCAGGGCCATGCGGCATACTGCCAAGGGCGAAAGTTTTTTCATCGTGAAGGACCTCATCATGCAACGTCGAAATTTTAACCAGGCCGGCGCCGGCGCTCTGGCTGCCCTGTTGCTGGCCACGTACCAGCAGGCTTATGCCTTGTCGCTGGGCGATTTAAGCAACCAGGACGCCAGCCGCGGCCTGAAAACCGCGCTGGAAAAAGGCGCACTGGCGGCCGTGGCCTTGCTGGGCAAGCCTGATGGATTCCTGGGCAACCCGAAAGTTCGCATTCCGCTGCCCGGTTATCTCGAAGATGCCTCCAAGCTGCTGAAAAACTTTGGCCAGGGCAAGCGCATCGACGAGCTGGTGACGGCCATCAACCGCGCCGCCGAAGCCGCCGTGCCCATGGGAAAGGACTTGCTGGTCGGCGCGGTGCGCGCCATGAATGTCAACGACGCCAAAAACATCCTGCAAGGCGGTGAAACCTCTGTCACCAGTTTTTTTGCCGAGAAAACCCGTGCTCCTCTGGGTCTGAAGTTTTTGCCGGTGGTGACCCAGGCCACTGAGAAAGTCGGTCTGGCCAATAAATACAACGAATTTGCCGGCAAGGCGGCCGGCTTTGGCCTGGTCAGGAAGGAAGACGCGAACATTCAGCAATACGTCACCGGCAGGTCGCTTGACGGCCTGTACCTGATCATTGGCGAGGAAGAAAGGAAAATCCGTCAGGACCCGGTGGGCAGCGGCAGCGCGATCTTGCAAAAGGTGTTTGGCTCGATGAAATAGCGCGAGAGGTTGAAATAACAGGTTAAATAGGCCGCTAGCTCATGCAGGACGGGCGCTAACAGCTATTAAAAATATAGCAGTTGACGCCCTTGGGGTCTCATGGCGACGCACCACTACGCCGGCTGCGCGCATGCTCCCAATAGGTGTGCAGCCCGGTCAGGCACAGCGCCAGCCAGGCCACGCCTTCGGCAAAGGCGGCCAACACATCGCTGAGGTAGTGCACGCCAAGGTACATGCGGGTCAGCGCCACCAGCAGCACCATGAAAAGCGCCGTCAGCACAATCAACAGGCGCCAGCGCCAGGCGGCGATCCTGGAGACCAGCAGCGCCGCCAGCACGCCGTAAAACAGCGTGGCGCCCGCCACGTGGCCGCTCGGAAAGCTGTAGGTCGTCAGCAGCAGCAGCGGGTCTTCAAAGCTGGGGCGGGCGCGCTGAAAGGCATATTTCATCAACACATTGAGCCCCATGCCCAGCGGCACGCTCAGCCCGACGGCAATCAACCAGTACCAGTTACGCCAGAAGGCCAGCAGCAGCGCCAGCAACAACACGGCGGCAATCACCGAGCTGGGGTCGTGCAGATGCGTCACCACCAGCATGGCGCGCGTGACCGGCGCCGTGGCGTGCGCGTGAAACCACTGCGCCACCTGTAAATCGACCAGCGTCAGCGCATCGCCTGTCATCACGTCTTCGGCGATGCCGCCGAACAGCCAGCCGGCACTCAGCAGCGCCAATGCGCCCAGCGTCAGTTGCAGGCCCAGATAACCGCCGGGGGCCAGCCTGGCCTGGATAAAGGCCAGTTGCGGTGCCAGCCGCAGGCGCAGCGAGCGCACAGCTGGCCGCTGAAGAAAGAGGGTCCCGCCTTGCCGCAGCACGGCTTCATGGCGCAGCACCCAGCGCCCTAGCCATAGCGCCAGCAGCGCCACGGCCAGCAGACCACCCAGCAGCAGGCCCAGAAAGATAAACAGATAGCTCCACGGGCCGAAACGCTCGATAAGCGGAGTAAGTTGGGTCAAGTCAAGCTGCACGGGAAGATTCCTGATTGAAAGGTAGGCCGGTGCGGAGGTCGTCGCAAAATCACAGTATGGGCTATGCGCGTTGCCGGCCGCCGGCTGCGCACCGACAAAAGCGGTCAGGGCCCGATCAGCGCGCTGGCTGGGTCGCCAGCGTAAACGACCGGCCCCGGCTACACTCCACCCGACTGGCAGCGGGCCCAAAGTGCTGCCACTTAACCAGCTCCAACAAATCCCACGGAAAATTCATGAAAACTTTTGCCTGTATTGCCGCCGCTGTCACCCTGCTGGCCTTCGCCGCACCCGCCTCCGCCCAGTTTGCCAAACCAGAAGACGCCATCAAGTACCGCCAGAGCGCGCTGTCCGTCATGGGCACGCACTTTGGCCGTGTTGGCGCCATGGCCAATGGCAAGGTGCCTTACGACGCCAAGGTGGCTGCTGAAAACGTGGCTATTGTGGTGGAGATGGCCAAACTGCCTTGGGTGGGTTTTGCGCCGGGTACCGAGACCGGCGGCAACACCAAGGCCAAGCCTGAAATCTGGACCGAGCAGGCCAAATTCAAGGAAAAAAACGAAAGCATGGTGGCTGAAACCATCAAGTTGGCCGTCGCTGCCAAGACCGGCGATCTGGCTACCCTGAAAACCGCTTTTACCGCCACCGCCGACACCTGCAAGTCCTGCCACGACGCTTTCCGCAATAAGTAATTTCGATAGGCGAGGCCTTGGCATGCTATTGAATTAATAGCTGTTTGCGCCCGTCCTGCATGGACAAAAGGCCAGTTCCGAATGGAATTGGCCTTTTTTTATGGATGTGAGTCGGTGGCGCTTGACCGCGCCCCATCGGGCTGCGGCCCGCGCTACATGGCGCGCGCCAGCTCCAGCGTCAGCAAAGAAGTCAGCTGCGCGCGCAGCGCGTCGCGGCTGACGCGTGTCATGCTGTCGCTCATCCAGCTGGACACCTCGAAGGTGTTGGCGTCATCGGTGATTTCCAGAAAGCCCAGATTAGGATCCTTGCCCTTGACCTCGCGCAGCAGGACGTCAAAAGAATCATCGTGCAGCCGCTCGTCAATGATGACCAGGTGCGGCATGTCCAGCCTGACGCAGCGCAGTGCCTGCTCTACCGACGCCACCGTGTCCACCTTGAGGCCTAGCAGGCCGGCCGCCTTGTCCACCTCGCCACGCACCAGCGGGTCATGGCTGATCAGCAAAATGCGCAAGCCGGCCAGCGGCTTGCTGAGACTGTGAAAGGAGGAGTCTCCCGCTTCACCGGCCGCGTTAATCTCCATGGCGGTCAGGCCTTCCAGTTGCCGCACCGTACGGGCAAACTCCAGCAGCAGCGTGGCTTCGCCGCTGGCGCTGATTTCGCGCTCCAGCGAAACCCCCATGGTCTGCGCAAGGTGCGTCAGCAGGTGCCAATTGAGCGAGTCTGGCCGGGCCAGCGCCAGCGTGGCGCCCGGCAGCGGCGTGGCCTTGATGACCAGCATGCCGTGCTCGGGCCAGTTTTTCATATCGAGCAGCACCACCAGCTGCGACCCCTGCTCGCAAGCCCAATCCAGTGACGCGTCAATCAGGCTCCAGAGCAGGCTCGCATCGACAATCACTGCGACCTGCTTGATGTTGCGGTACAGCGTGATGTGGCGGCGCTGAAACATTGGCGCGCGCTCATCCAGCGCCTGATTCACGATGCCGTCCAGGCTGAGCTTCTCGTGCGACTGGCGCAGCCGCCCGCCGGCCAGCCGTGCGACCTGCTGGCTTTGCATGGCGATGTGGCGTGCCTGGTCGATGGCGTCGCGCAGCTTTTGCAGCTCCAGCGGCGCTAACGCTTGGCGGCGGCTGATCTCTTCCAGCATCTGGTCCATCACGGCCAGAGGTTCAGACAGCTGCTCGCCAATGGCGCTGGCCAGTTGAATGTCTTCCGTAATTGCGCCGGCGGGAGGGGCGACTTCAACGCCAGCATCAGCGCCAATGTCAGCCGCTTTCACGGCGGGCAGCGGCAACGCGTCGGTACGGGAGAATCCATTGACGGAATGCATCTGGTCCCTTAAAAATGTAAGCAATTTACAAGTTGGTACGCGCCGCGCTTGCCCTGAAGAAAATCCGTTCTTGCTTCGCAAGCCTTTCCAGACTGCCGGTAGCCACCGGTGCGGCAACCGGTAAGTCCCGAGCGCAAGCGCCTAAATACTGCTCGCCAGCGACGCGGGGGATGGCATCGATGAACACTACAAATCGCTATTTATTGTCAATAAACGTAACAGATTCTACAGGGGTAGCAGGATTTTTTACAGACCTGGGCAAAGAAAATACGCAGTTTCGTATAGGACATCAGCCCACGGTGGCCCAGGCCTCCTGTTGGCTCAGCAAGTGAGCTCATTCGGTCGACTTGGTGGGCGTGTCGGTCGGCAAGCGCGTGCGGCCGCCAAATGGCCGGCCAAATTGGCATTTCGCTTATATGTAACCGGTGTAAGCTGCTATCAAACAAAGTGCAAAAGGAGGCCGCAACCAAGCCGCAAGAGCAGGCTCAGCCGTCCGGGTAAATGCGCGTTGGCAAACTGTAAAAGGCAGCGCCAAACCGGTTTGATACGCTGCACACTCCTGTCCGCCCAACCCCTACTCGCCTGACCCAACCACCAAACCAGTGGCGGTGCCGATCCACTAAAACGTTGACGTTTGCCTTGAACAACTCCCATGGCAACTGCTGGCGACCTTGAGTAGGCATTGGAGGCGTTGTGATGCACCGACGAGTTGTTGCAAAAAAGTAACAATTGCTGAGCTATTTCGCTGCATTGGTTGATCTGCGTCAAGCGTTTTGCGCGCATCAGCACCGGCGGATGAAAGCTTGAGACAGATCAAGTTTTCGCCTGCATCAGGCGAGCCCAATAAGAAATGGGAATGTTCCCGGCTCTTAATTAGCTGCTCAAAATGAAAAAACAAATCATTGCCGCCGTAGTACTTTGCACCCTCGCCTCGGGTGCGGTTTTTGCCCAACAGGCCAACGAAGGCCCCTGGATGGTTCGCGTCCGCGCCGTGCACCTGGACAGCGCCAACGGAGGCAGCACAGTGCCAAACCTGGACCTCTCGATCAACAACAAGTGGATGCCCGAAGTAGACGTCAGCTATTTCTTCAACAAAAACATGGCGGTTGAACTGATTCTGACCGTGCCGCAAAAACAGACCCTGAGTTCTTCCCTGGTCGGTGAAGTCGGTACGCTTAAGCACCTGCCGCCTACCTTGCTGGCCCAGTACCACTTCAATGGCAACGGCTTCAAGCCCTATGTCGGCGCGGGTATCAACTACACACGATTTTCGAGCGTCAATTTAGGCGCCGGAGCCAGTATTGACAAAAGCAGCTGGGGTCCTGCTCTACAGGTCGGCGTGGACATTCCACTGACCGGCAACATGTACCTCAACTTCGACGTGAAAAAGGTCTACATCAGCACGGACGTGGCGCTTAACGGAAACAAGATTGGTAATTTGAAGATTGACCCTCTGCTGGTGGGTGTCGGCCTGGGCTGGCGGTTTTAAACTCGGGATTTCCTGAACACAAAGCCCTGGCGCGCGCTGCGTGCCAGGGCTTTTTTCATGCTGCGACGCCTGTCTTCCGGCCGGAACCGCGGATCGAAATAATTGGTCAAATCAGCCTCTAGCCCATATCCCATAGGTGCAACTAGCTATTGAAATGAAAGCGAAAAGGTGCGCTGACTTAAGGGCAGGCTGGCACGCCGGCCTCGTGGGGGTACAGCCCGGCTTCGATAAAGCGCAGCGTGCTCTGCCGTGTATTTCGCCAGCGACCCGTTGTCTTTGCCCGGGACTGTTCACGAGCCAAGGCGAGCAGCGCTCACCGACCAGGTAAAGAAAAGCGCTGCAGCGTGACAAACTCGCCCGCCACGCGGACCCGCCTGGTTGTGGCCGAAGTTGGGAAAGCCCTGCTTCAGGGTGCCGAAAACGAAAACGACTTGATTCTTGCGTGTTTCGAGTTGCTATTATTTTGATAGCTGCTTGCGCCCGTACTTAATGGGCTAGAGCACTATTTGGCTGTCAAATCGGGCTTGCAGCCGGGTTGCGGGCGGGGCCCCCGGGCGAATCAGCCGGCGCAGTCCAGCAGAATCCGCGCCAATGCCGCAGGCTCGCTGATCATCGGGTCGTGCCCGGTCTTCAATTCAACGAACGCCGAATGCGGCAACCAGGCACCGTCCCAGAATGCCGGGTCCTGTACGCGCAGCCGGCTGGGCTCTATGGTGGCCAGCGCCGGCTGCGTGCAGCTGACAAAGGTGCGCGGCAGGGCGGCGACGCGCTGCACGTCAAAGGCCAGCGGCGCCTGGTAGGTGTTGCCGGGGTGCGGGGTCTGGCGGCGTTTCACCCAGGCGTGGTCTGCGCCCTGCAGGCCAAACACGGCCGGGTCAGGCGGCGCAAAGCTAAAGCTGGGTGAGGCCTGCGCCGCCGCCATGCGCTGCTGCTGCGTGGCGCCGGCCTGCGTGCTGCTCCAGCTTTCGCCGGGTTTGGGCACCACCGCATCGACATAGACCAGGTGTTTCAACCGCTGACCCAGACGATCAGCAACTGCCGTACCGACCATGCCGGCGTAAGAATGCACCGCCAACACCACCTCGCTCAGTTCTTCCGCCTCGATCAGGTGGATGACGTCGTTGATGTGCGTGTCAAGGTTGATGACGGGCGACAGCAGGTGTGCGCGCTCGCCCAGGCCGGTGAGGGTGACGGCGTGCACGCGATGCCCCTCTTTCTGAAGCAGGGCGCTGACGCGCTGCCAGCACCAGGCGCCGTGCCAGGCACCGTGCACCAATACAAAGTTTGCCATCTGGTTTCCTCGGTGTTTCCCTGGGGATTTCAGCTCAAGCCTGGTTGCGCTGCAAATAGGCTTCGTTGATGCGGTCGGCCTGCTGGGCCGCCGGACGGGCGCGCAGGCGCTCGGCATAAGCCGTGAAGACCGGTCGCGGCTCGATGCTGCCAAACAGCAGTCCGCAGCCCAGGCTGGAACCCACATACACGTCGGCGGCGGTGAATTGCTCGCCGCAGATATAGGGGCCGGGCGTCAGGGCCGTCTCCAGCGCAGCCAGGGTTTCGCCGAAGCTGCCGAAACCCGCCATGACGCCCTTGCCCTCGGGCACCTGCCAGCCCAGCGCCTTGGCGGTCACGGCGGCTTCGAGCGGACCAGCCGCGAAAAAAAGCCAGCGGTAGTAAGGCGCGCGGCTGGCATGGCCGGGCGGGGGAATGAGGTTTTTCTCGGGAAAACAGTCGGCCAGGTAGGCGCAGATGGCGGCGGCTTCCGTCACCACCGCAGCGCCATGCCTGAACGCCGGCACCTTGCCCATGGGATTCACCGCCAGGTAGTCGTCCGCTTTCATGGGCGCGCCATAGTCCAGCCATACCGTCTCATACGGCAGGCCGATCTCTTCGAGCATCCAATGGGCGATGCGGCCGCGTGATTGCGGGTTGGTATACAGCACGAGAGGATTCATGGGATGACTCCTGATTTCTGTTAGCTGGTTAGGGCGCTGGCCGGGGCTGAAGCGCTACGCTAAATCTCTTAAATGACCGCGTCGCGTTTGAGCGCAATTAATTGTGCATCAGCGTAGTTCAGCACGCTACGCAGCACTTCTTCGGTGTGCTGGCCCAGCAGCGGCGGCGGCAGTCCGCCCTGGCTGGGCGTGCGCACCGGTGTGGCGCTGAGCTTGATCGGGCTGGAAACTAGTCGCAGATCGTTTTTGACCGGGTGCTGCCAGTGCGTGACCATGCCGCGCGCTGCTATCTGCGGGTCGGCGAACACCTCGGCCAGGCTGTTGATGGCGCCGCACGGCACCTTGGCCGCTTCCAGCGCGGCCAGCCAGTCGGCCTTGCTGCGGGTTTTCATGACAGCTTCCAGGATGGGCACGAGCTGGCCGCGGTTGCGGACGCGGTCGCGGTTTTTTGCAAACAGCGGGTTCGCGCCGAGCTCGGGAATGTTGGCGACCTTGCAGAACTTGAGGTATTGCGAGTCGTTGCCAACGGCCAGAATCAGGTGGTCCTTGCGGCCGTCGGCGGCGGCCGCAACCTCAAACACCTGGTAGGGCACGATGTTCTGGTGCGCGTTTCCGGCGCGGCCCGGCGCGTTGCCGCTGACCAGGTAGTTGGCGCCCAGGTTGGCCAGCATGGCGACTTGCGTGTCGAGCAGCGCCATGTCGACCTGCTGGCCCTCGCCGGTTTTCTCGGCGTGGCGCAGCGCGGCAAGTATCGCGACGGTGGCATACATGCCGGTCATCAAATCAGCGACCGCCACGCCGACTTTTTGCGGGCCGCCGCCCAGATCATCACGCTCGCCGGTCACGCTCATCAAGCCGCCCATGCCCTGAATCGCGTAGTCGTAGCCGGCGCGCTCGGCATACGGGCCGTTCTGGCCAAAGCCGGTGACCGAGCAATACACCAGGCGCGGATTGAGCGCCTTGAGCGAGGCGTAGTCCAGCCCGTAGCGCGCCATGTCGCCAACCTTGAAGTTCTCCACAAACACATCGCAATGGGCTACCAGCTCGCGTATCAGCGCCTGGCCGGCGGGCTGGGCAATGTCGCAGGTGACGGAGCGCTTGTTGCGGTTGGTGCCGAGGTAGTAGGCGGCTTCCTGCGTCTCTGCGCCCGCATCGTCTTTTAAAAACGGCGGGCCCCAGGTACGCGTGTCGTCGCCGCTGCCGGGGCGTTCAATCTTGATAACGTCGGCGCCCAGGTCGGCCAGCGTTTGGGTACACCACGGGCCCGCGAGGACGCGCGACAAATCGAGAATGCGGATACCGTCTAAAGAGTTCATGCGGGTATTTTGCCTTCAGGCGGGGGCACCCCCGCTGCGCCAGGGGAGGCCGATCGAGGCGCGGGATAATAGGGGACTCCAAGCAGGCTTAAACCTCATCGCGACAGCCCGGCTATTACGCTGCGCCGTCGCCTCAACCACAGACAGGAACCCCCCATGAGAATCATTGCTGCCTTGCTCGCATTGAGCGCCGTGTTTGCATCCGCTGCATCTATCGCCGCTGCCCCGGCTGGCCACCCGTCCACCGGCGACGCCGCCGCCATGCTGAAACTGCCCAAGCAGACGGCCGATGCCGACCTGCCGAAAAAAGGCAAGGTTCTCAGCACCATCGATGCCAATCAGTACACCTACATTGAAGTGGTGGAAGACAAGAAAACCATCTGGCTGGCCGCTCCGACCGTCGCGCTCAAAAAAAATAATGTGATCCGCTATGACGATGGCTCCGAGATGACCAACTTTCACAGCAAGCAGCTGAACCGCACCTTCCCCAGCGTTATTTTCGTCAACAGCGTGGTGCTGAGCAAAGAGAAGGAATAAGGCCTCGGTGCGTCCACTTCGGCGGGCGACCTGGCCCGAAGGCTGCAGGCGATTGCCTGTAAAGTGCACGGCATGCGCACTGTCTGCCCGGTTATCAAACCCCCGACGTCACAACAAATGTTTGGGCTGCTGGGTCTGATCGGACTGCTAGCGCCGGGCCTGCTGACGCTGGCGGCCTGCAGTCCCGCCTTCAACTGGCGCGAAGTGCGCCCCGAGAACAGCCGGCTCAGCCTGCTGCTGCCCTGCAAACCCGACAAGGCGCAAAAAATCGTGCCGCTGGGCGGCGCGCCGACCACCTTGTTCATGCTCGGTTGCGATGCGGGCGGCGCCACCTTCGCCGTGGCGCTGGCCGACCTGGGCGATGCCGCCAAGGCCGCGCGGGTGCTGGCGCAGTGGCAAAGCCTGACGCTGGCCAACATGAAAGCCGCGCCGGCCAGCCGTGAGGTGCTTCCCCTCAAGCTGGCGGGCGCCACGCCGCAAGCGCCGCCCACGCTGGTCAAGGCGCTGGGGCAGCGCGCCGACGGCAGCGCCGTAAGCGGGCAAGCGGCCTACTTTGCCCAGGGTTCACAGGTGTTTCAGGTGGTGATGTACGCCACTGCGATTTCTCCGGAAGTGGCCGAGACTTTCTTTTCCAGCCTCAAACTGGAATGAGCTGGCAATAGACCAGCATGCCGACCGATGCCATGACACTTGCAGACAACGCCGTGCAGCAGAACGAGTGGTCACAGGCTGGCCGGCTGGACAGCAAAATTGGCGCACTGCTTTTTTTGGCCTTTGCCGCCGCCTACTTTTGCTCGGCTCTGGTGCGCGCCATCACCGCCACGCTGTCGCCGGTGTTGACGCAGGATTTTGCGCTGCAGGCGCGCGACCTGGGCTTGCTGGCGGGCGGCTATTTTCTGGGCTTTGCCGCGATGCAGTTGCCGCTGGGCGGCTGGCTGGACCGCTTTGGTCCGAAACGCGTGATCCTGTATTTTTTGAGCATGGCCGTGCTGGGCTGCCTGGCGTTCTCGGTGGCCAGCAGTTTTGCCTGGTTGCTGGCGGCGCGTGTGCTGGTGGGCATGGGCGTGAGCGCCTGTCTGATGGCGCCGCTGACGGGCTTTCGGCGCTGGTTTGAAGCGCCCATGGTGCTGCGCGCCAATTCCTGGATGCTGATGACCGGCTCGCTCGGCATGCTGGCTTCCACCTTGCCGGTGCAGTGGCTGATGCCGCTGACCGGCTGGCGTCCGCTGTTCTGGATCCTGGCGGCGATGATTGTGCTGGCTATGGTGGCGATTGCCTGGCTGGTACCGCACTGGAATGTCGCCCCCACGCTCGCCACTGCGCGTGCTTCGCTGCCCCCCGAGCGGGCTGTTTCACCTTGGGGCGGCCCGGCGGTGAAGCTGGCCCCCACGTTTGTCGCTTCGCGCACTGCACTGCCCCCTGAGGGGGCTGGCCTTGCTGGGGGCGGCCCGGCGCTGCGGCCGCTGGTTCCCACGCCTGTCGTTTCGGTTTCAGTGCCGCCGCACGAGGCCAGCTACGCCCCGATCTGGCGCAGCCGCTATTTCCGCAAGATGACGCCTCTGGCTTTTTTTAATTATGGCGGCCTGGTCGCGCTGCAGACGCTGTGGGCGGGTCCGTGGCTGGTCAAGGTGGCCGACTACAGCGCGCTGCAGGCGGCTACCGGTCTGTTCTACATCAATGCCGCCATGCTGGTCACTTTCTGGGGCTGGGGCATGCTCAACCCCTGGCTGGCGCAACGCGGCTGGAGCGCTAACCGGCTGATCGCCTGGGGCGTGCCGCTCAGTCTGGCCATCCTGGCGCTAAATATTTTGGCCGGCGCGGCGACCGGCTGGCTTGGCTGGGCGCTGTTTTGCATGGCCTCCAGCGTCATGGGCCTAGCCCAGCCGGCCGTCGGCATGGCGTTTCCGGCTGCGCTGGCAGGGCGCGCCCTGTCGGGTTACAACCTGATGATTTTTTCCGGCATTTTTGTCGTGCAGTGGGGCATTGGTCTGCTGATCGACGCTTTCAGCGCCACGGGACTGTCAGAGATCGCCAGCTTTCAGCTCGCCATGGCGGTGTTTTTGTGTTGCTGCATTGCCTCCTATGGTTATTTCCTCAGCGTGAACGCCGATAATTAGGCCTTCATGAACGGCATCTTCATCATCGCCCACGCCCCGCTGGCCAGCGCCTTGCGCCAGTGCGTGCTGCATGTGTTTCCCGACAACGGGGCGGGCGTACTGGCGCTGGACGTGCTGCCCGACATGCCGCCCGAGGAAACGCTGGCGCAGGCGCGCATCATGCTGGCGCAGGCCGGCAACGCGCACACGCTGGTGCTGGCCGATATTTTTGGCGCCACACCCTGCAACGTGGCGCAGCAACTGGTCGATGGCGTGGACGCCAAGCTCATCGCCGGCGTCAATTTGCCAATGCTGCTGCGCACGGTCTGTTACCGGCACGAGTCCTTCGATTCACTGGTCGCGCGCGCGCTGGTGGGCGGGGCGCAAGGCGTGATGCAGGTGGCGATCACCGCACCGCAAAATCAGGTATGCAAAACGAATGATCAAGACCCGCACGACCATCAGCAATAAACTCGGCCTGCACGCCCGGGCCTCCGCCAAGCTCACCAAACTCGCCGGCAGCTTTGCCAGCGAGGTCTGGATGAGCAAGGGCGAGCGCCGCGTCAATGCAAAAAGCATCATGGGCGTGATGATGCTGGCGGCCGGCCAGGGCAGCGCTGTCGAGCTTGAAACCGATGGGCCCGACGAGCAGGCCGCCATGACGGCCTTGCTGGCGCTGCTGGCCGACAAGTTTGGGGAGGGGGAGTAGGTGGCCCCCACGCTCGTCGCTTCGCGTACTGCGCTGCCCCCCGAGGGGGCTGAACTTCGCTTGGGGCGGCCCGGCGCTTCGTTCGCGGCCCCCACGCCTGTTGCTTCGTGTACTGCGCTGCCCCCCCGGGGGGCTGGCCCTTGCTTGGGGCGGCCCGGCGCGGCGGCCGTTGGCGCTCCCACTCGACGCTTTGTCCATAACTTCCACGCTCCTCGCTTCGCTACTTCACTGCCCTCGCTCACCCATGGTCTGGAACACTGAATGACTTTTTCGGTTCACGGTCTGGCGGTGTCGCGCGGTATTGCCATTGGCCGCGCCGTGCTGGTGGCGTCCAGCCTTGGCGATGTGACGCATTACTTTGTTGATGCTTCCCAAACAGAGCAAGAGATTGCGCGCGCCCGGGTCTCGCGCAATGCCGTGGTGGACGAGATCACGCGTTTGCAGCACGACCTGCCCAAGGATGCGCCGCAAGAAATTTCGGCCCTGCTGGACGTGCACCTGATGCTGCTGCAGGATGAGCAGCTGATCAATGGGGTGAAGCACTGGATTGCCGAGCGGCACTACAACGCCGAGTGGGCGCTGACCACGCAGTACGAGCTGATCGCGCGCCAGTTCGACGAGATGGAAGACGAGTACCTGCGCGAACGCAAGGCCGATCTGGAGCAGGTGGTGGAGCGCATCTTGCGCCACATGAAAGGCGCGGCCTCGCCGATGCAGCCGGCCGGGCAGGGTGGCGTGCGCGCCGGCGGCAGCCGCAAACAGTCGCAGCAGGATCTGCTGCTGGACGACACCATGGATGTGCCGCTGGTGCTGGTGGCGCACGATGTGGCACCGGCCGACATGCTGCAGTTCAAGCAAAGCCTGTTTGCCGGCTTTGTCACCGACGTGGGCGGCAAGACTTCGCACACGGCCATCGTGGCGCGCAGCATGGACATTCCGGCGGTGGTCGGTGCGCGCAGTGCCAGCCAGTTGATCCAGCAGGATGATTGGGTCATCATTGACGGCGATGCCGGTGTGCTGATCGTCGACCCCTCACCCATCATCTTGGCTGAATACGGTTTTCAGCAGCGCCAGGGCGAACTCGAACGCGAGCGGCTGAACCGCCTCAAGCACACGCCTGCCATAACGATGGATGGCCAACGCATAGAACTGCTGGCCAATATTGAGCTGCCCGATGACACGCTGGGCGCCGTCAAGGTCGGCGCAGTGGGGGTAGGGCTGTTTCGCAGTGAATTCCTGTTCATGGGCCGCAACGGCAAGCTGCCCGACGAGAACGAGCAGTACCTGGCTTACCGCAAGGCCATTGAAGGCATGCAGGGCCTGCCGGTCACCATTCGCACCGTGGACATCGGTTCGGACAAACCCCTGGACAAACCCGCTGGCCGGGCGCAAGACGTCCATTTGAACCCGGCCATGGGCTTGCGCGCGATCCGCTGGAGCCTGGCAGACCCGCCCATGTTTTTGACCCAACTGCGCGCCATTTTGCGGGCGGCCGCTTACGGCCAGGTCAATTTGCTGGTGCCCATGCTGGCCCATGCCAGCGAAATCCGCCAGACCCTGTCTTTGCTCGACCACGCCCGCGCGCAACTCGACAACCGCGGCACGCCTTACGGCCCGGTACGTCTCGGCGCCATGATAGAAATCCCCGCGGCCGCGCTCACGCTCAGGCTGTTCCTGAAGTATTTTGACTTTCTGTCGATAGGCACCAACGACCTGATCCAGTACACGCTGGCAATAGACCGGGCTGACGAGTCGGTCGCACATCTGTACGACCCCTGTCACCCGGCCGTGCTGGGCCTGATTGCCGACACCATCACCGAATGCCAGCGGCAAGGCAAAGGCGTCACCGTGTGTGGCGAAATGGCCGGCGACATCAGGTTGACGCGCCTGTTGCTGGGTCTGGGGCTGCGCAGTTTTTCCATGCATCCTTCACAGATCCTGGCGGTCAAACAGCAGGTATTGCGCGCTGACACCGGCAAGCTCAAGCTGTGGGCGCGGGAAGTACTGGAAAGCGAAGAGCCGGGCGCATTGCTTTAGGCTTGCGGACCGGTATGATTTGCTATAAAAAGAATAGCTGCTTACGCCCGTAAAATATGGGCTAGAGGCCTAATATTCCAATATTTTCGGGTCAGGCAGCGTGCTGTGGCGCCGCACGTTTCTTACCGGCCAAGAGCGGCGAGCCGTGAAGCCCATCAACCCGACCGCGGATGGCCTAATTGCACGCCAGCGCCCAGTTGCCACTATCCGCTAATTGGTTCCACCACTGTAAAGCGGACTCTGCGACAAGTTCGTCGAATCACCAGAAGAACTGGTGGTTTCGCCCATGGAGGAACAGCCCGAAGCAGTCAGAATCAGGGCAGTGAAAGCAACGTATGCAAGCTTGATCATGAAATTCTCCTTTTGATTCCAGGGTTGAAAGAATGCGAAATTCGCCGGGAATCATGACGGCGACTTCAACATTACGGTACCAAGTAAGAGGAAAAAAGTATGGGAAAAGATGCCCAAGCTGATCAGAAATAGTGCCCGAGCGCGCTTTTTTTTGCAACTGCGAGTGAGGCGCGTATCCCTACCTGGTTGGTGCATTGCAAAAAGCTACCGTGGTGACAACTTTGTGTTGAAGGCAACGTCAGATCCGCGAGGAGGATAATTCAGACGATCGAATGAGCCACTTGGCTCATTCTCTATTCGAATTTTCCCGGCCCGCCGCTGGCGCTTTTGATCTATGGCGCAACAACCCTGTTCTCCCAACCTGGCGTTAAAGTTTGACAAGCGAAAACAGTTATCTCTGCAGGGCACCCCTGCTTGACTCCCAGCAACGCCTTATCGGCTATACGCTGGCGTTCCAGAAGAGCGAAGCAGACAGCGACATCGCAGATGAGGCGGCTTTACGTCAGTTGATATCACTGCTGGCGGGGCGGGCTGGCGAAACCAGGTCAGGCCTGTTTTTTTTAAAGGCAAGCCCCGTCGCTCTGTTTGCCAAGGAGCTGGCCGGCCTCTCAGCGCACGCCACGGTGCTGATCCTCAAGCAGAACGATTTGCTGCATGCGGACGGCTTGGCGTTGGCTGCGTCATTGCGCGAGCGCGGCTTTGGCTTGGCGCTGAGTGATGTCGACCTCGACTTCCTGGGCAGCAAAAAAAACGAGTCACTGCTCTACCACGTCAATTACGTCGTGGTGGCTTTTGAGCATCCGCAGCGGGCTGCAATCAGCTATTTCGCCAGGCAAAGGCAGCCGGCCCTTGGGGTGGTGGTCGACAATGTTTCGGGGTGGGAAGAATTCGATGCCTGCGTTAGCGCAGGTGTTTCCGGCGTTTTTGCAAATCTCTGCCTGGCGCCACGCGAGATCAAGCAGACGGTCAAGCTCGGTCCGCAAGCGCTGCAGATTCTGCAGCTGATGCATATGGTGCAGGGAAATGCCGACATCCGCCACCTGGAAAAAGTCCTGAAAAGCGACGTCACCCTTTCCTACAAGCTGCTGCGTTACATCAACTCGGCAGGTTTTGGCCTGGAGGTTGAAATCGAGTCGCCGCGCCACGCCGTGGCAATGCTCGGTTATGCACCGATGTTTCGCTGGCTCCTGATGTTGCTGGCAAGAACCCACACCACGGGCTTTTCGCCTGCGCTGATGCAGGCGGCCATGATTCGCGGCCGGTTTGCCGAATTGCTCGGCCAGGGTTTTCTGACC
Source organism: Polaromonas sp. (assembly GCF_012927455.1). GTDB lineage: Bacteria > Pseudomonadota > Gammaproteobacteria > Burkholderiales > Burkholderiaceae_C > Polaromonas. Next base: position 74,681 of record NZ_JABBPE010000022.1, on the reverse strand, counting down.
AGGCGGGAGGCGGAAAATCTGTTTGTGGTCGGCATGTTTTCCTTTCTTGATCGCTTGCTTGGAAGCCCCATCAAGGAAGTACTGGATCAGTTGGTATTGCCGGAGGCAGTCGCGCAGGCGCTGCTTGAGCGCAAGGGCGTGTACGCCCCGGTTTTGGCGCTCGCGGAAGCCTGCGAGGGCGATGACCGGTGTGCGGCCGATTTTGCGCAGGCCCTGTCTTTGAAGGCAGAGCATGTAAACCAGGCGCATCTGTCGGCGTTGGCGTGGGCGCAGAACATCAAAATCTAGCCGGATCGGCGGTGGGCCCCGGCCGCAGGGGAATCAGATCAGTATGCCGAGGGGCCGAAAAGTCACACCTTGTAACCAGCTTCACGCGTCGCGCTTCTGGCAGACACCCGTCAGTCATGCGTAGAGCCTTAAATGGTCTTCAGTTGGCAACTTCGCCTGCCCTAGAACGATTCAATGTTCAAAGGAGAAATCCATGAAAAAACTCGCCGTACTGGTGCTGATGCTGACCAGTTTGAGCGCACTGTCAGGCTGCGTGGCGTATCCCGTTCCGTATGACAGCGGTCGGCCCGATCATTACCCCGGCGCAGCCCGTGGCCATGGCGACAGGGATGGCGATGGGGTACGCAACCGCGATGACCGCCGCCCGAACAATCCCAACCGCTATTGACCAATGCGGGGGCGGGCGGGGCGGTTTAAACGCTGCCAGGCTCAGCGCCGGCAGGCCAGCTTATTGTCGCTGCCGGCTGCGTCCATCATGGGAATCAGCGTAGGCGTCAGCGATTTCAGCAGTTGCACCGAAATCGCGCTGGTGAACTTGTACCTGGCCGCATAGGGCTCTGGCACATAGGCCGTCATGGTGCCGAAAAAGCGGTCTCCCATCAAGAACACAAAGGTGGCGGAGCGGCTCACAATGCGCGTGGACAGCAGTCTGCCGCCCGGCCCATAGGTTTCAAAGCGGTGGTCGCCGGTGCCGGTCTTGCCGCCCACCTCTATTGGCTTGCCATTGGTTGGCCGCAAACCGCCCTTGAGGCGTCTGGCCGTGCCGTTTTCCACCACGTCCACCAGGGAACGGCGCACCAGGTCGGCGATCGCTACCGGTAGCAAACGCTCGCCGGCCAGGGCGTTGTTTTCAAAATGCGTTTCATAAGGCGTGCCCTGCGCAAAATCCAGGCTTTGCAATTTCCTGAGCGGCAGCCGCATGCCTTTGTTCACCACGATCCCCATCAACTCCGCTAGCGCGGCGGGGCGGTCGCCCGAGGAACCGAGCGCGCTGCCATAAGAAGGCGTGAGCGATTCGAAAGGGTAACCAAGGCGGCGCCAGGCGCGGCCAATCTCTACAAAAGCTTCTTCTTCCGTCATTTGCCGGATGCGTTTGTCCTGCTTGTTCTTGTTGCGCGTCTTGAATAACCAGGCGTAGACCTCCTGGCGCGCATCTACGCTGGCAGCCAGCGTCTGCGTCAAGGTAGCGGCAGGCTGCTGGCGCAGAAAGCCGAGCAACCACAATTCCAGCGGATGAACGCCAGCGATGTAGCCGCGGTCGGCCAGAGAAAATTTGTCGGGCCCGTACTGTGCATAAAGCGCGGCCAGCTTGGCGTCCGACAGCTCGTCCTCATGAAATCGCTGGCGCATGAAGGCCGAGAACTGCGCCAGGTCGGCCTGCGGCGCGATGCTGCGAAACACCGTGGCCAGCCGTGCCGGCACCGGGAGCCGCTTGCCCAGCAACAGCTGCTGCGCTTGCTCGGGCGATTTGCCATGGTATTTCTTGTAGAAGCGCACCATGAAATTGCGCCCTTCCTTGTCGGCAAAGCGGGACAGCAGCTGTTGCCGGCGCGGTCCTTCTTCTGACTCCAGCGCGTCAACGCCGCCGCCGGCCAGTTTGAATTTGTAGTGCCGCACCACATCGCGCATCAGCCGCACAAACACCAGGTTGACCGATTGCTGCAAGCCTTCACGCACCGTGATCACCCGGGAGTTTTCGCTGGCATCGAAATTCGAGAAGGTCTGCACGCCGCCGCCGGTGGCAAAGCCTTCCCCCGGACTGCCCGAGTAGCGCCGCTCCATCGCGGCCTCCAGCATCGCCGGCAAGCCCCGGTCCTGAGCCTGCGCCAGGTAAGCTAGCGCCCAGACGCTCAGGACGTTCTCCTTGTCCACCGGCAGCCGCGCCAGTTCCTTGGGCGGCAGGCTGGCGTAGCGCTGGTGCAGCTCGGCAATGATTTCGAGGTAGGTGATCAGCGTGCGCAGTTTGGCGGTGGAGCCCAGGTTGAGCCGTGCGCCCTCGTTGATGTCGAAAGGCTGGTCGAAGTTGTCGGTCTGCACGCGCAGCAAATTGGCGCCGCCGCGCTGCTCGAACAGCGTGAAGCTGAAAATCAGCTTGCTCGGGTCATCGCCGCTGCTGAGCATGTTGCGCCCGTACAGTTCCGCCGCCTTGGCATCGGCCGGTTTTTTGAGCTGGCGCAACGCCGACGTCGCGGCGCGTTGCATGTCGCCATTGAGGGTGCTGCTGGCGCTCAGATCGAGACGGTCCAGATCGTAAAGATTGTTGACCTGCAGCAAGCCTGAAAGCTGGCCGCGCAGTGCTGTGACGGCCTTGCGCGTGACAAACGAAATAGGCGGGCCGTTCTCGGTTGCCTGCTGCAGGGCGAGCTTGACCGGCAAGGCCGCATCGCGCAGCGCAGCCGGTATCACGCCGGCGGCGGCCAGCGCCCTCAGGTGACTGTCGGTCAACTGCGCCAGGTCGGCGGCGCCCTCTCGCAGGTAGTGCGACGGCCGGCGCTGCGCGATCAGCAGCGACAGCGCCTGTTTGAAGGCCTCGGCGCGGCGGCGCAGCGGGTCGTCGGCCGCCTCGCTGGCGTTGCTATCAAGCAGCTGATTGACCTCGTCAAAATCGCGACCGTACCAGGCCCACAGACCGTCGCCCATGCCATGGATCTCGCCAAAGCCGGGCTTGGCTGCCAGCGGGACGGTGTTGAGATAGTCCAACAGGATCTTTTGACGCGCCGGCAGCGTGTTCTCGCCGTCCAGGTAGACCCGCACCGAGGCCGAAGCCATCTGCCGCAGCTTGTCCTGGGGCGAGGAGGTACGCCCGCCTGGCGAGTGGCGGTATTTTTCGATCTGCGTGGCCAGCGTGCTGGCGCCGGGTGCCGGGTGCGATTTGTCAACCACATGGATCACCTGGTCGGACAAGGCCCGGCCAAAACGGCTCCAGTCCAGCGCCGGGTTGTGCATCGGGTAGCGCGTGGTCAGCAGCTCACGGTCCTCGATAAACAGCAGGGCATCCACCAGCAAGCGCGGCAGCGACGCGAAATCCGCATAGCTGCGTTCCGGATAACGCTCGGCGTACAGCGGTTGCCGGTTGCAGTCGAGCAAGTCAAGGCCGGCCTGTGTCTTTTCCCGGTAAGCCAGTGAGAGCCCTTTGTCGTCGAGCGCGGCAAGCCGCGGCGAAATGCGGGCTTGTTGGGTAATCAGAAAATCCTGCTTGGTCAGGCGTTGGGTAAAGGCCGGAAGCTGGCTGTAGCCCAGCCGTTCGTCGTAGGGGCCCGAGTGCGGGAAACGAATCGCCGGACTCGGCCCGGGTTCGGGCTTGAAGGTCAGCTCACGACCGAGTTCAGCCAGGTAACGCGCCTGCCGCTCGGACGTACGCACCTCGTTGCTGACCAGGCGCCCGGCAAGCACCAGCAGCACCAGCAGGCCGATCAGCAGCAGCCACCTGCCCCCATGTCGAGGCGTGATTTTTTTCAGCAGCAGAACTGCCATTTCGCGGGAGTGTCCGAATGTCAAGATAATCCCTTTTCAGCCTGTATTGATTCTGGTGCAAACCGCAGAATTTTGGCGAAAAAGTTCATTTTTCTGACAAATCATCCGACGCAGAGTCCCGCATTATTGGGTGGAGCTGTTGGCCCGTCTGTTCGTTAGCGCGCACGCGTGCCCAGCACGGCCGCGCCCATGATCATCAGCGCGGCCAGGCCAATACTCCAGCTCAGCGCGCGTCCGCTCACCAGCAACAACAGCGCCGTCGAGCCAAGCGGCGTGAGGTAGCTCAGGATGCCGATCTGCCGCGCATCACCACCTTTGAGGGCCTTGTCCCACAGGAAAAACGCAGCGCCTAGCGGGCCCAATCCCATCAGCGTTAACAGCAGCCAGTCGTGGCTTGACAGCAACACCGACGGCTCCAACGCCCAGTGGCATAAAAGCGACAACAAGCCCGAAACCAAACTGAAAAGGCCGATCGCGGCGGTCGGAAAGGCCGCAACGCGCTGGCTCAGCAGCGAATAGCTGGCCCAGATCAGCGCCGAGCCCAGGGCAGGCAGGTAGCCCCAGGACCAGCCGCCCTGGCCCGCTGCGCTTTGGCTGGCCCCCAAAATGGCGACGGCCGCGCCGGCAAAGCCTAACAGCGCCGCCACCACATGCATGCCACGCAGCCGCACGCCCACCAGCAACAGCGGCGCCAGCACCACCATGAACAGCGGCCACAGGTAGTTGACCAGATTGGCCTCTACCGGCGGTGCATGGCGCAGCGCGATGAAAAGCAGCAAGTGAAAACCAAACAGGCCGTACACGCCCAGCGCCAGCGTCGTCGCCGGTATTTTCCAGGCCCGTTGGTCTCTGAGCACAAAAGGCAGCGCCAGCAGACTGCCGGTCAGCAACCCGATGCCGGTCAGCAAAAACGGCGGAATATGGCGCAGCGACACGCCGAGCGCGGCCAGCGTGGCCCACAGCGCGATGGCACCTAAGGCGTAAAGATTGGCTGGCATGGCTACCGGCTAACTTTGCCGCCCTGGCGTCACCGGGCAGGCCCGTGATTTGCAGTCCGCCCTGCTGGAGATGAATAAAGGGTCGTGGTCGCGGCGTTGTGCGGAGGCTTGGTGCATGGGGGCTTGCAGTGGTTTGCGTTAAGGTGGCGGGGGGTCGGACCAACGGATGCTCCGACCGATGCACTTTGTTCTTTGGCGACAGACAGACGGTGATGACGCTTTTTCAGGCGACATTGCGCTGGCGGATTAGCCGTCACAGCATCCGGCTGCAGCCCTGGTCTTTATCTTTGCGGCCGGGGTGGCCGCAGCCACAAGCGCCGGCATGGCCTCGTCTGCACCATGGAGCACCAGGTCCCTGAATCGCAGCCAGTCAAAATTCTCGCCCGGATCGCTCCTTCTGCCTGGATCGAGCTTGGCATGAGAGATAACGTGCACGAGCCGAGGGTATTTTGCCCAGCAGTAGCGAACGATTCGTGCCGCTGCTTCAAGCTGCCACGAAGAAAATGGATCGTCCTTCTGAGCGTTCACGACCTCTATGCCCAAGGACCAGTGGTTGACCTTTTTTGCACCCTTGTTAACGTCAGCGTGTGCGACGGCATTGCGCACATGCCAGGCCGCCAGTGCTTCCGGCACGCAGGCCCAAACCAGGTGGCCGTGTTGCGCTTCGTCCTCGTCGGGAACCCGCCAGTGAAATGACGCTGCATCTGCGGGCTTCTTCATGACCGAAATGGCGCCTTCAGAAGACGCACCGGCTGTGGCGTGAATGACCACTGCCACGATGCCAAATATGGGATCGACCAAACGCTTGGTGGTGCAGGTTGGCCAGTACTTTTGAATGCCTGGATACCAGGGTTGTGCGATCGTGATTTCGCTGGGGCGACCCGACTTCGGAAGGTTGAACTGAAAAAGCGCTGGATTCGCCATGCTTGTCTCCGTTGGGAATGCTCAATGGATCTTCAGCAACACGACGGCTAGCCCAGCGGCTTCAGCAACTCCGCCACATCGCTCTCGGTAAACTGCGGCTGCTTGCGCGCCAGCGAGCCGCTGTACATGCTTTCGGCCAGTGCGGCCTTGCGTTCTTGCAGCGCCAAGATGCGCTCTTCAATCGTGCCTTGCGCAACCAGCTTGTAAACGAAAACCTGGTTTTTTTGCCCGATGCGGTGGGCGCGGTCGGTCGCCTGGTTTTCTGCTGCCGGGTTCCACCAGGGGTCGTAATGAATCACCGTGTCGGCCTGCGGCAGGTTCAGGCCGACGCCACCGGCTTTCAGGCTGATGAGAAACAGCGGCACTGCGCCCGAAGTGAAGCGCCCGATGATCTCGTCGCGCTTTTGCGACTGGCCGGTGAGCTTGACCCAGGCGATGCCGCGCGCTTTCAGCTCGTCTTCAATCAAGGCCAGCATGCTGGTGAACGATGAGAACAGCAGCACGCGCCGGCCCTCGGCCAGCATCTCGGGCAGCAGCGTCATCAGGTGCTCCAGCTTGGCCGATTGCTTGATCTTCCTGGCCGAAGCCAGCGCCAGCAGGCGCGGGTCGCAGCAGACCTGGCGCAGCTTGAGCAGCGCGTCCAGAATCTGGATTTGCGACTTCGCCAGCCCCTTGTTGGCCAGCGCGTCGCGCACCGCTTTTTCCGTGCTCAGGCGTATCGTTTCGTACAGGTCGGCCTGTTTGCCGCTGAGCTCGACGCTGGAGATGGTCTCGATCTTGTCGGGCAGCTCGGTCGCCACCGCGCGCTTGGTTCGGCGCAGCATGAAGGGCGTGATGCGGCGGCGCAGCTGGTCCAGCCGCTCGGCGTCGCCGTTCTTTTCAATCGGGTTGCGAAACAGTTGCTTAAAGCGCGCCTGGCTGCCCAGAAAGCCCGGCATCAGGAAATGAAACAGGCTCCACAGCTCGCCCAGGTGGTTTTCCATCGGCGTGCCCGACAGGCACAAACGATGCCGGGTTTGCAGCTCGCCCACCACCTGCGCGGCATGGGTGCTGGCGTTCTTGATGTTTTGCGCTTCGTCCAGCACCACCAGGTGCCAGGGCTGCTGCAGCCAGCGTTCGCGGTCGCGCTGCAGCAGCGAGTAGGGCGCGATCACCAGGTCGTGCGTGCTCATTTCCCCGGCTGACTCGTGGCGCTCCTTGCCGTGCAGCACCAGCGTGCGCAAGCCGGGCGTGAAGCGCTCGGCCTCGCGGCGCCAGTTGCCCATCAGGCTGACGGGCGCGACGATGAGCGCCGGATGCGTCAGCCGGCCGGCTTCTTTTTCGACCAGCACATGGGCCAGCGTCTGCAGCGTTTTGCCCAGGCCCATGTCGTCGGCCAAAATGCCGCTCAGGCCGTGCTGACGCAAGAACTGCAACCAGTTCAGGCCTTGCTGCTGGTAGGGGCGCAGGCTGGCCTGCAGGGCGGTGGGCACGCGCACCTCGGGCAACTGTTGCTGGCCGGTGAGCTGCTGCACCAGTTCGCGCAAGACCTGCGCGCCCGCCCATTGCGCCCCTTCCCCCAGGGCGGCGCCGGTGCGCAGCGCATCAAGGCGCGACAGCTTCAGGCTGCCGCCCGAAAAATCATGGGCCCGGTCGCCCACCAGCTCCAGCAGCGCAGCCATCCAGGGCTTGAGCGCGTCGGTCGGCAGGCGGATGAAGCCCTGGCCTTTTGGCTCGCGCAAATAGACAAAGGGCGCAATGTCGGGCTGGCCGGTGGCCGGGTCGCGCGGGCTGGCGGCAGCGGCAGCAATCAGCTCGGGCAGCCAGGGCAGGATGTTGTGGCGCTCCCCGTTGATTTCCATGCCCAGCGACAGATCAAACCAGGGCGAAGTCGCTTCGTCATCGCCCTGCGCCTGCAACTGCACGGCCAGCGACTGACCATGCGTGATCCAGCCGTTCAGGGCGTCGTCCAGCGTCAGCGTGAAACCGGCTTCGCGCAGCACGGAAAAACCGTTGTCGGCCCAGTGCAGCCAGTCCTGCTGCGGCCCGTCGGCCGGGATGCCGAACATGCCGCCGTCGGTGGTGGCGGTGAGTCCCAGGTCCATCAGGCGCGTGATGGCGCCCAGTTCGGCCTCAGCGTCGCGCTGCAGCAGCACCCGGCCCGCAGGTTGGTCCACCAGCACTGCCAGCCCCTGGCCGGCCCACCAGCCGCGATGGCCCTGGTAGTCAAAGCGCAGTTGCGCCTGGATCAGCCCCTTGAACGGTACCAGCTCGGGCGGCGTGGGCGCTAGGTGCAGGCAGGCGGTCGGCGCGATGCCATCGAGCCGGCTCAGGCTTTGCAGCACTGGAGGCAGCGGCAGCTGGCCAAGGCGCCGCATCAGATCGACCTGGTGTTTTTGCAGGGCCGAGGCCTTCAGCGGCGGTGCCTTGAGCAGGATGTCGAGCTGTGCTTCGGGCACGTCAGCCGCGTGGACCGGGCCGCACAGGCCATGCGCGGCGTCCAGGTAGAACGGCGGGCTGTTCAGGCACAGTTGCGCACCGCTGCTGCTACCGCCATTGCCGGCCAGCCGGGCGCGCAGGGCCCAGCCCGCCTCGCTGCTGTGCGGGCCGGGCACTTCTGCCCAATGCCAGTCCAGCTCTTGCGGCGGCCCCCATGCGATGACGGCGCCCGGGCTGCCGCCCGCGTCCAGAAACAGCCGCCCGGTGCTGGCCGCCTGCTGCAGCGCCATCAGGCCAACCTGCCCGGCCGGCACCACGCGCGGGGTGACGCTGTAGGCGGAGTAAAAGCTGTTGCCGTTGGGCATGGCGCGCATCAGCTGCAGCACCTGCCGGTCGGCCTCGCTGGCCTGGTCATAGACCGGCTGCCCGGCGTGCGGCGGCGTGCGTATGGCCTTGGGCTTGGCCCAGCCGCCCGTGACCTTGGGGTAGGACACCACGGCTTCGAGCTGAAGCTGTGGCCGCGGGCCGTGGCTGCCCACCACCGTCAGCAGGTATAAATATTGTTCGGGCCTGGCCTGTCCGCGCGCCGTGTGCACCGAGGCTGGCGCCAGGCCGCTGGCGCGGTCCAGGTCGCTAAACCATTGCAGCAGCTGGGCTTCGGCTTCCAGTCGGGCGATTTCCTGGGCGCGTGCCTGCGCCGCCTGGCGCGCTGCTTCGAGTTTTTCGGGGCTGGGCGGGGTGGAGGGGGTGTGGGTGGCGCCGGGCGCCAGCTCCTGGCCGAGCAGCTGCAGGCCGTGGTAGGCGGCCTTCAGCATCAGCGCCACGCCGTGTTTGCATTGCAGCCCGACCGGGCAGCTGCAGTCGCTGTCCCAGACATCGACCTGGCCGTCGGGCAGTAGCGCCATTTCTATCGACACCTCGTAGGGCTGGCGCAGACTGCCTTGCACCTCGCCCAGCAGCAGCCAGGCGTTTCGCAGCGGTTCGATCTCCAGGCTCAGCACCTTCTGGCTGCGGTACAGCGACAGGCCGCGCGCCCAGGTGCCCGCATCGCTCAAGTGCTCAAGCGAACGCGGGTCGAACCAAAGGCCATTGAGCAAGGCAAAATTAGGCATAAAAACGGTAAAAAAGGCCTCTAGCCCAGGTAATACGGGCGCAAGCAGCTATTAAAAACATAGCAAAAACCGCAGGCGGGTGGTTCAGGCTTTGGGCGCGCCCGCCAGCACATGGCCGGCCTGCTGGTCGGCGTGGTAGCTGGAGCGCACCATGGCGCCGACGGCGGCGTGCGAAAAGCCCATGGCGTAGGCCTTTTCCTCAAACATCTTGAAGGTGTCCGGGTGCACATAGCGGCGCACCGGCAGGTGCGAAGTTGAGGGCGCCAGGTATTGGCCAATCGTCAGCATGTTGATGCCGTGATCGCGCATGTCCTGCATCACCTGCAGGATTTCTTCGTCAGTTTCGCCCAGGCCCACCATGATGCCGCTCTTGGTCGGAATGTTGGGGTGCAGCGCCTTGAATTTCTTCAGCAGATTCAGGCTGAACTGGTAGTCAGAGCCGGGGCGCGCTTCCTTGTACAGGCGCGGCGCGGTTTCCAGGTTGTGGTTCATCACGTCGGGCGGCGCAGCTTTCAAAATCTCAAGCGCGCGCTCGTCGCGGCCGCGGAAGTCGGGCACCAGCACCTCGATTTGCGTGGCCGGCGACAGCGCCCGAATCTGGCGGATGCAGTCAACGAAATGCTGAGCCCCGCCATCACGCAAATCGTCGCGGTCAACGCTGGTGATCACCACGTACTTGAGCTTGAGCGCGGCAATCGTTCTGGCCAGGTTCTCGGGTTCGTTCGCGTCCAGCGGGTCGGGACGGCCGTGGCCGACATCGCAAAACGGGCAGCGCCGCGTGCACTTGTCGCCCATGATCATGAAGGTCGCCGTGCCCTTGCCAAAGCATTCGCCAATGTTGGGGCAGCTGGCTTCTTCGCACACCGTGACCAGCTTGTTTTGCCGCAGCACGTCCTTGATCTCATAGAAGCGAGTGCTCGGGCTGCCGGCCTTGACGCGAATCCAGTCGGGCTTTTTCAGCACCTCGCCTTGCACTACCTTGACCGGAATGCGCGACAGCTTGGCCGCCGCCTTCTGCTTGGCCAGCGGGTTGTAGTCCGCCAGGCTTTGGGCTTCGCGAACGACGGGATTGGCCGCAGGGGCGTGAGGGGTGGCTTCTGGGTTACTCATGGGGTGTTTCGTTTTCAGCAGTTCAGGCCGCCAGATAAGTGCCGAGCTTTTGGCCCAGCACATCTGCTGCCTCCTGCCAGCTTGCCGATACCCCGATTGTAGAAAGGTCTGTGGTCTGCAGCCCGGCATAGCCACACGGGTTGATGCGCGTGAAGGGTTCCAGGTCCATCGCCACGTTGAGCGCGACGCCGTGGTAAGTGCAGTGGCGGCTCACCTTGATGCCCAGCGCGGCGATTTTGCCGAGTCCGCGAAACCGGTCGCCGGGATGGGCCGGGCCGCTCAGGGCAGCGTGTGCAAACGGGTCGTCCAGCCGCACATAAATGCCGGGCGCGCCGCTGACGCGGTGGCCGGTCACGCCGAAATGCGCCAGGGTTTTGATGACGGCCTCTTCGATGCGATAGACATATTCCTTGACGAAATAGCCGGCGCGCTTGAGGTCGATCAGCGGGTAAGCCACCACTTGGCCGGGCCCGTGGTAAGTCACCTGGCCGCCCCGGTCGGTTTGCACCACCGGGATGTTGCCAGGGTTCAGCACATGATCACTTTTGCCCGCCAGCCCCTGTGTGTAGATCGGTAGATGCTCACAAATCCATAGCTCGTCGCGCTCGTCCTGATTGGGCTGCAGCGTTTCATCATCTGTATTGGTGGGGTTTCGCGCGGCCGTGAAAGCCTGCATGGCAGCGTAGGTGGGCAGGTAGTCCACCCGGCCGAGCTGGCGTATTACGGTCTGCATCGACGGAGTCAGGCTTACAGCACCACTTTGACCATGGGGTGCCTGGACAGCGCGTGGTAAAGCGCGTCGAGCTGCTCTCTGGAGGTGGCCATGACGGTGATGGTGATGCCCAGGTATTTGCCGCCCTTGCTTTCGCGCAGCTCGATGGTGGATGCGTCAAAGGCGGGGTCGAACTGATGCGCCACGGCGGTGATGGCGGCGACCAGGCCGTCGACCTTGACGCCCATCACCTTGATGGGAAACAGTGACGGGTAGTCGATCAGCGACTCTTGGCGTGACGGCTCGGTCGGCAGCGCTGGGGTATTTTCAGGGATACTTTTTGGAGGTTGGGTCATGTGGATGGCGCTTGTTTTGCCTGCTGGTAGGCGCTGTAAAGCTTGGCGTAAATGGGGCCGGGCTGGCCGTTTCCAACCGGCTGGCCGTCCAGCAGGGTGACGGGCAGCACTTCCTTGGTGGCCGATGACAGCAGCAGCTCGTCGGCCGCCAGCACGTCGGCCCGCGTGATGCGGCGCAGCTCGAAACCGATGTTGGCAGCGCGGCAGATTTCTTCAATCAGCCCGTAGCGTATGCCTTCGAGGACCAGCTGGTCCTTGGGCGGGCCCATGACTACGCCGTTTTTGATGACCCAGACATTGCTGGCGGCGGCTTCGCTCAAATAGTCGCCGCGGAACATGACGGTCTCCAGCGCGCCAGCATCAAAGCTGATCTGGCGCGAGAACACCGCGCCCAGCAAGCTGGTGCTCTTGATGTGGGCTTTTTGCCAGCGGAAGTCGGAGGCAGAGACGCAGGCCACGCCGTGCTCGCGCTGCTGCGCGCTCGGCAGCTTCATGGCGCTGCTCATCACGAACACCGTGGGCGTCAGGTCAGGCGGCATGGCATGGTCGCGCAGGGCGACGCCGCGGGTCACCTGGATGTAGATCAGCTGATCGAGTTTTTCGGCATCAGCGCCTGTCGATTGGGCGTAAGCAGCTATTAATTTAAGAGCAAGCTGGCGCCATTCGAGGTGCGTCAACGGATTCTTGATGCGCAGCTCGGCGAGGCTGCGATCAAGCCTGGCCATGTGCTGCGCAAAGCGGAACAACTGACCGGCGTAGGCCGGCACCACCTCGTACACGCCATCGCCAAAAATGAAGCCGCGGTCCATCACGCTGATCTTGGCGTCCTTGAGCGCGGTAAATTCGCCGTTGAGGTAGCAGGGCGTGTCGGGCAGGGTGGCGGAAGTGGTCATGGTGATGATGGGTGGAAGATGGAAGATGGAAGATGGAAGATGGAAGATGGAAGATGGAAGATGGAAGATGGAAGATGGTCGGCTCAATCGAGGGCGCTGGGCGCACCTGGCTGGCTTGGCAACGCGACCATTTTCTACCGATGGCGGCGTTTAAACCAGATGCGCAGGCGCCAGGCGAGTTTGACGCTGAGGTAGCCAAGCGCCGAGCCGGCGACCGCAAAAATGCCCATGCCCAGTATGGCAGGCGCGCCAAAAGACGCCAGCCAGGCCAGCTTGCCCGCGCCTTCGGCCACTGCAACCGGCGGCGGCGCGTTTAGCAGCAAGCTGCCCAGCTGGTAGGCCAGCCAGAGCCAAAAACCCAGTGTGAAGGGGTTGGTGATCAACGTCACGCCCGCTGCCACCGGGATGTTGGCGCGCCACCAGACGCTGTGCGCTGCCGCGATCAAAAACTGCGCAAACGGGGTGGCAAAGGCCCAGAAGATGCCGATGGCAACGCCGCGTGCCACGGCTTCGTGCTGCAGCCGCCACAGCTGGGGATCGCCCAGCCGGTGCGCCACTGGCTTGAGCCAGGGATGCGCGGCCAGCGTTTCAGCGCTGGGCAGTGCGTTTTTAAAGCGATTGCCGCGCGCTGGCGTTCTCGGGGGTTTGCTCATGTCGATTCGGCAGCGCGGTTAGCTATAAAACACATCGCTGCTTGCGGCCGTGCTGCATGGGCTGGCGTATCAAGCCGTGCATCAAACGCGAAAAACAACGGCGCCGATGGCGAGCGCGCCCAGCCCCAGATTGATCTGCGCCAGCGTGGCAATCTGCGCAACGCGGCGCCCGCCTTCGGGCCAGTCGGCCGCCGCGACGGCCAGCTTCAAACGCCGAAACGGGCCGAAGTAGAGATGGCCGAACAGCGCGAACATCAGCAGGCCGACGGCCAGCATCACATGCCAGCCGAGCGGCGCGTTTTTCATGCCAACCGTCAGCAGCATGAACAGCCCGCTTACCAGCAGGATGGCGATGCACTCCCAGACCCGTTTGAAGAAATTTCCCAGCACCTGCTCGATCAACGGCAAGCGTTGCGGCGGGGCCAGTTGGGCCGCTGCCGGCCGCAGCGCAAACAGCATGAAGACGATGCCACCGAGCCAGACAATGGCCGCGGCGATATGCAGGAATTTCATCAGGGCGTTCATGGCAGGTCTTTCATCGATAAGGAGTGGCGTCGCAGCCGGATCCAGCAATGCCGCATTGTGGACTAGCCCTTGCCAGTGGCTGTCAGCATGCTTGCATCGCGCTCGTGCGGAACTAACCCGAATGTTTTATTAGCGTTCTCGGGTTTCTACGTATAATCAAGGGCTTTGCTGATAGTCGCCCTTGTAACCCTGTCGTAATTTGTCATGTCTAAAATTACAAATTCGGTGGACGCCCCGAAAGTTCGGGAGGAGCGCTACGGCGCTTATGTAGATGAGGTCAAGGATGAGGGGTTCAAGCCTCTGACGCGTGATGAAGCCCAAAAGCTCCGTTCCGCTAATCCTTCGCTTTCCCCGTGGCGCGTGTTGGCATGGCAGTTGTTGGTCGGGGTTCTGGTGGCGTGTGCGGCCTGGGGCTTGACCGCAAAGTTAAGTGTTGGCTGGTCCGCCCTGTATGGCGCGCTGGCGGTGGTGGTGCCAGGCGCCGTGTTGGCGCGCGGTATCACCGGCAAGGTATCTTCGATGAATCCGGGCGCTGCGGTGGCTGGATTTTTTTTGTGGGAAATGGTCAAGATTGGCCTGACGGTGGCGATGTTGTTCGCGGCGCCGCGGTTGGTTGAAAATTTGAGCTGGCCTGCCATGTTGGTGGGTCTGATAGTGACAATGAAAGTGTCTTGGGGTGCGCTCTGGTTCAAGCCCAAGCGCCCCACGACGCATCAAACTTAACGAGACGAGTAGACAGATGGCTGCTGAAAACGGACCTACCGCCGGGGAATACATTGGTCACCACCTGGTCCATTGGCAGAACAAGCCGATGAGCGGTGTGATTGATTTTTCTGTGTACAACCTCGACTCCATCTTGTGGGCAGTAGTGCTCGGTGTCGTCGGCAGCTTTTTTCTCTGGAAGGCAGCGCGCGCTGCAACTGCCGGTGTGCCGGGGCGCTTTCAGGCTGCCGTCGAAATCCTCGTTGAAATGGTTGACACCCAGGCCAGGGGCATCATCAAGAACGCGCAAAGCCGCAAGGTGATCGCACCCATGGCGCTGACGGTCTTCATCTGGATTTTCCTGATGAATGCGATGGACTTTCTTCCGGTCGATTTGTTGCCGAAAATCTGGGAAATGATCGTCGAGGCCACCGGTGGCGATCCGCATCATGCCTACATGCGCGTGGTGCCCACCGCCGATCTGTCCACTACTTTGGGTCTGTCGATGTCGGTGCTGCTGGTTTGCGTCGCCTACAACATCAAGATCAAGGGCGCGGGCGGCTGGATCCACGAATTGTTCACGGCACCATTTGGCAATCATCCGATCTTGTGGCCCATTAACTTCCTCATGCAGATGATCGAGTTCGCGGCGAAAACCGTGTCGCACGGCATGCGGCTGTTCGGCAATATGTACGCGGGTGAACTGGTGTTCATGCTGATCGCGCTGATGGGCGGCGCAGCGGCCATGTCGCTGTCAGGCATTTTGTTGCCGATAGGCCAGATCCTCGCAGGTACCGTGTGGGCCATCTTCCATATTTTGATCGTCGCCTTGCAGGCCTTCATTTTCATGATGTTGACCTTGGTGTATGTGGGGCAGGCCCACGATCATCACTAGAGTTTTGTCAATCTGATTTCTTTCGCTTTTCTTTTTTTGTTAGTTTGTTAGTTACTTAAATCCATAGGAGCTTTAAATGGAAAACGTTCTCGGTTTCGTCGCTTTGGCCTCAGGCCTGATCATTGGCCTGGGCGCTGTCGGCGCATGTATCGGCATCGGCATCATGGGTAGCAAATACCTTGAAGCGGCTGCCCGCCAGCCTGAGCTGATGAATGAACTGCAAACCAAGATGTTCCTGCTCGCAGGTCTGATCGATGCCGCATTCCTGATCGGTGTTGGTATCGCGATGATGTTCGCGTTTGCCAATCCGTTTGTGCTGAAGTAATCGTCAACATTCCGAAAGAAAGGTGTTGCCGTGAGTATTAACGCAACCCTGTTCGTTCAGGCGATTGTTTTCGCGATCCTGGTGTGGTTCACAATGACATTTGTGTGGCCGCCCATAACGAAAGCGCTGGACGAGCGGGCTCAAAAAATCGCTGACGGCTTGGCCGCTGCCGACAAAGCCAAGTCTGAACTTTCCGTGGCCAACAAGCGCGTGGAAGAAGAACTGGCCAAGTCGCGCAACGAGTCGGCAGTGCGTCTGGCCGAAGCCGAACGCCGTGGTCAAGCCTTGATTGAAGACGCCAAAGCCAGGGCGACCGAAGAGGGCAGCAAAATCATTGCTGCCGCCAAGGTCGAAGCCGAGCAGCAAACCGTCAAGGCCCGCGAAACCCTGCGTGAGCAGGTTGCCGCACTGGCCGTCAAGGGTGCCGAGCAGATTCTGCGCAAGGAAGTCAATGCCAGCGTGCATGCCGACTTGCTGGGCCGCTTGAAGACCGAACTTTAAGAGGGCGTACACATGGCCGAACTAGCCACTATTGCCCGTCCCTATGCGGAAGCACTGTACAAAGCCTGTGGCTCCGACCTGGGCGGCACTGCCGTCTGGCTTGACGAGTTGGCGTTGATCGCTGCCAACGTTCAGTTGCAGCAGTTCGCCGGCAATCCCGGCGTAACGTCTGCGCAGGTGTTTGAGTTGATCTCCGGCGTCGTGCAAAGCAAGCTGCCGCAGGCTGCGAAAAACTTCCTGCAGGTGGTGATCGACAACGGCCGCATCAGCGTCCTGCCGGAAATCGCCAGTCAGTTTCGCGCGCTGAAAAATGCGCAGAGCGGCGCCTCCGATGCCACCGTGTACAGCGCCTTCGCGCTCGACGGTGCGGCGCTGGCCGATCTGGCGACGGCGCTGGACAAGCGCTTTGGCCGCAAGCTCAACCTCCAGGTTGAGCTGGAACCTGCCTTGATTGGCGGCGTGCGTGTCGTGGTGGGTGACGAGGTGCTGGACACCTCGGTCAAAGCCCGTTTAGAGCAAATGAAAGTGGCGCTGATTTCCTGAAGCTGGCGCACCGGCGCCATCGCAAGTTTTCAGCCAACAACCTAGAAAGAAGGAAAGAGTCATGCAACTCAATCCCGCAGAAATTTCTGAACTGATCAAGAGCCGTATCGAAGGCCTGACTGTCAGCGCCGACATCCGCAACCAGGGCACGGTTGTGTCCGTGGCCGACGGTATCGTCCGTATTCATGGCCTGTCCGATGTGATGCAGGGCGAGATGCTCGAATTCCCTGCCACGGCGGACGGCACGCCCACCTATGGCTTGGCGCTGAATCTCGAGCGTGACTCAGTCGGCTCCGTGATTCTGGGCGAGTACGAACACATCGCTGAAGGCGACACCGTCAAGTGCACCGGCCGTATTCTGGAAGTGCCGATCGGCCGCGAGCTGCTGGGCCGCGTCGTCAACGCACTGGGCCAGCCGATTGACGGCAAGGGTCCGATCAACGCCAAGTTGACCGACGTGATCGAAAAGGTTGCGCCCGGCGTGATCGCCCGTAAATCGGTCGACCAGCCGCTGCAGACCGGCCTGAAGTCCATCGACTCCATGGTGCCTATCGGCCGGGGCCAGCGCGAGCTGATCATCGGTGACCGACAGACCGGCAAAACCGCCGTGGCGATTGATGCCATCATCAACCAAAAGGGCACGGGCGTGTCCTGCGTCTATGTCGCGATTGGCCAGAAAGCCTCTTCGATCAAAAACGTGGTGCGCTCGCTGGAGCAGGCCGGCGCCATGGAATACACCATCGTGGTGGCGGCTTCGGCCTCCGATTCGCCGGCCATGCAATACGTCAGCGCCTATTCCGGCTGCACCATGGGCGAGTACTTCCGCGATCGCGGTGAAGATGCGCTCATCGTGTACGACGACTTGTCCAAGCAGGCCGTGGCCTACCGTCAGGTATCGCTGCTGTTGCGCCGTCCGCCAGGCCGCGAAGCCTATCCGGGCGACGTGTTCTATCTGCACAGCCGCCTGCTTGAGCGTGCGGCGCGCGTCAACGAAAAGTATGTCGAAGACTTCACCAAAGGCGCCGTCACGGGCAAGACCGGTTCACTGACGGCCCTGCCCATTATTGAAACGCAGGCCGGCGACGTGTCCGCCTTCGTGCCGACCAACGTGATTTCGATCACCGATGGTCAGATCTTTCTGGAAACCAGCTTGTTCAACGCCGGTGTCCGCCCCGCGATCAACGCCGGTATCTCGGTATCGCGCGTCGGTGGCGCCGCCCAGACCAACTGGATCAAGGGCCTTTCCGGTGGTATCCGTACCGACCTGGCCCAGTACCGTGAATTGGCCGCATTCGCGCAGTTCGCTTCCGACCTGGACGAGGCTACCCGCAAGCAGCTCGAGCGCGGCGCGCGTGTCACGGAATTGCTCAAGCAAGCCCAGTACTCGCCCCTGCCTATCAGCCTGATGGGCGTGACCCTGTTTGCGGTCAACATGGGTGTCATGGATGATATTGACGTCAAGAAGGTACTGTCTTTCGAGCACGGGCTGCACTCCTACCTTAAAGACAAGCACGCTGCACTGCTGGCTACCATTGAGAAAAATGGCGCCAAATGGGACGTGAAGCCGGCCAAGCCGGACGACAGCGATTCGAAGAAGGCAATGAAGAAAGTTTGTCAGGATGCTGAAGCTGAGCTCAAAGCCGCCGTGATCGAATTCAAGAAGTCGTTCGCTTAAGTTTTCACCCGAAACCAGGAAACTGTTATGGCAGCAGGCAAGGAAATACGCGGCAAGATCAAGTCGGTGGAAAACACCAAGAAGATCACCAAGGCCATGGAAATGGTGGCTGCCTCCAAAATGCGCAAGGCGCAGGAGCGAATGCGCGCAGCCCGTCCTTACAGCGACAAGATACGCAACGTCACGGCCAATCTGAGTCAGGCCAACCCCGAGTACACCCACAAGTTCATGGAGTCCAACGACGCCAAGACCACCGGGTTCATCGTGGTGAGCACCGACAAGGGTTTGTGCGGCGGCATGAACACCAACGTGCTGCGCGCGGTTACCGCCAAGCTCAAGGATCTGCAGGCTGCCGGACATGACGCACGGGCCGTGGCCATTGGCAACAAGGGTCTGGGTTTTCTCAATCGGGTGGGCGTCAAGGTGGTGTCGCATGCCACGCAGCTGGGCGACAAGCCGCATTTGGACAAGCTGATCGGCCCCGTCAAGGTGCTGCTCGACGCGTACAGCGAAGGCAAGGTCAGCGCGGTGTACCTGTGCTACACCCGGTTCATCAACACCATGCGCCAGGAGCCGGTGGTCGAGCAACTGCTGCCCCTCACGGCCGAGCGCCTGCAAGCCGACAAGGACCAGCATGGCTGGGACTACATCTACGAGCCGGACGCGCAAACCGTGATCGACGATTTGATGGTTCGTTTTGTCGAAGCGCTGGTTTACCAGGCCGTTGCCGAGAACATGGCGTCCGAGCAGTCAGCCCGCATGGTGGCCATGAAGGCCGCGACCGACAACGCCGGCAGCGTGATTGACGAGCTCAAGCTGGTTTACAACAAAACACGTCAGGCTGCGATTACGAAAGAACTTTCGGAAATCGTTGCCGGTGCTGCAGCGGTTTAATCCGCCACACCAGATTTAAAGACTTAAAGAACGGAAAGAGGATTCAATCATGGCTCAGATTCTAGGCAAGATTGTTCAGTGTATTGGCGCGGTGGTGGACGTGGAATTTGCGCGTAACCAGATGCCCAGGATTTATGACGCGCTCAAGATGGACGGCTCGGCGCTGACGCTGGAAGTGCAGCAGCAATTGGGCGACGGCATTGTCCGCACCATCGCGCTGGGCACCTCTGACGGCCTGCGTCGCGGCAACATCGTGTACAACACCGGCGCGCCTATCACGGTGCCCGTGGGCAAAGCCACGCTGGGCCGCATCATGGACGTGCTGGGTGCTCCGATTGACGAACGTGGCCCGGTCGACCAGACGCTGACCGCTTCCATCCACCGCAAGGCTCCGGCTTACGACGAATTGAGCCCTTCGCAAGAGCTGCTGGAAACCGGCATCAAGGTGATCGACCTGGTGTGCCCGTTCGCCAAGGGCGGCAAGGTTGGCCTGTTCGGCGGTGCCGGCGTCGGCAAGACCGTGAACATGATGGAACTCATCAACAACATCGCCAAGGCGCACTCGGGTCTGTCCGTGTTTGCCGGTGTTGGCGAACGTACCCGTGAAGGCAACGACTTTTACCACGAGATGGCTGATTCCGGCGTGGTGAATCTCGACAACCTCGGTGAGTCCAAAGTGGCCATGGTCTACGGCCAGATGAATGAGCCCCCAGGTAACCGTCTGCGCGTGGCGCTGACCGGCCTGACGATTGCCGAGTCCTTCCGTGACGAAGGTCGCGACGTGTTGTTCTTCGTCGACAATATTTACCGCTACACGCTGGCCGGTACCGAAGTTTCAGCACTGCTGGGCCGCATGCCTTCCGCCGTGGGCTACCAGCCGACGCTGGCCGAAGAAATGGGCCGCCTGCAGGAGCGCATTACCTCGACCAAAGTCGGTTCGATCACGTCGATTCAGGCCGTTTACGTGCCTGCCGATGACTTGACCGACCCATCGCCTGCCACCACCTTTGCCCATCTGGACTCCACCGTGGTGCTGAGCCGAGACATCGCTTCGCTGGGCATTTACCCGGCGGTCGATCCACTGGACTCGACCAGTCGCCAGTTGTCACCAGCCGTGGTCGGCGAAGACCACTACAACACGGCACGCGCCGTGCAAGGCACGCTGCAGCGCTACAAGGAATTGCGCGACATCATTGCGATTTTGGGCATGGACGAACTGGCCCCCGACGACAAACTGGCGGTCGCGCGTGCCCGCAAGATCCAGCGTTTCCTGTCGCAGCCCTTCCACGTCGCTGAAGTGTTCACCGGTTCGCCCGGAAAGTACGTCAGCCTGGCCGAAACCATTCGCGGCTTCAAGATGATTGTGGCCGGCGAGTGCGACCATTTGCCCGAGCAGGCTTTCTACATGGTCGGCACGATTGATGAGGCGTTTGAGAAGGCGAAGAAAGTCGCCTGATCGACTTCTTTAAGGAGCATTCATGAACACCATCCACGTCGACGTTGTATCCGCAGAAGAGTCCATCTTCTCCGGCGAGGCCAAATTTGTGGCTTTGCCCGGCGAGGCCGGCGAACTGGGGATCTACCCGCGCCATACGCCGCTGATCACCCGCATCAAACCGGGTGCGGTTCGCATTGAAAAAGCCGATGGCACGGAAGAGTTTGTGTTTGTCGCCGGCGGCCTGCTGGAAGTGCAGCCCCATTGCGTGACGGTACTGAGCGACACCGCCATCCGCGGCAAGGACCTGGACGAAGCCAAGGCCACAACCGCCCGGGCAGCGGCCGAAGAAGCCCTGAAAAATGCCAAAACCGATATCGACATTGCCATGGCCCAGTCCGAGTTGGCTGTGATGGCCGCGCAGATTGCAGCGCTGCGCAAATACCGCCAGAAAAAATAAGAGCAATCAACGCAGACCGCTGTCTGCAAACGCAGAGATTCGGCAACGGAACTCTGCATCAAGCCCCTGACGCAAGTCGGGGGCTTTTTTTATGGGCACTGCGCATGGTTGGGCGCGTTGTAAGTCCCTGCTGACAGGCCAAGGGCTTGCCCGCGTTCAGCGGATAGTCGGTGCTGGCGCTAGGATCAAAATCTAGGTTTTTGCTCACAGCCGAAACAGCGACTTTAATTTCCTCTCTACACCTTCACACTTCACACCCCCTGCACATGAACCTGATCGTGGCGAGGCCGGAAGGCCTGTATTGCCCAGCGGGCGACTTCTATATCGACCCCTGGCGACCGGTTGAAAGCGCCGTAATCACGCACGGCCATTCGGATCATGCGCGCGTGGGGCATGCACGCTATCTGGCGCACGCCAACAGCGCGGGCATCCTGCGCAGCCGGCTGGGCGAGATCACGCTGCAGACACTGCCTTATGGCGAGCCGGTGCTGCACAACGGCGTCCGTATTTCGCTGCACCCGGCCGGCCATGTGCTGGGGTCGGCGCAAGTGCGGGTCGAGCACGGCGGCGAAGTGTGGGTCGCCTCGGGTGATTACAAACTGGAAGGTGACGGCACTTGCGAGCCGTTCGAGCCGCTTCGCTGCCATACCTTTATTACCGAATCGACCTTTGGCCTGCCGATTTACCGCTGGCCGTCCCAAGCCGAACTGTTTGCCGACATCAATCAATGGTGGCGCGGCAATGCCGCTGCCGGACGCGCGTCGGTACTGTTTTGCTACGCCTTTGGCAAGGCGCAGCGCATTCTTCACGGCGTCGACGCCAGCATTGGACCCATCGTTGCCCATGGCGCGGTCGAGCCTTTGAGCCGGGTATACCGGGAAGCCGGGGTGAATTTGCCCGCCACGCAGACGGTCGCGCAAGCTGACTCGGCAGCGATCAGCCAGGCGCTGGTACTGGCGCCGCCATCCGCGCAGGGGTCGCCCTGGATGCGCCGCTTCGGCAACTACTCCGACGCTTTTGCCAGCGGCTGGATGCTGCTGCGCGGCACGCGGCGGCGCCGTGGCGTGGACCGCGGCTTTGTCATGTCAGACCACGCCGACTGGCCCAGCCTGCAGCGCGCCATTGACGGCACGGGCGCCGAGCGCGTCTTCGTCACGCATGGCAGCGTTGCGGTGCTGGTGCGCTGGCTGCGCGAGCGGGGGCTTGATGCGCAGGGCTTCAAGACCGAATACGGCGGTGAGGATGTGGCCGATCAGGCTGCCGTGCTCCGCGACTCCGGCAAGCCCGTGGATGCCATCCAGCCTGCCCGCGACGCCACTTCATGAAAGCATTTGCGGCCCTTTACCGCGAGCTTGACGCGACCACGTCGAGTCTTGCCAAACAGGCCGCGCTGCAACGCTATCTGCAAAGTGCCGCGCCCGCAGATGCGGCCTGGGCCGTGTATTTTCTGGCCGGTGGCAAGCCACGCCAGCTGGTGGCCACCAAGCTGCTGCGCGGGCTTGCACAGCAAGCCGCTGGGTTGCCCGAATGGCTGTTTGACGAAAGCTACGAATCGGTCGGCGACCTCGCCGAAACCATCGCGCTGTTGCTGCCACCGCCCAGCGGCGCGCACGATTTGGGCCTGGCGGTGTGGATAGAGCGGCACCTGCTGCCGCTGCGAAAAGAGCTGCCCGAAGCCTTGCCAGACACCCTGCGCGCGCAATGGAACCTGCTGGCCGTGGACGAGCGCCTGGTCTATTTCAAGCTGATCACCGGCGGCTTTCGCGTCGGCGTGTCGCGGCTGCAGGTCACGCAGGCGCTGGCAGCGGTCGGCGGCATTGACGCCAAGCGGGTGGCGCAGCGGCTGATGGGCTACACGCACATCAGCGGCCAACCCTCGGCCGGCCAATATGCCGCGCTGATTGCGCCGGAAAGCAGCGGCGAGCTGAACCAGCAAACCAGCGGTCAGCCCTATCCGTTTTTTCTTGCCCATCCCTTCAACCAGCCGCTGCAGCAGTTCGACAGCCTGCTGGGCGCGCCGGCGGATTGGATCATTGAATGGAAATGGGACGGCATTCGGGCCCAGCTGGTCAAGCGCGCCGGTCAGGTCTGGCTGTGGTCGCGCGGCGAGGAGCTGGTGACTGAGCGCTTCCCCGAACTCGCAAAGCTGGGCGAGGCGCTGCCCGATGGCACGGTACTCGACGGCGAAATCGTGGTCTGGCGCAGCGATGAAACTTTGCCGGGGAGCGCGGGCCGCGTGCAGCCCTTTGCCGAGCTGCAAAAACGCCTGGGCCGCAAGACGCTGGGGGCCAAGCTGCTGCGCGACATTCCGGTCGTGCTGCTGGCGTATGACTTGCTGGAGTGGCAGCAGCGTGACCTGCGGGCGCTGCCACAAGCCGAGCGCCGGGCCCTGCTCGACACGCTGGTGACCGAGCTGCAGCATCCCACGCTGCGGCCCAGCCCGATGCTGAACGGCGACGACTGGCAAAGCCTGGCCTTGCAGCGCGAAGCGGCGCGTGCCATGGGTGTTGAAGGCATGATGCTCAAGCAGCGCCAGGCCCTCTACGGCGTCGGCCGCACCAAGGAGGCCGGGCTCTGGTGGAAGTGGAAGATTGACCCGCTCAGCATCGATGCCGTGCTGATTTACGCGCAACGCGGCCACGGCCGACGCGCCAGCCTTTACAGCGACTACACCTTCGCAGTATGGAGCGAGCCCGAAGGGCAGACAGACCGCAAGCTGGTGCCTTTTGCCAAGGCCTATTCGGGCCTGACCGACGCCGAAATGGCGCGTGTCGATGCCATCATCCGCAAGACCACGCTCGAAAGCTTTGGCCCGGTGCGCAGCGTCAAACCGACACTGGTGTTCGAGCTCGGCTTTGAAGGCATCGCGCGCAGCCCGCGCCACAAGAGCGGCATTGCCGTGCGCTTTCCGCGCATGCTGCGCTGGCGCGAGGACAAGCCGGTGGCCGAGGCCGATACCCTGGAGACGCTGGCTGCGTTGCTGCCGGCCAAAGCATGACAACCAGGTCGGCAAAACCACTGGTCAAAAAGGCCCTCGATGCCTGGTTTGACGCGCGCGGCTGGACGCCGTTCAAATTCCAGCGCGACGTCTGGAAAGCAATTGGCGACGGCCATTCTGGTTTACTCCATGCGACGACCGGCGCCGGCAAGACCTATGCCGTCTGGCTCGGTGCCTTGATGTCTTTTATGGCTCTAGCCCATACGGTACGGGCGCAAGCAGCTATTAAAAGCGTAGCAAGAGAGGGAAGCGTCAAGGCAGCGCCGCTGACCGTGCTCTGGATCACGCCGATGCGTGCACTGGCGGCTGACACGCTGCGTGCGTTGCAGCTGCCGCTTGAGGTGTTGAATGCCGCCGTGAATGACGATGGAACGTCAAGTTTCATGTACTGGAGCGCCGGCGCACGCACTGGCGACACACCAGCGGCTGAACGCAGCGCGCAGAACCAGCGCCTGCCGAGCGTGCTGGTCACCACGCCCGAGAGCCTGTCGCTGCTGCTGTCCCGCGCCGATGCCAGGGACGTGCTGGGCGCCGTGAAGCTGGTCGTAGTCGATGAGTGGCACGAGTTGCTCGGCAACAAGCGCGGCGTGCAGGTGCAGCTGGCTTTAGCACGGCTAAAGCATTGGAACTCTTCCGATGGGCCAGCCCAAGCCAGCCCAGTCCCCTTGGAGGGCAGCGAACTACACGCAGTGGAAAGCGTGGGGGTTCGACTTCCGCTCCCGCATGCGCAAGCAGGGGCCGCGGAACCGGCTTTGCCGGGCCGCAGGCGCAGCGCCTCCTCGGGGGGCAGCGCATTACACGAAGTGAAAAGCGTGGGGGCACTATCAGTTTGGGGCATGTCGGCGACGCTGGGCAATTTGAAGGAAGCGATGCGCACCCTGCTGGGTCACGACGATGGCGTGCTGGTGCAGGGCCAGCTGCCCAAAAAACTGCTCGTCGATTCGCTGCTGCCCGCGCGCGTGGAACGCTTTCCGTGGGGTGGGCATCTGGGCCTCAGCATGCTGCCGCAGGTGATTGAAGAAATTGAAAAAAGCAGCACCACGCTGGTGTTTACCAACACGCGTTCGCAAGCCGAGATCTGGTACCAGGCGATGCTGCAGGCGCGTCCCGACTGGGCCGGGCTGATCGCGCTGCATCACGGCTCGCTCGACCGGGCGGTGCGCGAGTGGGTAGAGCTGGGCCTGAAAAGCGGCGCGCTCAAGGCCGTAGTCTGCACCTCCAGCCTGGATCTGGGCGTCGATTTTTTGCCGGTTGAACGCGTGTTGCAAATCGGCTCGCCCAAAGGCGTGGCGCGGCTGCTGCAGCGCGCCGGGCGTTCGGGCCATGCGCCCGGCCGGCCCTCGCGCGTCACACTGGTGCCCACGCACAGCCTGGAGATGGTCGAGGGCGCTGCCGCCCGCGCGGCGATTGCCGCCGGGCATATTGAGTCGCGCGCATCGCCCGCGCAGCCACTCGATGTGCTGGTGCAGCACCTGGTCACGATTGCGCTGGGCGGTGGCTTTGTGCCCGCCGAATTGTTGGCCGAGGTGCGCAGCACGGCGGCCTACGCGCAGCTGTCGCAAGAAAACTGGGACTGGTGCCTGTCCTTCGTCGCGCAGGGCGGACCCTCGCTGGCGGTCTATCCCGACTACCGCCGCGCCGTGCCGGACGAAGCGGGCGTGTGGCGCGTGCCCGATGCGCGGCTGGCGCGGCGTCACCGCTCGAACATCGGCACCATCGTCAGTGACGCCAGCATGGCGGTGCAGTATGTCGGCGGCGCCAAGATCGGCACGGTCGAAGAAAGCTTTGCCGCGCGTCTCAAGCCCGCTGACTGCTTTCTGTTTGGCGGCCGGCTGCTTGAACTGGTTCGCATCCACGAGATGACGGCCTGGGTGCGCCGCGCCAGCGGCAAGCGCCCGGCGGTGCCGCGCTGGAACGGCGGGCGCATGCCGCTCTCGACGACGCTGGCCGACGCGGTGGTGCAGCAGCTGGCCCTGGCCAAAGAAGGCCGATACGACACGCCCGAGCTGCAGCGCGTGCGGCCGCTGCTGGAGATTCAGCAGCGCTGGTCGGCGCTGCCGACGCCGCACAGCCTGCTGGCCGAAGTGCTGAAAACGCGCGAGGGCTGGCATTTGTTTTTGTACCCGTTCGCCGGCCGACCGGTGCACCTCGGGCTGGCCAATCTGCTGGCCTGGCGCGTGGCGCAGCGCCAGCCGCGCACTTTTTCGATCGCTGTCAACGACTATGGCTTCGAGTTGCTCAGCGCCACCGAAGTGGACTGGCCGACGCTGCTTCCGCAAGTGCTAACGCCGGACGGCTACACCCCAGGCGAGTATGAGGACTGCATGGAGCCAGCCGGGGCCGCGGAACCGGCTTCGCCGGGCCGCAGGCGCAGCGGCCCCCTCGGGGGGCAGGAAGCTACGCGAAGCGAGCGACCGTGGGGGCACCACATTCAGCGTGGGGGCGATCTCTTGCAAGAAGTGCTGGCCAGCCTGAACGCCAGCGAGCTGGCGCAGCGGCGTTTTCGTGAAATCGCCCGCGTGGCTGGCTTGATTTTTCAGGGCTACCCTGGAGAAAAGCGCAGCAACAAGCAGCTGCAGGCCTCCTCGTCGCTGTTTTATGAGGTGTTTCGAAAATACGACCCGACCAATCGCCTGCTGCTGCAAGCCGAGCAGGAATTGCTGGCGCAGGAGCTGGAAATTGGCCGCTTGCGCGCCACCCTGGCTCACATGGCCACGCAGCAGCTCCTTGTGCAAACGCTGGCGCGGCCCACGCCGTTTGCCTTTCCTCTAATGGTGGAACGCTTTCGCGAGCAACTGTCCAATGAAAATTTGGCCGAGCGCATTGCGCGCATGGTGGCGCAGCTTGACCGGGCCGCTGACGGCACGCCAGAGGCCAGCCAGGCGCCGCAGTCGTCAGGCAATCAAACGCCATCGGCTGCTGAACAGCTGCGCCTGAGCCTGGCGTTCTCGCAGGACACGCTGTCGGGCACGCGCGCCGACAAACCACCACCGGGCAAAGCCCGTGCGCCCAGGCGTGCCGCGGGCCGCCGGCCCGGTTTGTGATGCCGCCCGATAGCGCGCTGGGCCGCCCCTTGGCGATTGACTGCGCCGGCGAAACGCTGTGGCTGCTGCCCGAACATGCGCTGTGGTGGCCTGCCGGGCGCGTGCTGTGGGTAGCCGACCTGCATCTGGGCAAGGCGGCAACTTACCGCGCGCTCGGGCAGCCCGTGCCCAGCGGCACGACGCGCGAAAACCTGGCGCGCCTGAGTGCCTTGCTGCATCACTACCAGCCCGCGCAGCTGGTCTTTCTGGGTGACTTTCTGCATGCGGCGCAAGCCCGCACGCCCACGCTGCTGGCGGCGCTGGCGGCGTGGCGCGCCAACCATGCGGCGCTGGACTGCACGCTGGTGCGCGGCAACCACGACAGCCGCGCCGGTGATCCGCCGCTTTCGCTGGGCATCCAGAGCGTCGATGAACCCTGGACCATCGGGCCTTTTGCCGCCTGCCACCATCCCCAACACCATGCCACGCACTTTGTACTGGCCGGCCATCTGCATCCGGCGCTGAGTCTGCATGGCGCGGGCCGCGCGCATTTGCGACTGGCCTGCTTCAGTTTTGAGGCGCGCTGCGCCGTGTTGCCGGCCTTTGGCGAATTCACCGGCGGCATGCAGCTTGTGCGGCAGCCCGGGCGCACGCTGTATGCAGTGGGCGGGCAGGCAGTCTGGCGCTTGCCGCCCGCGCGCTGAAGGCGCGTTTAGCCCGAAATAAGTGATCAAATAGGCCTCTAGCCCATGTGGTATGGGCGCTAATAGCTATTAAAATAATAGCAGTTAACAAGGCGCGCAGCGGCTGCTGCGCCCCCGGCGCTGGCGCTGCCGCTATTCCAGGTGCGGCGTGTCGGGCAGTTCGTTGGGATGGTCGCGCGCCGCGGCGCTTCGAGCAAAGTGCGCCATCAACACCGCCGAACTTTCTTCAAGCGCCTGCGTCAGCCCGTCTTCATAGCGCTTGTCTTTAAAGGCGCTGGCCATACGCGCCACCATGGCTTGCCACTGCGCGGCGTCCACATGGCGCATCAGCCCGCGGTCGGCGACGATTTCAATCGCGTGTTCGGCCAGCAGCAGATAAATCAGCACGCCGTTGTTGTGTTCGGTGTCCCAGACGCCCAGCTTGCCGAACATCATGACAGCGCGCTGTCGTACCAAAGCGCTCAGGGTGTTTTCAGCGTTCAGCCGCAACAGATAACTGGTGGGCAACGAGGCCTCGACACAGATGCGGATCTGCCCGCTGTGGCGCTGCTCGCTGGCCGCCACGCGTTCTGTCAGGCGATTGAGCATATCGGGCGGAATGGCGCGCTGGCTGTCGGATGCGTCCAACCACAGGTGCTTGCTCAGAAGTGCCAGCTTGTTCATCGCGCTTACCAGTTACCCGAGGCGCCGCCGCCGCCGAAATTGCCACCCCCGCCGCTGCCGAAGCCGCCCCCACCGCCGCCACCAAACCCGCCACCACCGCCGAATCCGCCGGGCCCGCCCCAACCCGACGAGCGACCGCGGCCCATGCCGGCCAAGCCGCTCAGTCCGGAAATCAGCGCGAACACCAGGCCCGCCAGCGCGGCGATACCGCCAATCAGCAAGCTGCTGGTGAACAGCCAGGCCAGGAAGCCGACGGCGCCGCCGGTGGCGACCGAGCCGAGCTTGCGGCCCAGCACGCTGGACAGCACGCGGCCGCCTATTGGTACGGCAAAAAACAAAAATACCGCCAGCGTGGTCCAGTCAAAGCCGCCGCCGCCGCCGCTGCTGCTACGGCGACTGGAACCACTTTGCTGCGGAATCGGCAGGTTTTCGCCGCTGATGCGCGCCATGATCTGGTCGGCGCCAGCATCGAGTCCGCCGGCAAAGTCGCCTTGTTTAAAGCGCGGGGTAATGGCGTTGTCGATGATCTGTTTGGCTGCCAGGTCGGGAATTGCGCCTTCCAGCGTCTTGGTGGTTTCGATGCGGACGGTGCGGTCGTTTTTGGCCACCACCAGCAGCAAGCCGTCGCCAATATCCTTGCGGCCAATTTTCCAGCTGTCGCCGATTCGCTGCGCATAAGCGGCAATGTCTTCGGGCTGGGTCGTCGGCACCATCAGCATCACCAGCTGCGCGCCTCTAGCCTTTTCAAACGCCGCCAGCTTGGCATCCAGCGCAGCCAGCTGTGCGGTGTTAAGGGTGGCGGTGCTGTCCATGACACGGGCGGTCAACGGCGGAACCGGCAGCACGCCCTGCGCCCACCCGACCGGCAGCCAGAGCGCCATCAGAAGGGCCGCTAGCAGCCGTCTGCCCGGCAGCAAAGTTTGCAAAAAACTGCGCACGGTGTGGGGTGACAAGGGATTATTTCTTGTTGAAATCAACCGTTGGCGGCGTGGAAATCTGCGCTTCGTTGGCCACGGCAAAGTTGGGCTTGACCTTGTAGCCGAACACCATGGCCGTCAGGTTGTTGGGAAAGCTGCGCGTCAGCACGTTGTAGTCTTGCACCGTCTGGATGAAGCGGTTGCGCGCCACGGTGATGCGGTTTTCGGTGCCTTCAAGCTGCACCCGCAAATCGCGGAACCCCAGGTTCGCTTTCAGGTCGGGATAGCGTTCGCTCACCACCATCAGCCGGCTCAAGGCGCTGCCCAGCTCGCCCTGCGCCGCCTGGAACTTGCTGAAAGCGGCCGGGTCGTTCAGCGTTTCGGGCGTCACCTGAATCGACGTGGCCTTGGCGCGCGCCTCAATCACCTTGGTCAGCGTGTCCTGCTCGAAAGCCGCTTCGCCCTTGACCGTGGCCACGATGTTGGGAACCAGGTCGGCGCGGCGCTGGTATTGATTGAGTACTTCGGACCAGGCCGATTTGCTCTGCTCGTCGAGCCGCTGAAAATCGTTGTAGCCGCAGCCCGTGAGCAGCAAACTGAGCAGCGCTGCAAACGTCAAAGTCAAGAATCGTGATGTCATGAAAAGGTCTCCAAAATTCAAGCCTTGACACTACCATAGTCGCATGTCGGCCACGCCTATATCCTCGCCTTGCGCGTCATCTTTTGCCGCTTCTTCAGGAAGTCCCTTGAAGGCTTTGCAGGCCGCGCTGCGTCCGGCCAAAAGCGGCCAGCAGCTGGACCAACCGCGCCTGCTGGTCGCCGGCGCCACCGGCGTGCTGGGTAACGAAGTGCTTCGCCGCTTGCTGGGCAGCGGCCGGTTTGCGCATACCGAAGTGCTGGCGACCGAGACCATGCGCAGCGGGCTAGCGCAGGTCGGCATTGCGCTGACCGGCCCCTCGGCGATAGAAGACTGGGCGGCCAGGCCTTTGCCGGCGCACACCGGCCTGATCATGTTTGAACCACCGCGGCTACACCACGGGCGTCAGCGCACACTCTGGACGCCAGCGCCCGGGCAATTGCCGGCGCTGGCACGCTGGTTCAGGCGCTGCGGGGTGCAAACGCTGGTGCTGGTGATGCCCCATGCGCCGGGGCGCTGCCCGAGGCGCTGAAACGCGGGCTGGCCAGCCCGATGCAGCGCCTGGTGCAGGCCTGGCTCGATGGCGCGCACAATCACCAGTAGAAACAAGCAGATTCAAGCAAACGGACGCGCTGCGTCCTCCCTTCTGAGTGAACCCATGGCCAAATCGAAAGTCC
Organism: Polaromonas sp.; assembly: GCF_012927455.1. Taxonomy (GTDB): domain Bacteria; phylum Pseudomonadota; class Gammaproteobacteria; order Burkholderiales; family Burkholderiaceae_C; genus Polaromonas. The sequence goes on along the minus strand of NZ_JABBPE010000022.1, from coordinate 44,169 downwards.
CTCCCGCCAGCAGCGGCAATGCCGACGACATAGAGGCGGCTTTTTACGAAGCACTGCAAAACGGCGATCTCGAAAAGCTGATGGCCTGCTGGGCCGATGAGGACGACATTGTTTGCGTCCACCCAGGAGGCGGGCGCGCAGTGGGTGCGGCGGCTATACGCGCCACTTTTGACGCCATGTTTTCCAACGGCACTATTCGGGCCCAGGCCGAAAAGGTACGCAAGGTGGATGCCATGAGCTCAAGCGTGCACAACGTGCTTGAGCGCGTTGAATTGCTGACCGAGGAAGGCCCGCGCCACGCCTACGTGATTGCCACCAACGTTTACCACAAGACAGCGCAGGGCTGGCGCATGGTCGCGCACCATGCCAGCCCGGGCACGCCGCGCGAGATGCAGGAAGTGTCAGAAACCCCGCCAGTCCTTCATTGACGGGTGTGGTCAGCTATGAATTATGTAGCGCCCTGGTGGCTTCCAGGCGGCAATTTGCAGACTATCTGGGCGGCGTTGCGCTCGCGCCGTTTCCTGGAGCAAGCGCCGATTTTTAAGCGCGAACGCTGGACCACACCCGACAACGACTTCGTTGATGTCGACTGGCTGGAGGATGTGGCCCCCACGCTTGCCACTGCGTGTGCTGCGCTGCCCCCCGAGGGGGCTGGCCTTGCTTGGGGCGGCCCGGCGCTGCGGCCTGATGCCCCCACGCTTGCCACTGCGTGCGCTGCGCTGCCTCCCGAGGGCGCTGGCCTTGCTTGGGACGGCCCGGCGCTGCGGCTGCCGCAGTCAGAGCGGCCGCTGCTGGTCGTATTCCACGGCCTGGAAGGTTCGTCGGCCAGCCACTATGCCGAGGCCTTTGCCGACGTCGCCCGCAGCCGTGGCTGGGCCTGCGCCGTGCCGCACTTTCGCGGCTGCTCCGGCGAGTTGAATCTGGCGCCGCGCGCCTACCACTCGGGCGACTTCGCCGAGATCGACTGGATTTTGCGGCGCTTTGCCGCCCGTCACACGGGACCGGTGCTGGCCGTAGGCATTTCCCTTGGTGGCAATGCGCTGATGCGTTGGGCCGCCGAGTCGGGCGCTGAGGCCAGGCAGCTGGTTGCCGGCCTTGCCTCGGTCTGCTCGCCGCTGGATCTGGCGGCCAGCGGCTGGGCCATCAGCCGGGGCTTTAACCGGCAGGTGTACACCCGCATGTTCCTCAGGACCATGGTGCCCAAGGCGCTGCAGAAGCTGGAGCAGCATCCCGGCCTGTTTGACCGCCAGCGGCTACTGGCGGCGCGTGATCTGTATGAATTTGACAATGTGTTCACCGCCCCGGTGCACGGTTTTAAAGATGCCGATGACTACTGGGCGCGGGCGTCAGCCAAGCCGCATCTGCACAAGGTGGCCGTGCCGGCCCTGGTGCTGAACGCGCTGAACGACCCCTTTGTTCCGGCCTCCAGTCTGCCGCAGGCCCGTGACACCAGCAGCCACGTCACCCTCTGGCAGCCGGCACAGGGCGGCCATGTGGGTTTCCCGTCGCAACCCTTTCCCGGCCAAGTGCGTGTCATGCCTGAGGCCGTCACGGCCTTTCTGGCAGCGCAGCTTGAGGCGCCGCTGCATAACCCCGGCGCCATCACGTCTGCCAGCAGCGGCGCAAAATAGCCTCATGGATGACATTGTTCGCCAAGCCATCGCCAAGTGGCCCAACGTTCCCCACTGCTATGGCTGGCTCGGGCTGGACGCGCGCGGCAACTGGTTTATGCGCGACGACCGGGCGCAGGCCGCCGGGCCTTTTGCCGCCACCTCAACCGAGGCTGGCGCACCTGGCAAGGGCTCGCTGCTCAGGCACGAAAAGCTGATCGACTTCATTGCCCGCAATTACGAGAGCGACGCGAGCGGCCAGTGGTTTTTTCAGAACGGGCCGCAGCGCGTCTATGTGGAGCTGCAGGCCGCGCCGCTGATCTGGCGCGTTGATCCGGCACCCGCCTTTGCGGTGACCGCGCACACCGGCCGACCGGCCAGCGTGCAGCACTGTGTGGTGGACGAAGCGGGGCGGCTCTACCTGCAAACCGATCTCGGTTTTGGCCTGGTCCACACACTGGACATGACGCACGCGGCCGATGCCGTGGAGCAGGGCCTGTGGCAGCCCGAAGCAAGGCAGTCGTGTGATCTGCCGGCGCTTTTCGGTTATGTGCCAAGTCCTCAGTTGCTACAAAAAAAGTAGCACGCTCTGCCCGTATTTGTTGGGCTGCAGCCCTAATTTGTTGTTGATTTAAGAAAAAAGCCGGTCATTGACCGGCTTTTTGATGGCGCGTTGCAGCGGCTTATTTGGCGGCGTCCACCATGTACTCGACGGCTGAACGAATGTCGGCATCGGATGCAGACGAGCCGCCTTTGGGCGGCATGGCGCCCTTGCCCTTGATGGCGCTGGCGGTCAGGGTGTCCAGCCCGGTTTTGATGCGTGGCGCCCAGGCCGCCTTGTCGCCAAACTTGGGCGAACCGGCGATACCCGCAGCATGGCAAGTCCCGCAGGCCTGCTTGTACAAGGCCTCGCCCGCCCCAGAACCGCCGCCCGCCGCCGCGACCTTGACAGGGGCTGCTGGAGCGGCAGCGGCTGGCGCTGCGGACTCGGCAAATTTGCCACCCGCAGCCGCCGCCATGTACAGCACGGCGGCCCGGATCTCGGCGTCGGTTGCGGTCACCGAGCCGCCTTTTGCCGGCATCGCGCCTTTGCCATTGACGACGCTGGCAGTCAGCGCATCGAGACCGGTTTTGAGGCGGGGCGCCCAAGCCGCTTTGTCGCCAAACTTAGGGGAACCGACCACACCCGTGGCATGGCAGGTGACGCACAGCTCTTTGTAAAGGGATTCGCCAGCACCAGCGGCGGCCACAGTGACAGCGGGTGCGGCGGGGCTGGCCGCTGCTGGCGCTGCAACTGTGGCGACCGGTGGGCTTGCGGGAGCGGAAACTGCAGGTGCAGCATTTGCTGCGGGCGCGGCGGCCGTGCTGGCAGGCGCTGCGGGTTCGGCGAACTTGCCACCGGCAGCTGCCGTCAGGTACACAACCGCGCGGCCGATTTCGAGGTCAGCGAAGTCGCCTCCGCCCTGTGCCGACATGGCGCCCTTGCCTTTGAGCGCCGAATTCCAGAGCGCCTCAAAACCGGTCTGGATGCGCGGTGCCCAGGCGGCGCTGTCGCCGAATTTGGGGGCGCCCGCCGCGCCGCTAGCGTGACACGCCACACATTGGGCCTTGTACACGTCTTCGCCGGACTTGAGCGGGCGGTTGGCATCGCGGATTTCAACCATGCCGATTTTTTGAATGCGCTGTGTCAGGGCTTTTTCAGTATCTGCCGCACCCGCTTCGGGCTTGTTGGCAGAGCTGACATAAAAAACCAGCCCGATGATGGCGAAAACAGGAACGACGAAAGAGAAAAAAACCGCCGCCAACAATTGCTTGGGGGTTTTAATCGGGCCGGTATGGGCTTCTTCGTGGGCCGTGGTGTGGTCGTTTGCGCTCATGGCGTCCTCAAAAAACTGGATTTCAGGGGGCAATTTAGGCAGCAGTGATGCACTGCTGCTTTGTTTGCCCGGCAACTTTCAATTATAGCGGGGGGTCTGCGAAGTCGGGCAGCTCAAGCCTGGCTGATAGAATCAGTTACTCCGTGCAGCGACCAACCTGCGCCCAGATTCCGCCGCCCGAGGTTTATGTCCGTCCCGGACTTGGGTGCAAATTATTTTTCAGCGTTGCGGCTGTAGCTCAGTGGATAGAGTATTGGCCTCCGAAGCCAAGGGTCGTGGGTTCGATCCCCGCCAGCCGCACCAATTACATGACTCAGGCAGACCACTGGGCCTGACCCGGACTTCATTCACCTTCAGATCTCTGTCGACACAACGCAGCGCCTCTGTCCGCAGGGCGCGGCAAGCAATTAGTCAGGTTTGACGTCGGCTTCTTTAATTAACCTGACGCGCATCTGGACCTCTTGGTGGACACGCGCGGCCTGCTCTGGTGGATGACGATCACATAGGCTCTTGCGCCAGTAGTTTTACCTTCACGCCGGTCAGTGCAAGCAGTTTGGTGATTTCGGAATTTCGCCGGACCACGATGTCTGGGGCATGCCGGCGTTTGGTGGATAGCCACATTTTTTACCCGAGGCAACGGGTCAGCACGGGTAGCAAAACTGATGCGTCACTGTGCAGCTGCCGATTAAGAAAGAAGAAAGATGATTTCTATGTTCTTTGGACAATCACTTCGCTAACTATTCCGTACCATCAAAAATGAAAAATCTGACGCTGAGTGTCTAAGTCGGAAAATTTAGGCGAAAAAAATCTGCAGGTTTTCGGCGTCCTTGGCGCGGGTGAAGGGGCAGAGAGGCTCGAGATCTTTAGGCACCACGCGGTCTCGCATGCTCATGTAATTTCCTTCAGCGGCCTGCGTGAAGTCAACGGTCGTAACTTGTCAATGACGACACGGAACTTAATTCTCGCTATTTTTTTTTGAAACTCGATGTCCGAAGATAAGTATCTTGTCCGAATACCCCTTCTTGGCCCTCAACAGCAGGTCAAAGGCTACAAGCTGGCATGGCAAAAAAAGGAAAATAGCAGCGGTCTGCCGGAGGAAGGCGACCTGGATCAACTTCTTGCACTTGTCGCTGAGCGTGCCAGTGGCGCGCCATTGGGCTTGCTGTTTCTGGATGCAAGGCCAGTCGGGGTGTCGGCGAAAACCCTGCAAGTCATAGCGCCCGCTGAGACTGTATTGATGCTGGACCGGAGGGATCTGGTTGATGGGATCGATTTAACTGTTGCCCGGTCGTTACACGAGCGCGGCTTTGGCTTGGGGCTGTGCGATGCTGACCTTGGTTTCCTTGAATCAAACGAGAGCTTGCTTGCGCTTTTGACCTACGTGGAGCTTGGCCTCAGGCATACAGACCTGACTGCGATAAGCCGCCTCGTCAAGCAGTCACAGCCTCAAATCTCTGTGTTGGTGGATCAGTTTGCGGGCTGGCGGGAGTTCGATGCCTGTGCCCCTATGGGGTTGAACGGATTCTTCAAAGATCTCTGCTCGACTCCACGCAAGCCGAGCCTGCCAGGAGAGCTTGGTCCGCAATCGGTGCTAATTTTGCAACTGATGCAAATGGTCCAGGAAAACGCCGATGTGCGTGAACTGGAAAAACTTCTGAAGCATGACGCAGTCCTTTCGTACCGGTTGCTTCGCTATATCAATTCCGCCGGCTTTGGCATAGATGTGGAAATTCAGTCGCTACGCCATGCGGTCGCGATGTTGGGTTACACGCCCTTTCTTCGATGGCTGTCGTTACTACTTGCGACGACCAATCCGGTCGGTTTTTCACCCGCCTTGCTGCAAGCGGCCATGATTCGCGGGCGATTTACAGAATTGCTGGGTCGCGGCTTGCTTTCCAAAAGCGAAGCGGAAAACCTGTTTATCGTGGGAATGTTTTCGTTGCTGGATCAGTTTCTGGGAATTCCAGTCCAGGATGTCCTGAAGCAGATCACGTTACCGGAGGCGATTGCGCAAGCCCTCGTTACGCGGGATGGCGTGTATGGGCCATTTTTGGCGCTCGCGGAAGCCTGCGAGCGGGAGTATGGCTGCGCGTCAGAGTTCGCAGATGCGTTGTTCATGACCGCTGAGCATGTTAACCATGCGCATCTGGCGGCACTCGCGTGGGCGCAGACCATCAAGCTTTAGTGTTTCGGCCTTATCAGTAGCGCGCTCGCTACTGCACCAAGTCGACGAGCAGGCGCTAAAAAATCTGTAATCAATGCTAGATAACAGGGCTTGCGCTCAATCGGACAGGTAAAGAGCTAAAGAGCGGTCCTTTTTGATGGCTCTTCGGTGCATGGCACCAAGCCATGGCTGTGTACATTGAGCATGTCTTCGTTGCTCAACCCGCATGGGAGAGATGGCAAATAGATCGAAAAACCGGAGATGGTTAATTTGCGCGCGCCACGACATCAAAGCCTATGAACACTACCCTGCGCAGTATTGAGCCATCCTCAGTGAGTCCCGATTTTCTTCTTACTGACCATGATTTTTCGAGAATACGCACACTCATTCATGAACGTGCCGGAATAGCGCTGAGCGCGCAAAAGCGTCAAATGGTGTACAGCCGCCTGGCGCGGCGCTTGCGGGAACTCAGGCTGAAGGAGTTTTCCGCATACCTGAGCTTTCTGGAGTCCGACCCCAACAGCGCTGAGTGGCAGCTGTTCACTAATGCCCTGACAACCAATCTGACAGCGTTTTTTCGCGAGGCGCATCATTTTCCTGTGCTGGCCGAGCACGCCCGCAGTTGCTCGCAGCCCCTTACCGTCTGGTGCTCAGCGGCGTCTACCGGGGAAGAGCCTTACTCTATTGCAATGACGCTGATTGAGGCGTTGGGCAGTCGTGCCAGCTCTGCCAGTGTGGTGGCAACAGATATTGATACACAGGTGCTTACCAAGGCAATGGCAGGCGTTTTTACGATGGAGCAAGTCTGCAAGCTGTCGCCGGAGCGCCTCAGGCGGTTTTTTCTAAAAGGCTCAGGCGCGCAGGCGGGTCTGGTCAGGATACGACCGGAAGTCGCGGCGATGGTCAAGTTCTCGCGGCTCAATCTGCTGGATCCGCGATGGGCGTTAAACGACACGTTTGACGCCCTCTTCTGTCGCAACGTCATGATTTATTTCGACAAGCCTACGCAAGCGAAAATTCTGGAGCGCTTTGCGCTGCTGATGAAGCCGCATGCCTTGCTATTTGCCGGGCATTCTGAAAATTTCTCGTTTGCCAGCCGGACACTCCGGTTGCGGGGTCAGACGGTTTATGAACTTGCTTCAGAGCGGACCAAGGTGGCCGCATGATTGCACTTGACCTCGAGCAGCTTGCCACGCGCCACTACTTTGATCGCGAGCTGGAGATTTCAGCCGTCAAGCTATTGCCTGGGGAGTACTACATCACCGCCGAGAACATGGTGCTAACCACCGTACTGGGTTCGTGCGTTTCAGCCTGTGTACGCGACAGTACCGCCGGTGTTGGCGGCATGAACCACTTCATGCTGCCGGATGCGGATCCGAACTCGCGGGAGAAGGCCGCTGCCATGCGCTATGGCAGCTACGCCATGGAGGTGCTGCTCAATGCACTGTTCAAGGCCGGGGCCAGGCGCGAGCGCCTTGAAGCGAAGGTCTTCGGTGGCGGCGCGGTGCTGGCCAATATGTCAATGCTTAATATCGGTGACCGTAACGCCGATTTCGTACTCCGTTACCTTCAGATGGAGCAGGTCCGGATAGCTGCCCAGGATCTGCGCGGCAAGCTGCCCCGCCGCATCAACTATTTTCCCGGAACTGGCAAGGTGACTGTGCGAAAGCTTAGACGCCAGGACGACACGTTGATGGTTCAGCGCGAGGAACAGGAACTGGTGCAGGCATTGCTAAAGCAGCGCGGCCGCAGGAAGCTGGATCTGGAACCGGAACTGGGCAAAGCAGGCCTTCTTCGGGACTTTGCAAAAAGGTGCCCGGCAACGCCATGACCACAAAAAAAATCAAGGTCTTGTGTGTCGACGACTCCGCGCTGATACGCAGCCTGATGACGGAAATCATCAATAGCCAAGCTGACATGGCCGTAGTGGCAACCGCCTCCGATCCGCTGGTTGCCCGCGATCTGGTTAAGCAGCACAACCCTGACGTCATGACGCTGGACGTAGAAATGCCCCGCATGGACGGACTGGAGTTTCTCGAGAAATTAATGCGCTTGCGGCCCATGCCGGTCGTGATGGTGTCCTCTTTGACCGAGCGCGGATCGGAAGCTGCGCTGCGCGCACTTGAGCTGGGGGCGATCGACTTTGTCACCAAGCCACGCCTGGGCATACGTGATGGCCTGCTGGCCTACACGGACCTGATCGTTGGCAAGATCCGTATTGCTGCCGCTGCCCGCATCCTGCCCGTTAAACGAGCGGCGAACGGAAGCGGGCTATCCGTAATTGCCGACGCGCCTATGCTGCGCAGTCCCTTGCTAAGCACCGAGAAGCTCATCATCATCGGTGCGTCTACCGGTGGCACTGAAGCGATCCGGGAACTGTTACAGCCGCTGCCGCCGGACAGCCCGGGCATTCTGATTGCGCAGCACATGCCCGCCGGCTTTACCAATTCTTTTGCCCAGCGTCTTAACGGCTTGTGCCGCGTCGCTGTGACGGAGGCGGTTCATGGTGAACGCATATTGCCCGGCCATGCCTACATTGCGCCAGGCGGATTTCATCTGTCTCTTACGCGCAGCGGTGCCAATTACGTTGTGCAAGTGGACCAGGAGCCGCCGGTGAACCGGCATCGCCCATCTATTGACGTTTTGTTTGATTCAGCGGCAAAGCACGCAGGCAAAAATGCCATCGGCGTGATTCTGACCGGCATGGGCCGTGATGGCGCTGAAGGCCTTTTGCGCATGCATCAGGCGGGTGCCTTTACGCTGGCACAGGACGAGCCCAGTTGTGTGGTTTTTGGCATGCCGCGCGAAGCGATTGCTCTCGGCGCAGCGAGCGAGGTCGTTCCGCTGGCAGAAATGAGCCAGCGAGTGATAGCGCACCTGAGGTCATTGGGTGAGAGAACCACCCGGGTTTAAAGCCAGCCGCAACAAGGTTTCTGGTTACGCGGATGCACCGCTGAAGGCCTAAGTTGATAGTCAATTTGTGGAGTTGGACGTGGTAGATAAAAGTATCAAAATTCTGGTTGTGGATGATTTTCCGACGATGCGCCGGATTATTCGCAATCTGCTCAAAGAACTGGAATTCGTCAATGTTGACGAGGCCGAGGACGGCGCAGCCGGTCTGGAAAAGCTCAAAGGCGGCGGCTACGGCTTTGTCGTGTCCGACTGGAATATGCCCAACATGGACGGCCTGGCTATGCTGCAGGCTATTCGAGCTGATCCTTCGCTGCGCAAGCTGCCGGTATTGATGGTGACTGCAGAGGCGAAAAAGGAAAACATCATTGCCGCTGCCCAGGCTGGAGCGAATGGCTATGTGGTTAAGCCGTTTACAGCCATCACGTTGGAAGAAAAGATCACCAAGATATTTGAGAAAATTGCGAAAGAAAGTGTTTGATATGGCGCAGGAAGCACTGTCCAATCCGATCGTTGGCGATTCGGCCGAGCAGCTGGTCAATCGCATCGGCCATTTGGCGCGCCAGATGCGCGAAGGCATGCGTGAGCTGGGCCTTGACAAGGGCATTGCCCGCGTGACTGAAGCAATTCCCGACGCGCGTGAACGCCTCAACTATGTGGCCCAGATGACAGAACGCGCGGCAGAGCGGGCGCTCAATGCGGTTGATATTGCGCAGCCGATTCAGGAAAACCTGTCCAGGCAGGCCAGTGGCCTGACAGCGCGCTGGGATGTCTGGTTTTCAAGCGCGCTAGCGCTGGACGATGCGCGGGAATTGGTCATCGATACCCGCAGTTACCTGTCCGCGGTGCCGCTGAAGGTTAGTGCGACCCATGCGCAGTTGATGGAGATCATGATGGCGCAGGACTTCCAGGACCTGACCGGCCAGGTTGTCAAGAAGATGATGGACATGATCCAGGACATAGAAACCCAGCTGTTGCAGCTTTTGATTGACAACACCCCGATTGAAAAGCGGATGGAAGCGAACAGCGGGTTGCTCAACGGGCCCCAAACCAAGACGGGCAATCCGGATGCGGTCGAAAATCAGAACCAGGTGGACGATCTTTTGGCCAGCCTCGGGTTCTAATAGTCGGCGAAATCCTGATTGCGCAAGGAGCAGGTCTATCGCTGGCTTGTTTGGCCTATCGGTTCAAGGCCGCTGCCCCAATAATCTTTGACATCGGGCGCCTGTTGCGCTTGGTGATCCGGAGCATTGATGGCGGAAGAAAGTGACCTTGAAAAATCAGAACCCGCCTCGCCCGCGCGTCTGGAAAAAGCTCGTGAGGAGGGGCAAGTTGCACGCTCTCGCGAGCTGGTCACGTTTGTGATGCTGGTGACCGGCATGGGCGGCTTGTGGGCCATGGGCGCGATGATGGGGGGGCATTTCAGCAGCGCCTTGCGCAATGGCCTGCAATTTGAGCGGGCCTCAGCATTCGATGCCTCTCACATGATGGTGCAAGCCGGCACAGCAGTGTTGCACGCGCTGCAGGCACTGATGCCGCTGTTGGCCATGATGCTGGTGGCTGCGCTGGTGGCGCCCATGATGCTCGGTGGCTGGCTGTTTTCAACCAAATCGTTGGCGCCCACTTTCTCAAAAATGAATCCTGTGGCCGGAATTGGTCGCATGTTTTCGACCGAATCACTCGCTGAACTGGTCAAGACCATCGTCAAGTCCCTGCTGGTCGGCGGCGTTGCATGGTGGGTCATCTCGGCCGAAGTGAGCGATATCATGGCGCTGATGAGCGAGCCGGTGCATGCGGCACTGCCGCATGCCCTCAAGCTGGTGGCCCTGACTTGCGCGCTCATCATTGGTTCTTTGCTGCTGGTGGCACTCATCGATGTGCCCTACCAGCTGTGGAGCCACCATCGCAAGCTGCGCATGTCGCGCGAGGACTTGCGGCAGGAACAAAAAGAAAACGACGGCGATCCGCAGGTCAAGGCGCAGATCCGCCGGCAGCAGCAGCAGATGGCCAAGCGCCGCATGATGGCCGAAGTGCCCAAGGCCGACATCATCGTTACCAATCCCACCCATTTTGCGGTCGCCCTGAAATACCATGACAAGGAAATGCGCGCGCCACGCGTGGTTGCCAAAGGTGCTGATCTGGTGGCCTTACGCATTCGCGCCATGGCCGAAGAAAACAAGATTCCGATTCTGGAGGCCGCGCCACTGACCCGGGCACTGTACTGCCACACCAAACTGGGCGACGAAATTCCTGCGTCCCTGTATGCCGCAGTGGCCGAAGTGCTGGCCTGGGCGTATCAGCTCAATCACCAGTTGAGCGAAGGCGGCACCGCACCGCGTGCTCCCCAGAATTTGCCAGTTCCAGAATCACTTGATCCCCTGGGGACTACCGCATGACGGTGCTCAATTCATGGTTGCGTCTGCCCAAGCAAATGTTGGCAGGCAGCAATGGCAAGGGGCTGGTAGGTCCTGTCCTGATCATTCTGATTCTCAGCATGATGATTCTGCCACTGCCGCCGTTTTTACTGGACTTGTTGTTCACGTTCAATATTGCGCTGTCCATCATGGTTTTGCTGGTCAGCATGTACACCATGAAGGCGCTGGACTTCGCGGCCTTTCCTGCGGTGCTGCTGTTCACCACGCTGCTTCGGCTGTCGCTCAACGTCGCCTCCACCCGCGTCGTGTTGATGGAAGGGCACACCGGCCCGGACGCTGCCGGTAAAGTGATCGAGGCTTTTGGTCATTTTCTGGTGGGCGGCAACTTTGCAGTCGGCGTGATGGTCTTCATAATTTTAGTCGTGATCAACTTCATGGTGATCACCAAGGGTGCCGGCCGTATTGCCGAAGTCGGTGCGCGCTTCACGCTAGACGCCATGCCCGGCAAGCAGATGGCGATCGACGCTGATCTGAATGCCGGATTGATCGGCGAAGACGTCGCACGCAAGCGTCGCGCCGAAGTGGCACAGGAGGCTGACTTTTACGGCTCAATGGACGGTGCCAGCAAGTTTGTCCGCGGCGACGCGGTCGCGGGTTTACTCATTCTGGTCATCAACATCATTGGCGGCCTGATTGTTGGCGTGGCCCAGCACGACATGGGGTTCTCGGAAGCGGCCACGACATACACCCTGCTGGCGATTGGCGATGGTCTGGTGGCGCAAATTCCGGCATTGGTCATTTCAACTGCAGCCGGTGTGATCGTGTCGCGCGTCACCACCGATGAGGACGTGGGCGGACAACTCACCGGCCAACTCTTTGCCAATCCGCAAGTGCTGTTCCTTACGGCGGGCGTCATCGGCATGATGGGATTGATTCCGGGAATGCCAAACTTGGCGTTCCTGATCATTGCTGGTGGCCTGATCTGGTTCGGGCGGCGCGTCATGCAGCGCAAGGCAAGCGGTGCGGACCTCGTTGCCGCCGCGCCGTCGTCCGCGCCGGCAACAGTGGAGGCGCAGGAAGCCAGCTGGGACGATGTGACGCTGGTGGATCCGCTGGGGCTTGAAGTGGGCTACCGACTAATTTCGCTGGTGGACAGCGCACAAAACGGCGAGTTGTTGGGGCGCATTAAAAGTATTCGCAAGAAGTTCGCGCAAGACATTGGGTTTCTGGTGCCCGTGGTGCATATTCGCGACAACCTGGAGATCAAGCCAAACGCCTATGTGGTCAAGCTCAAAGGCGTGCAGATCGGACAGGGAGAGGCAACACCTGGTCAATGGATGGCCATCAATCCGGGACAAGTCAGCGCGACGCTACCCGGCACGCCTACCAAAGACCCGGCTTTCGGCCTGCCAGCGATCTGGATTGAAGCCAGTTTGCGCGAACAAGCTCAGATCTACGGCTACACCGTTGTCGACGCCAGCACTGTGGTGGCGACGCATCTAAATCACTTGATTCATACGCATGCGGCCGAGTTGTTGGGGCGCCAAGAGGTGCAGCAGTTGCTAGACCGCATTGGCAAGGAATCGCCCATGCTGATCGAAGGCCTGGTGCCCAAGGCCTTGTCACTTACGAGCGTGCAAAAGGTGCTGCAAAACTTGCTTGACGAGGGCGTGTCGATCCGGGACATGCGGACCATTTTGGACGTGCTTGCCGAAAATGCACCTGCTGTGACGGATACGACGGAATTGACCTCGCTGATCCGACTGGCGCTGGGGCGCGCGATTGTCCAGCAGATTTTCCCGGGCAATGAAGAGCTGCAGGTCATCAGCCTCGATGGGTCGCTTGATCGCATTTTGTTGCAGGCGCTTAGTAACAGCAATGGTCTGGAGCCCGGCCTGGCAGATAACCTGTTGCGTGAGGCCCAAGTGGCGATGGCGCGTCAGGCACAGTTGGGATTGACACCCGTTCTGGTGGTGCAGCATCCGCTACGCGTCTTGCTGGCCCGTTTTTTACGGCGTAGTCTGCCGCAGCTCAAGGTACTTTCCCACGCTGAAATACCAGATACCCGCACCATCAAAGTGACCAGCACTATCGGAAGCAAAGCTTGAACACCAATCTGCAAGCCAATACGGCTACCTGTACGATCGTCGCGCCCTCAAGTCGCGAGGCTTTGCGCCTGGTGCGCGAAAAGCTGGGACCCGACGCCATCATTGTGTCCAACCGTGTGACTGACCAAGGCGTCGAGATCGTGGCCATGCTGGAAGAATCAGTCACGGTTCAGCCGACTTTGGCGGCACCAGTTGTTGTGCCCGAGCCAATGGCTGCGCCGCACCCGCCGGCGGTCGCACTGCCTTCTGCGCCAAATATCACCAGCATGGGCGTGGGCGTGGGCGTGGGCGTCGGCGATGACGCCTGCGTTCTGCGCGAAATCCATTCGATGCGCGGCATGATTGAAGAGCAGTTGGCCGGCATTGTGTGGAACGAAGCGCAAAGGCGTGACCCGGTGCGTGGCCACCTGCTGCGTACCCTGCTGGGTGCAGGTTTCAGTGCCCGCCTGGCCAAAGATATCTTGGCCGACCTGCCCACCGGGCAGAGCTATGCCGTGGGGCTGGCCTATGTTAAGTCGACCCTGGCGCGCCAGCTTCCCATTCTTGAAAACGAAGACGCGCTGATGGATGAAGGTGGCGTCTTTGCGCTCATGGGACCGACCGGGGTTGGCAAGACCACTACCACCGCGAAGCTGGCTGCGCGTTACGTCATGCGCTTTGGTCCTGAAAAACTTGCGCTGGTCACGACCGACAGTTACCGGATTGGCGCCTATGAGCAGTTGCGCATCTATGGTCAGATCCTCGGCGTGTCGGTGCATGCCGTCAAAGACGCGGTTGATCTCGAACTGGTGCTGTCGGATCTGCGAGACAAGCACATGGTGCTGATTGACACGGTTGGCAGGAGCCAACGCGACCGCGCCGTGTCCGAGCAAATCGCCATGCTATGCGGCGCCAGTCGGCCGGTCAAGCGCCTGCTGCTGCTCAATGCGACCAGTCATGGCGACACACTCAACGAAGTGGTCCAGGCTTACCGCCGTAGCGAGAAAGCTGGCAGCGCGAACGACCTGGTGGGCTGCATCTTCACCAAAGTTGATGAAGCCACGCACCCGGGCGTGCTGATCGACATGGCCATTCGGCATCGCTTGCCGGTTCACTATGTTTCCAGCGGCCAGAAGGTTCCGGAACACCTTGCCCTCGGTGACCGCAGCGCATTGGTTGACAGCGTTTTTCAGGCCAAAAGCCCGAGCGCCTTCTTTGTGCCCGGCGAGGCTGATCTAGGCGAACGGCCGTCGGCGCCCGGCAATGAGGCGGGCGTGGTTGCGGCAGAGGCCGTCAGTGCACGGCTGCGTTTGCAATGCCACCAATTAATCCGTGCGCTCACCCACAATGCAGAGGAACTGACAATCAACGCGAGCGCGCTCAGCGCCGGCCAGATCGGTTTTGATGAGACCCGGGACCTTTGGCGCCAGCTGTCCGCTGGTCAGGTCGGGCAGAAGGCGATCGCAAAAACCCTGCTTTTGCAGGCACGCACCGGCAGCGAGGTCAGTTGCAGCAACTACGTGTTGACGGTTGCCGGTGAGATCTCCCTGACCCTTGGTCAGCGTGCTGAGGGTCATTCGCTGTTTAGCCATCTGGCGCTGTCTGATCGTACCGGCCTGCCCTTGGCCGCGCCGTTTCAGTGGCTGGCAAAGACCGAACCGCATGGTGGGGTGCAACAGCAAAAATCTGAAAAACCCGTCATCCAGCTGTTGGCGCGTGTGCCTGCGTCCGAGTTGATGCGGGCGTGGCAATCCGGCGGGCTGCAATGGGCGGCAACCGCGACAGGTAGCCAGCGCATCGCCGCTGCCGCCAGCGGCGCTCCGGCCACGCTGGCCAAGCTGGCCGCAGGGCTCGCTTTTGGCGCTTCGGAGCCCGTCCTGTTCCGTAAAAAGTCCGCACTGGTTTCGGTGGCAGAGGCACTGGTCAGCCTGCGTCCTGATTCCCAGGCCAGTAGCGCGCACGCAGACGCGGCGCCTTTGACGCTGCGCTGTGTCATCAGGCGAATTGTGGATGTAGATAGCGGTAAAGCGCTCGCCCACAGCTACGTGCTGGCCAGTACCGGCGTCCAGGCCACAGCGCAGCAAATAGCGCAGTGGCCAGCGTGGCGCGCCGCTGCCGAACCGTACTTCAAACTGCTTAATCAAAGTATTCCTCTGCTCGGAGATGGCGCTGCGGTTGATGGCTCTGACCTGCCAAAGCGTCTGCTGATTGCCGGACAGGCTTGCACCACGGTGTTTCGTTTGCAGCGTGCGCAGGACGCATGGGCGGACACGGCGCGCAAGGTGTTGGCGCAACTGGCTGGTCGATCCGTTCGTCCTGACCGGGCCGTGCCTGGGCTCGCGCTGTTCGAAGGTCTTGGAAAGCTGTTTGCACTGCTGGATGCGCTGGAGACCGAGGGCGCGGCCGCTTCGCCACGGTCCGATCTGGCACCGGCGCAAAGTTAAGGGCGCCACCGTGAAGAAATTCGTGACCGATCAAGCCGATGGCCTGCGTCGCCTGATGGCCGGCAACCCGGGGAGACTCGTGGCCGTGTTGGCCAGCGATCCAGCTGACGTGGAAGGCGTTGCGCGCAACCTCGTTGCAGCGCTGGTGCAGCAGGGTCAGGAGGTGCTGCTGCTCGACGAGCGCAGGGGGCTTCAGAGCACGCCGGTGCGGCGTCAGGGTCGGCTGGTGATGGTTCATGCCGTGCTCGACGGGGACGGCACACTGTCACCCCTGGCCGCGCAGGCCGATCATGTGGTGGTGGTGTTGCGCGCGAATGCGTCGTCGATCAAGGCGTCCTATGTCTGTATCAAGAAGTTGCATCATGCTCATGCGCTGCAGCGCCTGCGCGTGCTGGTCAACGGCGTAACCGACGCTGCCGAAGCGCAGCGCATATTGGCCAATCTGGCACAGACTGGCAGCCGCTACCTGGCGTTGGCGCTTGAGCCGGCGGGCTGGGTCAGGGCCGATCCGCTTCTGGCGCAAGCCCAGCGTCTCAATTTGGCGGTCGTTGAGGCATTCAAGAGTAGCCCTGCAGCCGTGGACTTTCGTCAGATTGCATCTGATTTGTTGCAGTGGCCGCAGCCCCCGGCGCGAAGCCGCCCGCCGTCAGGATCGGCAAATGCGGCCGCTTGCCACGATGCCAGGCCCGTACTGGCGATGCATTGATACAGCCGCCGAAAATGCAATGCCCCCACTGGTTAAGAAAGCAGGAGTGACTTTCAATGTACACCCCTCAGGGAAAGATAGACACATCAGGCTCCGCCCATTTGCTGACCGAATACACGCCACTGGTGCGACGCCTGGCCTTGCAGCTGATCGCTAAACTGCCCGCCAACGTCGAGTTAGATGACTTGATTCAGGCGGGCATGATGGGTTTGCTGGATGCGGCTGGTCGCTATCAGGATGATCAGGGCGCGAAATTCGAAACTTACGCCAGCCAGCGCATTCGCGGCGCCATGTTGGACGAACTGCGCGCCAACGATTGGGTATCACGTGGCCTGCGGCAGTCCTCGCGTGGTGTTGCAAAAGCGGTTCAGGTGCAGGAGCAGAAGCTTGGACGCGCACCCACCGAGAGCGAGATCGCGCAGGAACTGCAACTGCCGTTGCCGGCCTATCAGCACCTTTTGCAGGAGATTCATGGCTGCCAGCTGGTGTATTACGAAGACTTTGATCGCAACGACGAGGAGAACAGTTTTCTCGACCAGCAGTGCCGCGGCGAAGGCAGCGATCGGGAGTGCAGCAATGGGCCGCTGGAGCGATTACTTGAAAGCGGCTTGCGGCATAAGCTGGTGGAAGCCATTGAGGCCATTCCCGAGCGCGAACGTCTGCTGCTGAGTTTGTACTATGAGCAGGAACTGAATCTGCGCGAGATTGGTGCTGTGTTGGAAGTCACTCAATCGCGCGTTTGCCAGTTGCATAGCCAGGTGATCAGTCGCTTGCGTGGAATGTTAAGCGAACACCTTTAGCGACCAGAGCCCCTGACCCTTTCGGCCGGCACGCCCTGCATTAGACTTTCGAACTGACCTGAAAGTAGGTTGACCGGATAGTGCGAATTAACGCGGTTGCCTGTCTGAACGCAGCGCTCACCCCGAGGCCAGACTGTTGCCCTGGCCGGTTCCAGTGTGGTGCGTGCCGTCCGGTCCATACAATGGCTGACCTCTTGCTTTCAGAAAACTGATGGACTGGCGGGTGAAATCCAGGTGTGTATGAACCATCACTCCATTGCGGTGATTGTGCTCACGGGCCTGCGTTGCCAGTTCCCGCAAGTTCCGCCACGCGGTTTGTAGTACTTCGCCTCCAGCCGCCGCGACGGATTCCGCACCGCTGCGATCAGCCGCGTAACCCAAACTAATTTGCTCTAATTCACGTTGATGATCCAACAACGCCACCTGCTCGATCAGCTGTGACTTTCGTTCCGCAAGCGCAGGCAAGGCGGCAAAGTCGCCATGCGACATAGCGGCGGCTTCCTCATCCAGCAATTCGAGGAATGCCCCAACAGCGGCATGCTCCTGCGTCAGGTGATTGAGTAAAAGGCTGCTCATGATGACCGATTGCTTAGCAGGTCACGCACGCTCGCAAGCAGGCCGTCGGCGATTCTGGCGGTATCGACCTGGTAGCGGCCGGCGCTGATGCTTTCGCGAATCTGTGCGACGCGGCCAGCATCAAAATCGCCAATGGTCGAGGGCAGCAAGGGTTGCGCCTGGGTCGCCACGGCAGACGCCGGCCCATTGAGGCTGTTTCTGGTCGTCACCGACGGGGCTGAGCCAGGCACATTCTTCAAATAAGTGACGTTTTGATCGATTTTCATGATGGTTTCCTCAGGGATCTCACCGGTATAACGGCGGTTCAGCTCAAAACTTTAGCAGTTGTCAAAAAATTACTGAAAATCAGTTGGTGCGTTCGACGCTGCCGTCCGTCTGGACGATGCCACTGAGTAATTGCCCTCCCTGAATCTTTACCTGAATGACCGTACCGACTGCGGCATCGGTCATCGCTTTGCCGTCGGCGCTGGCCACAAAGCCTGCCCCACGCGTCACAATCTTGATGCTTTGCCCTTGCTGCACCAGAACCACGCCGCGGAGCAACTCCCGTCGTATCGGCGCCCCTGAAGCGATGCGGTTCGAGGCGACCACGCCGCTCAGTTGCGCCGGATCGACCACCACACTGGCTGGAAGCGCCGCGAGATCGCCTTCACGAACCGTAACATCGGCAGGCGTCAGCGCTTGCCCCGCAGCGATCGGTCGCGCCGCGACATAGTAGCTGGCCACTACCGCGATGTGAGCCGCTACATAGCGGGTCCACGGCGGGTTCTCGTCGCATCGCACCCCCACCGAAACACGTCCCCAGGGACGGGTACCAGGCGGCAAAAACGCCTCGGGTGCCACGCAAGGTGGCAGTGCGCCCAAGCGCGGCGTATCAAGGGCGATGCTGACCTTGCCTGGCAAGCCTGCCGTTTGCACCAATAAAAGTTGCTCGATCGCCGAACCCGCGCTGCCCGAGAGCTGCATTGACGGCGGCGTGGCGCCGCGCGCCGGCATCGCAGCCAGCACCCAGCACAGGGCTGGCGCAACAAAGCTGAGCAGGGTTCTGTGCAGCGGCATTTCAGGATTTCCTCTAAAAATCAACGCATACCAATAAATCTCTAGCGGGCAACCGGGTAACTACGTCATCACTTCGCGTGGAAATACGTGACAGGCCTGCGTGTAACTATTCTAGGCAAGGTGGGCTTGCGCCACGGCTTGAATTGCGCTGCAATCCGGGTCCTGCTCAACCGATTGAGACACCCTGGTTCAAGGTGAAATTCTCCACTCCAAACAGCTGCAAGCGGCATTGAATTGGGCCTTGAAAGTCCATCTGTTCGGGTAATTGACAGCCTGGGGTGTCCCTAAAATTATTTTCACCAGGATCGCCCGGGTGTCCCCGGGAAAAAGACCTCAAACGATGGAAAAGAAATGATAGACAAGCTGGATTCGGCGCTGCGCTTTCATCAGGAGGCACTTAACCTGCGGGCAAGGCGGCAAGAAGTTTTGTCAGCCAATATTGCAAATGCCGACACGCCAAATTTCAAGGCGCGCGACTTCGATTTCAGCAGCAAGCTAACACAAGCGGTAGAGCGGGGCAGGCAGTCCATGACTATGACCAGTACCTCATCCCGCCATATTTCTAGCGAGGCGCAGGCCCTCAGCGAGGGCGATTTGTTGTTCCGCACGCCCAACCAGTCAAGCATTGACGGCAATACCGTGGAAATGGATGTTGAGCGCGTCAAATTTGCCGACAACGCCATGCGCTATGAGCTCAATCTGACGGTGCTCAGTTCAAAAATCAAATCGTTGCTGTCAGCGGTGCAGTAATAGCGCTAAACAGCGACGCGAAAGCAGTCCATGCCCATTACCAATAGTTCACTTGGCATTTTTGACATTGCGGGTTCCGCCATGACGGCGCAATCCCAGCGCATGAACGTGACCGCCAGCAACCTGGCCAATGCCGATAGTGTGTCCGGTCCCGATGGCAAGCCTTATCGCGCGCGTCAGGTGGTGTTTGAGATGATGCCGGCCAATGGTCAGGCTATTGGCGGCGTGAAGGTGGCCCGTGTGGTGGAAGATCCCTCGCCCTTGCGCATGCTGCACGACCCGAAGAATCCACTGGCCAACGCCGAGGGTTACGTCACTATGCCCAACGTTAATGTGGTTGAAGAAATGGTCAATATGATTTCGGCATCCCGCTCCTATCAAGCCAACGTTGAAGTGCTCAATACCGCCAAGACATTAATGTTGAAAACCCTGACGATCGGTCAATAACGTCGTCCGCCGCCCACATTCTCTTCACAGGAAAACTTTTTATGGCCTTGACTGCAACCACACCGGCCGGCAGCGTTGGAAGTGCTGGCGCGCTGACTGCTGCAACGGGTACCGGCGCCGACAGTGAACAGCGTTTTCTTAAGCTGCTGGTCACGCAACTGAATAACCAGGACCCGCTCAATCCTCTGGACAATGCCCAGCTGACCTCGCAGCTGGCGCAGATGAGCACCGTCAGCGGCATCGAAAAACTCAACAGTGCGTTCCAGTCACTGCTGGCCCAAAGTGGTTCAAGCCAGGTGCTGCAATCGGCCAATCTGATTGGCCGCACGGTGCTAGTTCCGGGCAGCGAGCTGGCCCTCAAGCCCGGCCTCGAGGTGCCGTTCGCCGTCGACCTGACCGGTACCGCAGAGACAGTGAAAGTAAGCATCACCAATGCCGCCGGAGAGGTTGTTCGCACCCTTGACCTGGGCGCCTTGCCCGCAGGAGTCAAAACGCTGTCATGGGATGGCATGGCAGACAACGGGGCGCCCGCTGCCGCTGGTGTCTACACCGTCAACGTAGGGGCGTTGGGTGGCGATTCCAAAGTGATGGCTAGTACGCTGACCTACGCAAAAGTTTCTAGCGTGGCGCAGCAAGCCAACGGCGTTGCACTCGATCTGGGTGCCGGCCGCAAAGCCAGCCTCAGCGACGTCAAGCTAATTCTCTGAATTCGACTCATTCGCCAGTCGCAATTATTCAAACGTCAATTTCAAGACAAAAGGAAATACCATGGGTTTCGCACAAGGCGTTAGCGGTCTGAATGCCTCCGCCAGCAATCTCGATGTCATAGGCAACAACATTGCCAACTCCGGGACCATTGGCTTCAAGTCAGGCACTGCCCAGTTCTCTGATGTCTATGCCGGTTCGCGGGTCGGTTTGGGTACCCAGGTGGCCGGCGTGTCACAAAATTTCACGTCCGGCGCGGTGCAAACCAGTTCACGCGCGCTGGATGTGGCAATTGTCAATGGGGATGGTTTCTTCAGGCTGGCCAGCCCCGGGGGTGAGATTGCTTATTCGCGCAATGGCCAGTTCAACATGAACAAGGACGGCTTTATCGTCAATTCAGGCGGTATGCAACTGACTGGCTATCCGGTAGGGGCCAACGGCAGCGTTGCCGGCGGCAGTCCAGCGCCGCTGCAATTGCCAACGACAGCCATGCAGCCGAACTCGACGCAGAACATCGCAGCCCAGTTCAATCTAGACTCGCGCAGCGCGGCCATTCCCGCTGCCACCGCCTTTGATGCCAACGATTCCACCACCTATAACTACGCCAATGCGGTTACGGTCTACGACTCGCTGGGTAATTCCCATGAGCTGTCTACATTCTTTGTGAAAACTGCATCCAACCAGTGGGATGCTTACGCCACCGCAGATGGAAAGCCGCTTGCTTCGGGAGGGGCTCTTGCCACTGCGCCTCCCGCCGCGCCGGTTGCCGGCAAGCAAGGCACACTTACTTTCGATACCAATGGCAATCTGACGTCCGCTCCATCAATAGCGTTCGCTGGTCTGGATTTTGGCAACGGTTCCGGCCCCATGGCATTCGCGGTTGACGTGACCGGCACCACCCAATTCGGCAACGCCAATGATGTTAAAAAGCTGACTCAAGACGGCTACACATCTGGCACATTGACTTCATTTGCCATCAACCAGGATGGCACCGTCACCGGAAAATACTCCAATGAGCAGGCCAAGGCCCTGGGCCAGATTGTCCTGTCTTCTTTTGTGAACCCAAATGGGCTGCAACCCAAAGGCGACAACGTATGGGCCGAGACCTCGGCATCGGGCCAACCCTTGACCGGCACACCAGGCGCGGGTACCAAGCTGGGCGCGCTGACTTCAGGCGCACTCGAAGCTTCCAACGTTGACCTGACTTCCGAGTTGGTCAATCTGATCATTGCCCAGCGCACCTACCAGGCCAACGCCCAGACCGTCAAGACACAAGATCAGGTTATGCAGACACTGGTGAACATGCGCTGATCCCGGCATGGCCGGCTGACCGAGTTGGCCATCGCGGCAAAAAGGAAAAAAAGGAAAAGCTATGGACCGGATGATCTATGTCGGCATGAGTGGTGCCAAACAGGCGATGGAGCAGCAGGCTTCGGTCGCCAACAACATGGCGAATGTGTCAACACCCGGCTTTCGCGCCCAAATCAACAATTTTCGCGCTGTTCCGGTGGTGGGCGTTGAAGCCGCGACCCGAGCCATGGTGGTGGCCTCAACCCCCGGTGCTGACATGCGCAGCGGTCCCATGACGCAGACCGGGCGCGCGCTCGATGTGGCTGTGCGCGGTGATGGCTGGCTTACGCTGCAGCTGCCCGATGGCAGCGAAGCCTATACCCGCGTGGGCAATCTTCAGGTCGGCGCGGACGGCCAGTTGACGACCATGGATTCCCGGCCTGTCGCAGGTGAGGCGGGGCCGCTGGCCGTGCCGCCCGGATCGGCCTTGGTGGTCACTAGCGAGGGCGTGGTTAGCGCTATTGGCGCAGGCGACCCCGCGGTCGGCGCTGCTGAAGTGGGGCGACTGAAGCTGGTCAACCCATTGGCCGCTGATCTGGTGCGTGGCGACGATGGACTTTTCCGCATGCGGGCCGGTGTTGCGCCTGCCCAGGCCGACTCTACTGTGCGGCTGCTGACTGGCACCCTGGAAGGCAGCAACGTCAATCCGGTCGAGGTCATGGTGGACATGATTGCCAACGCACGTCGCTTTGAAATGCATATGAAGACACTGCAGACCGCCGAAAGCAATGATCAGCAGGCGAACAAATTGCTGTCAAACAGCTAAACAATTAGGCTGCCAAATTTCCAGACATTTGTCTCCCTTGATCTGATAGCCACCAGGGCTAGACCACTTTTCAGGACTCCCCATGATTCGCTCTCTCTCCATTGCCAAAACCGGTCTTGATGCCCAGCAGACACAGCTCGACGTTGTTGCCAACAATCTGGCCAACGTGGGTACCACCGGTTTCAAGCGCAGCCGCGCGGTTTTTGAAGACCTGATGTACCAGAACCTGCGCCAAAGTGGTGGTCAGACTTCGGACCAGACCCGCATGCCGTCCGGTTTGCAACTGGGCACCGGCGTGCGCATTGTGGCAACCGAGCGCATTCATAGCCAAGGCAATCCAACCAAAACCGACAACATCAAAGATGTGGCGATCAACGGCAACGGCTTTTTTCAGGTGTTGATGCCGGACGGCACGTCCGCCTATACCCGCGACGGTTCCTTCCAAACCGACCAGAATGGTCAACTGGTCAACGCCAGCGGCTTTCCGGTGCAGCCTGCCATCACGCTGCCGCAAAACGCCACCGGCATGACAATTGGCCGTGACGGCACGGTGTCGGTGGTCCAGGCTGGCAGCACCGCCAGCGTGCAGGTCGGCCAGATCCAGCTGTCTACATTTTTGAACCCCACCGGTCTGCAGGCCAATGGCGAAAACCTGTATGTTGAAACCGACGCTTCAGGCGGGGCCAACCAGAGCGCGCCAGGCCAAAATGGCGCCGGCACGCTCAGCCAGGGCTATGTCGAGTCATCGAACGTCAACGTGGTTGAAGAACTCGTCAACATGATTCAGACACAACGGGCCTACGAAATCAACAGCAAGGTCGTTAAAACTTCCGATGAAATGCTGGCACGACTGGCGCAGTTGTAATGTCCAGGCTGTCCGCGGGCTATCGGCTCATGCTGCAGCTGTTGACCAGCAGTCTGCTGCTGGGCGGCTGCGCGCAAATTCCGCGCGAGCCGCTGGTGCATCAGCCCATGACAGCCCGTGCTGATATGCAGATCCGACCGGCCGCGCCCGTGAATGGGGCGATTTACCGCACCGGTTTCGGTTCGCAGGCCTTGTTTGAGGACAGGCGGCCGCGCTATATCGGTGACATCCTGACTATCCTGGTCAGCGAAAACGTCAACGCCAGCAAGAACTCGGCGGCGGACGCCAGCCGAAGCGGCAGCGCCAGTCTGGACCTCAGCGTGATTCCGAAGATTTTTGAGGGCCTGATCTCCAGTTCGCAAGATGCCACCGTTAGTAGCAAGAACGCCATGAGCGCCAAAGGCGGGGCCAACGCCAAGAACACCTTCAATGGCGTCATCACCGTGACGGTCACCGACGTCCTGCCCAATGGAAATCTGCTGGTCAGCGGCGAAAAGCAGATGCTGATCAACCAAGGCACCGAGTTCATCCGCTTCTCGGGCGTGGTCAACCCGCGCACCGTCAGCGCCAACAACACGATTGCCTCCACCCAGGTGGCTGACGCCCGGATCGAATACAGCGCCAAAGGCTACATCGACGAAGCGCAAACCATGGGCTGGCTGCAGCGCATTTTTCTCAACGTGCTGCCCTTTTGATCATGCAAATCCTACGCCCGCCACTGCAGCGCCACCGCAGAAAAATTCAGATCGCGGCTGTAGCAGGCTTCAGGCTGCGTCTGGTTCCTCTGGCTTTTCTTGCCTTACTGGCCGTTGTTGCTCTGCCGTCGCAGGCCGAGCGGCTGAAAGATCTTGCCAGCATTCAGGGCGTGCGCGACAACCCGCTGATCGGCTACGGGCTGATGGTTGGCCTGGATGGCAGCGGCGATCAGACCCAGCAGACGCCTTTCACCACGCAGAGTCTGAACAATATGTTGGGACAACTCGGCGTGACCGTGCCGCCCGGCACCAACATGCAATTGAAAAATGTGGCCGCCGTGATGGTGACGGCCGTCTTGCCGCCCTTTGTGCGGCCCGGGCAGAACATTGACATCACCGTCTCGTCCATGGGCAATGCCAAAAGTCTGCGTGGCGGCACCTTGTTGATGACGCCCCTGAAGGGGGCCGATGGCCAGGTTTATGCACTCGCGCAAGGCAATATGGTGATCGGTGGCGCGGGCGCATCGGCTGGCGGCTCTCAGGTCAAGATCAACCAGCTGCTGTCCGGGAGGATTCCCGCCGGCGCCATCGTCGAGCGGGCGGTGGAGTCGCCCCTGGGCGGCGATGGCACCTTGCTGCTCGAAATGAACACCACCGATTTTGGAACCGTGCAAAAGGCCGTGGATGCGATTAACCGCAACCTCGGCGCCGGCACCGCCACCGCACTGGACGCCCGTGTCATTCAGGTCACGGCGCCGGCCAGGCCCGAAGAGCGTGTCAGCTTCCTGGCGCGCATACAAAATATCGATGTTGCGCCCGAGCAGGCCATCGCCAAAGTCGTCATCAACGCGCGTACCGGGTCGGTCGTGATGAATCAGGCCGTGAGGATTCAGGATTGCGCCGTGGCGCATGGAAATTTGACAGTAGTGATCAATACCGAACCTGTCATCAGCCAGCCCGGCCCGCTTTCTGGCGGCAGCACCGTCGTGGCCCAGCGCTCGCAGATCGAGCTCAATCAGGCTGGCAGTGCGCTGCAAGTCGTGCGCGGTGGTGCCTCGCTGGCAGATGTCATCAAGGGACTCAATTCGCTGGGCGCCAATCCGCAGGATCTGGTGTCCATTCTGCAGGCCATGAAGGCGGCAGGGGCGCTGCGTGCCGAGCTTGAAATTATTTAAGGTGCTTCATGGCTAGCGCTGGACTCTCCAACCTCAATGGCATAAATCCCGCCGGCTCGGGTGTGCTTGATCAACGCCTGTCGCTGGACGTGCAGGGCGTCGATGCGTTGCGGCGTACCGTTCGCTCATCGCCGCAAGAGGGCATGAAGCAGGCCTCCAAGCAGTTTGAAGTCATGTTCCTTCAGATGATGCTCAAAAGCATGCGCGAAGCGACGCCCTCGGACGGCATGTTCAGCAGCTCGCAGGAAAAAACCTATACCGCCATGCTTGATCAGCAGCTGTCGCAGAATCTTTCTGGCCGTGGGCTGGGTTTGGCCGAAGCCATGTTGGCGCAGCTCAGCCGTTCGATGGGTGGGGATGCTGCCGCACTCGCACCGGGCGTGGCGCGGCAGGGTGGTATGCCGCCAGTCGGGCAATTTGGCGCACTTGGCGCACTGGCGCCCAAGATTGCGCCCGTTTCACGGGCCACGCCCGGCCTCTCGTTCTACGAGGCCGCCACTGCACAAGCCACGCAAAGCCGCAGTGTGTTGCCGCAGGCGCATGTCGAGCAATTCGTGACGCGCATGCTGCCAGCCGCGCAGCGTGCCAGCCAAGCCAGCGGGGTTCCTGCACAGCTAATCATGGCGCAGGCCGCGCTGGAGTCGGGCTGGGGGCGACGCGAAATTCGCGCCGAGGACGGCACACCCAGCTACAACTTGTTCGGCATCAAGGCTGACAAAAGCTGGAAGGGGCCGGTGGCCGAGACCACAACCACCGAATACGTCGATGGCGTGGCGCAAAAAACCCGTGCCACTTTCCGTGCTTATGGCTCTTATGACGAAGCGTTTACAGACTACGCCAAATTCTTGGCCACCAATCCGCGCTACTCCAATGTGCTGGCAACGCAGGACCCGGCTGCGGCGGCGCATGGTCTGCAGCGCGCCGGCTATGCCACGGATCCTGAATATGGTGGAAAGCTAGTTCGCATCATGAAGCAGATGACTTAGCTTTTGTGGCGGGAGGCGATTCAAGGGCCAACAAGTGACGGGAGGGCTGTTTTCTTTAACTAAAGTTCTTCCCATAGTTGACCGATAAACAGAGGTAGTCCAATGTCAACGGCGCTGCTATTCAGACTCACTGGGTGCGTGACAGGGCGCGTCACCATCATTGTTTAAAGGAGTGCTTATGCTCGCGACAAACAGTAACCCAACCCTTATGCGGGAAACACGTCGCCTATTGGCGCTTTCACCGCAAAGGCGTATGTCCCGGCCGGCAGCCAAGCGAAATTTCCGAGTCGCGCTTTGCTCC
The DNA here is from genome assembly GCF_012927455.1 of Polaromonas sp. Taxonomy (GTDB): domain Bacteria; phylum Pseudomonadota; class Gammaproteobacteria; order Burkholderiales; family Burkholderiaceae_C; genus Polaromonas. Next base: position 17,521 of record NZ_JABBPE010000022.1, on the reverse strand, counting down.
ATCTATTGGCTGTGGTCGTTTGAATGTCCTGCGCCTGGAGTTGTGCATGAATAATCAATCCCCGTCGCGGTCCTTCAAATCGCTAACGCGGTCCCTGGCCCTCACTGGGTCCGCGGTCATTTTGGCTGCGACATTGACCGTTCTAGGTTTTTTTTACGTACTCGCGTCTTCACAGCAACAAGTCAGCACGGCCCAGTATGCCCACGCCAAAGCCTCCGCCATTGCGCAGTCGATTGACATCTTCGATCAGACGATGCGGCTGGCCATTGAAAATTCATTTGCTGCTTATCGCAAACAGTTTGGACCGACGCTGTCCCTCGTCGATGAAGCGGCGGGGACGCTGACCAACTTCGGCGGCCCCCTCAATGACAGCACGACCGAGGTCGACAGCTTTTCGCGTGATTTCCCCGGGGGCAATGCGACAGTGTTCGTGGTTCAAGGCGAAGATTTTCGACGGATTACAACTTCGGTCGTGAAAGAAAATGGCGAGCGTGCCGTGGGCACGCTGCTCGATCGCAAGAGTCCGGCCTACGCGGAATTGCGTGCCGGACGCAAGTTTGTAGGGCGAGCCACGCTGTTCGGCCGTCCCTTCATGACAATCTACGAGCCTGTCCGCGACGAGGCTGGCCGCTTGGTCGCCGTGCTCTACGTTGGCCTGGACATTTCCAGGCAGCAGGCATTTCTGCGCGAGGCGGTAGACAAGACGAGAATCTTCGAAACCGGAGGTCTTTACATCATCGATCCGCGTGGCGGTCCGGCCGCTGCGACGCTGGTCTTCCATCCCGTCTCAGCAGGGAAAAAACTTGCGGAGATTTTGCCTGCGGGCGCCAGCGAATGGCTCGCTATCGTGACGGGCGCTGGTAGTGACCGAATTGCCCATGCACCTGCGGTTCTGACGCCGGGCGGCAAGGCGGAGCGATTTGCCAGTGTCGTCAAGAGTCAGGAGACCGGCTGGCTGGTCGTCGCGGAAGTGCCGGAAGCGGAGGCCCTGGCCGCTCTGTACCGGCAAATGATATGGCTGGGCAGTTTCATCGCAGTGACGGCCGTGATTATGGGAATGGCCGCAATGGTGTTCATCCGGCGTACCGTGCAACCCCTGAGTCTGTTGAGCCAGCATGTGCAGGCGATCGGGGGCGGCCATTTGTTCCAGTCGCTGGACTCGGGGCGGCGCGATGAAATAGGCGTCATTACCCGTGCCGTGGAGGCGATGCGCCAAGGGCTGGTGAAAATCGTCGGCGAAGTACGCAGCGGCACCGACACCATAGCCACAGCCTCTAGCCAGATCGCCGCCGGCAACATGGACCTGTCGTCGCGCACCGAGCAGCAGGCCAGCTCGCTTGAAGAAACCGCCGCGTCGATGGAAGAGTTGACGAGTACTGTCAAGCAAAACGCCGACAACGCCCGCCAGGCCAACCAGCTCGCCGAATCCGCTTCAAACGTAGCGGTCAAAGGAGGGCAAGTCGTAGCCAAGGTAGTCGACACCATGAGCGCCATCAACAGCTCGTCCAAAAAGATCGTCGACATCATAGGCGTGATCGACGGTATCGCCTTTCAAACCAACATCCTGGCCTTGAATGCTGCCGTTGAAGCGGCAAGGGCCGGCGAGCAGGGCAGAGGCTTTGCCGTGGTCGCCGCCGAAGTCAGAAACCTCGCCCAGCGAAGCGCTGCAGCAGCCAAAGAGATCAAGACCCTGATAGGCGACTCCGTTGACAAGGTTGAAGAAGGCAGCAAGCAGGTAGCCGAGGCCGGCAAGACCATGGACGAGATCGTGATCAGCGTCAAACGCGTCACCGACATCATGGCCGAGATCAGCGTGGCCAGCCAGCAGCAGACTTCGGGCATCGAGCAGATCAACCAGGCCATCACGCAAATGGACCAGGTGACGCAGCAAAACGCCGCGCTGGTTGAAGAGGCTGCTGCGGCAGCAGCCTCACTGCAAGAGCAGGCCAGCGGCTTGTCGCAGGTGGTCAGTGTGTTCAGGCTCGATCAGGAGCAGCGCAACCTAATGGCCCCGGCCTCGGGCGTGGCACCCGTCCCTGCGCGCACGGCACCCAAGCAGCCGCCATGCGCCAAACCGGCTATAACCGCGCCGCAACGCAAGCAGGCGGCAACTCCCCAGCTTGCCGTGGCAGGCGCTTCCGGTGCGGGTGAATGGGAAGAATTTTGAGTTGTCGCTTGGCAGCTTTCCGTGAGGTCATAGAAGGTCGCAACTATATTGCGCATTCGCCCTCAAGTTTTTGATGGAAGTTGTCGTCATCTACCATAGGGCCTTCAAAAGGCTGCCGGAGTTCCAGTCGTAGTTTTAGAGGATCAGGTTTATGTCAAACAGCATGTTTTTTACCGGGCTTAGCGGCTTGAACGCCGCGCAGGCAGCCCTGGTGACGACTGGCCACAACACGGCAAACGTCAACACCGCAGGCTACAGTCGCCAATCTGCCCAGATTGCATCGAGCGGTGGTGTTTACAGTCCCAGTGTTGGTTTTTTTGGAAGTGGCGCCAAGGTTGTTGACGTCACCCGCAGTTACGACCAGTACCTGACATCGCAGCTCAATCAGGCGCAGTCGGCGAACCAGTCGCTGACTACTTATTACACGCAGATCAGCCAGATTGATAACCTGCTGGCCGATAAGGCGGCCGGCCTGGCGCCGCAACTGCAGACGCTGTTCACCCATGTGCAGGCGGTCGCCAATACCCCGGCCGACCCATCCGCGCGCCAGCAATTAATCAGTTCCGGGCAGGCAGTCAGCAACCAGTTCAGATCGATGGACCAGTACCTGACCCGCCTCAACGCCAATGTCAACGAGCAGATTTCCGGCAGCGTCGATCAGATCAACACCTATGCCCAGCAGATTTCCAGTCTGAACAAGCAGGTTGCCATGCTCAGCAACGCGGCAGGCGGCCAGGCCCCCAATGACCTGCTTGACCAGCGTGACCAGTTGGTCAGTGACCTCGGCAAGCTGGTGGGCACCAAGCTCGTCGTGCAGGACGGCGGCCAGTACAACGTATTCATTGGCAATGGGCAAACCTTGGTGCTGGGCGACAAGGCTACCGTTTTGGCCGCCGTCAGTTCATCAAGCGATCCGGGCCGAACTACCGTGGCAGCGGTGAATGCCGCCGGCAAGGCTGTGGAATTGCAGAGCAGCATGGTCTCCGGCGGCACGTTGGGCGGGTTGATGCAATTTCGCAACGAGACGCTGGCGACTGCGCAAAATTCCCTGGGCCGCATCGCCATTGCATTGGCAGACTCCTTCAATGCGCAGCAAAAACTCGGGGTTGATCTCAAGGGTGTGCTGGGAAGCGACTTCTTTTCCCAGGCAACTCCGGGTGTTCTTTCGAACAGCAGGAACACCGGCAACCTCGCATTGACGCCGTCGTTTGCAGACAGCAGTCAATTGACCACCAGCGACTATCGGCTGGACGTTACGGCCGGACCCGCCTACAAACTTACGCGACTGTCGGACAACCAGGATATTCCTCTTACGGCCGGTTTTCCGGGCGCAGCGCCTGCCAACACCACCCGCTTTGACGGCATAACGCTTACTCTGGGCAGCGGCGCTGCCGCAGCCGGTGATTCATTCCTGATCCAGCCCACCCGCACCGGTGCGCGCGATCTGGCGGTTCTGATTTCCGATCCGGCCAAGGTGGCAGCCGCCTCGCCCGTCGTCACAGGCAGTACGTTTGGCAACAAGGGCAGCGCATCGATCAGCGCGGGAACGGTAGACGCGAACTACCTGCCCACGCCTCTCGCTGCCAAGGTGACCTTGACTTATGACGGCGCTTTGAATCAGCTGTCGGGGTTTCCCGCAGGAGCGGCCGTCACGGTGACGCTGGCAAATGGCGCGCCCGCTGCCGGCAGCCCGTATGCGGCGGGTACGCCGGTGACCTATTCGGCCGGATCCACGGTGAGCTTCGGCGGCATCACGTTTAAATTCAGCGGTACGCCAGCCGACGGCGACACCTTCACCATTGAGGCAAACACCGGTGGCGTGTCCGATGGAAGCAATGCCCTTTTGCTCGGGGCGCTGCAAAACAAGAAAACTATCGGTAACAGTTCCGCCAGCTTCAACGACGCCTACGGGCAACTGGTAAGCACGGTCGGCAACAAAGCTCGGCAGATCCAGATTTCTGGCGCTGCCCAGACCAGCCTGGCAACGCAAATCCGCTCTGCCCAGCAGTCGGTGTCGGGGGTCAATCAGGACGAAGAAACCGCTAATTTGCTGATGTTTCAGCAGATGTATCAGGCCAATGCCAAAGTGATACAGACCGCCTCAAGCATGTTTGACGCGGTGCTTGGCATCAACTAAGCGCTACCTAAGGAGTTCACGATGCGTATCAGCACCCAGTCTTTTTACGAACAAAGCCGCACCGCCATGGGCGCGCAGCAAAACAACCTGTTGCGTGTGCAGCAGCAGCTTGGCGCCGGCACCAAGATTCTGGCGCCGTCGGACGACCCGCTGGGCGCCACCCGTGTGCTGGCGGTGTCGCAGTCGATCGCGGTGAATGCGCAGTACGCGGCCAGCCGGGCGCAGGCCAGGCAGACGCTGTCGATGGAAGAAAACGCCTTGCAAAGCGTCACGACTGTCTTGCAAACCGTCAAGACGCAGCTAATCCAGGCCGGCGGCACGCTGACCGATGCCGATCGCGCGACCATAGCCACCACCTTGCAAAGCAATCTGGACCAGTTGCAGGGACTGGCCAATAGTGACGACGGCAATGGACAGTTTTTGTTCGCCGGTTTCAAGAGCGGCACAGCGCCATTCGTGCGCCAGCCAAGTCCCGTCGGCGTCAGCTATGTTGGCGACCAGGGCCAACGTCTGATGCAAGTGGATGTGTCGCGGCAGATGGCCGGTACGGACGATGGGCGCAGTATTTTTCAGAGTGCCGGTGCCGACGTTTTCGCGACCCTCGACACGGTGATCGCCGCACTGAAAACACCTGTGGACAATGCCGGCGCACTAGCTCAGAAGAACATGATGGATGCATTGGGCAAGGCCAACCGCGAAATTACCATGGCGCACGACAACGTGCTGACGGTGCGTTCCTCGGTCGGCTCGCGCCTGCAGGAACTCGATGCCTTGGACGTCACGGGCGACAGCCGCACGCTTTTCGACAAGAGCTATCTGTCTGACTTGCAGGACCTGGACTATGCCAGCGCGATAGCCGAGTTTTACCAGCGCCAGACCGCGCTGCAGGCGAGCCAGCAAACCTTTGTCAAGATTCAGCAGATTGCTTTGTTCAACTACTTGTAGCTTGCCGCTTGCTGAACGTGCTACACCGCAATTTTCCTAATGAAATAGGGCTCTACCCCATATCTGACGGGCGTAAACAGCTATTAATTACGTAGCAACCCGGGGCGGCGGCTGGACCTTCGGCGGTGGGCGCTAGCGCCGCAGGCCTTGCAAAAACTCCAGCATGAAGGGAAAGCCGGCGGCAAAGCGCGGCGCGAGAAAGGGTGCCAGGTACTGCATCAACAATTGCAGCAGAAACATGCCGGCCAGCAGCGTGACCGGAAAGCCCACGGAAAAAATACTGAACTGCGGCGACACCCGGTTCAGGATGCCCATGGCCAGGTTGATGGTCAGCAAGGTGGCAATCAGAGGCAGCGCCAGCATCAGGCCGCCCGAAAAAATCTGGCTGCCTGCCGTCACCAGCAAAAACCAGCCGCCAGCGGCCAGTGGTGCGTCGGCAATCGGCAACGCGTGAAAGCTTTCGGCCAGCGTCATGATCAGCATCAGGTGACCGTCGAATGCCAGAAAAAGCAGCATCGCCAAGGCGTTGAGCAGGCGTGCCAGCACCATCGTCGTGCCGCCACTGGTGGGGTCAAAAAAGGATGCAAAAGACAGACCCATTTGCAGACCGGCATATTCACCGGCGGCCTGCACCATGGCAAAGACCAGGCGCATCGAAAACCCCATGGCCGCGCCAATTAGCACCTGCTGAATCAAAATCCAGAAGCCGCCCGCAGACACCAGCGGGACTGCGGGCAGGGCGCCCAGCGTGGGCGCGATGGCAATCGCCAGCAGGGCAGCCAGGCCTACCTTGGCGGTGCGCGGCACGGCGGCCTCGCTGAAAATTGGTGCTGTGCTAATCAGTGCCAGCATGCGCACAAATGGCCAGAGAAAAGCCACCATCCAGATGCCCAGCTGCTCTGAAGTGACCGAGAAAACGGCGGGCATCAGCCCACCAGTTGCGGAATCGAGGAGAACAGATTACGCATGTAGTCGAGCGTCAGGTTGAGCATCCACGGCCCGGCAATCACCAGCGTGGCAAACACCGCCAGCAGCTTGGGGATGAAAGACAGCGTCATTTCATTGATCTGGGTAGCTGCCTGAAACAGGCTGATGATCAGGCCCGTGACAAGCGCCACCAGCAGCAAGGGCGCAGCCAACAGCAACGAGAGTTTCATGGCCTCGTAGCCCATCGACATGACTGATTCAGGTGTCATTTCAGTGCGTTCTTTTTAGGGGGAACCGGGCTCAGGTGTAAAAACTCTGGGCCAGCGCACCTATCAGCAACTGCCAGCCGTCCACCAGCACAAACAGCATCAGCTTGAACGGAAGTGCAATGGTGGCCGGCGGCACCATCATCATGCCCATGGACATGAGTACGCTGGCGACCACCAGGTCGATAATCAGGAAGGGAATGAAGATGGTGAAGCCGATCTGGAAAGCGGTTTTGAGTTCGCTGATCACAAAGGCTGGCAGCAAAATTCGCAAGGTCACTTGCTCCGGCCCTTCCATGGGCGGGACCTTGGCCAGCTTTGCAAACAGCGCCAGATCGGCTTCCCGGGTTTGCTTGAGCATGAACTGCTTGAAAGGCTGAACCCCCCGTTCCAGCGCCTGCTCTGCCGAGATGCGGTTTTCAGAAAACGGCTTGTAGGCTTCGCTGTGCACCTTGTCAAAGACCGGCGACATAACAAAAAAGGTCAGGAACAGCGAGAGTCCCACCAGAATCTGGTTGGGCGGCGCGGATTGGGTGCCCATGGCCGTTCGCAGCAGCCCCAGCACGATGAGAATGCGCGTGAAGCTGGTCATGGACAGCAGTAGCGCCGGCAGGAAAGACAGCGAGGTCAGCAGCACCAGTGTCTGCACGCTGAGCGACCAGGTCTGGCTGCCGCCCGGCCCCTGCGTGTTGACGATGCCCGGCAGACCCTGGGCGGACGCCAGCGGCGGCAGTGCCATCAGCAGCGTCAGCGTGAAGAGTTGCCAGGCGAGACGAGCGCGCCAAAAAAAGCACCTCCCGGGCTGGGAATAAACCGGCAGCATGCTTTTCAGTCCTGTTTTTTGAGCTTGTTGAGATTGTTGAGCGTGCTCAGCTTGTCCATCGATTGCAGCAACTTCTGTGAAAAAACGCCTGCGCCAAAGCGCCCGCTCATGCCACTTGTGGCGTTCACGGCCGCAGCCCCATGCGCTTCAGACAGGGTTTCGGCCGGCATGCTGTGCAGCGCTCGGACCTGACCGGCCGCCACACCCAGCACCAGCCAGGTGCTGCCCACTTCGACCACCACCACGCGCTCACGCTGACCGACCATGGCGCTGGACACTACCTTGATCAGGCGGCCGCTGCCGGCTTGCTGCAACAGGCCAAAACGTCGCGCCGCCCAGGCACACGCAAAAATAAGCGCCAGCACCAGCGCCAGGCCGAAGCCAGCCTGCAGCAGGCCGGCTGCGGCGAATGAGCGGACCGGCTCAGGCGCGGGCGTGGGCACCGTCGGCAGCGCCGCGCTGGCAGCAAAACTGAGGCCGGCTAGCAGAGCAGCCGCCAGCCGCACCAATTGCGCAAGGTGGCGTGGCTTCATCGGTTCAGCTTCTGGATACGTTCGGCCGGCATGACGATATCGGTCAGGCGAATGCCGAACTTTTCATTCACCACCACAACTTCGCCTTGCGCAATCAGGTAGCCGTTGATAAATACATCCATAGGCTCGCCCGCCAGCCCGTCCAGCTCGACCACCGAGCCGGGAGACAGCTGCAACAAATTCTTGATGGTGATGCGCGTGCGACCGAGTTCGGCGGTCAGCTGCACCGGCACATCCATCACCCGGTCAATGTCGCCCGGGGCAATGTTGGTGGCCGAACTGCCCTGCAGCGGCGGAAACACGCGCTCACCGGCGGCGCGCGATGCTGCCGCGGCGGTCTGCACCGGTGAGGCTGCTGGTGACGACGCTTGTTCGGCCAGCGCACTGCCCCAGTCATCCATTGCGTCTGTTGCCTCAACCTCGGCGTTGTGCTTGTTGACTTCACTCATGATCGCTTTCCTTGTCCTTGCTCGGGTCACTGCCCTGGTGGTTGATCATCTTTTTCACCCGCAGGGCATAGTGGCTGTTGGAGGTGCCGTAGCCGCATTCCATGACAGGGACGCCATTGACCTTGGCCACAATGGTGCTTGGAATCTCGACGGGCAGTACATCGCCGACCTGCAGTTTCAGCAGTTGGCCAATGCTCGACTGGAACGTCAGGAAATGGGCGCGCAGTTCCAGGTCGGCGCTTTGCACCTGTTGCGACAGATCCTTGACCCAGCGCTTGTCCACCTCAAAGCCGTCTTGCAGCGGGTTGGACAGCAGCGGCCGGATCGGCTCGATCATCGAATAAGGGATACAGACAGTCAGCGCCCCGCCTATCGGGCCGAACTCGATCTGAAAGGTGGTGACAATCACCATTTCGTTGGGTTCGACAATATTAGCCAGCCGGGCGTGCATCTCCGAACGCACATAGTCGAAGTCGAGCGGGTAAACCGGATTCCAGGCGCTGCCGTAGCTTTCCAGCGTCAGCGTCAGCAGGCGCTTGATGATGCGCTGCTCGGTCTGCGTGAAGTCGCGGCCCTCGACCCGAACGTGGTAACGGCCGTCGCTGCCAAACAAATTGTCTACCACCAGAAAGATCAGCTTCGGATCGAACACGAACAAGGCCGTGCCGCGCAAGGGCTTCATCTGGATCATGTTGATATTGGCCGGCACTGGCAGATGCCGCACGAACTCGGCGTACTTCTGCACTTCTACCGCACCGACCGAAATATCAGCGCTGCGGCGCATGAAGACCAGCATGGCACTGCGCAGTTGCCGCGCAAAGCGTTCATTGATGACCTCCAGCGTGTGCAGGCGGCCGCGCACCACTCGCTCGTCGGTTCCCAGCTTGTAAGCCAGCGGTCCCTCGGGCGCCGCTGCGGCGGCTGGCCGCGCAGACTCGGTCTCACCCGTCACACCCTGCAACAGGGCGTCTATTTCTTCCTGAGAGAGTTCATGTTCAAAGGCCATTGGTAAATTTCATGGCGCCGCGTCACTGCAGCATGAACGCAGTAAACATCACGCTGGCAATTTTTTGCGGCGCCATGGTGGGGGCAAACGGCAGGTTCAACGCAGCCATCAGGTCAACTGCCAGCTGTGCCTTGTCCGCCGCCGCCACCAAGGCATCGGCCTGGCGATTGGACAGCACGGTCAGGACCCGGCTGCGGACTTCAGGCAGGTATTGCACGATCAGCGCCTGCGACTTGGCATCAGTCACTTTGAGCGTCACACCGACATGCAGAAAGCGGCTGCGGCCACCCGGCTGCAGGTTGACGGTAAAGGGTTCCAGCGCGACAAAAATAGGCGCGGTTGGCGCCGCGACGACTGGCGTGCGGGCTTTATTCAAATAATAAAAGTAGTAATAAGCGCCCGCCGCGCCAGCAGTCCCCAAGCCAAGCGCCGCCAAAAGCAGCAGTAGGCCGAGCTTGCGCTTCTTGGGGGGAGTAACTTCGGGGGTGCTGGTAGCCATGAGGGTGCGGTGTAAGTTTGAACAGTAATTGTTGGTCAGAAGCGCCTGCAGGCATCGCTCGAAAACAAGGCGGAAAGCGCGTCAACTCCGGCATTTGCGAGGCGCCTTGAGCGCCCTCCGCGGTGCCCGTTCAGGCGTAGGTGTCTACGCTGATTCCACTGCTTGCGCTGCGCTGGGGCAGCGGCGCGGCGGCAACGCGTGTGGCCAGTGCGGGTGCGTCCGGCGCGTTGATGGTACGGTAGCTGCGTTGGCTGGCCTGCTCGCCTGGACTATCGGCAAAGGCTTGCTGCTGCTGGCTGCCGGAACTCACCGAGGTGTTGCCCAAGCTGATGCCGCTGTCCGCCAGCGTGCTGCGCAATTGCGGCAAGGCCGCTTCAATCGCCACACGCACCGATGCATGGGCCGACACAAAGCTCGCCTGCATTTGCTGGTCGTTCATGCTTAGCGTGACTTTAAGTGGCCCCAGTCCGGGAGGGTTGAGCTGCAGTTCGGCAACCTGCTGCCCCGCCTTGCCCATGTGCACAACGTGCTGACCCAGCGCTTTGCCCCATTCGCTGCTGCCCATGTCAGGCGCAATCGACGCTGTGCTGGCGGCCTCGGGCGCGCCCGCGCCGGCAAGGGCGGCAGTGCCTGGCAGCGGCGCATGCAGGGTCGCGCCCGGTAAAGTGGCATCGGTGCCCGCCCTTGCTGCGTCTGGAGCCTGGCTGCTGGCCACACTGATGGCAACGCTTTCGCTGGCGGGCGCTGACAAGTCAGCGGAAACCTTGGCAGTGCTATGCGGTTGAACGGTTGTCAAATCGACGCTCGCATCTTTGACGGCACGCATGCCGGTCAATTCAATGACACCCTGGTTGTCGCGTTTTTCCGACCGTCCTCCCAAGCCGCTTTCGGGCGCGGCGTTCTGGCTTGCAACGACGCCGGGAATCAGCGCGAGGGTAGCATTGTCGGCCACGGCGGTGAGCGCGCTGGGCCCGGCAGCCTTTGCGCTGGTTACGACGTTTGGGCCCGCTGCGGGCGCGATGGCCGTGGCCAGTGCGGGTGCCAGGGTGGTGTGTCGGGCGGTGTCCATGTTCAATGCTGCCGCAGCCGCCGGCCCATTTGCCCCGACGCTTGTAGTCAGGCCTGCCAGCGCAGACGCGGCGCTGGCTGCAAGGGTTTTGGCCGGCGTTGCCGCCGCACCACCCTCACTTGGCACAGCCTTCACGATGCGGCTTTCCAACGGCACCAGGCCAGTGGCCATGGCATTGATCAGATCTTCCACGCCGCTCTCGGCCTTGTCCGCCTGGCGCTTGGCCGGCGCCGCCTTGTCACTGTCTTTGTCGGCTACCTTCCCGGCCGGTTCCAGCGAACGCGACAAGGCTGCACTAAAACTGCCAGCGCCGTCTTCGGCTGGCGCGTCGCCGCGCGCTGGCGCGTTGGGTGCCGGGTGGACTGATGGGCGCGGCGCGCTGCTGGACGGAAGAATCAAGGACATCGCGTTTCCTTAGGTCAGGCCAGCTGGCCGAAGTTGGTGTTGCGCGTAGAGTAGAAACGACGCGACGTGCGCTCGTCGTTGTCTTTCTGCTCGCGCTTGTTCAAGGTTATCAGCGCCTGCTGGCGCGCGCGGTCAGCCAGCGTATCAAAGGACGTGAGGCGGCGTTTGCTGTGCTGCCAGTCACTGCGCCCGCTGGCAAGACGGCTGTCGGCCTGCAGCGTCACGGCGCGTTGCTGTTCAATCGCGGCATCAAGTGTGCCAATGAAATGCTGAAAGTTGCGCAGTTGCGCCGCCGCCACACCCGCGCGCAGCTGCACTTGCAACTGGTCCAGGTATTCCTGGCGGTACTGCAGCAGCATGTCTAGCCTGCCGGCGGCGCCGGTCTGTGCGGTCTGCAATTGGCCTAGACGGCGCGTCGCCTCGTCGGTTTTGCTTTGAGCCAGTTCAATCAGGGTGTCTAGCGGTAGATGCTTGGTCATGGTGTTTTCTCTGGCAGATGCGAAAGGCGGTTAGCCCGCATGGAACAAAGCCTGCAGCTGGTCAATAGAGGCGGCGTAGTCGGCGCGCTCTTGCATGCCCTGCTGCAAAAAAGTTTCGATTTTTGGATAGAGCGCCACGGCTCTGTCGAGTTGCGCGTCATGGCCCGGGGCGTAAGCGCCGACGCTGATCAGGTCGCGGTTGCGCTGGTAGCGCGACAGCATCTGCTTGACGCTGCGCACCGCTTCAAATTGCTCGGGCTCAATCAGCGCCGTCATGGCGCGGCTGATCGACGCTTCAATGTCGATTGCCGGGTAGTGGCCGGCCTCGGCCAGGCTGCGCGACAGCACGACGTGGCCGTCCAGAATGGCGCGCGCCGCATCGGCAATCGGGTCCTGCTGGTCGTCCCCTTCAGTCAGCACCGTATAAAACGCCGTGATGGACCCGCCCAAACCTTCTGCATTGCGCGCACCGTTGCCAGCGCGCTCCACCAGCGCCGGCAGTTTGGCAAAGACCGACGGTGGGTAGCCCTTGGTGGCTGGCGGCTCGCCCACAGCCAGCGCAATTTCGCGCTGGGCCATGGCGTAGCGCGTCAGCGAATCCATGATCAGTAAAACGTTTTTGCCGCGGTCCCGAAAGTATTCGGCCAGACAGGTGGCGTAGGCGGCGCCCTGCAGCCTGAGCAGCGGCGAGGTGTCGGCAGGCGCCGCTACCAGCACCGCGCGCGCCATGCCCTCAACGCCCAGCGTGTTCTCGATAAAATCCTTGACCTCGCGGCCGCGCTCTCCAATCAGCCCGACGACGATCACGTCGGCACTGGTGTAGCGCGCCATCATGCCCAGCAACACGCTCTTGCCCACGCCGGAGCCGGCAAACAGGCCCATGCGCTGGCCGCGACCGACAGTCAGCATGGCGTTGATGGCGCGCACCCCAACATCGAGCACCTGGTCAATCGGCGCGCGCGTCAAGGGGTTGATGGGTTCCGCCGCCAGCGGAACTTCCAGGTCAAATTTCAACGGACCGAGTCCGTCGAGCGGCCGCCCGGCGGCGTCCACCACCCGGCCCAGCATGCCGTCACCAACCGGCAGGCGCTTGGTCCGGGGGCCAGCGCCTTTGCCGTGGCCCATCGGCGACTCCAACGCGTAAACGCGGGCGCCCGGCAGCAGGCCGTCCACCGCGCTTTGCGGCATTAAAAAGAGGCGATCTCCGGCGAAGCCGACGACTTCGGCCTCGGCGGTTTTTTGTGCATAGCCGGGCGGCAGTTCGATCAGGCAATCACTGCCCACCGGCAGGCGCAGGCCGACCGCTTCCAGCACCAAGCCGACCGCCCGGGTCAGCCGGCCGTAGCTGCGCACCGGCACACTCAGGCCGACCGCGTGGCGCGCCTCGCCCAGCGCCGTCTGCCAAGCGGCCAGGTGCGGGTTGGCGGCAACAGGGCGGGGTGTGTCAGCCATGACCGGCGCCTGTAGAAGCTAAAGAGGTAGCGGTTGGCGTCACGTTGCGGATCAGCGCTGCGGCCACGCGCTCCCAGCGCGTCGGCAAAGTTGCGTCAAGTTCACCGCTGCTGGCCAGCACCCGGCAGCCGCCGCGCTGCAGCGTGGCATCGACGCGTATGCGCCAGCCAGCGGCCTGCAGCTCGTCGGGCAAATGTTCTTTCACCAACGCCGCGTCATCCGGGTGCAGCAGCAGCTGCGGCATACCCATCAGCACCGGCTCAGCCTGCAGCAGCTCACGCACCACTGTCAGCATGGCTTGCGGCTCTGCCTTCAAGGCCTGGCCCAGCAACTGGCGCGCCAGGTCCAGCGCCAGGGCCAGCAGGTCGTCGGCAACATCGTGATCAGCCCCACGCAAGGCGCCGGGCAGCGATAGCGTCAATGCCTGCAACTGCGCGGCTTGCGCCTGCACTGCTGCCAGTCCGGCGGCGTGGCCGTCGGCCAGTCCGCGCGCGTATCCTTCTCGGTGACCGGCACTGTCGCCGGCCTGCTGGGCCAGCAGCCGCAAACGTGTCAGCTCGGCTTCGTCAATCAGCAAGACCGGTTTGAGCGGCTCCAGCGTCGCGCCACCAGCGTTGCTGAAGCCAGTGTTAGCAGCCTGCAAACCGCCGACAATCGACGTCATTTCCCAGCGCTGCCAGGCGCTCAGCTTCACCGGGGCTTCGCCGCTACGACGCGCGTCCGGAAATAGCGGCGCGAACTTCTCGGCATCCGCCCCTCTAGCCAAGGCGGGCTTGTCAGACATAAGCGTCGCTGCCTTTTCCGCCCAGCACCAGCTCGCCGGCGTCGGCCAGGCGGCGCACGATCAGCAAAATACTCTTCTGCTCTTTCTCGACCTGAGAGACCCGCACCGGGCCGCGCATTTCGATGTCTTCGCGCAGCGTTTCGGCGGCACGCTGCGACATGTTCTTCAGGAACTTCTCGCGCAGCTCCAGCGCCGCACCTTTCAGCGCAATGATCAGCGACTCCGACTCGATTTCCTTCAGCAGCAGCTGCACGCTGCGGTCTTCGAGTTCGAGCAGGTTCTCGAACAGGAACATCTCATCGATCATTTTTTGCGCCAGCGCCTCGTCGTGTTCACGCACATGCTTGATGACGCCGTCTTCCTGCGTGCTGCTCATCAAATTGACAATTTCCGCCGCCACCCGCACACCGCCGAGTCGGCCGCGCTTGACGCCTTCACCCGACAGCATGTCGTTGAGTACCTCGGTCAACTCCTTGAGTGCGGACGGCTGCACGCCGCCGTAGGTAGCCACGCGCAGCACGGCATCGTGGCGCACCCGTTCCGGCAGTTTTTCCAGCACCTCGGCTGCCTTCAGGCGGTCCATGTGCACCAGCAGGGTGGCGATGATCTGCGGGTGTTCGTCGTGAATGATCTCCACCACCTCGGTGGCCTCCAGCTGGTTCAGCCGCTCAATACCACCGGCCGATGCGCTGGACTGGGCAATGTCTTGCAGCAGGTCGGCGGCGCGGTCATCGCCCAGTGCCTTGTTGAGCACCGCGCGCAAATAGCTGCCCGAGTCCAGATGCAGCGCCGAGTACTGCTCGGTTTCCACGCGAAACTCTTCCAGTACCGCGCTGACTTCGTCACGCTTGACCTGCGACAGGGTGGCCATAGCCTCGCTCATGGCCTGCACGGCGCTGTGCGGCAGCAGCCGCAGCACGCTGCCAGCGCCTTCCTCACCCAGCGACATCAGCAAGATGGCGCTTTTTCGTGTGCCGACTTCCATCATTTTTTATCCATCCAGTTCTGGATCAGCATGGCGACCATGCGCGGGTCATTGGCGGAGGCGTCCTGCGCGTACTGAACGTTGTCCAGATGGCGCTGGCCTTCGCGCTGTGCGGCTTGCGCCTGCACGCTGGCAACGCCTGGGGCGCCGGTAATGTCAGGCTGTGGCTCCTGCTTGCCGAGTGGCGGCGCCACGGCTGTTGCCGGTTGCAGATGCTTGCGCAGCAGTGGCCGCAGCACGGCAAACCAGACAAAAAGTGCAGCCAGCCCCAGCAGCAGGTATTGACCCAAAGTTTTTGCCATCTCTATATTCCCCGCCTGGCGCCATGCCGGCACGTCAACCGTCTCGACCACCTCAGTTGCAAACAGGCTGTTCACCACGTTGACTGAATCGCCACGCTCGCGGTTAAAGCCCATCGCTTCCTTGACCAGGTTCTGGATCTGCTCCAGTTCGGCCGCCGACAGCGCCTGCGCCGTGGGCTTGCCTTGCGCGCCTGCGGCCGAGCGGTAATTGACCACCACCGCCACCGACAGCCGCTTGATGCCGCCCGCGCCCTGCTGCACATGGCGGATCGAGCGGTCCAGCTCGTAGTTGGTGGTGCCGTCCTTGCGTCCGCTGCCGCCGCTGCGCGCCAGCCCGCCCAGGCTGCTTAGGTTGCCCAGGTTGCCCAATTCGGTGCTGATCTTCATTTGGTCCACAGCCGCAGCGCCGGGCTTGGGGGCAACCGGCGGTACGGTTGAAATCGGCGCGACGGGGTTGACTTGCGGCTGGTTGGTCAGCGCGCCCGGCACGCCGCTTGGCGTATTGTTGCCCGGCTGGGCTGACTCGCTTGACTGCTCGCTGCGAATCGCCGCCGTGCCCGGTTCCTGGTTCGGCCGGTACTTTTCGTCGGTTGCCTCGACCACGGAAAAATCGATATCGGCCGTCACCTGCGCACGCACATTGGCCGGGCCAACCATGGGCTGCAAAATCGCTTCAATGCGTCGGATAAAGCCTTGCTCGATTTCGTTGGTGTATTTGAGCTGGCTCACATCCAGGCCGCGGGCGCCCGAATTGGCCGCCGACAGCAGGTTGCCCGCCTGGTCTACCACGGTGATGGCCTTGGCCGACAGCTCGGGCACGCTGCTAGAAATCAAATGCACGATGGCACTGACCTGGCCCTCGTCAATGCTGCGCCCGCGGTGCAGCGTCAGCACCACCGAGGCGCTCGGGCTTTTTTGTTCACGCACAAACAGCGAAGGCTTGGGCAGCGCCAGGTGCACGCGCGCCGAGTCCACCGCCGAGATGGAATTGATAGAGCGCGCCAGCTCGCCTTCAAGCGCGCGCTGGTAATTGACCTGCTCGACAAACTGGCTGGTGCCAAACTTCTGGTTGTCCATCAACTCAAAACCGGCTGAGCCGCCCTTGGGCAAGCCCTGCGAGGCCAGCCGCAGACGCGCTTCAGGCACCTTGCCCGCCGCCACCATCAAGGCGCCGCCGCCCTCGGCAAATTTGTAGGGAATGTTCATCTGCTGCAGCGAGGCGATGATGGCGCCGCCATCGCGGTCGGACAGATTGCTGTACAACACGCCATAGTCTGGCGTGCGGCTCCACAACCACAGCGCCGCCACGGCCGCCACCACCACCGAGACCCCGATGGCCAGCGGCAGGCGCGGGTTGGCGCGCAGCTGATCGAGCATGGAGCCGGGTGCGGCAGTACTCATGGGTTCAGCGGTCCGGCGAAGCGGCTGGAACGAGTGAAGGGGCAGAGGGCATAAATTTACGGCAGCGGCAGGTGTTGGAAAAGAGGGCAAAAAGGTGAAAGGCCTGGCCCGGCGGCTGTGGCCAGGGCACTGGGGCCTTGGCTCTGATTGTCCGAGTGCGTTGCGGCGCTTGATCGGCCGAATAGCCGGGGCTTTTGCCATCTTTTGCCACGATGCGCCGCCGGGCCCGCTGCTACGCTTGCGGCATTGACTCAGGCAACGGGCGCGCCTGCCGCCCCAAGGAAAACACCATGGCGATCACCTCTATTGAATCCGTGCTGCAACAGATGCGCGCGCTGACCCAGGCCGCCGACCGCCCCGCCACGGCAAGCGGCGAGCTCGCCAGCGGCGGCTTTGCCGGCGAGCTGAAAAAGTCGCTGGACCGCATCAGCGACGCCCAGCAAAGCGCTTCCAGCCAAGCCGAGGCGTTTGAGCTTGGCAAACCCGGCATCGCGCTGAACGACGTGATGGTCGACCTGCAAAAGGCAGGCATCGGCTTTCAGATGGGCCTGCAGGTGCGCAACAAGATGGTGGCGGCATATCAGGAAATCATGAACATGCCGGCCTGAAGCATTGCCGGGGGTCGCCGGGCGGCCGCATCGCACGTTGTTTTGCTATGTTATTAATAGCTGCTTGCGCCCGTCACTATTGGGCTACAGCCCTATTTAATCGGTTTTTTTGCTCTGCTGGCCTGGGCTGGTCGGGAGTCGCCCCGGCAGGCGAGCTACTTTTCTTTGCTTCGCCAAAGAAAGTAAGCAAAGTTCTCGTGATGGGTGTTCGCATAACTTCGCAAAGCGAAGTTATGCGAACACCCAAAAGCGACCCGCAGTCTGGATCCGGGTTTTTGGGGGCC
>NZ_JABBPE010000012.1 GCF_012927455.1 Polaromonas sp. | reverse complement strand
CTTCGTAGGCTTTGTTGTGAAAACTGAAGCGCTGCGCTTTGTCGATGTAGGCGATCAGCGCCGGGACCGTGTCGGTGATCTGGCGCAACTGCGTTTCGCTGGCGCGCAGCGCTTCGGTGACAAGGTAGATCGCGGTGTTGTCGCGGCCGGTGCCGCGGTAACCGGTGAAACGCCCTGACGTGTCGAAAATCGGGACGCCGCAGATGCTCAAATAACGCAGCTGCCCTGCGTCGTCGAGCCGGGGGATTTCAAAGTCGTGAAATATCTCGTGCCGTTCAAGCTGGGCTTTGTGAGCGGCCCAGACGCTGTCCTCAATGTTCACATGATCGAGCTCCCAGCGCGTCTTGCCGATGGTCATGTCAGGGGTCACACCCGCCATATCGGTCATCTCGCCAGATACCAGAACAAAGCGGAAGTTTTCGTCCTGCTCCCAGAACCAGTCCGATGTGAGCGCGGTGAGCGCGCGAAAGCGCCCCTCGTTCTCTCGCATGAGCTGCTCGGTCTGCTTGCGTTCTGTGATGTCCTGAATCTGCGAGACGAAGTGCAGCGGCTTGCGGTCGGCGTCACGCACCAGCGAGCAGGTCAGAGAGCCCCAGACAATGCGGCCCGAACGATGGATATAGCGCTTTTCCAATTGGTAGGTTTCAATCTCTCCGGCCAGCGCCCTTTTTCCCTGAAGCAGGTCCCCCTCAACGTCGTCAGGGTGGGTGATATCACGAACGCTGCGCGTCAGCATCTCGGCCTCGGAGTAACCCAGCATCTGGCAAAAGGCGCTATTGACCTTGAGCCAGCGCCTATTCGTGGCGACTAGCGTCATGCCGATTGCCGAGTGCTCAAATGCTTTGCTGAATTGCTGCTCGCTGACGGAAAAAGCGTCGTTGTCACTGCTGATGAAGGTGTTCGAGAGGGTGCCGAAGGGCGCATCTGCGGCCCTGCCCTGGTCGCTTCCTTGGTCGCTTCCCAGCGTGAAGTAAAACGTGCTGCCTTCGCCTACCGATGAACGCGCCCAAATCCTTCCGCCGTGACGAACAATGATGCGCTTGACCGTGGCCAGGCCAATGCCACTGCCGGCGAACTCTTCAAACGAATGCAAGCGCTCGAAGGTACCAAACAGCTTGTCCGCATAGGCCATGTCAAACCCGGCGCCGTTGTCCCTCACAAAATACACCGTCTGCTGGTCGGTATCTGTTTCCTGGCCGACTGAAATTTCAGCATGGGATTTTTTCGAGCTGAACTTCCAGGCGTTGGCGATCAGGTTCTCCAGCACCTGACGCAGCAATGCGCTGTCCGCCCGCACCAGCAAGCCCGGCTCGACCGTCGCCTGCACCACGCGGGCAGTGTCGTTTTCCGAGCACTGCCGGATGACCTTGGCCGCCTCCGCGCTGAGGTCCACCGTCACCCAGTTGAGGCTAGTGCGCGACAGCTGGGCCAGGGAAAGCAGTCCGTCAGTGAGTTCGCCCATGCGCTGCACACCGCGCCTGATTCGATCGAGGTAATGCTGGGAACGCTCGCCGGATCCTAATGACACCGCTTTTTGCAGCAAGCTGCAGTAGCCATCGATGGCGCTCAGCGGAGAGCGCAGATCGTGCGCGACGGAATACGAGAACGCTTCGAGCTCTTTGTTGGCCGTCTCGAGCTGGGCGGTCCTGCGCAGCACCCGGTTTTCCAGGTCGACGTTGAGCCTGACGATTTCCATCTCGTCACGCTTGCGCTTGCTGATGTCGGTGATGGTGCTGACGAAACCCGACGGCGTAGTGGTGGCCCCATCAAACAGCGGCTGGACGTTGAGCAGCCCCCACAAGACGCTGCCGTCAGGCTTGCGAAAGCAGGCCACCACGTTGGACTGCGGCAAACCAGTGCGCACGGCGACGGCGCTGGGCAGCTCTTCCTCGGGCATCAGCGAGCCATCTTCGCGCTCGGTCTGCCACTTGGGCGCGAACGAAACCAATCCCTTCATCTGGACCAGAGTCTTGCCCAGAATGCGTTCGGCGCTGGCATTGCAATCGACGATTTTTCCCTCTGCATCGAGCAGCAAAACGCCTTCAGCCATTGCGGCCACAACAGCGCGAAAGCGCGCTTCGCTGGCGCGCAGCTCCGTCTCAGCCTGCTGGCGCGTGGTGATATCTTCAGCGGTGATCAGCACATGGGTCACCGCACCGCTGGCATCTTTCAGCGGAACCTTGCGCATGTGGACACGGATGGGCCCGCGATGCCGGGTCTGGGCGGCCCGATCGGGATAGTCCTGCATGACGCCGCTGGCGACCAGTTCGAGGTCGGCCGCGTGCATGCGGTCAGCGTCTGCTTTCGACCAGCGATCATGCAAGGTGCGCCCCACGGCCTCTTCGCGCGTCAGCCCGTACAAGGCCTCGGCCGCCTTGTTCCACAGGACCACCGGGTGCCCGTCCTTCACCGTACTCAAGTGAATAGCCGTCGGGATACTGTCGATGATGTCATCGAGAAATCGGGAGGCCTTGCGTTGCGCTTGTTCCGAGCGCCTGATGGCGCTGATGTCATGCACCGTGCCCTGGTAGCCGAGGAACTGGTGGTGGCTGTCAAATACCGGCACACCACTGACCGACAAATAATGCGGCAAATCATCGTCCAGCATCCGCATGTACTCGAAATTGCGAAAGGGCTGGTGGGCATCGAGCGCGGCGCAATGCGCCTCCCAGGACCCGTCGAGGGGAACTGCTCCGGGCAACTCCCAGCGGCGCTTGCCAATGTTGCTCTCCCGCTCCGCATCCAGTTTCACGGCCGACTGTTCGCCGGCGAAGTTGATGAAGCGGTGCTCGGCATCCTGCTCCCAGTACCAGTCGGCGGAAATGGTGGCGAGGTTGCGCAGGCTTTGTACGCTGTTTTTGAGCGCCACCATGGTGCGCTTCTGCTCAGTCAATTCCAGCGTCAGGCGCTCGTTGGCGGTGGCCAGTGCTAGCGTTTGAGCTTTCAGTTTCCGGTTGACCTGAATCAGTTCCTCGTCTGGCGTCAGCATGGGCGATTTATGGCAACTGCTGCGTCACGGATATGAGGACAGTGGTGCTGGGCTGCGGGCAGGAGGCGTTGGCCAAACCGCACGACCGCCATTGCGCCAGGGAGGGGGTGCTTCATACCTGGGGGCTTTCTTTAAACGATGGGGTGCCACTCCGAGTGAGCAAGCGCTACGATCAAGTGTCGGGTACTTCATGCAAATTTATTATCGGGTTAGTCCCTTGTCTGCAATGTAACGCACAAGCCTGCCCTGCAAGCGCTTGAATTGACGCTGATCGGGCCAGTAACGGGTGGACGGCAGACGCCGGACCGACTACTTTTGACACTGCCCGAAGGCACTGACATGCCGCTAGTCGTTCTGGAACCGCAGTTCAATTTTGTTCTAGACCGCCGCCAGCCAAGTCACTAGACTTTGTGTGGTGGTCAACCCACAACCCCAGAAGGTTTTATGGCCACTCATGCGCTGTTTGCCTACACTCATGTCAAAAACGCAGGCAAAGCCATCGCGTTTCACCGATCGGTTTTTGGCGCAACGGACAAATTCAGGCTGGTAGAGCCCGGCGGGCGCGTCGGTCATGCCAAGCTGGACTTTGGCGCGGCCACACTGATGCTCTTGACAAGTTCCCCGAGTACGGCCGGCAAGGGCCTGCGCTGTCTGCACCACCAGTGGTCGTGCTGCACCTGCATGTAGACAACTGCGACGAAGTGATTGCACGCGCGCTGCAAGTGGGCGCGACGCTGGAAGTGCGGCGCAAGACCAGTTTGACGGTGATCGCTCGGGCAGCTTTAGCAATCCGTTTGGTCATTGCCGGAATGTCGGTCACAGTATTGAGAATGTATCGGCCGAGGAAATGCAGCGCCGCTACACCGCCTCGATTGAGCCGCCCGGATAAAGGCTTCTACTAAATTAATAGTAATTGTCCTTCTTCGTTGGCCGGGAAAAGTGGTTGCGGTGATGGCAGGCAGGCGTGGCCCTTAATTGGGAGGCATGGCTATTTCTCTATTTTCCTGTGGGGGAATTTTCCCGCGTGACAACCGGTGATGCGCTACCCTGTGGCGATTGGATGAATTGAGGAAGTCTCCACAATTTTTTGATATCCCTTTGGAATGAATTCGCTTGAAATACTTTGTAGCCGTCAGGGCCTTGTGCGATTTCACCGCCAAACACGGCGACCTGGACTTGCGCTTTACGCCCTCGCCGTCCGCGCAGGAAGGCATGGCGGGCCATGCGCTGGTGGCGGCGCGTCGGGCGGAAAGCTATCAGTCCGAGCTCAGCCTGAGCGGCGAATACAAGCAGTTAGTGGTGCGCGGCCGGGCCGATGGCTACGATCCGGACAAGCAGCAGCTGGAAGAGTTTAAAACCTTTCGCGGCGAGCTGGCCGCCATGCCTGACAACCACCGCCAGCTGCACTGGGCGCAGGTAAAGATTTACGGCTGGCTGCTGTGCCAAAAACTGGGCTTGACCGAGTTGCGCCTGGCGCTGGTTTATCTGGACATTGGCAGCCTGCAAGAAACGCTGTTAAGCGAGCATTTCAGCGCCGAGGCCTTGCAACATTATTTTGAAACGCAGTGCGAAAAGTTTCTGGACTGGGCCTCCCAAGAACTGGCTCATCGGGCGGCGCGCGATGCAGCCCTGGCGGTGCTGGCCTTTCCCCACCCAGCGTTCCGCCCGGGCCAGCGCGATCTGGCCGAAGCGGTCTATCGCTCGGGCAGCAGCGGTCACTGCCTGATGGCGCAGGCGCCTACGGGCATTGGCAAAACCATGGGCACGGTGTTTCCGCTGCTTAAGGCGGCACCGCGGCAACGGCTCGACAAAGTGTTTTTTCTGGCAGCCAAGACCTCCGGGCGGCGGCTGGCGCTGGAGGCGCTGGCGCTGATTAAAGCCAGCACGCCCACCTTGCCGTTGCGGGTGCTGGAACTGGTGGCGAAGAGCAAGGCCTGCGAGCACCTGGAGAAGGCCTGTCATGGCGACTCGTGTCCGCTGGCCAAAGGCTTTTATGACCGCTTGCCGGCGGCACGCAGCGCGGCCGTTGCCACAACCCTACCCTTGCTCGACAAGAACGCGTTGCGGAGTGTTGCTTTGGCGCACCGCGTGTGCCCCTACTATCTCAGCCAGGATTTGGTGCGCTGGAGCGATGTGGTGGTGGGCGACTACAACTATTACTTCGACGTGAGCGCCCTCCTTCACGGCCTCACGCTGGGCAACCAGTGGCGTGTCAGCGTACTGGTCGATGAGGCGCACAACCTGGTGGAGCGGTCTCGCAAGATGTACTCGGCGGCGCTGGACCAGGCCGCTTTGTCGCTGGTGCGGCAGTCTGCAACCCCAGCCTTGAGGAAATCGCTGGACCGCCTGCAGCGCGTCTGGCGCGCGCTGAACAAGGACCGGGAAGCAGACGAAAGCTACCGGGTGCATGCCGACGTGCCGGCCAAATTTTTGCAGGCGTTGCAGCAGGCGACCAGCGCCATCACCGATGATCTGGAAGCGCATCCGGCCCGGCTAGATGCCGGCCTGCAGCAGTTTTACTTCGACGCGCTACATTTTTCACGCATGGCCGCCAGCTTTGGCGAACATTCGCTGTTTGACAGCACATGGGCACTTCCAGCGGGCTTGCGAAATTCTTCGCAATTGTGCATTCGCAACGTGGTTCCTGCCCCTTTTTTGGCGCCGCGCTTTTCCGCCGCGTGCTCCATCGCCCTGTTTTCAGCCACCTTGAGCCCGCGCAACTATTACGCCGATACCTTGGGCCTGCCCCTCAACACAGCCTGGGTCAATGTGCGCTCGCCCTTTGAGGCCAGGCAGTTGGCTGTGCACGCCGTCAGCGATATATCCACGCGCTACCAGCACCGTGACGATTCGCTGTCGCCCATCGCTGACCTGATGGCGCGGCAATACGACAAAACCCCCGGCAATTACCTGGCGTTTCTCAGCAGCTATGACTACTTGCAAAAGCTGGCCGCGCTGTTCAGGGCGCGCTACCCGCATATCCCTACGTGGGAGCAGACGCGGCGCATGGAAGAAGCGGCGCGCGACGAGTTCCTGGCGCGCTTCGCACCCGACTCCCAGGGCATCGGCTTTGCAGTGCTGGGGGGTGCGTTTGCAGAAGGCATAGACCTGCCGGGCGATCGCCTGATCGGTGCTTTTATCGCCACCTTGGGCTTGCCGCAAGTGAACCCGGTAAACGAGCAGATCAGGGCGCGCATGGGCGCCAACTTTGGCGCAGCGCAAAGCTACGACTACACCTACCTTTTTCCGGGCATGCAAAAAGTGGTGCAGGCCGCCGGGCGTGTGATTCGTACCAGCTCTGACTGCGGTGTGGTCTACCTGATGGATGACCGATTTACCCGGCCAGAAATTCAAAGCCTGCTGCCGGAGTGGTGGCAGCTCAAAAAACTGCGTGCTCGGAGCCAGGCCCCGGCTCCGGCTTGCCTGGGCATGACGGCGAGCGAATGAACAGGGAATGACTCAATAAAAAACGCCCACAGATGTAGGCTTTTTTATAGTCACTGATGACCGTGGTAAGGCCGATAATTAAAAAACGCCAAACAAAAATAACAACAAAATAGCGCTTAACGGAACGCCCAATAGCCAAGCGATGACAGGCATTTGCATCTCCTTGAAAAAGTTGTCAAATTGAAATGCAATTTGAATGCAGAAGAGCGCCTGAAGATGACTTGACAGCCTGCGTGCCTGCTGCCGGTAGGTAGTTTTCGAAGCAACACGTAGTGACGCAGCCCGCGCCCATCGCGTTCATCAGCACGAAGTTTTGATTGTATTCACTGAGAAATAAGCTTTCATCCTATTACTCATGGTCGTAAGCAGCTCCTAAAAAGATAGCATTCAAAGAAAAAGACCGCTTGTAGATCCATGGGTTTGACGCGTTTAAACAGCGGGGCCTCCAGTTCAGTTTCATAGGCGTAAGGCACTTGACACGCTGGCGCCGCTGTTGCTAATCCGTTTCTCTAGCGCGCCCTGGCCCGAATTCGCTCGAGGTTGCGACAAAGGTGAAATGCGGATGAACTCTGTTGCGCTGTCAGCCTCACTTCTCGGTCCGTATTGCAGGTCTGGTCCGATAAAACGCTGCAACTCGCCATAGCCTGTGGCCAAGGCGGTGTCGTAGGCGGCAAAACTCATGTCAGAGCATGCAACAGACTCGAACACCGCAGGACTACCTTGGCTCTCCAAAATACGCCAGCGAAATTCACCGGGGCCGGCTTCTTCAACGGTCAAGGCCAATGAACGTAAGGGTGCGTTGAGTTGGGCGTTGACCAATGTGGAATGACTCATGATACGAAATCCTTGTAATGAGACAAGTTTGCATTGCCGCAGGGTGTAATGCGTACCCGCCGGGTGAAGCTCATGGTTGTGTGCAGATGAGCGGCATTTTTTGTACCCGCAGCACAAGGCGTTCGCGGATAAATTCGCCGGAACAATTTCATGGCTTATCCGCTCCTGTTTTTCTGCGCTTGTTCTGCATTTGTTTACAACAGCGAAAAGTTTTACCTTTAGCATAGGCCGTGCGAGAGACAATAAATGCCAACGACCCAAGCAATACTTTAGGCTATTCTTGGCAATGCGCAACAGCTGGTAATACCAAATCAGACGTAGGACAAGACTGACGGGCGTTCCGGGTTCCGACTGAGATAAGCAGATGTTGTCTGCCAGATTCGATATCTTTTGTCAGCTATGGTTTCCCCGGAGAATCGTCAGCTTCACAGGGTATATTGGCCCTTTTACTTAAAACGTCCCATCTATTGGTATGAGCCATTCATGACAACATCTTCGACCACCCAAAAACATCCCCTCTACCGATCCCTCTACTTTCAAGTGATATGCGCCGTGATTGCCGGCGTGGCACTGGGGCATTTCTATCCGGCACTGGGCGCGGACATGAAGCCACTGGGGGACGGCTTCATCAAGCTGATCAAGATGATGATCGCTCCTATCATCTTTTGCACTGTGGTCATCGGCATTGCAGGCATGGAAGACATGAAGAAAGTCGGCAAGACCGGTGGTCTGGCCTTGCTTTATTTTGAAGTAGTCAGCACCTTCGCACTGATCATTGGACTAGTCGTGGTTAACGTGCTCCAGCCAGGCGCCGGCATGAATGTCGACGCCTCCACGCTGGACACCAAATCCATCGCGGCCTACACCGGCCCCGGCAAGATGGTGACCACCACTGACTTTCTTCTCAATATCATTCCAACTGCCTGGATGGACGCTTTTGCCAAGGGCGAAATCCTCCAGGTATTGCTGATTGCCGTGATGTTTGGCTTTGCGCTTCACCGTTTTGGCGGACGTGGCACGCTGGTGTTTGACTTCATCGAGAAAACCTCGCATGTACTCTTCACCATCGTCGGCTTCATCATGAAAGTGGCCCCCATAGGCGCCTTTGGTGCGATGGCCTTCACCATTGGAAAATACGGCGTAGGCAGCCTGTTTTCACTGGGAAAATTGATGGGCGCGTTCTACCTTACCTGCCTGCTCTTCATCTTTGTGGTGTTGGGGTTGATTGCGCGCTTTCACGGGTTTAGCATCTGGAAATTCATCAAATACATCAAAGAAGAACTGTTGATCGTACTGGGCACCTCATCGTCCGAATCGGTGCTGCCGCGCATGATGGAAAAAATGGAAAACCTCGGAGCGAAGAAGTCCACGGTTGGCCTGGTCATTCCGACCGGCTACTCGTTCAACCTTGACGGCACGTCCATCTACCTGACCATGGCTGCCGTGTTCATTGCGCAGGCTACCAACACGCCCATGACGCTCACGCAGGAAGTGACGCTGCTGGCGGTATTGCTACTGACCTCGAAGGGGGCAGCTGGCATCACCGGGAGTGGTTTTATTGTGTTGGCGGCAACGCTTTCAGCGGTGGGCACCGTGCCGGTCGCCGGATTGGCGCTGATTCTGGGTATCGACCGCTTCATGTCAGAAGCTCGGGCTCTGACCAACCTGATTGGCAATGGCGTGGCTACGTTGGTCGTTGCCAAATGGACGAATGAGCTGGACACCGAGCGGCTTCAAGCAGCCCTGAACAACGAAACTTGGGTAGAAGCCCAGGAACCGGAAATCCTGCTGAATGAAAAGACGGAGCACATGGCAGTCTCGCGCTGATGGGGCTTTGCCGAGGAGCCCGCCAAGTGTCCTTCTCCCCTCGCAGTATTCGATACTGCGAGCGATTGCTTAGCGCGTCTGACGCGGTGCCGGGCCAGGTCCGCGCCCGGCGATATGGCGGAAGGTGATACGGCCCTTGCTCAGGTCGTAGGGCGACAACTCAAGAGACACCTGATCACCGGCCAAAATTCGGATGTGGTTTTTGCGCATCTTGCCAGAGGTGTAGGCCACGAGCTTGTGGCCGTTATCCAGCGTGACGCGAAAGCGCGAGTCCGGAAGCACTTCCTCCACCAGACCATGCATCTCAATAAGTTCTTCTTTTGCCATGATGTAATTCCTTGGGAATTTTAAAACAAATCTGTATACGTTGGCTTCAAGACAGCCAGCAACTCATCAGGCGCAAACCCGCGATGAGCGTTCGTGAATCCAGCCCAATGCATGCTCGGTGGCATAGTGCACGGCCGCAGCAGCGCTGTCAAACAGCCCGCTGAAGCGCAAGACGCGATCATGCGTGGCGCTGCCGCGGCCTGATCGGATGGAAACCGAGGCCGCATAACGACCTTCACCCTGTTGTTTGGCCAGTGGAGAAACGAGGTATTTGCCCACCGCTATTTTGGTGCGATCGATGTTCATAAAAGTCCGTGCCGGGTATTTGTCCCAGCTTGATAAATAGAGAAGTAAACGACTTGCGAGCAAGCCGGCGCATATTCGGTTTCCGCCCGGCAAGCCCTTGAAAGGGCTGAGCCATGAGTGGGCACTGCTGCAAGAAGTGCTCGCCAGGGAAAGGGGAACAGTGTTGAGAGGGTTCAGGGCGGTAGGGGCACTGAGAACACTGTAGATCCGGGCTCTTGGAAACGCCGTTTTTGAGATAAAAGTCCCAGATCACAAGGACTTTAAAGTAAAAAGCTATTACGTCACCGAACACCCTATTCTAACCGAGCCATCACAAGACGTGTTTGTTGGTTCTGTTCCTCTTGGGAAACTCTGCAAAACCCCCTCGGATGTGTGCTTGATGTAAGGCCCGCTTGAGAAAACCCAGCCCATGAAACAAGCAGCCCTCGGTCTCAATCTCAGCGTCAAGAAAACCCGCAAAGGCGAGTTTCTCGAGCAGATGAATCAGGTGGAGCCGTGGACTGCATTGGTCGAGCTCATTGCCCCGTACTACCCGCAAGGCCGCACCGGCAGGCCACCGTTTTCCCTGGAGACCATGCTGCGCATCCATTTCATGCAGCAATGGTTCACCCTGTCAGATCCCGGCAAGGAAGAGGCCTTCTTCGACACCCCTTTGTTGCGCGAGTTTTCCCAGCTCGATGAGTTTGCCCGCCTGCCAGATGAGTCCACCATCCTGCGCTTTCGCCACCGGCTGGAAAAGCACCAATTGGCAGAGCAGATCCTGCGCACCGTCAACGAGCTTCTGAGCCAACGCGGCCTGCTGCTCAAGGCCGGCACCGCAGTAGACGCCACCTTGATTGCAGCACCCACGTCGACCAAGAACACAGGCAAAGCGCGCGACCCGAGATGCACTGCCGGTAAATGTCAAGCTAGTTGTCGCCTGCGAGGCTGAATTTAAGCGGCATTTTTTAATCGCTGGTGTTCTTCCTTTTTGCCATTCATACGTTGAGCGGGATTGTGAATCGCCCCGGGTTCCGTGGAGGCCCGTTGGGTTAAGTCAGGCAGACACTGCAACTTGACTGGCTAATTGCCGATAGTAATTTTCTTCAGCCTCGGCAGGGGGAATGTATCCGATGGGC
>NZ_JABBPE010000017.1 GCF_012927455.1 Polaromonas sp. | reverse complement strand
TCATGTCGTGTTGCTCCAGCCGGACAGTCCGACGGGTAGCAATTTACGCGAGGCAACAGCTCAACACGGGTAGCAATTCAGCTGAGTCAATGCGGCGGTCAAGATAGTTGACGTCGACCAGACTAGAAATATACGGCTCTGGAAACAGGCGACGATACGAACTCAAGTTGTACAGCCAAGAAGCCCCGACCACCTGTACGTCGCTGCCCAACGTCGCAACTTGTGAAAGAAGCGTGGTGAGTTCCCTTCTGCGCAAACTCTCGTTCGCAATTGAAAGTGGTGATTCCAAAAGATGAGACCCAGCGTGAAAGTGAAGACGAACGCGGTTTGGCCCGAAATGTGCATACGAAAAGCAGCCGACTGAGGCAGCAACTTCGGGGCCTGTAGGCAAGTGGGCGCGCCGCCGGTGGACCTCGTATGTCCACGCCGTAGGATTGCGCGCCGTAGCGAGGGCGGAGACGTATTCGAGCCAATCGGGATTCGTGTGATCAAGCCGTGGCCCCATGCCTAACCGCACGTAGATGTTCGTGTGGCTGCCCACGGTTTCGGTAAACGGCAAGCCCGACAACTCAGCAACCTTGGCAGCGAAACGAAGTTGCAGATCGAAGAAGTCCACGCTGTAGAGATCGGCATTCAGCATCGGATGA
This sequence comes from Polaromonas sp., assembly GCF_012927455.1. Lineage (GTDB taxonomy): Bacteria > Pseudomonadota > Gammaproteobacteria > Burkholderiales > Burkholderiaceae_C > Polaromonas. The sequence continues at coordinate 102,434 of NZ_JABBPE010000017.1, read as the reverse complement.
CTCGCATGCTGGACTGTGACGCCTAACGTGAAAATAACCGCGCCGCAGGCTGCGTGTTGATTGTCATGTTAAACAGTTTGGGGCCATTTGATTTGCACTTTGCGGCTAGTGGTAAGACAGTCACGCAAGTACAAGTTAATGAGACTCTGATACGGAACACCCGCCTCATCGGCCATTCCCTTGAAATATTCCACAACATCTTCTGACAGTCGCATCGTGACGGGCTTCTTCAGCTTGGATGCGTACGGGTTCTTGCGTGACTTCAGTTTGGAGAGATCGTATTCTGCTTTCATGGCTTTGCACCTCGATAGAACGCGCTTTCACGCTTGGTTGCCTTGCGGGCCGAGATGATGCGAATAACTGCACCCTGCCCCCGCTCGCAATGACAGACGATGAGCAACTTTGCCCGCGAGCTCATTCCAAGCATCAGGAAACGCTCTTCGTTGGATGAGTGATCCTCATCGAAGAACTGAACGCCAAATTCATCGAAAAAAATCGACTTGGCTTCTTCAAAAGATATTTGATGCTTCTTGAGATTTGCAGTGGCTTTGGGCTCATCCCATTCGAACTTAATCATAAGTACATTGTATTTATGAGATTGAGCAAGTCAAGTTGCAAAAAGTGAAGCTGTTTAACGTTTGAGTTAAGCTGGCACCGACGGTTTGGCACGCTGGACGGCATGCGCAAGATGGGCCGCAGGCCCAGCGCATGATGGCCGGTGCGACAAGCCGTTGGCGCTCAGCTTGAACGAGGGGTTAGGCCTCACGAAGCTCGCTGCCGACGCTGTTGAGCAGGTGACTACATTGCTCACCTAGCGGCCGGCTGCAGCTTCTTCGGTTTTCCTCGCGCCTCTGATGTTGAGCGCGAACAGCCCGACTTGGAGTGCGATTAGAGCGAAGGCACCGTCGTGCCAGCCCCACAAGACCCACAGAACGTTGCTTGCCATGAAGCACCAGAACGCTCGTTCGCGAGATCGTTCGTTTGAGGACGCTACCAACCATGAAGCCAAGAGCGTGACTGCCATGGCTGGCCATTGAATACCGTCTAAAAGTAAATCCATAAATTGACCGATCTGCATGTAGGTTCCGCCTATTCTGAGGCCCGCCTTGATTGCTCGTGTGTAGCCGGTCTTCCAGCCATCTGCGGGCGTCTCGGATGGGTGTTCCGAAGAGGCGTGTCCTGTGAGGCCTAACGTTGGAGGCCACCGGACGCGCGCAGGCGGGCAGAGCCCGCCGTTGCGCGGTCCGCGTGGGCCGACTTGTTAGACACCATTCCTAGTTGCCTGCCCATACGCCGGAGTCGTACATGAGCCGCATTGTGTAGTTAACTTGAAGGGTGCCATTGACCGGACATCTTATTTCGCTTTCTTTTCCAGATCGAGCGGGTTTCGATACACGTATGAACGACCCTCCCCTCAATGGATCAACAAGGGTGTACCCGTACCCATTGCTCACGAACTCGACAGATGCGTCGCCGTTACCAAAGGAGTTGTAAACGAACGAGCCTAAGGGCGTCTTCTTCTCCGCGGGATACATGAACACGACCTTGCCGCGGCTAAAAGCACGGTACTGCATGTAGCCTGACGTGCGAGTCATGGCCTGAGAAGAGCATAGAGAGTAGACGCGCTTGCCCGTTTGACAGCTCCACAACGTTATCTCGTCCTTGTTGCAGATTGGGGTTTTTTGATACTCGGCACGGTACTACTGCCATGTGGCATCAGTGATGGACGAAACAGGAGTGCGCTCGTGCGCGAGTAAAAATGCAGTAGCTAAGACTAAGGCAACGGCTACGATCTTCATGGTGTCCAACGTAATGTATACCGCAAAACCTGTGCTGGAGATCGACTTGCCATGGCTCACGGAAATCAACCAGCCGACCCGGACCCGGCGCATTCCGTCTGTATTGACCAAAGATGAAGTGGCTGGCCTGCTGGCCGTGATGGAAGGCGAAACCGCATTGCTGGCGCGTTTGTTGTACGGAACCGGCATGCGGCTCATGGAAGGCATGCGTTTGCGGGTGAAAGATGTCGAGTTTGACCGCCACGTGATCATCGTCCGCGAAGCCAAGGGCAACAAGAATCGGGTGGTGATGTTGCCCCGCTCGCTAGCGCCTGCGCTTCGTTTGCAAATACTGGCGGCACGGGCAAGTTGGGAGGCCGACCGGCAGGCGCAGCGCGCCGGTGTGGAGGTGCCCGATGCGTTGGCGGTGAAATACCCCAAGCTGGGGCAGACCTGGGGATGGTGCTGGATGTTTCCGTCGCCCACCTTGTCCATCGACCCACGTAGCGGCATCGAGCGGCGGCATCATCTGTTCGAAGAACGATTGCAGCGCGCGTTGAAAAAAGCGGTTCCGCTGGCGGAGATTGTGAAGCCGGTGTCGGTTCACACCTTGCGGCATAGTTTCGCCACCCATCTGTTGCAGTCGGGTACCGACATTCGCACCGTGCAGGAGTTGCTGGGCTACAGTGACGTCAGCACAACGATGATTTACACGCATGTGATCAAGGCAAGCACAGGCGGCACGGCGAGTCCGCTGGATGCATTGGTTGCGTAGTGATCTTTCCGCTATATTTTTAATAGCTACCAACGCACGTTTTACCTCGGCTAACGGCCTATTTGGCCTGTTAAGACAGCCGAAACAGCGGTTCTAACGTTACCCGCCCCGCGCCGCAATAATCGGAATCACCGTCTGCAGCCGATGGTATTTCTCCCACAGCGTTTCCTTGCTCTCGACGTTTTTCGGATCGACCGGAATGCACGCTACCGGGCAGACCTGTACGCACTGCGGTTCGTCGAAATGGCCGACGCACTCGGTGCATTTCTTCGGGTCGATCTCGTAGATTTCCTTGCCGAGAAAAATCGCCTCGTTCGGGCACTCGGGCTCGCAGACGTCGCAGTTGATGCATTCGTCGGTGATCAGCAGGGCCATGCTCAGGCTTCCTTTGCAGCCTGATGGGCTGCGGCCAGTGCCGAGGCGATGGACGGGCTGACCATCTGGCTGACGTCGCCGCCCAGCTTGCTGATTTCGCGCACCAGCGTGCTGCTGATGCATTGCACGCTCGCGTCGGGCAACAAGAACACGCTTTCGACCTGCGGACGCAGCTTGCGGTTCATCGCGGCCATTTGCGCTTCGTAATCAAAATCCGTCAGGTTGCGGATACCGCGCACCACGGCGCGGGCTTGGTGTTCAGCGCAAAAATCCATGATGAGGCCGTCGAAGCGCAGCACCCTGACGCCGTCTATGTCTCGCGTAGCGGCCTGCACCTGATCGACGCGCTGTTCCAGCGAAAACAGCGTTTTCTTGTGGTGCGCGACGGCAACGGCAATGATGAGCTGGTCGAACAGCCCGGCGCCACGGCGAACCACGTCGTCGTGGCCCAGCGTGAACGGGTCAAAAGTGCCGGAATAGACGGCAATCCGTGGGGTTGGCGGGGTGGTCGACAGGGGGATAGCCATGCCGGAATTATGCGCCGCAGCGCCTGCGCGTACCGGCAGGCCCGCACGGCAACACGGACATTACGGGGATATTACGTGGACATCACGAGTTCAAGTGGCAGGCACGTTCAGTGGCGCCGGCTGCGGCGTTTCTGGCATTTTCGGCATTTCCGGCGTTGAATCGTTTCTGGCCAGCAAATGGAAATGCACGGCGCCAGCCTTGCCGCTGCGGTGCACGCGCAGGCCCAGCGGCTGCAGCTCCGCGTCCTGCCAGGCTTTGGGCGCCTCCAGATACACCAGTCCGCCGGGCGCTATGGCCAGCGCGGCGGCGCTCAGGGCCGACTCAAACAGCTTGGAGTCAAAGGGCGGGTCCAGCAGCACCAGCTGCATGCTGCCTGCGCTCAGGCGACGCAGCAGGCTCACACCGTCGCCGCGCTCTACCTTGACCATGCCGGCCTGCAGCCGCGTCTGCACGGCTTTGAGCTGCAGCACCAGCGCCGCGTCCTGCTCGCACAGCACGACCTCGGTGGCGCCGCGCGAAGCCGCTTCAAAGCCGAGTGCGCCGGTACCGGCAAACACATCGGCACAACGCCAGCCCGTCAGGTCTTGCCCAAGCCAGTTGAAAAGGGTTTCACGCACGCGGTCCGGCGTGGGGCGCAGGCCGGGCTTGCTGGGCACCGGCAGCTTGCTGCGCTTGTACTGCCCGCCAATAATGCGGATTTCGCCGGGCGGCTTGAGGTGCGCCGTACCCTTGGGCTTGGGTGACGGTTTAAAAGCTGGTTTATCGACGGGTGCGTCGGCGGGTTTCGCGGGTTTGAGAAGGGTGTATTTCATGGTGCGGCGCCGAGTATGACAGTCACCATCTTTTCGGGCTGCAGCTTGCGCGCGAACGCCGCCTTGACGTCGGCCACGCTCACTTTATTGACCTGCTCGGTCCAAGTGTCGAGGTAGTCGAGCGGCAGGTTGTTCCACGCAATGCTCGATATGTTGTCGAGCAGCTTGCGGTTGCTGTCGATGCGCAGCGCAAAACCGCCCATCAGGTTGTCCTTGGCGGCTTTCAGTTCAGCCTCGGTCGGCCCTTTCGCGACAAAGTCCTTCACCACCTGGCGCACCAGTTCGACCGCCTGCGCGGTCTGGTCGGGCCGGGTTTGCAAGCCCACGGTAAAACTGCCGGCATGCAGGCCGGGCGCGAAATAGCTGCTCACCCCGTAGGTCAGGCCGCGTTTTTCGCGCACCTCATTGGTCAGCCGCGACACGAAGCCACCGCCGCCCAGAATGTAGTTGCCCAGGGTCAGCGCGAAATAGTCGGGGTCGGCGCGTTTGTAGCCGGGCTGGCCTATCAGCACATGCGCTTGCGCCGAGTCAAAGGCAATGCGCTTTTCCACCGCCTCGGTCAGCGGCGCGACCTCTGCCACGACGGGCGTCGGTGGCAAGCTGGCGCAGTTGACTTGCGGCAGGCGCGACAGCAGGCGCGCGGCAATCGCATCGGCCTGCGCGCGCGTCACCGCCCCCACCATGCTGATGCGCGCGCGGCAGGCGACCACGCCCGCACCATGCGCCGCCTGCATATCGGCCACGCTGATTTGCCCCAGCGTCGCCTCAGTGGTCTCGTAACCATAGGGGTGGCTGCCGTACACTGCCGGGCCATAAGCGCGACCGGCCAGCGTGGCGGGGCGGGTAAGAGACTCCTTGAGCGCCGCCTGCACGCGCTGGCGTTCGCGCAACCAGATGCGCTCGGGGAAGGACGGCTCGGCAATCTCGCGTGCAGCCAGCGCCACAGCCTTGTCCAGCAGCGCCGGGTCGGTCAGCGAACGCAGTGAAAAGTTCATGCGGTCCGCACTGGCGCTGGCGCCGAATTGCGCACCCAGATCAGCCCAGGCTTCGCTCAACGCGTTTTCATCCAGTTCTGGCGCGCCATCCTTGGCCAGCACGCCTTTGTCCAGCATGTCCGCCGTCATGCTGGCCAGGCCCGCCTTGCCGACCGGATCGCGCCGGCTGCCTGCGTCAAAATCGATCTGCACGTCAAGCATGGCGATGGCCGGACTTTGCACCAGGTAAACCTTGGCGCCACTGGCCTGGGTCCAGTGCTCGATGGGGATTGCCGCCATCGCAAAAAATGGAACAAAAAGGCCTGCAGCGCATATAAAACGGGCGCGAGCAGCTATGGTTTTAATAGCAATCATGGGACCTGACGATGGGCTAAAGGATGGACCGAATAGGGTCATAGGTGGGGCGGGGCGGGGCGGCTCAATGGCGCAGCGGCACGGCGGACTTGCGTGGCTTGCGGTTCGGGTCTACCGGCTGCGGCAGCAAAGTCGCCATGCTCAGCTGGTCGTCGCCGAAATACCTGGCGGCGACCGCCTGCACTTCGGCGCCGGTGATGCTGCGCAGCCTGGCGATCAGGCGCGTGCTGGCATCCAGCGGCAGGCCCAGGGTCCAGTTCGATCCCAGCTCACGCGCCTGGCTGAACACCGAGTCGAGCTTGTAGGTTTCGCTGGCGACCCACTGGGTTTTGACGCGATTGAGTTCGGCCTCGCTGACGCCCTCACGCGCAATCAGCGCGACCTGCTGGCGCAGCGCGTCGGCCACCTGCTGCGTCGTTTTGTCCTCGGCCGGAACGCCGTCCAGCGTGAACAGCTGCGGCCCGCGGCCGAGCAAGCCACTGGAGGCGCCGGCGCTGTCAGCGACGCGGCCCTCGCCCTGGATCAGCGCGCGCTCCAGCCGGGCGCCGCTATAGCCGTCCAGCACTGCGGCCAGCACCGTCAGAGCCAGTGCCTCACGACTGGCTGCCGCGGTAGGCAACGCCTCGCTGCCCTCCGCAGCGGCCAGATCCGCCGCTTCCAGCCTGGGCACCTTGAAAGCCATGCTGACATAGGCCTGGCTGGCCGGCGCCTTGAACTCCATACGCCGCATGCCGGTCTGCTCAGGCTCTATGCGCGGCTTGCGCACCGGCACCGGGCGCGCGGCGATGCGGCCATAGTATTTCTCGGCCAGTTTCCTGACCTGCGCCACCTCCACATCGCCGGCCACCACCAGCGCGGCGTTGGCCGGCACGTACCAGCGCTTGTAAAAGTCGCGCGCATCGGCAGGCGTCATGGCGTCCAGGTCGCTCATCCAGCCGACGATGGGGCGGCGCTGCGGCGCGGCGACGAAGGTCATGGCCGACAGCTGCTCATACAGCATGGCGCGCGGCGAGTCTTCGGTACGCATGCGGCGCTCTTCCTTGACCACTTCAATTTCGCGCTTGAATTCTTCATCAGCCCACTGGTTGTTGGCAAAGCGGTCCGACTCCAACCGCATCACGTCTTCCAGTTTGGCGGCTGGAATCTGCTGGTAAAAACCGGTGTTGTCGCGGCTGGTGAAGGCGTTTTCGCGCCCGCCCAGCGCGGCCACCCGCCTGGAAAATTCGCCCGCCTTGACCGTCGGCGTGCCCTTGAACAGCATGTGTTCCAGCACATGGGCCACGCCCGATGTGCCATCGACTTCGTCCACCGAGCCGACGCGCACCCACAGCATGTGGGCGACGGTAGGCGCGCGGTGGTCGGGCTTGACGATGACCGTCAGGCCGTTGGCCAGCGTGAACTGCTCGACCGGAATGGCGGCGGGGGTCTGTGCCAGAGCGTTGGCGCCAACGCAAAGCATCAGCGTGGTTAAAAGCAAAGGGGAAAGGCGGGGGGAAAGGGATACTGAAAGCTTCAAGAGGAGTGCCCCAGGGTGTTTCATAGAATAGGATGACTCCACAAGCATACCCAATGTTCAGTTTTTTCAAAAAAAAATCCCCCACTCCAGCGCCAACGCCAACGCCGGCTGCAACGCCCGCAGCGGAGTTCCTTGCGCCAGCGCCTGCAGCTGCGCTGCCGATCAGCCCGCCAGCTAGCCCAGCGCGCCCGAACAATAGCGGCGGCGGCCTCATTGGCAGCGCGCTGGTCACGCCGATTGCCATTGCGGAGCCCGCTGCGCCGGGCACGGTGCCGCCCGAGCGCGAGCGCTGGCTTGGCAAACTGCAAGCGGGCCTGCGCAAGACCGGCGCCAGCATTTCCGGCGTTTTTACCGGCAGTCGCATTGACGACGCGCTCTACGAAGACCTGGAAACCGCGCTGCTGATGGCCGACACCGGCGTGCTGGCGACCGAACACCTGCTGGCCGACGTCAAGCGCCGCGTCAAGGAAGGCGGCATGACGCATCCTGTGGCCGTCAAAAATGCGCTGATCGAAGCGCTGGCACTGTTGCTCAAGCCGCTGGAAAAGCCCCTGGTAATAGGCCAGTACCAGCCCACGGTGATTATGGTCACAGGCGTCAACGGCGCCGGCAAAACCACCTCGATAGGCAAACTGACGCGGCATCTGGCCAACGAGGGCGCGTCGGTGCTGCTGGCCGCTGCCGACACTTTTCGCGCCGCCGCGCGCGAGCAGCTCAGCGTCTGGGCCGACCGCAACACGGTCGAGATTGTCAGCCAGGCAGGCGGCGACCCGGCGGCCGTCAGCTTTGATGCCGTGACCGCCGGCAAGGCGCGCGGCAAGGATGTGGTGCTGGTCGACACCGCAGGGCGGCTGCCGACGCAGCTGCACCTGATGGAAGAGCTGAGAAAAATCAAACGCGTGGTGCAAAAGGCCGACGCCACCGCCCCCCACGAGGTGCTGCTGGTGCTGGACGGCAACACCGGCCAGAACGCATTAGCCCAGGTCAAGGCCTTTGACGACACCTTGCAGCTGACCGGCCTGATCATCACCAAACTGGACGGCACGGCCAAGGGCGGTGTGCTGGCCGCCATTGCACTGTGGGCGCGCGAGCGCGCGCTGACCAGCCCGCAACTGCGCCCGCTTTCGGTCTACTTTATTGGCGTAGGCGAAAAACTCGAAGACCTGGAAACCTTCAACGCGCGCGAATTTGCCCAGGCCCTGCTGGCTTGACAGGTCAAAAAACCCTCCTTTTTGGAGGATGTGTGCTGCCTCTGGACCGGCCCGCTGTATGTTTTAGTCAGGCTGGTTGCTCAATTGTCTGGTCGCCGCTAATTCAAAGCAGCACGGGAACCACCGCCCCGCTTTGCGCGTCTGACTTGAAAACCGCGCCGCCCGCCTGCATATAAACACCTTAAAGGATTCATACGTGCCCAGCTTTATCAGCAGCGTCTTGCGATTTGTTCTGAAACTGGTTTTCGGCCTGCTCGCCGCCCTCTTTGCCCTCAGCCTGCTGCTGGCGGCCATGATTTACGTGGCCTTCAGCCTGCTCATATCGCTAATCACGGGCCGCCCTTCGACGCCGGCCATGATGTTTGGCCAGTTCCGGCGCTTTCAGCGTTTCTCACCCCAGGGTATGTGGTCAGGCGGCCCTGCCCGCGAAACCTCCTCAGTCAGCCCCGGCACTGGCGAGGTGGTGGACGTCGAAGTACGCGAAGTGCGCAGAGACAGGCGCCTGCCCTGAGGGCTAGGCGTCTGGCTTGACAGGTGCGGGTCTTTTAGAAAGAAAGACGCGCCAGCGCTCCGTCAGTAGGGCTTCAACTGCTTTTTTGTTCAAGAAACAGGCCGCATCGGTGTGATCGGCCTGATCAGTGTGCGCGGTCATCGCGTAAACCATGGGTAAAAACTCAAGATATAGGCACCTCTTTCGTATACGATATTACAAATCCCTTTTTAAAATCCCATGCTGCCCTGGCTCACCGAATCTTCAGCCGCCCGTTTTAACGATGTACGTGACACCTCGCTGTGCAAGCTGGTGCGCGACGACATGCTGGCGCTGATTCTCAAGGGCGTGCTCAAGCCGGGTCAGCGCATCAATGAACCCGATGTGGCGAGCCGGCTGCAGGTCTCGCGGGTGCCGGTGCGCGAGGCCTTGCGCGAGCTGGAAAGCTCGGGGCTGGTGGTGTCGCGCAAGCATTCGGGCGTTTTTGTGCGCCAGCTTGATGCCGCCGAGATTCGCGACCTGTACCAGCTGCGCGGTCTGCTTGACGGCTTTGCCGGACGCTGCGCTGCTGGCTTGCCCGCCGCCCGGCGCGAGCCGCTGCTGGCGCTGCTCGACAGCGCGATGCAGGCCATGCGGCAGGCCGCAAACGATCTCGATGTGCCGCGCTACTACTCCGAAAACCTGCGTTTTCACTGGGCGATTGTCGAGTCGGCCGGCAACCACCAGCTCTCTGACAGCTACCGCGGCATCGTGCAGAAGCTGCATCTGTCACGCCTGAAGAATCTGGCGCAAGACATTGGCATGCAGGCTTCGGTGGCCGAGCATGTCGAGCTGGTGCAGGCCTTGCGCGATGCCGATGCGGCGCGCTGCGAGGCGCTGATGGCGCGCCACGTCGGCGACGCCTACGAGCGTTTGCTGCAGGCCGCGACTTTGAATACGGCCGCCGCGTAAGAAGTCAAAAAGTCAAAAAAAAGGAGACAAATCATGAAACGACGCAGCCTGCTGCGCGCCGCTCCGGCGCTGATGTATGCCCCCAGCCTGGTGTTGGCGCAGAGCGCTCAAGCCGGTTACCCGGCCAAACCGATACGCTACATCGTGCCGGTGGCAGCCGGCGGCGGCAGCGACATGGTGGGCCGCACCGTGACCGAGCGCTGGGGCGCTCTGCTCAAGCAGAGTTTCATCGTCGACAACCAGGGCGGCGGCGGCGGCGTGATTGCCGCGCAGGCCACGGCACGCGCCGCGCCCGACGGCTACACGCTGATGCAAGGTTATGTCGCCACGCACGGAACCAGCCCGGCCACACGCAAGCTGCCTTACGACGCGGTCAAGGACTTCACGCCGATCGGCATGATAGGCGGCACGCCCAATGTGCTGGTGGTCAACGCCGCGCTGCCAGTCAACAACGTCAAGGAATTCATCGAGTACCTGCGCAAAAATCCCGGCAAGGTGAGCTACGGCTCAGCTGGCGCCGGTTCGCTGACGCACCTGACGATGGAGCTGTTCAAGCAGCAGATCAACTCCTTCATGGTGCACATTCCCTACCGCGGCATAGCGCCTGCCTTCACTGACCTGATAGGCGGACAGACCCAGGCCATGTTCCCGGGCCTGGCTGCCGCGCTGCCGCATATCCGCTCGGGCCGGGTGCGGCCGCTGGCCGTGACCGGCATGCAGCGCCACCCGCAGTTCAAGGATCTGCCGACGCTCGACGAGTCCGGCTTCAAGGGTTTTGATGCGCAGCAGTGGTACGGCGTGGTCGGCCCGGCCGGCATGCCGTCGCCAATAGTCAAACAGCTCAACGAGACGCTGGCAACCGTGCTCAAGGCGCCCGACCTGCGCGAAAAACTGTCGGTGGAAGCGGTCGAGCCTATCGTCATGTCACCGGAACAGTTCGGTGAATTCATACGGGCCGACATTGCCCGCTGGAGCAAGCTGGCGCGCGAGCGGAACATACAACTCGACAGCTAACGCGCCAGTCCCCAGAATTTGGAAAAATATTGGCTGCAGCCCATATAGAACGGGCGCAAGCAGCTATGTTTTTAATAGCAAATATTCACTCCTGGCAAGACGATTGCCGAAAGACACCATGGCCCGCAATACCCAGGTCGCTGCCGACCACAACGCTCCCCTCGTCACCCAAATCCTGGCCGAATTCGTTGCCACGCACCCCGGCTATCGGGCCGGCGGCTGGAGCGCTGCGGTGGACCACGAAGCACACCGCACCTTCATGAACTGGCTGGGCTGCGCCGTCGGTGCGGCGCGGCACGAAGCGCTAGAGGCGGCGCTGGCGGCCGTTAACCTGCTGCAGCCGGCGGCGCAGGCCAGCGTACTGGGCCGGCCCGAGAAGGTCGACATGGCCAGCGCGGCGCTGCTCAACGGCATCAGCTCGCACACCTTTGACTTTGACGACACGCACCTGAAAACCATCATCCACCCGGCCGGGCCGGTGGCATCAAGCGTGCTGGCGCTGGCTGAGCACACCAAGGCATCGGGCCGCGATGTCATTGACGCGCTGGTCATTGGCATTGACGTGTCTTGCCGCGTCGGCAACGCGATGTACCCCGAGCATTACGACCGCGGCTGGCACATCACCGGCTCGACCGGCACACTGGGCGCCGCCGCCGCCTGCGCCCGCCTGCTCAAGCTCGATACGCAGCAAACCGCCATGGCGCTGGGCATCGCGGCCTCGCAGCCGGTCGGCATGCGCGAGCAGTTTGGCACCATGACCAAGCCGTTTCACCCCGGCGCCGCCGCGCGTGCCGGCTTGATGTCGGCGCTGCTGGCCAGCCAGGGTTTTACCGCCAGCCCGAAAGCGCTGGAGGCGCCGCGCGGCATGATGCAGACCGTCTCGACCAAAAACGACTGGCTTGAGATCACCGGCGAGCTTGGCCAGCGCTTTGAAATCTCGTTCAACAGCTACAAGCCTTTTGCCTGCGGCATCGTGATTCACCCCAGCATTGACGCCTGCGCGCAATTGCGAGAAATATTTGCCAAAGAAGGCATCGCGCCCGAGCAGGTCGAGCGCATCGAACTCAAGGTGCATTCGCTGGTGCTGGAGCTTACCGGCAAGAAGGAACCGGTCGACGGCCTGCAGGCCAAGTTCAGCGTGTACCACGGCTGCGCCGCCGGCCTGACCTTTGGCCACGCCGCCGAAGAAGAGTTCTCCGACGAGATCGTCAACCGCGCCGACATGGTGACGCTGCGCCGCAAGGTCGTCGCCACGGTCGATGACTCGATTGACGAGGCCAGCGCCGACGTGACGGCGGTGCTGAAGGGCGGCCGGCGCGTGCATGTGTTCGTCAAGCACGCCATCGGCTCGCTGGAAAACCCCATGACTGATGCCCAGCTGGAAGCGAAATTCCATGGCTTGACGGACGCGCTGCTCGGTGCAGCCCGGAGCAGTGCGCTGATCGGCGCCTGCTGGGCGCTTGGTGACTCTGCCGACGTGACTGCCCTGGCTGCGCTGGCGACAGCGCGCGCATGAGCTCGCCTAGGCAATCCAGCCGCCCGCAGATTGTCATCGTCGGCGCTGCCGAGCAGGCGCTGCGCCGCCTTGGCGACTGGCGCGCGATCGAGGCACAAGCTGAGGTGACGATTTACCCCACCCGCTGAGCGGCCAGGCGCGGCTCAACGCTGGTCCGGCCCGCCTATGTCTGCGCACGGGGCAACGGCCAATATATCGAGCAGCTCATGGCGCTGGGTGCGCAGGATGCGGGGGTCTGGCACCTGGCCCAACCAGTCCATCAGGCCCGGGGGCGCTTTCTCGATCCTGCAAGGGCCTTTTTTACAGGCTGTTTTGACGCTGTATGGTTTGCCTCTGGCCGACTCCTCCTTGCTCAGTCGCTTTTAACGGTCTTGAATTTAGCTGCGATAGCCCTGGATTTGAAACGAGTCTGCTATTTAATTAATAGCTGTTGGCGCCCGTACTGTATGGGCTAGAGGCATAAAACACCTTCAAATATCGGTTTTGGTGCGGCGCTGCGGTGTGAGGCTGCCAGCGCGTCAGGTTTACTGGTCAACCCTGACCTGGTACGTCACCGAGAACTGCGCGCTGGGCGCCAGCGCCCCGGTGAAGGTCCATTGCAGGGCGCCCGGCGCGCTTGCTGCGGGAGCGCTCACGGCGGTGCAGATCAGTCCAGCCGGCAAGCTCACGGGACAGAGCGCCGAAGCGCCGAAGTAGGTGGTAAAAGCGGGCGTAGCGTCGCTGATAAGCAGCGGCTTGATCACAGTCGCGTTCAGCGCCCGCGTGCCGTTGTTCACTGCGGTCAAAGTGTATTGAAGCAGGTCGGTCGGTTTGGCATTGACGGCCATGGCCGGCGCGCTGCCTTGCGTGAGGTTGGCGACCAGCTTGGTCAGCAGCAATTCATCTGGCGCCCCGACGCTGGTGATGTCGGTGGCCGTCAGCGTACTGGACAGGGCCGGGCTGGCGCCGGTGTAGCTGAAGGCGGCGCTGAGCATGACGTTGTTCTGCGCGCCCAAGGCGGCCGCCGCGGGAACGAACTGCTTGACGATGAGACATAGCTTTTGTCCTGCCGTCACGCTGACAGGCGCGCTGATCTGCGGCTCGCCGGCATCGAGCACGCCGTTGCAGTTGCCGTCTTGATAAAGCACCTGGCTCCAGGCTGGTGCGGTCGGAATGGCGCTATTGGCCAGACTAAAGGTGACCTGCCCCACGCTTCCGGCCTGCAAGGTGTGGTCATAAAACAGCACGGTGCCGGGAAGCGCGCTTTGGGCGCCGTTGGGCGTCAAGGTGCTAGGCGGCACCAGGCCGAAGTTCACGGCGCTGTAGCTTTGCCCCGCCACTGGTGTGAAGCTCACACCAGGCCGGGTGTAAGTGCCACCCGTGCTGCCAGGTGAGCCGCCGGTGGCCAGATCGCCGCCGGGTGCAGCGGGGGTGACGATAACCGCGCCGGGCGTGGTGGCAGGCACCCACAAGGTGTAGCTGCCATCACCAGCGGTAACGGCGCTTGCAACACCGGCGCTGGCGTTAACGGTCACGCCGGCAATACCGGGTTCCGTGCCGTCTTTGCTACCGTTGTTGCCAATGCCCGCGCCTGCGCCGGTGTCGGCGAACACAATCCCGCTCACGGTTGAGCCGTTGTACCTGCCAAAATTCTGCGCTGGCGGCGGCGAGGTGCCAACATTGAGCTGGATCACGCCGCTGGCGTTTTGCGTGCCAATCCAGCCGGCCGGAAAACCGGCGCTGATATCGGACAAGCTGCTGTTGGTATCCAGAATCAGGCAGTAGCTGCCTTGGGCCACGCTTGGCAAACTGTAGGCGCCGGTGCCGCTGTCGACCGGCACCGCTGCAAAGGCAGGGCTCGAGCAGCTTGCGCCCGAAGACGGCGCCAGCTTGACGAACAACCCAGCCACGCCCGCTCCGGTTTCTGCGCCGTCCTGGCTGGCGTTGTGGTTGGCGTCGGCATACACCGTTCCCCTGATGGCCAGGTTCACGGCGCTGATGACCGGCGCAGCGCAACCGGCGCTGGGGGTGTTGGCCGCCGTGCAGGCAGATGCGTTGGGCGGGCTGGCCGAACCCTTGGGGTCCACGGCCGCGTAGTTGGTCACCGTGGCGTTGCTGGTCGGCGTCACGCTGATCACCACGACTGAGATGCCCGTGGCCGGAGCGATCGTGCCGCTAAAGGTGCAGGTCACAAGGCCCGCTGCGTTGCCGCAACCCCAGTTGCTGCCCACACCGCTCACATAGGTCAGGTTCGCCGGCAACTGGTCCTGGATTGTGGCGGTGTATGCGGGCGTCGTTGCGGTATTACTGACCGTCAGCGTGTAGCTGCTGTTAGAGCCGACCAGCAGCGCCGGGCTGGGGGATGATTTAACCAGGCTCAAGGTGGGCGATAGCGGCGTGATGACCACCGAGCCATTGCTGCCGGGCTGCCCGCCATTGGCTAGGTTCGACGGATCTCCCGGCGCACCCGCGCCACCCGCGCCACCAGCCCCTGCAACGATTGAAAAATTACTGACCAGCGATGCATTTGGGCAGGAGCCTCCCGCGACCGCTGGTAGGCCACTTGGGGCACCCGTTTTGTCTACATGCACATCTCCCCCGGCACCTCCCGCACAGCCACCGCCGCCGCCGCCGCCGGCGCCGCCGTCGGTAACAAAAGAGGACCCCACGCCTCCAGCAGATGCCGCCGCGAGTCCCCCCTGCGCGCTTGAATTCAAGGCCGTGTTGGGTGCGGACATCCAGGATCCGCCCTGACCGCCAGCACCGCTGCCAGCCACCACAAGAGTCACGTTGGCAGCGTTGGCAATTACGCTGGCGCCGCCGCCACCACCGCCGCCGCCAGAGTAGCCTGAGCACCCCGGGGAGCCGCCTACACCACCTGCGAAGCCACCGCTGCCGCCCGCGCTGCCCGCCACACCGGCGGAATCAGTACAACTGCGGCCAAAACTGGAGGTAAAGCCACGCCCACCACCGCCACCCACATAAACTTTGACGACCGTGCCGGGGGGGCCGAAGAAGGTTGCATTGGCCACTGCGCCAGCGCTGCCCACACCGCCTGCCCCGGTGAATCCATTGCCCGACGCATCGCTGCCGCCACCGCCGCCGCCCGCGCCCAGAGCGCGTAGCTGTATGCCGCCCGCGCCAGCTGGAATCGTGTAGGTCTGGACCGCCCCAGTGAAACTAAAGGTGGTCTGCGCGTTGGCGACGCCCGAAAAAGTGAGCTGCAAGCAAACGAACCAGCCAAAAGCCAGCGCTTTCCAATGCCGCGCAAAATCGGGGGATGCAGCGGGCATGTTGGAATAGGTGCGGGCAGATGTCATGGTTTGACTGCAGCGGCACTCGAAACTGGCGAGAGCTGGGCCTTCTCAAGCAAGGTTTCATCAAACTTGTAGCGCATGCGCAAGTACAGGCCGCGCTGCGTGTAGGCCTCGCCAGCCAGCTCGGCAGCCTTGAAGCCCTTGATGTTGTAGCCCACTGAGAACCACATGTTTTTCCAGGCCAGGTAGCCGACTTCCAGCCCCACGGCGGTTTCGGCAGCGCCGTTACCCCAGGTGCGGTAGCCCTGCAGGCCGATATCCCAGCGCTCGGTGAGGTCCCAGGTGGAGCGAGCGCCTATCAGCTGGGTGAAGGCGCGGCTTTCGATGCCGCTGGAGCGGTCGGTGGCCCATTTGGCGGCGTAGCGCCCGCTCAGCAGCCAGTGACGGCTCGGCTGGACATTGACATGGCTGGAGAGCATCCACGAACTCTCGTCGCGGTTCAGCCCAGCGCCCAGCGTGCTGTCCAGATTGCGCTTGTATTCAACCCGGCCCAGCGCATTCCAGACAGCGGACTGTACCGGGCGGTAGGCGAAGCCCGATTGGGCGGTGATCAACTCGCGCTCGCCACCCGTTTGAGCCAGGTTGGTTTGCACGCTGTAGAGGCCACGGTTGAGCAGTGTCCAGTTTTCATCGAGTTTGCCGGCCGTCGCGACGCTGAAAAGCCAGCTGCGTGAGGTGGTCGAGGTCTGCCATTGCGCCTGGCTGGAAGCCTTCCAGTCGGCCGCCGCGGTGTAGTCAACGCCCACCGTGACTGCACTGGAGTCGTCGATGACCACGCCGGACAGCGGCTTGATGCGCTGCACGCTGCCTGACAAGCCGACCCCATTGGACAGACGCAGCAGCCGGCGCAGACCGACGGCCGCCTCGCTGTTGCGCCCGTCGATGCTGTCCCCCATGCGGTATTCGTTGAACAGCTGCGTGCTGTCAGACAGTTCGGTGTTGATGCCGGCCACCGTGCTGTATTGCGATACCTCCGGATTGAGGGTGTAGGGGCCATTCAGGCTGTTGATAAAGTCATGCCGCAGGTACAACTTGGTAGCCGGGTTGACGGCATAGTTGCCGCCTATGCCTATTTCGTGTCCGCCACTGCCGTCAATCGCATATTCAATCAATCCATAGACATCGGCCTCGGGGACGTTGGGCACCGGTACGGTCAGCTTGACACGAGCACTGGTGTAGCCGGCCTGGGCTGCGTTGGCAACCAGTCCTGCGGGTGAGGGCACTACCGGAATCGAAGCGCCGGGCAACGGCAACGCCGACAGCACCGAATAGGCATTGGCGCTGCTGTAGCGTATTCCGACCTCCAGTTTGGCATTGCCCGGCAGGCTGTGCTCCAGCTTGAGCTCGATGCCGGTCTGATCGGCACCCGTCACGCTGTTGGAGGTTTTCAGGCCCTCTGCAACCAGCCGGTTTTTCTCATCAACGTTATAGCCAAGCTTGGCGCCGTACTCCACCTGACCGGCCGACTGCAGGCTGTTGGGGTTGTAAAAACCTTCATCGGTGCGCACGCCCCAGAGCCGCGCCTGCACCTTTGCGTCCTCATGGCGAATCTCGATACGCTGGCCGGAGCCGCTGCCCTTGAGCTCGCTGCTGCTGCGGGCGACTTCGACGGTAGCGAGCGTCTTGTTGCTCAGCTTGACCGTCATGTTGACGCCGCGCAGATTGAGTTCATTGGCTGGGTCGGCATCGCGGATAGCCGTCGCGCCCAGCGTCACCTGATCATTGAGCTGGACGCGCACGTCTGCGCCCGCGACCGAATGCTGGGGTCCGCCGGAATCGACGGAATAACTGACCCGTATAAACACCGGGTTGAGGTCACTGTCCACACTGGGAACCGGGCTCTTGAGCAGAAGTTGGCCGGTGTAGGGCTCGATTTCGTAGTCGATAAATCGTGCCAGCGGCGTGTCTTTGACGATCACCGAGGGCTGGTTGCGGTCGCGCGTGAGCACGTCGACCTGCTGGCTGTTGACTACTCCATTGAGGTTGAGCCGAAACGGCCCCGAGGTGCCGTTGGCCCGGAATTCCTCAATCACCTGCGTGGCAGAAGTACGGCTGGCAAAGCCCTCAACCGTGAGCGCTCCTTTTTGAAGGCGCCCCTTGACGCCGTTGAGCGCGCGCGCGTACTGCGTCAGCTGGCGCGACGGGTTGTCACTCAAGGTGGAATAGTCACCGAGCAGCGCGTAATTGCTGCCGTTTTGCAGCATCACGTACAGCTTGCCGGTGGACTGGGCATCAAAACCGCGGGCCGACGAATCGCCATACACCGGGTAGAACTGGTTGGGCTGGATATCGCGAAACAGCGCGGTGTCTGACGGCTTATCCGAGTCGTAAGCCAGGGTCATCAGGGTAGAGCCAAGCACTTTGCCTTTGAGGAACAGCGCTGCTCTCGCGGCCGCATCGCCTTTGCCGCCGTCAAAGCTGCGCGAGGCCGTCTGTATCTGGCGCTCAAACACGTCGCCGCTCTGGCTCGGCTGCAAGGCCGCAGGATTGAGATTGCGCAGATTGATGGTCCCTTCAATCAGGCCCGCGGCGATCATGGGTCGTAAATTTGGAACGAATTCAATCAGGGTGATGACCTTGACCTTGCCATTGATGGCGCTCAGTTCGCCCTTACCGGGCTGGCTGGGAGGCAACAGCAGGAAACGTCCTTCGCCGCCTTCGACAAATACCTGGGTGCCAGGCTGGTTTGGATCGAGGTCGGGCGTTTGCCACTGACCCAGACTGGCCTGCAAGGTCAGCTGGGTGCGGGCGGCGACCGGCAGTCCTTGCGCATCGCTCAACGAGATGTGTACCGAGATGGCGCTGGCGCCATCGGCGAGCGGCTGTTGCGGCGCAATTATCTGTATCCTGGCAAGAGGGCCAGGCGCGAGCACGGTGATTTGCGCATTTCCCCGGGCGACGCCGAAGCCGTCCTGGGCGCTCACACTTAGCGTATTGCGTCCCGGTTTGAGGTTGATACCGATGTATTCCCAAGCCTGCGTTCCGGTCTTTTCCAGGCTGCTCTTCTTGCCGACCTGACTGACGGACACCGGCTGGCCGTTCACCAGAAGGGTAAATGTGGTGCCCAGCGCGCCTTTGACGCGCACGCGCGTTTGGTCGCCAGCTAGCACCTGGTCATTGCGCAGTCCGATGAAGCCGACCTCGGGGCCAAGCTCAGGCAACAAGTCTTCCAGCGGCTCGGCCATGGCTGCAGTTTCTGGCTGCGCTGCAGCGGCTGCTACTTTCGGCTGCGCAATGTTCGGGAGGTAAAGCGGTTCGGGCAGACCCTGCGCATTCGGCGCGTAGGGTCCACCGATGTCGCTCACTGCGCCCAGTCGGGCTGCAGGCGCGAATGGGGCGATCACGCCGGGAGCAGGTCGTGTTGCATTGCCTGCGCCGCCGGCCGCCAGCGCCCCCGGCAAACCGATGGCACCGCTCGACGGCAAGCTGCGAGCGTCTGCAGTCGCCGCGCCACTGGTGGACGACAGCAAGGCAGCAGCAGCCTGCAGAATTTCGGAAGGGTTGACCAGTGCCTTGCGACGTGCGGCGACCTGCTCGCGAATTGCCGGGCTGCATTCGGCTACGGCGAAATCAACCTTGTGCAGTACGCCATTGGTCAGGTCGGCAAACTGACTGGCCGGGTCCATCGCGTTGCGGTTGTTCAGCACCTCCAGCGTGGCCCCCGGTGGCAGGGTGGTGCTGTCGACCTTGGCAACATGGGTACGTGCAGTCAAGCCATACAGGCTGTACTTGCCCTCCTCGTCGGTCACCGCGTAGGTGCCGTCCTCAAGGTAAATCCGCACGCCCGGAATACCTGGGTCGCCCACCTCCTGCACGCCGCGCTGGCTGCAGTTGGCATACACCTTGCCGATGAGGTAGCCCTTGCTGGAGAACACGCCATCCACAATCTGCACACGCACGCTGGATCGGTTGGACTGCACGCTGCCGCTGACCGCCTGCGCTGTATTTATTCCGTTGCCGCCCTGGCTACCCACGCCAACGCGAACGCGGTAGCTCAGGGCAGGCTGGCTGCCAGCCGCCACGCTTCCCAGCGTGAACTGCAGGCCAGGACCAGCGCCTCCAGATGGATCGGCCTGCAGCGCGCCGTTCAAACGGGCGCTGCCGCGCACATAGGCAAAACCGGCCGGCAGGCGGTCGCTCACCACCGTGCTGGGCAACGTAACCGCCGTGGCGTTGTTGAATTTGATAAGGTAGTCAACGAAGTCGCCCACTTCCGCAGTCGCTTTGTTGGCGGTTTTCTGTATGAACAGACTGCCCGTCTCGACGGGATCGAGCGGCACGTCAAAATGCACGGGCGCGCTGCCGACACCGCCCACGACAAAGAGACCGCCGAAAGAGCCTTGGGCGTCGATGACACGACCTGCGGGCTGAAGAGCCGTTGGCACCCTGGACGGAAATGTATAGCCCGTTGGCGTGGTAATCAGCAGTTTGTAAGTGCTGGACAACACCAAAGGAAATTCGTAGCTGCCGTCTGCGCCCGTCACCACCAAGCTCGGTGCAGGGGTTGTACCGTCGGGCTGAAACACGATGGCCGGACCGCCGGCGTTGCCGCTATTGCCTGCGCCCGTCACATCAATCAGTTGCACGCTGGCACCGGCCACGGGCCGGTTGGTACGACTGTCGTAAACCACGCCGCTAGGGTCTATCAACAGTAAGGTGGTGGCTGACACTGACACCCCGCCGCAGGCCGAAATAGTGGCGGTAACCGTGTCGTTGCGCAGCACTTCGAGTATTCCGTCGCCCGAAGCCACGATGTGGGTGGCCGCGTTGGCGGTCGGCACGTTGGGCTGAATGCGGTACACACCGGTATTGGCGCCCGTCTCCACTGCGGTAAAGGTTTCGGTGTCACCAGTGAGCTGACTGACTACCGTGACAGGCACGGTGTCGGTCTGCGCCAGACTGGCATTGCAGGCCGCAGCGTCTACCTGCAAGAACATGGGATTACCGGGCGTGGTTTGAATCGAAGGGGAGGCGTAATTGGTGCCGGTAAAGAAAGCAATGCGGGCTGGGTACGCGGGCAGTGTCAGCACCACGGTATTACTGGCAATGCTCAAGGGGGCGTTCTGATCGGTCCAGTCGACATAGCTGGTCGCGGAAATCGCGCCGGATGCGTTGGAGTTGACCGTGGCGCTGAACTGGGCCTGCAGGCCGCCGCCTGGGGGCAAGCTGATGAGGCTCCAGACCACAGCGTCGACCGCTGCCCCCGAAGGCACGACGGTGACATAGCTGTTGACCGCGCCACCGGCCAGGTGATAAAGCGTTTGCGCACCCGCATTCGTCGAGGCTTGCGCCGAAGCGATCGTGACATTGGGTGGCACTGGAATACGCAACACCAACAGATTGGCAGCCGCTGCGTTGACGGTCACGGCGCGGGGTGCCGCCGCCGCATTGCCGTTGTTGACTGTATTGGCGAAAAAACTGACCGTCGCTCCGGGTGTTGCCGTGGCGGAAGACGCTGTCAAAGTCACCTGAACGGCAGCACCGTTGGTGAGATTCACGTTGTCGGTGTTGCTTGCAGAGGTGCCCTGCAGCTGGCTCACCGCGCCAATGAAAATCTGCGCGACTTGACCAAGCGTCGCGGTGGCCGGTGCTTGACCTGAAACCAGCAGGTTCGCACTGGCGCCAGGTGCCAACGTCATGAGGCCGCCGCTGGCGATGACAGGCTCACCCGCATCGACACGGCCGTTGACGTTGACATCCTGCACCACCCGAAGATTGAGCGGCGCAAAACCGCTGGCGGGCGCAATGCTGGCCGTGATGAGGTAGCTGGTGAGCGCATTTCCCGTATTCGTCAGCGTATGGCTGATCGTGAACGCCCCCCCGGCGGCAATCAACACGTTCTGGCTGGCCGTCATGGTAAGCGCTTCAAGCGCAGTGACCGCAGTGCTGACCGTGTTGGAGTTCAGCCGAACCGACAGCCCGGTCACTGAATCGACAAAAGTGGCCGTGGCGGTGTTTCGGATCACCGTGCCTGCTGGCGTAGGCGCCCCCTGCGCCGCCGCCCAACAGAGCAGCAGCGGACACAGCGGTAACAGTTTGCGCAGCAGGCGAAACAACATCAGGTTCCGGTTGATTGAGATGGATCAGCGCCAAGCTGTTTTTGCTGCAGCCGCTTTTCGGAAGCCGCAGAAAGGGCGGCGGATTCTGAAAAGCGGAGGGAGGCTCGCGTCCCCCTCCACTAAAAGCGCAGTGCCGTGTTACGGCGTGATCTTCACGCCGAAGGTCACCGCAGCCGTCTGGCCGGGGGTTAGCGTGCCGATGTTGGCGCTGATCGTTCCCGTTGCATTGACGGCCGGACCGGTGACAGTACCCACAGTGGTGGTCGGCGCACTGCTCAGCGTTGTGAAGGCCGGCGTCGAGTCCGACACGACGACCGCGCTAGCATTGGCTGAGCCCAGGTTGGTCGCCGTGATCTGGTAAAGCACGCATTGCCCTGGCTTGGCGCTCAGGACGGCACCGCTATAAACCATGGCGGGGACAGGCCCGGCACAAGTGGCATCGAGCGACTGGTTTTTGGTCAGGCTCAAGTTGCCGGCGACTACCGTGGTGCTGTCAGTGGCTACAGCCACTGCCGGTACGCTAGAAACATAGCTGCCGTTGCTGGTGCTGACCGTGATCGTTGTCGCATTCACGGCACCTGGCACCGCACCGCTGGGAGCGGTCACCTTGTCAAACAAGGTGACGAAGGCGCCCGGGGCCAGGCCAGCTGCCAGAACCGCATTGAGACTGCTGGTGATCTGCGGGTCAGTCGCATCAAGCACGCCGTTGTTGTTCGCGTCGTAGTACAGCACTGAAGTCCAGCCGGGCTGGTTGTTGGCGGTTGACGCAGTGATGGCGCTGACAGGAATGACCAAGCCATTCGCCTCAAGCACGTTACCGGTGTTGGTCAGCGTGTGGGTATAGACAAACGAGCCACCAGGGTAGGTTTGACCGATGCCCGGTGGCGTAAGACTGATGGACCGCACCGCATTGACCGTCAAGGCATCGTGCAGGATGTCGGCAGCGCCCGAGGTAGACGACAGCACGCGGAAGTACAGGTCTGCGGTGCCTGCGACATAACCCGCCGGCACGCTGACCACTGCGCAGACGTTGACCGCATTGACTGCACCCGGCTGCACCGTACCGGTGTTGCTAATGGTGGCACCCGTGGTGGCACAGCTACCGCCGACAGCCGCCTTGAAGGTGACCGTCCAGCCGGCTGGCAGAGCCGCGCCACTAAAGTTGGCAGCAAGATTTGAAGCTAAGTCATAGCTGTCAGGCGTTGCGCCGGAGTTGTTGGCGACCAGCGTGAAAACGGTTGTGTTGCCGGGGTTCACCACGTTGGTGACGGCTACCGCGCCGGGGCCAGGACCAACGCCAGGACCGCCAACGATGTTATTGCTCAGATCAACAGAAGCGCCGGTGATGGCACTCAAGGTGTCCGTTGCCGTCGCAGTCTTGCTCGGATCAATCACCGAGGTCGCCGTCTTGCTCACACTGGAAGGCGTGGCGGTGGCGGGCGCATTCGGTGGCAACGTGGCTTTGAGGATCACGTTGTAGGTGGCGCCAGCGGCCAGCGGCCCCGTGTCAACAATGCCGTCGCTATTTGTATCGACCAGGGGCGTGACGCCATCGTTCTTGAACAACTGGAAGGTGGTTCCCAGCGGGAAGCTGCCAGCTGCCAACGTGATGTTGAAAGTATCGGTGCCATTTCCGGCATTGGTCACCAGGTTGGCGAAGCTCGCCGTAGAACCGGCTGCTGCTGAAGGCGTGGCCACCGGACCCGTGAAAGTGACCGCCGCGGTTTGCGTCACGGTGAAGGGAACCGTGTTGGACGATCCAGTCACCGTGGCAGCGCCATTGTTGTAGGACGTGGTCGCCGTGTTGTTCAAATTGCCCGGCGCGGTACCTGCTGCCACATTGACCTGAAAGCTGATGGTGCCCGACTGGCCAGCCGTGACTTGAGCCATCGTCGCCAGGACAATTTTGCTCCCTGGCGTGTACAAAGAGATCAACGTGTTGGGGGAAGTGCCGGAAGTGCCGCCCGCATCGCTTAGCGCCGTGGCGCCGGTCACGCTCCATTTGCCCGAGCCGGCGACGTAGGCCATGCCGCTCGGAATGACGTCGCTGATTGCGACGCTGGTAGCCGTGCTGTTGCCGGTATTGGTGTAGGTCAGGGTATAGGTGTAGGGACCGGAGCCTGGCGCTCCGCTTGAAGCGCTGACAGCCTTGGTCAAGGTGACAACCGCATTGACAGTCACGGTGGTGACGTCAGTATTGACGGCGGTTTTGCTGATGTCGGTCACGCTCGTTCCCGTCACGGTCACTATATTGGTTTGCCCTGCCGTCGCCGTGGCAGGCAGCGTGTCGACCACGATGAACTTGAAGGCCGAGCCTGCTGGCAGCAAACCGGTAGAGGTGAGAGCCGGGCCGGTAGGCTGACCACTGCCGTTGTCAGCAAATATCTGCACATTGGACATCGTGAAACCACCGGTATTGACAGTTGTGAGGCTGAAGGTGTCAGTCCCGTTGCCAGTGTTGGTCAGCGTGTGTGGGTAGTACGTCACGCTGCCCGCATTGGCGTTCTGGGCGCCGTTCGCGGTCAAAGTCAAGCTGGACACCTGCAGCACCGTGGTTTGCACCACGTTGGAAGTGACCGTGCGCACCACATTGGAACCGTCGGTGTAAGTCGCCGAAGCCTGGTTGCTGATGGACGTGCCCGCCGGTGGCGGTGCGGCATGCGCCGCAAAGCCGGTCAGAACCAGCATCAAAGCAGCTACAAATCCCACGATCCAGTGGGTGAAAAAGTGCGGCAGCCGCAAGGACTGGGGACTCGTGGGATTGGCGTACATGACGGGTATTTCTCCTGATTCAAAAAGATGAATTACGAACAAAAACGAATAGCAAAACCGGCCGGAACCTCACTTGTGATTCAGCGCGTCGGCTCTGAAAAAGGGACAGCCTCAGGGCTTGGCTGCAGTTGCCGCCGTCAGGGGCGCATCGATACGCACACGCAAACTGACGACGGCCATACTGTCAGGGGACAGCGTGCCGACTTCCCAGCGCACGGCGCGGTAGTCGGACAGCGGCACGGGTTCCTTGCGCTCGCTGCCGTCGGACTGTCTGACGGTACGAATCAAAGGCATGGGCGCGAAGCGCGTGCCGTCAGTGGAAGCCTGCGCCGGGGCAGGGTTGCTGCTGCCAGCGATAAAGCTGGTGCCGACGGGCACGGGGATGGTGGCCAGCAGTTTGTCCACTGCCACCGTGCCGCCATTGCGGTAGGTGCCGCTGTATTCGATGATCTCGCCTGGCTTGCCCTCGCCGGCAGGCTTGACGACCGCTTTGCCCTCCCCCATCTCGACGCGCTGGGCGACCAGTTTGGAGGTCACAGCGGTGCCTTGAGCGATGGCAGGTTGCCCCAAGCCCAAGCCCAGGCACACGGCAAAAATACAAAAATACAAATTTGGTTTCATGGGTCGCATCCAGTTGTCAATCGTTCGGGTTGGCCAATTAAATATACATTTAGTTACTTTAAGTGCAAGCACCACTTCTCTCAGCTCCACATGTCTCATCCTTGAAGAATGCGAGTTTATGTTACTTTATGCTACAACAATAAGTAAATTGTAAAAACAAGCTAAAAATTTGTACTACTTTCACTGCAATATTGGTTTTTTATTGGAAATTTTTAGCTCGATTTTCTTAACAAAAAAATGCACCTAGTGCGAGTTGTAACAATAATGCAGAAAATGAACATCAAGAAAACCACGAGTTTCATCGTGTAAAATACATTTAGATACACTTGACACGTGAGCAAATAAAGTTTTTATCGAAATACACCGTCCCGCCTGGTGCTGAGGCCCGGTTAGATGGTCAAGAAGTTGCACAGCGCCAGGCACCCCAGGATCGGCGGGTCTTTTGGCTTTGCGATTGCTGACCCGAACGGGAATTGCGCTTCGCGCAGTGGCAAAACCCGATAGCTAGCGCAGCCAACTCGCTATTAATTCAATAGCTTGATAAGCCTGTATTCATTGCGCAAGAGATAGAAACAGGCTTTTTATGCGGGCACTTTCACGCGGGAAGGGAAAGACCATCACCATGGGTCGCAGCGCGCTTGCCGGAAGGCGCTCAACGGGATTGCTGAACTCACTCAGGGTTCAGCTGGGATGCTGCACTGCTGGCCAGCCGACAGCGTTTGGCTCGCCGCCAGCGTTTCTTACTTCCGCCCGAACGTGTCCAGCGATGGCTGGTTCATTCTTGAAAGTCCAGCACTGCGTTGCGCAGGCCGGAGGTCGTGCGTATGCGTTTGTCCGGCTGGATATGGATTCCGTATATGTCGCGATTCTGAAAGTTCAGAGGAGCAGTAGCAGTGAAAATGTGATGGCTGCTCGGCTGTGGATGACCTCGGCGTAATCGGCGCTCGCAGGCCGCGTCAGGTTCGTCTTCGCCCACCCGAAGAAGCACCCGCCCTCGTCTTCGCCCATCAAGCTCAGTAATTTTTCCAGCGAAGCGACCTGCGGCGCCGGATCGTAACGATGCCATTTCAGCTCCGCTCGCTGCCGGTAGACATTCCAGAGCACGCGGGTCTTGACGTAAGTGGCCTTGGCCACCGGAAGTTCTAGTTTATTTTCCGGCTTGCCCAAACGCGGCCGAATCCCGAACAGCTCCTTGCTCTGCCCATTCATCCGGCCGCCGAGATGCAGCTGCGGCCGGATGTGCGGCGGCGGCCTATGATTTCGCAGGAACACATCCAATGCCTTCTGCGCTTTTTTTTCAAACTCACGCAAGTCCACGGAAAATCGTGTGTCGGTCCGCCCCTGAAAACCGGCGCGCCCGGTCGATGGTGGATGCGCAGCCTGCGCCCCGTTTCGGCGCACATTGAATCACGCCGTCACGAGAAATACCAACCTTTTCAATGGCAGGAAAGCCCTGCGATGCCAGCATGCGAGCGCTTCTGGCATTCCATGCGTTGGGCATCAGAAAGACTTTAGGGCCCGTGTGGAAGGTCGCGCAAGCGCAGGGCTTTGATTCTCTGCGTGTCCATCGCCATCAAGTAGTCGCCATTGCCAGCCCGCGAACCGCCCAGGCACGCGCCATCAGGTCAATCGAGCCATCGCTCGCCATGGGAAGCTTGCCGCGAATCCGCTCTCGCAGGGCAGCACGCCGCTCTTCGCTTAGCGACATCGCGTAGCCAGGCGCAGGACCCTGGCCACCGAGAAACGGCGCCCAGTAATCGTCGAAATCGCGAAATCTGGTCGTCACGTCGATGGCAAGAAGCTGCACCTCACCCAGGCCTGCCTTCGTGAACAGTTCAGCCAGAGGCCCGGGCTGGCAAAGCGGGAAGCGGCGGCCTTCGTCGAGCTCCAAGGCAGCGCTATCTAGTTCGACCGCCGCATCCCAGAAATAGCGCATCAGCTCCATTTTTCCGGCGTAGTCCCAGACGTAAGCGGCCAGCACGCCGTCAGGTCGCACTGCACGCGCCATTTCGCAGACAGCGTGCAAGGGATTTGGCACGAAATTGAGCATCAAACCAGTGACGGCCGCGTCAAACCGCGCGGACTCCACGGGCAGCGACTGCGCGTCAGCCGTGTCAAACGTGACGCGTGGATCGGTGATATGCGCCCGCGCATGCGCGACGAATCCCGCTGAAGCATCGATCCCCACGACTGAGCGCGGCCGGGTTTGCTGAACGATGACCTCCGTCAGCGCACCCGTTCCACATCCGACATCCAGCCAATCCAGGCAGGGCGGTGCCTGCAGCCAGGCCAGAAAATCCTTTGCCACCAGGCGACTCCAGCGCCCCACGTACGGTTCGTAGCGTTTGCCCGCGGCCCAGTTGTCCTTGCACCTTACGCTCATGCGGCCCCCAGATGAAGAGGCCACAGCGGGGCGAAAAGAAGCCTGGCGCACGTTGACGCACGGTTTTCTGAAGTCTCGCGGCCAGCCGCCCTGGCCTGTTGTTTGCCCCGTTGTTTTCATGCCTGACATCGTAGTCACCGCCCTGCCTGCTTGTCAATTTCACGCGTAGCTGGCCATATTCGCTCAAGGCAGCATGGGCGAAAGGGCGCAGCCGGCGTCTGTACAGACGATCTGCGCATCTCGCTGCAAGCGCGCAATCCAGGCTTCAATTTGCCTTTCCAGCGCGGCGCGGCGCACGGGCGTCAGGCTTCTGATGTACTGGGCGTCGTAAGCGAACCATTCGCCGCCATAGCGTTCCATCTCGGCAATCGCGTCTTCAATGCTGGCGCCATTAAAAACCCGGTAGGCCGCAACCATGACGCCGGTCCGGTTTTTTCCTGAGCGGCAGTGGACATAGATGGGTTTGGCTTGCGTGCGCGTGATCGCCAGGAAGTGCGCCACATGCACGTCGACCAGGCCGGGCGCAATCGCCACCAGCGGCTCCCAATCACGAACCCGAAAATAGTCAATTTCCCGCCGGCCGACAGGCGGCACCACCGCATTCTGAAACGCCGGCCGGTCGTCGTGCAGCCATTCAAGGTTGACGATCGTCTTCACGCCAAGCTCGATCAGTTTGGCGGCAGCAACGGCGTCCGGCTTGGCACCTCGCCACAAGGCCTGTGGCGTCACTACGCAAGAGTTCTGGACGGCTGGATCAAGCGGAGTCTCGCATGCGGGGCGCCCGTCCTGGTTGGGCGTTGCAGCGCAGCCAAGCAGCAAGACGCAACAGAAAGCCGTAGTCGCCCAGCTTGCCTGAGAGGATAGGGATAGCGTGCGCATCTTCATCTCCTGCTAAAGCCTGACGAGGCTGTATCCAACCCCGAACTGACACATCAAGCATCCGACCTTTTTCAGTCCTGTCTGGTCTGCCTGCGCCGGCGAAAAAGCAGCGCCAGCAGAGCACAGCCTAGCGCAAGAAAACCCAGTGTGCCAGTGATGTTTTTTGCAAGGGTGACAACGCCGGCGGCGGCCGCCGCCAGTGGCAGATGACCAGGGTAGTTGTGAAGCAGTGACAGCAGCAAGGCATCTTCGGTGTAGTCAAGGGCCATGTTGGCCAGCGGCAGCAAGCCGAGGTATTTCCAGTAAGCACCGGAGAAATTGAGCCGGCGAAACAGCAGCGTGATCGACACACCCAGCAAGCCGCCCAAGAGCGCAGGATAGATGAGGTCGCCCATCAAAATTTTGAAGTAGACCGCCCTACCCTGCGCTTCAAACAGGGCAAGCCGCTGGTAGGCCTGCTCCGCGGTATAAAACAGTTCAACATCCAGAATGCTCGTTCCCTGGGCATACGGTTTGATTCTGCTCAGCCCGAAAGGCACGTCGGCAAAGAAGAAAACGGGCATATAGAAGCCGTAGGCCACGAGCAGCCACAAAAGGCTTTTCCGGCTGGAAAATTGCTGCAGCAGATGATTCAGTTTTTTCAGCACATTCAGGCTCTTTGGTACGGCGTTGCTGACAGGAAACCGGTTGCCCATCGTTTGAGTTGAGCACAGGAGTGCACAAGCTTAATGCTCAGTGCCCTCATAAATCCACATGGCCTGGGTCTGGCCCGCGCGAACGAAACCCAGGGCTTCGTAGAAGCCGACGGCCTTGCCATCGGCGCTCAGCATTTGCTGGTGAAAGCCAGCGTACCTTTCGAGCAGGGCAGCCATTATTTTTTTTCCGACGCCCTGGTTTTGAAACGTGGGGTGCACGAGCAGGTGAGGAAAGTACACAACCAGATGCCCGTCGGAAATGGCGTTGCCAATGCCAATCAATTTCCCCGCACTGCGGACCGTGACCAGGCTGTGCGAGTTGCGCAGGGCTGCCAACAGTTCGTCGGGCTTTTCGGCGGATGACCACTGGTTGGCTTTGTAGAGATCAACCACTTCCTCAATATTGATCGCGTCACTCAGGGATATTTCGATGGGCATGTCCGCTTCTTTTCGATCGTGGCTAAACCAGTGGCGCCAACCGGCCTGCGCGGTTTTATTACGCAGGTCCGGTTGAGCGCAGGCGGCTTGGAAGACCGCTTCAAATAAATCTCAACGCGGGGAGCCGAAACGGAAACCCTTGCTCTGCATGCAATCGGCAATGAGATCCTTCTGCTTGTCGTCGGCAATCTTGTTCAGTCCGACTTGGTATTTGCATTCTGAAAGAGCATTGGTTGCGCCGTCTGGCGCTACGCCGTCCTTGCTCCAGGAAGATCGATTAAAAGCGCAACCTGCCGAGACGGTGAGCAGTGCAACAGCGAGAACGGAAATGAACTTGTGGGACATAAAAACTCCTGGGAGATGTGGATAAAGGCAATCGCTGACAACGAATGCATGCCGAAAAACCAGGGGTTTGATCCGGCGGCTGCGGTTTGATCCAGAGCATGGAATGCTCCAGAAACTGGTTGCCTGCAGGCCTTTCGGTATTTGCAATCCACCGCTGCTGGACCAGGTCCGCGCGCGTAAGCGCTCCTTGCACTATAGCCCTGCCACCGAGCAGCACTGTCTGCAAAAGCCTGGCTTTCTATTCGCTCGCCGGGTTGAGGCCTGCGCAGCAGGCATAACCCATTGCGACGCGCGCCACTTCAGGCCTGGACCAGGGTCGTCACCCGCCGTCGCGTGCGCTCGCGCAGCGAGCATTCGCGCAAAGTGTCGGCCAGCGACTCCAGATTCGGGATGCCAAGAACCATGACTGTTGGAAAGCTGGTGTCTGATGAGCGCAGGTGGAGCACGCATTGACTGACCAGCCGCATGCCCAGCGGCTTGTGCAGGTCGAAGTGGTCAATGCGAAACAACTCGACATTTTCTTTCGCCTTCGAGAAGATGCCGCGTTCCACCCGGACGCGCTGCGTGGTGATCTCGTAGTTTGTCGCGAGGCTGCGGATCCAGTAGAAGACGTAGGCAATGCCTAGCGTGAAAATGACAGCTACCCATTGCCCAAAACTGTAGATGACCACTGGATGGCCGGCGAACAGGGTTTTCTCGATCTCGGCCTCTTTCGCGGCCGCGTAAGCGGACAGATCGGTATTGCAGAACCGGCACTTGATCGCCGCCGACCTGATGTTTTCGCCACATACCGGACATGCTTTTGTTTCATCACTCATCTGTGTTTGCGCCTTACTCTGATCGGGTTGCTTGATTGGATGCATGGCAAGCATAACTAGGACGACATACAGCAGGCGCCGGCTGAACGCCAAGCACCCGAACACGCTATGAATTCAATAGCTGCTTACGCCCGTATTCATTGGACTATAGGCTCAAATCACATCAAACAACGGACAAAACTGTGCTTTACCGCATGCCAGGCGCTGCTAGCGGCCGCAGCAGACTGGCGAGCAGCAGCAGATGAGCGCAGCGTCCGCGCAGGCTCGGCAGGCTGCGAACGATGGAGGAAAGAAAAGCAGCCCGATCCAGAGTGTTGCTGTGCTCGATGCCGCTTTTGCGCAAGGGCTGGGCACGGGAGAAATTGCCGTGCTGTCTTACGCGGCAGAGCGTGCGCTGCTGGCCTTGATCGACGAGCGCCGCGCCCGAGCCATCGCCCTGCGCCTGCGTGTACCCGTCATCGGCAGCGGCGCACTGCGCGCGCAACTCAAGCGTCATGGTCTGATCAACAGCGTCCAAGCTGTTTTTGATGCCTGGAAACTGTACGGCTACTTTGTATCGCAGGCGGTACAAAACGACATTCTGCTGCGCTCCGGCGAGGGATAGACCAGCCCAAAAAATTCAATATGGAAAGCTCATTGACTTCTGGAGTGCAACCGTGACGCTACAGTTTTAATAGCTGCTGACGCACTTACCACATGGGCTACAGGCCAAAATGACCTGGGAAGCGGGCAATAGCCTGCTTTACCGCGTCTGGCAAGCACGCCGGCAAATTTTGGAGGGTCCACTTTCAACATTTGTGCTTACACGGTTTTATGCAATTTGGCAGACCCGACCCCAAACTTTCCTCGATCTCAGGATCAGCTATGCGACAAGGCGGCGCCAAGCCAACCTACTTTTGAAGGCCCGGACGCGACTTCTACACCAGCTCACTTCACCGCATCGCGCAGCCGCGCAAACACCTGCCAGAACGCCGCCTCCTGCGTCGTCGCGAAGTTGATGCGCATCAGGGTGCTGGGCTGGCGCGCTGCGTGAAACAGCGCGCCGGGCGCCAGCAGATAGCCTTCGTCGAGCATGCGCTGCGCCAGGGCGTCGGTGTCCACGCCGGTCTCGACCCAACCAAACAACCCGGCCGGCTCGGCGGCAAAGCTGCAGCCGTGTGCCAGTGCCAGCTTGACGCTGCGCCCGCGCGCCAGATCGAGCCGGGTGCGTATGCGCTCGGCATGGCGACGCAGCTGGCCTTGGTCTATGCACCAGGCCAGCGCTTTTTCAAGCAGGGCGGGCGTAGTCAGGGTGGCGAGCAGTTTGGTGTCCAACAGGCGTTCGACCAGATCGGGCGGCGCGGCCAGAAAACCAACGCGCCAGCCGGGCGCCAGGATTTTGGCAAAACCGCTGACATAGATCGTGCGCTGCAGGCCGTCGAGCGCGCACAGCCGCGTGGCGTGCTCGGGTGCGAGGTGACTGTAGGTGTCGTCTTCAACGATGTGAAAGTTGTGCTGATTGGCCAGCTGCAGCACGCGGTGCGCGCTGCCGGGCGTGAGGCAGTAACCGGTCGGGTTGTGAAACACGCTGACGCTGACAAACAGCTTGGGCTGGTGCGCTTCGCAGTAGCGCGCCATCACTTCCAGGTCGGGCCCGGAGGCAGAGCGCGGCACGGGCAGGATGCGCATGCCGAGCGCTTCAAGCCGGGCAAATTCAATAGCCCAGCCGGGTTCTTCGACCATCACGCAGTCGCCGACGCGCAGCAAGGTGCGGCTGACGATATCCAGCGCGTGGGTGGCGCCTACGCTGGTGATGATCTGTTCGGGCTGCGCGTGCACATGGAGGCTGGCAAGTTTTTTGGACAGCGAACGGCGCAGCCCGCTGTCGCCGGCCGGCTCGCCGTACCGCAGCGAATACTCAAGCAGCGCGCGCGTGCTGGTGACGCGGCGCACCGCTGCGGGCATGAAGCTGGTGTGCAGCCACTCCGGCGGAAACACGCCCATGCCGGGTTGCGGCTTGTCACTGCTGCCGTGAAACATGCCGCGGATCAGCGCCGTCGCATTGACCGGCTTGTGGCCCGGCTCGGCGCTGCCGCGCTGGCTGCCATCTGCTACTAAATAAATAGCTGCTTGCGCCCGTGGATATTGGGCTTGAGGCCTATTTGTCACTGAAAACTCGCGCACGAAGAAGCCCCGGTTCTTGCGCGCCTCAAGCAGCCCCTGCGCCAGCAACTGGTCATAGGCGGCGACCACTGTCGACGCGCTGACGCCTTGCTGCTGCGCGCACTGCCGCACCGAAGGCAGGCGCGCGCCGGGGGCCAGCAGCCGGTCGCGGATGCGCTCGGCAAAAAGCGCGCAGAGCTGCTCGGTCAGGGATTGCGAAGCGGTTTTCATCAACATGGCGCTACCTTGGGTCAGATTGGATGAACTTGGGTCAACTTCGCTCGCCTTAGGTCAGGTGGCCGCACGCTGTGTGCTGCCAAAGTTAACAATACAGTTTGCAAATTTGTACCCTGGTCTGTATTGGTGCTGTACTGCTTTCAACTATAAAGTCATCCACCATGAACTGGCAAGAATTTACTGCGCTGCTGATCTTGACCCTGGCGATGAGCTTCTCGCCCGGGCCCAACACCACGCTGGCAACAGCACTGGCGGCCAACCACGGCATCCGGCGCACCTTGCCTTTCATTTGCGCCGTGCCGGTCGGCTGGGCAGCGCTGCTGGCAGTCTGCACCTTGGGCATTGGCGCGCTGGTGCTGGCCGTGCCGCTATTGGCCTGGGCCGTCAAGCTAGTCGGCCTGGCTTATCTGCTTTGGCTGGCCTGGAAGATTGCCCGGTCGCACCAGCTCAGGGCCGCTGTGGCGCCGCTGCAAGTCACCTTCTGGCAAGGCGCCGCGCTGCAGTTTGTCAACATCAAGGCATGGATGCTGGCACTAGCCATCGTCAGCGGCTGGATCGCGGGACGCGCTAATCCGGGCCTGCGCTTTGCCGTGGTGCTGGGCGTCATGCTGGTCTTTGCCTTTTCCAGCAACCTGAGCTATGCGCTGGCCGGCTCGCTGCTGCGCGACTGGCTGGCGGGTCCGGCGGGCAGCGGCCGACGACTGATGTGGTTTAACCGCGCCATGGCCGCCGTGCTGGTGGCGACTGCCTTCTGGATGCTCTTTGTATGAAGCCGAACCGCCAAATCACCAAAGGCCTGTGGCTGGGCTTGTTGGGCATCGTGATTTTTGCTGCGACGCTGCCCATGACGCGGCTGGCCGTGGGCACACCCGACGCGCCGCAGATGGCAGGCATCTTTGTGGCGATGGGCCGGGCCGTGGTGGCGGCGGCCTTGTCTGCCGGGTTTTTGCTCGCCACGCGCGCGCCGCTGCCGCAGCGCCACGACTGGTGGCCGCTGGCCATTACCGCGGGCGGCGTGGTGTTTGGCTTTCCGCTGTTCACTTCGGTCGCCATGCGGTATGTGGAGGCGGTGCACGCCAGCGTCATCGTCGGCATCTTGCCGCTGGCAACTGCCGCCGTAGGCGCGCTGCTGCACCGCCAGCGCCCGTCCGCCGGCTTCTGGGGGTGCGCCGCGCTGGGCAGCGCGCTGGTGGTGGCGTTTGCCCTGCTGCGTTCGGGCAGCGCCGGCCTGTCGATAAATGCTGCCGACGCGCTACTGCTGGCCGCCATGCTGTGCGCCGCTGTTGGCTACGGCTACGGCGCACGACTGTCGCAGCATATGCGCGCCGAGCATGTGATCTGCTGGGCGCTGCTGATGGCGTTGCCCTTGAGCCTGCCGCTGGCCGTCATCAGCTGGCCGGCCGCGCCGCTCAAGGCCGGCGCTTGGTGGGGCTTTGCCTATGTGGCGGTGTTTTCGATGTGGCTGGGCTTTTTTGCCTGGTACCGCGGCCTGGCATTGGGCGGCACGGTGCGCGTCAGCCAGGTGCAGCTGGTGCAGCCGTTTTTGTCCATGCTGTTTGCGCTGCCGCTGCTGGGCGAAAAGCTGGACGCGCTGAGCCTGGGCTTTGCACTGGCGGTAATTGCCACGGTGTTTATCGGCAAGAAAATGCCGGTCCATGCGCTGGCGGTGCGCAAGGCCGTGTGAATATCGGGAACAATGGCAAAAGCCAGGGCTGCTGCGCATCGGCAGCGCAGAGCGCGAGACGATTAATAGTCGACTGAAACAGTGAAACAGACAAAGGGGAAAGCACTATGAATTGGCAAATGGCCGCACGCGCCCAAAAAATGAACCCCTCGGTGATCCGCGAGATCCTGAAGGTCACTGAAAAGCCCGGCATCATCAGCTTTGCCGGTGGCCTGCCCTCGCCCAAGACCTTTCCGATTGCCGCGTTTGCCGAGGCTTGCGCCAAGGTGCTGCGCGAAGACGGCCAGGCCGCGCTGCAGTACGCCGCCAGCGAAGGCTTTGCGCCGCTACGCGAGATGGTGGCGGACATGTTGCCGTGGCAGGTAGACCCGGCCCAGGTGCTGATCACCACCGGCTCGCAGCAGGGGCTGGACCTGGTCGCCAAAATCCTGATTGACGCGGGCAGCCGCGTTCTGGTGGAAACCCCGACCTACTTGGGCGCGCTACAGGCCTTCACGCCGATGGAGCCCGACATCATCAGCGTGGCCTGCGATGACGAGGGCGCAGACCTGGCCGACCTGACGGGCAAAGCCAGCGGCGCCAGGTTTTTTTACGTGCTACCAAATTTCCAGAACCCGACCGGCCGCACCATGAGCGAGGCGCGCCGCGCTGCGCTCAGCGACCAGGCCGCGTGCCTGGGCCTGCCCATCGTTGAAGACAACCCCTATGGCGATCTGTGGTTTGACACGCCGCCGCCATTGCCCCTGACTGCGCGCAACCCGGATGGCTGTGTCTATCTGGGCTCGTTCTCCAAGGTGCTGGCGCCCGGGCTGCGGTTGGGTTTTCTGGTGGCGCCCAAAGCGCTGTACCCCAAGCTGCTGCAGGCCAAGCAGGCGGCCGACCTGCACAGCCCGGGCTTTAACCAGCGCATGGTGGCCGAGGTGATGAAGGACGGCTTTCTGGCGCACCATGTACCGACCATACGCGCGCTCTACAAGTCGCAGCGTGACGCCATGCTGGTAGCGCTGGCGCGCGAAATGCCCGAAGACGTGCACTGGAACAAGCCGGCCGGCGGCATGTTTTTGTGGGCGCGTTTACCGGAAGGGATGCGCGCGGTCGAACTGCTGCCCAGGGCGGTTGAGAAGAATGTTGCGTTTGTTCCAGGCGCCGCTTTTTACGCCGACCAGGCCGACGAACGCAGCCTGCGCCTGTCGTTTGTGACGGCCAGCGTGCAGCAGATCAATACCGGCGTGGCGGCGCTGGCAGCGGCGATTCGGGAAAGTCGGCCAAGCCGGGCCAGCCCGGCGCAGGAACAGGACGAACGCAATGCAGCCACCGTGGGGGCCAAATAGATGTTAAAAATTTGGGGGCGCATGAGCTCCATCAATGTTAAAAAAGTGGTGTGGACGGCGCAGGAGCTCGGGCTGGACTTTCAGCGCACCGAGGCCGGCGGCCTGTTTGGTGTGGTCAAGACGCCTGAGTACATGCGGCTCAACCCCAACTCGCTGGTGCCGGTGATCGAGGACGAGGACTTCGTGCTGTGGGAGTCCAACGTCATCGTGCGCTACCTGTGCGCCAGGCATTCGAGCAGCGAGTTTTACCCCACCGAATTGCGTGAGCGTTTTAGCGCCGAGCGCTGGATGGACTGGCAGCAGACCACGCTGAACCCGGCCAGCCGCCCCGGCTTCTGGCAGCTGATACGCACGCCGCCCGATCAGCGCAATGCCCAGCTGATTGCCGATTCGAACGCGGCAGTCGAAGCGCTGATGGCGACGCTGGACGCGCACCTGGCGCGCCACGCCTTCATGGGCGGCGAGCGTTTTTCGATGGCCGACATTCCGGTGGCCTGCGAGGTGCACCGCTGGTTCGGCCTGCCGCAGCAGCGCCAGAGCCG
This sequence comes from Polaromonas sp., assembly GCF_012927455.1. Lineage (GTDB taxonomy): Bacteria > Pseudomonadota > Gammaproteobacteria > Burkholderiales > Burkholderiaceae_C > Polaromonas. Next base: position 65,877 of record NZ_JABBPE010000017.1, on the reverse strand, counting down.
GCGCAACATCGAGCGCTGGTACGAAAGCCTGTGCGCCCGGCAAGCCAGCAAGGGCGTGCTCGATCTGGCGCTGATCTGACATTTTTTATTAAGGACGCCGTGACGATGAAGCTCAGATCTTTCAAGCAGGTTGACGTGTTCACCGCTACGCCCTACTTCGGCAACCCGCTGGCCGTGGTGCTGGACGGCGGCGGCCTTGATGACGAAACCATGCAGCGTTTTGCGCGCTGGACCAACCTGTCGGAAACCACGTTTTTGCTGCCACCTGCCGATCCCTCGGCCGACTACCGCGTGCGCATCTTCACGCCTGGCGGCGAACTTCCTTTTGCCGGTCACCCGACGCTGGGCAGCTGCCACAGCTGGTTGCAGGCCGGCGGCCAGCCGCAGGCCAAAGACTTTATCGTGCAGGAGTGCCAGCAGGGCCTGGTCAAAATTCGGCGCGAGCCGCCCTACCTTGAAGGACAGCGGCTGGCGTTTGCCGCCCCGCCGCTCAAGCGCTCGGCGCCCAGCCCGGTACTGCTGGCCCAAGTCGCTGCGGCCCTCGGACTGACGGAACAAGCCCCCACGTTCGGCACTGCGAGTGCCTCCAACGGTGCGCTGCCCCATTTACAAGAAGAAAGGGCTAATTTTTCTGAGGGCGGTCCGTCGGAAAAATATCCGCAAATCATCGCCGCACAGTTGCTTGACAACGGCCCGGTCTGGTTCACGTTGCTGCTCGACAGCCCGGAGACCGTACTGCAACTGATGCCCGACCATCTGCAGCTCAAAAAACTTGACGTCAAAGTTGGCGTGGCGGCAGCCTACCCGCGTGAGGAGGCGCCGCCGCTCATAGGCCGCGCAAACCGCGAAGCACGCGCTTTTGACACGCGCAGCCCGACTGCTGCGGCAGCCGACGAAACGCCTGATTTTGAAGTGCGCGCCTTCGTGTCGTCCGTCGGCGTCAACGAAGACCCGGTGACCGGCAGCCTCAACGCCGCTCTGGCCCAGTGGCTGATGGCTGAAGGCCACGCGCCCGAGCGCTATCTGGCCTCGCAAGGTGTTTGCCTGGGCCGTGCGGGGCAAGTGCACATAGAGCGCGACGCTGCCGGCCAGGTCTGGGTAGGCGGCGAATCGGTGACCTGCATCGACGGCCAACTGGCGCTATAAGCCATGAAAACCGCCGCCCCCTCCGCAGCCGAGCGTGCGCCCCTGACGGCGCAGATCGACCACTTGGTGGTGGCCGCCGCCAGCCTGGCCGAGGGCGTGCAGTGGTGCGAAAGCGTGTTGGGCATCACCCCCGGTCGGGGCGGCGATCATGCGTTGATGGGCACACACAACCGCCTCTGCACACTCGCCTGCGCAGACTTCCCGGCGACTTACCTCGAAATCATTGCTATACATTCAGGAGCACCTTGCGCCCGTGCTACTTGGGCCCGACGCTGGTTTGATCTGGATGACCGGGAATTGCAGGGGCGCCTGGGCAAGACCGGGCCGCAACTGATTCACTTCGTCGCGCGCACGGCGCGGCTGCAGGCCGGCGTGCGCGCGCTGGCCGCCCTGGGACTGGACCGGGGTGAGGTGCTGGCGGCTTCACGCCACACGCCGACCGGTTTATTGAGCTGGAGAATCAGCGTGCGCGACGATGGCCAGCGGCTGTTTTATGGCGCGCTGCCAACGCTGATCGATTGGGGCGGCGATGGCATGGAGCACCCCACGCACAGCATGGCGCCCTCAGCTGTCACGCTGCAGTCGCTGCAGGCGCAGCACCCGCGTCCCGACGCGCTGCGCGCCGCTTACAACGCAATCGGGCTGAGCGGCGTCGCGCTGTCCAGCGGCCCGCCCAATCTGATCGCCACGCTGCAAACGCCGCGCGGCCTGGTCACACTTGAATCCAAAGGAATCTGAATGCTCCAAACCCGGCCGCCCCGGCTACCCAGCCTAGAAGACATTGAACAGGCGGCGCGCGTGGTGTATCGCCAATTCCAGGCGACGCCGCAATACCGCTGGGGCCTGTCGAGCCAGCGCCTGGGCACCGACTGCTGGATCAAGCATGAGAACCACACCCCGGTGGGCGCCTTCAAGATTCGCGGTGGCCTGACTTATTTTGATGCGCTAAAAAAGCGCGGCGCGCTACCCGCGCAGGTCATCAGCGCGACGCGCGGCAACCACGGCCAAAGCATAGGCTGGGCCGCGCGCAGCCACGGCGTGCCCTGCACCATCGTGGTTCCGCACGGCAATTCGCTGGAGAAAAATGTCGCCATGCGCGCACTCGGCGTGACGCTGATCGAGCACGGACGCGACTTTCAGGAAAGCCGCGAGTTTGCCATCGCGCTGGCGGCCGAACGCGGCGCCCACATGGTGCCAAGCTACCACGCTGATTTGCTGCTGGGCGTGGCGACTTACTGGTGGGAGTTCATGCGGGCGGTGCCGCAACTCGATGTGGTGTACGTGCCGATAGGCCAGGGCTCGGGCGTCTGCGCGGCAATTGCCGCCAAACTGGCGTTAAAGCGCAGCCTGCGCATTGTCGGCGTGGTCAGCGCGCATGCCACCACCTACGCTGATTCGCTGGCGGCCGGACGCGTCGTGGAAGCGCCGGTCAGCACGCAACTGGCCGACGGCATGGCTTGCCGCATCGCCGACCAGTTGGCGCTAGCCATCATCGCGCCGCACATCGATCACATCGTGCAGGTCACTGATGACGAAGTGGCGCAAGCCATGCGCCAGCTGTATGCCGACACGCACAACGTGGCCGAGGGCGCGGGCGCTGCCAGCTTTGCCGCCGCCATGCAGCAACGCGACACACTCAAGGGACAGGTGGTGGGCACCACGCTGTGTGGCGGCAATGTAGACAGCGCCACGCTGGCCAGGGTGCTGGGCGGCTGAATCCCCCATTACTCACGATTAAGAATCATATTGGCCTGTAGCCCAATGAATACGGGCGCAAACAGCTATCTATTTGATAGTAATACCAACTTCCCGCAGAGCGTCGACCGGCTGAACCCTATCGGCCTAGCGCAGATTGCCGGTATGGCCCAGCGAATAACGGCCGGGCTGCGGCCACACCGTCAGGCCATGCGGTTCACGGCCAACCTTGATTTTGTCGACCGCGCCCGACTGCGTGTCGATGCGGTAAATCACGTTGTCATAACGCCCTGACAGCCACAGGTGCTGGCCATCGGCGCTGACATTGCCCATGTCGGGGCTGCCGCCGCCGGGGACGGGCCAGTTTTTGACGACGCTGCGGCTGGCGAAATCAATCACAGAGATACTGCCCTTGCCCAGCGGTTTGCCGCGAATCTGGTTGCTGCCGCGGTTGGCCACATACAGGCTTTTACCGTCCCGGCTGGGGTACAAACCGTGGGCGCCCTTGCCGGTTTCAAGAAAGCCGATCTGCCTGAAGCTGTCGCCGTCCACCACATGCACACCGTCGGCCATCATGTCGGCGATGAAAAAAGTCTTGCCGTCGGGCGACACCCGTACATCCTGCGGCATGCCGGGGGTGGTGCAAATGTCGGCGCCTGGCTGGCCCGGGTCGGCAATCCAGGCCGCCTTCTTGCCCGGCGCGGCAATTGCCATCAGCGCATCGGGCCGGTTGAAGTAGCGGCTGAGCTTGGTGGTGGCCGCCACCTGGCGCTTGACCAGGTCAATTTTGGTGAGCGCCCCGCCAAATTCGCAGGTGAATATGGCAAAGCGGCCATCAATGGAAAAATCGGCGTGGTTGATGCCGGCGCAATCGGGCGTGGCAATTGAATAGACCAGCTTCATGCTGTGCGCATCGCGAAAGTCCAGCCGTTTGAAGGCCTCGACCACCACGATTGCCAGCTGCCCGTCGGGCGAGAAGTACATGTTGTAGGGGTCTTCCACCGCAATCGCCGGGCCGGGCTTGCCGGTCTGGGGGTTGATGGGCGTCAGGCTGCCGTCGCTGCGTCCTTCGGCATTGTTGGCCACCCACAGCGTCTTCAAATCCCACGAGGGCACCACATGCTGGGGGTTGACGCCCACCTTAAATTTGTCAACGACCTTGAGCGTGGCCGGATCAATCACCGACACGGTGTTTTCAGCGCGGTTGGGGACGTAAACAAGCGCCAGCGCGCCCGCCGTGGCGGGGCTGAATTTGCCCTTGGTCGTTTCACTGTACAGATTGCGCGGGTCCGGCACCGGCGCCATGCCGGGCACCGTCACGATAGCCTTAGGCGCAGGCGCGGGCACCTCGTCATCCTGTGCGAAGGCGCCCGGCGAAGCGCCACTGACCACAGCCACGGTAGCCACCGTAGCCAGGGCGAAAGCCAAACGGGAATAAACGGACATAAAACGACTTTAAATAAACAAGTTAACGCGCAAGTCGTGGGCCGGTTGACAAGTTTCAGTGGCGCGCCTGCGCGGCCCTGATGGCATCGACGGTGCGCGTAACGATCAGCTCCACGCCCAGTTCACCCAAAGCCGCAGTGGCCTTGCGCGGATCGCCCAGCGTGCCGGCCGCCGCGCCGTCTCTGGCGGCTTCCTCAAAGCGTGCCGGCTGCACCATGCTGGCATCCAGCGCCATCAGCAGTGCGGTGTCGGCCGTGCCGGCATGCGTTCCGATCTGCGAGTCGCTCAGCCCCCTGGCGCGCAAGGCCTCGACATAAGCGGTTTGCGCGACACGGTAGTAGTCCTCGATGAAATGAACCCGCACCGGCGTGGCCGTCCATTCACGGTTCAGGCGCGCGGCGATGGTCTTGAGCTGCGGCTGATAGCCGCCGTGGTCACCGATCAGCACGATGTCCTTGAAACCGTGCTGTTTGAGGCTTCGCGCGGCGCCGTCAATGATGCCGCCAAAAGCTTCGGCCGAGACCGACAGGGTGCCGGCAAAGCGCATATGCCCTTGTGGCGGCGTGATGCCGCCCTCGGGCACGTAGGCGATGACGGGTGCCACCAGCGTGTGGCCCAGGCGGCTGGCGATGCGGCCGGCCAGCGCTTTGACGCGGCTGTTGTGCTTGCCCAGCGCCATGTGCGGGCCGCTTTGCTCGGTGCCGCCGACCGGAATGATGACGGTGGACGACCCCGACTTGAGCGCGCGCTGGACCTCGGTCCAGGTCATGTCGTCAAGCGCGACCGTGGCGGGCTCGGCAGCGGCGGCCTGCAGCCCCAGCAAAGCGCCCAACAAGACAATCCAGACAGCACGCACGATAGCTTCCTTCATTTAGAACCGCGGCTTGAACCCTGCCCACAGTGGCGCCGATTATCACCGCCTTCGAAGGCACGGCTGGCAGCAGCGGCAAAACGAAGCAAGTCGCGCCGTTTTCCGCCGTATGCAGCGCCCTCCTAGGGTTTCCGAGGGGGTATTTCTGGCGATTCAAGCGTGGCCATTTAGCCGTTTATTACCTTGTGGCCTGCATCCGGTTCTAGAGTGAACACCTGATTTCAAAGAGTTTAAAAAGGCCGTCATGTCAAAAATCATCCACAGCATGATCCGGGTGCTGGATCTGGACCAGTCGCTCCGGTTTTATGCCGATTGCGTTGGCCTGACGCCGGCGCACCGGCTCGATTTTCCCGGCTTTTCGCTGGTCTACCTGCGCAACGCGGAAAACGATGCGGAGCTTGAACTGACCTGGAACAAGGGCCGGATTGAGCCCTACAGCCATGGCGATGGCTACGGCCATGTCGGCGTCTGCGTGTCCGATGTGGCGGCCGAGCGCGAGCGGCTGATCGGCCTGGGCTACAGCCCGCTCGATGTCAAGGAGTTCAAGGCGGATGACGGAGCGCTGATTGCGCGCTACTTTTTTATTCAGGACCCCGACGGCTACAAGGTGGAGGTGCTCGAACGCCACGGCCACTACCAATAAACCCCGAGGCGCACGCGCCGCCATCGCGATACCGTATGAAACGTGCGTATGAACGCACCGAAAAATCCACCCCACAGGAGACACCGATGAAAGTCATACCGATTACTTCCCTGAGCCATTCCGTGGCCGACAGCTGCGGCGAAGACAGCGGCGAGGTGCCAAAACTGAAGCTGCCGCTGACGCGGCGCAGCCTGCTGCGTGGCAGTGGCCTGTTGCTGGGTACGCTGGCTGCGGGCGGCGTCTTGAGCGCGCTGGCGCCCTCGCGGGCCTGGGCGGTCGAGCTGAAAACGCTGAGCAGCGCCGAAGGCACCACGCTGATGAAGATGGGCCGTGTGCTGTACCCGCACGCCAAGTTGCCGGATGCCGTGTACGCCTTGCTGGCCAAGGACCTGGACGCAGGCGCCACCAGCGACGCCAAAACGACGACGTTGCTGCGTGGCGGTATTGCCGACCTGGACAAGGCCGCCGGCGGCAACTTCACCAAAGCCACACCAGCCAAGCAGCTTGCGGCCGTCAAGTCGCTGGAAAGCACGCCGTTTTTTGCCGCGGTACGGGGCAAGTGCGTGACTTCTTTGTATGACAACGACATGGCCTTCACAGCGCTCGGCTACCCCGGCTCGTCGTGGGAAAAAGGCGGCTACATCACACGCGGCTTCCAGGATCTGAAGTGGTTGCCCGAGCCGTCGAAAGACGCCAGTCCTGCGGCCTGGATGGGCTGACGCCGTTGGCACATCCTCCCGAGGTCACCTTTTCTTTTTATCAGGACACACATCATGGCAAAAATTGACAGCAACGACGACAGCGTGGTCGTCATCATTGGCTCGGGCGCGGGCGGCGGCACACTGGCCCACGAGCTTTGCATCAAGGGCGTCAAAGTCGTCGTCCTGGAAGCCGGTGCGATGCAGTCGCAGACCAGCTACATCAACGACGAATGGAAGTCCTTCAGCCAGCTGGCGTGGCTGGACAACCGCACCACCTCCGGCACCTGGCGCATTGCCAAAGACTTTCCCAACCTGCCGACCTGGATCTGCAAAACCGTGGGCGGCACCACGACCCACTGGGCCGGTGCCTCGCTGCGCCTGCAAGACCACGAATTTCGCGCCAAAACGCACTACGGCGAGCTCAAGGGCACGAATCTGCTGGACTGGCCCGTCACGCTCAAAGAGCTGGAGCCTTACTACGCCAAGGCCGAAAACAAGATGGGCGTGACGCGCACCAACGGCATTCCCGGCCTGCCAGGCAACAACAACTTCAAGGTCCTGAATGCAGGGGCCACCAAGCTCGGCTACAAAGAAGTGCACACCGGCAACATGGCGATCAACAGTGAACCACGCGATGGCCGCGGTCGCTGCATGCAGATGGGCTTTTGCTTCCAGGGCTGCAAGTCGGGGGCCAAATGGTCCACGCTGTATGTCGAAATTCCGAAGGCCGAAGCCACCGGCAACCTCGATTTGCGGCCCGAGTCGCATGTCTCGCGCATCGAGCACAATGCCGCCGGCAAGGCGAGTGGCGTGGTGTACTTCGACAAGGACGGCAAGGAGCAACGGCAAAAAGCACGCGTGGTCTGCGTCGCCGGCAACTCGATTGAAACGCCGCGCCTGCTGCTGCTGTCGAGCTCGCCGCAGTTTCCCAACGGTCTGGCCAACTCCTCGGGCCAGGTCGGCCGCAACTACATGCGCCACCTCACCGGCACGGTGTACGGGGCCTTCAAGGAACCGGTGCACATGTACCGCGGCACCACGATGGCCGGCATCATCCGTGATGAAGCGGGTCACAACACCAAACGCGGTTTTATAGGCGGGTATGAATTGGAAACGCTGTCGCTGGGCGTGCCCTTCATGGCCGCCTTTTTGAACCCGGGCGGCTGGGGCAGCGACTTCACCTGGTGGATGGACCGCTACACCAACCTGGCCGGCATGTGGATAGTCGGCGAAGACATGCCCCGCGAAAGCAACCGCGTGACGCTGAACACGGCCGTCAAGGACAAATGGGGCAGCGCCGTGCCCAATGTGCACTACGACGATCACGAGAACGACATCGCCATGCGTAACCACGCCTTCACCCAAGGCGAGCGGGTGTACCAGGCGGCGGGATCGATTAAAACCTTCCGCACGCCGCCCTACCCTTCCACCCACAACCTGGGCACCTGCCGCATGAGCGCCAGCGCGCGTGACGGCGTCTGCAACAAGTGGGGCCAGACGCATGACATCAACAATCTGTTCATCTCTGACGGCAGCCAGTTCACCACCGGCGGCGCGGAAAACCCGACGCTGACGATTGTCTCGCTGGCAATTCGCCAGGCTGATTACATTGCCAAACAGATGACGGAAAAAGCGATTTAAGGCATGCTGGCGTCTGTGGAGAAAGGGGCGGGCGGCAGCGGTCGCCGCTCCGTTCTTTTTTCAGACAAGTTGTTCAAGTCTTTCCGTCCGTCCCGGCCGTCAAGGAGCGCTTCATGTGTTACGTCTATGTGCATGCCGACCCGATCCAGTACGAAGCGCGCACGCGTTCCATACGCATCAGCAACGTCGTGACCACCATCCGGCTGGAGAACCTGTTTTGGGACGTGCTGGCGGAGATCGCCGCGCGCGAGGGCAAAACCACTAACCAGATGATCGCCACGCTGTACGAGGAACTCTGCGCGCTGCGCGAAGACAACCCCAACTTCACGTCATTTTTGCGCGTCTGCTGCCTGCGCTACCTGTCTTTGCCGCGCGTCGATGAATCGGCTCAACAGCTCGCCGCCCAGCGCACCACGCTGGCAGCCGCGCCGCCGAATGCTGCGCCAGCCAAGGCGGCGGCACTGCCGCACTAAAAACGCCCGCCAGTCGTCGTCACGCACGCGACAATTTTCAAGGGCTGCTCTGGTCTAATTCGCGCTGTGGGAACCTTATACCTTGTACGCCACGGCCAGGCTTCATTTGGCGCCGACGACTACGACCAGCTCAGCGCCCTGGGGCGGCAGCAAGCCATGCGGCTGGGAGAGTATTTCCGCCTCAAAGGCGTGACCTTCACCAGCGCGATGACCGGCACCCTGAAACGCCAGACCCAGACCCTGGCCGGCATTTGCGAGGGCCTGGGGGTTGAATTCATGGCGCCGGCTAGCCCGACAGGCCATGAAGAAAGCGTAGGGGCACGCGAACGCAGCGACGGCCCGCCCCAAGCAAGTTCAGCCCCCCCGGGGGGCAGCGCGGCACACGCAGTGGCAAGCGTGGGGGCGCACCTCTTCTGGCCTGGCCTCAATGAATACGACAGCCAAGCCGTGATCGGCGCCATCCACCCCCACACGCTGGAAAAACCCGACACGCCCGAGCTCTACCGGCACCACTTTCGCCTGCTAAAAGCCGGCCTGGCGCAGTGGATGACCGGCGCCGTCAGCCCCGTGGGCATGCCCAGCTACCGCGAATTTTCTGCGGGCGTAGCCGCTGCGCTGGCGCACATCCGCACCGAGTGCGAGGGCAACGTGCTGCTGGTCTCCAGCGGCGGCCCGATAGCGACCGCCGTCGGCCAGGTGCTGGGCACCAGCCCCGAGACAACGATTGAGCTGAACCTGCGCATCCGCAACTGCTCGGTCACCGAATTCGCCTTCACGCCCAAACGCCACATGCTGGTGACCTACAACACGCTGCCGCACCTCGATGCGCCCGAATACGCCAGCTGGGTGACCTACGCGTAAAGCCGGCTTTGCCCTGAAGCGGCTTGAAGCAAGATGCTACTGAATAAATAGCTGGTCACGCCCGTCCTGTATGGGCTACAGCCATTTTTAATCCCTGACATCGGGACCAGCGGCTCTTTCAGTTGAGGGACCGCAGCCTGTCCGCCTCGGACGAAATTGCCCCACTTTTTCAGCCAAATTTTTAATCTTTAAATAGCCGTTGCATATACGAATCATTCTTATTACACTTCAATTATTGAACAAACATGACAGGTAAAAATGAAATCTTTCACTGCATCTTCCAACGCCTTGCGCATGGTGGGCGGCGTGGCCGCGCTCTGCGCCTGCACCCTTACCATGGCCGATTCCGAAGCACTGCTGGTGATTAAAAATCACCGTTTCGAGCCGACTGAAATCAAGGTGCCGGCGGGCCAGCGCATTCGCCTGACGGTGCACAACCAGGATGCAACACCCGAAGAATTCGAGAGCCACACGCTGAACCGGGAGAAAGTGGTTCCGCCCGGCGCCAAGGTAGTCATTTTCATCGGGCCGCTCAAGCCCGGAAAGTACGAGTTTGCGGGTGAATACAACGAAGCCACCGCCAAAGGCGTGGTCGTCGCCGAATAGCCATCAAATCAGGACGCCCCATGTTTGCCACCGCCATCATTGTTTTTCGCGAGACGCTGGAAGCCGCCCTGTTTGTCGGCATCGTTGCGGCCGCCACGCGTGGCCTTGCAGGCCGAATGACATGGCTTGCCGGCGGCGTCTTCGCGGGCCTTTTGGGGGCGCTCGCGCTGGCCGCCGGTGCCAGCAAGATCAGCACTCTGGCCGACGGCATTGGCCAGGACCTGGTCAATGTCGGCATCCTCAGCCTGGCGCTGGTAATGCTGGCCTGGCACTGCATCTGGGTCTCCACGCATGGCAGGGAGATGTCGCAGGATGCCAGGCGACTGGGCAGTTCGGTACGAGAAGGCACACGCTCGCCGCGCGCGCTGATCGTAGCCGTCGTGCTGGCGGTGCTGCGCGAGGGCGCTGAAACGGTGTTGTTCGTCGCCGGCCTGGCAACCGGGACGCCTGGCAGTACCTCAAGCATGCTGCTGGGCGCGGCGCTGGGCGTGCTGGGCGGCGTGGCGCTTGGCGTCATGATTTATTTCGGCCTGTCGCGCGTCAAACCGCACAATCTTTTCGCCGTGACCAACGTCCTCATCATGCTGCTGGCGGCGGCCATTGCCAGCCAACTGGCCCGGGCGCTGGCCCAGGCGGGTCTGGTCGACAGGTGGTCGAACTCGCTATGGGATACCTCGGCGGTATTGCGGACCGACTCGCCGTTCGGCGTTTTGCTGCACGCGCTGGCGGGCTACGACGCGCGGCCGTCCGGATTGCAGCTGGCGTTTTACCTCGGCACCCTGATCATCATCGGCCTGGCGACCCGGCAGATGCAGCGCCGCCAACTGCAGCCTCCAGCGCGCCCGGATGCGCTGGCGCAGGCCCGCTAGACCTCGTTTTTCTTTAACCTTCCCCGGAGTTTTATTATGCAAATCGCCACATCGGCGAGGGTGCTGGTCGCCCTATGCCCCTTGCTTTTAACCGTCATGGCGCACGCCGGCCCCAACGAGTACGTGCTCAGCCCGATTGTTGAGCAGGGCGAAAAGGAAATCGACTTTACCCTGGGCTTTGACAAGCACAAAGACCAATCCAGCGGCTACGCCACCTCACTCGGTTTTGGCCTGGGCGTGAATGCATGGTGGGCTACAGAGATCTCCGCCAAGTGGAAACGCGAGCCCGGCCAGTCCAGTTCTTTCGACGCGGTGGAATGGGAAAACCGCTTTCAATTGACCGAAACCGGCAAGTACCCGGTGGATGTCGGCTTTTTGCTGGAGGTAGAGCGCCCCAAAGATCGATCTGAGGGTTATGAGCTCACCTATGGTCCGCTGTTGCAGGCCGAGTGGGGTGCCATTCAAGGCAATTTGAACCTGCTGTTGCAAAAGCATGTGCGCGCCAGCGAGCCCTTCGAGACCGAACTGCATTACCAAGTGCAACTAAAATACCGTGCCTCCGAACAATTCGAATGGGGCGTGCAGGGCTTCGGCTCGCTGGGCCGCTGGAACAAGTGGGCGCCGTCGTCCGAACAGGAACACAAGTTTGGTCCGGCGATCTTCGGCAAAATCAGGCTTTCCGGCAAACAGGCCATCAAATACAACGCGGCGATCCTGTTTGGCACCAACGATGCGTCGCCAAGGACGACGCTGCGGCTGCAGACCGAGTACGAGTTTTAAAAGCATTGCAGCAGCGATGACGCTGTCTCAGAGCGCTATTAATTTAATAGCTGCACGCGCCCTCTATACACGCTCTACAGGCCTTTTTTACCCAAAAATTAAGGCTGATCGACCGGCCCCGCTCATTTGGCCGCGCCGCTGACGCGCCAGACCGCGTTGCCGACATCGTCGGCCACCAGCAGCGCGCCGCGTTTGTCGATCGCCACGCCCACTGGTCGGCCCTGCGCCTTGCCGTCGGCGTTCAAAAAGCCCGTCAGCACATCGACCGGCAAGCCCGCTGGCTTGCCCCCGGCAAAGGGCACGAAGACAACCTTGTAGCCGCTTTGCGGCTTGCGGTTCCATGAGCCGTGTTCGCCCACAAACACGCCGCTGGCCAAGGCTGGCGGCAGGGCATTGCCTTCGGAAAACGTCATGCCCAGCGCCGCGACGTGTGAGCCCAGGGCGTAGTCGGGCGCAATCGCCTTGGCCACCAGGTCGGGCTGCGGCGGCTTGACGCGCACATCAACGTTTTGTCCGTAATAGCTGTAGGGCCAGCCGTAGAAAGCGCCGTCCTTCACCGAGGTCAAATAGTCGGGCACCAGGTCGCTGCCGATCTCGTCGCGTTCGTTCGCCACCGTCCAGAGCACATCGGTTCCAGGTGCCCAGCCCATGCCGTTCGGGTTGCGCAGCCCGCTGGCAAAGACCCGGTGCGTGCCGCTTTTGGCATCGACCTCCCAGATCGCGGCACGGCCCACCTCGGCGTCGGCGCCACGCTCACCGACGTTGCTGTTGGAGCCGACGGTGACATAGAGCTTTGTGCCGTCGCGGCTGGCGATGACGTTTTTGGTCCAGTGGTGGTTGATCGGGCCGGCTGGCAAATCGAGCACCTTGACCGGGGCGGCACTGATGCTGGTCTGCCCGCTCTGGTAAGGGAAGCGCACCAGCGAGTCGGAATTGGCAACGTACAAATCATTGCCGACCAAGGTCATGCCGAAAGGCGAGCTCAGGTTTTGCAGAAACACCGTGCGGATCTCTGCCTTGCCGTCGCCATCGGCATCGCGCAGCAGCGTGATGCGGTTGGCCGATGGCACGCCAGCACCGGCTTTGGCCATGGCTTTTTTCATGAACCAGCCCTTGATGCCTTTGCCGTCTTCTGGCTTGGGCGGTGCGTTGGTTTCAGCCACCAGCACGTCACCGTTGGGCAGCACATAGACCCAGCGCGGGTGTGCCAGCCCGGTTGCCAGCGCCGTGACGCTCAGGCCCGCCATGGCGGTCGGCATGACACCGTCGGACCAGCCTATGGCGGGGGCGATGTCAACGGTTGGAATCAAACTGCTCTTGGGCTGGGGCAGCGTCGGCGTCGCGCCCATGCCTGCAGTGGGCACAAGCGTGGCGCGGTCACCGCAGCCGGCCAAGCCCCCCAGTACAGCGCCAAAAAAGGCCAGACATGCGACTGCAGTAAGCCGTCGGTTCACATGGAAATCGTCAAAGCGCATGGCAAGAGTCCTCCAGAAGGTTGCAGGCGTGCAATCAAACTGCAAACCTTTAGAGTCACTATGCCAGCCCCGCGCGACTGCGGAGTGTAAGCCAAGTCCGTGGCGCGGCGTGGGCGGGGACCGCCAAGCACCTCCAACAATGTGCCAGCAGCGCTTATTGAACGTCCGCTGACGCTTTCAAGCTTGGCCCCGGTCCAGGTTGTTCTTCATTTTGGCCATCGCAATGGCCAGGGCAGCGCCGCCCAACACCTTGATCAGCCCCGAATGCTGGGCATAAAACTGGCTGACCTGATCGACCACGCCGGGCTGCGCCTGCTCGGCCTGGGTGGCAATTTCGCTGACCTGATCGGGCGAGACTTGTGCCGCCTGCTCAGGCGTGAGCTGCGACTGGCCGGGCGCCAGCACCCGGCCCAGCGCGCCACTCGCCAGCGCGGTCGCCGCCGCGGGTCCCAGCGCCGCCAGAATCTGGTTCAGCACGCCGGCTTGCTGCGTGGGCGACGACTGGCCGAACATCTGGGACACCATGCTGCCAAATGGCGGCGTTTCCTTGGACCGCATCGCCTCGGCCAAGCCGGCACCGAGCTGGTCGGGCGGCGCTTGCTGCGCCACCGCGTCGAAATGTTTTTCGGCATTGCCACCGAGGGCTTGTTGCAGCAGATCGAGTAAGCCCATGAGGCGCTCCTGTGAGGGTGGGAAGCCGGATATTACCCCTGACTCAAAGCAACGCGGGTAAACAAAAGCAACACCTGCACGCCATCGCGAACGCCGCGTAGCAATCTTAAATCGCCGTGGCGCTGCGCAGCGTGTCGGGCGGCAGCTGGTCGATTTCGCTCAGCAATTGCGCCAGGCTGCGGCCCATTGCGGCCAGCAGCGCATGGCCTTTTTCCGCAGTTGCTGCCGCCGCGTTACCGACCGCGCCGTGCGCGTTGTAGTCCTGCATTTGCCAGCCCATCTTGGCGCTGCGGCCGTCGCCCAGAATGCTGAATTTTTCGGCCCGGTCTTGCGAGCTGGAATGAAAATTCTGCGCCTTGGCCATGTCAACCTGCTCGGGCTTAAGCGCCAGCATTAGCGAGGTTTCGATCTCGCCGGCATGAATTCCGAAGCGCTGCTCGTGCGCGCTGAAGCGGTCAGTGACCGACGCGCCGCCTTCGCCATTCAACGGCAGGTTGAACGAATTGACGCTGTACACCAGCAGGCCCAGGCGCGCGCGTAGGTCACGCGCCACCACATCGAGCAGCCCGACGTTGCCGCCGTGCGCGTTGAGCAGCACCAGTTTTTTGATACCGGTCAGCGCGACCGATTCAGCAATTTCCGTCCACAGATTGATCACCGTGCTGGCCTTGAGCGTGAGGGTGCCGGCAAAGCGCGCGTGTTCGGGGCTTAAGCCAATCGCCTGCGTCGGCAAAAACAGCAGCGGCAGCGCGGCCGGCAAATGCGGCAAAGCGGCGGCGATCACACCATCGACCAGCGTGGCATCGACGTTGAGCGGCAAGTGCGGGCCGTGCTGCTCAATCGCCGCAACGGGCAGCACGGCGATACAGCGGGCCAGGTCAAGGGCTGCGAAGTCAGGGCTTTTCAGGTCAGCCCAAAAGCGCGGCGCGCGTAGCGTTGAAGAGTTCATGGGCGTATTTTGAACCTGTTGATGGGGTGAAATAGCGGCTGGCGCACATTGGCTAAATACTATCATTTTGATAGCTATTGGCGCACGTTTTATATGGGCTGCAGGTCTATTTGATATCCAAACGAGCTTGGCCTTGACTGTCGTTAGCAGCTTTAGGCCAGCGGCTTCATGCCGCCGCAGCGGCCTTTTGAATCTCGTCGCGGTGCTGGCTGAGGTGCCTGAGCTGCCGCTCGGCACGCCTGTTCTCTTGCGCGCCCATCGGTGGCTTGGCCTGCGCACTGAACAGCGCCGCCAGAGATTGCGGCCGTCCCCGCGCACCGCTGGCGCGGTAATCCGCCAGCAAGGCGGCGCGCACAGTGTCAGCCTGCAAGCCGCGCACCTCGGTGAGGTGCGCATGCAGCAGGTCCACCAGTTTTTCCAGTGCAAACTCATGCGTCTTGCCGGTGGTTTGCCACAGCCAGTCGCTGAAATTCAGAAAGTGATTGAAGGCCGAAGCAGGTGCCAACAGCAGCTTCAGGCTCAGGGCAAATCGCCCCGAGTTGGCGACCATTTCCCAGAAGCGCGCAAAGCGCTGGATGCGCTGCATGGTGGAAAAGTCAATCGTCGAGTTTTGAAGAATCGTGTACGGCGTTTGCGGGTCGTAGGCCATGGCAAAACCGGCCGTGTGCCGCGTGATCGGTGTGCCCCGCAGGCGCTTCAGGATGCCGAACTGAATTTCGTGCGGGCCGAGCGCGTATAGCCGGTCAAAACCGTCGGCAAAGCTTTCCAGCGTTTCACCCGGCAGGCCGAAAACCAGGTCGGCGTGCACATGGGCCTGGCTTTTACTCACCAGCCAGCGCAGATTTTCAGCGGTCTTGGCGTTGTCCTGTTTGCGTGAGATGCGTTGCTGAACCTCGGGGTTGAAGCTCTGGACGCCAACTTCAAACTGCAGCGAACCGGCCGGGAACTGCGTGATCAGTTCTTTCAGGCGCTCCGGCAGGCTGTCGGGCACGACTTCAAAATGCACGAATAAATCGGGCGCCATGCGGTCCAGGAAAAACTGCAGGATGCGCACCGAATGGTCAACTTTCAGATTGAAGGTGCGGTCGACGAACTTGAAGTTACGCGCGCCGCGCCGGTACAGCGCGTCCATCTCGGCCATGAACAGGTCCAGCTCAAAAGCCCAGGCGGTCTTGTCGAGCGAACTCAGGCAAAACTCGCACTTGAACGGGCAGCCGCGCGAGGCCTCGACATAGAGCAGGCGCTTGGCGATGTCTTGCTGGTTGTACTCGCTGTAGGGCATGACCAGCGTTTCGAGGGCGGGCTGTTCGCCGGCGATCACCTTCATCAGCGGTTTGGGGCCCCCGCCTGGTAATTTAAGCAAGGCCCGGCACAGCCTGGGAAAGCTCACATCGCCCCAGCCGGTGATCACATGGTCGGCCAGCCGGCAGATTTCCTGCTGATCGACCTCATGGCTCACCTCGGGGCCGCCAAGCACGATCCTGATGTCGGGCCGCAGTGTTTTCAGCAGGCGCACCACCTGCGTGGTTTCAACGACGTTCCAGATATAGATGCCCAGGCCGATTACGGCCGGCTTGAGCGCCAGCAGCTCTTCAACAATCTGCAGGGGGCGCTGCTGGATGACGAATTCACGCAACTGCGTCTGCGCGCGCAGGCCGGCGCCGCCATGCTTGTCCATATTGGCGAGCAGGTAACGCAGGCCCAGCGAGGCATGGATGTATTTGGCGTTGAGGGTGGCGATCACGATGCGCGCTGACCCGGCAGGCGGGTCGGGCAAAGGTGAAGACGCAGGGCGATTCATGCCAGTATTATCAAACCATGACGCAAACCCTGTTCCGTGAAGACGGCTACCTCGCAGAATGCAGCGCCACGGTGATTGCGCTCACCGAGCACGGCCTGGTGCTGGACCGCACGGTGTTTTACCCGCTGGGCGGAGGCCAGGCCGGTGATGCCGGCTGGCTGCTGCTAGCCGATGGCCGGGAGATCGCCATTGCCGACACGCGCAAAGGCAAGAATGAACAGGGGAAATTCACCGACGCTGTCTGCCATCTGCCCGAGCTTCCGGGCCCAGCGGCCTCTGTGCTGGACCAGTTGCTGCGCACCGGCCTGAAACCGGGTGACAAAGTGACGGCCCGGATTGACTGGGCGCGCCGGCACCGGCTGATGCGCTTTCACACCACGACCCACCTGCTGTGTCATCTGGTGCCGCAGTTGGTCAATGGCTGCTCGATCACGCCCGACTATGCGCGGCTGGACTTCAACATGACGGACCCGCTGGACAAGGACGCGCTGACGGCAGGCATTGCCCGCCTGGTCGCTGCGGCGCATCCGGTTGCAGTGGGCGCCATCAGCGACGCCGAGTTGGACGCCAATCCGGCGCTGGTCAAAAGCATGAGCGTGCAGCCGCCGCGCGGCAGCGGCCAGGTACGCACCATTCGAATAGGCGGAGAGCAGATGATCGATTTCCAGCCCTGCGGCGGCACCCATGTGGCCAATACCGCAGAAATAGGTGCGGTCATCGTCACCAAGATAGAGAAAAAGAGCGCGAGCACGCGCCGCGTGGTGCTGGGCTGGGGCCTTTGATGCGGCCCAGAAACTCCACCGGCGATTCTTTTTTTGCCTGGGAAGGCGAGGTGTTGGTGGTCAATATTCTGGGCAAACCGAGCGCCTCGCGCGATGGCATTGGCAAGCCCAAGGGCACGCAGCTCAAGGTCAGCGTGACCGCCAGCCCGGTGGCAGGCAAGGCGACCGACCACATGCTGCGCTTTCTGGCGCCGCTGTTTGGCGTGGCGGTGGCCGACATCGAGGTGGTGTTTGGCCGCGAAAACGTCAACAAACAGCTGCGCATCAGGGCGCCCAAGAAATTGCCGACGGTTTTTAGTCAGCCAAGCCCGTTGCTCCAGGAAGACTGAGCGCAGCGCCGGGTTTTAGGGTCTTTTCAGCGCCTGTCGCACAATGGGAAGTACTGCCAAACGTTTGTTACATCTCCTTGCACCCGGTTGCGCTCTGGAACTAAACCTGGGGCCACCGCTCACACTAGCACCATGAATTTTTCCCGTTTTTTGCCTGCTATTTTTTTAATAGCTGCTTGTACCCTGTCTGCGGGGGCTTCGGCCCAAGTCAACCTGGTCAACAGCGCCAGCAAAGGCCCCGTCTTCTCGACCGAGCAGGTGCGCGCTGAATTGCTGGCCTGGGCGCCCGAGGGGGTAGAGGCCGGCAAACCGGTCTGGCTGGGTTTGCAGCTGGCGCACCAGCCGGGATGGCATACCTACTGGAAAAACTCAGGCGATTCCGGCCTGCCCACGCAGCTGGAATGGGCCCTTCCGGCAGGCGTAACTGCGGGCGACATTGCCTGGCCGACCCCGCAAAAGTTCCCTTTGGGCAATCTGGCCAACTATGGTTATGGCGACACCGTGCTGCTGCCGGTGCCGCTGACGGTGGCCCCCGGTTTCAGCGGTTCCGCCGCCGCGCAACTCGACGTCAAGCTGAAGGCGACCTGGCTGACGTGTAAGGAAGTCTGCATCCCGCAAGACGGCGAGTTTTCGCTGAGCATTCCGCTCAAGGGCGCCACGGCGATGCATGGCAATGCGTTTCAAGCCACCTTTGCGGTCACGCCCAAGCCCCTGCCCAGCGGCAGCAGCGAAGTCGAGGCCAGCGGCAAGACGCTGAAGGTGTCGCTGGCCGGTCTGCCGGTGGCGCTGCAGGGCAAGACCCTTGCCCTGTACCCCGAAACCGGCAGCGTGATTGAGCCCGCAGCGCCCTGGCAGCAAGCCTGGCAAGGCGCGCTGTGGACCGCGCAGGTGCCGCTGTCCAGTCAACGCAGCACAAGCCCCACGCAGCTGCCGCTGGTCGTGGCTTTTAACGAGAGCGCTTACCGCATCGAAGCACCGTTCAAGGGCGAATGGCCGGCCGTGGCCCCGGTGGCTGCACTGCCGCCAGCGCTGACAACGGCTTTGCAGGCCAATGCGGCTTTGGGCGCCACCCCGCTGCAAAACAGCGCGCCGCCGCTGGGCCTGCTGGCCGCGCTGTTGGGCGCCTTGCTGGGCGGCATGATTTTGAATCTGATGCCTTGCGTGTTTCCGGTGCTGGCGCTCAAGGTGGTGAGCTTTGTGCATGTGAAAAACCAGGCGGCCCGCGTGTCGAACGGACTGGCGTACAGCGCCGGCGTGGTGCTGTCATTTTTAGCGCTGGGCGCTTTGCTGCTGGCCCTGCGCGCCGCTGGCGACCAGCTCGGCTGGGGCTTTCAGCTGCAGAGTCCGGCGGTGATCGCCGTACTGGCGGCGCTGTTCACGCTGCTCGGCCTGAATCTGGCCGGTCTGTTTGAATTTGGCAACTTCCTGCCCGGCAACGTGGCCGGTCTGCAGAGCAAAAATCCCACCATCAACGCCTTCTTGTCGGGCGTCCTGGCAACCGCCATTGCCTCGCCCTGCACTGCGCCTTTCATGGGGGCGGCGCTCGGTTATGCGGTAGCCCTGCCGGCGGGGCAGGCGCTGGCCGTATTTGCCGCAATTGGCGTCGGCATGGCGCTGCCTTTCCTGCTTGCCAGCACGGTGCCTGCCGTGGCGCGCGCCTTGCCGCGCCCTGGTGCCTGGATGGTGACCTTCAAGCAGTTGATGGCGTTCCCGATGTTTGCCACGGTGGCCTGGCTGGTCTGGGTACTGGGCCAGCAAAGCGGCATCGACGGCGCAGCTGCGCTGCTGGCGCTGCTGGTGCTGATGGCGCTGGTGGTCTGGGCCTTTAACCTGCACACCACAGCGCGCCGCGCGCGTACCCTGCTTGCTTCTTTTTCGATAGCGCTTGGCGCCTTTGGGCTCTGGGCTTTAGGCCCGAACGTCATTAAACCCGGAAATCTGCCGACGGTCGCCGCGTCGGAGCGCTGGCAGGCCTGGGAGCCGGGCCGCGTCGACCAGCTCACGGCGCAGGGCCAGAGCGTGTTTGTCGACTTCACCGCCGCCTGGTGCGTGACCTGCCAGTACAACAAGAAAACCACGCTGTCCAACGCCTCGGTGCTGGCTGATATGGATACAAAAAAGGTCGCTCTGCTGCGCGCCGACTGGACGCGCCGCGACCCGGCGGTAACCGCTGCGCTGACGCAGCTGGGCCGCAACGGCGTGCCGGTGTATGTGATTTACAAAGCTGGCCGCGCGCCTGTGGTGCTGTCAGAAATTTTGTCCGTGGATGACGTCAGGGCGGAACTGGCCAAGCTCTGATGTCTAACGCAAGGAGATCAAACCGTGACTGATTCCATCGCTCTTGCCGAGCGCATTCCCCACATCCTCAACCACTGCCGCACCATCGCGGTCGTGGGCCTGTCGCCCAAGCCGAACCGGGCGAGTTTTGACGTGTCGCGCTACATGCAGGCGGCCGGCTACCGCATCATTCCGGTCAACCCGAACGCGACCGAAGTGCTGGGCGAAAAAGCCTATGCCACGCTGCGGGAAGCCGCGCAGCACGAAACCATCGACCTGGTGAACTGCTTTCGCAACAGCGAGGACATTCCGCCCGTCGTTGATGAGGCCATCGCCATCGGCGCCAAGGCCGTATGGATGCAGCTCGGCGTCGCTCATGCCGCAGCAGCGGCCAAGGCCGAAGCGGCCGGCCTGTTGGTGGTGCAAGACCACTGCCTGAAGATTGACCACCGGGTGCTGATGTCCAGCGGCCTGCTGCGGGAAGTGCCTGCGCAGCCGGGCGCGTCATTCTCATAAAGACTCCCTTGGCGGCTTGAACTGCCGGCCGGCCGGTGTCCACAGTCTTTGTCGGCTCTGGCTGTCTTTAAACAATACACATTGTCTTAAGCCTGACGCCTTTACAAAACGCGTGGCACTAAAATCGCTCGCTTCAGGTGCCCGCCGCCGCGAGGCACAGGGGGATTCGGGAAAGCGGCGCAATTGAGCCGTGTGCCCAACGCTGTAAGGACGATGACCCGGCTCAATGCCAGTGACTCATGCCGGGAATGTGCCGAGAACGTACCTGGAAGGCGCCAGGAAGGCGCCGGGGTCAGATGAATCCGAGTCAGAAGGCCGGCCTGAACAAAAAGCAAGCTGCACGGCCAGGCCGTCCCGTTATTTTGATCCAGGGGAATACATGAATACAGCAGCAGCGCCAGCCATCCAGGACATTCACGCCTTCACCGAGCAAGCCCGTGACGCGATCTATCACGCCATTTTTTCGCGCCGCGACGTGCGCGGTCAATTCTTGCCGGAGCCGGTTCCCGATGCGGTGCTCAGCCGCATCCTGACTGCCGCCCACTACGCGCCCTCGGTTGGCTTCATGCAGCCATGGAACTTCATGGTGGTCAAGTCGGATGCCGTCAAGCGCCGGGTACATGAGGCCTTTGCCGTGGCGCACGCGGAAGCGGCGCAGATGTTCGAAGGCGACAAACGCAGCACTTACCAGACACTCAAGCTCGAAGGCATCCTGGAGTCGCCGCTTGGCATTTGCATCACCTGCGACCGGGAGCGTAGCGGCCCGGTGGTGGTCGGCCGCACCCACCTTAAGACGATGGACCTGTACAGCAGCGTGTGCGCGGTGCAAAACCTGTGGCTGGCGGCCAGGGCCGAAGGACTGGGCGTGGGCTGGGTCAGCATTTTTAATCAAGCCGCGCTGCAGCAAGCGCTGGCAATTCCGAAACACATCACGCCAATCGCCTACCTGTGCGTCGGCTACGTCAGTCACTTTTACGCCAAGCCGGAACTGGAAACTGCCGGCTGGCTGCCGCGTCTGCCTATCGAAGAGCTGGTGTATTTCGACCAGTGGGGCCAGCGCGACGACCAACAGCCGCTGATCGGGTATCTACGCCGCGACCAGGCTGCGGCGCAGGGCACCGGAAATTCGAAATGAATGCAGCTAACCCCCAACCCTAAGGAATAGCGAACGGAAGTGGTTTGAATCCACCCCCTTTTCCTTTTTAAACCCTCGCATGCCCCACAACTACCTGCCCCAGGTCAGAAGCCAGTACGAGGCCCTGCCCTACCCGCCGTGCAATCCGCAAGACGATCACCAGCGTCTGGTGAAGACCTGGCTGGAAGACCTGCCCATGATCAACCACTACTGCTTTGCCGGAAAGCAGTCTTTCCAGAACGGCTTCAGGGCGCTGGTGGCGGGCGGTGGCACCGGCGATGCAACAATTTTTCTGGCCGAGCAGTTGCGCGCCACCGATGCTGAAATCGTGCACCTGGACATGAGCCAGGCCAGCATTGCACTGGCGCAGGAGCGCGCGCAGATACGCGGGCTCAGCAACATCCGCTGGGTGCACGATTCGCTGCTGAACCTGCCCGGGCTGGGGCTGGGCCGCTTTGACTACATCAACTGCAGCGGCGTGCTGCACCACCTGGCCGACCCGGATCTAGGGCTGAAGGCGTTGCGCAGCGTGCTTAAAAACGATGGCGCGCATCCTGCAGCCATAGGCCTGATGGTCTACGCCAGCACCGGCCGCACCGGGGTCTACCAAATGCAGGCGCTGATGCGTCTGGTTAACGCAGCTGGCAGCGCCGACGGCGCGCCAAGCGGCGAAGCGCTCGATGCGCAGCGCAAGATTGCCAACACGCGCGACTTGCTGGCCAGCCTGCCGCCCAGCAACTGGTTCATGCGCAGTGAAGAACTGCACCACGACCACAAAGCCGGTGACGCCGGCATTTACGACTTGCTGCTGCATTCGCAGGATCGTTCGTACAGCGTCGGCGAGCTGTTTGACTGGCTGGGTGACGGCGCTGGTGGCGCCGGAGGTCACGGCCTGCACCTGATCTTCACCGATGTCCAGCGCGGCCGTTCGCCCTACTTGCCGCACATGGTGCTGGGCCGCAAACCGCCGGCCATGGCCGCTGCGCTGCGCCAGTTGCCGCGCCGCCAGCAGTATGCAATGGCCGAGCTGATGATTGGCGACATCACCACGCATTCGCTGTACCTCACGCGTGACGCGGCCTGCACCGCCCCTTACGGCAATGCCGACTACGTGCCGTTTTTCTTCCACGAACCGCTGACCGGCGAAATCGCGGCGCAAGTATTTAACAGCAACCGCGGCCAGCCCTTTGTGCTGCAGCACCAGCACTCCGGCGTCTCGGTGGCGGTCAACCCCGGCAAATATGGCGCCAAAATCCTGCGCCT
The DNA here is from genome assembly GCF_012927455.1 of Polaromonas sp. GTDB lineage: Bacteria > Pseudomonadota > Gammaproteobacteria > Burkholderiales > Burkholderiaceae_C > Polaromonas. The sequence continues at coordinate 42,946 of NZ_JABBPE010000017.1, read as the reverse complement.
GATCGATGGCCAGCGCAGTTTTGGTGAAATTTTCGAGCAGTTTCGTGCCGACTGGAAAGGTCAGGCCGCCGCGCCCGACGACGCGGCATTGTTCGCCGACTTTGCCGAGTCCTATGACACGCTGAACGCACTGGATCGCCTGCTGCTGAGGCACCGCGAAACCGGGGTTTTCGCCGCGCGCTGAGGGCTTGCTGGAGAATCAGGCGGCCTTGGCAGAAGCGCAAACAGAAGCGCCCTGAGCGGCGCGCGGGGCCGGGGCAGCCTTGCCATGCTCCAACAAAAAAATCAATTCCTTGACTATGCCGAACATCACGGCGCGGTCGGGCGTTGGATGGTCTGCAAAATGAACCACGGTGGCGCCTAAGCGGACCTGGCTTTCGCCAGTTGGCCCGTGCTCGAAGCTCAGCGAGATGCCGTGCGCCGTCATCAGCGGCCCGCAGGCGCCCCAGTCGCGCGTCCATTGCGGCAGGGCTTGGGCGTTATCCCACAGCGTGCCGGCGCTTTCATAGCATTCTTCGATGTGCTGGTGGCCCAGCAGCTGCGCCAGGTGGCGCTCCTTGGCGATGCAGCTGCGAAAATACTCCTGGTCAGTCATGCGCATGGTGTGTCCCTTTTTTTGAGTCGGCAAAAGCTCAAGACACCATGGTAATCCGATGCCAGTCCGCCGCCACGCCCCCCTTGCGATAAACGCTGTAAAAGCGACAAAGGTAATAAAGCTGCCGAAAGCCCTACTCACCAAAAAGTCGCCCGGAAGTCGCCCGGAAGTAGCCTGAAAATAGCCCGCAATGCACACCTGAGACAATCAAGCCATGTTCAAACCTCTTCAAAACGACACTTTTCTGCGTGCCTGCCTGCGTCAGGCGACCGACCACACCCCCGTCTGGCTGATGCGCCAGGCCGGCCGCTATTTGCCGGAGTACCGCGCCACGCGCGCCCAGGCCGGCAGTTTCATGGGCCTGGCCACCAACACCGACTACGCCACCGAGGTGACGCTGCAGCCGCTGGAGCGCTATCAGCTCGATGCCGCCATTTTGTTCAGCGACATTCTCACCGTGCCAGACGCCATGGGCCTGGGCCTGTCGTTTGCGATTGGCGAGGGCCCGAAGTTTGCCACCGCGGTGCGCGATGAAGCCGCCGTGGCCAAGCTTGAAGTACCGGACATGAACAAGCTGCGCTATGTGTTTGACGCCGTCACGTCGATCCGCAAGGCGCTCAATGGCCGGGTGCCACTGATCGGCTTTTCGGGCAGCCCCTGGACGCTGGCCTGCTACATGGTCGAAGGCGCCGGCTCCGACGACTACCGCCTGGTCAAAACCATGCTGTACCAGCGCCCCGACCTGATGCACCGCATTTTGGCGATCAACGCGGACGCCGTGGCGGCCTACCTGAACGCGCAGATTGAAGCTGGCGCCCAAGCCGTGATGATTTTTGACAGCTGGGGCGGCGTGCTGGCCGACGCGGCGTTTCACACCTTCAGCCTGGCCTACACCGCGCGCGTGCTAAGTCAGCTCAAGCGCGAGCACGAGGGCGTGAAGATTCCGCGGCTGGTGTTTACCAAGGGCGGCGGGCCCTGGCTGCAGGCCATGGGCCAGCTCGACTGCGAAGTGCTGGGGCTGGACTGGACCGTCAACCTGGCCCAGGCACGCGCCCTGGTGGGCGAAAACGGCCCCAACGCCAAGGCGCTGCAAGGCAATCTGGACCCCAACGTGCTGTTTGCCAACCCGGCGCAGATTGAAGCCGAGGTGGTAAGCGTGCTGGACAGTTTTGGCGCCCCGCACACCGACCTGAGCCAGCCCGGACCAGCCCACATTTTCAACCTGGGTCACGGCATCAACCAGCACACCCCGCCCGAAAATGTCGAAGTGCTGGTCAACGCAGTGCACGCTCACTCGCGCAGCATGCGCGCAGCCCGGGCCTGACGAGCGGTTCCAGGCTGTCCCCCGGCTGCCGCAAGGCGGCTGGCGACTGCGTTATTTCGCCCACTACTAACACACAAAATGTCTCGACCTTCCGACTTATGCACAAAAGTTGTGTAGCGGGGAGGCAATCCCGGCTTTGTCGCCTATGCTGCGCTATCAAAGCAATAGCGCTCGTAAGTCGTTGATTTATATGGATTCTTTAAATTGCTTTTTTTCCGGGCATTTTAGAAAAAGCGTTTGATTACAAGGCCTCACGGCGGCCCGAGGCTAGCTATCAACAAAGTTATCCACAGAAAATCTGGAAATCTGTAAAGCAGTGAAAAATCAACGACTTAGCGGATTCTCTGGATGTACTTTTGAAGAAGTACCTCTAACTGGCTTCCTGCGATGAGTTTCTGGCTCCAGGTGGTGGTGGCCACGCCCGCGCACAGCGCCATCGCCGGACCGCTGACCTACCGCAGTGAGTCGCCGCTTCTGGCCGGCACTTTAGTGCGTGTGCCTTTGGGCCGGCGCGAAGTGCTGGGCGTGGTGTGGGAAAACCTGCCCGACAGTGGCGAGCTGCCCGAGTTGCAAATCCGCCACATCGCCAGCGTGCTCGACGGCCTTCCCCCCTTGTCGGCGACGTGGCGAAAACTCGTGACCTTTAGCGCCGGCTACTACCAGCGCTCGCTCGGCGAGGTGGCGCTGGCCGCGCTGCCACCGCAGTTGCGCGACCTCAGCAGCGTGCAGCTGGCGCGCCGCCTGAAACGCCCCATGGGGGACACCAGCTGCGCCCCGGACACTACTGATTTGATAGCGCTTAGCGCCCAGCAGGCAAGCGCTCTGGCCCAATTTGATGCGGAAAGCAGCGGCGCCAGCCGGCCTGCCCTGCTGTTTGGCGCCACCGGCAGCGGCAAGACCGAGGTGTATCTGCGCGCCGCCGCCCAGGTGCTGGCGCAAGACCCCGGCGCGCAGGTGCTGGTCATGGTCCCCGAGATCAACCTGACACCGCAATTGCAGGCGCGCTTCGAAGCCCGCTTTGCCCACCTCGGGCGCGAGCGCGTGGTCTCGCTGCACAGCGGCCTGAGCCCGGCGCAGCGTTTGAAAAGCTGGCTGGCTGCCCATTCGGGTCTGGCCCGGCTGGTTCTGGGCACGCGCATGGCGGTGCTGGCTTCGCTGCCCAATTTGCAGCTGCTGGTGGTCGATGAAGAACACGACCCGAGCTACAAGCAGCAAGAAGGCGCGCGCTACTCGGCGCGCGACCTGGCGGTCTACCGCGCCCGGCTGGAGACCAGCGCAGGACACGAAGCGACCAGCTTGGCGGCTCAAAGTGCGGGGGTAGTGGCAGGAGGAGTTCCAACCCAACAGAGGCCGCAGAACCGGCTTAGCCAAGCCGCAGGCGCAGCGCCTCCCGGGGGGGGCAGCGCAGTACGCGAAGCGACAAGCGTGGGGGTCAAAACTTGCCGCGTGCTGCTCGGTTCGGCCACGCCCTCGCTGGAAAGCTGGCAGGCGACGATCACTGGCAAGTACCAGCGGCTGACGATGGGGGATCGGATTGGTGTGGCTCCCACGCTCCCCGCTGCGCGTGGTTCGCTGCCTTTGCAGGGCGCCACGCCGCCAGAGGCGGCGCATCTGCAGGCTGTCCAAGGCCGCGCAGGCGGACTCGGAGCCGCAGCCTTCAGCCCCGAGGAGGCCGCTGCGCCTGCAGCCCGGCAAAGCCGGTTCTGCGGCCCTGGCTTGAATAGTCCCGCTGCGGGCACGGCTGCAGATTCCACCACGCACACGCTTGCCGTGGCGGGCCAATTGCCAACGGTCAAAAGAGTGGACATGAACCACCAGCCCAAGCACTGCGTCATCGCGCCGCCGTTGCTGGCGGCGATTGGCGAGCGCGTGGCGCGCGGCGAGCAGTCACTGATTTTCCTGAACCGGCGCGGCTATGCGCCGGTTCTGGCCTGCCACGACTGCGACTGGAAAAGCGAGTGCCCGCATTGCAGCGCCTACCGGGTGTTTCACAAGATTGACCGCTCGCTGCGCTGTCACCACTGCGGCTTCACCGAGCGCGTGCCGCGCGCCTGCCCGGGCTGCGGCAACATCGACATTGCGCCGGTCGGGCGCGGCACCGAGCGGCTTGAAGAACACCTGGGCGAGCTGCTGGCGGGCGTCAGCCGGCCCGACGGCGGCGCCGTGCGCATCACCCGCATCGACGCCGACAGCACCCGGCTCAAGGGCACGCTGGAAGCGCAACTGGCCAGCGTGCACGCTGGCGAGGTCGACGTACTGGTCGGCACGCAAATGATTGCCAAGGGCCACGACTTTCGCCACATCACGCTGGTGGCCGCCATCAACCCCGACGGCGCGCTGTTTTCCAGCGACTTTCGCGCGCCCGAGCGCTTGTTCAGCCTGCTGATGCAGGCCGGCGGCCGGGCCGGCCGCGACGCCCGGCACAGCGCGGCCAGCGAAATGTGGGTGCAAACCTTTCACCCCGAGCATCCGCTGTTCGCCGCGCTGCGCCAGCACGACTACCCGGCTTTTGCCGCGCAGCAGCTGGCCGAACGCCACGCCGCCGGCCTGTCGCCCTTCGGCTTTTCAGCGCTGGTGCGCGCCGAAGCGAAGGCGCAGGAGGTGGCCCAGGGCTTTCTGAACGCCGCCGCAGCCGCCGCCCCAGCGCAGCTACCGGGCCAGAGCCAAGTCAGTTGCTACCCGGCCGTGCCCATGACGATACAGCGCGTCGCCAATATCGAGCGCGCGCAGATGCTGGTGGAAAGCCCCTCGCGCGCGGCCTTGCAGCGCTTTCTGGCGGCCTGGCAGCCGGTGCTGTTTGAAACGCGCAAGCAAGGCGAATTCAAAAGCCTGGTGCGTTGGGCGATTGACGTCGATCCGCTGGTTATTTAAGACGCCAATATGGCCGCCAGCCCATGCTGTACGGGCGTGACCAGCTACGTATTTTGTAGCAAAGGAGGTGCCCTGCGGCTTCGCGCATACTTCGGTGCACCATGGCCAGCGCGCCCCGCAACACCCCCACCAAGAAAAGCCGCCCAGCCGCCCGAGCGGCGGCCCCGGCTAAACCGCGCGCCAAGAAGCCGCCAGGCACAGCACATACGCCGCGCAGCCACCACTACCACGTCTATGTGATCGAATTGTCCGACGAGGTGTGGAACGCCGGCCGCTTTCGCCGTGCCAACCCGGACTACCAGCTCGGCCAGCCCTTCGTTTACGTCGGCATGACGGGGCTGGACCCGGACGTGCGTTTTGACAAGCACAAGGCCGGCATCCAGTCCAACGTGTATGTGCTCAAGCACGGCATCCGCCTGCTGCCCGGGCTGTACCGCATGTACAACCCGATGCCCTATGAAGGGGCGCGCGACATGGAAGTCGAGCTGGGCATTGCGCTGCGGGAGCTGGGCTATGGTGTGTGGCAGGCCTAACTCCGTTTCCAGATCATCCGTGCACCTTGATGGCTTTGCTTAACCCACGCCTTTTGCTATTAAAACTATAGCTGCTAGCGCCCATGCCTACTGGGTTATAGGCTTATTTAATGCCTATATTCGACACCGGGTGCAAAGGCCGGGTGCGCCGGGCGATGGGCGCGTCTTGCGTCTTCATGGCGCTGCGCGGGTGCCGCGCGCCGCAGCCGCCCGGGCAATGTCCGGCGGCAGGCGCTTGAGCAGCCAGCGGATGGCCAGCGGCACCAACACCAGATCATCGACGATGCCGATCACCGGCAACACGTCGGGGATGAGGTCAATCGGCGAGAGCACGTACAGCACGATCAGCGCGGTGCCCAGCTTCAGCCAGCCCGGTGCGCTCGGGTGGCGCAGCGCAAACCACAACTGCCGGGCGTCACCGCGCAGCACCGCCCAAAGCAGAGTCAAGCGTTTCAGTTTGAACATGGCGGTTTCCTTGCTTGTCGGCTCCGGTGGATCCGTGTCCAGTAGAAATGACGCCGGCCGTGGCTACTGCAAGGGCTGGTGTACGGACGTTACATTTTTCTTTTTAACAAAGGCTGGGCTTGAAAGTACAGCGCCAACGCCGGCGGAAAACTCAAACCAGCAAGGCCACCGCGCCCGAAAAGCTGAAAAACACCAGCATCGTTGACAGCAGAATGATCCGCGCGATGGGCCCGTTGCCGGCGCCAAAGCGCTCGGCCAGTAGGGCGACGTTGCTGGCGCTGGGCAACGCGGCCAGCCGCAGCACTACGGTTAGCGCAAACGCTCCAGCGGCACGCCGAGTGCCATCGCGCCCAGCCCGACGCCGCCCAGGACGTTCAATGCAGTCATGTCGGTTCAATATCCTCAAATCCGGCTGCGAAATCCGGAAACGGTCAGAATTGTCTAACTGTCAATGCCGCCATAGCGCCTATACCAGGTTGGGTCTTGCGGGCATTCAAACGAGCTAGCCAATCACCTATCGAGACCCAAATATGGAAGACAACGAGCGCTGCTGCGGTAGCGGTACCTGCATCATTGATGCTCAGGGGCACTGCTGGTGTGGCCAGCAGTGGGACGGAGAAAAAATGTGCCGGCCCAGCCAGGGCGGTGCGCCGTTTTCCACGCCCAAATGCGCCGCACAATCAGAAAGCAAAACCCCATGACCGCGACAGCACTTAAGAGCCCAACCCCGTGGGCACAGGGGCTCGGCTACGGCGGCTTGATTCCGTTTGTAGGCCTCGCATTGGCTACCTGGTTGCTGGACCCGACAGACAGTGCCGGCAGTAGTACTGCGTTGCTGGGGTACGGCGCAACCATTCTGAGCTTTCTGGGGGCTATTCACTGGGGCTTCGCCATGCGCGATGCGTCTGCGCAGACCAGGAGTTTGTTGGTGTGGGGAGTGATACCCAGCCTGGTTGCCTGGGTTGCGCTACTCGTCAACCCGATAGCCGGTCTGTACTTGATTGCTACAGGATTGTGGGCCTGCTTTGCGGTGGATCGGGTGGTGTACCCCCGCGTTGGAGTGCACACGTGGTTACCGATGCGGCTGGTGCTCACCCTGGTTGCCAGTCTTTCCTGTGTTGCGGGTGCGATGGGAGTGATGCGGTGAATGAGCTGCAGTTGAATGCCAACTTTGCGCAGCGTTGCGCAGTCGACAGCAATACCCTGCCCTGGATGACATCACCGTCACCGCTGGTGCACCGTCGCTTGCTCGAACGTAACGGCGGCGAAGTGGCGCGCGCAACCTCTGTGGTCCGCTACGCCGCTGGTGCCCGCTTCGATTCCCACAGGCACGACCTGGGCGAAGAAATTCTGGTGCTGGAGGGCACGTTGAGTGACGAATCGGGTGTCTATGGCCCAGGCACCTACATCAAGAATCCGCCGGGCTCTGCGCATGCGCCTTTTTCGGAAGGTGGCTGCACCCTGTTCGTGAAACTGCGCCACCTGGACCCGCAGGACCAAGAGCGCGTGGTCGTGCCGACCCGGCAAGCACAGTGGCGCCAGGGTCTGGTGCCGGGGCTCAGCGTATTGCCCCTTGATGAGTTCGGCACCTGTCACACCGCCATGGTCCGGTGGGCGCCTGACACCTATTTCAACCCCCATCGGCATTGCGGTGGCGAAGAAATTTTTGTGGTGGAAGGCGTCTTCTCGGATGAGCACGGCGACTACCCGCAAGGCAGCTGGCTGCGCAGCCCCCACCTGAGCCAGCACCAGCCATTCAGCCGCAAAGGCTGCTTGATACTGGTAAAAACGGGGCATCTTCTGAATGCGTAGCCTTGACGCAGCCATGCCACTGCTCACCGACGCGGACATCTCCCGCATCGTGGAAATGGCCTGGGAAGATCGCACCGCATTCGAGGCGATTGAGGTGCAGTTCGGTTTGAATGAGTCGGCCGTCATTGCGCTCATGCGGCTTCAGATGAAGCCTTCGTCCTTCAGGATGTGGCGCAAACGTATGGCTGGCCGAGTGACCAAGCACGCTGCGCTGCGCGGTACCAAGCTGCTGCGCCATCGCGCAACCCAGACACGTCAGTAAGCTGCGCTTTTGTGATGACGCATCAACGCGCTTTGGTTTGGTTTAAGCGGGATCTGCGTATGCACGACCACGCGCCGTTGGTCGCTGCACAGGCCTACATCGATGCGCTGGCGCTGTTTGTCATCGAACCCGAATGGCTGCAAAGCCCGGACTGCGACGCCAGCCATGTGGACTTTGCGCTGGGTTGTCTGAACGAACTGCGCGCCGCCCTGGCGTTGCGGGGCATGCCGCTGCTGGTGAGGGTAGGCTCTGCCGTGCCGGTGCTGGCGCAACTGCACGCGGAGTTTGGATTCGCGCAACTGCTTAGCCATGAAGAGACTGGCCCTGGCTGGTCTTACACGCGCGATGTGCAGGTGGGCGCGTGGTGCCAGTCGCATCAAGTCGCGTGGCAGGAATTTACCCAGACCGGTGTGGTGCGCCGCTTGCGCAGCCGCTCCGGCTGGGCCGGGCGCTGGCAGGCGCGCATGGATGCGCCCTTGCAATTGCTGGACGGCGGATTCAACGCCGCCGCGCCAATAGACCAACCCGAACTGCCCACACTCGCCAGCCTGGGCTTGGCGTCGCACGGTAAAACCTTGCAAGCTCCGGGTGAGAAAGTCGCACGGCTCACACTCAAAACATTTCTGCAAGAGCGCGGCTATGACTACCGCAGGGCACTGTCCAGCCCGCTCACCGCGCAAGAGGGGTGTAGCCGCCTGAGCCCGCACCTGGCCTTTGGAACGCTGTCGATGCGCACGGTGCATCAGGCCACCGAGGTCGCCATTGCCAACACGCCCGACCGTGCCATGGCTTACGCGCTGCGTGCCTTCGCAGGGCGGCTGCGCTGGCACTGCCATTTCATGCAAAAGCTGGAAGACGAGCCGGACATTGAATTTCACAACTTTGCGCGCGTCTGCGATGGCCTGCGGGAAGACGACTTTAACGACGCAAACTTTGCCGCGTGGTGCGAAGGCCGCACTGGCTTCCCGATGGTGGATGCGTGCATGCGTTCTCTGGTTGCAACCGGTTGGCTCAACTTTCGCATGCGGGCCATGCTGGTGAGTTTTGCCAGCTACCACCTGTGGCTGCACTGGCGCCAGCCGGGTTTGTTTTTGGCACGCCAATTTCTGGACTTTGAGCCCGGCATCCACTGGAGCCAGATGCAGATGCAAAGCGGCACCACCGGCATCAACACGCTGCGCATGTATTCCCCCACAAAACAGGCCCAAGACCAGGACCCCGAGGGCTTGTTCATCCGCCGCTGGGTGCCTGAGCTGGCGCGGGTTCCACTGCCTTATTTGGCTGAGCCCTGGAAAATGGACATTAGCGTGCAGCGCATGGCGGCTTGTGTCATCGGGCGCGACTACCCCGCGCCCGTTGTGGATGACAAGGTGGCGATAAAGGCCGCCAAGGACCGGATGTATGGATTGCGGCAAAGCCAAGAAGCGCGCGAGGAAGCGGGAGCCGTTCAGGCCCGCCATGGGTCGCGCAAAAGCGGCCTGCCATCGTCCGGGCAGCGGCGTAAAGCTTCCGCACAGCGCGCGGCCAAGGCGCCTGTGCCACCAACTTCGCAAGGCGATCTGTTCTCTTGAGCCCCACGATGAAAAACGATTTCAAAGGCAACAAACAATCCCTGCCCAGCAAGCTGTGCCAGGTGTGTGGCCGCAGCATGACCTGGCGCAAAGCCTGGGCCAAGAACTGGGACTCGGTGTTGTACTGCTCGGACGCCTGCCGAGCCAAAAAAAACGAAAAGGTCAAACATGGCTAAAGCCAAAGCAAGTTCCACGTCGCTGCCTGCCAAGGTGCGCCATCTCGTCATCGTTTTGGGCGACCAGCTTGATGAGCAGTCCACCGCGTTAAAGGACTTTGACGCGTCCCAAGATGTTGTCTGGATGGCCGAGGTGGCAGAGGAGTCCACCCACGTCTGGTCGGCCAAGCAGCGCATTGCGGTGTTTTTAAGCGCCATGCGCCACTTTGCCGAACACCTGCGCACGCAAAAGATGCCAGTGCACTACACCCGGCTGGACGATGTGGGCAACCTGGGCTCGCTGCCCCTGGAACTTGGCAAGGCGATAGCGCAGTTGCAACCGGCAGCGCTGATCCTTGCGGCCCCGGGCGACTGGCGCGTGCTGCAAAGCGTGCGCGCCGTGGCAACGCAGCACCAGCTGACTCTGGACTTGCGCGATGACACACATTTCTTCAGCACCGTGCGCGAGTTCGCGGCGCATGCAAAAGACCGCAAGCAACTGCGTCTGGAGTACTGGTACCGCGAGCTGCGGCGCGAACACGGCATCCTGATGGAGGGGAAAGAACCGGTGGGCGGGCAATGGAACTTTGATGCCGACAACCGTGAATCCTTTGGCAAGGCGGGGCCGCAGAACGTGCCGTCGCCAACCCGCTTTGCCCCGGATGCCACCACGCAGGAAGTGATCGCGCTGGTCAACACCCAATTTGCCAGCCACCCGGGTACGCTGCACAGCTTTGGCTGGCCGGTCACCCGCGTCCAGGCCTTGAAAGCCCTGCAAACTTTTATTGCACAACGCTTGCCGCTCTTTGGCCAGTATGAAGACGCCATGTGGTCGGGCGAGGCGTGGCTCTACCACTCCCACCTGAGCAGCGCGCTCAACCTCAAGCTCCTGAATCCGCGCGAGGTGGTTCAAGCCGCCGAAGAAGCCTTGCGGGCGGGAGACGCGCCGCTGGCGGCGGTGGAGGGCTTTGTCCGGCAAATTCTGGGCTGGCGCGAGTTTGTGCGCGGAATTTACTGGACGCAGATGCCCAGCTACCTGGAACGCAATGCGCTGGATGCACAGGCTGCGCTGCCCGCGTGGTACTGGACCGGCAAAACCGACATGGCCTGCTTGAAAGATGCCATTACCCAAACCCTGGAACACGGCTACGCCCACCACATTCAGCGGCTGATGGTGACCGGGCTGTATGCCCTGCTGCTGGGCGTGAAACCGCAGGCGGTGCATGCCTGGTACCTCAGTGTCTATGTTGATGCCGTCGAGTGGGTGGAGCTTCCCAACACTCTGGGCATGAGTCAGTTTGGCGATGGCGGGCTGATGGCCAGCAAGCCCTATGTGGCCAGCGGAAAATACATCCAGCGCATGAGCAACCACTGCAAAGGCTGCCAATACGACCCGGCGCAATCCACCGGCGCAACGGCCTGCCCGTACACCACGCTGTACTGGGACTTTTTGATTCGCCACGAAAGTCTGCTCAAAAAAAACCCGCGCATGGCCATGCAACTAAAAAACCTGGCGCGGCTAGATGTACCGGCGCGCGACGCCATCACCACCCAAGCGACCGCACACCGCCATGCCCAACTTTGAACCCACCCGGCGGGCCGCCCAAGCGCGCCTGGCGGCGGTGCAACCCAATGACTATGCCCGCACCCGCAATGCGCTCGATGGTGCAGTCACCAGGCTGTCGCCCTACCTGACCCACGGTTTTCTGAGCCTGACCGAGGTGTTTGCCGCCGTACAAGCGCGCCATCCGCTGCACGCCCAACACAAGTTCGTGTTCGAGCTGGGCTGGCGCGCCTACTTTCGGCATGTGTGGGCGCAACTGGGCGACGGCATCTGCCAATCGCTGCACCCCGGGTTGCTGCCCGACGATGCCTACCACTACGAAATGCCCGTCGATGTGCTTGAGGCCCGCACCGGCATTCCCGCCATCGATCTGGCGGTACGCGAGCTATACACCACGGGCTATCTGCACAACCATGCCCGCATGTGGCTGGCCAGCTATTTGGTGCACCTGCGCAAGGTGCACTGGCATACCGCTGGGCAGTGGATGCTGGGCCACCTGCTTGATGGCGATGTCGCCAGCAACTCTCTGAGCTGGCAGTGGGTGGCAGGCACCGGCAGCAGCAAACCCTATTTGTTTAATGCCGGCAATGTGGCCAAGTTCGCACCCTCTGACTGGCACAGTCCTGGTACGGTGCTGGACACCAGCTACGAAACCATGGACCGGTTTGCCCGCGACACCAGACCCATCATCAACAAGCAAGATGCACGTCATGCAGGTTCAGGATTGGACGAGCCAGCCCGACGGGTGACGCCACCGCCCCACACAGGGTGGTCACCACCGGACAGCGCTGTAGTGTGCGGCCGCGATGTCTGGCTGCTACACCCCTGGTCGCTGGGCGCTGCCCAAGACCACTTGCCGGTGGATGCCGTGCGTATCGGTGTGGGCTTTGACGCCTGCCATGCCGCCACACCGTGGAGCGAACGCCGCTGGAACTTTGTCACCCAGGGTCTGAGGACTCAAACAGAAAATCTTTGGTGGGGCAGCGTGGAACACATGGCACTCGCACTACAAACTGCCAGGTCGGTGCAATGGCAATCAGACCCGCATGTGGATCCTGCGCTTGAACAGCTTCGCAACCAGTTGAGTGTCGCAAGGCTTATGTCTGCAGCGCCCTACAGGCCGCTTTGCCTGTTCGACCCCGTCAATATGTACTGCCGAAGCTTTTCTGACTGGTGGAAACGAACTCAGATAAGCAGGGCACCCGACACCAGAAATTTTTGAACGACCGGTGACTTGAAATCAATTGGGTTGCCGGTAAGCCGCCACCGACGATCGGCAAAAAACGCTGCAATCCAGTCCTTGACGCGGAAATCGGGACCGACTGCAAGGTGCATTCCCGCCGCTCCAATTTAATCAAGCCGGGAATATGGCTGCAAATAACTCTTAATGCCGAACGGGACCGCCAACGCCAGCGGAAGACTCAAGTCAGCAAGGCGACCGCCGCCGAAAAGCTGAAAAACGCCAGCACCGTTGACAGCAAAATAATGCGCGCGATGCGCCCGTTGTCTGCGCCAAAGCGCTCGGCCAGCATGGCGACGTTGCTGGCGCTCGGCAACGCGGCCACCAGCACCACCACGGTCAGCGCAAAGCGCTCCAGCCTCAAGCCGAGCGCGATGGCGCCCAGCCCGACGCCGCCCACCAGCAGCGGGTGAACGATCAGTTTTATAAGCGCTACAGGCACGTAGCGCCCGTACGGCGTGCTCGACGTGCTATTGATTTGAGAGCGCGCAAGCACCGCGCCAATCGTGAACAGCGCCACCGGCGAGGCGGCATCGGCCAGCAGGCTGAGCGTGTCCATGACAGGTTTGGGCAGCGCAAAACCCAGGCTAGACGCCAGCGCGCCCAAGGCAATGGCCCACGGCAGCGGATTGGCCAGCACGCCCTTGAGTGCCAGCCGCGCGGCCCGGGCAGTGCCATGCTCGTCAGCGCCATCGAGCCGCGACAGCGCAATGCACAGCGAGGAGGTCGCCAGCATGTCGATGACGATGGTCGCGATGGCCGGCCCGGCCGCCTGCGCGCCGAGCAGCGCGACCAGCAGCGGCACGCCCATGAAGCCGGTGTTGGGAAAAGCGGCCACCAGCGCGCCAAACGACGCGTCGTTCCAGCCGATGCTTCCCCTGCGCGTGAGCCAGATGGTCAGGCCGACCATCAGCAGCGCGCAAAGCAAATAGACCGCGATCAGGCTGGCGTCGAGCAGCTGCGCAATCGGCGTGCTGGCGCCAAAACGGTAGAGCATGCACGGCAGCGCGAAATACAGCACAAAGGTGTTAAGCCCGGGAATCGCGGCCAACGGCAGCAAGGCGCGTCGGGCGGCAACGTAGCCGCACAGCACCAGCGCAAAGAAGGGAAAAGTGATCAGGAGGATGCTTAACACAGCGCGTATTGTCACTGGCGGCACTTGCAAAGCAGCGAATCGCTATGATTCCCGCTCGCCTGCCTGATTGTCTGCGCGCCATTGCGCTTGCCTTTTCCAGCATTGCTTCCGTTTCCTCCCCCCGGTAATCCACCCGCATGTCTTCTCCTCCGCCCGTGTCATCGGCCGCGCCATCTGCGGGCGCCGGACTCAACCTGGCCCAGCAGGAAGCTGTCAACTACCTGCACGGCCCCTGCCTGGTGCTGGCCGGTGCCGGTACCGGCAAAACGCGGGTGATCACGCACAAGATTGGCCGGCTGATCCAGTCCGGGCTCAAGCCGGAGCAGATCGCCGCCATCACCTTTACCAACAAGGCCGCCGCCGAAATGCGCGAGCGCGCCAAAAGCCTGATCGGCAAGCCGGCGCGCGGCGTGCTGATCTGCACCTTTCACGCGCTGGGTGTGCGCATGCTGCGCCAGGACGGCGCGGCGCTGGGGCTGAAGCAGCAGTTCTCGATTCTGGACAGCGACGATGTGAGCAGCATCTTGAAAGACGCCGGCGGCAGCACCGACGCGGCCACGGTGCGGCAGTGGCAGTGGGCCATCAGCCGCTGGAAGAACATGGGACTGAACGCGGCGCAGGCGGGCGCCCAGGCCAGCGGCGATGAAGAGCGGCTGCTGGCGCGCATCATGGCGCATTACGAAGAGCGCCTGAGCGCCTACCAGAGCGTTGACTTTGACGACCTGATAGGCCTGCCTTTGAAGCTGCTGCAAGAGCACGAGGCGGTACGCAACAAATGGCAGGCGGCGCTGGGCCATGTGCTGGTCGACGAGTACCAGGACACCAACGCCACGCAGTATGAAGTGCTGAAGCTGCTGGTCGGGCCCAGCGGCCGCTTCACGGCCGTCGGCGACGACGACCAGTCGATTTATGGCTGGCGCGGCGCAACGCTGGACAACCTGAAGAAGCTGCCGCTGGACTACCCGACGCTCAAGGTGGTGAAGCTGGAGCAGAACTACCGCTCGACCAGCGCGATCTTGCGCGCCGCCAACAATGTGATCGGCCCGAATCCCAAGCTGTTCCCGAAAACGCTGTTCAGCGAACTGGGCGAGGGCGAGCCGGTGCGCGTGGTCGATTGCGACAGCGAAGAGCATGAGGCCGAGCGCGTGGTGGCGCGCATTCAGAGCCTGCGCCTAGGGGCCGAACTGCAGGCGGCGGGCAGCCAGTTCAAGGAGTGGAAAGACTTTTGCGTGCTGTACCGTGCCAACCACCTGGCCAAGCCCTTTGAAAAAGCTTTTCGCAAGGCGCAAATACCGTACAAGGTATCGGGCGGGCAAAGCTTTTTTGACCGCGCCGAGATCAAGGACCTGTGCAGCTGGATGGTGCTGCTGGTCAACAACGACAACAACCCGGCCTTCATCCGGTCGGTCAAAACGCCCAAGCGCGGCATTGGCCACACCACGCTGGGCGCGCTGAGCGCCTTTGCCGACACCTACAAGCTGAGCCTGTTTGAATCGCTGTTCAGCAACTCGCTGGGCTCGGTGCTGCCGGCCAAGGCAGTCGGCTCGCTGCAGGAGTTTGGCCGCTATCTGAACGACCTGGAATACCGCGCCAAACGCTGCGTGGGCTTTGAGGCCGCGCGCCTTTTTCTGACTGACTGGCTGAAGGAAATCGATTACGAAAAGCACCTGTATGACGGCGAGGAAAGTGAAAAGGTCGCGGCTGCGCGCTGGAGCAATGTGATGGATTTTTGCGACTGGGTGGCGCAGCGCTGCGGCGGGCAGATCACCGATGCCGCTGGCGCGACGGTGGAAAGAGAAAGCAAGACCATGCTTGAAATGGTGCAGACGATTGCCCTGCTGTCGACCATTAGCGAACGCGAGGGCGAACAGAACGTGGTGACGCTGTCGACGCTGCACGCCGCCAAGGGGCTGGAGTGGCCGCATGTGGTGCTGGCCGGTGTGAATGAAGGCCTGCTGCCCTTCAAGCTGGAAGACGACGACGGCAGCAACACGGAAAACCTGGCGCAACGCCTGCAGGAAGAGCGCCGCCTGATGTATGTGGGCATCACGCGCGCCCAGCGCACGCTGGCCGTGAACTGGCTGCGCAAGCGTAAGAAAGGCCGCGACATGATTGCCGGCGTACCGAGCCGCTTTATTGCCGAAATGGCGCTGGACCAGGCCACCGTCAAGGAAGACCCGCGCGAGAAACTCAAGGCCTTGCGCGCCGAATTTGCCAAAAAATCAGCCGAAACATTGGCTGCGGCGGCGGCTGCGCAAGGGCGCTAGCACTGCCAGCCCTGCTGGCGTTACCGGCGGCTGGGTGGGCGCGCTGCCTTATTGAGTTTGCCCGCGCCTGCGCCTTGGCCAGCGCAATAAGGTTGTAACCATTTTTGGCACGGCGCGAATCGCGTGGTGCGCCGGAATTGACGCGCCAGCTCACCCCCCGTCGTTCACCGCGAACCCGGGTGTGCCGCCTTCGGCCCAGAGCGGTGCAGCTCCAGAAACCAGCGCCAGGACTGCTAGACATTGACGAAAATTGATGCTGCGCCGCTGGCAGCAGGAAGCAAGCCCCAGCCAATATCGAAGTTACAGAAAATTGCAACAGGCTGAGTTTGCTGGTAAGCGAACTTGATAAGCACTGGATTCGTGCGATAGTGCGCAATCACAACAGCTTGCGCAGCGCTTCGATCAGTTTCAGCGCTTGTCTGCTGAATCCCTCACTCAACCTTGCACCGGCTTCCTGCCTACGCGTAGCTCAGCCCCAAACGGGCAGAGCCTGCCGACCGGACCGCCTAATCGCCTGATCCAGGCTGGACCTCCTATTTGCCCATGCCTCAGAATTTTTTTCGTTCTGCTCTATTTTTTATAGCTGCCAGCGCCCTTGCTACCTGGGCTAGCGCCCAAAACACAGCCAAAACAGCATGTCCGCCGGATCAAACCATCAAAGCTGAACAGCTGCATGGCCGCTGGGCCGTGCGTTTTGCCCGACCTCCGGCAGGGCTGCCGGCACGCGCCACCATGCTGCTGGAGCGGCACGCCGAATTTACTGAAAGCCTGGCCGGCACGGTCAGCCGCGAGCTTGGCAAAAAAGCGGGCACGCAAACGCCAGCCGGCCATGCCGCAAAAGCCGCGCTGGCCGGTGACCTGGAAGAAGGCATGCTGCTGCTGGACGAGTCGTCTGACAACATCAGCATCACCGGCACCTGGAATGGCGAAATGGTCGAGGGTTCGTGCGGCAAGGTGTTTCAGGGCACCTGGAAAGACACCAGCCCCGACGCCCCTGATGACGCGCCCGACGTGCCCTTCACACTCACCAAACTTCCCTAAAAAAATCGACCGCAGGTAGCCAGCAGCTTGAACGCGTCGACTACCCGTCATTCCCCCTTCGTCCCTACTGACCTCTGGTCGACACTATGAATCCGCGACTCTTGACCCCACTGGTGCCCCGCCTTGGCCTGCGCCCGCTTTGCACCCACTTGCTTTGCGCCGGCCTGCTGGCCGCTGGCTTGGCCCAAGCGCAAAGCAGCCCTGCGGCGACGCCCGTTGGCAGCGCCACCAGCCTCGACTGGCAAGCTTGCCAGACGCTGAAAAGCGACCCGGCGGGGCAACTGGCCTGCTTCCAGCGCTGGGCCGATGCCCAGACCTCGCCCGACAAGCTCGCGCCTTCGCTGACCACCGCCCCGGCCAATCCGGCCACCGGACAACCCGCTACTCAGGTGCTGTTGTTGCCTACTTTGAACACCGAGGCACCCGACGGCAAACCGGTGGGTTGCAAAGACAGCACGTACTCCGAACTGTCGAAGTTCTGGGAACTGCAGCGCGGCACCGATTGCGACAACTTTGGTCTGCGCGGCTACCGGCCGACCACGCTGGCCGTGATCGCATCGAGCAGCGTGAACGAGCAGCCCACCTCCGACGCGGACGGGCACTCAGCGCTGAAAGCACTGCCCTACAACCGCACCGAAACCCGGATTCAGCTGTCGGTGCGCACCAAGGTCGCCAAGGGCTTGCTTAAAAGCGGCTCGCAGAACGACGACGACCACGATTCAGTGTGGATTGGCTACACCCAGCAGAGCTACTGGCAGCTGTTTAATGCCGACCTGTCGCGGCCGTTTCGCGTGACCGACCACGAACCCGAGGCCCTCTACATTTACCCGCATCAGATCGCGCTGCCCGGTGGCTGGGTCTACCGGCTGTCGGGCCTGGGGATGGTGCACCAGTCCAACGGCCAGGGGCTGCCGCTGTCACGCAGCTGGAACCGCATTTACCTGATGGGCGCGGCGGAAAAGGTATTGAGCCGCGATTCCGGCCTGACTCTGCAGGGCCGCATCTGGGACCGACTGCCCGAGCGGTCGGGCGATGATGACAACCCCGGCATCGAAAACTATGTGGGTCGCGCCGAGCTTTCCGGCAACTGGCAGATCAGTAAATCCAACTCTGTCGGCGTCACGCTGCGCCATTCGCTGCGCAGCATCTCCCGTGGCTCGGCGCGCCTGGACTGGACGATGGCACCGACCTCGTCGCCAAGCTACACCGGCCTGCGCTACCACCTGCAGCTGTTCAGCGGCTACGGCGACAGCCTGCTGGACTACAACCGAAGGCGCCATGTGCTGAGCGTCGGCCTGAGCCTTGTCGACTGGTAGCCCCACCTTGCGGAGCCCGCTATTTGCTATTTTTTTGATAGCTGCTTGCGCATATGGATAAAGGGCTAGAGCCTCATTTCATCATTAACCCGGCAGACGGGCGCGGCCGGCCTGCGCCCGCCACGGCGGCGCACGTCAAGCGTCACGCCAGCGCTGTTGGCCTTAAGCTGTGCGAATGAGTTACCAACTGTTTTGCGCAGGCCCTCGGCTGCGCGCGCCGCGCCGGCCATGACGGAGCCGTCCGACTTCATCGCCGGCAGCATCATCGTCGGCCTGCTGCTGATCGCCATGACGCTGGCCGGCTCCTTCATTGCCCGCCTGCCGCTGAGCGCGGCCATGCTCTACCTGATCGCCGGCGTCGCCATCGGGCCGCTGGGCCTGGGTCTGCTCAAGCTCGACGCCATCAAAAACGTGGTGCTGCTGGAGCGACTGACCGAAGTAGCCGTGCTTATCTCGCTGTTCACTGCCGGCATGAAGCTGGAACTGCCGCTGAAGGACTGGCGCTGGCGCATTCCGGTGCAACTGGCCACGCTGTCCATGCTGGTCACGGTAGGCGCCGTCACTGCGCTGGGCGTGTTTGCGCTGGATTTGCCGGTGGGCGCGGCGGTGCTGCTGGGCGCGATTTTGGCGCCTACCGATCCGGTGCTGGCCTCGGACGTGCAGGTGTCCAACCCGGGCGACCGCGACCGCCTGCGCTTTGGCCTGACCGGCGAAGGCGGGCTGAACGACGGCACGGCCTTTCCCTTTGTCATGCTGGGCCTGGGTCTGCTGGGCCTGCATGAGTTGGGCGAAGGCGGCTGGCGCTGGTGGGCGGTCGATGTGCTGTGGGCCGTGGCGGGCGGCTTGGCTCTGGGCTATTTGCTGGGCACGCTGGTGGGCCGCGCCATCATCTATCTGCGCATGCGGCATCGCGAGGCGCTGGGCTCGGACGAATTCATTGCGCTGGGGCTGATCGCCCTGACCTACGGGCTGGCGCTGCTCACCCTCACCTATGGGTTTTTGGCGGTATTTGCCGCCGGGCTGGCGCTGCGCCGCATCGACGAATCGAAACCGCAGCCGCTGACCGAACCGGCCGCGGAACTCAGCGAATCAGAGCGAGAAGCGACGGGCGCCGAGGCGCCGGCGCACATGATGAACGCGGTGCAGCGCTTTAACAGCCAGTTGGAGAGCTTCGTCGAGGTCGGCATTGTGCTGGCCGTCGGCGTGCTGGTGGCCAGCGTGAAGTTTCGCAGCGAGGTGCTGTGGTTCATCCCGGTGCTGTTCCTGCTGATTCGCCCGCTGGCGGTGTATATAGGCCTGCTAGGCACACCGGTCAGGGGCGCGCAACGCCGCCTGATCGCCTGGTTCGGCATTCGCGGCATTGGCTCGCTGTACTACCTGCTGTACGCCATCAGCCACCACATCAAACCCGCACTGGCCGAGCGCCTGTTGTCCCTGACCCTCGCCGTGGTGGTGGCCTCGGTGATTGCGCACGGCATCTCGGTCACGCCGCTGATGAAGCGCTACGAGGCGCGCAAGCCGAAGGCCCGTGGTCCGCGGGCTGGGGCGGATGGACCGTAGGGAGGCGGAAATGGCGGCTCTCTTGGGCTTACCTGCCACAAAAACCATCAGCGCCGCGCAAGGCCACAGTTCTAGCGACAGTGTCGCGAAGCCACTTGTCTGAACGCTGGCGCGGTTTGCTGCCTTATTGCAAAGAATTATTTAGCGTTTTCAGGTAGCGTGCTTATTGGGCTAGCGGGGGGTTCCCTGAGTGCAGGCTTATTAACGCCTCAGTTAAGTTCGTACTTACGCCGAAGATGCTCTGAAAGTTGAGCAACGCGCTGGCTCACTGTAATATTTCCATCATCCCCATCCGCCTCAAACCGTGCGCTTTCAATTATCTGAAGATGGAGATAGAGGCGTCCATTTACTTTCATGGCGTGACCACCAGGAAACGTCACAGTAAGAAAACCATCGCCTTCATCAGACGGATCTGGCACTGGTGCAACCCGTGCACCGGTTAGAACATTCTCAGCATAGTCTGGCGAAGCGCTGTGATGTCCAGGCAAGAACTGCTCTAGCTGCTGCAATGCGCTGACGATTCGCTGGGCTGTAGTATTCATAAATGTCCTGTTTGATGAGCGGCAATGGTACCGCTTCTCCCCGGCCGCTCAGAGCTGTGCAACTCACGGCTGGGGCGGGCGCGGCTTGGAATAAGTCCGTAGGACGTACTCGGAGACGTCCGCTATGTCCTGATTGGGCAGTATCTGTTGCCCAACGGGCATATGGCCAGGACCGCGCGAAACTGCCGAGAATAACGAAAACCCGCTGACAGACTTGACGAAATCGGCGTCACGAAAGCTTCGAGGATTAATCGAGCCCATCTGCGCGGGGCTGCCGCGCCCATCGCCTTTTTCCCCGTGACACGATTGGCAACTGGCCGAATAAATCGATTGTCCGCGTGACGCGTTGGGCGTGAGGCCGTACGGATAATCCACCGTCTTGACTGTCTCCGCGGAATGGTCATGGCCGGCGTGGACCTGGGCTTTCGGCGCCAACTTTCCGTCCATGAACGTGACAATGACGTAGTCCACCACCGACTCGATCTGCTGGGGGCTAAGGTTGTCTTTGAACGCTATCATGCCCGTGCGCTTTCCCTTTTTTCGCGTGCCCTTATTGAGCACCTCGATCATGTGGGCGCGCGACAACTCTTGCCGCGTTTCTTTAGAGGTGAAATTTTTCGGTGGAGGTTCGAGTACGAAATCTCCGAGGCCCTTGCCGTCGCCTTTCGCGCCGTGGCATGACGAACAATAGTGCCGGTAGAGGGCTTCAGGCTCGTCAGCGCTCAAGTGGCTTTTCCAGGTCTGAGCCCCTGCCGGCCCAACGGCAAACCAAGATGAGAGCAACAGGAATGCGGCTGCCAAATGGATTTTCCTGCGCGCAATGGATACGAATTTATTCGGGTGCATGATATTTCTTTCAATGAAACCAACCCGGTAGTTGCGTTCGCCAGAGCATTTGCAAGAAGCGGTACAACTCAACCCATTAGCGCCGTTGACAGCTGGTTGACACATCACAAAAAAAAACGGGTTACGCATGAAACGTAACCCGTTAATTTAATTAAGAACTTTGGTGGCCTGGGGCGGAATCGAACCACCGACACAAGGATTTTCAATCCTCTGCTCTACCGACTGAGCTACCGGGCCTGAGCGGCAAATTATATATCAGCGGCGAGCGTCTTCGACGCAGTGAAGGCTTGATGTTCAAACGGCGCGCTTGCCGCGCGTGAGATCGACGCCGAGCTGCTTGAGCTTGCGGTACAGATGGGTGCGCTCCAGGCCGGTCTTTTCAGCCACCCGGGTCATGGAGCCACCTTCTTTGGCGAGGTGAAATTCGAAGTAGGCTTTCTCAAATTCGTCACGTGCGTCTCGCAGAGGTTTTTCCAGCAGAAAGCTCTGCGTGGCCTGCGGGCCCAAATCCACCGGCACAGGCAAGATGCCGCCGGTCATGATGGACTCGACGGTGAGGTCGGTCGGGTGCAGTGCGGCGTTCAGGCTCAGGGGTTTGCGCGCTGCCGTTCGGGTCAGGCCTTGCTCCACGGCCTTGAGCAATTTTTGCAGCGTGATGGGCTTTTCCAGAAAGGCCATGGCGCCAATCTTGGTGGCCTCTACCGCAGTGTCTATGGTGGCGTGGCCGCTCATCATGATCACGGGCATGGTGAGCAGTCCGCTGGAAGACCACTCCTTGAGCAGCGTCACGCCATCGGTGTCGGGCATCCAGATGTCGAGCAGTACCAGGTCTGGCCGGGCGCGGCTGCGGGCGGCGCGGGCTTGCGCGGCGTTTTCCGCCAGCTCGATCTGATGGCCTTCGTCATTGAGAATTTCGGAGAGGAGGTCGCGTATGCCCAGCTCGTCGTCGACCACCAGAATGTTTGCCATGATTGAATTGTTGCCCTGCCGTTTATTGCCGATGTTTTGGTCGGATGTGGAGTGTTACTGAATGTTCTGACGGGTGCGTGGCGCAGTACGCTGCTATGCCACTACCGCGAATGATAACGATACTTGCGCGCCCTCTATTTTTCCCTCTGCCATGCGGTTGGAAATGTCGATGCGCGCACTGTGTTCGTCGGCAATTTTTTTGACCACTGCCAGGCCCAGTCCAGTGCCTTTGACCTTGGTCGTCACGTAAGGCTCGAAGGCACGTTTGAGAATGTGCTCGGGGAAGCCGCTGCCGTTGTCGCGCACGCTCAGGCGCACGCGTCTGGAGGTTTCTGAGTAGTCGGTTTTCAACGTGATGCGGCCAGCGTCTTTGCCTTCCAGGGCGTCCTGTGCGTTTTGCAGCAGGTTGTGAATGATCTGGCGCAGCTGCGCGGCGTCGCCCTGAATATGCGGGGCATTGCCATCGAGCTCGGTGTAAATGGGCAGCAATGCGTGGTCGCCGCTGGTGTCATGGAGGTAGAGCTGCAGCACTTCGCTGATGAGCGCATTGAGGTCCAGCGGCTTGAGCTCGGCAGCGGGCAGGCGGGCGTAGTCGCGAAATTCGTTGACCAGCCGCTTCATGGCGTCAACCTGGTCGACGATGGTTTTGACGGACTTGGTGAGCAGCGCCTGCTCGGGCGCGCCGACCTTGCCGGTGAGCTTCATCTCAAGGCGCTCGGCGGAAAGCTGAATGGGCGTCAGCGGGTTCTTGATTTCGTGCGCGAGGCGGCGCGCCACTTCGCCCCAGGCCTGCGCGCGCTGGGCAGAAACCATTTCTGAGATGTCATCGAACACCAGCAAAAACTCTTCGGTGCCTGGCATTTTGGCGCCGCGCGCAATCAGCGTGACGGCGTTATCGGGTGCGCCCGGCATGGCGGCATTGAGCTGAAACGACTGCTGCCAGTGCTCCAGCCCTCGCGCTGCATTTTCACCGAGATAGTCCGCAAACTGCGCCTGGACATCCTTGCCAAACAGCTCCAGACCAGGCACTTCGCCCAGCGCTTTGCCGTGGTATGCAGCCAGCGGCGCGCGCAGTATGCGGGTGGCGCCAGGATTGCTGGACTGGATGCGGCCGCCCATGTCCAGCACGATCACGCCGGCGGTGAGATTGTCCAGGATGGTCTGCAGGTTGGCGCGCGCGGCGTCGACCTGGCTCATGCTTTGCTGCACGGCTGAGCGGGCATCGGCCAGCTGCTGCGTCATGTCGGCAAACGAACGCGTCAGCCCGCCAAGCTCGTCTTTACCCTGCAGCGCGGCCTTGGGCGTGAGGTCGCCCAGCGCTACCTGGCGCACGCCTTCGGCCAGTACCAGCAAGGGCTTGGCCAGCTGGTTGCCCAACAGCACGGCCAGCAACACCGCGCCGAACACGGCCAGAAAAAGGCTGAGCGTGAGTGTGCCTATGTACATTCGGCGCAAGCCGCCACGCGCCAGCGCGCGTTCCTGGTATTCGCGGTTGGCTTCCTGAACGGCGATGGCGTTGGCCACCAAGGCGGCGGGCAGTGCGTCGGTCACCTGCAAAAAGCGCGACTCCCCCAGCACCTTGGCGCTGGAGTTGTTGACCACGGCTATGGCTTTAACGCGTGGCGCCCGGCCGGCTGCATTGGCAGCAGCTGGAGGGCCCGTACCGTTACCGGCCGCCAGCGTGCCCTTGCCGCCGGGCACGACTTCTTCCAGGCCTTCGATCTGCGTGATGACGCGCTGGGCGCGGGCGCTGCGCAGTTGCTGCACCGACGGGCGTTCGGGATTGATCAAAAACCGCGATTCGCCAGCACTGGCGATCATCTGACCGGACGCGCTCCAGAGCACCACGTCGTTGACATTCAGCTGGTCGCGCAGGCGCTCCAGTGCCAGGCCAGCCGAGGCATCGGGGGTCTCTGACAATTGCGTGGCAGCCTGCCGCGTTCGGTTGGCCAGGTCTATGGCTAAAGTGTCTAACGTGGCGCGCCCCAAGCTCAGGCCCGCCGCCAGAGCGCCTTCAACCTCCACGTCAAACCAGCTCTCAATGGAACGGTTCACGAACTGGTAGGACACGACATAAATCATCAGGCCAGGCAGCAGGCCGACCAGCGCGAAGATGGCTGCCAGCTTGACCAGCAGGCGGCTGCCGAAACGCCCGCGGCGCAGGCGCAGCGCCAGGCGCAGCACAATCCAGCCAATCACCAGCAGCAGCAAAGCGGCGACAGCGACATTGAGCGCAAACAGCAGCGCGTAGTTGCGCTCGTAGAGATCGCGGTTGCCGGTGGCCTGCGTCAGCAGGAACAACAGCACCAGACCGAGCGCCGCCATGGCGCCCACGCCAACGCCTACGGTCCAGCGAAAGGCCCGGCTGCTTTTGATCGATGTCACGTTGGCCGGCTGACTCACTTGGCGCTTTCAGTGCTGGCGGACGGCTCCAGTTTGAGCGGTGCAGTGATCTGTGCGGAAATGTCCCATTCGCGTTGCCCTGCCATGCCGATCTGGAAAGGGCGAGGTAACTGGGACAGATCCAGCCGGAAACTGAATTCAAGCCTGTACGCGGCGTCCCGATCCACTTCCGCAGACTCGGCGATCTTCCAGCGGGCGACGCGCTGGATCGCCGACAGCGCTTCGGCCAGGGTGTCGTGGTTTTGATTGAGCGTGGCGCGCAGGCCGGCGGAATTGGTGATCAGGCCGGAGGCAATGTTGACACGCCAGCGTCGGGTCAGGGGCTGATAAGCCAGCCGCATGGTGCGGGCGGCGCTGGCTGCCTGCACGTCGGTCCAGTACCAGCGGTAGCGATAGATGTCGGCTTCGACCACAAAGAACATCGGAATTCCCTTGAGCAGCGCGTCTTCCACCACGGGCGGAAGCTCAAATTGGGCCAGCGCAGACAGATAAACGCCGTCATCGGCGCGCTCCAGGCGCAGCTGGGAGAGCTCGGTGGCCAGGGCGGCGCTTTGGACGGCTGCCGCCAACAGCGCGCCCAGGCACCAGCACCACAGGCAGCGCACTATGCTGCGCGTCGCGCAGCCTATCGTTTCAAGGGCTGCGTTTTTCAAGAAGTGCGTAATAGAAACCGTCATGCTCACGCAGCAAATTGTCCGGGAAGACGGCGGCTCCGGCGCTGACTTGGGGCAGTAAATGCCCGGGCGAGGGCATTAATAAGGCATCCGTGTGGTGCGCAACAAACGTTTGTATCTGGATGTCACACTCTGCGCTGAAAACCGAGCAGGTGCAGTACAGCAGGCGCCCGCCGGGTCTGAGCAGGGGCCACAAGGTGGCTAGCAAATGCGCCTGGATGCTGGCAAGTTGGGCGATGTCGGTGGGACGGCGCAACCAGCGCACGTCGGGGTGGCGCCGCACGATGCCCGAGGCGGTGCAAGGCGCATCCAGCAAAATGCCGTCGTAAAACCGACCGTCCCACCAGCTATCAGGCGCGCCGGCGTCACCCACTTTGATGTCGGCCTGCAGGCCCAGGCGCTGCAGGTTTTGCACGATGCGCCCGCAGCGCTTGGCATCGATGTCAAGGGCGGTCACGGCACAATCGCCCAGTTCCAGCAAGTGGGCGGTCTTGCCGCCGGGCGCAGCGCAGGCGTCGAGGATATTCAAGCGGCCATCAGCGGCGCCAGCCGCCAGCCCCTCCAGCAGCAAAGGCGCGGCCAGTTGGGCGGCGGCGTCCTGCACTGAAAAATGCCCTTCGGCAAAGCCCGGCAAGGCGCTCACGGGGCGTGCGGCGGCCAGGATAACGCCTTGTTTGCCGACTGGAGACGCTACTATATTAATAGCTGCTAGCGCCCGTAGGTATTGGGCTTGAGTCGTTTTTTGTTCATTTATTCGTAAAATCAGCGGAGCCCGGCTGTTGTTGGCGCGCAAGATCACCTGCCAGTGCGTCGGATGGTCTTTGCGCACCCGGTCTATCCACCATTGCGGGTGGTTCCAGACCGCTTGCGGATTGTTTTCGGTCAAGGCCACCAGAGAATCGCGTTCGCGCAAAAAGCGCCGTAGACAGCCATTGATGAAGCTGGCTTGGTGGCGCGTGCCTTCGCTGCGCTTAGCCGCTTCAACAGCCTGGTCGACCAGGGTGTGGGCGGTGTAGGGCGCGTCCTCGTCGGTCCAGATCAGCGCCAGCGCCACACACAGCAGCGCGTCGACCTCGGGTGGCGGCGGGCGCCGGGCCAGTTGCTGGCGCAGCGCTTCGGCGCGACCGAGCCAGCGCAGTGCATGAAAGCCCAGCGACTGCACGCCGGGGCGCAACGCGGCCTCAACGTCTTCCAGCGCGGGCGTCATCGACTGGCCATCCCTAACGGCCATCAGCAAAGAAGCGGCGCCCTGCAGCTGGCGCCATAAGGGGATTTGTGTGGAGGGGACGGGGGTGGGTTGGTCTGGCATCGGTTTCGTAGCGGCCGGCCGAATCAGGGCCCGCGGTAAAACCGTCCTGAAACGGACGGTGCGGCATCTATTAGACCAGCCCCCGCGCGACGGGCCGCCGACACCTAGTTACAGCAGCATGTCGGCCCAGATGTTGTTGGCCCAACTCAAGGCGTATTCCCCTTCCAGCGAGCTCGGGCCGGCGTTGACACCGCCGGCGCCAGCGACCGCCTTGAAGGTTTTTTCCAGCGCCACGTACTCATGCACGCTGGCCACATGGATCACGTTCTGGTTGTCGACAAAGCTGTAGCAAGTGTTGGTCAGCATGGGGGCGGGATTGACCTCCCAGCCCGCAAGCTGCGCCACGATTGCGGCGGCGGCCACCTTGCCGTGGTTGTTGGCCATGTGACCGCTCTTGGGCATGGCCGGCGCCACCTGGATAGCATCGCCCAGCACATGTACATCCTTGGCGGCAGTGGACTCAAAGCTCAGGAAATTCACGCCGCACCAGCGTTGATCGGCCTGGTTGTTGAGCCCCGCCTGCACGGCGATGGCGCCTGCGCGCATTGCCGGCAAGACGTTCAGCACGCTGGCTTTGACGTCGTCCTGCACATCGAACTTGATGAGGCCGGCTTTCGCATCGACCGCTATGACCCTGTGCTGGCTGCGGTACTCGACGATGCCCGGGTACTGCTCAGCCCAGACCTTTTTGAAGAGCGCGCCTTTGGACGTGACGTCCGGGTTAGCGTCGAGAATCAGCACCTTGCTGCGCGGCTTGGCGGCCTTGAAGTAGCCGGCAATGACGCATGCGCGCTCGTACGGGCCGGGTGGGCAGCGGTACGGCGCCTCGGGAATGGCGATGGCATAAACCCCGCCATCGGGCATGGCCTGCAACTGCTTGCGCAGTAGCGCGGTTTCGGCGCCAGCCTTCCAGGCCTGAAGAATCTGCCCGGAGGCGTTGGCCTCCTGCAGACCGTCAACGCTGTCCCACATCAGCTCAACACCGGGCGACACCACCAGCTTGTCGTAGGCCATGCTGGCGCCGCCTGCCAGCGTGACGGTTTTCTTCGCGGTATCAATGGCGCTGGCGCTGTCGCGAATCAGCCGGATGCCATGGTTTCTGCTCAGGCCCGCATAAGACACGGTGAGATCGCTGAGCTGCTTGGCGCCGCTGAGCACCAGATTGGAAAGCGGGCAGGAGATGAACGCGGCCTGCGGCTCGATCAGCACGACATCGATCTGGTGGCCGGACAGCAGACGCAGGTATTTGGCAGCCGTGGCACCACCGTAGCCCCCGCCGATCACCACCACTGTGGCCTTGGCGGGAATGCCGGACAGCTGACCGCCACTACCTCTACTACCGGCGCATCCGGCCAGGCCCAGCAGACTCCAGGCCGCCGTCGCTTGCAACAAGGTGCGGCGCTGGACGCCTGGGCGATCAGCGCGATGAGGAGTCGTGTTCATGGGATCCGTCCTTCAGGCTTATTTTTTCTGGGCGGCAAAATAGCTGGCGAGCGATTCGATCTGCGCGTCGTTAAAGCCCTTGCCGATCTGCTGCATTACCGTGGCCGGGCGGGCGCCGCTTTTGAAGGCGTTGATCTGCGCGACCAAGTAGGCTTTGTCGAGTCCGGCCAGCGCGGGCACGCGTGAGCCTGGCACCGCCCTGCCCTCGGTGCCGTGGCAGTTGGCGCAGCTGGCGGCCAGGCTGGCGGCGTACAGCGCCTGCTGGCCGCCAGCGCTCTGCGCTTGCGCCAGCGGGCTGAGCGCCACACAGATCACTGACAGCGCGAGGCCGCCCAGGGTTTTGCTTTTCATGAAATCTCCTGAAACTTGCACTATCCACTCAATCAACAAGTGCCCGGCGCCATCAGAAAATAACAGCGGGCCGCGTCACGGCCCCATCATCGCGCCGCAGCGACAAGGCCGCCATTGGCCGGCCATAAATGCGGCGTATGCGCTCGGCCAGCGGCGGATGGCTGGCTAACCAGAGCCCTTGGGTGTTGCTGCTGACCAGCAGCATGTGCTGCAGCGCCGGCTGCAGGCTGCGCCGCCTGATGCCTGCGTCTCCATCTGAATCTGACTGCTGGCCCGCCACCTTGCGTAGCACGCCGCCCAG
Source organism: Polaromonas sp. (assembly GCF_012927455.1). GTDB lineage: Bacteria > Pseudomonadota > Gammaproteobacteria > Burkholderiales > Burkholderiaceae_C > Polaromonas. Next base: position 14,397 of record NZ_JABBPE010000017.1, on the reverse strand, counting down.
ACCGTCTTTGCTGCGGGTGAACTGCACGGCGCGCGCATCAGCCAGAAACTCACGCTGGCGCGACACTGCCGCCTGCAACACCCGACCCGCCAGCCAGCCAAGCGAGCCGGTTGCCTTGATGGCAAAGCCTGGCAGGGCCAGCAAGGAGCGGTGGCCGTCGTCGCCCGGCTCACACATGCTGCAGCCCAGGTTGAAAATCATCTCCAACCCGAACACCATGCCGGTCAGCCGCATGTTCAGCCGGGTATCGCCCTCGCGCAAATGGCTTAACTCGTGCGCCACCAGGCCCTGCAGTTCGTCGCGCGTCAAATGGTCAAGCGCGCCCTGCGTGACGGCCACCACGGCATCGCTCTCGTCCCAGCCGGCGGCAAAGGCGTTGATGCCCTCCTCGCGGGTCAGTACCATGGGCTGGGGTACTTTTATGCTGGCGGCAATCGCCAGCTCGCTGACGATGTTGCAAAACTTCTGCTCGGCCTCGCGGCTGGCCGGCCAGGCCTCGCGGGCGCCAGCGCGACGCGCCAGCGTGACGCCGCCGCCGTGTAACGCCGAGGTCTCCAGCCACCAGCCGCCCAGCACGAACAGCAGCGTCACGGCGCTATTGACAGTAAAAAAATAGGCCGGATAGCCGTTGAAGCCTGGCGCCACCACGCGCCAGGTCAGCGCCAGCGCCGCGTTGACGGCCAGCAGCAATACCAGCAGCGTCAGCCCAAACAGCAGCAGCAGGCGTACGGTTTGCGCCCGGGCTTGTTCTTGTCGGTCAAAAAATCGCATCTGTTAGGCCCCTACGGTCGCTCAGTGCGTGTAGCTTCCTGCCCCCTCGGGGAGCAGCGAACCACACGAAGTGGGGAGCGTGGGGGTCATAACTGGATGCGGACGGCCGCGCGCTCTGCCGCGCTCTCGGTGGCGCGCAGCATGGCCGACGGCACAAAGCCAAACAGGCGGGCGATCAGAACGGCCGGAAATTGCCCTTGCGCATTGTTGTAGTCGAGTACCGCGTCGTTGTAGGCTTGCCGGGCAAAGCCGACTTTGTTTTCGGTGCTGGTGAGTTCCTCGTTGAGCTCGCGAATGGTTTGGTCGGCCTTGAGTTCGGGATAGGCTTCGGCGACCGCAAACAGGCGCACCAGGCTGCCATCCAGCGCCTGCTCCGCCGCACCCAGCGCGGTCACCGCAGCAGCGCTGGCCGGCCGGCTTCGCACCGCGTCGCTGGCGCTGCGCGCCTGGTTGCGCGCAGCGATCACGGCCTCCAACGTGCTTTGCTCATGCTGCAGGTATTTTTTGGCGGTCTCCACCAGGTTGGGAATAAGGTCGTAGCGGCGCTTGAGCTGGACATCAATCTGGCCGAAAGCATTGGCGATGATGTTTTTTTGCCGCACCAGGCGGTTGTAAGCGCCCACTGCCCAGAACACCAGCATGGCAAATACGACGATAGACACCAGGGTATTGCTGGGCATGAGAGGTTCCTTGAAACTGGTTCTGCAATCCAAGAGCGGAGCTGGACATATCGCTTTGCCGTCAGTTGCGGTGAGGTTAACTGGTTTTGCGCGGCCCGGGCCAGCGTGGAGCCTGCAACCGCTGAATCGTCGGCGCACCCGACATGCTATTAATTCAATAGCTGCTCACGCCCGTAATCATTGGGCAAGCGGCCTATTTTATTGGAATTTCAGGCGAATTGACTTGCCGCAACCACCAGCCGCCTCGCTGCACCAAATACATAGGCAAAAAAAAACCCCACACCTTTGCAGGGTGTGGGGCTGGCGCTTTTCAGGGCGCTAGGCGCAAAGACGGCTTACTCGGCCGCAGTGCTTTCGCCGCCGGCTTCAGCCGGAACAGCCAGCGCATCCAGCTCGGCTGCTTCCGCCTCGGCAATGGCACGACGCTCGGCGTCGTCCATCAGGTCCTTGGCTTTGCGCGCCTCGTGGTATGCCATGCCGGTACCGGCAGGAATCAGCCGGCCCACGATCACGTTCTCTTTCAGACCGCGCAACTCGTCGCGCTTGCCCATGATGGCAGCCTCGGTGAGCACGCGGGTGGTTTCCTGAAAGGAAGCCGCGGAGATAAACGAGTCGGTCGACAGCGAGGCCTTGGTAATACCGAGCAGCAAGTTGCTGAAGGTGGCCGCAAGCTTGCCTTCGGCGCGCAGTGCGTCGTTGGTGTCCAAAATGACCGAACGCTCGACCTGCTCGCCGGCGATGTAGCTCGAGCCACCAACGTTTTCGACCACGACACGGCGCAGCATCTGGCGAACAATCACTTCAATGTGTTTGTCGTTGATCTTCACGCCCTGCAGACGGTACACGTCCTGCACTTCGTCGACGATGTAGCGGGCCAACTCCTCCATGCCCAGCAAGCGCAGGATGTCTTGCGGGTCGGCCGGGCCGTCCACAATCGATTCGCCCTTGTTCACCACCTGGCCTTCATGCACCAAAATGTTCTTCTCCTTGGGCACCAGGTCTTCCCAGACTTTGCCCTCCGGGTCGGTAATCTGCAGGCGAACCTTGCCTTTGGTCTCTTTACCAAACGACACGGTACCGGTCATCTCGGCCAGCGTGCCCTTGTCTTTCGGCGTACGGGCTTCGAACAACTCGGCGACACGCGGCAGACCGCCGGTGATGTCGCGCGTCTTCTGGCCTTCGACCGGAATACGGGCCAGCACTTCGCCAGGGCCAACATCCTGACCGTCACGCACCTGAACCAGCGCGCCGATCTGAAAGCCAATCGTCACCGAGTGATCGGTGCCGGGGATCTTGACTTCGTTTCCGTTGGCGTCAATCAGCTTGACCACCGGGCGAATCACCTTGGTGGCGCCGCGGCGCTTCGGATCAATCACCACCAAGGTGGACAGACCCGTGACCTCGTCGACCTGTTTGGCCACCGTAACGCCGTCTTCCACGTTCTCGAACTGCGCCTTGCCGGCGAACTCGGTAATGATGGGACGCGTCAGCGGATCCCAGTTGGCCAGAATGGTACCGGCCTTGATGGTCTGGTCGGCCTTGACAGCCAGAGTTGCACCGTACGGCACCTTGTGACGCTCACGCTCACGGCCATGCTCGTCATGAATGACGATCTCGCCGGAACGTGCAATCACCACCAGTTCACCCTTGGTGTTGGTGACATAACGCATCGGCACGTTGAAACCGATCACGCCGTTGGACTTGGCTTCCACGCTCGATGCTATCGCCGCGCGCGATGCCGCACCGCCGATGTGGAAGGTCCGCATCGTCAGCTGCGTGCCGGGCTCGCCAATCGACTGCGCAGCGATGATACCGACCGCCTCGCCGATGTTGATCAGGCCGCCACGACCCAGATCGCGGCCGTAGCACTTGGCGCACAGGCCAAAGCGGGTCTCGCAATTGAGCGCGGTACGCACCTTGACTTCGTCCACGCCAGCGACTTCGAGTTCTTCGATCAGGTCTTCGTCCAGCATGACGCCAGCCTTGGCCAGCACTGCACGGTTCTCGGGGTGCAGTATGTCTTCGACCGCGGTGCGGCCGAGGATACGGTCGCGCAAGGACTCGATGACTTCGCCGCCCTCGACGATGGCGCGCATCAGCGAGCCATCTTGCGTGCCGCAGTCGTCTTCGGTCACCACCAGATCCTGCACCACGTCGCACAAACGGCGCGTCAGGTAGCCGGAGTTGGCGGTTTTCAGTGCTGTGTCAGCCAGACCCTTACGGGCGCCGTGGGTGGAGATGAAGTACTCCAGCACGTTCAGGCCTTCGCGGAAGTTGGCGGTGATCGGCGTCTCGATGATGGAGCCGTCGGGCTTGGCCATCAAACCGCGCATGCCGGCAACCTGGCGAATCTGCGCAGCCGAACCGCGGGCGCCGGAGTCGGCCATCATGTAGATGGAGTTGAAGGATTCTTGCTCGACTTCCTTGCCGTGGCGGTCAATGACGTTTTCTTTCGAAAGCTGGGCCATCATGACCTTGGAGACTTCGTCGCCCGACTTGCCCCAGATGTCCACCACCTTGTTGTAGCGCTCGCCGGAGGTCACCAGACCGGAGACATACTGCTGCTCGATCTCTTTGACTTCTTTCTGTGCGCGCGCAATGATGTTGTGCTTTTCCTTGGGCACCAGCATGTCCTCGATGCAAATCGAGATGCCGGCACGGGTCGCCAAACGAAAGCCCGACTGCAGCAACTTGTCGGCAAACACCACGGTCTCTTTCAAGCCGCACTTGCGGAAAGACACGTTGATGAGCTTGGAAATTTCCTTCTTCTTCAAGGCCTTGTTGATGTTGGAAAACGGCAGGCCCTTGGGCAGAATTTCGGACAACAGCGCCCGACCGCCGGTGGTTTCCCACAGCTTGGTCGAGGGCACAAACTCAGCCGTTTCCTTATCCTTGGTCCACTCGGTCAGGCGCACGCTGATGCGGGCGTTCAGGTCAAGTTCGCCCGCGTCGAAGGCGCGGCGCACTTCTCCGGTGTCGGAAAACACCAGGCCTTCGCCTTTGCCGTTGGTACGGTCGCGGGTCGTGTAGTACAGACCCAGCACCACGTCTTGCGACGGCACGATGGACGGCTCGCCGTTGGCCGGGAACAGAATGTTGTTCGAAGCCAGCATCAAGGTGCGGCATTCCATCTGCGCTTCCACCGACAGCGGCACGTGAACGGCCATCTGGTCGCCGTCAAAGTCGGCGTTGAAAGCCGAGCAGACCAGCGGGTGCAGCTGGATCGCCTTGCCTTCGATCAGGATGGGCTCAAAGGCCTGGATGCCCAGACGGTGCAGCGTAGGCGCACGGTTGAGCATCACCGGGTGCTCTTTGATGACCTCTTCCAGGATGTCCCACACCACTGGCGTGCCGGATTCAACTTCTTTCTTGGCCGCCTTGATGGTGGTCGCAATGCCCATGGCTTCGAGGCGCGAGAAGATGAAGGGCTTGAACAGTTCGAGCGCCATCAGCTTGGGCAAACCGCACTGGTGCAGCTTGAGCGTCGGGCCCACGGTAATCACCGAACGGCCCGAATAGTCGACGCGCTTGCCCAGCAAGTTCTGGCGGAAACGGCCCGACTTGCCTTTGATCATGTCGGCCAGCGACTTGAGGGCGCGCTTGTTGGCGCCCGTCATGGCCTTGCCGCGGCGGCCGTTGTCAAGCAGCGAGTCCACAGCTTCCTGCAGCATGCGCTTTTCATTGCGGGCAATGATTTCGGGCGCTTTGAGTTCCAGCAAACGGCGCAGGCGGCTGTTGCGGTTGATGACGCGGCGGTACAGGTCGTTCAGATCGGAAGTGGCAAAACGGCCTCCGTCGAGCGGCACCAGCGGACGCAGATCGGGCGGCAGCACCGGCAGCACGTCGAGCACCATCCAGTGCGGCTTGATACCGGACTTCTTGAACGCTTCCATCAATTTCAAACGCTTGGCGTTTTTCTTGATCTTGATTTCGGAACCGGTCAGATCGTTGCGCAGCTTGTCGATTTCAACGTCGAGGTCGAGGCTTTCCAGCAAGTCCTTGATGCCTTCGGCGCCCATCTTGGCGGTGTACTCGTCACCGTATTCTTTGCGCTTGGCGTCGTAGTCGTCTTCCGACATGATGCTGAATTTCTTCAGCGGGGTCATGCCGGGGTCGGTCACCACGTACGCTTCAAAATAAAGCACGCGTTCGATGTCGCGCAGCGTCATGTCAAGCACCAGGCCCAGACGCGAAGGCAGCGACTTCAGGAACCAGATGTGCGCGCACGGTGCGGCCAGGTCAATGTGACCCATGCGTTCGCGGCGGACCTTGGTCTGCGTGACTTCAACGCCGCACTTCTCGCAGATGACACCACGGTGCTTGAGGCGCTTGTACTTGCCGCACAGGCATTCGTAGTCTTTGATAGGGCCAAAAATCTTGGCGCAAAAAAGACCGTCGCGCTCTGGCTTGAAGGTACGGTAGTTGATGGTCTCAGGCTTTTTGACTTCACCGAAAGACCACGAACGGATCTTCTCGGGCGAGGCCATGCCGATCTTGATGGCATCAAAATGCTCATCGGGCGTAAATTGCTTGAACAGGTCGAGTAATGATTTCATGGGTTAAATCCTTTTCTTTCCTGTGAATTAACTGCGTTCCAGCTCGATATCAATACCGAGCGAACGAATTTCCTTGACCAGCACGTTGAACGACTCGGGCATGCCCGCCGTGATCGCGTGCTCGCCCTTGACAATGCTTTCGTACACCTTGGTGCGACCCTGCACGTCGTCGGACTTGACGGTGAGCATTTCCTGCAGCGTGTAGGCAGCGCCATAGGCTTCCAGCGCCCAGACCTCCATCTCGCCGAAACGCTGGCCGCCGAATTGCGCCTTGCCACCCAGAGGCTGTTGCGTGACCAGACTGTAAGGACCGGTCGAGCGGGCGTGCATCTTGTCGTCCACCAGGTGGTGAAGCTTCAAAAAGTGCATATAGCCCACGGTGGTGGTCCGCTCAAACGGGTCGCCGGTACGTCCGTCATACAGCTGGGCCTGGGTACGCGTCGCCGTCAAGCCTTTGGCCTGTGCGATGTCGTCAGGGTAGGCCAGCTGCAGCATCGCCATGATCTCTTCTTCCGAAGCGCCGTCGAACACCGGCGTTGCAAAAGGCACACCGGTCGTCAGGTTGCTGGCCATCTCAAGAATATCGGTATCGGACAGCTTGGCCAAGTCCTCGATGCGACCGGAACGGTTGTAGATGGTGTCCATGAACTTGCGCAATTCGACCACTTTAGACTCGGCCTGCAGCATGTCACCAATGCGCTGGCCCAAGCCTTTGGCGGCCCAGCCCAAGTGCACTTCGAGCACCTGACCGACGTTCATGCGCGAAGGCACGCCCAGCGGATTCAGCACGATGTCGCACGGCGTACCGTCGGCCATGTGGGGCATGTCTTCGACCGGAACGATCTTGGACACAACACCCTTGTTGCCGTGACGGCCAGCCATCTTGTCACCCGGCTGCAGCCGGCGTTTGACGGCCAGGTAAACTTTGACCATCTTGAGCACGCCAGCCGGCAGCTCGTCACCCTGCGTGAGCTTCTTGCGCTTTTCTTCGAAAGACAGGTCGAAACTGTGGCGCGTCTGCTCCATCGAGTTCTTGATGCTTTCCAGTTGCGAAGCGACTTCGTCGTCTGCGGGACGAATGTCAAACCAGTGGTACTTCTCGACGTCGGCCAGGTAGGCCTTGTCAATCTTGGTGCCCTTGGCCAGCTTCTTCGGCCCCCCGTTGGCGACCTTGCCATTGAGGAGTTTTTCGATACGGTCAAACGCATCGGCTTCCACAATACGCAGTTGGTCATTGAGGTCCAGGCGGAAACGCTTGAGCTCGTCATCAATGATCTGCTGGGCACGCTTGTCGCGCACAATGCCTTCACGGGTGAAAACCTGCACGTCGATCACGGTACCCTGCGATCCCTGGCTCACGCGCAGCGAAGTGTCTTTCACGTCGCTGGCCTTCTCGCCGAAGATCGCACGCAGCAGCTTTTCTTCCGGCGTCAGCGTGGTCTCGCCTTTTGGCGTGACCTTGCCGACCAGGGTGTCGCCCGGCTGGACTTCAGCGCCGACATAAATGATGCCGGACTCGTCAAGGCGGTTGAGCTGCTGCTCGGACAGGTTGGGAATATCGCGGGTAATCTCTTCGCAGCCCAGCTTGGTGTCACGCGCCATCACCACAAGTTCCTCGATGTGAATCGAGGTGTAGCGGTCTTCCGCGACGATGCGTTCCGAGATCAGGATCGAATCCTCGAAGTTGTAGCCGTTCCATGGCATGAACGCGATCAGCATATTCTGGCCGATCGCGATCTCACCCAGATCGGTTGATGCGCCGTCGGCGATCACGTCGCCCTTGGCCAGCTTGTCGCCAATTTTTACGATCGGACGCTGGTGAATGTTGGTGTTCTGGTTGGAACGCTGATACTTGATCAGGTTGTAGATGTCCACACCGACTTCACCAGCAAGCGCCTCGGCATCGTTGACGCGAACCACAATGCGGGTCGCATCGACGTAGTCGACCACGCCACCACGGTTGGCGGTCACCACCGTGCCCGAGTCCACCGCCGCCACACGCTCGATACCGGTGCCCACCAGCGGCTTTTCCGGACGCAGCACGGGCACGGCCTGACGCGACATGTTGGCGCCCATCAGCGCGCGGTTGGCATCATCGTGTTCCAGGAAAGGAACCAGCGAGGCAGCCACCGAGACGATCTGCGCCGGTGACACATCCATGTACTGCACGCGCTCTGCGCCCACCAGCACGGATTCACCGTTTTCACGCGCAGACACCAGATCGCCGGTCAGCTTGCCAGCGTCATCGAGCAGCGCATTGGCCTGCGCAATCACGTACTTGCCTTCTTCAATGGCAGACAGGTAATCGATCTGGTCGGTAATCTTGGTGTCCACCACACGGCGGTACGGCGTTTCAATAAAGCCGTACTCGTTGAGGCGGGCATACAAGGCCAGCGAGTTGATCAAACCAATGTTCGGACCTTCCGGCGTTTCAATCGGACAGACGCGGCCGTAATGGGTGACGTGCACGTCGCGCACTTCAAAGCCTGCGCGCTCGCGCGTCAAACCACCGGGGCCAAGGGCCGAAACACGGCGCTTGTGGGTGATCTCGGCCAGCGGATTGGTCTGGTCCATGAACTGCGACAGCTGCGAGGCACCGAAGAATTCCTTCAGCGCAGCGGAGATCGGCTTGCTGTTGATCAGGTCATGCGGCATCAGCGGCTCTTGCTCAGCCTGACCGAGACGCTCTTTCACGGCCTTTTCGATACGCGCCAAACCGGTGCGGTACTGGTTTTCAGCAAGCTCACCGACGCAACGCACCCGGCGATTGCCAAGGTGGTCAATGTCATCTACTTCGCCGTTGCCGTTACGCAAGTCCACCAGGATCTTGACTACAGCGAGGATGTCCTCGTTGGTCATGACCATGGGGCCGGTGGAAGACTCGCGTCCGACACGGGCGTTGAACTTCATGCGGCCAACTCGGGACAGGTCGTAGGTGTCCGGGTTGTAGAACAGACGCTGGAACAAGGCCTGCACGGCGTCTTCCGTCGGCGGCTCGCCTGGGCGCATCATGCGATAAATCGCTACGCGCGCCGCAAATTCGTCGGCCGTCTCATCCGAACGCAGGGTTTGCGAAATGTAAGAGCCCTGGTCCAATTCGTTGGTGTAGAGCACCTGCAGGTCATGTACGCCCGACGTCCGCAACTTCTTGAGCAGTACTTCGGTCAGCTCATCGTTGGCCTTGGCAATGATCTCACCGGTTTCGGCGTCGACGATGTTCTTGGCGACCACACGGCCTACCAGGAAATCTTCAGGCACGCTGATTGTGGTGGTGCCGCTTTGCTCCAGCTCGCGGGTGTGGCGAACCGTGATGCGCTTGTCTTTGGCAACAACTACCTTGCCGGTTTTGTCGGTGATGTCAAAACGGGCAACTTCTCCGCGCATGCGCTCAGCGACGAACTCCATCTGCGCGCCACTGTCCATCAAACGGAAGTTGTCGAACACAAAGAAGTTGGCCAGGATGGATTCGTGGTTCAGGCCAATCGCCTTGAGCAAAATTGTCACCGGCATCTTGCGGCGACGATCAACGCGGAAATACAGGATGTCTTTCGGGTCGAACTCGAAGTCCAGCCATGAGCCGCGGTAAGGAATGATGCGGGCCGAAAACAGCAGTTTGCCCGAGCTGTGGGTTTTGCCCTTGTCGTGTTCAAAGAACACGCCTGGCGAACGGTGCAGCTGCGACACGATGACGCGCTCGGTGCCGTTGATCACGAAAGAGCCCTTGTCGGTCATGAGCGGCACTTCGCCCATGTAAACCTCCTGCTCCTTGACTTCCTTGACGACCTTGGACTGCGAGGTGGACGACTCGCGGTCATAAATGATCAGTTGCACCTTGGCGCGTACCGCCGAGGCGAAGGTCAGTCCACGGGTCTGGCACTCGCGCACGTCGAATGCGGGCTTGGCCAGGTTGTACTCAAGGAATTTCATCTCGACAAAGCCGTTGTGCGAGACGATAGGAAAGGCGTTCTCAAACGCTGCCTGCAAGCCTTCAACAGTGCGCTTTTGCGGTGCACGATCGGCTTGCAGGAACGCTGTGTAAGCGTCCTTCTGCATTTGCAGTAGATAGGGAACGGTCAACACGCTTTCGCGGTTGCCGAAACTTTTGCGGATGCGTTTACGTTCGGTATAAGAATAGGCCATGAGTTCTCCGCGTTGATGGGCTCTGATGACTCTCGTGCCCGAATACACCACGTATTCAGACAGCTTGGTGGTTGGCCACTACCAACCATGGCGGACAGTGACAGATTGCATGTCACCCGAACCAAGGCGTTTTCTGCAGTCGGGGTCAGAAAACACTGGAAAAAAGACTGTGGCAATCTTTTTTCCAGTGTTTCTTGAAACACCAGAAGGGGCATTCGCCCTATTAGGTGTTTCTTGAATACCGCAGAACCGGCCCGAGGGCTTCTTTTGCGGTGTACTCCTTGAAACACGAAAGGCTGGAAGCCCGACTTGGGTCTTCCAGCCTTTGCAAACGCAAGAATTACTTCAGTTCGACTTTCGCGCCGGCATCTTCCAGCTTTTTCTTGGCAGCTTCTGCGTCGGCCTTTGGAATGGCTTCTTTGACGTTCTTCGGAGCGCCATCCACCAGATCCTTGGCTTCTTTAAGGCCCAGACCGGTCAGTTCGCGAACTGCTTTGATAACTTGCACCTTTTGGGCACCAGCCTCAAGCAGCACGACGTTGAAGTCGGTCTTCTCTTCAACGGCCGCAGCTGCACCACCACCGCCAGCTGCAGGAGCCGACATGGCTGCCGCGCTCACACCAAATTTCTCTTCAATGGCTTTCACCAGTTCGTTGAGTTCGAGGACCGTCATGCTATCCAGCGCGGTCAAAAATGCGTCTTTGTCGAATGCCATTTTGATTTCCTAAAAAAGTTGGTACAAATTAAGCCGCTGCGGCTTCAGCAGCAGGCTCGTCCGCCACAGCCACTTCGCCGCCGCCTTTTTTCGCTGCCAGCGCGGCCAGCACAACGGCCGTACGCGATATGGGCGACATCAGCAAGCCACACAACATAGCCAGCAACACGTCCTTCGGAGGAATGCTGGCCAGTTGCTTCACGCCGTTCACGTCCAGGGTTTTGCCACCGAATGCGCCACAGCGAATCACCAACTTGTCGTTGGTTTTCGCGAAGTCAGCCACTACTTTCGCAGCAGCTACAGCATCGGTGGAAAAGCCGTAGATCAGCGGCCCGGTCATCTGGTCGGACACGACTTCGAATGCGCTACCGGCCACGGCACGGCGAGCCAGGGTGTTCTTCAGAACACTCAGGGTCACGCCTCTGTCGCGAGCTTGGCTGCGCAGCTTGGTCATATCAGCGACCGTGATGCCACGGTATTCCGCCATCACGAGCGTTTGAGCTTTAGCGGCGAGTCCTGTCACTTCATCAATGACGGCTTGTTTCTCACTGCGATTGAGACTCAAGGTCTACTCCTTAAAAATGCATCGTCGGGTCTCAGCCTGCTTTCGCCTGCTATTAACCCTTCAACACGCTCAAATTCAGCGACCAACTGTTTTCAGATTCCTTGCAAAACCATTCAAGCAGCGGGACCGCCATCTGCGTTGGCTGTCTTTCGATTAAGTGCCTGGCCCAAAAGTTATTTCACTCAGGTCGGCACACCAACGGTCTTGGATGACCTGCCGGAGAAAACTCCGGCAGCCCACCACATCGAACGACTCTTTCGAGCCGTCCAAATCTTTGTACTTACGCCGAGATGGTCTGCGTGTCGACGCGCACGCCCACACCCATCGTTGACGAAACTGCCACTTTCCTCAAATACACACCTTTGCTGGTAGCGGGCTTGGCCTTGACCAGCGCATCGATCAACGCAGCCAGGTTGCCTTGCAGCTTGGCGGTGTCAAACGAACGACGGCCAATCGTGCCGTGCACGATCCCGCCCTTGTCCACACGGAATTGGACCTGGCCGGCTTTGGCGTTTTTAACCGCAGTAGCGACATCAGGCGTCACGGTGCCCACCTTCGGGTTAGGCATCAAGCCACGGGGGCCCAGAATCTGGCCCAGCGTACCGACAATGCGCATGGCATCGGGGGAAGCAATCACCACGTCGAAATCCATCTTGCCCGCTTTGATGTCGGCAGCCAGATCGTCCATGCCAACAATGTCGGCACCGGCGGCTTTGGCTTCTTCAGCCTTGGCGCCCTGGGCAAACACTGCAACGCGCTTGGTTTTGCCGGTGCCGTTGGGCAACACGACCGCGCCGCGCACGACCTGGTCGGATTTCTTGGCATCAATGCCGAGTTGCACGGCCACATCGATGGACTCATCGAACTTGGCGACGGCAAACTCTTTAACAAGACCCAGGGCATCAAGCAATGCGTACAATTTGTTGCTGTCGATTTTGTCGCCGACAGTTTTTTGACGTTTGGTCAGCTTGCTCATACAACCCCTTCCACCGTCACACCCATGGAACGGGCAGAACCAGCAATAGTACGAACTGCCGCGTCGAGATCGGCCGCAGTCATGTCTTTCATTTTTGTTTTGGCGATTTCTTCCAGCTGAGCGCGGGTGATCTTGCCAACCTTGGCGGTATGCGGCGTCGCCGAACCCTTATCAAGTTTGATGGCTTTCTTGATCAGCGTGACGGCCGGAGGCGTCTTGATGATGAATGTAAAGCTCTTGTCCGCGTACGCGGTAATCACCACGGGCAGCGGCAGGCCTGGCTCGACGCCCTGGGTCTGGGCATTGAATGCCTTGCAGAATTCCATGATGTTCAAGCCGCGCTGACCCAGCGCAGGGCCGATAGGCGGTGATGGATTGGCCTTGCCAGCTGGTACTTGCAGCTTGACGAAGCCGACGATTTTTTTCGCCATACTTTTCTCCTTGCGGGTCATAACGCCTGAACGCTGTACATGACAGGCTCGGGCTCCCCGGGGTTACACAACTCAATAATGATTCAGAAGAATCATCCGCGCCGAGTTGCAAAGCGCGAAATTCCGGAGGGGTGTCAGGTCTTTTCGATCTGACTGAATTCCAGCTCTACTGGTGTCGCACGTCCGAAAATCGTGACCGAAACACGAACCTTGTTCTTGTCGTAGTTGACTTCTTCGACCGTGCCGTTGAAGTCGGTGAACGGACCATCTTTGACGCGGACATATTCGCCCGTTTCAAATTCAACCTTGTGACGCGGCTTCTCTGTGCCTACCTGCATCTGGTTGACGATTTTCTGGACATCTTCTTCAGAAATCGGCGCCGGCCGGTTCTTGGCGCCACCGACAAATCCTGTGACCTTGTTGGTGTGTTTCACCAGGTGCCAGGTTTCGTCGTCCATCACCATCTCGACCAGCACGTAACCCGGAAAGAAGCGGCGCTCCGTGGTTTTCTTCTGTCCGTTCTTGATCTCGACCACTTCTTCGGTGGGCACCAGGAAGCGACCAAACTTGGACTGCATTCCGGCGCGGTTGATGCGCTCAACAATATTGCGCTCGACCGCTTTTTCCATGCCGGAATAAGCGTGTACAACATACCACTGCATGCCGGGGGTCGGCGTGAGGGAGGCACCCGCCGCTACTTGGCTGACCATCGCGCCGTTCAAATCGCTCATCATCTTTTCCATCCCAAGATCAGGTCGTAAAACACCCATTCAAGCGCCTTGTCCGTCAACCACAAAAACAAGGCCATGATCACGACAAAGCCGAACACATAAGCCGTCATCTGCATTGCCTCTTTACGGCTGGGCCAGACAACTTTTTTCACTTCGCGTACAGAGTCCCGTCCGAAGGCCACAAACTGCTTGCCCGACTCCGAGGTCACAAACACCACCACGGCCGCCACCAGGCCCGCAATCAGCGCCCCCCACTGCACAACCTGGCCCTGCTTGCTCAGCAGATAAAAACCCGCTAGAGAAGCCACAACCAACGCAATGGCCAGACCGAGCTTGGCCTTGTCGGCGCTGGTGCTGACGGTTTCAACTTGAGAAGAGGCCATGTTGCCGGATTTCCTGTTCATTCTTCGTGCGTCTTGACAGACGCTTAAGCCCACCTGAAGTTTCACTCCGGGCGGGCTTGCTTGTTATCTTTTCAAACCACCTGCACTGCTGAAACGTTAGCGACACGCATCAAAAGCCGGGTGGCAGGGGCAGTAGGAATCGAACCTACAACCTTCGGTTTTGGAGACCGACGCTCTGCCAATTGAGCTATACCCCTTCATCTCTCAATCAGTGGGGGACAGAACAAAGAAAGCTTGGCTTTTATTGGACTATTCCCAAAAACAAACTCATTACGCGATGATCTTTGCCACAACGCCGGCACCAACGGTCTTGCCGCCTTCGCGAATGGCGAAGCGCAAGCCTTCTTCCATGGCGATCGGGTTGATCAGCTTGACCGTGATTGACACGTTGTCGCCCGGCATCACCATCTCTTTGCCTTCTGGCAACT
>NZ_JABBPE010000009.1 GCF_012927455.1 Polaromonas sp. | reverse complement strand
AGGCGTACTTCACAGGGATTCCCTGGCGAAGTACGCCGTCGCTTTTTTTAAAATATCGCGCTCCATCTTTACCCTCGCCAGCTCAGCCCGCAACCGCGCCAGCTCCATCTGCTCAGCGCTCTTCGCGGCGAACTCTTTGATGAGTTCCTTCCAGCCCAGGGCGTGCCATTTCACCTTTAAGGGCAAATACCGGTCACTGACTGAAATTGCGGGCCTTGAGGGCATTGACCGAGGACAGGCCAGTCGGATCGCGAAACTGCTCCTCCTCGCGCCGGATATCATCGAGGGCTGCGTGACGGGGGGGGAAACGGATTGGCGCTAGAGCACTTGGTCCGACGTGCCGTTCCTTCAGACTGGTGTGAGCAGCGCACGGAGTTCGGCCAGTCAAGGAATAACATCTCCTGAGCGGGACCGGCAATCAGAGTTAATCCGTTCCTTCTGGGGCTTGCCTGCTTTCACTGCGTCGCGCCTCAGACGGATTCGATAAAGGCGTTCAGGTGAAGCCATTCGTGCTCGAACGCCGGCATTGCCGCCGTCACCGTTTTCAGTCGCCGGCTCTGCTCGCGTGCTCGATTGCCACTCGAGCTTGCCGTAATCACTGCGAGAGTCGGCCACGGATTGCTCCAGAGGTTTCGACGGCCGGCATAGCCTCGGTCGGGATCGACAACCATTTATCGAGGGTTTCCAGCAACCTGGACAGATTGAGTGGCTTGATCAGGCAATCGTCCATGCAGCGGCGCTGCATTTCTGCGCCACCCGACGACACTTCCCTCGGCTTGGCCTGGAGGAGTTTGGGTGGCTGCAAGTTTGAGGCGGCCACCGGGTGCATGTTCGAAACGCGGTTCATCAGCGCCTATGCAGACTCGGACAGCACAAGACTGGCCGCCTTTTCCGCCACCATGAAAGTGGCGGCGCAGATGTTGGCCGAAGGAATCGCCGGAAACACCGATGCGTCGGCGATGCGCAGTGCGCCCACGCCGTGCACGCGCAAGCTGGCATCGACGACTGCGAAGCGGTCTGAAGCAGGGCCCATCCGGGCCGTGCCGTTCAGGTGATAGGACGAGGCGCCGACTTGCCGGATGTAATCAAGCAATTCGTCGTCGCTCTGGACGAGCGATCCAGGGAGTGTCTCCGCCTCGAAATAGGGTGCCAGTGCCCGCGTTGCCAGCAACCGCCGCGCCAAGCGCAGGCCTCGCAGCATGCCCTCGCAATCTGCCGCGTGCGTGAGATAGCCGGCTTCGACTTTAGGCGATTGCAAAGGATCAATGGAACGCAGGGAGACACTGCCGGAACTCGCGGGACGATGCAGCCAAAATCCGCAGCTCATGCCAGGGTAACGATCCAGCATCCCAACTTTACCCGCCCGGTAGCTTGCGGGCGAAAACACGCCCTGAAGGTCAGGCCGCCCGCAGGTTCCGTCCGACCGCCAATGAAAGTGGACGATGGACGGACAAACCGCGAGTACGCTAGGCCGGCCCAGAGCCCACTTCACCGCCTCCCACCAGAGCCTGGGTGGGCGCGCCAGCTCGTTGATCGTCGTGACGTTGCGCGCCTTGGCGACAACACGCACGGCGAAATGGTCACGGAGGTTCGCGCCCACACCCGGCAGATCGCGAACTACGGGAATGCCCAGGTCTCTGAGTAGCTCTGCAGGCCCGAACCCGGACAGCTGCAGAAGTTTCGGCGTGTTGATCGCGCCAGCGCAGACGATAACCTCTTTGCGCGCGCGAACCGTAGTGGTCGGAGCCCTGTCCCCATGCAGGTATTCGACTCCGGTTGCAGTGCCTCCCTCGGAAAGTATCCGCGTCACCTGCGCGTTCGTCCGAATGTCGAGGTTTCGTCTGCTCACCGCGGGCCGAAGGAACGCACGTGAGGCGCTGACTCTGCGTCCCCGATGAATCATGCGCTGGTAATAGCCGGCGCCTGCCTGAGACGCGCCGTTGTAGTCGCGATTGCCGTGGATTCCGAGCTCTCCGGCACCCTGAAGGAAAGCCTCGGTGAGCGGATGGATCCAGTCGTTCGTGGTGACAAAGAGCTCGCCGTCGCGCCCGCGAAACTGATCGTCGCCGTCTCCAAGGAAAGCTTCAGACCGGCGGAAGTGCGGAAGCACGGAATCAAAGTTCCAGCCGGGATTCCCCAATGCCTCCCAATCATCGTAGTCCTCCCGCTGCCCGCGGTTGTAGACCATGCCATTGATGGCGGTCGACCCGCCCAGCGTGCGACCTTGCGGCAGAAGAATGGCGCGGCCGTTGGTCTGCGCCGCCGGCTCTGCCTCGAACTGCCACGTGTACTTCTCGTTCTCCAGCATCTTGATAAAACCGGCAGGCAGGTGCAGGAGTGGATGCACATCGGGAGGGCCAGCCTCAAGCAGGCAGACGCGAGCGTTGCTGTTCTCGGAAAGACGGGCAGCAAGCAGGGAACCGGCGGCACCGGCTCCCACAATCACGTAATCGAAAGTGTCCACGTGGTAGTTCTCAATACGCGGGCGTCCAGCCACAGGATCAGTCCCTGCGCTACCGCCAGAGGGCGCACTTACTCTCAGATTTCTTGATAAATATTTCCGATCCTGGCATCCTCTTCACCAGCGTCGAGTAGTCCCACGGTACTTTCGATTCCGAAGGCGTCTTGACCCTCATGAGGTACATGTCGTGCTCGTAGCGCCCGTCGGGCCGTACGACGCCCTTGGCGTAGAAATCGTCCAGCGGTGTTTTCTTGAAGTACGCCATAACTGCGTCAGCATCGGTATTGCCGACCGCCTGAACCGCTTTGAGGAAGTTCATCGTGGCGGAATAGTCAGCCGCCTGTAGGTCCGTGGGCATGCGCTTGTGCTTTTCGAAGAATCGACGCCCGAACTGCCGCGTTTTGTCATTGAGGTTCCAATCCCAGCTTGTGGTGTAGTGCAAGCCTTGGGCGGTCTCCAGCCCCAAAGAATGGATGTCGCTGATGAAGAAAATGAGCGACGCAGTGCGCATGGTCTTGGTCACGCCGAACTCGCGCGCGGATTTCAGGGCGTTGATCGTGTCCGCGCCGCCGTTGGCTAGGGCGAGGACCTTCGCCCTAGACTGCTGCGCACGCAGCATGAAGGACGCAAAGTCGGACGCGTTCACCGGGTGGACGGCAGCGCCGACCACTTTGCCACCGCCCGCGTTCACGACCGCCGTTGTATCTGCCTGCAAAGCATGGCCGAACAGGTAATCGGCCGTCAAGAAGAACCAGGTATCTCCACCGGACTCCACCATGGCTCGCCCGGTTCCACGGGAAAGCGCAACCGTGTCATACGCATAGTGAATGGTATTGGGCGAGCACTGCTCGTTGGTCAGTGCCGGCGTACCGGCCCCGATGGATATGAATACGCGCTTCTTTTCCTTGGCCAGGGCGGAGATGGCGAGAGCCGCCGCGGAATTCGTCCCCCCGAGGATCATGGAAACATTCCGGGTGTCGATCCACTCCCGAGCCTTCGCGACGGCGGTGTCTGGCTTGTTCTGGTGGTCCGCCACGAGAAGCTCCACCGCTCGCCCCAGAACCTTCCCGCCGAAGTCATCGATCGCCATCTGGGCGGCCACTGCGCCGCCATTGCCGTCCAGGTCTTGATACTGGCCGGAAAGGTCCGTCACGAACCCGATTCGAACGGGTCCGGGCGCCTGCGCAAAGCTCAGGTTCGCTGCCATTGCAGCGCCGATGAACAACGCCCCCCACCATTCGCAGTGTGAAGTACCGCTGACGCGGGATAGATTGCTTGCGCCCGGTTTGCTGTGTCTGTTGTTCATCATGTCTCCTTGCTTGGTTGAAGTGTTCATCCGGTCAAAGCGTCATCGGCTTCGCGAAGGCCGCACGACAATAACCTTGGGCTCGGTGAAGTGCAGCACCGAGTGAGCGATACCTTCCCGCCCAAATCCGGCTTGGCCCACTCCACCGTACGGCATGTGGTCGGCCCGCCAGGTGCAGGGACCGTTAATGATCACGCCGCCGGCCTGGATCGCATCGGCCGCACCGAATGCGACGTCCAAGTCGGCGGTGTAGATGCCATGGTGAATGGCGCCGCCCACCGAGTTGATCTCCGAGATCGCCTCCTCGATCAAGTCATAAGGATTCACTGCAACCACCGGTCCGAATGCTTCCTCCTGCATCACCTTCATTTGGGATGTCGTCTCGGTGAGCACAGTGGGCTCGAAATAGGCGCCCGCCCGACTGCCGCCGTGAACGAGTTGTGCTCCGCCATCTACAGCGTCCTGCACCAGCCGCTCTATCCATGAGCAAGCCTCTTCGTGGACCAGCGGGCCGATCGGATGGGTCGCCTGGAGTTCCCGCACGGCATCTACCAGAAGCGAGACCAATTCCGGGAAGATTGACCTCGCTGCGTAGATTCGCTGGACCGAGATGCACGATTGCCCAGAACGGACAAATGCGCCCGCTGCGCACTCACGCGCAGCCTGTTCCAAGTTGGCGTCAGCCGCCACGAGAACCGCGCCCACGCCGCCTAGCTCCAACTGCACGTGCTTGCGCGGGGCAGCCTCCTTGATCGTCCAGCCGACTCTGCCCCCGGTGAAGCTGATTACCGGCAGCCTCGGGTCTCTCACGAGCTTCATAGTCGTGTCGTTGTCGACGTCCAGTACAGCGACGGCCGCCGCAGGCCAACCTGCGTTGACCGCCATTTTCCCCAGGTCAACCGAAGCGCGTGCAGCACCGGGGGCCGGCTTGAGGATGATCGACGTGCCGGCCGCGATGGCGGGCGCGAGCTTATGAGCGGGGATGAGGAGTGGACCGTTGAATGCGCAGATTCCCAACACCGCGCCGATGGGCTCGCGCCTGACGATGCCAAACGCCCCGCGCGCACGCTCTACCGAATCCAGGTCAAGGGCCGTGGACCACCCAGCGAGCGTGTACGCCGCTGTGAGCCGGAACACCTCGGCCGCCCGCTGAACTTCCAGGCGCATGTCGTGCTCGGTCAGGAAGCCGCTGTCCTCCGCCAGCTGGCGCGCAAGCGGCGTAGTTGCCCCCCTGAGCGCTCCGGCAATTTTCTCGAGGGTGCTCGCGCGGTCGTGGAGCGAGGTTTTTCGGGTGGTCTTGACAGCCTCGTATGCATGCTCTACGCAAGCCTCGACAAGGGCCGGCTGGATCTCGGATTCGCACCCGTTGACGTATCCGCGCCTGTTCATGATCCCAATGACCCCCAAAGGGGCATACGGAAGGTGAGATCCAGATGCTTCACGAGATGACTGAAAAGTTTGGCGGCGCGCATCGGTCACATTTTGGCCAACTCCCTTTCCCGCGTCTAATTCATTTTTTTGGATCTTTTATGAATAAAATGAATATTCAGCCATGACCCACCGATTCACGCTCCGGCAGCTAGAATATTTCGTCGCCGCTGCCAGCGCCGGCCAGATTTCCATTGCTGCCGCCCAGTGCAACGTCTCGCAGTCCGCCATGACGGTGGCCGTCCGCAACCTGGAAGATGCGTTGGGCGCCAGGCTGTTCGTTCGGATCCGAGGGGGCGTGGCGCTCACCCACCAAGGCGAGGTGTTTCTCCACCGGGCCAAGACGGTCTTGGATGCGGCAGGTGAAACGTCCCGCTTTCCGTTCCACGAGCGTACCGACGTCGAAGGAGACCTGATTGTCCCCACTACGTACATGGTACTTGGCTACTTCCTTCTTCGTTCGCTGGCCAATTTCCGGAAGCTCTTCCCGCGTGTAAACGTCGTACCGACGGAGCTGACGCGAGAACAGATAGAAAGGAGACTGGCTCGCGGGCAGATCTCGATTGCTGCGGTGATCCTGTCGAATCTGCAGTCGCCCAAGCGGGTCCACAGCCTTCAGCTGATCCAGTCTCGGCGCCGGGCTTGGGTCTCCCATGATCACCCGCTCGTCGGGCGTGAGTCCGTCAGTCTGGCTGACCTGACCGACTACCCGTATGTGATCCCTCGAGTGGACGACGGGGAAATGAACGCGAAGATCCGGTGGCAGGAAGCAGCTAAGCAGCCGGTGAGCTGGTTGCACGCATCCTCGTTGGAAGCGGTCAGGGAAATGGTGGCGATCGGTCTGGGCGTGACGATCCTGCCGGACATGCTTTTCCACCCATGGTCGCTGGACGGGCGCCGGATCCACGCCATCCCTGTTTCGTCGTCCATTCCGGATATCCGCGTCGGACTCGTGTGGTCATGGGAAAGGCCACTGTCGGCGTGCGAGAGCGCATTCCGGGAGTTTCTGGCGCTCTCCGCGTCGCGCTAACCCGGTAGCCCCAATACTGTTCATATTAAGTTTTTGCAACGGATGCTGCCCGATAGCTCCTACCTCAGCACCGTCTTCGACGGCACCGACCGCGAGCGCGACTCGGGGCAAACGGTGCGAGGGTCCTTGATCCGCTGCATTGAATCGCCTGAACCCTTCGCTCACTATTGATCCGGTTCTATGAAGTTTGAATTTTTTACACTTTTTTGTCTGCAAGATGACAAAAATAGTTGTGACTTTAAAGGGCCGGATCAATAGGTTCCGAAATACGTGGAGAACTGTCCTCTTTGGATCCCCCGCACCCGACCAATTCACAATCACAACCGGCAGACCGGAGACCCGCGCCAATGCTCACATCGGGCTGGTGAACGCTCACCGGCTCAACAGAGAACAGAGAGAAAAATCCGAGGTAAGTGACGCCGGAAACGGGGATGGTGACGGGGCGACGCTCAAGAGCGCAAGGCCGGGAACCGCGCCAGTACTGGTGATTCGGGCAGAAAGAAGCCCAACTGATAACAGTTGGGCTTTAGGGGGTATGGTGGTGGAATGCGGACCTCGGTTCAAACTCGCTCTCACAACAGGTGAGGAACGCATCGGGTATTTGTCCCTGCATTGCAGAGAGTGGCCATTTTGAATTACGACAAAACGAAAGAGGAAGCCGAGACAGAAAACCAAAATACCTACAATTCAAAGTGTGTTGGCTGGGGTCGGGCAATCAATCACGCACTCCGGAATCACCGGTCACGCTCATCCGGATACGCAAAACGGCTCACGCCAGACGCGGATGAACTCGGTCACGCCACTGTCGCTGCCCGCTAACCCTGGGCGGCCTCTGAGGCGGAGAGTTTGCCCTCGGGACTTTCCCTGCGGTGTCTGGGAGCAATGTCGCGGGGTGGTGCCTTGGGCCATTTCTTGACCATGTTGCATGACAACCCAGTCAGTTTTGTAATCGGGCTGTTGGAGAGTTTGTCGCGTAGTTTCATGCGCCTGACCTTGCCTATCGTTTCCATGGTGAACACGTGTTTGTTACATGCTGCAATATTTAGCAGGTCAGTGGAACACCCTGGTCAACTTTGGATCGGCACTTCTCGCTTTAAGTGGTCAATTTCGGTCGGCGGCAACACTCACGAAGCACATCGGCAAATGCCTGCGCAGCAGGCGACATGACGCGATCACGGAACCGCAGCAAGCACAGCTCCCGTTGGATCACAGGTTCAACCAGCCTTTGGAATTGGATACGGTTGAACCGGCGCACGGTGCGTGTGTATGACGGCAGCACGCTGATGCCCAGCCCGGCGTCGACAAGAGCAACTGCCGTCGCGATGGACGAAACTTCATAGTGCATGTGCAGCTTGATGCCGGCGGCGTCTGACGCGCCGTTGACGAGCATCTGCAACGTGTTGTCGCGTGCAAAACCGATCAGTGGAAACTGGGACAGTTCGTGCCACTTGATCTGCTTGTGACGCGCCAGCGCATGGCCAGCAGGACACGCCAGCACCAGTTCGTCATCCATCATCACCTCGATCACCAACAGTTCCAGGTGAGTCCGGTCAATCGGCGTAATGCCAAGATCCGCCTCACCATCCTGCACTAGCCGCTGAATGCGAGCAGGGCTCGCGTCGTCACGCATGACGATCTGTACGTCCGGATGCGCGGTGCGGAATTGCTTCAGCATGTTGGGCAGCAGGGTCGATGCGAACATCGGAGTCGCCGCTATCACGAGGCGCCCGCTCGCCCGCTCTGCACGGGTGCGTGTTTCGGCAACGGCGTGATGAAGGTCGGACAGCAGGCGCTCGGCTAAAGGGAAAAAGTCGCGGCCCGCATCTGTCAACTTGACGCTGCGCGTTGTACGTTCGAAAAGCAACAGGCCAAGGTCTTCTTCCAGACCGCGTACCAGCATGCTAAGGGCCGGCTGGCTGAGATGCAGTCGATTTGCCGCAGGCGAAAACCCGCCCATTTGCGCTACCGCAACGAATGCACGCAGGTGTCGCAAAGTAATATTCATTAGAACTACTTATGAATTTATAAATATTTATCAATTGTAGCTATGTCAGATTCGCCGCAAACTTCGTTCTGCTAATTAATTCATCACCCGACTGGCCCCTATTTTCAAGGGCCGCACAACCGAGAAGTCTTATGCAAACCCCCGGAAATCTTATTGAGGACACGTTCGACGTTCTGGTAGCTGGTGCTGGCGTCACTGGTATCTGTGCAGCGCTGGCCGCTGCACGTCAAGGTGCACGCACTGTATTGCTGGAACCACGGCCCTTTATTGGGGGAAATGCCGCAACGGGCCTGTGCATTCACACCTACAAGACCAAGAACGGGCGCCAAGTGGTCTACGGTATTGCACAGGAAATCATCGACCGGCTGATCGAGCAAGGCGGCGCTGTTGGCCATGTGCCGCTGCCTGAAGGTTATGTGCATTCTGTAACGCCAGTTGATGCCGACCTCTTTCGCATGGAAACCACAGCCATGCTGGCGCGCGAAGGCGTCACCATTCTCTACAACACCGCTCTGATCGACGCATCAACCCGGGATGGTCACATTGAAAGCGTGCTGGTGTGCAGCAAAAGCCAGTTGGGTTACATCAAGGCGCGCTTCTTCATTGATGCGACCGGCGACGCCGATCTGGCCGTCAAAGCCGGTGCGCCGGCGCGGGTGGGCTGGCCGGGATCTGGTGCCATGCAGCCTGTTTCTATGATGATGCGGGCGGTGTCGGTCGACACGGCTCGGGCCTGCGCGGCGCTTTCGGAATTCGAGTCGGCCTGGGCGTCCAAGCGAGGTTGTCCAGACCCAATCCCGGTCTACTTTCACGGCTCATTCACGCGCTGGAACCAGCAACTGCGGGAGCTGGGTGTGTACGATCATGATGACCACCAGTTCTGGACCAATACCGTCTGGCCTGACCAGTTGAACTTTAACGGCAGCCGCATGGCGAATATCGATGGTAACGATCCGCTTTCACTGTCGCGCGCCACCGTCGAATTGACTTCGCAACTGCAAAAGCTGGGGGCCTTCCTGCGCGCCAATGTGGAGGGCTTTGAGCGCGCATCTTTTCTGCCAAATGCCTTTGTCGGTGTGCGCGAAACGCGTAACTTGCAGGGCCTGTACGAGCTCAATGAAGACGACATCCGCGTCGGCCGTAAATTCGCCGACACCATCGGTCAGGGCTGCTTCCCTGTGGATATTCACCACCCCGACGGCAAGTCGCAGCAGCACATCGACGTCGGTGGAGATGGCGCTTACGATATCCCCTACAGATGCCTGGTGCCCAAGTCGGTAGAAAATCTGCTGGTGGCTGGTCGGTGTATTTCGGTGACTCAATATGCACACGGTGCCACGCGCAACATGGCGCCGTGCATGACGACCGGCGAATCAGCCGGCATTGCCGCCGCCTTGTGTTCGCAGCAGTCCATGCCAGCGGCCGAGTTGCCGATGTCCAGGCTGCAGCCCGCGTTGCGGCGCGCCGGGGTCTACCTCGGTGAGATGGCGGCATAGAGCTGCCAATTCACACTTTGTCTGCTCAATTCAACGAAAGGCTTTCAGATGATGAATCCATGCACCCGCCGTGCCCTGATGGGCGGTCTTGTGGCCCTCAGTTTCAGCGCCGCGACCTTATCTGCGCACGCACAAGCTTACCCCGCCAAACCCGTGCGCTTCGTGGTCCCGTACCCGGCCGGCGGTGCCTCGGACATCACGGCCCGGCTTTTAGCAGAAAAGCTTAGCGAAAGTTACGGTCAATCTTTTATTATCGACAACCGCCCAGGAGCGAATGGCATCATCGCGCTCGATGCGATTGCAAAGTCACCCGCCGATGGCTACACCATCCTGATGGGTAATGTTGGCCCCAACGCCATCAATGCAGGTCTTTATCTCAAACTGCCTTTCGACCCGATCAAAAGTTTTTCACCGATTACGTTGACAACTTCTGTGCCCATCGTCCTTCTCGTCAATCCGGAGTTTCCTGCACGGACGACTGAGGAGCTCATTGCATATGCCAAGGCCAATCCCGCAGCGGTGAAGTTCGCCTCGGGCGGGTCGGGTTCGGCCACTCATTTGACAGCGGAGTTATTCAAGAAAATGGCGGGCATCAACATGGTGCACGTTCCCTACAAAGGTGACATTCCCGCGATGACCGATGTGATTGGCGGGCATGTCACAATGACTTTTGCCACCTCCATCGCAGCAGCCCCCTTTATTGGGACAGGCCGGCTTCGCGTGCTTGGCACGGCATCCAGGAGTCGCCCGAAATCGCTCGCACAGTACCCAACGATTGCTGAATCTGGGGTCAGCGGCTTTGAGTCCACGTCATGGGGTGGAGTCCTAGCACCGGCGGGAACGCCTGCACCGGTCATCGCATCATTGCATGATCACATCGTCAAGGTGCTGGCTATGCCCGACGTGCGCGACCGCCTTTCCAAGCTTGGTGCTGACGTGGTCGCGAGCACGCCAGAGGAGTTCGCCACCCATCTGCAGTCGGAAATCACCAAGTGGTCGGATGTGATCAAGAGTGCAGGTGTTAAGGTCGAATAAATAACAGCAGAGGCTATCGTGCCGCGATGCATGTGCTTGGACAATGACCGGCAATCTGCTTGTGTGTGAATACTTGGGCCGAGAAGTGCTTCCGCGCGCCGCAGCGCTGACCGGCGTGGTCGATTGCCAACTCTAAGCAGCTGACCAACCTGCCAGTCGCTTTAACTCAGCCGAGTCCTGCACGCGCGAATTCGATGTTCCTTCCTGGGTGCTGTTGGCCGAAGCTTGCACTCCCAATGCTGCGCAGCGGGCGCGTGCCTTGATCGACGGGTCGGAGCTTCAACGCCATGGCGTCATCGTTCGAAGCCATGCCGCAATCTATTCGCTGGAAATTTGCCGGCTTGCCTTGTCGGCGCCGGCCTGCTGAGCAATTACCCCCTTAACTAAAAGCCACAATGAAACTCGTCAGACACCGCCAAGCCGGTCAGGAGCGCCCCCAACTCATAGACTCCGAGGGCAATATTCGTGACCTCATTGCAATTTTCGATAACTTTGGTTTTGCATTCTTTGCCAAAGACGGTATAGGCAGGCTGAAATCCTTCAACATACTAAGTCTGTTGAGGCCCAGTCACGTCATGCGCCTGGGCATCGACGGTCTCGGCATCCAGGAGCAACGCGTCTTGCGTTGGGGAGAGCAGTGAGTTCTATGGCTGGTCCCCTGCTCGGATGCATTGCGGACGACTTTACCGGCGGCACCGACCTCGCCGGCGTCCTGGTAAAGCAAGGCATGCGCACGGTGCAGACCGTCGGTGTGCCGCAGTATTCGGCACCGGAGAATGTTGATGCCATCGTTGTCGCGCTGAAATCCCGGACGAGCCCGCCCGCTGATGCGGTGCGCGAATCGCTCGAGGCTTTGCGCTGGCTACAACAGGCCGGTTGCCGGCAGTTTTACTTCAAGTATTGCTCCACCTTCGATTCAACCGCCGAGGGTAATATCGGACCTGTGGCGGAGGCGTTGCTGGACGCGTTAGGGGTGGACTTCGCGGTGGTTTGTCCCGCGTTCCCGGCGAACAAGCGCACGATTTATCAGGGCCATCTTTTTGTGGGTTCAGCACTCCTGAACGAATCGGGCATGCAGCATCACCCGCTCACCCCCATGCGCGATGCGAACCTCGTACGCATGCTGCAGCTGCAGGTCCGGCATCCCGTGGGGTTGATTGACCACGGCACGGTGGCGCAGGGCGCCCCGGCGATCCGTGAGCGTATCGATGCGCTGCGGATACAGGGAAGGCGTTTTGCCATCGTTGACGCGGTCACGGACAAGGATCTGATCGAGATCGGCAGTGCCTGCGCCGGAATGCCGCTGGTGACTGGTGGCTCGGGCCTGGCGATGTGGCTGCCCGGCAATTTCCGGCGGGACGGAGCTCTGCGCGATAGCGCCGGTGCTGAGCGCTTGTCAGTGCCTGCCGGGCTTCGCGCTGTGGTGTCAGGCAGTTGCTCTTCGACCACATTGCGGCAGGTCGAGCAAATGCGACAGCGTCATCCGTCGTTTTGCGTCGATCCTGCCGCATTGGCGCGCGGGGACGATGTTGTTGGGCAAGCACTGGCCTGGGCGGAGGCCCATGTCGCTGCAGAGCCAGTCCTTATTTACGCCAGCGCAGATCCCGAATCCGTAAAAGCGACACAGTGCGTCCTTGGGACTCAGCGTGCTGGTTTGCTGGTCGAGGGCGTATTGGCAGCCATTTCCGCAGGTTTGGTCAAAACTGGCGTTGCACAATTGATTGTTGCGGGCGGCGAGACTTCAGGAGCTGTCGTGAAGGCGCTAGGCGTGTCGGGCCTTTACATCGGGCCGGAGATTGATCCCGGTGTGCCCTGGACCACCTCGATGGGGTCTACCGCAAGCGGCCAGCCGATTGCACTGGCGCTGAAGTCGGGCAATTTTGGCACTGATGATTTTTTTCTCAAAGCATGGGACCGCCTGTCATGACAACTCAATTTGATACAACGAGCAAAAGGCGCGCAAGAGAATTGTGATGTGTGGAGCGTCGCTTGAAGCTGCGGTTTATGCGGCCGAGGAACTGGAAGAGACTGCAAAGCTGTTCCTGCTTTTACGCAACACGCCTACACAGGCGCTTAATGCGGCGCAGGTTAAGGAACTCGGGCGCATGAGGTTGATCACCGTCGCAAAACCCATCGAAGGGAGGCGATCAAAAAGCCGCCATTGAGTACACTTATCAACAGTTGCTGATTCAAAAATTGGCGACCCGCCCTGGCTCATTCTTGAATCGGCAGGGTGGGGGTGCGGCGGAATTGTTGGACTACTTAGAGGTAGTTCACGTACTCTTACGAAGACCGCATTCGAGCAGTCAAGCTTTATATAAAGCTCGGGAAACGCACTGGAGCGACCATTCGACGGTTGGGTTATCCGACAAAGAATAGTCTCAAGAACTGGCATCGGGCAT
>NZ_JABBPE010000006.1 GCF_012927455.1 Polaromonas sp. | reverse complement strand
AAGGTGCAGGCCACCGAGGTGGCGATGTACAAGGCGCTCGGCGCGCTCGAAGTGATTGCCAAGCCTTTCGACCCGATGACGCTGGCCGCGCAGATTCAGAAGATCTGGGCCGCGCAAGCTTGAGTCGTCCGGCCCATTTCAGGGGCAAAAAGTGCCTGCAGCCCATACGGGGCGGGCGCAGGTAGCTATTAATAACATAGCAAGTCGGGCTCCTGCGTCGCGCCGCACAGCACGGCCGGTCTGAAACACCAGCAACCAGATCGCGTGGATCAGGGCGCTTTGGTTTTCGAGCGGTTCATCGCATTTTCAAATTCTTCTGGCGACAGCATCTGGTCCTTGTCGGTGTCGGCTTCATCAAAATGTTTGGCCACATTGCGAAAGCTGGCGGCTTCGTCACGGCTGACTTTTCCGTCCTTGTTTGCATCCATAAAGTTAAATGCGCGCTCCAGGTCTTTGGCGCTGTATCTCGCTGCCGGGCTTGCCGATGCGGCCCTGGCCGATGGTTCGGCTTGAGTTTGCGACGCCGCCGCAGCCGGTGCGTCTGCCGCCGGCTGGGCCTGCGCACGCATGCCGAACAGCGCCCCGCCAGCGCTCAGGGTGAGCAGCGTTGCGCAGCCAAAAAGATACCAGAAAGCGGAGTGAACAGGGCGCTGTGAGGGCGTCAGTTTGGCGGCAAGAAACTTCATCGGTGGTTGGGCCGGGAGTAAAACATAATCCATTTGATGCGAATAGTGGTTTGAGCGCCAGTGCGCTTGCAAGGTGTTTCTATGGTTTACATACGCGGCCGCGCCAGACACATTTCTTTGCCAAGGCGGCGCGAGCGCTCAAAGGTTGAATGACAGAAAGATCGGGCAGTGGTCCGAGGCGACGTTGCTGCTAGAGATCTCTGTAAAGCGCTCGAACTGGAAATCGATGGCCAGCGCATTGGGGTCGTCTTCGATGGTCTCCAGCCGCACCTGCCTGGGCAGGGTGCCGCCGTCGGCTTTTTTCGATTCGGAGCGAAAACCCAGGCCGCGCCGCTCCAGGCTCACGCCGTTTTTCTTCAGCTTGCCGGCCAGCGCGGGCGAGAGCAGCACATGGTCGAGCTGCGACACGCTGTTTTTGGCTTTCCAGTAATGCGTCCAGCGCTCTCGCGGCGCCAGCGTCGCCAGTGCATCGACCAAGCCAGACTTCTGGCAGAGCTTGGCAAGCTGCGGCGCCAGCGGCGTGTCGTTGAAGTCGCCCAGAACAGCAAAATATTCCGACTTGAAAGCCGCAGCGGAAAATCGGGCTTTCAGCAGGCTGACCACCGTTTCGGCCTGCAGCTGGCGCCGCTCATTGGCCCGCGTGCGTTCGTTGTTGCGCGCTTCTTCATTGGCGCCCAGCGCCAGCTTGGATTTGAAGTGGTTGATAAACAGCGTCACAAAAACATTCTTTTTAAGCTGCAGTCGCACCTCCAGACAGTCACGGCTGAAGATGTAGTTGCCTGCGGCCATGTCGTCCACATGCGTGGTGATGCCGTCTATCGGGTACTTCGACAAAATGCCGACGTCGATCTGCCGCAAGTCACGCGAGTCGAGCACCACTACATAGGGATAGGCGTTGGCCAGAAAGCGCTCATTGAACTCGCGCAGCGCGATCAGGCTTTCCACCTCCTGCACGCACACCACATCGGGCAGCACGGTGTTGCCCCGCGTGAGGGCCAGCGCGCCCAGTTTGCGCTGCTCGGGGTTGAAGACATCGAAAGCTCCCTTCTGGTAGAGCGGCAAATAACCCACGTTGGGGTCCAGCACACCGCTTTTTCCGCTCTGATCGCCGGGAAAGGTCTTGCCGAACTTATAGCGCACAAACAGGTTGTTGACGTTGAAATTGCACAGCAGCATGGCAGGCCTTTCGGTTGGGTGAGCAAGGCAGTTTAGCCAGTGGACAGGCAAGGTTCAAGCGGACAGGCGCATGAAATGACTCGCGAAATGACGCGCAAGGAGGGCACTGCGCGGCGCTAGCGGGCCACAGCAAAAAGACACAAATTTCTTGGATTTACCTAGTTGGCAAGCGTTTCAAGCCGCCAAATATTAATCCCTATGGTTAAGTATAAAAACGAGGTGTTGAATGTTGTGTTTGCCGCGCTGGCCGATCCGACCCGCCGCACGGTGTTGCAAACGCTGGAGCAGGGCAGTCTGTCCGTGGGGCAGCTGGCCGCCCCGCATGGCATGTCGCTGCCCGGCTTCATGAAACATCTGCAGGTGTTGGAAGACGCCGGTCTGGTCAGCCGCGCCAAGGACGGTCGCGTCGTCAGTCTGGCGATTGCGCCCGAACCGATGCAGGAGGCCGCTGTGTGGTTGTCGCGTTATGCAAAATTCTGGTTCGCGCGCCTTACAACGTAAGCGGCGATTACCAGGAGGTTGTGCGCAACAGCAAGCTCGTGTTCAGCTGGGCCTGGCAAAGCACACCGAACGGGTGTTGCGGGTCAGTATGCGGTTGCGGCCTTTGGGCGTGGGCACTGAACTCTTTTTTGTGCACGAGCAGTCCTTCGACCAGGCCGTGCGTGACGGCCACAATCGGGGCTGGGCTGGTGCTTTTGCCAAGCTGGACCTTCTTTTTAGCGGATCCACTAATTGAAAGAAAATCACAATGCTCGCAAACAGAAACGTCATGGCCACCATCGCTGTCAGGAATATTGATGTGGCCAAAAAATTCTATGAACGCACGCTGGGCCTACAAGCTCTTGAGAGTAGCGAAGAAAGCGTGCTCAACTATCAGAGCGGCGCTTCCACGGTAGTGGTGTATGTCTCGCCCCATGCAGGCACCAATAAAGCAACGTCCGCTACATGGGAAGTGGGCGATGAGTTTGACACCATCATGCAAAAGCTCAAGGCCAAAGGCGTGACGTTCGAACACTACGACCTGCCCGGCTTGACGCTGCAGGGTGACGCCCATGTAGCGGGTGATTTCAAGGGCGCCTGGTTCAAGGACCCAGACGGCAACATCCTGCACATTTTCAATCAGTAGCTGAAATCATCTGCTAAGCCGCACACCAAGCCCTCATCGCATGTTTTGAAAGGAGATCAACCGTGAATGCAAACCCAGCCCGCCACCCCGTTGTCCCAAAAGAGGAATGGATCGCCGCCCGCCGGCAACTCCTGGCCAGGAAAAAAAGTTCACCCTGCTGCGCGACCAGTTGAGCGTCGAGCGGCGCAAGCTGCCCTGGGTCAGGGTAGCCAAGCCCTTTTTTTTCGCGCCGCTTCGATCTGCTGCTGGGCGCCTACAAGTACATTGACCTGATGCCCAAGAGGCGCGACGAAGACCAGTTGCCCTTAACCATGGGCCGTGTGCGCCACCACGACAGGTATGAAGCCGCGTTGGGGCGCGGTTCACAGCCGGTTGAAAGCTGCTTCCATGCGGTAGCAGGTACCTACTGAACATTATTTTGGCCTCTAGACCAGGTGGGATATGCGCAAGCTGCTATTTATTTGATAGCGATAGACGCCACCTGCCAATGCTGAAGGTATATTGGTCGCATGAACGCCAACCACCACCGCCGCTCCGACCTCGTCCGCTTCGCCATCCGTGCCATGTCTGAGCGCGGCCTGCAAGCCGAGTTTTCGGTCGGTGTCGAAAAGCAGCTTAGATCCATCGCCGGCCCCGCCAGCGAAGCCGCCAGCGCAGACATAAGCGATCTCACACACCTGCTCTGGTGCTCCATCGACAATGACGACTCGCTCGATCTGGACCAGCTCACCGTATGCGAGGTGTTTGACAACGGGTCCGTCAAACTGCTGGTGGCCATCGCCGATGTGGACGCGCTGGTCAAAAAAGGCAGCGCCATTGACGAGCACGCGCGCGCCAACACCACCTCTGTCTACACCTCCGCACGCATCTTCCCGATGCTGCCCGAGCGTTTGTCTACCGACCTGAGCTCGCTCAACTTCGATGAGGACCGGCTGGCCCTGGTGACCGAGATGGTCTTCCACGCCGACGCCACGCTGGCAAGCGCCACGCTGTACCGGGCCAGGGTGCGCAGCAAGGCCAAGCTGGCCTACGACGCCGTCAGTGCCTGGCTGGACGGCGAGGGCGCGCTGCCCGCCGCTGCTGCAGCCGTGCCCGGCATGGAGGCGCAATTGCGCACGCAAGATGCGCTGGCCCAGCAACTGCGGGTGCTGCGGCATGCCGAGGGCTCGCTTGAGTTTGAAACCTTCCAACCGCGCGCCGTGTTTGAGGGTGAGCGCGTGATCGCTATTGCCCAGCAGGTGCAAAACCGGGCGCGCCAATTGATCGAGGAGGTGATGATCGCCACCAACGGCTGCGCCGCACGCTATCTGGCATCCAGGGGCGGTGCCTCGCTGCGGCGCGTGGTGCGCTCACCCGAACGCTGGCTGCGCATCGCGGCGGTGGCCCTGGAGTACGGCGTAACACTGCCGCCTGAGCCCGATTCCAAAGCGCTTGAAGCCTTTCTGGCGAAACGCCACAAGGCCGACCCGCTGCGCTTTCCCGATCTGTCGCTGATCATCGTCAAGCTCATGGGCCGGGGCGAGTACGTGGTCGAGACACCTGGCGGCCCGCCCATCGGCCACTTTGGCCTGGCCGTGCGCGACTACACCCATTCCACCGCGCCCAATCGGCGCTTCCCCGACCTGATCACCTCGCGCCTGCTCAAGGCGGCGCTGGCGGCCAAGCCGCCGCCTTACTCCAACGCCGAGCTGGGCGCATTGGCCCTGCACTGCACCCGGCAAGAAGACGCCGCCCAAAAAGTGGAGCGGCAGATGCGCAAGTCCGAGGCGGCGCTGCTACTCGAATCGCATGTGGGCCAGCGCTATGACGCCCTCGTGACCGGCGCCACCGCCGACGGTGTCTGGGTCCGGCTGTTCTCCCCGCCCGCCGAGGGAAAGCTGGTGAGCGGCGCGGCCGGCCTCAAGGTCGGGGACAAAGTTCACGTCAAGCTGGTGGCGACCAATGTGGAGCGCGGCTTTATCGACTTTGTGCTGCTGGAGTGAGGCTGCGGTTGCGTTTTTTACGCGCATGGGCGTACCTGCGGGGCGTACTCTGTATGAGCGCGCTTCGCGCAGCACCTATGAAAACACTGCGTTGGGCGATGCGGTGCCGGGTGTGGACATATCGCAGCGCCGGCTGCTGATCACCACCGCCTCGCGGATGTCGCCCCTTGGCTGTTTTTCAGGTCGTAAGCTGGAACGTGATGCCGTACCCGGTGGCTTACAGCACCGGCAGCCGGGCAGCGTGGATGGATTATTCGCTGGCTCGGGGTGCGTCGCGCTGACAACTGGTGACGCACAAGTGGTCAGGCCTGGCGGCCTAGGCGGTGGCGGGGCAGGGCGGCGGGTTTTTGAGTCTGTAGCGCTGCTGTCGGGTGACGTTTTTGGCTAACCCGACTTACAAAATGCTATGAAATTTATAGCTGCTTGCGTCGATAGGTATTGGGCTGGAGGCTGATTTTATCCTTGGATTCAAGCCGGAACCCAGTCGATTGAAATACTAAAAATAGCGCCAGGTACCCACCAGCTGCGGGCAAGATCACGTAGCGGCTTGTCGATTCTCATCAATACGCACGCGGAATGCGACAAAATTGATGTCGAGCCTTTTTTTTAACCCGGTCTCATTTTCCCCATATCACCCTCCATGAATATTCTCTTAACCGGCGGCGCTGGCTACATCGGCAGCCACACTTGCATTGCGCTGGCTCAGGCGGGATACACACCGGTTATCGTCGATGACTTTTCGAACAGCCACCCGGCGGTGCTGCAGCGTTTGCAGCAGATCACCGGCCAGACCATTGCTTGCGAGCAGGGCGATGTGGCAGACGCGGCTTTCATGACCGATGTGCTGCGCCGCCACAAGGTGCAGGCGGTGCTGCATTTTGCCGGCTACAAGGCCGTGGGTGAAAGCGTGGCCGAGCCGCTCAAGTACTACCGCAACAATCTGGGCAGCACGCTGGGGCTGCTCGAGGCGATGACTGCCGTGGGTTGCCGCAAGCTGGTGTTT
Source organism: Polaromonas sp. (assembly GCF_012927455.1). GTDB lineage: Bacteria > Pseudomonadota > Gammaproteobacteria > Burkholderiales > Burkholderiaceae_C > Polaromonas. The sequence goes on along the minus strand of NZ_JABBPE010000006.1, from coordinate 117,713 downwards.
TCCAGCAGCGCCACGGTCTATGGCGACCCGGCCACGGTGCCGATTACCGAAGACTTCCCGCGCAGCCACACCAACCCTTACGGCCACACCAAGCTGATGATTGAAGACATGCTGGCCTCGCTGGGCGCGGCCGACCCGGTCTGGGCTATGGCCGTGCTGCGCTATTTCAACCCCGTGGGCGCGCACACCAGCGGCCTGATCGGTGAGAACCCGAGCGGCATCCCGAACAACCTGATGCCTTACATCACGCAGGTGGCGGTGGGCAAACGGCCTTATCTGAACGTCTATGGTGATGACTACACCACGCCCGACGGCACCGGCGTGCGTGACTATATTCATGTGCTCGATCTGGCTGAAGGGCATGTCGCCGCGCTGGACGCGCTGCTGCAGCGCGGCCAAAGCCTGACCGTGAACCTGGGCACCGGCCAGGGCCATAGCGTGCTGGAGGTGGTGCGCGCCTTTGAGCAGGCCAGCGGCCGCGCCGTGCCCTTCCAAATCATGCCGCGCCGCCCCGGCGATGTGGCGCATTGCTATGCCGACCCGGCGCTGGCACAGCAACAGCTGGGCTGGCAGGCGCGCCGCACGCTGGCGGATATGTGCGCGGACGCCTGGCGCTGGCAAAGTCAGAATCCCGGGGGTTACTGATCTGCGCACTGGTGTGCGTTGTCACCGCAGGTTCGACCGGCCAGCCACATCGCTTGAAGCCCGGCTGTTGGAAAAAAAGCATGATATATGCTTCTAGCCCATACAGGACGGGCGTAAGCAGCTATTATTTTAATAGCAATATAAGGCCGAATTGGTGGCGGCCTGCTGGTTGACGCCGTTCGACCACCTGCAGCGCTCGGGCCGGCAAGACCGGGGCGCGTGGTTTTTTAGGATGGTCCCTCGCCCGAATTTGCTGGTGCAGGCCAATTTTTCTCATTATTGGCATTTAGTGTGCGATTCTTCTCACAGTTCCAGTGCCAGATGGGTTGGTCAGGCGTTTTCCATTTACACCTTGTAATGTATAGACGATGATAGAGATTTGAGTCCAATTTAGAACACATGGCCGCTGTCGACACTGCTATCAACTCACCTTCTGCAATCGCTTTACCTGGCTTGGGTCGGGCGTTGGTGGTGGCGGGCAAACTGGGGCAAAAGGCGGCCGAAGACATTTTTCGCAAGGCGCAAATCGGGCGCAGCAATTTCATCGCCGAGTTGACCGGTTCGGGCGCGGTGTCGGCGTTTGACCTGGCGCACATCATGTCGACTGCTTTCGCGGCGCCCCTGCTAGACCTGGACGCCATCGATGTGCAGCGTTTGCCAAAGGGGCTGCTGGACGCCAAGATCTGCCAGACCTTGCGCATTGTGGTGCTGAGCAAACGCAACAATCGCCTGATTGTTGCAACGGCCGACCCCTCTGATCAGGAGGCAGCAGAAAAGATCAAATTTTCTACCCAGATGGGAGTTGACTGGGTCATCGCCGAATACGACAAGCTGTCCAAGCTGGTCGAGGCTTCCAACGCCACGGCGGCCGAGGCGATGGAAAACATCATCGGCGACGACTTCGAGTTTGACGACGCCGGCCCGGATTCGGCCATGGAAGACGATGCCACCGTGGCTGAGGTGGAAGACGCGCCAGTCGTCAAGTTTCTACACAAAATGCTGCTTGACGCCTTCAGCATGCGAGCGTCCGATTTGCACTTTGAGCCGTTTGAGCATACCTACCGGGTGCGTTTCAGGATTGACGGCGAGCTGCGCGAAATTGCCTCGCCGCCGGTCGCGATCAAGGACAAGCTGGCGGCGCGCATCAAGGTCATTTCGCGCATGGACATATCCGAAAAGCGGGTGCCGCAAGACGGCAAGATGAAGCTCAAGATAGGTCCCGATCGCGTTATCGATTTTCGGGTTAGCACCCTGCCCACCATGTTTGGCGAAAAAATCGTCATCCGTATTCTGGATCCGAGCAGCGCCAAGCTCGGCATCGACGCACTGGGCTACGAGGCGATTGAAAAAGAACGCCTGCTGGCAGCCATTGCCCGACCCTATGGCATGGTGCTGGTGACCGGTCCTACCGGCTCCGGCAAAACCGTGTCCCTCTACACCTGCTTGAACATTCTGAACAAGCCGGGCGTGAACATCGCCACCGCTGAAGATCCGGCCGAGATCACCCTGCCCGGCGTCAACCAGGTCAGCATGAACGAAAAAGCCGGCATGACCTTCACGGTCGCGCTCAAGGCCTTTTTGCGGCAGGATCCCGACATCATCATGGTTGGCGAGATTCGCGACATTGAAACTGCCGATATCGCCATCAAGGCCGCGCAAACCGGCCACATGGTGTTGTCCACGCTGCACACCAACGATGCGCCGTCGACGCTGACGCGCATGCGCAACATGGGCATCGCGCCCTTCAACATTGCCTCCAGTGTGATCCTGATCACGGCCCAGCGACTGGCGCGTAGGCTTTGCCCCAACTGCAAGACCCCGGCGGATATTCCGCGCGAGACGCTGCTGGAGGCCGGCTTCAAAGAAGACGACGTGGATGGCTCGTGGACGCCTTACCGGCCGCTCGGCTGCTCGATGTGCACCAATGGCTACAAAGGCCGTGTCGGCATCTACCAGGTCATGCCGATTTCCGAAGAGATTCAGCGCATTGTGCTGCGCGACGGCAGTGCGCTGGAGATTGCGGCGCAGGCCGAGGCGGAAGGCGTCAGAAGTCTGCGTCAGTCCGGCTTGCAGAAAGTCAAATTCGGCATGACCTCGATGGAAGAGGTGTTGGGCTGCACCAATGTTTAGCCAGACGCGTGTAAGAGCGGGCACATTGGCGCGCGACGCTAACGGCGAGTTGGTCTGAATACCCCCTGCAAAACAAGAAGGCAAGAAGGCATCATGGCAACTGCAGCAATTAAAGGCATCAAGGAATTTGTTTTCGAATGGGAGGGCAAGGATCGGGGCGGCAAGCAGGTGCGCGGCGAAATACGTGCCGCTGGCGAGAATCAGGTCAAGGCGTCCTTGCGCCGCCAGGGCGTATTGGCCAGCAAGATCAAAAAGCGCCGTATGCGCGCTGGCAAGTCCATAAAACCCCGTGACATTGCCATCTTCACGCGCCAGCTTGCCACCATGATGAAGGCCGGCGTTCCGCTGCTGCAGTCTTTTGACATCGTCGGCCGCGGCAACCCCAATGCCAGCGTGACCAAACTGCTCAATGACGTGCGCACTGATGTCGAAACCGGCACCTCGCTGAGTTCGGCCTTTCGCAAGTACCCGATGCACTTCAATGCGCTGTATTGCAATCTGGTCGAGGCTGGCGAGGCCGCCGGTATTCTGGAGGCCTTGCTGGATCGGCTGGCGGTGTACATGGAAAAAACCGAGGCCATCAAGTCAAAGATCAAATCCGCACTGATGTACCCGATTTCGGTGGTGGTCGTGGCTTTTGTGGTGGTCGCGGTGATCATGATTTTTGTGATTCCGTCGTTCAAGAGCGTTTTCTCCTCGTTCGGTGCAGATCTACCCGCGCCCACCTTGATCGTGATTGCCATCAGCGAGTTCTTCGTGTCGTACTGGTGGCTGATTTTTAGCGGTATTGGCGGCGGCCTCTACTTTTTCATGCAGGCGTGGAAACGCAATGAAAAAATGCAGAAAGTCATGGACCGCCTGCTGCTCAAGCTGCCGGTGTTTGGTCCCTTGATCGACAAGTCCTGCATTGCGCGCTGGACTCGCACGCTTTCGACCATGTTTGCCGCCGGCGTGCCGCTGGTCGAGGCACTGGACTCGGTGGGGGGCGCATCCGGTAACTCCCTGTATGCCGACGCCACCCAGAAAATCCAGCAGGAAGTCTCTACCGGCACCAGCCTGACGGCGGCCATGAGCAATGCCAACCTGTTTCCCAGCATGGTGCTGCAGATGTGCGCCATTGGCGAAGAATCCGGCTCGGTTGACCACATGCTGGGCAAAGCCGCAGACTTTTATGAAGCCGAAGTCGATGAAATGGTGGCCGGCCTGTCCAGCCTGATGGAGCCCATCATCATTGTGTTTCTGGGCACGCTGATTGGCGGCATTGTGGTGTCCATGTACCTGCCCATCTTCAAGCTGGGTCAAGTCGTTTGATGGGGGTGGGAATGGGTCTGGGGCTGGAGTTCGATGCCTTGCTGGCAGGCATTTTGGGCTTGCTGATAGGCAGCTTTCTCAACGTGGTGATCTACCGCCTGCCCAAAATGATGGAGCAGCAGTGGGCGCAAGAGGCCGCCGAGTTGAGCGGGGTGGCGCCGCAGCCCGCCGCGACATTCAATTTGCTGGTGCCGCGCTCGCGCTGCTCTGCCTGCGGCCATGTCATACGCTGGTATCAAAACATCCCCGTTGTCAGTTATCTGTTCCTCAAAGGCAAATGCGCGGCCTGCGGCAATCCTTACAGCGTGCGCTATCCCATCGTGGAAGCGCTGACTGGCGTTTTGTTTTTCTTTTGCGTCTGGCGCTGGGGCTGGACGCCGATCGCGCTGGCATGGAGCGGTTTTTCTGCGGCGCTGCTGGTGCTGGCGCTGATCGACTGGGACACCACCTTGTTGCCCGACGACGTGACCTTGCCCTTGTTGTGGGCCGGTTTGCTGGTAGCTGCATTGCAGTGGAATCCTGCCATCAGCCTGAACAGCGCACTGTGGGGCGCGGTCGCCGGTTATCTGTCCTTGTGGCTGGTGTACTGGGCCTTCAAACTGGCAACCGGCAAGGAAGGCATGGGCTACGGCGACTTCAAGCTGTTTGCGGCGCTTGGTGCCTGGTTTGGCTGGCCTGCGTTGATTCCCATGATCTTGATGGCCTCCGTGATCGGTGCCGTCATCGGCATTGCGATGAAATTTTCCAGTGGCCTGCGCGAGGGCGGCTACGTCCCCTTCGGCCCCTTTTTGGCGGGCGCGGGGTTCACCGCCATGGTCTTTGGGCCGCAGTCCATTTTGCGTTTCATCGGTTTGTGATGTCATGCAGCGGGGCAGCTTTAGCAGCACAGCGCATCGGTCTGACCGGCGGCATTGGCAGCGGCAAAAGCACGGTGGCCGGCATGCTGGTTGCCTTGGGCGCCACGCTGGTCGATGCCGACGCCATTGCCAGGGAGCTCACCGCCGCAGGAGGCGCCGCTGTCAAGGAGATCGCCAGCCAGTTTGGTGCTGCCGCCATCGGCGCCGATGGCGCAATGAACCGCGAAAAAATGCGCAAGCTGGCCTTCAATGACCCAGCCGCCCGGCAGCGGCTCGAGACGATTATTCACCCCCTGGTCAGCCAGCAGACCCTGAAGCAGGCCGCGCAAGCACAGCAGGCCGGCAGCCGCTGCATCATCTTTGATATTCCCTTGCTGGTGGAGTCGGGGCGCTGGCGCCAGCAACTGGACCGGGTGCTGGTGGTGGACTGCCGCGAAAGCACGCAGGTAGCCCGCGTGGTGGCGCGAAATGGCTGGACGTCGCAAGCCGTCGAAAAGATCATGGGCGGCCAGGCCAGCCGGGCGCAGCGGGTAACGGCCGCTGATATTTGCATCTATAACGATGGTTTGCTTCTTGAAACATTGGCGCTGCTGGTGCGCCAACTGGCCGTGCGCTTCGGGCTATGATGCATAGCCAAACCTCCTCAATAAAGCTGACGAAAATAGCACTGTGATCCTTTACGAGTATCCTTTCAACGAACGCATACGCACCTATTTGCGGCTGGAGCACCTGTTTCGCCGACTTGGCGAACTGGTGGAGCGGCCAAGTCCGACGGATCATCACTTTGCCATCACGACCATTTTTGAAATCATGGACGTGGGCGCGCGCGCGGATCTAAAAACCGACGTGCTTAAGGACCTTGAGAAGCAAAAGCATGTCCTCAATGGTTACCGCGGCAACCCGGTCATTTCTGAGGTGGCGCTCGATGAGGTGACCGGCCAGCTTGAAGCCTGTTTTGCCGCCGTCAACAATCTGCCCGGAAAAATCGGCCATTCCCTGACTGAAAACGACTGGCTCATGAGCATTCGCAGCCGTGTCGGCATCCCGGGAGGCACTTGCGAGTTTGATTTGCCAGCCTACTATGCCTGGCAGTTTCTGCCTTCCGCCGCGCGTCAGCTGGACCTGCAGCGCTGGGTGGCGCCGCTGGTGCCGCTGGCCGAATCAATACGTGTGCTGCTGACGCTGCTGCGCGATTCCGGCGCTGCGCAAAAAGTGGTGGCGCCAAGCGGGCAATTCCAGCAGACGCTGCCGCAAGGACGGACCTTTCATCTGCTGCGCCTGCGCATCGATCCGGCGCTGGGGCTGATTCCTGAAATCAGCGGCAACCGCCTGATGGTTTCGGTGCGCCTCATGCGCCACGAAAGCGATGACCGGCTGCATCCGAGTACCGGCGATTCGATGTTCGAATTGACGCTGTGCTCCTGATGTAATCCTGATTTAATTGCTGCGGCAATCCGGTATTCCGATGCACCGCTTGCGGCGCCATGCACCATGACTAAAGCCAAATTACCGTTGAAAATTGTCGTCTGTCCTGGTTGCGGTGGCGAAAGCGTTTATGCGCCCAGCAATCCCTTTCGCCCCTTTTGCAGCGAACGTTGCAAAAACATCGATTTTGGCGCCTGGGCCAGTGAAAGCTTCCGTCTGCCGGCCGACACGCCGCCCGATGACGAGGCCTATGGCGACCCGAAATTAAGCGATCCCAATCTGCAATAAGTTTTTAGGGCAAGAATCAAAAAATAAGCAAAGACAAGCAAAGCGGTGTTCAACCGCACTGAAAAGAGGGCAGAGGGCGATGAATAAATTTTTCAAAAAGTCGGCGTGCGCATGGATGGTCAGCGCCGCCGTGGCGCTGGGCCTAATGGGCAGCGTCCAGGCGCAATCGTCAGACGGAGTGACTCAGCCGACTAAAGCCAAAACCAAGGCCAAGAAAAAAACGGCTGTGGTGCGCGGCAACAAGGTCAAATATGTACGTGGGTCCGAGGAAACGACCGGCGAACGCAACACACGCCTGAAACGCGAATGCAAGGGCCGCGTTAACGCGGGCGCTTGCGAAGGCTATTCCCGCTAGTCAGGCAGCGCGGGCTTGCAAAACGCCCGCACCGCGCCGGGCGCTTGGCATCAGACCGCTGGCGTGCCCAGCACTTGCTGCAGCTCGCCGCTCTCGTACATTTCCATCATGATGTCGGAGCCACCGACGAATTCGCCCTTGACGTAGAGCTGCGGAATGGTCGGCCAGTTGCTGTATTCCTTGATGCCGTTGCGGATGTTTTCGTCTTCCAGCACGTTGAAGGTTGCGGGCTGGCTCACGCCGCAGGCCTTAAGCACCTGGATGGCTTTGCCGGAAAAGCCGCACATCGGAAACTGGGCCGTGCCTTTCATGAACAGGACAACGTCGCTGGACTTGACGATCTCTTCTATGCGTTGCTGGGTGGGGTCGGTATGGCTCATGAAAAATCCTTTGGAGTGCGGCGCCGTGCAGACCGAGACTGGCGTCTCAGGCGGGCCGCGTTGCATGCATGAAATCTAAACATTGAAATTCAAGCTCACGATTATCCCGCTGTTTGACGCCTGGCACTGATTTTGTGGGGATTTTCAGTCAATCAATCGGCCACTGGCCGCCCGAGCAGCGTTCAATACCCGCCAGATCGCGGCGGCTCTGCAGCTGCAAGAAACCGCGGCGCGCCAGCAGTGCGCGCACGCTGGCGGCCTGGTCGTAGCCGTGCTCCAGCAACAGCCATCCGCCTGGCCGCAGATGCGCTGGCGCCTGTTCAATGATCTGCCGAAGGTCGTCCAATCCATCGGCGCCCGCCGTCAGTGCCTGCAGCGGCTCGTGCCGCAGCGCAGCGAGGTGCGGGTCGGCGCTGGCAATATAGGGCGGGTTGCTGGCAATCAGGTGAAAGTTGCCGTTGACTTCCTGCAGCCAGTGGCTCTGCATGAACTGCACTTGCAGTCCCAGTCGCCCGGCATTTGCGCGGGCCACGTCGAGTGCGTCGGCGCTGGCATCGACGGCGACCACTTGGACCTGGCGGCCGGCTGCCTGCAGCTGGTGCGCAAGCGCCAGCGCAATGGCGCCACTGCCGGTGCCCAGGTCAAGAATATGCGGCACCTGCGCCGTGCAGGGCAGTTGCAGCAGATCGAGCGACCACTGCACCAAAGTTTCAGTGTCGGGCCGCGGTACCAGCACGCGCGCGTCCACCTGCAGCGCCAGGCCAAAAAACTCCTTGCTGCCGACGATGTAAGCCAGCGGCTCGCCAGCGGCGCGGCGCAGGCTCAGCGCCCTAAACTGCCGGGTGATGGCGTCGCTCAGTTCATCGCTATCGTGCGCCAGCAGCCAAGCCCGACCAGCGCTGGCGTCGCCGGTTTTGCCCAGCGCGTGCAGCAGCAACAACTGGGCGTCCAGCCGCTCCAGTCCGAGGCTTCTCGCGTCAGCCAGCGCCTGCAGGCAGGTCGACTGTGTCGCCATCACGATTTGCAGTTGCTATTAAAATAATAGCTGCTTGCGCCCGTGGATATTGGGCTAGAGGCCGATTTAATAAGTAAAACGTCGATTTTCACGGTCAGCCGCCATTGTTGGCCGTTTCCAGTTCTGCCAGCTGTTCGGCGCCGCGCGCCACCTGCAGCGCCGTGACCACGTCGCCCAAGTCGCCCTCCATGATGAGGGCAAGCTTGTACAGCGTCAGATTGATGCGGTGGTCGGTCAGCCGGCCTTGCGGGAAGTTGTAGGTGCGGATGCGGTCGCTGCGATCGCCGCTGCCTATCAGGCCCTTGCGCGTCGCCGCGTCCTTGGCGGCGCGCTCGGCGCGGTCTTTTTCCACAATACGCGCCGACAGCACCTGCAACGCCTTGGCCTTGTTGCGGTGCTGGCTGCGGTCGTCCTGGCATTCGGCGACGATGCCGGTCGGAATGTGCGTGATGCGCACGGCAGAGTCGGTCTTGTTGATGTGCTGGCCGCCGGCGCCGCTGGCGCGGTAGGTGTCAATGCGCAGGTCGGCCGGGTTGATCTGGATAGCGACGGCTTCGTCGGGTTCGGGCAGTACCGCCACGGTGCAGGCGCTGGTGTGAATGCGCCCCTGGGTTTCGGTCGCCGGCACGCGCTGCACGCGGTGTCCGCCCGACTCAAAACGCAGCTTGCCGTAAACGCCCACGCCCATGGCGTCAAGTGGCCCGTCTATGCGCAGAACCACTTCTTTGTAGCCGCCCAGTTCACCGGCCGATTCGCTGATGATCTCGGTCTGCCAGCGGCTGCGCTCGGCAAACCGCGTGTACATGCGAAACAGGTCGCCGGCAAACAGCGCCGATTCATCGCCGCCCGTGCCGGCGCGGATTTCGATGAAGGCCGCGCGCCTGTCGTCGGGATCTTTGGGAATCAACATCAGCTGCAGTGCTTCGTCGAGTCGTGCAATGTCGGCCTTGGCGGCAGTGATTTCTTCCTCAGCCATGGCTGCCATCTCGGGGTCGGCTTTGGCCTCCAGCAGCATGCCATCGGCGCTGGCCAAATCAGCCTCGCGGCCGGTCAGCCGGTTGTATTGATCGGCCAGTACGCTGGCCTCGGAATGTTCGCGCGTCAGGGCGCGAAAGCGGTCCAGGTCGCTCACGACGTCGCTGGCGGACAGCAAGGCGTCGAGCTCGTGCAGGCGCAGCAGCTGGCGCTCCAGGGTTTGGCGAAGAAAGGGTTTCATGGAATAGCGGTAAAAGCGTGAATAGCGGAGATAGCGGACGCAAAAGAGAGGGAGTTCACACCGGCGCAGGCGCTGGCAGCGGGGCGGCCACAGTCAAGCACTGCGGCAAGGCGGCAGTTTGTCGCCGCTAATGCTCTTTGTGTTCTTTGGGCAGCTGACCGCGCAAGAACAGCTTGGACACGGTGTGCGCGGTGGCCTCGCGCGTTTGCGCGTTGCCTGCATGCAGTTCCACCAGCGCGCCGTGCAGCATTTTTTGCGTCAGGCCGCGGCCCAGCGCCTCCAGCACCACATCAATCGACTCGCCTTTGGCCAGCATTTTCTTGGCCCGCACGATCTCCAGCGCGCGCCAGCTGTCGGCCTGTGCCGTGAGTTGCTGGATCAGCGGCACGGTGTGCCGCTGGCCGAGCCAGTGCATGAAGTTTTGCACGCCGGCGTCGATGATGACCTCGGCCTGCGCCACCGCCGCCTGCCGGCTGTCCTTGCCGGTTTGCACCACCTGTGCCAGGTCGTCCACGGTGTAGAGGTAAACATCGGACAGCGCCTTGACTTCGGGCTCGATGTCGCGCGGCACCGCCAGGTCGACCATGAAGATAGGGCGGCGTTTGCGCAGCTTTAACGCGCGCTCCACCGCGCCCAAGCCGATGATGGGCAGCGTGCTGGCCGTGCAGCTGATCACGGCATCAAATTCGTGCAGGCGACCGGGCAAATCGCCCAGCCGCATGACTTCAGCGCCAAAGCGGCTAGCCAGCTTTTCGCCGCGTTCCAGCGTGCGGTTGGCAATCGCCATCGACTTGGGATTTTTGGCGGCAAAGTGGGTCGCCGCCAGGTCAATCATTTCGCCGGCGCCTACAAACAGCACCTTGATGTCGCCAAGGTTTTCAAACAGCTGGCCGGCCAGCCGTACCGAGGCCGCCGCCATGCTGATGCTGTGCGCACCAATTTCGGTGCTGGTGCGTACTTCTTTGGCCACTGCGAAAGAGCGCTGGAACAGCTGGTGCAGCGTGGTGCCCATGGCGCCCGCCTCTTCGGCGGCGCGCACCGCATCTTTCATCTGCCCCAGGATCTGCGGCTCGCCCAGCACCATGGAGTCAAGCCCGCTGGCCACGCGAAAAGCGTGACGCGCGGCCTGGTCGCCCTGTAGCGTGTAGGCATGCGAACGCAGCAGAGCCGGGGACACGCCGCCGTTGTGCGCCAGCCAATCCAGCGTGTGGTTCAGGGCGTCATCGTCGCCGGTGCAGTAAATCTCGGTGCGGTTGCAGGTGGACAGCAGCGTCGCCTCGGACTGGCGCTCCAGCGAGGCGCACAAGCCGCGCAAGGTTGGTGCAATCTGGTCCAGCGCAAAGGCAAAGCGGCCGCGCAAATCGAGCGGTGCGGTGTGATGATTTAGCCCTAAGGCCCAGACTGACATGTGCTGATTATAAAATTGAAGTACGCAGGGAGTGCCATCTGGCTTCCATCAATCGCCTTGAAAATCCTGTTTCTGGCTTATTTCAGGGGTATTCGCGTTGACTTTAAATGGCTGCCATGACCGCATATCTGCTGACAAATCATCTGCTCAACTTCATGGCGCCTGCGGCGCTGGTGGCTTTGTTACTGATTGTGTGTTTGCGTCTTTTTTTTGGATTTTTCCAGTCAAAAAGACCTTTTGTCGAGAGCTGGTGGGTGCAGGCAGCTATTATTTTTGTAGTAAATTTGGCTACGTTGACGGCCGGTCTGCTGCTGTTTGGGCGTGACGGAAAGATGGCGACCTATGCCGCGCTGGTGCTGGGCGCAGCGCTGTGCCAGTGGCTGCTGCTGCGCGGCTGGAAAGCCTGACAGCGCTATTTCGCTATGGCCTAGTCGGGTTTGAAACTGTCAACCCGGTCCGTGATGATGCCGTCGGTGCCCAGTACGATCAGCCGGCTGGCACTGGCCTCGTCATTGACGGTGTAGCTCAGCAGCCTGAAGCCGGCCTGTTTGGCCTGCGCCACGGTTTCCGTGTTCCAGAGCTGGTGCTGGCAGATGATGGCCACGCATTGCAGCGCTTGAGCGCTTCCCAGCCAGCCACCGGGCAAGGCGTCGAGCAGCAAGCCGCGCGGCAGTTGCGGCTGGGCGTTGCGGGCCGCCTGCAGTGCGGCCGGCGCGAACGAGGTCAACAGCGGGGGCGCGGTTGGCCGGGTCGCCGTGTTCCAGAGTCTGGCAGCCTCGTTGGCGACGACGCGGCCGGTACGGCTTTCCTGTCCGGGCGTGGGCTTGATCTCGATGTTCAGGGCGTAGCCGTGGTACAGGCAAAAGCGCGCCATGCTGTCCAGCAGTGGCAAGCTTTCGCCTACGAAGGGTGGCGAATGCCAGCGGCCCGCGTCCAGCTTGGCCAGGGCTTGCCAAGGCTGCTCGCCCGCCACGCCGTGGCCATTGGTAGTGCGCGCCAGGGTGTCGTCATGCAGCAAAAATGGCATGCCGTCAGCGCTCAGCTTCACATCGCATTCAAACATGCGGTAGCCATGACTGGCGCCTAGCTGAAAGGCCGCCAGCGTGTTTTCAGGCGCCAGCTTGCCGGCGCCGCGGTGGGCAATCCAGCGCGGATAGGGCCAGGGGGAGGTGATCGCTTGGGACATGAGTAAGAGGGTCGGGGCTGGCCAGGCTAAAGTCGCATGCCAGTCCCGGCATCGAACCAGTGCATGCGATCGGCGCGCGGCGTGAGGTAAATCGTCGCGCCAATTTCAGGGGCGGACGACAAGCTTTCGTCGGTGCGCACGATCACGAATTCTGCGCCCAGTCGGCAATACAGCAAGCGCTCTGCGCCCAGCATCTCAATACTGTCAACCTGCACCGGCCAGCCCCGGCTGCCGTTGTCGCTACTGCTGGAGCTGACGTGCAGGTGTTCGGGGCGGATGCCCATGATGGCGCCGGGCTGGCCGCCGAAATCGGCGTTGGGCGCCAGTCTTAAAAGGTTCATCGGCGGCGAGCCCATGAAGCTGGCGACAAAGGTGGTGGCCGGCCGGTTGTAGACCTCTTCGGGCGTGCCGAATTGCTCCATGCGTCCGGCGTTCATCACCATCATGCGCTGCGCCAGCGTCATGGCTTCAACCTGGTCGTGCGTGACGAAAAGCGAAGTAATGCCGAGCTCTCGGTGCAGTTTCTGGATTTCCAGCCGCGTCTGCACGCGCAGCTTGGCGTCAAGGTTGGACAGCGGCTCATCAAACAAAAACACCTGCGGCTGGCGCACTATGGCCCGGCCCATCGCCACGCGCTGGCGCTGCCCGCCCGACAGCGCGCGCGGCTTGCGCTCCAGCAAGGCGCTCAGCTCCAGAATGTTGGCGGCCTTGTCGACGCGCGTCCTGATTTCTTCCTTGGGCACCTTGGCTATCTTCAAGCCGTAAGCCATGTTGTCAAACACGCTCATGTGCGGGTACAGCGCGTAGTTCTGAAACACCATGGCGATGTCGCGCTCGGAAGGCTCCAGTTCGTTGACGACCTTGCCGCCAATGGCTATCTGCCCTTCGGTGACTTCTTCCAGCCCGGCGACCATGCGCAGCAATGTCGATTTGCCGCAGCCGGACGGCCCGACGATGACGATGAACTCGTGATCGTCAATGTCGGCGCTGACGCCGTGCAGCACCTGTACGGCGCTTTTGCCCGCGCCGTAGCGCTTGATGACGTTGTGAAGTGAGACCGATGCCATGCTTGAATTGCCCTTATTTTTCTACTTATTTTTCGCTTTATTTTTCAGTATCCACCAGGCCCTTGACGAACCATTTTTGCATCAGCACCACCACGATGGCCGGCGGCAGCATGGCCAAAATGGCGGTGGCCATCACTACGTTCCATTCATTTTGGCTGTCGCCGCCGGCGATCATGCGCTTGATGCCGACCACCACCGGGTACATGTCTTCACTGGTGGTGGCCAGCAGCGGCCACAGGTACTGGTTCCAGCCGTAAATAAACTGGATCACGAACAGCGCCGCGATCGATGTTTTGGACAGCGGCAGCAAGATGTCCCAGAAAAAGCGCATCGGGCCGGCGCCGTCCATGCGCGCCGCCTCCACCAGCTCATCGGGCACCGTCAGGAAAAACTGGCGGAACAGAAAAGTCGCCGTTGCCGATGCAATCAGCGGAATCGTCAGGCCGGCGTAGCTGTTGAGCATGCCCAGGTCCGACACCACCTGGTAGGTGGGCAGGATGCGCACCTCGACCGGCAGCATCAGTGTGACAAAAATGGCCCAGAAGCAGATTTTCTTGAAGGGGAAACGGAAGTAGACGATGGCAAACGCCGACAGCAGAGAAATCGCGATCTTGCCGATGGAAATTACCAGCGCCGTCACCAGGCTGACCCACATCATGTGGGCCACCGGCGCATTCGAGCCGGCGCTGGACGCGCGCCCGAACAGCGCGGCCTTGTAGCTGTCCCACAGGTTGCTGCCGGGCAGCAGCGGCATCGGCGCCTGCACGATCTCTTGCGCAGTGTGGGTGGAGGCGACAAACGCAAGATAAAGCGGAAAAGCCACGATGAAGACGCCCAACAGCATCACGCCGTGCGCCAGGATGCCGTGGGCGCCGCGTTTTTCAACCATGACATGGCCCCCACGGTTGCTCACTGCGTGTAGCGCCCTGCCCCCCGAGGGGGCCGTTGCGCCTGCGGCCTGGCAAAGCCAGTTCCGCGGCCCCTGCTGCTTGAAGATGCGCCCCTTTTTTGGAGATCATTAGTATTGAACTTTCTTTTCGACGTACCGAAACTGGACCACGGTAAGCGCCACCACGATGACCATCAACACGACCGACTGCGCCGCCGAGCCGCCCAGGTCCATCGCCTTGAAGCCGTCGTAATACACCTTGTAAACCAGGATCGCCGTGTCCTTGCCCGGGCCACCCTGGGTGGCCGCGTCGACGATGGCGAAGGTGTCGAAGAAGGCGTAGACCACGTTGATCACCAGCAGGAAAAAAGTGGTGGGCGACAGCAGCGGAAACTGGATGGTCCAGAATCGCCGCCACGGGCGCGCGCCGTCCATCGCGGCAGCTTCTATCAGCGACTTGGGAATCGACTGCAGGCCCGCCAGGAAGAACAGGAAGTTGTACGAAATCTGCTTCCAGATCGAGGCCATGACGATCAGCGTCATGGCGTGTCCCGAGTCGAGCAGGTGGTTCCAGTCGATGCCAACCTTGCCGAGCGCGTAAGCCACCACGCCCAGCGAGGGAGAGAACATGAAGACCCACAGCACGGCGGCCACCGCGGGCGCCACGGCGTAGGGCAGGATCAGCAAGGTCTTGTAAAGCATGGCGCCGCGCACTATGCGGTCGGCGAACACGGCCAGCAGCAGCGCCAGGCTGATGCCAATCCCGGCGACCAATACCGAAAACAGCGCGGTGGTCTTGAAAGATTCGACGTAGCTCGGATCCTGAAAAAGCTGGCGAAAGTTATCCAGGCCGACGAACTCGATGGAGGTGCCAAAGGCGTCTTGCTGCTGCAGCGACTGCACGATGGCCTGGGCTGCCGGCCAGAAGAAAAACACCAGGATGACGGCCATTTGCGGCGCCAGCAGCAGCCAGGGCAGCCAGCCTGAGCGAAAGACAACGCGTTTTTCCATACAACCTCAAAAGAAAAGCCCGCCGGACCACGGGTTTGGCGGGCAGGAAGGGCCAGCGCCATCACGGCGTCGGCAAAAATGGGGTTTTAACCCTTGTTGGCTTTCTGGAAGCGCTCGAGCTGTTCGTTGCCGCGCGTCACAATCGCGTCCAGCGCCTCTTTAGCCGTCTTCTTGCCGCTCCAGACCTGTTCGAGTTCCTCGTCTTCGATCGCGCGCACCTGCACGTAGTTGCCCAGCCGGATGCCGCGGCTCTTGTCGGTCACCTTGCGAATCATCTGCGTCACCGCCACGTCGGTGCCGGGATTTTCCTTGTAGAAGCCCGATTTTTCCGTCAGCTGGTAAGCCGCCGTGGTGACCGGCAGGTAGCCAGTGCGCTTGTGGCTGGCCGACTGCACTTCAGGCGTGGAGATGAAGCTGAAGAACTTCGCGACGCCCTGGTACTCGGCCGGCTTCTTGCCCGACATCACCCACAGGCTGGCGCCGCCAATCACGGTGTTTTGCGGAGCGCCCGCTACATCTGGGTAGTGCGGCAGCGGCGCCAGGCCATAGGCGAACTTGGCATTCTTTGCCACGTTGCCGTAAAAGCCAGACGAGGTGTTGATCATGGCGCACTCACCCGAAACAAAGCTTGCTTCTGGCACGTTGCCGCGGCCCTTATAGACAAACAGGCCTTGCTTGGCCATGTTGGCCAGGTTGTCGATATGCCGCACATGCAGTGGCGAGTTGATCTTCATGCGTGCGTCCAGGCCAGCCAGGCCGTTGCTTTTGGTCGCGAATTCGACGTTGTGCCAGGCTGAAAAGCTTTCCAGCTGGGTCCAGCCCTGCCAGGCGGTGGTGAACGGGCACTTGTGGCCGGCAGCCTTGAGCTTGGCGGCGGCTGCCACAACTTCCGGCCAGGTCGCTGGTGCCTTGTCGGTGGGCAGGCCGGCAGCCTTGAAGGCGTCTTTGTTGATATAGAAAATGGTGGTCGAGCTGTTCAGCGGAAAGCTCAGCATCTGGCCGTTGGGCGCGGTGTAGTAGCCCGCCACGGCCGAGATGTAATCGCTGGGGTCAAACTTCTCGCCGGCGTCTTTCATGACCTTGGCGACCGGGACGATCGCGCCCTTGCTCGCCATCATGGTCGCCGTGCCAACTTCGAACACCTGCAGGATGTTGGGCGCATTGCCAGCGCGAAAGGCGGCAATGGCTGCTGTCATCGATTCGTCGTAACTGCCCTTATAACTCGGCACCACCTTGTAGTCCTTCTGGCTGTCGTTGAACTGCCTGGCCAAGTCGTTGACCCACTCGTTGTTGACGGCGGTCATCGAATGCCACCACTGGATCTCGGTTTGCGCTTGGCTGGCCAGTGGCGCGCACAGGGCGCAAGCCGCGAAAGCAAGGGTGGATAAACGGATTTTCATGAGGACTCCTGAAGGGAACGTGTCGATTTAAATGTAACAGTCTAAAAACTGTTTGTGACAGCGCCATTTAAGCGAGCGAGTGTCTTTCAGGCAAGCGGGCTTTCCTTGACGCCATACCCGCGCGTCGTGCGCGGCAACGGTGCTGCGGTACCATAGCGTGACAGCGCGGGATGTTGATCCGGGAGTCCGGATTGTGGGTCCGAAAGCAGCTGAATTTCTACGATGAACGCACCTACCACCCTTCAAGAAATGACCGCTTTTGCCGATGAGGCAAAAGCCAGTGAATCGCGCATCCGCGAGATTCCTTACAACTACACCTCCTTTTCCGACCGCGAAGTCGTCATTCGCCTGCTGGGGGCGCGGGCCTGGGATCTGCTGGTCCTGCTGCGCGAAGAGCGGCGCACTGGCCGCTCGGCCCGCATGCTGTATGAAGTGCTGGGCGACGTCTGGGTGGTTCAGCGCAACCCCTACCTGCAAGACGACCTGCTGGACAACCCCAAACGCCGCAAGATGCTGGTCGAGGCCTTGCAGCATCGCCTCAGCGAAGTTGAAAAGCGCCGCACGCCCGAGGCCGACAGCCAGCGCGATGCCATGGTGGGCGAGTTGCTGCAGTCCGCGCGCAGTGCGGTCAGCCGTTTTTCCGCCTCGTTTGAGGAAATAGCCAGCCTGCGTCGCCAGACCGAGCGCAAACTGCGCAAGCTGACGCTCAAGGACAACATCAAGTTTGACGGGCTGTCACGCGTCTCGCATGTCACCGACGCCACCGACTGGCGTGTCGAATATCCGTTTGTGGTGCTCACGCCCGATACCGAGTTAGAAATGGCTGGCCTGGTCAAGGCTTGTATCGAGCTCGGCCTGACGATTGTTCCGCGCGGCGGCGGTACCGGCTACACCGGCGGGGCGATTCCGCTGACCTGGAAGTCGGCTGTCATCAATACCGAAAAGCTCGAAGCCATGACAGAGGTTGAGATGGTGTCGCTGCCCGGCGTTGCGCAAAGCGTTGCCACGGTGTGGACCGAAGCCGGCGTGGTCACCCAGCGTGTGGCCGATGCGGCCGAGCGCGGCGGTTTCGTCTTTGCGGTCGATCCGACTTCGGCCGAAGCGTCCTGCATTGGCGGCAACATTGCCATGAACGCCGGCGGCAAGAAGGCTGTGCTGTGGGGTACGGCGCTGGACAACCTGGCGTCTTGGCGCATGGTCACGCCCGACGCCCAGTGGCTGGAAGTGACACGCGTGGGCCACAACCTGGGCAAGATCCACGACGCTGAAATGGCGAGCTTTGACCTTCAGTATTTTGAAGCCGACGGCACGACGCTGATCCGCACCGAGCGGCTGGATATTGCGGGCAAGACCTTCCGCAAGGAAGGTCTTGGCAAGGACGTGACCGACAAGTTTTTAAGCGGCTTGCCGGGCATCCAGAAAGAAGGCTGCGACGGCCTGATTACCAGCGCGCGCTGGATTGTGCACCGCATGCCGGCCCACACCCGAACCGTCTGCATGGAGTTTTTCGGCAATGCCAAGGATGCCGTTCCGAGTATTGTGGAAATCAAGGATTTCATGTTCGCCGAGCAAAAGCGCGGCGGCGCGATTCTGGCCGGCCTGGAGCATCTGGACGACCGCTACCTGCGCGCTGTCGGCTATGCCACCAAATCCAAACGCGGCGGCCTGCCCAAGATGCTGCTGATTGGCGACATTGCCGGTGACGACGCCGATGCGGTGGCCCGCGCCACCAGCGAAATCGTTCGCATCGCCAACTCGCGCAGTGGCGAAGGCTTCGTCGCCATCAGCCCGGAAGCGCGCAAGAAATTCTGGTTGGACCGCAAGAAAACGGCGGCGATTTCGCGCCACACCAACGCCTTCAAGATCAATGAAGACGTGGTGATCCCGCTGCCGCGCATGGCCGAGTACACCGACGGCATAGAGAGAATCAACATTGAATTGAGCCTGCGCAACAAGATCGCGCTGTGTGACGAGTTACAGGCATTTTTCCTCAAGGGCAAGCTGCCTCTGGGTAAATCGGACGATGCCAGCGAGATGCCGTCGGCGGAGTTGCTAGAAGACCGAGTCGACCAGGCGCTGGCGCTGATTGCCGAGGTGCGCGCCCTCTGGGCCGGCTGGCTGCAGGGCGTGGACAAATTTTTCCCGCAACTGCAGGACCACTCGCTGCGTGCCAGCTGGAAAACCCAGCTGCGCGCGCCGCTCAAGGCCATTTTCAGCGGTGGCGCCTTTCTGCCGATTCTCGAGGAATGCAATGCCATCCACAAGCGCGTGCTCAAGGGCCGCGTCTGGGCGGCCTTGCACATGCATGCGGGTGACGGCAATGTGCACACTAATTTGCCGGTCAACAGCGATGACTACGAGATGCTGCAAACCGCGCGCGAAGCCGTGGCGCGCATCATGGCGCTGGCGCGCTCGCTCGATGGCGTGATTTCCGGCGAACACGGCATAGGCATCACCAAGCTTGAGTTTCTGACCGACGAGGAGTTGCGGCCGTTCACCGAATACAAGGCCAGGGTCGATCCGCAAGGGCGCTTCAACAAAGGCAAGTTGCTACGAAATAAGGAGCAGCTTGCACCCGAATCTATTGGGCTGCAGGCCGATTTGACCAGCGCCTACACGCCCAGCTTCGGCTTGATGGGGCATGAGTCGCTGATCATGCAGCAAAGCGACATCGGCGCGATTGCCGACAGCGTGAAGGACTGTCTGCGCTGCGGCAAATGCAAGCCGGTGTGCGCCACCCATGTGCCGCGTGCCAACCTGCTGTACAGCCCGCGCAACAAGATTCTGGCGACCTCGCTGCTGGTCGAGGCCTTTTTGTACGAAGAGCAGACCCGGCGCGGCGTCAGCATCAAGCACTGGGAAGAGTTTGAAGACGTGGCTGACCATTGCACGGTTTGCCACAAGTGCCTGAGCCCGTGCCCGGTGGACATTGATTTTGGCGAAGTGTCGATGAACATGCGCAATTTGCTGCGCAAGATGGGCCAGAAGTCCTTCCGGCCGGGCAATGCAGCGGCGATGTTCTTCCTGAATGCGACCAATCCGCAAACCATCAAGTTCATGCGCAGCGCCATGGTGGACGTCGGCTTCAAGGCGCAGCGCCTGGCCAACGACTTGCTGCGCCGCGTGGCGCGCAAACAGACCGCCCAACCACCGGCGACCGTCGGCAAATCACCCGTCAAAGAGCAGGTGATTCACTTCATCAACAAGAAAATGCCCGGTGGCCTGCCCAAGAAAACCGCGCGGGCGCTGCTGGACATCGAGGACAAGGACTACGTGCCCATCATCCGGGATCCAAAAAACACCACGGCTGAAACCGAGGCGGTTTTTTATTTCCCGGGTTGCGGTTCCGAGCGCTTGTTCAGCCAGGTCGGTCTGGCGACGCAGGCCATGCTGTGGCACGCCGGTGTGCAGACCGTGCTGCCACCGGGTTACCTGTGTTGCGGTTATCCGCAGCGCGGTAGCGGCCAGTTCGACAAGGCCGAGAAAATCATCACCGACAACCGCGTACTGTTTCATCGCGTGGCCAATACGCTCAATTACCTGGACATCAAGACCGTGGTGGTTAGCTGCGGCACCTGTTATGACCAGTTGCAGGGCTACGAGTTTGACAAGATATTCCCGGGCAGCCGCATCATTGACATTCATGAATACCTGCTGGAAAAAGGCATCACTCTGCCGGCGGGTCAGGGCGGCTTTTTGTACCACGAGCCTTGCCACAACCCGATGAAGCTGGGCGACCCGATGAAAACGGTGAAGGCGCTGATTGGCGAGAACGTGCTTAAAAGCGAGCGCTGCTGCGGCGAGTCGGGCACACTGGGCGTGACGCGGCCGGACATTTCGACGCAGGTGCGTTTTCGCAAAGAAGAGGAAATCCGCAAGGGCGAGGCTGAACTTCGCGCCTCGGGCGCTGTCAGCGAAACCGCCAACGTGAAGATTCTGACCAGTTGCCCGAGTTGCTTGCAGGGCCTGACGCGCTACGGCAATGATCTGCAAAACGGTCTGCTGGAGGCTGACTACATCGTGGTCGAGATGGCCAATCAAATTCTCGGCAAGCAGTGGTTGCCCGACTATGTGGCTGCGGCCAACCGCGGCGGCATCGAGCGGGTGCTGGTCTAGCCCCATGAATGACAGTGCTTGTCCCCTGTGCGAGAGTGACGGCGGATTGCTGGTGTATCGCAACCAGCAGTGGCGCATCATCCAAGCCAGCGAAGCGGGCTTTCCGGCGTTTTACCGCGTGGTCTGGAATCGCCATGTGGCCGAGTTTTCCGACCTTTCAGCGGACGAACGTGCGGTCTGCATAAATGCCGTCGTGACGGTCGAGCAGATTCTGCGCAGCGCACTGCAGCCGACCAAAATCAACCTGGCCGCCCTGGGCAATGCGGTGCCGCACCTGCACTGGCATGTAGTGGCTCGCTTTGACTGGGACAGCCATTTCCCGGCGCCGGTGTGGAGTGCGCCGCAGCGTGCGCCGGATGAGGCAAAGGTGGCGGCGCTCGCGACCCGTTGCCTGGATGTGAACCGGCTGATTGCCGAAAAAATGGCGCACTGATGCGTCTGCAGCTTAATTTTCAGAAAGAAGGACATCACCATGGCAGGTCTTCAAGCAGGGTCACCGACGCCTACAGCGTTAACGGTTCACGGCCAGTCGCACATTCTCGAAGTGGCGTTCTCGGATGGTGCCGAATTCAAGATTCCGTTTGAGTTGATGCGTGTGTACTCGCCGTCCGCAGAAGTTCAGGGCCACGGGCCGGGGCAGGAGGTCTTACAAACCGGCAAGCGCGAAGTGGATGTGGTTGAGCTGGAGCCGATTGGCAACTATGCCGTCAAACCGGTCTTCTCCGATGGACACGAAAGCGGCATTTTCTCGTGGGACTATCTGTACTACCTGGGCTCCGAGCAAAGCCGCCTCTGGGACGACTACCTCAGTCGACTACAGGCTGCAGGGGCCGAGCGTGACGCGCCCATGCTTGAAGCGGGTGGGCATGCCTGCGGCAGTCATTAACGGCGGCCTCTGGCTGATTTCTTGTTGCTTTTCCAGTCTGAAACCCGACAATGCCCTGAATTTTCAGAGGTTGTAACCTTCAATTCGGGCTTTGCCCGCTAGCATTCAATTTATGAGCAATACCCATTTCGGTTTTGAATCTGTCGACGAGCGGGAAAAGGCGCGGCGCGTGCGCGGCGTGTTCGATTCTGTCGCGCCCAAATACGACGTGATGAACGACCTGATGTCGATGGGACTGCACCGCGCCTGGAAGGCCTACACGGTGCTGGTCGCCAACGTCAAAGAGGGCCAGCAGGTGCTGGATATTGCCGGCGGGACGGGTGACCTGGCCATGGCTTTCGCGCCCAAGGTGGGCGCCAGCGGGCGCGTGGTGCACACCGACATCAACGAAGCCATGCTGCGCGAAGGCCGCAACCGGTTGATTGACGCGGGCGTGAACCTGCCCACGCTGGTCTGTGATGCCGAGCATTTGCCGTTTGCCGATGCTCGGTTTGATCTGGTCACGGTGGCTTTTGGTCTGCGCAACATGACGCACAAGGACGTTGCGCTCAGTGAAATGAACCGGGTGCTCAAACCCGGCGGCAAGCTTCTGGTGCTGGAATTCTCCAGTGTGGCCAAGCCCCTGGAAAAGATTTACGACTGGTATTCCTTCAAGGTCTTGCCCAGGATTGGCAAACTGGTGGCCAATGACGATGCGAGCTACCAGTACTTGGCCGAGTCGATTCGCATGCATCCCGGACAGGAAGAACTCAAAACCATGATGCGCAAAGGTGGTTTTGGTCATGTGGACTATCACAACATGGCGGGCGGCGTAGTGGCCTTGCATGTTGGAATCAAGTGTTGAAAAGTTGAAAAGTAATCAGGTTTGAAACCCTGCTCAAGGAGACGATATGAAAATCTGGTCGGCAATTCTTTCCACGGTGCTCGCCGTAACTCTGACATTGGCAGGAACCGCGGCTGATGCCAAGCGCATGGGGGGCGGCTCGTCGTTTGGTAAGCAGTCTCCTAACGTGACGCAGCGCCAGGCGCCCAGCGGTGCCAATAACGCGAATTCCGCGGCAAAACCCGTAACCCCGGCAGCCGCACCGGCTCCGGTCGCGCCCAAAAAGCCATGGGGCGCCATGCTCGGCGGCCTGGCTGCGGGTCTAGGCTTGGCTTGGCTGGCTTCGTCGCTGGGCCTGGGTGGGGCGTTCAGCCAGATCATCATGTTTGCCTTGCTGGCGCTGGTAGTCATGGTAGTGATTGGCTTTGTCATGCGCAAGCTTAAGGGTGGGGCGGCCAACGCACCCGGCGCCACGCGTTCCCAGACGCCCTTTGCTTTTCAGGGTGCTGGCGGTGCAGCAAACGCCACCACACCGAAAAACTACAGCCCCGAAAATGTAGGTAACGATTCATCGGCCCGGCCCTGGGAGCGAAGCCCCATGGCTTTTGACGCCAACAAGCCCGATGTCGGCGCAGTTGCTGGCGGGTCGCAAATTGGTTCGGCGCTAGGCGGATCCCAGTCCTGGGGTGTTCCCGCAGGTTTTGATGCCGACGGCTTTCTCAAGGCCTGCAAGGCCAATTTCATCACGCTGCAAGATGCGTGGGACCATTCTGATATCCAGAATCTGCGTGCCATGATGACCGATGACATGCTTGAGCAGATTAAGGCGCAGCTGGCGGACCGGGAATCGCACACCGGCGGCGTGGCCAACAAAACCGATGTTGTGGTGCTGGATGCGCAGCTGCTCGGCATTGAGGAAATGGAAGATGTTTACATGGCCAGCGTGGAGTTCTCCGGCATGATCCGCGAAGATGCTTCAGCAGGCGCCAGTCCTTTCCGCGAGGTCTGGAACATGACCAAGCCGCGCAGCGGTGGCAGTGGCTGGTTGGTCGCTGGCGTACAGGCGCTGCAGTGATGTGAAACGGGCGGCTTCCGGGCGGCAATCCGCCGCGGAGCTGTTTTTTTTTGAGAGTGGCAAAGCACCGCAACTAGGCGCGTCAAAGAAGTTTTGCCGAATTCAAATCTTTTTATCCTGCAAAATGGGGGCGTATGAATAACACGCCCCCATTTTCGTTTCTTGAGTCCATTGCCAGCCGTTTTCAGCCACCTGTCTGGGTGGTCGATGAAGGGCAGCAGCGCCTAGTGCTGTTTCTAAACCATGTGCTGATGCAGGAGAAAGCGGCGCAAGACCGTCTGGTGCGACAAAAAGGCCGGGTGGTCCACGTCAAATGGGGTTTATTTGCTATTGATTTAATAGTGACTGCGGCCGGCCTTGTTGATCGTGCGCCGCCCGCCGCGAAGCCTGATCTGTTGCTGTCGTTGGCCCCCGAGTCGCCCCGGGCTGTCGTGCAGTCGGTATTGGCCGGCAAGCCACCACCTTTGAAAATTGAGGGGGATGTGCAGCTGGCAGCCGACTTGGGATGGTTGGCCGAAAACCTGCGATGGGATGCCGAGGAGGATTTGTCTCGCCTAATAGGCGATGCGCCGGCCCATGCCCTTGCTGATGTTGGGCGGCGCTTGATGACCGGCCTGAAACAGTTTCTGGCCAAGGCACCGCTGTCGACTGGTTCGGTTGCGTCAGCAGCGGCCAGCCCTGCGTCAGAACGCAGCGCCGAGCCGTACCAATCGAGTTCAGTCCCGTTTCCTGGTGAAACGAGCAGCGACACGCCGGAGGTACCCGCAGCGACAAGCGAGGGGGCCAGCGAACGCAGCGCCGGGCCGCCCCAAGCAAGTTCAGCCCCCTCGGGGGGCAGCGTGGTACGCGAAGCGACAAGCGAGGGGGCCAGCGAACGCAACGCCGGGCCGCCCCAAGCAAGTTCAGCCCCCTCGGGGGGCAGCGTAGTACGCGAAGCGACAAGCGTGGGGGCTACATCCCCCAAGGTCTCTGAATGAGCCGGATTTTCAGGAGTTTCTTCATTGTCTGGACCGTGCTGCGTTTTGGTTTGGATGAACTGGTTCTTTCCAGCTTTCAGAAGCCCTGGATCCGGCTGCTGACGCGCATCGTCTCACTGGGGCGCAATCTGAAGGCCCCGCGCGGTGAGCGTTTGCGCGAGGCACTGGAGAGCCTGGGGCCGATATTTGTCAAGTTCGGGCAGGTGATGTCCACGCGGCGCGACTTGTTGCCACCCGACGTTGCCGATGAACTGGCGCGTCTGCAGGACCGCGTGCCGCCCTTTGATTCCGCCGTGGCCGTCGCCATGATCGAAAAGGCTTTTGGCAGGCCGCTGGACCGCATTTTTGCGACGTTTGAGCACACGCCCGTCGCCAGCGCGTCGATTGCCCAGGTTCACTTTGCCACCCTGCCCGGCGGCCGCGAGGTGGCCGTGAAGGTGCTGCGACCCAACATGCTGCCGGCGATTGAAAAAGATCTGGCGTTGATGCGCATGATGGCGGGCTGGATCGAGCGAGCATCGGCCGACGGCAAGCGCCTCAAACCGCGCGAGGTGGTTGCAGAGTTTGACAATTATCTGCACGATGAACTCGATCTGCTGCGCGAGGCAGCCAATGCCGCGCAACTGCGACGCAATATGCAGGGTCTGCATCTGGTCATGATTCCGGAAATGATCTGGGACTACTGCATGCCTGACGTCATGGTGATGGAACGCATGACAGGCGTGCCCATAGGCCAGACCCAGCGTCTGCGCGATGCCGGCGTGGACATGAAAAAACTGTCGCGCGATGGCGTCACCATTTTTTTTACGCAGGTATTCCGTGACGGGTTTTTCCACGCCGACATGCACCCCGGCAATATTCAGGTCAGTCTCGCGCCCCAAACCTTCGGACGCTATATCTCGCTGGATTTCGGCATCGTGGGCACGCTCACCGAGGTCGACAAGGAGTATCTAGCGCAGAATTTCAGTGCTTTTTTTCAGCGTGACTACAAGCGGGTGGCTGAACTGCATATTGAATCGGGCTGGGTACCGGCCTCAACCCGCGCCGATCAGCTCGAAGCCGCCATTCGGGCCTGCTGCGAGCCCTACTTTGACCGGCCGCTCAAAGAAATTTCACTTGGCATGGTGCTGATGCGGCTGTTTCAGACGTCGCGTCGTTTCCAGGTAGAAATCCAGCCCCAATTGGTTTTGCTGCAAAAAACCCTGCTCAATATTGAAGGCCTGGGGCGGGAACTCGATCCTGACCTGGACCTGTGGAGTACCGCCAAACCCTTTCTGGAAAAGTGGATGCTGGAACAGGTAGGCCCCGAGAAACTGCTGGCCCAGCTCAAGGCCGAAGCGCCTACCTACGCCAAATTGCTGCCCGGCCTGCCGCGTCTGTTGTCACAGTACTTGAAAGCGCCGCCCGGCACCAACCGCCGCGAGCTTGAGGCATTGTTGGCAGAGCAAAAGCGCACCAATAAACTGCTGCAGGCCATTATTTATGGCGGGTTCGGCTTCCTCCTGGGCTTGCTGGCAATGCAGATGGTTATGCGCGTCCAGGTCTTTTGAAGCCCCGGTTGGTAAGCCCATCGAAAGCGCCTGCGCACCCCTAAAGGAATCGGTCTGCGGGGTAAGGGGCAACGCCTATAATCGAGAGCTTTGCATTACAAGCCTTTTTCAGGCTATTTTCCCAGACAGAAGCGCTAGCACCATGCCAATTTACGCCTATAAATGTGAGTCCTGCGGTTATGCCAAGGACATCTTGCGAAAAATGTCGGATGAGCCTTTGACGGTTTGCCCGCAGTGCGGAGAGTCGAGCTTTAAAAAGCAGCTCACGGCAGCCGGTTTCCAACTCAAGGGCTCGGGCTGGTACGTGACTGATTTTCGCGGCGGCAACAGCGCTGCTGCGGGCGCCAAATCTGGCGACACGGAAGCGGCTGGATCGGCCGGCAACGGCACCAAGGCTGCAGATAGCGGCGCAGCAGCAGCCACCCCCGCCAGCGCACCGGCGTCGGCAACGCCGGCGCCGACCGCAGCTCCGGCAGTGTCCGCCAGCAAAAGCGGCGGCGGCGACTCTTCCAAAACCTCGTGATGAGCTCGATTCGCAGGTGGTTGCTGGCCGGGCTGCTGGTGCTGGTGCCCTTGGCTATCACGCTGGCGGTGCTCAACTGGATTGTGGGAACGCTGGACCAGACACTGCTGATTTTGCCGCTGGCCTGGCACCCCGACAAACTGCTTGGTTTTCACATTCCCGGCTTTGGAGTGCTGCTGACGCTGGTGATCATCTTGCTGATGGGTGCCATCGCCAGCAACTTTTTTGGCAAAAAGCTGGGCGGCTGGGGCAATTCCCTGCTGCGTCGCATTCCCATTGTTCGCTCCATTTATTCCAGCGTGAAGCAGGTTTCCGATACGTTGTTCTCAGAAAACGGCAACGCCTTTCGCAAGGCTTTGCTGGTGCAGTGGCCGCGGGAGGGTGTCTGGACCATTGGCTTTCTGACCGGTGTCCCTGGCGGCGACGTGGTCAACCATCTGCCGGGCGACTATCTGAGTGTCTACGTGCCGACGACGCCCAACCCGACCGGAGGCTATTTCGTGATGCTAAAGAAATCGGACTGCATCGAATTGAAAATGAGTGTTGACCAGGCGCTGACCTATGTGATTTCCATGGGTGTTGTGGTTCCCGCAAGGCCTGCCGGCTCACCGCTGAACCCCCCCCTATAAATACGAAAATGCGCAATGGGCGCTGAAAGTTTGAGTTTTATGACTACCCCCGTGACACAAGTTTCTCAAATGCGTACGCATTACTCCGGTCTGGTGACCGAGGCCCAGTTGGACCAAAGCGTCAGCCTGTGCGGCTGGGTGAATCGCCGGCGCGACCACGGCGGCGTGATCTTCATCGACCTGCGTGACCGCGAGGGTTATGTGCAGGTGGTGTGCGACCCGGACCGCGCAGCCATGTTCAGCACCGCCGAAGGCGTGCGCAATGAATTCTGCGTGCAGGTCAAAGGCCTGGTCCGCGCGCGCCCCGAAGGCACGACCAACGACAGCCTGAAAAGCGGCAAGGTCGAGGTGCTGTGCCACGAGCTGATCGTGCTGAACGCCAGCGTGACGCCGCCGTTCCAGCTCGATGACGACAACCTGTCGGAAACCACGCGCCTGACGCACCGGGTGCTGGACCTGCGCCGTCCTTACATGCAAAACAACCTGATGCTGCGCTACCGCGTAGCCATGGAAACGCGCAAGTTTCTCGACGCCAATGGGTTCATCGACATTGAAACCCCGATGCTGACCAAAAGCACGCCCGAGGGCGCGCGCGATTACTTGGTGCCCAGCCGCGTCAACGAAGGCCACTTTTTTGCGCTGCCGCAAAGCCCGCAGTTGTTCAAGCAGTTGCTGATGGTGGCCGGCTTTGACCGCTATTACCAGATCACCAAGTGCTTTCGCGACGAAGATCTGCGCGCCGACCGCCAGCCGGAATTCACGCAGATCGATATCGAAACGTCCTTCATGGGCGAGCAGGAAATTCGCGATCTGTTCCAGGACATGATCAGCAAGATATTCAAGACCGTGCTGAACACTGACCTGGGCGAGTTCCCGGTCATGGCCTATGCCGAAGCCATGCAGCGCTACGGCTCCGACAAGCCTGACCTGCGCGTCAACCTGGAGTTCACCGAGCTCACCGAGGTGATGGCGACGGTGGACTTCAAGGTCTTCAGTACCCCGGCGACGACCCCGGGCGGCCGTGTGGTGGCGCTGCGTGTGCCTGGCGGCGCGGTAATGAGCCGGGGCGAAATTGACGGCTACACCGAGTTTGTCAAGATTTACGGTGCCAAGGGCCTGGCCTGGATCAAGGTCAACGATGTGAGCAAGGGGCCCGGCGACAAGGCCCTTCGGTGGCCGGGCCTGCAAAGCCCCATCGTCAAGAATATTCACGATGCGGCGATGGCCGAAATCCTCCAGCTCACCGGTGCCCAGTCTGGCGACATCCTGTTCTTTGGCGCCGACAAGGCCAAGGTGGTCAACGACAGCATAGGTGCACTGCGGCTGAAGGTTGGACACAGCGAATTCGGCAAAAAATCCGGCCTGCTCACCAAGGGCTGGAGGCCGCTGTGGGTGGTTGACTTTCCGATGTTTGAGTTCGACGAGGAAGGCCAGCGCTGGAGCGCGGTGCATCATCCCTTCACGGCGCCCAAAGACGGGCATGAAGACTGGATGGACACCGATCCGGGGCGCTGCATTTCCAAGGCCTATGACATGGTGCTCAACGGCTGGGAACTCGGTGGCGGGTCAGTGCGTATCCACCAGGCTGACGTGCAGAGCAAGGTGTTCAACGCCCTGAAGATCGGCCCTGAAGAAGCCCAGGAAAAGTTCGGCTTTCTGCTCGACGCCCTGCAGTATGGTGCGCCGCCGCACGGCGGACTGGCCTTTGGCCTGGACCGCATCGTGACCATGATGACCGGCGCCGAGTCAATTCGGGACGTGATTGCTTTCCCAAAAACCCAGCGCGCGCAGTGTCTGCTGACCCATGCGCCCAGCGTCGTCGACGAAAAGCAGCTGCGCGAACTGCATATCCGGCTGCGCAATCCCCAGCCCGTCTAGTCTCTCGACACTGCCGGAATAACGGAAAGGGACGCTTTGCAGCCCTTCAAAATTCCCGAGTCGGTTTTGGTGGTCATTTACACGCCGCAGCTCGAGGTGTTGTTGATAGAGCGCGCGGACCATCCGGGCTTCTGGCAAAGCGTCACCGGCTCCAGGGATGCGCTGGACGAGCCTTTGCTGCTGACGGCGCGGCGCGAAGTGATGGAAGAAACCGGCATTGCAGCCAAGCCTGCGCAATGGCGCGATTGGGGCCTGTCGAATGTGTACGAAATTTACCCGGCCTGGCGCCATCGTTATGCACCGGGCGTTCGCTTCAACACCGAGCATGTGTTTGGACTGTGCCTGCCCAGCGCCTGTGCCGTGACGCTAGCACCGCGTGAGCACACGGCCTGGCAGTGGTTGCCTTACAAGGCCGCCGCTGACCGCTGCTTTTCCCCCTCCAATGCTGAAGCAGTGCTGCTGCTGCCGAGATTCCTGGCTTGAGTGCAGGGGCGGCTGGCCGTTTCGCGGCGCTGTTGTTTGCAGCAGACTGTTGCAAGGCCGGGCCGGTCTTTGGGCCGCGCCACATTGGCAAAGGCGAGGCAGTCGGGTCCAATGGCCTGACACCCGCCAGCGCCCTTACACCTCTATCTCCAACAACGCGCCCCCGCTGATGCCCCTATCCCAACTCCGCAAATCCGGGGCGCTGCAACTGCTTCAGGGCGGAGAGGCGCTTTTCCCGGCGCTGATCAAGGCCTTTGATGGCGCGACCAGGTGGATACAGCTGGAAACCTATATTTTTGACTTTCACGGGACCGGCGCGCAGGTGGCCGACGCGCTGGTGCGGGCTGCCGCGCGCGGCGTGACGGTACAGGTGCTGGTCGACGGCATTGGCACCGCTGCCTTGCCTGCAGAGTGGCAGGAAAAATTCGCCGCAGCGGGCGTGCAGTGGTTCATGTACTCGCCGCTGGGCGTCGGCTGGTTGGGCCGGCGCGGGCTGGGCCTGCTGGTGCCGAACCGCTGGCGCCGGCTGCACCGCAAGCTTTGCGTGGTGGACCAGGCGCTGGTATTTTGTGGTGGCATCAACGTGCTGGACGATTTCTACGATCCCAACCACGGCGAACTGCCAGCGGCGCGCTTTGATTTTTCAGTAGCCGTCAGCGGGCCGCTGGCGCTGGAGGCCGCCGATGCCATGGCGCTGCTGTGGTGGCGCGTGCAGGCGGGCTACAGCGCGCGGCAGCGGCATTTGAGTGTCGCGTGGGAAAAGTTCAAGGCTGCGGGCTATGGTGGGCGCACCACTACCCGGCAGCTCGCCGCCCCGCCAGCCGACCCGGCTCGCAATCAAGCGGGCAAGCCAGGCGCTAAAGCGGCGCTGATATTGCGCGACAACCTGCGCAACCGCAGCAGCATCGAGCGCGCCTACCGCCGTGCCATTGGCAAGGCGCGTCAGGAAATCATCATTGCCAATGCCTACTTTCTGCCTGGTGGCAAACTGCGCCATGCCCTGATCCGGGCGGCCCAACGCGGGGTGCGCGTGACATTGCTGCTGCAGGGAAGGTACGAATACTTCATGCAATACCACGCGGCGCGGCCGGTTTATGGCGCGCTGCTGGCGGCCGGCGTAGAGATTCATGAATACGCGGCGAGTTTTCTGCACGCCAAGGTGGCCGTCGTGGATGGCCATTGGGCGACTGTCGGCTCGTCCAACCTCGATCCGCTGAGCCTGCTGCTCGCCCGTGAAGCCAATGTGGTGGTTGAAGACCGGGCGTTCGCCGAAGAGCTGGGCCGCCGCCTGCATGAGGCCATGGCCCATCACGGGCGGCGCATAGACCCGGCAGCCTACAACCGTCGGCCCTTGCTTCAGCGTTTTAAGGGCTGGATGGCATACGCCGTGATGCGCCTCGCGCTGCTGGTGACGGGGCAACGTTACTGAGCCGAAGGGGGGCTGAATAGTCCACCCCGCAACAAGACTTCAGTTGCTATTAAATTAATAGCTGCTTACGCCCGCCCATAAAGGGCTAGAGCTCTAAAACACTGAAAAAAATGATTCAATACCCTTTTCGGAGCGGGCTGGTAATATTCGACATGCTTATGAACATCACAACGCTCCCCCACGCTACAACGGACGAAGGCATACCGGTCTCCGTCAAAATTCGCGAACGATTGGCGCTGGCACGCAAGCGTTTCAATGCCAACGACAACATCGCCCAGTTCATTGAACCGGGCGAGCTGGAGTTGCTGCTCGACGAGGTCGAAATCAAGATGCAGGGCGTGCTCGACAGCCTGATCATCGACACCGCCGGCGACCACAATACCCACAACACCGCGCGCCGCGTCGCCAAGATGTACGTCAACGAGGTCTTCAGAGGCCGCTTTGTGGCTGCGCCGGCGATCACCGAGTTTCCCAATGCCGAACACCTCAACGAGCTGATGATCGTCGGGCCAATTACCGTGCGCAGTGCCTGTTCACACCATTTCTGTCCGGTGATAGGCAAGATCTGGATTGGTGTGCTGCCCAACGAGCACACCAACGTGATCGGCCTGTCCAAGTACGCGCGGCTGGCCGAATGGGTCATGGGCCGGCCGCAGATTCAGGAAGAGGCCGTGGTGCAGCTGGCTGATCTCATCATGGAGAAAACCCAGCCCGATGGCTTGGCCATCGTGATGGAAGCCAGCCACTATTGCATGGCCTGGCGCGGCGTCAAAGACATGGACAGCAAGATGATCAACTCGGTGATGCGCGGCGTGTTTCTGAAGGATCCGACGCTGCGCCGCGAATTTCTTGCTCTGCTTCCCCAGAAAGGTTAAACGATGTTGGTACGTTTGCTTTACGCCAGCCGCGCCCTGGACACCACTCCGGATGCCATCAATGCCATTCTTACGCAATCACGCGAGTACAACCCGACTTGCGGCATTACCGGCATTCTTTGCTACGGCGGCGGTATTTTTCTGCAGGCCATTGAAGGCGGCCGCATGCCGGTCAGCGAGCTTTACGGCCACATTCAGCGCGACCCGCGTCACAAAGATGTGGCGCTGCTGCACTATGAAGAAATTTCCGAGCGCCGCTTTGGTGGCTGGACCATGGGGCAGGTCAATCTGCTCAAGCTTAACCACGCGGTCCTGCTGAAGTATTCAGAAAAGCCCGAGCTCGACCCCTATTCGGTGTCGGGCAAAGTGTCGCTGGCGCTGCTTGAAGAACTGATGGCCACCGCTGCCATCATCGGCCGCGCCTGACGCGGCGTGGCCGGACAGCACGCCCGCCCGATCCCGGTCGGCTTCACGGCTGCGCGGTGTGAGCAGTGACAGCATGACGCCGGCCGTGCTGATCGGTTGCGACTTTTCCAGCAGTCCGAGTCACCGCAAACCGATCGTGATGGCCACCGGCTCAGCCGCCAAAGGGCGGGTACTGCTGGCCGGTCTGGAATGCATTGAGTCGCTCGACGGCTTTGCGCATTGGCTAAGTCAGCCGCGCGCGTGGACAGCGGCATTCGACTTTCCCTTTGGCCTGCCGCGTGAACTGGTTGCGCATCTGGGCTGGCCGCAGCGCTGGCCTGAATTGATTCGTCATTACGCCGCCTTGACTCGGCCGGAGATTCGCGCGCTCTTTGCGGCCTTTTGCGATGCGCGTCCGCCCGGGCAAAAGTTCGCCCATCGCGCGGCGGACCGGCCGGCCGGTTCCAGTCCGTCGATGAAATGGGTCAATCCGCCGGTCGCTTACATGCTGCACGCCGGCGTGCCGCGCCTGCTCGCCGCCGGCGTGCACCTGCCCGGATTGCACGACGGCGATGTCAGCCGGGTTGCGCTGGAGGGTTACCCGGGCCTGCTGGCGCGCGAACTGCTGGGGAGCCGTTCCTACAAGAGCGATGACAAGGCCAAACAAACTCCGGAGCGACTGATTGCGCGCAAGGACCTGATCACCGCGCTGGAGCATGGGCAGAGCCGGCTCGGCCTGCGCCTGAAAGTCAGCCATGCGCAGCGCGACGCACTGATTGACGACGCCAGCGGTGACCGTCTGGACGCCGTGCTGTGCCTGATGCAGGCGGCCTGGGCGGCCGGGCAGGGCGCCCCGCTGTATGGCCTGCCGCCGCAGATGGACCGGCTGGAAGGCTGGATTGTCACGGCTTAGCGCCAGTCGGCGGCTGGTAGTCGCTCTGTTGCCAGATTGGGTATAGTTTTAGGCTTCTAGCCCAATGAATACGGGCGCAATGTGCTATCAATTCAATAGTAATTAAAATCAGATGCTTCTTTCGAGGGCGAAAATATTGCTTCTTCTGGCCTGTTCCGTGTTGCTGCTCTGGAGCGTTCAGGCTCGCGCATCGACGCATAGCGCGCGCGTCTGGTGGGGTGTCGTGAGCTATGTCGTTGATGGCGATACTGTCTGGGTGCGGCCGGAGGAGGGCGGCAAACCGCTCAGCATTCGCGTTGACGGCATTGACGCGCCCGAGATTTGCCAGCCCGGTGGCGTGGCGTCGCGCGATGCCTTGATGCGCCGTGCGTTGGGCCAGCGAGTCACCGTTCACGGCCGGCTGCATGACGCATACGGGCGGCAGCTGGCTCGGCTGGTTCTGGGCGGTGATGACCTCGGGGAATGGATGGTTACGCAGGGGCTGGCATGGTCCTACCGCTATCGAAACGATTCGGGCCCCTATGCGCGTCA
This sequence comes from Polaromonas sp., assembly GCF_012927455.1. Lineage (GTDB taxonomy): Bacteria > Pseudomonadota > Gammaproteobacteria > Burkholderiales > Burkholderiaceae_C > Polaromonas. The sequence continues at coordinate 84,037 of NZ_JABBPE010000006.1, read as the reverse complement.
GCAAGGTCAGGCAGAAGCGGCTCGGCTGGGACTGTTCTCGCCAGCGCAGGGGCCGCGTCCGGTCTATCCACGAGAGTTCCGAAAGCAGCATGGGCGCTGTTTTTAATCCGGCTGCCTGGGTTGGTTGATTTGTCCTACCCGCATTTCGGTAAATGCTGATCCGCCATACGCCGCGCGCCTGCTAAAGTTAGGAATGGCGGTCCCATGGGTAAGGTCGCGCGTGCTCGACTTTTCTTGTAACCCTATCATTATTCCAGGAGTCACTATGAAAAACCAACTTGAAAACCGTTTTGCAGCTTGCCTGCGTTTGCGCAGCTCGCTGCTGCTAGCCAACGCGCTGACGCTGACACTGGCATTGAGCGCATGCGGCAAACAGGAAGATGGTAAAACGGCCGGGCAACAACTCGATTCAGCCCTTGCCAAAACTGAACAGGCCGGCGAGCAAGCCAAGGCTAAAACAGAAAGCGCATTGGCTAAGGCAGGGGCGGCGCTGAAAGATGCCACCCAAAAAGCCGAATCCTCAGGGATAGAGGCTGCCAGCAAAGCGGGCGACAAGCTCGACGACATGACAATCACCGCCGCTGTGTCTTCAAGCTTGGGTAAAGACCCGGATCTGAGCGCGCTTAAAATCAACGTCGACACCAAAAATGGCGCCGTGACGTTGAACGGCATAGCCCCCAGTCAAGCGGCTGTCGACAAGGCAAGCGCTATCACCAAGGCTACAAAAGGCGTGCGTGCGGTTGACAACAAGTTGCAAGTCAAAGCGGGGTAGAGGTGCTGCAGCTGGCCGGCGTAGTCGGTCGCCACCGCTTGAGTACAAGCGCTCAATAAAAAGCAGGCGATGAAATAGTTTCATCGCCTGCTTTTTTTTAGGCCACCGCTAGGGGCCGAATGCTAGTAGTCGTGTTTAAGGACGGACAACGATGTCGTTGCGCACACCCTTGACGTTCTTGACGCCACGGGCAATATTTTCTGCCTGTATTTTCTCGTTGTTGGATTTGGCAAAACCGGACAACTGAACCACACCATTGAGCGTTTCAACGCTGATGGAGGTAGCGGCAACCGTCATGTCCGAGACGTACTTGGCCTTGACGGTAGTGGTGATCGCTGCGTCATCCACGTAAGCGCCAGTGGTCTCTTGACCACGCCCAACGGCGCAGCCGCTGCCAATAATGGTGATGCCAGCCAGGGCGGCGAATGCAATTGCGCGAGCGTATTTCATATTATTTCCTCTTGAATCGGTATTTATTAACTGATAACAGATGTGGTGCAAGTTTAAAAAGCCAATCAATCGGCGGCACCACGCCAATCGACCTGCGGTAATCTTTATTACTCCAACCAGTCCTTGAGCTCGTCGGCGTGTTCTTCCTCATCGGCCAGAATGTCCTCCAGCAGGCGGCGGGTGGTGGGATCCCTGTCGCCAAGCAGCGCAATCATCTGGCGGTAGCTTTCGACGGCGATCCGTTCGGCCACCAGGTTGACTCGCACCATGGTCTGCAGGTCGTTCGATTCGTCATAGTCGGCGTGGCTGCGTTGCAGCAAGGTATCGGGTGAAAAATCAGGTTCTCCGCCCAGTTGCACAATCCGCTTTGCAATGCGGTCGGCGTGCGCAGACTCTTCATTGGCATGGACCATGAACTCCTCGGCAATTTTGGCAGACGACACCCCGCTGGCCATGAAGTGGTGGCGTTTGTATCGCAGCACGCAAACGAGCTCGGTCGCCAGCGAATCGTTAAGCAGCTTCACGATGGCATCACGGTGCGGTCCATAGGCGGGGGTCATTGCGCCCTCGTCTAGGCTTTGCCTAGCGGCATTCAAGCCGGTTTCGTCGAGGGCCAATTCATTGGAAGTGGCAGTTTTGGTGTTCATGAGTTTTCTCCAGGGTATGTGGAATCTTGGCGGGAACTGGAAATCAGGGAGTGCAGGGCACCCGAGAGCTCGGACGATTTGAGCGCCGCTAGCAGCACCCCGCCCAGGGAAACCAGACGCCACGGCCGAAACAATACGGCTGCAGCGCCTACGCCAGCGGCGATGCCCAGCAATTTGAACGGTTTGTCTTCTGCATAGTGGCCGATGGCCGGACGGGCCAGATCAAAGGCTACGCTCACTGGGTGGTGATGCCACCAGGCCTGGATCGCGTGCTTGACAACGCCCCATGTTCCCGAGGAAGCGGACCGCAGCTGTTCGGTTTCATCCAGGTCGGGGTCGCCGGTGTCGTCCCGCGGCTTGCTGTCGCGACTCATGTGCCGGACTATCGCTTTGCGGCTGTTGGTTAGACGCTCTTGGGGTGAGGCTTCATGGAGCGATGACATGGCGCCAGCCTTTCAGGCAACGCCGCGCAAAGCACGGGTATCGCTGTCAATTTGCGCTTTCAGTTCGGGAAAGCGTTCGCTCTGAAACGGCTTTTTGGCTTGAAAGACGGCGATGATGGTGAGCAGCAGCGCTACCCCCGGCACCGCTATCAGTACCCAGTGAAACTGATTTTTCAGCATGCCCAGCATCAGTGCCGTGCCCGCCAGCCCCAAAAAGACCACGCCCAGCAACACTACCACCAGCCAAGCCACGACGCGAGTCAACAACTCCGCGCCGGCGCTTGCCGCTTCCTGATGCAGCAGCGCGGCATAGGCCGATAGATGCTCTATCACCAGATCTGGTCTTTTCACTATGGTAGAAAAAAACGGGTGGAGCATTAGAGTGGGAGATGAAAGGTCAAGGGCAGAGGTGGGTGCTGGCAAACTGGCAGGCGTCTAAGGTTTAAGGTCTAAGGGCTAAGGTCTCAATAGCGGTCGCGGTGGCGAGATGCGTTGATCAGCAAGGCGACGGCTGCACCCACTGCCGCAGCAATGAGCACAGAGCGAAGCGGCTGCTCAGCCACGTACTTGGTCGTCACGCCTGCGGCCCGTCTAAACGATTGTTCGGCGCGGTCCTTGGCTTCAGAAGCCAAGTCCAGACTCTGGCGGGCCAGTTTTTGCGCTTTGGACGCCAGCATGTCGACCATCGGGTCAACGCTGCCGCGCAATTCGCGAACCTTGTTTTCGGCTTTGTCCAAGGCGTCGTTGGCATACTGCCGGGTTGAACTGACGGCCTTGTCGGCACTTTGAAGCAGTTCGTCGGAGCCTTCGCGGATACCTGGCATCGCCTCGCGGGCTGATTTGGGAAAGGGTGTATTGGTGTTCATGTCAGATCCTTGGTGAATTAACTAAAAAATTTACGAAGAGAAAGCTTTGGGCGGAAGCGTTCAGGCTGCATTCAAGCGGCGCGTAGTCGTCAGTTCTTGCGCAACAAGCTGACGACAAAACTCACGATCGCCATGATGGCGAAAATGAAGAATAGAATTTTGGCGATCTCAACCGCTCCGGCCGCGATTCCGCCAAAGCCAAAGACGGCGGCGATTAGAGCGATCACCAGAAAAACGACGGAATAGTGCAGCATCTCAATCTCCTTGCTTTGATTGGGTTAGGCAGGGCTTCTTTCGAAACGCCTATGGTTAGATTAGTGAAAATGAGCGTTTTCCCCCATCAGCTATGAACGGGTGCCCCTGTCAGCCCTGGGGAGGACAGGCTGTAGGAGTGGGCTGACAGTTTGTTACGCGCGCGTCCAGCACGTCTAAATAGGTGTACTAGAGTGCCAGCGAGGGCGGCGCTCCTCCGTTTGATTCAACTTGACTTGGGAAGTACCGCTGAAATTCTCGTGCCGTGCCCTTCGGCGCTGACTACCGTCAGGCGGCCGCCGGCAGCTTCCACACGATGGCGCATGCCTGCCAGGCCGTGGCTTGCCGGCCCTAAAGAGTCGAGCTTGAAGCCCTTGCCGTCGTCCTTGACCTCCGCCGTGACGTAGCCGTCGAAGTTATGCAAGCTCACGTCTGCCTGCTTGGCGTCCGCATACTTAGCCATGTTTGTCAGTGATTCTTGCACCATCCGGTAAACGGTCAGCTGCGACGAGCCATCGAGTTCGACGTGTTCCAGATCGGTGGTGACAAAGAGTCCGGACCGGTCCTCAAATTCCCGCGCCAGGATCTCCAGCGATGCCACCAAGCCAAGGTGGGAAAGCGAAGACGGCCGCAAATCCTCCACAATGCGTCGCTTAAGTGCAATACCGCTGTTCAGTGTGTTAGTCAAATGTTGCAAACGCTCTGCCGCTTCGGGCAAGTTACCGGCCAGACGCGATTTGAGCCTGGCTACATCGAGTTTGGCGGCGGTTAAAAGCGCACCCAGTTCGTCGTGCAGTTCGCGCGCCAGGTGGCCTCGCTCATCTTCCCGTACGTTTTGCAGATGGGTCGCCAGTTCGGCCAGGCTGGCGGTACGCTCGCGCACCTGCGTTTCCAGCAGATCACGCTCGCGCTGCAGCATGGCTTGCTCGCGCATGCCCGAGTCAAGCACCGCTTTGGTCTGCAGCAGGTACATATAAAACGCCAGCAGCCCGGCCATTGCCATGATCGCAATGCCGATGCGCGACAGCAGCAATGTTCGCTGGATTTGCGCCTGTCCCTGCTCCATTTTTCGGATACTGCTGGCTGCCAGGGTGGCGGAGCGCTCCCGGATGGCGTCCATCTGCTCTTTGCCAACGTCGGTGGTCAAGACAAATTTCCAGGCATCGTCATTGTCTTCGCGGCGCATGCGAACGCTAAGGTCCATCTCTGCCAGTTTGCGCGAAACATGCCGGGACAACAGGCCGAATTCGGTAAGCTGGTCTTTGTAGGGCGCGAACAGCAGGCGCAAAACGTCAAGATTTTGGTTGATATCGGCGGTGGCTGTGTTGTAGGGCTCCAGATAGCGCGGGTCGCCGGTCAGCAAATAGCCCCTCTGTCCAGTTTCCGCATCCAGTACCTGTTGCAGCAGTTTATTGATTGAGCCGCGAGTTTTTTGCGCCTCTTCAATGCTGGCTACCGCATCAGTGGACTGGTAAAAACTTAGCTCATTGATAAAAATAAGGATGGCTGCGGCCAGCACTGCCAGCGGCAGGCTGACGGCCATTTGAGGGATCGAAAACTTTTTCACTGCAAGCTCCATTCGGTACATCGCTAAAGAATTCGTCAATAATGGGCATGAAAATCAAAAGATGACCACTTCGGCCATTTCTTTTTCAGTGCATCGCCTGCTTTATGCTGGCTTATAGGAGGACTGCGACATGATAAAAATCGGAATTGTGGACGACCATGCGATTGTGCGTTCGGGGCTGAGGCAGTTTTTCTCGGACCATGTGGATTTGCGCGTCGTTGGCGAGGCCGCCAGCGGCCGCGAGGCGATTGACCTGGTGCGCAATGTTGAACTAGACATTCTGGTGATGGACCTGTCGATGCCCGGGCAAAGCGGAATCGACGCGCTGGCCATGATCCGGGCCAAGGCACCTGACGTGGGCATACTGATTTTGAGTGGCTACCCTGAAGAGCATTACGCCGTCAACCTGATCCGTCAGGGCGCCAGCGGATACCTCAACAAGGAATGCGACCCGTCTGAAATTGTCGATGCAATCCGCGTGATTTCTCTGGGCAAACGCTACATCACCCCGGCGGTGGCAGAGTTGCTGGCGCAGCAGTTGAACCGGCCCAATGACGTGGCCTCGCACGAGCAGCTGTCCGAACGTGAATTTCAGGTTTTTCTGAAATTGGCAAAAGGGGAAACCGCGGGCGATATTGCAAAAGCGCTGTCGCTGAGCGTGAAAACCGTTAGCACCTACAGAACCCGGGTGATGGAAAAAATGAGCCTCGCTTCCAATAGCGATCTCACCTACTACGCGCTCAAAAACCGCCTGATTGACTGATTTCAACCGCAGGTGACGCGCTGCTGGAGGCAATACTCTACCAAGGCGTCAATTTCATTGGATTTGTCGAAAACCGCGTCGACTCCGAGTTGCGCGCACCGCTGGCGGATGTCCGCCGTGGCGTAGTTGCTGAGGACAACCACCTTCTGGCTGGAGGAGCGGTCGCGGCAAGATGCCAGAATACCCAACCCACTCCCTTGCTTCAAGAACAAGTCCACGATAGCCAAGTCCCAGTTGTTAGGGTTTGCGGCCAACCAGGCCTTTCCTTCATTTTCGGTCTCAGCAGTGCCCACGGAGTTGATGCTCGCCAGTTCTTCAAGCGTGCCAATCAGATTCTCCCGGATTGTGGGATTATCTTCGACGATGTAAGTTTTCAATCTCACTGCTGAGGTCCATGTACGGGTAATGTGTCTTTCGGAAGCTTACGAAAGACTTAAAAAGCAAATTTACCCTGTTTTTTAATGTATCTTGTTGCTGGCAGTATTCTGCCAGCGAGGACGGCCAGTGTTTGTAGGAAACTACCTACGAAGACGGCCGCGTAACTGTAGGTACCTGCCCACAGGCGTACATCGTGCTTGCTGACCCGTTTGCAGGAAAAATCGCCCGATAGTAGCAACTAAGTAATCCAAAGCGTGTGTGAACTCTTCTGAGCACGCCAACTGCCATTGCAGGGTCCTCACCAGCGCATGAACAACTCCCTGATCAAATCCTCCCACTTTCGAAAAGTGCTCGCGGTTCTCGCCCTGTTGCTGGTGGTTCTGACCTTGGTGGTTTTTTTCTTTCCGTGGGATGCACTGCGCGGACCGATCAATCGCTATGTCTCGGGGCAGCTAGGACGCCGTTTTGAAATTACCAAGCATCTGGCCGTGTATCTGGGGCGAACCACGACGGTGCGGGTGGAGGGCGTGGAAATTGCCAACCCTGAATGGGCCAGCGAGCCCTATCTTCTGCAAGCAAATGCGGCAGAATTTGACATCGAATTGTTGCCGCTGTTGGTGGGCAAAGTAATTTTGCCGCGCATTGTGCTGTCGCAGCCCAAAGTTGGCTTGCAGATTGAGCCGGACGGGCGCAGGACCTGGGCGCTGGCACGTGACACCTCCGACAAGGGTGCAGCGCCAGACATTGGAACCCTGCAGGTCGATCAAGGAACCTTGAAATACCTGGCGACGGCGCAAGGAGCCAATGTGGTGGCGCAGTTTTCCGTGGCGAAAGAGGCGGCCGAGCAGCTCCCCCTGAGCTACGAAGCCAAGGGGAAATGGAAAAATGAGTCCTTTACGGCCAACGGACGCACGGGCGGCGTACTCAAGCTGAGCCAGAACACTGGAGCGCCTTTTCCGCTCGAGGTGAATGCGGTGGCGGGAAGAACCAGCTTGAAGGCTCAGGGTGTGATCGCCAATTTGGCGGAACTTGCCGGTGTCGATGCTACGTTTGATTTGCAGGGCCGCAATCTCGAAGAGTTGTACAAGCTGCTGGGCGTCGTGCTGCCCTCAACGCCCGCCTACAAGCTTCGCGGCAAGCTCAGCAAACACGGGCAAGTGTGGGCCGCCAGCCAGATTCAGGGTGTGCTGGGCAAGTCCGACCTCAGCGGCGCGCTGAGTTTCGATCAATCGTCGGTAGTGCCCCTCTTGACCGGCAAGGTTCAGTCAAAACTGCTTGATTTTGAGGATTTGGGGCCGGTGATCGGTTTAACTCCTGTGGCCCGCCGACCGGTTGCGGCGAATTCGGCGTCGTCTGCCAGCAACGGCGCCGCAATCGACGTGCAGAAAAAAGATATGCGAAGCGAAGACGCCTCGCGAAAAGTCCTGCCTGTCACGCCGCTGGATGTTGCCAAGCTCAAGGCCATGAACGCCGACGTGAGCTATTCCGCGGCCGATATCCGGCATGCGCGAAACCTCCCGCTGGACAAGGGCAGTGTCCAAGTCAAACTTAACGCGGGGGTCTTGCAGCTAGAGCCGGTCTCGCTGGGGGTTGCTGGTGGAACAGTTGCAGGGCGTATCCGCATTGATGCCAACGTTACACCGGCCGCCTTCGATACCAAGCTGGATGTGCGTGGCTTAAGGTTGAATCAGCTGTTCCCTGCGGTCGAGACGACCAAAAGCAGTTTAGGAAGGATCAGCGGGCAGTTTGATCTAAAGGGTCAAGGCAATTCGGTGGCGCAAATGCTGGGTTCGGCCTCGGGGGATGTGGCGGTGTTGATGGGCAAAGGCGAGATCAGCAACATCCTGCTCGAATTCATAGGACTCGACGGCGGGGAAGCCATCAAGTTCTTTTTGCGTGGTGACCGAAATGTGGAGCTGCGTTGTGCCGCCGCCGCCTTCGGTGTCAAACAGGGTTTGATGACAAGTCGCGCCATCGTGCTGGATACGACGGATACGGTGATCAACGGTCGGGGACAAGTAAGCCTCGCCCATGAAACGCTGGATCTGGTCCTCGATCCGTTGCCGAAGGACCGCAGCATTCTGAGCTTCAGATCGCCGTTGCGCATCGGAGGCACTTTTTCAGCTCCTTCTGCCGGACCCGACAAGGCGGCCCTCGCGGGACGGGCCGGTATTGCCCTGGCGTTGGCGGCCATTAATCCGCTGCTGGCATTGGCGGCCACATTGGAGACAGGACCCGGACACGATGCTGATTGCGCCGGCGTGCTGGCTCAGGCCGCCAAGCCAGGTGCCGCCGCGCCGCCGCCCAGAGCCGGCGCCCCAGCGCCCGCTGCGACCAAAAAGTAATTCAGGATGGCGGCGGGCCGACACGGCAATCCCGCAGCGGCGAGGCAATGACGAAAGAAGCGGTTTGAAGGCCGCGTCAAGTCAGCATTAACTGCTACAAACTGGGCACGCCGGGTTACGTATGAGCTTCATCTCATTCCACGCCAGGCTTCGACCATCCAGCATGAGCAGTCGTCCGGTCAATGCCTGCCCGATATCGCACAGCAGCTTGAGCGCCTCGGCGGCCTGCACCGTGCCCACAATGCCCACCAACGGCGCGAAAACGCCCATGGTGGCGCAGCGGGTTTCTTCCGGCAGGTCTAACTCAGGAAAAACACAGGAATAGCAGGGTGACTGCGCACTGCGCGGGTCATACACGGTGATCTGGCCGTCAAAACGGATGGCAGCACCCGAAACCAGCGGCTTGCAGTGTTTGACACAGGCGCGGTTGATGGCGTGACGGGTGACAAAGTTGTCGGTGCAGTCCAGCACCAGATCAGTCCCGGGCACGAGCTGGTCAAGCAGGTCGGCGTCAGCGCGCTGAGTGACCGGAATCACATGCACGTCCGGGTTAATGGCGGCAATCGACTGCCGCACCGACTCTGCCTTGAACTGCCCGATGCGGGCCAGGTTGTGGGCGATTTGCCGCTGCAAGTTGGTGGCATCGACCCGGTCATGGTCGACGATGGTGATGCGGCCGACACCGGCGCTGCCCAGGTACAAGGCCACTGGCGAGCCAAGACCACCGGCGCCAACAATCAGTAAGTGCGAAGACAGAAGTTTTTCCTGGCCTTCGATTCCTATTTCATCGAGCAGGATGTGGCGGGAATACCTAAGCAGCTGTTCGTCGGTCATGAATGGAAAAAAAAGCGACTCGAATCCTGGCAGCGTGTCTAACTGGAGCCAGCGCAAGGGCCGAACGGAGGCGAGCAGCTATTACGCCGCCTTGGCCTCGGTCCTGCCCGGTGGTTCTAGTTTTCCTTCTTCTCGTTTTTCGGCTCGACCACTGCGGTCTTGCTGACCAATACGGGTCGGCCCTTGAGTTGGTTGATGGCTTGGGCCAATTGGAAGTCCTTGTCGCTGCCGAGTTCGGGCGGGCGGCGCTGCTCTGGCGTCTTTTTTGCTTCGTCTTCGAGCCGTTTCAGCGCTTCTTCACGAGCTTTTTCCCGACCTGCTTCCTTGACTTCCGCGCCCTGACCGCTGCCCAAATGTTTCTCAAGATCCGCTTCGCGGGTTCGCAGCGCGGCAAACGGGCTGCCTTCGGCGGTTTCGTCGATCATCACGTCGGGAACGATGCCGCGTGCCTGAATTGACTTGCCGCTTGGGGTGTAATAGCGTGCCGTGGTCAGCTTGATTCCAGTGTCCGGGCCGAGCGGGCGTACCGTCTGCACCGAGCCCTTGCCGAAGGTCTGCGTGCCCATGATGGTGGCGCGTTTGTAGTCTTGCAGGGCTCCCGCCACAATTTCGCTGGCAGAGGCAGAGCCTTCATTGACCAGCACGATCAGCGGCACGGTCTTGAGCGCTGCCGGCAGTCGCTTGAGCGGATCAGCTCCGTTGCGGCGCTGGTAAAACTCGGGTGAGGCCTTGTAGGTAAATTTGCTTTCGGCCAGTTGCCCGTTAGTGGACACCACGGTCACGTTCTCTGGCAAAAAGGCTGCTGACACCGCCACGGCGGCATCAAGCAAACCACCTGGGTCGTTGCGCAGATCGAGCACCATGCCTTTGAGGTTGGGCTCCTGCTTGTAAATCTGCTCCACCTTGGTGACGAAATCGTCCACTGTGCGTTCCTGGAACTGGCTCAGGCGAATCCAGGCGTAGCCGGGCTCTACTACCTTGCTGCGCACCGACTGGGTGCGAATTTCTTCGCGAATGATGCTCACCGGAAAAGTGCGATTTTCGTCCTTGCGAAAAATCGTCAGCAGCACCTTGGTCTTGGGCTCGCCACGCATTTTTTTGACCGCTTCGTTCAGGCTCAAGCCCTTGACGGCGGTGTCATCAATTCGGGTGATCAGGTCGTTGGGCTTCAGGCCTGCCTTGTCGGCAGGCGATCCTTCAATCGGGGACACCACCTTGACCAGGCCGTCTTCCTGACTGATTTCAATCCCGACGCCGACGAAGCGGCCGGACGTGCCTTCGCGAAATTCCTTGAAGGATTTTTTATCGAAGTACACCGAGTGCGGATCAAGGCTGGCCACCATGCCGGAAATGGCGTCGGTGATAAGTTTCTTTTCGTCCACCGGTTCAACATAGTCGCTCTTGACCATCCCGAACACGGCCGCCAATTGTTGCAACTCTTCGAGTGGCAAAGGCGTAAGACCGCCGCGGGCGACGGCTTGCAGTTGTACGGTGGTGAGGGCCCCCGCCACGGCGCCGATTGAAATCCAGCCTGCTATTTTGAGTTTTTGACCCATAAAAAATACCTTAGTAAGCCTGTTGAGGAACCTCTGCTCCCTTGAACCAGAAGCAATATACACCTTGGAGAGAGGCCCTGCGCCACAGTTCCATCGGTAGCACCATCTGCCGCCGCAAAAGCGCCTAAACCGTCGCGTTTTACAGGACTTTTACAATCTATCGCGCGACTTGACTAGTCAATTGATGTGTGCCGTTTCAAGCCTTGCCTTGCGCGGCCACGGCGGCAGCGGCTTTGGCAACCGCTTCGCGGTCGCCCAGGTAGTAATGGCGCAGCGGTTTGAGGCTGGCGTCGAGTTCGTACACCAGTGGAATGCCGTTGGGGATGTTGAGCCCCACGATGTCGTTGTCCGACACCCCGTCCAGGTATTTCACTAGAGCGCGTATCGAGTTGCCATGGGCCGCCACCACAATGCGTTTACCGACCTTGATGGCCGGTGCCATAGATTCATTCCAGAAAGGCAAAACACGTGCCACCGTGTCTTTCAGGCACTCGGTCAGCGGCACCTGGTCGGGCAGCAGTCTGGCGTAGCGCGGGTCACCGCGTTCGCTGCGCGGGTCTTGGGGGTCCAGAGGCGGCGGCGGGGTGTCGTAGCTGCGGCGCCACACCAGCACCTGCTCGTCGCCGTATTTTTTAGCGGTTTCCGCCTTGTTCAGCCCCTGCAAGGCGCCGTAATGCCGTTCGTTTAGGCGCCAGCTGTTAACCACTGGCAGCCAGGTGCGGTCCATTTCATCGAGCACATGCCAGAGCGTGCGGGTAGCGCGCTTGAGCACGCTGGTGTAGGCCACATCGAACTCATAGCCCTCGGTTTTAAGCAGCTTGCCGGCGTTTTTAGCCTGTTCGATGCCGGTTTCCGTGAGGTCGACGTCAGTCCAGCCGGTGAAGCGGTTTTCAAGATTCCAGGTCGATTCGCCATGGCGAATGAGCACGAGTTTATGCATGGTGTGTGAGGTTGGAGGGAAGTAAAAAAAGAGAATAAAAGAGGATTGGCGGGGAATAAAAGACAGCCGGGATGCAATGTGTCCTTTCGCTATTCTAAAATCTCTACTTGGCTGAAAAATATACACAAGGTACAAAGTGAAATTCCTGATTGATAACTGGATGCTGATTTCGATAGCGCTTGCCTCCGGTGGCATGCTGGTGTGGCCCATGATTTCAGGCGCCCTGAATGCCGATGCACTGAGCGCCAGTGGCGCGGTGCAGCTAATCAACCGCGAAAAGGCCGTGGTAGTTGATGTCTGTGAGGCTGCAGAGTTTGCAGCGGGCCATGTCACCGGCGCCAAAAATGTGCCGCTCAGCGAGTTCGAAACCAGACTGCCCGCAGTCGTCAAGAACAAGGCCTTGCCGCTGATTCTGGTGTGCGCTAGTGGTGCGCGGGCCAGCCGCGCCGTCGCCATTGCCAAAAAGCTTGGTTACCAGCAAGCCCAATCACTCGGTGGCGGGCTCAAATCCTGGAAAGAGGCTAACCTGCCCTTAGAAAAGGCTTGAAAGTCTGATCCCAACAGCGTCAGGCCGGTCTGCGGACCGAATCCAGCCCCGCTTGTCCCGTTTCCTGTGCTTCGCAGCCGCCCGTACGACCCTGGAGAAAACATGCCAACCGTCAAGATCTACGCCACGGGCTCTTGCCCTTACTGCATCCGGGCCAAGCAGTTGCTCAAAGAGCGCGGCGTGACCGAACTGGAGGAAATACGTGTCGATATGCTGCCAGGTGAGCGCCAGGCCATGATGGAACTGACCGGCCGGCGCACCGTGCCGCAAATTTTCATCGGCGACACGCATGTAGGCGGCTGTGACGACCTGGTGGCACTGGATGGCCGTGGCGGCTTGCTGCCACTGCTGGGCCGTGCCGCCTGATAAGCCGTCATAGAGTCTTGCGGCCAGCGTCTTTTGCCCTCGTCTCTTGTGCCGGCCAGTCTTCGCTTCGGCCCTGTGATAATGCGCGCTGGCCTGTTGTTGCAAGGCGCAGGCATTTCCACCCCTTCCCTGTTTTTTTCAGTACCCCCGAAAGAGCACCATGGCTGAAGCCAATCTTGACCCCGTATTCCAGATCCAGCGCGTCTATCTCAAGGACGTGTCGCTAGAGCAACCCAATTCGCCTGACATTCTCTTGAATCAAGAGCAGCCAGGGGTTGACATTCAGCTCGGTGTCGGTGCCACGCCGGTGGCCGAAGGCATGTTTGAAGTTACCGTCACGGCCACCGTGCACACCAAAATTGCCGACAAAACGGTGTTTCTGGTGGAAGCCAAGCAGGCGGGAATCTTTGAGATCCGCAACGTGCAGACCGATCAGCTAGGCGCCATTTTGGGCATCGCCTGCCCGCAAATCGTCTACCCCTACCTGCGCAGCAACGTGGCCGACGTTATCCAGCGCGGCGGCTTCCCGCCAGTGCACATGGCTGAAATCAACTTCCAGGCCATGTACGAGCAGCAGCAGACCGAAGCAGCCGCTGCAGCGCAGACCCCACCGCAAATCATTGTTTGATGGCCCGTGTTGAGTGACCTGTCAAGGCGTCACCCGCGTTGGCAGGCCTGCGTGCCATGAAAATAGTTGTGATCGGTGCGGGCGCCTGGGGTACGGCACTGGCTGTCAATGCCGCACGCGCTGCGGATGGCGGCCTGCCCCGGCACCAAGTCGCCTTGTGGGCGCGCGATGCGGCGCTGGTTACAACCCTGCAGCGCGAGCGCGCCAATAGCCGCTATCTGCCCGGCATTGCCTTGCCCGACGGCTTGGTGGTGCAAGGCGGCGGCGCGGCTTCGCTGGCTCCGGCGCTCAGCGGACAAGACCTGATCGTCATGGCGACGCCGGTTTCAGCGGCGCGCAGTTTGCTGCACAGCCTGCAACACGCCACGGTACCCGTCGTCTGGCTTAGCAAAGGGTTTGAAGCGCCGTTCGCGTCAGAACCGCACCTTGCCTCATCTTCACCCTCATTTGGTCTGCTGGTTCATGAAATACGGGCGCAGGTAGCTATTAATTTAAGAGCAGGCGTGCTCAGCGGCCCGAGTTTTGCGCTGGAAGTGGCGCGCGGCCAGCCAACGGCGCTGGTCGCCGCGAGCGAGCACGCCGAAGTCCGGGAGGCGCTGGTGGCCGCCTTTCACAGCGCCACGCTGCGCGTCTACGCCAGCGACGACGTGGTTGGCGTCGAAGTCGGCGGCGCCGTTAAGAACGTGCTGGCCATTGCGGCGGGTTTGTGTGACGGCCTGCAGCTAGGTCTGAATGCCCGCGCCGCGCTCATTACGCGCGGGCTGTCAGAAATAATGCGGCTGGGCGTGGCGCTCGGCGCCAAGGCCGAAACCTTCATGGGCCTGAGTGGTCTGGGCGACCTGGTGTTGACGGCGACCGGTGACCTGAGCCGTAACCGCAAGGTCGGCCTGCTGCTGGCCCAGGGCCAAACCCTGCAGCAAGCCGTCGCGTCGCTGGGCCATGTCGCCGAGGGGGTGTACTGTGCCCGCACCGTGGTGCAACGCGCCCAGTCGCTGGGCATAGACATGCCGATTGCGCAAAGCGTGGTGGCGCTTCTCGATGGCCAGGTTTTGCCCGAGCAGGCGGTTGCCCTGCTGATGGGTCGCGACCCGACGGCCGAGCTGCATTAGCTGCGCGGCGACGCCGTCAACATCCGCGACAAGGGCCATGCCTGCTATTAAAACAATAGCTTGTGGCGCCTGTCGTGATTGAGTTGCGGCCTCAAATTAGCAGTTATTTGCGTAAAACCAGCGTCACCAGTAGCGTCGAGTCGCGCACGGCCGTCAAACCATGCGCCACGCCACCGGCCAGCCACACCAGCTGTCCGGCTTTCATGCGTTGGGCCTTTCCGTCAGCCGTGAAATCCACTTCGCCTTCCAGGCATTGAACCGTGACCTCGCCTTTGACCTGGTGCGAGGGCACAGCTTTATGCGCAGGCACCATCAACCGCATGACTTCGAGCTGGTCGGTTTTGAACACGGCGAAGGTGCGCGTTTCAGAGAACTGCTCGGTGAGGGAATGAATGTCAAGAAGCTGCCCCGAAGCGGCGTGAGAAATGGCCATGATGAAACTCCATGAAAGCGGTGAGGTTGGTCTTGCAAAGTTTACCCCCCAAGGCACGGCCCAGGGCGTAAATAGGCGCGGCGCCACATGGCTGGCGTCAAAGCGGCTGTCAGATGCCGGACTTATTGGTTAAATAGGCCTGAAGCCAATACAGGACGGGCGCGTTAAGCTATGAAAATAATAGCAAATTCAACCGGTGACTGGCCCATCGCGCTGGCCTGCAAGCGGTGCTGGCGACAAGCCGGCCGAGGTATCGAACACGGCGAGCGGCCGCTCGCCCGCCAGCGCCTGCAGCAAATTGGTGGTGGCCAGTTCCGCCATGGCATGGCGCGTTTCAAAGGTGGCCGAGCCGATGTGCGGTAGAGCGGTTACGCGGGGGTGCCGGCGCAAGGGGGAACCCATGGGCAGCGGCTCTGTCGCAAACACATCCAGCCCGGCAGCGCGCAGTCCGCCCTGGTTAAGTGCCTGCAGCAGGGCTGCCTCTTGCACGATGGCGCCGCGTGCGCCGTTGATGAAAATGGCGCCGGCTTTCATCAGACCAAATTCGCGCGGACCCATCAGGCCACGGGTTTCGTTCGACAAGGGCAGCACGGCGGCGACGATGTCGGCGCGTTGCAGTAAGTCATCGAATGGGGTGTGCACCGCCTTGCCGAGCAGATCGGGCGCCGCCGTGGCCAGGTTTACCGGGTGGCGGCTGTGGTACAGCACCGGCATGCCAAAGCCCAGCGCCGCGCGCCGCGCCACGGCCTGGCCGATGCGTCCAAAACCGAGCAGGCCCAGTGTTTTGCCATGCACGTCCCAGCCAAACAGTTCTTCGCCAATGTTGCGCGACCAGTGACCTTCGCGCACATGGTTGGCGAGTTCGACCAGGCGGCGGCTGGTCGCCATGACGAGCGCAAAAATCGTGTCCGCGGTGGTTTCGGTCAGCACGCCGGGCGTGTAGCACAGCACGATGCCGCGCGCCGCCAGCGCGCTCAGGGTGTAGTTGTCAACGCCGACCGACACGCTGGAAATTACCTGGAGCCGTGGCGCGCAGGCCAGCACGGCTTCGTTGATGGGGTAGCTGGCGCCTATCATGCCCTGGGCGCTGCCCAGTGCCGCGTTGAACGCGGCCAGTTGTTCAGGCTCGCGCGGATTGGCCACGCTCACGTCGTGCTGTGCCTGCAGTCGCGCCAACTGGTCGGGCGGCAGTTCGCGGAAGACCAGAACCTTTTTGCGGGGGCTGTCGTTGACCATGGATTAAAGTTTAGCGTGGTCGAGTTCGGACCGCGTCGGCAAGCCTTCGCTGTCGCCGAGCACCTGTACGGCGCGCGCGCCAATCCAGGTGCCGCGCTTCACGGCGTCGGGCACGCTCAGGCCATCGAGCAGCGCGCTGATCACGCCGACGGCAAAGCCGTCGCCGGCACCCACGGTGTCAACCACCTCGGCGACCGCAAAGCCCGGCACATGGCCGCTACCGGCCGTGTCGCTGTCAAACCAGGCGCCTTCCGAGCCCAGCTTGACCACCACCAGCGTGGCGCCGCCTTGGCGGTAATAGCGCGCAATGCCCTCGGGCGTGGCTTCGCCCGTCAAAAAGTGGCCCTCTTCCAGCCCCGGCAGCACCCAGTCGGCGCGCGCCGCCAGGTCATTAATGGCTTCGCGCATCCGAGCCGGCGTGGCCCACAACGTCGGGCGAAGGTTAGGGTCGAACGACACGCTGCGGCCGGCCGCGCGCATGAGGTTCATGGTTTTGCGGGCGGCCGGCAGAGTGGTGGCTGAGACTGCGGCAAACACGCCGGTGGCATGCAGATGCCGCGCCGACAGCAGCCAGGCTACGTCAATATCGCGCAGGTCCATATGGCTGGCCGCCGAGCCCTGGCGGTGGTATTCCACCGGCGGGTCGCTGCCGTCGCTGACCTGGCCCTTGAACTGGAAACCGGTTTTCTGCGAGGGGTCGCAGACGACGTGCGAGCAGTCGATGCCTTCCCTAACCATGGCGTCCAGCAAATAGCGGCCCATCGAATCAGTGCCCAGGCGGCTGGCCCAGCCGACCTTGAGTCCCAGACGCGCCAGGCCGATGGCGACGTTGGTTTCCGCACCGGCCGTGCGCTTGTGAAAAAATTCGGCATGCTCCAGGGGGCCGGGCCGGTCAGCGACCAG
The DNA here is from genome assembly GCF_012927455.1 of Polaromonas sp. Taxonomy (GTDB): domain Bacteria; phylum Pseudomonadota; class Gammaproteobacteria; order Burkholderiales; family Burkholderiaceae_C; genus Polaromonas. Next base: position 67,002 of record NZ_JABBPE010000006.1, on the reverse strand, counting down.
CAGCATCATGGCTTCGCCAAAAGTAATGACGTCCAAAGCGTGGCTCATGGGCTTGCCCGTTGCTGAAGGCTGACGGCAACGCTGCGCAACTGCTCGATTTCCCGGCGCGTCACGTCCAGCAGATCGTCTCCTGCCAGCGGGTATTCAATCGCCCAGGGCACATCGGCCGGCAAGGCGCGCAGCACGGCGCGCCAAGGCGCGCTCGATTCGGCCAGCGGCACGGCGACCCAGCGCTGCGGCTGACGCTGCACCCCCTTGCAATGCACATAGCGCACCTGCGCTGCCAGCGCGCTGGCAGCTTGCAGCGGACATTCGCCGGTCCAGTGCCAGTTGCCCATGTCAAAGGTCATACCCCAAAAAAATCCCTGCGTCTTGGCAGCGCCAAAAAAGTCTTGCAGAGCAGCCAGCGTGCCAGCTGCCGGGGTCTGGTCGTTTTCTATCACCAGCTCGGTGTTGGCGGCTAGAAGGCGGTCTTGCAGCGCTGCAAAGGAGCCGTGGGACGCGGGGCCGAAACCGCCCATAGCCATTTTCAGACGCGGCGCGCCCAAAGCTTGGGCGGCGGCCAATGCTCGATCCAGCGCGGGCGCATCCAGCGTGCCGTCTGCGGCCCACAGGTAGTCGGCACTGGAATAGACCACCTGCATGGCGGCGCTTTGAACGGCGCGGGCGATGGCAGGCAGTTCGTTCGCAGCATCGACCAGCAGTTCGCTGCGCACTTCAATGCCATCGGCACCGGCCGCATGGCTGAGCTGGGCAAACCAGCGCTGGCCGTGGCGCCGCACTTCGGCTGCGCCAAAGGCCGACAGCGAAATCAGGATAGGTGGTTCGGCCAAGGGGCGGGTGGATCGGGTAGTGGTCGGGACTTCAGTGCGCATGTTGCGAACTCAGGATCTGCCCGAGGAAATTGCGGGTTTTTTCGTTTTGCGGGTTGCTGAAAAACTGCTGCGGCGGCGCCTCTTCGATGATCCTGCCGTCGGCCATGAAGATGACCCGGTCGGCCACGCTGCGGGCAAAGCCCATTTCATGCGTGACGCACAGCATCGTCATGCCGTCGTCGGCCAGGCTGATCATGGTGTCCAGCACTTCCTTGACCATTTCCGGATCGAGTGCTGAAGTGGGTTCGTCAAACAACATGATCTTGGGCGTCATGCACAGGGCTCTGGCAATCGCCACGCGCTGCTGCTGGCCGCCCGAGAGCTGGCTCGGGTATTTTTGCGCCTGCTCGGGAATGCGCACCCGCGTCAGGTATTTCATCGCGATGGCTTCGGCTTCTTCCCGGCTCAACTTGCGCGAGCGCATCGGCGCCAACATGCAGTTCTGCAAAATCGTCTGGTGGGGGAACAGGTTGAACTGCTGGAACACCATGCCGACTTCCTGGCGCACCGAATCGACGTTCTTGCCACCGGCAGTCAGGTCGATGCCATCGACCACGATGCGGCCTTTTTGCACGGTTTCCAGCCGGTTGATGCAGCGGATCAGCGTGGACTTGCCCGAGCCCGAAGGCCCGCAGATCACAATGCGTTCCCCGGCTGCAACATTCAGGTTGATGTCGGTCAGTACCTGGAACTGGCCGAACCATTTGTCCACCGCTTCAATGCGGATGATGACATCAGCGCCAGCGGGCGAGGATGATTGCAGCGTGTCTGTCATGAAAACAAGTTCCAGGATTTATTGCATTTTTGGCAGGTCGGTTTCCAGCCATTTGCGGTAAAGCTTGTTGAGTTCGCCATTGGCCGTGTTGCGGGCGACAAAGTCGTCCACCGTTTTCAGCAACTCGTCCTGGCCCGGGCGCATCGCCACGCCCATCACCTGCTGGCGCAACACAAACTTGTTTTCAAAGGCGTTGGCCGGGGCACGCTTGGCAATTTGCGCCGCCACCGTGGTCGAGCAGCCGATTGCATCGACCTGGCCCGACAGCAGCGCCTGCATCGCCGATGCGTCGTCGTCAAAGCGGCGGATTTCGGTGCCTTCAGGGGCTGCGGCGGTCAGCGCCACGTCTTGCGTGCTGGCACGGGCCACGCCGACGCGCTTGCCTTTGAGGTCAGCCGGGGTTTTGAGGCTGACTTTTTGGGAGCCGTAAAGCACGATGCTGGCGGCAGCGTAAGGTTTGGAAAACTGCACCTGCTTGGCGCGCTCGGGCGTCACAGCCAGCGAGGCGACCAGCAGATCGACCTTGTTGGTCAGTAAAAACGGAATGCGGTTGGGGCCGGTGACGGGAACCAGATTGAGCTTGACGCCCAGGTCTTTGGCCATCAGGCGTGCCACGTCAGCGTCGTAGCCATCAGGCTGGTTGGCGCTGTTCATGGTGCCGTAAGGCGGAAAGTCCACCAGCATGCCGACGGTCAACTCGCCTTTTTTCTTGATATCGGCGACGGTTTGCGCGCTGGCGGCGGGGATCCAAGCCGACAGGTTGGCGGCCAGGCCCAAGGCCAAAGCGGTTCCAGTGAATGCGCGGCGTTGCAAATGTTTGATCATGGTGAAGACTCCGGTTTGTAGTGGAAAAAAAGGACGGAAAGTTTGCGGCGCCGTTCAGCGTGCCAGCGCGGCCGCTTGCCGGCGCTCCATGTGGGATGCCAGCAAGGACAGGGGCCAACAGAGGACAAAATAAATCGCCGCCACCACGCTGAACACAATCAGTGGCTGAAAGGTTGCGTTGTTGATGATCTGGCCGGTCCGCGTGACTTCGACAAAACCGATGATGGCCGCCAGCGAGGTGCCCTTGATGATCTGCACCAGGTAGCCGACGGTGGGCGCCAGAGCAATCCTGGCGGCCTGCGGCAAGACGATGTCACGCATGCGGGAAAAGTAAGACAGGCTGAGCGCGTGCGCCGCCTCGGTCTGACCGGCTGGCACCGCCTGAATGCAGCCGCGCCAGATTTCACCGAGGAAAGCGCTGCTGTTCAAGATCAGCGCCACGCCGGCCGCCAGCCAGGGGTTGATGTCAAAGCCCAGCACCGGTGCGCCAAAAAACACCAGAAACAATTGCAGCAGCAGCGGCGTGCCCTGAAAGATCTGGATGAAGATGCCCGAGATCCAGCGCGCTGCGCGGTTGTCGGCCGTGCGGCTCAGCGCAACGATCAGCCCGCCTATCGAGCCGCCTATGAAAGCGATCAGCGACAGCGCCACGGTCCACTTCGCCGCCTCAAGGATGAACAAAAATTCAGGAAATCCGAAAGTGCGCATCAGCGACGGTCCGGGTAGTTGAGGGTGGTCTTGTAAATCACGCGAAACAGCGCTGAAAACGCCAGCGCCAGCACCAGGTAGATCGCAGCAACGACGATGTAAATCTCAAAGCTGCGAAAGGTTTGCGACTGCAAATTAGCCGCTACCGATGTCAGGTCGTCGGCGGAAATGGCTGATACCACCGCAGAGCTCAGCATCAGCAGGATGAACTGGCTGGTCAGCGCCGGGTAAATCGCCTTCAGCGCCGGCTTCAAAATGACAAAACGGAAAATCTCGTGGTGCTTCAGGTTGAGCGCCAGGCCGGCTTCGATCTGGCCCTTGGGAATGGACTCGATGCCAGCGCGAATGATCTCGGTGGCGTAAGCACCCAGATTGATCACCATCGCCGTCAGCGCAGCGGTGTAGGCCGACCAGCGCAGGCCGAGCGCGGGCAGGGCGAAAAAGAAAAAGAACAGCTGCACCAAAAACGGAGTGTTGCGGATCAGCTCGATGTAAGCGTTGATCACAAAGCGCAGCGGTTTCGGTCCGGCGGTCTTGCCCCAGGCGCAAACAATGGCCACCAGCAGCCCGAACAGCATGGCCAGCAGCGACAGCTCAATCGTGTTCCAGGTGCCTTTGAGCAGCAGCGGCCAAGCCGCAAAGACGGCGCCGAATTGGAATGTGTAGTTCATCAACGAGACGATGGCCTTGGAAACGACGCGAGCGCTTGAGTCACTTTGGTTGGTACAAGATTTCCTCAAAGCCTGGCTGGAGAGCTACTGTCAACAAGCTCTGAAACCGGTTTCAACGCATTATAAAAGCAAACATGCCTGTGTTGTAACTCCGTCAATACCCTTGGGTGCCGCTCTTGGCCACGACCCCGCAAAATAGGGTGCGATAACAGGCTCAAGGCCAGATTTCCGGCTTTCATATTTTTACAAATTAGAGTCGACACTATGGTAAATACTAATGTCGACACTTGTGTCGACATATAAAGTGACAAGCATCGGAAAAATATTTTTACCGGTCGACTTCTACGGTGCTTGCGCAGTCGAAGTCCGGGCCTACCGGCCCTCGGTGGGCGACGCATTTTTTGTCGCAAGCGTAAACGGAACAACTGGAGCACTGAAACCATGGAAACTTTAGTGATGGCGAAAACCGCCGTGGCCGACAACGCCGTGGCCGACGCCGCGCCGACCAAGGTGCGATGGAAGATTTTTCTGATGATGCTGTTTCTTATTTCGATTAACTACATCGACCGGGCCTCGCTCTCGGTGGCGATGCCGCTGATCGCCAAGGAGTTTGATATCGGGCCGGCGACGCAGGGACTGCTGCTGAGCTCGTTTTTCTGGACTTACGCGCTGATGCAGATTCCCGGCGGCATGTTGGCCGACAGGTACGGCCCGCGCGTCGTGATTGCCTCGGCCACGCTGGGCTGGGGCTTTTTCCAGGCCATCGCGGCGCTTTGCACCGGCTGGGTCCCCCTGTTCCTGACGCGGCTCGGGCTGGGAGCGGCCGAGGCGCCGATCTATCCGGCCGGCGGCAAGCTCAACGGCATCTGGATGACTCAGAACGAACGCGGTCGCGGCGCGACCCTGCTCGACGGCGGCGCGCCGCTGGGCGCAGCACTCGGAGCCATCCTGATCTCCGGCTTGATCGCACTGCTGGGTTCCTGGCGCCTGGCTTTTGTCATTGCCGGCGTCGGGACGGTGATCGCAGGATATTTTGCCTGGAGCTATATCCGCAATCATCCGCGCGAGCATCCCGGCGTGAACGAGGCCGAAGCGCGCTACATCGAAGCCTCCCACGCGCAAGACAGCGCCAGGGAACCGGCTGTCCTCAGCGGCCGCGCGTTGGACTTTTTCAAGTACCGCTCGGTCTGGGGAATGTTTTTTGGCTGGATGTGCTTTAACGCGCTGTTTTACGGCCTCTTGACCTGGATGCCCAACTACCTGTCCAAGGTCCACGGTTTTGACATCAAGCAGATGGGCGGCGCGGTGTTCATCATGTTTTTCTCGGGCTTCGTCGGGGAAATGGTCGGCGGCTGGATCGCCGACAAATGGAAGGCTGCGGGCGCTTCGCAAAGCAAGGTGCTGCGCACGCTGTTCGGCATCTCCTCGATCATTGCCACGCTCTCGATCTACAGCGTTTCCAGAATCACCGACCCCGTCACCGTGGTGGTGATGCTCTCGGTCACGCTGTTTTTCCTGCGCTGGTGCGGACTGTTCTGGTGCGTTCCATCGATCCTCGGGACGCGCGACCGGGTCGGCTTTCTGGGCGGCACCATGAACCTGGGCGGCAACGTGGCGGGCATAGGCGTGCCTATCGTGGTCGGCCTGATCGTGCAGGCGACGGGCTCGTATTTTCTCGCCCTCATGCTGTTTGCCGGCGCGGGCGCAGGGTTGTTCATCTGCTCGACGCTGCTGATCGACTACAGCAAGAAACTGCCGGTCTGATTGACCGCAGCAGCATGACAAAACGCAAACGCATCGGCGTGCTGACGCCGTCATCCAACACCGCGCTGGAGCCGCTGACCAGCGCCATGGTCAGCACGCTGCCGGGCGTGTCGGCTCATTTCTCGCGCTTTGCCGTCACCGAGATTTCGCTGCGCGAGCAGTCGCTGCAACAGTTCGATGACGGCAAGATCCTGGAGGCGGCACGCCTGCTGGCCGACGCTCGGGTCGATGTGATCTGCTGGAGCGGCACGTCGGCGAGCTGGCTCGGCTTCGAAAAGGACCGCCAGCTGTGCGCGCGCATCCTTGACGCCACCGGCATCCCGGCCACGACCTCGGTGCTTGCGCTCAACGAAATCCTTGCGCTGCAGGGCGCGCGCACGCTGGGGCTGGTCTCGCCCTATGTCGAAGACGTGCAGCGCCGCATCATCGCCAACTACGCCGGCATCGGCATCGAGTGCATCGCCGAACAGCACCTCGGCATTTCGGTGAACTTCGCCTTCAGCGAAGTCGAGCCCGACACGCTGCGCGCCCTGCTGCGCGAATCAGCCAGGCAGCGCCCGCAAGCGCTGACCACGCTGTGCACCAACCTGCGTGCCGCGCAGCTGGTCGACGAGCTGGAGCGCGAGCTGGACATTCCCATTTATGACTCGGTCGCCACGGTGGTCTGGAAGGCCCTGAAGACCATCGATGTCGACCCGCGCGAGCTCAAAGGCTGGGGCCGCCTGTTCCGGGAAATGACCTGATGGCTTGGCGCCAAAGCAAGGACAAACAACAATGAGCATTCCCACTTTTGATCTCGTCATCCGCAACGCACTGGTAGCCACGGCGAGCGATACCTTCGCGGCCGACATCGGCGTGAACGGCGGGCGCATCGTGCAGCTGGGCAGCAGCCTGGCCAATGGCAAGCGCGAGATCGATGCGCTGGGCCGGGTGGTCACGCCCGGCGGCGTCGATGCGCACTGCCATCTGGACCAGCCGATGCAGGCGCCAGTGCGCATGGCCGACGGGTTTGACAGCGGGACACGCTCGGCCGCATGCGGCGGCACCACCACCGTCATCCCCTTCGCCGCCCAGGCCAAGGGCCAGTCGCTGCGCGCGGCGGTCGATGACTACCACCGCCGCGCCGAGGGCCGCGCGCATGTCGACTATGCGTTTCACCTGATCGTGAGCGACCCCACGCCCCAGGTCCTGCGCGAAGAGCTGCCCGCGCTGATTGCCGAAGGCTACACCTCTTTCAAGGTTTACATGACCTACGACGATCTCAAGCTCGATGACGGCCAGATCCTGGACGTGCTCGACGTCGCGCGCCAGCACGGCGCGATGGCCATGATCCATGCCGAAAACGCCGACTGTATCGAGTGGCTCACCAAGAAGCTCGAAGCGGCTGGCCGCACTGCCCCGCGCTTTCACGCGCACAGCCGACCGATGCTGGTCGAGCGCGAAGCGACGCACCGCGCCATCGCGCTGGCCGAGCTGGTCGATGTGCCCATCCTCATCGTGCATGTGTCCGGGCGCGATGCGGTTGAGCAGATTCGCTGGGCGCGCGGCCAGGGCCTCAAGGTCTTTGCCGAAACCTGCCCGCAGTACCTGTTTTTGACCGCCGAGGACCTGGGCATCGACAACAGTTATGCCGGCGCGCGCTGCGTCTGCAGTCCGCCGCCGCGCGACAAAGGCAATCAGGAAGTGATCTGGAACGGCCTGGCCGACGGCCTGTTCACGCTGTTTTCGTCCGACCACGCGCCCTTTGACTACGATGCGCCGGAAGGCAAGAAACCCGGCGGCGAGGAGGCGCCCTTCAGCCATATTCCCAACGGCATTCCGGGCCTGGAAACGCGCATGCCGCTGCTGTATTCCAAAGGCGTGCTGGCAGGGCGCATCACGCTCAACCGCTTTGTCGAACTCACAGCGACGAATCCGGCCAAAGCTTACGGCCTGCATCCGCGCAAGGGGAGCATTGCCGTGGGCGGCGATGCCGACCTGGTGATCTGGGACGAACGCCCGGTCACTATTCGAAACGACCGGCTCCACCATGACGTGGACTACACGCCTTACGAAGGCATGCAACTGCAGGCTTGGCCGGCTTTCACGCTGGCGCGCGGCGAAGTGGTCTGGGATGGCCAGGCGTTTCATCCGCGCCCGGGCCGCGGCCAGTTCCTGCGTTGCGGCGAGCCTACGATACTGCCCCTGCCGCGAAAATCTTCCATCTAGCGCACCCCACAGGAGGCCATGCCATGAAGCTGCTGCTCATCAACCCCAATACATCGCAAAGCGTTTCCGATCTGATCGAAGCCGAGGCGAAGCGCGCCGCCGCGCCCGGCACCCACATCAGCGTCATGACCGCGCCCTTTGGCGTTGCCTACATCGAGACGCGCTTTGAGTCGCTGATCGGCGCCTATGCGGCCGCCACGCTGGCCGCCGAGCATTGCGGGAAGCACGATGCCATCGTCATTGCCGCCTTTGGCGACCCGGGCATCGACGGCCTACGCGAAATGCTCGATATTCCGGTCGTCGGCCTGACCGAAGCCGCCTTGATGAGCGCGTGCCTGTTGGGCAAGCGCTTTTCGATCATCGCCATTTCGCGCCGCATCTCCGCTTGGTACCGCGAGTGCGTGCAGGCCAACGGCCTGCTCGACCGCCTGGCCAGCATCCGCTGCCTGGACCAGCCGCTGCACGACATCGGCCGGGTGCAGGAAGACCATGCCGAACGGCTCCAGGCGCTGTGCCTGTCGGCCGTGGACGACGACGGCGCCGACGTGATCATCATCGCCGGCGCGCCGCTGGCCGGCCTGGCGCGGTCGATCAAGGAGCGGATTCCGGTGCCGGTGGTCGACGGTGTGTCCAGCGCCGTGTGCCACGCCCAGACGCTGGTTTCGCTCGCACCGAGCCCGGCACGCCGGGGCAGCTTCGCGCCGCCGCCGCTCAAGCCGAATCTGGGCTTGCCCGAGGGCATCGCCCGCCTGCTGGCGCGAACTGCGAGCCGCACATGAGCAGGTGGCACGCTGCCTGCGACGCACGTATCCTTCGATAAAATCGAGCTTGCCATGGCAAAAAAATCCTTACTGAACGCCGCTGCTGCCGACAGCGTGCGCGAGCACAGCGTCGACGACATCGCCGAAAAAATTTCGGCGGCCATCCTCGAGCATCGCCTGGCGCCCGGCACCAAGCTGGGCGAAGACCGGCTGGCGACCATTTTCAATGCCAGCCGCGCCAAGATCCGCGAAGTGCTGGCGCGGCTGGCCCATGAGCAAATTGTCGAACTCATCCCGCAGCGCGGCGCCTTTGTCGCCAAGCCGACCATAGAACAGGCGCAGGACGTCTTTGAAGCGCGTCGCCTGATCGAGCCCGGCGTGCTGCGCCGCCTGATTGCCACGATCGATGACGTCAAGCAGCAGCGCCTGCGCCGTCACCTGGACCAGGAAGAGGATGCGCGGCGGCGCAAGGACACGCGGGCCATCGTGCGTTTGTCGGGTGAGTTTCATGTGCTGCTGGCCGAGCTGGCGGGCAATTCGGCGCTGGCGCGCGCGATGCGCGAACTCTCGACACTGACCTGCCTGATCATCTCGCTGTATGACGCGCCGACGGCGACCAGTTGCCGGGCCGACGAGCACGAGCAGATCGTTGACGCCGTCAAGCGCGGCGACATTAAAAAGGCCGAAGCGCTGATGCTCGATCACCTCGATCACATTCAGAAAAGCCTCAAGCTGGACGCCGAATCGAACGATGCCGACCTGGAAAGCATCTTCGGCTAGCTTAATTAGCTTCTGGCGCTACCGGAACCGATGAGCCACGCGCCAGCAGGCGGCCGGACAGCAAAATCTGGCGCGGCGGCAAGTCCAGGCCCTTGAGCCGCTCGATCAGGCAGCCGGCGGCGAGCCGGCCCAGCTCGTCGGTGGGCTGGGCGATAGTGGTCAAGCCCGGCCCGATGTAAGGCGACCATTCGGTATCGTCAAACCCCACCAAGCCCAGCTCGGCGCCAAAGCGCCAGCCCAGCCGCGCCATGGCGGCCACCACCCGCAGCGTGACCACGGCGTTGCTTGAAATCACGCCCGGTAATCTTCCTTGGGCACGCTGGCGCAGGCTGCGCAACGCCTGATCCAGCCCGTCGCTGTCGCCCTCGGTGCTTTCAAAGGTGTTGCCGTGCAGATCCGGCGCCTCGGCTGCGGAGTCGCCGATAACGCTGCGAAACGCTGCTTCGCGCTCCATGCGTGAACTCACGCCGCTGATCGGTTCCGAGACAAACAGCAATTCGCGGTAGCCGGCCTTGAGCAGGTGGGCAACGCCCAGCCGCACCGCGCCGGCATTGTCGAGCGAGACAAAGTCGGCCTGCATGTCGTGGTGTCGCCGGTCTACCAGGACCACCGGCTTGCCATGGCGCGCGGCGTCGGCAGCCGCACCGGCGTCGCGGCCCAGCGTGTTCAGGATGAATCCTTCGACCTGGTAGGCGGTGAGTGCCTTGATGGCTTCGCTTTCGCGCCGGCTGTCGTTGCCGAGGTTGAACAGCATCAGCAGATAGCCGGCCTGCTGGCAGGCCTTTTCGGCGCCACGCAGCACGGCCACGGAAAAAGGATTGGTCACGTCGGCCACCACCAGGCCGATCAGCCTGGAGCGGCCGCGCTTGAGCGCCTGCGCCATCGGACTGGGGCTATACGCCAGTGCTGCGATGGCAATTTCAACGCGCGTTGCAATCTCCGGAGTCAGCAGCCGCTCACGGTGGTTCAGAAACCTCGACACGGTCGCCTTGGAAACGCCTGCTTCAAGCGCCACTTCGGCAATGGTGGCGCGCTTGGCAGGTAAGGCAGGTAAACGCTTGATGGGGCTTGCGGACATGAGAATGCGGAAAAACCGGACTGGCGCCGGTTAGCTCGTTATTGAAACCAGTTTCAGAGAATCGTAGCACTGGTTTGCGGCAAAAGCACTGCACCATTTGCTATTGTTTTCATAGCTGCTTGCGCCCGTTCTTAAAGGGCTATAGGCCTATTTAATTGATTTTATGGGCAGAAGCCCGGGCCGCGCGTCGAATTGGGCTGTGTCAGCCAGTGCCTTACAAAGACAAGGCTTGACGGCCTATAAGCCGTAATCGGCGCTTACGGGAAACTTAAGGACATGGAAGAATATTTACACCATATTGATAGTCAAGCTCTTCATGAACTTCAAATTTTCTGCTGCAGTGCCAATGCTTGGTGACAAAGCTGGCAAAGAGAGCAAAGGCGGTGGCGCCTTTGCAGTTTGGCTGCTGCGCCGGCTTCATTCGCAATGGGCGGCTTCCTCGGCGTTTTTTGCTACCGTGCTGGCCAGTCTGGCTTCTGCTGCTGCGGTGATCAGCAGCGACTTGCCACTGCTGCGGGGAGGGCTGTAGCGATGGCTGACACCCGCTCGTTTGATCAGCGCGACGCGCCCGCCGGTGCCGCGCCAGTCTCGTCCGCTAGAGGGCCTTCTGGGCACGACAAAAATGCTGACGTGCCGCCGTCGCACAAACCTGACAACGAGGAGCCTGTCATGACGCTGGAGGCGGACTTGCCCTCTGATGGTCGCGACGAGGTCGGCGAAGCCATGATCCGGAATTTGCTGCAGCGACCCCCAAAGTCAGAGCCGCCCGTCCTGGGCTGATTCAACCCACCCCTCAACTCGAGAGATTGCCATGGCTACCAATCCGAATGTGCCCCCGCCTGAACCTGTGCCACCCATTTCCTCGCCGCCCGAACCGGGCGAAGTGCAGACCACCCCCATGCCGATGGGATGACCGGGGCGGTCCACTGGCAACACGGTTCGCAGGCGATGCGGTGCCTGCAAGCGAGCGGTGAATTGCAAGGTGTTCGATGAGGCCCATTGATTGAAAGCCGTGTTCTGCCTCCCATGTGAAAACCTTTACACCAGTACCCCGGCGCGGCACTGAAAGCCGCGAGCTTCGCCAAGCTGCTGCTGCTGCCACAGGTCTGTTTTAAGCGTTGCCAGTTCTGCTCAGGAGATTGCTATGAAACACCTCACGCCGATCCGGGAACCCAAATCCAGCCCGTCCAAAAATAGGGCGAGCGAGCGACCAGACAACGGCGCCCAAAGCAGCTGGGGCCAGGGGCCCAGCTCGGGTGCCCATAAGGACAATCCGCACAAACAGCTCCAACTTGTGGGTCACGCTGTTTGAATCGCTAGGCGACCGGTCAATTCCCGCTGCCCCCGGAAATCTCGTTATTTCACGGGTCCTGCAGGCTGTAGCAGGCAAAAACGGGGCCTCTGGGCTGCTTCAGCCTTGCGAAAAATCCTTACAGGTTGCCGCGCGTGTTTCTCTTTAGAAAAACCCGCCGAGCGGATAAATTGGAGTGGGGCTGACCGAAAGTCGGTCCATCGACCATTCTTGAAAGGAAATTGACATGTACGAAAGCAAATTTGCATCAGTTGCCGTGACGGCGCTGGCTCTGGCTGCTGCGCTGGCACTCGGCGCTTGTGGCAAAAAGACGAACGACACCACCACCGCGCCAGGCTCGTCCTCCTCACCCATGGGCAGCCCTTCGAGCGGTAACACCGGCTCAACGGGCTCCTCAGGTGCGGCTCCAGCGTCTCCCATGGGCAGTGGTTCCATGGGTTCGTCTAGCGGAACGTCCCCAGGTGCCATGCCGCCCGCCAACACCAGCAGCGCGCCCGGTGGCGTGATGCCGCCTGAAGGGGCTGCCAGCGGCGGACGCAACTGATTGGAGGGCGGTCAGCCCACTACAAAAACCTGCGGTGCGACTTGTGCCGCGGTTCTTTGGGCTTCGAATGAGCTTAGCGGCTCCAGAGATCAGTCCCGTGCTACCGGCCGGCCCGGGTCGCTGCACCAGTCGCTCCAACTACCCGCGTAAAGGCCAGTTGGGCCCAAGCCGGCGACTTCCATCGCCAGCAGGTTGGGCAGCGCACTGACGCCGCTGCCGCAATGGTGCACCACAGTGGCGGGGTCGCGTCCGCCCAGCAGCGCTTCAAACTCTGTCTTTAATTGCGCTGCAGGTTTGAATTTGCCGTCGGGCGTCAAATTCTGGCCGAACGGGCGGTTCAACGCGCCCGGAACGTGGCCGGCCACCGGGTCCAGCGGCTCGATCTCGCCCCGAAAACGCGCCGGTGCCCGCGCGTCGATCAGGGTTTGGGTCGGGCGCTCCAGCTGACCCAAGACGGTCTGTGCGTTGACCAGTAGGGCCTGCGCCGGGGCCAGTTTGAAACTGGTCTGAAAGTGCGCCGGTTCCTCGCCCCTGTTGACGGCGCCGCCGGCGGCCTGCCAGGCCTGCAGCCCGCCGTCGAGCACGGCCACGTTGCGGTGGCCGGCCCATTTGAGCATCCACCAGAGGCGGCCACAGTAGTTGGCGCCATTGCGGTCGTAGACGACGGCCTGCATGTCGTTGGCAAAGCCGACGCTGGACAGCCAGATGGCAAACTTTTCGCGATTCGGCAGCGGATGCCGTCCGCCCGAGGCGGGCGCGTCGGCGCCGGTCGCCGTGATAACGCCGTGGGCACCCGGCACGCCGTGCCTGGCGCTGAGCGCGGTCTCCAGGTTGGCATACACCGCGCCCGGAATATGCGAGGCCAAATACTGCTGCTCGCCGGCGTGCGCATCCATCAGATCAAAGCTGCAGTCAAACACGCGCAGCTGTACGGCAGGCGGGCCGTCGGCCATCAGCGCCTGCAACTGCGCGGCGGAAATCAGGGTGGTGTAGCTCATCTCGTCCTCCTGCGGTCAATGTTCCTCGGCGGGCGCGTCGGGTGCGGCGCGCGCTCGCAAAGCCGTAGCGGCGACGGCGCTGACGATAATTAGCGCCATGCCGGCCCAGCCCATCAAGGGAATATTGTCGCCAAACAAAATCAGACTGTACAGCGCGGCAAAGACGATGCCCGAGTACTGCAGATTGGCCACCATCAGCGTTCCGCCATGGTTTTCCGACATGGAATAGGCCTTGGTCATGGCAAGTTGACCCAGCGAGGCCAGAATGCCCAGCGGCGGCAGCCACAGCGCTTGCTGCCAGTCCCAGGGCGACACGCCCATCAGCACCATGCCGAGCGCGCCGGCCACCGCCGTGCCGACGGCAAAGTAAAACACCGTGCGCGTTTCGGGCTCGCCCAGGCGGGACAGCGCCATCACCTGCATGTAGGCAAAGGCGGCGCCCAGGCCCGACAGCAGGCCGATCAGGCCGGCAAAAGTCTGGTCCTGGTCCATGGAAGGGCGCAGCAGCAGCACCACGCCGCCAAAGCTGGCCAGGATCGCCAGCACCAGCGGGCCTTGACTGGCTGTTTTGGCCCCCACGCTCCTCGCTTCGCGTAGTTCGCTGCCCCCCGAGGGGGCTGAACTTGCTAGGGGCGGCCCGTCGCGGCGTTCGCCGGCCTTTACCCCTGCTGACATCAGCGCGCCGCCGACCAGAAAGCAGGCAATCCAGACGCTGCTCATGTAGTTGAGCGTCATGGCGGTGGCCAGCGGCAGATGGGCAATCGCGTAAAACCAGGCCGACAGCGCCACCACGCCGACGACGCTGCGCCAGGCATGCATGGCGGGCACGCGGGTAGCCAGCGGGGTGCCGCGCGCGTGCGCATAAGCGGCCATGAAGGCAATGCCGATCAGCCCGCGGTAAAACACCAGCTCGGCGCTGTTGAAGTGCGCCGACGCAAACTTGACGCACACGCCCATGCTGGCAAACAGGAACGAGGAAAGAATCATCCAGACGGCTTGCATGGCGTGTTTTTGCTTCAGGGGCGTTTTTAGGAATGAAATAAGGCTCTAGCCCAGTAAGCACGGGCGCAAGTAGCTATTAAAAAAATAGCAATTAAGTGGCGCGGGCGGTTTGCTCAGATCATCTGGGTGGTTTTGCTGGCGCCCATTTCGCGGCGGTACCACTCGTGAAAGTGCTGCATGCCGTCTTCCATCGGGCTTTGGTAGGGGCCGAACTCGTTGTCGCCACGCAGCATCAGGGCTTTGCGGCCGGCGTCCATGCGCAGGGCGATTTCGTCGTCTTCCACGCAGGTTTCCATGTAGGCGGCCTGCTGCGCTTCGATGAACTCGCGCTCGAAGGCGCAGATTTCCTCGGGGTAGAAAAACTCCACCACGTTGAGTGTCCTGTCGGGGCCCTGCGGATGCAGCGTGCTGACGACCAGCGTATGCGGGTACCACTCCAGCATCACATGCGGGTAGTAGGTGAGCCAGATCGCGCCGTAGCGCGGCGCCACACCGTTGCGGTATTGCAGCACCACGTCGTGCCATTTTTTGTAGGTGTCGGTGCCGGGCTTGCCCAGCTTGTCGGAAACACCAACGGTCTGCACGGAGTAGTGCCGCTGCAGCTCCCATTGCAGGTCATGGGTAGAGACAAAGCCGCCCAGCCCGGGGTGGAACGGGCCGACGTGGTAGTCCTCCAGGTAAACCTCGATAAACGTTTTCCAGTTGTAGTTGCATTCGTGCAGATGCACTTTGTCGAGCTGGTAGCCTGCAAAATCCAGGTCGGCCAGGGTGCCCAGCGGCGCCATTTCGGCCGCAATGTCGCGTCCGTTGTCCTCAAACACCAGGCCGTTCCAGCGCCGTGTCGGGTAGCGGTTCAGGTTCAGGCAGGGGTCCACTTCAAAGTGCGGCGCACCCACCAGTTCGCCGCTGGTGTTGTAGGTCCAGCGGTGCAGCGGGCAGACGATATTGCTGCCGGTGTTGCCGCGGCCCTGCAGCATGGTGGACTGGCGATGCCGGCAGACATTGGAAATCAGCTCGATGCCCGAGGCATTGCGCACCAGCGCGCGGCCTTCGCCCTCATGCGGCAGCGCATAAAAGTCGCCCAGATTCGGCACCGCGAGTTCATGGCCGAGGTAGCGCGGCCCGCGTGCAAAGAGCTTTTGCTGCTCGCGCTGGTACAGGCCCGCATCAAAATAGCTGGAGATGGGCAGCTGGCTGGTGGCCTGCAGCAGGCGAAGGCTTAGATCAGACATGCAGTAGGGTGAGTAGGCCGCCGCGCTCAAGCTGGGAGGCAGTGAAAACACCGGGAAATGAGGCAGGCTCAGAGCACGGAGACGGTGCTTGGGCGCTGATATCAAAACCAACTATTAATTCTACCCGTGCGGCTTGCTGGCGCGGTGCTGAAAAAAGGGTTTCGCGTGGCCGCGCCGGGTGCTGCCGTGCCGCCGCCGATAATGGCTCTATGCCCGGGCTGCTGCGGCGCCTGAGTCCCGATTTCATTGCACGGCCTAAAATCAGGCCTTTTCAAACACCATGGCCAAAAGCACCCCTTCGTCTGCATCTTCCAGCCCCGCGGTCGGTGCGGCATTGCCGGCCACCTATGAGGCGGCGTTGCAAGAGCTGGAAGCGCTGGTTGCCAGCCTGGAAGCCGGCCAGTTGCCGCTGGACCAGTTGCTCACCGGTTACCAGCGCGGCGCCCAGTTGCTGAAGTTTTGCCGGGACAAGCTCGAAGCCGTGGAAACCCAGATCAAGGTGCTGGAAGGCACGGAACTCAAGCCCTGGGTGAGCGAATAGTTTGCAGCAATCCACCCCCTGAATGCCAAAGAAACGCCAAAGCGCAAGAGACACTCGATTGAACGCCCCTGAAAAGATAACCCTGTTCACGCTGAACGGCTGGAGCGCGCAGCAGCTAGCTGCCGTGGAGCAGGCGCTGTCGCGCTGGGTCGCCGGTCCGGCCGATGCACCGGCGCCTGCCGGCCTGGGTGATGCCATGCGTTATGCCGTGCTCGACGGCGGCAAGCGACTCCGTCCATTGCTGGTGCTGGCGGCCTGCGAAGCCGTCGCGGGCAACGCGCAGGCGGCGTTGCGCTCGGCCTGCGCGGTGGAACTGATTCATGCCTACTCGCTGGTGCACGACGATATGCCCTGCATGGACAACGACGTGTTGCGCCGGGGCAAGCCCACGGTCCACGTCAAGTTTGGCCAGGCGCAGGCGCTGCTGGCCGGTGACGCGCTGCAGGCGCTGGCTTTTGAACTTCTAACGCCCGATGACGATTCGGTCGATGTCGCGACGCAGGCCAAGCTGTGCCGCATGCTGGCGCAGGCCGCAGGCTTTCAGGGCATGGCCGGCGGCCAGGCGATAGACCTGGCCAGCGTCGGCCGGCCTTTGACGTCAGAGCAACTGCACGAGATGCACCGCCTCAAGACTGGCGCGCTGCTGCAAGCCAGCGTGATGATGGGGGCGGCCTGTGGCGCCTCTTCACAGGCCAAGCAGGCCACGCCAGCGGCTCAGCGCGCATTGCGTGACTACGGCGCGGCGGTGGGCCTGGCGTTTCAGGTGGTCGACGACATTCTGGATGTCACCGCCGACTCGGCCACGCTGGGCAAGACCGCCGGCAAGGACGCGGCGCAGGACAAGCCCACCTTTGTCTCGCTGCTCGGGCTGCAGGCCTCGAAAGACTATGCGCAGCAGCTGCTGGCGCAAGCGCTGGCCAGCCTGCAGGCCAGTGGATTAAAAAACACCAATGCCCTGCATGCGCTGGCCGACATGCTGGTCAATCGCGCGCACTAATGTTGCGTCCCGACCTACCCGACAAGCCCATCCCCACACGATGTACCAACTGCTAGACACCATCAACAGCCCCGCCGATCTGCGGCGACTGCCCCGCGCCCAGCTCAAGACTCTGGCCGATGAACTGCGCGCCTACGTCATCGACACGGTGTCCAAGACCGGCGGGCACTTGAGCTCCAACCTCGGCACGGTCGAGCTGACGGTGGCCTTGCACTACGTCTTCAACACGCCCGACGACCGGCTGGTCTGGGACGTCGGCCACCAGACTTACCCGCACAAAATCCTAACGGGGCGGCGCGAGCGCATGAGCACGCTGCGCCATTTAGGCGGGCTGTCGGGTTTTCCGCGGCGCGACGAGAGCCCCTACGACACTTTCGGTACCGCCCATTCGTCAACCTCGATTTCCGCGGCGCTAGGCATGGCGCTGGCGTCACGGCAAAAGGGTGAAGAGCGGCAGGCTGTTGCCATCATCGGCGACGGCGCCATGAGTGCCGGCATGGCTTTTGAGGCCTTGAACAACGCCGGCGTGCATGACGACTGCCGACTGCTGGTGGTGCTCAACGACAACGACATGAGCATCAGCCCGCCGGTCGGCGCGCTCAACCGTTACCTGGCCCAGTTGATGAGTGGGCGCTTTTATGCGTCGGCCAAAAATGTTGGCAAGCAGGTGTTGCGTGTGGCCCCGCCATTGCTGGAGCTGGCCAAACGGCTGGAAGCGCATGCCAAAGGCATGGTGGTGCCGGCCACGCTGTTTGAAAATTTCGGTTTCAACTACATTGGCCCGATTGACGGCCACGATCTGGATTCGCTGATCCCCACGCTGGAAAACATCAAGCACCTCAAGGGCCCGCAGTTCTTGCATGTGGTCACCAAAAAAGGCCAGGGCTACAAGCTGGCCGAAGCCGACCCGATTGCCTACCATGGCCCCGGCAAGTTTGATCCGGCCATGGGACTGCAAAAATCCAGCGCGCCGGCCAAACAGACCTTTACACAGGTCTTTGGCCGCTGGCTGTGCGACATGGCCGAACACGATAGCCGGCTGGTCGGCATCACGCCGGCCATGCGCGAAGGCTCGGGCATGGTGGAGTTTCACCAGCGCTTTCCCGAGCGCTACCACGACGTCGGCATTGCCGAGCAGCACGCGGTGACCTTTGCCGCCGGCATGGCCTGCGAGGGGCTGAAACCGGTGGTGGCGATCTACTCGACTTTTTTGCAGCGCGGCTATGACCAGCTGATCCACGATGTGGCGCTGCAAAATTTGCCGGTGGTGTTTGCGCTGGACCGTGCCGGTCTGGTTGGCGCCGATGGTGCCACGCATGCGGGTGCCTACGACATTGCTTATTTGCGCTGCATCCCGAACATGAGCGTGGCTTGTCCGGCCGACGAGAACGAGTGCCGCAAGCTGCTCACATCGGCCTTCGAGCAGAACCACCCGGTGGCGGTGCGCTACCCGCGTGGTGCCGGTGCTGGCGTTGAGCCGGAAGCCGGCCTGCAGTCCCTGCCTTTCGGCAAAGGCGAGGTCCGGCGCGAAGGCGCGACGGTCGCCATTCTGGCCTTCGGCACGCTGCTTTACCCTGCGCTGCAAGCCGCTGAAAAACTCGGCGCCACGGTACTCAATATGCGCTGGGCCAAGCCGCTCGATATTGAACTGCTGCTCAAGGTGGCCGCCAGCCACGAGGCCCTGGTCACGCTGGAGGAGGGCGCCATCATGGGCGGCGCCGGCAGCGCCGTGAGCGAAGCGCTGCAGGCTGCAGGCCTGGTCAAACCGCTGCTGCAGCTGGGCCTCAGGGACGAATTTATTGAGCATGGCGATCCGGCCAAATTGCTGGCCTTGCAGGGTCTCGATGCGGCTGGTATCGAGGCCGCCATCACGGCGCGTTTCGGCGCCTTGTTCCAGCAGTCCGACAAGCCTGGCAAGCTCGCGCTCAAGTCGGTGGGCTGAGCTGGTTCGCTTCAGCGTGGATGAGTGGGCACGGTGCACACCCTGTCTTGACCGTCAAGAAAGCCGCCTTCTGCAGGCGGCTTTCTTGTTGCTATACGGGTAACAACCGGTCATCTTGCGGTAAAAGACTGACAAAATATAAAGGTTCTGCCCACCGCTGCAAGTCATTGTGCCGAGCGCAAAAAGGCTCGATCTATGATCCCGCAGATCACTGCAGAACTCAATATCAGGTAACTTTTAGGAGAGAGTATTCATGGATCGTCGATCACTCATTAAAAACGCCGGTATTGCCGGTGTGCTGGCAGCTGGCGTGGCGCCTGCTGTGCATGCGCAGGCAGCCGTTCGCTGGCGCATGGCTTCGAGCTTTCCCAAATCGCTTGACACAATTTTTGGCAGCGCAGAGATGTTTGCCAAGACGGTGAAGGCCTTGTCCGGCGGTAAATTTGAAGTTTCCGTGCATGCCGCGGGCGAATTGATGCCGGCCTTTGGTGTGGTCGATGCCATTCAGAACGGCACCATCGAGATGGCGCAAACGGCTCCTTACTATTTCACCGGCAAGAACTCGATTTTTGCTTTCGGTTGTGCCGTGCCTTTCGGGCTTACCGCACGCCAGATGGACTCCTGGATGGAGCATGGCAACGGCCGCAAACTGATGGATGCGTTTTACGCCAACTACAACATCAAGAGCCGCAGCGCGGGCAATACCGGCACCCAGATGGGCGGCTGGTACCGCAAGGAAATCAAAACGATAGCCGACCTGAAGGGTTTGAAAATGCGTCTGGGTGGCGGCCTGTTCGGTGAAGCCATGCAAAAGCTGGGCGTGGTGGCGCAGAACATGCCTGCCGGCGAGGTATACCAGGCCCTTGAAAAGGGTACGCTGGATGCTGTGGAGTTCGTCGGTCCCTATGACGATGAAAAACTGGGCTTTAACAAAGTGGCGCCGTACTACTACTATCCCGGCTGGTGGGAAGGTGGCGCGGAACTGGAGTTCTTCATCAACACCAAAGCCTATGCGGCATTGACGCCGGAATTCCAGGCGATTGTTGACGCGGCCACCGCGGTCGCTGCGCGTGACATGACGGCCAAATACGATGCGGTCAATCCGATTGCCTTGAAAAAACTGGTTGCTGCAAAGACCCAGCTCAAGGCGTTCTCGAAGGATCTCATGGATGCAGGCTTCAAGGCTTCGATGGAGGTGTTTGCCGAACACGAAGCCAAATCTGCCGAATTCAAGAAGATTCACCAGGACATGCGCGCCTTCCAGCGCGATCAACTGCTGTGGGCGCGCTTCTCGGAGTTCCGTTACGACAGCTACATGGCCGGCGTCAAGCTGTAAGTCACTGTATGGCCGTGGCTTCGGTTTCGCAGCGCGGCCACCGGCTCGCAGGCAGCTGACAAATGCTATGAATATAATAGCTGCTAGCGCCCGTGGTTATTAGTCTGTAGCCGGATTCTATTGAAATAGGCAGGCTGGACTGTGCAACAAAAAGCCCCGCTCGGCGGGGCTTTTTGTTGACGGTGGCGTCAATCCACGGTGCGGGACGACGCGCGCACTGCGGCTTATTTTTTCCCGTCAAAGGCCGCGTCTGCCGGGGGTTTGAGCGGGTCGTTCTCATCGACATTGGCCGGCGCCATGGGTTCGGGCTCGGTCCACCCGGGCATTGGTCCCGCACCCGAATCCTTGAGCAGGTCGGACTCCATCTGCAGGCGGATCTTGTCCATGTCGTAGACCTCGACCTTGTCCAGGCCACTGGAGACGATCCCCGGAAAAGTGATGATGATGCCCACCATGATGATCTGGATTAGCACGAAGGGCACCGCGCCCCAGTAGATCTGCATGGTCGTCACCGGCTGGATCAGCTTTTTGGTGAGCTTGTCGGTGTAAGGCATGGTGGGCGCGACGCTGCGCAAATAAAACAGCGCAAAGCCGAAGGGCGGGTGCATGAAGGAGGTCTGCATGTTCACGCCCAGCAGCACGCCGAACCAGATCAGGTCAATGCCGAGCTTTTGCGCCACCGGTGCCAGCAGCGGCACCACGATAAAGGACAGCTCGAAGAAGTCGAGGAAGAAGGCCAAAAAGAAGATCAGCAGATTGACCACAATCAGGAAGCCCACCTGGCCGCCTGGCAGGCTGGTCAACAGATGCTCCACCCAGCGCGGGCCATCCACTCCCTGAAACACCAGGCTGAAGATGGTCGAGCCAATCAAGATGAACATCACGAAGCACGACAGCTTGGTGGTGGTGTTGAGCGCTTGCTTGAGCAGTGAAAAGCTCAGACGGCCGCGCACCAGGGCCATGATCAAGGCGCCCAGTGCGCCCATGGCGCCACCCTCGGTCGGCGTTGCCACGCCCAGAAAAATGGTGCCTAGCACTAGAAAAATCAGCAGCAACGGCGGAATCAGTACGAAGGTCACGCGCTCGGCCATGCGCGACAGCAGGCCCAAACGGGTAACTTTGTTGATCACGGCAATCACGAAGGCCAGCGTCACACCCACGCAGAGCGACACGACGATGGTCTCGTCCTTGGGCACACTGGTGACCGGCTGTCCGGTCCACCAGGTATGGACGTCGGCAATGTGCTGGCCGAAGAAGATCGCGGCGCCTGCCGACACGAGGGTCAGCAGCAGCAGTGAAGGCGTGCCGCTGGAGCCGCTCGGCTCGCGGAAAGTGCGAGCCTCAAGCGGCAGCGCTGGCACCCATTTGGGTTTGAAGACGGCCAGCAAAATCACGTAGAGGGCATAAAAGCCTGTCAGCATGAAGCCCGGCAAAAACGCGCCCTTGTACATGTCGCCCACGCTTTTCCCAAGCTGGTCGGCCAGGATGATCAGCACCAGCGAAGGCGGAATGATTTGCGCCAGCGTGCCGGACGCCGCAATCACGCCCGCGGCAAGCCGGCGGTCGTAGCCATAGCGCAGCATGATGGGCAGCGAGATCAGGCCCATTGAGATCACCGAGGCGGCGACCACGCCGGTGGTAGCGGCCAGCAGGGCACCGACAAAGATCACAGCCAGTGCCAGACCGCCGCGCAGGGGCCCGAACAACTGGCCAATGGTGTCCAGCAGGTCCTCGGCCATGCCGCTGCGTTCCAGGATCAGGCCCATCAGGGTGAAGAAGGGAATTGCCAGCAGCGTGTCGTTCTGCATGATGCCGAACAGGCGCAGCGGAAGGGCTTGCATCAAGGCCTGAGGCAGCAAGCCCAGTTCAATGCCGATGAAGCCAAAGAACAGCCCGCAGGCGCCCAGGCTGAAGGCGACGGGAAAGCCCATCAGCAGGAACACGACAAGACCCGCGAACATGATCGGGGCGAAATTTTGAGCGATGAATTCCATGGGTTTTTACCGTTCAGCCCGCTTTGGCCTTGGATGCAGCCAGGCGGCGAATCGCCTCAGCCAGTTCTTCTTCAGCTGTTTTCTCCTCTCGTTTAAGGCTAGGGTCGTCAATCAGGCCGTTGAGAAAAGCAATGCGCTTGATCAGCTCCGACCAGCCCTGCAGCATCAGCAGCGTGAAACCGATGGGGATCATCGCGTACACCGGCCAGCGGATCAGGCCGCCCGCGTTGCTCGACGTTTCACCCGACTGCCAGCCCTGCAGGAAGAACGGAATGCCGTACCAGAGCACCACCAGGCAAATGGGCGTGAGAAAGAAGGAGAAGCCGATGATGTCGATCCATACTTGCCCTCGTTTGGACAGACGGCTTGAAATCACATCAATCCTCACGTGTTCATTGTTCAGTAGGGTGTAGCCTGCCGCGATCAGAAAGGAAGCGGCGAAAAAATACCACTGCACCTCCAGGTAGGCGTTGGAGCTCATGTTGAACACTTTACGGACCACCGCGTTGACACCGCTGATGACGGTAGAGGCCAGAATCAGCCAGATGACATATTTGCCAATCTGGGTGTTCAACCAGTCCACGGCGTTTGAAAATTTCAGTAGTGCACGCAATTTGTCTCTCCAGGCTAAAGAACGATGACGCGTAAAAAGTCATCCGGAGGACGTGAAAGAGTCATTCCGGATGAACGTTGGCGTGTGGCGAGATTGTATAAAAAATGGAAGTCCAGCGGCCGGCGAGGCGACGCTGTTGTCCAGCAAGCCGCGGCGAATCGCGCGGCGCTGGTCCGGTTTTTTTTCGTAAATTCAATAAACGCTGACGCCGCGCCCTGTGGTGACCTCTCCGATCACGGCGGCATCGGCAAAACCCTGCGCGTGGAAAATTGCCAGCACTTCGGCCGCACTGTCGGCACTGCAAGACACCAGCAGTCCACCCGAGGTTTGCGGGTCGCTCAGCAGTGCCTGGTCGACCTCGGCAAATGCAGCGGGCAAGCTGATCTCATGGCCGTAGCTGGCCCAGTTGCGCCCCGAGGCGCCGGTGATGCAGCCTTGCTGCGCCAGCGCGCGCGCACCCGCGACCAGCGGCGTGCGCGTCCAATCAAGCCTGATCTGCACGCCGGCGCCGCGCGCCAGTTCCAGCGTATGGCCGGCCAGGCCGAAGCCGGTGATGTCGGTCAGCGCATGCACACCTTCGAGTTGGGCCAGCGCAATGCCCGGCTTGTTGAGCTGCGTGGTCAGGGCGATCATGCGGGCATAGCCCTCAGTGCTCAGCACTTCCTTTTTTAACGCCGCCGACAGGATGCCGATGCCCAGCGGCTTGCCCAGCACCAGCACATCGCCCACTTTGGCGCCCGAGTTTTTCTTGACGCGCGAAGGATGCACCAGGCCCATCACCACCAGCCCGTAAATCGGTTCCACCGAATCAATGGTGTGGCCGCCCGCGATCGGAATGCCGGCGTCGCGGCACACGTCCTGGCCACCTTGCAAGATCGCGCCTATGGTCTCCAGCGGCAGCACGTTGATCGGCATGCCGACCAGCGCCAGCGCCATGATGGGCGTGCCGCCCATGGCGTAGACGTCGCTGATGGCGTTGCAGGCGGCGATGCGGCCAAAGTCATACGGGTCATCGACGATGGGCATGAAGAAATCCGTGGTGGCGATCAGCGCCTGTTCGTCATTGAGCTGGTAGACCGCCGCATCGTCAGCGGTTTCATTGCCCACCAGCAGCTGCGGCGGCAAATTGAAACCGGGCAGGTTGCTGGCCTTTTTGAGAATCTCGCTAAGCACGCCCGGCGCAATCTTGCAGCCACAGCCGCCGCCGTGCGACAGGCTGGTCAAGCGGGGCTGGAGCGTTGCGGATGTTTTCAGGGCGTCAGGGGCGTTCATGGGGAGTCTTTCAAGTGCAGTTCTACAAATCGTTAGCGTCGTCATTCCCGCGAAGGCGGGAATGACGGATTGATGCAAGCGCAGTTAAGGTTCTAAGGCAGTTTTGAACAAGTTTATGACAAGGCGTTGTTCTTCCCGGGGCTCAAACAGATACGCGCGCGCCTGGCACTGCCTTTGCAGCAGCGCCAGAAAATCCGCTTCGGCGGCGCAGCGCCGCAGCAGCGCCGCCAGCTGCGCAACGTCGCCCAGCGCAAAGTAGCCCGCATAGTCGGCCCCCAGCATGCCGATGTTGCCGCTGATGCGCGAGGCCAGCACCGGCGTGCCGGCCTGCACCGCCTCCAGAATGACGTGGGCGCCACCTTCCATCTGCGAGCAGTTGACCAGCACATGCGCGTGTTTGATGCGCTGGCGTGTGGCCGCGCGCGGCATGCCGCCCAGCCAGCGGTAGCGCGGCGTGCACTGCTCGGTGGCGCGCGCGGCCTGCGCGAAATGCGGCGCCAGCGCCTCGCCCACCTGTTCAAAATGAAGGCCCCTGGCAAGGTCATGGGCCGCCGCCCGCATAAAGGTCTGCGGGTCTTTTTCTTCGCGCAGATGGCCCACCATGATCGCGACAAAGCGGCGGCTGGATTTGCGTGCGGGTTTCAAGGCCGCTGCCGACTGGTAGATCACCCGCGCCTTGCTGCGCCAAGCCTCGGGCACTTCCGCCAGCCCGGCGTCTTGCAACACCACCAGCTGGGTCGCCAGCGCCAGCGATCGCTGCGCCTCAGCATCGCGCTGAATATCGCGGTACAGATCGGTGCCGGTCAACACCACGATGAGAGGTTTGTCGGGCCAGGTTTCGGCCCAGGCCTGGATCGATGCGGCCGAGCGGCGCGCGTGCAGCGCCAGCAGGGCCTGTGGCGCGCCATGGCGTGCTGCCTCAGCGGCCGGTGCAGGCCATTTTTTGAGCAGCACAATGTCACAATAACCAGACAAAAATTTTGCCCAGCGCTGCGCGGTTTGCCAGTTGCCGTTGTTGGCCTCTGCCAGCGCCGGGCTTACCAGGACAATTGTTTTGGCTTCAGATTCCATACCTGATTTATCGTCCGGCTTGCCCGGTTCGCCGTCAATGGCCAGCCCGGAGCTGATTGATTCTCCCCGCATGCGCAGTGCCGGCCGGGAGTTGCTGTCGCTCGCGCTGATCGACGCGCGCAATCATACGCTGCAGCTGTTTGGCCAGTACCAGAAGGCGCTGGAGGCGGTGAATTTCGCCGTGCCGCAGCTAGCGACGCTCAATCCCCCGCTGTGGGAGCTCGGCCATATTGGCTGGTTTCAGGAGCACTGGATCGGCCGCAACCTGCAGCGCGCGCTCGGCCCACGCTGCCAGCCCGGGCGCGCCAGGCTCGCCTCGATTGAGCCCGACGCCGACCGCTGGTGGGACTCCGACCATGTGCCGCACGCCACGCGCTGGACGCTGGACCTGCCCGACGTCGGCAGTTGCCGGGCCTATCTGCTTGACACGCTGGAAAGCACGCTGGAACTGCTTGAAAAAACTGGCGACAGTGACGACGCCCTGTACTTTTACCGCCTTTGCCTGTTTCACGAAGACATGCATGGCGAAGCCTTCAGCTACACCGCCCAGACCCTCGGCTTGCCGCTCGACCCGCCCCTGCAGGCCGCGTTTACACCGGCGCCGATGGCGCTGCGCGAGCCCCTCTTGATGCCTGCCACGGTCTGGCAAATGGGCAGCGCCGGTAGCGTTTTCGCTTTTGACAACGAAAGGACAGTGCATGCTATTGGCATTCCCGAGTTTGAAATTGACGCCCAGCCCGTGACGTGGGCGCAGTATGTCGAGTTTGTCGGCGATGGCGGCTACGATCGCGAAGAATTCTGGCAGCCAGAAGGCTGGCAGTGGCTGCAGGCCGCCGCAGCCAGCGAGGGCCGCAGAGGTCCGCGCTACGTCGACCAGATCGGCATCGCCAGCGGCGCCGTCATGCAGACCCGCTTTGGCCAGCCCAGGCGCATGGCGGGCAACCAGCCAGCGCTGCACATGACCTGGTGGGAAGCCGACGCCTGGTGCCGCTGGGCCGGGCGTCGCTTGCCGGCCGAAGTCGAGTGGGAAGCGGCCGCGCATCTGGCGGCGCACCGGGGCTTTCGCTGGGGTGATGTCTGGGAGTGGATGGGCACGACTTTTCGGCCCTACCCAGGTTTTGCAGCCGACCCGTACCTGGCCTATTCGCAGCCCTGGTTTGGCACGCACAAGGTGCTGCGAGGCGCCTCCTTTGCCACCCGCGCCCGCCTTAAACATCCGAAATACCGCAATTTCTACCTGCCTGAGCGCGACGACATTTTTTGCGGCTTCAGATCGTGTTCGCTATGAAAATAATAGCTGCTTACGCCCATGGGTAATGGGCTAGAGCACTATTTAATAGGTAAATTGAGTTATGGAAGGCGTCATGCGGCGTCTCCGCCAGGGGCTGCACCGAGCGAATCGAACACCAGCTTGCGGCAGTGAAAGCCTTCTGCCAAACCACTTGGCGAGCGGCATTCAAGTCCGCGCAGCCGCATCATGGCCAGCAGGTTGTCTGCCGTGAACCACGACTTGCCACGCTGCGAAGCGAAAGCCTTCACGATCACGCGGACCTTTCGCGCCGCGTCTGCGGCCGACACCGGTACGTACAGGTTGGGCGAGACCAGGTCACCGTCGTACTTGGGAATCTCATACTCCCAAATCATGTGCTCACGAAAAGTCTGCCAGGTGACCTGGCTCACCAGGCTGTGGTCCTGGTGGCGGTCCAGGCCGTGGTGGGTCAGGATCAGGTCCGGCTCGACCCGGGCCTTGACCGCTTCGAAGCGCTCCTTAACCTGCACCAGATGTCCCGGCAACATGCCGTCGGGGAAGTCGCAGACCAGCGTTTCGCCCCGGCAGGCCGGCTTCACGAAGGCCCGCGCGGCCACCAAGGCTTCGCTGCGGCGCGTCGGCACCGAGGTCAGAATCAGCCAGTGCACCCGGCAGTCGGGGTAGCGGCGTTGCAGAGCCAGCACCGTGCCCCCGCAACCGATCTCGATGTCGTCGCAATGCGCCCCGATGCACAGCACATCGAGGCGGCCTTTGTGTGCCTTGGCCAGGTTTAGAGATTGCACGCCGACCTCAGCGCTTCCAGACCATCCAGGGGCAGTCGCCCCGGGCTTCGAGTCGGTCAAAGGTGATTTTGTCCTTGAAGGTGTCCATGGCGCGCCAAAATCCGGCATGCCGGTACACGCCAAGCAATTGTTTGGCGATCAGGCGCTGAAATGGCTGCTCGACGAGTTCGTCGCCGGGCTCAATATAGTCAAAGATGTCCTGGCGCAGCACGAAGTAGCCGCCGTTGATCAGCAGTTCCTTGCTCGATAGGGCACTCATGCTCGTGGCGATGCCATCGGAATTCGCATCCACGCTATGAAAACTGTTCCAGCCGTTCACACCGGCAAAGGTTGCCGCGACCTGTTTGGCCTCAAAGTCGGCAACCATCCGATCTATCGGCACGTCGGACAACCCGTCAGCGTAGTTGGCCAGAAAGGCTGGCTCGTCTTGCACATACTTGCGTACCTTGAGGAGTCGCTCGCCGATGTTCGAATGCAGGCCTGTATCCACGAAGGTGATGCGCCAGTCGCTGATGTCGGTGGAGTGAAGTTCAATCCTCTTTCCGCCCTCCGACATCGTGAAGTCGTTGGACATCGTTTCCTTGTAGCTTAGAAAATAATCGCGGACGAGGTCGCCCCGGTAGCCCAGGCAAAGTACGAAATCCTTGTGACCATAATGCGCGTAATAGCGCATCAAATGCCAGATGATGGGCCTTGATCCAATGCTGACCAAAGGTTTGGGAATGGTATCGGAATGCTCACGAAGGCGCGTTCCGAGTCCGCCGCAGAACAGGACAACTTTCATAAAATGGGCTCCCTTTTGACGTAACCGGTGAACGACGATAGCCATCCCAAGCTGATCGACATTTCATCGTTATTTAATTTTTTATTTCTGACTGCCCCTGTAGCCAGGCAGTAGCAGAAACCAGTTGTTTTGTGGCAAACATGGTACCGCTTTTAGGTTGTCAAGGCTGTTGCGCTTGGACACTGGAAACAAAGGAGAAGGGACGTTTGCTAAATCGGACAGGCTTGAGGCGCGCTGAGACTTCGATGCGGCTTTGCAGCTTGGCGGCAGTTGCCGGCAGCCTTCGTATCCTGGTTTGTGTGCCAAATTGGCCCATAGCCCAATAAATACGAGCGCTGGTAGCTATTAATATGATAGCGTTGTGGTCTTTTTCAAATCATGGTGCCTTGGCTTGACGGTAGCGCCACCAAGGCAAGGCTGCGCGCAGCGACAGCACCTGGCCACTTTGCGCCAGTGCGCCGGTATAACCCGGCAGACTGTCCAGCGTGATCTGCCACTCGCGGCTTTGCAGCTCTCTCAGCAAAGCCTGCACCGGCGGCGTCAAGAGGTTCGACTTCAGGCAGACCAGGTGGTAGCGCTCCTGCGCCAGCGGCACGAAACCCAGGCCTTTCTCGCGCGCCGCCGCCTCAATGCCCAGGCCGGCATCGGCCGCGTTGCTGGCTACGGCCTGGGCTACCGCCGCGTGCGAGGGCTCCTGACTGGCGTAGCCTTGAATGTCCGCCGCCCGCAGGCCGGCTTCGGCCAGCAACTCGTCGAACAGCACCCGCGTGCCGGTGCCCTGGGCGCGGTTGACGTAGCGAAGTCCCGGCCGCTGCAAATCTGCCAGGCTGGCCAGACGCAGCGGATTGCCTTTGGCGACGATCAGGCCCTGCTGCCGGTGCGCAAAGCCGATCAATTTGTGCAGGCCGGGCTTGAGAAGGCGCCGGTAGGTGTGGGCGCTGACTGACTGGCTGCCGGGCTGATCCCGCGTATGAAACCCGGCGATTCGGCAGCGCCCGGCGTTCAGCGCCGCAATCGCATCGACGCTGCCCATGAAGCGGATGTCCAGTTGCAGGCCGTGCGGGCTGGCCTGATCGCGTAGCGCCGACAGCGCGGCATCGTGGCTGGCGTACAGCGTGAGCAAGTGGGCGTTCTCGTCAAAAGCCGTTGAAAAGGCGCGTTCAATATCACCGCGCAGGGCTTCGATCTGCGGCGCGAGCCGGGCCTGCGCCTGGCGCTCGGCCCACAACAGTTTTTCGGCAAACTCGGTCAGCAGCGCGCGCTGGCCCTTGTCCCAGACGATGAGTTCCCGGCCCAGCGTCTGCTCCCACTTTTTGAGTGCGCCCCAGACATGCCGGTAAGACAAGTTCAGTGCCTTGGTGGCTTTGGAGATGGAACCTTGTTCCTGCACCGCATGCAGCAGGTCCATCAGCGGATTGCGTATCAACGCGTCTTTGCCGCGCTGCGGCGTCAAGAGGTAAGAAAGTTCGATTTTGTGCATGGGGGGCGTGCAGGGTGCACTGATTATGAATGTCCGGGCTCGCGGCGCCGCCATCAGTCAGGGCTATGCAAAGTACTTCATAACGGAGATTACCGATGCGGGCGCCGGGCCTTGTACCCTACGATGCAGGCTCACCCCATCCTTTGCATGAACACTTTCTCAAGCAGCGCCGTCACGGCCTTTTCGCTCATCACCTCGTTTGACCCCATGCTGGCAGCCATCGTCGCCCGCTCGCTGGCCGTCAGCGCGCTGGCCTGCGTGATCGCCTGCAGCGCTGGCCTGCTGCTGGGCAGCTGGCTGGGTGTCGTGCGCTTCAGGGGGCGCGGCGTGGTGCTGGCGCTGCTCAATACCGCGCTGGCCCTGCCTTCGGTGGTGGTCGGGCTGGTGGTCTACCTGCTGCTGTCGCGCAGCGGGCCGCTGGGCTTTCTGGGCTGGCTGTTTTCCTTCAAGGCCATGGTGCTGGCCCAAAGCGTGCTGGTGCTGCCGGTGGTCATGGCGCTGGTGCGCCAGACCATTGAAGACGCCGAGCGCAGCCACGGCGAGCAGTTCCAGTCGCTGGGCGCGCGTCGCTTCATGCGCGGCCTGATCCTTTTGTGGGATGAGCGCTATGCCTTGCTGACGGTGCTGATCGCCGCCTTTGGCCGCGCCATTTCAGAAGTCGGCGCCGTGATGATTGTGGGCGGCAATATTGACGGCTTCACGCGCGTCATGACGACCTCGATTGCGCTGGAAACCAGCAAGGGTGACCTGCCGTTGGCCCTCGCCCTGGGCATCGTGCTGCTGGCCGTGGTGCTGCTGCTCAATACGGTGATTGCGCTGGTGCGGCGCTGGCGTGAACGGCTCGACGATCCTCTGCCGGAACTGCGGCCCGCGCTGGTCGCTGGCCTGCCAGCCGGCGCCGCAACGCGGGGGACGCAGCCATGACGATGCTTTTCAAGCTGCAGTCCGTGGCGGTGCGTTTTGGCCGCGTGCAGGCGCTCAGCGCTTGCACGCTCAAGGTCAATGCCGGTGAACGGCTGGCGCTGGTGGGTGCCAACGGCAGCGGCAAAAGCACCTTGCTGCGCACGCTGCACGGGCTGCTTCAACCGGTGGCGGGCAGCCTTCAGTACGATGCCAACGCACGCCAGGCCATGCTGTTTCAGCGCCCTTACATGCTGCGCGCCAGCGTGCTCAACAACGTCGCGCTGGGTCTGTGGCTGAACGGGGCGCGCTGGCATCTGGCGAAGGCGCAGGCGCTGCTGGCGCTGGAACGGGTCGGGCTGGCCGATTTGGCACGGCGCAATGCCAGGGCGCTCTCTAGCGGGCAACAGCAGCGCGTGGCGCTGGCGCGGGCCTGGGCGCTCAAGCCACAGGTCCTGCTGCTCGATGAACCAACGTCCAGCCTGGACCCGGCGGCCAAGCGCGAGGTCGAGCGCCTGATGGCCGAGTTCGCCCAGAGCGGCATGACGCTGATCTTCAGCAGCCACAACCTCGGTCAGGTCAAGCGCCTGGCCAGCCGCGTGATTTATCTGGAGCAGGGCCACCTGGTGGCTGATCTGCCCACCGAAGCTTTTTTTAACGGGCCTTTACCCGCGGCAGCGGAAACTTTCTTAAAAGGGGAACTTGGATGACCGGTTTACACATGATCTCGCGTACTTTGAAGTGTTTTAGGGCTGCAGCCATTATTCCACTTGCGCTAGTAGCTACTGTTTCGATAGCGCAAACGCCATCGATCGTGATGGCTTCGACCACTTCGACCGAGCAGTCCGGGCTTTTCCCGTATCTGCTGCCCGAGTTCAAGAAAGCCACGGGCATAGAGGTCAAGGTGGTGGCGGTTGGCACCGGCCAGGCCATTGACATGGGCCGGCGCGGCGACGCCGACGTGCTGTTTGTGCACGACCAGGTGGCCGAGGAAAAAGTCGTGGCCGAAGGCTTTGCCGTCAAGCGCTTTCCGGTCATGTACAACGACTTTGTGCTGATTGGCCCCGCCGCCGACCCGGCCAAAACCAAAGGCAAGGACATTGCCGAGGCACTGACGAAACTCAATGCGGGTAATGCCAGTTTTGTCTCGCGCGGCGACAAGAGCGGCACGCACGCGGCCGAGCTGCGCTACTGGAAAGCGGCGGGTGTGGAAACCCCCCAGTTTGCCAACTACAAAGCCTGCGGCTGCGGCATGGGCCCGGCCCTGAACATGGCCGCCAGCATCGGCGCCTATGTGCTGGCCGACCGCGGCACCTGGCTCAACTTCAAGAACCGCGCCGACCTGGCCGTGCTGGTTGAGGGCGACAGCAAGCTCTTTAACCAGTACGGCGTGATGCTGGTAAACGCCGCCAAACACCCGCAAGTCAAAACTGCCGAGGGCCAGCGATTTGTAGACTGGGTAACCTCACCCGCCGGGCAGGCCGTGATTGCGGGCTACAAGATCAACGGCGAGCAGCTGTTTTTCCCCAATGCCACAAAATAGGAATTTTTGCCGCGTGCCCCGACAGCCGCAGTGACGCGTATTTTTAACCCTATCGAATAGAGCACCATGAAACTTAACCTATTGACCGCCACCTTGCTGCTCAGCTGCAGCGCGCTTTATGCCCAAACCGTCGAAGTCAAAGACGCCTGGGTGCGCGCCACCGTGCCGGGGCAAATGGGCACCGGAGCCTTCATGAAGATCACCGCGCGCGAGGGCACGCGCTTGGTCGGTGTTTCGTCACCGGCGGCGGGCGTGGCTGAGTTGCACGAAATGAAAATGGAGGGCGACATCATGCGAATGCGCGCGCTGCCCATCCTCGATTTGCCAGCAGGCAAAACGGTGGAGCTGAAGGCCGGTGGCAACCACGTCATGATGATGGACCTGAAGCAGCCCCTGCCCAAGGGCAGCAGCGTGCCGATGACGCTGCGCTTCAAGGACGCCAAAGGCAAGGAAAGCAAAATTGAGCTGGTGGTGCCGGTGAACGCCGTTGCGCCGTCCGTTGACGCCGCCATGCACAAGCACTGAACCTAGAACCTGGCGCTATTTCTGCCGGCCCAGCCTGCGGTAAACAGTGGCGCGGCTGATACCCAGCGCGCGCGCGGCTTGCATCACGTTGCCGCGTGCCTCCGTGACAGCCTTGCGTATCAAGGCGGTCTCGACGTCTTTCAGGGGCAGCGGCGGCGCAGGTGGCGTCGCACCGCCCATCCTCTGCAGGCTTCCTTCAAGCAGCGGCAATGCGTGCAGTCGCAGGCCCGACCATAGCGGGACTTCGAGGGCTTGCTGATAACCCAGTGCGTCCCGCCGGCCCGCGTCAAAAAGCATTTCAAACGGGATGGCCAGCAGCTCGCTGCAATGAATAGCAGCCGGGCTCTTGCTGGTCTTGCCGCTTGTGCCGGTGAGCGCTGCCACCATCAGCCGCGCCACCGGGTTGGCACCGGTGACCCAACCGTCCGCATCCAGGCAGATCAGTCCATCCGTGTCTTCACCCAGGCAGCGGCTTGACCAGTTCAGCCGGAGCAGCAGCCTGTGCGGCTGGTTCAGCATCAGCGCGTTTTCAATACTGCGCGCCGACTGTTCGACGAGGTGTTTGAGTTCGGGCCGCTCCACCGCGTCCACGCCGGTCAGGTCCAGCATGCCCGCGCACTCGCCGTCCGGCCCGAACAGCGGCGCGCCGGCACAACTATAGGCCGTGTTGGCATTGAAAAAATGTTCGCCACGGTGCAGCCAGACTGACCGCAACTCGGTCAGCGCGGCGCCTATGGCGGTGGTCCCCACGCTTTGTTCGGACAAATCCACGCCAATGCGCGTGATGAGGTCGACACGCCGGTCGCGCCGGTCGATCTGGCCGTTGACATCGACGACCACACCGTGCGCGTTGGTCAGGATGGCAAAGTAGCGCGTGTTGGCAATGGCCTGCCCGAGCTTTTCAAGCACCGGGCGAGCGGCTTGCACCAGCCCGTGGTTGGCCTCTTCGGTGCGGCGCGGCGTTTGCGGCGCCAACATCTCGAATATGAGCTCTTGCTCAGGTTTTTTGCCGCGGGCCAGGCAGCGCTGCCAGGAGCGTTCGATCCAGCTTTCAAGCACAGGCGCTGTGCCGGCGACCTGCCCGACGCCATACAAAATGGCCTGGCGCGCGTGCCCAATCTGCGCCAGACGATCCCGCCCGCCCGCAATCACGGCGGGGTAAGCGGAGGCGGGGTCAAGCGGGGCGAGGGAGGCCATGGGGCATTGTGGCTATTTTCCTTGGTTTGTGCGCAAGCCGTGTTGGTTGACAGCTTTGCTCGGGCAAGATGCTGCCGCATCACTGCAGCCGAAGATTGGCAATAAAAAGTCTCGCTCGCCCAATACTAGTGGGCACGAGCAGCTATAAAAAACATAGCAGATTTGACCCCCACCACCGTCATGATCAGGGAACCCAGCACATGCAGCAGGGCCGTGACGATGGCTAGGCCGTAGCGTTCTTCCATCAGGTAAATCACGACCTCCGCCGAGAATGTGGAGAAGGTCGTGAGGCCGCCTAGAAATCCGGTGATCAGCAGCAGGCGCCAGACTGGATCCAGCTGGGGCATGGACTGAAAAATGGCGAGGCACACACCAACCAGGTAGCCGCCAATCAGGTTGGCGGCCAGTGTTCCCCAGGGGATCACGCCGCCGGGCGTCAGCCACAGAGCCAGACCCCAGCGGGACAGTGCGCCCACGGAGGCGCCGATACAGATTGCTAGAACAGGCAGCATGGCTTCATTTTGCCCGACAGCGAGGGTGCCGATGCCCGGAAAGAACCACGGCAGCAGCACCATGCCGCACATCAGCAGCAAGCAGGGCAGGGGACACGCGCGCTGGCAACGATTTCCTTGCGCCGTCAGCAACCGCTTTAACATTTCCTCTATTCTTCAGGAAACAGGTTCAAAGAAATGACGCAAGAAAACACATCAACCACAGGCAGTGGGCGCTGGCAGTTCTGGGTTGACCGCGGCGGGACGTTCACCGACGTGGTGGGCAAGCGTCCTGACGGAACGCTGGTCACGCACAAGCTGTTGTCGGAAAACCCCGAGCACTACAAAGATGCGGCGGTCGCCGGTATCCGCCACCTGCTGGGCCTGAAAGCCGGTGAGCCGATTCGCGCCGATGTGGTCGATTGCGTGAAGATGGGCACCACTGTGGCGACCAATGCGCTGCTCGAGCGCAAGGGCGAGCCCACGCTGCTGGTCACCACGCGCGGCTTTCGCGATGCGCTGCGCATCGCCTACCAAAATCGCCCGCGCCTGTTTGATCGCCACATCGTGCTGCCCGAGCTGCTCTACAGCGCCGTGGTGGAAGCCGACGAACGCGTAGGCGCGCAAGGCGAAGTGCTGCGGCTGCTGGATGAGGTGCTATTAAAAAAAGAGCTGCTTGCGCACTACCTGAAAGGCTTGCGAAGCGTTGCGATTGTTTTCATGCACGGCTACCGTTTCACCGATCACGAAAAATCCGCCAGCCGCATCGCAGCTGTTGCCGGCTTCACACAAATCAGCACATCGCACGAGACCAGCCCGATGATGAAGTTCGTCAGCCGGGGCGACACCACCGTGGTCGATGCCTATCTGTCACCCATCCTGCGCCGCTATGTCGAGCAGGTGGCCGGCGAGATGCCGGGCGTGAAACTGTTTTTCATGCAGTCCTCGGGCGGCTTGACCGATGCGCATGCTTTCCAGGGCAAGGACGCGATTTTGAGCGGACCGGCCGGCGGCATTGTCGGCATGGCGCGCACAGCAGCTATTGCCGGCATCGAAAAGGTGATCGGCTTTGACATGGGCGGCACCTCCACCGATGTGTCGCATTACGCCGGTGAATTCGAGCGCGAGTTTGAAACCCAGGTGGCCGGCGTGCGCATGCGCGCGCCCATGATGAGCATTCATACCGTGGCGGCGGGCGGCGGATCAATTCTGAAGTTTGATGGCGAGCGTTTTCGGGTCGGCCCCGAAAGCGCCGGCGCCAACCCCGGCCCGGCGAGCTACCGGCGCGGCGGCCCGCTGGCGGTGACCGACGCGAACCTGATGGTCGGCAAGGTGCAGCCGCGTTACTTTCCCAGCGTGTTTGGACCGGATGCCGACGAGGCTTTGAGCTTTGAAGCGGCGCGGTCAAAATTCGACGAGCTGGCGTTGCAGACCGGCCGCAGCACAGAACAAGTGGCCGAAGGCTTCATCCACATCGCGGTGCAGCAGATGGCCAATGCCATCAAGAAAATTTCGGTCGCGCGCGGCTACGACGTGACGCGTTACACGCTGCAGTGCTTTGGTGGCGCGGGCGGCCAGCACGCCTGTCTGGTGGCCGATGCGCTGGGTATGACGCGGGTCTTTGTGCATCCGCTGGCGGGGGTTTTGAGCGCCTACGGCATGGGCCTGGCCGACCAGAACGTGATTCGCGAGCAGGCGGTGGAGCGCACGCTCTCAAGCGCTGCATTGCCTGCAATAGCCGACACGCTCAAGGCCCTGGCCGCCACGGCAGAAGCCGAACTGCAGCGCCAGCAGCTCAGCAGCGGCGCCATCACCACGCATCAACGCGTGCATGTGCGCTACGAAGGCAGTGACGCGGCTTTGATCGTTACTTTTGGCACGCTGGACCAGATCGAAGCCGGCTTTGAAGCCGCCTACCGGCAGCGCTTTTCATTCCTCATGCAGGGCAAGGGCCTGGTCGTCGAAGCCGTGTCGGTCGAGGCCGTGGTGGCGGGCGATGCGCCGGCTGAGCCGCGCCACGCACTGCACGATGCGCGCGACATGGCCGATGTGCGCCGCGATACCGTTCGCATGTACTCTGGCGGCCAGTGGATTGATGCGGCACTGGTGGTACGCGAAGACCTGCGGCCCGGCGACATCATTGTCGGCCCGGCCATCATTGCCGAGAAGAATGCGACTACGGTGGTGGAGCCCGGCTGGGAGGCAAACTTGACAGCGCTGGACCATCTGGTGCTAAACCGGCGGGTGCCGCGTGCTATCAAATTTGCAGCAGGCACCACGGTGGACCCGGTGCTGCTTGAAGTGTTCAACAACCTTTTCATGAACATTGCCGAGCAGATGGGACTGCAGCTGCAAAACACCGCCTATTCGGTGAACATCAAGGAACGGCTGGACTTCAGCTGTGCGCTGTTTGACACCGAAGGCAACCTGATTGCCAACGCGCCGCACATGCCGGTGCATCTGGGTTCCATGGGTGAAAGCATTAAAACGGTGATTCGCGAGAATGCCGGAAAAATGCGGCCGGGCGATGTCTATGTGCTGAACGACCCCTACCACGGCGGCACGCATTTGCCCGACATCACCGTGATCACGCCGGTCTATCTGGGAACTGCAACGCAACCCACGTTTTACGTCGGCTCGCGCGGTCACCATGCCGACATCGGCGGCATCACGCCGGGCTCGATGCCGCCGTTTTCCACGCGGATTGAAGAAGAGGGCGTGCAGATCAACAACTTCTTGCTGGTTGACCGGGGTGCACTGCGCGAAACCGAGATGACGGCCTTGCTTGAAGGCGGCAATTGCCCGAGCCGCAATCCGCAGCAGAACATGGCCGATTTGAAGGCCCAAATTGCCGCCAATGAAAAAGGCGTGCAGGAACTGCGCAAGATGGTGGAGCAGTTCAGCCTGGACGTAGTGCTGGCCTATATGCGCCATGTTCAGGACAACGCCGAGGAGTCGGTGCGCCGCGTCATCACGCGGCTGAAAGATGGCCAGTTCACGCTGCCACTCGACAACGGCGCGCAGATCCAGGTAGCGATTCGCGTCGACACGCAAAACCGCAGCGCCGAGATCGACTTCACTGGCACATCAAAGCAGCAGAGCAACAATTTCAATGCGCCGACGGCGGTCTGCATGGCGGCGGTTCTGTACGTCTTTCGCACGCTGGTGGACGATGACATTCCGCTCAACGCCGGTTGCCTGAAACCGCTCAGGGTCATCATTCCGGCGGGTTCCATGCTTAATCCGAATCCGCCAGCCTCCGTGGTGGCGGGCAATGTGGAAACCTCGACCTGCATCACCAACGCGCTGTATGGCGCGCTCGGCGTGATGGCGGCCAGCCAGTGCACCATGAACAACTTCACCTTCGGCAATGCGCGGCATCAGTATTACGAAACCATTTCGGGTGGTTCCGGTGCCGGCGAGGGTTTCAATGGCACCAGCGTCGTGCAGACCCACATGACCAATTCGCGCCTGACCGATCCCGAGGTGCTGGAGTTCAGATTTCCGGTGCGGCTGGAGAGTTACGAGATTCGTCCCAACTCCGGCGGCGCCGGACGCTGGACGGGCGGCAACGGCGGCGTGCGCCGCGTCAGGTTTCTGGAAGTCATGACGGCCAGCATCCTGTCCAACGGCCGCAAGCACGGCGCTTTCGGCATGGCCGGTGGCGAGCCCGGTCAGGTCGGCCGCAATGTGGTGGTGCGGGTTGGCGGCGAGGTTGAAGCGCTGGACCACATCGGGCAGACCGAGATGCGGCCGGGCGACATTTTCGAGATTCACACGCCGGGTGGCGGTGGTTTCGGAAAAATCTGAGGCCGCAGCGTGGTGGCCGCTGCTTTTGCCGTGTTTTAGGAATAAAAATGGCCTATAGCCCATATAGGGCGGGCGTTAGAAGCTATCAATTCAGGAGTAATGCATGGCTTTGGCGTTTCTCGACAACTTCCGCTTGCTGGCCCGTTACAACCGCTGGATCAACCAGCGCCTGTACGACGCCTGCGAGGCCCTGAGCGATGAGGAACGCAAGCGCGAGCGCGGCGCATTTTTCGGCTCGATTCACCGCACGCTCAATCACCTGGTCGTCGCCGACCAGATCTGGCTGCGGCGCTTTGTACAGTGCGGATTGGACAACGGCGCGACGTTAGCCAGCCTGAGCGCGTCGGTACTGGATCTACCGGCGGGCAGCCGGCTCGACACCGTGTTGTTCGACGACTGGCCGGCGCTGCGCGTCAAGCGCGAGCAGTTAGATGCCGCCATAGAGGCCTGGGTGGCCGAGATGCCGGACGGCCACCTGCAGTTCACCATGCGTTATGGCAACAGCAAGGGGGTCCAGCGAGCGCACCCGTTGTGGCAGGCGATCTCGCATTTTTTCAACCACCAGACGCACCACCGCGCCCAAGTGACCACGCTGCTGACGCAGGCGGGCGTGGATATTGGCGTAACCGATTTGATTGCGCTGCTGTGAAGCGCTTGACGCGCTGTCATCTGCTATGTAATTGATAGCTGCTTGCTCGCGTACTTATTGGGCTAGAGGCCTGTTTTATTGGTATTCCGGCTTGCGCTGCGCCAACCCGTCCTGGCGGGGAATGGAACTGCTTTTCGGCTGTGAAGCCGGCCGGCAGTTGGGCCAGGTCGGCGGCCTCGTCGATGTCGTGCAGCTGTGGCCCCTGCCACACGCGCAGGCCAAGAGCCGCCATGCGGCGCAGCGTCTCGGCGGCCACGGCGGAGGTGCTCCACGGCATCTGCGTGAAAAGTTCGGGGCAGGGCGCCTTCAGCCCGATCAGCACATAGCCGCCGTCGGCCACGGGCAACAGCACCGCGTCATGCTGCGCCAGCTGTGCGGCCGCTTCGCTGAGGTGCGCGGCGGTCAATCCCGGGCAGTCGGCGCCTAGCAGCAGCAGCGGCTGGCGCTGCTCTGTGGTGACGCGCTGCACGGCTCTGGCCATGCGCTGACCCAGGTCGCCTTCGCCCTGCGCGCTGCGCGCTACCGCGTCGGGCAGCGCCATGCCTTGCCAGGCTGGATCATCGGGCGCCGGGCTCATGCACAGCTCGACCGGTCCGGCGCTGGCGGCCAAGGCTTGTTGAAGGGTGTGCTCGAGCATGCGACGCGCCAGCGCGGCGGCGCCCTCAGCGCCCAGCGCCGGGATCAGCCGGGTCTTGGCCAGGCCGGCTTGCGGCGCTTTGGCGAAGATCACGAGCCGGGGCTGGTCTTTGAGCTTCACCGGTACAACTCCGCCAGTTGATCCGGTGCGGCGCCGCGCCAATAGGCAAAGCGCAGCCGCCACATCAGCAGCAGGGTGCGCCACACGCCGCGGCTTTCCCAGCGCCGGCCTGAGGTGACTACCCGCGCGTGCAGGCAGACCGGGCGCGACAGCCGCAGCAATCGCTTTGACATTTCGATGTCTTCCATCAGCGCTTGCGCCGGGAAGCCGCCCACCGCGTCAAACGCCGCGCGCGTCATGAACATCGCCTGGTCGCCGGTGGCAATGCCAGTGCTGCGCGAGCGCAGATTCATGAAGGCGGCGATCACGCGCAGCAGCTTGGGCTGACCGGCAATGCGCACATCAAAACGGCCCCAGACCTGCGGCCCAGCGAGTGCTTGCCGGATCAGCTGGTCAGCATCGGGCGGCAGCAGTGTGTCGGCGTGCAGGAACAGCAGCACAGCGCCGCTGGCCTGCTGCGCGCCCGCGTTCATTTGAACGGCGCGCCCGCGCGCTGAGCTGACGACCGGCACAGCGCAGGCCTGCGCGCGCGCCAGCGTGTCATCGCTGCTGCCGCCATTGGCCACGACGACTTGTGCACCGCGCGCCAGCAGCGGCGCCAGCGCCTGCAAGGCAGCAGCGATGCCGGCCGCCTCGTTCAGCACCGGCATGATGATGGACAGGCGAGCGGGCGTCATGGTGCGTTCAATGTTCCAGCGCCCCGCCGCAGCTGCTGCCTTGCCCGGCCGTACAGCCATAGCAGTGGCCGGCCACGCGGATGGCCTGACCCTCAAGGTCGATTTTCAGCAGATCGCGCAGATGCCGGCGAACGCCCGAGCGGCCCAACGGCAGGCCGAGCTGCTGGTTGAAGTCGCAGTCGGACAGCCAGCCCTGCCAGTCGACGCTGACCATGTTGCGGCACATCACGCCGGCCAGATTGTTGGGATGAAAGCTGCCCTGCAGCAACTGCATGTAGTCGTCAAACTGGCCCTTGGAAACCAGCGTGGAGCCGAAGCGCTGGATCGGCATGTTGGTCAGTGCAAACAGCTCGTTGAAGACGATGCCAAAGTGCGCCAGCAACTCGCGCTTGTAATCGGCCTGTAGCGTTTGCTGGTTCGGCGGCAACGAGGCGCCCTGCGGGTTGTAGACCAGGTCCAGCACCAGGCCAGAACCGGCCTGGCCGTAGCCGAGGGCATTGAGCTGCTGCAGTGCGGCGATGCTCTTGTCAAACACGCCCTCGCCGCGCTGCCTGTCGACGTTGACTGCCGAGTAGCAGGGCATGGACGCGACGACATCGACCTGCTGCGCCGCCAAAAACTGCGCCAGACCGTCTTGTCCGGGCTCAAACAAAATGGTCAGGTTACAGCGGTCGATCACGCGCACGCCCTGCGCCCGCGCCGCACGCACCAGGGCGCGAAAGCCCTCATGCAGCTCGGGCGCGCCGCCCGTCAGGTCCAGCGTGGCGATGTCGCGCGCGGCCAGCACCTGCGGAATTAGCGCCAGCGTGGCCTCGTCCATCATCTCGGTGCGGTTCGGGCCGGCGTTGACGTGGCAGTGCAGACAGCTCTGGTTGCATTTGTAGCCCAGGTTGACTTGCAAGGTCTGCAGGCGCATGCGATGAAGTTCTGGAAAGCTGATTTTTTTCAGCAGGGCAAGGGTGTCGTGCATGTGTGGATAGGTCGTTATGCGTCGCGAAAGTTCAGTTCAAAAATTCAGTAAAGAAGAGCGGCCAGACGCGCGTGCACCTCGGGTGCCATGGCTTCAGGCTGGGTCACCAGCGCATTTTTCAGCGCGCTGTGCGCCTCGCTTGCCGGCTGCTCGCTACCCAGCAGGCGGATCGCCTCGGCCACCACCTGCTGTGCGCGGTCGGCGTTTTTGAACAGGTTGGCCAGTGCCAGGTTGGCCGTCACATGCGCCTCGCGCGGGTGCCAGCAGTCGTAGTCGGTCACCATCGCCAGCGTGGTGTAAGCCATTTGCGCCTCGCGTGCCAGTTTGGCTTCGGGCATGTTGGTCATGCCAATCACGCCGGCGCCCATGGCGCGGTACCAGTTGGATTCGGCGATGCTGGAAAACTGCGGGCCATCTATGCACACATAAGTGCCGCCCTGGTGCAGCGTCACGCCGTGATCTGAAGTTTCTGCAGCCAGCACATTGCGTACCGCGCGCC
Organism: Polaromonas sp.; assembly: GCF_012927455.1. Taxonomy (GTDB): domain Bacteria; phylum Pseudomonadota; class Gammaproteobacteria; order Burkholderiales; family Burkholderiaceae_C; genus Polaromonas. The sequence continues at coordinate 25,369 of NZ_JABBPE010000006.1, read as the reverse complement.
CCAGCACTTCGGCCGCCGCCGCGCACACCGGCTGCGCCATCGACACATGGGCGACGGCGCCGCGCCCAAAAAAAGTGCTGTCGCGGCCTTTGGTCAGGTCAATGAATTGGTCGGGCAGCACCATGTCCAACGGCTTGAAGTCTTCGCGCAGCGAGCCCACCGCCGACACCGACAGCAGGTAACGCACGCCCAGCTGCTTCATGGCGTAAATGTTGGCACGGTAGGGCACCTCGGACGGCAGCAGGCGGTGGCCGCGCGCATGCCGCGCCAAAAAGGCCACGGCCACACCGTGCACGCGCCCGGTCACAAGCACATCCGACGGTGCGCCGAAGGGCGTGCTGATCTGCTGCTCGCGCGCGTCCTGCAGCGCATCCATCTGGTAAAGGCCGCTGCCTCCCATCACACCCACAAGTGCCTGCGTCATGCCTGTTGTTTCCTTGGTCAAAATGAAGGGGCGAATAGGGGCGAATGGCCCGAAAGCCGGTCAAGTGGCATCTTCCGTCGATTTTGTGCCATTTCCACGAGAACCCGCGCGCGCTTTGCTGTTAGCCTTTTAGTCGACAGTGTTGGCTGCGTCTTACAAGCCGAAGTGATTAATTTTGCAAGAATCACAATGGCGGTCCGACTGACTGACAGAAAAACAAATAAGGGCATTCGTGAACTCACGCAAACTCATCATCGCCGCGCTCTTGCTGGCAGGCGCAGGCGCCTTTTTTGCGCTGGACCTGGGCCGCTATTTCAGCCTGGCCTTCATCAAGGACAGCCAGATCAGCTTCGCGGCGCTGTACGCGCAGCAGCCGGTTTTCGTCACGCTGGTTTATTTTTCCGTTTACGTGGCGGTCACCGCGCTGTCGCTGCCGGGCGCCGCCATCATGACGCTGGCGGGCGGCGCCATCTTCGGGCTGCTCTGGGGCACGCTGGTGGTGTCGCTGGCCTCTACGCTGGGCGCCACGCTGGCCATGCTGGCGGCGCGCTACCTGCTGCGGGACTCGATGCAACAGCGCTTTGGCCGGCGCCTGGACGAGGTCAACAAGGGCATAGCGAAGGAGGGCGCGTTTTACCTGTTCACGCTGCGCCTGATCCCGGTGATTCCGTTTTTTGCGCTGAATCTGCTGATGGGCCTGACGCGCATGAAAACCCTCACGTTCTTCTGGGTCAGCCAGCTTGGCATGCTGGCCGGCACCGTGGCCTATGTGAACGCCGGCACGCAGATCGCCAGGATAGATTCCCTCAAGTCCATCCTCTCGCCGGGGCTGATCGGCTCCTTCGTGCTGCTGGGCCTGCTGCCGCTGTTGGTCAACAAGGTGCTGGATTTCTTCAAGCGCCGCAAGGTCTATGCGCCCTGGCGCGCACAGCGCCCGGCCAGCTTTGAGCGCAACCTGGTCGTCATCGGTGCCGGCGCCGGGGGCCTGGTTTCAGCCTACATCGCGGCCGCAGTCAAGGCCAAGGTGACGCTGGTGGAAGCCCACAAACTGGGCGGCGACTGCCTGAATTACGGCTGCGTGCCTTCCAAGGCGCTGATACGCAGCGCCAGACTGGCCCACCAGATGAAGCATGGCGCCAATTACGGATTGACCGACACGACGGCCAGCTTCAGCTTGCGGGCCGTGATGCTGCGGATTCAGGAAATCATCCGCACCATAGCGCCGCACGACAGCGTGGAGCGCTACGCCAGCCTGGGCGTCGAGGTGCTGCAAGGCCATGCGCGCATCGTCAACCCGTGGACGGTGGAGATCGCGCTCAATGATGGCGGCACGCAGACGCTTACTACGCGCAGCATCGTGATCGCTGCCGGAGCGCGCCCTTTTGTGCCGCCGCTGCCCGGGCTGGAAGAAGTGGGTTACGTCACCAGCGACACACTGTGGGACGCCTTCGCGCAGCTTGATGCGGTGCCGCGGCGCCTGCTGGTGCTGGGTGGCGGCCCGATAGGCTGCGAGCTGGCGCAAGCCTTTGCGCGGCTCGGCGCGCAGGTCACGCAGCTTGAAATGGCGCCGCGCCTGCTGCTGCGCGAGGACGAGGAGGTCGCAACGCTGGCCAGCGCGGCGCTGCAGGCCGATGGAGTGCGCGTACTGACGGGTCACAAGGCGCTGCGCTGCGAAAAAACGGGTGACGTGAAAGCCCTGGTGGCAGAGCATCAGGGCAGCGAAAAGCGCATCGAGTTCGACCAGCTGATCTGCGCCGTTGGCCGCGTGGCCCGCCTTGAAGGCTACGGCCTGGAAGCGCTCGGCATCGCGACGCAGCGCACCGTGCCTACCAACGATTATCTGCAGACGGTTTACCCCAATATCTACGCCGCCGGCGACGTGGCCGGGCCCTACCAGTTCACCCATGTGGCGGCGCACCAGGCCTGGTACGCCGCGGTCAACGCGCTGTTTGGCGACTTCAGGCTGTTCAAGGCCGACTACTCGGTGATTCCCCAAGCCACCTTTATAGACCCCGAAGTGGCCAGGGTCGGCCTGAATGAGCAGGAAGCGAAGGAGCAGGGCATCGCCTGCGAGGTCACGAGGTACGGCATGGACGAGCTGGACCGCGCCATTGCCGACAGCGAGGCGCGGGGTTTCGTCAAAGTGCTGACGGTGCCCGGCAAAGACAAGATTCTGGGCGTCACCATCGTCGGCAGCCATGCCGCAGAGTTGCTGGCCGAGTACGTGCTGGCCATGAAGCATGGTCTGGGGCTTAACAAGATTCTGGGCACCATCCATACTTACCCCACGCTGGCCGAGGCCAACAAGTACGCGGCTGGCGAATGGAAGCGCGCGCATCAGCCCGAGCGCCTGTTGGCCTGGGCGCGCCGCTACCACGACTGGAAAAGGGCCTGAAATGAAACTGCGTCACGCCCCACAGGGCCAGCCACGGCGCCGCAATGCTATGCTTTTAATAGCTTCTTGCGCCCTATCAGTAAGGGTTACAGCCGTTTTCGGCCAAGATTCAGGGGCTTTCGACGCCAGCTACGCGGGCTGGGACGCGCTACTGAAAAAGCATGTGCAATGGCTGCCTGACCAGCGCCAGTCGCGCGTCAATTACCGCGGCTTTGCGGCTGATCGTGCCGAACTCAAAAAGGTGTTGGACAGCTGGTCGGCCGTGCCGTCCACCATTTTCAACAGCTGGAGCCGCGAGGTGCAGATGGCGTTTTTGATCAACGCCTACAACGGCTTCACCATCGAGCTGATCCTCACGAAATACCCGAACCTGAAATCGATCAAGGACCTCGGGTCGCTGCTGCAAAGCGCCTGGAAAAAAAAGTTCTTCACGCTGCTGGGCGAACAGCACCACCTCGACTGGATCGAGCATGAGCAGCTGCGCCCGCGTTACGCCGACCCGCGCGTGCACAGCGCGATGGTCTGCGCCAGCATCGGCTGCCCGGCGCTGCGGCCCGAGGCCTACATTGCGGCCAGGCTGGAGGCGCAGCTCGAAGACGGCATGGCGCGTTTCATGGCTGACCGCACGCGCAACCGCTATGCGGACGGCCAGCTGCAGGTCAGCGCCATCTTCAAGTGGTTCCGCGAAGACTTCGAAAAGCCAGGCTCGGACGGCCGGGGCTTCAAGCAGGTGGAAGACGTGTTTGCCAAATACGCCGATCTGCTGGCCGATGCAACGGCCGACCGGGAAAAAATCAGGACTAAACATGTGGCTGTCACGCATCTGGATTACGACTGGTCTCTCAACGATCTGGCTCGCTAGCGCGCTGGCCCAGCCGCAGCCCCATCCCCATCCCCATCCTGTATTGCAGGGCCCGGCCCTGCCGCTCACGCCGTTCTCATCGGCCAGCGTGGGCGAAGCACCCGCGCCATGGCGCGTCGTCGCCCTGCCCAGGGCCAACAAGCCGCTGACACGTTTCGACATCACGCCCATCGACGGCCAGCGCGTGCTGCGTGTGCAGACCGATCGTTCCTACGCCAATCTGGTGCATGAACTGCCCCATCTTGTGCCCGCGCCCGGCACGCAGCTGCGCTGGCGCTGGCGGCTCGACCAGCCGCTGCTTGACACCGACCTGCGTCGCCGCGAGGGCGACGACAGTGCGCTCAAGGTCTGCCTGCTGTTCGACATGCCGCTGGAGCGGCTTGGGCTGCTGGAGCGCAACTTGTTGCGCGCGGCCCGGTCGCTGAGCGCTGAAAACCTGCCTTCGGCCACGCTGTGTTACGTCTGGGACCATACGCTGGCACCCGGCACGCTGCTGCACAACGCCTTCAGCCACCGTCTGCGCATGATTGTGGTGGACAGCGGCGAGCAACAGCTGGGCCAGTGGGTCACGCACACGCGTGATCTGGCGGCGGATTTTCAGCGTGCCTTTGGCGAAGAGAGCGCCACGCTGCCGCCGCTGCAGGCGCTGCTTGTAGGCGCAGACGCCGACAACACCGGCGGCCAGAGCTTGGGCTACGTGGGAGATGTCACACTCTCCCCATGACTTCGACCCCCACGACACCTTTGACACCTACGACCTCCGCGTCTCCTGAGACCCCTGAAACACTCGAAACTCCTGATTTATCGGCTGGCAGCCAGCACCTCGTCCTGCTGGGCGCTGGCCACAGCCATCTGCACGTTCTGCACGGCCTGGCGAAAAGTCGGCCGGCCAACCTGAACATCACCGTGATCGCCCCCTTCCCGCAGCAGCTGTACTCTGGCATGCTGCCGGGCTTTGTGGCGGGCCACTACACGCTGGAGCAATGCGCCATTCCGCTGGAGGGGCTGCTGGCGCGCTGTGATGCGCGCTACATCCAGAGCATGGGCGTGGCAATCGATGCGGCGGCGCAAAGCGTCACGCTGGCCAACGGCGACAGCCTGGCCTATGACTGGCTGAGCCTGAATACCGGTCCGGTGATGGACCGCGAGAAGATCGAGGCCAGCCTGCCCGGCGCGCGCGAGCACGCGCTGTTCGTGCGTCCGATCGAAGCCTTCGGCCAGCTCTGGCCTCAGGTGGCGGCGCTGGCGCACAGCCGTCCGATTCACCTGGCGGTGGTGGGTGCTGGCGCGGCCGGGCTGGAGTTGGCCATGGCCGCCGCTCACGCCTTGCGCGGCCCGGCCTATCCGGCGGGCAGCCGGGTGACGCTGCTAAGCGGCGGCGTGGCAGCGGCGCAGAATTACCCGGCAGGCGTGCAGCGCCGGGTGCTGAATGCCCTGCAGCGCCTGCGCATCAGTGTGCTGCCAGACGTCTGCGTGGGCATAGGGCCGGGCGAAATCTTGCTGGAAAGCGGCGCGCGCTTGGCCTGCGATGCCCCGCTGCTGGCGCTAGGCGCACAGGCGCCGGCGTGGCTGGCGGGCAGCGGTCTGACGCTAGACGCGGCGGGCTTTGTCGCGGTGAACCGCTTTCAGCAAAGCACCAGCCACCCGCAGGTCTTTGCCGCCGGCGATGTGGCCAGCCGCGCTGATGCACCGCATCCGCGCAGCGGCGTGCACGCGGTGCGCGCTGGTCCGCCCTTGCTGGACAACCTGCGCGCCGCGCTGCAGGGCGAGCCGCTCGAGCCCTATGTGCCGCCGACGCGCACGCTCAACCTGCTGTCGTGCGGCGAGCGTTACGCGATTGCTGCGTGGGGTAGCCTCAGCGTGGAAGGGCGCTGGGTCTGGCAATTGAAAGACTACATAGACCGCCGCTTTGTCGCCAGCTACGCGGTTTGAGCCTGCGTGAGCCTGCGTCGAACCCGCCGCGCCGCAATTCCCGAACGAAATAGGGCGCTAGCCCAATAAAGACGGGTGCAGGTAGCTATTAAATCAGGAGCGATCCGGGGGGCGCCGCGGTACCCGACGCTCCCGTTGTCTGGCCGATAAGCGTCGCCGGGTCGGTTGCCCGGACTGATCCGGCGTCCCCAGCGCTGAAAGCTCAGTGCGGTTTTTGCTATTTAATTAATAGCTGCTTACGCCCTATTTATAAGGGTTGAAGGCCGAAAAGGTATGAAAAAACCCGCCAATGGCGGGTTTTTTGCTGAACGCAGGCCGGAATTATTTCTTGGCGGCGCTGGCGGCAGGTTTGGCGGCATCGGCCTTGGCATCGGCTTTCACTTCGGCCTTGGCTTTGCTGTCGCTTTTTGGCATGACAGCGGCTTTGGCGTCCTTGGCGGTTTCCTTGACAGAGTCCTTGGCGCTGACTGCGGCATCCTTGACTTTCTCGGTCACGGGCTTGTCGGCCTTGGCTGGCTTAGCGGCGGCGCCGGGGTAGCTGGCGCCACCGACTGTCAGGCCTTCGGCGGAGAACTTCGCGGCATTTTTATCACCCACACCTTTGACGCGGGTGACAAAATCTTCCCAGTTCTTGAACTCGCCTTTTTTGCGCTCGGAAACAATCAGCTTGGTGGTCACGGGACCTATACCCTTGAGGCCGTCGAGTTCGGCTTCACTGGCTTTGTTGACATCGACCGCGGCAAATGCCGCGACGAGAGACATGGCGGCGAAAAATGCCAGCAATTTCTTGAACATAGGAGGACTCCTCAAAATATCAGGGTTGAAAAACCAGGTGGATCACCCCGCATGGCGGATGTGAATCTGCTTAACGGGCGGGTTTCCGCCAAGGTTGACCTGCCTGGCGGCTTTTGCAAAGAGAAAATCCTGACCTACGGTTTGCGCAGGCTGTTCATGTAGGAGGCCACGCCGTTTTGTACATTTGCAAACAGATGCGTGCAGCCCGCCGCGCGCAGGGCTGTCAGGTCGGCCTGGGTATGGCACTGGTACTTTCCGACCAGCGCTTCGGGAAACGGTACGTAGTCGATCAGGCCGCCGCGCGTGGCTTCTTCCAGACTGAGCGGCGCCAGCGCCGGCACCTGCAACTGGCGCAAGCTGTTGACCACCGTGAGCGCGATGTCGTTGAAAGGCTGCGCCTGCCCGGTGCCCAGGTTGAAAATACCCGAGGCTTGCGGGTGGTCGAAAAACCACAGGTTGACCGCCACCACATCGTCAATGAAGACAAAATCGCGCATCTGGCCGCCGGCGCTGTAGCCGCCGTAATCGCCGAACAGCTTGACCTTGCCTTCCGTCTGAAATTGGTTGAACTGGTGAAACGCCACGCTGGCCATGCGGCCCTTGTGCTGCTCACGCGGGCCATAGACGTTGAAATAGCGGAAGCCGGCCACCTGCGTGCCGGTGTTTTCGAACTTCGCGCCGAGCTCGCGGCGCAGCCGCTGGTCAAACAGCAGCTTGGAGTAGCCGTAAACATTGAGCGGCTTCTCAAATTCGGGGACCTCTCGAAAGCTGTCGGAGCCGCCGTAGGTGGCAGCCGACGAGGCGTACAGCAGCCGGCTGCCCTGTTCCTGGCAGGCCTGGAACAGCTCGCAGGACAAGGCGTAGTTGTTGTCCATCATGTATTTGCCGTCCAGCTCCATGGTGTCGCTGCAGGCGCCCTCATGAAACACCGCTTCGACCTGGCCAAAAGCGGCTTCGGCAAACAGCTCGTAAAAGTCATCGACATCGACGTAGTCAGCAATTTGCAGATCGGCCAGATTGCGGAATTTGTCGCCGTCGCGCAGGTCATCGACGGCGATGATGTCGTCAATACCGCGGGCGTTGAGCCCTTTGACAATATTGCTGCCTATGAAGCCGGCGGCGCCGGTGACTACGATTTTCATGGGGAATTCCTCGGGTTCGATGTGCAGCGGCTGGCTGTGCGCTGGCGGGTTTAACTGGTGGATTTAACGGTCGGCGAACAGTTCGTTGTAGCTGACGGTGGCGGTACCGAACTTGCCGACCACAATGCCACCGGCGCGGTTGGCAATTGGCACCGCTTCCCGCAGGCTCATGCCGGTGGCGGCCATGGCGGCCAGCGTGGCAATCACGGTGTCGCCGGCGCCAGTGACGTCGAACACCTCGCGCGCCACAGCCGGTACGTGCAGCGCGCCGGCTGCGTCAAACAGCGTCATGCCTTCTTCGCTGCGCGTCAGCAGCAGGGCCTGCAGGCCCAGTGTGTTGCGCAGGTTATGCGCCTTGACGTGCAAATCGGCTTCATCACGCCAGTGCCCGATGAGGTGCTCTAGTTCGGTGCGGTTGGGGGTGAGCACGCTCGCGTTTTTGTAGCGTGCGTAGTCCGCGCCTTTGGGGTCGACCAGCACCACTTTTCCGGCAGCGCGTGCCTGGGCAATCATGGCGCCAATGTCCGCCAGGCCGCCCTTGCCATAGTCGGAGAACAGCACCGCGTGGTGCTGCGCGTACAGGGTTTCGAAGATGGCGGACTGCGACGCCAGCACCTCGGTTTCCGGCGTGTTCTCAAAATCCAGGCGCAGCAATTGCTGCTGGCGCCCAATGACGCGCAGCTTGACGGTGGTTTTGAGTTGCGGGTCGCGGCCAAAGTAAGGCGTGATGCCGGTTTGGGCGACCATGGATTCAAGCTGGTGGCCGGCTTCATCGTCGCCCACTACGCTTAGCAGTGAGGCCTGGGCGCCCAGAGTCACGATGTTGTAGGCGACGTTGGCGGCGGCGCCAATGCGTTCTTCGGTGCGCGTGACGCGAACCACGGGTACCGGCGCTTCGGGCGAGATGCGGTCGACCGCGCCATACCAGTAGCGGTCCAGCATGGTGTCGCCGACGACCAGCACGCGGGCCGAGGAGATTTTTTCTGGCGTCAGTTGCAGGGTCATGGTGTCAAAGTTCTTCAATGCGGCGGGTTGGGTAGCTGTCCCAGGCCTGGCAGCCGGGACAGTGCCAGAAATGCTGGGTGGCTTCAAAGCCGCAGGCTGCGCAGCGGTAGCGTAGCAGCGGTTTGGTGGCCTGGTCCAGCGCGCGCTGCACCAACGCGTGGTGGTGTTCATCTTCGAGCTTTTCGCCAGCCACCCATTTGCTGGCGGCCACCAGCGACGACTGGTGCTCCAGGTGCTGCACATACCAGTGGCGCGCCATGGCCGGGTCTTTTTCAAGCTTGACGATGGCCTCGATCACATCGATGGACGGTGCTTGGGCATAGCTGGCCTGCAGCAGCGCCAGCGCGGCCGGCTGCTGCCCGCTGGCGAGGGCGATGTTGGCGAGCAGGCCAGCTGCCAGCGGCAAGCCCTGCGGGGCGGTCTGCTCAAGCTTGAGCAGGGTCTGCAGCGCGTCCTGCGGCTGGCCCAGCTGGTTTTGCAGCTTGGCCAGATCAATCAGCGGACGACTGGAGGCGGGCGCCAGGGCCACCGCTTCGTGCAGCGTGCTCAAGGCCTTGCCGGTATCGCCTGCGGCGGCGGCGGCGGCGGCTTGCTCACACAGGTAGTGCGACTGCCGGGTGCTGAAACTGCCGCGGCTGGAACTGCCCAGCCTGGCGGCAATTTCCGTGGCATTGGCCCAGTCGCTGGAGCGCTCATAAATCGACAGCAGCGCGAGCCGGGCCTCTTCTTCAAATGGCGTGTGTTCGAGCTTGCGCAGTGCGGTTTCAGCGCGGTCGAGCAGACCGGCTTTCAGGAAATCAAGCGCCAGCGCATGCTGCGCACGGTCGCGTTCAGGCTGCGTCAGGTCGCCGCGCGACAGCAGGTGTTCGTGCACGCGCACGGCGCGCTCGTACTCGCCACGGCGGCGAAACAGGTTACCCAGGGCAAAATGCAGTTCGGAGGTTTCGGGGTCGTTCTGCACGGCTTCGATGAAGGCATCGATAGCCTGGTCCTGCTGTTCGTTCAGCAAGAAGTTCAGGCCCTTGAAGTAAGCCTTGGGCGCCTGCCGGTTTTCAATGCGCAACTGCCGCAGGTCCAGCCGCGAAGCCAGCCAGCCCAGCGTGAAGGCGACCGGAAACCCGAGCAACACCCAGGTGAAATCAAAGTCCATGGTGGTAGGTCGACGGGTTGTCAGTCACGCTTTTGCTGCTGCCGAACGCCGAAGCGTCTGCCGGGTGGCGGCGCGCCGCTTTGCGCTTTTTCCACCAGCGCGGCATCATCAGCAGCACTCCGAGAGCGAGTCCGAAGGCGAAGGCGGCCAACACCACCAGCACCAGCGGGGCCTGCCACAAGGTGCCAAAAAAGAACTTCACCGCTACCGTCTGTTGGTTATTCAGTGCAAAAGCAAACAGCGTAAAAAAAATGGCTGCCTTGAGCAGCCACATCAGGTATTTCACTTGGCGATCCTTCTCGTAGTCTGGCGATTGTAGCCAGCCCACTTAAGCAAAGCACCCGTGAGAGACCTTATGGGACAGACGTGCGCGCCAGCAATTCCTCGGTGCGTGCATCGACGGCTTCACGCAAGGCCTTGCCTGGCTTGAAATGCGGCACCCGTTTTTCAGGAATGGCGACACTTTCCCCAGAGCGCGGGTTGCGGCCCATGCGGGGCGGACGCCGGTTGATGGAGAAACTGCCAAAACCCCGGATTTCAGTCCGGTGGCCGCGCACCAGCGCGTCGCTCATGGCATCAAGAATGGTTTTGACGGCATATTCGGCATCGCGGTGCGTCAGCTGGCTGAATCGGGCTGCCAGTTCTTCAACTAAATCGCTGCGGGTCATGAAGAAATAAGACTAGCTTGTTGGGGCCAGAGCACGCAGGCAGCGTCGCTGCGTCGCGTGCTCTGGCCAGCAAGGCTATTTAGTTTCGTTGCTGTCCAGCTTGGCACGCAACAGGGCGCCCAGGCTGGTCAGACCGGCGCTTTCACGCGATGATTGCTGGCTCAGGTTGGTCATGGCTTCCTGCTGGTCAGCATTGTCCTTGGCCTTGACCGACAGCTGGATGTTGCGGGTCTTGCGATCCACGTTCACCACGACTGCAGAGACTTCGTCGCCTTCTTTCAGCACGTTGCGCGCGTCTTCGACGCGGTCACGGCTGATTTCGCTGGCCCGCAGGTAGCCAATGATGTCTTCGCCCAGATCAATCTCGGCGCCTTTGGCGTCAACCGTCTTGACCTTGCCGGTCACAATCGCGCCTTTGTCGTTGATCGACACGAAGGTGGTGAACGGGTCGGAATCGAGCTGCTTGATGCCCAGCGAGATACGCTCGCGGTCGACGTCGACAGCCAGCACGATGGCTTCAACTTCCTGGCCCTTTTTGTAGTTACGAACCGCGGCTTCGCCGGCTTCGTTCCAGGACAGGTCAGACAGGTGCACCAGACCGTCGATGCCGGCAGCCAGACCGACGAAGACGCCGAAGTCGGTGATCGACTTGATCGGGCCCTTGACGCGATCGCCGCGTTTGGTTTCCTGAGCAAACTCTTGCCATGGGTTGGCCTTGCACTGTTTCATGCCCAGGCTGATACGGCGCTTGTCTTCGTCAATTTCCAGAACCATGACTTCAACTTCATCGCCCAGGGCCACGAGCTTGCTCGGTGCCACGTTCTTGTTGGTCCAGTCCATTTCTGACACGTGGACGAGGCCTTCAATGCCTGGCTCGAGTTCGACAAATGCGCCGTAATCGGCAATGTTGGTGATCTTGCCAAACAGCCGGGTGCTTTGCGGGTAGCGGCGGTTTACGCCCATCCATGGGTCGTCGCCCATCTGCTTCAGACCGAGCGACACGCGATTTTTCTCGGTGTCGAACTTGAGGATCTTGGCAATGATTTCCTGACCAGCCGTCACCACTTCGCTTGGGTGACGCACGCGGCGCCACGCCATGTCGGTGATGTGCAGCAAGCCGTCAATGCCGCCCAGGTCAACGAAGGCACCGTATTCGGTAATGTTCTTGACGATGCCCTTGACCGCAGAGCCTTCTTTCAGGGTTTCCATCAGCTTGGCGCGTTCTTCGCCCATGCTGGCTTCGACCACTGCGCGGCGTGACAGCACGACGTTGTTGCGCTTGCGGTCGAGCTTGATGACCTTGAATTCCATGGTCTTGTTCTCGTACGGAGACAAGTCCTTGATGGGGCGCGTGTCGATCAGCGAACCGGGCAGGAAAGCGCGGATGCCGTTGACCAGAACGGTCAGGCCGCCCTTGACCTTACCGCTGGTCTGGCCGGTGACGAATTCGCCGGATTCCAGGGCTTTTTCCAGGCTCATCCACGATGCCAGGCGTTTGGCCTTGTCGCGGCTCAGCAGAGTGTCGCCATAGCCATTTTCGACGGAGTCGATGGCCACGGAGACAAAGTCTCCGACCTGGACTTCGAGCTCGCCCTGGTCGTTTTTGAATTCTTCGAGGGGGACATAAGCCTCGGATTTGAGTCCGGCATTGACGACCACATGGTTGTGGTCGATGCGCACTACTTCGGCGGTGATGACCTCACCGGTACGCATTTCAGAGCGTTGTAGCGATTCGTTAAACAGGTCGGCAAAAGATTCAGACATGATTTTCCTAATCCACAGAACAGGATTCCAATAGCGAAATTGCTATTGTTTTTATAGCTGCTTGCGGCGGTTTGGTGTGGTTTGTGCGGTCAAACGAGTTGTAAAACCGCGAGTTACGTGAGGGTTTCTGCTGACCCAAGCGCACCAAAAGAAAGGTGCGCACCTAGGATCAGAAGGGCCGGGCGTCCTGCCACCAGTCAATCACCAAATCTGTCGATTTTTCAATCGACAACTCAGAGTTGTCCAGCAACCGGGCATCATCAGCAGGCTTTAAAGGGGCGACTGGCCGGGACATGTCCCTGGCGTCTCTGGCCTCCAAATCCTGCTGAATGGCCGCTATTGTAGACGGAATTCCCTTTGAAATCAATTGCTTATGCCGGCGTTCGGCACGGTGCCGGGCGCTTGCAGTCAGGTAGATTTTGAGTGCGGCGTCGGGGAAAATGACGGTGCCCATGTCGCGCCCGTCGGCTACCAGGCCGGGCAACTTACGAAAGCTGTGCTGCAGTGCGATCAGAGCTGAGCGAACCTGGCTGTGAGCCGAAACTTTGGAGGCGGCCATGCCGGCTTCTTCCGTGCGGATGTCCGCTGACACATCCTCGCCGCCCAGAAAAATCCGGTCGTCCTGAAATCGGACGGGCAGTGCGCGCGCAATCCGAGCCACACCTTCCGCGTCGTCCAGCGCCACACCGGCCCGTGCCGCGGCAAACGCGCTCAAGCGGTACATGGCGCCGGAATCGACAAAGTGGTAGCCCAGCCGCCGCGCGACCAGGGCTGCCAGCGTTCCCTTGCCGGAGGCTGTGGGACCGTCAATGCAGATCACCGGAATGTTGGCGGTGTCTGTTTCGGCCACGGAGAACAACGTTTCGAAATAGTCAGGGAAAGTCTTGGCGACGCACTTGGGATCGAAAATTCTGATCGGCAGTTGCGCCGGATTGAAAACGGCCAGTGAAAAACACATGGCCATGCGGTGGTCGTCGTAGGTGTGGATGGCGGCTGCCTTCCAGTCTTTTCGATGGATTGGCGGCGTAATCTGGAGGTAATCGACGCCTTCCTCAACCGTCGCGCCCAGCTTGCGCAATTCGCAGGCCATCGCGGCAATGCGGTCGGTTTCCTTGACGCGCCAGCTGGCGATGTTGCGCAGCGTGGAGGTGCCATCGGCGTAGAGCGCCATCACGGCCAGCGTCATCGCGGCGTCGGGGATATGGTTGCAGTCCAGATCAATCGCCTTGAGCGGCCACCCTTTGCCGGATTGACCGCGCGAGATCCGCAGCGAATTCGGCGTGCTGTCGATCTGCGCGCCCATCATCCGGGCGGCTTCCACAAATCGGATGTCGCCCTGGATGGAGGCATCGCCAACCCCCAAAATTTCTATGCCATTTCGGCCTTCAGCGCTTTCTGCTATTGCGCCAAGCGCTATGAAATAGCTAGCAGAAGAGGCGTCGCCTTCCACATGAATGTCACCCGGCGACTGGTACTGGCTGCCGGCCGGAATGGTAAAACGCTGCCAGCCCTGGCGTTGAACATGGATGCCGAAACGCTTGAGCAGATTCAGCGTGATTTCAATGTAAGGCCGTGAAATCAGTTCGCCGACCACCTCAATCTGGATGTCGTGCCTGGCAACCAGCGGCAGCGCCATCAGCAAGGCCGTCAGAAACTGGCTGGAAACATCGCCTTGAACCTGAATTGGCGCCTTCAAGTTCAAGGCTCCCAAGCCGGGTCGCAGGCGCAGTGGCGGAAAGCCCTCATTGCCGAGGTAATCAATCGAACAACCGAGTTGCCTGAGCGCGTCGACCAGATCGCCAATCGGTCTTTCGTGCATGCGCGCAACACCTGAGAGTTCAAAATCGCCGCCGAGCAGCGCCAACGCCGCCGTCAGCGGCCGCATGGCGGTACCGGCATTGCCCATGAAAAGTCGGGCCTGGGTCTGGACCAGCCGGCCAGCCAGCCCGTCGATGACTGCAGTCGTCCCGTCCTGCATCACGGTGCAACCCAGCTGCCTGAGCGCAGCCAGCATGACGGCGGTATCGTCGGAGGCCAGCAGGTCATGCACCGTGGTTTGCCCTTGGCTCAGGGCGGCCAGCAGAAGGACACGGTTGGAAATGCTTTTGGAGCCGGGCAGGCGGACCGTGCCCGCCGCCCGGGCCAGCGGCGGTATATCCAGGTACTCGATATCGAACATGACCGGGGCTTATTTGGGCAATTTTTGCGAGGTGAGGCGCCAATTGGCACGCGTTTCGCTGGCTAGCTCAATCTGGTCTTCCAGTGCATCAGCGCTGCTGCTGGAAATGAGCAATTCGAGGGACTGCAGAGTTCGCTGAAAGATTCTGGACTGCTCCAGCAATTCTTCGCGGTTGGCAATCAGGATGTCACGCCACATTTTAGGGTCGCTCGCCGCAATCCGGGTGAAGTCGCGAAAGCCGGGGCCTGCCAGCGCCATGTAGTCTTTGCCGTGGTCCTGACCGGCAATGCCGTTGATCAGGGCGAAAGCGATCAGATGGGGCAGATGGCTAACCGCCGCGTAAGCTGCATCGTGCGCCTGCGGCGACATCTGCACCACATGGCTGCCCAGCGCGGTCCAGATATCGCTGGCCTTTTGCAACTGGACGGTGAACGTACGCTCAATTGGCGTCAGGATCACCTGCTTGCCGCTGTACAGGTCTGCGTCGGCATACTCGACCCCGGAAACCTCCTTACCGGCGATGGGGTGGCAAGGGACGAAAGAGCCGACGTTGTCGCGCAGAACACGGCGCGCCGCATCCACCACATCACGTTTGGTCGAGCCTACGTCCATGATCAAGGTGTTGGGCCCCACCAGATGCCGGATCGCCTTGAAAGTGGCTTCGGTGGCCGATACCGGTATCGCCAGCAAGACGATGTCGGCCCCGGAAACCGCCAGCAGGGCGGAAGGTGCTGCCACGTCGATCACACCCATCTGGCGGGCACGCTCGGTGGTAGAGGGGGACTTGCTGTAGCCGACGACGCGTTTGACGAGACCAGCGCGTTTGAGCGCCAGCGCAAAAGAGCCACCCATCAATCCGCAGCCGATGAGACCTAGTTGTTCAAACATGTCGGGATACCAGAGTTTTTAGGGGTCATTGCATGGGTCGCTTTCGCGAAATTGGCGCGGAATCATCGCGCATCAATCGCTGACCGGATAGGTTCCGAGAACTCTGTAAAACGCGCAAAGCTGCTGCAAGTCAGTCAGCGCAGCTTTCACGTGCTGCTGCGAGGGGTGGCCTTGCAGATCAATATAGAAGTAATAGTCCCACTGACCCGAGCGCGCCGGACGCGATTCGAAGCGGGTCATGGAGACCCCGTGGGTCTTGAGCGGAACCAGAATGTCGTGCACGGCGCCCGGTAGGTTGGGCACTGACACCACCAAACTGGTGCAGTCTTTGCCGGAGGCGGGCGGGGACGGCAGCGTTTGCGGCAAGCACACCACGGCAAAGCGCGTGCGGTTAAATGCATCGTCCTGAATGGCGTGTGCCGCCGTATGCAGCCCGTACTGGGTGGCCGCACGATCGCTGGCGACGGCGGCCCAAGCTGAGTTGGTTGAGGCCAGCCGTGCGCCCTCGGCGTTGCTCGACGCGGCACGGCGTTCTGCCTGGGGCAGGTGGGTGGTCAGCCACCCCTGGCATTGAGCCAGCGCTTGAGGGTGGGCATAAACCACCTCAATGTCTTCCTGCGATTCGAGCAGTCGCAGTAGATTGTGTCGCACCATCAGGCTGACTTCGCCAACGATGTGCAGCGGCGAGTTCAGCAATAGATCTAGCGAGCGTGATACCACCCCCTCGGTCGAGTTTTCCACCGGTACCACGCCATAACTGGCGCTGCCGGCTGCAGTGGCGCGAAACACTTCATCAATGCTAATGCAGGGAACATGTTCAATGCTTGCGCCAAAAAACTGCAATGCCGCCTGTTCGCTGAAGGTACCTGCAGGGCCAAGGTAGGCGACACGCACTGACGATTCAAGGGCCAGGCACGCCGACATGATTTCACGCCAGACCGCTGCCACATGCTCGGTTTTGAGCGGGCCGGTGTTGTTCTGCTGAACCTGTTCAATCACTTGGGCGACGCGGTCAGGACGAAAAAAAGGCGTGCCTTCACGCTTCTTGATCTCTCCCACCTGCTCGGCGACCTGCGCGCGGCGGTTCAAAAGGGCGAGTAGTTCTTTGTCCAGAGCGTCAATCTGAACGCGTAAGTCGGCAAGGTTGGGCGTCATGTCAGGCTTTTTTTTGTTCGAATTCTCGCATGTAGCCAATTAGCGCCTCGACACCTGCCAGCGGCATGGCGTTGTAAATGCTGGCGCGCATGCCGCCTACCGATTTGTGTCCCTTGAGTTGCAACAGTCCGCGCGCATTTGCTCCGGTCAAAAAAGCCTCGTTGCGCGATTCGTCACGCAGGAAAAACGGCACGTTCATGCGTGAACGGCAATCGCGATTGATTTTGTTGACATACAGCTGGGAATGGTCGATGGCGTCGTAAAGCATTTGCGCTTTGACGATGTTGCGCTGTTCCATCGCAGCGATGCCTTCGAACTCGCCTTCCTTTTGGCGTTTCAGCCACTGAAAGGTCAGGCCGGCAACGTAGATGGCATAGGTCGGAGGCGTGTTGTACATCGACTGGCTGTCGGCCACCGTTTTGTAGTCGAAGGCGCTGGGGCATGCAGGCAGCGCGTGACCGAGCAAATCTTCTCGAACAACAACCAGCGTCACCCCCGCCGGACCCAGGTTTTTCTGGGCACCGCCAAAAGCCAGCCCGACTTTTGACCAATTTACCGGCCTGGAGGCTACGTGGGACGAGAAATCAATGACTAGCGGCGCATCGCTGCCCAGCGCCTTCAGGTCAGGCAGCTCCTGAAATTCCACGCCATGGATGGTTTCGTTGGTGCAAACATGCACATAGCTGGCATGGCGCCTGATCTTCCAGCTGGCCGGTGGCGGCAGACCGGTGTGGCTGCTGCTTTGATTGCTGGCGGCAATCTGCACGTCGCAATATTTGCGCGCTTCTTTTTGCGACTTGTCGCTCCAGCTGCCAGACACCACGAAATCGGCGCAGGCACCGCGCGACAGGTTCAGCGGCACGATGGCGTTTTCTGCGAGTCCGCCCCCCTGCATGAACAATATCTTGAAGTGGGGTGGAACCGCCATCAATTCGCGGAAATCAGCTTCTGCGTTCTCATAAATGGACAAGAACTCTTTGCCGCGATGGCTCATTTCCATGACGCTCATGCCGCTGCCATGCCAGTCCAACATTTCGGCGGCTGCATGCCGCAGAACCTCTTCAGGCAATGTGGCAGGTCCGGCCGAAAAATTGAAAGGCCGAATCATTTTTTGGCTGGCTTGCTTGCTCCGGCTGCCGCGGGGGCGGTGCCGACAATTTTCACTGCCGCGTCATCGAACTGCTTGACGCGCGCGACGACGTCGGCGCGCGATGCTTCGACCAGTTTCTGTATGAAAGCATTGCCCAGTTCAGGCGCGGTTGCCTGGTATTTCTTGATGGCGGGAGATTCGAAGAATGCCGCAATCTGCTTGAGCTCTTCCAGGGTAAAACGTTCGGCGTAAGCCGGCACCAGTATTTCAGAGCTAACTTTGCCAACCTGCTTGCCAATCAGCTGTTTGGCGTCCCCGGCATAGGTTTTCAGTTCTGCATTGAGCGCTTCCGACGCCTTTTGCTGTTTGGCCTTGGGCACGTTGGCCTCCAGTTTGGGGCCCCAATTGGCGATCATGTCCTGAGCCGTGCTGCCTGCGAGTTGCTCTACCAGGCGGTCAAGTTCCGGGCCTTGCTGCAGGGCAACGACCTTGGTCGCCCATTCGGTTTTTGGATCTGTCGTTTGCGCCTGCAGGGCGGTGGAGAAAGTCAGGCTGGCCAGACTTGTGATGGCGAATGCAGTGATCAGTTTTTTCATCAATCGGTTTCCGGGTTGGAGGCATCGTTGCCTGTGTTGACTTCTGTGTCGCTGTCGTCCAGGGAGGCATCGTTTTCGACGATGCGTTGGAGGCCGCTTAATTGTGAGCCCTCGTCAAGGCCAATAAGCGTAACGCCCTGGGTGGCCCTCCCCATTTCTCGAATTTCGCTAACTCGCGTGCGAACCAGCACGCCCTTGTCGGTAATCAACATGATCTCGTCATCAGCGTGGACCAGTGTCGCAGCAACAACTTTGCCGTTGCGCTCGCTCTGCTGAATGGCGATCATGCCCTTGGTGCCGCGGCCGTGACGCGTGTATTCCGTGATGGACGTGCGCTTGCCATAACCGTTCTGGGTGGCGGTCAGCACGCTTTGCTGTTCGTCCTCAGCCACCAGCATGGCGATAACGCCCTGGCCCTCTTCCAGAGTCATGCCGCGCACACCGCGCGCCTGACGGCCCAGTGGACGCACGTCGTTTTCATCAAAGCGCACCGCTTTCCCGCCGTCCGAGAACAGCATCACATCGTGTTGGCCATCCGTCAACGCAGCGCCAATCAGGTAGTCGCCGTCGTCCAGATCGACGGCAATGATGCCGCCTTTGCGCGGGTTGTTGAACTGGTCCAGTGCTGTTTTTTTGACCGTGCCCATGCTGGTAGCCATAAAGATGTACTGATGGGCTGGAAAAGTACGTTTCTCACCAGTTAAAGCCAGAACGACCGTGATCTTTTCATTCTCCTGAAGGGGAAACATGTTAACGATAGGCCGACCGCGCGAACCGCGGGAACCTGCAGGCACCTCCCAGACCTTGAGCCAGTAAAGTCGGCCTCGGTTGGAAAAGCACAAGATGTAGTCGTGCGTGTTGGCAATGAATAGCTGGTCGACCCAGTCGTCTTCCTTGGTGGCAGTGGCCTGCTTGCCACGACCGCCACGTTTTTGCGCCCGGTACTCCGAAAGTGGCTGACTTTTGATATAGCCGGTGTGCGACAGCGTGACCACCATGTCGGTCGGCGTGATCAGGTCTTCAGTGCTCAGGTCGAACGAGCTGTGTTCAATATGGCTGCGCCGCGCGCCCAGCTTGGTCTGGCCAAATTCAAGCTTGATGGCCGACAGCTCATCGCCAATGATGATAGAAACACGCTCTGGTCGAGCCAGAATATCGAGCAGATCGTCGATTTCCGACATGACTTCCTTATATTCGGCAACGATTTTGTCTTGCTCCAGACCCGTCAGGCGTTGGAGTCGCATCTGCAGAATTTCCTGAGCCTGCGTTTCCGAAAGGCGGTAGAGCCCATCGCTGCCCATTCCAAAGGCCTTTTCAAGCCCATCGGGACGGTAATCGTCGGCGTTTACAACACCGCCATCGGCCCGGGCACGCGTGAGCATATCGCGCACCAGACTGCTATCCCAAGGCCGCAGCATCAACTCGGCCTTCGCCACCGGCGGGGTCGGCGCATTGCGGATGATGGCAATAAAGTCGTCGATATTGGCCAATGCGACGGCCAAGCCTTCCAGTACATGGCCGCGTTCTCGCGCCTTGCGCAGTGTAAATACTGTGCGACGTGTCACCACTTCGCGGCGGTGCGACAGGAAGACCGCAATCAGGTCTTTCAGATTGCATAGCTTGGGCTGGCCGTTGATAAGCGCCACCATATTGATGCCGAAGGTATCCTGAAGCTGCGTCTGTTTGTACAGGTTGTTCAGCACCACTTCAGGCACTTCGCCGCGCTTAAGATCGATCACCAAACGCATGCCCGACTTGTCGCTTTCGTCTTGGATGTGGCTGATGCCCTCGATTTTCTTTTCGTGTACCAGCTCGGCCATACGTTCTTGAAGCGTCTTTTTATTGACCTGGTAGGGCAGTTCGTCAACGATGATGGACTGCCGCTGGCCTTTGTCGATATCTTCAAAATGACATTTGGCGCGCATTACCACCTTGCCGCGGCCCGTGCGGTAACCATCCCTGACACCGTTGATGCCGTAAATAATGCCGCCTGTGGGGAAATCGGGCGCAGGGATGATCTCCATCAGTTCATCAATCGATGCGTCGGGGTTTTTCAGCAGATGCAGACAGGCGTCCACCACCTCATTGAGGTTGTGAGGTGGAATATTGGTGGCCATGCCTACAGCAATACCGCCTGAGCCGTTGACCAGCAGGTTGGGCAAGCGTGTCGGCATGACCAGCGGTTCCTGCTCGCTGCCATCGTAGTTAGGGCCGAAATCGACGGTTTCCTTGTCGAGGTCGGCCAGCAATTCGTGGGCGATTTTGGAGAGGCGGATTTCCGTGTACCGCATGGCGGCGGCATTGTCGCCATCGACCGATCCGAAATTGCCCTGGCCATCCACCAGCAAGTGGCGCAGCGAAAAATCCTGGGCCATGCGCACGATAGTGTCGTAGACCGATTGGTCGCCGTGCGGATGGTATTTGCCAATGACGTCGCCCACGATACGGGCGGATTTTTTGTACGGACGGTTCCAGTCGTTGTTCAGCTCGTGCATCGCAAACAGTACGCGTCTATGTACTGGCTTGAGGCCGTCACGGGCATCGGGCAACGCCCGACCCACGATAACGCTCATCGCGTAATCGAGATAGCTTCGTCGCATTTCCTCTTCAAGACTGATGGGCAGGGTTTCTTTTGCGAACTGGGTCATGCGAGGCCTGGTTGGGATTTTTCAAGATTCTTGAGGGCAATCGTTGATTTTAGGGCTTGAGTGCAAACTGGTGTTTTGTGGCAAAGCAGCAACAAATAACGAAGAATGTGGGGCACTCTGTCAGATGAAACCGATAGCGAGCTTGATGGTGCGGGTTGCTATGGCACAATCAATGTAACGCTTTGGGTGATGGTCATTCACGGCGTGTATCTTACTAATCGCAGCGAGTCTGCGGCTTTTCTCTAGAGGAGAACCATGAAGAAACTCAACAAAGTGGCAATGTTGTTTGCTTCCGCAGCGCTTGTTACCGCCGCTGGTGCACAAACTATTGACAACTGGAAAAACGGCAGCAACGAACTGGTCTGGAAAAACGGTACCAATGAATTGTGCTGGCGTGATGCCAATTGGACACCTGCGACTGCAGCTCCAGGTTGCGATGGCGCAATTGTCCCGGTTGTAGCTCCTGCGCCTGCTCCTGTTGCAACTCCGGCCCCTGCGCCTGTGGCAGCTGCTCCGGCTCCAGCTCCAGCTCCTCCGGCCGCAACTAAAGTCACCTACGCTGCTGATGCGTTCTTTGACTTCAACAAATCGGTGATCAAACCAGCTGGCAAAGCCAAGTTGGATGACCTGGTTGGAAAAATCAAGGACATCAACCTGGAAGTCATCATCGCCGTGGGTCATACTGACTCTGTTGGTAGCGACGCTTACAACCAGAAACTGTCGGTTCGCCGCTCTGAAGCCGTCAAGGCTTACTTGGTGTCCAAAGGCATTGAGAAAAACCGCGTTTACACTGAAGGTAAAGGCGAGAAGCAGCCTGTTGCTGATAATAAGACGTCGGAAGGACGTGCGAAGAACCGTCGCGTAGAAATCGAAGTGGTTGGCACCCGCGCCAACAAGTAGTCTTTACGAATTACCTATAAAACCGCGCTACGGCGCGGTTTTTTTATGCCTGAACGATAATCGCTTTATGTCTATAACTGATAACTTCGACCCCGCTGAATTGGCCAAATTTTCTGATCTTGCCCATCGCTGGTGGGACACCGAAAGCGAATTTCGTCCTTTGCACCAGATCAACCCGCTTCGGCTCGACTGGATTGAGAGTTTGCTGCCGTTAAGAGGGCTGCGTGTGCTCGATGTGGGGTGTGGTGGTGGCATCCTGGCCGATGCGATGGCCCGCAAAGGTGCCGAGGTGCTGGGAATTGATCTTGCCGTCAAAGCCCTTAAGGTGGCGCAGCTCCACGCTCTGGAAGCCCAGACCAAGGGCGTGCAGTACCGCGAAATTAGCGTAGAGGCGCTGGTCGCAGAGCAAGCCGGCAGTTTTGATGCGGTTACCTGCATGGAGATGCTAGAGCACGTACCCGATCCGTCTTCCATTGTCAAAGCCTGCGCGGCGCTGGTTAAACCCGGTGGCTATGTATTTTTTTCCACAATCAACCGCAATGCGAGAGCTTTCCTGCTTGCTATCGTTGGGGCTGAATATGTTCTTAATATGCTTCCTCGCGGCACCCATGAATACGCCAAGCTGGTCAAACCGAGCGAACTGGCTGGTTATTGCCGTGCTTCTGGGTTGGTCTTGCAGCAAACTAAGGGTTTGGAATACAACCCTTTGAGTCGTCATTACTGGCTTAGCGCCGACACCCGCGTGAACTATCTGATGGCCACGCAGAAAATCTGAGCTGCTTTTCCTTCTCGTCCTTTTTCTTCCCATATGCTACAGAACATCGAAGTCGTCCTGTTCGACCTCGACGGTACCCTGATTGACAGCGCTCCTGACCTGGCGGCGGCGGCTGACAAGATGCGTACCGACCGGGGTTTGGCGCCTCTAGCCATGTCGCTGTACCGCCCTATGGCCGGCGCTGGCGCCCGTGGCATGATTGCCGTCGCCTTTAATCTGGCGCCTGATGACGCCCGCTTTGATGCGCTGAAAGAAGAGTTTTTCTTCAATTACGAGTCGCGGTTGACCGAACTCACCTACGTGTTTGAAGGAGTGGCTGAACTCATCGCCCATATCGGCGAGGCTGGCCTCAGATGGGGTGTCGTGACAAACAAGTCGGCCCGCTTCACTGAGCCACTGACCCAAGCCATGTCGCTGTTCAATACAGCTAAAGCTATTGTTAGCGGGGACACCACAGCCCACGCGAAACCGCATCCGGCACCCCTGCTTGAGGCCGCGCGGCAACTTGGAATTCTACCCGCGCGATGTATATATGTAGGCGACGACGAACGTGACATCGTTGCCGGCCGTGCCGCGGGCATGCCCACGGTGGCGGCGGCTTATGGGTATCTGGGGCAAACCGCCGATACACGAGGTTGGAACGCCGATTTCACTATTTACGCACCCTTAGGCCTATTGAATTTGCTCCGAATGGCTTAAGATCGAGGATTGGGGCTGCATTGGTTTCGACGTGGGTTCGGACGCGGTGTGGTGCATGTCGAGCTTAGTGCGCTCGTAAAACTGACTAAAACAAACTAACTGCAAACGACGAACGTTTCGCACTCGCTGCTTAATTGCCAGTGAGCTTTACAACAGCAGGCCGATAGGCTGGGCAAGGGGTCTTTGACGAAAGTTGGGGGCTCCCGGCTGTAAAGATAATTTTATCGGCTGGCTTCGGGCTGGGTACCTTAACCCGGGGCGAGAAAATAGGGTGCTGGCGTCCTGTATAGCGTGCGACTGTGCGATACAGGTGGCGAGACTTAAATCAGACCGCTAAACATGTAGATCTGCTCGAAGAAGGCTTGCGGACGGGGGTTCAAATCCCCCCAGCTCCACCATATATCAAATCCAACCGGTCCTCCGGTTGGATTTTTTTCGCCTATACCCGCGTGTTCATTGGGGTTCCCGAGGGTTCTTGCGGACTTCGCGGTTATTCCGGGCACCCAGAAATTCGCCACTTTTGCTCTCTCCGGGCCGATAGTCTCCGTAGCGGAGAGCACCCCAACGACCCGAAGTCCGCAAGATTTTCGGTTCATACCCATAAAAATTAATGGGTTACGTCCGGACTAATCAATCAGTTAGATTGCGTCATTGCTACCCGGAGGGAGCAACTTCCGCCACCCCTACCGTCGGTGCGTCGGAGCAGCAGCTCTGTTCTCGCCGATTGAATAATGAGCCACCGGGGGTGCGGCGGAAAACTTGGACTGGGTTATGCCGTAAGTCCGAGGCTCGCTCGGTATTCGAGGGGACTGAGTGATCCAAGGGATATTTTGATGCGCTTTTCGTTATACCAGTGGATGTACGCGTCAACGACCTGGATGAATTGCTCGATGGTTGTCGCCTGCCAGTCCCGAGGGTAGAAGAGCTCCGTTTTCAGCCGCCCGAAGAAACCCTCACAGGCCGCATTATCCGGTGAGCACCCTTTGCGCGACATTGAGCGAATCAGCTTCGCATTGCTTATCCGAATGAGCCAACCAGGCCATCGATAGTGGGCACCGCGATCAGAGTGGACAACGGGCCGGTCATGGCTCTGGGCTACCGTCTCGATGGCGGCATCCAGCATGTTGTTCACAAGAACGGCGTCAGGACGCGTGCCGATGGTCCAGCTGATCACCAGCCCATCGAAGCAGTCGATCATGGGCGACAGGTACACCTTGCCCGCCGGGATCTGGAACTCCGTGATGTCGGTAAGCCACTTCTCATTCGGGGCAGCCGCCTGGAAGTCGCGGTTGATGAGATTTTCTGGCGCTGGGCTGATTTCTCCCAGGTAGGAGCCATACCGACGCCGCTTCGGAGCTGCCACGATCAGGCCTTCCTGCTTCATCAGACGCCGCACGACTTTCTCCGAGATCAAGACGTGTTGCCTGCCCAGTGACGCCCGTAACCGACGGTACCCGTAGCAACTGTGATTGCGTTCGAAGACGTCTGTGATGGCAAGGCGCACCTCCGCATACTTATCAGCGCCCCGCATCTGTGCTCGATGATAGAAGTAGGAGCTGCGCGCCAGGTCAAGTTCGGCGAGGAGCTCCGGCAGCGCATAAGTTTCTCTTAGGGCGTCAACCAGAAACGTCTTCTCCCGGTTGCTCAGGAGTGGCAGGTCGACGCCCAGGCCTTTTTTTAACAGTTCGTTCGCCTTCTTCAAGAGATCGTGTTCAAGCTGCAATTGCCGGATGTCACGTCGAAGCGATTCGACTTGCCGCTCCAAGTCCGTTCGTTGAGGATCGGGCGGTGAATCGTTGTGGAGTTTCATGGATGCGGGCACCTCACGGCCGAGTAATTGATTCTTCCATTTGTACAGCGTCGGCCTGCTCACGGCCAGCTTTTGAGCAACGGCTTGTGCACTTACCTGTCGAGTGCACAGCTCAATAACTGCCGCCTGCTTGAGCTCTGGTGAGTGCTGTACACCGCCCGCTTTGCCGACAACGTGAATCCTCGCCTCGGGGTGCAGCTCATCGATCCAGGCCGCGAGCGTGTCCCGGCATGGATAGCCCAGTGCTTTTATGGCTCCTGTAATGCAGCGATCATGATTGAGGTAATGCTTGACCACCACCTGCTTCTGTTCGTCAGAATACTTCTGCCATGAGCGCACATAGCCAGTCGGAAAATCCTCGCCTTGTTCGAATGCCCGATGCCAGTTCTTGAGACTATTCTTTGTCGGATAACCCAACCGTCGAATGGTCGCTCCAGTGCGTTTCCCGAGCTTTATATAAAGCTTGACTGCTCGAATGCGGTCTTCGTAAGA
>NZ_JABBPE010000001.1:125000-126132 GCF_012927455.1 Polaromonas sp. | reverse complement strand
GTGTTACGCGCAGTGAGTTCGGCGGCGCGCCTGGCATTGCTGGCGTACAGCGAGCCGTCGAAGAGTTCCTGCGCGATGGCTTTTTGCTGCGCCTCGAGTTGGGCGATGAGCGCCGGCAGGGCGTCGAGCTCACGCTGCTCCTTATAGCTCAGCTTCTTTTTCAATAGCACTTCACGCCCGTCCTTATTGGGTTCAGAGGTGTTTTTGCCAGTATTTTTGGGGCTGGCGGGCGCTGCGGAAGTCTTACCACCACCACTGAGCTGCGCAGCCCGCTTCGACTGCGTGATCCAGTCCGTTACCCCACCCTCGTATTCGCGCCAAAAGCCCGGATTGTCCGGCGTACCCTCATAGGCAATCGTGCTGGTCACCACATTGTCCAGAAAGCGCCGGTCGTGGCTGACCAGAAACACCGTGCCCTCATAGTTTTGCAGCAAGTCCTCCAGCAACTCCAGCGTGTCGATGTCCAGATCGTTGGTCGGCTCATCGAGCACCAGCACGTTAGCCGGCCGCGCAAACAGCCGCGCCAGCAGCAAACGGTTGCGCTCGCCCCCCGACAGCGTGCGCACCGGCGAATTGGCGCGCGCCGGCGAGAACAAAAAGTCCGTCAAGTAGCTCTTGACGTGTTTCTTCTGGCCATTGATCTCCACCCACTCGCTGCCCGGGCTGATGAAATCCTCCAGCGTCGCATCCAGGTCCAGCGCGTCGCGCATCTGGTCAAAGTAAGCCACCTGCAGATTCGCACCCTGGCGGACCCGGCCCGCAGGCGTCGTCACGTCAGGCTGCAACTCACCCAAAATCAGCTTGAGCAGCGTCGTCTTGCCCGCCCCGTTCGGCCCCAGCAGCCCGATCTTGTCGCCGCGCAGCAGCGTGCCGCTAAAGCGATTAACGATGAGTTTTTCAGCGCCCGCATGGCCAAAGCTTTTCGACACGTCCGTCAACTCGGCCACGATCTTGCCGCTCTTCTCGCCGCTCGACACATCCAGATTGACCCGGCCCACCGCATCACGCCGCGCCGAGCGATTTTCACGCAGCACATCGAGCCGGCCAATGCGCGCCACGCTGCGCGTACGCCGTGCCTCCACGCCCTTGCGGATCCAGACCTCTTCTTGTGCCAGCAGCTTGTCGGCCTTGG
>NZ_JABBPE010000001.1:0-120000 GCF_012927455.1 Polaromonas sp. | reverse complement strand
AATCCGCCGGGCTTAGATGAGGGGTGATAACGAGGCTGCTTGCAGCCGAAGTGAGTGATACCCTGCTTCCAGGAAAAGCCACTAAGCTTCAGCTACACACGACCGTACCGCAAACCGACACTGGTGCGCGAGATGAGTATTCTAAGGCGCTTGAGAGAACTCAGGAGAAGGAACTCGGCAAATTGACACCGTAACTTCGGAAGAAGGTGTGCCTTTAGTAGGTGAACCATTTACTTGGGGAGCCCAATGAGGTTGCAAAAAATCGGTGGCTGCGACTGTTTATTAAAAACACAGCACTCTGCTAAGACGAAAGTCGACGTATAGGGTGTGACGCCTGCCCGGTGCTGGAAGATTAAATGATGGGGTGCAAGCTCTTGATTGAAGTCCCAGTAAACGGCGGCCGTAACTATAACGGTCCTAAGGTAGCGAAATTCCTTGTCGGGTAAGTTCCGACCTGCACGAATGGCGTAACGATGGCCACACTGTCTCCTCCTGAGACTCAGCGAAGTTGAAATGTTTGTGATGATGCAATCTCCCCGCGGAAAGACGGAAAGACCCCATGAACCTTTACTGTAGCTTTGTATTGGACTTTGAACAGATCTGTGTAGGATAGGTGGGAGGCTTTGAAGCCCGGTCGCTAGATCGGGTGGAGCCAACGTTGAAATACCACCCTGGTGTGTTTGAGGTTCTAACCTAGGTCCATTATCTGGATCGGGGACAGTGCATGGTAGGCAGTTTGACTGGGGCGGTCTCCTCCCAAAGTGTAACGGAGGAGTTCGAAGGTACGCTAGTTACGGTCGGACATCGTGATAATAGTGCAATGGCATAAGCGTGCTTAACTGCGAGACTGACAAGTCGAGCAGATGCGAAAGCAGGACATAGTGATCCGGTGGTTCTGTATGGAAGGGCCATCGCTCAACGGATAAAAGGTACTCTGGGGATAACAGGCTGATACCGCCCAAGAGTTCATATCGACGGCGGTGTTTGGCACCTCGATGTCGGCTCATCTCATCCTGGGGCTGTAGCCGGTCCCAAGGGTATGGCTGTTCGCCATTTAAAGAGGTACGTGAGCTGGGTTTAAAACGTCGTGAGACAGTTTGGTCCCTATCTTCCGTGGGCGCTGCAGATTTGAGGAAGCCTGCTCCTAGTACGAGAGGACCGGAGTGGACGAACCTCTGGTGTACCGGTTGTCACGCCAGTGGCATTGCCGGGTAGCTAAGTTCGGAAGAGATAACCGCTGAAAGCATCTAAGCGGGAAACTCGTTTCAAGATTAGATCTGCCGGGGCCTTGAGCCCCCTAAAGAGTCGTTCAAGACCAGGACGTTGATAGGTCAGGTGTGGAAGCGCAGTAATGCGTTAAGCTAACTGATACTAATTGCTCGTGCGGCTTGACCCTATAACTTTGACAGTCTCAACGATTAGTCAAGGTTGTTATGCTAAGTTGACGCATTCAAAAGACGTAGTCCCAACGGACTGCGCAACTATCTAAATTAAAGCTGATTTGCTCTATGAATCCGATCGGTTGTTTTCAAGACAATCGCTCAAACAGTTATGCCTGATGACCATAGCAAGGTGGTACCACTCCTTCCCATCCCGAACAGGACAGTGAAACGCCTTAGCGCCGATGATAGTGCGGATTCCCGTGTGAAAGTAGGACATCGTCAGGCTCTTACAGCAAGAAACGCCCAGTTGATTTTTGATCAACTGGGTGTTTTCTTTTGCGCTAGATAATACCAATACCTGATTTAAAGTAATAGGGTGGCGAACACACATTGATGCCACAGTCGTCGCGACAGTGGGGGCGGTCAGCAGCTACGCCAAGCAGGTTGCAGCGATGAGGCAGTAATTCTGCAATCTGACTGTTGGCGATGTTAGCGCCAATTGAATACTGGCCACATGGGGGGTCAGTATTAAATCGGCGCTAACAGTCTTGCCTGCCGGCAGAAACTGACTCCCTTAGCGATCTTTAGATTATAGAAAAAGGGAGAAAGCAAAAGAAAAACGTTAAAAAACTATCGAGTAACATTTCTTAGTGGCGCAACACGCCGGACAAGGTAATTGTCGCCAAGCAGCGCGACTCACTCAGGCGTTCAAGATGTACGCTCCTTCTTTCCTGGCCACGCCGGCAGCTACCAATTCCGCGCATAGCTGGTCAATCCAGAAGCGAAGCGGAGCGTCCGCGAAAAATTTCGTCTTGATCTGCATGAAATACGGGGTTGCCGTGGCCCAATTTGTAAATTCATCAAAAGATTGCCGCTGTGTCTCAAGCAATTTGAACTTGAGCAATACCTTGGCCGCATGATGCGCGTGCCTGAGCGGATTTCTGACAAACGAATCCAAGCGCTGACGCGCACGCGCCAAAATCTCAGGGTGATAGGTGAAGACCGACCCATGCCCGGGGATGACGGTTTTTGGCTCCAGACGTTCGATCATATCGAACGTAGCTGCGACTTGGGTAAAGGCATCGTCCCCCTCGAGTTCGGGAAATACCACGCCGAATCCGTTTTCCCATAAAGCGTCGGCGGAAATCAGGATCTTGCCAGCAGGTTCGAAAAAAACCAGTGAGTGAGGATCGTGCCCGGCGGCGGCATGGATTTGCCAATGGGTAGCCCCAAATCGCATTTGCGTTGCTGGCTGAATCGTTTGATCAAATTTGAATTCGGGACAAAGCTGACCTGTTGGCAAATAAATGAGCGCTACCGGGTCCCAGTGAGCGACATGGTGTGCCTGGCCTGGCGGAATCAGTGTTTCGAGTTCTGGATAACGGATCTGCAAAGCCGCATTGCCACCGCAATGATCGCTGTGCAAATGGGTGTTGACGAGAACATCCAGCGGACGCTCGCGCAGAACGGACTCAACCAGGGAAACGGTCTGTGCAGCGTGAGTGCAATAGCCGCTGTCGACCATCAAGGTTTCATCTCCATCAGTGAACAGAATGTTGTTCGCCGACAGCCAGCCACGTTCGAAAACGTGCAGCCCGTTAGGTAAATCTGGCACACCCATCAGAAAGCCCTCGCGCAAAAGGCGTCAGATCTAAGCACGCAACTCACGTCTAAGGATTTTTCCGACATTCGTCTTGGGCAAGTCATCGCGAAATTCAATATGGCTTGGGCGCTTGTAGCCCGTCAGATGCTGCTTGCAATAGGCACTCACGGCGTCTTCAGTTAACGTCGAGTCATTTTTCACGATAAAAACCTTGATGGATTCACCCTGTTGGTCGTCCGCAATGCCTATGGCAGCGCATTCGAGAACGCCGGGACACAAAGAAATCACGTTCTCAAGCTCATTGGGAAACACATTAAAACCCGAAACAATAATCATGTCTTTTTTGCGGTCAATGATTCTGGTGTGGCCGCGCGCATCCATTACGCCAATGTCGCCGGTACGCATGAAGCCGTCGTGGGTAAAGGCCTTTTCGGTTTCCGCAGGCTGGCGGTAATAGCCCGTCATCACCTCAGGCCCCTTGATGCAGATTTCACCAGGCTCGCCCACCGACAGGGATTTTCCGTCGTCATCCTTGATACTGATTTCAATACTCGGCAAGGGCAAACCAATGGTGCCTGAAAACTCAGTGCTGGTCACCGGGTTGCTGGTGCCTATCGCGCAGGTCTCGCTCATGCCCCAACCCTCAATCATGGGGCAACCGGTGACCTCCAGCCAGCGCCTGGCCGTACCTTCAGAGGCTGCCATGCCGCCGGCTTGCGACACGCACAGGCTGGAAAAATCAATCGTTTTGAATTGCGGGTGCTGTAGCAAGGCGTTAAACAGCGTGTTGACTGCGGGTAGCATGTGAAAAGGCCGTTTCGTCAGCACCGCTATGAATTTGCCGAAGTCGCGGGGATTGGGTACCAGCGTTAAATGAGCACCCCAGCGGATCACCAGCAGGCAGAGCGTCAGTGCAAAGATGTGGTGAAGAGGCAAGGCCGCAATGTTGTTGGTCTTGCTGACATCATCAACCCGCCGCAGCGCGGGCGTAAACCATGCCCCCGCCTGCAAAATCGCCGCGACGAGGTTGCGGTGCGTGAGCACTGCGCCTTTAGACAGTCCCGTGGTGCCGCCGGTATATTGCAAAAATGCGATTGAGTCCAAATTATTGTGCGAAGGCTTGAGTGTCTGGAGAGATCCCTCGGCGATATGACGCGATTGAAAGGGGTGACCGAGCGGCCCTGGCTCAAATGCAGTTTATACGCAGGAACCAGCTTGGCCAGATGACGCACGGCGAAGGTGATCCAGCGGCCATACCAGAAGCCGAGCAAATCACCCATGGACGCCACCACGACATGCTTGACGGGCGTCTGATCAATCACTTGCGCCAGCGTGGCGGCGAAATTTTCCAGAATTATCAGGGTGGTGGCGCCGGAGTCCTTCAGCTGATGCGCCAGCTCGCGCGGCGTATAGAGTGGGTTGACGTTCACGCAGGTGTAGCCCGCCCGCAAGACGGCCACCATGCTCACCGCAAACTGCGGCACATTGGGCAGCATGATCGCCACCCTTGCGCCGGGTTCCAGTCCCAGGCTCTGCAGCCAGGCGCCCAGAGCGGACGACAAACTGTCAAGTTGCGCGTAAGTCATCCACCGGTCCATGCAGACCGAAAACGGCTTGTCGGCATTCTTCTTAAATGAGTTTTCGATCAGCTGATTGAGCGAGCCGAAGGGCTCCGGGTCAATCTCGTGCGCCACGCCATCGGGGTAATTCTTGAGCCAATGTTTTTCCATGAAAGCTCCTTAGGGCTCATTGTGAAAGTCGCGGCGCCGAACCTCTAGCGGGCTTGTCCTAATGCGCCGCGTCGGAAGCCAGCAAATGCATCAACCGGGTCTCGCAGGAGACAACGTCGTCATCAAACAGCGACCGGATCCATGCCGATTCGCGCTGAGCGATCACCTGCAAGAAGTCCTCCGCGCCGCGCATGTCGGCAAACGCGTCAAAGCCAGATTCCAGAAACTGCTGAAGCGTTGTGAGGCCGGACGCCGCCGCAGGGCGCCGCATCATCTTCAGCAAGGTGCGCAACCCCACAGTGCGCGTCAAACGGTTCAGTGCCTGCCCAAGCTGCAGCACCACATCGAGTTGCCGCTGCCGGACGGCAGCGTCGCCGACTCCCCGCCAGCAGCGGATGTAGCGGGCGCACTCGCTGCTTTGCGGGTGCTCCGCCCTGTCGGCCAGCCACTGCCGGGCCATCAGATCATCGAGCTGCTCCGTCAGGGCATGCGTTTCGGCCAGCGCTGCTGCCGTGTTGACGACGCTTTGCGGAAAGATTCTGGTGATGGTATTGGCAATGCGGGCAAACTGCTGATCGCGTTCTGCGTAGTTTTTGTCGCTGTACAGCTCTTGCAGAAAAAAGGCGGCCGCTGCCTTGTAGCGCGGGCTGTGCAGCAGGTCGGCGTAGCTGGTTTGAAAGCGGCGCGCCTGAAAGCGCCGGATGGCTGCGCTGGCTTGAGCCAAGGCCGGATCGGCCGCATGCTGCTGGCGCAGTTGCGATACCGTCTGCAAAGCCTTATGAATCTGGTATGCGGAGGCGTCCATAGAGGACTGCAGTTTATCTGGCTCCTTCAGGTCAATCGGGTTCAATTCAGTTCAATTCATGAAATGCGAGCTATTGCCATGTCAAAACCCCATGCGAAACTTCACGCATGCAAAGAAGAACGCTGCTCCTGCTGGGTTTGACGTCCGCTGCCGTATTGGCAGTGGCCGGCGGCGCCGTGGCCTGGCTGCAGCCTGCGCTGTTGCCAAGCGGTGCCTTGAGCGCAACCGGCCGTGAGGTATTTGCCGCCGTCGGTCGCGCCGCACTCGACAAAAGCTTGCCTGATGCAGAAGCTGCGCGGCAGATCGCACTTCAGGGCCTGCTAGCCCGGATCGATGTCTTGGTGCAGGCGCTGCCGCCGCACGCGCAAGCCGAGCTGTCGCAGCTGCTGTCCTTGCTGGGCAGCACGCCGGGGCGTCGCGCCTTCGCCCGCCTTAGGCAGCCGTGGCGCGAGGCCGCTGTGGCCGACATCCAGCAAGCGCTTCAAGGCATGCGCCTGTCCACGCTGGCCCTGCGTCAGCAGGCCTATGCCGCCTTGCACGACATCAGCACCGACGCGTATTTTTCGGATCCGGCCAGCTGGCCCCTGCTGGGTTACCCCGGACCGCGGAAAATCTAATCTTCATCCGGGCACCCTCTGAAATCCATTGAAAGCAGCATGAGTCAAATCAAAGACCCGATCAAGGACGGAATGCAACGCGGCTGGAAAATCTTCGGTGGCGCGCTTGGTCCCCCACCTGAAAAAATCATCTGCGACGTGGCCATCATCGGCAGCGGCGCCGGTGCCGGCATCACCGCCGAACTGCTCGCCAAGGCCGGGCTGCAGGTCGTGATGATTGAGGAAGGGCCTCTCAAAAGCAGTAGCGACTTCAACCAGAAAGAGTCCGAAGCCTACCCCTCGCTTTACCAGGAAAGCGCTGCCCGCAAGACGCAAGACCAGGCCATCAACATTTTGCAGGGCCGCTGCGTCGGCGGCTCCACCACGGTCAACTGGACCAGTTCCTTTCGCACGCCGGCCCCCACGCTGCAGTTCTGGCAAGACAAATTTGGGCTGAGCGCTTACGGCGCCGAAGACCTGGCACCTTACTTCGCGCAGGCCGAGCAGCGCTTGAACATCTTGCCCTGGCTGCAAGTGCCCAATGAGAACAACGATTTATTGCGGCGGGGCGCGGCGCAACTCGGCATCGCCACCGCCGAGATCCCGCGCAACGTCAAGGGCTGCTGGGATCTGGGTTCGTGTGGTCTGGGCTGCCCGACCAACGCCAAGCAGTCCATGCTGGTCACCACCATTCCGGCCGCGCTGGAGCAGGGTGCGCGGCTGTTGACGCAAACCCGCGCCGAGAGGTTCGAGCTGGCCAACGGCCGGGTTACCGCCCTGATTTGCCGTGTTGTGGAGCTAAATGGGGCTCTGGCCCAATCAGGACGGGCGCAAACAGCTATAAAAATAATAGCAAAGCATTATGTGCTTGCGGGCGGCGCCATCAACTCGCCGGCCGTGTTGCTGCGCTCAGGCGCGCCTGATCCGCACGGCCAGCTAGGCAGCAGAACCTTTTTGCATCCGGTGGTGATGTCGTCCAGCGTCTTTGCGCAAAAAGTCGAGGCCTGGAACGGCGCGCCGCAAAGCGTTTACTCCGACCATTTTCTGCAAACCCAGGCGATCGACGGCCCCATCGGCTACAAGCTCGAAGCGCCGCCGCTGCATCCGGTGATTTTTGCCTCCACCGTACCTGGCTTTGGCCAGGGCCAGGCTGATTTGCTGCGCTCTTTCCCGCACAACCACACGCTGCTGGCATTGCTGCGCGACGGTTTTCATGCGGAGGCGCCCGGCGGCCAAGTCAAGTTGCGCGCGGACGATTCTGCTGTGCTGGACTACCCGCTGAGCGACTACGTGCTGGACGGCGCACGTCGCGCGTTGCTGTCCATGATGGAAATCCAGTTTGCTGCCGGCGCCAGGCAGGTGTTGCCGCTGCACGAAATGGCTGTGCCCCATACCTCGTGGGCTCAGGCGCGCAAGGCGCTGCAAGCCTTGCCCATGAGGCCGCGCTTGGTCAAGCTGGTAAGCGCGCATGTGATGGGCGGTTGCGGCCTGGCCGGCACCGAGCGGCAGGGCGTGACGCGGCCCGACGGTGTGCATTGGCAACTGGAAAACCTCTCAATTCACGACGGCTCGCTGTTTCCGACCAGCATTGGCGCCAATCCGCAACTGTCGGTTTACGGTGTGGTCAACCGGCTGGCGCAGGGGCTGGCGAAAAAACTGGGCGGACGTGACGTCACGCTGGCTTGACCGCGACCGTTTTCCATCCATGCTGGCGCATCTGCAAAAACTCATCACCCTCGGCCTGCTCGCTGCGGCCGCTGGCTGGCTGCTTTACTTTGGCCGCACTGCCCCCTGGCTGGCCGTAGGCGGTTTTGCGGCGATTGCGCTCGCCTACACAGGCTTTCTTGCTATCGAATTCATACTGCTGAGCATGGTCGGCCAAAGCGATGCAGCCACCCGGCCGAGCGGCCAGGAGCTGCTGGGCGCCTGGCTCGGTGAAGTACTGGCAGCGCCGCCGGTGTTCTGCTGGCGTCAGCCGTTTCGCGCCCATGCCATTGCCGACCATCTTGCGCCGCCAGAGTTGCTGCACGGGCGGCGCGGCGTGGTGTTCGTCCATGGCTTGTTCTGCAACCGTGGTTTCTGGACACCTTGGCTCGAGCGTTTGCAGGGCGGCGGCCACGCCTTCGTCGCCGTCAGTCTGGAGCCGGTGCTTGGCTCCATCGACGACTACGCGCCGCAGATCGAAGAGGCGGTGGCGCAAGTCACGCGTGCCAGCGGCTTGGCGCCGCTGCTGGTGTGCCACAGCATGGGTGGGCTGGCCGCCCGCGCCTGGCTCAAGCACCTGCAGGCCGAAGCGCGCGTGCACCATGTCGTGACTTTGGGCACGCCGCACCGCGGCACCTGGCTGGCGCGCTTTGGCCATGGCCACAACGCCCGCCAGATGCGTCTGCTGTCCGATTGGCAGGCGCAACTCGACCATGACATGCCCCCAGACCGGCATGCGCTCTTCACCTGCTGGTATTCCAATTGCGACAATATCGTGTTCCCGAGCGCCAACGCCACCCTGCCCGGTGCGCGGAACCGGCTGGTGCGCGGCGTCGCCCATGTGCAGCTGGCGTTCTTGCCGCTGGTCATAACCGAGACGCTGGCTTTGCTGGACGCCCCCTTGCCTTAAGCGTTGCCGACCTGGTCGTGTCTCTCGCAATCTGCATGTTAATTTCACACAAAACTGGATGGGCCTAGTTACTTGCCCCATGGGAGGCGATTTTTTAGACTTCTTCTGAAACAGGAAGGAGCGCCCCGTGTCATTGCAATCGCGGCAAGATGCCGATTTTCAGGAGTCCGACCCGGCACCGCCCGTCAGCGAAACGGCTGCGGATGGCGGGCCGGCCCTGCTGGCCTTGCTGGTTGACGAACTGGCCCACGGCGTGCTGGTCGTCAGCGCCCAGAGCTGGATTCTTCATGCCAACCACGCGGCCCGCCTTGAACTGACCCAGGCTGTCGTGCTACAGGCTCATCGGGGCGAGCTCAAGGTCGTTTTGGCGGCCGACAGCAAGCTCTTCAAAAAAGCTTTTGACCACGCCGTGGAAGGCCTGCGCGGCCTCGTCGAGTTGTCGGCCGGCGCCGCAGCGTGCACGCTGGCACTGGTACCGTTGGGCCATCAGGCGGGCCGGCGCTGCGAACGCATTGCCGTGTTTTTGTCGCGCGCCGGCGTCTGCGAGTCCGCCGTCTTTGGCTCATTTGCCCGCAGCCATGGCCTGACCCGCACCGAAGAGCAGGTGCTGATCTTTTTGAGCCACTGCCTGAGCACACCGCAGATCGCCCGGCAAATGAGCGTTGCCGTCTCTACCGTGCGCAGCCATGTGCGCAGCCTGTGCCTCAAGACCGCCAGCAGCGGTGTTCGCGAGCTGGTGAATCGGGTAGCGATTTTGCCGCCGTTGAGGCCTTTGTCACCGGCGTAGGCAAGCTGGGCGGTATTCCGGAGTCGGGCAACGTGCTAGATTACGCGCATGAAGAGTTCGAACACACTTTCCGCAGCCGGCCTGTACGCCAACCTGTCTCCGGAATTGAGCGCGCTCGCCTTGCGCGGCACGGTGCACGGCTATCCCAAGAAGGTGATCCTGATCAATGAAGCGGACACCGGCGACAGCCTGTTTGTGCTGCTCAAGGGCAGTGTCAAGGTGTTTTCGATGAATGAAAACGGGCGCGAAATCACCTTCGGAACTATTTATTCAGGCGACTATTTCGGTGAAATGTCGCTCGACGGTGGTGCCCGTTCAGCGTCCGTCATGACGCTGGAGCCCAGCACCTGTGCCGTACTTAGCCGGACGCAGGTGAGCGAGCATTTGGCACATACACCCGAATTTGCCATGAGTCTGGTGGTGCAGGTAATACGCCGCGCCCGCGCCGCCACCGAGGCCGCACGCAGTCTTGCGCTGCTCGACGTCTATGGCCGGCTGATCGCGGTGCTCGAAGAGCGCGACGGCGTCTTGGTGCGCGAAGGCGAGGCCGGCATCACGCTCGAACCCATCACCCACCAGGACATCGCCAACCGCGTCGGTG
Source organism: Polaromonas sp. (assembly GCF_012927455.1). Taxonomy (GTDB): domain Bacteria; phylum Pseudomonadota; class Gammaproteobacteria; order Burkholderiales; family Burkholderiaceae_C; genus Polaromonas. The sequence goes on along the minus strand of NZ_JABBPE010000001.1, from coordinate 109,882 downwards.
CCTCGCGTGAAATGGTCAGCCGCCTGCTCAAAGACCTCGAAAGAGGCAAGTACATCGAGATGGGCAGCAAGCGCATTACCATGCTCAGGAAGCTGCCTGCGCGCTGGTAGGGCGACAAAGCCTTTTTCATAGCGCGTTAAAAATTTTTCGCGTGACTTGCGGGGCCGCATCACTTGTGCCGACCAGCCGCGCGACGCCGCTGCTTCGGGTGCTTGCCGCGTTCAGTCCAAATAAAATGGGATTTTCGTCACTGAACGCCTCCGTGTCAGCAAGTTTCACCACACCGGGCCGCTGGGGGCGCCCCGCGTCGGGGTCGGGCGTTTGCGGGGAATAAAGCGCCCAGTGCGGACCGCTGATCCGCGTGCCACCAACCGACACCGTGTTCTGCCCGGCCGCAATGCTGCTGAAGTTGCCACTGCGGCGTATCGGTGAAGGGTTGTCGGGGTGGTCGACAAATGATCCGGGGTCTCCGCTGGTGTCGTAGTACGGGTCTTCCAGGTAGGACTGCAATGCACCGGTATGTACCCCGATGATCTCGTCATCACGTTCAACAAAGGCGTCCAGGGTTACCTTGCCTGCTTCGGTGTTGGTGATTTTGATTTCCCAAACACCACTGGGAGCTGTGGCGCGTGTCTTTTCAACCGAAAACGTGGGCGCAACTGCAATCAATGCACAGGTTCCATGAGCGCCAAGGGCGACGGATTCGGGATAAATCAGCGCACAAAGGGGCTGGTCGCCAGCGCCTTTCCAGATGCCTGATTCGCCCCAAGCCAGCGGCGGGAGGCCGTCATGGCCAGGCGGAGTGAGCTGCACGGTAATTCCGCTGGCGCTTGGTGGCATCCAGAGTTCCAGGAAATTTTGCGTTAAATCGCCGGGTTGCCCGCGCCAGTGAAGCGTCACATGATCTCCTTTTGATAGCGTTGCATTAGCGTGGCTACGGCTTTGGTAGCTGTTGCCGGCAGGCAAAATGATTTGCAAAGCGCCGGCCTTCAGCGCTATCAGCTGGTCCATCGCCGCTTCAAGTAGCGAGCTGCCATCGTGCGGCCCGGCCATAGTGCCCCAACTGATGTTGACCGCCACCTTGGTGCCTGGCGCGCAACGCGACAGGATGTACAGCAAGCCATCCATGATGTGAACGGTCATCGATCCACCGGAGGTGTCAAAGACCGTGTCCCAATCAAGCTGCACCGCCACAAGCTCGCAGCGGCTGGCATCATCAGTGGCCAGCGACCAGCTGGGCGGCGCATCGGGAGACGCGGCAAGCTGTGCCAGCACCGTGCGCGGCCCACAGGCAATGTCCATGACGTGGGTGCCGTGGTTCAACTGCTTGTTCAGCTCCATGCTCATCTTGAAGTGCTGGTAGACAGCTGTCTCATCGACCATGCCGCCATAGCTGTTGCGTTGCATGGCCTGATTGATGTCTGCTGCCGTCAGCTCATGGCCGTAGCCCAGTGCCTGGGGCACCTTGCCCGCCCCCTCTTTGTCCTGGCGCCAGAAATACCCGATCCGCGCCTTGCCATCACGCAGGAAGTTCGTGTTGGCGAAGGCGAAGCCACCATCAATCAGGCCGATCACCTTTCCCTGGAGTAGCGCATGCGGGGCGGCCGTGTTCGCCGCCTCTGGCGCAGTCGGGTCGTCTGCATGCTGGCCGCCAGGCAAGCCAAGCTCAAACCTCTGAACCAACGCGTGCAGGCGTCCGCCTTTGCCACTGTGTTTGAAGAACGCGGACCTGACCCGAGCCGTGCAAAAGCGCAGTCCGGCAGGGGCCGCATCGGAGCTGTAGACCGGAGGCACATACAACCATTTGGGCGAGGACGCCGCTTTCAGTTGCGAAACGCTGACACCTGACGCGAGCTCGATCAGCAGCGGCAGCCACTTGGGCGGTTTGGTCAAACCGTAGCCCGCAAACCTGTCGGCTTCAGCCCAGACCAGATAGGGGTCAAAGCTGCTGGTCGCACCCGGTTTGGCCCAGTCAATACCGGTGAATTCACCCGTAGGTAATTTGCTCCAGATCATGAGTTGCCTGCCTGTTCTAACTGATTGAATGAGTGACTATTTGACGGGCTGCCATTCCTTGACCGCCATATCCCACATGAAGGCCAGCAGTGGAGACGGGGCCACGACGCCAATCGGCGAGAGCAGCTGGTAGTAGCCGCTCTGGTTGTCTGACATGGAGACACGCAGGTCAAAGTCCACCGCATGGCCTTTGGCATCATGAAATTTGGGGCCGTCAAAGCCGCGCTGATGAAGTTTTGGAGTGCCCATGCAGCGCGCCACCATGAACTCCCCTAGCGCTGTTCCAAGCAAGCGCCCCACCGCGCTGTCTACCGGGAAATGCAGCCCGGCGACGGTGCGGTTAACGGCAATGCGCGCGGCTTGCCGCTGTAACTGCTCTTCATACTTGGCACCTGTTTTATTGGCGGCCTGCAGTAATGCTTGCAGCAACGTTGCGTTCATGAACGCCTCGGTTGAATGTCCGCTGGGCCAGCTAGCGTGTCCCGGGGTGGGAATCATCGGCTGGACTTGCGGCGAAAGCTCGACCGGACGCTGGCACGCAAACGCATGCTTGAGCCGCATTTCCACATGCGAGGCCAGCGACAACGCCAACTCAGCGAGTTCCAGTGTGTATTTATGCCGATGCGCCTGCAGGCCAATAATCGATGCCCAAAATGGAACTTGCGGCACCAGCTGCGTGAGAACTTCTATCGCCCGGTCATCCCTCAACTGCGCGTAGTTGGACACCAGCTCGAGTTGTTGCGAGAACACCTTCGCGCAAGGTCGTACCAGTTTGACGAGGTCCAGGTTCTTCAGCGGTTTTTTGTCCAGATTCACAAAGCCCAAGGTCACGGCTTCTTTAGATTGGTTGACGTCGAAGCGAAGCCCAGAAAAAAGCTCCAGTGTGCAAACCTGCAATCGGGGAACGACCTCCCATCGCGCCAGGCGGTCTGGCTTGTCGAGTGGCGCAGGCAACTCGGCGGGAAGCGTCCTGCCCTGGAACGGACCAACGAGAGCGGAGCGGCTGCGCGTGAGTGCGCCCGCAAGAGACGGGCTCCATGGCTCCACCAAGCCCCCTAAGCCCCCACCCGTTCCGCCTCCGGTACCCCCTCCTGTCCCTCCCCCTGTACCGCCGCCGGTTCCACCGCCAGTACCGCCTCCCAAGGTGCTTAAAGTTGACATGGTTTTCTTTCGTTTTAATTAATCAAACCAAATTAAATCAAGATTCAGGAATTCCCATTTTGCGAAGAACTTCTGCAAAGCGTTGGCGCGTCGTGCTGGCCGGGCTACCCATGGAAAGGTAGTTTGAAACCGTCAAATTTGGAATCTCCACAAGCAAAAGCTTCAGGGTGTCATGGGCTTCTTGAAGCTTCCCGCTCTCCGTCTGCGCCTGCAGCAGTACCCGCAAAGCCGGTTGATGATGCCGGTTTGCCCGCAGCGAACGCTTGGCAGATTCAGCAGCTTTTTCGCACTCACCGTTGGTTATCTGGCCGGAAGCCAGAATCACGTCAAAAAAATACTTGAGAGGATCAATCGGTGACAGCTGTGCGGCGTGCTCGGCCTCAGCCACTGCGCTGGCTGCGGAGCCCCACATGGCGGACCACACGCTTTTGTACAGCCAGCCCAAGGGCTCATTGGGGTTGAGCTCAATGGCGTGTTTTATGCACTGGTGCGCAGCATCCGCCTCGCCCAGCAACTGGCATCGGGTGTAGCCTTCAATCGCCAGTGACAAGGCGTTGTCTGGGGAAAGGTCCAGGGCCCTGCGGGTCTGCTCCAGTGCGAGTTGGGTATCCTTCCCCGGCTCGGTACTCATGCCCCGAATCACCCGCATGGTGTACCACTTGGCAAGCCATGCACGCGGCGTCGCTGCCCGGTTGTGACGATCCATCAATGCTTCAAGGACCGCCCGACTGCGATCAAAATCCCGAGCGGAGGAGCGATGCATCAGGGCAATACCACCCAGCAGCAAAGCGCCGCTGTCCAGCCGCGGCAGCGGTTGCGCCAACGATTGCTGGACTTCGGAATCAATCAGGGCTCTGCTCGCTGTTGCCGCCATGCGATTGACCAGGTCGCTCTGCGCTTGCAGCAGATCCATCGTGTCACCCGACAGGCGATCAGCCCAGATTACCTGGCCGCTGTGCGCTTCGGCCAGCTCCGCCATGATCAGGATCTTGCTGCCGCTGGCGATATAGCTGCCCGACAGAACAAAAGAGGCCGCGAGGCGACACTCGGCCTCTGAAACTGCGCCTACGCGGCCTCGTAAAGCAGTGGTGGACAGGCGGGAAATGACGCGCAAATCAGCGCTGCGAGACAGCTGGGCGATGATGCCATCGGCCAACAGCTCGCCGATCACAAAATGTTCCGGTTCGTTGCTGCGCGCTTCAAACGGGATGACCGCCACAGTGGGCCTGAAGTCTGGCGCTGTAGCGTGTGCCGCAGCAGGCACACGCGCCAGATCGTCAACCGGCCAGGCGCGGTAAACCTGTATCGGCTCGCTAAGGTGCTTGAGGTGGCACTCGCCCAGGTCTTCAATGTCTGCGTCGAGGCCTGCGGGAAGGCAGTCGCGCAGTTCAGCGCTGATCACCACATCGCCCGGCCCGGCAAGCGTCGCAAAGCGGGCGGTCAGGTTGACATCCGTGCCGTAAATATCATGTTTGTCGGTGACAAACCCGGCTACATGCCCGCCCATGCGCAAGTGCATCTGCCGGTCTTCTGCCAAATCTTGATTGGCCAGCCGGCTGAAGATCTGTAAATCAAAAGCGGCTCTGACACAGCCGGCGGCATTGGCAAACTCCAGCATCAGGCCATCGCCGAGGCTCTTGACGATGCGCCCGCCGTGCTGCGGCAAAATTCGCTGTTCCACCTGCTGCACCAATTGCTGCCAGCGCCGTACAAAGTCATCCTCGTCGAATGCCATGAGCCGCACGGACTCAACCACATCCATCACCAGCAGCACCTTGGTACTTCGGTTTAGGGCGTGCGGCAGTTCAGTCAAATCAGTCATTGCCGGGAGCGTAACAAAGTTTTACCTAGTGGGTTGAGGCAGGAATGGCTCCAAAGGAAACATTCGGTGACTTGTTGCGGGCCTTGCCGCGCCGCGTGCGGCCTTTTTATCGCGGATTCAGCGCTGAATCAGTCGGTCTTCAGCCAGCTCTGCGTCCGCCTCCAGCTCAGGCAGGCTTTTCAACTGCATGTATATCGGCGTGAAATCCGGCGCCGCCATGTCAAACAGCTGCTGAAGGCTGTCGATGACGAAATAGCTCTGCTGGTAGCTGTCAATTTTGTAGCGGGTGCGCATGACGCGCAGCAGATCGAGCGCGATGCGCTGCGGCTCGGGGCTGGTCACCGCATGCACCAGCTCGCCCGGTGAACTCAAGACGCCGGCGCCATAAGCCCTTAACCCCTTGTTGGGGCCGTCGTTTTGCCGGATCAGCCCAAACTCGACGGTGTACCAGTACAGGCGCGACAGCTGCTCGCAGGCGCCCAGCCGGTGCGCCTTCAGCCCGGCGGCGCCGTAGGCTTGCATGTGGTCGGCAAACACCGGGTTGAACAGCAGCGGCACATGGCCCAACAGGTCGTGAAACACATCGGGCTCGACGATGTAGTCAAACTCCGCCGGCGTGCGTATCCAGTCGGTGACCGGGAACTTGCGGTTGGCCAGCAGCGTAAAAAATGGCACTTCGGGAATCAGCCCCGGCACTGCCACCACTTCCCAGCCTGTGGCCGGGCGCAGCTGCTGGTTGATGTCGTCAAAGCGCGGAATGCGGCTGCTGGCGCCCAGTAAGGGCAGGGCGGCGATGAATTCGTCGCAGGCCCGGCCCGGCAGCAGCGCCGACTGCCGCTCGTACAGCCGGCGGTAGGTGTCGTGGTCTTCTTGTGTGTAAGAGGCGTAGTTTTGCGGGCAGGTGTAGTCGGCCTTGACTTGGCCAGCACGCGCATAGTCGCCGCGCGGTGGCCGTTCGGACTGGCCATAGACGACCGGCGCTGGGCTCGCCGGTGCAGCTGGAACGCGCTTGATCATGGCTGGTTCAGCACGCCGCGGCGCATCTGGTCCAGTTCGATACTTTCAAACAGCGCCTTGAAATTGCCTTCGCCAAAGCCGTCGTCGCCCTTGCGCTGGATGAATTCAAAAAAGATCGGTCCGAGCTGGTTTTCGCTGAAGATCTGCAGCAGCAGCGCGCCTTTTTTGCCATCGACCAGAATCTTGCGCTTCTTAAGCTCGACCACGTTTTCGCCGTGGCCCGGGATGCGCTGGTCTATCAGCTCGTAGTAGGTGTCTATGGTGTCGAGCAGCTTGACGCCACTGGCGCGCAACGCATCGACGGTCGCCCCCAAATCGTTGCTGCTCATGGCAATGTGCTGGATGCCCTCGCCCTGGTAGCGCTCCAGGTATTCCTGGATCTGGCCGGCTTTTTCGTTGCCTTCTTCGTTGATCGGGATGCGGATCTTGCCGCAGGGGCTGGTCATGGCCTTGCTTTTCACGCCGGTCAGCTGGCCCTCGATGTCGAAGTAGCGGATTTCGCGGAAGTTGAACAGCCGTTCATAAAAGCCGGCCCATTCGTCCATGCGGCCCCGGTGCACGTTGTGCGTCAGGTGGTCGATAGTGGTCAGGCCGTGGCCCGCCGGGTCGAGCGCGTCGCCTTGCACCCCGGGCAGCGGCTCGAAGTCTACGTCGTAAAAACCGATGTTGCCGATGGCGCCGGGCTGGGCGCCGTTCTTGCCGCGCCACTGGTCGATGAAATAGATGATGGAGTCGCCAATGCCCTTGATGGCCGGAATGTTCAACTCGCCCGGTCCTGCGGTGTGTGCGTAGCCCCAGGCACCGAGTGAAATCGCCCGTTCGTAGGCGGCTTTGGCATCTTGCACCCGGAAGGCAATCGCGCACACGCTGGGGCCATGCTGGCGCGCAAAGCGCTGCGCAAACGAGTCGGGCTCGGCGTTCAGGATGAAGTTGATGCCGCCCTGGCGGTAGAGCAGCACGTTTTTGTGGCGGTGCCGGGCGATCGGCTTGAAGCCCATGCGCTCAAACAGCGCGCCCATGGCTTGCGGGTCGGGAGCGGCATATTCGATGAATTCGAAGCCGTCGGTGCCCATGGGGTTGTCCCATGAAGTGGCCGGCGCGTTGGCCGGCTTTAGGGTTGAAGTCATGCTTGTCTCCAGAAGACGTTTTTAATGGGAATTAAGGCCTTGGTCAAGCCTGAAGCGGTTGGGCTGGGGCTGACGGCCTACCTAAATGTGCGGCTGTAAAAGCACACCGAAAGCCATCAGCGCGACGAGGCAGCGTGCAGACTTGGTCCGAGGTGGTGAAATGCGCGGCTTTGAAGGGCGGCATGGACTATTGCTGAATGTCGTGGTGCAGCACATGGCGCACCACAACCGCTTCATCATGGACGCCTTGCCCAAGCACCCCGGCGCGCGCGGTTGCAAAACCAGTTTCGTGCTGGAAGGGACCGAGGCCACGACGGCCATGCGGGTTTGAAGGGGGGTCTGATTGAGAGCTAAAAGGCCGGTGATTTATGCGTTGTTGCGCTGCAACATAAAAACTGATTGGGGAGATCCGTTTAGCTACAAATCTGATAGCGTACTATGCTCGTATTTATTGGGCTGTGGCCGATTTTTGCCAGATTGTGTGAGGGTGGCGGCCATTCGCTGCGGCTAAAACGCCTAATTCCAGGTAATCAAAAAGGCTGTTATTGGGGATTGAGTTGGGGAAAACCCTTATATTGACACCATGGTTAACTCAAGCGCACTTCTAAAAGCATCCTTCAACGCAGGCAAGGAATTCTTTCGCCCGCCGATGCAAGAGCATGCGCAGCGTCCGCCCAGTACGTCCCACACCGCCCTGGTGCTGGTGCCGATCCGCTCGATTGGCCCGCGCCACGGCGAGCGTATTGCCGCGCACCTGCTGGCGCTCGCTCCCCGTGACCGTTACTTGCGCTTTGGATATGCAGCCAATGACGAGCAGATACACCGCTATGTGGACGGCCTCAATTTTGAACGCGACGAGATTTTCGGAATCTACAACCGCAAGCTGGAATTGATCGCGATGGCGCATCTGGCGTTTTCGAACGACGCTGAACACAAGAGCTGCGCCGAGTTTGGCGTCTCGGTGCTGGCCCAGGCACGCGGCCGCGGCTTTGGCTCGCGCCTGTTCGAGCGCGCCGAAATACACGCACGCAACGAGGGCGTTGACATGATGTTCATCCACGCACTGAGCGAAAACACCGCCATGCTCAATATTGCCCGCAAGGCCGGCGCACGCATTGAGCGCGACGGCTCCGAGAGCGAAGCCCATCTCACGCTGCTGCCGGCCAACCTCGATTCGCGCATCACCGAACTGCTCGACGAGCAGATCGCCCAGACCGATTACCGACTCAAGGTCCAGGCCAAGAAGTTCTGGGCTTTTCTGGCCATGCTTCAGGAGGTCAGGCGTGGCGTTCGGGAGGGGCGTGACCGCACGCCGATGTAGGGGCTGTTTCGGGCTATAGCCCAATAGAAATAGCCGCTCGCGCCCGTATTAATTGGGCTACAGGCACAAATGATGCTGAAGGCGGCGCTAAAGCCGCCGCCGCTGGCAAGCATCGACAAGATTCGCCCGCCACCCGGTACAGTCCGCACCAACAAGGCGTCCCTGCCGTTTGCCTGCGCCCGCTTGAATTAAGTTATCCTAGGCAGCTTCTCAACTACCGACCGCCCCTACGTGTCCGACGTTCCTCCCAGTCGGTCTTCCAGGCCAGAAGACAAACGCGGCTTTCTGAGAAAGCTCGCAGAAATGATTCACCCCGGCCCCGACTCAAAAGACGAGTTGATCGAAGCCTTGGTGGACGCCCAAGACAACGAAGTCATCGGCGCCCAGAGCCGCGAAATGCTTGAGGGCGTGATCCGCATGGCTGACATGACGGCCGGTGACGTGATGGTGGCCGCGCCGCGCATGGATGTGATCAACATCGATTCGCCGTTCGACGAGCTGCTGCACCTGGTGATAGACACCGCTCACTCGCGCTTTCCGGTCTATGAAGGCGAAAAGGAAAACATCTTGGGCATCCTGATGGCCAAGGATTTGCTTAAGCTGCAGCGCGCGCCCGAGCTCAACATCCGGGCTCTGCTGCGGCCCGCCGCCTTTGTGCCCGAAAGCAAGGGGCTCAACGATTTGCTGCGCGAATTTCGTGGCAACCGCAACCACCTGGCCATCGTCATCGATGAGTTCGGCCGCGTCGCCGGCCTCATCACGATTGAAGACGTGCTTGAGCAGATCGTCGGAGAAATCGAGGACGAGTTCGACGTCGCCGAAGACGAGGGCGACATCTTTGGACTGGTTGACCACACCTACCGCGTCAGTGGCAACACCGGCATCGAGCGCGTCAACGAAGCCTTTGCCGTGACGTTGCCCGAAACCGACTTTGACACCATAGGCGGCTTGGTGGCGCACGAGATGGGCCATGTGCCCAAGCGTGGCGAGCACTACGCGCTGGCCGGCTTGCAGTTCACCGTGCTGCACACCAAAGGTGGTGCCGTGCGCTGGTTCAAAGTCTCGCCTGCCGTGGCCAGCACCTGATACGCCCGGGCTGAGCAGATGGCGCGGGACAGCATTCATAGCATGATCTCGTTTCCCACCCTGCCGGCGCTGCTCGAGCAGTTTGGTCGCCCGGCCGTGCGCAAGCGCCTTACCCTGCTGCAGATTGCTATTGTTTTAATAGCAGGAAGCGCCCATGCTGCAAGCATTGCATGGCCTTTTTTGTTTGGTACCGGGATAGGCCTGGGGCAAGGCCTGCCGGTCTGGTGGCTGCAGCTGCTGGCGCTGGCGCTGCTGGTCAGGCAGCTCGATGAATGCCGCTCCAGCCCGCGCGCTGCCTGGCTCGGCGGTCTGTTTGCCACGGCGATGCAATGCGGCGCTTCGTGGTGGCTGTTTATTTCGATGCATGACTACGGCGGCCTGGCCGCGCCGCTGACGCTTTTGGCCATTGTCTTGCTGGCCGCCGCGCTGGGCCTGTACTACGCCGCAGCCAGCGCGCTGTTTGTAGCGCTGGCGCCCCAGCAGCGTGCGCTGCGTGCGCTGGTTTTTGCCGCGCTGTGGTTGCTGGCCGAGCTGGCGCGCGTCAAATTTTTCACCGGTTTCCCCTGGGGTGAGGGCGGTTACGCGCATGTGGACGGCTGGGCCCGGCCACTGGCGGCCTGGATCGGCGTACACGGCCTGACCTTTCTGGCGGCGTTTGTCGCGGCCTGGCTGGCGCTGTCTTGGCGTGCGCGCCGCACGCGCTGGCTCAGCATGGGCGTGGCAGCACTGCTCAGCCTGGCCGTGGCCTGGCTGCCGGTGCACAGCGGCGTCAACATGGACGCGTCGGTGCCGCCGCCCGGCCTGCTCTCGGTTGCGCTGCTGCAGGGCAATATCGCCCAGGAAGAGAAATTTCAGGGCGGCACCGGCGTGGCGACGGCGCTGGCCTGGTATGGCGCGCAACTGCGCGATGCCAAAGCCACGCTGGTGGTAGCGCCCGAAACCGCCTTGCCGCTGCTGCCGCAACAGCTGCCCGAGGGCTACTTGCAGGCACTGCAAGCACGCTTTGCCAACGGCGAGCAGGCCGCGCTGATCGGCCTGCCCATGGGCAGCCATGAGGCCGGTTACACCAATTCGGTGATCGGCCTGAAGCCCGCCGCCGCTGGCGGGCCTGCCAGCGGGCCCAACACGGCTGTCTACAGCTACAGCAAACACCATCTGGTGCCATTTGGCGAGTTCATTCCCTGGGGCTTTCGCTGGTTTACCCAGCTTATGAAGATCCCGCTCGGCGACTTCAACCGTGGCGCGGTCGGGCAGGCTTCATTTGACTGGCAGGGCCAGCGGCTGGCGCCCAATATCTGCTACGAAGACCTGTTTGGCGAAGAGCTGGGTGCGCGCTTTGTCAACGCGGCGCTGGCGCCCACGATTTTTGTCAATGTCAGCAACATCGGCTGGTTTGGCAACACCGTGGCGATTGACCAGCATCTGCAAATTTCGCGCATGCGGGCGCTGGAGTTTGGCCGACCGATGATTCGTGCCACCAACACCGGCGCCACCGTCATCATTGACGACCGTGGCGAGGTCACGCATTCGCTGCCGCGCTACACCCGCGGCGTGCTGGCGGGCGAGGTGCAAGGGCGAAGTGGCATCACGCCCTATGCCTGGTGGGTGGCGCGCTACGGGCTGTGGCCGTGGTGGGCTTTGGGCCTGGCGGTTGCCGGGCTGGCGCTGCTAACGCGTCGCCGCCGCTAAGCCGCGCGACCCAGAGCGTGCAAGTGCAGACTACGGGCGTGCGGACACGCGGGGCAGGCAACATCGCCGCGTAAAATAAAAACTTTGAGCGATCACCGCCCGCGCTGTCGCTGCTGCGCCAACCGGCGCTGCGCTTTTGTCAGAACCCATTTTTATGCTCACTTTCCAGCAAATCATTCTCAAGCTGCAGTCTTATTGGGCCGACCAGGGTTGCGCCCTGTTGCAGCCATATGACATGGAAGTCGGCGCCGGAACGTCGCACACTGCTACGTTTTTAAGAGCACTCGGGCCCGAGCCGTGGAAGGCCGCCTACGTTCAGCCAAGCCGCCGCCCGAAAGACGGGCGCTATGGCGAGAACCCGAACCGGCTGCAGCACTACTACCAGTACCAGGTCGTGCTGAAACCCGCGCCGGCCAATATTCTGGAGCTCTACCTCGGCTCGCTCACCGCGCTGGGTTTCGACTTGAAGAAAAACGACATCCGCTTTGTTGAGGACGACTGGGAGAACCCGACGCTGGGCGCCTGGGGCCTGGGCTGGGAAGTCTGGCTCAACGGCATGGAGGTAACCCAGTTCACCTACTTCCAGCAGGTCGGCGGCATCGACTGCAAACCGGCCACAGGCGAAATCACCTACGGCCTGGAGCGCCTGGCCATGTACTTGCAGGGCGTGGACAACGTCTACAACCTGACGTGGACCGAAGGTTTGAGTTATGGCGATGTGTACAAGCAGAACGAGGTCGAGCAATCGACCTACAACTTCGAGCATAGCGACGCGGACTTTTTGTTCACCGCTTTCACCGCGCATGAAAAGCAGGCCAAACACCTGATTGAGGTGCAGCTGGCCTTGCCGGCCTACGAGCAGGTCTTGAAAGCCGCGCACAGCTTTAATTTGCTGGACGCGCGCGGCGCCATCAGCGTGACCGAGCGCGCCGCCTACATGGGGCGCATCCGCAACGTGTCGCGTCTGGTCGCTCAAAGCTATCTTGAAAGCCGCGAACGGCTGGGTTTCCCGATGGCCCCGCGCGAGTGGGTTGAACAGATGACGCCGAAGACCAGAAAAGCCGCATAAAAATGACAACAAAAAATCTTCTGGTTGAACTGTTTGTAGAAGAGCTTCCGCCCAAGGCGCTCAAAAAACTGGGCGAGGCCTTTGCCGCTGTGCTGGCCAATCAGCTCAAGGCGCTGGGCTTGGCCACGGCCGAATCGGTGGTGACGGCTTATGCCTCGCCGCGCCGGCTGGCCGCGCATATCAGCCGGGTCTGGCTCAAGGCCGCTGACAAGGCCGTGCTGCAAAAGCTCATGCCGCTGTCCGTCGGTCTGGATGCCTCGGGCAACGCCACGCCGGCCCTGCTCAAGAAGCTGCAGGCGCTGGGCGCTGACTTGTCCGATCCGGCGGCGGCTGTGGCGGCGCTCAAGCGCGCCCCCGATGGCAAGGCCGAAGCGCTGTTTTACGACAACCTCGTGACCGGCGCCACGCTCGACGTCGGATTGCAAAAGGCGCTCGAAGAAGCCATTGCCAAGCTGCCCATTCCCAAGGTGATGAGCTACCAGTTGGAAACCGATTGCGAGTTGCCCGGCTGGACCAGCGTGAACTTCGTACGGCCCGCGCATGGCTTGGTGGCACTGCATGGCAGCACCATCGTCCCGGTCAAGGGGCTGGGCCTGAAGGCGGGCAACAGCACGCACGGCCACCGCTTTGAAGCGCTGGTTGACCCGGTTACTTTGAGAGATGCCGACAGCTACGCCGAGCAGTTGCGGGACGAGGGCGCTGTCATTGCCAGCTTCGCCGAGCGCCGCGCCGAGATTGCAAAACAGCTTGCTGCAGCCGCTGACAAAATAGGCCGCGGCGTGAAAGCCATCGACGACGACGCGCTGCTCGACGAAGTGACCGGGCTGGTCGAGCGGCCCAATGTGCTGGTCTGCGCGTTCGAGAAAGAATTTCTCGACGTGCCGCAAGAGTGCCTGATCCTGACGATGAAGGCGAACCAGAAATACTTTCCGCTGCTTGATGCGGCAGGCAAGTTGACCAACCAGTTTTTGGTGGTCAGCAACATCACGCCTGACGACGCGAGCGCGGTGATTGGCGGGAATGAGCGCGTGGTACGCCCGCGCCTGGCCGATGCCAAGTTCTTTTTTGACCAGGACCGCAAGAAGACGCTGGCCTCGCGCGTGGTTGGGCTGGACAAGGTGGTTTATCACAATAAGTTGGGGACGCAGGGTGAGCGCGTGGAGCGTGTGCGCGCGATTGCCAAAGCCATCGGCCAGCACCTAGGCGGTGATTTACTCGCTCAGCAAGCCGATCTGGCTGCGCAACTTGCCAAGACTGATTTGGTCACCGACATGGTGGGCGAATTCCCTGAACTGCAAGGCACCATGGGCCGCTATTACGCGCTCAATGATGGCCTGAGTAGCGAGATCGCCGATGCGATTGAAGACCACTACAAGCCGCGCTTTGCGGGTGACGACTTGCCGCGCAACATGACCGGCGTGATCGTCGCCTTGGCCGACAAGTTGGAAACGTTGGTCGGCATGTTCGGCATCGGCAATTTGCCGACGGGCGACAAAGATCCGTTTGCGCTGCGCCGCCATGCGCTGGGCGTGATCCGCATGTTGGTCGAGAAAGATTTGCCGCTGACACTAGCTCCGCTGGTGGCCGCTGCAGCCCGGGTGTTTGGCGACAAGATCTGTGACGCCGGCCCTGCGCTTACCGATTTCATCTACGACCGCCTAGCAGGCAGCCTGCGCGAGCAGGGCTACAGCGCCCAAGAAGTCGAAGCCGTGCTGGCCTTGCAGCCGCAGCGCCTGGGCGATGTCCCCAAGCGCCTTGCGGCAGTGCGCGCCTTCGCCGCGTTGCCCGAAGCCCAGGCTTTGGCGGCGGCTAACAAGCGCATCAGCAACATCCTGAAAAAGGCGCAGGACGTCGACGCGCATGTCAGCGCGCTGCTGCTTAAGGAGCCGGCTGAAATCGCCTTGCACGCCGCCATGCTGGAACTGATCCCCCAGGCCAACGCGCAGTTTGACGCGGGCGACTACACCGCTTCGCTGCAAACGCTGGCGGCTTTGCGCGCGCCGGTCGATGCGTTTTTTGACGGTGTGATGGTCAATGCCGAAGAACCGGACCTGCGCCTGAACCGCCAGGGCCTGCTGAAAAGCCTGCACGACGCCATGAACCGCGTGGCCGATTTGTCGCGCCTCGTGGCCTGACCCACTTAGCAAGACAACCAGGGCGCCCTCATGAAACTTGTCATCCTCGACCGCGACGGCACCATCAACAGTGACAGCGACGACTTCGTCAAGACGCCCGAGGAGTGGTTGCCGCTGCCGGGCGCACTTGACGCGATTGCGCGGCTCAACCATGCGGGCTGGCATGTGGTGATTGCGTCCAACCAGTCGGGCTTGGGCCGGGGGCTTTTTGATGTGACCTCGCTCAACGCCATTCACGCCAAGATGCACAAGATGCTGGCTGCCGTGGGCGGACGTGTCGATGCGGTGTTTTTCTGTCCGCACAGCCCGGAAGAAAGCTGCAGCTGCCGCAAGCCGCTGCCCGGGCTGTTTGAGCAGATTGGCGCGCGTTTGGGCGTGCCGCTCAAGGGCGTGCCTACTGCGGGCGACTCGCTGCGCGATTTGCAGGCGGGGGCGGCGGCCGGTTGTGAGCCGCATCTGGTGCTGACTGGCAAGTCTGCGCAATATGGTGTCGATCAGTCAGGGCAGGGCGCCGGTCAGCCTGAAGGCTTGCCCGCAGGCACCGTCGTGCACGCTGATTTGTCGGCCTTTGCAGATTTCATTCTGGAACGCGCCCAGCGCGTGCCGGCGGCGGAATAAAAATGATAGCACCTTGCGCCCGTCCTGTATGGGCTAGAGGCATAAAACACCCTTAAGAAATGGTTTGAACTGAGCGCCGTCGCCCGCACGGCGTAACCATAAAATCAACAACGAAACCACCGGAAGCCGCCATGCCCCTGATTCGCTCCATCCTGCACATGCTCTGGATAATTCTTACCGTTATTCCGTGGGCACTTTTTGTGGTGGTGGCTTCGCTTTTCGTCAACAGCACCACCATGTACTGGATGTGCGCTCGCTGGCTGAAGCTGGCTGTTGACAGCGGAACCTTTATCCTGGGCATAAAAAATCGTCTGACCGGCATGGAAAACCTGCCGACTGGCGAGCTTAGCGCCGCCGTGCTGCTGGTCAAGCACCAGTCGACCTGGGAAACACTGACGATGCCGGCCATCATGCCGCACCCTTTGGCTTATGTGTTCAAGAAGGAACTGCTCTATATTCCGTTTTTTGGCTGGGCCATGGCGCGCATGGACATGATCCATATCGACCGCAGCCAGCGCAGCCAGGCTTTCAGCAAAGTCGTGGCGCAGGGCAAGCGCCTGATGGCCCAGGGCACCTGGGTGATCATGTTTCCCGAGGGAACGCGCATCTCGCGGGGTCAAAAGGGTGTTTACAAGTCCGGTGGCACACGGCTGGCGATTGAAACCGGTGCGCCGGTGATTCCAATTGCCGTGACCTCGGCCAAATGCTGGCCGCGCAAGGCTTTCATCAAACAGCCGGGCATCGTCGATATTTCAATTGGCAAGCCAATTCCCAGCGCGGGCCGCAAACCCGATGAACTGATGCGCGAAGTCGAAGCCTGGATTGAAGCCGAAATGCGCCGGCTCGACCCCACAGCTTATGCGGGCAGCAGCAGCGCCACTGCCGGGCAGCAAGCCTGACGCGCCCCGGGTTGGTTCGGCCGCAACGCGCGCTCCCTTTTCATGATGAAAAAACTGCTGCAGTTCACGCTGGATCTCTTTGAGCCGGAGCCGGAGTCGGAGTCGGTAGCGCCTGGCGCAAGTCGGAAAGCCGGAGGAAAGCCAAATTTACAAGAAAAAGGCCTTGTAACCCAGGCAGAGCGGGTGCAACCAGCTATCGAAAACATAGCGCACAGTGCGCCTGTCATAGCCCCTCTGGCGCCGCTCAGCCTGCAGCAGGCGCTGGCGCCCGCCACCTTCAGACACCCGCGCGCCACGCGCGAAGCCTTGCTCAATGAGATCGCCGTGGCTTATGAATTCAGGCGCAGCAAACGCCGCACCATCGGGTTTTCGGTGGGCGCAGACGGGCTGGCGGTGAGCGCGCCCAAATGGGTGCCGCTGCATGAAGTCGACAAGGCGGTGCTGGAAAAGTCGGGCTGGATTGTCAAGAAGCTGCAGGAAACCCGCGAACGGCATGAGCGGCTGGAGTCCGCGCGCATCGACTGGAAGAACGGCGCAACCGTGCCTTTCCTGGGCGAGCAGGTGCGGGTGGTGATTGATTCGCGCCACGCGTTTGCCGGTGTGGGCGCCGAACTTGGCGCGCCCGTTGCCGAGCCCGGACAGACCGCTGGCGCGCTGCGCAGCCTGCAGGTGGCGCTGCCCCTGAGCGCCACGCCCGAGCAGATCCGCGATGCCGTGCAGGCCTGGCTGATGCGGCAGGCCAAGCAGCTATTTACCGAGCGATTGACACATTTTTCACCGCGGCTGGGCGTGCAGTGGCGCAAGCTCAGCCTGTCGAGCGCCGGCACGCGCTGGGGCAGCGCGAGTGCCGACGGGTCGATCCGGCTGAACTGGCGGCTGGTGCATTTCAAGCCTTCCGTGATCGACTACGTGGTGGTGCACGAGCTAAGCCATTTGCGGGTGATGGATCACAGCCCGCGCTTTTGGGACACGGTGCGCGCCGTAGTGCCCGACTTTGCCCAGCTGCGCGGCCAGCTCAAGGACGACGCCATTCCGCGCTGGTGAGGCAAGGATGCGCGGGCACCAGGTCGCGTGGGCGCGCTGCCTGCCAATTTCTTCACGGAATTGGCAGGCAGAAAGTCGGGCGGCTGGAAGTAACTTTTGGTAAAATGTTTAAAACGATATAAATAACAAAATCTCAGGAAGTTCAGGGAAGTTGATGAACGCACCACGGAAGAACACCATGAACGATCAACTCGTACTTGTAGTTGAAGACAATCCGGATCACTTGGAACTGACCGTTTTGACTTTGGAAGAGCTTGGCGTGACCGCAGAGATCGCGGTGGCGCGTGACGGCGCGCAGGCGCTGGACTATCTCTTCGGACAAGGCAGCCATGCCGGCCGCGACACCCGAAAGCAGCCGTCTTTTGTCCTGCTGGATATGAAGCTGCCCAAGTTGTCGGGGCTCGATGTGCTGCGCAAGGTGCGCAGCAACCCGCTCACCGCGCTGGTGCCTGTGGTCATGCTGACGTCGTCCAGTGAACACTCTGACATGGTGGCTTGCTACCAAAGCGGCGCCAATGGCTTTGTTCGAAAACCGGTCGATTTCGGCGACCTGACTGAAAAGCTTAATCGTCTGCAGGCCTACTGGCTGGGCGTCAATGAGTCGATAGCGAGCAGCTGAGGGTGCGCGCCGACTCCGCTGACCGGTGCCGCTTGCAGCCCGGCCACTAACGGCTTGCCGCGATGAATCTGAAAATCACGCTGCGCACTCGCATCGTCATGCTGGTCGTGGCGGCCATTGTTCCGCTTTTCGGCCTGTCCATTTTCAAGGCCTGGCTGAGCGAAGACGCCGCCATCACCCGGGCCACGGGCAATTTGCAAATCGCGGCCGCACTGGTGGCGGCCAATCAGGACCGGGTAACCAGCTCCTCGTTCCAGCTTCTGCTGGCGATTGCCAACGCCCCCGGCTTGCTGGAGGGCAAACCGGCGGACTGCCAGCGTTATCTGCAGGCCTTGCTGGACCCGCTTCCGGTCTATGCCAACTTGGGGCTCATTGGTATTGACGGCTACTTTCGCTGTGACGGTGTAGGCCGCGTAGCCAGCGTATTTGCCGGGGACCGTAACTTTTTTCAATCGGCTCTGGCGCTTCGTACTTTTGTAGCCGGCGGTTACGTGATGAGCCGGACGACGGGGACGCCGCTCGTTACCTTTGCCCTGCCCGTGCTGGACAGCGCGGGGAAAGTCAAGGCGATTGTGGCGGCGGGCGTGGATGTTAACAAGATATCGAAGGCGGTGGCCAATGCGCCCTTGCCGACGGGTAGCCGTCTGATCATCATGGATCGCCAAGGCATTGTGCTGGCAGCCAATCCTGAAAAATCCGCAGTGATAGGCCAGCGTGTTGACAGCCCGCTGCTTCAAGAGGCGGTCAAAACCATGCGCACCGGGGTGGGCGAAGACACGGATGGCCAGGGCCTCGCGCGGATTGTGACTTTTTTACCTAGCGGAAAGCCTGCGGACTCACCTTTTTTTGTGGCGATCAGTGCAGACCGCGACACCGTGTTGGCGCCTGCCCGCAAACAGCAGTGGCTTGAGTTGCTGGCGCTGTCGCTTGTCGCCTTTCTGGGTGGCTGGATAGCGTGGCTGATGGCTGGCCGCGCCATCGTGAGGCCTGCTGCGGAAATTCTTGACGCGATGCGGCAAGTCAGGGACGGCGGGCAGGATGTGCGCATCCCGGCACGCCTCCTGGGTGGTAGTGGTGAGTTCGCCGGAATAGCGGCCGGGTTCAAGCTCATGGCAGAGTCCTTGCGCAATCATCACGATGCGCTGGAGGCTGAGCTGGTATACAGCCTTGGCGTTCAGCGAAAGCTGCAGGACGCGCGGCGCCTGGGCCGCATAGGTTATTGGCAGCTTGATCTGGAGAACCAGCTGATCTGGTGGTCCGACGAGGTCTACGAGCTGCTGGGCGTAGACCGTGCAACGCTGGGCAGCAGCCACGAGGGGTTTATGCAGCGGATTCATCCCGGCGACCGGGAGGCTTATCAAGCCTGTCCCGAAGCCGCCCTGCAGGACGGTGGGCCGGCGGACATGGAGCTTCGCATTGTCACGTCCGCCGGTGAGGTGCGCTGGATGCATGTGGTCGGTCGCACCCAGGTCGCCAGTGAAGACGAGCACACGAGCCGCCGCACGGGCGTGATCCAGGACATCACGGATCGCAAACGGACGGAGCTGGTGATTGCCCGCAGCACCGAAATGCTGAACCGCACTGGCGAACTGGCACAAGTGGGTGGCTGGGAAGTGCTGGCGGAGACCCTGGACACTTACTGGTCTGAAGCGTGTTACCGCGTTCATGAGCTGGAGCCCTCAACGGGTGTCGGTCTTGAGGACGCAGTCGGTTTCTACGCGCCCGAAGCGCAACCGGTGATGCGCGCCGCACTCCAGGCCGCGTGGCAAGAAGCCAGCCCCTGGGATATGGAGCTGCCACTGCTGACCGCCAAGGGGCGGCGCATCTGGGTGCGTACGCAGGGCCGCGCCATGCAGCAGGACGGCAAGGTGGTGCGGCTTGTTGGGGCGCTGCAGGACATCACCGCCCAGCATGAGGTGCAGGCGCATTTACGGCTGATGGAAACCTGTATTTCCCGCCTGAACGACATGGTGATGGTCCTCAAGGTCTACCCCGATGAACGCAGGACTTGCATTCTTTTTGTCAACGATGCTTTCACGCGCCAGATGGGCTACAGCCTAGAAGAGGCTGTAGGCCAGTCAACAGCTCTGTTGCACGGTCCCAAAACCGAAGGGGCCGGGTTGACCCGGATCATCGCTTCGATCAGGAGCGGTAAGCCCGTGCGGGCCGAGTTGATCCACTACACCAAGAGCGGAGAGCAGATCTGGGTCGAAACCAATTTGGTTCCCCTTTTTGACTCAGCTGGGGGGGTGACCGAGTGGGTTTCGGTTGAGCGCAACATCACCCAGCGCAAGCTGGCCGAGCAGGCCCTGCGTGACAGCGAGCACCGCTATGCGGCACTGTTCGAGGACGCTCCGGTGCCCATGTGGGTATTTGACAACGTCACCGGGAGGTTTTTGACAGTGAATGCTGCTGCTGTACAAAGCTATGGTTACTCGACCGAAGAGTTCATGGCGCTAAAGCTTCCCGATGTGATTCCCGATTCAGAGGATGAATACTTTCGTCAAGTCTCTCGCGTCACGGAGCTTGAGAAAAACGTGGTCGCGCAGCACAGTCGCAAAGACGGTTCGCTCTTTCCCGTGAGCGTGGTCTCAAAGCCTGTTCAGTATCAGGGCAGCGCCGCGCGCTTTATGGTGGCGCTGGATGTAAGCGCCCAGGTCAGGGCCGAAAAGGAGGTGCAGGATTACCTGTTCACGCTGCAACGCGCCGCCGACGCGACTCAGGCCATCACCTGGCATCACACACTGCAGGGAACCATGCAAGAGGTGGCCGACCAGGCGCGCGGCGTGATAGGCACACACCAGGCCGTGGTGAGCTTCACCCATGGCAGCAACTGGGCGCAGGCCATCACTGCGCTCTCGCTGTCCGAAAAATACGCGAAATACCGTGACTTGACAGGCCCGATGAATGGCGCCGGCATTACTACCCTGGTTTGCGAGAGCAACCGGCCCATGCGCTTGACGCAAGCCGAGCTGGAGGCGCACCCGCGCTGGCGCGGCTTTGGCAACCATGCCGACAAGCACCCGATGCTACGCGGCTGGCTGGGGATACCGCTAACAGGGCGCGACGGCAAAAACATCGGGCTGCTCCAGCTGTCCGACAAGTACGAAGGAGAGTTCACGCTGCAGGATGAATATGTTGCCACGGAGCTGGCCCAGCTGGCGTCCATCGCGATTGAAAACTCGCAGCTGCTGGAAGAGGTCAATCTGCTCAATGCCGGCCTGGAACAAAAAGTAGCTGAGCGCACCATCGCGCTGGCGCGCCAGGAGGCCTTGTTCCGGGCGCTGGCCGAGCAGGCGCCGCAGGTGGTCTGGACCGCCGATCCGAGCGGGAGCGCGACCTATTGCAACCGTGCCTGGTGTGAACTGGTGGGCGGCAAGCCGGAGGACTGGACCGGCGCGCAATGGTTTTCCGTCATACACCCGGAAGACCTGCCGGACATCCGGACCAACTGGGAAACGGCCCGTTCGGGCCAGTCCGAGTTCACGGGCGTCCGGCGCGTCCGGGACAAGCAGGGCAGCTACCACACCATGGCTTACCGCGCGTCACCGGTGCTGGACGAGCAGGGTGAGGTGGCCTTCTGGGTCGGGATCGACGCGGACATCACCGAGATCAAGGCCATTGAAGCAGCGCTGCGCTTGTCCAATCAGGAGCTCGAAGCCTTTTCGTATTCGGTATCGCATGATCTGCGGTCGCCACTGAACACCATCGACGGCTTCAGCCGCTTGCTGGGCAAGCAGCTGGCGGGCCAAGCGGGCGAGAAAGTAGCGCATTACCTGTCACGCATTCAGGCGGGCGTGGCGCAGATGGGGCAACTGATCGAAGGTTTGTTGTCGCTCGCGCAGGTATCGCGCATGCAGTTGCACAGCGAGCCGGTGGATCTGTCGGCGCTGGCGCGCGGCATTTTGGACGACTTGCAACTGCGTCATCCGGAGCGCCAGGTGCAGGTGCACATTGAAAGCGGCCTGCAGGCCAGCGGGGATGGGCGCCTCGTCAGGGCAGTGATGGAAAACCTGTTGGCCAATGCCTGGAAATTCAGTTCACACGAAGCCCAAGCCGAAATCAATGTCGGGCAACAACTCGACGCAGCAGGATTGCCGGAGTTTTTTGTACGGGACAACGGTGCCGGATTCGACATGGCCTACGCCGACAAACTGTTCAACCCATTTCAAAGGCTCCATCTGGTCTCGGAGTTTCCTGGCACGGGCATTGGGCTGGCGACCGCCAACCGTGTGATCGGGCGTCACGGCGGCCGGCTATGGGCCGACTCGGCGCCCGGCTGCGGCGCTACTTTTTTCTTCACGCTGCCAAAAGCGGCTACCGTTGCATGAAAACAGCAAGCGCTTGCTGTCAGGGACCGCGGCGGTCTTTGTTTGGTTATCCTTGCGGTAATGCATTCCATAAATCGGTAAAAATGATTAAAATACTGTAAGTGAAACATCTATTACATTTTGAGAGCATCCATGAAGCGTGAGCCCAAATCCTTCGAAGCAGCCATCACCGCCGCAGACTTTTCCAGCGAAGACTATTGCGGCACGAGTTATGCGGCCAAGCTCTTAAGGCTTTCAGTCGCTACCGTGCAATCGCTGGTGGAAAAGGGAGAGATAGACGCCTGGAAAACATTGGGCGGCCACCGGCGGATCGCCCTTCAATCCATCAATGCCTATCTGGCCAAGCACAGCCCGCAACTTGCGCGGGCCGATACCGATCCCAAGCATCGTTTGCGCGTGCTGATGGTGGAAGACGATGAGAACACGCGCGAGTTGTACCGCTGCCAGTTTGAGGATTGGGATATGCCGGTGGATTGCACCATGGTGCCGTCTGCTCTGGAGGCTTTGATGGACATTGCCAGCATGCGGCCCGATTTGTTGATTACGGATTTGGCCATGCCCGGCGTGGACGGCATCGAAATGTTGAAAGCGCTCAAGCGCAATCCACAGTTGGCTGAGATGCCCATCATCGTGATCAGTGGCCTGCCAGCCGAGGCCATCGCCGCGCGGGGTGGCTTGCCACTACACGCCAGCCTGCTTGCCAAACCAGTCAATTTTGATTGGCTGCATGGCTACCTGGCCGCATTGGTCACTGCCAACCGCCAATGGCGGCGTTGACGCGGTAACTGCTGCCCAGGCTGAGTCTCAAAGCCGGCTCGCACACTTTTCTGCCAGGTCACGGCGCTGTAGTCGCTTTGACCTGCCTGCTACTGCAACAGCGATTCGGTTTAAGTCGGCCGGCACTGAAGTGCTTGTGTTTCCCCAAGCGGCTCAGTCTCACCGGGGCCGATGAATCTTCTATTTGCTTGTTACGTATCTCCCCGCAAATTTGGACGATCAGGCGTGATTTTCTGCCAATCGCGTTGGCAAAACCATCCTTTTTCCTTGTCCCAGCCATAATTTCACCAGGCTTGTTACTTGCTGAATTCTGATGATCAGTGTGTGGCTTTGCCTAAGGCCGGAACTCGGCCGACGGATGGAAAATTAATTCTTGCTCACCCGTTTCGCCGGCAATCACGTGAAATTTAAAAAAAGGAGAGAACATCATGGGTAGTGCTGTAAAAATTCATCCGCAAGTCGATGAGAGAATCGAGCCAGCGGTAGAGGGCTTTGCTGGCGGAACCCTGTCATGCGCCTGCGGAACCAACAAGGTGACCGTGGAAATTAAAGGGCAGTGCGCGCATAACCACGTCTGCGGCTGCTCCAGGTGCTGGAAACCGTCGGGCGCGCTGTTTTCGCAGGTTGCCGTCGTCTCGCGTGACAACGTCGCTGTGACTGCGAATGCCGACAAGCTTCAAGTCGTGGATTCCAAGGCAACCATTCAGCGCCATGCTTGCAAAGAATGCGGCGTTCACATGTATGGTCGTATAGAAAATACTACTCATCCGTTCTTCGGGCTCGACTTTATTCACACCGAGCGTTCGAACGCCAAAGGTTGGGCGCCCCCAGGATTCGCAGCGTTTGTGTCGTCCATCATTGAATCGGGTGCCGATCCTCAGAACATGGGCGCCGTCAGGGCGAGGTTGGTTGAATTGGGGCTGCCGCCCTACGATTGCCTGTCGCCCGTACTGATGGATGCGATTGCAACGCATACCGCAAAGGCCGCCGACGTGCTGAAATAATCATGCGATGTGCCGGCCGAGTCGCCTTGGGCGAAGGCGGCACCTTGATTGGGCTTGCGACTCGCGCAGACAGTGGTGATCTTGCCCCCGCATCCCTATCTCGATGGCTATCCTGCTCGCAGGTCAGTAGAGGCACGTTCGCTGTAGGCGCGGGGTGTGACACCCAGACGCTTTTGAAAGACCCGGCGCATTTTTTCTTCGGTTCCGAAACCAGTCTTGCAGGCAATCAGTTTGAGTGAAGAACTGTTGCTTTCTACCAGGTGCCTGGCCAATTCAAATCGAGCCATCTCAATAAAATTGGCTGGACTGGCTGATGTTTCACGCTGAAATACCCGGGCAAAGTTACGGTCGCTCATGGCTACTTTGGCCGCCAGCATCGGTACGCTCAAATTTTCCGCCACGTGAGAAAGAATCCAGTTTTGAAGCTCCCGTATTTTAGGGTGATGCGTCATTTGGCTCGCCAGATGAAGGCTTAGTTGGGACTGGCCGCCGGGCCGTTTTGAATGGACTACCAAATCGCGTGCCACTTCCAGCGCGACTTCTCGCCCAAAATCGTCTTCCACCATGGCCAAGGCCAGATCAATCCCGGCCGTGACGCCAGCCGATGTCCAGATATTGCCGTCGCGAATGAAGATCGAGTCGGCATCGACGGTTATCGCCGGATAGCGGGCCTGCAATCGATCCGCTGCGCTCCAATGGGTCGTGACACGTTTGCCATTCAATGCGCCACTTTCCGCCAAAAAAAAACACCGTTGTACAGGGCCAGCAGCCTTTTGATCCTGTCTGCGACAGTAGTCACCCACAGGACGATTTCGGGGCAATTGGCTAAGGCGGTTTCGATCTCGTCGGCCCCCACAATAATCGCAAGGTCAGGTATTGAGAGGGCGTCGAGTTTTTTGGTGGCTTGCAGCGACATGATCGTGTCGGAAGGCACCAGGCCAATTTTGGTTGAGGCAATACTGACCTGATAGCCACCATGCAGTTGGCGTTGCTTCAGACAGGAATTGGCGCAATCAAATACCTTCAATGGCCCGATGGCCTCCAGTGCCTTAAAGCCTGGATAGACAACAATATCAATGTTGAGTAAGTTGGCAGTTTGTGCGGCGTTGTTCATGCGGAAATTCCAGAGACAGTAAGGTTGTCAAGTAATGCAAGTACCCTGCCACCAGTTGTTCTTGCGCTTGGGCTCGCCATGGCAATGCGTGGCATTGCTGCACTTGCTGTCCGACATTGCCTCCATCGAAGGTGTGGCGTTCTCATTCCACACTAAGACGATGCGGATAGTTCGGTAGCGAACCTTGCGAACGACTGAAGAGTTAGGCCGCCTTGTAAATAAAGTAACAATATTTTCCGAGTTCCATGCCCGTGATTTGCATTGGCGATTGAAAGCATCGCCGCGCACTGAAAGAAAACAACTTGGCAATCTGTTGAGCGAATCAGCCTCGTGAGTCGCTTGTCGGCGCCACGTAATGCTTTGCACCGGATCCGAGACAGTTGTGTCAAGCGTGCTGCTTGATCAGCACACCTTGCGGTCACCACGAATTGCGCGATGACAACGAATAACTTAAGCTGCGATGATCCTTCCCACTTGAAAGATAAAAAACCCCGTGTGGCAGCGCGAATATGAGCCGCCAGAACTAAGTTCCTAACTGGGCAATACAAAGGTTGCAATTGCCTTAATACAAAAAGTAAGGAGACACCATGCTAAGTGTGCAAAGTCATTGCACCCGGATTCGTGAAGTTGTTCATTGCATGCCCGCTGCCAGGTCTGCCAGCTTGCAAGTGCCGGGCTACGTTACGGATTCCTGGATACGCTGCTCTAACGAATTCAAGCTTGATCCCACGTTGCCTGGCGAGTTGTATGTTGTGGAGCGTCAGGAGTTGCTTTCGCGCCAACAACAATTGTCATCCGTGCTGCGTGCTGCAAAGTGCGAGATGGCCACGCTATACCAGCAAATCGCCCGCGCTGGATACGCCATCATGCTGACTGATTGTGAAGGCGTGCTGCTGAATTATTTTGGCGATCCGGGCTTTACCCACGCGGCATCAAAATCCGGTTTACTGCCCGGTGCGGTTTGGTCCGAACGCTTTCAAGGTACCAACGGAATGGGCACATGCTTGCGGGAGCAACGACCGATGATGATCCATCAGGGGGATCACTACCTCTTCCGCAACACAGGGCTGACCTGTGCGGCAGCTCCTATTCTTGATTGGCGCGGCAAGACACTGGCCGTGCTCGATGCATCGGGTGAGTCCCACAGGGCGCCAATTCATGTGCTCGACTTGGTCAATATGTCTGTGCAAGAAATAGAAAACCAGATTTTCGTCAATGAATATCGTGACCGCCGGCTGTTTGTTTTTCATACCCGTCCCGAATTTGTTAGTACGCTCAGCAAGGGCATCCTCGCAATCGATGGCAATGGTCGGGTGCTTGCCGCCAGCCGAAACGCGCTGGTGCAACTCGGGGTCGGACGTGACGGCATCATCGGTCAACCGCTCGATGATTTCTTCAACATGAGGTTCGAGTCCCTGCTTCGGGAGTGCCAAAAGCATGCGCAAACGCCCGTGATGGTGTTCGATGCGCGACATGGACGGCGCTTCTTTGCGCTGGCGCTTGCGGCACCGCTAGGCAACAAGTCAGTACCGCCGGCGATTGGTGCTGTGGTCGCGTCCGCGGCGAGTGGGAATTCTGAGAGGAGCGCACGCACGCCGCTAGAACAATTGCAGTTTGGTCATGATCCAGTGATGACGCGCAATATTGAAACGGCCTTGCGTATTGCAGAACGTGATGTGCCGATTTTGATTTACGGCGAGACCGGGACAGGAAAGGAATTGTTCGCCAAAGCAGTGCACTTGTCTAGTAATCGAGCTCATCAGCCCTACGTGGCAATCAATTGCGCCTCGATCCCGGAGTCGCTGATCGAGAGCGAATTGTTCGGCTATAAATCCGGCGCATTTACAGGGGCCAGCAAGGAGGGGCAGAGGGGCAAGATAATCCAGGCCAATGGCGGCACACTGTTTCTCGACGAAATAGGCGATATGCCAATTGCCTTGCAAGCACGGCTTCTACGCGTACTGGAGGAACGGGAGGTTGCCCCGCTCGGAAGCGAAACCCCGATCAGACTTGATATCCGGCTTATCAGTGCCACGCATTGCGACTTGCCTGAAAAGATTGCCAAGAATGAGTTTCGCGAAGACCTGTACTACCGAATTCAGGGGCTGACTTTGACTCTGCCACCGCTGCGCGAACGCGCTGATCGCAGAGCCCTGATCCAGTTCCTGCTGACACAGGAATTGCCGGCAGACGCCTGCGTCACGATCGATGATGATTTGATGGCAGCACTGGAACAACACCGCTGGCCGGGCAATATTCGGCAGTTACGCAATGTGCTGCGCACCATGGTGGTATTGCGAAATAGTGATATTTTGACGCGCGAGTGCCTACCAGCGAATTTTTTTGGTAGCAAGAATGTTGCCGGGGCCCTGATACCGCCTCCAGCACCTAACGCTTTGCGCAATCCACTCGAATCAGCCGAGCGTGATGCGCTCATTCAGGAATTAAAAATGGCGGGATGGAATTTGAGCAAGGTCGCCAAGCAACTTAAGCTCAGCCGCAATACGCTTTATCGCAAACTTCATCGGCTTGGCATTGAGACTCCCTCGCGGGAAAATTATCAGTAGCAGACATTGCTTGACAAGCTAGCCCTCGACGGTGCTAGCGGCTTGAGCGTGATATTGGTAGGCGTTGACATCGACGCTGACCTGCCGTCTGCTCATCTGGTGCTTTGACACTCCCCAGTGACCATCGCGCAGCATGGCCAGCAACATTTCGACCGGATTGGCGCCGATGGAGGCGTGCAATCCAGCATGAGAAAGAGTCATTCGGGGATTTACCTCGAGCACCACTGGGCCCTGATCGGTGCGAATGAAATCGATCCCGACATAGCCCCACATATCGGGAAGCGCAGAAATCACACGGCGGGTCAGACGCTCCAATTCACCGCTGTCGTCCTCGATGCCGTTGACCGTGCTACCCATGTCATGAAACTGGTTGTCTGACACCGCGACCCGCTGATCATTACAACCTAGCAAGACTAAGTCACCATTGCCGCACAGAACTGACAAACTGCAAGGCCGTCCCGAGATATACGGTTGCAGTACGTAGCCACCGCTTTTTTGTACAGCAATCCATTTTCGTGCCGCTTCGAGCGGCGAGAAAATGCGCGTATCGGAACACCCTGCGCCGTCATCTGGCTTGACTACCCAGGCATGCGTATCTGACGGCAGGGGGGAGTGCGCGTGATAAGTCGGCACTGCGGCGATGCCCGCCGCCCTCAAAGCCCGGGACGTACGGAATTTGCTGCCAGTCAAATGAATCGCTGCTGGCCTACAGCCAAGCAGCACCTTGTTGTGCAGTAGTACTCTTCTAGAGATCGATTCCAATACCCCGTTCGATTCCGGCGCCAGCGGCCAGATCGCGTCAGCCTCCCGAATACATTGATCAACCTTTTCCATTGCGTCTTGATGTCGCCATGGAATGATAGATGTGCCATTCGGCTGATCGATGAACCCGAGCGATGGATCGCGCAAAACTGAGACTTGACTCTGCCCCGCACGGGTGATGTCGGCTAGTAAAGCGCGCAACATGATTTCCCCGCGAAAACCCGCCGCTGACGAGGTTGTCCCAGCCATGGGCATGCCGCATGCATGCTGACAAATAAAAATTTTCACGATCCCGTCCCAGTGTGAAATATCTATGGACCGGCACACTAACCTCTCAGAACTTCTTCTTCAATCCGGCTTGTCGTCCAATGCAATTGCCATGTTGGTAGCCACCGAGGGTGTAGCATCTGCAGTCACCATGGTTGTGTAGACTCGATAAAGGGTGCCAGGTACAGCCTCGCTTGTTATAAAAACATAACCCTTGCTGACGTATTTCCCCAGGCGTTCTTTTAAGGGGTCATCCAAGTAGGGGTAAATCATGATCTCCTGTGCGTGGACCTTACCCCCCCGATAAGGCACCTTGATTTTCTTGACAGGGACTTCTGACGCCGCCAACGCCAAGCGGATTCGCTTGCGAAAATAACTGGTCGAGCCACCGGTAAGCCGCTTCATCTCGGCAATGTCACGTTCTAAAAATCCAAGAATTACCGGATTGCCTTGCGCGTGATCAATCGGCGGGATAGGAATTTCTCTTGAGCCTGTAAGAAAGTGCGCGGCAACCGAGGCAGTACCGTCGGCGTGACGCTTCAAGATATCAACCGACACCTTGTCATCAAACGCGTCTGATCCACTCGCAGTTTGATGAAAGGTGTAGTTAAGCGTGGTTGGATTTCTGATGTTCCCGAAATGTTTTCGCTGGAAAAGGACATTTTCAGCAAGGGAAATTTCTTGTGCACGGACAGCGCCAGTCACGGCGACCATTAGTACACAAATTGCAACCAACGCCGCACCCGCACAGCGCGGGAACTGTACTTGCATAGTCTTTCTCCTCGATGTGGTGGTCGTTTAAAGGCAGAGCAACAGAATCAGCGCCTCGGGAGGGAGGGCCGTCAACGTTTGCTTGCCACGATTGGTGATCGAACCGTCGGAACGGCATATTCCTTGAGGATGGCAGCAATTTCTGACTGACTTGATTCGATCAGTGCATTGAGTTGATCGCGCAACGCCTTTTCACCATAGCGGACGCCCATCGCGATACCAAAGCCATACCGAATGCCATCAGCTTCTGGCTGGAATGGAACCACTGTGATTGCCGCCCCGCTGGTGTGATCGGCGAAGTACCCGACTATAGGTCCCCAGGCGATCGCCACATCGATCTTGCCGCTTGCCAGTTCTCGGTCAATCAGCTGACCTGGATACTGCTCAGGATCGCCAGTTTGCGGCTGAAACGACACCATCTGCCCGATAAGCCCATTCTTGAGCAGCCAGTCGGAGGCCGGTGATCTGGCAAATATTCCGATCTTGAGCTTGTCCCGTGTCGACCGTTTCAGCTTGAGTAAGTCTTCCGGTGTTTTAATTTCGTCGAGGCCTTTGCCCTTGACATAAGCCAGCGCATAGGTCGAGAACAAATACGGTTTGGTCGCCAAGCCAAGATCAAAATCGGTCGATACGCCAGTCACGACATCGCACTTGAAGATATCGGTATCCGGTATTTTGGCCTTGAGCGTATTGCGGATGAAACCCATCCGCTGCGGATACCAAGTGTGCTCCAGTTTCCAGCCGAGTTTTTGGGCGAAAAGTGCGGCAATCCTGTTTTCGAATCCGTGCTCTTGTTGATCGGACATGGGTAGGTTCTTGGGGTCCTGGCAAACACGCAGTACCTTCTGCTCGCTGCCAGGCTGATCTTGCGCCTGCGCAAACGTTGCAAATGCCAGCAGGCCGGCCAGCAAAGCCCTTGTCGCGCATCGCGTCCGGCGCAATTGCTTGAGTTTCAGGGAAAACATAAGCGGAATCCTTTACACGAAAGCACAAAAGGAGGTGCCGGGGGTCGACTTATTTTTCAATGGCTTCAAGACGACCGGCAGCTATAGCACCGTCTGATCGCCCCTTGAGGTAGGCATACAGGTTGTCAAGATTGTCGACCACGTTTTGAATGCCACCGAAGTTAGGCATGCCTTTGTCGACGCGCCCGATCTTGATCGTTGTTACGAATTCTTCTTTGGTCAGCGTTTTGAGGCTGTTGACAAGTGACGGCCCGACCAAACCTTCCTGGGCCGGGCCGTGGCAGCGCTCGCAGGCCTGCGCTCGCCAAGTTCGCCAGCCTTGGAGGGTCTTGGCGTCGACCTTATTCGTTTCCACAACGGTGTACAGCGCGCCGCCCGCGGCCGTTGCGGTTGGACTCGCGTTTGGCGTTTGCGCGGCAGGCGGTAGCTGTGTCAGATTGGGCTTTTCCGCGCTATCAGTGGCTGCGAAGTTTGCGAAAGAAACCCCAAGACTGAGGCTCAAAACGGTGGCACGAATGAACATCCCATATCCTAATAAAAAAGGAAACTGACATCGCCGGCTGAACCCGGACGCCAGTCCCTGTGTGTTTTTGATATGCAATCCACAAAGAGACAATAGCGACCGAATCAGCTCGCACATGCACGCCCAAAAGCTGGTCGACGAATGTGCCGGGCGGCCGATTCGATTTGCTTAGTTACTTACTTTTCCGCGACGATTGGCGAGATGCCGGGTATTGCGAACACGGTCAGTACGCCGCCGAGTTCTGTGTATTTGGCCAATTCCTTGTAGCCGCCGACGGCGCCCAGACCATCCGTATCCTTCTCAAGGCCGGCTGCCATGCCGATTCCGGCCCAACCGCCGATTCCCGACAGCACACCGATATATTGCTTGCCTTTGTATTCCCAGGTGGTCACGTTGCCAATGATGCCGGACGGTGTTTTGAATTTCCACAAGTCCTTACCGTTTTTGTCGGTGGCCTTGATAAAGCCTTCAAGGGTTCCATAGAAAGTCAGATCCCCGGCGGTTGCCAACACCCCGCTCCAGACTGAGAACTTCTCCGGTTTGGACCAGACGATTTTGCCGGTGCCGGCATCCCACGCGATAAAGTTCCCCATGCCGCCGTGACTGCCAGTGGCGGGGAACATCGAAAGGGTGGCGCCAACATAAGGTTGTCCTGCGGTGTAATCCACTTTGAAGGGCTCGTAGTCCATGCAAACATGGTTTGTAGGCACATAGAACAGACCTGTCAGCGGAGAGTAGGCGGCGGGCTGCTGATCCTTGGTACCCAGTGCCGCGGGGCACACCCCTTTGGTGTTGACGTCTGGCCCGCCCTTGGCCGTACTGTATTTGGGGATCACGGCTGGACGACCCGTCTTCATGTCAACATGCGACGCCCAGTTCACGGTGGGGTCAAACTTCTCTGCAACCAGCAGTTCACCTGTCACGCGGTCAAGCGTGTAGGCGAAGCCATTGCGGTCGAAATGAACCAGTGCCTTGCGCGGCTGGCCTTTGACGTTGATGTCGGCAAGAATCATTTCATTGACACCGTCGTAGTCCCACTCGTCATGCGGCGTCATCTGATAGACCCATTTCGCTTTGCCGGTATCAAGGTCACGCGCAAAAATCGTCATCGACCACTTGTTGTCCCCCGGGCGCTGTGCTGGGTTCCACGTGCTGGGGTTGCCCGTGCCATAGTAGACCAGGTTGGTGGCCGGGTCATAGCTGAACCACCCCCAGGTAGTGCCACCGCCTATTTTCCATTGATCACCGGACCAGGTTTTGAGCGACGAGTCTTTGCCAACCGGCGCCATCTTTCCGTTGGTCCACGTCATGGTCGTATTGGGGTCGATCAGCATGTCAGCATCCGGTCCGACCGAGTAGCCTTTCCAGGCTTCCTTGCCGGTTCTGATGTCATAGGCTGTCATGCGGCCCCGCACGCCGAACTCGCCACCGCTAATGCCCGTCAAAACCTTGTCTTTAAAAATATGCGGTGCGTTGGTGTTGGTCTCGCCGACCTTCGGATCGCCGTTCTTTATTTTCCAGACTTCCTTGCCTGTCTTCTGATCAAGGGCAACCAGTGTCGTATCAGCTTGTTGCAAAAAGATTTTGCCGTCGCCATATGCGACGCCCCGATTAACCGTGTCGCAGCACATAACAGGAATCACCGTCGGATCCTGCTTGGGTTCGTACTTCCAGCGCATGCTCTGGTCTTCAAGATTGATCGCAAATACCTTATTTGGGAAAGGGCTATGCACATACATGGTGTCGCCCACGACCAACGGGCCCCCCTCATGACCACGCAAGACGCCGGTCGAGAACGTCCACGCCACCTGCAGGTCTTTAACGTTGCCGCTGTTGATTTGCTTTAAGGCGCTGTACCGGTGATTGGCTTCATTGCCGGCTTGCATGGCCCAATTCTTTGGGCTTGCAGCGGCCTCGGTTAGCTGTGCATCCGCCCACACTGCATGGCTTGCAGTGACGGCTCCAGCGACACACAACAAATGTCTCATGGTTACATTCAAAAACATGTTTGTCTCCAAATAATAATAAATACGGAAATACATAAACTGCTTGGCCTTCGTCAGCAGATGTTCACAGTCGACAACATGTCGGCTATGACTTAGAGCATTTAGCGTGCCATCTACAGTTGGCGTCGCGAAGTCATGTTTTACCAAGGGCGCCAGCAGTAAAACGGAGACTTATGCCTGTACTGGAAGCTGAACAGAACTGGTGACGACATGTTCCGATTCTTGGGCATTCGGAGCGCTGGCAGGATTGCGCGAAACTGCACGACTTTGGCTCACCGTGAAGACCGTCCGCGACCGGACGACTCATGGCACGGCGCTCGAAGTGCAAGGGGAAGGTTCTGGGATTGATTTTTCGATGCAATGCATTCATGATGAAAAATCACGAATTTCTTTCGCGCAGTGCAAAACAGTATTTATTACACGGACACCGATCTCATATGAAAAAAAAGCGGGGGTGGCGCACACGGCTGTTCGTCAAGCGCGTCTCGAAGTGCGTCATGCGCAGTGTGTGTTTTTATATGGTGTTCACTGTCGTAAATGCCGTTGCGGCAGGTGCCTTGCCGGTAGAGGAGGTGGCACCAGGCGTATTTGTGCATCAGGGCGTGCACGAGGAGGGGTTGACGTCAGAAAATATCGGCGCAATTGCCAACGTTGGTTTCATCATTGGCGAAAAATGCGTTGCTGTAATTGACAGCGGTGGCAGCTTTGCAGAGGGCCGTTTGCTACGCGAGGCCATCAAAAAGCGCACGGAAGCGCCGATCTGTTATGTGATCAATACCCATGGGCATCCGGATCATGTGTACGGCAATGCAGCATTCACGGTCGACAAACCGCATTTTGTGGGGCACCGAAATCTCGCCACTTCAATGACGGCGCGGCACCCCTATTACTTCAAATATCTGGAACGCACGCTGGGTCTCGAACATGCTCGTGAAAGCGCTCTGGTTCCACCTGACGTGATGGTCAAGTCTTCCCAGACCATCGACCTGGGCAAGCGCAAACTGACTCTGCGGGCATGGCCGACATCGCACACCGACAACGACCTGACGGTGTTCGATCAAAAGAGTGGCACGTTATGGCTGGGCGATTTGTTGTTCCGCGAGCGGGTGCCCGTCGTCGATGGCAAGCTGTCTGGATGGCTGGCAACGATGAAGGGCTTGGGTCGCATCGCGGCCAAGCGCGTGGTGCCCGGGCATGGCACCGTCAGCAGCACGTGGCCCGCAGCAATGGCTCCCCAAGGGCGGTATTTGCGTACGCTGCAAGTCGAGGTGCGCGCGGCAGTGCGTGCCGGACATTCGATTCAGCAGGCGGTTGGCGAAGTCGGTGCTTCCGAGCGCGGCCAGTGGCAACTGTTTGAAGCCTTTCATCCACGCAATGTGACCGTTGCTTTTACAGAAGCGGAGTGGGAAAATTGAGCTGCAACAAGGAGATCCGAGATGACATCGAACGATTGCTTGCGCCGTGAGTTTCTTGCCGCAGTCACGCTGTTGTTGCCCCTGTTGTCGTTCGCTGCCGACCAGCCACCGTCCGCGCAGAACAACCCCATTTGGCTAAAACTTCGTGTCCACCTTTTTCAGGACAGGCCCATCAATGAGAACGGTGCCAAGCTGATTGAGTTGAGCGCGCCCGCACGGGCTGAAGATGCGGCGGTGGTGCCGGTGGCGATCAGGACCCTGGTGGCACAGACCTCGGAGCGATATATCAAAACGATTCACCTCATTCTGGACAACAATCCTGGGCCGGTTGCGGCGGTGTTTCATATGACGCCCGAAAGCGGTCGTGCCGATATTGAAACCCGGGTGCGGGTCGAGCAGTACACGCATCTACGCGCCGTGGTCGAGATGAACGACGGTGCGCTGTCGATGTCAACGGTGTATTTGAAAGCGTCCGGGGGTTGTTCGGTGCCCATAGGCAAGGAAAGCTCTGAGCCTGCTATCAGTCTGGGTAAGATAAAGTTGGCAGCTGATGACCATCCGAAATTGAACCAAACGGTGATGGCGCAACTGATGATTCGCCATCCGAATCTGTCCGGCCTGGCAATGAACCAGTTAACCCGGCTCTACGATTCTCCGCACTTTGTGCGCAAGGTTGAGGTTGCTTATGCGGGCAAGCCGGTCATGACGGCCGATCTTGATTTTTCAATCAGTGAAAATCCGCATTTCCGTTTCTATTTCACTCCCAAGGCCGAAGGCTTATTGACCGCACAAGTACAGGATTCGCACGATCTGAGCTTCAGCACAGCGCTCAAGATTTCGCCGCAATAACCTGATAGCAGCAGTCGAGCGGGGAACCGCAAAAAAGTGTTTTTAACCGCTGCGGCAACCGATGCTGTAGCACCGGGAATTCAGCGATTCGCCTGATTTTTTTCCACCATGCTGCGCACCATGTAACGAATGCCCCGGCTCCAGCTTTCATCGGTATTGCCGCGGATATCGACCGATTTGTTTAGCATGATGAGGCCGGTTTTTACATCGCGAATCTGTATGTTGATATTCAGGATCAGATTGCTGACTTTCTGCACCCAAGCCGTCAGAACCCGATCAGCATCCAGGGCGCGGCCTATGTCCACATCGCAGCCGTTGCAGTCGTGTAGCGCGAAGCGACTGTCCAGGTCCGCAATCAATGCAGCCGCCGGAGCGTTGTCTACCACTGTGTACAGACGATTTTCGGTGAAGGCGATGCGTAACTGCTCACTGATCATCGCCAGCCTGACTTTTTGCGCTTCATCGCTGGCGCTATCGCCGGTGTCGTCAACTAGTTCAAATTTCATCAAAGCGATTGTTTTCGTGCTTGCCTGCGCAGCCGCTACGAACAGCGCCGATCCCATCGTGGCTGCAAGCAGGTAGCGGCAGGCGCCGCGCCGCGTCATCCCGCGTGCATTATTTGACGAAACATGCATCTGCAGCCCGACGTTCGATGTTTTTGTATTTGCCCGCCATTTCCTTGACATTCGCAGGGTCCCGGAATTCCGCGCCGCGCTGACCTCCCATCGTCTGATGCCGCAAGGCGGTCGAAATTTCGACATATTCATCGAAGGGCACTTGCTTGGCTATTTCATCAACCGCACACGAACACTTGTAGAGAAATTCGTATTTGCCATTGTGCGTTTTCATGCATTCAAGCACGTACTCGACCCTTGAAGTGGTGGGGAAGTCATTGGCGAAGGCCGCCAGTGGCACAGCGTTTGCTGCAAGCAGCAAAAAGGTGCTCAATGATGATGAAAGTCGCATGCCTCTCCTCCAAACAGAAATACAGTCATGGAACAGCGATGGTTATCGCGTTTGTCGCCGCCGACAGCCGCAAGGATTTTTGAAGGGTCACCCATGACTCAACAAGGCGCGCAGCGTTCTCAATTTCAAGCAAGAATCTTGCCATTGATTCTGATGTTGTTAGTGCTCGTCGGGGCGGTTGGCGTGCTGCCGGCCATGGCGGCGGAAGAACGGATGCCGTCACCGCAGCAGCTGGCGCCTGGGGTTTATGCAGTGGTCAATCAACATGCCGAAGCAACTGCGGAGAACCGCGGCGCGGTTGGCAACCAGGGCATTCTGATCGGTGACAAGGGTGTGATAGTGGTTGATACCGGCACAAGCGTACGCTATGCCGCCGAGTTGCTCGCGGCGGTCCGGCGCCTGACTTCCAAGCCCATCGTGCTGGTGATCAATACCCATCAGCACCCGGCGTTCATCTTCGGCAATGGCGCACTCGCGCTACAAGGTGTACCGATTCTTGCGCACCGCGCTGCTGCCGAGCTGATTGAGCAACGCTGCGATAAATGTTTAAAAAACCTCAATGACATCCTTGGCAAGGACGAAATGCAGGGTACCCAGGTCGTAGCGCCGACCCGCATCATCGAAGGCCCTGCCAGCCTCAAGGTCGCCGGACGATGGCTCGACATCGTTTACTACGGACGCAGTTCATCGCCCGGCTCAATCGGCGTGATCGACCGCGCCTCGAAGGTGCTGTTTGCCGGCGGCCTGGTTTCCATCGACAGGGTGCCTGATACGCGGGACGCGCAAATAGAGACCTGGTTGCGTGCGCTGCAGGCTTTAAAGCGGCAGCCGCTCCGCGTCGTGGTTCCGGGCGAAGGGCCGGTGGCGCCGGTAGCCCGTCTCGAGGAGCTGGAGCGTTATCTGACAGCGTTGCAAAGTACGGTCGAGAAAACCTATCAGCAGGGTGTAAGCCTCGGTGAGGCGGGTGCGCGCTCGGAGTTGCCCGAGTTCAAAAACTGGTTGGCCTACCACTCCGTGCACAGCAGGAATGTGGAGCATCTGTACCTGCAACTGGAGCAGGCGGCCTTCGATAAGCGGTGAGCGCGTACTGACCAAGGGATGCTGCCGTGTCCCACTGGCGTCGGCTGGCTGTAAGCGGGCAGTCGACACGGCGCCCCAAGCGTCTCATGGTAAATTGCCGGTATAGTTGACGTTTACGTAAACGTCAAAGGCGTTTTTCAGTGCGCTCGGCTTCTGTTTAGTTTGCCACCTTTGCCCGAACTGTCCTCTTCATTATGGTCACCCACTACACCATCAGCGATCTTGCCAAAGAGTTTGACCTGACCACGCGCGCCATGCGTTTTTACGAAGACATGGGCCTGCTGCAGCCGCAGCGCGCGGGACCGGGCGGGCGCAGCCGGCTGTATACGGCGCGCGACCGGACGCGGCTCAAGCTCACGCTGCGCGCCAAGCGACTGGGGCTGTCTCTGGTAGAGGCCAAGGAGATCATCGACTCCTACGACAGCCCGCGTGACACCGCTCCGCAGCTCAAAAAGTTCCTGGCCGTGCTGACCGAGCACCGCAAAAAGCTGGAGGCGCAGCTGGTGGACCTGCAGGCCAATCTGGATGAGATTCGCACCCACGAAAAAGAGGCCAAGGCGCTGCTCGGCAAGGCCGAAAAAGTCACATAGTTGATAATTGACGTTTACGTAAACGTCAATTAAGCGCCGCTTGCAAAACCCCGTTCGAACACATTTCAAAAGGCATTGACATGGACGCACCTGCCGCGCCAACAGAGTTGTACCTGCGCATCGAAGCGAGTTTTTTGCGCCAGGGCCTGATGCAGCACTTGGGTGCCCGCTTGATCCGCGTCGAACCCGGGCTGTGCGAAGTGGCGTTGCCGTATTCAGAACTCGTCAACCAGCAGCAAGGCGGCTTTCATGGCGGCGCCATGGGGGCCTTGGCCGACATTGCCGGCGGCTACGCCGCGCTGACGCTGGTTCCCAGCGACTCAGAGGTGACCACAGTCGAGTACAAGATCAATTTCCTGGCCGGTTTCAAGGGCGGTGAGCTGCGAGCCATTGGTCGCGTCGTAAAGGCTGGCAAACGCATCATCGTGACCACGGCCGACGTGATGCATCTTGATGCCCTCGGCAAGCAAAGCGCCTGCGCGCTGATGCAGCAAACCATTGTCCCCGTTCCCAAGACCTATTAATTACCGCACTCTCTCAAGCCTTCAGCGAAAGACTCCATCATGACCAACATGCCAGGCCTCAATTTTCAACTCGGCGAAGACGTCGATGCCTTGCGCGATGCCGTGCGCGACTTTGCCCAAAGCGAGATCGCGCCGCGCGCTGCCGAGATCGACCGCAGTGACCAGTTTCCCATGGACCTGTGGAAAAAAATGGGTGCGCTCGGCGTGCTCGGCATCACGGTGGGCGAAGAATACGGCGGCTCTGGCATGGGCTACCTGGCGCACATGATCGCCATGGAAGAGATCAGCCGTGCCAGCGCCTCCGTGGGTTTGTCGTATGGCGCGCACAGCAATTTGTGCGTGAATCAGATCAAGCGCAACGGCACTGAAGCGCAACGGCAAAAATACCTGCCCAAGCTGATTTCCGGCGAGCATGTCGGTGCGCTGGCCATGAGCGAGCCGGGTGCTGGCAGCGACGTGATTTCCATGAAACTGAAAGCGGAGGATAAAGGCGGCCACTACCTGCTCAACGGCAGCAAGATGTGGATCACCAACGGCCCCGACGCCGACACCCTGGTGGTCTATGCCAAGACCGAGCCTGAGCTGGGCGCGCGCGGCGTCACCGCCTTCCTGATTGAAAAAGACATGCCAGGTTTTTCAGTTGCACAAAAACTTGACAAGCTGGGCATGCGCGGCAGCCACACCGGCGAGCTGGTGTTCAACAATGTTGAAGTGCCGGCACAAAACATCCTGGGTAGCCTCAACAGCGGCGCCAAGGTGCTGATGAGCGGCCTCGACTACGAACGCGCCGTTCTGACTGGTGGGCCGCTCGGCATCATGCAGTCGGTGATGGACAGCGTCTTGCCCTACATTCACGACCGCAAACAGTTTGGCCAGAGCATTGGCGAATTCCAGCTGATTCAGGGCAAAGTCGCCGACATGTACACCGTGCTGCAGGCCGGGCGTTCCTTTGCCTACACCGTGGCCAAAAATCTCGACATGCTCGGCGTCGATCATGTGCGCCAGGTGCGCAAAGACTGCGCTTCTGTCATTTTGTGGTGTGCCGAAAAGGCCACATGGATGGCCGGCGAGGGCGTGCAGATCTTTGGCGGCAACGGCTACATCAATGACTACCCGCTTGGCCGACTCTGGCGCGATGCCAAGCTCTATGAAATTGGCGCCGGCACCAGCGAAATCCGCCGCATGCTGATTGGCCGCGAGTTGTTTGCCGAAACCATGTAATCCGCCCGGCAAAATATCTTCTATGACCACTTCCATCCAAGAGCTTTTTACCCACAACCGCGCCTGGGCCGCGCGCATGGAAGCCGAGCGGCCGGGCTTTTTCACCGGTCTGGTCAAGCAGCAAACGCCCAAGTACATGTGGATCGGCTGCTCCGACAGCCGCGTTCCTGCCAACCAGATCACCGGGCTGGAGCCAGGCGAGGTGTTTGTTCACCGCAACGTTGCCAACATCGTGGTGCATTCCGATCTCAATGCGCTTTCGGCAATCCAGTTCGCGGTGGAGCGCCTCAAGGTGCAGGACATTATGGTCGTCGGCCATTATGGTTGCTCCGGCGTGCAGGCCGCGCTGGAAGGCGCGCGCATCGGCCTGGCGGACAACTGGATTCGTCATATTCAGGACGTACGGCACCGCCACCGCCAGCTGCTCGACAGCCTGCCAGACGACGTGCGTGCGAATGCCCTATGCGACATCAACGTGATCGAGCAGGTGGTCAATGTGTCAGTCAGCACCGTCATAGTTGATGCCTGGGCCAGAGGCCAGAAAGTCGCCGTTCACGGCTGGTCGTTTGGCGTGCACGACGGGCTGCTGCAGGACCTGCAAATGAGCGTCTCGAAGACTGAAGAGATCGACGCCGTGTACCGCAAGGCGGTTGACCGGGTCTGGGACATCTGGAATGCCAACGGGCGCAAGGACTAGCCATGTTTCCGCAACGCCTTGACTCCACGGTCGCTTATGAAATCGCCAAGGCGATGATGGACGGGTTCAACCGCCACTATCAGTTGTTTCGTACCGAATCGGCGCGTGCCAAGCACCGCTTTGAAACGGCTGACTGGCACGGTCAGCAACGCGCCCAGCGCGAGCGCATCGAGTTTTACGACCTGCGGGTGCGCGAAGCCACGACGCGGCTAGAGCGCGAATTCAAGGCCGGCGAGCAGCCCATGGATGTCTGGCACCAGGTCAAGCTGCACTACATCGGGTTGCTGGTCAATCATCAGCAGCCTGAACTGGCCGAGACTTTTTTTAATTCCGTCACCTGCAAAATCCTGCACCGCAGCTATTTTCAGAACGACTTCATTTTTGTCCGGCCGGCCGTCAGCACCGAATACATCGAAAACGACGAGCCGACGGCGCGACCGACCTACCGCGCCTACTATCCGGCCCGCGACAACATGCACGAGTGCATCGTCAGCCTGGTGCGTGCATTTGATTTGCGGCTTGAATTTGACAACATCGAGCGCGATGCTGGTTACGTCGTGGAGGCTTTGAGCGAGCGCCTCAAGGACGTGAAGCTGCGCGCCAATTTCCAGATCCAGGTGCTATCAAGCCTGTTTTTTCGCAACAAGGGTGCTTACGTCGTTGGAAAAATGATCAACGGCTTTAACGAGCTGCCGTTTGCGTTGCCGTTGCTGCACGACGCTGGCGGAAAACTGGTCATAGACGCCGCGCTGTTCGGCGAAGACGACCTGCTGATCCTGTTCAGCTTTGCGCGTGCTTATTTCATGGTGGAAATGAGCATCCCCTCGGCTTATGTGCAATTTTTACGCAGCATGATGCCGCGGATGCCGCGCGCTGAAATCTACAACGCGCTGGGCCTGGCCAAGCAGGGCAAGACACTTTTTTACCGCGATTTTTTGTACCACCTGCGTCACTCCACCGACCAGTTCCGCATTGCGCCCGGCATCAAGGGAATGGTCATGCTGGTGTTTGATCTGCCCTCGTTTCCCTATGTCTTCAAGGTCATCAAGGACTACTACCCGCCGCAAAAAGACACCACGCGCGAGCAGATCAAGGGCAAGTATCTGCTGGTCAAACAGCATGACCGTGTCGGCCGCATGGCCGACACGCAGGAGTACAGCGAAGTCGCCTTTCCACTGAAACGCTTCAGTGAAGAGCTGATTGCTGAAATCAGGGAATTCGCGCCCAGCCAGATAGAAATAAGCGACCGCGACGGCGACGGCAACATGGAAGTCATCATCAAGCATGTGTACATCGAGCGGCGCATGATTCCGCTGAATATCTACCTGCAGGAAGCCTTCGATGTCGGCGTGACCGAACCCGCCGCCAGGGACCAGATCGAGCGCGCGGTGGTCGAGTACGGCAACGCCATCAAAGACCTGGTGGCGGCCAACATCTTTCCGGGCGACATGCTGTGGAAAAATTTTGGCATCACGCGCCACGGCAAAGTGGTTTTCTACGACTACGACGAAATCGAATACATCACCGACTGCAAATTTCGCAAGGTGCCGACGCCGCGCAATGAAGAAGAAGAGATGAGCGGCGAGGTCTGGTATTCGGTCGGACCCAAGGATGTGTTTCCTGAAACATTCGGCCCATTCCTGCTGGGCAACGATGCGGTGCGTGAAGTCTTCATGAAGCACCACGGCGACTTGCTGGAGGCCACGTTTTGGCAGACCCACCAGGCACGCATTCGGGCCGGCCATGTCTACGATGTGTTTCCCTACGAACGCGAAAAGCGCTTCATCAAGCTGCATGCGCCTGGCACGCCGGATGAGGAGGTACTGACCGAGTTACCCCCGGGGCCGTTGCTGACCGGCTTGAGCGGCATGACCCGCTGATTATGTTGCCCCCACGTTCGTTCACTTCGTGTAACTCTCGAGGCCTTGCAGGCCGCGGCTTGCGGGACGCTGCGCCTCTGTCGCCTGTCCAAACCTGCTCAAGCAGGTTTGGAGCCGTAGGCTTCAGCCCCTTGGGGGCTGGCCTTGCCTGGGGCGGCCGGGCGCGGCGGCCGTTGGCGCTCACTGTTGCGACAGCTTAGCCGAACACTATCAACTCTACTTAAAGGAAAACCTCATGACTGATTCCATCGTTATCCTTGGCGCTGCCCGCACCTCCCTGGGCAGCTTCCAGGGCGACTTCTCCAGCCTGGCGGCGCACGACCTGGGCGGTGCCGCCATCAGGGCCGCCATTGAACGTTCGGGTGTCGCGCCCGACAAAATAGACGAAGTGCTGTTTGGCAACTGCCTGATGGCGGGCCAGGGCCAGGCGCCGGCGCGGCAAGCCGGTTTCAAGGGCGGCCTGCCCGCCAGCACCGGCGCGGTCACGCTGTCAAAAATGTGCGGCTCCGGCATGGAAGCCACCATGCTGGCGCATGACCAACTGCTGGCCGGCAGCCGCGATGTGATGGTCAGCGGTGGCATGGAAAGCATGACCAACGCGCCGTACTTGCTGCCTAAGGCGCGCGCCGGCATGCGCATCGGCCACGACCGCATTTTTGACCACATGATGCTTGATGGCCTGGAAGACGCTTACGAGCCCGGCCGCTCCATGGGCACTTTCGGCGAAGACTGCGCCGCCAAGTACAGCTTCACGCGCGCCGCGCAGGATGCATTTGCCACGGCCAGCGTGCAGCGCGCCAAGGCCGCTACCGAGTCCGGCGCCTTCAAGGCAGAAATCACGCCAATCAGCGTCAAAACCCGCGCCGGCGAGACCGTCATTTCCATCGACGAAGGCCCGGGCAAGGTCAAGCTCGACAAAATTGCGACGCTGAAACCCGCCTTCAAGAAAGATGGCACCATCACGGCGGCTTCCAGCTCGTCCATCAACGACGGCGCCGCAGCGTTGGTGCTGGCGCGTGAATCGACCGCCAAAGCGCTGGGTGCCAAGCCGATCGCCCGCATCGTCGGCCACGCCACTTTTTCCCAGGCGCCGGAGTGGTTTTCGACCGCCCCGGTAGGCGCGGTGCAAAAGCTGCTGAAGAAAATTGGCTGGAGCGTGGAAGACGTCGATCTGTGGGAAATCAACGAGGCCTTTGCTGTCGTTCCCATGGCCGCGATGCTTGAGCTGGACATCAACCACGACATCGTCAACGTCAACGGTGGCGCCTGCGCGCTGGGCCACCCGATTGGCGCGAGCGGTGCGCGCATCATCGTTACGCTGATTTATGCGCTGAAGGCGCGCGGCCTCAAGAAGGGCATTGCCACGCTCTGCATAGGCGGCGGCGAGGGTACTGCGCTAGCGCTTGAGGTGCTATAAATAATATAGCTAGCTGCGCTTATAAACAAAGGGCTGGAGGCAAAATTGATACTTAATGAAGAGCAGGAACAGGTTCGCGACGCGGTGCGTGCCTTTGCACAGGTTGAACTCTGGCCCCATGCCGCGCGCTGGGACAAAGAGCACTACTTTCCCAAGGAGGCGCACCAGGGCCTGGCGGCACTCGGCGCCTACGGTATCTGCGTGCCTGAGGAATTCGGCGGCGCCAACCTTGATTACCTGACGCTGGCGCTGGTGCTTGAAGAAATCGCCGCAGGCGACGGCGGCACCAGCACCGCCATCGGTGTGACCAACTGCCCGGTCAATGCCATCTTGATGCGCTACGGCAACGCGGCGCAAAAGCGGCAGTGGCTCATGCCGCTGGCGCAGGGCAAGTTGCTGGGCGCCTTCTGCCTGACTGAGCCGCATACCGGCAGCGATGCCTCCGCGCTGCGGACCAGCGCGCTGAAAGACGGCGACGTCTATGTGATCAACGGCGTCAAGCAGTTCATCACCAGCGGCAAGAACGGGCAGGTCGCTATCGTCATTGCCGTCACCGACAAGGGCGCCGGCAAAAAGGGCATGAGCGCCTTCATCGTGCCGACCGATGCGCCCGGTTACTCCGCGTCACGGTTGGAAGACAAGCTGGGCCAGCATTCAAGCGACACCGCGCAGGTCAATTTCGACAACTGCCGCATCCCGGTCGAGAACCTCATAGGCGCCGAGGGCGAAGGCTACAAGATCGCACTGTCCGCCCTGGAAGGCGGGCGCATCGGCATTGCCGCGCAAAGTGTCGGCATGGCGCGCAGCGCCTTCGAAGTGGCGCTGAGCTACGCCAAAGAGCGCCAGAGCTTCGGCACCGCCATCTTCAACCACCAGGCGGTTGGTTTCCGGCTGGCTGAATGCGCGACCAAGCTGGAGGCAGCCCGCCAGCTGATCTGGCACGCCGCCAGCCTGCGCGACGCCGGCCGGCCCTGCCTGAAGGAAGCCGCCATGGCCAAGCTGTTTGCCAGCGAAATGGCCGAGGAAGTCTGCAGCGCCGCCATCCAGACGCTGGGCGGCTATGGTTATGTCACCGACTTTCCGGTCGAGCGCATTTACCGTGATGTGCGGGTTTGCCAGATTTATGAAGGCACGTCGGACGTGCAGAAAATCATTATTCAGCGGGCACTGGCTTGAGAGTATGCGGCGGCGCCAGTTTTTGCAAAACCTGTCGCCGGGCCGGGCTGCGGTCCTAGGATCGAGCGGTTTACAGGATTCAAAGTCTGATTGCGCTGGCGTTCCTTGCGACAATGCAGGCTGCTGCGCCGCGGTAGCGTGATTTCAACCTGAAGGAGATTCCCATGCCCATTACCAAAGGTTTTCAGGCCCTCGTCGATGAGGCCATGGAAGAGGTCAAGAGCTATTCGGTCGAGTCGGTCAGAGCCCGGCTGACTGACCCTGGTGTGCAGATTGTCGACATCCGCGACCCGCGCGAACTCGAGCGCGAAGGGACGGTGCCTGGGGCCTTTTTGGCACCGCGCGGCATGCTGGAGTTCTGGGTCGATCCGGCC
Source organism: Polaromonas sp. (assembly GCF_012927455.1). Classification (GTDB taxonomy): domain Bacteria; phylum Pseudomonadota; class Gammaproteobacteria; order Burkholderiales; family Burkholderiaceae_C; genus Polaromonas. The sequence continues at coordinate 64,983 of NZ_JABBPE010000001.1, read as the reverse complement.
TCGCCTTATTTCAAGCCGGTGTTTGGCGACGCGGGCAAGGAATTCATCCTGTTTTGCGGCGCCGGCTGGCGCAGCGCGCTGGCTACCAAGACGCTGCAGGACATGGGCATGACCAATGTGGCCCATATCGACGGCGGTTTTGCGGAATGGCTGAAGCAGGGCGCGCCGGTCGAGACGCTGGAAGCGCGCAGGGCCAGCAAAGCAAGCAAGGGCTGATGCCGCAGCTGCAGCCGGCACAGTCGTCTTTGCCCTGCCCTTGCGGCCGCTTTGGCCCGTCGAAAAAGGCGCTGATATTTGGCAGTTGCTGCGGCCGTTTCCTCGACGACTTTGATGGAACGCCGGCGCCGGCGCCGGACGCCGAATCGCTGATGCGCTCGCGCTACAGCGCCTTTGTGCTGCAGCGCGCCGGCTACCTGCTGGCCACCTGGCAGGCCAGCCAACGCCCGGCCCAAATTGAGTTTGAAGCCGGCGTGAAGTGGCTGGGGCTGGACCTGCGGCAGCATCGCCTGCTGGACGACAGCCATGCCGAAGTGGAATTCGTCGCGCGGCAGAAAAGCCCGGGCATTCCGGCTGTCCGTTTGCACGAGCGCAGCCGCTTCGTGCTGAAGGCAGGCCGCTGGTTCTATGTGGACGGCGACCAGCTGTGATCAGGTGTCAAATAGACCGCTAGCCCATGCAGGACTTGCACAAGCAGCTATTAAATAAATAGCAATTGGAGTGTGTTCTGAAGTAGGAGGCAGTGGCGTGCGGCGGCCCGCCGATTTATCATGCGGGATGCTTACCCTCTACTACGCGCCCCGCAGCTGTGCCCCGGCCTCCCACCTCGCCCTTGAATATGCGGGTGCTGCCTGTGAGGCGGTCCGGGTCGATGCTGGCAACGCGGCAGAAGGCGGCGCGGGTCGAATTTCATGAAACCCTTTCGCATCGGCTCCGGCGCCGGCTATTCCGGCGACCGCATTGACCCGGCGCAGGATCTGGCTGAGCGCGGCGAGCTGGATGCGCTGGTGTTTGAATGCCTGGCTGAACGCACCATTGCCCTGGCGCAACTGCGGCGCAGCCGTGACCCGCAGCAGGGCTACGATCTTTTGCTAAAGGCACGCATGCAGGCAGTGCTGCCCGCCTGCGTCAGGCAGGGCGTCACCCTCATCACCAACATGGGCGCGGCCAACCCGCTGGCCGCTGGCCAGGCGGTGTTGCAGGTCGCGCGCGAGCTTGGGTTGCCGCGCCTGCGCGTGGCCGTGGTCACCGGCGATGACGTGTTGCCCTGGATGCTTGCCAATGATGCACGCCTGCTCGACTCCGACCAAACCGTGCGCAGCCTGGACGGTCATTTGGTATCGGCCAATGCCTACCTGGGCGCCGACGCGCTGCTGCCTGCACTAAGCGCCGGTGCCGATGTGGTGATCGCCGGGCGGGTGGCTGACCCGGCGCTGTTTTTGGCGCCCCTCATGCACCACTTCGGCTGGAAGGCCGATGACTGGCCGCGCATGGGGCAAGGCATTTTGGTGGGTCATCTGCTTGAATGCGCGGCCCAGGTCAGCGGCGGCTACATTGCCGATCCAGGTTATTTTGATGTGCCCGGGCTGCACGACATCGGCTTTCCGCTGGCTGAGGTGCAGGAGGGCGGCAGCGCCGTCATCACCAAGCTGCCGGGCACGGGCGGGCGGGTAGACCGCCTCACCTGCACCGCCCAGCTGCTGTATGAACTGGAAAACCCCGCGCGCTACCTGCAGCCCGATGTGGTGGCCGACTTTTCCGGCGTGCAGATCAAAGAGCTTGGCCTGGATCGCGTGCAGGTAGCCGGTGCCAGCGGCCATGCCCGGCCCGACCAGCTGAAAGTCACGCTGGGCTACCGGGACGGTTTTATCGGCGAGGGCCAGATCTCGTACGCCGGCCCCGGTGCCAGAGCCCGCGGCGAGATGGCCCTTGCTGTGCTGGAGCGGCGGCTGCAAAAGCTCGGACTTGATGCGCTGGAGCATCGCAGCGAACTGATCGGCGTCAATGCCATGCACGGGCCAGCGCTGGGCCCCTCGTTGGACAATTTTCAAGAGCCTTACGAAGTGCGCGTCCGGCTCGCCGTGCGCTGCGCCACACATGCCCAGGCCGAGCAGGTGGGCCAGGAAGTGGAAGCGCTCTATCTCAACGGCCCGGCGGGCGGTGGTGGCGTGACCCAATCGGTACGTGAAGTCATTGCGGCCGCCTCGGCGCTGATCCCCCGCGAAGCCGTTCGACCTGCATTGCAGATATTGGAGTTGTAGAAATGACGGTGCGAAAAGTGCGCGACATTGCATTGGCCCGATCAGGCGACAAGGGCAACCGCGCCACGCTCAGCGTGATTGCGCGCGACCTCGCCGACTACCCGCTGCTCGAACGCGTGCTGACAGCCGAGCGCGTGCGGGCCCATTACGAAGGCATCGTCTGCGGTGCGGTTCAGCGCTACACGCTGCCGCATCTGGGCGCTGTGCATTTCGTCATGAACGAAGCGCTGGGCGGCGGCGTAACCCGTTCGCTGGCGCTTGATGCGCACGGCAAGACCTTGAGCGCCGCCATTCTTGACGTTTTGCTGGATGAGATGCCCTAAACTTGCTCGACAACATTTTTCAGGAGACATCCATGCGCCTTATTCTTCGCTCCTTGGCAACCCTGTGCGGCGCCGTGCTCTGCAGCGCTGCCGCCCTGGCCCAGTCGTATCCGGCCAAGCCCATCAAGGCCATCGTGCCCTTTGCCGCAGGCAGCGCTACCGACCAGATCGGGCGCGCCTTCGCGGCCAAAATGTCCGAAACGCTGGGTCAGGTCGTCGTGGTCGAAAATAAGGCCGGTGTCAACGGCATGCTGGGCGCCGATGCAGTCGCCAAGTCGGCGCCCGACGGCTACACGATTTTGATCGGCACCAACAGCACCAACGCGGCCCTGAAAAGCCTGATGAAAAAGCTCCCCTACGACCAGGACAGCGCCTTCGCGCCGTTGGGTTACCTGGGCTCGGTCCCGCTAATCATCGCCGTCAACAACGACGTGCCGGCCAAAAACCTGCGCGAGTTTGTCGACTTGGCCAAAGCCAAGCCGGGCAACGTCACCTTTGCCAGCGCCAGCACCTCGCAACTGGTGTCTTCTGAGGTGCTGGCCAGCATGGCGGGCGTCCAGATGACCAACGTGCCTTACAAAAGCGGCCCGGCCGCCATGACGGACCTGATCGGTGGCCAGGTGATGATGTTCAGCGCAGACTTTGCGGTGACCTTGCCCCAGGTCAAAGGCGGCAAGATACGCGGCCTGGCCGTCACCTCGATCAAACGCTCAGCCGCCATTCCCGACTTGCCGACGGTCAATGAAGCGCTGGGCCTGAAAGACTACGAACTCATTGCCTACTTCGCCATGTTTGCACCGGCCGGCACGCCGCCCGAGATCGTTGCCAAACTCAACCAGGCCATCAACGCTGCCGCCAATAGCAAAGACCTGCAGGAAAAATTTGCGCCGATCGGTTTCGTGGTCGAGCCCGGTTCGCCCGAAGCCCTGGCCCAGCGCAGCAAGGCGGAGACGGCCAAATGGGCCAAGGCGATTCGCGACGCGAAGATTGAACCCCAATAAGGCATTAAATAGGCCTCTAGCCCAATAAAAACGGGCGCGAGCAGCTATTAAATAGATAGCATATGAGGAAGTTATTCTGAAGTTCGATGCTGTGTTGTTTGACTGTGACGGCGTGCTGGTGGACAGCGAACCCATCACCAATGGTGTGCTGCGCGACATGCTGGAAGAGCGCGGCTGGACACTCAGTCCGCTGGAATGCATGCAGCGCTTCATCGGCAAGGCGGTAAAGGACGAAACCGCGCTGATCGAGGCCCACACTGGCCAGCCCCTGACCGAAGACTGGATGGTGCGCTTTCGCGAGCGCCGCAACGCCGGCTTGACGCGTGACTTGAAACCGATTCCCGGTGCCGTCAAAGCGGTGGCGAAAATTCACGCGGTGTTTGAAAGCCGCATCGCCTGCGCATCCGGCGCCGACCGCTTCAAGGTCGAACTGCAGCTGCAGAAGTGCGGGCTCATGCCTTATTTCAAGGGCCGGATTTTCAGCGGCCATGAGATGCCGCGCTCCAAGCCTTTCCCAGACGTGTACCTGGCCGCAGCAGCGGCTCTCGGCATCCAGCCTGCGCGCTGCGCGGTGGTCGAAGACACTGTGACCGGGGTTGCGGCTGGCGTGGCGGCGGGGGCGACGGTGTTTGGCTACAGCCCGCCGCAGGCCGGGCACGATGCGCCAGAGGCGTTGCGGCGGGCTGGCGCTGTCATTGTTTTCGCCGACATGGCAGCGCTGGCAAAACTGGTCGGGGCAGCTGTGCCGCATTGACGCGCTGAATCACCCGGCAAGGTGGGGCGCGGCGACTGCGGCAGATCAGACTCGGCATCCCCCAACGCCGTTGGCAGCGCCGCAACAGTCAGAATAGTCTGTGCGCCCGGTCGAACGCGTGCCCCGCGCGTTGCGGCGCAACTATTCAAATTTGGAGCTGGTGAAGCGCATGGGTTGTGCTTAAACTGTTCAGACATCCACCGTTCTTGAAAGGTCTTCTTATGAACCACCCCAATGAAACAGCAGCTGGCTTGCGGTGGGTCTGTCTGGTCTTGCTGATAGGCGTCTTTTCTTTTGCGCCTGCGGCTCATGCCCAGGCGCCAGGCCTTGCCGCCCCCAAGCTCGTTTTGAGGGAAAGCGTTTTGCAAATGCCAAAGGGCGACACGCAGGAGGTCAGGGTGTTGACTGCAGCTTTCAAGCCCGGTGACAAGACTGTCTTTCACACCCACCGCTCCCCTGTGACGGTGTATGTCCTCGAAGGCCAGTTCACGCTCGACCTGGACGGCAGGGCACCTGTCGTCGTCAGTGCCGGTCAGGCTTTCGTCGAACCACCCAACGTCAAAATGACGGGCTACAACAAAAGCGCCACAGACCCGCTGCGCGTGGTGATCTTTTATGTGAGCGAAGTTGACACGCCATTTCTTGAACCGGTGCGCTGAGGCTGGTGGACGGAGCCCCGTCACCCTTGAGATAGCGCTTCAGCTGAGCGAGTCGCCGTGGCTGCACATAGGTTGCCTTTAATCCACCGCACCAAATCCCGGCGCCAGTCCTAAAATTCCAGGATGCCAGCCGCCCCTACCCCAAACCTGAATGACGACTTAGCGCAACGCGTCGTCTCTCACGCGGCCAACGCCGAATGGTCGCCGTCGCCGCTACCGGGCGTCGATCGCCGCATGCTGGACCGCGTCGGCGGCGAAGTGGCGCGCGCCACCAGCCTCGTGCGCTACCAGCCGGGCTCCAGCTTTGCCAGACATGTTCACGGCGGTGGTGAAGAAATTTTGGTGTTGGAGGGTGTGTTTTCAGACGAGCAAGGCAACTATCCCGCCGGCAGCTACTTGCGCAACCCGCCGGGGTCTTCCCACGCGCCGTTCTCGCGCGAAGGCTGCGTGCTTTTCGTCAAGCTTTGGCAGTTTGCCGCGCAAGATGTAGAGCCGGTTCGCATAGACACCCGTACCGAGCTCTGGCGGCAGGGGCTGGTGCCCGGCCTGTCGGTGATGCCGCTGCACGAACACGACGGCGTCAGCACGGCCTTGGTGCGATGGGCGCCCGACACCCGCTTCAAGGCGCACACGCATCCCGGGGGCGAGGAGATTCTGGTGCTCCAGGGCCTGTTCCGCGATGACGCGGGCGACTACCCCGAATTAAGCTGGCTGCGCAGCCCGCGCCGGAGCCAGCATGCCCCCTTCACGGCGCAGAGGGCGCGCTCATTTATGTCAAGGTCGGCCACTTGGGGGCTGAGTTTCTGACGCCTTGATACCTTTACTTATTGAGCCCCCATGCACGGCGCTTGGAGATCCGCGTCGGTCTGCGACCCCACGGCCGGCGCACGGCGTGCTAAGCTGCCAATGCCATTTTTTTACAACTAAAGCGAGACCACACCATGCCCGGATTACTGCCCAACGTTGACCCTGACGGCCTGCTTGAATTTTCGGTGGTGTACACCGACCGCTCGCTCAACCACATGTCGCGCAGCTTTCAGGGCGTGATGACCGATATTTCCAGCATTTTGAAGCAGGTGTACAACGCGCATTCTGCGGCGCTGGTGCCCGGCAGTGGCACCTACGGCATGGAAGCGGTGGCGCGCCAGTTCGCCGCCGGCAAACATGTGCTGGTTTTACGCAACGGCTGGTTCAGTTACCGCTGGACGCAGATCTTCGACATGGGGCAAATCCCCGCGTCGCACACCGTGCTCAAGGCCCGCAAGACTGGGCCGGGCGAGCAGGCGCCTTGGGTACCCGCGCCGATTGCCGAAGTGCAGGCGTCCATAGCCAAAGAAAAGCCCGCGTTGGTTTTTGCCCCGCATGTTGAAACCTCTTCCGGCATGATGCTGCCCGACAGCTACCTGCGCGCCGTGGCCGACGCGGCGCATGCCGTGGGGGGCCTGTTCGTGCTCGACTGCATCGCATCTGGCGCGATGTGGGTGGACATGAAAGCCACCGGCGTTGACGTGCTGATTTCTGCGCCGCAAAAAGGCTGGAGTAGCTCACCGTGCTGCGCCATGGTCATGCTCAGCGAGCGCGCCCGCGCCGCCATTGAAACCACCACCAGCTCCAGCTTTTCCTGCGACCTGAAAAAGTGGCTGCAGATCATGGAGGCCTACGAAAAGGGAGGCCACGCCTACCACGCCACCCTGCCCACCGACGCCCTCACACGCTTGTCGGCCGTTATGAAGGAAACGCAAGCCTATGGCTTTGCCAAGGTGCGCGTCGAACAGGAAGAACTGGGCAAGAAGGTGCGCGCGCTGTTTGAAAGCCGTGGCCTGCCGAGCGTTGCGGCCGAAGGCTTCAAGGCGCCAGGCGTGGTGGTCAGCTACACCACTGACCCCGAGATCCAGTCCAGCCGCAAGTTTCTGGACCAGGGTTTGCAGACCGCCGCCGGCGTCCCGCTGCAGTGCGATGAAGGCGCTGACTTCAAGAGCTTTCGCGTCGGCCTGTTCGGGCTGGAGAAGTGGCACAACGTGGACCGCGCGGTGGCGCAGTTAGCGGCGGCGCTCGATCGTATCGGCTTGGTCGCGCCTGTTGCTGAAACGGTTGGGGGCTGAGCGTCTTTTCCTCTTCCAGAGGTAGACGGGCAGTATTCGTCACCTGATTGGCTTGAAGGGGCGCCGATGCAAGGAGGCCCCACTTTCCCATTCTTGAATAAAGAGATGTCCAAATGAAATGCGCTTTGGTCGGATCCCGTTTTTTCGCTGCCTCGGTGTTCGAGGCGCTGCGTCATGAGGAAGGAGTCGAGTTCACCAGCATCGTCGCCCCTGCCGCCGATGACCGGCTGGCGCTGGCCGCGCGAGGGGCCGGCGTTGCGGTGCATGTGCTTGACAACCCCCGCATCGTGCCGGGCCACGCCATTGCCGAGGGCACCGATCTCATCATTGCCGCGCACACGCACGCACGCGTGAGCGACGAGGCGCTTGCGCGTTCGCGTCTGGGCGGCATCGGCTATCACCCCTCGCTGTTGCCGCGGCACCGCGGCATTGCCGCCGTCGAATGGACGATTCTGGAAGGCGACCCGATCGCGGGTGGTTCGATCTATCACCTGGCCGACGGCTGGGACGCGGGCGCCATCGCCGCGCAGGACTGGTGCTTTGTCAAAAAGGGCGAGACCGCGCGCGACTTGTGGGAGCGCGCTTTGGCGCCTATGGGCTTGGCCCTGTTGAGAAAAGTTGTTCATGACGCCCGCTTGCAAGGCGCCGTTCCTGCCTGCCCGCAAGACCCCAACTTCGCCACCCGGGCTCCCATGATTCGCAAGGCGGTCGTGCTGACCGAGGAGGTGTCGTCGGCGAACACCTCGCTGGTCGTCTCCATCGTCGGCGCAGACCGGCACGGCATCGTGAGTTCTCTGGCCGAGCGGGCAGAGCGCTTTGGCGCCAACTGGTCCGCCAGCCGCATGACCAAGCTGGCCAGTGAATTTGCCGGCATGGTGCATTTCGAAGTGCCGCGCCAAAACGCCGACGCCCTGGCAGCCGCGCTGCGCAGCCTGCATTCCAGCAGCTTGCAGGTCGTCGTTGCCAAGAGCGACGACGCGGCAGTGCCCACGTCGTTGCGCAGCGTCGAGCTAAAACTGGTCGGCTCAGACCGGGTCGGAATCGTCAGCAGCCTGACCAAGATACTGGCCGAGCGCAGCATCAGCATAGAAAACATGCACACCGAAATCGTCCATAACGGCGTGTCCGGCAAGCACTTCAAGATCGACGCGCACTTGCTGGTGCCGGCGGCCTTGTCGGTCGATGCGTTGCGGCTGGAGCTTGGCGCGTTGGCGACCGAGATGATGGTGGATATCGCATTGGGAGAGAGGCAGGTTGCTGGAATTTTGGGTCAGCTGGCGGCTTGACGCCGATCTGACCGCTCGCTCCAGATCGAGCCTGGCCTGTCACGTTTACAGCGGGTGGGGTGCGGGTTCTAGCAATGCAGCAGGAACGTGACGAATGCCGAAGAGTTAATCATGCAAACCGCTCAAACCCATCTCGATTCAGGGATGGATACTCAAATGGACATTTCAGCCCTGCAAGTCTCCTGGCGGGCGTTTGATACGGTGGCGCACCTGCGACCTATTCACAGCGAGGCGGACTACGACCGCACGGTCACCCTGATGAATGCGCTGCTGGATGTGACCGGGGACGACGAGGATCATCCGCTGTCGGGTCTGCTTGAGCTGGCCGCAGAGTGGGTCTCCCGTTATGAACAGAAGCACCATGCAATCGAAGCAGCAAATCCCAGAGACGCCCTGCGGTTTTTGATGGAGGCGCGCGGCCTGAAGCAGGAAGACCTCTCTGCCATCGTTCCCCGGAGAAATCTGTCAGCGATTCTGGCGGGCAAGCGAAAGATCAGCGTCACGATGGCGGGAAAATTGGGTCGATTCTTTGGTATCAGCCCGGCTGTGTTCGTGCCTAGATGAGCAGACTTTTGCGGTGCGCGGTTTCTCGTCCGCTTGAGACCGAAGGCGGCTGTACAGTTTTCCGAACTGATCGCTCCAAACCCGCCATTCAAATCACGGTAGTGACTGTCAGCAATGTGTCGATGATTTCAGTACGCTCGCATCGTGGACCCAAGACGGTCTTCCCCAACGTATTAATACGCTAGCTTGCGCACCAGTTGGCGTTTCCCAGCGCCTTGGCGAGAAACTCAATCAACAGGCGCACCTTGGCCGACATATACCGCCGACTCGGGTAAACCGCGTAGATACCAAACTCTGAAGAGCGGTACTGCGGCATCAATTCGACCAGGGCGCCGCTTCGCAGATCCTCTCCAACCATGAACGTGGGCTGCAGGATGATGCCATGGTGCTTGAGCGCCGCAGCGCGGCAGGTATCACCACTGTTGGTGCGCAGTACGGGGTTAACGACTACGGTCTGCCTGCCATCCGGACCGTCAAATCCCCACTGCTCGCCCGTGGCGAGAAGGCTATAGGCGAGGACGGCATGCCGTGCAAGATCCGAGGGGTGTTCTGGTTGGTCGTGTTCTTTGAGATACGCGGGCGATGCACACAAAACCATTCGTGTGGATGCCAGCTTCTTGCTGATCAGCGACGAACTGGGCAGGGTCCCGATGCGCACCGCCATGTCATAGCCCTCTTCCACCAAGTCCACCACCCGGTCGTTCAGCGTCACATCCAGCGTGACCCTGGGGTTCTGGGTCATGAAGTCGGACCACAGCGGGGCCAGATGCAAGTTGCCGAAGGTCACCGGCACATTGATCTTCACCAAGCCACTGGCCTGCGCCGATCGCGCAGTAATTACGGACTCGGCCTCGTCGAGCTCGCCCAGTATGGCCTTGCAGCGGGCGTGAAAGGCTCGGCCCTCTTCTGTGAGCGAGAGTTTGCGCGTGGTTCGGTGCAAGAGGCGCACACCCAGTCGCGCCTCCAGCTCCGCTACGTAGCGCGATACCGCGGCCTTGGACATGTCCAGCGTCTCGGCCGCCCGCACAAAGCTGCCGGCATCCACCACTGCGGTAAAGGTTTGCATTTCAAGAAATCTATCCATTTATCTCAATCCAAGGAACTATTAATTACAGAAACACATATTTATCTTTTATTGTGCAACAAATACAGTTGACCTATGCCTTGAACGCAACTGGAAAATTGCCAGGAAGGGCTCCCTTAAACCCTTGAAAGGAAATCGTATGAAAGTTCTCGTTATTGGCGCCGGCAACATGGGCTCCGGATTTGTCAAGCAACTCTCCGCCGCAGGTCACAGCGTGAGCGTCACTGCCCGTGACGCCGCCAAAGCTGCCGCCGTCGCATCCCAGAACGCCAATGCCACGGCAGTCCCCGCCGCCGGTGCTGCCGAAGGTCAAGATGTCGTCATTCTGGCCACTGGCTTTGGCGATGCCGTGTCCGCACTGCAATCTGTGGGCAACCTGCGAGGCAAAGTGGTGGTAGACATCACCAACCCGCTGACCGCCGACTATATGGGCCTGACGCTGGGTCACAGTACCTCGGCGGCGGAAGAAATTGCCAAGGCAATTCCCGGCGCACAAGTGGTCAAAGCCTTCAACACAGTGCTCGCACAGGTGCTGGGCCAGGGCTCGAGCCTGGGCGACGGCAGCAAGGTCACGGTGTTTTACGCCGGCGACAGCGACGCCGCCAAGGGGACCGTGAAAGATCTCGCCGAGAGCCTGGGCTTTGTCACGGCAGATGCGGGCGGCCTGAAGAATGCGCGTTACCTGGAGCCCGTGGCCGCTCTGAACATTTACTTCGCCTACGGCGCCGGGCGCGGCACCGCCATTGCCCCAGCGTGGCAAGGCATTTAAGTGAACCCTGATTCATTCCATTTCATTTCATTTCATTTCATTCACAACCGTAATTCACCATGAACCGCATTTACCGTAACACCATCGTCGCGACCCTGGCGTTTAGCGTCTTCAGTTTGGTCAGCGCACAAACCCTGGCTGAAAACCCCACCACGCCACCTCCCAAACACGAGAAGCAAAAACCCGAGGTCGAGCGCAATCTGAAATTGTTTGACACACTGGACTTCGATGTTTTCAGTAACCAAAAATGGGATCGCCTGCACGAGAGCCACTCGGCCGACATCGTGGTGACCTGGCCAGATGGCCACGAAACCAAGGGCATTGGCCGCCACATCGACGACCTCAAAGCCATGTTTGTGTTTGCGCCAGACATCACCATCAAGGAACACCCGATCCGTTTTGGTTCCGGTACGTGGACCTCCGTCACCGGTGTGATGACGGGTACCTTTACCAAGCCCATGCCTACCGGTGACGGCAAGACCATCGCCCCTACCGGCAAGCGCTTTGCCATCGGAATGGCTACCACCGGTCACTGGAAGGATGGGACCATGGACCACGAATGGTTGTTCTGGGACAACCAGGACTTCATGAAGCAACTCGGTCTGGGGAAATAAGCAATCCTGGCCTCCTTGCTGACAGACGGTCGGCAAGGGACAAGGTAAACACCGTGCCATCAGGAGACGCAATCATGGAATCAGGCTTGATCGGCGCAACGGTTTTGGAGTTGGGTGGCAACACCAGCGCGGTCCGGAGCGGCGAAGGAGCAACACCTGCGGCCAAAGAGTTCAAGCTGGGCGTTGAGTCACTGGTGCAGCAATGCCTGTTGCACCAGCCGCCCTCACCCATTGAACTTGAGCATGCCATTGAGCTGACCGAGGATGTGGTCATGCCGCTTGCGTCACAGTTTGCCACCAGCCCGTTGCTGGTGTTGCAGGGCATGGGTGCCCAGGTGATCTCAAAGGCCATTCAGGCCGGCGGGCTGGTGCAGACCACGCTCACCCTTGACATGGTGGAGTCGCTGTTCAACCGGCTGGTGGCTGTCAGCGCGGGACGGCCGGCCAGTCAGGAATCCTTGCCGATCGACAAATGCCTATTTGCCAGCCTGCTCATTCTGCGGGAATTCATGCACCATCTGGGGTTTACGCAAGTCACGCTTCAGACCAGCCGGGATGGGCCAACTTGAAACTTGCTATTCACATCTGAAGGAATCAACACCGTGTCCAATGCACCCGCAAACGCCAGCGCAAGAATGCCAACGTGGTTCATCCCCCACGGCGGCGGACCATGCTTCTTCATGGACTGGAACCCGCCCGACGAGTGGAATCGCATGGCCGATTTTTTGAAGAACGTGGCAGCCACTCTGCCGCGCAGGCCCAAGGCCATTGTGATGGTGTCGGCGCACTGGCTGAAGCCGCATTTTGCCGTGACCAGCGCTGCGCAGCCGGAGCTCATTTACGACTACCACGGTTTTCCTCCCCACACCTACGAACTGACGTACCCCGCCCCCGGTGCACCCGTCCTGGCGGAGCAGGTCGTGAAGACCCTCACGACCGCTGGCATAACCAGCGCTTCTGACGCGGATCGCGGCTTTGACCATGGCATGTTCATTCCACTCAAGCTGATTTTTCCGCAGGCCAATATCCCGGTGGTACAACTGTCACTCCACAACTCGCTTGACCCTGAGCAGCATTTGGAAGCAGGACGGTCGCTGGGAACTTTGCGCGATCAAGATATCTTGATCATTGGCAGCGGCATGAGTTTTCACAACATGCGCGCCTACGGCAACCCGCAATACGGCCCGGTGTCCGATGCTTTCGACGACTGGCTTACCAAGGCTGTCGAGTCCAGTGCGCAAGAGCGTTATCGCTTGCTCGCCAACTGGGAGCAGGCCCCTGGCGCCAGGCAGTGCCACCCGCCGCGCGCTGAAGAACACCTGCTCCCACTGATGTTCATTGCGGGTGCTGCTGGCGAAGATGCAGGTCGCAAGGTGTTCTCTGACCGTATCATGGACACCACGGTTTCCGCATTTTGCTTTGGGTAACGTCAAGCAATTGTGTGTCTATTCGAGCCAATTAAGAATTAACGTAGGCTACCTTCCCTCACGCGCCACTTTCAACGTAGCTAGCCCCCTAAACTCGAATTCGCCCTCGATAAACCCCGTGTTGTACAACGGTGTTCCTTCTTGAACATCTGCGCGGTCAAATGGCAGTAATGCAGTCGGATCATTTCCGCGCTGGTGCTGCATTGATGCGCGATCAATGTTGGCGATATGCCTTGCAACAATTTCATGGTGATGTAGACGGAACCGTCTCCTCCAGTGCGAAAGCCCCGACAGGCAGGCAAAATCGTCCCTAAATGTTAGGAATCTGCTCGGCACGTGCACTCATATTGAGGGCCCTCGATCTGTCCTTAGTATCTGACCACCGACGCTGGCGACATCAGAACTGATACACGCCGGCACAGATGGTCGTGCTGGTATCGAACGTACATTTGTGCCGGGGGATGACCGGCATCATCGCAGCCATGACTCGTAACCTGAACTGGATGTAGCCGCCACATTGGCCCGCGCCGTATGCATTTTTTGGTAGCTGTCGATCAGGCGGCGGTGCCTGTCGAGCCCCTCCAGTTTCATACTGGTTGGCGTCAAGCCAAAGAAGCGCACGCTGCCGTCCACGGAGCCCAACACCGCGTCCATCCGCGGATTGCCATACATCCGGCGGAAATTGGCCACGTAATCGTCCAGTTCCAGGTCGTCATCGAGCAGCACCTCCAGCACCACGTTTAAGGCTTGATAAAACAATCCGCGCTCGACCGTGTTGTCGTTGTACTGCAAGAAGGCGCCCACCAGCTCGTGCGCCGCCTCAAGTTGCTGCAAGGCGAGTTGAATGAGCAGCTTCAACTCGAGAACTGTCAGCTTCCCCCAAACCGTATTCTCGTCAAATTCGATGCCGATCAACGTGGCGATGTCGCCGTAATCATCCAGCTCACTATTATCCAAACGCTCAAGCAGCGCTTCCAGGCTGGCGGCGTCCAGGTGATGCAAGTTCAAGATATCTGCGCGGAACAACAGCGCCTTGTTGGTGTTATCCCAAATCAAATCTTCTACAGGATAAACCTCTGAATAGCCGGGCACCAAAATCCGGCAAGCAACGGCGCCTAGCTGGTCATGGACCGCCACGTACACCTCTTTGCCCATGTCTTCAAGAATGCCGAGCAAGGTCGCGGCTTCCTCGGCATTGGAATTCTCGCCCTGGCCCGAAAAATCCCACTCAACAAAATCGAAATCCGCTTTGGCGCTAAAAAAGCGCCACGACACCACACCGCTGGAATCGATGAAGTGTTCGACAAAGTTGTTTGGCTCAGTCACTGCTTCACTTGCAAAGGTGGGCCGAGGTAGATCGTTCAGGCCTTCGAAACTGCGGCCCTGCAACAATTCCGTCAGACTCCGTTCCAGCGCCACCTCAAAGCTTGGGTGCGCGCCGAACGAAGCAAAGACACCGCCGGTTCGTGGGTTCATCAAAGTGACGCACATAACAGGGTAGATTCCACCCAGCGACGCATCCTTCACCAGCACAGGAAAGCCTTGCGCTTCCAACCCCTGAATGCCGGCCAGAATGCCAGGGTATTTCGCCAGCACTTCGTGCGGCACATCGGGCAGTGCCATTTCGCCTTCCAGTATTTCGCGCTTTACCGCCCGTTCGAAAATTTCGGACAGGCATTGCACTTGCGCTTCGGCCAGCGTATTACCGGCACTCATGCCATTGCTGACATAGAGGTTTTCGACTAGGTTGGACGGGAAATACACAACCTCGCCGTCCGACTGCCGCACATACGGCAGCGAACAGATACCGCGCTGCACATTGCCGGAGTTGGTGTCGACCAGGTGCGAGCCACGTAATTCTCCATCGGGGTTGTAAATTTGCAGGCAATGCTCATCCAGAATTCCCGACGGCAACGCATCTTTCTTGCCAGGCTTGAACCAGCGCTCGTTCGGGTAATGGACAAACGCCGCGTTGGCGATGTCTTCGCCCCAAAACGCACCGGCGTAGAAATGGTTGTTATTGAGGCGCTCGATATATTCGCCCAACGCCGACGCCAACGCGCTTTCCTTGGTCGATCCTTTGCCATTGGTAAAACACATCGGCGAGTGCGCGTCGCGGACATGCAGCGACCACACATTGGGGACAAGATTGCGCCACGAAGCGATTTCAATCTTCATGCCCAAGCCCGCCAACACCTCCGACATATTGGCGATGGTTTGCTCCAGCGGCAGATCCTTGCCCGCAATATAGGTGCTCGCTTCAGAAGCCGGAGTCAAGGTCAGCAAGGCCTGGGCATCGGCATCCAAATTCTCTACCTCTTCAATCACAAACTCGGGCCCGGCTTGCACCACTTTTTTCACCGTACAACGGTCGATGGAGCGCAAAATACCTTGGCGGTCTTTGGCAGAGATATCCGCCGGCAACTCAACCTGAATCTTGAATATCTGCTGATAACGGTTTTCCGGATCGACAATATTATTTTGCGACAGTCGGATATTCTCGGTAGGAATATTGCGAGTGTCGCAGTACAACTTCACAAAGTAAGCCGCACACAAAGCCGATGAAGCCAAAAAGTAATCAAACGGACCAGGCGCAGAGCCATCGCCCTTGTAGCGGATAGGCTGGTCGGCCACCACCGTGAAGTCATCGAACTTGGCTTCAAGACGAAGCTTATCGAGAAAATTGACCTTGATTTCCATGAGAGAATTTCAAAAATGGTGTACAAAATGAGGTGGCCGTTATTATCCTTCGCCACGCCGGCGCCTTGTGATACATCGATGCTTTCTACAAACGCTGCCGCATACGGATAATTTGACAGACTAACGCCATTGCGCAGGACGTGGTTGGGACCGGCGTGCTTCCATGCGCCATGGCGATATCCACGGTAGCACCATTCACAAAACTGAATCTCCGCGAGTTCCGCCAACATACTGGGTCTCAGAGATTGGGCTGAATCCGTCCGAATACGGGACCCATTCAATGCGGCGAACCAAGGCCTCCTTGATTTACCGGCGAACAAAAAATCTTTGGGCAGTTCAATTGCTTCTTGGCCATGCCAAGCTGGAGAACACTGTGCGCTACCTTGGAATTGAAGTTGATGATGCATTGGAGATGGCCGAGCAAACGGAAATTTGATCGGTAGTAGATGCCCAGCAACAAAAACCGCCTGTTTGCTGGCCTGCCAGAAAGCGGGTACCGACGGCCGTCGGGTTTCGCTGCATTGCAGACACGCAAGCCGAACATGTCGATCGGTTGCACGGCCAGATAACCATTATCGGAAGTCCCTCAAGCCGGCACCCCCCGGCGAAACTCCCAGGAGACAGTCCACTCCCGAACGCCCGGAGAAAATTCTTCTTATTGCGAAACCCAGCAGCCGCAGCCATCTGCTTGACCGGCTTGTCGCTGCGATTTTTCGCCGGGCCGAAAAGCCCGGGCACGGCCGCTGTTTGCCTTGACGAGCGCAGCCGCTTCGTGCGCGAGCAGCTGCGCTGATGGCATCTGGATGGCGGGCAGTTTTAGGTATCAAATATGCCTGTAGCCCATATAATACGGGCGCAAGCAGCTATCAAAAAGATAGTATTTACGAGGTTTGAATCCGTGTTGTGTGCCTGCGATGGCGCGTTGCGCTACATGCTGGAAGAGCGCGGCTGAAAGCTCAGCCCGCAAGGACGGTTTAGAACCCGATCTCTTGCTCATTTCCATGGATCTTCAATTTTCGCCCTGCAGGGCTGCGATCAGAGGGCAGCGGATACTTCCGCGCACGGCGCAGCAACGCTCAACCAGGTCGGCAAGTGCAGTCTCAATGCGTTGAAGGTCAGCCAGCTTTGCACGCACATAAATTAACTTGTGCTGCGCCTGCGCGCGCGCTTCATCGCAATGCGCCCCATCTTCCAGCTTGAGCAGTTGAGCAATCTCGTCCAAACTAAAACCCAGTCGCTGTGCCGACTTGATGAAACGGACTCGACCCAGATCAGCCGCGCCATAGCGGCGCACGCTGCCCTGGGGCCGACCTGGCTCGTGCATCAGGCCTTTGCGTTGGTAAAAACGTATGGTTTCCACATTGACCTGCGCCTCGGTGGCCAGCGTGCCAATAGTCCAGATAGTCAGGTTTTCAGGAGAGGTGTTCATGGTCCTTGACTCCGTACTTGAGTACGGAGATAAGCTTAGTTCATGAATGCAGTTCAAATGGAAAAAACCAGCGACAAAACTGGCCTGCGCGCACTGCTGACCGGAGGATTTGCCGCACTGTTGGCGTCCACTTGCTGCCTGGGTCCGCTGGTCTTGATTACCTTGGGATTCTCGGGTGCGTGGATCAGCCAGCTAACCGTTTTGCAGCCCTATCAGCCGATTTTCATTGGCGCGGCATTGGTGGCTTTGTTCTTTGCCGGCAAGCGCATTTGGCGTCCCGCTGGCCGGTGTGCGCCGGGGGAA
The DNA here is from genome assembly GCF_012927455.1 of Polaromonas sp. Lineage (GTDB taxonomy): Bacteria > Pseudomonadota > Gammaproteobacteria > Burkholderiales > Burkholderiaceae_C > Polaromonas. The sequence goes on along the minus strand of NZ_JABBPE010000001.1, from coordinate 47,710 downwards.
GTGTGCGCCCTGCCACGGGTCAGGCGCGCTTATCAACTGCTGTATGTCGGGGTCTGTGCGCTGCTGCTCATGGCGCTGGTCTTCCCGCTGATTGCTCCGCAGTTTTATTGAAAAGACTTCCCTAATGAAAAATCTGATTTCCACTACAGGCATCGCCATCATCCTGGCCGGTTCTACCCAGGCTGCCAGCGCCGCACCCAAAACGGTGACTCTGGTCATCCCGTCAATGGACTGCTCGGTCTGCCCCATCACGGTGAAAAAGGCCTTGTCGCAAGTACCCGGCGTCAGCCAGGTTAGCGTGAGCTTTGACAAACGGCAGGCTATCGTCACATTCGACGATGCAACAACCAATCTGGACGCGCTGACCGAATCCACGAAAAACGCGGGCTATCCATCAACGCTGGTGGGGGCCGCCAATTGACCACCGTCACGCTGGAGTCCACGCTGACATGTCCGGAGTGCGGCTATTCAAGGACTGAGACCATGCCTACCGACGCTTGCCAATGGTTTTATGAATGCACACAATGCCACGCCGTGCTCAAACCGCTGCCGGGTGACTGTTGTGTGTACTGCTCGTACGGAACAAACCCTTGCCCGCCTATTCAGGAAAGCGGCAAGCCAAGTGGTTTTTGCGGCTGACTTTGATTGGTCGGGCCCGCAACAGTGATCGCAAGCAGGCCATCTTCAGGCCTGCACCCCCCTCCGAAACTCCCCCGGGGAAACCCCAGTCCACTCCCGGAACGCCCGGATAAAACTCTTTTCATTGCGAAACCCGGCCGCCGCAGCCACCTGCTTGACCGGCTTGTCGCTGCGATTGAGTAGCTCCTGCGCTCGCTCGCGCCGCACCTCGTCCTTCAAGCCCTGCAGCGACGCGCCTTCCTCCTTCAGTTGCCGATGCAGCGTGCGCGCCGAGATATTGAGCAACGCGGCCACGCCGTCTGCCTTGTGGGCTTTGTCTGGGTGGGCGGCCAGTGCTTGGCGCACCTGTTGCACCAGCAGCCGGTCGCGCCGGTATTGCAGCACCGTCAGCGGCAGGGCGCGCTGCAGCATTTGTTGCAGCGCCTTTTCGTCGCGGCGCAGCGGCAGGTTCAGGTAACGCGCATCAAAGCGAATTTCGGCCTGCGCGGCGCCAAAGCGCAGCGGGCCGGGGAACATCAGCGCGTAGGCGTCGGCGTGCGGCGGCGCGGCAAAGGGGACGCGCGTGCCCTGCAGCGGGATGCGCGAGTCTATGTACCAGCAGGCCAGGCCGTGAATGTTGCGCAGCACATGCACCAGGCAGAACTCGCGCGCGCCCTGGCCAAGCTGGCTTAGTTCAGCGCGCTCCTCGATCACGATGGCTGCGCTGTCACCGCTGCTCACCAGCTTCAGGTGAATGTCGTCCGCCAGCAGCGCGTGGTGGCGGCACCAGCGCTTGAGCGCCACGCCCAGGCTGGGTGCGCTGAGCGAGGCGCGCGCCAGCATGCCGTAGCTGCCCCAGGGCAGGCGGCGGCTGAAAGCACCCAGTGCCTCGTCGTCGAGCTCTTGCATGGCGGCGCCGGAAATGCGCTCCATTTGCCAGGCGCTGATGCGAGATGCCAAATTAAGCAGCGCTGCTGGCGCAATTTGTGCCTGTGCTAGTGCCCCGGCCGGGTTCATGCCGCGGCGCTCATAGGCCGCCACCATTGCGTGAACGAAGGCAATGGGTGTCACGGCGGGCGCGCTCCAGCGGGTTTTCATGGCCTGAAGTGTGACCTTAGTTGGCACGATTTGCAACCTTCATGGCGACTCGGCACTTTCAGAAAGTTTTATGCTTGGGGCTTATTGCCCCATCGCCCCACTGCCCGCGCCCGCCCGCGCAGGCTGCCGCCAGGAGACAGACATGAGCGAAGACCTTTCCGCACAGCCCCCGCTGACCAGCAGCCACGCCCGTGGCGCCACCGACGCACCGCTGATCGAGCAGACCCTGGGTGCCTTTTTTGACGCCGTGGTGGCGCGCCAGCCCGATCACGAAGCGCTGGTGAGCGTGCACCAGCGCCGCCGTTACAGCTACCGCCAATTGCAGCGCGAGGCCGATCGCCTGGCCAGCGCGCTGCTGGGCCTGGGCCTGCTGCCGGGCGAGCGCGTCGGCATCTGGTCGCACAACAACGCAGAATGGGTGCTGACCCAGCTGGCCACGGCCAAGATCGGCCTGATCCTGGTGAACATCAATCCAGCCTACCGCACGGCCGAAGTCGAGTACGCCCTGAACAAGGTCAACTGCAAGGCGCTGCTGACCATGGCCAGCTTCAAGACCAGCGACTACCTGGCCATGCTGCGCGAGCTGGCGCCCGAGTGGGCGCATGCCCGGCCGGGCCAGCTGGAATCCAGCACGCTGCCGCATCTGCGCAGCGTGGTCTGGATAGACGTAGCGGGGCAGGGCGAAGAGCAGCCGGGCATGCTGCGCTTTTCCGACTTGCTGGCCAGCGGCAACCCGGATGACCCCCGGCTGGCGCAGATCGCGGTAACGCTCAAGGCAACTGACCCGATCAACATCCAGTTCACCAGTGGCACCACAGGCTTTCCCAAAGGCGCCACGCTGACGCACCGCAACATACTGAACAACGGCTTTTTCATCGGCGAGGCGATGAAGCTGACTGCGGCCGACCGCCTGTGCATTCCGGTGCCGCTGTACCACTGCTTTGGCATGGTGCTGGGCAACCTAGCGTGCTTCACGCACGGCGCCACCATCGTCTATCCGAACGACGGCTTCGAGCCCTTAAGCGTGCTGCAGACCGTGCAGGATGAAAAATGCACTGGCCTGCACGGCGTGCCGACCATGTTCATCGCCGAACTTGAGCATCCGCGCTTCGCCGAGTTCGACCTGTCCACGCTGCGCACCGGCATCATGGCCGGCTCGCCGTGCCCGACCGAGGTGATGAAGCGCGTGATGACCGACATGCATCTGGGCCAGATCACGATTGCCTACGGCATGACCGAGACCAGCCCGGTGAGCTGCCAGAGCTCCATCGATACGCCGCTGGACAAGCGCGTCTCCACCGTGGGGCTGGTGCAGCCGCACCTCGAAGTGAAAATCATCGACCCCGAGAGCGGCGCCATCGCCCTGCCCGGCGTCTCGGGCGAGCTGTGCACGCGCGGCTATTCGGTGATGCACGGCTACTGGGATGACCCGGCGCGCACGCAGGAGTCGATTGACGCAGACGGCTGGATGCACACCGGCGACCTCGCCACCATGGACGCTGCGGGCTACGTCAACATCGTCGGCCGCATCAAGGACATGGTGATTCGCGGCGGCGAAAACATCTATCCGCGCGAGATCGAGGAATTCCTCTACCGCCATCCGAAAGTGCAGGACGTGCAGGTGGTGGGGCTGCCCGACAAGCGTTATGGCGAAGAACTTTGCGCCTGGATCGTCACCCGCCCCGGCGAGACGTTGAGCGAGGATGACATCCGCAGTTTCTGCAAGGGCAAGATTGCGCACTACAAGGTGCCGCGCTACATTCGCTTCGTGGCGGGTTTCCCCATGACGGTGACCGGCAAGATCCAGAAGTTCAAGATCCGCGACGAAATGAAAAACCAGCTTGGGCTGGAAGAAGACCCAACCGCCTGAATCGCTTGACAGAAATCGGCACCCAACTATGACCACGCTCGAATCCAAACTCAACGCCCGCTCTGCCGACTTTCAGGCCAATGCCGCCGCCATGCGCGCGCTGGTGGACGATCTTCATGTGCAGCTGGCCAAGGTGGCCGCAGGCGGCGGAGAAGCGGCCAGAGCCAAGCACACGGCACGCGGCAAACTGCTGCCGCGCGATCGGGTGCAGATGCTGCTCGATCCCGGTACGCCCTTTCTGGAGCTGGCGCCGCTGGCCGCGCTGGGCATGTACCCCGACCGCGACGGCAGCGACAGCGCGCCCTGCGCCGGGCTGATTACCGGCATAGGGCGCGTCAGCGGCGTCGACTGCATGATTGTGTGCAACGACGCCACTGTGAAGGGCGGCACCTACTACCCGCTCACGGTGAAAAAACATTTGCGCGCGCAGGAAATTGCCCAGCAGAACAACCTCACCTGCATCTACCTGGTCGATTCGGGCGGCGCCAATTTGCCGAACCAGGACGACGTGTTTCCGGACCGTGAGCACTTTGGCCGCATCTTCTTCAACCAGGCTAACATGAGTGCGCTGGGCATCTCGCAGATCGCTGTGGTCATGGGTTCCTGCACGGCGGGCGGCGCCTATGTGCCGGCCATGAGCGATGAAAGCATCATCGTGAAGGACCAGGGAACGATTTTTCTGGGCGGGCCGCCACTGGTCAAGGCGGCGACCGGCGAAGTCGTCAGTGCTGAAGACCTGGGCGGCGGCGACGTGCACACGCGCCTTTCCGGCGTGGCCGACTACCTCGCGACCAATGATATGCACGCGCTTGCGCTGGCCCGCTCCTCGGTCAAGAATTTGAATAAAATAAAGGCTGCAGCCCATATGGGACGTGCGCCAGTAGCTCCTAAATTTGTAGCAGAAGAGCTTTACGGCGTGATTCCGACGGACACGCGCAAGCCCTTTGACGTGCGCGAGATCATCGCCCGCATCGTCGACGCCAGCGCGTTTGACGAGTTCAAGGCACGCTACGGCACCACGCTGGTCTGCGGCTTCGCCCACATCGAGGGCATGGCAGTAGGCATCATTGCCAACAACGGAATTTTGTTCAGCGAGTCGGCGCTGAAGGCGACGCACTTCATCGAGTTGTGCTGCCAGCGCAAGATCCCGCTGGTGTTTTTGCAAAACATCACCGGCTTCATGGTCGGCCGCAAATACGAGAACGAAGGCATCGCCCGCAACGGCGCCAAGATGGTGACGGCCGTCGCCACGGCGGCCGTGCCCAAGTTCACCATCATCATTGGCGGCAGTTTTGGCGCCGGCAACTACGGTATGTGCGGCCGTGCGTTTTCGCCGCGCTTTCTCTGGATGTGGCCGAATGCGCGCATCAGCGTGATGGGCGGTGACCAGGCCGCCGGCGTGCTGGCAACCGTCAGGCGCGACGGCATTGAAGGCAAGGGCGGCGCCTGGAGCGCAGCGGAAGAAGAAGCCTTCAAGGCGCCGATACGCCAGCAGTACGAGGTGCAGGGCCACCCCTACTACGCCACGGCGCGCCTGTGGGACGACGGCGTGATTGATCCGGCTGACACGCGCCGCGTGCTGGCGCTGGGCTTGAGCGCTTCGCTCAATTCGCCGATTGCCGAGACAAAATTCGGCCTGTTCAGGATGTAAAGCATGACGAACGCCATCGAAACCACCCAGCAGGGCGCCGTGCTGACGCTGACACTCTGCCGCCCCGACATACGCAATGCCTTTAACGACGAAGTCATTGCCGAGATCACCGCCGCCTTTCAGGATGCCGCCAGCCGCGCCGAGGTGCGCGCCGTGGTGTTGGCCGCCCAGGGCCCGGCCTTTTGCGCCGGCGCCGACCTGAACTGGATGCGCCGCATGGCCGACTACAGCCGCGCCGAAAACCTGGCTGACGCGGGCGCGCTGGCCGAGATGCTACGCGTGATGTACGAGTGCCCCAAGCCGACCATCGCCCGCATTCAGGGCGATGTGTATGCCGGCGGCATGGGGCTGGTGGCGGCCTGCGACATGGCCGTGAGCGTGGATACGGCTAACTTCTGCCTGAGCGAGGTCAAACTGGGGCTGATTCCCGCCACCATCAGCCCTTACGTACTACGCGCCATGGGCGCACGCGCGGCGCATCGGTACTTTTTGACGGCAGAGCGCTTTGACGCGCAGGAAGCGCTGCGCATCGGTTTTGTGCATGCGGTGGTGAACGCCGACGCACTTGATGCCAAGGTGGCGGAAATGACGAACGCCCTGGTCAGCGCCAGCCCGAACGCCGTGCGGTCGTGTAAAACGCTGGTGCAGGAGGTGGCCGGGCGCGCCATTGAGGCAGCCCTGATCGCCCGCACCGTCGAAGGCATTGCCGACATTCGCACCAGCAGCGAGGGCCGGGAAGGCGTGCAGTCTTTCCTGCAAAAGCGCAAGCCGTCGTGGCTGGTCTGATTCACCGTAAAGGGGCTCCACCATGCAAGCATTGGATACGGCTCAACTGATTGCCCTGGCCGGCGCACTTGGCTGGGCCAGCGGCGTGCGCCTCTACCTGGTGGTGCTGTTGACCGGGCTGGCCGGCTTCATGGGCTGGGTCACGCTGCCGCAGGGCCTGCACCTGCTGGCGCATCCGGTGGTGCTGGGCGCCAGCGGTTTCATGGTGTTTGTCGAGTTTTTTGCCGACAAGATTCCTGGGCTCGATTCGCTCTGGGATGTGGTGCATACGGTGATTCGCATCCCGGCCGGTGCGGCGCTGGCGGCTGGCGTGTTCGGCGCCGACAGCAGCCTGATGGGGCTGGTGGCTGCCCTGCTGGGCGGCACGCTGGCCGCCACCAGCCATGCCGCCAAGGCGACGACCCGCGCCGCCATCAACACTTCGCCCGAGCCTTTCAGCAACATCGGGACTTCTCTGGTCGAGGACAGCCTGGTCCCGGCGGGCCTGTGGCTGGCGATTGCCCATCCTTTTGTCTTTATCCCCGTGCTGCTGCTGGTGCTGGCGCTCAGCATCTGGCTGATACGCCTGTGCTGGCGCTTTTTGCGGCAGCTGTTTGTACGCGTCACGCGTATTTTTAGCGGCCGGGCAGATCCCGGCTTGCCGCCGGCCTTTACCTTCAAGTCTCCTTTTTCAAAGAAACAACCGCATGTTTAACAAGATACTGATTGCAAACCGTGGAGAGATCGCGTGCAGGGTGGCTGCTACCGCAAGGCGCATGGCCATCCGGACTGTGGCCGTGTATTCGGATGCCGACGCCAACGCCAAGCATGTAAGTTTTTGCGATGAAGCGGTTCACATTGGCGGCAGCGCCCCCAAAGACAGCTACCTGCGCTGGGAGCGCATCATCGAGGCGGCCAAAGCCACCGGAGCGCAGGCGATACACCCGGGCTACGGCTTTCTCAGCGAGAACGAGGAATTTGCGCAGGCCTGTCTGGACGCCGGGCTGGTCTTCATCGGCCCACCGGCTTCGGCCATCAAAGCCATGGGCCTGAAGGCCGAGTCGAAACGGCTGATGGAAAAGGCCGGCGTGCCGCTGGTGCCCGGCTACCACGGCAGCGACCAGGACCCGGCGCTGCTCAAGCGCGAGGCTGATCGCATTGGCTACCCGGTTCTCATCAAGGCCAGTGCGGGCGGAGGTGGCAAGGGCATGCGGGCGGTTGAAAAATCAGAAGATTTCGAGGCGGCGCTGGCCTCGTGCAAACGTGAAGCCATCAGCAGCTTTGGCGACGACGCGGTGCTGGTCGAAAAATACGCGCAGCGTCCGCGCCACATCGAAATCCAGGTGTTTGGCGACAGCCACGGCAACTACGTTTACCTGTTCGAGCGCGACTGCTCGGTACAGCGCCGGCATCAGAAGGTGCTGGAAGAAGCACCGGCACCCGGCATGACACAGGCCATGCGCCAGCAAATGGGCGAAGCCGCCGTGGCGGCGGCGCGTGCCGTCAACTATGTCGGTGCGGGCACGGTCGAGTTCATCGTTGAACAGCGCGCCGATGGCAGCATGAATTTCTTTTTTATGGAAATGAACACGCGGCTGCAGGTCGAGCATCCGGTGACGGAGGCCATTACCGGGCTGGACCTGGTGGAGTGGCAGTTGCGCGTGGCCTCAGGCCAGAAGCTGCCGCTGGCGCAGGAGCAGCTGGCTATCTGCGGCCACGCCATCGAGGCGCGCATCTGCGCCGAAAGCCCCGACAACAATTTTCTGCCGGCCACCGGCACCCTGCATGTCTACCAGAAGCCGGTCTGCACCAACTTTGAGCGGGGTGCGGTACGCATTGACGATGGCGTGCGTGAAGGCGACACCATTTCACCTTACTACGACTCCATGGTCGCCAAACTGATCGTGCACGGCCAGACGCGTGAAGAAGCGCTGGCCCGGCTCGACCAGGCGCTGGCGCAAACCCATATCGTAGGGTTGAGCACCAATGTGCAGTTTCTGCGCTATGTGCTGCGCACGCCCTCGTTTGCCCAGGCCAATCTGGACACCGCACTGATTCAGCGTGAAGAGGCGCTGCTGTTCAAGCAGGAGCCGGTCGGCCTGGCGCTGGCTGCTGCCGCCGCGATTGCGCAGGCGCTGCTGACCGAGAAGGCCGCCGAGGGCAGCGACCCCTTCAGTCGCCGCGATGGCTGGCAGACGCATGGCGTGACGCAGCGGCGTTTTGAGTTTGAATTCCAGGGCGCACCGGCGCAGGCCGAGCTGCGCTATCTGCATGACGGCGCTTTGCAGTTGAAGGTGGGTGAGCTGTCAGGTCCGCTGTGGTTTACAAAAAGCGGGCAGGGCATGGACATCGAGTTTGCCGGCCAGCGCTTGAGCGTGGCGGTTTACCCGCGCGGCGAGGTGGACCACGTCTTCACGGCGCGCGGAGCGACGCAAATCACCGCCATTGATTTGCTGGCCCACGCCGGTGAGGGCCAGGCGGAGACCGGGCGCCTGAGCGCGCCCATGCCCGGCAAGGTGGTGTCCTTCGCCGTCAAGGCCGGCGACAAGGTGAGCAAGGGCCAGCCGCTGGCGGTGATGGAGGCCATGAAGATGGAGCACACCATCGCAGCGCCCGCGGACGGCGTGGTTCAAGAGCTGCTGTATGCGCCTGGCGATCAGGTGGTTGAAGGGGCCGAGCTGCTGCGGCTGGCCGTCTAAGACAGCTGCGCGCCACGCGGCGCTGCCGGCTCGCTGGCCTTGCCCAGTTGCTCAAACGGCAGCGTCTGCTTGACCAGAATCACCGTGCAGGGCGCCTCCATCGCCACCCGGATAGGCACGGTGGCGACGAAGCGCTGCATCTGCAGGCCGTGGGTGGCGGCGCCCATCACGATCATGTTGACGTTGTTGCCTTCGGCGTAACGCAGCAGGGCCTGCGCCACGTCGCCCGATTCAATGACGTGGTAGGACGTTTGATGCTCGATCTGGCCCAGCCCCTGGGTCCATTGGCGCAGCATCGCCAGCAGGTTGCGGTGCACGGTGGTTTCGCTGTTGGCATCGCTGGTGGTGCTGGTGGCGCTGGGCGAACTCACTGTCACGCAGGCGAGCCGGGCGCCCGGCCGAATGCCCAGCGAACGTTGCACCGCCTGGCGCAGCGAATACAGCGTGGCGTCGCTGACGTCGTGATTCGGCACGGCCACCATGATGATGGGCACCTCGTCGATCTGCCGAACCGGCAGCGGGCTGGGCTGGTAGTGCATGCCGGCCGCCTTGATCCAGCGCTTGAAGTGGGTGCGAAAGCCGGTACCTTTCAGGCTGCGCCCCAAAGCCGTCACCGTGATCTGCTCCGGGTGCATCAGGTCGAAGGCAACGTGCGCGGCCGAGGGGTAGCGCAGCTCGGCCACCGGCTCCAGGCAGCGCAAAATCACCTCCTGCAGCCACTCGGGCAGATCGGGGCGCAGCTTGCGCGGCGGCGGCGGGTCCATCCAAAGGCGCTGGCGCAGACCGGCATTGGTTTGCGGGTTGCCAAAGGGCAGCTCACCGGTCGCCAGCTCATACAGCATGACGCCGATGGCAAAGATGTCGCTGCGCGGGTCGCCGCGCATGCCCACCACCTGTTCTGGCGCCATGTAGACTGGCGAGCCCACCGCGTGGCGTAGCTCCTCGGCCAGCAGATCCGGGTAGTGCGCGTGAAAGCTAAGACCAAAATCGAGCAACAGCGCGCTGCCGTCAGGGCGTATCAGCACATTGGCCGGTTTCAGGTCGAGGTGCACGGCGTTTTGCTTGTGCAGGCTGTGCGCAGCAGTCGCCACGGCGGCGCCCAGGCTGGCCAGCGTGGCCGGATCAGGGCGCTGGCCCTGTTGATCGAGTTCCAGCCAGTGGTCCAGCGTGTTGCCCCTGACGTATTCCATCACCAGGTAGGGCACCACATCCAGGTCGCCCGCCGCCACCAGACGCGGCACATGCGGGCCGGTCAGCACCTGCATGATCTGGTGCTCGACCTCGAAGCCGACGATGTTCTCTGCACCATCGCCCGAGGTCATGCGCGGCACCTTCATCACCATCTCGAAGTTCGGTTCGCGCCCACCGGCGTAATGGACCCGGTAGATCAGCGCCATGCCGCCGGTGTGGATGCAGTCCTCGACCAGAAAACCGTCGATGTCGGTGCCCGGTGCAATCAGTTTCAATGTCCAGTCTCCAGTCGTTGTGCGAAGAATTCCGGCAGGCCGGCCGCACGTATGCTGTCGGCCGCCGCCTGGTGGTTGTAGGGAACGCGGTAGAAAGTCAGTTGCATGGCCTCGGTATCGAACACCGCATACATGGCCTCGGTGCGGCCATCGCGCGGCTGGCCGACCGACCCGATGGTGGCGATCCAGCTGCGGTGCCGTGGCGTGGGGATGCTGACACCGGGCGTCGGCAAAAAGCTCATCAGGCTGCGCCCGCTGCCGCGGTAGTACAGCGTCTGCTGGTGCACATGTCCGCCAAAGACATGGCGCACCTGGGCATTGCCGTAAGGCGGCAACACGGCAGCGTCCAGGCTGGCGGCGGCGGCGCGCTCGTTGTTGACGTAGCGCCAGCGCTCGGGCGCATCGACGCTGGCGTGCACCAGCAGCAGCGTGCCCTCGCTGTGCGTCAACGGCAACCGGGCCAGAAACTGGCGCTGCGCCGCGCTGAGCTGGTCGTGCGTCCATTGGGCGCCGGCGTCCGCGTCAGTGTTCACCGCTGCGGGCGGGCTGACCGCGAGCGCGTCGTGGTTGCCTTGCAGCACCACGGCCCCCTGGCTGGCCAGCGTCATCACGGTTTGCATCACCTGCGCGGGCTCGCCTCCGTAGCCCACCAGGTCGCCCAGCAGCGCCAGCCGTTGCACCCCCAGCGCAGCGGCATGCGCAAGGCAGGCGTCTAGCGCGCGGCTGTTGGCGTGAATGTCTGACAGCAAGGCCAGTTTCATGAGGGGAAGTTTCCTGGTGGATGGCCGCCGTTGCAAGAGTAAGGCAAAGGGCAAGGCAAGGACAGAACCTTAACCGATCCGCTGGCCCCCGGCGATCAGCGAGGGCGGTTTGGCTGCTACAGTCGTTCAAGCATCATCGACCCCAACCACCGACACCCCATGCGCCTCTCTTTTTGTTGCACCGACACGACCCCGGAACCCTGGCTGCAAGGCCTGCGCGCCGCCTTGCCCGATGCCACGCTGGAGCTCTGGCAGCCCGGTGCGGCAGTAGCCGACTACGCCGTGGTATGGGCGCCGCCGCAGCAGTTTCTGGACGAACAAACCGGCCTCAAGGCCTTGTTCAATATAGGTGCCGGGGTTGATGCGCTGTTGCGCCTGCGCCTGCCGCCCCAGACTCGGGTGGTGCGGTTGGACGACGCGGGCATGTCGGTGCAGATGGCCGAATATGTATGCCATGCGGTAATTCGGCATTTCCGTGAATTTGATGGCTACCAGGCGGATGTGGCGCTTGGCAAGTGGTCGTACCGCAAGCCGCGCAGGCGCCAGGATTTTCCGGTCGGCGTGATGGGCCTGGGCGTGCTGGGCCAGCGCGTCAGCCGGGCGCTGGCGCAGTTTGATTTTCCCGTGACGGGCTGGAGCCGCAGCGCCAAATCCATAGCCGGGGTTCAATGCTTTTCGGGCAACGCCAGCTCCAACGGCTTCAACGGCTTCAACGATTTTCTGGCGGCCACGCGCATTTTGGTGTGCCTGCTGCCGCTGACGCCGGATACCGAAAACATCATGCGCCGCGACACGCTGGCCCGCTTGCAGCCGGGTGGCTATGTCATCAATGTGGCGCGCGGCAGCCACCTGGTCGATGAAGATTTGATTTCGCTGCTGGACAGCGGCCAGCTGGCGGGCGCGACGCTCGATGTGTTTCGCACCGAACCGCTGCCGGCGGCGCATCCGTTTTGGCTGCACCCCAAAATTACCGTGACGCCGCACACCTCGGCGCGTACTTTGCGTGATGAAAGCATTGCGCAGATTGCGGGGAAAATAAAGGCACTTGAAAATGGCGCACCGATTGCCAGCCTGGCCGGTGTGGTTGACCCAAAAAAAGGATACTGATGTTGCCCCACGGTCGTTCGCTTCGCGTAACTCCCTGCACCTTGCAGGCCGCCGCTCGCCAGAGGCTTCGCTTCTGGTGCCTGTCCAAACCTGCTCATGCAGGTTCGGAGCCGCAGCCACCAGCCCCGAGGGGGCCGCTGCGCCTGCGGCCCGGCAAAGCCGGTTCCGCGGCCCCTGCTTGGTTGACAACCAGTCATCGGCCCACGACCACCCTATCTTCTGAAAGAGCCCCATGAACCTTCCTTCCAAAGTCAAGCTGGTCGATGTCGGCCCCAGAGACGGCTTGCAAAATGAAAAAGCGCCGGTGCCCGCGGCCGTCAAGATCGAGCTGGTGCAGCGCCTGCAGGATGCCGGGTTGACTGAAATCGAAGTCACCAGTTTTGTCTCGCCCAAATGGGTGCCGCAAATGGCCGACGCCGCCGAGGTGATGGCCGGTATCCAGCGCAAGCCGGGCGTGCGTTATTCCGTGCTGACGCCCAACATGAAGGGGCTGGAAGCGGCCATGGCGCCGGCGCGCGAACTCTGGCCCGATGAGATCGTGGTGTTCGGCGCGGCCAGCGAGGCCTTCAGCCAGCGCAACATCAACTGCTCGATTGCCGAGAGCATTGAACGCTTCGCGCCTGTGGTGCAGGCGGCACGCGCGGCCGGCATCTATGTGCGCGGCGCCATGTCGTGCGCCGTCGGCTGTCCCTACGAGGGCGAGATTGCGCCCGCGCGGGTGGACTATCTGGCCGGCCTCATGAAAGGCATAGGCGTGCAGCACATCGGCATGGCCGACACCATTGGCGTCGGCACGCCGCTCAAGGTGCAGCGCGCCATGGAGGCCACGCTCAGGCACTACGACATCAACGACGTGTCGGGCCACTTCCACGATACCTACGGGCAGGCGCTGGCCAACACGCTGGTGTGCCTGCAGATGGGCGTGTGGCAGTTCGACACCTCGTCCGCCGGCCTGGGCGGCTGCCCGTACGCCAAGGGCGCCACGGGCAACGTGGCGACGGAAGACGTGGTGTACCTGCTGCACGGCATGGGCATTGAAACCGGCATTGACCTGGAAAAACTGATAGACGCGGGGAAATTCATCAGTGATTTTCTGGCCCGCAAACCCAATTCACGCGCCGCCACCGCACTGCTGAATAAAAGGGCGAACTGATGAGCCGTGTTCAGATCGAGGAACTTCCTGAAAGCGTGCAGCGGGTAGCCGACGTGCTCAAGGCCAAGGGCCACGCGCATGCCCCCGTGATGCTGGACGACGCGGCCCGTACCGCGCAGCAGGCGGCGGACGCGCTGGGCGTCGAGCTCGGGCAGATCGCCAAGAGCGTCGTCTTTCGCCGCGAGTCCGACGATGCCGCCGTGCTGGTGATCATGTCAGGCGACCAGCGGGTCGACGAAAAAAAGGTCGAGGCCCTGGTCTGCCAGAGCGGCCAGCGGATAGGCCGGGCCGATGCCCGGTTTGTGAAAGGCAAGACCGGATTTTCGATTGGCGGCGTGTCCCCGCTGGCGCATGCGTCGGCCGTTGTCACCCTGATAGACCTGAGCTTGCAGCGTTTTGATGAAGTGTGGGCGGCAGCCGGGCACCCGCACGCGGTCTTCAGACTCACGGCGCAGCAGCTCGAACAGCTGACCGGAGCGCCCGTGGTGAACGTAGCGCAGGACATCGTGGAGCCACCTGAACGCCATGATGATGCTATAAAATTAATAGCTGCTCGCGCACGTACTGTAAAGGCTTCAGGCGATATTGTTCCTTCGCCGTGCATTTCTGTGTGTCGCATCAGCGCTGACACCGGCTGGTGTGAGGGCTGTTTTCGCACGCTTGGCGAAATTTCGGCCTGGAGCCGCTCTGGCCCCGACGCGCAGCGCAGGCTTTGGCAGACCATAGAGCAACGCATGGCGGGCTGATTCCATGGACCTTGCGCCTTTACCTTCGCCTTCGCCTTCGCTCCAGCCGCGGTCCTTCATGAAACACATCACGTTTTATCTCGATTTCATCTCGCCCTATGCCTACCTGGCCTTCGAGCAGCTGCCCGAAGCACTCCAGGGGCTGAGCTACAGCGTCAGTTACCGGCCGGTGCTATTTGCCGGCATGCTCAAACACCATGGCCAGCTTGGCCCGGCAGAGATCGCGCCCAAGCGTGACTGGACCTATCGTCAGGTGCTGTGGCTGGCGCACAACCTGGGCATTCCTTTGCAAATGCCGGCCAGCCATCCGTTCAACCCCTTGTCGCTGTTGCGGCTGGCGCTGGCGTGCAGCTCCCAGGCAACGCCTGGCGCGCCCAATCGCTACGTCTGCGAAAGCATTTTTCGCCATGTCTGGCGCGGCGGGGCCGAGGCTGCCGACGCGCAGCGTTTCCAATCGCTGGCGCAGCAACTGGCGCCACCAAGCGACATGCAGGGCCCCGCAGTCAAGGCGCGGCTGAAAACAAATACCGACGAGGCGATAGCGCAGGGCGGTTTCGGCGTGCCGGCGTTTGCGGTCGATGACAAGCTTTTCTGGGGACTCGATTGCCTGCCCATGTTGCGCGCCTATCTGCTGGGCGACGCCTGGTTTGAGGGCCCCGAGTGGCAGGGCGTTGCCGGCGTGCGCACGGGGGTTCAACGTCAGTAATCTGGGCCGTGCGCATGTGAGAATGGCGTGAGCAAGTGGGTAACCCACGCTTTCTTCAGGGGACTTCCGCATGCCCAGCGCCTTCAATTTTTCGGCCTCGCCCTTCGACTGCCTGACGCTGGATGAACAGCGCCTGGTGCAGGACAGTGTGGACATTGCCTACTTTCCGCAGGGTGAAACCATTCTGGCCATGGGCGCACAGCCGACCCACCTGTTTGTCATCATCAAAGGCTTTGTCCAGCAGTTTGATGGTAGCGACGTGGTCACCACCTACCGTCCGGATGACTGCTTTGATGGCCGGGGGCTGGTGGCCGGTCGAGTCAGCAGCCGTTTTGTGGCGGTCGAAGAAGTGGTGGCCTACCAGCTCGCCAAGCACGCCGTCAGTGAGCTGATTGCCGGCAATGCCACTTTTGGCGCTCTGCTTTTTTCCGATTTGTCCAACAAGCTCAGCGCCCTGTCCGAGCGGCAAAGCCGGCACGAGCTGCAGTCGCTGACGATGGCGCGGGTCGACGAGGCGCTGCTGCGCCCGGCGCATTTTGTTGAGGCGGACACTTCCATAATGGACGTGGTCAAGCAGTTTCACGCGCTGCGCACGGCCACCCTGCTGGTGCGCGACCGCCGTGTCGATCCGCCCGCGCTGGGTATTTTTACCGCGACGGGGCTGCAGCGGGCCATCTTGCATGGCACGCCGCTGGACCGCTTGCTGGTGGGCGAGCTGGCCAATTTTTCGCTGATCCGGGTGCGGCCCGACGACCAGCTGGGGGAGGCGCTGGCCGTCATGCTCAAGCACAAGGTGCACCGCCTGGTGGTGGCCGATGGCGAGCAGATCATGGGCGTGCTGGAGGCGCTGGACCTGTTCAGTTTTCTGGCCAACCAGTCCTACCAGATCAACATCCAGATCCTGGAAGCCCAGGATGTGGCAACCCTCAAGCTGGCGGCCGGGCAAATCACCCGGCTCATTGCGCTGCTGAACCGCAACGGCACCAAAGTCAATCTGATCGCCCGGCTGGTGCAGGAGCTCAACGCCAAGCTGTTCGAGCGCGCCTGGCAGCTGATCGCACCGCCCGATCTGCTTGCCAACAGCTGTCTGTTCGTGATGGGCAGCGAGGGCAGGGGCGAGCAGCTGCTCAAGACTGATCAGGACAACGGCCTGGTGCTGCGCGACGGCTATGCCTGCTCGGTCGACGTGGCCGAGGTCTGCGACAAGTTTTCAGAAGCGCTGGCCGAGTTTGGCTACCCGGCCTGCCCGGGCCACATCATGGTCAGCAATCCGCAGTGGTGCCAGAACGTGACGGACTTCAGCCAGACCGTGCGTTTGTGGTGGATGACGGCCAGCCCCGACAGCCTGATGGCCCTGGCTATTTTCCTGGATGCCCACGCCGTCTGCGGCGACACGGCGCTGCTTGAACAGGTGCGCGCGGCGGTGTTCGAGCTGGCGGCCGACAACGACGCCATGCTGGCGCGCTTTGCTTCGGCCATCAATCTGTTTGGGGGCAACGGTGCCTGGTGGAATCGGCTATTTTTGATGGGCGACCAAGGCAAGGAGCCGCTGGACATCAAGAAGCTCGGCACCTTCCCGTTGGTGCACGGCATACGCAGCCTGGCGCTGGCCCAGCGCATCCGCGTCACCTCGACGGCAGAGCGTGTCGAAGCGCTGATGGCGGCGGGGAAACTGCCTGAAAAACTGGCGGGCGACCTGATGGATAGCCTGCATTTTTTCATGGGTCTGAAGCTGAAGGTCGGCCTGCAGGCTCTGGAAACCGGGCACGCGGCCTCGGGCGGCATTCAAATGGAAAGGCTCAGCAGCCTGGACCGTGACCTGCTCAAGGACACGCTGGGCGTGGTCAAGCAGTTCAAGGTTTTGCTGAACCAGCGCTTTCACCTGGAGGCCTTGTGAGGGCGGCTAGCCTGTCGCCCATGGCTTGGGCGGCGGCGCTCAAGCGCGAATGGCTGCTGTATCACCTGGGCGATCCGCGCTTTCGCTTCATGTGGGACGCGCCACCGGACGACGAGTGGGTGGCGCTGGATTGCGAAACCACCGGGCTGAACGTCAAGACCGATGACATCATTTCGATTGGCGCGGTGCGCATCCGCGGCAACCGGATCATGACCAGTGAACGCCTGGAGTTGCTGGTGCGTCCGGACAAGCGCGTGTCAGCCGACAGCGTGCGGGTACACCGCCTGCGCGAGCAGGATGTGGCGCAGGGCATCAGCCCGGATGACGCGATGATGCAGCTCATGCACTTCATCGGCAGCCGGCCGCTGGTGGGCTACTACCTGGAGTTCGATCTGGCCATGATCAAGCGGGTGTTGTTTCCCATGCTTGGCATGGGCTTGCCGCAGCCCAAAATCGAAGTGTCTGCGCTGTACTACGACTACAAGTACCTGCACCTGCCTGCCGATGCGCGCGACACCGGATCAATTGACCTGCGCTTCGACAGCCTCATGAAGGACTTGGGTTTGCCAATGCGGCCTGCGCATGATGCGCTGAATGACGCGGTAATGGCGGCGCTGGCTTTTTTGAAGTTGCGGCAGTTGAAGGGGGTGTAGACGGGGGCGCTGATGCTATAAAAAAATAGCTGAATGCGCCCGTTGAGTATGGGCTGTGGGACTATTCTTTCCCCTAACTGGCCTCGTGATCTGATTTGAGCCGTCGCGTGCCGTGCAAGAAGCCAATCAGCCTTGCCTGCCCGCTACTTCGGCCAGCGCTTGTGTCCGACGAACTCTTCCCAGCTGAGGAAACCATCCTTGTCGGTATCGCGTTTGTCAAAGTTGGCTGCAAAATAGTCGGAGACCTTGCTGACCTCTTCCTTGGACAGTTTGCCATCCTTATTGACATCAGCGGCATCGAACTGGGCGGCTGACTTGGCTTTCATCTGCCGCGCAACTTCACCCCGGTGACCCGCTTCATCAAGGCGCGGCACGATGGTTTGGGCGTTCGCTGCACTCAGTGCGGCAGCAGCCGTGACTAACAACGCAAGATGGCGCATGCTTTTCTCCCGTTAAAAGGGTGTCCCGAATCTGGTGCAAACCGAAAGCTGGCTTTAAGGCCAGGAAATTCTCATTTCAAACTGGATGATAGACCGGTCAGCGCGGCCTTCCAGCCATGGCCCCACAGGTTTTAAAGCGACTCGACTGGGGCTTTCATTAGGGCGAAAAAAAACCGGGCATGCGCCCGGCCTTTTTGATGGAGGCATCAACCTCGAGGTTCAGTGACCCGAAGAAGCCGAGGCGCCCAGACCCGTCTCGGAACGAACCTGCTGCGCCTTGTACAGCGCGCGTTCCTTGGCTGCCTGCGGGCTGCGGTCCAGCATTGAGAACAGCCAGACGCCGGCAAAGCCGATGGTGATGGAGAACAGGGCCGGTGAGGAGTAGGGGAACAGCGCTGAGCCCTTGGGATTGTTCAGCACGGCTTCCCACACCGATGGCGAAACCACCGTCAGGCCGACAGAAGAGATCAGGCCCAAAAAGCCGCCAATCACGGCGCCACGCGTGGTGCAGTCTTTCCACAGCACAGACATGAACAGCACCGGGAAGTTGGCCGACGCAGCAATCGCAAAAGCCAGCGACACCATGAAGGCGATGTTCTGCTTTTCGAAGGCAATGCCCAGCAGCACGGCAATCACGCCGAGTGCCAGCGTCGTCATGCGGGAAACTTTCAGCTCCGAAGCACTGTCAGCCTTGCCCTTTTTGATCACGGTGGCATAAATGTCATGCGATACGGCAGAGGCGCCGGACAGCGTCAAGCCCGCCACCACAGCCAAAATGGTGGCAAATGCGACGGCCGAGATGAAACCGAAGAACACGTTGCCGCCGACTGCTTTGGCCACCAGAACCGCCGCCATGTTGGACGATCCGCCGCCGCCCTTGATGACGCCTGTAATCGTGTTGGAAAACTCGGGGTTGGTCAATACCAGCGTGATAGCACCGAAGCCGATGATGAAAATCAGCACATAGAAGTAGCCGATCCAGGTCGTGGCCCAAAATACTGATTTGCGGGCTTGCTTCGCATCAGGCACCGTGAAGAAGCGCATCAGGATGTGCGGCAGGCCGGCGGTTCCGAACATCAGCGCCATGCCGAATGAAATGGCCGAAATCGGGTCTTTGATAAAGCCGCCGGGTCCCATGATGGCTAAGCCAATATTGGCGGCTTCTTCAGACGTTTTGCCGCCGTTGACCGCAAGTTGTGTTTTGACTTCCACGCCTTTGGCAAATAGCGCTTCAAAGCTGAAGCCGAACTGCGCCATCACCATGAACGCCATGAAGGTCACGCCGGCCAGCAGCAGGCAGGCCTTGATGATCTGCACCCAGGTTGTCGCAGTCATGCCGCCAAACATCACGTAAATCATCATCAGCGCGCCGACGATCACCACCGCCATCCAGTAGTCCAGACCAAACAGCAGTTTGATCAGCGAGCCTGCGCCTACCATTTGTGCGATCAGGTAGAAAGCCACCACCACCAGCGTGCCGGAGGCCGCAAAAATGCGGATGGGTGTTTGCTGGAAGCGGTAACCGGCTACGTCGGCAAAAGTGAATTTGCCCAGATTGCGCAGGCGCTCGGCCATCAGGAAGGTGATGATAGGCCAGCCCACCAGAAACCCGATGGAGTAGATCAAGCCGTCATAGCCTGACGCCATCACGGCGGCAGAGATGCCCAGAAACGATGCGGCCGACATGTAGTCGCCGGCAATGGCCAAGCCATTCTGGAAGCCGGTGATGCCGCCGCCGCCGGTATAGAAGTCAGCGGCAGACTTGGTCTTTGCAGCGGCCCATTTGGTAATGAACAGCGTGGCCACGACAAAAGTTGCGAACATGCCGATGGCCACCCAATTGGTCGGTTGCTTTTCAACTTGTCCCAGGTCAGCCCCGGCGGCTTGCGCTGCAGCAACTGAAAGCAGTGCCGTCAAGGCCATCAGGAATTGGAGTCCAGCCTTCATTTGGAAGCCTCTTTCAGAATTTCGGCGGTCAGCCTGTCGAACTCGCCATTGGCACGGCGAACATAAAGGCCAGTGATGACAATGGTAAAAACAATAACGCCCAGGCCGATGGGAATACCCAGTGACGTGACGCCAGCGCTGATGGGCTGCGCCAGAAAGGGTTTGTTGAACGCAATCAGCGCGATGTAGCCGTAATACACCACCATCATGAGAATGGTTAGCAGCCAACCAAACGAGTTGCGTTTTCTGCGAAGCTCGTGGTACTTGGGGTTGGCCTCGATTTTGGCCACGACAGGGTCACTCATATGTATCTCCTACTGGGTGAATCAGTATTGACAACAGCCCGGGGCGGGTGTCGCAGGGGGTGGATTTTGTGGGGAGCTACTGACCACGCCCTTACGTTGTATTCGCAGGCATAGGACTTTCCCTAGGCGATCGGTGGTCTCAAATATGCGGTTACTGCCTGTTTCTTCTAAATTTCCTGCCATGAGAAATAAAGGCTCAGGGTTAGTGCTTGGTATGTAAGCTGGCGTTCAGTTTTGCGCAGGTCGCTGTCGGAATCGTGTCAGAACCGGGTCAGGAGGCAGCCAGATAGTGTGGCCTGTCACCCGCTCTGGGTGGCCAGATTAAATTTCATAAAAGGAGATAGACACATGGCTACAGCAGCGCCCAACCGGCCTATGACGCGCGAAGAGAGGAAGGTGATCGTTGCGTCATCACTCGGTACCGTTTTCGAGTGGTACGACTTCTATCTTTACGGCACCCTTGCCGTCATCATCGGCAATCAGTTTTTCTCGGCACTCGATCCCGCTTCCCGCACCATCTTCTCGCTGCTGGCTTTTGCCGCCGGCTTTATCGTGCGTCCGTTTGGCGCGCTGGTGTTCGGTCGTCTGGGCGACATGATCGGCCGCAAGTACACCTTCCTGGTCACCATCCTGATCATGGGCCTGTCCACCTTCATCGTGGGTTTGCTGCCTAACTATGCCTCGATTGGTGTGGCTGCACCGGTGATCCTGATTGCACTGCGCATGCTGCAAGGCCTGGCGCTGGGCGGTGAGTATGGCGGCGCTGCAACCTATGTGGCAGAGCATTCGCCGCACGGCAAGCGCGGCTTTTACACGTCCTGGATCCAGACCACGGCGACGATGGGTCTGTTCCTGTCGCTGCTGGTGATTCTTGGCGTGCGCACCGCAATCGGCGAAGCCGCCTTTGCTGACTGGGGCTGGCGCATTCCCTTCCTGGTGTCCATCGTGCTGCTGGGCGTGTCGGTCTACATCCGCCTGTCCATGAACGAATCACCGGCTTTCACAAAAATGAAGGCTGAGGGCAAGACCTCCAAGGCGCCTTTATCCGAGTCTTTCGGACAGTGGAAGAACCTGAAAATCGTGATTCTGGCGCTGATTGGCTTGACGGCTGGCCAGGCGGTGGTTTGGTACACCGGCCAGTTCTACGCACTGTTTTTCCTCACCGGCGCACTCAAGGTCGATGGCCCCACCGCCAACCTTTTGATCGCCGCCTCGCTGGTCATCGGCACGCCTTTCTTCGTGTTGTTTGGCGCGCTGTCGGACAAAATTGGTCGCAAGCCCATCATCATGGCCGGTTGCCTGTTAGCTATCCTGACCTATTTCCCGGTGTTCACCGCACTGACCAAGGCTGCCAATCCTGACCTGGCAGCTGCCCAGGCTAAAAACAAGGTCGTGGTCACTGCCGATCCCAAGGAATGCTCGTTCCAGTTCAACCCGACCGGCGTTCAGAAATTCACCAGCTCTTGCGACATCGCCAAACAGGTGCTGTCGGCCGGCTCGGTGAGCTATGACAATGTGGCCGGTGCTGCGGGCGTCCCAGCCACCATCAAAATTGGTGAAACCGTGATCACCGGCTACCAGGCTACTGGATTGTCCGCCGATGAAGCGAAGAAGAAAGACGTCGAGTTCAAGAAAGCGACGGCTGACGCGTTGAAGGCTGCCGGTTACCCCGCTAAGGCCGACCCTGCCAAGGTGGACAAGGTCACCATCATCCTGATTCTCACCTACCTGGTGATTTTGGTCACCATGGTCTACGGACCGATTGCTGCGATGCTGGTAGAAATGTTTCCGACCCGTATCCGCTATACCTCGATGAGCCTGCCCTACCATATTGGTAACGGCTGGTTTGGCGGCCTGCTGCCCGCAACGGCGCTTGCCATCGTGGCGCAGACCGGCAACATGTACAGCGGTCTGTGGTACCCCATCATTGTGGCGGCCATGACTTTGGTGGTTGGCACGCTGTTCGTCAAGGAAACCAAGGACGTTGATATTTACGCCAACGACTGACAGACCTTGGGTCAGCGCAGGCGCCAACCGCCCGCGATGATCCTAACGGCCTTGTAAGAGTTCTTAGGCCCTCGTCAGCATTTGCCGAGGGCTTTTTTTTGGGAGAAAGAAAATGTGGAAAATTGTGGTCGGATTTATTGTGTTTGCAGGGCTGGCTCTGTATATGCTTAGCAAGGGTGGCGACATTGATATGGGGGGTGAAAAGCATGGTGTATTCAAGGCGCCTGTTGTCGTCACGGCAGGAGCCGTCAGCGGATCCAAGGCGTCGAGCTCAAATTTTTCCGGGGTGTCAGCCGTCGTGAACTTGGGGGCCGCAGAGAAAGAGTCGGTCGAAATTTGACAGGCAACTGACAGAAATGATAGGAGTTGAAAAAAATAATGGGTAGCAGGTGGAAGTGAGTAAAATTCTGTTGCAGTGAAAGTTTGTTACGGCGTTACAAGTCTCTGATTACTGGCTGACGCTAGGCCAGTCGAGCTCACAGCGCTCCTCCAGGTTAAACCGATGATCTATAAGAAGACGGAGTTGGGTAAATCTGCCTTGCAGGACCGCTCCCCGGGCTTGACACGCCACCAGCGCTCCGTATTTATCATGTTCGATGGCAAACGCACTACCGACGAGGTTGTGCAGGCCATGGGCGTATTGGGTGTGACGACCGATGACGTGAATCATCTGCTGTCGCTCGGATTAATCGAGGTCAGCTCAAGCGTGACGTTCACCCAACTTGCACATCAGTTGCATCCCGTTTCCGCCCCCAGTCTTGCCGGAGCACCCAGCCTGAGCGCACAAGAACATTATTTAAAGCTTTATCCGATTGCCACCCGGCTTACTGCGGGTCTGGGTCTGCGCGGCTTCCGGCTCAATCTGGCTGTTGAGGCTGCGGCTGACGTGATCAAACTGCAAGAGCTGGCGCCGAAAATCAAGGAAGCCGTCGGTCCCGAAAAATTCAAGGAGTTTGAGAGCGCCCTGCATTTCTGAGTCCTCAGGTGAACTGATGCGCTCGCCACAAATTTTGTAGTGTCAGCAAGGCACCCTGCAAAAGATTCGGGTACAGATGCTGGACCAGCGGCTTAGCTAATACTTTTTAGCTATTAGTATCTTCAGCCGAATTGAGGTAACCTTCCAACCTCTGTCCAGCAAGTGAGTCTGGAGAAGAGGAACCAGCTGCCGGATTTTTGCAGCTGCTGCGTTGCTGCTCACCAGCAGGCACCAGCTCTCGCCCTCTATCGGTCCGGGCTTGACGGCTGGACGCAGGGCTTCGGGAAGCAGCGGTTCAATCGCCTTGAACCTGGCGCTGGAGTCCTTAATGAGTTCGGCCAGCCGCGCCAGGGTGGGGGAGTTTCCGGCGGCTTGATGGGCGCTAAGCGCTTGCGGGAGGCGCCGATTCGTGGTCACGCTTGGCCGGCCCGAGCCAGACGGGCACCAACATTTATTGAGGTAGACATGTGCATTTGATTATCACGGATGCGTGGCTGGCGAAAAGTCGCGCGATCTATTTAAACGGCAACCAACTGGTGTTGGCCGGCTTGGTGGCTGCGCTGGCACTGATGCTGGTGGCCGCCGGCCTGTATCACTGGGTGTTTCTTAAAGGAGCGCGCGAAGGCTGGCCAGTGATTGGCGCGCTGGTCCAACTGGTGGTGAAGGACGAGGCTGATCAGCGCGACCGCTTTATGCGCGAGAACCTCGATGCCATGGCCAAGCGCCTGGGCGAAATGCAGGCCAAGATGGTGCAGCTCGAATCGCTGGGTGAACGCGTCTCTGGGCTGGCTGGCGTCAGTCCCAATGACATCAAGGTAGCGCCCGGTCGCGGCGGTGCTCTGGTGGGCGGCCACTCGTTGACCATGCAGGAGCTTCAGGCCACTCTGGCAGATCTGGATCGGCTGACTGATCAGCGCGTTGATTTGATGACCGTGATGGAGTCGCGCCTGTTTGATCAGAAGATCAAGAAAATGATGGTGCCGACCCAGGAGCCGGTGGCCGGCGGTAACCTCGGTTCCTCGTTTGGCTGGCGCATTGACCCGCTTAATGGGCGATCTGCCTTGCACACTGGCCTGGATTTTCCGTCGGATACCGGCACTGCCATTCTCGCCGCGGCGGGCGGCATCGTCGTCGCTCAGGAATTCCACCCAGCTTACGGCAACATGGTGGAAGTGGACCACGGCAACGAACTCATCACGCGTTACGCCCATGCGTCGCGGGTGCTTGTCAAAAAAGGCGATCTGGTCAAGCGCGGGCAGAAAATAGCTGAAGTCGGTACCACCGGGCGCTCCACCGGCCCGCATTTGCATTTCGAGGTGCTGGTTGAAGGGGTTTACCAGGATCCGCAAAAATTCCTGACAGCTGGGCGCAAACTGCCCCAGCTCGCCGCCACGGCTGCGGCTCGTGCGCCGTCATTGCGGCAAGGGCCTGTCAATTGAAGGCTTTTTCCACTCTTGCGCCGCGCCAGTTACTGCGCGCGCGCTGGCCGCCGAGAGGAGCCCGGCCAAGGGCGCGCAGGCAGAGTTAAAATCCGGGGTTTGCGCACAGTTGAACAAATTGTTGACGCCCACACCCGAGTTCCATAATCAATAAGGGATTTCGGCCGCATTGCCAGCTCGCGTGAGAAGGCGGAGCGGCCTCGCATTTATGGCATCCAACAATATCCTCACCAAAATTTTCGGCAGCCGTAACGACCGGTTGCTCAAGACTTACCGCAAAACCATAGACCGCATCAATGCGCTGGAAACTGACTACGAAAAGCTGGACAACGACCAGCTGCGCGCCAAGACCCAGGCGCTCAAAGACCGGGTAGCTGGTGGTGAGGAACTCGACGCCGTATTGGCCGAGGCCTTTGCTGTGGTGCGCGAGGGCAGCAAACGCGTCATGAAGATGCGTCACTTCGACGTGCAACTGCTCGGCGGTATGGCGTTGCATAACTGCAAGATTTCCGAAATGGGCACGGGTGAGGGCAAGACCCTGACGGCGACGCTGCCGGTATACCTCAATGCGCTGACCTGCAAGGGTGTGCATGTGGTGACGGTCAACGATTACCTGGCCAGCCGCGATGCGCGCTGGATGGGCAAGCTCTACAACTTTCTGGGCTTGAGCGTCGGAATCAATTTGCCCAACATGTCGCGTGAGGAAAAGCAGGAGGCCTACAACGCCGACATCACCTACGGAACCAACAACGAGTTTGGCTTTGATTACCTGCGCGACAACATGGTTTTCGAGGTGGCTGACCGGGTTCAACGCGGCCTGAACTACGCCATCGTCGATGAGGTCGATTCCATCCTGATCGACGAAGCACGCACGCCGCTTATCATCAGCGGCCAGGCCGAAGACCACACCGAGATGTATGTGGCCATGAACAAGGTGGTCCCCCTGCTGACCCGTCAAGAGGGTGAAGCTGATCCGCGCACCGGTGAGGGCGTGACCAAGCCGGGTGACTACACCATCGATGAAAAAACACGGCAGGTGTTTTTGACGGAGCAGGGCCACGAGAATGCAGAACGCCTGCTGTTCAATCTGGGTCTGATCGCCGAAGGCGCCACGCTTTACGATCCGGCCAACATCTTGCTGATGCATCATCTGTATGCGGCACTGCGCGCCAATCTGCTGTATCACCGCGACCAGCACTACGTGGTGCAAGACGGCGAGGTGGTGATTGTTGACGAGTTCACGGGCCGGCTGATGTCGGGTCGCCGCTGGAGCGATGGCCTGCATCAGGCCGTTGAGGCCAAGGAAGGCGTGCAGATCCAGGCCGAGAACCAGACCCTGGCGTCCATCACCTTCCAGAACTATTTCCGCCTCTACGGCAAACTGGCCGGCATGACCGGCACCGCTGACACCGAAGCCTACGAGTTCCAGGAAATCTACGGGCTGGAAACCACCGTCATTCCGCCGAACCGGCTGAGCCAGCGCGACGACCAGCTGGATCGCGTCTACAAAACCACGCGCGAGAAATACGAAGCCGCCATCAAGGACATTCGCGAATGTTATGAGCGCGGCCAGCCGGTGCTGGTCGGCACCACCTCGATAGAGAACTCCGAAATCATCGACCAGCTCTTGGTCAAGGAAGACCTGCCGCACCAGGTGCTCAATGCCAAGCAACACGCCCGTGAAGCTGACATCGTGGCCCAGGCGGGTCGCCCCAGGATGGTCACCATTGCCACCAACATGGCCGGGCGGGGAACTGACATCGTGCTGGGCGGCAACGTTGAAAAACTGATTGAAGCGGTTGAAGCCGATGAATCGCTCGATGCCGCGGCGAAAGAAGCCGAAATAGCGCGACTGCGCAGCCAGTGGACGCAGGAGCACGAGCAGGTGAAGTCGCTGGGCGGTTTGCGCATCATCGCGACCGAGCGCCATGAGTCGCGCCGCATCGACAACCAGTTGCGCGGCCGCTCGGGCCGTCAGGGCGACAACGGCTCATCGCGCTTTTACCTGAGCCTGGACGATCCACTGATGCGCATTTTTGCCGGCGACCGCGTCAAATCCATTATGGAGCGGCTCAAAATGCCCGATGGCGAGGCGATAGAAGCCGGCATCGTGACGCGCAGCATCGAATCGGCGCAGCGCAAGGTCGAAGCGCGCAACTTCGACATGCGCAAGCAACTGCTTGAGTACGACGATGTGGCCAATGACCAGCGCAAGGTGATTTACCAGCAGCGCAATGACATCATGGATGCCAGCAGCCTGCAGGCGCAGATTGCCTCGCTGCGCGAAGGCTGCTTTACCGATTTGACGCGGCAGTATGTGCCCGCCGAAAGCGTCGAGGAGCAGTGGGATGTGGCGGGCCTTGAAAAAGTGCTGCGTGACGAGTGGCAGTTCGAGTTGCCGCTGCACCAGCAGATGGAGGCCGCCACCGCGATGACGGACGAGGACGTGCTGGAGAAAGTCCTCGCCGCCGCCAACGCCGCGTTCGCCGACAAGGTCGAGAAAATTGGCGAAGAAAATTTCACCCAGTTTGAACGCGTTGTCTTGCTGCAGAGCATAGACAGCCACTGGCGCGAACACCTGAGCGCGCTGGACTATCTGCGCCAAGGCATCCATCTGCGGGGCTATGCGCAAAAGCAGCCCAAGCAGGAGTACAAGCGTGAAGCCTTCGAGTTGTTTGGCCAGCTGCTTGACAGCGTGAAAAACGAAGTCACGAAAATACTGATGACTGTCAAGATCCAGTCAGGCGAACAGCTTGAGCAGGTTGCTGACGAAATGGGAAGCCGCGCCGAAAGGATCAGCAACGTCACCTACACCGCGCCGACCGAAACCGGCGACGTGGAAACGACGCTCGATGAAGAGTCGCATCGGCAGGCGCAGTCCGCGCTGGGCGCCGGCATGCTGCGCGTCGGCCGCAACGACCCGTGTCCCTGCGGTTCGGGTAAAAAGTTCAAGCTGTGCCACGGCCGCTTAACCTGAAGACCCTGAGCCCGCTGCACCCGAATGTCGCCTGAGCCTGTTTTAACCTGACAGCCTTGCCCTTCCTTTTCTGCCCCGGTTTTCTGGAGTCAAGACCATGCCCGTGAATCTGGTTGCCACGCCCGCCGCGAACCTTTACCCGGTGCCTGGCGTGCGCTGGGGTATTACCGAGGCTGGCATTCGCAAGGCCAATCGCAAAGACCTGGCCGTGCTGCTGCTGGACGAAGGCGCCTCGGTAGGTGCCGTCTTCACGCAAAACCGGTTTTGCGCCGCACCGGTGCAAATCTGCCGCGAACACCTGGCCCGGCAGTCGGGCCAGAGCGCCGGGATTCGTGCCCTGTTGATCAACACCGGCAACGCCAACGCCGGCACCGGCGCCGATGGCTTGAGCCGCGCGCGCGCCAGCTGTCTGGCGCTGGCCGCTGCGCTGAATTTGGCGCCAGAGCAAATCCTGCCGTTTTCAACCGGCGTGATTATGGAGCCCTTGCCGCATGAGCGAATTGTGGCCGGGCTGCCCGCCGCACTGGCCGATGCCGGGCCGGACCACTGGGCCCAGGCCGCCGAGGCCATCATGACCACGGATACGGTGGCCAAGGCCTTTTCGAGCCGCATCACACTGGCTAACGCCAGCGTCACCATCACCGGCATCAGCAAAGGCGCCGGCATGATTCGGCCCAACATGGCGACCATGCTGGGCTTCATGGCGACCGACGCTTGTGTGGCCCCTGCGTTGATGGCGCAACTGGCCAAAGAATTGGCGGAAGGCTCGTTTAACCGCGTCACCGTCGACGGCGACACCTCCACCAACGACTCCTTTGTGGTCATCGCCACCAACCAGGCCAAACACCCCACTGTTACCTCGCTGGACAGCCCCGACGGCCAGACCTTGCGGGCTGCCATGCTGGCCATCGCGCAAAAACTGGCGCAGGCCATCGTGCGTGACGGCGAGGGCGCCACCAAGTTCATCACGATTGCAGTCGAAGGCGGGAAAACCGGCGAGGAATGCCGCCAGGTGGCCTACGCGATTGCCCATTCACCCCTCGTCAAGACGGCCTTTTTTGCCAGCGACCCGAATCTTGGCCGCATCCTGGCCGCAGTCGGTTATGCCGGCATCGACGACCTCGACCAGACCCGGATCGATTTGTACCTGGACGATGTGCTGGTGGCCAAAAACGGCGGCCGGCATGTGGACTATCTGGAAGCCGAGGGCCAGCGCATCATGAAGCAAAGCGAGATCAGCGTGCGCGTGCTGCTCGGTCGCGGTGCGGCCAGCGACACGGTCTGGACCTGCGACCTTTCCTACGACTACGTCAAGATCAATGCAGATTACCGAAGCTGAAGCATGAACGCACAGTTCGAACGCCTGATGGCGCGGGTTGAATCCTTGGTGGAGCGCATTGAATCGGTGTTGCCGCAACCTTTGTCCGCCCCCGACTGGGCGGCGTCCATCGCCTACCGTTACCGCAAGCGCAGTTCGGGTCACGGTGCGCTGGAGCCGGTCCGGCACATTGGTGCAATGGGCCTGAATGATTTGAAAGAAATTGACGATCAGAAAGAAAAAATTCGCCGAAACACCGAGCAGTTTGTCAGCGGCAGGCCGGCCAACAATGTGTTGCTGACGGGCTCGCGCGGCACCGGAAAATCGTCGCTGATCAAGGCCTGCCTGAATGAATATTCGGCGCGCGGCTTGCGGCTGATTGAAGTGGACAAGACCGATCTGACGGATCTGCCGGACATCGTCGACGTGGTCTCCGGCCGGCCCGAGAAATTTATTGTCTTTTGTGACGACCTCAGTTTCGAGGAAGGAGAGCCCGGCTACAAGGCGCTCAAATCCATTCTGGACGGCTCCATCGCCGCCGCCACCCCGAATGTGCTGATTTACGCTACCAGCAACCGGCGCCACCTACTGCCCGAGTACATGACGGAAAACCTCACCTACACGCACACCGATGATGGTGAAGTGCATCCTGGTGAAGTCGTCGAGGAAAAGATTTCGCTGTCCGAGCGCTTTGGGCTGTGGGTGAGTTTTTACCCGTTCAGCCAGGACGAGTATCTGAGCATCGTGGCGCAGTGGCTGTCGTCATTCGGTGTGGGTCTGCCTGCCATCGCGGCGGCCCGACCTGCGTCGCTGGTATGGGCGCTCGAGCGCGGCTCGCGCAGCGGCCGCGTCGCCTACCAGTTTGCGCGCGACTATGCCGGCACGCACGCAGGCAACTGAACGGCGATGACGGTTCCGACGGGGTCGACAACTCCGGTATTGGTCGCTGATGCGGATCAGGTGCGTGAAGGTGGCGCTGATCGCCCGTTCGTTGATGTCGCCGTCGGCGTGCTGATTCGGCCCGACGGCCAGTTTCTGCTGACCTCGCGCCCGCCCGGCAAGGTTTACGAAGGTTATTGGGAATTCCCGGGCGGCAAGCTGGAGGCGGGCGAGACGGTGGAGCAGGCCTTGCGCCGCGAGCTTCACGAAGAAATAGGCATTGTTATCGCTGCCGTGCACCCCTGGAAAGTCGAGATGGTGGACTACCCCCACGCGCTGGTGCGGCTGCATTTTTGCAAGGTGTTTGCCTGGACTGGCGAGTTGCAGATGCACGAAGGCCAAACCTTTGCCTGGCAGTCTTTGCCGGTCTGCGTCCAGCCCGTTTTGCCCGGCACTGTTCCGGTGCTGGCCTGGTTTGCCGCTGAGCGCGGGTTTTCCGCCGCAACGCACCGACCCGGCACATAGAGCTGGCGCGCAGCCGCTTGAGGCGGCCCTGGCCCGCTTGAAACAGCCTCCAACGCCATTTTAGGCATCAAATAGGCCTCTAGCCCAATCAGAACGGGCGCAAGTAGCTATGAAATTCATAGCAAAAAATTGTCGCGCCCCTTGCGCCAGTCACCTGCCAAATTCCCACTGCTTGCTCGCCCCCAGCACGGCGTTGGGATAGGGTGCCTTGCCGCGCGAGCCGTTGTAGCGGCCCAGGCCCATGAAGACATCGCCGCGTTCGCGGTCCAGGTAGTGGCGCAGGATGACGCAACCAAAGCGCAGGTTGGTCTGCATGTGAAACAGCTTGCCAGGGTCGCCATCGCCAATCACGCGCGTCCAGAAAGGCATCACCTGCATGTAGCCGCGCGCCCCCACGTTGCTCACGGCAAACTTGCGAAAATTGCTTTCAACTTGGATCAGCCCCATCACGAGCGTCACGTCCAGCCCGGCGCGTTTGCTTTCGTACCAGACGGTTTGCAGAAATTCCTTGCGGATTTGCCATTCCGGGCTTTTCTTCTTGAGGCGATCGCTCATGGCGCCCAGCCAGCGTAGGTAGACCAGTTTGCTTTCGGTGTCCCTGAACTCGGGAAGCGGTGGCGCGCGGTTGGCAATGGCAGAACCCAGCGTCGTTCGAACCGAGTCCATGAGCGGTTCTTCGAGTTGTGAACCGGCCCTTGCCTGCTCTGAAAATAATAGCGGACTGCACAAGCAGGCTATGGTCTGCAGGCACTTTCTTCTGGAAATTCGCGTTGCCGTCAGGGCTTCGGGCGCTCGGGGCTGCATGGACAATCGCCAACCCCCTATTGCGCCGTCGCCAAGCCGAGTTTTCCTTTGAGGAAATCCAGCGCGCTGGCCGCTGCTATGGAAGTCGCTGCGGTGTCGCGGCGGTGCTGGTACTCAAACTGGCCCTCTTTCAGGCCGCGGTCGCCTATGGTGACGCGGTGCGGCACGCCAATCAGTTCCCAGTCGGCAAACATGGCGCCGGGGCGCTCGCCGCGGTCGTCCAGCATCACGTCCACGCCGGCCGCCAGCAGTTCGTCATGCAGCTTGTCGGCAGCGGCCTTGACCTCGGGAAAGCGGTCCGGGCTGATGGGGCAGATCACCAGCGTGAACGGGGCAATCGCATCGGGCCAGATAATGCCGCGCTCGTCGTGGTTCTGCTCGATCGCCGCTGCCGGCAGGCGCGTGATACCGATGCCGTAACAGCCCATTTCCATGAATTGCGGCTTGCCGTTTTCGCCGAGAAACGTCGCATTCATGGCCCGGCTGTATTTGGTGCCGAGGTAGAACACATGGCCGACCTCGATGCCGCGCTCTATCACCAGCACGCCCTTGCCATCTGGCGACGGGTCGCCCGCCACCACGTTGCGGATGTCTGCTATCAGATCAGGCTCTGGCAAGTCGCGGCCCCAGTTGACGCCGGTGTAGTGAAAGTCAACTTCATTGGCGCCGCAGACCCAGTCAGCCAACACGGCAACCTCACGGTCCACTACCAGTTTGACGGCTTGCTTCATGTTCAGCGGGCCGAGGTAGCCGGGCTCGCAGCCGAAGTACGCATCAATCTCGGCCAGCGTGGCAAAGCGAAAGCTGGCATCCAGACCCGGCAACTTGCCGACCTTGACTTCGTTCATCTCATGGTCGCCGCGCAGCAGCAGCAGCCAGACCTGGGTCTTGACTACTTCGCCGGCCTCGTTGCTCTGGTCGGTCGCCAGCACCAGCGACTTGACGGTGGTGCGTAGCGGGATGCCCAGCAGTTCGGCGACCTCGGCGCAAGTGGCTTTGCCGGGCGTAGCGGTTTTTTTCAGCGCCTGCGCGGGTGCCGGGCGCGCGCCCGGCGGCGCCAGCGCCTCGGCCTTTTCCATGTTGGCCGCGTAATCGCTGTCCGGGCAGTAGACGATGGCGTCTTCGCCAGTGGCTGCAATCACCTGGAACTCTTCGCTCAGGTCGCCTCCAATCGCCCCGCTGTCGGCGGCGACGGCGCGGTAGGTCAGGCCAAAGCGGTCAAAAATTCGCCGGTAGGCCTGCGCCATGTTCTGGTAGCTGGCTTTAGCGCCGGCCTGGTCGCGGTCAAAGCTGTAGGCATCTTTCATGATGAACTCGCGGCCTCGCATCAGGCCAAAACGCGGACGCCGTTCGTCGCGGAACTTGGTCTGAATCTGATAGAGGTTTTTCGGCAGCTGTTTGTAGCTGCGGATATCCTGACGCATCACGTCGGTAACGACTTCTTCGCTGGTGGGCTGAACCACGAAATCCCGGCCATGGCGATCTTTGATGCGCAGCAACTCGGGTCCCATGGCTTCAAAACGGCCGGTTTCCTGCCAGAACTCGGCCGGCTGGACCACCGGCATAGCCATTTCCACGGCGCCGGCACGGTTCATTTCCTCGCGCACAATCGCCTCGACCTTGCGGATCACGCGCAAGCCCATGGGCATGTAGTTGTAAATGC
The DNA here is from genome assembly GCF_012927455.1 of Polaromonas sp. Classification (GTDB taxonomy): domain Bacteria; phylum Pseudomonadota; class Gammaproteobacteria; order Burkholderiales; family Burkholderiaceae_C; genus Polaromonas. Next base: position 15,240 of record NZ_JABBPE010000001.1, on the reverse strand, counting down.
CCGCCCCAAGCTTTTTGATCAGGCCGGCGCGCATCATCAACTGATGGCTGACGATTTCAGCGTCGGCAGGCGCTTCCTTCAAGGTGGAGATGAAGAACTGGGAAGCTTTCATGGGTTGCTTTTTTCTAGATTTGGAGAGGGTTTTTGGGGATTGCGACGCTGGGGGATGGATGGATTCGGCGTGATTTGCGTGCTCGCGCCCACCGAAAACCATCATTTTTAAAGATGTCATCAGGCCATAAGCGCCGCGCCGGGCTACCGCTGTGCATAATGGACTCAGTTTAAAAAATTGAGGTTTGATTATGCTCGACCGGGATGGCTTCAGGCCCAACGTCGGCATCATCTTGCTCAACCAGAGAAGTCAGGTTTTTTGGGGCAAACGTATCCGAACACACTCCTGGCAGTTTCCGCAGGGTGGCATTGACCGGGGCGAAAATCCCGAGCAGGCCATGCTCCGTGAATTGCACGAAGAGGTCGGATTGCACCCACAGCATGTACAAGTGCTGGCCCGAACCCGAGACTGGTTGCGCTATGAGGTGCCTGACCGGTTTATTCGCCGCGATGCGCGCGGACATTACAAAGGCCAGAAACAAATCTGGTTCCTGCTGCAACTGGTCGGTCACGACTGGGATTTGAATCTGCGCGCCACCGATCATCCGGAGTTCGACGCTTGGCGCTGGAACGACTATTGGGTGCCGCTCGACGTAGTGGTCGAGTTCAAGCGCGGCGTCTACGAAATGGCGCTGACGGAACTGTCGCGCTATGTGCCGCGTTTTGATGCTCGCTACGAGCCGCGCCCGGACCACCACAACCGATACTTGCGTGGCGGCCTGCACCAACGTGATCAGCTTGCCAGCCCTGCCGCAGCGACCAATTCGCATACGAGCGGCGGTAACCCTCAGCATTCCTATGCCAGCCGGCTCGGTCCTTCGTTTGAGTTACCGCCTGGCGCCACCTTTGAGCCTGATCCACAAACCAGTCTGGATGTGGTGCCCCCTATCTTCAAAACATGAAATTTAAACCGGTTTTTCTGGCTTGTTGGGCGCTTTTGTTTTGCCTGAGCGGCGCGGTAGGGGCCCAGAACTTGGTCGATGCCCCTGACTGGCAAGAATCCGAAGTGCCACCCCCGCCGGCCTTTGACGTCAGCAAGCTCGTCATTTTTGAGGTGGCAGCAAGCTCTTCGCTGGTCTATGGTGTGGATCCGGCGTCGATTCGCATCACCCACAACGACGGCGTGGTGCGCTACGTGATGGTGGCCACCAGTGCCAGCGGCGCAAGAAACGTCATGTACGAGGGTTTGCGCTGCTCGACCGGTGAGTTCAAAACTTATGCGCGCTATTCAGCCGATGGCCATTGGAGTGCCGTAAGCCAGCCGGAGTGGCGCTCGCTGTTTGGAAACATGCCGTCCAGACACGCCTTGCGCTTTGCCCAGGCCGGTGGCTGCGACAACGCAACGGCGCCGTCCTCAGTCAAGGTGCTGGTCAGTCGGCTGAAAAACCAGAACTTTAAGATTGCCGAATAAAGGCTATTTCTAGCCCCGCGAGGGACTTATCGGCTGAGCACCAGATTGGTCCGGTGCAGCATTTCGGGTTCACCGGTGTAGCCCAGCAACTTCTCAAATTCAGACGAAGCCTTGCGGCAAATCAGCCTGGCCTCGGAACTTGAATAGTTGGCCAGGCCGCGTGCAATCTCTGCGCCGCCGGCGTCCCTGACCGCAATCACATCGCCGCGCGAAAATTCACCGTCGACCCGGGTCATGCCGATGGGCAGCAGGCTTTTGCCTTCGTCGCGCACCTTGCTGGCGGCGCCCGCATCCACCGTCACCGAACCGCGCATTTGCAGGTGATCGGCCATCCATTGCTTGCGCGCCTGCAGTTTCTGGGTTTGCGCCACCAGCAGGGTGCCAATCGATTCGCCCTGCATCAGCCGGATCAGCGCCCGCGGTTCGCGGCCCCAGGCGATGACGGTCGATGCGCCCGAGCGCGCCGCGCGTTTGGCCGCCAGTATCTTGGTGATCATGCCGCCGCTGCCTATGCTGGAGCCGGCGCCGCCCGCCATCGCTTCCAGTGTCACATCGCCGGCTTTTCCCTCACGCACAAAGCGGGCCGCGGGGTCCTTGCGCGGATCGGCGGTGTAAAGGCCTTTCTGGTCGGTCAGGATGACCAACGCATCGGCTTCGACCAGATTGGCCACTAGCGCGCCCAGCGTGTCGTTGTCGCCAAACTTGATCTCGTCGTTAACGACAGTGTCGTTCTCGTTGATGACCGGCACGACGCCTAGCTGCAGCAAGGTGAGCAAGGTAGAGCGGGCATTAAGGTAGCGCTCGCGGTCGGCAAGATCGGCATGGGTCAGCAGGACTTGCGCGCTGCCTATGCCGTTTTCGCGTAATTTGGTTTCATACATCTGAACCAGGCCCATTTGCCCGACCGCAGCAGCGGCCTGCAGTTCGTGGATGGCTTTGGGCCGGGCGCTCCAGCCGAGCCGGTTCATGCCTTCGGCGATGGCGCCGCTGCTCACCATGATGACTTCGCGCCCTTCTTTGACCAGCGTCGCCAGCTGTTCGCACCACTGCCCGATGGCGTCGGCATCCAGCCCCCGGCCCTCGTTGGTGACCAAGCTGGAGCCTACCTTCACCACCAGACGTTTGGCGTTGCGCAGTACCGGAGAGCCCATGTAGTCGTCCATGTTCAGTGCTTTTCAGGCTCTAGCCCAATGAATACGGGCGCAAGCAGCTATTATTAATATAGCAAGTGAAGCTTGGCTGGCGCCGATGCCCATGCCCAGCCCATGCCCGCAGATTAGCCGGAAACCGGTGCTTCCGGCGGCAACTCGACAAATCGCGGATCGATTTCTTCCTCGGGTTGCTCGCTTTTCTGGACTTTCTTGACATGCTGGTAAATCGTCTTGACGAGTTGTTCGCAGCCTTCACGCGTCAGCGCAGAAATTTCAAAGACCGGGCCCTTGAACTTGAAGCGCTTGACAAAATCCTTGACGAGCGCTTCACGCTTGTCCGCATCGACCATGTCCAGTTTGTTGAGGACCAGCCAGCGGGGTTTCTTGTATAGCGCTTCATCGTATTTTTTGAGTTCGCCCACGATGGCCTTTGCTTGGGCCACCGGATCGACGTTCTCGTCAAACGGTGCCATATCCACAATGTGCAGCAGCAGGCGAGTGCGCTGCAGATGCCGTAAAAACAGGTGACCCAGGCCAGCGCCTTCTGACGCGCCTTCGATCAGGCCGGGCAAATCAGCAACCACGAAGCTTTGTTCTGGGCCGACCCGCACCACGCCCAAATTGGGGTGCAGCGTGGTGAAAGGGTAGTCGGCAATGCGCGGCCGGGCATTGGAAACGGCCGAGATGAAGGTCGATTTGCCTGCGTTGGGCATGCCCAGCAGCCCGACATCTGCAAGCACCTTGAGCTCAAGCTTCAAGCTTTTGCGGTCACCGGGCCAGCCTGGAGTCTTGCTGCGCGGCGCACGGTTGGTGGAGCTTTTAAAGCGCAAATTGCCAAAACCGCCATCGCCACCCTTGGCTATCAGGATTTGCTCGCCAGGCGTCAGCAACTCAAACAGCACCTCGCCGGTTTCGGCGTCGGTAAGAATGGTGCCGACGGGCATTTTCAGGATGATGTCGTCGCCTTTGGCGCCAAACATGTCAGAGCCCATGCCGTGTCCGCCATTGCGGGCCTCATGGCGGCGTGAGAACCGGAAATCCACCAGGGTGTTCAGGTTAAGGTCGGCCACCGCATACACATGGCCGCCGCGTCCGCCATCACCGCCGTTCGGGCCGCCGAACTCCTTGTACTTTTCGTGGCTGAACGAGACGCAGCCGCTCCCGCCATCGCCAGCGGCAATGTCAATATAGGCTTCGTCGACAAATTTCATGATGGGATCGAGCGCGGGTTGAGCGGCTTGCTTGGGGAACGAAAGACTAGTTTACAAACAAAAAAGCCCCGACTGGTCGGGGCTTCGATGCCATCGAAGTGATGCAGCTTACGCTGGCGTCACATTGACGGTGTGCTTGTTCAGCGTGCCCTTAATGCGAAAGGAAACGTGACCGTCCACCAGTGCAAACAGGGTATGGTCCTTGCCGATGCCGACATTGACGCCCGGGTGGAACTTGGTGCCGCGTTGGCGCACGATGATGCTGCCTGCGTTGATTACTTCGCCGCCAAATTTCTTGACGCCCAGCATCTTGGGCTGTGAATCACGCCCGTTTCGCGTAGAGCCGCCGCCTTTTTTCTGTGCCATTTTTCAATTACTCCTGTGACGTTCCTGCTCAACCAGCGATAACGCCGATTTGCAGTTCCGTGAAGTTTTGCCGGTGACCCTGGCGTTTCTGATAGTGCTTGCGACGACGCATTTTGAAAATGCGAATTTTGTCGTGCCTGCCGTGAGCCACTACCGTGACTGTGACTGTTGCACCTAGAACCAAGGGCGTACCAACCGTAATCGTGCTGCCTTCTCCGACAGCCAAAACCTGGTCAATAACGATCTCTTGGCCTACGTCCGCAGCAATCTGTTCTACTTTAATTTTTTCTCCAGTAGCAACTTTGTATTGTTTGCCACCGGTTTTTATGACCGCGTACATGTAAGACCTCGTAAATTGAGTTCTGCGGACGTATTTCCACAGAGCCTTTCATTCTAGCACGGAGGGGCAAAATGACCAGTGCCGCAGGATAGAGGTCTTTGTCGGGCCGGACCCGAAGCCGGAAGCGGAGGCAAGCCAGCTTCCTATAATCGGGTCAAACTCAATGTCTGGATAGCCTTTTGTCAGTCAACTCTTCAAGTACCGCCGCCGCCTTGGCCCTGATTGCCGACGATATGCGCGAAATGGACAAGGTGATCGTGCAGCGCCTGAAGTCAGAGGTGCCACTGGTCAGTCAGGTGTCGCATTACATTGTCGCTGCCGGTGGCAAGCGCCTGCGCCCCGCCTTGTTGCTGCTGATGTGCGGCGCGCTGGGCTATCGGGGCGAGCAGCGCCACAATCTGGCGGCCGTGGTGGAGTTCATTCATACCGCAACTCTGTTGCATGACGACGTGGTGGACGATTCCACGCTGCGCCGCGGCCGAGCCACCGCTAACGAAGCCTTTGGCAATCCCGCCAGCGTGCTGGTCGGTGATTTTCTGTATTCGCGGGCCTTCCAGATGATGGTCGATGCGGGCGATATTCGCATCATGCAGACCCTGGCAGAGGCCACCAATGTGATTGCCGAAGGGGAGGTCCTGCAACTCATGAACATGCACGACGCGACGCTGTCCGAGGACGATTACCTGCGCGTGATCCGCTCCAAGACAGCCAAGCTGTTCGAGGCCAGCGCCCGTCTGGCTGCCTTGCTGGCGCAGTCCAGTGCAGCGCTTGAGCAAAGCTGCGCGGACTACGGGCAGGCCCTGGGCACCGCCTTTCAGGTCATCGATGATGTGCTGGACTATGACGGCAACGCAGCGGAAATGGGAAAAAATTTGGGTGACGACCTGCGCGAAGGCAAGGCCACGCTGCCGCTGATCATTGCGATGCAGCGCGGCACTGAGGCTGAGAGTGCCACCATCCGGCAGGCCATTGAAACCGGCGGAACCGAGCAGATGGCAAAAATTATTGCAATCGTGCAGCGCAGTGGCGCCTTGGAGGCCACTCGCGCCGCCGCCGCCGCCGAGGCCCAGTGCGCACTGAATGCCTTGCAAGCTTTGCCCCAAAACCCATACAGTAATGCTCTGCGGCAACTGGCTTCCCAATTGCTGCAGCGGCGGTCTTGAGTGGGCTGGTGGTCGTGGCGGGGTGTAGCTTAGCCAGGTAGAGCGCTACGTTCGGGACGTAGAGGCCGGAGGTTCGAATCCTCTCACCCCGACCAATTTTTTTTTAAAATCAATGGCTTACGAAGTTTTTGGCATCGGTGCCAAGGGTCAAAAAGTTAAATCTGTGCCAAAACTGTGCCAGTTGGCGCAGTTTGAGCGGTACGGTGCAGCGTCCGTATAAATTCAGTGGCTACAGAAGTCTCCAAAACCTGGAGCTTCACATGGCCACCTTTGAGAACCGTTCGCGCTAATGCGTCACTGTCAAAAACCGTGATGACAAGACTCGCAGTTTTCCCCATACCCAGCTCGCCAAGGCTGAGGCCTACATGGACAGCTTGCGTGGGGAAAGTCTCAAACTCAGTGCCAAGCAGGAGGAAGACGAGTTTTTCGTTCGAATCCGGCAGAAGGGTTATCGCAAGCAACAGATGACTTTCGATTCGCGCCAAAAAAGCAGAAGATTTCTGCCAGCAGATTGATGCCGAGCGCAGTCGCGGTTTGTTCACGGACTACACCAAGTCCCACAGCATCACCTATGCCGACCTGATGGTTCGCTTCCTGCTCAAGGAGGCGCCCAAGCGCAAGAGCTTCCAGATCCAAGCCTGTAAGCTCGAAGGCTGGCTCGATGACAGTGAAGCCCATGGGCAGGTCTTGCTGGAGCGCTACCGCGCTTGCTGTGGATACACAAGCGGCTGTCGAAGGTGGAGGCGATTGACATTGAAGACTTCATCGCCGAACGCCTGCTGAGCGTTGCGCCGGCCACGGTTGACCGCGAGCTTTACATCATTCGAAGCATCTTCACCGTTGCCACTAAAGTCTGGGGCTTCAACCTGGACAAAAACCCGATGGACGGCGTGCGCCGGCCGAAATACTTCAACGAACGCGAGCGGCGCATCAGCCCGGACGAGGAGATGCGGCTGATTGAGGCGTTGGCACAGCTGGACTTTGAGCGGGCCGCCGAACAACGCCTGCAAGAACTGGCCGGCCAAGGCCTCGAAGGCATGACTTTTTCCAGCAACAGTGCCCGCAAGAAGGGTCTGGCCCAGGAGCGTAAGCGCTTGCGTCCCGTAGCTGAACAGACGTGCAAGCCGATACCCATTTTTGAGACCTTCGAGCAGTTCCAGCTGATGACGGCGGCGCGGCGCGGCAAGACGCTCACACTGACCTGAGACCGCGTGGATTTTGCTGCGGGGACGGCATATTTGCCAGAGACGAAAAATGGGCGGCCGCGCAAGCTCTCGCTGCGCTCTGCGCTTCTCGAATCACTAGGTGAGATTCCAAGGGCCGGCGGCCGTACTCGTGTTGCTCCTTGCCGGGAACCATGAATTCTATGAAAATTCGATTGAGCAAATGCGCGTTGATTTGCGCAAGGCGACATCCGGAACTCCCATCAGTTTCTTGGATAACGATTCTGTCGACTTTGGCGGTGTTAGGTTTCTCGGCACGACGCTATGCACCGACTACCGAGTTGACCTGAATCGTGGATGCAGGGTCGTTGCCAACCCGCAAGGCTACGCCAGGAATGTGGGCTCGGCAGCGAAGGTTGGAGCGCTAGATTTTGAGAATAGGAACTTTGGGTGGGCTTGCGTGATTGAGGTCTGAAGGCTTATTGACTGAACGCGGGCGACTGACCGCTTTGTGCCCAAAGCAGTCATTCATTCTGCGCACAGCCGAGGTACTGCCTGCCAAGTGTGGCTATCTCAGCGAATAGCGCGGTAGGTCAATTGTGAAAATGCATCCCGTGCCCGGCACGTCCCTAACGCTCAAGGTGCCGCCGTCGGCTTCGACGCTTTTTCGGGCAATTGACAGGCCCAGCCCCATGCCCGTCCTGTCATGGCTGTGTTGAGTGAAGGGCGTGAACATTTTCTCGGTACTACTGGGCGGCAGGCCGCCGCACTGGTCTTTCACGTCTATGAGGATGCGCTCGCCCACTGCGTAGGCATTTAACGACACCTGCGTATGCGAGTGCGTGAACTTGAAGGCGTTGTGCAGCAAATTCATCAAAGCCCCCAGATCAGTTCGTGGTTGACCTGGATGCCCAGACTTGGGTCCACCTCGGCCACGGCGAGAAGGCATCCTCTCGTGGTCGCATCCAAGTCGGCGCCAGTTTTGGCTTCGGCGATATAACCCGCCAGCGAGAGCAGCTGTGGATGCCCGATTCCTCTATTTTTGGCGCGCACCTCAATCAAGGCGTTGCTAATGAGCTTGGCCATGGACGCATGACTGCGCTTTAACACCGCGCCTGTAGCTCCTGCCGGGGTCAGGCTGCCCATCTCCATGGCGGTGACCGCAAGGCTTGCAGTTCCAAGCGCATTGCGCAGCTCGTGCATCAAAAAGCCGAGCTGCTCGGTCTCATGCAGGCTTTGCTCGGCCGTGAGGGTTGCATCGCGCTGGGCGCTGAATTCGGTCACGGCGTCGGCCATGACATTGTCCAGGCAACGGTTCAATGTTCGGTATTCGTCGATGCTGAAAGGTGCGTCCCGCTCGAAGGCCAGGTCCGTGATGGCTTGGCACAGGTCGCCGTAGTCATGCACGACTTGGTCCACACTGTAGCCGAGGTACAGCAACGCCTTGCCATGCGCCGCCGCGCTAAGCCCCATTTCAGACAAATTAGCAGCGTCCCCGCCTGCCGGGCCGGAAATCTGAAGGCTGGTCGCGTCTTCATTACTTCGCTCGGCCTCCAGTGTTCTGGTCAACTGGTCGATGAACATCGGGATGCCGTTTTTCAATTGCTCAGGGGTAGCAGCCCGCTTCGGTCTTTTGTTGACCTTTCCAATGCACCTGGCAATCAGGATGGCGCGGTTGTTGGCTAAAAACTGGTGAAGCATAGGTTCAACTTTTCTAGCGTTTCAGGCCATTCACTGACTATGGACCATCCCACCTATTTGTCTATCGCCCAACACGCAGCCGCGTCAAAATGGGTAAAAATCGGCCTGTCGGGTTGATGTCTGGTTGGAAAGTTAACACTTGCAAACCAAGTGATCTGTACGCTGCCACACATTGTTGGGCTTAGGGGCTATGCTTCCAGTGGCTTTCAGCACCCGCCTTGAAGCGCACTGAACCAGAGGTGCACATGCCAGAGAATGGGCTGCAATGCCTGCTCTTGGTCGGAATCAGCCAGTTCTAAGGCCAGGCCGGAGCACTGCTGCCGGGCGGCATTGATTGCCGCTTCCAGTTGGCTGGCGTGCGCGAGAGCTGGGCACTGTGGCGGACCGCACACAACTCGCCAAATCCAGACTGGGAAATCTCAAGATAGGGTGCCATGTTGGGCCTCACCGCAGCCAACCCACCAGCCACCTGCCCCAGTCGTCGAAGCCACTGTCCGGTCTGCGCCAGCGATACCTGTACATGCCAGCTCCCGCCCTCACGCTGCTGACGACACAGCGCCGCCGCCACACCAAAGGCCAGCAGGTATCCGGTCGCTTCATCAAGAATCTGCATGGGCATTGGTCGCGGCACCCCGTCACCATCAGCTTCACCCTCAGCATAGTTGAAGCCCATAGCCGTTTGTACCAGCGAGTCAAAGCCACGCCGCTCCACCCAGGGTCCTTGCGTGCCATAGGCGGAAAGCGTCACATAGATGATGCCTGGGCGCAGCCGAACGATTTCTTCGGCACCGTAACCAAGGGCTGAGAGCCCTCCAGGTCGATAGCCTTGCACGAAAACATGTGCGTTTCCGACCAAGTGTTCAAGCGCGGCGCGGCCCTGGTCAGTTCGCAAGTCCGCGTGAGCCGAAAGTTTGCCCCGGCTGGTGTCTGCAATGGCGGCGATGTTTGGAAGATTTGGCGAGTTAATGAGCATTACATCTGCGCCATAGGCCGCAAGCACGCGGCCGCCTACAGGGCCTGCGAGAATGCGCGTAAGGTCGAGCACGCGCAGGCCGCTCAAAGGAGACTCGTCGTCGCGCAACGCTGGCAACACAAGAGGTGGCGCATCTTTGGGTTCGCCAATGCGGTCGATGGTAAAAAGTGGCTGGGTGCCCAAGGCATGTCCTTGCGGCGTCGCATCCCACTCATCGAAACGGCGCAATGCGGTGGCCACAAGGTTCATGTTGGCGGCGGCGTCCTCGAAATCGATTGCGCGCCAGCGAAGAAAAGCTTGCTCGGCGTCACTGCGCTGTGATGTTGCCGGATTGAGTCCCAATAAGCGCAAGGCACCCTCGCGGTGGTGAGAGAAGTTAGCGTGAATCCTTACATGGCCATCAGCGCAGCGGTATAAGCCAGAAAATGTATCCCAGAGGTCCGGCACACGCCCGTCGATGCTGAACCATCCAGTGCATTCGATGGCCGCGTGTGTCAAATCGACGGTCACGCGCTGGCGAGCCGTGCCGCGTTGGTGGGCGACCTCACAAGCAGCCAAAGCAGCTGCGGCGATGGTGCTTTGCGCCGCAGCTCCGACCCGAAAGGACGAGGGAAACACAGGGTCCGCGCCATGTAGCGCGGCAAAAGCTAACGCGTCGGCCGGTAGTCCTGCGACTTGCCACAAGTCCCGCAATATGTCACTTGGGTTCATATACGTCCTGCTCTTCACTCGATAGTCGAGCTTATCAAAAGACCGCTTCTGGCCGGAAATCGACGGGCGGTACGGTGCCTGGAGCGGACGGAGATAATTGCAGATTGAATGCCGACAGTACAAGCGAATGTAGTCGGTCCGTGCGATGCTACGCCCCCGCGCGGTTCACTGAAGGCTGCCACACTGGGGCGGCAATGCTCTGCTTCGATACAGCGCAGCGTGCACATGTGCGTATTCGCGCAGCGGCCCAAGCTGTGCGTCTGAACGACGAAAGAGCTCCCGGTCCTTGACGTATGCATGGACGCTGAGCCTCCCCTTCGATGCGTCCTCCAGCTCCTCCACGTCAATCGCTACCCGTCGGTACCCATCGGGCTCGGTGATTCGCTCAAGGACGTCCATGGCTTTGAGCGTTACCTGGTCGACTTTGAAGACCTGGCCGACAACTCGCTCACCTTCCCCTGCAGCGTGAATCAACCATGGCGAGAAGCGCTCTCCGACCAGGTACAGCGGATAGCGCTCCACGGTAATGAAGCTCCCCCCGACTCGTGCGCCTTTGTTGGTGGCGAAGTTAGGGAAGCCCTCTTTCAAGGTTCCGAAAACGAAGACGAGTTGTGACATCGGGCTCCTGAGCATGAGGCATTGCAAAGGTCATCTCAACGGCCGCTGTTGGTCGGTCCGCGTCAGCTCACAGGGTAACGCGTCCGACGGGCTGGACTACTGGTTTTTTACCAGGCAAACAGCCTCGGCAAACTTCCCGTGTGTGCAGCCGGGCTGCTTGATGCCATTTTTGGCAACAAACCTCAGCACCGAGTCACCAGTGCTGGCCGTGATTTTGCCGGCCCACCGTAATTCTGCGGGCTGGTCATCGAACGCGACGTTGGCCTTGAACATGCGCGCCCCAAGACGCGTCAGCGTCCCCAGCTCAATAATGCTCGGGGTGTATCCCTGCGACTTCAGCCAGCCTTGCGCTTCATCCCGCGTGGGCAGCAGCGTCTCGGAAGCAGCCCTGGCATAGGTTTCGAGAATCCAGCCGTTCGAGTTCTGATAGCGTAGGGCAAAAGGATAAGCCACGGCGCTGTACGCCGACTCGTGCATCCGAAACTGCTCTTGCTTTGATGCCAGTACCTGAATCAATCGGTCTTGCAGCCAAGGCTCGGGCGTGACCACTGCAACGTCTTGCGAAATCAGGTCATCGGCCAAGAACTCGGCCAGCCCCTGAACAAAAAGCTTCGACAGCGCACTACCACACACGTTAAGGTCGTGGTAAATGGCCCAGCCGCCCGCTTCTCTGGCCGCAAATGCTGCATGCGAGAACGTGACTCCGTACTTTTCGAGGTCTTGGCCGCGCCTGGCCAGGATGACCAGCTTTTGGCCGCTGGCATCGAGCACGTTGCCCAAAGTCATCGCGGTATCAAAAGCAATTTGAGTCTTAGCCGGGTCAACGACAGTTTCTTCGCAAGCGCGGCCGGCGTTTGCGGCACCGGCAGCCAGGCAAAGGGACGCGGCGATGAGCGTCCGCGCGGACTTATTTAGCCAGTTCATGGCTGCGCGACAGCTTGGCGTTTTCCGGAGTGACCAAGAAGGCCAGGGGTGTTTCGTTCTTGGAAAGCAGCGCGCCGGATTTGGAGGGCTTGACCGTTAGCTGGTCGCCAGCCTTCAAGTTGGCTTTGTCGACAACGCTTTTTGGCAAGGTGATGGTTTCTTTACCCTTTTCTGTGGTCACCAGCACGTTGACCTTGCTGGCGTCAACAACGGTGGTGACCACGCCGGTGACCAGTACGGCAGCGCCGGAAAGCATGTAGAGCGGGGCCGCCACAAGGGACAGGCCGCCCAGGGCGCTGAGCTCAGAGGCCTTTATCACGGAGTCCGCCGACGCGATGGTTGGTGCGAGCAAGAATACGGAAAGCAAAACGGCGGCGATTTTTTTCATGGGTTAGTCCCTTGGGGTTGTTGAGTTCTCGTATAGCTTGCGGCGTTAAACCGAATGCCAGCGAAACTATACAGGCTAGACCCTTGAAACAGCTACTCGCCGAAAGTATTTTGAAGAGGGATACCCTTATCATTAAATTTCGCAAGCGTGCCCTCTTGCGTACTCTTTCTGCCCAACATTTCCCGCGACGCTTCACCCGCATTAATCGTGATGTCGAAACTAGTGGAGTCGTCCTCGGAGTTCCAAGAATGGCAATGTTGAATAACTCTTGTCAGAATTCGAAAGACCGCAACCGGTTTTTTGACGTGTTCAAGTTATGGGAGCGAATGACCGCTCCTGGTAGAAATGCAAAGCTATCGGGCCTCACCATATTTACGGAACTAACTAAATCCATTTACGTCGAGGTCCTAGCGAGAATCGAGCCAGAACACATGGTCGGTGAAGCCAGCTGAGTGGGTGCAGTGCTCCTTAGAGCGCAGGTCCGATGCCGGGTACAGCAGGCCATCTAGTAAGCAGGTTGCATTTCCGCACCAGTTGTACGCTATTTGCGCAACTTTTTTGGCAGCGCTGTGGCGCCTTTTCCGCCTGCGGCTGCGGCACAATTAACTTATTACTAGCACCCCTGCATTACTGAAACATTTTTTCGCACCACTCATGAAAAAATCTCTTTTTTGTCTTTTCCTTGCAGCCGGCGCGGCGCTCACGGCGGGTGCCCGGGCCGACGCGGGAGAGTCGAGCGAGTTGATTCTCGCGCGCATGGATTTTTTATATTCGGCCTGCTTAAAAATCGACCGTGCCGGGGCCGCGGCGGGCAAAAAAAGTTATGAGGCGGCGCAGGGGGGAAAAGCTATTCGCGCGCTCCGCCTGAGTGCGGATTACAAATCCGCCATGAGCAATATGCAGCTCGAATTACAAGAATCGACCGCCAGACCTGGCGGGCTCGATGACATGCCCTGGGTTTGTCAGCAATACGGCTTTTCCTCGGCCACCCACGACTTGTCAGAAACGCTCTCTTCACAGGCCAACCAGGGCGACGTCGAGGGCGTCAAGCGCTTGCTTGTCAGCGGCGCATCGGTCAAGCACCGAGACACCGATGGCAGCGAGCCGCTGCATCTGGCCGCGCGGGGGGGGGGCATACGCAAATCGTTCAAATGCTCCTGGCCGCCAAAGCGAGCATTAATGCGACCGACGACGCTGGCAACACCCCTTTGCATTTGGCAACTGACATCGCCAGCGTTCAAACGGTACAGGCTTTGCTGAAGGCCGGCGCCAAGGTAGATGTGGCAAATAAAAACGGCTGGACGCCCATGGACCGGGCGTTCAACGCCGATTCGCTGCCCATCGTGCGTGCGCTGTTGGCCAGCGGCGCCAATGTGAACGCATGCGATTCGAACAACGACCAGTTGATTCATTCCGTTGCTTCCTTTGGCGATGTCGAACTGCTCACATCCGTAATTGCTGCCGGGGGCAACGTCAACGCTTCAAACAACTACCGAGTGCAGCCCATTCAGCTCGCCGCGCTTTGGGGCAAGACGGCAATGCTCCAGGCGCTTATTGCCGCGGGTGCCGACATTCATACGCTGGCCCTGTCTGGCAAGCAGCCCATCCACAATGCGGCAAAGAGCAAAAGCGCCGAAGCTCTTAAAATACTGATTGGCGCCGGCTCCAATGTCAACGCCAAGGATGACGACGGGCGACGGCCGCTTGATTTCGCACTGCAAAGCGGCACTTCCGAGATGGTTGCGGTCTTGCGCGCCGCCGGCGCCGTTACCGGCGCGAACTAACAGGCAGCCGGACCTCGCGCAGGCTCACACACTTTAGGAGAACTCATGTTTGACCACGTCAAATTCGGAGTCAGCGACTATGCAGCCAGCAAAGCGTTCTTCCTCAAGGCACTCGAACCGCTCGGCGTATCCGCTGGCTCGGAAGGGCCGCCTACGTACGGTGTCGAACTGTGCACAAAGGCTAAGGCTTCACTGTGCCTTTACCAAACCGAAGAGAAGCCGGCGCATCTTCACTTGGCGTTCACGGCCGAGAATCGCCAGCAAGTCGAAGCTTTTTATCGCACGGCGCTGGAGGCGGGTGGCAAAGACAATGGTGCGCCTGGTCTGCGCCCCCACTATCACGCGAACTACTATGCAGCTTTCGTCATTGGTCCGGACGGGCACAACATCGAAGTGGTTTGCCAAGAACCCGAGGCCTAACGCCTCGCTCAGGCGGAGCGCCATCGGCACGCCACCAGGCCCGGTCTTGCGTCCTGCCGTCGTCGCCCCGCTCAGCTCGAACGTCACGCATTACACAAGGAACACTTATGGCCGTTTCGTGGTCCGAATCCATTACCACTCTCGACTGGACCGAACTGGAAGCCCTATATCGAGCAGCGCCACTTGGAATCAAGAACGCCAAGGTCCTGGAAACAGTGTTCACCAACAGCAGATACCGCTGCTTTGCCTACGAAGACGGCAAGCTAATTGCCGCAGGTCGGGCACTCGCTGACGGAGCTGACGCTTCATACATCTGCGATGTCGCAGTACTACCAACTCATCAAGGCACCGGCCTTGGGGGAGAGGTCGTCAAACGCTTAGTTGCTCTTTCAAGTGGGCACAAGAAAATCATTCTCTACTCGGTGCCTGGCAAAGAAGACTTCTATCGCAAGTTTGGCTTTCTCCGCATGCTCACCGCTATGGCCATCTTTGAGAACCCAGCAAAGGCCATCGAGCGTGGCCACCTCAGTGATGCCTAACCCTTCGCTGGCGCCCGATTAGCTCGCACGTCAGACCTCACAGTTACCCCGTACCCCAATGTTTTGCACCACGATATGGTCTCGACGGCTCCCTCAATATCGGGTTTACAACTGTGGTGCGCGCAGATTGGCTTGCTCTAGCAGTTGAATCGCCCCGGGTTCCGTGGAGGCCCGTTGGGTTAAGTCAGGCAGACACTGCAACTTGACTGGCTAATTGCCGATAGTAATTTTCTTCAGCCTCGGCAGGGGGAATGTATCCGATGGGC